>NZ_JAEHGD010000010.1 GCF_016097405.1 methane-oxidizing endosymbiont of Gigantopelta aegis
GGCCGCACGAACGAAATGTTCTATAAATCCGGTGGTTAGAGTATTGTAGGGTGATGGTGAAGGGGAGGTCTGACCTGGACTGTCCTCACAAGAAGACACACGCCTTGGCGCGTGAGTTTCTCAACGATTGGGATGCCATCTGGGTGGTGCTGAAATTTCCATGGCTGCCCTTAACCAACAATGAGGCGGAAACAGCGCTTCGCCACTGGGTCATCGCGCGTCAAATCAGCCACGGAACCCGTACCGAAGAAGGATCCCGGGTCTTCGGATTACTCGCCAGTGTGGTGGAAACTTGTCGTAAGCGCGGCATCTCACCTTGGCCCTATATCGCCGAAGTCGTCGCCGAGCGCCGCAAGGGTAACCCTGCTCCCCCTCTCCCTGCTTCCGCTACCGCGTAGCCTAAGGATCTGTCCAAAAATAACTTACCGATTTTGTCCGATCTACTCAATCTGGCGTTCCAAGTGGGCGAATCGTATAGTTCCATTGTGGACAGATATCACTCCGTTCCAAATTCAAGGCCTTCATCTCGGCATTTGTGACCTTCAGGCCTTTCTCGTAAATTTTTTCATTCAAATAGGCTTTGATCTTCAAGCCTGTTGTCGTTGCTGTACCACGAATATAATTCAGTACTGTCTCGACAGTCCGCAAAGGTACGCCCGCCCAGTTGTTGCTGATAAAGCTAAACATCTTGTGTTCAATCGGATTATATTTTGAACATCCCCTCGGATAGTGGCAGACGGTTACCGTTATTCCAAGACGATTGGCAAGGCTTGTTTGCAGCTGCTTTTTCGTAACCGTTTAGTCCCCCCCCTGCGATTTGCCGGTTTTTGCAGTGCGCCAACCAACTATCAATGAGTTACGACGGTTTTTCGGGAAAATTGCTGGTTTTTGAGGGGGGGGTCTAAACGGTTACCCAACTCATTGTGTACTGCAAACGCGCAGCCAATGATCTGGCCCGTCAAATCCGTGTCGATGATTGCCATTGCACTCTCCTGCGAAAATATGAGACAGGATTATAGTCAGATACCTTTTTTTATAAGAATTAGACAGGATTAACAAGATTTCTCAGGATTTACAGGACTGCCATTCTGAAAAATATATCTGTAGTATCCTGTTAATCCTCTGAAGTTTCCTGAAAATTGGGTGAATGTATTTTTCACCGATTTCATTAAAATCAATACGTTAGGAAAATGAGCCGTTAATGCGTACTCAAAAACCAGAAGATCCTGGGAGAAATATTGAACGCAATCTTCGTAAGTGCTTGAATTTTCATATTTTTCAGTTTTTCAATTTTCAGGAAACCTCAGTAGGAGAAATACCCCCGGTCATAGACCACGACATCTTTTGGCTTCAAGGCCTTCAGATGGGCAACTGCCAGGCGGCGTTCACTCATGTGCGGGGCCAGTTCAAAATCATGGGGGATTTGTGATTTGAGCTGATACAGGCAACTGACCAGCCCCTGCGGATAATGGGACGTGTTGGACGGCATGGCGTAGTCCGCATGACGTAGCGGGCGTGGTAGATTGATTTTCATGCCGTCCACCGCAAAAAGACGCCGTCCAAGCCAGTGGTAGGATGCCGACGTTTGCTCGTAGGCGGCTATAATACGGCGATTGAGGGTCTTGAAAACGGTTTCATCGAGCTTCTTTCGTGCCGTGCAAAATGCCGAGGCCGCCACGGGCTTAGCTTGGGGCAAGGGGATGCCCAGACATTGGCACTGCGCCCAGAGTTCGACAATGGTGGTGCCGTAGCCCTGTCGATTCTTCGAAAATACCAGGCGGAAGATAAACAGCATCAGCAACAGGGTATCGATCACGCGCCGCCGCTGTCGCCATTTCGCATCGAACTCGTCCGATACCAGACCTCGACTTTTTCGACCAAAACAGCGCCTATTTTTGGACAGTTTGACGGCTAAAGTGGGGAATCACCCACTTCAACGACGATCCGTTTACCCAGAGGAGTTTGGGCGCCGAGCGAGGTGAGCTTGCGGCAAAACTGTTCTTGGGCGGCACGCCGTTTGGATTGCGGCAGGGACTCCAAGCGAACGGTGACGGCGTTGGTGGTGTTGCGCACCCAGCCGTGACAGTGGGTGATGGCGTAAAAAAGGTCAACCACTTCATTATCGTTCCTGTACTCCGTCCGCAGCCAGTCGACCATCTGTTTA
>NZ_JAEHGD010000001.1:0-189954 GCF_016097405.1 methane-oxidizing endosymbiont of Gigantopelta aegis
GCGGAGCTCTATGATGAGGTTGAAATATTCAGTTCTTTCAGTTTACGAGTTAAGGTATTGCGGCCATAGCCTAAAAGCTTGGCAGCCTCATTTTTTTTGCCATGAGTTTGAGCAAGAGCAGCTTTGATTAATATTGCTTCGGTAATTGGAATGGCTTGTTTGGCAAGGTCAGTCTCTCCTTGAGCCAATTTTTGTATCGCCCATTGTTTAAAGGCATATTGCCAATCTTCTATTAGCTCGTTGTTTGCATTGGTTTGCACTGGAGGTGATTTGAGTTCGGGAGGGAGGTCTTGTAAATGAATGTGACGGCCTGACGCCATTACCGTTAACCAACGACATAGGTTTTCAAGTTGTCGGACATTACCTGGCCAGTCCAAGGACTTTAAAAAGGTTTCAACTTCAGGTGTCAGGATTTTTATATCGGTTTGCAATTCTTCTGCACTTTTTTGCAGAAAATGCTGCATGAGTAAAATAATATCGCCATTGCGTTCTCGTAATGGCGGAATATGCACCCGGATAACATTAAGTCGATGAAATAGATCTTCTCGAAAACGGCCTTCAGCAACGAGCTGCTCAAGGTTTTGATGGGTCGCTGCAATGATCCTGACATCAACTTTAGTCGGGATGTGGGCACCGACAGGATAAAACTCGTTGTTTGCAAGAACGCGTAACAAACGTGTTTGCAGCTCAATCGGCATGTCACCAATTTCATCCAAGAATAAGGTGCCACGGTTGGCTTGCTCAAAACGGCCTGATCTGCGGCTGAGCGCACCGGTAAATGCGCCTTTCTCATGACCAAATAGTTCTGATTCCATTAAGTCCTTTGGAATAGCGGCCATATTTAACGCAATAAAGGGATATTTGGCACGTGGACTATGGCGGTGTAATGCTTGGGCAACCAGTTCTTTACCCGTTCCAGACTCTCCATTAATCAACACGGTGATATGTGAACGTGCAAGCCGGCCGATGGCACGAAAAACCTCCTGCATGGCAGGCGATTCGCCGATTATTTCTGGCAACTGTTGTTGAGAAGGTAGAGACGATTCTGTAGTGTTCTGCCTGCGTGCTGCGCAGGCTTGCCTGACTTTATCAATAACTATGTTCAGATCAAAGGGTTTGGGTAAATATTCAAAAGCGCCATGTTGAAATGCTGAAACGGCACTGTCTAAATCTGAGTGGGCGGTCATGATAATGACTGGAAGTTCAGGATATTGGTCTCTGATGGCTTGTGTCAGATCCAGCCCACTAATCCCGGGCATACGAATATCGGTAATTAATACATCGGGGTCTTCATGTTGTAGAGCCGTCATTAAATCATTGCCATGACTAAAACAGCGTGTATTGAAGCCGTTTTTTTGTAAAGCCTTTTCTAGTACCCAGCGAATGGATTTGTCATCATCAACAACCCAGATAGTATGAGTGCTCATATTATTCATTATTCTCCAAAGGTAAGAATACAGAAAAGCGTGTGTAACCCGGATGACTATCACATTCGATAAACCCCTGATGCTGATGGATCAGCGATTGGGCGATTGAAAGACCAAGTCCGGTTCCTTCGGGACGTCCGGTAATCATAGGATAAAAAATTTGGCTGATAATATCAGGATGAATGCCCGGGCCATTATCGATAATATCGATTTTTACACACAGTTTATAGCGTTGGCGGCCGATGGTGATCCAGCGCTGTATACGTGATTTAAATATAATTTTTCCACCTTCTGGCAAGGCCTGAACCGCGTTACGCGCAATATTAAGGAAAACCTGAATTAATTGATCCATATCAGCTTTTATTTCCGGAATGCTGGGGTCATAATCGGCGCTAAAAATAATATTTTTCGAGCATTCTGCGCTTAGAAGTTGTTTAACACGCTCCAATGCCTGATGGATATTCATGGGTGATTTTTGTGCGGGTTTATTCGGGCCTAGCATTTTATCGATCAGCTGCTGTAAGCGATCAGATTCTGCGATAATGATCTGAGTGTATTCTTTTAACTCAGGGGCATCTAATTCAAGCTCTAATAATTGTGCGGCACCACGCAGGCCGCCTAATGGATTTTTAATCTCATGAGCCAAGCCTCGCGCGAGCATTTTTGCGGTATTTTGTTGGGCAAGAAGTTGTTCTTCGCGAGTGATTCGTAGATGATTATCGACTGCAATGAGTTCAAGTAAAACAGAATCAAGTTGTTCGTTTTCAATAATGGGGGTCACACTGAAATTAACCATCCGGCTATGTTCAGTATGATTAAGCGGGAGCTCTCGGTCAATGAATTGCTCTTGGGTTTTAAGGCAATGTTCAAGCGTGCTGAGAAAAGCAGGGTTACGCGGTTTTAGTAAGCTTTGTGCAGTTTTTCCAATTAAATGCTTAGCGCTGTCATCAAATAAAATTTCTGCAGCGGAATTGATATAAATCAGCTTTAATTGTCGGTCAAACAATAAAATAGCTTCATTTAGATGATCTAGAATTTTTTTTTCAAGCATAAGCGCAAAGTCGATACGGTGATAGAAAATACAAGCAACTATAATGCCACAAAACAAAATCTGGGGTTAGGTGAGAATATTGCTCATATTCCAAGGAAAGGGCGGCTGGGAAAATAGAAAAAATTGAGAGGGTGGAAACAAAAACGCCCCATAATGGGGCGTTTCTGCTTGCAATGAAGGCAGGGCGCTATTACAGGCTGTAGTACATATCAAATTCAACCGGGTGCGTACTCATGCGCAGGCGCTGAACGTCTTCGGTCTTCAATGCAATATAAGCATCAATGGCATCATCAGAGAATACGCCACCGCGGGTCAAGAACTCACGGTCTTCATCTAATGCTTTTAATGCTTCGTCAAATGAGAAAGCAACCTGAGGGATTGCTTTTTCTTCTTCGGGTGGAAGATCATAAAGGTCTTTATCCATGGCTTCGCCAGGGTGAATTTTGTTTTGGATGCCATCGAGTCCAGCCATCAGCATAGCTGAGAAACACAAATATGGATTCGCGGTAGAGTCACCAAAACGCAATTCGATGCGGCGGCCTTTTGGATTGTTAACAAAAGGGACCCGAATAGAAGCGGAACGGTTGCGAGCGGAGTAAGCCAACATCACAGGTGCCTCAAAACCAGGGACCAGGCGCTTGTAGCTGTTGGTTGATGCATTGGCAAATGCATTCAGAGCTTTAGCATGTTTAATGATGCCGCCAATATAGAACAATGCTGTTTCGGATAGGCCGCCATACAGGTCGCCAGAAAACAGGTTGACGCCATCTTTGGACAAAGATTGGTGAACATGCATACCGTTACCGTTATCACCCACTAATGGCTTAGGCATAAAGGTTGCTGTTTTTCCATAAGCATGGGCAATATTTTGTACCACGTATTTTAACACCAGCACTTCATCGGCTTTGTTGACCAGGGTATTAAACTTGGAACCGATTTCACACTGGCCAGCAGTTGCCACTTCATGGTGATGAACTTCAGTGGTTTGGCCCATTTCTTCCAGCACCAGACACATGGCAGAGCGCATGTCTTGTAAGGAATCGACAGGTGGTACTGGAAAGTAGCCGCCTTTAATGCCAGGTCGATGGCCGATATTACCATCTTCATAGACTTTCTCGGAATTCCAGTGTGATTCTTCAGAATCAACTTGGTAACCGCAGCTTCCCATGGTGCTGGACCAGCGCACATCATCAAATACGAAAAATTCATTTTCCGGGCCAAAAAAAGCCGTGTCGGCAATACCCGTAGATTTCATGTAAGCTTCAGCGCGCTTGGCAATGGAACGTGGGTCACGTGCATAGCCTTGCATGTCTTTAGGTTCAATGATATCGCAACGCAAAATCAGGGTGTTGTCATCGAAGAATGGATCGATGACTGCAGTTGATGGGTCAGGCATCAGAATCATGTCAGATTCGTTAATGCCTTTCCAGCCAGCAACTGACGAACCGTCGAACATATTGCCTTCTTCAAAAGTGTCTTCATCGATGGTGTGGGCCGGGTAAGTGACATGTTGCTCTTTTCCGCGGGTATCGCAAAAACGGAAATCAACAAATTTAATGTCGTTTTCCTGGATCATTTTTAAAACGTTGTCTACTGACATGAGTCCAAATCTCCTGTGTTGTACGTAAGTATTATTGAGAGTTATAAGCGGTATAACGATACCATCAAATAATCCAATATGCCATAAAAAACAAAGCCCCCAGCTATGTTTTAATCATAACTGAGGGCTTTAAAGATTTCATCAAAGGCGATGCACCGATGAATAATCAGAAAGTAATGATAAAGTCCGCTGCAACTTGCACTTGCTCATTTTTGTTGCCACCGAAGACAGTACCGGCACCATTAGTATCGGCCCAATCATAACGGACTTCTGGGCGGAATTTTAACCAGGATACTGGCGCATAGTTGACACCAGCTGAAATGGCGTAGTAGTTGGCACCGAACCAATTGCCAGTTTGAGTTTTTGTGGGGATTCGGCCACCACGGTCACTAAACCATTCAGCACGCAGGCCAGCCGCCAGTTTATCATTGATGTCGTAAGTCAGGTATTGGTTGATACCATACCAGTCAGCATCATCACCAGGCGCATTGCCATCTTCCTGAATGCCAAAATCATGTTGGAAGACATAATGCAGTTTGTCGCTGAAATCATGGGAAAAAACAATGCTGTACATTGTTGTGTTTTGGCCTACTGAATCATTACCATTTTCACCGGTGATCAGTGAGATAGCTAAAGATGAGCGGCCATCATCACTGCCCCAGTTGACACCGCCTAGGAAGCTCCAATCACCACCATCTTGACGGAAGTTATCCCAGCCATCAACAGCACCACCCGTGACAGACCAATTGTCATTGAGTTGGTAAGTCGCTAAAACACCTGTGTGAGTGAATGGTTCGCCATAGTTCATGGTATAGGCGTGTGAATAAAAGAAGTTGTCTGGCGAAGTCACGACTTCATAACCAATAATGGTATAGAAGTGACCTGCTTTTACCGTTAAGCCATTACCCAGTGGGGCAAAAATTTCAACATAGGCCTGTGGGAAAGCAAGATCATATTGGTTGAAATCCCGGATGTTAGCAGGATAGCCTGAGCCGGATCTCAAGATTTGGTTGTCCCATCCAGCAGCCTGGGTTGAAGGTGCATCAGTACCAAACATAAAATCAACTCGGCCACCAATATCCCAGCTAGAACCGCTAGTATCAACCGCTTTTTCCAAATACAGATAAGCCTGATTCAATTGGAATTCATTAACGCGATCTGTGCCAAAAGGAATGGCACCATTATTACCACTAGGGTTGCTATGGGAAGCATAGGTCACGCCGCCATTAACCCAGCCGCCAAATTCCAGGCCAAGATTTTTCATCGCCTGAGTTTCATTGATATTAACGCCTGTAGCCGCTTCAATTGCGCCTTCAGCATGAACTGAACCACCGGCAAGCAAAGCGCCAGCGGCTAAAGGCAATAGTACTGTTTTTTTCATAAGATTTCTCCAAGGTCTTTATAAGTACATTAAAAATAAGGTTAAAGCTACCTTAAGATAATGCTTATATTGAATTATAGAGAATTGTTGGAGAAATGCAACTAATGTTGTTTATGCGCAAAAGTGGTGCGCAATGAACTATTTTGGTGCATAATAAGAAACTTTCTTTAGCTGCTTCCCATCCATATTGCTACCTCTTTGTATTACCAGAACCAACCAGAAGACTTCTTACTCTACTGAAGCACCTACAAAACACCATTCAACATCCATCAACAACTTGCGACAATGAATTTTTGGTGACGCTAAATGTCAACCAACCTGTCGCATTTTTTGCAATAATTTACGAAATGAATTTTATTAAGCTGCTTGACATTCTGTTGTGTTGAAATTTTCCTTATCCGGATTAAGATAAACATGGCCAATGGGCGTTAAATTTCGTGTTTGTCGTCCATTCCATCGCTCTGGATTGTCTCTTTTTGCTTGCTCGATGACTCGTTTTCTTTTTTCGAGTACGGCGCTGTCTAAGCCGTTATGGCGTTGGTTGGGTGTTACAAACTTGAGCGCACTGTGTTGATGTTCATTGTTGAACCAACAAACGAAAGCTTCAACCCAGTTCCTGGCTTCGCTTAATGTTTTAAAAGGGTTTTCTGGAAAGGTATGATGATATTTGACTGTTTTAAATAACGATTCTGAATAAGGATTATCATTACTGACACGAGGTCTGCTGAACGACGTGGCAATGTCTAAATCGACCAATTTGGCCCTTAATGTTGCGCCTTTCATCGGACTGCCGTTGTCAGAATGTATCACCAATTGCTTTTTGTCGATGTTTTCCCGGCGAGCGATATCTTCGATCAAATCAGCAGCGTGTGCGCTTGATTCGGCATCATGAACTTGCCAGCCTACGATTTTCCGACTATAGATGTCCATCACCATGTAGAGGTAAAAATACTGCCCTTTGACGGGGCTTAATAAATACGTAATATCCCACGAGTAGATTTGATTGGCCTGTGTGGCTTTGAGTGACTGCGGTTTATTATGCTGACCTGCGGCTCCTTTAGCTCTGTGCTTAAGCTGGTTGTGGGCTTTCATGACACGATAAAAGGTTGATTCTGATGCGAGATAGCAGCCCAAATCCAATAACCTCGGAACGATTTGATGCGGCGTTAAAGCGCTGTATTCCGGTTTATTAATCACGGTGATGATTTCTTGCTTGATGGCCTCGGATAATTGATTGTGCACAGGCGCTGTATTGTGCAGTCGTAGGTCTTCTGAGAGTCCTTCTCCCCGGTTCCAACGCTGATAGGTTCGAGCTGATATACCCACCAGTTCACAGGCTAATTTCTGCCGCGCTCCATTGTCAACGGCTTCATCAATGAGTGCGCTGTAGTGTTGGCGATCTGAGTAGGCGATTAATCGGCCGCCTTTTCCCCCAGATCGCTTGGCACTTTTTGATAACACCAGTAAAGCCGCTGTTTCTGATAACGCTTTCTCTTTGCGGTTTAGCTCCTTATGCAAACGCTTGTTTTCTTGTTTGAGTTTTGTTTGCGCCTGTTTATATACGGATTCTGTTGATTTAGATTCTGACAAAAATTCCGCTTTCCAGGTATTTAGATGATGTAAGTAGATGCCTTGTTCACGACAATAGGCGCTAGCCTGATCATCGGTGAGATGATGACAATGAACAATGGCTTCAAAACGTTCTACTGTATTCCAATCTTGAGGGCTTTTTTCTTTTGACATGTTTGACTCTGTTTTTCGAGTTGATTTTTCTTAGCTAACCGAATCCATTTTTGAAGTGTGGAGTAACCCACACCTAAAGTAACTGCAATTTGCTTTAGCGATTGTTCTGGTCTTCTGGATAATGCTTTTTCTACTGATTGTACTTTAAATTCTTGGCTAAATACGCTCATTTTTGTCTCCTGATTTAAAATTTCTAGGCGACAGGTATGTTGACATAGGGAAACCACTGCTTTCCTCTCCATGATCACCTGAATCGCTTTTAAACTGCTCTTCCTCTTTCAGGTTTTCATCCTGATCGTCACCCTTAGCTTGCTTCTCATCATGCGGCTTACTGCGTTCTTTATCGTCTTCGCGATCATCAGAGTCACTTTGTGCTAAACGCTCCTCTTTCAGGTTTTCATCCTGATCGTCACCCTTAGCTTGCTTCTCATCATGCGGCTTACGGTACTCTTTATCGTCTTCGTGATCATCAGAGTCACTTTGTGCTAAACGCTCCTCTTTCAGGTTTTCATCCTGATCATCACCCTTAGCTTGCTTCTCATCATGCAGCTTACGGTACTCTTTATCGTCTTCGTGATCATCAGAGTCACTTTGTGCTAAACGCTCCTCTTTCAGGTTTTCATCCTGATCGTCACCCTTAGCTTGCTCCTTACTGTATTCTTGATTGGAATCAGTGCTGGTATTTCTTTTCTCATTGACTAACTCAGGCGCCGGCTTACCGTCGGTAAAGGTGTCGATCTGGCCGTCTTTGATCTGGATGGTTTCAACATCATCGTAAATGTAGTTAGCTTCACCAGTCTGGAGGTTTTTCAGTACAAACCGGCCACTGTTGCCATCGCTTTCAGTAATGCTGATGCGGTCATCGCTAGATCCGGCGTTGATGTTGTTTCTACCGGCACCATCGGTAATAATGTTATTGCCTTCACCGCTAGAAATCGTATCATTGCTTGCGCCGCCACTGATGGTGTCATCTCCCGCATAGCCATACAGTTGGTCATTGCCTTGGGTGACATCATCGTAGTCTGAGTTGAATACTCGTTCGACGTTTTCCTGCTTGTCGGTACGGATTCCTTCTTGGGCATTGCGATAATTGACGCTGTCAAAACCCTCTCCACTATCAATCTGGTCCTGTCCATCGACATAGATGGTATCGTTGCCGTCGTCTCCTTTTACGGTGTCAACTACGCCCCGGGCATCGATGACATCGTTACCGGCACCACCGCTGAGGGTGTCATTGCCTTCGTCACCGGTCAGGTGGTCATTGCTCTCATACCCAAAAATTTGCTCACTGGAAGATGTTCCTTTTAATATGTCATTTTGACTGGTTTCATCAATTCTACTTGTTTCAACATTGATTACCGTGCTGCCTTCGACCTTGACTTGGCCGTCGCTGACGACAAAGTTCAGCGGGATGTCTTCGCCGTGAACATTCTCGGTCGGCGTAAACTTAATAGTGTCGATATTGCTGTCCCGGTCGGTGCTGTATTCCACTGAGCCGAATTTCTCATCCACCGAGACATCCACTACTGCCAGCTTGTTGTCGCCATCGGAATCCGGAGCATTTTCCAGTAACGCTTTGGCCTCAAATTTGATCGCGGTATCTTCTTCAATGGTGCCTAAGCCCACCTTGCCGGCTTCAGAGTTATGATTTTCAGAGTCTGAACTCTTTGGAGTAAGGTAAATTTCTGGTTGCTGAATTGCGTTTGGCGACTTTTGATCGGCAAAGCTTACCATGCTTTCTTGCGGCTTAAATGCCGTTGCCGGGACATAGTTTAAAGCAACTCCGTCATGCTCCAATACAAAATGATTGGATCGTAGTGTATCCTGCGAGCTCTTGAAGGTAATGCTTACTATAGAATCCGATACTGATGGCTCAGTCATATCAAATGTCTGATTATCAATAGCCAAATTCGCTGGGTGAAGCGTTTGGCTTTCATACTTTACAGGATCATCATTAAAGGAATAGCGGTTATTTTCTTTAAGCTTGAAGGCAGAATGCTCATTATTGGCAGCTTGTAAATCATTGGCTGCACCGGGCATAAAGATATTTTGCAGAAACAATTCTTCATGATGTTCTGAGCTGGAAACTGACGAATCAAAGAGTTCCTCTGTTTTCTTGTTTGTTTGTACGGATGAAAAAACAAAATCCTGATCGATGCCATTTTGATTATTGGTTTTATTTGCCATAACGGAACCTTTCAACAATATGCCATCAAGTCATTGATACGATCAGTGACTTTTCGGCTGGAATAAAAATCTTGTACCGAGTCTAGCAATCGTTATCTCATGAAAATGAGCAATCAATCCCAAAAACACTTTCTCAAAAATTCAGACGTTGAATTTTTAGATATCAATCACACAAATTTAGTAAGTTTTTTGTTTTTGAACTATGCTTTTTCGAACCAATATTTAAAAACCGGGAGTCGCGACATTGCCTGAAAGCATTTCACTGCCAAAACTCTGGCGAAGACCTGAAGTGATTGTTTCGTCATTATTGATCAATCTTCTGGCGTTGGCTTTGCCCTTCGTCATTTTGCAAGTTTATGACCGAATCATTCCACACCAGGCCCATGACACTTTTTTGGTGCTGATTTTAGGCATGCTCGTGGTGATTGTGCTGGATTGTGTGTTGAAAATCTTGCGCTCTTTGGTGATGAGTTGGGAAAGCGCCCGTTTTGACCATGAAATCAGCCTCAAAGCCATTGATAAAATTCTGCACGCCAAATCTCAGGATTTTGATAAAAAGCCGATTGGCTATTACATCGACAAGATTTATGCGCTGGAAAAAATTCAGGAATTTTTTTCCGGTCAATCTGTTTTGCTGCTAATGGATTTTCCTTTTGCAATTTTATTTTTGATTCTGGTGGGCATGATCGCCGGGCCCTTGATTGCGATTCCCCTAGTGCTGTTATGTGTATTTATACTGGTTTCCATCAAAACGGGTAATTTACTCCACCAGGCTCTGGAAAAACGCTCAGTCATGGAGGATCGGAGGCAGAATTTTATCATTGAAATTTTACAGGGAATCCACACGGTGAAATCTATGGCGATGGAACCGTTTATGTTGCGGCGTTATGAAAAACTGCAACTACAATCGGCTGAGAGTGTTTATGAACTCAGTCGGCTGAACAGTCTGGTGCAAGGCGTGGGGGCGACTTTTTCCCAATTGGCGGTAATTTTGTTTGTTGGAATCGGCAGTGTTTATGTGGTAAACGAGCAACTCACCGTCGGGGCGCTGGCGGCGGGCACCATGCTGACCAGCCGGGTGTTACAACCGGGGCTTAAAGCCATGAATGTCTGGATACAATTTCAGGCGGTGAGGCTGGCCATCGACAAAGTGAATGAATTGTTTGCCCTGGATATGGAAGTGTCCGGCAAGATCAAATCGACGAACCAATTACAGGGGGAAATCGAACTGGAAAATGTTTGTTTTAAATATCCCGAGCAAGAAAAATGGCTGTTAGACGATGTTTCTTTAACCATAAAAGCGGGCGAAACCATTGGCATAACCGGCCACAATGGGGCTGGTAAAAGCACGTTGATCAATTTATTATCCGGTTTTTTGTTGCCGGTGAGTGGCTCCATCAACATTGATGGCCATTCACTCCGTGAGTTTGATGCCGAATTTTTACGCGCCCGCACAGCCATTGTGCCGCAATATGGCGTACTGGTCGAAGGCACTATTCTCGAAAATATGACCTTATATCGGGAAGATGACGCCATTGATGATGCCATTGAGCTGTCACGCTTGTTTGGCCTGGATAAAATCATTTCCCGTTTGCCGGATGGTCTGGATACGTTTATTGGGGGCGCAGCGATGGAATTTAAAGTACAATCAGTAGAAAAAGCATTATCCAGAAGACCAGAACAATCGCTAAAGCAAATTGCAGTTACTTTAGGTGTGGGTTACTCCACACTTCAAAAATGGATTCGGTTAGCTAAGAAAAATCAACTCGAAAAAACAGAGTCAAACATGTCAAAAGAAAAAAGCCCTCAAGATTGGAATACAGTAGAACGTTTTGAAGCCATTGTTCATTGTCATCATCTCACCGATGATCAGGCTAGCGCCTATTGTCGTGAACAAGGCATCTACTTACATCATCTAAATACCTGGAAAGCGGAATTTTTGTCAGAATCTAAATCAACAGAATCCGTATATAAACAGGCGCAAACAAAACTCAAACAAGAAAACAAGCGTTTGCATAAGGAGCTAAACCGCAAAGAGAAAGCGTTATCAGAAACAGCGGCTTTACTGGTGTTATCAAAAAAGTGCCAAGCGATCTGGGGAAAAGGCGGCCGATTAATCGCCTACTCAGATCGCCAACACTACAGCGCACTCATTGATGAAGCCGTTGACAATGGAGCGCGGCAGAAATTAGCCTGTGAACTGGTGGGTATATCAGCTCGAACCTATCAGCGTTGGAACCGGGGAGAAGGACTCTCAGAAGACCTACGACTGCACAATACAGCGCCTGTGCACAATCAATTATCCGAGGCCATCAAGCAAGAAATCATCACCGTGATTAATAAACCGGAATACAGCGCTTTAACGCCGCATCAAATCGTTCCGAGGTTATTGGATTTGGGCTGCTATCTCGCATCAGAATCAACCTTTTATCGTGTCATGAAAGCCCACAACCAGCTTAAGCAAGAGCTAAAGGAGCCGCAGGTCAGCATAATAAACCGCAGTCACTCAAAGCCACACAGGCCAATCAAATCTACTCGTGGGATATTACGTATTTATTAAGCCCCGTCAAAGGGCAGTATTTTTACCTCTACATGGTGATGGACATCTATAGTCGGAAAATCGTAGGCTGGCAAGTTCATGATGCCGAATCAAGCGCACACGCTGCTGATTTGATCGAAGATATCGCTCGCCGGGAAAACATCGACAAAAAGCAATTGGTGATACATTCTGACAACGGCAGTCCGATGAAAGGCGCAACATTAAGGGCCAAATTGGTCGATTTAGACATTGCCACGTCGTTCAGCAGACCTCGTGTCAGTAATGATAATCCTTATTCAGAATCGTTATTTAAAACAGTCAAATATCATCATACCTTTCCAGAAAACCCTTTTAAAACATTAAGCGAAGCCAGGAACTGGGTTGAAGCTTTCGTTTGTTGGTTCAACAATGAACATCAACACAGTGCGCTCAAGTTTGTAACACCCAACCAACGCCATAACGGCTTAGACAGCGCCGTACTCGAAAAAGAAAACGAGTCATCGAGCAAGCAAAAAGAGACAATCCAGAGCGATGGAATGGACGACAAACACGAAATTTAACGCCCATTGGCCATGTTTATCTTAATCCGGATAAGGAAAATTTCAACACAACAGAATGTCAAGCAGCTTAATAAAATTCATTTCGTAAATTATTGCAAAAAATGCGACAGGTTGGTTGACATTTAGCGGTTAATGAACCTCGATTGATCAAGGCTTGATTGTAATTCGACCAATTCTTTAGTTTGTAGCGTTGTTTCTTTTTCTTGTCCATGCCCTATAATATGGGGATCCTTATGATTTATGCAACAAAGCCGATGCTGACAACTGGCCGCTTGCGTCAGCCAGATATGAGGAATGATGCCAAAATGCGTTAACAGCAAGTCGGTTTCGATGTGATAGGTTTTGCCATTTTTTTGATAGCTTACCGCTTCAATATGCTCATGACCTGTGGCCTGAATGTGTTGCACCGTTTTTATCGTGGGTACACCTGCCTGTTTTAGCGCCTGTTGCAGGATTAAGCCTTTTTGCAGGTAAGAATAGGCGGGCAGGGCTTTGGGCAATAATGGTAATGCATTGATTATATTGGCGAAAGGGGTGGTGTCGAGAATAGCTGCGATAGGTACACCGAGACGACTATATTGCCAAGCAAGTAATAATAACAGGGGGCCGGAGCCTGCAATTACAACCGGCTGCTCAGGGATGAGTTGTGCTGTTTTTAACAAAATTTGGGCGGCACCAGCCTGCATGACACCCGGTAAGGTCCAGCCAGGAAAAGGAATAGGGCGTTCCATGGCGCCGGTTGCAATTAGAATGTTATCGGCTGTGATAATTCGGCTTTGATTGTTGTGGGTCAAGCCGATTTCTCGCGCAGCATTGAGGGACCAGACGCGCGTTTTTGGAAAATAGGCGGCACCGGAGTATCGAAATGCGTCTGCCAGGTGACGGCCATAGCTGTAGTCAGGGCCTAACAGTTGGGCTGTTTTTTCAGGAATATGTTCGATATTGCGATAAATCTGGCCGCCCGGGGTTGGTTGTTCATCAAGTACGGCACATTCCAGGCCTTGTTCTGTGGCCAGTGTTGCGGCTGCAAGTCCGGCGGGCCCTGCACCAATAATAACCAGTGGATAATGTTCATTCACCCGTGTGTTCTCCTGTGCTGGGCAAGCAGCCGGTTTTGTCCTGAATCTCTATGTGCATACCGTCTTTGACATACGTGGTGCAAGCGCGTTGGTTAGGGATACCGTCAATTACCATCAAACAGTCGTAACACACACCCATGAGGCAAAAGGGGGCACGTTTGGCGCCGGATACCGGTGTGCTGCGGGTATAGCGGAGATTTTGACCGAGTACGGCCGCGGCAACGGAAATGCCACTTTGTACGCGGGCTGGTTGGCCATTGATGAAAATCTCGGTGAGCTTGTCAGCAGTTGACGTTAACGGTTTAAACATGATTAAAGCCTGATTTTACTGAGGATGTGTTCATGTTCAAAGACCATGGATTCTTGCAGTTTCAATTCCTGGCCAATATGAGCCGTTTTAGCGCGCTGATACATGGCGTGTGCCAACGCAATATCGACATAGGCTAGACCCACGGCATTGAAATAGATGCGTTCAGTATCCGAGGTGCGACCGGGTTTATGGCCGGAGACCAGTTCATGTAAATCGGCATGAATATCATTATGTGATAGCAGCCCTTCTTTGAACATGCGGCTCAAGGTCTGGGTGCGATGGGTCACGGTATCCCAATCGTCACAGACAATTTTGTCGCATTGCAGGGCGACCTCATATTCATCTTCCCAGCCGCCGATATGGCTGTAAAAAGCGCCGGGCTTCATCCATTCAGCTTTCAATAAAGGGGCCTGGGCGCTGGTCGCGGTGACTAAAATATCCGCTCCGTTCATAGCTTCTTTGGCTGAAGTATGGCAGGCAATAAATTCTATATCCGACAGAATGGGGGATAATTCATTGATAAAGATTTCTTCTTCAATCGCAGTTTTGGCCGAGACGCGACATTGTTTTAAGCTGGGGCGCACGACTTTCATCGCTAGAAGGTGCATTTTTGCTTGTTCGCCCGCGCCGATAAAGCCAATGTTGTGACTGTCTTTTTTAGCCAAGTGTTTGGCGGCAATTGCACCCATGGCTGCAACCCGCATATTAGATGCTAGAGTGCCTTCCATCACGGCGATAGGGAAGCCCTTTTCAATTTCTGACAGGACAAATAAGGCCGATAAGTTCTGCATATCATATTTTTGCGGATTACGCGGAAAAACCGAAACCCATTTCATACCGCATATTTTTTCATCTAGCAACGTGGCGGGCAGACAGTTGATGCGATCTTGGCTGACCGGGTCAAAAATTTGGACAATTTTTTCAGGAAACAGAATGCGATGGTCTTCGAAGGCGAGCATGGTTTTTTCGGCGACTTCGATAGCCATCCTGAGGTCAAAGCAGCCGGCATCGAGCAAGTCTTCCTGAGATAAATAGGTAAAACTGAGTTTGTGAGGACGAGAAGGTAATGGGTTATTCATATGGATTAAATTGCGACGTAAGGGTTGTTTTTCATTTCCTGGCCAAAGGTTGACATTGGGCCATGCCCAGGAATGAAGGCAATATCTGGGCCGAGTGGAAACAGTTTTTGCTGAATCGAGTCAATCAAATCCTGGTGATTACCGCGCGGGAAATCGGTGCGCCCAATTGAACCATTGAATAAAACATCGCCAACGATGGCCAGTTTTGATTCTGGTTGGTAAAACACCACATGGCCAGGTGTGTGGCCGGGACAATGGATAACCTGTAATTTGGTTTGGCCAAATTGAATCTCATCACCATCGCTTAGCCAGCGATCCGGCATAAATGGTTCTGACGGTGGAAAGTTAAATAATTGACATTGCTGTTCTAGGGGCTGTTGCCGTTTTGAAAATCCCCCTTGAAATTCAATAACTCCGCCACATAGATTGTTTATTTTGACTCAAAAACAAGCAAACTATGCCGCGACAACTGCTTACGGATGAACTTTGGGAGAAACTGAAGATAATTATGTTGAAAATGGGAATTTATGACAAACCTTGTCTTCGAAAAACAGTCGAAGGTATTTTTTATCGCTTGCGAGTAGGTTGTCCCTGGAGAGATTTACCCACGGCTTTTGGTAATTGGAATGCGGTATATAAACGATTCAATGACTGGTCTCGTAAAGAAAAACTGATGGGTATTTTTAACGCCCTGGTTGTTGATCCAGACCTGGAATGGGAATTTATTGATGGGAGTATTGTGAAAGCACATCAGCATAATAGTGGTGCGGCCTGTGAACAAGAAACAGCGATAGGGAAATCTGTCGCCGGGAACACCAGTAAAATTCATATGGCCGTTGATGCCTGTGGTCTTCCTATTCATTTCTCAGTGACAGGCGGCGAAGTTCATGACTGTAAAGAAGCACCGAAATTAGTTGCAGAGCTCCCAAAAGGTGACTATATAGTTGCTGACAGAGGCTATGACAGTGAAGCATTACGTCTTCAAATTAAAGACAAAGGGGCTGTTCCTGTTATCCCAAGAAAAAAAAGAATTCAACTCGGGGAAATGATGAAATGGATTGGTGTCTCTACAAATATCGCCATCTCGTTGAAAATGTGTTTGCAAGACTTAAGCATTTCAGAGCGATCGCCACGCGATATGACAAACTCAAACGAAATTTTGAAGGCTCTATCGCTCTGGCTTGCGCCTTTTTATGGTTACCTATGTGAAATGGCAACAGCCCCTAGTGACTGTATCCAAAATTCATCATCGATATGGGGGCCGAAAATCGGAATATCGAGTTGGTTGGCCAGTTTTTTGACCGCGCCGATATGATCCATATGACCGTGGGTGACCAAAATAATTTCAGGCGTTGTCTGTTGTTGTTCTAGGGCATCGATGATTTTGGGAATATCACCCCCTGGATCGACAATGGCGGCTTTGCTGGTTTTGTCGCAGCTTAGAATGCTGCAATTTTGTTGATAAGCTGTGACAGGAATAATGGTGTATCGCATCAATAGATTTTTTGTGGTGGTAAATGGATAGAGCGATTGGCAATGGATAAGGCGGCCTCATGCAGGGCTTCGGAAATAGTAGGGTGGGCATGAATTGTACGTGCTAAATCTTCCGCGCTAGCCGAAAATTCCATCGCCAGAACGGCTTCGGCAATCAAGTCTGAGGCTTGATGCCCAATAATATGGACGCCGAGAATTTGATCGGTTTCAGCCTGAGTAATGATTTTGACAAAGCCTTCCGGTTTTCCCATAGATAAGGCGCGGGCCGATGCTTTAAACGGAAACAGGCCGACATTATAGTTTTCGCCAATAGCTTTTAAGGCTTGTTCGGTTTGACCGACCCAGGCGATTTCGGGATCGGTATAAATGACACTAGGAATAACGTTGTAGTTGATGGGATTATGATTGCCAGCAATATATTCAGCGACAAAAATACCTTCCTCGATGCCTTTGTGAGCCAGCATTGGCCCCAGCAAGGTCAAATCACCAATGGCATAGACACCGGGCAGGCTGGTGCAGCAGTTTTCATCGACATGAACAAAGCCATTTTCATCCAGTAACAGCTCAATTTCATCGCTCACCAGCTTATCGGAATTTGGCTGTCTGCCGGAGGCGACAATCAGTTTATCCAGAACCAGAGTGTGCGTTCCCTCACTGTCTTCGTATTCAACAATCACTCGGTCATTGGCAACCTGGCTGGATATGACGCGCGTACCGAGGCGAATATCCAAACCTTGTTGACAGAATATCAAATACGCTTCCTGGGCGATTTGGTGATCCGGCGCCGTCAGAAAATTCTCTTGGGCTTCCAGTAAAATAACTTCAGAGCCTAGCCGATTCCAGATTTCACCCAGTTCCAGACCAATAATCCCGGCACCAATAATGCCAAGCCGTTCAGGGACTTCGGTCATATTCAGCGCTTGATGGATATTGATGATTAAATCATGGCAATGCGGGGCGCAGTCGAGTTTTATCGGCCTGGAACCTGTCGCCAGAATAATGTGTTCGGCTTCCAAAACCGATGATGTGTTTTGGCTGGAGAGTGAAACCAACTCAATTTGATGATTACTGATCAGTTTGCCATGTGCATGATAGCAATCGATATTCAGGTTTTTAAAAATAGCCTGGATTTGTTGGTTTAACAGGGCGATGGTTTTGTGTTTGCGGTCGATCATTTTACCGACATCAAGCTGAATATCACCGACCTGAATGCCATGCTCGTTTAAATCATGCGTCAGGGTGTGATAAATCCGCGCCGATTCCAGTAGTGTCATCGAGGAAATACAGCCGGCATTGATAAAGGTGCCGCCTAAACTTGGTCGGCCCTGTGCATCTTGCCAGTCATCGATACTGGCGACTTTGAGGCCGAGTTGAGCGGCCCGGATAGCCGCAACATAGCCGGCAGGGCCTGCACCGATAACGATAACATCATAATGTGGTGTCGACATGGCTGCATCCGATAATAAAAACAGTGTGTAGTTTACTACCCGCTGTGACCTATAGTCTATAATCTATCAATATTAGAGTGGTTGTTTGGACGAAAAGCATCTGAAAATAGATGTCATCTCAAGTATAGAAATAGCAGGAGAAAACGATGAGCAGACGATGCCATGAAGTAGATTATAAAATCTTCGGACATGAAATGCAGATGGTTGAAGTGGAGTTAGACCCGGGGGAAACCGTGATTGCCGAGGCGGGGGCTATGACCTATATGGAAGAAGGCATCAGCTTTGAAGCTAAAATGGGTGATGGTTCAGCGGCGGAAAAGGGGCTGTTAGGCGCCTTATTCAATGCCGGTAAACGGGCTATTACCGGCGAATCCTTGTTTATGACGCATTTTACACATAACGGCGCTGGCAAGAGTCATGTGGCGTTTGCAGCGCCTTACCCCGGAAGCATAATCCCCATCGATTTAAGTACTATAGGGGGTGAATTATTGTGTCAGAAGGATGCCTTTTTATGTGCCGCGCTGGGTACGAAACTGGACATTGCCTTCACTAAGCGCTTAGGGGTCGGCTTTTTTGGTGGCGAGGGCTTTATTCTGGAGAAGATGAGCGGTGATGGTATGGTGTTTATTCATGCTGGCGGCACGGTTATCGAAAAGGAACTGCATGGTGGTACATTACGTGTGGATACCGGCTGTTTAGTGGCTTTTCAGCCTTCGGTGGATTACAACATCGAGCGTGCGGGCAATCTTAAAAGTATGGTGTTTGGTGGAGAAGGCTTGTTTATGGCGACGTTACAAGGTCATGGCAAAGTCTGGCTACAAAGTTTGCCTTTCTCCCGTATGGCTGATCGTATTATTGCCAATGCGCCAAGTCATGGTGGTGGCGATCAGGGTGAGGGCTCGGTGTTAGGCGGCATTGGTCGCTTAATCGATGGCGATTGATTTGAGGGATAAGGGCTTTTCGAAAGATATTACGGTGTTGCCAAGCGTTTTTCGACTTGCCCTTTTTAAAAACATTTGCGAGGATGTGAAAATAAAATTGACAAAAGCATTTATCCGCTTATAATAAGCGGAAGCTAGAAAATATGATTTACCTTTGTTTTGTCCATTCGATGTTGCTCCTGTAGTTTCTCGTCCTGTTCTTCATTTCGTAATTTCAAAATTATCTGCTTTACTTAGCCTTTTAGAGCGAACTCTTAGGCTTTATTCAAATTCTTATATAGGACTTATTATGTCTACTACAACTGGTACCGTTAAATGGTTTAACTCTGACAAAGGCTTTGGCTTTATTGAACAACAGTCAGGCCCTGATGTTTTCGTACATTTCAGAAATATTATTAGCGGCGATAGCAGCTACAAATCTCTGGACGAAGGTCAAACCGTAGAATTCAATGTCACACAAGGTCAAAAAGGACCGCAAGCAGAAAATGTGACTGTGATCTAATCTATTCCGCTTGTTAAAAGCGGAAAGATTAAAAAACCGGCTGGGAAGCAACATCCCAGCCGGTTTTTTTTCGCCTGTAGAAAATGGTTTGTGTTTTGAAGAGAGTGGGAAGAGGCAATAAAGCCGATCTGTATTCCCATGCAGCCACATAGGAATACGAGAACGGACAGAGTAAGAGATAATGGTTAAGCGATTTTCTTGTACTTGATCCGATGCGGGTTTTCGGCATCGGCACCCAGTCTTTTAATCTTGTCAGCTTCGTAATCGGCGAAATTTCCTTCGAACCAGACGACTTTGCTGTCACCTTCAAATGCCAGAATATGGGTGGCGATACGATCCAGAAACCAGCGGTCATGTGAAATCACCACGGCGCAACCCGGAAAAGCCAGCAAGGCTTCTTCCAGCGCTCTGAGGGTTTCCACATCCAGGTCATTAGTTGGTTCATCGAGTAACAAGACATTGCCGCCGCTTTTCAATAACTTGGCCAGGTGAACCCGGTTGCGTTCACCGCCCGATAGGTTGCCAATGCGCTTTTGCTGATCCGAGCCTTTGAAGTTGAAGCGGCTGACATAGGCGCGCGACGGCGTGGTGTAATTGCCGACGGTAATCGTATCGAGGCCATCGGAAATTTCTTCCCACACGGTTTTGTTCGGATCAAGGTCATCCCGGTTTTGGTCAACATAGGCAAGCTGAACAGTCGGGCCGAATTCAATTTTACCCGCATCGGGCTGCTCTTCGCCGGCCATCATTCTGAACAACGTCGTTTTACCAGCACCATTCGGGCCAATAATACCGACGATGCCGCCTGGCGGTAATTTGAAACTCAAATCGTCGATCAGCAGACGGTCGCCAAAGCCTTTTTTCAGATGTTCGACATCGATGACCTTATCGCCCAGGCGCGGGCCAGGTGGGATATAAATCTCCTGGGTTTCATTGCGTTTTTGGGCTTCTTGTGAGGAAAGTTCCTCAAAGCGAGCCAGTCGCGCCTTGCTTTTGGCATGACGGCCTTTGGGGTTGGAGCGTACCCATTCCAGTTCCGCTTTCATGGCCTTGATGCGGGAATTTTCCTGTTTTTCTTCCAGCTCCAGTCGTTTTTCTTTTTGCTCCAGCCAGGATGAATAATTGCCTTCCCACGGAATACCCATGCCACGATCCAGTTCCAGAATCCAACCGGCAACATTATCCAGAAAATAGCGATCATGTGTGACTGCGACCACGGTGCCGGTGTAATCGTGCAGAAAGCGTTCCAGCCAGGCGACCGATTCGGCGTCAAGATGGTTGGTTGGTTCATCTAGCAGCAACATATCGGGCTTGGATAACAGTAAACGGCATAAGGCAACCCGCCGTTTTTCACCACCCGACAGTTTGGTGACATCGGCGTCCCAGTCCGGTAGCCGCAGCGCGTCGGCGGCAATTTCCAGTGTCCGATCCAGGTTATGCCCGTCGTGTGCGTTGATGATGTCTTCTAGCCGGGCTTGTTCTGCCGCCAGCTTGTCAAAATCAGCATCAGGTTCAGCATAGGCGGCATAGACTTTGTCCAGGTCGGCAAGTGCTTGTTTAACTTCGGCAACAGCTTCTTCAATATTACCGCGGACGGTTTTTTCAGGATCCAACTCAGGTTCCTGTGGCAGATAGCCGATATTAATCCCTTTTTGTGGTATCGCTTCCCCTTCGATTTCTTTATCGATGCCAGCCATAATGCGCAGCAAGGTGGATTTACCTGAGCCATTTAAGCCCAGTACACCAATTTTTGCACCCGGAAAGAAGGATAGGGAAATATCTTTTAAGATATGTTTTTTAGGAGGGACAATTTTGCCCACCCGATTCATAGAATAAATATATTGCGCCATTCGTTTATCAGCTTAAACACAAAAAAAACGCATTATACGCTTTAATCTGTATAAACAACATGAGTCAAGCGTTACAGTGGTCACAGATTGGTTTAAAATGACGCTTTGATTTGCAAGCTGACGGATTATGCCTTCAACAGACGACCACGCTATCGCTCAAAGCTTATCGAGTATCCGCGATTACATACGCTGGGGTGCGACCGAATTCGCTCGGGAATCGGTTTTCCTCGGACATGGCACGGCCACGCCATTAGATGAGGCGGCGGCTTTGGTGCTGCACAGTGTGCAGCAGCCTTATAACCTGGCAGAGAGTTATTTAGATTGCACGCTGACACTGACTGAACGCGAACACATTATTCAACTGATTCGGCGTAGGATTACAGAACGAAAGCCATCAGCTTATTTGACGCACGAAGCTATTTTTGCGGGATTGTCATTTTATGTCGACGAGCGGGTTCTCGTACCGCGTTCGCCCATTGCCGAATTGATCGAAGAGCGATTCGAACCTTGGGTGGATGAGTCGCAGGTATTTAATATTTTAGACCTTTGCACTGGCAGTGGTTGTATTGCCATTGCTTGCGCTTATGCGTTTCCGGAGGCTGCGGTCGATGCGGTCGATTTATCTGAAGATGCGTTGGCGGTTGCGGCGATCAATGTTGAAAAACATCAGATGCAGGAACAGGTTACGTTGCATCAATCTGATTTGTTCAAGGCGTTAGCTGAGAAGCCGTATGACATCATTGTCAGTAATCCGCCTTATGTCAGTCTGTCGGAATGGGAAAGCTTGCCACCCGAATTTCATCAGGAACCGGCCATGGGGTTTAAAGGTGGCGAAAACGGGCTTGATCTGGTGATAAAAATATTGGCACATGCTGGGGATTATCTGGCCGATAATGGCATTTTAGTGGTCGAAGTGGGAAGCAGCGCCGAAACCTTGCAGGCGACTTTTCCGAACCTGCCTTTTTACTGGTTGGATTTTGAGCGGGGTGGCGATGGGGTGTTTCTGTTGCGTGCAGAACAGGTTAGAGAATTTCATTCACAATTTGAGAGTGCGTTATAAATGTCAGGAAACAGCATAGGAAAATTATTTACCGTGACCACCTTCGGCGAAAGCCATGGTGTAGCATTAGGGTGTATTGTCGATGGTTGCCCACCGGGGCTGGCATTATCCGAGGCCGATTTACAACACGACCTAGACCGCCGAAAACCCGGCACATCCCGGCATACCACGCAAAGACGGGAACCCGACCAGGTCAAGATTTTATCGGGAGTGTTTGAAGGCAGAACCACGGGCACACCGATAGGCTTATTGATCGAAAATACCGACCAGCGTTCGAAAGATTATTCCGATATTGCCGAGACCTTTCGTCCAGGTCACGCCGATTACAGTTATCAGCAAAAATATGGCATTCGGGACTATCGCGGTGGTGGGCGTTCATCAGCGCGGGAAACAGCGATGCGGGTCGCCGCTGGTGCTATTGCTAAAAAATATTTGAAGCAGACACAGGGCATCGAAATTCGTGGCTATTTATCGCAGCTCGGGCCGATTAAAATCGACAAGGTTGACTGGGCTGTGATTGGTAGCAACCCTTTCTTTTGTCCAGATGTCGATAAAATTGCTGAACTGGAAGCGTATATGGATGCCTTGCGTAAAGAAGGCGATTCAATTGGCGCAAAAATAGAGGTTATCGCCAGCCATGTGCCGCCGGGGTTGGGCGAGCCGATTTTCGATCGAATTGATGCTGAACTGGCGCATGCCCTGATGAGCATTAATGCCGTTAAAGGTGTTGAAATTGGCGATGGCTTTGATTGTGTGGCTGCCAAAGGCACGGCATTTCGGGATGAAATGACGCCGGAAGGGTTTTTGAGTAATCATGCCGGCGGTATTCTTGGGGGCATCAGCACAGGTCAGGATATTGTTGCGCGTATCGCATTGAAGCCGACATCAAGCCTTAGAATTCCAGGACAAACAGTCAACCTACGCGGTGAAGCTATTGAAGTGGTCACGAAAGGGCGGCATGATCCGTGTGTCGGTATTCGTGCCACTCCGATTGCCGAAGCGATGATGGCGATTACCTTGATGGACCATATGTTACGACATAGAGCGCAAAATGCTGACGTTGATTCAGGCTTGCCGGTATTGCGATAAATCTATAAGCCATGTTGCCGGGTGATTGCAAAGCTATATGTTTTCTACATATGAATTTTTGGTTTATCAGGGGGCATTTTTGAAATGGAATTACCGACAGTACATAATATGTATCGACACCCGGAAAGCGGTGAGCGGGAAGTTATTTATCCACTGCTGGAAAAAGATAGTTTCAGATTGGAAAAAATCGTGTCTTATGGGCAGGCAACGCCGGCGGGCCAATGGTATGACCAGGATAAGGAAGAATGGGTTTTACTGATTAAAGGCACGGCTGTCATACGATTTGATCCAGGCGGATGCGTCACATTGGCAGAAGGCGATTTCTTAACAATCCCTGTCCATCATAAACACCGTGTGGAGAGTTGTTCTTTTGATGCTGTGTGGTTAGCTTTGCATTATGCAGTGGATGGCCGATTAACTATGCCTTTTTCAACTAAAAAATCGATAAGCTGAAAACCTCAGGTAAAATAAAATCAATGGCTTATATTTTTTAGTTGAGGAGCTTAGAGTTTGCATCACACTAAGCCATTGATTTGTTGTGCCACAATTTAGCTCTTAACTGATGTTACGTAGCGGCTCTTCCATCACATTTCCATAATCTTCCATTCATCATTATTGTGAAAAAAATTCTCTGGCCTCTATCTTTTATCGATACAGAGATCACAGCGCACACAGAGTTATCGTTTGTATCGCTTAATTCCATTGACTGATCTGGATTCATTCAGTTATTAACGACCCTGTAGAAACATTTGTTGTTCATCTTTGCTGTACGGTTTCATTCTCTGAGTTCTCAGTGGTCTGGAGTGTCTATTCATTAGACCCATTCGAGCCCGATCATCGCCGCTTACCGAAATTCTTGGGAATCGCCATTTCGGAGTAACGCAGTGGAAACTAAGGAATCCATAAAGTCACGGCATAACATCAGCTCTTAATTTACATTAAAACTGTAAGGTTTTAAGCTACATTGAGTTATTCGCCTGGTTTTCTTAACATCTTCTGTACATCTCCTAAATGCATTTCTTCAAGAGCGATCATACGTCGAGCATATTCTTCAAGCATGATATTGCGCCCGTTTACGAGCTGAAGTAGTTCCTTATAAGCAGATAAGGCCAATGATTCATGTTCTAATGATTCGCGTAGAATATCGCCAATATCATGACGATGAGTTTCCAGCAAGGGGCCTATACCTAAGGATGGGTGGCCGCCCAAATGGGTAATCAATTCACCGGCCTCGTTTGCGTGAGACAATGATTCAGTTGCCTGGCTACGCATCCAGGAAACAATCGGGATACGGTTGTAACCGAAGACCATCAAGGCATAATGTGTATAGCGGACAATGCCGGCTAACTCGGTTTCCAGAATTTTATTCAGTACGACGATGACGGCATCATTATCAATTTCAGTGCTGTTCATGAGAGTCTCCTCAAGTAGAATGAAGGAGATTTCACTATAACGGATTTATACCCAGTTTGATAGAACACAAGCAAATGGATCAGGATCAGTCGCGATCATGATAAAGAACTCAGAATAGGGGCTGTTGCCGTTTTGAAAATCCCCCTTGAAATTCAATAACTCCGCCACATAGATTGTTTATTTTGACTCAAAAACAAGCAAACTATGCCGCGACAACTGCTTACGGATGAACTTTGGGAGAAACTGAAGATAATTATGTTGAAAATGGGAATTTATGACAAACCTTGTCTTCGAAAAACAGTCGAAGGTATTTTTTATCGCTTGCGAGTAGGTTGTCCCTGGAGAGATTTACCCACGGCTTTTGGTAATTGGAATGCGGTATATAAACGATTCAATGACTGGTCTCGTAAAGAAAAACTGATGGGTATTTTTAACGCCTTGGTTGTTGATCCAGACCTGGAATGGGAATTTATTGATGGGAGTATTGTGAAAGCACATCAGCATAGTAGTGGTGCGGCCTGTGAACAAGAAACAGCGATAGGGAAATCTGTCGCCGGGAACACCAGTAAAATTCATATGGCCGTTGATGCCTGTGGTCTTCCTATTCATTTCTCAGTGACAGGCGGCGAAGTTCATGACTGTAAAGAAGCACCGAAATTAGTTGCAGAGCTCCCAAAAGGTGACTATATAGTTGCTGACAGAGGCTATGACAGTGAAGCATTACGTCTTCAAATTAAAGACAAAGGGGCTGTTCCTGTTATCCCAAGAAAAAGAATTCAACTCGGGGAAATGATGAAATGGATTGGTGTCTCTACAAATATCGCCATCTCGTTGAAAATGTGTTTGCAAGACTTAAGCATTTCAGAGCGATCGCCACGCGATATGACAAACTCAAACGAAATTTTGAAGGCTCTATCGCTCTGGCTTGCGCCTTTTTTATGGTTACCTATGTGAAATGGCAACAGCCCCTAGTCTCGACAAAGGCATTGTAATTTATTATCTGCGTTAAACATTGCGGATTTAACCTGTTTAAGATGTGTTTTAGCTCAGGTGTCAAAGATTTAAAAACCAAAAATAATATTCCCGGGTAATGGCTGAGAAATGTAGGTTTAATTGTTTTGCAACGCTTTCAATGCCTAATCCTGCATCGGCCTGCCGGCTGATAATCATAGTGGCGACGGCTAAATGCGTATGTTCTTCATGATAATAGCCTTGCAACTGCTGTGGCTGAATATGATGTTTCTTTAGTAAATTGTCCAGCAACAGGCGCGTACCCGAACCTGTTTGCCGGTTTACAAATTGCAGTTTCTGCTCAATCAATTGTTGTAGCGTATTGACAGGTTTGTCAGGGTGGCTCATCAATCCTTGCTGTCGTTGCTCTAGCAATATAAATTGGTCGTTTTTATGATTCAGATACTGGCAGAACTGATCCATTAGCTCTTTATTGGCGTCATCCACTGCAATATGAAACCCCGCCATTTCGCATTTTCCTTCCGCATAAGCGAGCAGCGCCTGACTGCTACCTTCTATTTGCAGAGATAGAGGTAATTGTTGTTGACGCAGCTTATTGAGTTTCTCAGAGTCGCTGGCAATTATTCTGAGCTTTTGTTGAGTAGGCAATAATGCCTGTAATGCATTCTGGGCTTTATCTGCTGCTGTTGTTAATGCATCGTTAAAAACAGTTTATTTTCGTGCTCAATTTCCAGTAGTTTTTGCCCAAGAGGACTTAACTGTGACCCTTTCCCGCGTTGCATATTAACCAGTTTCGCGTCAAATAAGGTTTCCATCTGTTTAAGCCTATCCCAGGCTTTGCGATAGGAATAACCGCAACGACTGGCGGCGATACGAAGATTACCGTGTTTTTGTACTTCATTTAATAGGGGCTGTTGCCGTTTTGAAAATCCCCCTTGAAATGGCTTTTGGTAATTGGAATGCGGTATATAAACGATTCAATGACTGGTCTCGTAAAGAAAAACTGATGGGTATTTTTAACGCCTTGGTTGTTGATCCAGACCTGGAATGGGAATTTATTGATGGGAGTATTGTGAAAGCACATCAGCATAGTAGTGGTGCGGCCTGTGAACAAGAAACAGCGATAGGGAAATCTGTCGCCGGGAACACCAGTAAAATTCATATGGCCGTTGATGCCTGTGGTCTTCCTATTCATTTCTCAGTGACAGGCGGCGAAGTTCATGACTGTAAAGAAGCACCGAAATTAGTTGCAGAGCTCCCAAAAGGTGACTATATAGTTGCTGACAGAGGCTATGACAGTGAAGCATTACGTCTTCAAATTAAAGACAAAGGGGCTGTTCCTGTTATCCCAAGAAAAAAGAATTCAACTCGGGGAAATGATGAAATGGATTGGTGTCTCTACAAATATCGCCATCTCGTTGAAAATGTGTTTGCAAGACTTACAGCCCCTAGTCTCAGTACAGCATCTAGTTCGTAATGTGTTTCATCGACAGTCAATTGCATGGTCAATGAAAAGTTTATTTTTATATCAGTCATCATTAAATAGAAAATAGTTGCATATTTTATAACGCAATATTAGTCATTATAATGCATCATCGCTCAATATAAGACGCTATATATGAAAATAAATACATATTTAAAAGCTGGGGCAGTGGCGATACTCGCCCTAAACAGTCTCGCCACTTATGCTCTGACCCGTCCCTGGAAACTGGAAGATGCCATGGACATGCCGGACTGGTTACACTTGTCTGTGGTGCACAGAACCCGTTATGAATCACTAGACGGCCAATACAGAGCCAGCACCAATGGCTTACCGGGTAACGGTGGCGATCAGGCGTTGGTATTACGGACGTTGATTCATGCTCGCACCGATTTAAATTACTTTACTATTGGCGCAGAAATGCAGGACTCGCGCATCGAGTTGGCTGACAGCGGTACGGCAACTTCCAGCAGTAAGTTAACGACAACCATTGCCAATCCATTGGAACTGTTACAAGCTTATATTGAAGCCCCGCTGGATAATCTGCTGATTGAAGGCAGCCATAGTGTGATTCGGGGCGGTCGTATTACGATGGATGTCGGCAGCCGGCGACTGGTTGCTCGCAATCGTTTTCGCAATACCATCAATGGGTTTACCGGACTGGATTGGCAATGGCACTTGGCAAACAAAACATTCAGAGCGTTTTATACGTTACCGGTACAACGCAGAGTTGCGGGAAATATTCTCAACAATCATGCACGTTTTGATTCAGAAGACAGCGCTGTACGTTTTTGGGGATTGTATTACAGTCAAACCGTGTTCAGCACGGCGGTTAAAGGCGAAGCTTTTCTGTTTGGACTGAATGAAAACGATAGCAAAGATAGAGCGACTAAAAACCGGGATCTTTATACCTTTGGTTTCCGCTTATGGCGTTCACCATTGGCCGGTCAGTTTGATTATCAGCTAGAAACAGTTTATCAATTAGGTAAGTCCAGAGTTTCGACGACATCTACAACATCACTGAATCATTGGGCTTATTTTCATCACACTGAATTGGGTTATAGTTTTAATGCGCCCGGAACACCCAGGCTCATCGCACAACTCGATTATGCCAGTGGCGATGATAATCCTAATGATAACCAGAATAATCGATTTGACACACTGTATGGCGCTCGCCGTTTTGATTTTGGCCCGACCAGTACGTACGGAGCCTTTGCCCGGAGCAATTTAATTTCGCCCGGGTTACGATTAAAACTAAAGCCCCTCTCATCACTTAAAACAATGTTTGTCTTGCGAGGATTCTGGCGTGAATCCACAGCCGACAGTTGGGCCACAGCCGGTATTAACGGCTCACAGTCCTATATCGGCACACAATTAGAAGCCCGTTTACGCTGGCAAGCCATACCTAAAAATCTGTCTGTTGAAGGTGGGGTTGTGCATTTGTTTGCCGGTGACCTGATGACTCAAGCCGGAAAAGATGATTCCACCTTTGTTTATACACAAATTACCATCAGCCTCTAAGTGGCATTTTCTTTAATCAATCTAAAAATGGAGTAACACATGAAAAAAATAAATCAAGCATTTTATTTGCTCACGCTTTTCGTTATTGCAACAGTCGTTAATGCCGAACAAGTTTTGCGCATGTCCACCACAACCAGCACTGAAAACTCCGGCCTATTAGCGGTATTGAATCCGGTGTTTGAACAACAAAATAATGTACGCCTGGATGTTATTGCCGTGGGGACGGGTAAGGCGCTAAAACTGGGCGAAAATGGTGATGTCGATGTGGTTTTTGTTCATGCCCCAGAAGCCGAAATGAAATTTGTTGCTGATGGCTTTGGTGTTGATCGCAAAGCTGTCATGCATAATGATTTTGTCATACTTGGCCCGGTTTCAGATCCAGCACATATCAAAGGTTCATCAACGGCTATTGAAGCGATGCAAAAAATCAATAGCAGTAAAGCTGTGTTTATTTCTAGAGGTGATGACTCTGGAACCCATAAAAAAGAAAAGAAATTATGGCAACTCGCCGGTATAAAACCTTCTGGTAGCGAGTACATGGCGGTCGGACAAGGCATGGGGGCTGTACTACAGATTGCTGATGAGAAACAGGCCTATACATTGAGTGACCGAGGCACTTTTATTGCTTATCAAGACAAAATTAACCTAGTTGTCGTTTTTGAAGGCGATAAAGTACTTTTTAATCCTTACCACATTATGGCCGTCAATCCTGAAAAACACCCTCATGTTCAGTATGAACTGGCTAAAAAATACATTGATTTTGTTGTCAGCAAGCAGGGGCAAGATATTATTGCCAACTATAAAAAAGGCGGGCAACAGTTATTTTATCCTGATGCGATATAGTCTGGCATCAATGGTCGATATTTTTAAAAATTAAGCCAAGTTTATTAGGGGCTGTTGCCATTTCACATAGGTAACCATAAAAAGGCGCAAGCCAGAGCGATAGAGCCTTCAAAATTTCGTTTGAGTTTGTCATATCGCGTGGCGATCGCTCTGAAATGCTTAAGTCTTGCAAACACATTTTCAACGAGATGGCGATATTTGTAGAGACACCAATCCATTTCATCATTTCCCCGAGTTGAATTCTTTTTTTCTTGGGATAACAGGAACAGCCCCTTTGTCTTTAATTTGAAGACGTAATGCTTCACTGTCATAGCCTCTGTCAGCAACTATATAGTCACCTTTTGGGAGCTCTGCAACTAATTTCGGTGCTTCTTTACAGTCATGAACTTCGCCGCCTGTCACTGAGAAATGAATAGGAAGACCACAGGCATCAACGGCCATATGAATTTTACTGGTGTTCCCGGCGACAGATTTCCCTATCGCTGTTTCTTGTTCACAGGCCGCACCACTACTATGCTGATGTGCTTTCACAATACTCCCATCAATAAATTCCCATTCCAGGTCTGGATCAACAACCAAGGCGTTAAAAATACCCATCAGTTTTTCTTTACGAGACCAGTCATTGAATCGTTTATATACCGCATTCAATTACCAAAAGCCGTGGGTAAATCTCTCCAGGGACAACCTACTCGCAAGCGATAAAAAATACCTTCGACTGTTTTTCGAAGACAAGGTTTGTCATAAATTCCCATTTTCAACATAATTATCTTCAGTTTCTCCCAAAGTTCATCCGTAAGCATTTGTCGGGGGCATAGTTTGCTTGTTTTTGAGTCAAAATAAACAATCTATGTGGCGGAGTTATTGAATTTCAAGGGGATTTTCAAAACGGCAACCCCTAGAACACTACACTTTTTCTTTAGGCTTTTTCATTTGTTTGCGGTATTGGTTAATTTTATGATGCCCCCTTATTTTTCACGGGTTTTAGTGATTTTGGGGGTATCGGCTTTAAATGTCTGGAGGATGCCCCTAAACATTGACGGACGATAGTACCATTTAGGTATAAAAAACCAGCAATGACGCTGGCTTGAGGACTTTCTTGGACTTGTTTGGATGTATGGCGGAGAGAGAGGATTCGAACCCTCGATACGTTGCCGTATACACACTTTCCAGGCGTGCGCCTTCGACCGCTCGGCCATCTCTCCAAAATGAAGCCGCCCATTATAATTTAAATGGCTAAAAATGCAATCCTATCCCAAAAATAAGTCAGTGCTGGTGATGCGAAACAACGGTGGCGTGGAGCTTCTTTTAAGGTGGGTAGACAAAGTGTGATTGCTCAAGCGTAAAACCACAATCTATTTAATTGAGTAAGGGTATAATGTCGGTAAACTTTTCTAGTTGGCGAAGGCTTTGTTGCATAAATCATAAGGATCCCCATAGTATAGGGTATGGACAAGAAAAAGAAACAACGCTACAAACTAAAGAATTGGTCGAATTACAATCAAGCCTTGATCAATCGAGGTTCATTGACGCTATGGTTCGAAGAATCCATGATCAAGCAATGGCATCAGCCTGAAAAGACAGGCTATAGAGGAAGCCCGATGACGTATTCTGATACTGCTATTCAATGCGCATTGACCCTGAGAGAACTCTTTAAGCTGCCGTTGAGAGCGACACAGGGATGTTTGTTGTCGTTAGTCCAGTTATTAAAGCTGTCTATCCAGATTCCTCATTACAGTACATTAAGTCGCCGCCAGCAAACTCTGGAGGTTCGGCTGCCTCGTTCAAGCAGTCGAACGCCAAGACACTTAGTCGTCGATTCGACCGGCTTAAAAGTCTACGGTGAAGGCGAGTGGAAAGTTCGCAAACATGGTGCCAGCAAGCGCAGAACCTGGCGTAAACTCCATATCATGGTTGATGCACAAACGCAGGAAGTCGTGGCAGTTGAGATGACGGCTAATTTTGTTGGTGATTCCGAAGTCTTGCCGGATTTATTAGAGCAGCTGGATGAACACGACCAAGTTGCCAGTGTGGCGGCGGATGGCGCTTATGATACGATCCAGTGTCATCAGGCGATTCGTAACAAAGGCGCCGATGCATTGATACCGCCGCGGGAAGGGGCGGTGGAATGGCCGAGTGATGAAGATGGGAGAACTCATCCAAGAACAGCGATTGTTCAACGTTGCGCTGAAATCGGGAGAAAGGCATGGAAACAAGAAAGTGGTTATCATCAACGCAGCCTGGCTGAAACGGCTATGTTTCGCATCAAAACGCTCTTTAGTGGCCAATTAAAAACCGGACCTTTGCGGCTCAGATGGTTGAGGCGTATCTCCGCGTCGGCGCAATGAATAAAATGACAGGCCTGGGTATGCCTGAAAGTTATTCTGTTTCATGAATAAAGACTGGAATTTAAGAAAAGAGTACGCTGTGGATTATTTATGCAACAAAGCCGTTGGCGAATAAAAATGAATAAGCAATTTGTTACTCTCTCCTCTCACTTGATGATTTCTCTTAGCGGAATTCTGTTTTGTTTGATGTCAAATATGGTTTATGCCAATGAATCTCGACATCATAATACCCAGCACAAAAATACCAGTTTTCCTAGTTTTGGGCCAGGTGATCATTATTTGCATACTATGTCGGTTAATTTGTCGGATTATCGGCATATTAAAGATATTAGTCATAAGGCGGGGATATTTCTTCGCCAATTTCACGGCGATGGCCTAAAAAGCACCATATCCAATTAACAGCAACTGAAGTTATCGCGCCTATTGCACATGGTATTCCATATCATTACTGGACGTTTAATGATACGGTCCCAGGGCCTATGTTGCGCGTGACGCTAAATGTCAACCAACCTGTCGCATTTTTTGCAATAATTTACGAAATGAATTTTATTAAGCTGCTTGACATTCTGTTGTGTTGAAATTTTCCTTATCCGGATTAAGATAAACATGGCCAATGGGCGTTAAATTTCGTGTTTGTCGTCCATTCCATCGCTCTGGATTGTCTCTTTTTGCTTGCTCGATGACTCGTTTTCTTTTTTCGAGTACGGCGCTGTCTAAGCCGTTATGGCGTTGGTTGGGTGTTACAAACTTGAGCGCACTGTGTTGATGTTCATTGTTGAACCAACAAACGAAAGCTTCAACCCAGTTCCTGGCTTCGCTTAATGTTTTAAAAGGGTTTTCTGGAAAGGTATGATGATATTTGACTGTTTTAAATAACGATTCTGAATAAGGATTATCATTACTGACACGAGGTCTGCTGAACGACGTGGCAATGTCTAAATCGACCAATTTGGCCCTTAATGTTGCGCCTTTCATCGGACTGCCGTTGTCAGAATGTATCACCAATTGCTTTTTGTCGATGTTTTCCCGGCGAGCGATATCTTCGATCAAATCAGCAGCGTGTGCGCTTGATTCGGCATCATGAACTTGCCAGCCTACGATTTTCCGACTATAGATGTCCATCACCATGTAGAGGTAAAAATACTGCCCTTTGACGGGGCTTAATAAATACGTAATATCCCACGAGTAGATTTGATTGGCCTGTGTGGCTTTGAGTGACTGCGGTTTATTATGCTGACCTGCGGCTCCTTTAGCTCTGTGCTTAAGCTGGTTGTGGGCTTTCATGACACGATAAAAGGTTGATTCTGATGCGAGATAGCAGCCCAAATCCAATAACCTCGGAACGATTTGATGCGGCGTTAAAGCGCTGTATTCCGGTTTATTAATCACGGTGATGATTTCTTGCTTGATGGCCTCGGATAATTGATTGTGCACAGGCGCTGTATTGTGCAGTCGTAGGTCTTCTGAGAGTCCTTCTCCCCGGTTCCAACGCTGATAGGTTCGAGCTGATATACCCACCAGTTCACAGGCTAATTTCTGCCGCGCTCCATTGTCAACGGCTTCATCAATGAGTGCGCTGTAGTGTTGGCGATCTGAGTAGGCGATTAATCGGCCGCCTTTTCCCCCAGATCGCTTGGCACTTTTTGATAACACCAGTAAAGCCGCTGTTTCTGATAACGCTTTCTCTTTGCGGTTTAGCTCCTTATGCAAACGCTTGTTTTCTTGTTTGAGTTTTGTTTGCGCCTGTTTATATACGGATTCTGTTGATTTAGATTCTGACAAAAATTCCGCTTTCCAGGTATTTATACTCTTCGCAAATGAGAATTTAGCATAAAAAGATGACGTAATGGAGTGAAATATATAAAATAAGGCCATGTCGAATTACACCCTTCCAGAGACTGAATTAGCCGATTTGCGCGAAGCCCATGGTGAGCTTCGAGAAAAACGTGATGCAGACCGAGTTAAAGCCATCATTCTTTTTAGGTTCAGGCTGGTCAGCAACAAACGTTGCCGAAGCACTTCTCATTGACCGCAATACAATCCGTACCTACTATCGAAAATATAAGAAAGGTGGTCTTGCTAAACTCCTACAAACTCAGCATGTTGGAAGTGCCAGTTTCTTATCGGTTTCAGAAGCGACCGAGTTGGATGAATATCTGCAGAAAAATCTTCACTTAACCGCTAAATCGGTTGCAGCTTACATTAAAGAGCGTTGGCAGGTTCGCTATAGTGAACGCGGTGTGACAGCCTTGCTGCATCGCTTGGGTTATGTCTATAAAAAGCCCAAGCTGATACCCGGCAAAGCTAATGCAAAAGCCCAACTGGAGTTCCTTGAGAAATATCAACAACTAAAGGAAGACAAGCAGCCCGAAGACTTGATATTGTTCATGGATGGTGTTCATCCACAACATAATCCTGTAATGGCTTGTGGTTGGATTAAGCGTGGTGTGGAATTCACGATTCAGAGTAATACCGGGCGTCAACGTCTCAATGTCAACGGTGCAGTCAATATCGATTCTCTGGATACTGTCTGCCGCTTCTATGACACCATCAATGGCGAGGCAACGATTGATCTTTGTAAGGCGATTGAAGAACGTTACCCGAAGGCTGGGACTATTTACATCATTTGCGATAATGCACGCTACTACCGATCAAAGGCTGTCAGACAATTTCTTGAAATGTCGCGAATTGAATTAGTGTTTTTACCGCCGTATGCGCCGAATCTTAATTTGATTGAACGGTACTGGCGATATTTCAAGAAAGAAATCTTATATGACCAGTATTATGAAACATTCAAAGAATTCAAAATAGCCTGCGAGACATTCTTTTCTGAGCCAGAAAAGCATGTCGACAATTTGCGCTCACTTTTAACTGAGAATTTTCAAATTATCGGTGCATGATGGTTTGCTCTATTTTCATGTGCGGAGAGTATAGATGATGTAAGTAGATGCCTTGTTCACGACAATAGGCGCTAGCCTGATCATCGGTGAGATGATGACAATGAACAATGGCTTCAAAACGTTCTACTGTATTCCAATCTTGAGGGCTTTTTTCTTTTGACATGTTTGACTCTGTTTTTTCGAGTTGATTTTTCTTAGCTAACCGAATCCATTTTTGAAGTGTGGAGTAACCCACACCTAAAGTAACTGCAATTTGCTTTAGCGATTGTTCTGGTCTTCTGGATAATGCTTTTTCTACTGATTGTACTTTAAATTCTTGGCTAAATACGCTCATTTTTGTCTCCTGATTTAAAATTTCCTAGGCGACAGGTATGTTGACATAGGGGGGTGATGCAAGGGGATAAGGTGGTGTTGACATTGCATAATGAAGATACGAGTAGTCATAGCCACTCAATTGATTTGCATGCGGTAACAGGGCCGGGTGGGGGTGCCGTTATCACAGAGGTTGAGCCGGGTGAAACGCGTACTCTGTCGTTTACGGCCAAACAACCGGGGTTGTATATTTATCACTGTGCATCAGGCAATGCAGCAACACATATTGCTAACGGAATGTATGGGTTGATTCTGGTGGAGCCGGTTGGTGGTTTGCCTAAGGTTGATAAGGAATTTTATATTGTACAGGGCGAGCTTTTTACCCGCGGGAGTATCGGTGCAACGGGGTTTCAGGCATTTTCACCACAGAAAATGATTGATGAGCGGCCAGAATATATTGTGTTTAATGGTAGAACTGGAGCTTTGACACGTTCTGGTGCATTAACCGCTAAAGTTGGCGATAAAATTCGCTTATTTATTGGTAATGCGGGGGTGTCAAAAATTTCTTCATTTCATATCATTGGTGAAATTTTTGATGCTGTGTATCCAGAAGCGGCGACTTCGACACCGTTGAAAAATGTACAAACGACACTGGTTCCGGCAGGTGGAGCCACTATGGTCGAGTTTAGCATCGATTATCCCGGTAATTATATTTTGGTCGATCACGCGTTAACTCGGATAGATCGAGGAGCATGGGGGGTATTAACTGTGACGGGCCCCAAGAATCCAGAGTTATACAAAAGCTTGGTTGAAAAACAACATTCCAACACAAGACATCATGAAGAATAAAGGAGATTGTTATGCATGAAATGAACGGGGTAGAGCCGGCTCAGCAAAACCGGAGCCTTATTGTCAGTACGGTAGCATTTACCGTCTGTTTCGCCGTTTGGACGATTTTTTCCATTATTGGCATTAAAATCAAGCAAAATCTGGGCTTGAATGACAGTGAATTTGGCTTGTTGGTTGCAACGCCAGTATTAACTGGATCGTTGAGCCGAATATTTTTAGGTATCTGGACCGATCAATACGGTGGGCGTATCGTTTATTTCTTATTGATGATTACGACATCGATTGCAGTTTGGTTATTGTCAACTGTATCCACCTATCCGATGTATTTATTGGCAGCATTGGGTGTGGGCTTGGCCGGTGGCTCGTTTGCAGTAGGCATTGCCTATGTTTCACGTTGGTTTGAGGCTTCTAAACAAGGCACGGCGCTGGGCATTTTTGGTATGGGTAATGTCGGGGCGGCGATTACCAACTTTGGCGCACCGTTTCTATTGGTAGCCTATGGCTGGGAAAATGTAGCCAGAATCTATGCGGTTATTTTATTTGCGACGGCCTTGATTTTCTGGTTTACCACCGAAGAAGATCCCGTGACCAAGGCGCGAAAGGAAAGGGGCGAAAAAATACGTCCAGCATTGATGCAATTGGCGCCACTAAAACATCTGCGAGTTTGGCGTTTTGCGACATATTATTTCTTTGTATTTGGTGGTTATGTGGCTTTGGCGTTATGGTTGCCGCGCTACTACATGGGCGCTTATGGTCTTGAGATCGGCACAGCCGGTATGCTGGCGGCAACCTATGCATTGCCAGGCAGTATCTTTAGAGCCTTAGGGGGCTGGATGTCCGATAAAATCGGTGCACGCAGGGTCATGTATATTACCTTTATCGGTTCGTTGATTTGTCTGTTTTTTATGTCATATCCGGCGACAGATTATGTGGTCCATGGTATCGAAGGGCCGATTCATTTTACGCTTGCGATTGGGCTGGTGCCATTCGTTATCTTGACTATTATTTTGGGTTTTCTGATGTCGCTGGGAAAAGCCGCCGTGTATAAGCATATTCCGGTTTACTATCCCGATCATGTTGGCTCTGTCGGTGGTTTGGTAGGGATGATTGGAGGATTGGGTGGTTTTGTTCTGCCGGTGTGTTTTGGGGTGATGAATGATTTGATTGGCATTTGGACCAGTTGTTTTATGCTGTTATTCGCTATTGTTGGTGTTTCACTGGTCTGGATGCATGTTTCTATTATCATGGCGAACAGAGAACAACACCCTGAATTAAAAGGTGTATCTCAGGATCTGCCTGAAATTATGACTGGCAAGGATGAAAGCTATCCTTGATCGTTTATTTTGGTAAACGCTAAAAAACCACTGGTATTCAGCCAGTGGTTTTTTTATGAAAACCTGGCCTGATAAATGAGATGGTTAAGTTGGAAAAGATTATCGACTATATGCATGCCCCGAGGCAACATGATGACTTGACTCAGGCGCAACGTTTGTTTCATGGTCGTGGTCATGCTTATCCGGGGTTAAATCATGTCACGGTAGACTGGTTGCCGCCGGTTATTTTGATTACCTTGTTTTCCGCGGAGGAATCTGCGCATATTGAGGCATTAACTGCAAGCCTATTATCACATTTTCCGCAATGCCAAAGTATTCAGCTGCAACACCGTTATATTTTAAATGGCCCGATTGAGCTGTTATGGGGTGAGCCAATACATGAGCTTGTAGTCGAGGAAAATAGTCTTAAATTCCACATCCATCTTGGTAAAGCCAGAAATACCGGTTTGTTTTTGGATATGCGTAATGGCCGTGACTGGGTGCGGCGACATAGTCGGTATAAAAGAGTACTGAATTTATTTGCCTACACATGTGGCTTTTCGGTGGCGGCCATTGCAGGTCAGGCTAATTTTGTCATGAATGTAGATATGAGCCGTGCTGCGTTGAGTTTAGGAAGGCAGAATCACCGATTAAATCAGCAGGATTTGAGTCGAGTCAGATTTGATAAGGTCGATATTTTTAAATCATTTGGGCGTTTTAAAAAAAGTGGACCTTTTGACTTGTTAGTTTGTGATCCACCGACCTTTCAGAAAGGAAGTGTCGATATTCGGCGTGATTATCCCAAAATTATGCGTAGGCTAGATCAGTTTATGGCGCCGGACGCGACGCTTATGCTGTGTCTTAACGCGCCAGCGTTAGGTGAGGATTTTCTAATGGACAATATGGCACAGTGTGCGCCGGAATATGAGGTTGTGAAACAAATTACGGCCCCATCCGTTTTTAAAGATGCGCAGGGTAGGGGATTAACCATACTTTGTTTTAAGCGTGAAGAGTATAAAAAATCAGGCTGAAATATCAATTTGCGGTGTTGATTGATTGGACTCTTTTTTATTTTTCAGTTCCTGGTTTTGATTTAATAATTCCATTTGCGCTTTCATTTGCATGGCTGTGGCTTTTGCAGCAACGCGTTGATCCTGCGTAGAAGGTTTGGCCGGGGCTAAGGCGGCACGTTTGATCTGCTCTGCTTTTTGCAGCGTGGCCAGTGGGTCGCCTGAGACCGGTGCGACATTGACGGAAACATCTCCGCCTATGGCATAGCGGCGCCCATCCGGGCCGGTTACAAAGGAAAAGTGAGGGCCGCCTTGCGCCAGTCCGCCGGCTGCCGATAGATGGGCTTGTTCATGAGACCTGACTTCCTGGTCGCGCTGTTTTAATTGCTGAACTTTTTGTAAGTCCTCGTCAGAAAGTTTTTGCGTGCTTTGATGATTCGTTTTATTTTTAGCAGGCGTATCAAGGCGGGCGGCCTGATCATGTCGCATTAAAGGTTGGGGCAATGTGGTGGCGGATGCTGCGTTGATCATATATTCCAGGTTCTCCCCCTGACAGCTCTTCTTATATTCCGGGCGCCTTATGGCAATTCCTGTCAGGAAGGTTATTCTGTGTTAAGCATTTCGCTGAATACCTTTATAATAATGGATTTTTCAGAATTGTCCATGTCCCAGATAGAACACATAAAATCACTGCGTCAACAGTTGGCCGAGTGTATGCAAGTCGATCGATTTCGCTTGAAGCGGCAATTAGATCGGCTCGCGCGTGACATCCGTTTGGGCAAGGATCTAACGGAACAAGTCAGCCGAGTGGCGGCGCGCATTGAGCAGTCGTTAGCAAAAAAAAGGGCACGGCGGGCGTCAATTCCAGTTTTTGATTATCCCGATTTACCGGTTTCAGGTAAAAAAGATGACATCGTTAAGTTGATTCGCAAGCATCAGGTAGTGATTGTTTGCGGTGAAACCGGTTCTGGCAAAACCACTCAGTTGCCCAAGATTTGTCTGGAAGCAGGGCGAGGGCAAACCGGCTTTATTGGTCACACGCAACCCCGTCGAATCGCAGCGCGCACAGTGGCTGATCGCATCGCCGAGGAGTTGGGCGAGAAGCTAGGACAGTCTGTCGGTTACAAGGTGCGCTTTCATGATAAAACCCACGATACCTCGTTGATCAAGCTGATGACGGACGGTATTTTACTGGCCGAGTCACAAAACGATCGTTTTTTGAATCAATACGATACCCTGATTATCGATGAAGCGCATGAGCGCAGTTTGAATATCGATTTTCTGCTGGGGTATCTGAAATGGCTGTTACCCAAACGGCCAGATTTGAAACTGATCATTACCTCGGCCACGATTGACCCGGAACGCTTTGCCAAACATTTTGATGAGGCGCCGATTATTGAGGTCTCTGGGCGCACCTATCCTGTTGAAGTGCGCTATCGCCCGATTGAATTGATTGAGGAAGATGATGAAACCTCGGCTGATGTGCAGCAGGGGCTTATCGACGCGGTGCAGGAATTGCAGCGCGATATGCCGGGCGATATTCTGATTTTTTTAAGTGGTGAACGTGAAATCAAGGAAGCTACCGATACCTTGACCCGCCATTTTTCCAAATCCTATGATATTTTGCCGCTATATTCCAAGCTCAGTGTGCGCGAGCAGGAACGGGTTTTCAAGGGCAGTGGTAGGGCACGTATTGTATTAGCCACTAATGTCGCTGAAACCTCTTTGACTGTGCCGGGTATACGCAGTGTGATCGATACCGGCCATGCCCGCATCAGCCGCTACAGTGCGCGCAGCAAAATCCAGCGCCTGCCTATCGAAAAAATTTCCCAGGCCAGCGCCAATCAACGGGCCGGGCGCTGCGGACGGGTGGCACCCGGGATTTGTATTCGCTTATATTCGGAAGAGGACTTTCTGAATCGGCCGCAATTTACCGAACCCGAAATTTTAAGAACTAATTTGTCGTCGGTGATTCTGCAGATGGCGGCACTGAAACTTGGAGAAATCGAAAAATTCCCGTTTGTCGAGTCACCGGAAGCGAAGATGATTCGTGATGGCAAACAGGTGTTGCATGAAGTCAACGCCTTAGATAACAACGGGAAATTAACCGAAACCGGTCGGCAATTAGCCAAAGTTCCGGCCGACCCTCGTTTAGCACGGATGTTACTAGCAGCGGCAAAATTCAATTGTTTGACGGAAGTAGCCATTATCGTGGCTGGTTTGAGTATTCAGGACCCACGCGAAAAACCGTCAGATAAATTGCAGCAGGCTGAAAGCAAACATGCGCGCTTCAAGGATGAAAATTCGGATTTTCTGGGCTTTTTGAATTTGTGGCAGCATTTTGAGGAAAAAAAGAAACATCTGAGCAATAACAAACTACGTAAATATTGCCGCGATAATTATTTATCGTATGTCAGGATGCGGGAATGGCATGATATTCATAGCCAAATTATGCAGGTCATCAAGGGGGAATTGAAATTAAGACCTAATCAGGTGCCGGCAAGTTACGATGAAATTCATAAAGCCTTGTTGCCCGGTTTGTTATCGAATATCGGTTTTCGGCATGAACAATACGAATACTTAGGTGCCCGTAATTTAAAGTTTTATATTTTTCCAGGATCAGGACAACATAAAGCGCGGCCAAAATGGATTATGGCGGCCGAACAAGTGGAAACTTCCAAAGTGTATGCGCGAACGGTGGCTAAAATTGAGCCGGAATGGATCGAGCAGGCGGCGCCGCATTTGATCAAACGCAGTTATTATGATCCGCATTGGGAAAAAAAGGCCGGCCGCAGCGCGGTTTATGAACGTACCTTGTTGTATGGCATCACCTTGCAGGCTAAGCGTAAAATCCCCTATGAACGGGTTGATCCGAAGGGCGCGCGGGAAATCTTTATCCGCTGTGGGTTGGTTGCGCAGGACTATCACACCCATGCTCCGTTTTTTAAGGCTAACCAGAAGTTGCTGGAAGAAGTGGGCTATATTCAGCATAAAGGTCGCCGCGTTGATTTAATCGAAGATGAAGAGTGGTTATATACCTTTTATGACAGAATTCTGCCGGAAACGGTGGTCAATGGCATCACTCTGGATCAATGGCGTAAAAAAGCCGAAAAGGAAAATCCTAAAATCCTGTTTTTAACCAAGGAAGATTTAACCCGAGGTGGTGATGAGCATGTGGATGAATGGAATTTTCCCGACAGTAAAAAAATTGGCAATTTAACGATTCGGCTGGATTATCGGTTTGAACCCGGACATCCTGAAGATGGTGTGACGGCAGTGGTGCCCGTGCATCAGCTCAACCAACTGACCGAAGCGCCGTTTGATTGGCTGGTGCCAGGCATGCTGGAAGAGAAGCTGATCGCCTTACTCAAGGCTTTACCGAAAAACTTGCGTAAACATTTTGTGCCAGTACCGGAAACAGTTAAAGCCTGTCTGGCAGTTGAGCCGGAAGGTAAGGGTTCGCTGTTTCAATGGTTAAGTGACAGATTGCGTAAATTAACCGGTGAATCAGTGCCCTTGAACCTGTGGCAGCCAGGTGTGTTGAGTGCACATTTACGCATGAATTTTCGTATTGTCGATGAGCAGGGCAAAATTCTGGGAAGCGGGCGGGATTTGAAAGCCTTGCAACAGCAATTTTCTGAAACTGCCGGTGACAGTTTTGATCAATTGGCTGCCGATGAATTGAATTTTACCGGCTGTATTGATTGGCCGGTCGATGAATTGCCGGAAACCTGGCAGTTTATCCAGAATGGTCAGTCTTTTCTTGGCTTTCCGGCGCTAGTCGATGAAGGTGAAACGGTTGGCGTAAAAATGTTCGATACCCGTGACAAAGCCGAATCGGCCCATGTCTGGGGATTGAACAAGTTGTTTCAACTGCAATGTCGAAAATCGTGTCAGTATCTGCGGAAGAACATACCCGTGGCGAAAACTGTGCCGGTATTGTATGGGCAGATGGCTCGGCATTCTATTCTCTCTGACAGGCCGGGTGGTGATTTCAAGCAGGATAGTGTGACGGCCGTGATCGCGCATGTTTTTCTGGGCAATACAGCGATTCGCAGTCAAGCTCAGTTTGAGGAATGCCTGAATCGGCATAAAACCGAGTTGGTCGAAGCGGGTAATCAGTTGGGGCAGAATCTTGATCAGATTATGGATTTGTATGTCAAAATCCGTCAGCAACTGCAACACCCCGGTGTTCAGGCAGCAACCCGCGATGATATTCAGCAGCAACTGGATTTATTGTTATATTCAGGATTTATTCGTTATACCCCGATGTCACAAATTCGGCATATTCCCCGGTATTTAAAAGCCATTTCAATGCGTCTGGAAAAACAAAAGAATGAGGCTCAAAATCTGCAAATACTTCAGCGTTATTGGCGACGTTATTGGGATGAGGTAGAAAAACAGGCCGAAAAACAACCGCTCTGGCCTGAGCTGCAGAAATTTCGCTGGGCGTTGGAAGAGTTCAGAGTGTCATTGTTTGCCCAGCAACTCAAAACCGCCTATCCGGTATCGGCGAAACGGCTGGAAAAAATGTGGGATGAAAGCCATTCGTAAAGAGTATAACGTAGGTCAATCGGCAGAGTTTTGAACCTCTGTAATTTATCTGAGTCCTATCCATTACCTGAAAAATAGCGTATGTTGAATTGTCCTGTTAAGACTTTTATGCAGTAAATCTTATTCGGTGTTTCCTGAATTCGTCTGACCGATGTGCTCAGCATACGTTTTGCCTGCACTACAGGAGTATTGCCGATGGCTTTATCTGACTATCCTGATGAGTGGCCGGATATCGATGATGATTTGTATCATCGCTCGGTTAAGTTATTCAGCGCTGTTCGTAATCTCCTGAGTGTCAACATAAGACTGCATGCTGACGAGCAAGCCCTGCAGGGCGATATTTTTCTATTCAATCATTTTTCCCGCTTTGAAACCTTTATTCCCCAATTTTTGATTTTTGAAAAAACTGGGGCCTACAGTTGTGCCATTGCATCTGCTGAATTTTTTAGAGAAGACACGATATTGTCCCACTATTTAAGACAAGTTGGTGTGTTTCCCCATAATCATCCGCGATTATTTCCGATATTGGCCAACCATATATTACGTGGCCGTAAAGTCATTATTTTTCCTGAAGGTGGCATGGTAAAAGATCGTCGGGTGATCGATAAAAAAGGTGAATACAGTATTTATTCCCGCATGACGGGAGAGCGGCGTAAGCAACACACCGGGGCAGCCATATTGGGACAAGGCGTTGAAATTGCCAAAGTCGCCATTAAAAAAGCATTTGCAGAGGCCAGAGATGATCAGCTACATGCCTGGAAAATAGCGTTGAAATTTGAAAACCTGGATGAATTGATGGCGGCGGCGCTGAAGCCCACATTAATTATTCCCTCAAACATCACTTTTTACCCAATCCGGTCGTCTGAAAATTTGCTGGTTAAGAGCGTTGATTTATTTATGGGCGATATGAGTCTCAGGCAGACGGAAGAATTATTGATTGAAAGCAATTTTTTGCTCAAGGATACGGATATGGATGTCTCAATGGGGGAGCCGATAAACCCCTGCTGTGATTGGAGCGGGCTGACCTATTGGGTGGCTGACAAGGTCGCCCAGGAAATTAAAAATATAGACGATGTTTTCAAACTAAATAAAGCACATGGCGGCTGGTGGGCGCGTTTGCTGAGTTATTTGATGACAAGAAATGCAATATGCTCACGTAACCAATATATGAAACAGATTTATGCCAATACCAGGGTTAATCTGAGTCATCTGGCCTCTGCTTTGATAATGAAGCGTGTGGCTAAACAACACTATGTGATCGAAAAAAAACGGTTTTATACCGTACTGTATATTGCGATTAAACGATTGCAGAAAAAAGAAAATATACATTTACATCGAAGTCTTTTAAATCCTGAGGATTATGCTGACTTGCTTTATGGGCATAGTCGACGTTTTGAGCAATTTATTTGTTTGGCGAAAGAGGCGGAACTGATAACCGAACAGGATGAATGTTATCAGTTTTTACCAAAATTATGTGCGGACTACGATTTTGATCAGATTCGCCTAGAAAATCCGATTGCAGTCTATAACAATGAAGTGGCGCCGTTGCGTGTTGTGCGGCAAATTATCATGGAGGCGGATCAAGATTATACACATATCAAAGATCAGCAACTGGCGGCCTGGAGTTTTGAAGACGAGCATATGAGTCTGGCGTGCGAGCGGGCGCAATATAGCATTGAAAGCTATGATGCGATCAATATGGAACAAACGGTAATCGTCGATCCATCGCCTTTTTTCATTCAGCCGGACAATGCTAATGGAATAGGTATTCTGCTGATTCATGGTTTGTTGGCCAGCCCTGCCGAGTTACGGGATTATGGTCATTATTTATCGCAGCAGGGATATACTGTTTTGGGTGTTCGCATAAAAGGCCACGGTACATCACCTTATGCCCTCCGCGATATCAGTTATGAGGAGTGGCTTAATAGCGTGCAAAGGGGCTTGTTTATTTTAAAAGCACATTGTACGGAAAACGTTGTAATCGGTTTTTCTACCGGTGGTGCGTTGGGATTGAAGCTTGCACATGATTTTCCACAACACATTCAAGCCGTGGTTGCTGTTTCTGTGCCGGTTAAATTTATCAGTGCCTCATTTATGCTGGTACCGTTGTTACACAACACCAATCAGATTGTGCAATGGGTTTCTTCATACGAAGGCGTTAAGCCATTTATCGAAAATGAACCCGAGCATCCACAGATCAATTATCGACATGTTCCTGTCAGAGCTTTATATGAATTAAGGCGCTTGATGCATGATTTGGAGCGTGATGCATCAGAGATTAACACGCCATCATTATTGCTTTATGCCGATAAGGATCCTGTGGTGGATCCTGAGGGTGGTACGGTATTGTTTGAAAAATTGGGCGCTATTGATAAACAGATACGCCTGATCAAGGCTGATCGGCATGGTATATTGATGGAAAATAGTGGCCATATCTGGTCGTTGATCGATGCCTTTTTAGCACAGCACTGTGACGTTCAGGCCTTGGCTAGCTCCCAGAACTCTCCCTTCGCAGAACAGGAGTCCCTGTCATGAAAAATGTTGTTATTTCGGCGTTTAGTCGTTCACCCTTTACGCCAGCCCACAAAGGCGAATTAGCGGCTGTCAGGCCCGATGACATAGCGGCGCAAGTGATTAAGGCGATGCTCAAAAAATCGGCTGTTAATCCGCAAGATATTGAAGATTTGATTTTAGGCTGCGCTTTCCCTGAAGCGGAACAAGGACTGAATATGGCACGCCTTTTGGTTCATTTAGCCGATCTGCCGATCAAAATTGCCGGTGTTACGGTGAACCGGTTTTGTGGTTCATCAATGCAGGCTATTCATATGGCGGCAGGCGCCATTCAGATGAATGCAGGCGAGGTATTTATTTGTGCCGGTGTTGAGTCGATGAGCCGGATACCGATGGGTGGCTTTAATAGTTTGCCAAATCCTGACTTGTATCAGCGCTTTCCACAAGCCTATATCGGCATGGGTGAGACGGCAGAAAATTTAGCCCGTAAATATCACATCAGTCGCAGCGAGCAGGAGCGGTTTGCTTATTTAAGTCAGCAAAAAGCGTTACAGGCGGTGCAGCAGGGACGATTTGGTGACGAAATTGTGCCGATTTATCCTAAAAAAGGTAAGCCGGTCAGTGAGGATGGCTGTCTACGACCGGATTCGAGCTTGGAAGCGATGGCAGAACTGAAGCCCGCTTTTTTGACGGATGGCAGCGTCACTGCTGCAACCTCTTCACCATTGACCGATGGGGCGGCCGCCGTTTTAGTGTGTAGTGAACAATATGCGGATCGACATCAATTAAACAAACTGGCCCGGATAAAAGCCATTGCCGTTTCGGCATGTGAGCCGGAAATTATGGGCATCGGTCCGGTGCAGGCAACAAAAAAGGCTTTACAGCGGGCGGCGTTGTCGTTGCAGGATATCGATTTAGTGGAATTGAACGAGGCGTTTGCAGCGCAGAGCTTGGCGGTTTTAAAGGAATTACCGATTGCCAATGACAAGCTTAATATTGACGGCGGCGCCATTGCCTTAGGGCATCCATTAGGGGCAACGGGAGCCAGGATAACAGGTAAAGCGGCTAGTCTGTTGCAACGTGAACAAAAACGATATGCCCTGGTGACACAATGTATCGGTGGCGGGCAAGGGATTGCCACTATCCTGGAGGCGGTGTCATGAAAATAGCACGTGTAGCGGTTATTGGTGCCGGGGTGATGGGCAGTGCGATTGCGGCTCAAATTGCCAACGCCGGAGTATCCGTCGAGTTGCTGGATAGAGTCGATGAGAAGCAGACCGATCGCGATGCAATTGCCCGTGCGGCCATAACCCGGTTGTTAAAGACAAAGCCCGCGCCATTGATGCATCCGCGCAATGCCCAACTGATTCGCCCCGGAAATATTGAAGATGATTTGAAGCGTGTAGCGACTGTTGACTGGGTCATTGAAGCGGTGATTGAGGATTTGGCTATTAAACAGGATTTATACCGTAAACTGACTGAAATCTGTAAGCCGAAGACATTGATTTCTTCCAATACATCTACCTTACCATTAGCGCTTTTAACTGCCGGTCAATCTGAGACATTTAAAAAGCGTTTCATGATTACGCATTTTTTTAATCCGCCACGATATATGCGTCTTTTGGAATTGGTGGCTCCTGTTGAAATCGATACCGAATTGTTTGACGCTGTAACACAATTTGCCGATATGAGTTTAGGGAAAGGCTGTGTGATTTGTAAAGATACGCCGGGGTTTATTGCCAACCGAATCGGCACTTTCTGGATGCAAACAGCCGTGTTACAAGCGATTCAGATGGATGTGCCGGTGCAGCAGGCCGATACGGTGATGGCGCTTTTTGGTATTCCTAAGACGGGGGTGTTCGGGTTGCTGGATCTGATTGGATTGGATTTGATGCCTCATGTTTTGAAAGGTTTCAAGCAAGCCTTATCAGCCGATGACAAATTGTATCAAATTGCAGTACTTCCAGAGCCTATTCAGAACATGATCGATAAGGGCTATACCGGCCGAAAAGGCAAAGGCGGTTTTTATCGCTTGAAGCCGGGTGAAAAACAAAAAATCAAACAAGTCATCGATTTGAAAACCGGTGATTATCATGTCGCGGATAAATTTAAAATTCAAGATGTGACGCATAAAGTAGAAGATCTACGGCATTTTTTAGAAAGCAACCAGCCTCTTTCACGTTATGCCTGGCGGGTATGGGCGGATACCTTTTGCTATGCGGCCAGCCTGATTCCTGAAATTGCAGATGATATTGCTACGGTCGATCGCGCGATGCGGTTGGGCTACAACTGGCGCTATGGACCGTTTGAATTATTAGAACGTTTGGGGGTTCGGTGGTTTATTGAGCGTTTGCAACAGCAGCAGGAGCAAATACCTGCGTTACTGGCTGATGGAAAAGCATTATATCGGGTGGAAAAGGGTAAACAGCATTTTCTGGATGCAGAGGGTCGTTATCATCCGCTTCAGCGCGCTGCCGGTGTGATGTTGCTTGAAGACATCAAAATACAAACTACTCCGATATTACATAATGCCTCCGCCAGTCTGTGGGATATTGGCGATGGCGTTGTGTGTTTTGAAATGCACAGCAAAATGAATACGCTGGATCCCGATAACTTAGGCTTATTGCAACAAAGCATCGATAAAGTTACGCATGAATACCGCGCAATGGTGATCTATAACGAAGCCGATAATTTTTCGGCTGGCGCAAATCTGACATTGCTGGCACCTGCCATTCAGGCCGAGGATTGGGATACGGTCAAGGCAATTATTCATCTGGGGCAAAATAGTTATCGCATGCTTAAATATGCGCCGTTTCCCGTAGTAGGTGCTCCAACGGGTCTGGCATTAGGAGGAGGCTGTGAGATTTTATTGCATTGTGATGCCATTCAAGCGCATGCTGAACTGTATATGGGGTTGGTTGAGGTTGGTGTTGGGCTTGTTCCGGCTTGGGGAGGCTGTAAGGAGTTGCTGCGGCGTTGGATGACATATCCAAAAATAGCGAAAGGCCCAATACCGCCTATTGCCAAGACATTTGAGTTAATTGGTATGGCTAAGGTGTCTCAATCGGCTCAAGAAGCGAGAGACTTTTTGTTTCTGGCGGAAACGGATGGCATTACCATGAATAAGGATCGTTTGTTGAGCGATGCTAAATCTAGAGCCATTGGATTGGCAGAGCAGTATCAGCCGCCTGAGTCACCAGTATTTTATTTGCCCGGAAAAAGTGGCTGGGCGGCACTCGATATTGCATTGCATAATATGTATTTGTCCGGTCAGGCGACGGCCTATGATGTCGTCATTGGGCGGCATTTGGCGACGGTTTTAAGCGGTGGTGATACCGATATTATCCAGCCATTGAGTGAACAGGAACTTTTGGATTTAGAGTTGGAGGCTTTTTTAGCTCTGTTGAAAAATTCACAAACCCTAGCTCGATTGGCGCATATGCTTAAAACCGGAAAACCTCTCAAAAATTAAACAGGAGGTCTGCTATGACAGGCTTAATCTGGAGTATGATCGGTATTTTTCTCGTTATTATGATAGCGATAACGGCGATACCCAGTTTGCGTCGGCGATGGATTTCCAAACCATTATTTCTGATTCTACGTCAACAAATGCCGCCTGTTTCGAAGACCGAGAGGGAAGCCTTAGAGGCAGGGAATACCTGGTGGGATGCTCAGCTTTTTACCGGAAAACCCGATTGGAGTTGTCTGCAAAATTTACCCATTGCGTGCTTAAGTGATGCGGAAAAAAAGTTTATTGATGGGCCGGTCGAGACTTTGTGTTGCATGTTGAATGATTGGGAAATCACTCATGATCGCTTTGATTTGCCACCAGAGGTTTGGGATTATATAAAACAAAATCAGTTTTTTGGCATGATTATTCCCAAACAATATGGCGGACTGGCATTTTCAGAATTTGCCCATTCCCAAGCGGTGATGAAAATTGCCAGCCGCTGCACAACGGCGGCTGTCACTGTGATGGTGCCTAATTCATTGGGACCAGCCAAATTGTTGTTGGCGTATGGAACCGAGGCTCAAAAACAATATTATTTGCCGCGCCTTGCCCGAGGAGAAGAAATTCCTGCTTTTGCCTTGACAGGCCCCGAGGCAGGAAGTGATGCCGGGGCGATGAGTGACACCGGCGTTGTTTGTTATGACACTTATGAAGGTCAGGAAAAAGTACTTGGTATTCGCTTAAACTGGGAAAAACGTTACATTACCTTAGGACCTGTGGCAACCGTATTGGGATTAGCCTTTAAATTGTATGATCCTGAGCATTTGCTGGGGAATATTGAAGACATTGGCATTACGCTGGCATTGATTCCGACCGATACAGCCGGTGTTTCGATTGGTAAGCGTCATTATCCATTGGATTCGGCCTTTCAAAATGGCCCAAATTGGGGAAAAGATGTTTTTATTCCCATTGATTGGGTCATTGGCGGTCGAGAACAGGTTGGTAATGGCTGGAAAATGCTAATGCAGTGTCTGGCGACGGGGCGAGCGATTTCATTGCCAGCACTCAGTGTCGGCGCGGCAAAATTTATTTGCCGAAATACCGGGGCTTATGCGCGCATTAGAACCCAATTCAAATTGCCGATTGGCGCATTTGAAGGCATTGAAGAGGTTCTGGCCAGGATGGCGGGATTGACCTATTTAATGGATGCAGCAAGACACGTTACCTGCGCCGCCTTAGATGATGGCCAAAGACCCGCTGTTATTTCGGCTATCGTCAAATATCATCTGACAGAGAATATGCGTCGGGTTATCAACGATGGTATGGATATTCAAGGCGGATCTGGAATTTGTTTGGGGCCGGCTAATTATATCGGTCGACTGTATCAGGTTATTCCTGTGGGTATTACGGTAGAAGGTGCCAATATATTGACCCGTAGCATGATTATTTTCGGCCAAGGTGCGGTGCGCTGTCATCCATTTGTGCAGGCTGAAATGCAAACCTTGATTGAGGCCGATGCGCAAAAGGCCATTATGGATTTCGATCGATTATGGGGCAAACATGTTCAATTTTTTATCCGCAATCTTGGGCGTGCCAGCTGGCTTGGGTTTAGCCGGGCTTATTTTGTAAAGACACCGGGTGACAAAGTGACTAAACCCTACTATCGGAAATTGGCTAAACTAACCAGCAGTTTTGCCGTAGCGGCTGACTTTGCCTTAATGATTTTAGGCGGGAAGTTAAAACGTAAAGAAAGAATATCGGCATACTTTGGTGATGTTTTGAGTTATCTATATTTATGCTCCTGTGTACTCAAACATTTTGAAAATCAAGGCGCTCAGGAAGAAGATAGGGCTTTATTGGCTTGGGCCTGTCAATACAGTTTATGGCAAGCTGAGGAGGCGTTATGGAAAGCGTTGGCATTATTGCCGACTCAAGTGCCGGCAACCATTCTGCGTGGTTTATTGTTTTCAACCGGACGAACCTGCGCGGCCCCGGATGAGCATTTGATTAGCGTATTAGCCAAAATATTGTTGAATGATAATTCAACACGCGAGCGCTTGACTGCCGGTATTTATATTGACCAACGTCCGGATGATTCAAGCGGTCGAATAGAAGTTGCATTTAAGGCGATTTTACAAGCGGCACCCATTGAGATTAAACTGCGTGAGGCTCGACAACAAGGTAAGCTGACAGAATATGAGTGGCCACAAATGGTGCGTGAGGCATTGCAAAAAGGACTGATAACTGAAAAAGAATCTGACATAATCGAAGCTGCAGAGATCGCTCGCTCAAAAGCCATTGCGGTTGATGACTTTATGCCGGAACAATTGGTGCGACGATCAAATTTTGCCTAATGCTGCATTAGAACAAAAAAACCGCAAAAAAGAGTCGTTGTTTTTTCGTCGTAGAATCAAACATCATTGGGCTGATTTGAACAAAGCATTGTTGCAGATTAGTTTTTTGCAATATATTTCTCATTTATAAACAGTCACTTGGGTTTTATATCAGACGGGTGACGCCATGCTAACAACAAAAATAATTTTATGATCCCACTCAGAGATACCGCCCCCTGTAATATTACGCCATATGTGACGCGCACCATCATGGTCATTTGTATTGTCGTGTTTGTGTGGATGCAGTTATTGCCACCCGCATGGCAACGCTATTTGGTTTATATGTATGGTATGGTGCCCATGCGCTATTCCAATCCACAATGGGCTTTAGCTTTTGGATTGCCGCCGGATGGCTATTTGTCTTTTCTGACCAGCTTGTTTTTGCATGGGGGATGGTTGCACTTGATTGCAAATATGCTGTTTTTATGGATTTTTGCCGATAATGTCGAGTCATCCATGGGGCATGTACGGTTTTTGCTGTTTTATATTCTGACGGGTCTGGTCGCAACCTATGTGCAATGGTGGTATGACCCGAATATGATTTATCCGGTCGTGGGTGCTTCAGGGGCGATTGCGGGGGTTTTGGGGGCGTATTTTTTTCTGTTCCCCTATGCGCGCGTCATTATTATGATTCCTATTTTGTTTTTTCCACTGTTGTTTGAGATTCCGGCAATCGCGTTTTTAGGGTTCTGGGTTATCATACAATTACAAAAAGCCACCACTGCAGTAATGTTTTCCGGTACTATCGTGCATGAAGCCTTATGGGCGCATCTAGGTGGTTTTTTGGCGGGTGCGTTATTGCATCCCTTGTTTTTGGATCGAAACCGGATTGACGGGACAGCAATAGAATCCGACGATGATGAAATTGAGCCTTAAAAACGCGCGTAAAAATTAACCTGTAGGGCAAAATTACTTTATAATACCTGGCTAGCTTCAAACTCAATTCGGGAAAAATATTTCAATGAAAAAAGTCAATATTGCGTTGGTAAGGTTGTTTCAATTTGTCGTTTTTGTGTTGTTTACCTTTATGGTACTCGCTTATTTTGGTGCAATGATTCTGGTTCCTCTGGATGCTGTTGTGCTGATTAGCAAATTATTGGGATTGATCGGTTTAAACACATTGTTTGGCGCGATTATCGCTGTACCTGTCGTGGCTTATCTGGGGATGATGGTTTACAAAACGCCGGGTTTGGTTAATCTGGTTATCGAGATTGGCATGGATCTGGTTAGATCAGGTAAAACACGGATTGAAGCGTTTAATAAAATTGTTGAAGAAATTCAATAATATGTCATTTATGCCGGATAAGAGATAGATTTGAAAGGGCTTTCTGTGGAAGGCCTTTTTTTTATCATAAAATGATCTGCTATGCTGTGATATGAAAACAATACGAACCCGTGTTAAGATTTGCGGCTTTACACGGCCTGAAGATGCCGTTTTTGCGGCAGAAGCCGGGGTAGATGCGATAGGATTGGTGTTTTACCCACAAAGTCCACGTCATGTCAGTATCACCAGCGCGCGGGAAATTGTTAGCGCTTTGCCGGCATTTGTTTCCGTAGTGGCTTTGTTTGTGGATGAAAGGCCGGCGCAGATAGAAAAGGTTTTAGATCAGGTCGCCATTGATTGTCTGCAATTTCATGGCCAGGAGCCGGCAGATGCCTGCAGAATTTATAAAAAACCGTATATTAAAGCCATTCGTATGCAGGCGCAGACCGATCTCGATACGCTTCAGCAACATTATCATGATGCCTCGGCCTTGTTATTGGATGCCTGGCATCCAGTTGTGCAAGGTGGGACTGGGCACAGCTTTGATTGGCGTATGATTCCCGATCGGTTAGCATTGCCTGTGATTCTGGCGGGCGGTTTGACCGTTGACAATGCCAGCGAGGCAATCAGAGCCGTCAATCCGTATGCACTGGATGTGAGCAGTGGCGTCGAGATAGAAAAAGGCATCAAGGATCCAGCCAAAATTACAGCATTTATCCGTAATACCAACCGAGCAAGCATAGAAGAACAATTATGACAGAACATTACAATATGCCGGATGAAAGAGGGCATTTTGGGCCTTATGGCGGTATTTTTGTGGCAGAAACATTGATGCCCGCAATCAATGAATTGAATGAGGCCTATCAAAAATACATGCAGGATGCTGAATTTCAGCGCGAATTAGATGCTGACTTGCAGCATTATGTGGGCCGTCCTTCGCCACTATATTATGCAAAGCGCTGGAGCGAGGCCTTAGGTGGTGCACAGATTTACCTGAAACGAGAAGACTTGAATCATACCGGTGCGCATAAGGTCAATAATACTGTAGGCCAGGCCTTACTCGCCAAACGGATGGGGAAGAAGCGGATTATTGCCGAAACGGGTGCTGGCCAGCATGGCGTGGCGACGGCGACTGTCGCGGCAAGACTCGGACTGGAATGTGTGGTTTATATGGGTGCGGTCGATGTCGAACGCCAGGCCTTGAATGTCTACCGCATGAAATTGCTTGGGGCGACCGTTGTCCCGGTTGAATCAGGTTCCAGAACCTTGAAAGACGCTTTAAATGAGGCCTTGAGAGACTGGGTCACTAATATCGATGATACTTTTTATATTATTGGTACTGTCGCAGGTCCCCATCCTTATCCGGCCATGGTCAGAGATTTTCAGACTGTGATCGGGCGCGAGGCGAAACAACAATGCTTGGATATGACCGGGCGTTTGCCTGATGCCTTAGTCGCATGTGTCGGCGGCGGCTCAAATGCTATTGGTTTGTTTTATCCGTTTATTGATGATGCTTCTGTAAAAATGTATGGCGTGGAGGCGGCTGGCGATGGTGTGGAAACCGGACGACATTCGGCACCGCTGTGCGCTGGAAAACCGGGTGTGTTGCACGGCAACAGGACCTATCTGATGGCCGATGAGGATGGTGAAATTATTGAAACCCATTCCATCTCGGCCGGCCTTGACTATCCAGGTGTGGGGCCTGAACATGCCTGGTTGAAAGATACAGGCCGGGCCGAGTATGTCAATATTACTGATGATGAAGCCTTAGAAGGCTTTCATGCCTTGACGCGCATGGAAGGCATTATTCCCGCATTAGAGTCGAGCCATGCCATGGCCTATGCCATGAAACTGGCGCCGACGATGAGCTCTGAGCAAATCATGATTGTCAATTTGTCAGGTCGCGGTGACAAAGATATGCATACCATGGCACAAAGAGAGGGGATTAAACTATGAGCCGCTTAGAGCAGCGTTTTGCGGCATTGAATGCCGCAGGCCGGAAAGCCTTGATTCCATTTATTACGGCCGGCGATCCTTATCCAGAATTTACTGTTCCGTTGCTGCATGAGATGGTCAAGGCGGGTGCCGATGTGATTGAGCTCGGTGTACCGTTTTCTGATCCTATGGCTGATGGCCCTGTGATTCAACGCGCTAGTGAGCGCGCCTTAGAGCATCATGTGGGCTTGCGCAAAGTGCTGGATATGGTAGCTGCTTTTCGCCGGGATGATGAAAAAACCCCAATTGTCTTGATGGGGTATTTGAATCCAATCGAAATTATGGGTTATGAAAACTTTGCCAATGCGGCAGCGCGAGTCGGTGTTGACGGCGTCTTGACGGTTGATTTACCACCGGAAGAAGCAGAAGACTGTGTTTCGTTGTTAAAAGCGCGCAATATTGATCAGATTTTCCTGTTAGCGCCGAACAGCGATGCCAAGCGGGTCGAATTGATGGATAAAGTCGGCAGCGGCTATTTATATTATGTGTCATTAAAAGGCGTGACGGGCGCTGGACACCTGAATACTCAGGATGTTGAGCAAAAACTGGCGATGATTAAACAGCATACGCGCTTGCCCGTCGGTGTCGGCTTTGGTGTTAAAGATGCTAAAACAGCGAAAATACTGGCTGAAATAGCCGATGGTGTTGTGGTCGGCAGTGCCCTGATTAGCAAGATTGAGGCTAATCAGGATGATCCGGAACAAGCCCGGTCTGAAATTATCGAACTCTTGTCATCTATGCGTCAGGCTATGGATAGTGACGCTTAAATCGGAGCAGAAAAATGAGTTGGTTTGAAAAATTAGTCCCGTCGATCATCCGCACAGATGGTAATGAACGAAAAGCAAGCGTTCCTGAAGGGTTGTGGAATAAATGTCCTTCCTGTGATGCGATTCTTTACAATGCAGAACTGGAAAAAAACTTCAATGTGTGTCCTAAATGCGAATTTCATATGCGCATTTCAGCGCGTGTGCGGCTGGAAATGTTTTTGGATGAAGGAGAAAAAGAAGAAATCGCAGCCGGTTTAAAAGCCAGCGATCCCTTAAAATTTAAAGACAGCAAGAAATATAAGGATCGCCTGGCGCAGGCGCAGAAAAAAACCAAGGAAAATGATGCCTTGATCGTCATGAAAGGCACTTTAAAAGGTAAGGGTATCGTTGCCGCCGCATTCGATTTTGGTTTTATGGGCGGCTCAATGGGAGCTGTTGTCGGTGAGAAATTCGTTCGCGGTGTCAATGAAAGTCTGCGCACCGGTTTTCCGTTTATCGTGTTTACCGCCAGTGGTGGTGCACGTATGCAGGAATCGTTGCATTCCTTGTTTCAGATGAGTAAAACCAGTGCCGCGCTGGCGCGCTTGTCGGAAGCCGGTATTCCGTATATTTCGTTTATGACCGACCCGACGATGGGTGGTGTTTCTGCAAGTCTGGCCATGCTAGGTGACATCAATGTTGCAGAGCCTAACGCGCTGATTGGTTTTGCCGGTCCACGCGTGATTGAACAAACAGTGCGGGAAAAATTACCGGAAGGTTTCCAGCGTAGTGAGTTCTTACTGGAGCACGGGGCGATAGATATGATTGTCGATCGCCGGGAAATGCGTGATACCATCGCCAGTATTTTAGCGATGCTGACAGCGGCGCAAGTTACATCGCCTGTGGAAGAAACCCAAACGACGACAGTGACGGAAAGCGAAGCGGTTACAGAAGAGACGATAGCCTCGTCTGAAGGTGAAAATCAAGACGTGTGAATATGCCTCGTTTTGATACGCTCGCGGCTTGGTTGGCCTGGCAAGAAGGCCTGCATCCCCGGACGATTGATTTAGGGCTTGAGCGGGCGGCGCGTGTATTCAGAAGGTTGAATCCCCGCGGCAAAAAACCGGTTACCCTGACCGTCGCCGGAACCAATGGTAAAGGCTCGTGTATCGCCTTGCTGGAAGCGATGTATCGAGCTCAAGGTTATCGTGTTGGCAGTTACACCTCGCCCCATATCATTGATTACAATGAACGCATCCGAATTGATGGTAAATCCGTTGACGATGCATTGATTTGTCGGTCTTTTGCCCGCATCGATGAAGCGCGGCGGGAAACGACGCTCAGTTATTTTGAATTCAGTACACTGGCCGCTTTGGATATTTTCTCTCAGGCCGATCTGGATATTCAATTATTGGAAGTCGGGTTGGGAGGAAGGCTCGATGCTGTCAATATCGTGGATGCAGACTTGACGCTGGTGACGACCATCTGTATTGATCATGTCGATTGGCTGGGCGAAACCCGGGAAGCGATAGGCCGGGAAAAGGCCGGAATTTTTCGCCCCGGTATTCCTGTTGTCATTGGTGACAGGCAGCCGCCTCAGTCGTTGCTAGATGTGGCAGAGCAACTTAAAGCCCCAGTTTATCGGATTGGTGTGGACTTTGATTATCGAAAGACTGCCGAAAGCTGGCAGTGGCATTTTAATACGCTGAACAAAGAAGATTTGCCACCTCCGGCTTTGCCGGGGGCGCATCAATTTGCCAATGCATCCACGGTTATGACGGCCGTCACGGTATTTCAGCCTCAGTTGGCGATATCTGACTCGGCGATTCGTCAAGGACTGGAGCAGGTCCATCTGGCCGGACGGTTTCAAAAAATTGACGGCGATGTACCGATTTTGCTTGATGTCGGGCATAATCCACAGGCGGTAAAGGCGTTGCGTGACTATCTGGAACAGCATTTCAAACACTATAAAATTCACGCCTTGTTTTCCATGATGCAAGATAAGGACATCGTGCAGGTTGTTGAGATCATCAAAGATGCTATTACAGATTGGACGTTGGCGCCATTACGCACGCCGCGTGCAGCGAGTGAAGAATCTATATTGGCAGTTTTTCAGCAATCTAATGTTAAACAGGTGGCAGCAGGCTTTCGAGATTTCAGTAGTGCGTTCAAGCATGTCGAACAACAGGCAAAAAATGGCGAATTGGTTCTTGTTTTTGGTTCTTTTTTTCTGATTTCGGAATTTATGGTCTATCAGAAAAGTCAATTACCGGCTTAAAAGCGGTTTAATCAAGAGGGGCGACAATGGATCAGGAACTTAAACAACGATTGGTTGGGGCAATTGTAATTACCGCATTGGCGGCTATTTTTTTGCCGATGTTATTTGACGACCCTGTCAGCCAAAGCAGTCGTCAAATCAATCAATTGACGATTCCACCGCTACCTGAAAAATTGCAACAGGCACAGGCACAAAAACTGCCTGAATCGACAAAAGATGTTGTTCAAAAGCCTTTGTATCAAGCGAAAAAAAGCCAGAATATAGAGCCTTCCGAATTAGCCGATTGGTATATTCAAGCCGGTGGATTCGGCGTTAAGGAAAATGCCTTGAAGCTTAAGAATCGTTTACGGCAACAAGGTTTTTCGGCCACGATTGTCAAACAGAAAACTCAAAGCGGAACCTTGTTTAAAGTTCAGGTTGGCCCTGAATTGACGCGTGAGCAGGCTGAGCGGGTCAAAGCACGGCTGGAAAAGCTCAATCAATTAAACAGTTTTATCACTCAACAAAGTGAGCGCTCATGATCTGGATTGATTACGCCATTATTGCCTTGATTGTGGTCTCGGCTGTGATTGGATTATTGCGAGGATTTGTTAAAGAAGCCTTTTCATTGGGGATTTGGGTCTTGGCTATCTGGGTCGGACTTACATTTAGTCGTGAATTTTCTTTGTTTTTAGAATCTGTGATCAGCCTGCCTTCTGCACGAATGGCGGCGGCTTTTGCCGTGTTATTTATTATCACATTGATTTTAGGCGGCTTAATCAATTATTTATTGGGCGCGTTGATTGAAAAAACCGGACTGACCGGGTCCGACCGCTTTGCCGGGATGATTTTTGGTTGCGTTCGCGGAGTTGTCGTTGCGGCCTTGATGATTATGCTGGCCGGGTTGACGCCTTTGCCCGCCGATCCGTGGTGGAAAGAATCACAACTGATACCGCCATTACAGTCCGTAGCCGAATGGCTGGGACAGCATTTGCCGTCGGGTATGGCAGATTATATTCATTATCATTAATTAATCAGGTTGTTTTTATGTGTGGAATTGCCGGCATTGTTGCCCATCAGAATGTCAATCAGGAATTATATGATGCATTGACTGTTTTGCAGCACCGTGGCCAGGATGCGGCCGGAATTGTAACCTGCGAAGGGAATCGGTTTTATTTGCGTAAGGATAATGGTTTGGTGCGTGATGTTTTTTCAACCAGTCAGATGCTACGCTTGCGTGGCAATATGGGGATTGGACATGTGCGTTATCCAACGGCGGGTTGTACCAGCTCAGCTGAAGCTCAGCCGTTTTACGTAAATTCCCCATTCGGATTGACCTTAGCGCACAATGGTAACTTGACCAATACCGAACAATTAAAAAAAGAGTTGTATCAACAGGATCAGCGTCATATCAATACCGACTCTGATTCAGAAATTTTGCTCAATGTCTTTGCCCATGAATTACAACAATTGGGAAAACTAAAAATTTCTGCCGATGATGTTTTCACAGCTGTCAGCAAGGTGCATAAGCGCTGTCGGGGTGCATACGCCGCTGTGGTGATGATTGCAGGCTTTGGAATTTTGGCATTTCGCGATCCACATGGTATCCGGCCGGTTGTCTATGGACAGCGCAAAACAGAGTCCGGTATAGATTATATGATTGCATCGGAAAATGTTGCTTTGGATGTTCTGGATTTTACCCGCACGCGTGATTTAGAACCGGGGGAAGCGATTTTTATCGACGCCGAAGGGACGGTGCAAACGCGCCAATGTGCAGATAATCCGATGTATAGCCCGTGTATTTTCGAGCATGTTTATTTTGCGCGACCGGATTCCATTATTGATGATATTTCGGTGTACAAGGCACGCTTGCGTATGGGGGAAAAACTGGCTGAAAAGATTCTTCGTGAATGGCCAAATCATGATATCGATGTCGTGATTCCTATTCCTGATACCAGTCGCACCTCTGCCTTGCAATTGGCTAATCGCTTAGGTGTCAAGTTCCGGGAAGGCTTTATCAAGAATCGTTATATTGGCCGAACCTTTATTATGCCTGGGCAGCAAATGCGGCGTAAATCGGTTAAACAGAAGTTGAATGCCATCAGTTTGGAGTTTGAAGGCAAGAATGTGATATTGGTGGATGACTCGATTGTCAGAGGGACGACATCGGAACAGATTATTCAAATGGCGCGTGATGCGGGTGCCAAAAAAGTCTATATGGCCTCGGCGGCGCCACCGGTACGCTACCCTAATGTTTATGGTATCGACATGCCCGCAGCCCATGAATTGATTGCACATAATCGCACGACGGAGGAAGTCTGTCAGGCTATTGGTGCCGATTATTTGGTTTATCAGGATCTTGATGATTTGATCGATGCGGTACGTCGCGGCAACCCTAAAATACAACAGTTTGATACCTCGTGTTTTAGTGGTAAATATGTCACAGGCGATATTGATCAGGCGTATTTGGATAGAATCGAAGCCTTGCGTAATGATGATGCACAAAATCAACAACGTTGCAGCGAAAATTTTATTATCGAGATGCAAAATCACCATTAACGCTAAAAATACGCATTTTAATACTGGAAAACAAACGTGAGTAAAACAGACTGGAATCAATATTCTCTCGAAACCCAGGCTATCCGGGCAGGGCAAAATCGGACACAGGAAGCCGAACACAGCATACCGATTTTTACCACCTCGAGCTATGTCTTTAACAGCGCGGAAGAGGCGGCTTTACGCTTTACCGGAAAACAGCCGGGCAATATTTATTCTCGTTTCACCAATCCGACCGTCAGTGCTTTTCAGGAGCGGTTGGCGGCGATGGAGCAAGGCCAGCGCTGTTTGGCGTTTGCCTCAGGGATGGCGGCGATTATGGCTGTCGGTATGGGATTGTTGAAAGCCGGCGATCATGTGGTATGCTCTCGCAGCGTGTTTGGTAATACGGTATTGATGTTTCAGAATTATTTTGGCAAATTTGGTGTGGAAACCGATTTTGTCACATTGACGGATTTATCGGCCTGGGAAGCGGCAATCAAACCCGAAACCCGCTTTTTATTTTTGGAAACACCGTCTAATCCATTGATCGAAATTGCCGATATTGAGGCCTTGGCCGATCTGGCACATCAACACGATTGTTTATTGATTGTCGATAATGTTTTTTGTACGCCGGTCTTACAAAAACCCTTGAATTTAGGCGCCGACCTGGTGGTTCATTCTGCCACTAAATATATCGATGGACATGGACGCTGTGTTGGGGGAGCGGTCATCGGCAATGACGAACTGATTGAAAACAACATTTATCCGTATTTAAGAACAGGTGGGGCAACATTGAGTCCTTTCAATGCCTGGACCTTTCTATCCGGACTGGAAACCTTGGCGATTCGAATGAAAGCGCATTGCGACAATGCGTTTGAACTGGCCAAATGGTTACAGCAGCAACCAGCGGTTGAAAAAGTACATTATCCGGGGCTTGAAGAACATGCCCAACACGAACTGGCCAAACGGCAGCAAAGCCATTTTGGTGGCGTTGTCAGTTTTGAACTCAAGGGTGGAAAAGAGGCGGCTTGGAAATTGATTGACGCGACGCAACTGTTGTCAATTACCGCAAATTTAGGCGATGTTAAAACCACCATCACCCATCCGGCCTCAACCACGCATGGTCGTTTAGCGCCAGAAGTGCGTCTTGAGTCCGGCATTACAGACAGCCTGGTCAGAATCTCCGTTGGACTGGAGAATATAAACGATATCAAAGCGGATTTATTACGGGGGCTATGATATTTCTGCCCCTATCCTGTGCAGCCGGTTCATGCATAGTGTCAGTGGCAAAAACTTCGTCCTTGTTTTTCCAGGTAACGCTGATGGTAGTCTTCAGCCGGATAAAATACCGATGCTGGCGTAATTTGTGTCACGATAGGCGTGTTAAAAACACCGCGTTGCTCCAGCTCCAGTTTTGATTGCAGGGCCAACGCTTTTTGTTCATCGTTATGATAAAAAATGGCGCTGCGGTACTGGCTGCCCACATCCGGGCCTTGTCGATTCAAGGTTGTCGGATTGTGAATTTGCCAAAACAGCGCCAGCAAATCCTGATAGCTGATCTTATCAGGGTCATATGTAATTTCAATGGCTTCGGCATGGCCGGTAAGGCCGGTGCAGACCGATTTATAATCGGGATTTTCGGTATCGCCGCCGGTGTAACCCACCCGAGTATCTGAAACCGGTAATTGTCGAAACTGGGCCTCGACGCCCCAAAAACAGCCCGCAGCAAAGGTTGCGATTAACATTTTTTTACTCTCATTAAACATTCGAATTTTACCCAAATGGAGCTTGCTCCACCCATTCTTAAAGCCATAGCCGAACAAGGCTATACTACGCCCACACCGATTCAGCAACAAGCGATCCCTGTTATTTTGCAGGGCAGGGACATTCTCGCTGGTGCGCAGACTGGTACTGGAAAAACCGCTGGATTTGCCTTGCCGCTATTACAATTATTGCAAAATCAACCGCGTCCGACGCTGCCGCGACCTACTCGCGTTTTGGTATTAGTGCCAACTCGGGAGCTTGCATCGCAGGTTTATGAAAGTTTTAAAGCCTATGGTAGGCACTTGCCTTTCATTACAGAGCAGATTTTCGGTGGCGTCAATATCAATACCCAAATCAAACGCCTAGCTAAAGGCGCTGATATTTTAGTCGCCACCCCCGGACGCTTGCTTGATCTGATGTATCAGAAAAAGGTCGATTTATCTCAGGTGCAACATTTTGTGCTGGATGAAGCTGATCGCATGCTGGATATGGGTTTTATTAAAGATATTCGGAAAATCATTCAGGCATTGCCAGACAAACGACAAAACCTGATGTTTTCAGCGACTTATGAAAAAGAGATTAAAGTGCTGGCGTCACAATTATTACATGACCCAGTCGAAGTTTCGGTCGCCCGAGATAATAAAGCGGCCGATAAAATTAAACAAACGATTTACCCGGTTAGCAAGGAAGATAAACGTGAATTACTGTCCTGGTTGATTGGACATGGCCATTGGCAACAAGTCCTTATTTTTGTGCGTACCAAACATGGCGCCGACCGCTTGGTACGGCAACTCATCAAAGACGGTATTCGCAGTATTGCCTTACATGGTAATAAGAGTCAGGCCGCGCGCAATCGTGCGTTACAGGCATTTAAGCAAGGCGAGGTGACAGCTCTGGTGGCGACCGATATCGCTGCGCGGGGATTGGATATTGAACAATTGCCACATGTTGTCAATTTTGATTTACCTAGCGTCGCGGAAGATTATGTGCATCGTATTGGCAGAACAGGTCGGGCCGGGCATGAGGGAGAAGCTATTTCATTGGTTTCGCCCGAGGAAGCTTATCTATTGCATGGTATCGAAAAACTACTGAAAACTAAATTACCCCGAGTTGCCGATACCGGTTATGCGCCGGTATCGCTGGATAATATCAAAAAACCAGCCAGTAAGCCTCGCCCACGCCGTGCTGGCGGGGCGCAGAAAAAAAACTGGTGATAAAAAGCCTTTTCGTGCGCGTAAACGTAGGTCGACGCCTGCCAAGCCCAGCGCCAAGCGCGGTTGATAAGCCATAGCATACTGAACTTATGATTGGGCAGCATTAAGCAGCCCTGTAATTTTTTCCCGCATTATATCAATATCAAACCGGCCTGTTTTTCGCCAGATTATTGTGCCGTAAGGTGCGATTAAAAAACTGGTTGGCGTTAATGCGACACCGCCAAAGGCCTTATTTATTTCGCCATGTAAATCCAACGAAAGCGGATAGGGTATCGCCATCTGTCGTTTGAGTGCGACAACATGGCTTGGAATATCATAAGGCATACTGATAGCAATAATTTCAAGCCCCTGTTGATGGTATTCCCGATAAAGTTGTAATAAATCGGGAATCTCTTTTAAACAGGACGGGCAGTTTGTCGCCCAGAACGTGACGATAACCGGCTTGCCATGGAAATCGCGCATATTAAATCGTTGGTTATCGATCGTTTGAATCACCACATCAGGCACAGGCGGCAAGGGTTTGAAAAAAACAATGCCGGTCAGTATGGCAAACGCCAGTAAAATCAAAAAAAGTTTATTTTTCTTTGTCATCAAGATATTGTTTATAACTGTCACATAAAGCCCGGTAAAGTGGTACGGGTTGAATCAGTTTGGCCGTACCAGTGGCGAAAAAAGCGGTTGCCATCAATGGAATCAAGATTTCATGACTGTAGGTCATCTCCATCACAATGACAAAAGAAGTCAAAGGCGATTGCAACATGCCGGAAAAATAAGCTGTGATTGCGAGTAAAATCATGATTTCTGCCGGCGCAATAGGAAACCATTGGGCAAGATTTGCACCAATGCCGGCGCCGGTCGCAATAGATGGAACAAAAATACCGCTAGGAACACCGCTGAAGGCGGTTAATAAGGTGGCCAGCATCTTAAAGATTGGAAACCAGGGATCAATAGCATTGCCTTCCAGAATGGAGCGGGCTTGCTGATAACCCGTCCCAAAACTGTTACCCTCAGAATAAAAGCCTAATAAAGCAATGCCGCCACCACAGGCGAAGGCAATGGTGAAAATTGAAAGATTAGATTGCGCCAACCAGCGACCGCAAGAGATAAGCAAGCGGCTGAACAAACCACCCATAAGACCACCTGCGATACCACATAAGGGAATGACCAGCCAACCATAGCCCCAGGGTAAAATAAAAGATTTATCACTGAAAAAGATATATTTTTTCAGAAAAATATAAGCAACGACACCCGAAAAAACAATCGCCGTCAACACCAGCGAACTGACTTTTTCTTCCAACGATCGACCCATTTCTTCAATGGCAAAAATAATCCCCGCCAGCGGCGCGCTGAACATGGCTGCAAAACCGGCGGCGCTACCGGCCAGGATCAGCCCTCGTTCCATATAATGTAACGGAAAACGCACGGCCCGCCCCAGAGAAGCCATGATCGACGCGCCAACATGAGTGGCCGGCCCACCAAAGCCAATCGATGCACCAGAAAACAAACCCATAATCGTCAGCAGCATTTTACCGACAACAATGCGCAAAGAAAGTAAATGATTCCGTCGTGACAGGTCGCCTGTGATTTCCAGTGCGGTTTTGACCTGGGGGATGCCGCTACGTTCAGAGCCCGGAAAAAATCGAAATGTTAGCCAAGCCGTTATGCCTAAACCTACCGGCGCAGCGACAAAGTTAAACCAGAAATAGCGTTTCGATAAAATGCGATACGTCTCGCCCGCCCATTCGCTTAATAATGTCATGGCAACGATGAGCAAGCCGACAAAAACGGCACCTAGCCAGAAAACCAACCTTTGTTTCCAGGCTGAAATAGAAAGCAACGAATCTGACATGGTTTAAACCAAGGATAAAACCGTTTAACTTATCATAAAAAAGACCGCTGTTGCCCGACAAAATTAAACTATGTTATTTAACCTGTTTTTAATGCGGCATATGACATGGTTTTATGACAGCTTGCTGATTGTGATTTTATTAGATAGCGGAAAATTTAAAACTGCGCTTGGAAAAAATATGATTTTTGTCGGAGAGCTTTAGCCGTTAGGTTGCGTTATTGTTGACGGCTAAGGTTGGTTATTTGAGGGCAGAGAGCTGTGAGGCTGGATTATATTTTTGTCGATTAAGATGGCATGGGTTGTGCTGAAGATTGCATAACAGCAACAGCGTTGCTTATGTGCAACTATAAGGAAAAATGAACCATGTTAAATCGAAAAAAATCACTTTGTCTTTTTTTAGGCGCGTTGCCCGTACTGCCTGCTCAGGCTGAATATGTGGGGGAAGTCCATCAGGGTGAAGATATGATTATCACCACCGCACATAAACTTTTCCCTAATACGACCATAGCTTCACCTAAGTTTGAAATCACCGAAGAAGATATGGAAAAAATCAATGCGACAACTGCTACGGATTTAGTCCGCAATGCGCCAGGTATTCAGGTCAGACGGCGATTCATTGGTGACACCAATGGCGTGGTGGCCACTCGGGGGTCAACCAATTTTCAGACCGCACACACCATGCTGTTTCAGGACGGAATTCCACTCAGCAATATGGCGCAGACTAAATGGAATGGCGCGCCGCGCTGGAATTTAATCGCGCCGAATTCGGTCGAATCAATCGATATTTTGTACGGCCCGTTTTCGGCGGAATATTCCGGATTAATCAAAACACCTTCGGTGATTTCCAGTTGAATAAACGGTGGGATTCCCTTTTTTTCGAGTTCTTGTGTTTTCAGCGATAATTGCTTTTGCAACGCCCCATAACCTTTTAGAAATTGCTGTGCGGCTATATTCACGGATAAATAAAAAGTCTCTGGAAGCAGGTTTTGTTGAGGCTTTGTTGCATAAATCATAAGGATCCCCATATTATAGGGCATGGACAAGAAAAAGAAACAACGCTACAAACTAAAGAATTGGTCGAATTACAATCAAGCCTTGATCAATCGAGGTTCATTAACGCTATGGTTCGAAGAATCCATGATCAAGCAATGGCATCAGCCTGAAAAGACAGGCTATAGAGGAAGCCCGATGACGTATTCTGATACTGCTATTCAATGCGCATTGACCCTGAGAGAACTCTTTAAGCTGCCGTTGAGAGCGACACAGGGATGTTTGTTGTCGTTAGTCCAGTTATTAAAGCTGTCTATCCAGATTCCTCATTACAGTACATTAAGTCGCCGCCAGCAAACTCTGGAGGTTCGGCTGCCTCGTTCAAGCAGTCGAACGCCAAGACACTTAGTCGTCGATTCGACCGGCTTAAAAGTCTACGGTGAAGGCGAGTGGAAAGTTCGCAAACATGGTGCCAGCAAGCGCAGAACCTGGCGTAAACTCCATATCATGGTTGATGCACAAACGCAGGAAGTCGTGGCAGTTGAGATGACGGCTAATTTTGTTGGTGATTCCGAAGTCTTGCCGGATTTATTAGAGCAGCTGGATGAACACGACCAAGTTGCCAGTGTGGCGGCGGATGGCGCTTATGATACGATCCAGTGTCATCAGGCGATTCGTAACAAAGGCGCCGATGCATTGATACCGCCGCGGGAAGGGGCGGTGGAATGGCCGAGTGATGAAGATGGGAGAACTCATCCAAGAACAGCGATTGTTCAACGTTGCGCTGAAATCGGGAGAAAGGCATGGAAACAAGAAAGTGGTTATCATCAACGCAGCCTGGCTGAAACGGCTATGTTTCGCATCAAAACGCTCTTTAGTGGCCAATTAAAAAACCGGACCTTTGCGGCTCAGATGGTTGAGGCGTATCTCCGCGTCGGCGCAATGAATAAAATGACAGGCCTGGGTATGCCTGAAAGTTATTCTGTTTCATGAATAAAGACTGGAATTTAAGAAAAGAGTACGCTGTGGATTATTTATGCAACAAAGCCTTTTGTTGATGCCAAATCATTCCTTGGCGGAAGCTTTCTTGCAATACCCACTCCCCAAGTTTCTCAATGCTGCCCATTTTCTCCGCGACGGGAATAAACTGGTCTGGAAAAATTAACCCTTTATCCTGATGTTGCCAGCGAACTAAGCTTTCCGCACCGACTATTTTGCCGGTGTTCAAATTGATTACCGGTTGATAATAAAGCACTAATTCATTCTGTTGAATGGCTTTTTTAATGCATTATGCACGGCCACCATTTTAGAGATATCGTGTTGCATTTTAGGCTGGTAAAATTGAATCATATTTTTACCCGCCGCTTTAGCTTCATACATGGCAGTATCAGCGTATTTCAACATCGTTTCCACATCTTGCGCATCATCTGGGAAAAGGCTGATGCCAATACTGCAACTGATTTCAACCGGATAGCCATCGACTTGATGAATTTGGTTAATAGCCTGCAAAATGGCTTCAGCACGTTGCTCAATAATCTCAGGACTATTTACCTCGCCTAAAATGACGACAAACTCATCGCCTCCTAGCCGGGCCAACACATCCGATGCGCGAACTTTCGAACGTAAACGGCGAGCCACCTCACATAGCAACGCATCCCCCAGTGCATGTCCCAGGGAATCATTGACATACTTAAAGCCATCCAAGTCCAAGAAAATGAGTGCAAAAGGTTGGTTCTTATGTTGTGATGATGCCACATCTTGCGTTAAACGCGTCATGAGATAATTTCGATTGTACAATCCTGTCAGCTGGTCAATATTGGCTTTTTTTCCAAATCTCTGATTCATTCTGCAAACGTTCTGTAATATCCTTTGAATGGCCACATAATAATTTTGCTGATTGGTTCCATCCCATACTCTAGAAATATTGGATTCTAAAGGAAGCTCTGTGCCATCCTTGCGTCGATTAATAAAGTTACCTTCAAAATGTCCCGTTTGTTCCAGTGATGCCCACATCTCTTTATAAAATGTGTCTGGTTGCTTATTAGAGCTTAGAATTTTAGGATTTTACCTAACACTTCTTCTTTAGAATAACCCGACATCTGCTCAAAAGCTTTATTAACAAAGGTAATGTTGTTATCCGCATCGGTCATAATGACAGCTTGATCGATATTCTTCACTGCCTCATAAAATAATTTCATCCGGGTTAAATAGTCATCATTATCCTTAACTAATTTGGCAAACGTATTGACGATGTGTCCTAGCTCATCATGTTCCTTGAGCATTTGAATTTGTGTAATATCCTTTTGATGATTAAGTACCGCCATATTGTTCTGTAGGGCTTGCAATCCTCTGGATAATGTCAGCAGTATTGATTTTCCCCATAAAATCAGGATAAGGAGAAAAATGCCCATTCCAAACAAGGCGATTGTGAGGTTCGTTTTCGCAGTCTCGGCTTCTTGACGTATATGCGCTAAAATTTGCTGTTGTTTTTGTAAAGCATACTGTTTAATGATTTCGATTCGTTGCGTGGTTATTTGCCACCACTGCTCTGGAGGTATCGACGGCATTTGATATTGAATGGTTGAAACCGCTTGCAAAGCTTCTTGATCAGAAATTTTTACGATGTTATCAATTTCTTGAGCAAACTTATCTTCAGCATGAAGCTGTTTCACTTTATCAAGCATTTGGCGATAGCTCTTCATCACCTGGAAAATGGTTTCAAAGGCTTTCTGAGTCGATGCCGTTAATCGGTCATCTGACTGAACCTTTTGAAAAAAAAACTGAAAGATTTTGAAATTCTGTAATAAATTTTTGATAATAAATCGGATCTTTACGAATTAAATAATTTTTAAAATCATGGATCAAGCCGCCATAACCAATCAACCTAAGCGCCTTATTTAAATATTCATCACGAAGTGCTTTTTCTAAAATTGACCGACGTACCTGTTTAATCTGAAGCATAAGGGCTTGTAAATTTTCATCCTTTTGTGTCCACTGATAGATCTTCTCCAAACGTTCTTGTTTTGCAATGGCCACCGTAATATACTCTCCGCACATGAAAATAGAGCAAACCATCATGCACCGATAATTTGAAAATTCTCAGTTAAAAGTGAGCGCAAATTGTCGACATGCTTTTCTGGCTCAGAAAAGAATGTCTCGCAGGCTATTTTGAATTCTTTGAATGTTTCATAATACTGGTCATATAAGATTTCTTTCTTGAAATATCGCCAGTACCGTTCAATCAAATTAAGATTCGGCGCATACGGCGGTAAAAACACTAATTCAATTCGCGACATTTCAAGAAATTGTCTGACAGCCTTTGATCGGTAGTAGCGTGCATTATCGCAAATGATGTAAATAGTCCCAGCCTTCGGGTAACGTTCTTCAATCGCCTTACAAAGATCAATCGTTGCCTCGCCATTGATGGTGTCATAGAAGCGGCAGACAGTATCCAGAGAATCGATATTGCCTCTGCACCGTTGACGACAACTCTCATCTTGACATTTGACGCCCGGTATTACTTTGATGATTATCGTGACCGCCATATTGTTCTGTAGGGCTTGCAATCCAACCATAATGTCAGCAGTATGGATTTTCCCCATAAAATCAGGATAATCCATGATGCCCATATCCAGTCAAGGTGATTGTGAGGTTCTTTTTTTGTTGATATTTCTGAAGACGATATGCGCTGAAAATTTGCTTGTTGTTTTTGTAAAGCATACCGTTTAATGATTTTGATTCGTTGCGTGACACGTTTTTGCCACCACTGCTCTAAAGTCTCGGAGGTATCGTTCGGCATTTGATATTGAACGCTCTTTAATTGAAGCCGCAAACCGATTTAAAGGTTCTTGATCAGAAATTTTTACGATGTTATCTAAATTTCTTGATAAGAAACTTATCTTCAACATGCTGCTGTTTCACGTTTGTCAAGCATTTGGCAAGCTCTTTTTCATCACCTTAAATGGTTTCAAAGTAGGTCTGAATCGATTGTTAATCGGTCAATCTGACTGAAGTGCTTGAAAAAAAACTGAAAGATTTTTGTAATAAATTTTTGATAATAAATCGGATCTTTACGAATTAAATAATTTTTGGCTCATGGATCAAGCCGCCATGCAATCACCGTTTTTGACCCATCGAAGCTCATCATGAAGTGCGGAAGTTTTTCTAAAATTGACCGACGTACCTGTTTAATCTGAAGAAGGGCTGTGTAAATTTTCATCCTTTTGTGTGGCCTTGATTTATATCTTTCTCCATTACGTCATTTGTTTTGCTAAATGGCCACCGAAGAGTATATAACGCAAGGCATTCACCTTATGTAATTCCACGCTCTTGTCCAGCCGCTTCTTTTAAATCATACAAACCATATAACAGCAGTAAGTTCCGTAGTTGACCAATACCTTCATATTCAAAGGCGTACTCCTGAATCAGCAAATTGAGCTGCTCAATAAGTTGGCTATAGCCCGTAAATACCTTTTCTTCCAATTCCTCCCTGCTTTTCATCGGTCGCAGCATCTGTAATTGCTGGCGTAAATGATGCAGGTTTTTTGACTGCCTCATTCATGTTGTGGCTTAACATATCCTGATCAGTTGGCTGGGGTAATTGAGCCAACAAGCTATTAACTTTTTGTTGTTGTGTTTCCAAAGCCTTAAGTAATTGTGGAGATGAGTGATCGCCATTGACCCATCCTAAATAAAACCCTCGCTCTGCTGCTAATGCGGAAGTTAATGCTAAATAGGGCTTTAACGCAACAAACATTTCTTCTGCACGCGTGGCGGATTGTTCCTTTTGAGCTTGCTGGACAATAAAAAGCCCTAATGTAAACACAAACATTAACGTGACCGGCAACCACACCAATAATTGAATTTTTTGTTTTAAACCGAGTGAATGACGTAACATTGAGCTGATTTTCTGTATGAAACGTAGAAATATCTTTTAATCATAGCAAACCCCAGGCCGCTGTCGATAAACGGTGATTCGGTAAGTTACCGCTGAGTTATTTTTTTCGATCGTTAGCAGCAGGTTATCCGGTATTTGGGAGCTATCAAAGAAGTGGCTTTAATCGCTTGGATAAGACTAAATACTGGAGCGGTATAATTTTCTCATTTTCAGGCTAAAGCTGCTAAAATAGCGGGTTTATTCCATCCTTTGATAAACCCGACGCATGAAAAAAATACTGATTTCCGACAAGCTGGCCGACGATGGCATCAATTTTCTGAATGAACAGTCCGATATTCAGGTGCATATTCAAACGGGCCTGAGTGAAGATGAATTATGCGAATTGATTCCAGAGTTTGATGCCTTATTGATTCGCAGCGGTACCACGGTGACCGCTAAAGTCCTGAAAGCCGCTAAAAATCTCAAAGTTGTCGGCCGTGCCGGGATCGGTGTCGATAATGTCGATATTCAGGCCGCAACCGAACAAGGCGTGATCGTCATGAATACGCCGGATGCTAATGCCACGACGACTGCCGAATTAGCCATTGCACACATGTTTTCCTTGAGCCGGAATCTGCCAGAGGCGAATGCCTCGGTCAAGGCGGGGAAATGGGAACGTTCCAAATTGATGGGAGCTGAAGTTTCACACAAGACCTTGGCGATTTTAGGTTTCGGCACGATTGGCCGTATCGTTGCACAACGCGGCAATGGGCTTAACATGCGCGTTATCGCTTATGACCCTTTTGTTACGCCGGAAATTTTTGCCGAATATGGTGCAGAATCGGTCAGCTTGGAAGAACTGGTCAAGCAAGCCGACTATTTGACCTTGCATTGTCCTCTGCTGGAAAAAACCCGTCATATCATCGGTGCTGAGCAACTGGCGGCGATGAAAAAAAGTGCCATGTTGATTAACTGCGCGCGCGGTGGCCTGGTGGATGAAGCGGCTTTATATGATGCCTTGACTAATGGTCAAATCGCCAAGGCGGCGTTAGATGTGTTTGAACATGAACCGCCGAAAGATTCGCCTTTACTGACATTGGATAATATCGCCTTTACACCACATTTAGGCGCATCAACCCGTGAAGCTCAAGTGGCGGTCAGTGTTGAAATCGCACGTCAGGTCGTTACCTACCTAGAAACCGGCGAAGCCATTAATGCACTGAATATTACCCGACTGTCAGCCGATGCGCTGAGAAAGGTCAAGCCGTTTATGGGGCTGGCACATATTCTGGGCAAAATGCTAATCAACCTGATCGATGCGCCGATTAAAACACTGGATGTGGTCGCTTGTGGACAGGTGGCTGATGTCGAAATCAGACCGATTTCGGTTGAAGTTTTGGTGGGCATGTTAGTCGATCAGTTTTCGACGCCCGTGAATAGCGTCAATGCCGAGAATATCGCCAAGAAGCAGGGCATTTCATTGGTCGAAACCCGGACAGATGAGGCGGAAGGCTATTTGTCGGTGATTAAAGTGAAAGGCCATTGCGATAATGGGGAAACAGTTTCACTAGAAGGCACTTTACTCGGCGACAGTCATCCCAGAATTATCAAAATCAATGATTTTGAAATTGAAGTCGTGCCGGAAGGCGTTTTACTGGTTACCAAACATGAAGACAAACCTGGCGTCATCTCTGCGATCAGTTCGGTATTGGGCGAATCCAATATCAATATTTCCCGTATGCAGGTCGGTACGGCTGACAGTCAACAACAAGCCATGGCTGTCATCAGTATTTCAGAACCTTTAGATGATGCTCGGCTACAAGCAGTTTGTGATATTCCGGCAGTTAAAACGCTCAAGCAAATTCAATTATGAGTTTTGACGTCATCTGTTTTGACTGCGATAGTACCTTGAGTACGGTGGAAGGTATCGATGAACTGGCACGAAAAAGTGGTGCTTTTGATCAGGTGGCCGCATTGACCAATCAGGCCATGAATGGTGAAATTGCATTGCAGGAGGTTTATGGCAAACGCCTGCAATTAATTAAACCAGACAAACAAGCGATCGATTGGCTGGCGCAACTTTATATTATGCAGATGGTGGACGATGTCGATACGGTGATAAGCCGCTTGCAGCAGGCGGGTAAAGACATTCATATCATCAGTGGTGGTATTCGGCAGGCGATTTTGCCGCTGGCGGAAAAACTCAATATTCCCGCTGCCAAAGTTCATGCTGTCAATATCGTGTTTGATGACGAAGGGCGTTATCAAGGTTTTGATACGCAATCACCGTTGGCCCGAAGTGGCGGCAAAGCGGAAATTTGCAAGCAGCTTTCAGCAGATAAAAAAACTGCAATGATTGGTGATGGTAATACCGACCTAGAAGCTAAACACGCCGGCGCTGTGGTGATAGGCTTTGGCGGTGTTGCCGCACGCGAGCGGGTCAAACAGGAAGCTGATTATTTTGTGGACGGTCCCTCGTTGCGGCCGGTTCTGGATTTATTATTAAATCATTGATTATGAGTTGAAAAATAAAGGTGTGGCCACCACATAGAGTCTTTTACCGACAAAAGTGAAAACCCTATGAAAAAGCAGCCACATCACATAGATACTCGTTTTGAACAATTTGTGCAAGAACTTCCAGAGGATTATCAACAACAAGCCTATGAATTTAAAGCCTTCACGCGTGCGCGCAAGATCCGTTCGCCCTTACAACTGTTACAGTTGGTGATGCTCTACTGTGGTCTGGATTTCTCCTTGCGGAGTTGCGCCGGCGAGGTGGCTCACTTACAGGGCTACCTGAGTGATACGGCGGTAAAAAAAGACTGGCGGCCTGCGTTCCTTGGGTAAAATCCTTACTATCGAGCGTATTTGGGTTGCAAAATGTGATTGACAAGGGGTCGTTAAGCTTCGTTGTTATTGATGGCTCGACCGTGCAGGAACCCGGTGCAACAGAAACCACGTATCGGCTGCATATCGCGATAGATTTGATTTCGCTGACATTGCGCCAGGTTGAAGTCAGTACGGACAAGATTGGCGAAAGCCTTGACCATTATGTGCTGGAATCGGGCGATATCGTGTTGATTGATCGTGGCTACAATCAACCGAAGTCGTTGGTGCCTTTATTGACCGAGGTGGCGATATTGTGCTGCGCTATAACGCACACAGCATGAATTTATACGAGCTTGACGAGCACGGCAAAATGATATAAAAATTGACTGGGAAACGAAATTACAACGTCTCGGGAAACAAGCGGGGGCTATCCCGGTTTATTTGTGTCATGATAACAAACGCATCGCCTGCACGGTACATGCGGTTCCGTTACCTGCCGAAAAAGCGGCGCAAGCACGCCGTAAAGCGAAACTCAGAGCGCAGAACAAAGGACGTACAGCCCGGGAAAAAACGCTCTATCTCAGTGAATGGGTCTTGATTTTAACGTCCGTGCCGGTCGAGTTGCTCAGTACCGAAACGGCTGCCGCGCTCTATCGGGTACGCTGGCAGGTGGAATTGGTGATCAAGCGGCTGAAAAGCCTGTTGGCGATCAATCAATTACGTGCCCGTAAAGACAGTCAATTGGCCGAATTATATTTACAAGGCAAGCTGCTTTATGCAGCGGTCACGGAAAAAATCGCGCAACGTTGTTTTACCAAGGCCTTGACGAAAATGGATGGGCCGCGTGCATTGACACCATGGCGTTTGTATAAAACGATTGCTGAGGACATTAAATCAGGATTGAACGCCTGTTTTCCGAAGCAAGAACGCTTTCAGCGTGATTATTTGAAAAGCGTTAGCGAACGCCCGAGAAAACGTTCGTTGCAGAGTCTACCTGAACCGATTTTGGGGGTGATTCAGCAATGCAGAGAACTGAGCTCGGTGGCCTATATGTTCCGTAAAGTGGGTATTATCAGTTATCCAGCAGGCGTCAATGAAGATGCTGTGATGGAAGCGGCCTTGGAAGCGGGTGCTGAAGATGTCATCACCAATGACGATGGGTCTATTGATGTATTTACCGATCCGCAAGAGTATTTAAATGTCAAAGAAGCGATGGTGGCGGCAGGCCTGGAGCCTGAGAATAGTGAAGTAACCATGCATGCGGATAACAAAACCGATTTGGATGAAGCCACCGCCGAAAAAATGATACGTTTGATTGAGCGTTTGGAAGACCTGGACGATGTGCAGGAAGTTTATTCCAACGCCGATATCAGCGACGATATCATGGAAAAAATGGCAGCTTCCTGATTTACGCTTTGTTGATTATGTATTATGGCTTGAATATCTTTTTTGTAGGATGGGTGGAGCGCCCGCGAAACCCATCGCATAAACACTTGATGTTTGTTATGACACGCCCCGGACAAAGTTCGGCTGACATAAATGACAACGGCGGAGATAGGTTTTGAGCCGAATTCTAGGGATAGATCCTGGCTCCCGTATCACCGGCTACGGTATCATCGAAGCCGGTGTAAACAGTAGTCGTTATATTGCCAGTGGCAGTATCCGTATTAAAGCAGATACTTTTCCGCAACGCCTAAAACAGGTCTTTGATGGCATCACAGAAGTCATTGCCATGTACAGTCCGGAACAAATGGCAATCGAGCAGGTGTTTATGCACAAAAATGCCGACTCTGCCCTGAAACTGGGGCAGGCCCGAGGCGCGGCTATCTGCGCCGCGCTTAATTGCGACCTGCCGGTGCATGAATACGCGGCGCGGCAAATCAAACAGGCGCTAGTAGGCAAAGGCAATGCCGATAAGGCTCAGGTGCAGCATATGGTCAAAATTCTGTTAAATATTCAAGGCACATTGCAGGTTGATGCGGGGGATGCATTGGGGGTTTGTCTGTGCCACAGCCATCATCAACAAACTCAACAACGCTTGAGTAGAGCTGGGTTATGATTGGATTTTTACGCGGAAAATTGCTGTCTAAAAATCCGCCGCAATTGCTGTTGGATGTCCATGGCGTCGGCTATGAAATCGAAGCACCGATGACCACCTTTTACGACTTGCCAATGGTGGGGGATGAAGTGGCCTTATATACTCACCTGGTGGTGCGGGACGATGCGCATATTTTGTTTGGCTTTTCGAAAGAAAGCGACCGCTTGATGTTCAGAACCCTGATTAAAGTCAATGGCGTTGGTCCCAAACTGGCCTTGACTATCTTGTCTGGCCAAAGTGCTGAAGAGTTCCGCCGCTGCATTGAAGATAATGATACGCAATCGTTGATACGTTTACCCGGTGTCGGCAAAAAAACCGCCGAACGCCTGATTGTAGAAATGCGTGATAGGCTGCCGGCATTAAGCGAGAATTCAGAGACAGGGATTAAGATAAACCCCGGTCAGTCGTCAGGAGCAAATCCGGGCAACCCAAGGCAAGAAGCCATCACCGCCTTATGTGCACTCGGCTATAAGCCTGCCGATGCCAGTAAAATGGTGCAAGGTGTTACGAGTGAGGATAAAAGCTGTGAAGATATTATTCGCCTTGCGCTGCAAGGGACGATCAAGCGTTAATTTTTTGAGAGGGCGCTGACGTTTTCGGCTGTCTGGCCCAATGGCGCAGACTTTGCCTCGGAGTCTCGTAACTGCTCACCCGGTTGTGTTTTAGCCGGAGTAGGTCATTGATTTATCAGGACACGTGAATACATCCATGTAGTTCTGCATAACATCCCTGTTATGCAAGCCTGATAAATCAACAACCTACACCTGCTTTTTAGAGGGGGTGAGTAGATACGGAGTCTCTAAAACAACTGCAAAGGGGTAGGATGGATAGATAGAGGCACCAGCCGAAACCCATCGTAACACCAACAAACCAAATAACCCTATGATTGAAAGCGATCGCTTGATCAGTAATTTTTCATATTGTAGAAATCAGCAAAAGAATGCCAGTCATTAGTCGCTTTTATGGTATTTTGATTGCCATGTATTTTCTTGATCATAACCCACCTCATATACATGCAAAATATTCAGGGTATGAGGCATTGTTTGATTTTAACGGCAATATGATTGAAGGATTCCTGCCTAAAAGAGCGGTTAAGCTGGTTCAGGAATGGGTTTTTTGTAATAGATAGGCGTTGGAAGAAAATTGGAAAAGAGCAATGGCAGGAGAGCCTTTAAAATCAATTGAACCGTTGGAGTGACTGATGTTGCATATTAAGTCTGTTAAACATATTTCAGAGTATAAATTGTGGCTTGCATTCGATGATGGCACAGCGGGCGAGGTTGATTTGGCTAATGCCTTGAATGGCCCTGTTTTCGAGCCATTAAAGGATATTGAATTATTTTCAAAAGTATCATTAGACCCGGAACTTGAAACGGTTGTCTGGCCCAATGGCGCAGATTTTGCGCCGGAGTTTTTAAAACAACTGCAAAGAGGATAGGATAGGTAGAGGCGCCAGCCGAAACCCATCGTAACGCCAATAAACCAAATAACCTTATGATTGAAAGCGACCGTTTAATCAGTGCGACGCCCCAAAACGAAGAAGACAGTGTTGATCGTGCGATTCGGCCAAAGCGTCTGAAAGACTATATAGGGCAGACTGAATTACGCCAGCAGATGGAGATTTTTATTCAAGCTGCGGTTGCCCGCTCGGAAGCGCTGGATCATGTGCTGATTTTTGGCCCGCCGGGCTTGGGTAAAACCACGTTGGCTAATATCATCGCCACCGAAATGGGCGTCAATATTCGGCAAACCTCAGGGCCTGTGCTGGATAAAGCCGGTGATCTGGCGGCCTTGTTGACCAACCTCGAAGCGCATGACGTGTTGTTTATCGACGAAATTCACCGCCTTAATCCGGCTATCGAAGAAGTGTTGTATCCGGCGATGGAAGACTACCAGATCGACATCATGATCGGTGAAGGCCCGGCCGCGCGCTCGATCAAGCTGGACTTACCACCATTTACCCTAGTTGGCGCGACCACCCGGGCTGGGCTTTTGACCTCGCCTTTGCGTGATCGCTTTGGTATCGTGCAACGGCTGGAATTTTACACGGTTGAAGAATTGACCCAAATCGTCATGCGTTCGGCGCGGTTGCTAAAAATGGAAATGGCTGAACAGGGCGCGGCTGAAATCGCCGGTCGTTCGCGCGGTACACCACGTATTGCCAACCGACTGCTGCGCCGAGTCAGAGACTTTGCCGAAGTCAAAAGTGATGGCAATGTCACACAAGACATTGCCGCCCAGGCGCTTAAAATGTTGAAAATCGACGATAATGGTTTCGATACCCTGGATCGCAAATTACTCAAATCGATGATTGAACATTTTGACGGTGGGCCGGTCGGACTTGATACACTGGCCGCTGCGATCAGCGAAGAGCGGGGCACAATAGAAGATGTGCTGGAACCATATTTATTACAACAAGGCTTTATTATGCGTACACCCCGCGGGCGTATCGTCACCCAGAAGGCCTATTTACATTTTGGCCTGAAACCGCCGGCAACTGAAGCCATGACACAATCACTTTTTGATGACTGATGATGCAACCATTTAGCTGGCCTGTCCGTGTTTATTATGAAGATACCGACGCCGGTGGCGTGGTGTTTTACGCCAACTATCTTAAATTTTTTGAACGCGCCCGAACCGAATACTTGCGCGCGGCCGGTTTTGAACAAGACCAGCTGATGACTGAAGCGGGGGTAATTTTTGTCGTCCGCTCGGTGCAGGTGGATTATTTAAAACCGGCACGTTTTAATGATTTGCTACAAGTAACAGCTAACGTGACGCTCGCCAAAAAAACCAGTTTCATGTTCAAACAACAGGTTATACGCGAAAATACAGTACTGTGTCAGGGCGATATTCGCATTGCCTGTCTTGATGTTCACAGTATGCGACCGAAAGCGATTCCACCCCTCATCCTGGAAACCCTTGCACATCATGAACAGTGAAATATCGTTTTTAGACTTAATCCTCAATGCCAGTTTTGTTGTCCAATTCGTCATGCTGTTGCTGTTGCTGGCCTCGGTCATGTCTTGGACTTATATATTCAGCAAACGCGCTGAGCTTAAACAGGCCGAACGTATCGCCGAAGATTTCGAAGAAAAATTCTGGTCAGGTGTCGAACTCAGTACATTGGTCAAAGATTTAAAAGCTCGGGAAGAGGATGTGGACGGCATCGAAAATATTTTTTTGGCCGGCTACAAAGCATTTGCCCGTATGGCCAAGCAGGAGGGTATCAGCCCCGAAGTCAAAATCGAAAGTGCCCAGCGTGCCATGAAAATAGAATTAGCCAGAGAACTGGATAAACTCGATGAAAGCCTGCCGTTTCTGGCGACAGTCGGTTCGACCAGTCCCTATATCGGCTTGTTTGGTACGGTTTGGGGGATTATGAATGCATTTAGCGCGTTAGGTGAAATGAAACAGGCCACTTTGGCCAATGTCGCGCCCGGTATTTCCGAAGCTCTGATTGCAACCGCTATGGGATTGTTTGCGGCGATTCCGGCGGTAATTGCCTATAACCGTTTTTCCACCCAACTCGATAGGCTGGCCGGACGCTATGAATTGTTTATGGATGAGTTTCTGGTTGTCTTGCAACGGCAGGTGCATCAGTCATGAGCCGACGACAATCTCGCCGTAAACCGATGTCGGAAATCAATGTTGTCCCTTACATTGATGTCACCTTTGTCCTCCTGGTTATTTTCATGATTACAGCGCCCTTGGTGCAGACCGGCGTGGAAGTTGATTTGCCGCAGGCCGAAACCAAAACCGTCGAGACTAAAAACATCCCACCGTTAATTATCACCGTTGATAAACAAGGTCAGTATTTTATCGATGTGGGTGAGAATACAAACCAACCGGTAGCGGCACAACAACTTCTGATTCGGGTCGCAGCCGTGTTACGCTATCAACCCCAAACACAGGTTTATATTCGCGGCGACAGACAAGTCGATTATGGCAAGGTTGTCAGTGTGATGGCGGCCTTGAAAAATGCCGGCGTTAAAACTGTGGGACTGATGACACAACCGGTTTCGTAACCATGGGAAAACATGCCTACTATTTCGCCTGGTCGATTGCCTTGCATCTGGCGTTACTGCTGCTGTTTTTTCTGGGTGCATCGACTCGCAATCCAAACCGGGTACAAAAACCGGAACCTGAAATTATTGAAGCCTCGGTGCTCGATGAAGATAAAATCGAACAGGAAGTTGCCAAGTTAAAACAGCAGGCGCAGGCCAAACAAAAACGCTTACAAGCCGAAAAAGAGAACGCCCAGAAACTGTTGCAACAGGCACGTCGGCAGCGTGAGCTGGAAGAACAAAAAATTCGTAAACTGGCACAGCAGCGAAAACAAGAAGCCGAACAACTGGCGCAAAAACGTGCTCAATTAAAACGCCAGCAGGAACAAGAAGCGGCGCGTCTGGCGGCGCTTGAAAAGCAACGGGCCGAAGCTGAAAAAAAACTGGCGCAGCAACGTAAAGCCGAACAGCAAGCACGCCTGAAACGCGAACAGGCCGAGAAAAAACGCAAAGCTGAAGAGCAAGCGCGCAAAAAGGCTGAACAAGCCCGAAAAGCTGAACTGGCCCGTAAAAAGGCCGAACAAGCTCGAAAGGCTGAGCAGGCACGCAAGGCTGCGGAATTGGCTAGGCAGAAAGCGGCTGAAGAAGCCAAGCTACAAGCCCAAGCGGCTCGGAACATGACGATACGAGCATCGCGGGCGATTCAGCAAAAAGTCAACAACAGCTGGATTCGGCCGATGACTTCGCGCAAGGGGTTGCGCTGTACGGTGCGTGTCACCTTATTGCCCAGCGGCGATGTCATGGATGTGCGTGTTGTGAAAAGCAGTGGTGATACGGTTTTTGACCGCTCGGCGGAAAATGCAGTTAGAAAGGCATCACCATTGCCCGTGCCGAAAGATCGCAGCGTCTTTAACAAGAACTTTAGAACCTTTACCTTTGTTTTTAATCCGGAATAAGCTGACATGATAAAACGTAAACTCTTGTTGTTACTGCTAATAATAGGGCTGTTAGCTGGATTCGGTCCAGTGCGGGCGGAAGGATTAACCATTGAAATCACCAAAGGCACCGAAGCTGCGATGCCAATCGCCATTGTGCCGTTTGGTCATGCGCCGGGCCGAGTGCCAAGGGTTGATATCGCTGCGGTGATTCAGGATGACTTAAGTGCCAGCGGTTATTTTAAACCCTTGCCTCGGGCTGATATGCTGACCCGGCCGACCGACCCCACCCGCATTCGGTTTCGTAACTGGCAGGCCTTAGGCCAGGATTATTTATTGATTGGTCAGCTTACACCGACTGCAGGGCTGTATGAGATTCGCTTTCAATTGTTTGATGTGTATAAAAGCGAACAAATCATGGGCTACAAATTAACCACGCGGGGCGATAAATTACGGCAGGCTGCGCATAAAATAAGCGACCTGGTGTTTGAAAAACTGACCGGCAAACCGGGCGTTTTTAATACTCATATCGCCTATGTTACCAGCCGCCGGATTGCCGGTAACAAACGTCGCTACCGTTTGATGGTAGCTGATGCCGATGGTCATAATGCCCATGAAATCGCCGCATCCTCGCAACCTATCATGTCACCAGCCTGGTCACCCGATGGCAAGCGCATCGCCTATGTTTCGTTTGAAGGGCGACGATCGGCGATTTATGTGCAAACATTGGCGACAGGCAAACGGCAAAGGGTGGCGCATTGGCGCGGAATCAACGGCGCGCCGGCTTTTTCGCCGGATGGCAAGCAACTGGCTTTAACCTTATCTAAAGACGGCAGCCCCGACATTTATATTTTGGATTTGACCACACGCCGGTTGCGAAAAATCACCCACAGCTATGCGATCGATACCGAAGCGACCTGGTCGCCGGATGGCCGCTATTTGGTATTCACTTCCGACCGGGGCGGCAAGCCGCAGCTGTATAAAATTTCGGCACAAGGTGGCCGGGCAAAACGCTTGACCTTTCGTGGCGATTATAATGCGCGTGCCCAGTTTTCTCCTGATGGCCGCAAACTGCTGATGGTGCATGGCAATCGAGGCGATTATCGAATTGCCGTGATGGAGCTAGCCAATGGCGCCATCAATGTTTTGAGCGGCGGCCGGCAGGATGAATCACCCAGCTTTGCGCCCAATGGCTCCATCGTGTTATACGCCACACGCAAAGGCAATAAATCCTATTTAGCCACGGTATCGGCCGATGGCAGTATGCACCGAAGATTGGCATTCAGCGGCGGTGATGTCAGAGAACCGGCCTGGGGGCTTTAATCGATTTTAACCCAGTCTTACCATTGTCGTGTCACAGTTAATTTTATGTTATTGATTGGATACTGGGTTAAAAGAAATAATTAACACAAAATGTAGGGTGGCGAGGCAATAGTCAAAACCCATTATCTGAGCGAATAAAACCTGAATGGAGATATAAATCATGCACCTTAAACAATACAAGCTGTTCGGCATCGTGCTCTTAACCCTGACGCTTGCAGCCTGCAGCTCAACCGAAGAAAAGGCCGCTAGCATTATCGACCAAAGCCAGAATGCCGGCGCAGTCGTTCCCGCAGATGGCGCGACGACAAAAGGTTACAGTGATGAAGCCGATATTGCCGGCACCGAATTGAGCGCCGAAGAATTAGGCGCAGAATTTAGCGACCCACAAAGCCTACTGTCCAAGCGTACTATTTATTTTCAATACGATAGCAGCCAGGTGCAGCAGGATTTTATTCCCGTAATTGCCGCCCATGCCGCTTATTTATTACAACATCCAAATTACAAGCTGGTGCTGGAAGGGCACGCCGACGAACGTGGTTCGCCCGAATATAATATTGCACTTGGCGAACAACGTGCTAAAGCTGTCAGCCGTTTGATGGAAGCACAGGGGGTGCCTCCTGCACAGATTACTATCGTCAGCTATGGCGAAGAAAAACCCGCCGTTGATGGGCATGATGAAGCTGCCTGGCAATTAAACAGACGTGTCGAACTGGTTTATGAAGGTGTCAAATGAATAAAAAACTGTTGCTGCTGTTATCACTTATCAGCAATGTGAATGCCGATGTCCGGCCGCTGCCGCCTGTTGTTGACAATTCAATGGTCTCTAATGGCGCACAATATACCCATGCAGCGCCGGCTAATGGCGTTGTGTTTGAATTATTGGGTCGGATTGAACAACTTCAACGTGAAGTGCAGGAACTGCGTGGCATGGTGGAAGAGCAAGGCTATCAGCTCAGTGAATTGAAAAAACGCCAAAACAATATATACACCGACCTGGATCAACGCCTTCAAGCCCTGGCAAATGGACAACCGCTGCCACAAAACACAATTCAGCACGCAGGCACCGAGGCAGTGCAATCGCAACAGGCAGAAACCCAGGCAGAAACCTCGGCACCCGCGCAAATATCCGATAAGGATGACTATCAAAAAGCCTACGAATTATTACGTAATGGTCATAATAGCCAGGCCATCAAGGCCTTTAAGGCATTTATTCAGCAATTTCCAGCCAGTGAATACGCCGACAATGCTCAATACTGGCTGGGTGAAGCCTATAAAGTCAACCAACAGCCAGAACTGGCTAAAGCGGCTTTTCAAAAAGTCATCGAACAATACCCGGATAGCTCAAAAGTGCCCGATGCTTTGCTTAAACTTGGCTATATCGCGATTGAACAAAACAACCTGGCTAAAGCCCGCGACTATTTAACCCGAGTCAAAGTTGATTATCCGGGTACGGCGGCCGCGCACTTGGCTGAAAAACGACTATTGCGATTGGACAGACGCCTGTAAGTGATGGAAAAAAGCATACGCATAAGCGAAATTTTTTATTCGCTGCAAGGCGAGTCCGACAGCGTGGGCTGGCCTACTGTCTTTATTCGCCTGACAGGTTGTCCCTTGCGCTGTGTCTGGTGTGATACCGAATACGCCTTTCACGGGGGCGAGCGGCAAACTATCGAGCACATCACAGAACGGCTCAAACAATGGCAAACCCGATTTGTAACCGTAACCGGTGGCGAACCCTTAGCCCAGCCTGCCTGCCTGGATTTGTTATCGACGCTAGCCGACCAGGGCTATCAGGTGTCGCTGGAAACCAGTGGTGCGATGGATATTTCAAAGGTTGACTCGCGCGTGATTAAAGTGATGGATATCAAGCCACCCGCTTCCGGTGAAATGGCACGTAATCGCTACGATAATATTGATTATCTGACTGCTAAAGACCAGGTCAAATTCGTCATTGCCGATGATAAGGACTACGTCTGGAGCAAACAGATCGTTGAACGCTACAATCTGGCTGAACGTTGCCAAGTCTTATTCTCCCCCGTGATGGGGAAAATGTCACCCGCTAGACTAGCGGATAACATTCTTAAGCATCAGTTGCCGGTTCGATTTCAACTACAACTTCATAAAACACTTTGGGCCGATGCCCGGGGTAAATAAACACTATGTCAAAAAAAGCTGTCATCCTGCTGTCTGGCGGGCTGGATTCTATTACCGTTTTAGCCCATGCCAAACAACAAGGTTACCACTGTTACGCCCTCAGTTTTGAATATGGCCAGCGCCATAATGCAGAACTCGAGGCGGCCAGAAATATTGCCAAACATTACCAGGTCATCGAACATAAAATCATCCGCATCGATCTCGGCTCCATTGGTGGCTCGGCCCTGACCGACGATCATATCGCTGTGCCACAGACACCCCAGCAAGGCATCCCCGTTACCTATGTGCCCGCGCGCAACACCATCTTTCTCTCTTTCGCACTAGGCTGGGCCGAAGTGTTGCAGGCCCACGATATTTTTATCGGTGTCAATGCTGTCGATTACTCAGGCTACCCCGATTGTCGGCCTGAATTTATCAAAGCTTTTCAGGACTTGGCTAACCTGGCCACCAAAGCTACGGTAGAAGGCCAGCAAATTACCATACACACACCGCTGATAAACCTAAGCAAAGCTGACATTATCAAACAAGGATTGGCTTTAGGCGTTGATTATCGTCATACCGTTTCCTGCTATTCCGCCGACCCGCAAGGCCGCGCCTGTGGTCAATGCGACGCCTGCCGCCTGCGAGCTGCGGGCTTTAAAAACTTAGGGCTAGAAGACCCCACCCGTTATCAATAGCTCGCGCGATCTAACGTGCTTGCGTAGAACGCCTAAATCCCGGTTGCCAAGAGTGTAAAAATGTTTAATACTGAACAATGCATCCGGGCGATGCAAGATAAAAAATACACTCAACGGAGGACACCTGTTCATGAAAAAAACTATCGCTTTAGGGCTGAGCCTTTTCGGCCTAACTCTGGTAACCCCATCGGCAATGGCAAACAGCGACTACCCGGCATCTGACTATCAGCCTAAAGTCGTCTATATCGATAAAGAAGCGACGCAAGCCAGTAGCGGTGGTTCAAGCTTCGACCCCGATTACCCGGCGGCAAATTTTCAGCCTAAAGTCGTCTACCTCGACAAAACTGCTGCCAGAAAACCCCCTGTTATCAAATTTGACCCTAACTACCCCGCCGCATATTTTCAGCCCAAAGTGATTTACCCTTAAATCATTCAGTACAGTAATCGAAATCACCCTAAAAAGGCAGGCAAAAGTCTGCCTTTTTATACGCTTCATCATAACGCCGACGACGCTCGCTAACCGAAGCGGCCTGTCTTGCTACCAACCTCTTCCGTGCAAAACTATATCTGATGGCATAAAAAATGCTGTCAGATATAAAACATAAAAACGCAAAATAACAGCCAATGCGCTGAATACTACACATTACCCCGTTATAGACTGCACATAAACAGTGTTTGATAAAGGTAAAGTGTGTGATATGCCGCACAAAAAATGCGTTAAATAACATAGTTTAATTAAATACAGGTTGAAACAGTGAAACAGCAGGGTTTTTCCTTAATCGAACTGGTCACCGTGTTATTGATTATCACGGTTCTCAGCACCATCGCCATCCGTTCCACCGTCGATATTGGCTACAACGCCCGTTACGAGCAAACCAAAGATCGCCTGAACAGCATCAAACAAGCCATCATCGGCAATCCCAATCGCTACCTGAACGGCCAGCCGGATATTCATGGCTTTGTCGCCGATATGGGGCGGTTGCCGGATAATGTTAGGGAGTTAATTCAACGTTATAATTGCTCAAATCCAGTAGGAGCTGGTCCGAATAATTGCATAACGCCAGGAACACCTGCATGGTTTGATACTACAAATGTTTCAGTAAGTAACAATTTAAAACATGGTTGGAATGGCCCTTATTTAACCGTATCGGATAATCCGGCCAACCCGGATGCTTATACCGATGGCTGGGGACGGGAAGCTCAAGGATATTGCAGTGATCCGACCATTACGGACCAAACTGCTTGTACCGGAGCAAATACATGGACTGTGGCTGCAAATGATTTTAATTATGGATGGGGCTATGTAATTGACAATCCGAATACAGGTGATTTAACCATTAAGAGTTATGGACGGGACCAAACAGCGGGAGGGAGTGGAGATTTTGAAGGAGATTATCCTTCAAGCCAGCCGGTCATCAATCAAAGTGACTGGGTAGTGAGTATCAGTGGCGGAGTAACGATAGGATTTATAAAACCCTATACACCTGTTCAGCGAGCATCTCAGCCAACCTCTTTATGCACAGACCCTACCAATATAACAGAATCAACCTGTTTAACTCCTGAATCCTGGTATGGCGGGTGTAGTAAAGCCGGTTATATCAATAAAGATAGCTGTATAGCTGCCGGAGGAAATTGGAAATCATGTTCTGATGGGGTCAGTACGAACAAAACAACCTGCGAAGCGGCGTCAGGACATTGGTATGGAGAAGGCTATGGATGCAGTAATCAGCAAGCGAATGATAAGGTCAGTTGTTTGGCACTTTCCGCTATTTGGAGAAGTTGTACCGACAATGGAACGATAACCGATCAGGCAACCTGTTTGTTGAATAATCAAATATGGTATGGCGATTCGAACTATACGGTGGATTTACCGCCTCAGCCAGGTTCATACAATTCGAGAAATATTTGTATGAAGGTTTTTTTCCGGAAAAATGATGGAACAGTGGGGGCTGCAGAGAGCAGTGCGGTTTCAATCGTCGAGAATGGTGGTTTTCAGACAATTACGCTTAATACTTTTAAAGATAGTACAAATACTGTTGTTACCGATATTCCCATAGGTATAAATTCCATAGGGATCTACACACATGATGGCACAAACTGTACAACGAACATTTATCCAGCAGATAGAGCTGGCCCCATCCCGGTATTATTCGCTCCACACCGCCAGTTAGCGGTGATTCAATGGTAATGGTTGATCTCGTTCCCACGCTTCGCCGCACAAGGATGTGCAAGTGCAGCTTGAAACAGGATGTCGGTTGCTGCCGCGTGGGAATGCATATCACGGACGCTCCATCGTCCCGTGACGTACAACGTCATAAAAGGCATTCCCACGTATAACGTGGGAACGAGGTGAACGCTTTCTCTGACAGAATTTTTAATAAAAGGTAAAAACAATGCAAATCAAAGGAATCTATGTTTTTTTACTATTAGGCTTTATTCAACTGGCGGCTTTGTTTGTTGCTTCGCCTTATATGACCGCACAAAAAATTGCAGAGATCATTCACACTGAAGATGAAGCCGCCTGGGCTAAGGAAATTGATCAGGATTATTTCAAAAAATACACACGAGCATTACTCGATGGCATGCTTCGGATCAAAATGTCGGCTGATATACAACGTGGCCATACGCGCGAAGCACTGCAAGACTATACCTTTGCTAGCAAAACGCTGGAAAAGCATGTTAATAAATTGGTTTCAAACCAAGGGATACCGCGTTTTTTATGCGGTGAAGTTTTAGAAGATGTCGCTAAAAACGACCAAACAGGTGGTTGCTGGCAAGCTAAGGGTAGCGTTAAATGGTTAGGCTTGAACCGGGCAGCGATTGAATATATCAACCCTAAACGCAATTGGCATAGCCGTTTACTGTTACAGCGCACAGGTCTTTTATCCTGGCGGGTAGTGGATGTCGAATTGCCTTTGGATCAAATACTGCAAACCTTTGTGAATACTTTGAAGGCGGCTGAAAAAATGTAGTGATGTAGGGATAGCTACGACTGTATGGATGCAGAGCAAAGAGCAACGAAAAAGCTGTTGCCGAAAGCGAAGCGAAACCCATCAAAACGAGTGGCAAGGTGCTTAAATTGATGGGGGATATTAGACCATGACCGGTGGTGTGCTTTTATGTGTTTGAGATCAAGAGAATGAAAAAATGATAAACAAGTTTTTTGAAAAAGGGATGACGCTCCTCGAATTGACAATTGTGTTGCTCGTCTTGGTGGCATTGGCGGGCTTGACGATACCGTATGTTTCCGGCACCGGCCAAATGGCGCGTTGTCAGGCGACCGATGCGACCATGCGGGCGATTAAAGAAGCGATTATGGGTGGCGCCAGCGGGCCGGGGTTTTATGGGGATTTGTTGGGGTATTATCCCAAAAAGACCAAGGGAACGGCTGCTGATTATGATTTGCATTATTTATTTACCAGATATGATGTTGGTGCTAGTGCTTCAGATTGGTCAAAATATAATCCCAAAACAGCAGTCGGCTGGCGGGGGCCTTATTTAGATCAAGGACGAAGTTTGAAGGCGGATGTATTGAATAAATTAAATTCAACCTTTGATGATACTAACTATGTGCATATTGGCTTAAAATTATATGATGGTGCTGATGCTGATACTACAAAAACAGTTCAGGAAGCTGAGAAATTAGTGCATATCATGGATGCCTGGAATAGACCGATAATCCTTCAAATTCCCTATGACACTTATACATCAACTTATACACTTGAGTATGCCCGCCTAGTTTCAGCCGGACCTGGTTCTGGAATGAAGCCGGGGGATGCTAAGATTGATACACATATACAATATAACAGTAATCAAACGAATTCTTGTCCTGATACCAATATATCAAAAACATTTGATGCCTGTGACCGAAAAGACGACAGGGTTCTTTATTTAAAACATCCCGACCCATACGCAGCAGGCAACACCCCCTGTGATCAGTTATAAGTTTTGCTCGCTCCAGCATCATGTGACGTGCAACGTCACTATAGGCATTCCCACGCCGGAGCGTGGGAACGAGAGGGGCGGATTCTCGTTCCCACGTTATACGTGGGAATGCATACCGGGACGCTCCAGCGTCCCGTAACGCGGGCGGGAGAATATCAAAAGTGAGGAAATGTTATGGGCCGAAGCCGTTACCAGATAACCGAAGCGGACAGACCCCATTTTTTGACGAACACGATCATCAACTGGATTCCGGTTTTTACCCGGCCGGCTACGGTTCAAATTATTCTGGATTCATTGGCGTATCTGCAAAAAAATGAGGGCGTAAAAATCTACGGATACGTAATTCTGGAGAATCATTTACATTGGATTGCTCAGTCGCCTAATTTGGCAAAAGACGTGGCCCGATTTAAGGCATTTACCGCCCGGCAATTGGTGTATTGTCTGGCTGAGGCAAAGCAGGACAAAATCTTGCAACAATTCTGTTTTTATAAGAAAAAGCATAAGTCGGATCGGCAACATCAGGTCTGGGAAGAAGGCTCACATCCCCAATTACTGCAAACTGAAGAAATGCTGAGGCAGAAGCTGGATTATATCCATCAGAACCCGGTCAAGCGGGGGTATGTGGATAAAATTGAGCATTGGCGTTATTCCAGTGCGCGGAATTACCTGGGCATGCCGGGGTTGATCGATGTTTATCGAGATTGGTGATGTTTGGGAGTTGTGACGTATAACGTCACGAAATGCATTCCCACGTACAACGCGGGAACGAGAAAACGAGAAAAATGAATTATGATTCATTGATTGGGCTGAAGTTTTGATTCAATAAAATATCGGCCAGTCCAGGATGCAGCCAGCGGGTCAGTTTTTTCGTAAGCAGGGTGGGCGGGTGTGTTTTTTGTGGCAATTTGTTGAGGAATGGGGCTGGCGATAACTTGATTGATAAATGCTTCAAGCGTTCGGCTATTTGTTTGTCTTGTAGATAACTCCGATACAGTTTTTTCAGACGTTGTTGCTGTTGTTTGTTGGCGTGCTGAAATTTTTCCATGGCGTACAGTGGCGCGAATATATCCGCTGCATTTTCGTTGTCAGCCGTAACGGGCAGGTTTTGTTCAAGCTGTTGTCGGAGTCGGTGCCGCTGTTCGGGGGATGACTGTTTGACCTGTTCTATGATCTGTTGGACTTCAGTCTGGGGAAGTGCGTTTTTAGTGTTATTGTCCAGCGCGGCGATGTGTTGCACCAGATTATCGGGATCAATAGTCGGTGTTGATTGCTGAAGTTGAGTTAGAGACGCTTCTAGTTGGGTGTTGCTGAGCCCGTTTAGGTTTATTTCGTCCATGTCGGGTATTTTGGCCGTTGGTTTTATTTGAGCGGCTGCTTTAAGTAATTGATCGGCGGAGAGTTTTGATAATACATTGGGGTTTAAGCCTTGTTTCAGGATGGTTGATGGCTCTGAGGCAACGGGTTTTGCGGTGACGGGTTCGGTTTGAACCGGTGGCGGTATTTCAACACGGGTCTCTGATTCGGGTCTGATCCCGGATTGATACAGCGCAAAGCCGGTAATCGCTAAAATAGCCGTCAAGGTAAACAGTATCAGGCCGGTGTAAAAGTAAGCTTGACGCTGGCTTAACTGGTGTTTTTGCAACGCCTGTTCAATGGCTATGCTGGAGGGTGGGGGATCTGATGCAACAGCACTGGCTTTGGCGGCGTGTGTCGGCTTGTGCGGCGATTGTTTGGTTTGTTTGTGCACACGCCAGTATTTTTCAAACAAGCTCATTTTGGCATTGCAGTTTTCGCAGCGTTGACGTGTTAGTTTTTCGGGCTTTTTCTGTGTGTGTTGGCAAAAAGGGCAGGTGATGGTTTGCTCAGGCAAGGGTTCTAGTTCAAAATCGAGGTCATGATTGATGGCGGGTCGATAACGACTAAGAAGCCCTATTTGCAGCAGTTTTTTCTGGAATTCTTGTGCCTGATCTAAGCTGACGTTTTTGGCAAAACAGTATTCTCCAGGCTGTTGCTGGGCTTTTTTGTAGAGATGATAGCGTCCTGCGTAATGAGCCAGGAAGGCCGCTTCAATGTGTTCTGTCTGGTGTTTTTTTTCAGGCAAAATGCCTGCGATAAAAACGTCGTAATGTGTATCCATGCGTAAACAGAAAAGACCAGGAGTCAATCGTCATCAAAACATCTTATTCTGAATTTTCCTTGAGTTGATTGACGATATCCCGATAAGAACTGTCTGAGATTACATACAAATAGGTGGAATCGCCCATTGCACCTAAGCTCTTTAAGCGTGGGTTTTCAATGGTCGAGGCCAGCCAGTGGCCTTTAAGATGCTTATAATCGACAGTCAATGGTGAATCTGACAAGTTGTAAACCGCGATGGCGGTAACATACACATCACCTTTACGCCAGCTAGCGACCGGAATGGTTTTAAGACGGGGGTCATTAAGCAAGTCAACAGATGGAATACTCTTTAACGAGACGGGTTTTATTACCGGATGCGTTTCACGCTTATCCGGTGATTGGCGGATAGTACGGGCGGCGTATTCAACCAGATCGCGATAGTTTTGTTGTGACGGGTTGAACGACATATTGTTTTGCAGCGAACTTGTCTCAGCGCTACCTTTTCCATTGATACTATCGAATTTGTCCTGCAAGTCATATTCTTTGTACGGTTTTTCCAGGCGGTAGCCATTTTGAGTTCGACTAGGGTTGGAATAGATACCCATTTCCTCAATATCATGAGCCACCGGATGCAAACTGTGATCACGAATATAGTGCTGGCTGAATTTGGCGGTTGCAGTGGGGTTAGTGGTGATGTAAGGACGAATGATAACGACCAGTTCGGTGCGTTTTCTTAGTTTGGCCGTTTCACGGAAGAAAAAACCCAGCCCTGGAATATCGCCCAAAACCGGCACTTTGTTTTCCACATCGCTGGATTTATCTTCAATCAAGCCGCCGACGGCAATGGCTGAACCATGGCGGGCGATGATGGTGCCACTGAAGGTTTTGGTTTGTACTATACTCTTCGCAAATGAGAATTTAGCATAAAAAGATGACGTAATGGAGTGAAATATATAAAATAAGGCCATGTCGAATTACACCCTTCCAGAGACTGAATTAGCCGATTTGCGCGAAGCCCATGGTGAGCTTCGAGAAAAACGTGATGCAGACCGAGTTAAAGCCATCATTCTTTTAGGTTCAGGCTGGTCAGCAACAAACGTTGCCGAAGCACTTCTCATTGACCGCAATACAATCCGTACCTACTATCGAAAATATAAGAAAGGTGGTCTTGCTAAACTCCTACAAACTCAGCATGTTGGAAGTGCCAGTTTCTTATCGGTTTCAGAAGCGACCGAGTTGGATGAATATCTGCAGAAAAATCTTCACTTAACCGCTAAATCGGTTGCAGCTTACATTAAAGAGCGTTGGCAGGTTCGCTATAGTGAACGCGGTGTGACAGCCTTGCTGCATCGCTTGGGTTATGTCTATAAAAGCCCAAGCTGATACCCGGCAAAGCTAATGCAAAAGCCCAACTGGAGTTCCTTGAGAAATATCAACAACTAAAGGAAGACAAGCAGCCCGAAGACTTGATATTGTTCATGGATGGTGTTCATCCACAACATAATCCTGTAATGGCTTGTGGTTGGATTAAGCGTGGTGTGGAATTCACGATTCAGAGTAATACCGGGCGTCAACGTCTCAATGTCAACGGTGCAGTCAATATCGATTCTCTGGATACTGTCTGCCGCTTCTATGACACCATCAATGGCGAGGCAACGATTGATCTTTGTAAGGCGATTGAAGAACGTTACCCGAAGGCTGGGACTATTTACATCATTTGCGATAATGCACGCTACTACCGATCAAAGGCTGTCAGACAATTTCTTGAAATGTCGCGAATTGAATTAGTGTTTTTACCGCCGTATGCGCCGAATCTTAATTTGATTGAACGGTACTGGCGATATTTCAAGAAAGAAATCTTATATGACCAGTATTATGAAACATTCAAAGAATTCAAAATAGCCTGCGAGACATTCTTTTCTGAGCCAGAAAAGCATGTCGACAATTTGCGCTCACTTTTAACTGAGAATTTTCAAATTATCGGTGCATGATGGTTTGCTCTATTTTCATGTGCGGAGAGTATACATCGATATTGGCATCGATCAATGCGCCTGCAACCTGAACCGGAATGGTGGCTTTGGTTGGACTGAGTGTCGATTGCTCGATCAAAATTCTGAGACTGACGGTATTATCCTGATTGATATTCGGGGTTAACAATAATGTTGTGCCAAGATTGCGGACTTCGGTTTGAGGGACAATGATGGTCTGGTTGATAATATTGGAATTACCAGTATTGGTTGTCACGGCGGCTGATTCTTGATAGCCGTTGACAATAGGGCGCTCATCGCCAATAAACACCCGGCTGACCTCCTGATTGGCGGTCAATAAAATAGGGGTGGCTACTTCAGTCACGCGGCCTTCTTTTTCCAGCAATTGCAGCCGTGCTTCAAAGCGTTTGCTGACATAAGTGGCGAGCAAGGCTGGGTTAAAAGCGGAAGCTGCCGCTGTTAGGGTGTTATTTAATGCAGCCGTCGCATTTTGACCTTCTGTTAAAGCGGCATGGCCATTATTTTTAAGTTTGAAGTCGAATAATGAGTTATAACCGTCTGACAAATCAATCTGCAACAGTTTGACTTCCATCAGAACGGTTGATAACTCGGTGTCTACCTGTTTATAAAGCTGGTCGATTTCGCCCAGAACCTTGCGGTCGCGTGTGCGAATCAACACCCGGTTCTGCCGTTTGATACGAGTCACATAAATCGGTGACAAGCGCTCGATCAGACGGCTCATCGATTGTGCACTGCCTTGAAAACGGCCAGAAAACAATCCTTCCACTTCAGATTTCGGCAGCATTTTCTGGCTATCGACAACATCATTGGTGTCAATGGTTTGAGTATTACTGTTATTGCCTCCTGTTCGCCGTGTATTTAAGCCCGATCGATTGCTCCGACTGCCTCGTTGATTACTGTTTCTACCACCAATGCCACTAGAACCACCAATGCCACCAGCACCACCGGCCGTAACACCAAAATTCGAAGAACTGCCATTCCCTAAGTTCATGGTATTTTTCGCAATTAGGTTATAGCGTTGCAAACGGTCGGATAAGTCACTGATGATTTCAGTTTCATCAGCACCAGGGCTTAGTCTTACTCGGTCGAAGCCATATAAATCCTGAATAATATAAGCAAAATCCAGCGCATTACGCTCATGTTTGAAGGTATAAATTTTGGTTTGCTCGTTTTTGTAATCAACCTTGCCGAGGCGAAATTCATCCACCGTATAAACCCGCACCACCCCGGAGCGCGGGTCTTTTTGGTACCACAAGTTATAGGTTTTCGCCATCGCCTCCAGCACATCCATCGGCTTGATATTTTTTAGATACAAGGTCATTTTGACTTTGGCTGCTGCCTTGGACGCCACCACATTCATACCGGACTGGTCGGACAAAATGCGCAGCGCATCGCTGACGCTGATGTCGCGAAATTCCAGTTGTGCGATTTTTTTGGGCGCAGCGAACATAGATGACGAAAAAAGAGGAAGTGCAAAAAATAAAGAAACAAACAATAAACGGAACATTAGTGTAAAACCAGAGTTTCGTGAGCAGGGTTAAGAATTAGAGTGACCGAATTAGGCGTGATTGCTTCGACCTCAATGGTATAAAGTTGATTATTTTTGATCACCGAGCTTGAATCACCTTCATGGAGATGAACGACATCACCGTCAATTTGCAACACAATACTCGATTGCTCATCCGTAGGGTGCGCCTTACCCTGTATTAAAAGCTGGCGTGCAGTTTTTGGATGATAAATCTTGCCGAGCAGCCGAATAGCCGGAAAATTCAATGCTTGCTGATCCGTTTGCGCTGAGGTGCTTTTACCGCGGCTGTTTTTTAGCGCCTGAAGGAAATTTTGGTTAATTTGGGTTGGGTCTTTAAGTGGCGGCGGTTGTTTTTTTTCGTCAGTTTTTTTAATCGCTGCAACCGGATCGCGCAAGACGGTTGTGGCTTTGTTGATATTATCCACAGACAGCTTGGATGAGCGGCTGTAAAGCATATTATTTTCAGCCTTTTTTTGTGTCTCTTCGGCCCAAGCGACGGTAAGCGACGTCGCAATAAGCCAACCTAAAAAAAATCGTAATAACATTAAGAAGGGCTGCCCCCCGCAGCAGAAAACATGGCCACCAGAAAGGCGGCATAAACAAATCCAATAATCCCACCGACAATAATGGTCATGGTCGGGGCGATTAAACCAATTAAGGTCGCAATCGCTTGTCGTAACAATTCATCGTGGTATTCGGTCATTTCGGCCAGGATTTCATCGAGCGCGCCGGAGCTTTCACCGACCTTGATCATCTGCATCACCAACGGCATATAGCCGGCATTTTCCAAAGGGTCAGCCAGGCTAGAGCCAAGCATCACCCGTTCACGGGCATGGGCGACATGGCTGGCCATAAATTTATTGCCATGCAGGTTTGACATAATCTCCAGCGCATCGATAATTAACACCCCGGCCGACAGCAACAAGCCCATCGCCCGGCAAAACAACACCGTCCCAGCCAATCTGAATACCTTGCCGAACACCGGAATATGTAAGGCGATACGGTCAATCCACCAGCGCGTGATTTTTACGTTATACAGCAGCACAAATACCGCAATCGATACGATAAAGCCCACCAGTAATATCATCGAGTTCGCGACAAACCAGTCGGAAACATCAATCAATGCCTGGGTAATCGGTGGCATTGGCTTACCCATGATTTTCAGCAGTTTTTTGATTTCCGGCACAATGCTCGTCAACATAAAGGCCACCAGACCAATTGCCATCAGCAAGGTAAAAGCCGGGTATTTCAAGGCACCAAAAATTTGTTTTTTTAATTTTCGGCTGATTTCCATTTCTTTAGCGGCCTGATCCATCACAGTGGAAAGCGAGCCGGTTTCCTCACCGACCCGGATCAAATGTACGATTAAATTGGAAAAAATACGGTGTTCCTGTAAGGCTTCGGTAAAGGTGCCGCCTTGTAAAATATGATCACTGATTTGTTGCCAGACTTTTTTGGTGCCGATGCGGCCATACCGACGCGTAATTTCTAACGCATCGAGCAGGCTGATACCGCTGCGCAGCATCACCGCCATTTGATGAAATGCATGTTCCACATCAAAGGAGGTGATGGAACGATAATCTAAAGGATTCAAGCTCCAGGTTTTTTCATCACCGGCTTTTTTCTTTAAGGGCGCGATCTTGAGTACCAGCAAGCCTTGCTGGCGCAGGGCCATGACAGCACTGTCTTGATTGGCACTTTCGATAATGTCACTGGTCTGTTGGCCGCTTCTGTCGCGGGCGGTGTAACTGAAAAACGGCATATTATTCCTCGTTGCTACGCAGAGCATAGGAATGCGGGGTTTGACGCTTTAGCCTCTGGTGACGTAGAACGTCACGGTATGCATTCCCACGCAGAGCGTGGGAACGAGAAAACTCTGCATTCCCACGCGGCAGCAACCGGCATCCTGCCTCAAGCTGCACTTGCACATCCTTGTGCGGCGGCAGCAACCGGCATCCTGCCTCAAGCTGCACTTGCACATCCTTGTGCGGCGGCAGCAACCGGCATCCTGCCTCAAGCTGCACTTGCACATCCTTGTGCGGCGAAGCGTGGGAACGAGAACTGACAGTAGCTACCGCGTGGGAACGAGAAATGACCATTACCATGACGACGCCACCAGCATAACTTCGTCGAACGAGGTTTTCCCCGCTATCATTTTGTCGATGGCATCTTCCAGCAGACTTTTCACGCCGTCAGCACGCATTTTAGCGACCAGCTCAGATTCCGACTCACCTTCTGCCACCATTCTGGCCCATTCGGTTTTCAGTTCCAGTAATTCATATAATCCAATCCGGCCGTTGTACCCTTTGTTCCCACAATAAATACAGCCGGCCGGGTCGTAAATGGTCTGGCCGACCAAATCAAGCCGGTCAATGGCGATGGCCTCCTTTTCCGTCAATGGGCGGGGAATCGGGCAGACATGACATAAACGTCGTAACAGCCGTTGCGCTACGCTCAAGCGCAATGCGGCCGCCACCAGATAAGGCTCCACCCCCATATCGATCAAGCGGGTGACGGTGGCGGCGGCTGAATTGGTATGCAGCGTGCTTAATACCATGTGACCGGTCAAGGCTGCCTTGATGGCGATTTCGGCGGTTTCCTTGTCGCGGATTTCCCCAATCATCACCACATCCGGGTCATGGCGTAAAATACTGCGTAAGGCCGAGTTAAACGTTACTTTGTCGGAATTGGCATCGATCTCACATTGCGCGGCACCGGCAATTTCATATTCAATCGGGTCTTCGACCGTCATGATGTTAATCGGTTTTTCTTTCAACAACATATTGATCGCCGCATACAGCGTGGTAGTTTTACCGCTGCCGGTCGGGCCGGTTAAAATCATCATACCCTGTATGCGTTTTAAAAAACTCTCCACAAGATATTGATGCTCCGGCATAAAGCCGAGCTGATCCAGCGTCAATGCTGTTTCTTGCGATACCAGCAATCGCAGGGTCAGCCGTTCGCCATAGCGGGTTGGCAAGGTCGCCACCCGTAAATCCACCTTACCGCGGTTGCCGCTGATGGTATGGCTGAAGCGGCCATCTTGAGGTGCCCGTTTTTCGGCAATATCCAGCCCTGCCATCACTTTCAGACGGCCGGTCAGTTCCATTGTGGTATCAGGCTTTAAATGCTCAAACAACTCGAGCTGGCCATCAATCCGCATGCGAACGGTAGCGCCTTTCGGCGTCGGGTCAATATGAATATCGGATGCGCCGCGCAAAAAGCTGAATCCAGCAAATGATTGGCCAGCTCAACAATTTCAGACAAAGCATCGTCTTCTTTTTGCTGGGCCGTTTTAGGGGGGCAAGTTCGGTGCCGTAAACCTTTTTAGCACCACGTCCAGGTCATGTTCATCGACATCCCAGACGACTATCGGCGCTTTTAGCATGCGCTCAAGACTATGCAGCAAGGTCTGGTTTTTCAGATTATGGCTGGCGACATGGACTTTTTTCTCCATTTCGATAAACGGCAACACCTTACGCCGTACCGCAATGGCGGCTGGAATGCGCATTGCGCAGGCAGGGTCCACCCGCACCGCCTTAATATCCAGATGATGATCGCCCGGCACAATCTGCACATGATCAACAAATTCCACGCCTAAGCGCACACCGCTATCGGTTTTTGTAGCCAGCGAACCTTCGCTTTGCGGGTGAGCTTTTTATGGCCGGTATCCAGCGATAAGGTCAATTCCATATCGGGCAAAACCGCTGCCTCGGGAGCCGGAATAATCAAGCCAGCGCCATGCGCTGAGGTATCGACAACCTCCGATTCCAATGTCAGTACCGCATCGGTAAACAAACTGGCCTGCCAACCCGATACCGGTGCGCGTTCGTCCTGACGCAGATCATCGGTTTTGGGTGATTTTTTTGCCAACTGGCTAAGGCAAACTGTGGTTTATTCATAATTTACATCCATAACGCCAGTTTCCATTGCATGGCACCTTCATCATCCGGCGATTGCATGGAAAAGATAACCGGTAACACTGAAATTTGCGGCTCGTTCCCCACGCTCCAGCGTGGGAATGCAAATGGCGTATAAGCCGGTGAACACCGGTATGGGTTCCCACGGAGGACCGTGGGAACCAGAAGTAAGGAAAATTGTGGTTTATTCATGATTTACATCCATAACGCCAGTTTCCATTGCATGGCGCCTTCATCATCCGGCGATTGCATGGAAAAAGAGAACCGGTAACACTGAAATTTTTTGTTGTTTTAAAGAAGAAAGTGCATGATACATGGCCAAATAATTGCCGCGCAGATCAAGCTCTTGTACGGTAATGGTTTCCCCAGGCTGCAGCCAGCTTTTAATATCGCGGATCGATTTTGACAAATCAGCAACCTGTAAGGTTTTACTGGTCTCTTCAATGACGATAACCTGATTATCGGCCAGGCTTTTGAAACCAGACCCGCCGTTTTTGCACTGTCCTCAGCACTGGTCATAAAGCCTGCAATGGCCTGGATTTTTGGTTTGCAGCGTGTTTTTTTTCTGCATTAGCGTATTCAATTGTTGATGCAAGCGCATTTCCTGTGTTCGTTTAGCGTTCAGTGCTGCAGGAGACAAGCCTTTTTGCATCATCTCGATATATTTTTTTTCGGCATCTTTTTTGGCTTCCACCATAAAATTACTGACGAACACAAAATAAATCACGGTGATAAACAGGGCGGGTAAAGCCCTTTTCAGCATCTGTTCGCGTTTTTGTTCCGGTGTCATGGCTGAGTGCTGTGTGTGGCGTTAATAAATCCTTCTAAGCCCTGGTCAAGCAGGGCAAAGCTAAATTGCCAGGGGCCATCATCCTCAAACAGCCCCATCGCTTTCTTGGTAGCCGGCTCCAGCTTCCAGCCCAGCGCGGAAATGCTCGGCTCAATGTTCGTTGTCAGTTGATTGACCAGGTAAGGCTTCAATGCATAGCCTGTGATTAGGATGGTATCGTGTTCCGGGCTGATTTGCTCAATCACCAAATCATCAGGACTATAGCGGGCCAACGCATCAAGCAGGGCGAGTGGCCGGTTTTGCAAGGCGCTGAGAGCGGCTGGAATTTGATCGACATTCTTTTCCATCAGCGACACGTCTTTGTTTAATGCATCCACCTTGTCGCGTAGCGTGGCGATAGTTTTGCTTAAATTGCCCGATTCCGATTCCAGTTGGCTCAGTTCCTGTGTTTTAAACTCAAAATCCTGCTTGAAATACCAGTTGACACTGAAATGTGCGCCACACAGCAGTGCAGCGGACACACCGCCGGCAACCATATACACAATATCCTTGTTCAGGCGTTTTTGCGGATTGAGCAATGGCACCTGAAGGTCATCGGCGGTTGCAAGATGCTTGGCCCACAAACTTAACCAAAATACCAGTGCGCCGTCTGAGGACAGCTTGTAATTTTCATCGGTATGGGCCATATATTCCATCTGGTCGCCAATCAGCGTTTCGGATTTATCCACTTCGCCGATTTCCATAATCCATTGGTCAACTTCCAGTTGCCAGTCAGGATTTTGTTTGGTGTGAAGGATTTGCAAGGTCAAACCCAACTCGGGCGTTTTTGCCAGCATAAATACGCTGCCGGGCCAATGTTCAATCCGAAACCAGCTCGGCACATCCGCACCCGAAATTAACACAGGCAAGCCGCCAGCATGGCATAACCCCCCGTACTGGCAGCGTTTTTTATGCAAGATTGCCTTGATTTTGGCTAAGGTTTCCTGAGCGACCAAGGTAATCCAGTAGTTGGCCATGTCATCGGCTGTGCCGATATAGTGATGCGATAAAAAACTTTTGCCCGCCGAATGGCCGGTCATACCCTCGTATTCAAATTGCAAAGCCTGTTCGAGTACCTCAGGCTCTACACCTTCCACTTGCACCGAAGGCAGGCTGAGCAAATAGGTCGGGAGACGGTTATACAATAGCCACACTTTGCGGCCAACTTTTGGCTGGTCGTCCGCTAACAGTTGCTCTAGTGTGTTGGGTAGCGTGTTGGACGATTTGCAGGCGATTTCAATTGGGTGGATTTCGCCTAACACATCCCCTTTGCGATCAAAATCGACGCGAAATGTGGTCGATTGCGTGATATAAAACAAGGTATGCGCGGGGCGGGAAAAGACCTTAGGTAAAGGAATGCGGAGTCGTTTTATATCCATTCGGGTTCGTTTTTTATTGTTATGTCCTGCGCTTTGTCAGGACGCGCCTGTGTCATGCGGCGAAAGAAAGTCCAGTGCCTTAAAACGCCTCATACCGCTGGGCTTTAGCATGAAAGCCCAGCGGTATGAGGGGAGCCTTAACTCCTGTACCGGCTCCGTATCATCCATAATCAAATTCCCTTAAGCGTCTTTTCATCCCTGTCAGACTTAAAACCGAACCGCGAGAAACAGAGGGGTTGTTTGCGGTTCGGTGTGTAGTGCTGAAATCAAGGAACAATGCCTGTATAGGGCAGGGCGTTGTTCTTATGAAGTCAGATTATTTGAAGTCAGATTATTGGTTCGCTACAGAAGCGTAGTGAGAAGCTAAAGCACCGCCCAGACCTTCTAATTTCATCATTGGCATGACGGTTGTTAAGAATTGAGCTGGCTTTTGAGTAGAACCTGTCCAAGTAGTTGAACCAATAGTGCCCGCAGCAGCTTGGTCGCCAGGATTGGTTTCTGGAACGTTATACCCAGTTGCAGCACTAGTACAGGTTGCCATATTGTTGACAGCAGTGGTTGTGGTGGCTCCTGCAGCGTAAAAGCTAGTTACAGCCTGATTGTTAGCATCTAAACAAACATTAGCTTTAGGGACAGCATAAACAGCCAAAATACGATTGTATTTGTTTTTTGCACTCATTGCCCCTGTTTTAGCAAAATGCACTGGTGCTTCAGCTATAGTTTTGCCAATCATAGCTGAGTCTTGACCAACGCCGAATAGAACGTAATCAAAAGCACTTGTATTTACTTTGCGCCCCAGGATTTTACTTAAAGCGGCATCGTCTGGAATACAGCCCATTGCATCTGTACCCATGGTACACGCCGTGCCTTTTACATTAATTGCTGCAAAAGACTGATTGGTTCCTGCTGATAGAGCAATATCCCCATTGGTAGCCGCGAAAGTGGCATCAGAAGTACCGTTATCCATTTGTTTTAGGTTGCTAATACCAATGTCAACAAATGCCTTGCCATCAATCGCGACTTCTTTAAGATAATCATTAGTACCTAAGCCCCCCATCATTTTGGTGTAGATGTTGCCGTTGGAGGTACTAGCTGTATTTGTAGTTGTAGTTATCAGCGAGTCATAATTGTCTGGATGACCCATAAATTGAACGTCATAACGTTGAATAGCTGAATTAACAGCATAAAGGCTGTCAGAGTTGACGCTGTCATGCGTTTTGCTGACAAATCCACCGACATACGGAATCATCAAACCGGCCAGACCAATCAAGACCAGTAAAACAACGGTTAATTCGATCAGCGTCATACCTGCCTGACGCGCTTTAGAGCTATAATACTTCATGTGGGTTTCTCCCATTTCGTTAGTTAATGTTTTAAGTGAACACTAACGAGTCCGCTGCCTGTTGCTGGTGAGAGCGTTCGACAGCGGGGGGGGAGGCCCTTTTCAAATAATCACGCTGAAAGCGTTCTTGCTTCGGAAAACAGGCGTTCAATCCTGATTTAATGTCCTCAGCAATCGTTTTATACAAACGCCAGGGTGTCAATGCACGCGGCCCATCCATTTTCGTCAAGGCCTTGGTAAAACACCGCTGCGCGATCTTTTCCGTAACCACCGCATACAGAAGTTTGCCCTGTAAATACAATTCGGCCAATTGACTGTCTTTACGGGCACGTAATTGATTGATCGCCAACAGGCTTTTCAGCCGTTTGATCACCAATTCCACCTGCCAGCGTACACGATAGAGCGCGGCAGCCGTTTCGGTGCTGAGCAACTCGACCGGCACGGACGTTAAAATTAAGACCCATTCACTGAGATAGAGCGTTTTTTCCTGGGCTGTACGTCCTTTGTTCTGCGCTCTGAGTTTCGCTTTACGCCGGGCTTGCGCCGCTTTTTCGGCAGGTAACGGAACCGCATGTACCGTGCAGGCGATTCGTTTAGTATCATGGCACAAATAAACCGGAATAGCCCCCGCTTGTTTCCCGAGACGTTGTAATTTCGTTTCCCAGTCAATTTTTATCATTTTGCCGTGCTCGTCAAGCTCGTATAAATTCATGCTGTGTGCGTTATAGCGCAGCACAATATCGCCACCTCGGTCAATAAAAGGCACCAACGACTTCGGTTGATTGTAGCCACGATCAATCAACACGACATCGCCCGATTCCAGCACATAATGGTCAAGGCTTTCGCCAATCTTGTCCGTACTGACTTCAACCTGGCGCAATGTCAGTGAAATCAAATCTATCGCGATATGTAGCCGATACGTGGTTTCTGTCGCACCGGGTTCCTGCACGGTCGAGCCATCAATAATAACGAAGCTTAATGAACCACTGTCAACCACCTGATGCAACCCAAATACGCCCGATAGCAAGGATTTTACCCAAGGAACGCAGGCCGCCAGTCTTTTTTACCGCCGTATCACTCAGGTAGCCCTGTAAGTGAGCCACCTCGCCGGCGCAACTCCGCAAGGAGAAATCCAGACCACAGTAGAGCATCACCAACTGTAACAGTTGTAAGGGCGAACGGATCTTGCGCGCACGCGTGAAGGCTTTAAATTCATAGGCTTGTTGTTGATAATCTTCTGGAAGTTCTTGCACAAATTGTTCAAAACGAGTATCTATGTGAGGTGGCTGCTTTTTCATAGGGTTTTCACTTTTGTCGGCAAAAGACTCTATGTGGTGGCCACACCTTTATTTTTCAACACGTAATCAATGATTTAATGGCTTAAGTTGGCGCTTATGGGGAGGCCCTTCCCCATGTTCATGTAAGCTCCGTTATCTATCCACCGTCCCGGTGTTCATCTTCCCTGAAATGAACGAACTTGTTAGACACGGTATTTAATGCAGGGAGTGTGCCAGGTTTTTATTTTTGGCATAAAAATAGCGTTTTTCTTTAGTTTGTATTGAGATTTGTTCGCTAAGCGATTGATTTTTATCATGACAATAAAGAAATTATTTTTAGGGAAATGGGTTGTGCTGCATTGGCGAGCAGAGGGTCAGGGTTGGTGTGGAGCTAAAAATAAAAAACTGCGGCATATGACACAGTTTTTTGTGTTAAATAACATAGTTTAATTCTCTTAAAAGGGTCAGAGTCCTTTCTATAAAGCGTCACCTCTCGTTCTCGTTCCCACGTTATACGTGGGAATGCCTGTAGTGACGTTGCACGTCACATGACGCTAGAGCGTCAGGGTATGCATTCCCACGTGCAACGTGGGAACGAGAAACGAGAAAAGCCGGTAGCTGTCGCCGCACAGGGATGTGCCAGTGCAGCGTAAGGCAGGATGTCCGTAGCTGCCGGCGTGGGAACGCATTTAGTGACGTTGTCCGTCACGTGACGCTGGAGCGTCAAGGCATGCATTCCCACGTGTAACGTGGAACGAGAGTAAGGGTTAGTCATGTGATTGGGAAAGTTGTTTCTCCAGCACTTGAATATGCTGTTTGATCATGCGTTGATAGCGTTGTCTCGATTCATCCTGGGGTGACAGGCTGCGTATGCCAGGCGTGTTAAACCAGCGGGTGGATTGTTTTAATACCTGCAAGGCTTTTTGGGGGTGTTGATGTCTTTGATAATACAGGGCCAGGTCAATACTGGCCATTTCAGAGGTTGGGTCTAGCCTGTGGGCGTGTTTTAGGAGTTGTTCGGCAAAAGGTTCGTCGCTTGGCGGAAGCAGGTCGGGAATCATTTTTAGCCGGATTTCGTTTTCATGGTCTGGGAAGTTTTGTACCAACTGCGCCATTTTTAAATAGTAACGGCTGTATGTGGGAGATTGCTGGAGCATTTGTAATGTATAGTCGAAGGCCTTATTGATAATTTTTTGTTTTTGTTGGCTATCAGGATCATGCAGGGCCTGGTAGTGATAAAGCTCTGTCAGGCGCAGTAAGGGTGAGGGGTGGTTTGGATTGAGCTGGTGATAAAAAAGTATGGTTTCGGCGTTGAGTTTTTGGTTGTCGCGGGTGCCAAACCAATCCGATTGAAATTCCATGTTAGCGGTGATGTAGCTGTTGATGGCCAGGGTTACCCAGGCCAAGCTCAGGCAGAGTGGTGCTAAGGCGCTAAACAGTTTGGCTTCGCTGAGAGGTAGGACGTAAAGCGGTTTAGGTTTCCCCCTATGTCAACATACCTGTCGCCTAGGAAATTTTAAATCAGGAGACAAAAATGAGCGTATTTAGCCAAGAATTTAAAGTACAATCAGTAGAAAAAGCATTATCCAGAAGACCAGAACAATCGCTAAAGCAAATTGCAGTTACTTTAGGTGTGGGTTACTCCACACTTCAAAAATGGATTCGGTTAGCTAAGAAAAATCAACTCGAAAAAACAGAGTCAAACATGTCAAAAGAAAAAAGCCCTCAAGATTGGAATACAGTAGAACGTTTTGAAGCCATTGTTCATTGTCATCATCTCACCGATGATCAGGCTAGCGCCTATTGTCGTGAACAAGGCATCTACTTACATCATCTAAATACCTGGAAAGCGGAATTTTGTCAGAATCTAAATCAACAGAATCCGTATATAAACAGGCGCAAACAAAACTCAAACAAGAAAACAAGCGTTTGCATAAGGAGCTAAACCGCAAAGAGAAAGCGTTATCAGAAACAGCGGCTTTACTGGTGTTATCAAAAAGTGCCAAGCGATCTGGGGGAAAAGGCGGCCGATTAATCGCCTACTCAGATCGCCAACACTACAGCGCACTCATTGATGAAGCCGTTGACAATGGAGCGCGGCAGAAATTAGCCTGTGAACTGGTGGGTATATCAGCTCGAACCTATCAGCGTTGGAACCGGGGAGAAGGACTCTCAGAAGACCTACGACTGCACAATACAGCGCCTGTGCACAATCAATTATCCGAGGCCATCAAGCAAGAAATCATCACCGTGATTAATAAACCGGAATACAGCGCTTTAACGCCGCATCAAATCGTTCCGAGGTTATTGGATTTGGGCTGCTATCTCGCATCAGAATCAACCTTTTATCGTGTCATGAAAGCCCACAACCAGCTTAAGCACAGAGCTAAAGGAGCCGCAGGTCAGCATAATAAACCGCAGTCACTCAAAGCCACACAGGCCAATCAAATCTACTCGTGGGATATTACGTATTTATTAAGCCCCGTCAAAGGGCAGTATTTTTACCTCTACATGGTGATGGACATCTATAGTCGGAAAATCGTAGGCTGGCAAGTTCATGATGCCGAATCAAGCGCACACGCTGCTGATTTGATCGAAGATATCGCTCGCCGGGAAAACATCGACAAAAAGCAATTGGTGATACATTCTGACAACGGCAGTCCGATGAAAGGCGCAACATTAAAGGGCCAAATTGGTCGATTTAGACATTGCCACGTCGTTCAGCAGACCTCGTGTCAGTAATGATAATCCTTATTCAGAATCGTTATTTAAAACAGTCAAATATCATCATACCTTTCCAGAAAACCCTTTTTAAAACATTAAGCGAAGCCAGGAACTGGGTTGAAGCTTTCGTTTGTTGGTTCAACAATGAACATCAACACAGTGCGCTCAAGTTTGTAACACCCAACCAACGCCATAACGGCTTAGACAGCGCCGTACTCGAAAAAAGAAAACGAGTCATCGAGCAAGCAAAAAGAGACAATCCAGAGCGATGGAATGGACGACAAACACGAAATTTAACGCCCATTGGCCATGTTTATCTTAATCCGGATAAGGAAAATTTCAACACAACAGAATGTCAAGCAGCTTAATAAAATTCATTTCGTAAATTATTGCAAAAAATGCGACAGGTTGGTTGACATTTAGCGGTTTGCAGGATGAGTGGTAGGCCAGTGCCAGGAAGAAACCGGCGAGTATATTTAAGCCTATATGGTAGAAGATAAAATCGGCGGCTGCATGAATAAAGAAGGTGGCGGCGGCTAATGCTAATGCGCCGGTTAGCAATGCAGGAGTTGTTGATTGAGGATGTGGCTGAAGGTTATGACGCAACAGGCGAGCGATCAGGATTAAAGGAAGCAGAGCTAACAATAGTAGAATTGGGCCGCCTTCGTGTAAAAATTGTAAATAATCATTGTGTCCAAAATAGCCACCTGAGACTTCAGCGGGGTTACGATATTGTGGATAGATTGCGGCAAAACTGCCAATGCCGCTACCTAAGACAGGATAGTCTTGAGTGATTTTTAGCATGGATTGATAAAGCATGATGCGGGCATTGATGGAGCCGATGCCAGGAATGGTGCCGTTTGTCAGTGCTGTTTTGTCGGCCATGTCTTGCCCGCCCATCCCTTTTGCGTAGCCGTATATGAGCAGGAAGGAGAGGGCGACTGTCAGGCACAGTTGTATGGCTTTAGATGGCGTGAGTTGTCGGTAACGGTTTGCCAAATAGAGTAAAACCGGCAGTGTCATCAAATAGCTCAGCATGGAGCCGCGTGAATAGGTGGAGAATAGGGCGATGCTTAGCAGGGCGGTGAATAATAAGTAGCGTTTTTGTCCGTTTTTTCCTGGGCTGAGTAAGTAAAAGGCATTGACAGGGAGTAGGCCTGCGGCGAATAACGCGCCAAAATTACCTTGATAAATCATCGGGCCATGTGTGGATTGGGCTGTGTTTAAAAATTCTCCGGTTGCCCAGAATGCGTAAAAGCCTATTACCAAAAGGAGCAAGGTGAGGAGTTGTTGGTCGCTGACCCAGGGTTTTAACCAGCCACGGAGCAAGAAGGCAAACGGGAAGGCGCTAATAATCCAGGCGGTATAAAAAGATAGCAATGGTGCCTGGCTCCAGAGGATGGTGGCAAATAGCCAGAGGATTGTCAGGATGGCGAGCAATTCGGGCAGCCGGATGATTAGTTGCGATGCTTGGCGCAGATTGTAATACAGGGCGATGGCGGCAGTTATCATCAGGAGCAGGCTGCTGACTGTTAGGTTGATGATGTTGAGGCCGGTGCCTTTATAGGTGATCGCGATAAACAAGCTGCTGGAGATTAAAGCCAGAAGCCCAATGGAGAGTGTATTGTGTTTCATGCGGTTTTGGGATGTAAGATAAAACCATCCTTGAAGCAATTATCAGGCCAACTATTTTTTAAAGGGTCAGAGTCGTTTTTTAGGCAACCTCTCGTTCCCACGCTTTGCGTGGGAATGCCTGTAGTGACGTTGCACGTCACGAGACGCTGGAGCGTCTTGGTATGCATTCCCACGTGCAACGTGGGAACGAGAGGTCGAGTGGTCTGGGGTGTTAGTCGTGTTGTGGGTCGGTTTGGGTGTCCATTTTGAAAATCTGGCCGTAGCTGGTGTCTTTTTCAAAATAGTCTTGCCATGGGTAGGCCGGTTCTACAATTTGGCGCGTGGGCAGGGGGGAGGTGACTAAGTCGGTGGCGCCGGTGGCTGTGCGGCCAACCATGTTGATAAGGCCTTTGGCCAGGCCACCGGTCAGGCCGTAAAAAATGTTGCTCTGGTTGGTGGTGTTGATGATGTTTTTAGGAATTTCCAGCGCAGAGAGTGCGATGTTGGCCAGGCCGTTAATGGCTTTGTGGGTGACGCGCTCGCCGTAGCTTTTGTGTTCATCTGCGAATGCAGGGGTTGAGATAACGAAGCTAAGCAGGAGTGTAGTGATTATGCGGGTGTTATGTGGTTTCATTACTTATTCCTTTTGTGCAAATAAATGTGAGTATAGCAGAGCCTTGGAGGATGGTGGGGGGAGAGAATACGGAAAAAAGTGGCGTTAGGCGGGGTGGTTGCCAAGAGTGTCGGGAAGCTTGGCTTTTAAGTGGGGTGGTGTTTGTTTTGATGGGTTTTGGTTGTTGCTGTAAGTTTTGGGTATGGCGAAATAGCCATATTTATGCTATTTTTTCCCTATGAGCGAATCGAACTTCGAATGGGATGAGGCCAAAAACCTTGAGAATCAGCAAAAGCACGGGGTTTCCTTCTATGAGGCACAATATGCCTTCCTTGATGAGCACCCCGCGTTATTGCCGAAGATTTGGCCCATAGTAAACAGGAAAAGCGGTATTATTGCTTCGGTCTGGTTCAAGAGAAGAATGGAGTTCTGACAGTTCGGTTTACCTATCGTTCCGGGTGCATTCGAATTATCGGTGCAGGTTATTGGCGCAAGGGCAGGAAAATCTATGAGCAAACAAATTCAATATAGTGATGAGCCGGTTGGTGAAGTCAAGTTAATCGCAGACTTTCTGCCATCACCGGCAGAGCTTGCTGTCAAAAGCAAAAACACAAAGGTTACAATTTCGCTAAGTTCGGAGAGTGTGGCCTACTTCAAGCAAGCAGCAAAAAAGCACCACATGCAATATCAGAAGATGATTCGGCAATTGCTTGATGAGTATGTGGCTCATCAAAAAGGCGCTAACAAATAGCTCTACCGGCACTTTAGTCTGCCGGTGAGCATGGCGTTATCGGGTTATCTTTCTAATAGGTCAAGTTTGCCGGGTTTGCCGTTCCAGTCGTCAGCATCTGGCAAGGGGTCTTTGACTTCTGTGATGACGGGCCATTCCTTTGCAAGTTCGGCGTTTAATTCTATAAATTGTTCCTGGTCGGCCGGGAGTTCGTCTTCTGCAAAAATGGCGTTGGCGGGGCATTCCGGTTCGCATAATGTACAGTCAATGCATTCTTCCGGATCAATGACGAGGAAGTTGGGTCCTTCGTGAAAACAATCTACAGGGCAAACATCAACACAGTCTGTATATTTACATTTAATACAATTTTCAGTGACTACAAAGGCCATGTTTTTATCCAAATAGTTAATGTGAATGAGTGGTCGTATATTATCAGAATATCGGCAATTAAAAAAACCGGATTTTGCTGGTTTAAAGTTTGTTGCTTATGGCGTAGTGGGAGGATTTTTGTGTTTTTCTCGTTCCCATCTATGTTGTACGTGGGAATGCGTTTTGTGACGTTATACGTTACGACTCCCAAACATCACCAATCTCGATAGATATCGATCAACCCCGTTATGCCTAGGTAATTCCGCGCAACTTTCGATATTCCTCACCCACTTTGCGGGCGGGACGCAGGAGCGTCCCGGTATGCATTCCCACGTGTAACGTGGGAACGAGGATTAAAAAAAACGGATTTTGTTGTTTTCCGATGTGTTGTTTATGGCGTAATGGGGGAGTTTTTGTATTGGGTCTGGCCGGAAAAGAGTTGTGCCAGTTTTTCTTTGCCTGAATGGTTTAGAACGGCTATGACTTCTTGCTTTAATTGGCTGTCGGCGAATTGTTGTGTTGTTCTGAGTGGGGCTGCTAAGGCTTTTTTGAGGTAGTTTAACGCGTCTTGGTCTTGTCCTTGGCTGAGTAGAAATTTAGCGTAAAAATAATTGCTGTCTATGCCATTTGGATTGATTTTCAGCCCTTTTAGTAGCATTTGTCTGGCTTTTTCGTTGTCGCCGAAAGAAATTGGCCAGGGTGGTGCCATGAAATAGAGTGTGCCGAGCGTGGTAAAGGCGGTGCCTGCTAGTGCGTTTGGGTTTTGTTTTATGCTTTGTTCTAACAGTGTTTTTGCGTTGTCTAAAGCGGTTAGGGCTTCAAATGCGGGTAGGTTGGCTGCCTGGGTGGAGAGTAAAACGGCATGCCAGATTTTAGGCTCGACCGCTTCAGGGTATTGTTGGCTTAATGTTTGGGCTTGCTTGATGAGCGCTGAGAGTGAGGCTTTTTGTTGTTCGTGAGTTTGTTGGTAATAGGCTTTTGCCCAGTCGCTTTCAAGCTTTTCGATGGCGTCATCAAGTGGGCGCGCAGCAACTGTGCTTGAGATGAGTAGTAAAATTGCAACATATGTTGTTTTAATCATACAAGCAATATAATGCAATTTTACCTATATTTCAATATATTTGCGTCCGAATGAGGCTATTTCCAGTTTTTGTAGGGGTTTTTGCATAGGTTGTTGTTGTAATAACGCAAATCATGTGTGACTTCTTCGCCAATCCAGTCGGGCAGGCTGAATTTTTCTTCAAGACTCTGCAGTTCGACTTCAGCGACGATTAGGCCGGCATTGTCGCCGGTAAATTCATCGATTTCCCAGACATGCTGGTCATGGTTGACAAAGTAACGGGTCTTTTCAATCAGCGGTCTGTGACATAAGGTTTCCAGCATTTTTTCGGCATCGGCTAGCGGGATGCTGTATTCAAACTCTTGGCGGTGGTTGCCGATGGTGGCGCTTTTTATGTTGAGCCAGGCATCGGTGTCTGAGGTTCTGACGCGAATTGATGTTTTATCGTTGCCGCATAAGTAACCTTGACGATAGCGGACAGAGTGGCTGATGTGTTGGCGCCAGTTGTCATTTTTGAGTAAGAATTTGTGTTCTATTTCAAGTGCCATGATGTCACCGTCTTTGTGTTGTGGGGCGGGTATGATAAAACATTAGAGTGCTAATCACATAATTCTTTATTATAATAGTGGGTTATTAGCTTAAGGTGTGTCCTTAGCTGATAATATAACTCGTATTCTGGATGCAGGATATTTTTTTACAGGAGAGAATCATGACTTTTGAATTACCCCCATTACCTTATGCAAAAGATGCTTTGGCGCCTCATATTTCTGAAGAAACACTGGAGTATCACTATGGTAAGCATCATCAGACCTATGTCACTAATTTGAATAATTTAGTGCCGGGTACTGAATTTGAAGGTAAGTCTTTAGAAGAGATTATTAAAACGTCCTCAGGCGGCATTTTTAATAATGCAGCGCAGATTTGGAATCATACGTTTTATTGGAACAGTTTGTCGCCAAATGGTGGTGGTGAGCCTACCGGTGAGTTGGCTAATGCGATTAACAGAACGTTTGGTTCTTTTGAGGAGTTTAAGGAAGCATTTACTAAGTGTGCGGTAACGACGTTTGGTTCGGGTTGGGCCTGGTTGGTAAAAAATCCTAATGGTACGCTGGAGTTGGTGAGCACCAGTAATGCGGGTTGTCCTTTGACTGAAGGTCAAACGCCATTGTTGACGTGTGATGTTTGGGAGCATGCTTATTATATTGATTACCGGAATGCACGGCCTAAGTATTTGGAGGCATTTTGGAATCTGGTAAATTGGGATTTTGCGGCGAAAAATTATCAGTAGCTGATGTTTCATAGAGCTGGGTTCCCCGGGGCTGTTATTTTAGGTTGTAAGTTGTAGGATGGGTAGGACGAAGTGAAGCCCATCAATAAATGGTTTAGCGCTTGTTCCCACGCTCCAGCGTGGGAATGCATATGGCGTATAAATCGATAAGCGCCGGCATGGGGTTCCCACGGAGGACCGTGGGAACCAGAGGTCGTGGCTAAAGCCGCTCCTACGGGGTTTTGCTCTGGTGGCATAAATAAAAAAGCCCGCAATGATAATCGTTGCGGGCTTTTTTTTGCCAAGTGGCCAGAAGCTGATGCTTCTGGCTTTGATGTCGCAATTAGCTGTTTTTATTGCGTTCCTGGGCTTCTTTGATGACTTCATCAGCCACGTTTTTAGGGCATGGCGCGTAGTGCGAAAATTCCATCGAGAATTGTCCACGGCCCGATGTCATGGTTCTCAAGTCACCAATATAACCGAACATTTCGCTCAATGGCACGTCGGCTTTAACGCGAACGCCGGTAACACCGGGTTCTTGTGCTTTGATCATGCCACGACGACGATTCAAGTCACCGATAACATCACCGACATTATCTTCAGGGGTGTAAACATCCACTTTCATGATCGGCTCAAGCAGTTGAGGGCCGGCTTTAGGGATGGATTGACGATAAGCGGCTTTTGCGGCAATTTCAAATGCAATCGCTGATGAATCCACTGCGTGGAAGGCACCGTCAAACAGAGTTACTTTGACGTCTAAACATGGATAACCGGCTAAAACGCCTTTTTCCATGCTGCTTTCAAAGCCTTTTTCAACGGCTGGCCAGTATTCGCGTGGTACGTTACCACCGGTTACTGTCGATTCAAATTCGAAACCGGTGCCGGGTTCTGCAGGTTCCAGAATATAGTCGATTTTCGCATATTGACCTGAACCACCCGATTGTTTCTTGTGGGTGTAGCTGTCTTCAATGCGTTTCGTGATGGTTTCACGGTAGGCAACTTGTGGTTTGCCGACATCGACTTCGATGCCATGTGTTCTTTTTAAGATGTCGATTTTGATGTCGAGGTGTAATTCGCCCATGCCTTTAAGGATGGTTTCGCCACTGTCTTCGTCGGTTTCAACCCGGAAGGAAGGGTCTTCCTGGATCATTTTACCAATTGCAATGCCCAGTTTTTCCGCGCTAGCTTTGTCTTTAGGCGCAACTGCGATCGAGATAACCGGATCCGGGAATACCATCGGCTCAAGAATAGCCGGGTCTTTAGGGTCGCACAAGGTATGACCGGTTTGGACATTTTTCATGCCGATAACAGCGACGATATCGCCCGCTTGGGCTGAATCGAGTTCTTCCCGCGAGTCGGCATGCATTTCAACCAGACGGCCAATTCGTTCGGTTTTACCAGTCGAGCTATTTAGGACGGTCATGCCTTTTTCCATGCGACCGGAATAGATGCGGATAAAGGTCAGTGCGCCAAAGCGGTCGTCCATGATTTTGAACGCTAATGCGCGTAATGGGCGGTCTGGGTCAACGATGGCAAACTTGCCGGTTTCATTACCTTCCAGATCAACTTCAGGCTGAGGTTTGACTTCGGTTGGGTTGGGCAGGTAATCGACAACGGCGTCGAGAATTAGCTGCACGCCTTTGTTTTTGAAAGACGAGCCACAATAAGTCGGGAAGAAGTCGAGCGCGATGGTGCCTTTGCGAATGCATTTTTTTAAGGTGTCAATATCGGGCTCTTCGCCATCCAGATATTTTTCCATGGCTTCGTCGTCTTGTTCCAGCGCCGTTTCGACCATTTTTTCGCGCCATTCTTCAACTAGATCAACCATGTCTTCAGGAATATCTTTGATTTCGTATTTTAGTGGGTCGCCAGAGTCATCCCAAACCCAGGCTTTGCGCGTTAACAGATCAACCACACCAACAAAATCATCTTCGCGGCCAATGGGCACGGTCATAACCAGTGGGTTTGCACCGAGCACATCTTCAACCTGTTTGACGACACGGAAGAAATCAGCACCTAAACGATCCAGTTTGTTGATATAGATGATCCGAGCAACTTCTGATTCGTTGGCATAACGCCAGTTGGTTTCAGATTGGGGTTCTACACCGCCGGAGCCACAGAATACACCGATACCGCCATCTAATACTTTCAGGGAGCGATACACTTCGATGGTAAAGTCAACGTGTCCCGGGGTGTCGATGATATTTAACCGATGACCGTTCCATTCACAGGTTGTCGCAGCAGACTGAATGGTAATACCGCGTTCCTGCTCCTGCTCCATAAAGTCGGTTGTGGCTGCGCCATCATGAACTTCGCCGATTTTATGGATTTTACCGGTCAGTTTGAGGATACGCTCCGTGGTTGTGGTCTTACCGGCGTCAACGTGGGCGAAGATACCGATGTTTCGATATAGCGATAGATCTGTCATGTTTGTACTCTAAAAAATGGACATAAAAAAACAGTTAACCCTTATGCAAAACAAGGGCTTGGTGTCTGGTTATAAACGTGGTTTTTTAATCGACCGGAAACGGCGAATATTAACCGAGCAAAGCCGAAACAAAAAGGCTTTAAAAAACTTTGTATTTTAACCTAAAAAGCCAAAAAAAGCAGAATAAATCCAGCACCTCGTCCTGAAGGTCAAGGTTTTCTTTAAGGAAATCCAGCCCCTCATCGAGGAGCTGGATAAAATTATGCACCTTTTCATCCTCGCCATTAATGATGAGGTATTCTGAGGTGCTGGATAAATCAAGTCGTGCAATTGAAAAGGATAGCAGGATGGGTGGTTTTTTAAAGTAACTGATGTGTTACGTTGAGCTTGTATTTTTTCGCGCTAGGAGGGTGTCGCAGTAGAATTTTCCTAAATCTGACAGCCTCCTAGTTGACGCAATTGCATTAACGCATATAAGGCTTTGAGGTTGGGGCAGTCAAGCTGCTGGCGAGTAGCGGCACGTATGGCATTGCCGAGAATGGCTTCGGTTTCCAGCGGTCGGCCGTTTTCAAAGTCCAATAGCATGCTGGTTTTATATGGTGGCATTTTATAGGTGCTTTCGATATTGCTATCGATAATATCCGCCGGTAGCGGGTGGCCGCAGGCGGCGGCAATATCAAAAACTTCCTGCATGATGCGGCGGATAAATGCTTCCTGGGTTGACAGTATATCGAGTGTGGCCAGGCCGCCGGAAAGCACCGGCAGGGGGTTGAAGGGGGCATTCCAGATACATTTTATCCAGCGCCCGGTGATGATGTCGTCCATGCCTATGCATTCGATACCGCTTTGTTGAAATAAATCGATCAGGGTTTGAGTTTTTTGCGAAACGCCGCGCGGTACATTGCCCAGGGTTAATTTGCCGTAGGCTAGGTGGGTGATCGTACCGGGGGTTAGTCGGTTGCAGCAGATAAAAGCCAGGCCGCTGATGACTTCGTTATTGGGAAAAGCTTCGGCGAGTTCCTGTTCGATTTCGACGCCATTCTGGATAAAGACAATTGCGGTGTCAGGCGATACGGCATCGCGAATCAAAGCCACGCGGTCGCTGTCGGGCGTGATTTTACTGCACAGGATGACATAATCGGCAACACCTTGATAATCGGCGGCCCGGGTGACAATTTGGCTGGGCATAAAGCGCCAGTGTCCTAAAAGGTGGCTGTTGATTTGATAACCTTGTTTTTTTACAACAGGGTAATCTGAGCGACAGACAACGGCGACATCGCAGCCTGCCTTAGCTAGCAGGGCGCCGTAAAATGCGCCTATTGCGCCCGCGCCGACGATGAGAATGCGTTTAGTTTGGGCCATTTTGGTCAATGATGCGTTTAATCATGGCAACAGAAAGTTTGCGTTTTTCCATCAATGTGGTTTGCGCTATTTTATCCAATAATTGCCATAAACCGGGTAGGTTGCGTTGATAATGTTGTTGTAAAAACCGAGCTATCCGATCGGGGACTTCAATGCCCATCGACTGGGCTTTCAGCCGAAATGCAGCGATCATTTCAGCATCTGACAGGATTTTTAGTTTCAGGGTCAGACCCCAGCTCATGCGGGTTTTCAGATCATGCAGCATAAAAGGTAGGTAGCGCGGTGGACAGCTGGCTGTGAGCAGCAATTGGTGTTCACGTTCACGCAGACGGTTATAAAAATTGAACAGGGCGTGTTCCCAGTCGGCGTTGCCGGCAATCTGATCGACATTATCCAGGCAAACCAGTTCGATGGCGTCCAGGCCTTCTAGAATTTCAGGGTTGGCATCAATAAGGTTTAAATAGAATGCCTGGCGGCCGATGTGTTGCGCCTGTTGGCAGCAGGCCTGTAATAAATGGGTTTTACCCAGACCGGTTTCGCCCCATAAATAAAGCTGTAATTCCTGTTTATCGTGGATAAAACGCTGCAAATGTTCCAATAGTTCCTGATTGCTGGCCGGAAAAAAGCTGTCGAAATTATTTTCGCTTTGAAGATCAAATTGCAGCGGAAGTTGGACGGCCATGCTTAGTTTTTAGGTGCGGTGTACACATAAAATCCGGCGCTGAAACACAATATCAGGCTGAAAACGACTTCGGCCAGTCCTAAATGGCGTTCGAGCGGATTGGCGTAGGCTTCGATGACGCCATGGACAAAATAGAATAGACTGAGGTAGCTAAGCCAAGTGCAGCTTTTCAGGCGGCCATCGAGCAAGCCACGAAAGGGGAGCAGCAATGGCGTGATGCTGACCAGCAGCACCAGGGCGACCGGAAAGCGGGTAGAAGGGGCTAGCACGGTATTCCAGGCCATCAACAAGGCAAACAGGCCAAAAAAACTGAAAATAGCGAGTGCTAATAAAAATTTTCGATTCATGATAGGCGAGAAGCGGTGTACGCCAGTCGTTTGCCAAGCGTGTGGCACAGTGTTTTTTCGTGATCGCTCAAGGTTTGCGTGTCATTCGCCAGATGACTGGCACCATAAGGTGTGCCGCCACTACGGGTTTGTTGCAGGGCGGGTTCATCGGGTGGAATGCCGACAATCAACATACCATGATGCATCAACGGATAAATCATCGACAGCAGGGTGCTTTCCTGGCCACCGTGCATGCTGCTGGTGGAGGTAAAAACGGCTGCTGGCTTGCCGGACAGGTCGGCTGAAAACCACAGACCGGTCGTGCTGTCGATAAAATATTTCAATGGGCTGGCCATGTTGCCAAAATGTGTCGGGCTGCCCAGTGCCAAGCCATCACATTGGCGTAAATCATCCAGCGTAACATAAGGTGCGCCACGTTCGGGGATAGTGTCGGCAGTTTTTTCGCAAACCGTGGAGATTTCCGGGACAGTACGCAATTTGGCTTCACAGCCGGGTGCCATTTCCACGCCACGGGCAATGTGTTGTGCCATCTTTTCGGTACTGCCATTGCGGCTGTAATAAAGCACCAGAATGGTCGTCATGACAAAATCGCCAGCACATTTTCCGGTGGACGGCCAATGGCTGCTTTATTATTAGCCAGGACAATCGGGCGCTCGATCAAGCGTGGAAACTCGACCATGGCGGCAATCAGTTGTTCTCGGCTGAGAGAGGTGTCGTCCAGGTTGTTTTCTTTGTATTCCTTTTCTTTTTTGCGCATCAGCGCGCGTGGATCATCCAGACCCAGTTTATCCAGAATATCAGTTAATTCTTCGGCGGAAGGCGGGGTTTTTAGGTATTCGATAATTTCGGGTTCGATACCTTGTGTCTGTAATAACTTCAGCGTTTCGCGTGACTTGCTGCAACGCGGGTTATGATAAATTTTTACAGTCATGATGTGATTCGATAGCTAAAAAGTGCGATTATAATGTTTTTTTTGTGGCGGGTCTGATTTAATCGCTGAAACTTATGTTACGTCCCGTAGGAACGGCTTTAGCCGCGACTGGAGGCGTTAACGGAGTTTGATCGTGGCTGAAGCTACTCCTACAGCGAGGATCAAAACGAGTAGCAATCTGCTTAAATGATGGGTTTCGCTATCCTACTTGCTGAGTAATTTAAGACGAGAGATAACTGGATAATGATGAATGTGAACACTATAAAAGACAGGCTTTGGCAATATTGGTTATTGTGCCGTTTCGATAAACCGATCGGGATTTTGATTTTGTTATGGCCGGCGCTGTGGGCATTATGGATTGCCAGTCACGGCCAGCCGAACCTGTTGGTGTTCGTGGTGATTTGTGCCGGTGTTGTGCTGATGCGGGCGGCAGGCTGCGTTATCAATGATTATGCCGATCGTGACTTTGATCCCTATGTCGAACGTACCAAACAACGGCCGATTGCGGCAGGAAAGGTCAGTCCTAAAGAAGCTCTGGTTGTTTTTATGGTGTTATGCCTGACTGCGTTCGGGTTGGTTTTGTTGTTGAATATCAAAACCATTTTGTTGTCTTTTATTGCCGCATTTCTAGCCGCCAGCTATCCTTTCATGAAACGCTACACGCATTTGCCGCAAGCTTATCTGGGTATTGCCTTCGGCTTCGCTGTGCCGATGGCGTTTGCGGCACAAACCAACACTATTCCGCCGGTGGCCTGGCTGTTGTATTTAGCCGTGATGCTATGGGCCTTGGTGTATGACACCATGTACGCCATGGTCGATAAGGACGATGATTTGAAAATCGGGGTAAAATCGACCGCGATTTTATTTAGTCCATATGAGCGCGAAATCATGGCCGTATTGCAGATTATTATCTTAGGCTTGTTGATTTGGGTTGGGCAAATTGAGCGATTGGGTGGATTTTATTATGCCGGTGTCGGCGTTGCCGCTGTTTTGTCGGTGTATCAGCAAAAACTGATTTTTCATCGCAATAAGGCCGATTGTTTTAAAGCCTTTTTAAACAGCAATTGGTTTGGCATGGCGGTTTTTATCGGCTTGTTGCTGGATTATGGGTTGCGTTAATCCGTAACCGTTCACAGGGTTAAGCGGTCAAGTAAATTTATATACTCTTCGCAAATGAGAATTTAGCATAAAAAGATGACGTAATGGAGTGAAATATATAAAATAAGGCCATGTCGAATTACACCCTTCCAGAGACTGAATTAGCCGATTTGCGCGAAGCCATGGTGAGCTTCGAGAAAAACGTGATGCAGACCGAGTTAAAGCCATCATTCTTTTAGGTTCAGGCTGGTCAGCAACAAACGTTGCCGAAGCACTTCTCATTGACCGCAATACAATCCGTACCTACTATCGAAAATATAAGAAAGGTGGTCTTGCTAAACTCCTACAAACTCAGCATGTTGGAAGTGCCAGTTTCTTATCGGTTTCAGAAGCGACCGAGTTGGATGAATATCTGCAGAAAAATCTTCACTTAACCGCTAAATCGGTTGCAGCTTACATTAAAGAGCGTTGGCAGGTTCGCTATAGTGAACGCGGTGTGACAGCCTTGCTGCATCGCTTGGGTTATGTCTATAAAAGCCCAAGCTGATACCCGGCAAAGCTAATGCAAAAGCCCAACTGGAGTTCCTTGAGAAATATCAACAACTAAAGGAAGACAAGCAGCCCGAAGACTTGATATTGTTCATGGATGGTGTTCATCCACAACATAATCCTGTAATGGCTTGTGGTTGGATTAAGCGTGGTGTGGAATTCACGATTCAGAGTAATACCGGGCGTCAACGTCTCAATGTCAACGGTGCAGTCAATATCGATTCTCTGGATACTGTCTGCCGCTTCTATGACACCATCAATGGCGAGGCAACGATTGATCTTTGTAAGGCGATTGAAGAACGTTACCCGAAGGCTGGGACTATTTACATCATTTGCGATAATGCACGCTACTACCGATCAAAGGCTGTCAGACAATTTCTTGAAATGTCGCGAATTGAATTAGTGTTTTTACCGCCGTATGCGCCGAATCTTAATTTGATTGAACGGTACTGGCGATATTTCAAGAAAGAAATCTTATATGACCAGTATTATGAAACATTCAAAGAATTCAAAATAGCCTGCGAGACATTCTTTTCTGAGCCAGAAAAGCATGTCGACAATTTGCGCTCACTTTTAACTGAGAATTTTCAAATTATCGGTGCATGATGGTTTGCTCTATTTTCATGTGCGGAGAGTATACCAAGAAAAGGGTAACGGCTCACCCGGTTGTGTTTTAGCCGGAGTAGGTCATTGATTTATCAGGACACGTGAATACATCCATGTAGTTCTGCATAACATCCCTGTTATGCAAGCCTGATAAATCAACAACCTACACCTGCTTTTCAGAGGGGATGAGTAGATACAGAAAAGGTTTTTCAGGCTGATTTTTGCTCAGCCTGGGCGAGTAACATCTGTTGATAATGCCGTTCTCGGCGTGTTGATAGAATGTTTACAGCAATATTTGACCATTACAAGTGGGCTAAAAAGTCATTGAGTTGAATAACGCGAATTGAATGAACAGAGGCCTGTTTTTTATCTTCAGCTGTGTTGTAACCCCAGGCTGCAAAAAAGAGTTGGGTGGTTTTTAATTGCGCGTGTTGTTGTACGTCAAGTAAAGGTGGTAAACGGTCTTCGACAAAATAAAGGGTTTGGTCGGGGTGTTTTTGTTGCAGCATCAGTAAGATGGCGTCTTTTTTCAGTTTGCGTTCCAATCCAAAAATAGCCTGATCGGGAATCTTAATGTCATTCGCCGAAAGAATTTGCTGGACAAAGCGTTCTTGTTTCGTGGTGACGATATAGCAAGGATGGTTTTGCAAGATAACAGCAGAAAGCTTGTCTTTAATACCGGGAAATAAGGGATTGTTTTTGATCCAGTCATCGGCTGCCGATTTGATCCACTGGTCACGGGTTTCGCCAAAGAGCCGTTTCAGTTCATCCTCGTTGAGAGTCAATTGCTTTTGCAGTGTGATTTTAAGCGCTTCAAAATCAGCAAGGATGCTTTTAGCGCTTATATTTTCAAACAGCAGGCGAATGACAAAAATAGCTTCATAGCCGGTTTCCAGTACGGGGCGAGCGCGACAAAATTGCTCGACAATAGCGTCTGGGCAGGACTCTGGCATATCCGGCCAAATTTTCCTTGCACTTTTCCAGCCTGCAACGCCAGTTTCTACGGCGCTATCACAGATTACACCATCAAAATCCAGGGCATAAACGATTGATTGATTCATGGTCGTTACTTCGATAAATTGGGCTGATGATTATATCATTCCAAATTGGCTTATTCTGATGGCTTCTTCAAGCTTTCAATAACTAAGTTCACGACGATAATGAGGTCAGTCGCTGTAGCGCCCAGTGAATATGTTCGGCAACGAGTTCAGTGCAATCGGATAGGCGCTGACTTAAGGCTTGGATGACAGCTTCGCTTTTTTGGCCATTGCCGAGCGCAACGGCAATATTTCTAAGCCAACGTTCGTGGCCGATGCGGCGAATGGCTGAGCCTTCCGTATTTTTTAAAAAGGTTTTTTCATCCCAAGCGAACAATTCAACTAATAGCGCACTATCAAGTCGATGCCGTGGTGAGAAGTCTTTTTCACAGCTCAAATGAGCAAAACGATTCCATGGGCAGACGAGCTGACAATCATCACAACCATAAATACGATTACCGATTAAGGGACGCAGGGACTCTGGAATGGCTGTTTTAAGTTCAATGGTTAAATAGGAGACACAAAGCCTGGCATCGACTTGATAGGGAGCTATGATGGCTTGTGTCGGACAAATATCGATACATGCTGTGCAATGACCGCAATGGTTTGTTGCTGACGAGTCGGTAGGGAGGTTTAAGTCGGTGTAGATTTCACCTAAAAAAAACCAGGATCCGGCTTTGCGATTGATAAGGTTGCTGTGTTTTCCAATCCAGCCTAATCCGGCTTTTTCGGCAATGGCTTTTTCAAGCACGGGGGCGCTGTCAACAAAGGCACGATAGCCAAACGGCCCCACTTCGTGTTCGATTTTATGCGCCAGTTTTTGCAGTCGATTACGCATCAGTTTATGGTAATCCCGACCGAGGGCATAACGCGAAATGAATGCTGTTGCCGGGTCATGCAATCTTTTTTCTATAGTCGGCTGGGGTTCTGGTAGGTAGTCCAGGCGGACAGAAATAATACTGCGTGTGTTTTCAACCAGTAGTGCAGGGCGACTCCGTTTCAGGCCATGTCGGGCCATAAAAGCCATATCCCCATGATAGCCCTTGGTCAGCCAATGCTGTAAGCGTTGTTCAGCCTCATGGAGATTGGTGTCGGTGATGCCCGTTTGCTGGAAGCCCAGTTCTTGGCTCCAGCGGTGAATTTTGTCGGGAAGTCGTGCTATATCTGAAGACATAAAAGGCCGGCGTTACCCGGGCAGTAATGTTGACTAAAAAATCAATAGATGATTTTTTTGGATTTTAACGACTCATAAATGCTATCGAGTTCGAGCTGGTCGGTGTTAAAGCTTAAGTCAGCCTGCTCACCGGCGCAGTTTATGCAAAGCGAGATCAGGCCGGCATTTTTAATGACAGGCAGTAAAATACTCAGCAGATTGTCTTCTATTTGATCCAGAATGGTCGTCGCGTGGCCGGTATCAAATAGTTTGCGTTCCAGTTGTTCGGCGCGGGCGGAGGCTTGCTCGCCTGATAAATGAATAACAGCCGCTTGCTGGCTAAAACGAGCGGCGCGTTCTTCAGGCGATACCGGGTGGCGTTCTTCATTATCCGCCGCGCCGGTAATCATGCCGGCGCCAACAGTCACATTGGTCAGCCGATCAATGATGATAAAGGCACCTGTGCCTTTGATCTTTTTGTATGGATCAAACACCAAGGGAGCATTGACAGAAACTTTACAAGAACCAATTTCATTGAGTTTTAGTTCGCTGGCATCATGATGTTCCAGAGTGTTCACATCGATACGATAATGGATGTTGGATACAGAGCCTGATACGCTGCGTGTCGCCAGTTTTATGATGTATTGGCGACCGGGAACCATAGACTGTTCAGTCATCCAGACGATATTGGCATCAAATTGATCTGACACGATAGGTTGAGAGCCAGCATCGGTTACGATAATATCGCCACGGCTGATGTCGATTTCATCATTTAAGGTCAGGGTGACCGCCATCGGTGGAAATGCTTCCTGCAAGTCACCATCATAGGTCACGATCGATTTGATAGTGCTGTTTTTTCCCGAAGGCAACACGGTGATGGTGTCGCCCGGATGAAAAATACCGGCTGCGACTGTACCACAGAATCCACGAAAATCCAGGTTAGGCCGGTTGACATATTGCACCGGGAAGCGGGTATCGGTCAGATTTTGATCATGGGCAATTTCGATGGTATTGAGTAAATCCATCATGGTTTTGCCGCTATACCAAGGCATGTGTTCACTGGGGCTGACAACATTGTCACCATTTAAAGCGGAAATGGGGACGAAATGAATATCGTCTATATCCAGCGTTTGAACAAAATCCAGATAATCCTGTTTGATTTTATTGAAAACGTCTTCGCTATAATCGACCAGATCCATTTTATTGATGGCGACGATGATATGCTTGATACCCAGCAATGAGGTAATGAAGCTATGTCGTTTGGTTTGTGTCTGAACACCATAACGCGCATCGACCAAAATAACCGCCAGATCGCAGGTTGAAGCACCTGTTGCCATGTTTCGGGTATATTGCTCGTGTCCCGGTGTGTCGGCGATAATGAATTTACGTGTCGATGTGGAAAAATAGCGGTACGCAACATCAATAGTGATGCCTTGTTCGCGTTCCGCTTGTAATCCATCGACCAGCAAGGCCAGGTCTATTTTTCCGGCACCGGTGGTGCCGGATTTGACGCTGTCGGCCTGTACCGCGGCTAATTGATCTTCATAAATCATTTTGGAGTCATGCAACAGTCGCCCGATTAGGGTACTTTTGCCGTCGTCGACATTGCCGCAGGTTAAAAACCTGAGAAGTTCTTTTTGTTCATGTTGTGCCAGATAGGCGTTTATATCGGTGCTGATCAGTTCAGATTGGTGTGACATAGTGGTAATTTACTCAAAAAGTGTGCTGGAAAAACGTGTTAGAAATATCCTTCCCGTTTCTTTTGTTCCATGGAACCTGCCTGATCGTGATCGATCAGTCGGCCTTGTCGTTCCGAGGTTGTCGTCAGCAGCATTTCCTGAATAATTTCAGGCAAGGTTGTTGCCGTTGATTCGACAGCACCTGTCAACGGATAGCAGCCCAAGGTGCGGAAGCGCACCATCTTCATTTCTATCTTGTCATCTGGGCCAAGTGGCATACGATCATCATCCACCATAATCAACATGCCATCTTTATTGACTACAGGGCGTTCTTTGGCAAAATACAGCGGTACGATTGGAATATTTTCCAGATGAATGTATTGCCAGATATCCAGTTCAGTCCAGTTCGATAGCGGGAATACCCGTATGCTTTCACCCTTGTCGATACGACCATTGTAGATATTCCATAATTCAGGTCGCTGATTTTTAGGATCCCAGCGATGGTTTTTGTCGCGGAATGAATAAACCCGTTCTTTTGCGCGTGATTTTTCTTCATCGCGACGCGCGCCACCAAAGGCCGCATCAAATTGATATTTGTTAAGTGCTTGTTTGAGTGAATCAGTCTTCATCACATCGGTATGTTTTTTACTGCCGTGTGTGAAAGGGCCGATGCCTTGTTTTACCCCGTCTTCATTGATATGAACCAACAATTCCAAGCCTAAGTCCTTGACTAATTTGTCTCGAAACTCAATCATTTCCTTGAATTTCCAAGTCGTATCTACGTGTAATAATGGGAAAGGCGGTTTGCCTGGGTAAAATGCCTTCATGGCAAGATGTAACATGACAGCAGAGTCTTTGCCGATTGAATAGAGCATGACGGGTTTTTCGAATTCGGCGGCGACTTCACGAATGATATGAATGCTTTCAGCTTCAAGCTGTTTTAAATGAGTGAGTTTGTAATCTGTCATCAAGGTGTCCAAGGTTGCCAGAGCTTAACAAAAGCTCATATTCTAAAGTGAATTGGGGGCTAAGGCCAGAAAACAATATATATAATAAAATATTAATATAATGAAAAAGTTACACGGAATAGATGTATTATTTAAGCCTTGCCAGCGAGTACTGACTGATCGTCGTATCGCTGATGTGTTATTGAAGGATTTGGCGCATTGTCGTTTTTATATTTATGGCGACTATAAAGGTGAACACATTATCTTGGCCGAACTGGTTTTGCAGGAGGAATCGTTGCAATACGAACCGTTTGATAAACGGATTGATTTGAGTATGGCGGGGGTGATCAAGCGAACGGATAGTGTGCCGCTGACCTATCGTTTGCAAGGAGAGGTATTCGGTGTCAGCGGACGCTGTTCGGTTATCCCGAAAGTGTGTGGTGTCGATTTTTATATGGGGCAAAGCTATTCTGGGAATGTGGGTGAGCGCATTCAGATGAAATTTAAAATCAAGCTGGCGGACATTAAAAAACAGCTTAAAGCTTTGAGAGAGTAGGTTTTAGTTTGGATTGGCTCTCGCTTAACCCAGCTTTGCTAACAAGTACAACAATGGCAAGGCTGGGTTAAGTGTCAACTTAATTTTTGGCGTTTATTTTACGAAACACATTCTTTCGGCATAGGCTTCGGCTTCCTTTAAGCGTTTTTTCAAAGATTTCGATTGCTCAGGGTCGCGAAATGCGGCGCCATTTTCGCCGGGTGTTTTACGCATAAAGCCAAAAGTGGTCGCCGCTTCGTACTCTTTGAAGGTTAATTTCTCGGCAATTTTGTCGATTTTACAGCCGCAGGCATATTGCGTGATATAGGTCAGACCGCCGTGTTTAGCGACACACTGTAAAACATATTCAACCCGGTCACGGGTAGGATACTGATCAATATAGCTTATCGTTTCGTCTTCAACTTTAGTCTGATTGGTTGTGCAGGCAGCACTGAACAATAAAAGGAAAAAACTGATAAGGACTTTGTTATTCATTTTTTTGATGTTCACAAGTTTTGGTAAAAGAGTATTGTAACGAATTGATTTATTCTTCTGCGGCAAAATCGACAATCGCTTTCAATTTTAAATTCATTTTATGGGCAAATTGATTGAATTTCGGGTTGTCGGTATTTTCAGGTAACAAATGGGTTTTAATGAGTGTTTGGTTTTTAAATTGGTAAACCACAACATTGCACGGCATATAATGAACGGCATGCGGGTCCAGTTCTAACAGGATTTTTGCATGGGATAAATTGCAAAACTGGACGGTATCATATTCGGGAAAGTTTTGTGTGCCACGGTCACGAATGACTTTGCCAACCCGACTATGGCCCGTGATTCTGAAATTATGTTCTGCAATTGCGACTTCTAGCTCCGCTAGCACATCATCATACGGTTTATCTGTTCTGGCCTGATAATAATAGACTGTTTCCTTATGAATAGGTTCAGGTCGTATTGCACTACAGCTTGCAATAAAAAATAAGGCTGCGACAATGATTAGTGGCTTCATCTTATTAGCATATCATTATGAATCAGCAAAACAAAGTAACCGGTGTGATATTAGCAGGTGGCTTGGCCAGGCGCATGCAGCAACAGGATAAGGGCTTGATTTTGCTCCATGACAAACCGCTGGTGAGCTATGCTATTGCTGCAATGGCACCAGTAGTCGATGCATTGGTGATTAATGCCAATCGCAATCAAGCTGAATATCAGCAGTTTGGCTATCCTGTTGTTTCAGATCAAAACTTGACATTTGCCGGGCCGCTAGCGGGCATATTGGCCGTCATGACTGTGGTGCCAACCGATTTATTACTGGTGATGCCTTGCGACTCGCCCCTGATAAGGCCTGAACATTTACAGAAAATGCTAAAAACGCAGGCGGAACAGGATGCTGATTGTGCGGTCGCCTCTGATGGCGAACGCTTGCATCCGGTTTTTTTGGTACTGAAAAGTTATCTGAAAACCAGTCTTGAACAGTATTTGGAAGCCGGTGAACGTAAAATTGATCGTTGGTTGATGCAGCATGACTGGGTACAGGTCGACTTTAGTGATCAGCCCGAGGTGTTTCAGAATATTAATACGCCGGAACAGTTGAAACAGGTCGCCGAGGTGATGCATGAAAAATAATAACAGGCCTCTATTAACCCAATCTGGCCTGGCTCATGCGGTGGTGGAAATAGCGGTCGATGAAAATGGACAGAAAAGACCTATTCATTTAGTCATGGAGCGGCCATTAACCCTTTATGTTGATAAGCAGGAAATCGTGACTTTAATGACAATGGGCGCAGAACCTGAGCTGTTGACACTAGGTTATTTAAAAAATCAGGGCTTTTTTGAGGATATTTCCAGCATAAAACAGGTGCAGGTCGATTGGGAAACGGATGCAGTCGCTGTCGTGACATATCAGCAAAACAGTGATTTCAGCCAACAAATGCAGCAGCGCACGGTGACGACAGGTTGCGGACAGGGAACCGTTTATGGTCGATTGATCGATAAGCTGAAAAATATCAAGGTGGCGCAAGCCGGCTTTAAGCAAAGTGAACTTTATGCTTTATTGAACGCATTAAGACAGCATAATGAAATCTATAAAAAAGCCGGGGCTGTTCATGGTTGTGCGTTGTGTTGCAATCAAAATATCGAATTTTTTATCGAAGATGTTGGACGGCATAATGCAGTCGATGCAATTGCAGGCTTTATGTGGCTTAACAATATCAATGGCGCCAATAAAGTTTTTTATACCACTGGACGTTTAACCTCTGAAATGGTTATCAAGGTTGCTCAAATGAATATCCCTGTTTTGGTTTCACGTTCCGGGGCAACTCAGATGGGGCTGGAAATGGCGCGACAGGCCGGCGTAATGTTAATTTCTCGAGCGAAAGGCCGTCATTTTCTGGTATTAACAGAAGCAGACCGGTTTTTATTTGATGATTTGGTTCAGAATAATTAAAAGAATACTTGAATTCACTGGGATTCAGTATTGTAATAACCTTGATCCGATATTTTTCAATAAAGAGGATGGGTATGAAAAAAGAAAAAAAATTATTTGGACCTTTTAGTGTTATTGTCGCTCTCTGTTATAGTAATTTAGCCTGGGCGGCTGAAGATGTCGATTTTGAAATTTCAATATGGCCCTTTGTGTTGCTCATTGCTGTTTTGATTGTCTTCAGAAAAAAAATCATTGCCGAATCAACTGTACACCATGCTGAGGGCGAGGGGGCTGAGGTTGCGAAAGCAGTTGCGCCGTCTCAGGCATCGGTCGCTGACAATACTGTTACATCAACTGTTGAGGCCGACAATATTATTGATTTAACTCAGAATGTGGAACAATGTCAGGGGACAACAGCAAAAGGTACGCGCTGTAGTCGAACTGCAAATTTGGAGACGATTGTGGTTAAAGTCGATAATAAACAATACCGGTTTTTGACCTGTAAGCAACATAATAATGAAGGCTTTACCCCTTTTCATTTTAGATAAACACCAGGAGAATAATGATGGATATTAAAAAAGAATTTGAAGAAATTGCCGAAAAATTAAAACAAGAGCGTGATGAGTTAAAAGTCCAATTACATTTAGCCTCAATGGAGGTTAAAGAAGAATGGGAAAAGGCCGAGAAAAAGTGGGAAAAGGTGGCTGACGTGATTGAAGATGTTGCCGATGACACCAAAGAAACCGCTGAGGACGTGATTGAAGCGGCTAAAGTTATCGGTGATGAATTGAGTGCAGCCTATAAACGGATTACCGAACGATTAAAACACGATTCGTAATGAAAAAAAGGCTGGTATCACCACACCTTTTGCATAATGCCGAAGGCGGGAATGATACCAGCTCATACTATCTCCGTTCGATTTGATCCAGATAAAAACCAGTAAGTTCCCCGCCAAGCTTTTTTCAGATTTAAAAAATGACTTAAATTTTAAGGATCATGCTATGAAAAACTACGAAAGTATTGCACGTCTAATTGGCAATACCGCATTAGTCAAATTAAACAAAGTCGTTCCCAAACACGCCGCCGATGTTTTTGTTAAGCTGGAATCTCGTAATCCGGGCGGTTCAGTTAAAGATCGGATTGGATTGGCGATGATACAAGCGGCCGAAAAATCGGGTCAGCTGAAGATGGGTGGGACAATTATTGAACCGACCTCAGGCAATACCGGTATTGCGTTAGCCATGATCGCCGCGCAAAGAGGGTATCGATGTATATTGACTATGCCGGAAACCATGTCGATTGAAAGGCGGCGCTTATTGGCCTTATTTGGTGCTGAAATCGTGTTAACACCGGGAGCGGATGGGATGAAAGGCGCTATTGCCAAGGCAGAGCAACTCTGTCAACAAACACCTGCAGCGTTTATGCCGCAACAGTTTGAAAATCCGGCTAATCCCGAAATTCATCGCCAAACTACTGCCCAGGAAGTTTGGTCAGGGACGGATGGTAAAGTCGATGCCTTCGTGTGCGGTGTAGGTACGGGCGGAACGATTTCAGGCGTTGCCGATGTCATCAAAAAACGCAAAGCCAGCATTGAAATTGTTGCGGTAGAGCCAGAAGAATCTCCGGTTATTTCAGGGGGTAAACCCGGGCCACATAAAATTCAGGGTATTGGCGCTGGATTTATTCCTGAAAATCTGGATGTTGAGTTGATTGATAAAGTTGAATTGGTTCATACTGAGCAAGCGTTTGCCATGCGAAAACGTTTGTTTGAAGAAGAAGGCATTATGGCTGGCATTTCATCGGGAGCGAGTGTTTTCGCGGCTATTCGGGTGGCGCAGCGCTTAGGTGCAGGGAAAACGGTTGTGACTGTTATTCATGATACAGGGGAACGTTATTTAAGTATGGCTGAAGAAGGTTAACTTCTCACTCGGCTATATCTCCACGTTTGAACAATACCCCATCCCGTAGCTCTCTTGTTTTACCGATGATGGTGTTGAAACGCCATCATCAGCAAAAAATAAACCTCGGCATGCCAAATTTCATTGGCAAAAAGTATAAATCGGCAAGTAGTGCGGCTTCGTTTTTGAATCGTAAATAAGATCGGATTCTGTAAGTACCGGAATTTAAAAAAGACCATCGTTTTTTTGAATAAAGAGAGCGATGGTTTTTTTATATTTTTTTGAATGCATGCAAAAAATACTATATATTGTGTCTACGTTCTCAAAAATACACTATATGTAGATAACATCGTTTTTTTGTTTTGGCGATGTAAAGCTTTGTATTCTCTGAAAAACTCTGGAAAAAAGGATCTAAATCAATGACCGCACAGCTTCATGTGGTAAGAAATACCGTCACTGAAATTCCGTTGCAAGATGCATCTTTGGATATTTGGGATGCAAAATATCGATTGAAAACCAAAGATGGACAACCGGTTGATAAAACGATTGATGATACTTACAAACGCGTTGCCAAAGCGCTTGCCGGTGTTGAAAAAACCAAGGCTGAACAGGAAAAATGGTACAAAGAATTTCTCTGGGCATTGCGACAAGGTGTGATTCCAGCGGGGCGGATTGTATCCAATGCTGGTGCTCAGGAGCATAAGCCTGCAACCTCGACCATCAATTGTACGGTTTCCGGTATCATTCAGGATTCAATGGATGATATTTTAGCTAAGGTACACGAGGCGGGCTTGACCCTGAAAGCCGGTTGCGGCATCGGTTATGAGTTTTCAACGCTGCGTCCGAAAGATGCCTATGTTTCAGGGGCCGGCGCGTACACCTCCGGGCCATTATCGTTTATGGATATTTACGACAAAATGTGTTTTACCGTATCGTCGGCCGGCGGTCGCCGCGGTGCGCAGATGGCAACTTTTGATGTAGCTCATCCAGATGTTGTTGAATTTATTCGAGCTAAACGTGAAGATGGGCGTCTGCGTCAGTTTAACCTGTCCTTGTTGATCACACGGGAGTTCGTTGAAGCTGTCAAAAACGATAAAGACTGGCCGCTGTCTTTTCCGGTGACTGAAAAAGAAGTTAAATTAGACAAACTGGATTTAAATGACGCCCAACAGATTGTTTGGCGCGACCTGCCTAATAAAGCCGGCTACATCGTCAATGACAAGGGCCTGGTGGCTTGCCGTATTACGAAAACACTGCCTGCGCGTCGGTTGTGGGACATCATCATGTCTTCGACCTACGATTATGCTGAGCCCGGCTTTATTTTGATTGATAAAGTCAATGAGATGAATAATAACTGGTTCTGTGAAAATATTCGCGCGACCAATCCCTGTGGTGAACAGCCCTTGCCGCCTTATGGAAGCTGTCTGTTAGGTTCGATCAATCTGACCCGTTTTGTGGAAAAACCATTCACGGCGGAAGCTGGGTTTGATTGGGAAGGTTATCGTAAAGCCGTGCGTATTTTTACCCGCATGCTGGATAATGTCGTCGAAATCAATGGACTACCTTTAGAGAAACAACGTCACGAAATCACTCATAAGCGTCGGCATGGCATGGGCTATTTAGGACTGGGCTCGACCGTCACTATGCTGGGTATGAAATATGGCGATGAATCTTCATTGGAATTCACCGAAGAAGTCACTAAAATCATGGCGATAGAAGGCTGGAAGATGGGGTTGGCTTTAGCGCAGGAAAAAGGCCCTGCACCCATTATGGATGAGGTGTTTACGGTAACCGGTGAAATGTTGCATAAACGGCCGGAAATGGTCAAAGATGGCTATAAAGTCGGCGATAAGGTTCCGGGCAAGGTGCTGCATGCAAAATATAGTCGCTATATGCAGAAACTGGCCGAAGCCGAGCCTGAATTGGTCGAAGCATTAAGCGAAGTCGGCAGTCGTTTTACGCATCACAGCTCGATTGCACCAACCGGTACCATTTCCCTGTCGTTGGCGAATAATGCCAGCAATGGTATCGAACCGAGTTTTGCGCATCATTATTCGCGCAACGTGATTCGGGAAGGGAAAAAATCGAAAGAAAAGATTGACGTATTTTCCTTTGAATTACTGGCGTATAAAGAACTGATCAATCCAGATGCGATGCCATTCAGTGAAGATCCTGCACAGAAACTGCCGGATTATTTTATTTCGGCTGATGATGTTACTCCTAAACAGCATGTCGATATTCAGGCGGCAGCGCAAAAATGGATAGACTCGTCTATCTCTAAAACCGCTAATGTGCCGACCGATTACCCTTATGAAGATTTTAAAGATATTTATCAATATGCCTATGATCAAGGCCTAAAAGGCTGCACCACATTCCGGTTTAATCCAGAAGTATTCCAGGGCGTACTGGTCAAGGAGAAGGATTTGGAAAATACCACCTATCAATTTACTCTAGAAGATGGGCATGTGGTTGAACTGAAAGGCAATGAGGAAGTGGAATATGATGGCGAAGTGCATACCGCCGCGAATTTGTTCGATGCTTTGAAAGAGGGTTATTATGGAAAGTTCTAAGGCAGATATAAAGCAGGATGAAGAAGCCATGACACATAAGATCACTAAAAAAATCGTTAGCTATAAAGTTTTGACCGACGAGTCGAAAGCAAATGCGGCGAACAATGAAGTACTGCAGCCTGAATTGGAAAGCATGCATGAAAAAATGGAACGGCCTGAAGTATTACTTGGCTCGACCTACAAAATTAAAACCCCCCAGTCTGAGCACGCTTTGTATATCACGATAAATGATATGATTTTGAATGCAGGTTCGGAACATGAAGAGCGAAGACCTTATGAAGTGTTTATTAATTCCAAAAATATGGAGCATTTTCAATGGGTTCTAGCCTTGACGCGGGTTATTTCTGCCGTCTTTCGCAAGGGTGGTGATGTGTGCTTTCTAGTGGAAGAGCTGAAAGCTGTATTCGACCCGAAAGGCGGCTATTTTAAAAAAGGTGGCGTTTTTATGCCTTCACTGGTGGCTGAAATCGGTTGTGCGATTGAATCGCACATGAAACATATCGGTATGATTAAGCCCGATGAACTGTCCTCCAGCCAAAAAAAGTTTTTGGCCGAAAAACGGAAAGAATTCGAAGCCAAACATGGCACAAGCGGAGGGGAAGACAATAGTTTTCCAGAGCAGGCTGTACTTTGCGCAAAATGTAATACCAAAGCGATGGTATTGATGGATGGCTGTATGACCTGTTTGAATTGTGGCGACAGTAAATGCGGATAATGTGATGGTGGCTGGCATTATCTTGCAACAGATGTTTGTTTATCCTGTGAAATCGCTGGCCGGTATCGAAGTATCGACCTGGCCAGTCGATAAAACGGGCTTTCGGCATGATCGACAATGGATGCTTATCGACCAGGAAAACCGTTTTTTGAGTCAGCGCCGTTTGCCAAAAATGGTTCTGATTAAACCGGAGTTGTCTGATGCTGCCTTGCAATTATCCGCGCCTGGAATGACGCCGATTCAGATTCCGTTACAACCTGAAACGGCTGACACAGTGGCGGTGGAAATATGGCATGATCACTGTCAGGCTGTTCTGCTGGAGCAAAAGGTCAACCAATGGTTTAGTGATTTTTTAAAAATCGACTGCCGGCTGGTTTTCCATCCACAGCAGGCCGTACGGCCGGTGGACCCGGCTTATGCAGCGCCTACAGATCAAGTCGCCTTTGCCGATGGCTTTCCGTTTCTTCTATTGTCACAGGCCTCATTAGATACCTTGAATCACGCCATGGGATTATCGTTACCCATGATCCGGTTCCGACCTAACTTAGTTATATCCGGTTGCAGCGCCTATGCTGAGGACAGCTGGCGTAAAATTCAGATTGGTGATATTAGTTTTCGTTTACCTAAGCCGTGTTCGCGTTGCGCTGTTCCCACCATTGATCCAGCCACGGCAGAACGTAGCTCGGAGCCGATGCAAACTTTACAAAAGACTAGAAAATGGCAAAAGCATGTTTACTTTGGTCAGAATGCGCTGCATGACAAAAGTGGGCGATTGACGGTCGGCATGCCGGTCGATGTGATAAAAACAGGCCCGGTTCAGCCACCGCTGACAATATAAGCACTTAAAATACGCATTATGCTATGCTTTAACGCATGGATAAGTATCGATTATTCCCCCCACTTTTCAAGCAAACGCCGGCCATTAATTATTCGACCGCAATCGGCTTAGCGCTGAGCATTATTTTATTGCTGTTTATTGTCTATTATGCCGCCAATACGCCAGAAATCTTTATCAATATTTCAGGGCTGGTGATTGTCCTCGGGGGGACATTGGCGGCTGTTTTCCTGAGTTATCCCTTGCGTGACATCAAACAGGGCATTAAATCCATTCGGCAGATTATTTTTTATGAAAGCCTGAACCCCCAGCGCGAGGTCGATGAAATCGTCGCTGTCGCTAGAATGTGGTTTCAGCGCGATAAAATCGCCATCGAAAATACCATCGATACGATTCAGAATCCCTATCTGAAAACCAGTTTTCAACTGATTGTCGATAATGCGCCGCTGGATGATATTTTAGCCTTATTGAAATGGCGGATTGCCAGATTGCGTGCGAAAGAAAAAGCCGAAGCCAGCATATTTCATAGCCTGGCCGCCTTCTCGCCGGCCTTTGGTATGTTGGGTACGTTGATTGGGTTGATCAATATGCTGGAAGTTATTGAAGTCAAAGAAATTCATTCCATTACCGCTAATATGGCTATTGCCTTGACGACAACGCTCTATGGGCTGTTGCTGGCTAATCTTGTGTTTAATCCGATTGCAATTAAATTGGAACGGCGTACAGAGCAACGCATCATGATTATGAGCATGATTATGGAAGGTGTCGCCTTAATTGTAGAAGGGCGTACGCCTTCGTTTATTCGAGAAACCCTGAACTCTTTTGTCGCCCAATACGATAACGAATTACATCAGGACAGCTTAGATTTTTATGATGACTGAATCGGACAAACAACATCATCTTGCTTCTGCCTTGGCTTTGGATGACTGGCTGGATGAGCCGGATGGCCGACCTACCCAAAACTGGCTGCTGACCTATATTGATGTGTTTGTGCTGATTGTCATGTTGGTTGTCGTGTTGATTTCCTTAAGCCACTTCGAGACACAAACGAAAAAACCTGAAAAAAAATTTATAAAACAAGGCGCGACGGTTAAAAAACACCCTGAAACGACAATCAAAGGTGTTAAAACTAAATCTCTTGTTGCTAAGAATAGCGTGCAACCGGATCACAAGACGCCGAAACGCGAAACGACAACGCAAAGATCTCCAAAACCGTCGCTAACGATTAAAAAACTGCCTGTAGCTACTGTGCCGGTTGTTAAGCCAATGAAACAGAAGACTGCGCAGGCGATTAAGGCCGTTGAGACACCAAAGCCTGCCAAAAAAGTTAACGCACCAGCACCCATTAAAAAAGCGGATACGGATAAAACTCAAAGGCGTTTGCAGCAAAAACTGAAGAAATTGGGTTTAGAAGATAAAATCCAGATGACGGTGTCGAAAGGGTATGCGCAGTTAAGAATACAAGACAACATCTTGTATCAATCATCCAATGCAGAATTATCGGAATCGGGTAAAGTCGTGTTAAAGCGGCTGACGCCTTTATTGCAACAATCGAAAGGGTTGATTTATATCGAAGGGCATACCGATAACCGGCCGATCAAGACAGCAAAGTTCCCATCAAATTGGGAATTAGGTGCAGCCAGAGCGACCAGTGTGCTGCACTTCTTGGCGAAACAAAATATTGACCCAGCAAGAATGCGGGCGGTTACCTTTGCCGATACACAGCCGATTGCCGATAACAGCACCGAAGAAGGCCGGCAAAAAAATCGGCGGGTGAATATTGTTATCAAGGTTTCAGATGAGGATTAAGCCCGTAATGGCTTATGTGATTGTTGGGCTAATCCAGATCAATAATTGCGTAACCTCTTTCATTCCAGCGTAGATATTGCCCGGATGCAGCTGTCCAGTCGGCCAGCACAAAACGTTGTGCTGTTTCGCCATCAAGCATTATTTCGTGGACTGCGGGGCGATGCGTATGACCATGAATCAGGCGTTGGCAATCGAAGCGTTTAAGTGTTTCTATTACCGTTTGGGGGTTGACATCCATGATGTCGTCGTTTTTTTTTCGTTTATGCCAAAAACTGCGGAGGCGATACCAACGTGCCGCCAGCAATCGAAGCCAGAGCGGCTTGGATAAAACATTGCGTTGCCAATCAGGCTGGCGTGATTTTTGTCGGAATGCCTGGTAAGCCACATCATCGCTGCATAGCAAGTCACCGTGGGTGAGCAATGTTCTGACACCAAACAAATCAATGACATGGTAATCGCCCAGTAATGTCACGCCGGTTTCTCGGGCAAATGCCTGTCCGATTAAAAAATCCCGGTTGCCGGCCTGAAAATACACCGCAACGCCGGTGTCGGTCAGTTTTTTTAAGGCTCTTTTGATAGCTGGGTTGGGAGGAAGATTATCATCATCGCCGATCCAGCTATCAAATAAATCGCCGAGAATATACAACGCATTGGCTTGGCTGGCGGTTTCCTGCAAAAATGACAGAAACCTGCGCGTAATCTCTTTTTTTTCTACGGCAATGTGTAAATCGGAAATAAATAAAATATTCGGGTTCAACGGCTTATCCGGAAATTGGGTGGAAACAAAATAATGCTTGGCACGCCTGCCCGGGAACTGCCATTAAGTCAAGGATGGGTGGTTCGACTGCCTGGGTGCAGAACAACAGGCTGTTGCAGAGAGGCGATAGCTAAAAAACCGTCATTCAAACTCAAAGCCTTCCTTAACAGTATCTACTCACCCCCTCTAAAAAGCAGGTGTAGGTTGTTGATTTATCAGGCTTGCATAACAGGGATGTTATGCAGAACTACATGGATGTATTCACGTGTCCTGATAAATCAATGACCTACTCCGGCTAAAACACAACCGGGTGAGCAGTTACCCTTAACATTAAAAACACTTGACTTAATGGCAAAGTCAAAACGGGAAAAAGCAAAGCTTACTCAACAATTTCAGCTTTCTCAATAATAATGTCTTCAACCGGAACATCCTGATGCATTCCCCGATTGCCGGTTTCAACATCTGCCATTTTATCAACCACTTTCATGCCTTCAACGACTTTACCGAAGACCGCATAGCCCCAGCCATTTGGTGTAGGGCTGCTATAGTTTAAAAAGTCATTATCTTTTAAATTGATAAAAAATTGTGCCGTTGCCGAATCAGGATTCGGTGTGCGCGCCATAGCGATGGTGCCACGTTCGTTTTTTAAGCCATTATCTGCTTCATTTTTAATCGCTTCATGGGTGCTTTTTTGCTCAAAATTCTGGTCAAAGCCGCCGCCTTGCGCCATAAATCCGGGGATGACGCGATGAAAAATAGTGCCGTCATAAAAACCTTCTTTGACGTAACGCAGAAAATTGGCGACGGTTTCCGGCGCTTTTTCCTGGTCTAGTTCGATGACGATTGCACCAAGGTTTGTCGTGAGTTTTACTTTAGGTGTGTTGTCTGACATTTGAATTTCCGTTGCGAATGAAAAGGTTGAAAACAGGCAAAACATTAGAGAAAAAATCAAAATACGCATGCAAATCCTCCAATGAATATGCAAAAGATAAGATTCTATTGGTTTTCTGCTTGAAAGAGAAGCCCGAATCTTGGTAAATTGGTGAATTATTTTCGCTGCAGGTAGTAAAGCTCAGATGCTGAAGATTTATAACACCCTTACGCGTCGTAAAGACGTTTTCACCCCGCGTGTTCCAGGAAAGGTTGGCATGTATGTGTGTGGTATGACCGTTTATGATTATTGCCATATCGGTCATGCTCGGGTCATGGTTGTGTTTGATGTGGTGGCGCGTTATTTTCGCTATAGTGGATATGACTTGACCTATGTGCGTAATATTACCGATATCGACGATAAAATCATTCAGCGCGCGCATGATAATCAGGAGGATTTTACGCAGCTAACCGAACGCTTTATTCAAGCCATGCATGAAGATGAAGCCGCTTTAGCAGTTTTGTCGCCAGATTTAGAACCCCGAGCTACTCAATCCATGGATGATATTATTCGCATGATTATGCAATTGTTCGAGCAAGGTTTGGCTTATATCGGTACGAATGGCGATGTGTTTTATGCCGTGGACAAGTTTAAAGACTATGGTCAACTGTCGGGCAAACGACTGGAAGAATTGCAAGCAGGAGAGCGGGTGGAAGTTGATACCGCTAAACATAATCCATTCGACTTTGTACTGTGGAAAAAAGCCAAGCCTAATGAGCCAGCCTGGAACTCGCCTTGGGGCCGGGGGCGGCCAGGCTGGCATATTGAATGTTCGGCCATGTCCACCTGCTGTTTAGGCAATCATTTCGATATTCATGGTGGTGGTATGGACTTGCAATTTCCGCATCATGAAAACGAAATTGCCCAGTCAGAAGGTGCGACCGGCGAAAAATTTGTCAATGTATGGATGCATAACGGTTTTGTTCGCGTTAATGAAGAAAAAATGTCCAAATCGCTGGGTAATTTTTTCACCGTGCGCGAGGTGCTAAAGCAATATCGCCCCGAAGTCATTCGCTTTTTTATCCTGAGCAGTCATTACCGCAGTCCGCTTAACTATTCCGATGAACAGTTAGACGAAGCGCAAGCTGCATTGACTCGGCTTTATACCGCTTTGCGTGGTATTGACAGCGATGCCAGTACATCATTGGATGATGAAAAAGTTGAACGCTTCAAGCAGGCGATGGATGATGATTTTAATACGCCGGTTGCCTTATCGGTGCTTTTCGATCTGGCACGGGAAATCAATAAATCGCATGATTCAAGCGAAAAACAAAAACTGGCGCATACCTTGAAGCATTTAGCTGGCGTATTGGGAATTTTGCAGGAAGAGGCAGAAGCTTTTCTGCACGGTGGGCAGACAGATTCTGCCTTGAGCGAGCAGGAAATTGAAGCCCTCATTCAACAAAGACTGGAGGCTAAGCAGGCTAAAAATTGGGCCGAGGCCGATAAAATCCGTGATCAGCTTAAAGCGCAAGGTATTGTACTGGAAGATGCACCGGGTGGAAAAACAACCTGGCGACGTGAACGATAATGGAAAACACAAATATGAATGAAATTACGCAACAGACCTTAAGTGAGTTTTTAGACAAACTGGCCAGCCGCGATGCAACGCCAGGCGGTGGTAGTGCGGCGGCCATTATGGGTGCGCAATCAGCGGCATTGACCAGCATGGTTTGTAACCTGACGATTGGAAAGCCGCAATACGCTGAAGTTGAAGCCGATATGCAGGCGTTATTACAAAAATCGGAGCGATTGCGCCAGCAATTGACCGATATGATCCAGGCCGATGTCGATGTGTTCAATGAATTGATGGCATGTTACCGGCTACCAAAAAATACCGAAGCTGAAAAAAACGAACGCAGCCAAAAAATACAGGCTATTTTAAAACAAGCGACACAAGTCCCACTCGATTGCGCTAAGGCCTGTGCCGAGGCTATTGAGATCAGCCAGATCGCTGCTGAAAAAGGTAGTTTAGGGGTCATCAGTGATGCCGGTGTTGCGGTTATGGCCGCCTATGCCGGCCTGAAAAGCGCGGCTTTGAATGTTTATATCAATATTGGCAGTTTAAAAGATCAGGATTTTGCACAACAAAAAAAATCGGAGATGGAAGCTATTCTTGATAGCGCTTCGATTAAAAGTGAAGAAATCTATCAATTGGTCAAAAATAAATTATAAAAGGGTATTGACGATAAAGAGCATATGGCGTATTATAGTCGCTCTTCACAGGGTGGCCTTGGGGCCATCCTCTTTTAGGAAGGTTCATTTCGGGGTATAGCGCAGTTTGGTAGCGCGCCTGCTTTGGGAGCAGGATGTCGGGGGTTCGAATCCCTCTACCCCGACCAAGATTTGCGCTTGTAGCTCAGTTGGATAGAGCAACGGCCTTCTAAGCCGTGGGTCGCAGGTTCGAATCCTGCCAAGCGTGCCAAAAAAATCATTATGGTGAGCGTAGCTCAGTTGGTAGAGCCCCGGATTGTGATTCCGGTTGTCGTGGGTTCGAGCCCCATCGTTCACCCCATCTTTTCCATTATCCTTTTTCTTCTTTTTCATAAAAGTGACAATAAACTATCGAGCTGAATATATTTTAGTTTCGCAATAGTTGTTTGTGTGCCGTCTTGAGCAGTACTGCATATGCGTCGATTATCCTTAGCATCATTGAAGGTGTGGGATATTTATTTCGGCATCTTTCAGCTTAATCTGTAAATTAATCCCATTCTCCAGCTTGATCATCGGCTCTTATTTTAGCCGCTGTGTCTTATGTCCGTTTTCGAGCCTTATGTCGGCTGCGCTGGCGTGACTTTTTGGGATTAAAATCGGTGTACTTGGTTTTGAATGGGCGTGTTTTTTGCGTACGTGACTCACCGGTTTTGGGTTGGAAGGATGGAATCAAATGCTGTTTACCATTGCCAATAAGGTCGGCGCGGCCCATTTTCTTTAAGGCTTCTCGTAATAATGGCCAGTTTTTGGGGTCGTGATAACGTAAAAAGGCCTTGTGTAAACGGCGTTGTTTAATGCCTTTGGGAATACTGATATTTTCCGCATTGTGGCTGACTTTGCGCAGCGTATTTTTCTCGGAATGGTACATTGCCGTCGCAACCGACATGGGAGAGGGCAGAAAGGCTTGGACCTGATCGGCGCGAAAACCATTGCGTTTCAGCCATAAGGCCAGGTTGAGCATGTCTTTGTCTTCGGTGCCAGGGTGGGCGGCGATAAAATACGGAATCAGATATTGTTCTTTACCGGCCTGTTTGGAAAATTTATCAAACATTTGCTTAAAGCGGTCATAGGTACCCATGCCTGGCTTCATCATCTTGGATAATGGGCCTTGTTCTGTATGTTCAGGGGCAATTTTAAGATAGCCGCCGACATGGTGGGTGACCAGTTCCTTGACATATTCCGGTGATTCGACCGCCAGGTCGTAGCGCAGGCCGGAGGCAATAAAAATTTTCTTGATGCCCGGCAGTTTTCGTGCCCGACGGTACAGTTTGATTAGGGCAGAATGGTCGGTGTTCAAGTTTGGACAAATGCCAGGATAAACACAGGATAGCCGACGACAGGATGATTCGATTTCAGGGTCTTTGCAGGCCAGTCGATACATATTAGCTGTCGGTCCGCCCAGGTCAGAAATGTGACCGGTAAAATGGGGGGATGTGTCCCGGATGGCTTCAATTTCACGGATGATTGAGTTTTCCGAGCGGCTTTGAATAATCCGCCCTTCATGTTCCGTAATAGAGCAAAAGGTGCAGCCACCAAAACAGCCGCGCATGATGTTGACCGAATGCTGGATCATTTCAAACGCCGGAATATTCGCTTCGCCATAGTGCGGGTGTGGCAAGCGGGAATAGGGCAGGTCAAACACGCCATCCATTTCCTTAGTAGTCAGCGGTATGGCCGGTGGATTGACCCAGATTTCGCGGCTGCCATGTCGTTGAATCAAGGGGCGTGCATTGCCTGGATTGGTTTCGCCATGCATTACGCGTGAGGCATGGGCATACAGTACAGGGTCCTGTTTGACCTGATCATAATCGGGCAGGCGAATGACTGTTTGTGCCCGCTTCTGATTGGGGATGACGCGGTGAAACTGAATGACTTTTTCACCGTTTTCGACGGCATCCGTTTTTTGGCTGCACGCTGGTTGCGCCTGATACGGGTTGATTTGTGACGACAGCGGACCAGGTTTGTCGATTTGGCTTGAGTCTTTCACAACCCAGCCGGTGGGGATTTTTTTGACAAAATGTACCGTGCCCCGGATCCCTTTCAATTCCGATACGGCTTCACCTTGAGCTAAGCGGTGGGCGATTTCGACAATCTGGCGTTCGGCATTGCCGTAAACCAGTAAATCAGCCTTGGAATCCATTAAAATGGATTTACGCACTTTATCTGACCAGTAATCATAATGCGCAATCCGGCGTAGGCTGGCCTCAATGCCACCAATGATGATGGGGACATCCTTAAACGCTTCACGGCAACGATGTGAATAGGCATTGACCGCACGATCAGGCCGTTTCCCCGCTGCGCCATGGGCGGTATAAGCATCGTTAGAGCGAATTTTTTTATCCGATGTATAGCGGTTGACCATGGAGTCCATGTTGCCGCCGGTGACGCCAAAAAATAGGTTAGGGCGTCCTAAGCGGCGGAAATCATCGGCGCTGTGCCAGTCGGGTTGCGAAATAATACCTACCCGAAATCCCTGGGCTTCCAGTACACGGCCGATAACAGCCATGCCGAAGCTTGGGTGGTCGACATAAGCGTCGCCGGTAACCAAAATAATGTCACAGGCTTCCCAGCCCAGTTCTGCCATTTCATCCTGGCTCATCGGTAAGTGTGGGGCGATACCAAAACGTTCTGCCCAGTATTTACGGTAGCCAAAAAGATAAGGCGCGGTCTGTGTCATGGTGTAAAAACCCGATTAAAAATTTTAGTATTGTTGCGTTTAATATCGTGAATAAAGGTTGGAAACTCCAGTTGATACGTGAGTTCCAATTGCAAGGCTTTTTGTTGGGTCGCCTTAAAGCTGGGCTTGGTCATGCCATCATTGAACGCAAAACCAATGATATTACCGCGTTTGCGGACAGGCAGAAATACAATACGCCAGTCGAATACGCGGCCAAGATTCCAGGCCACTTGCTGGAACAGGTCCTTGTTTGTACCCCATAAATTGATGGCCAGCATACCCTCATGGGTAAGCAATGTTTTGCAGCCATCAAAAAAACGTTCGCTACTGACTTCAGGTGCCATACCTTCATGATCAAAGGCGTCAATCATGATCAGGTCATGCTGTTGCGCATTTTCGAGGCTTTGCCGACAGACATATTCGGCACCACAGCCTATTTTAACTTTAAGGCGTGAATCAAAGGGCAAGCCAAAGTGACTCCGGGCAACTTTCAAAACGCCGCGGCGATATTCCACTACCTTGATTTTGCAGTCGCTAAATTGTTGCAACAGATATTTGGTTAAGGTGCCACCGCCTAAGCCTATCATCAAAATATCGCGAGGCGCATCATTAAACAACAGCAGTCCCATCATGGCACGGGCGTAAAGCGAGTGCAGCCGGTCGGGGTCTGATAATAATTGCGTGCTTTGGCGGGAAGGCGAACCAAAATGCAGAGATCGGATGCCATCAGTATCGACAACTTCTATAACGCCTTCTTCATCGTGTATTTGATACACCAGTTGGCCGTTATATTTATAAGACATAAAACACAATCATTCGTTTCAAAACGGTGTTATACTTTGTTTCCTTAAAACAACGGGGTAAACATTGCAACATCGGTCTATTTTGCGATTAGCTGCGCCGATTATTCTTGCCAATATTTCTACACCTTTGTTAGGGCTAGTGGATACGGCAGTACTGGGGCATTTGGATTCCGCCCGCTTTTTAGCGGCAGTTGCCCTGGCTGGGGTGATTTTCAATTTTATTTATTGGGGATTCGGTTTTTTACGCATGGGTACGACCGGAATAGTGGCGCAAGCGGCCGGTCTTGAGCAAACATCGGAAGTTAAGGCCTGTTTATTGCGCGCCTTGATGACTGCATTGATGCTTGCAGGGATTATACTTTGGTTCCGGCATGATTTGGCGCGATGGGGCTTTTATTTGTTGCATGGTCCGGTGGAAGTTGAAGCGTTGGCCGGGCAATATTACCAAATTCGCATCTGGAGTGCGCCGGCCACCTTAAGTCTTTATGTGTTGACCGGCTGGTTTTTGGGGTTGCAGAATATGCGTGCACCATTATTGATCGTATTGGTCACGAATGGAATTAACATTATGCTGGATTTTATGCTGGTCTATCATTGGCAACTGGGCGTCAAAGGCGTTGCTTTGGCCTCTGTGATTGCAGAGTTTTGTGGTCTGCTGACGGCGCTGGCAATATTATTGTCTTACCGGCATTATTTGGCCATCAGATTGAGCCGGGAAATATTGTTCAATACGCAAAAACTTAAACAATTGCTGCGTATTAATTCTGATTTATTTATTCGCACCTTATGTTTGATTTTTGCCTTTGCATTTTTTATCGCACAATCGACTCGATTGGGTGAAATCGTTCTGGCGGCCAATACGGTGTTGATGAATTTTCAGACCTTTATGGCCTATGCATTGGATGGTTTTGCGCATGCCGCAGAAGCCTTGGTCGGTCGTGCCATAGGGCAGAGAAACAGAGCAGCGTTTCGAGCTGCGGTCAACAGTGCGGCGCTTTGGTCTTGTGCCGTCGCCTTGGGGTTTTGTTTCGTTTATGCCATATTTGGCGATAGCATCATTCAATTATTGACCAGTTTAAGTCCGGTACAACATGCAGCAATGGCTTTCTTGCCTTGGGTGGTGCTCATGCCCTTGCTTGCATTTTTAAGCTATTTGTTTGATGGCGTTTTTGTCGGTGCAACCTGGTCGCGGGCGATGCGGAATATCATGTTGTTTTCGGTGTTTATCGTTTTCTTGCCTGCTTGGTATTTCAGTTGGGATTATGGCAATCAGGGCTTGTGGGGCGCGATGAGTGTTTTTATGTTGAGCCGTTCGCTGCTGATGGCCTTTGTTTATAAACGCTTTGGTTTGAAAACAATACACTGAAATCAAGGCCTGATTATGGCAAAATAGCGCCTTTTTAAAATCTGCATGAGAGAAAATAAATGGAACAGGCAATTGCATTGATCAAACGTTATTATCAAGCTTTCAATGATGGCGATATGGCGACTTTCATCAGTCTTTTAAGTGATGATGTTATTCATGATATCAACCAGGGTGGCCGCGAATGTGGCAAAGAAGCCTTTGCGCGTTTTATGGAAAAAATGAATTATCATTACAAAGAGCAGCTCGTGGATATGGTTATCATGGCAAATGCAGGCGGAAGTCGGGCTGCGGCTGAATTTGTGGTGTTAGGCGAATATTTGAATAGCGATGAAGGCTTACCGGAAGCCCGTGGTCAAAAATACCGCTTACCAGCGGGCGCATTTTTCGACATACGCGACGGTAAAATCGCGCGTGTGACCAATTATTACAATCTGCAAGACTGGATTGCCCAGGTTTCACAATAAGGATTAAACAAATGGCTAAAGTATGGTTTGTCGGCGCCGGCCCTGGAGATCCGGAATTGATCACCTTGAAAGCGCAAAAGCTGATTGCTGATGCTGATGCCATCTTGTATGCCGGCTCCCTGGTTTCACAGGCAGCCACCCAATGGGCGAAAACAGATTGTGATATCGCCGATTCCAAAGGTATGACGTTGGATGAAATTACCACCTGGCTGATTGACAAGGCGCAAGGGGATGCCTGTGTTATTCGGCTGCAAACTGGCGACCCAGCCTTGTATGGTGCTTTGATTGAAATGGTGCAACCTTTAGACAAGGCAGGTGTTGACGTTGGTGTCGTTCCTGGCGTGACTTCGGCGATGGCGTCCGCTGCCGCCGCGGTGGAAACGCTGACACTGCCTGAAGTGACTCAAACCGTTATTTATAGCCGGGTTGAAGGGCGCACACCGATGCCCGAGGGTGAATCCCTGCTTGAATTGGCGAGGCATCATTGCACTTTGTGTCTTTATCTTTCCATTACCTTGCTGAAAAAGGTTCGGCATGCCTTACTCGAAGCCGGTTGGTCTGAGGATGCGCCAGTTTTAGTGGTGCATAAGGCTAGCTGGCCTGGTGAAGAACAGATTGTGCGGGGGACAGTAGCGGACATTCAACAAAAATGCCGGGATGCCAAAATTAATGCTCAGGCCATGATTATTATCAGTCCGACGCTTGGTGCCCGGCACTGGCCTGAGCTGAAAAAATCCAAACTCTATGATGCCGGTTTTTCACATCGTTTCCGCAAAGCGGTACGGTCATGAAATACGCCATTCTGGTTAACGCCAATCCAGATACCAGCGCCAGCGCAATTAGCGCTTATCGGTTTGTAAAAGCTGCGTTGGAAGCCGGGCACAGCATCTCGCGGGTATTTTTTTATAAAGATGGCATTTATCATGCGTTGCATTATCGCACTGCACCCGATGATGAATGTCATCTGACTCAGGCCTGGCAAACATTAGCGCAAGCGTTTGAACTTGATTTAGTGGTGTGTGTTTCAGCCGCACAGCGGCGGGGGTTACTGAATCCTGACGAAGCCAAACGCCAGGGCAAGCAGGATGATGATCTGGCGGCAGGTTTCAGAATTGGTGGCTTGGGGCAATGGCTGGAAGCCATGCTGGCGGCTGACCGAGTGATTGAATTTTAATTGGGTCTTTACCATTATCAAGCCATAAACCTGTTTATTTCTTCTTTACCTGCCGGGTTTAACCATGAAAAAAATACTCTTCGTTCTGGAAAAACCGCCTTTTCAAGGGATTAAATTACAGGAAAATCTGGACATGATTTTAACCGCCGCTGTTTTTGATCAGCAGGTGGCGTTATTGTTTTTAGGGGGTGGCGTACTGAGCATTAAATCCGGACAAAATCCTACCGACTTAGGGCTGAAAGACACTGCCGCAATTTTTAAAGCACTGGAAATCTATGATGTTAAGGATTTTTATGTTGAAGTTGAATCATTACAGGCATTCGGCTTGAAGCCCGGCGACTTAATTTTTCCAGTACAGGAAATTTATCGTAAAGATGTAAATGCGATGATAGTAGAAAGTGATGTCGTGTTATCCGCCGGCTAGATAGATAGCGGCTTTTTTAAGAGCAGGATAATGGCGGAGAGGCAGGGATTCGAACCCTGGGAGGGGATAAACCCTCAACGGTTTTCAAGACCGCCGCTTTCGACCGCTCAGCCACCTCTCCGTAAGAGCCGAATATAATACATCAAGATTTTTTTTATTTCCAGCTTTTTATTGAAAATAGGGCAAAAAAAACCGTCTGACGCCTGTTTTTTTAAAGCAAGCGTCAGACGGTATTACTATCTCCGAGATAGATTATAGGTAAATGCTTACCTTGATTAAAGCGGTAATATGTTTATAAACTATAAACCAATGGGTTTATAAAAGGTGATGCCGATGGATCGATTTTATCAAATACGGGTGTTTTGCAGGATTGTCGAGCTAGGGTCATTTTCGGCCGTTGCCAAGGAGATGGGTGTTTCGAAAATGCAGGTTAGTAAGATTATGGCGCAATTGGAAAAGTCATTGGGCGTGGTGTTATTGAATCGAACAACACGTAGCCTGAACGTTACTGAGGCCGGGCGATTGTATTACGATAAGGGCAAACAGATCTTGGAAACATTGGAATCGTTGGATGAGGAGGCGGCTCAATTAAGTGACAGTGTCAAAGGTATTCTAAAGCTTAGTGCGCCGATTGATTTTGGCAGTTTTTTTATGGTGCCGGCCATTGAGCAATATCGGCGTCAATTTCCCGATGTTAAGGTGTCGTTGATATTGGACAATAAATTCAAGAATCTACGTGAAGGTGTTTATGATATTGCGATCCTCGTGACCGATAAACTGGATCAAGGAGTGGTGGCGCGAAAGATTTATTCGACTCGACTGGGGACTTACGCATCGCCAGATTATCTGGAAAAGCATGGCGAACCGACAACACCGGAGGATTTGTTGACGCATCAATGTTTGCATTATATCGATACGCCACATGCGGAATATTGGATATTTCAGGAGGATGGCAAGACGGTTAAGTATCGAATGGATTGGTGCTTTGCCTGTAATAATGGTCGGGCTCTGTCACATGCGGCCGTTATGGGAATGGGGATTATTCGGGCGCCAGAGCTGTCGGTTGCAGATTATTTACAACAAGGAAAATTGGTAGAGATTCTGACCGAATATCGTTTGACTGACTTGTCGGTTTATGCAACTTATTTGCAAAGAAAATTTTATCCTGCGAAGTTATCGACCTTTATTGATTTCTTGATTCAGTATTTTGCAGAGTACGGCAAAGGAATAAGTGCTGTTTCATGAAATATTCTTTACCTATGCAATTGCGGCTTCTTGACTATACTTGAGTATTACAATTAATCCGAATGCGGTTGTCCTGAGGTTGTATTGAACAGGGCACGCGTTATTGACTCTGATTTAAGCTTATGCAAACAATTCAAATCACAGATTTATCCATTCTGATCATTGAGCCTTCTACGACACAGTTGAAAGTGATGATCAATCATTTGCAGGCCGAAGGTGTTATTAATATTGAGGGTGCTTCAAATGCAGCGGATGCCAAAAAAAGTTTGGCAAATTATGCGCCGGATTTGATTATCAGTGCGATGTATTTGCCCGATATGATGGCGACAGATTTGATTGTCGAACTTAAAAGGAATGAGGCCTTTAAGGATATTCCATTTATGCTGGTGTCTAGTGAATCGAATCCAGAAATTCTTGATATCGTGCGACAGGCTGGGGCTGTGGCCATTTTGTCCAAACCGTTCAGGCATGATGATCTGAAACAGGCTCTGCGTACGACAATCGAATATATCGATCCGGAAGAGCTGGAACTGGAATATTATGATATTGAAAAACTGAAAGTGCTGGTTGTCGATGACAGCGCGTTGGCGCGCAAGCATATTTGTCGAGTGCTGAATAACATGGGCATTACACAGATTGCAACGGCTAAAGATGGTGCCGAAGGGGTGGCCTTGTTTCAAGGCGAGTCGGAAGCCTTCGATTTGATTGTAACCGATTACAATATGCCGGAAATGGATGGCCAGCAGTTGACGCAATATATTCGGGAAGAGCTGAATAATACTTTTATTCCGATTTTAATGGTTACCAGTGAGCATGACGAGGCCCGCCTCAGTAATATTCAAAAAGCGGGCGTGTCGGCTATCTTTGACAAACCATTCGAGCCTCAAACGGTAAAAGAGGTGCTGTATCGGGTATTAGATCAGTAGTCTGGCCCGAATGCTGTCTAGCGTAGACTGATAATCGGCCAGCCTTTTTGCTCGGCAGTTGATTTCAAAATATCGTCAGGATCGACAGCAACCGGCTTATCAACCTTGTTAAGTAATGGTAGATCATTATGGGAGTCGCTGTAAAAACAACTGTTTTCCAGTGTCTCATTCTGTTTTTCAAGCCAGTCATTGAGTAAATGCACTTTACCATCCTGAAAACACGGAGTCCCCAGGAAACGCCCAGTGTATTGGTCGTTGACAAATTCTGGTGTGGTCGCGATCAAGTTATCGATGCCATAGCATTTTACGATGGGCTCGGTGACGAAGCGATTGGTTGCTGTGATCACGAGTAAGGTATCGCCTTGTTGACGGTGTTTGTCCACAAGTGCTTGCGCTTTTTCCAGTAAAATCGGTTTTATTTTTTCTTCCACAAACTGTTGTCGCCAAGCGAATAATTGTTGTGCATCATGTTGCGCCAATGGCGCTAAGGAAAATTCCAAAAAAGCGATAATATCCAGCTTTCCTTGTTTGTAGTCTTCGTAAAATTGGGCATTACTCTGTTCGTAATAATCCTTATCCACAATCCCTTGATCCACTAAAAATTGGCCCCAAAGAAAATCACTGTCTCCGGCAATCAGGGTGTTATCTAAATCAAAAATCGCTAAACTCACTATTAAACCTGTTTTTTAAGAAGAAAAAGACGGATGGTATGGCATCAGTCGTATATTTATGGAACAATGATGGAAATTTTTAATCACTGTTAATTCCCTCTATTTTAACATTGACCGAATAGAGACAACAGACAGTTTGAAGACAGGTTTTTTAACATGATTGATTCAAAAGGATATCGACCCAATGTCGGTATTATCCTTTGTAATGATGAAGGTCGTGTTTTCTGGGCAAAACGAAAAGGTGCCAGTTCGTGGCAATTTCCGCAAGGTGGGATCGATGGGGATGAAGATCCGGAAACAGCCATGTATCGTGAGCTTTATGAGGAAACAGGACTGAAACGAGAGGATGTACAACTGATTGGGCGGACCCGTTATTGGCTACGTTATAAATTGCCGGAGCGTTATATTCGCAAGCATTCGATGCCGTTGTGTATCGGCCAGAAACAGATATGGTTTATTTTGCGTTTGATCGGTGATGAATCCAGGGTGCGATTCGATTGCGGTCACAAACAAGAATTTGATGGCTGGAAATGGGTGGAGTACTGGCATCCACTAAATGATGTGGTGTATTTTAAACGTAAGGTTTATCAAAAGGCGATGACCGAGCTTGGCGCCATGCTAATGGCTGAAGGCGTGCCTATTAGTGCATCCGGATTTTTATCTGGCCAAAACCAAGAGAAGTCTGAATAATTGAGTCAGCTAGTCCTCAAGCGTCAGTAACCGGCTAAGCTGAAATCGAGTCCAGGGTCTTGTTGATCCAACCAGTAAACCTGAGTTTCAAAATGACCATCGGGGTGTAAATTCAGCAGGCGATAACCCGGCGGCAATGCGTCGAGCGCAAATTGTGGGCTATGGGCTTTAAATTGAAAACAACTAGCCGGTGTCCCCAGAATGGCAATGTCTCGATGACGTTTGTCCATGATTTGATGAATATGACCACACAGTACCAGCTTGACTTGCGGGTATTGCGCCAGTAGCGCTAAAAAAGTGTCATTATTTTCAATAATCATCGTATCCATCCAGGCACACTCGGTTGGCAAGCAATGGTGGTGGATGGCAATCAAGGTGGGACGTTGAGGGGCAACATTGAGCTGTTGTTGCAAAAAATCCAGTTCATTTGGCGCGAGTCGTCCTGCCTGGCTGCCTGGGATCTGACTATCAAGGCAAATCAGTTGCCAATGATCAGTGCTCCAGATTTTTTCGCTGGACACCGGTGTTTGATTGAGAATGTGCCGTAGCAATAGTGCATCGTCGTGATTGCCGGGCAGACACAAAGCGGGCGTTGCATAGTCTGACAGAATTGTATGAATGCGCTGATAAGTTGTTTCAGTGGGGTCTTGTGCTAAGTCGCCCGTCAATAAAATCAAGTCGATGCAGTCGTGCTGTGTGAAAGCATGTTCAAGGACACGTTTGAAATTATTTTCAGTGTTCACGCCCATTAATGTTCCCTCAGGGTCTGGGAGAAGATGAAGGTCGCTTATTTGTAGAATATTCAGCATGAAGAAAGATCCTTGCACAAGACTTTGGAATTTCTGTCTTTATTATAGAAGCTTTTCATGGCAGGGGGCAGTTCAGCAAGGGTTACAGGTTTGAAACCACGTTCAATAAACCAATGCATGGTTTGTGAGGATAAGGCGTATAGTTTTCGTAGCTTTTTTTTGCGAGCCTTTTTGACTAAAAAATTCAATAAATGCTCGCCGCGATGGTTTCTGCGGTAATCTGGATGCACGGCGAGGCAGGCGATTTCAGCCGCGTTCTGATCCAGGCAATGCAGGGCGGTACAGCCAATAATCAGACCGTCTCGTTCGATGACAATATAATCATTAATGTCCGTTTCCAGTTTTTCGCGTGAGCGTTTGACCAGAATACCACGTTCTTCCAGCGGTTTGATCAATTCCAAAATACCGCCAATATCCTCCAGCGTGGCGTGTCGGATTTCTTCAAACGGGCTCGCGCTGACCAGGGTGCCAATGCCGTCGCGGCTGAATAATTCCAACAATAATGCGCCATCGGTATGGCGGTTGATTAAATGAACCCGTTCCACGCCGTGTTGACAGCCTTTAATCGCAGCTTCCAGAGAGTGTGCGATAGCCTGGGGCAGGGTGTTTGTCTGCTCAAGTAAGGCTTTAGCCTCTCGCGTTGTCATTTGCCGGATGATCCGGCGGTTTTCGCTTAAACAGTCGTGCTCGGTCAGCAAAATCAGTTTTTCGGCATTCAGGGCGATGGCAACCTCAGTTGCGACCTGTTCTGCTGCCAGATTAAAGACTTCGCCGGTCGGTGAAAAACCGATGGGTGAAATCAATACAATATTATTTTGATCGAGTTGCTGACAGATGGCGTGATGATCGATGCGTCGCACCAGACCTGTGTGGCAATAATCAATGCCATCTATGATCCCTAGTGGTTTCGCTGTCACATAGTTTCCAGAAATGACCCGGATTTTAGCGCCAGCCATTGGCGAATTGGCCACACCCATTGATAAAAGGGCTGATATTTCGAGTTGTAACAACCCTGCGGCTTGTTTAACAAAAGGCAGCGTTTTTTCATCGGTAATCCTAAGATTATGATGATAGCGGGGTTGAATATTGTTTTGTTTTAAATATCGATCAATTTGAGGTCGAATACCATGCACCAGCACCAGACGAATGCCTAGGCTTTTGAGTAAGGCAAAATCATGAACCAGAGTGTCCAGTTTTTCATTGATAACTTCGCCGCTAAAAAAAATGACGAAGGTACGGTTACGGTGCGCATGGATATAGGGAGAGGAGTCTCTGAACCAGCGGACAAATTGGTTATCAGGCGATGAAGAAGCTGAAGTCACAGGTAAGATGATGCCGCCTTTTTAGGCGGCATCGTAGATTGTTTATTCAAAATTATCGGTCACCGCACCTTTGGAGGCAGAGCTGACTAGCTTGGCATATTTAGCCAACACACCACGGGTATAACGTGGTGCAGGTTGCTGCCATTTGTCCAGACGCCGGGCAATTTCATGTTCATTGACATGCAGTGTCAAAGTTTTGTTTTCGGCATCAATGGTGATTTTATCGCCATTTTTGACGATGGCCAATGTTCCGCCAACCTGTGCTTCCGGTGTGATATGGCCGACAACAAAGCCATGCGTACCACCGGAAAAACGGCCATCGGTAATCAAGGCCACATCTTTACCTAGCCCTTTGCCCATAATGGCTGAGGTAGGCGATAACATTTCCCGCATGCCGGGGCCGCCTTTAGGGCCTTCATATCGAATGACAATCACATCGCCCTTGACGATATCGCCATTCAAGATGCTTTGTAGGGCTTCTTCTTCAGCATCAAAAACTTTGGCAGAGCCGGTGAAAACCAGACCTTCCTTGCCGGTAATTTTGGCAACCGCGCCTTCGGTGGCGAGATTGCCGTATAAAATGGCTAGATGACTGTCTTTTTTAATGGGATTGTCCAGAGGGCGAATCATATCTTGATTATCTGGATAGGGTTCGACATCAGCCAGGTTCTTAGCCAGAGTTTTGCCCGTTACGGTCAGGCAGTCACCATGTAACAGACCGGCGTCCAATAACATTTTCATCAAGGGTAAAATGCCACCAATTTCGATCAATTCGGCCATTTGGTAACGGCCGCTCGGTTTCAGATCGGCCAGCATGGGAACACGTTGTCCAATGCGGGTAAAGTCGTCTAGCGACAAATCAACATCACAGGCATGGGCCATAGCCAGTAAATGTAATACGGAATTGGTGGAACCGCCTAGTGCAATAATGACGGTGATAGCATTCTCAAATGCCTCTTTAGTCATGATATCGCGAGGCTTGATGTCGTTTTTCAGCAATTCCAGCACGGCTTCACCCGCACGCTCGCAATCTAGGCGTTTTTCTTCGGACACGGCGGCCTGTGCAGAGCTGCCAGGCAAGCTCATACCCATGGCTTCAATCGCAGAAGCCATGGTATTAGCCGTGTACATGCCGCCGCAGGAGCCAGCCCCAGGAATAGCGCGTTCTTCGATTTCGTGTAGTTCGGCATCATCGATTTTATTGTTCGCACGCGCACCGACCGCTTCAAAAACCGAAACCACATCAAGTTTACGGTTTTTGTAACAGCCGGGTAAAATCGTGCCGCCATAAACGAAAATTCCGGGGCGATTCAGTCGTGCCAATGCAATCATGCAGCCGGGCATGTTTTTATCGCAGCCGCCAATGGCGACGACACCATCAAAGCCTTGGCAGCCGGTGACTGTTTCAATCGAATCGGCGATGACTTCGCGCGAAACAAGCGAATATTTCATCCCTTCGGTGCCCATGGAAATACCGTCGGAAATAGTGATCGTGTTATAGATAACGCCTTTGCCGCCAGCGGCATTCACACCTTGTTCGGCATATTTCGATAAATCGTTTATATGCATATTACAAGGTGTCACCATGCTCCAGGTGGATGCAATGCCGATTTGTGGTTTTTGGAAATCTTCGTCTTTGAAACCGACCGCATGCAGCATAGCGCGGCTAGGCGCGCGCTCCATGCCATCGACGACTTTCGAAGAAAAAAGGCGAGTTTTTGGGTCACCAGTGTTTGCCATATCAGCGATTCCTGTGAGATAGAATGAATTAAAAAAGGTGTGGGATTTAGAAGGTATCCCAGTTACTGACCTTACGGCGCCAACTCAATTTTGGCAAAATAAAGCCCAGAATAACACCAAATAGTGCCAGTAATCCGCCATATAAAAACCAGTCTTGGTTAGCGCTGTCCTGTAAAGCCTGATTCTCGCGCTTAAGTTGTTGTAATTCGCGTTCGACCGTAATGACACGTTCTTGTAATTGATCACGTTGGTGTTTCAATTGGACAGCGTTGGCAGCGGTTTGTTTGAGTTCGTTGAGTTCGTTACGCAGTTGATCGCGTTCTGTCGTGATTTGTTGCAAGCTGCTTTGTGCTGAGCTGGTGTTGGTTTTTAGTAGTTCTAATTCTTTTTTAATCTGCTCGTTTTCACTTTTTAAGGCGGCCAGTTGTTCATTGGCTTTTTTTAAATACCAGCGACTGATGGGCTTTTCTTGCGTATGCCGAGTCAATATGTAGCCTTCAACGCCAGAAGGCGTACGGACTTTGCTGTATCCTGAGCTTTTTTGTTGAATAAGCGTTAAGGGTGTGCCACTAGGCAGCATTTTTAGAATTTTGCTGCGATTATTTTCACTGCTGCGTAGCGTGAATTTAATATTGTCGGTTACATAAATTGTTTTGGCTTCTACGCTGGCGGTTATAAAAGCTGATAATGCTATCAGTAGGGTCAATAATTTTTTCACGTGCGGCTCAACTGTGGCTAAAAGTGTTTAAATTTTTCTATGTGCAATAAAAAAACAGAGTTAGATATAAGGTATTTACTGATGTTACGCGGAAAAGCTTATATGTTTTTAACTCGTTGATTATTATTCAATAGTGATTGTAGGATGGGTAGAGCGATAGCGAAACCCATCATTCAGGCATGTCTCTATTTAAAGCCAATATGTTACATTATTTCTAAATTTTTTATTGCTACAGAATTTAATTTTATATGCTTAAACGTTGTTTTCTAAAGTATATCTAAGACCCGCGCTAAAATCCATTTACCGGGCCTAGCGCTTTATGTGTTCGGGTGCATCAGAAATTCCAGCAAGGCTTTTTGGGCGTGGAGTCTATTTTCGGCTTCCTGAAAAACCACGCTTTGCGGCCCATCAATTACGTCGCTGCTGACCTCTTCGCCACGGTGAGCTGGCAGACAATGCATGAACAAGGCATCAGCTTTGGCGGCTTTCAGTACCTGGCTGTCGACCTGAAAGTCTTTGAACGCTTGTTCGCGTTTTTTCTGTTCCTGCTCTTGACCCATGCTGGCCCAGACATCAGTGACAATCAGATCAGCATTGTCGGCTGCCGCTTCTGGACTGGAGAAAAAGTCCACCTTATCAGCCGCGTTGTTCACAATAGACGCCTCAGGCTGATAGTCTTCAGGGCAGGCGATTCGTAAATTAAAGTCAAATTGTTTGGCAGCATTGATATAAGAATGACACATATTGTTGCCATCACCTATCCAAGCGACGGTTTTGCCTTGTATGTCGCCGCGGATTTCAAAGTAGGTTTGTATATCTGCCAGCAGTTGGCAGGGGTGTAATAACTCTGTCAAGCCATTGATGACGGGAACTTGAGAATGCTGGGCAAAAATTTCAACGGTTTCATGCTTGTGGGTCCGCAGCATGATGGCATCAACCATACTGGAAATGACGCGAGCGCTATCGGCTAGAGGTTCGCCTCGCCCCAGCTGGGTATCTTTAGGCGATAAAAAAATCGCGCTGCCACCAAAATGTGTCATGCCGGCTTCAAATGAAATACGGGTACGGGTGGATGATTTTTCAAAAATCATGGCCAGCACCTGACCTTTTAAAGGTTGAAATTCAGGATCACGGTTGTTTTTTAGTTCTATCGCTCTGTGGATCAGTGTATGTAATTCATCCGGAGTAAAATCCAGCAGACTGATAAAGTGTCTCGGTTGCATGCGGTAAGTGCCTATGTTTTTTAAGCTATAATCAGGGTCGATAAAGTGTCGGTTAATTGTGCAATGTGGCTGTCGTCTATAATCAATGGCGGTAACAGGCGAATGGTTTTTTCGGCGGTAACATTGATCAGCAGTTTTTGTTTCAGGGCCTCTGCCACCAAATCAGTGCAAGGATCGGCCAGTTCAATGCCAATCATCAGGCCTTTATGGCGCATACTGACGATGCGGTCACTGTGGGCGGTTTTTTGCTGCAGTTGCTGACAAATATGGCGGCCTTTTTGCTCGGCCTGAGCGATCAAGTCAGATTGTGTCAGGGTGTCGATAACCGCTAACGCTGCACTACAAACCAGTGGGTTACCGCCAAAGGTAGAGCCATGTTGGCCGGCTTTAAGCATATGTGCTGCCTTACCTTTTGCAAGACAGGCGCCAATCGGTACACCGTTGCCCAAGGCTTTAGCCAGAGTGCAAACGTCAGGAGTGATGTTGTTATGCTCAAATGCAAACAAGCGGCCGGTTCGCCCCATGCCAGTTTGTACTTCATCCAGCATCATCAGCAAATCATGCTGGTCGCAGAGCTTACGAATCTGGTTTAAAAAGTCTGCATCTGGAATGTTGACGCCACCTTCGCCTTGAACCGGTTCGGCCAGAACGGCAACGACATTGTGAGTGTTCTCGATAGCCTCGGTCAAGGCTTCGATATCATTGTAAGGGATATGAATAAATCCTGGCAGCAGGGGTTCGAAGCCGTTTTGAATGTTTGCATTGCCGGTCGCACTCATTGCGCCAAAGGTGCGACCATGAAAGCTCTGTTCAAAGCTGATCACAACGGGGGTTTGTATGTTTTTCTGATGCCCCCACTGGCGGGCAATTTTCAAGGCGGCTTCGTTGGCTTCAGCGCCGGAATTACAGAAAAAAACATTGTCCATGCCGCTCAACGCCGTGAGTTTATCGGCCAGTTGCTCCTGCAACCGAATGCCATATAAATTCGAGGTATGCACGAGTTTCCGGCTTTGCGCACAAATGGCTTCGGTGACAGCAGGGTGGGCGTGGCCAAGGTTGCACACGGCAATGCCTGATAACGCATCTAGATAACGGTGATTATCCGTATCCCAAAGCCAGATACCTTCACCTTTTTCGAAGCAGACGGGTAAACGCCCATAGGTTGGCATGATATGCGTTGTCATAATACGTGAGTAGCCGTTTGAAAAACCCTCAATTATAATTTTGATAGTCGAGCATGGCAATTAAATGTTTCAGAAATGAAGCTTTAAACAGTGTTTAAAGCCTGATAAGATTACTAGGTATTTTGACTGATCAGGACATAAAAATGGATGCAGAAGTAAAAAGTAGAATTGAAGAAATATTGAAAAATCCAGTTGTATTATTCATGAAAGGGACACCGGATTTTCCTCAATGTGGTTTTTCAGGACAAGCAGTGCAAATTCTGGAGGCATGTCATGCAAACTATGCCTATTTCAATATTTTTGAAGACCCGGAATTACGTGAGGCTTTGAAAGAGTATTCGAATTGGCCGACTTATCCACAACTTTATATTAATGGTGAGCTAGTTGGCGGCTGCGATATTATCATCGATATGTATAACAAAGGTGAGTTGCAGCAAGCGTTAGCTAGTGTCGATGCCGTTGCGGAAAGTTAACCGGATAGGTGCTGGAAAAATGGTTTTTAGGCCATTTTTTCCAGCGCTTCCAGTTTTTTCCAACGGTTGACCATGATGCAGAACAGCTCTGCAGTTTTTTCAGCGTCGTATAAGGCTGAATGTGCTTTTTCATTATCCCATTTAATGCCTGCAGCTTGCGCTACTTTTGCCAGAACAGTCTGACCATAAATCAGGCCGCCGAGTGTGGCGGTGTCAAACGTGCTAAACGGATGGAACGGGCTGCGCTTTATTTTGCTGCGGGCAATGGCCGCATTTAAAAAAACAATATCAAAAGCCGGATTATGGCCGACTAGAATGGCGCGGGTGCAGTCATTGCGCTTGACTGCTTTTTTAATCGGCGCAAACAGTTTTTTTAAAGCTTCGGCTTCATCGATTGCCATCCGAAATGGATGATATGGATCAATGCCGTTAAATTTTAAGGCGGCTTCATCTAACTCCGAATTTTCAAAGGGAATGATATTGCAGCTATGTTTTTCGGTGATTTGTAATAAGCCTTCAGCATCTGGCTCAACGATAATCGCGGCAATTTCCAGTAATGGGTTTTTTTTGGCATTGAAGCCTGCGGTTTCAATATCGATAACAACGGGTAGATAACCGCGGAAACGCTTTCCTAAAGGGTAATGCTCAACTTCCATGGTATGGTGAGGGCAATGAAAAGTGTGATATGGTACGCGAAATCAAGATGATTTCAAAAAATAATATCTGAATTTGGATTGAAGTAATAGATTTAGGCAATAATTAGACACTGATAATTTGACTTTTGATGATGGAGCAACGCGGATGAGCAAAACCTGGTTACAGATTACAGTAGTACCTCTTCTGATTTTAACGGGCTGTGCGACCACCGGTGATACCAGCACCCGTAATTCAATCGACCCTTGGGAGGGCTGGAATCGTAAAGTTCAAACATTTAATGATAATCTTGATGAATATGCAATGAAGCCGGTCGCAAAAGGTTATCGCTGGGTTATGCCAACATTTGCCGATCAGGGCGTTACCAATTTTTTTAGCAATATTGATGATATTGGTGTCACCATCAATGACTTTTTGCAAGGTAAATTTACACAAGGTGCAGCCGATGCCGGGCGCTTTTTATTGAATACAACTGTTGGTCTGGCCGGTTTTTTTGATGTTGCGGAAACGGTTGACTTAAAAAAGCATAATGAAGATTTCGGACAAACCCTAGGCGTATGGGGCGTTCCGACTGGTCCGTATCTGGTTTTGCCTTTTTTCGGGCCGAGTACACCGCGTGGCGTTGGGGGGTTAGCTGGCGATGCGGCAATGAATCCCATTTCCTATTTAGGCTTGCCTGTTTCAACAGGGTTGTTTGCGCTGAATGCGGTTGATATGCGCGCCGATTATTTGAATATGGAGAAGATTGCCAACGAAGCGGCGATAGATCGCTATACATTCTATCGCGATGCTTATTTATCGCGGCGTAACTATCTGGTAAACGATGGCAAGATACCCGAAGATGATTTTTTTGATGAGGACTTTGATGAAAAAGGTGCTTCCCCGATTAGTCCATATTGAGGTGAATCATCTCGCTGTTTTTAAGGCTGGCGTAAAAACCAGCCTTTTTTATGTGAGTTAGGAAAGCTGTAGGCTAGTGAGACAATAATCTTTTTCAGTCGAGACCAATGTGGCGGGAATAATCTGGTTTTCGATAGTTTCATTTAGGTCAATGTCGCAGGCGACACGTAGATAATTGGGGGTATAGCCGAAAATACGCTGTTGGCCGTTATCCAGCATCTCGCGCTGTCCTTCCCAGAGTACCGTCCAGGTCTGGTCTAAGTTCTGCTGCATAAAATCCTGTTTCATCTTCTCTGCACTTTGGTGCAGACGTTGGCTGCGTTGTTTTTTTATCGTATTAGGCACAGGGTCTGGCAGAGTGGCGGCTTTAGTGCCTTGTCTGGCCGAATAAGTGAAGATATGAATATGGCCAAAGCCGATTTGCTCGATAAATTCCAGACTTTGTTGCCATTCCTGTTCGGTTTCTCCAGGAAAACCGACGATAATGTCGGTTGTGATATTAAAGAAGGGTATAGCACGCCGGGCCTGAGTCACGATATGTTGAAATTCAGCTGTTTTACAGCGCCGGGCCATGCGTCGCAACACGCTATCGGTGCCGCTTTGCAGTGGCAGATGCAAATGTGGCATCAAACGGGCGTTGGAAAACAAGTCGAAAAAAGTTTCCGGCAATTCCCAGGGTTCCAGCGAACCTAAGCGTAAGCGGGGGATATCGGTTTCTGCCAGAATGGTTTTGATCAATGCGCTCAGGTCGCTGTTGATATCACTGCCAAAGCCGCCGAGATGGACGCCGGTCAAAATGACTTCTTGAATGCCTTGTGCATGCAAACGGTTGATTTCTTCAATAATCTCAGACAGTGGACGGCTTTTTTCCTCGCCGCGTGCTACCGTTACGATACAAAAGGTGCAGCGATAACGACAGCCATCCTGAACCTTCACAAAGGCACGTTGACGGCCCCGGGTAAACAGCGCGGTTTCGCCTGGCTCTGTGGCCAATTGTGGCATGGCGGCGATGTTGAGTTGATTCAGGACGATGTCAACCAGTTGGTTTTTATCTTTGTTGCTGACGATTAAATCGACGCCTAATAATTGCGCGGCTTCTTCTTCGTTTAAACTGACATAACAACCGCTGACGACCAGTTTGGCTTCGGGGTTATCGCGATGAATGCGCCGAATCAGTTGCCGCGACTTTCTGACCGCTTCTTGAGTAACGGCGCAGGAGTTGAGGATGATACAATCTGCCTGATGGCTATCACGGCAGATTGTGTGGCCAGCCTGCTGAAAACCTTGTGCCCAGTTTTCAAGTTCCGCTTCGTTAAGACGGCATCCTAATGTTTTTAGATGAATCTGCATGCGTTTTTATCCGAAAAACCAGTAAGTGACCAGGATGGCGGCTAAAATACCGGCAAAATCAGCTATTATCCCACAAGCTGCCGCATGCCGGATATTTTTGACCCCAACGGCGCCAAAATAAACCGCCAGCACATAAAAGGTAGTTTCGGTACTGCCCTGAACGATGGCGGCCATGTGGCCTGCAAATGAGTCTGCGCCGTGTGTTTTCATGGTATCAATCATCATGGCACGGGCACCGCTGCCACTGAAGGGTTTCATCAACGCCGTCGGCAGGGCATCAATAAAACGGTCATCCATGCCTATAAATAGAACCAGATGACGAACACTCTGCTCAATCAAATGTAATGAGCCACTAGCGCGAAAAACGCCAATCGCAACCAACATGGCCACTAGATAAGGAATGATGGTAATGGCTGTGCTAAAGCCTTCTTTGGCGCCTTCGATAAACGCGTCATAAGCATTGACGCGCCGGTAAACGGCGCCCGCCAAGAACAATATGATCAATGAAAATAAAATAATATGACTGATAAGCGCGGATTGTTGCAGCATCTGTGTTTTAGTCAGTGTTGAAAAATAACCCAAGATCAGCGCAATAATCAGGGTGAAAAATGAAAAATAAGCCAAAATAACCTTATCCAGAAGATTTATTTTTTGTACGCGGGCAACGGCCAAAATGCCTGCCAGCGTTGACATATAGGTGGCAATCAGAATGGGAATAAAGACATCGGTCGGGTTGGTCGCACCTAATTCTGCCCGGTAGGTAAAAATAGTGATCGGGAACAGGGTGACGGCCGAGGTATTGATGACTAAAAACAAAATCTGGGCGTTGCTGGCTGTTTCTTTATTGGGATTTAAACTCTGTAAGGCTTGCATGGCTTTAATGCCGAGCGGCGTAGCGGCGTTATCTAGGCCTAAAGCATTGGCCGAAATATTCATCACCATCGCGCCTAAGGCGGGGTGATTGGTCGGAACATCTGGCATTAGGCGTTGAAATAGGGGCGTCAAAAAGCGAGTCAATAAATGTATAAAGCCACTACGTTCGGCGATTTTCATGAGGCCGAGCCATAACGATAGAACGCCGGTTAAGCCAAGAGAAATTTCAAAAGCAGTCTTAGACGATGAAAACAGTGCAGACATGATTTGGCTGAAAACATCTGTGTCGCCAAGCCATAAAAATTTATACAGCGCCGAAACAAAAGCAGTAAAGAAAAAAAACAGCCAGATGATGTTGAGCACGGAAAGCAGCTAAAGAGAATAAAAGCCTCATTTTATCGGGCTAGACAGTTTTTGTCTGGTTAGTAGGCAAAAAAAAGCTGTATCAACTGATACAGCTTTAAGTGGATTGCTACATCACTAACGTGGGAGAAAAACATGAAATACTCAATGTTTGGTCTCAAGTATGGCTGAGTTACGCGGAAAAACTTTGAGTTACCTCACAAAAATGCCAATAGTTGTTATCAGGGAAAGTTTATGTGTCTTGAAAGTGAGGGCGATGCTGTTGTGATAGTGTGCTGAAATAGATTGATAAGGGATAGAGCAGGTATAATATAGGGATTTTTCAATCAAGCTGGGGCGGATGATGAATATTGAAACATATATGGAGCAATTAGGGCGTAATGCGCGTCAGGCCAGTCGAGAAATGAGCCGGGCAGAGACCGGTCGGAAAAATCAGGCACTGATTAATATAGCCGAAGCATTACAGGCCAATCGTGAAACATTGCAGGCTGAGAACCGGAAAGACCTTGAAAATGGGAAAAAAAATGGTTTGGATAGCGCCTTATTAGATCGCCTAGCGCTTAAGGATGCAACCATCGATAGTATGATTGACGGCTTGAAACAGGTGGCGGCCTTAGCTGACCCTGTCGGCAGCATTACCGATTTGAATTATCGTCCCAGCGGGATTCAGGTTGGACAAATGCGGGTTCCATTGGGTGTTATTGGTATTATTTACGAATCGCGGCCTAATGTGACTGTCGATGCTGCCGCCTTATGTCTGAAATCGGGTAACAGCTGTATTTTACGGGGTGGCTCTGAAGCGATACATTCGAATCAGGCCATCGCAGCCTGTGTTACCGAAGGTTTGAAACAGGCCGGTTTGCCGGAAGCGGCGGTGCAGGTGGTTGAAACCACCGACCGGGAAGCGGTGGGCGCATTGATTACGATGGATCAATATGTCGATGTCATCGTGCCACGCGGCGGTAAGGGCCTGATTGAACGGATTTCTCGTGACGCCACCATTGCCGTGATCAAGCATTTAGATGGTATTTGCCATGTGTACATTGATAATGATGCGGATATTGATAAGGCAATCAATATTGCATTGAATGCAAAAACACACCGATATGGTGTTTGTAATGCGATGGAGACGCTGCTAGTGGCCGAAACCATTGCCGCCCGCGTTTTGCCATCACTTGCGCAGAAGTACCGGGAAAAAGGCGTCGAGCTTCGAGGCTGCCTTAAAACCTGTTCGTTAGTGCCTGATTGTATTAGAGCTACAGAAGAAGATTGGAAGACCGAATATCTGGCGCCGATCTTGTCTATTCGGATTGTTTCAGGGATTGATGAAGCGATTGCACATATCAACCAATACAGTTCAGCGCACACCGAAAGCATTGTTACAGAAAATTATACGCTGGCGCGACGTTTTTTAAGGGAAGTCGATTCCAGTTCAGTTATGGTGAATGCGTCAACTCGTTTTGCCGATGGCTATGAATATGGCCTGGGGGCTGAAATTGGTATTAGTACCGATAAACTTCATGCTCGGGGGCCGGTTGGGTTGAACGGGCTGACGACACTGAAATATGTGGTGTTGGGCGATGGTCATATTCGTCAATAATGTTGGGCGTTTACGGGGGAACCTTTAATCCGGTTCATTATGGACATTTGCGAACGGCGTTTGAGGTCAAGGAATTTTTTCGATTGCATGAAATTCGCTTGATTCCGTGCCGTATTCCCGCCCATCGCGAAGCGCCTGCCGTGTCCGCCGAGCTTCGCTTGCAATTGCTGCAGTTGGCGATAGCCGGGTTACAGGGATGGATTGCCGATCGCAGGGAGATCGATCGGCCAGGCCCTTCGTATATGGTGGATACACTGGCTTCGTTACATGATGAATTTCCAGAACAATCCATCGTTCTTTTTATGGGGGCGGATGCCTTTGAAGGGATTGAAACCTGGCATCGATGGGCAGATTTATTCTTGTTTGCGCATGTCGTTGTCATGACCCGGCCGGGTTACAAAACAGGAATGCTATCGTCAAAATTGGCATCTAAAATAACTGATGATGCCGATCGGCTGCGATGCACGAGAGGTGGCACGCTCTATTTTCACGATGTTACGCCACTTGCGATATCATCATCAAAAATTCGCCGCCTGATTGCGGCAGGGTGTGATCCAAAATTTCTAATGCCGGATGCAGTGATCCAGGCAATTTATCAACATAATCTTTATCAACAGACAGGTCCTTGAATGCAAGCCGAACAATTATTGAAAACCGTTACCGATGTGATTGACGAACATAAAGGAGAAAATATTACCACTCTCGATGTGCGTGATAAAACCACGGTAACCGATTACATGGTCATCGTGACTGCAACATCAGAGCGCCATGCTCGTGCGTTATGTAGTTATGTTTCTGAAAAAGTGAAAAAACTAGGTATCAGCCATCCTGGCTTCGAAGGAGAGCAGGGTTCAGACTGGGTGTTGCTGGATTTGGGTGATGTTATTCTGCATGTGATGACAGCGCAGGCGCGGGAGTTTTATCAATTAGAGAAACTTTGGCGTATGGATGCTAGTCAGGATGATGAGAGTGCGGTGAATCGGTAAGCTGTCGTTTCGTATTTCTGCCTCAGCCTGGTTTGAATGGTAAGAGGGCTGATTTTTGTTTAATAGCTTAAGATAAATGCAGGTCGGCCGATTAAGACAGTATTGAAACAGGAGCCGATAATGAAGCAAATCAGCATACTTTTAGGGTTGTTACTGGTCATGTTTGTCTTGCCGGCCTGTACGGGGATGAATAAACAGGCGCAGTCAGACGTTATTTTGACGGCGAGTAGTCAAGCACAGATACAGTCTGTGGCCGGGTTGACAGCATTGCAACGGCGTTATAAAGCCGAGCAGACAGCTGCAATCGATGCGTATCGACAACTGGCGGCATTATTGTTTCAACAAACGTTGCCGGATGGCGCGCGTGTCGGTGAAAAAGTCGTACAAGATGAGTCATTTCGTTTTTATGTGGACAATTATTTGCGTGAAGCCAAAGTACAAAGAATGCATGATAAGCATTTTGCCCGTGTCAATTTGCATTTAACACTGGCTGATCGTTTTAGGCAGTGCATGGAAAACCCACTTACGGTACAGCACTGTTTGTCGGAAGACAATAAGCTGTTATTCAGTCGCATTGGTTACCGGCAGGCGACGAAAAAAAGTGTTAATTTAAACTGTATGTCGGCCGATTGTCGTGGCCAATTCTCCATTGCCGGCTTCAGTCGGGAAAAACATGTCGTCGACAGAGCGTTATTGCAAGCCGGTTTGTATGATAGTGAATGGTTGTTAAATACGTCGGCTAAAATTGCTATGCGCTATTTTTTATTGACTGAGTTTCCACCTACACATAGATGATGACTGTAACACGATTAATTTTTTTGAGTGTTATCGCCTTGATGATACAAGCTTGTGCAACAACACCGGCTAACAAGCATACGAATGAAACTGCCCCGGAGGTTATTAGTAGCCAAGGTCAGGCGGAAATTCAACAGGGCGCTGTCATCGAAGCTCGCCTGAAGGCGATTCAACAGGCGATTCGGCAAGCGGCAAAAACTGCTGGCAGGCATTCGTCAAGGGATTTGATCGCTAATACAAAGGTCGTCGATGAATGGCGCGAAAATAACCACTATTTTGTACAGATTGTCGCCGTTGTCGGGCAGCAGGAAGGGTGTCAAGCGAGCTATAAAAAAAGAATTGTTGCAACTGCATTCCCGATTGTAACGACAGGCCAGATCAGCGGTAATGAATCACAGGATTTATATGGCGGTATTCCGCGCGAAATCATGAATCAGCTAATGGAGACTGGGGATTTTATCGGTCGAAATCAAACTCGAACAGTTTTATATGCCCGGCCTGATTTAGCACCCGAGATTATTTCCACTAGTCAATACGGCAATAATACGATTCAACAATTAGCCCGACAAAATAACAGTCAGTTTGTTTTATCCGGTGTGATTCGTGATTTTGAAGTGGAATCAACAGATTATATTCGTGGTGCGGGTCTGTTGGCACAGGCTAAATCGGTCTTACGCGATGTTATCGTTCGGCGTGGTATCACTCTGGATGTTTATGTTCATGATGGCTTGAGTGGCGCCTTGTTATTTCAGCATCGCTATTCAGACTCTATTCTGGGGGATGTGTGGATTCCTGTTGGCTACTCCGTTGGCAGCGCACGGTTTAAATCGACACCGGCGGGGGACAAAATTTCCCGTATCATCAAAATGGCAACACAAGATATTCATCGGGTTTTCAGTTGTTATCCATTCACCACACGCATCGTAAAAATCAATGATAACGGGCTTGTCATTGCCGCCGGGGCGCAGGATAAATTAAAAGTCGGTGATAAGTTTGTGGTTTATGGTAATAGTCGTAATCTGTATGGCTTAGGGAATAGTCAGGGTAATAAACAGGCCATCGGTTTATTGATACTTGATGCGGTCAATGTTCAGTTTTCAACAGGACATTTGGAAGTGCCAACCAATATTCGTAAAATCAAGGTGGGCGACTGGGTCAAAAGCTGGTAATCAGCGGCTTTATTGATAAATGGGTAAGGCTTCGATGCGTCGGTCGATAATGCTTATCATTTTTTTATACGCCGGACTGTTCACAGAGCCAAATCGCGTTGTGAATTCCCATAGTGTCAGATTTTCTGGTAAGTACTTAATATCGGGCATGAAGGCACGGTAATCCTTGATATTATGCATGGCTTTCTGAATTTTGCGCGCCATTTTGGGAGATTCTGTTGCTGTTTGGCCTAATTTAAGGCCAGCGCGGTCGGCCGCTAAATCGGTAAAACTGAAGCCGCTAGATGTTTTTAAGTCGGCCAGTTCTTTATCTTGTCCCAGCATTTCCGTCAAGCTCACAACGCCGGTAGCCGCTAATGCGGCAGAACCTGTGAAATGTTTAGCCAAATCAGTGCGGTGGTATAAATACACTGGATAATATTTCGAGGTTGATAGTTGGATCGGGATAAAATTACGCAACTCTTTCTTATTGACATAACTGCTGGCCGCCAACAGTAAAGCCCGGTTTTCTTCAACAGCGTTACCTAATGTGGAGCGTTGATAAGCGGCTAGAAACAGGGGTTGCAGGATGTCTGCCAAGGACAGGCGTTTGACTGGGTCATGCTTGTCAATAACGTGGTTGATGATCTGCTGGTAAAACAGCAGGGATTGATTTTCGGTATTTTTGGCTTGCGTATTCGACGTTTTAAAATGGGTCAGATAGGTGACGGTCAGTCGTTTGGGTTGAATCTGGATAGCGCGAATATGTTGGGCGGCAAGAATATAATATTGTTTTAAATCGGTATGTTGAATAACGCTTTCGATGATGTGGCCGGCAAACTCATCGGCGACCGCAATACGACCAATCTGGAGCTGATCAATGGCTGGAAAGCCATTGATTTGATGAAGTTTGAAACGAATATTGATCACCGGGCCGAAAACGTTTTTAGGCAAAAACAGGCTGATTCGAAAATGCATGGCATTATCTGTGAGCGAGACCATCGCAGCACTTTTGATGAGATGGTTAAGCAGGTAATTGATCGCAATATTCAAATCCTGCTCGCTTAACTGCAGCGTATGAATTGGTTTTTGACTGTTGCCACTAAAATTGAGTATTTGTTTGGCGCGGGCGATATGTTGTTGGTCGAGAGGTTGCAGGTGAGTGACTGCCGGGCGTTGTTCAATCGCAAAAAACAGCACGACCGCCAGTAAAATGGGCGGTAGTGTAATAATGATAAAGAGTAGCCTGACGCCGTTTAGCATTTAGATGAAATTGAGGTGAAAATTGGCGTCATCCAAATAGCGTGCTTCCTGTTCTAGGTCGGCTCGGGTTAATGGCGCTTGTTCCAGCCAATGATCTGAAAAGTTCAGATAAATATGCTTTTTTTCCAGTTTAAAATTAAATTCAGGTCGCTGGCTATAACGGTTTCGATGCAGCAAAACGGCCAGTCGCAAAATAATCGTCATCAAAATGCCTTTTCGATCCCAGGGGCTGTGTAACTTTTTAAATCGCGATTTGGCAAAGCGCTTACGGTGCGTTTTGATCATTGCCGCCAGCAGAGCCTGGTCTTGACGGGAAAACCCGGCAAGATCGCCATTTTCAATGATATAGGCGCTATGTTTGTGATAGCCGCTGTGTGCAATGCTTTGACCGATTTCATGCAGTTCGGCGGCCCAGTGTAAAAATTGCCGGGCTTCTGCATTTTGATATAGGGCTGAATCGCAGGGCAGTTGATTGAGCATATAGTCGATCGTTTGCTTTAGGTTTTCAGCATGGTGCTGGTCGACGTGGTAATACTCGGCAACGGTGCGGCTGGTTTCGGAGCGGATGTCATGGTTGTAAAGGCGGCCTAACAGGTCATGAATCAGGCCTTCCCGTAAGGCGCCATCAGAAACTGTCATTTGCTCAATATTGAGCATTTGAAAAGTGGCGTAAACAATAGCGACAGCCCCGACAAAGACAGGGCGGCGTTCATCACTGAGCTCGGGTAATGGAACGTCATCAATATGCTCATATTGGAATAAGGTTTCGACCAGTTTTTCAAGTCCATCCCAGGTAATGCCGTTATTGCTCCAACCTGCGGCATGCAGGACATTGCGTATTGCTTTCAGGCTGCCAGAAGCACCAATCGCTTCATCCCATTGGCTGTGGTTAAATTTCTGTTGAAAAGGTTCCAGCCGTTGTTCGGCCAGTAATACAGCACTTTTAAAGCGTTTTTTTGACAGTTTACCGTGTTTGAAAAAGCGCTTGCTGAAGGTTACGCAACCCATGTGCAGACTTTCTTTATCCAGTGGCACATCATTTTGACCAATAATATATTCGGTGCTGCCACCACCGATATCCATTACCAGACGCTTGTTGGCATGGCTGCCTAAACTGTTGGCGACACCTTGATAAATCAGTCGAGCTTCTTCAATACCGGAAATAATATGGATAGGGTGCCTTAAGGCTTTTTCAGCGCTGACAATGAACTGGCGTGCATTTTTGGCCGTTCTGAGCGTATTGGTGCCAACGATGCTAACACGATCGGGGGGGAAGTTCCGAATGCGTTGACCAAAGCGCTCAAGACATTCGAGTGCACGTTTTTGTACGACTGGGTCAAGATAACCATCTTCATCGAGTCCTTCGGCCAGCCGCACCATTTCCTTTAAGCGGTCGATTGTTTGCAATTTGCCATCGGTGAGGTTGCAAATAATCATATGAAAACTATTTGAGCCGAGGTCGATGGCGGCTACGTTAGTGGGCTGTAAATTGTCAGACACGGTAAGTCCTGTATTTAGTGAAAATCAATAAAATCTGATAAAATTACTAAGTTTTATTCCGCTGAATAGGTGTATGGTATTGATATATTTATGACAACCGTATTTTAGCGGTTTAATTTGAATGGTAAACAGTTTTTATGGGGTACAACGGTTGTTCACAATAAAATGACAGCATTATTGATTGAAAATTTGAAAAAAACCTATAAAAACGGTTTTGAGGCATTAAAAGGCATTGATCTTTCTGTCAAACAAGGCGATTTCTTTGCTCTTCTAGGCCCTAATGGGGCAGGTAAATCAACGACCATTGGGATTGTCAGCTCTATGGTGACGAAAAGCAGTGGTCGAGTCAAAATTTTTGAATATGATTTAGATAAACAAACCAATCAGGCTAAAAACTGTATTGGCCTGGTACCACAGGAAATTAATTTCAATCAGTTTGAAACGGTGCGAAATATTGTCATCAATCAGGCTGGCTATCACGGCATTCCACGAAAAGAGGCCAAAATTCGTGCTGATCGCTGTTTAAGGCAAATGGACTTATGGGATAAGCGTGATACTGTTTCCAGGCGGCTTTCCGGTGGCATGAAACGGCGGGTCATGATTGCCCGCGCCTTGGTACACGAACCCAGGTTGTTGATTTTAGATGAGCCGACCGCGGGTGTTGATATTGAAATTCGTCATGCCATGTGGGAGATGATGCGAGAGGTTAACCAACAGGGCACCACAATTATTCTGACGACACATTACCTGGAAGAGGCCGAAAGCTTGTGCCGTAATATCGCCATTATCAATCACGGTAAGATTGTCGAGAATTCCGATATGCTGTCTTTGTTGGACAGAATTGACAAAGAGTACTTTGTTTTAAATTTAAGCAAACCGCTGGAAACATTACCGGATATTGCGGATTTTTCAATGGAATTGACAGGGCCGCGCAGGGCAATCGGGTTTAAAAAAGGGTTGAAATTATAATTTAGATAAGGTATTGGTTTTATCATTTTGATTATAAATGACAGTTACCCCAACGGCCTCAATTATCCACCATTTTTCAACGATTGCTGATCCAAGAGTAGATCGGCGAAAGAAGCATCAACTCACTGATATATTTTTCATCACCTTGTGTGCGACTATTTGTGGAGCCGATAACTGGGTGGCCATTGAAAAATTTGGAAAGGCTAAAGAAAGCTGGTTCACTGAACAGCTTGGTTTAGAAAATGGAATCCCTTCACATGATACGTTGGGTGCTGTTTTTGCCGCCATAGATACGGAACAATTTAGTCAATGCTTCTCAAACTGGGTGGCCGATCTAGCGGACTTGGTTGAAGAAGATATTATTGCAATGGATGGCAAATGCTTAAGGCGCAGTATTGATAAAGCCTCAAATAAGTCAGCCATCTATATGGTGAGCGCCTGGTCGCGGAAAAACAGTTTGGTTTTAGGTCAGGCGAAAGTGGATGATAAATCCAATGAAATTACGGCCATACCCAAACTTCTGTCGCGTTTGGATATTGCAGGCGCTTTGATTACAATTGATGCAATGGGGTGCCAAAAGAAAATAGCCAAACAGATTATCGACCAAGGCGGTGACTATGTTTTGAGTTTAAAAGGAAATCATGGCACCTTACATGAGGATGTAAAGGCCTATTTTACATCCGCTTTATCGCCAGAAATTGCCACAAAAACCGTCAATGGTGAGCATGGGCGAATTGAAACGCGTTCTGTTCGTGTCACGGATGAGATTGAATGGTTAAAAAAGGAGCATTCCTGGTCAGGATTAAAAAGTATTATTGCCGTCACAGCCACAAGAGAAGTGGATGAAAAAAATAACCGAGGAAACACGCTATTTTATAAGCAGTTTAAGCGCAAACGATCCAAACAAGTTAGAGCATGCTGTTCGCGCTCATTGGGCGATTGAAAATAACTTGCATTGGGTTCTTGATCTTGCTTTTGATGAGGATAGCAACCGAACCCGCAAAGGATATAGTGCTTCAAACTTAGCTGTCATTCGACACATGGCCTTAAATTTAATAAAAGCCGAGGAAACGGCCAAAGTCGGTGTAAAAACCAAGCGAATGATGGCAGGGTGGGATAATGATTATTTACTCAAGATTCTTGGTGTAATTTAAACCCGATTGCCCTGCAGGGCCGCGTCTGTTAACCGTCGCTGTACCTAAGCAACGTACCCTAAACGAGCTGTTTCAGAGCTTGTCGGCGGCGGGTATTGAAGTGTCCAGTCTGAAAAATAAATCTAACCGCCTTGAGCAATTATTTATGGATATTGTGCGATGAAGACTTCTGTTGCTTTAACTACCATATTAGTCAAGGAAATTCGCCGCTTCACCCGTATTTGGCCGCAAACCCTATTACCCCCTGCGATTACCACGTCTTTATATTTTCTTATTTTCGGAAAACTGATCGGCGATAGAGTAGGGCTGATCAATGGCATCAGTTATATGGATTATATTGTACCTGGCATTATTCTGATGGCGGTGATTAGTCATTCTTATGCCAATGTCGTGTCGTCGTTTTACTCGACCAAGTTTCAACGGCATATTGAAGAATTGCTGGTATCGCCGGTGCCCAACTGGGTTATTCTTGTCGGTTATACCGGTGGCGGGGTGGCTCGGGGTATGCTGGTCGGCTCAATTGTAGCGGGTATTTCAACCGTATTTTCTGATTTTCATGTGCAAAACTGGCCGGTCGCAATCTGTATTTTTGTATTGACAGCGGTGCTGTTTGCACTAGCCGGTTTTATCAATGCCGTGTTTGCTGATAGTTTTGATGATATTTCGATTATTCCAAATTTTGTACTGACACCCTTGAGTTATCTCGGTGGTGTGTTTTATTCGGTCTCCATGTTGCCGGCGATATGGCAACAGGTTTCATTGGCCAATCCGATTTTATATATGATCAATGCCTTTCGGTATGGCCTGATCGGTGTCAGCGATGTCGGGATCGAGAAATCTTTTTTAATGACGGGGGGCTTTATTTTAAGTCTGCTGCTGTTCAGTTTATGGCTTTTGCACCGCGGCATCGGCATTAAAAATTAGCCTAGTAGTGGTGCGCGTAGCTGAATCAGTCGGCTTCAGAATCAGACGGTTGTAGCAGGGCTTTTAAGCCGTCAATATCAAGCAGAGTCACCGATTTATTTTGAATGGCAATCAAATTCTGTTGTTGAAACTTTTTCAGCAGGCGGCTGACGGTTTCTAAGGCTAGACCTAGGTGATTGCCGATTTCCTGGCGTGTCATCGATAAACGAAAAGAGGCTGCAGAAAAACCACGTTGCTGTAAGCGCTCAGACAGATTGAGCAGAAAAAAAGCTAAGCGTTCTTCAGAAGGTCTTTTGTTGAGTACGCGCTGCTGATGATCATCGTTCACCTTATCACCGGTATGCCGAAACAGTTCACGCGCCAGCCCCGGAATACGCAAAAACATATCGTCGATACTTTCTGCAGGTAACAGGCAAAAACTACAAGTTTCCAGTGCAATGGCCGAACATTGATGCGTGTTATCGGATAAACCGTCAAAACCTAATAGTTCACCGGGAAGTAAAACACTCAAGATATGTTCATTGCCGTGAAAATCATTGGAAACCAACTTTGCACTGCCCGCTTTGATGGCTAAAATGCCTTTTAATTCATCACCTTGACGATAAAGAAACTCACCGCGCTGTAAAATTTTCCGTGCTTTGACGACTTTGCTGATGTTATCGATTTCATGTGCGTTTAAACCACGCGGAATACAGATGTTGTCGAGGCTGCAATTCCCACATATAACCTTGTTTGTCATAGACTTTTAGGTATTTTCCTGTTCGGGTGATTTAACTCGGGGCCATTTCGTAAACGCAAAAATCCATAACATGATGATATTGATGATAGGAATTAACAAACACAGCGCCCAGCCTTTTCCGAGTCCGGCTTTTTCAAGAATAAGCATAGCTAACCATAAGACAAAGGCGATGTAGAGAATCAATAAAACAAAGAATAAACTCATTGCAGATTCTCCTCGTCATTGATTTGATTAGGCCAATCACTGAAGGCTAGAAAAATAAAAACCAGCAAGACGCCAAATCCAGGAACAAATACCAGAGCGGCCCAGGCCGGGCTAAAGCCAGCGCGTTTGAAGATAATGCCGATTGGAATAATAATCAGCAGGGCTGCAACCACCATGTGGGCAATTTCAGGCATCATAAACATAATCGCTCTCCTGTATTATTTTTGTACGGCATGAGATGTAGAATGATGATGGGGGTTCGCTATCGCTCTATGCTTTGCCCCCATGCAGTCGTACTTATCCTACCAAAATCAATAGCTATCGTTTAATAAACGTCCCGGACATAGCGTTTTTCTTTTTTCAGTTTGTTGACGTATTCAGCCGCCTCGATAACAGACATCTTGCCATGTTCAGCGATGATTTCAAACAAGGCTTTATCGACATCTTTCGCCATTCGGTAGGCATCGCCGCAAACGAAGAAGTAGCCGCCTTGTTCCAGCCAGGCAAACAGTTCGGCACCGTGTTCGCGCATTCGATCCTGAACGTAGATTTTTTCTTCCTGATCGCGAGAGAAGGCTAAGTCCAGGCGTGTCAAGATACCTTTGTCCTGCATCGCTTCCAATTCATCTTTATAAATGAAGTCTGTCGCTGCATTACGATCACCAAAAAACAGCCAGTTCTTGCCTTTAGCTTTACGGAATTCGCGTTCTTGCAGGAAGGCGCGGAACGGTGCAACACCCGTACCCGGGCCTACCATGATCATCGGCAGGCTGTCGTCATCAGGTACGCGGAATACCTTGTTGGGAGTAAAGAAAACAGGAATCGGGTGCTCGCTATCTGCAAGATCGGCCAGATAGGTTGAGCAGACGCCCTTGTGTTCACGGCCGTTGGTTTCATAGCGGACACTGGCCACCGTTAAATGCACGGTGTCAGGATACATTTTGCCACTGGAGGAAATCGAATAAGCTCGGTGTTGTAGCGGTTTGAGCAAGGCCAAAAATTCAGCCGCAGAAAATTCGATGTCTGGAAATTGTTGCAGAATATCCAGTGTGTCTTTGCCCCATAAATAATCAGACAATGCGTCTTTATCATCCGACTCCAACAGGCTGTTCAATTCCTGATCACCGGAGCGCAAGGCAATTTCTGTCAGCAATTCCTTATTGGGGATTCGAATTTCAAACCGCGTACGTAGCGCTTCCGACAATGGCATTAATTCGCCATTGACCGGTTCATCCTCATCGCCAGTACAACCAATCGCTTTGATAATTCCGGCTACCAGGTCGGGGCAATTGCTCGGAAACACACATAATGCATCGCCAGCTTCATAGCTCAAGCCAGAGCCGGCAATGGAAATTTCATAATGGCGTGTTTCTTTAGAAGAGTTTTCAGCCGTGAGCAAGCGATTGACCAATAATTTCGCTGGGAATGGGTTTTTGCGGTTATAGGCCGGTTTTTTCGGTGCAGCGGTGGTATCCAGAATAGCCGTGGTATTAGCGCCATCGGCCATCATTGGAATCACTTCGCTAATCCAATTTTCAGCAGGCTCCTCAAATTCCACATCGCAGTCGATGCGATCAAACAGTCGGGTGGCACCTAAATCTTCCAGGCGGTGATCCCAGTCGATACCGGCCTGACAAAATTTATCATAGCTGGTATCGCCCAAGGCCAAAACCGAGTATTTCATCTGCTCCATGCGCGGCGCATCATTTGCGGAAACGGCATCCCACAAGATTTGGGCATTATCCGGCATTTCCCCTTCACCATAGGTACTGGTGATGATCAAGACATATTCCATGCTGGCCAGTTGTTCCAGCGTTATCTCATCCATGCTTTTGACAGCTGGGACAAGACCGTGAGTTTTGGCAACGCTGGCGGCATCGTTAGCGACTGATTCCGAATTACCGGTTTGAGTGCCATATAAAATATTGATGACGCGGGCATTCGCGGTATCAAGACTGTTGGCGCTTTGCAGCATGTGACTATGCATACCTGCAAAAAAACCACTGAGCCAGGCACGCTGAGTATCACTGTAAGGCGCGTTTTTGGGAATATAAGGTGCTTTCATATTATTAAACCATGTGCCGAGTCATGTTTCGACGCTGTTTCTATTATTTATGTTTAGGTCCTCAAGTTTTAACGAATAAAACCTGAGGAGTTAAAATCAAAGCGATCAGGCGACCTGATCCATCATTTCCTGGACAACCTCAACACTGTTCAGGCTGGCTAGGTGCTCTTCAACTGATGGAATTGCCGCGAGTGCTTCCCGGTTTATCCGATCCTGCTCAATAATCCAAGCGGTTGAGCCTAAGGCATTGATACTTTGGGTATCGCGTAAGGTCAATGCTTTTTTGTAATCGTTTACCCGTTTGACGGCTAGTAATATCGGCAACTGCTCATCATTGAAACTGCTATAGGCCTCACGGATATTTTTAACCAGCGCATCTTGAACTTTGCGTGGCCGCTCCGTGAGCAATGCATAGACTTTTTCATCTAACTGGCTGTCGTCGATAGCATCGATACCTTGTTTTTTCAATTGGTCTTTAACGATTTTCCGCGCCTTGTCGATAACGCTGAAACTGTTGACCAATTTAAACGTTAATTCGGTATCGGTTTCACCATAGGCCGGCGTGATACCATCGAGTAACGGCTGGTTTTGTTCCCAAGCCTGTTTGAATTGGGCAATTTGCTGCTGTGCGAAATCAATCGCCAGTTCTTCGATCATGGCTTTTCGATCCATTGATTGCGCCAGATATTCAGCGGTCTGCGTTTTATACAACCACACAGAAATCGCAAATTTGAAATGCTGACGTTCCTGTTCCCAATTATCCAGAATCGTCTGCGCTTTGCGGGATCCGGTGTAGTGGATATGCTCTTGCAGCATAGACAAAATAAATTGTTCATGTGAGCGGGCTAGTTCGCTATCTTCAGACAGGCTGTGAATAATCACCGATGATTTGTCGTAGCGATTTTCAAGCTGGTTTTCTGGATCATACTGGTAGGCATTGCCGCCTGACATACCGGTACAAAAACCCTTGCCGAAGCTGCCAAGGTTGAGTACAGAACCGTTAATCATATATTCACAGGCAAAATCACCTACGCCTTCAACGACGGCCATGGCGCCGGAATTACGCACAGCAAAGCGGTCACCGGCCTGGCCATTGATAAAGGCTTTACCACCGGTGGCACCAAACAGGGCAAAGTTACCAATCAGAACGTTTTTGCCGTCTTCTTGGTTGCCGCCGCCGGGTGATTTGACCGCAATGATGCCGCCACAGGCCGTTTTACCCACACCATCGTTACAGGTGCCGGTATGCTCCATCAGCATGCCATCGTTATTGAATGCTGCATAACTTTGGCCGGCAGCCCCTGTCGTGCGAATAATCACCGACTCAGGTGCCAGATAACGGCGGCCATTGCTGAAACGATAAATTGCAGGTGCTGTGTCTATATCCTGCTCGGAAAGTTGATAATTCAGAACACGTTCAATATCGATCGCAGTTTGTCCGCCTACTGATTTATTACGATTGTTGAGTTTGAATTCATCACCCTCAATGACTACCTGTTTTTGTTTGTCATCAAACAAAGCTTTCCGGATGCGTTGCATAAACAAATCATCCTTGCTGTAGTCCGCTTCCAGGTAGATTGGGTTTTGGATTTTGACTACCGGTACATATCTTAACAATGCGGTAAAATCCAATTGACCGACCATGCCTGGATGGTCGATCAGATGTAACAAATCTGTCTGGCCGCGAATTTCTTCAAAGCTGCGGTAGCCTAGTTCGGCCAGGATTTCGCGGGCTTCGTGTGCCACATTCATGAAAAATTGTACCAATACCCGCGGATCACCTTTAAATTCTTCATGCGCGGTAGTGAGTCCTGCTGGACAGCGAACATTACAGTTTTTCGCCATTACGCAGCGCAGCATCATCAGCGCCGTGGTACCAAATTCAAATGAGTCCGCACCTAGAATGGCTGATTTTACAATATCCATACCGCTTTGATGGGCAGCACTGCAGCGCAGAATCACTTTGTCTCGCAGCCCATTTGCGGCTAAGGCTTGGTGCACTTCAGCAATGCCGATTTCAGGCGAACGGCCGGTGTTTTTCAGACTAGTGACAGCAGCAGCCCCGGTACCACCTGTGTTCCCGGCGACATTGATGACATCAGCGCCGGCTTTAGCGACACCGACGGCAATCGTACCTATACCTTCAGAAGATACCAGTTTGACCACGACGCGAACCCGCGCGGCTTTAGCATCGTGAATCAATTGACCTAAGTCTTCAATCGAATAGGTGTCGTGATGCGGCGGTGGGCTGACCAGTTCAACTTTAGGTGTTCCGCCCCGCAAGGCTGCGATTTCTACCGTAACCTTGGCTGCAGGGAGCTGGCCGCCTTCGCCAGGTTTTGCGCCTTGGGCAATTTTGATTTCAATTTCTTCGATGTTCAGATCAGCCAGGTAACCTGCCCACACGCCAAAACGTCCAGATGCAAATTGTTTGATTTTGCTCGATTTTAGGGTGTTGAAACGGCTGGAGTGCTCGCCGCCTTCACCGGAATTACTCATGGCGCCGACGATGTTGGTGCCCATTGCAACCGCTTCATGGGCTTCGGCCAGTAATGCACCGTGGCTCATTGCGCCGGAAGCCAGTTTTGGCGTGATCTCATGTGCCGGCTGTACCTGGTCTAAATCAATGCTTGCTGGTGCGGGTTTGATGCTGGCCAGATAGCGGTGTAACAGGCTGTCGGTTTCAGAGGCGCGAATGTTCAGCGCGGTATCGTCAATCGATAAGGAAAAGTCTTCTCCGGCAAAACGGGCCTTAAAATGGGCGGCAAGTTGTTGTAGGCGCTCATGGCTATTGTTGTCAGTAAAGGAGACTTTAAAAGCGACATTATTGTCCTGCTGGACGGTCAGTCCTCGGATCAAGTAATTGTTGTTGCCGCGTAAATTCTGACTGCCCAGAATACGGTCGAAATCAGCCTGAGTTTCGGCCTGGCGGACATCGACTGGAAAGTCCATGATGTCACGCAAGGCGGCCGGGCGATTTTGGCGTTCGGCATACAGATTTTTCGTAAAACTGCGATAAGCCGGTGTGATGCCAAAATTATCGATTTGCTCAGGCGTCAGCTTTTCATAGCCTAGTTTTCGATAGGCTATATCGCTGGCTTCCTTGGTTTTTTGTTGTGGAATATACATGATCGGCTCATCGGTCATGTTGATATATTCACGCACTGCCGTATTACCAAATGTGTGGCCTGCGCCATCCTGGCGTTCCTTGAACAAGCCGAGGAACGGGATATCATTTTCATCTTTGACCGATAAGGCTTTATGGTGCCATTCGGTAGCACTGTCGGCGATGTTGATGTAATGGACGCCACCGACCGGCGCATCGATATTCGGGAAATAGGGCTGTAATCGCGGTTCTTTGGTATCCAGATAATTGGATTCGAAGAATTCGCCGCCGATATAACTTTCCGCTGTACACAGGCCAAATTTACCCATGGTTTTCATCAGCGATTTGGAAATGCCTTTGTGGAAGTTATCCAGCGCTTTTTGGCGATCTGCAGGATCTGCAAACTGAGAGATAATCCGGTTATGGACGCTCAAAGGACAGATGGCAGATGCACCGAATCCTAAGATACAGGCAATATCGTGCGGGCTGGCCGCCTGGCCGGTTTCCAGAATCAGCGATGAGTTGAAGCGAATGCCCTTGTTGACCATATGCTGGTTGGCTGCGGCGACCATTAAAATGGCCGGAATCGCGGCAAAATCTTTACTGATATTTAAATCAGACAGAATAATGATACCAGCGCCATTTTTGGCTTCCTGTTCGATTTTTTCACAGATCGCCAGGAAGGCCTGTTCTAAGGCGTCTGCATTTTTCTCGGAATCCTCATAATCCGGGCGGTACAGCATGTCTAATGTCACGGTTTTGACTTGTGTCTGACGCCGGATTTGTTCTAGTTGTGTCCGTTGCAGGATCGGGGATTCGAGAATCAGTTGTTTACTGTTGTCTTCAGCAAAGGTAGGTTTAGCACCTAAGGCAACACGTAGCGTCATGCCATCGCTTTCGCGCAGGGAATCCAGTGGCGGATTGGTGACCTGAGCAAAACGCTGGCTGAAATAGCGTGACATACCACCTTCGTCCGGATTTAAGACGTTTGGTGTGATGCCATAGCCCATCGCGCTGACTTTCTCAAGACCGACTTGCAAGATTGGATCTAACAGGAACTTAAAGCTTTCCTGGTTTAAAGAATAAGCGGTGTGGCGTTGCTCAATACTGAATTCATGCTCATCGTTGATCTCGTCAGGACTAACCTCAGGTAAATCGCGAATATGCAGGCTTCTTTCAGCCAGCAGGGCTTTATAGTCCTGTTCTTTGGCCAGACGGGCCATGACCTGATGACTATCGTAATACTGTTTGGTTTGGTGGTCGAAATACAACATGCCACCGGCTTCAATACGGCCACGCATCAAGACATGCTCAGGCGGGAAGTCAATTTGTCCAGCTTCTGACATTACCAGTAAATAATCTTCGGTTTCAGCAGAACGCAATGGCCGTAAGCCTAAACGATCAAGGCGCGAACCGACCCGAATACCATCTGAGAAAATGACAGCGGCGGGGCCATCATTTTTTTCTTCATACAGGCTAAAATATTCCAGCATGGCACGCACATCTTCCGGCAGTGTTGTGTCATTTTCCCAGGCAGGTGGCATCATAGCCAAAATCGCGGTGACGATATCCAAATCGTCTTCGTTAATCCTGCGAGTTAGCGTTTGGTCTAATCGGGCTGAGTCGGATTGGCCGCAAGGGAAAATGATATGTTTGTTCTTTTGCCGGGCAATCGCATTTTCACTGAGACGGTTTTTCTTGTCGGTATTCAGCTCACCATTGTGCGCCATGTAGCGGAATGGCTGAGCCATCAGTGTAGCCGGCGCGGTATTGGTCGAAAAACGGGTATGAAAAAACAGGGTATGCACCTCATGATCCCGGTCATACAGATCGGTAAAATAAGGAATGACCTCAAAGGAATTCAGCCGGCCTTTATATACTTGGGTGCGGCTACTCATGGAAAGCGGGTAAAAACCATTCAATTCTTCGCGGCTGAAGCCTTCAACTTCAATCGCAAGCAGTGCATTTTGAATATGTTTTTCAAATTCGTCTTGAGAGGCCTGTTTCAAGTGATCGGGGCGTCCGAAGATGACTTGTTTGATCGGTAACTGCGCTTTGATTGCCGCGTCGTTCAAGACACTGTTATCGACCGGAATGTCGCGCCACAGCAAAATAGGAAGATTGTATTCATGTAAATACTTGTCCACCATGCTCATGGCGTCAGAATCATGATGCAGGTGATCTTCCGGAAAAAAGAAATTGGCGACGCCAAACTGACCCAGTGCCAGATCGGGAATGCCGGTAATTTTCTGGAAAAACTTTAACGACAAATCAATATTGACGCCCGCACCATCGCCAATGCCTTCAGCACTCATGCCGCCGCGATGCGGGATGGTGCAAAGGGCTTCGTGCGTTTTAATCAGCAAATCATGGGTTTGTTTGCCTTGTTTGTGGGTAATAAAACCAACGCCACAGTTATCTTTTGATTGGTTGGCGTTGTACAGCATTTTTTTTGTGTCGTTCTGATGGGAAGTGGTCATCATGTTATCCCGGTTTTGTTACCGATTAACGTATTAAAGTAATACTTATAAAAACACTGCATGGCTTGAGCAATCAGGCTATGCAAATTATTTATGGCGAAATGGTTTTTTTTATCGCCCCATGGTAGAGTCGCCTAAAATTCAAGGTTCAGACGACTTAACTTACTTGTTCTTATCTGGTTAACGCAATCACTTTCACTGAGTGAAACTGCACAATTATACCGTGATTGCAGTATTCTGTCATTTTGTGAGAAATGATTTGTGTGCTCTGTATGTGGGTGTCGATATAAAAGTGATTTAATTTCAATGATTAATAAAGTAAATTCATTAGATAATGTGATGGGCGGATTGGGGGCAAAATGACTAAAGATTATGATGTAGTGATTGTCGGAGGCGGCATGGTCGGTGCGACGGTTGCCTGTGCGTTGGGCGATACACCGTTAAAGGTTGCGGTGATTGAGCGACAACTACCCGAAGCCTTTGCGCCTGAACAAGCGCATGATTTGCGCGTTTCAGCGCTGAGTATCGCTTCGCAAAAAATATTGCAGACAGTGGGGGCCTGGGAGGGCATTGTTGCCAGACGTTTATGTCCATTTAAACGTATGCGCGTTTGGGAAACAGCGGGAGATACGGAGTTTAACAGTGATGATATTGATTATGACGAATTAGGCTTCATCGTCGAAAACCGAATTACTCAGCTGGCGTTGCTGGAACGGCTGCAACAATTCGATAATATTGATTTAATGGCACCGGCATCAATCCAAACCATTGATTATCAAGTCTCAGGTTCCCAGGTAAAGCTAGAAAATGGCGATGTGCTGAACGCCAAGGTTCTGGTCGCTGCAGATGGTGGTTTTTCAAGAGTACGACAGGCAGTTGGCTTAGGGGTGACCAGTTGGGATTATGAACAGCATGCGTTGGTGATTTATGTGGAAACGGATTATCCACAGCAGGATATTACCTGGCAGCGATTTGTGCCGAGCGGGCCACAAGCCTTTTTGCCATTGACCGGGCATTATGGCTCTATTGTCTGGTATAACTCACCCGACGACGTTAAGCGTTTGAAAAAATTGTCTGATGATGCGCTTATTGCCGAGCTGACACAAGCCTTCCCGGATTGTCTCGGTAAAATCAATAAAGTATTGGGGCGCGCCAGTTTTCCGTTGCGGCGGCAGCATGCGCAACATTATGTCAAACCAGGCGTTGCTTTAGTGGGTGATGCGGCGCATATGATTAACCCATTGGCCGGGCAGGGCGTTAATATTGGACTGCTGGATGCGGCGGCATTGGCTGAGGTTTTGATTGAGGCCATACAAAAAGGGGAAGATATTGCCGATGTGCGCGTATTACAGCGCTATGAAACCATGCGTCGTCAGGAGAATTTGAAAATGATGACGGTTATGGATTTGTTTTATCGTTTTTTCAGTAATGATGTATTGCCGGTTAAGTTTTTCCGCAATATGGGGTTAGGTTTAGCCGAACGCATTAAGCCTGTAAAGAACAAGGTGATGCGTGCCGCAATGGGGCTGGAAGGAAAACTGCCTAAATTAGCCCGAGGTGAACCGCTGCATTGAGATCGCGCTCTTTTATTTTTTAGAGTAGTAAAGTGCTGCTGTCATAATGATGTCATTTCCGTTATACGAAACTTATTCATTAAGCAAAAGTCTGTTGATGGGCTACTTTCTGGCGCATTTATGGATGAAGGCTTGTTTGTGTCCCAGATTTCAATTGTCGCGTTGGACAACTATAGCTCACTGAAAATAATATTCAGGCAAAACATCACGACGCTTAGCCGATGGGTTCGCTATCGCTCTATTCACTACAGAACACACTTAACCCGCTACTGTCAATGGCCTGTGTTGTTGGCGAAGCTGGACTAACATTAGATTTATGAAACTTTTTACATTTAAAAGCAAATTTGGCTTAATTTTTTTAATCGCTGTTTTTTTTATCATTTTTGCTAATGGCGCTTTTTATCGCCATGTTTTAGCGGTTTATCCACTGACGCTAGAAAATGCCGGCTTTCTAGCCTCACTGGTCGTAGTCTTGCTGAATGGAATTATTATTCTATTAACCTTATTTAGTGCGCGGTTTCTGCTCAAGCCGGTGGCCGTGGTCTTACTGATATTGTCGTCGTTGGCGGCCTATTTTATGGATAGTTATGGGGTGGTAATTGATCATCACATGATTGACAATATTTTGAGAACCGATACGGCTGAATCACTTGATTTGTTGAGCGCTAAAATGGCGTTATATGTGCTGTTTTTAGGCATTCTACCTGCATGGTTTGTGATAAAAGTACAGATTCCTTACCGAAATTTTGGAGCTGAATTTTTAGCAGGCGTTAAAGTGGTTATTTTAGTGTTGGTTATTAGTACACTTGTGGTGCTGCCGTTTACGCCATTTTACGCCTCGTTTATTCGTGAGCATAAACCACTGCGGTATTTTACCAACCCAACCTATTATATTTATTCGTTGATTAAATATAGTAAAAAACAGTTAAAGGGTCGTGAAAACAAGGTTGTGACGGTGATTGATGATTCGCCCAAAAGTCTGGGTTCTGAGCGTGAATTGGTTGTGCTAGTCATTGGTGAAACAGTGCGCGCCGATCATTTTTCTTTAAACGGATATGCAAAACCGACTAATCCGCTTTTGTCAAAAGAAACGCTCATCAGTTTTCGTCAATTTTATTCATGCGGAACGTCAACGGCAGAATCAGTGCCGTGTATGTTTTCATTGTTAGAACGCGGGGAGTTTTCAAAAGATAAAGCCAGAACCCAGGAAAACTTGCTTGATGTATTAAAACATGCGGGGGTGCATGTTTTATGGCGTGATAATAATTCGGACTCGAAAGATGTGGCATTGCGGGTAACGTATCAAAATTATAAAACGCCCGAGAACAACCCAGTTTGTGATGAAGAGTGCCGGGATGAAGGTATGCTAGTCGGTTTAGATGAGTATATTCGGCAGCATCCTAAAGGTGATTTTCTGATTGTGTTGCATCAAATGGGGAATCATGGACCTGCTTACTACAAGCGTTATCCCAAAGCATTTGAGAAATTTACGCCGGTATGTAAAACCAACCAATTGGAAAAATGTACCGGAGAAGAGATCAATAATGCTTATGATAATGCGATTTTATATACCGACTATTTTTTATCTAAAGTCATTGATTTTTTAAAAGCCTATTCCAAAGATTTTGACACGGCTATGTTTTATGTCAGCGATCACGGTGAATCATTGGGCGAAAATGGGCTGTATCTGCACGGGTTACCTTATATCATGGCACCTGATGCACAAAAGCACGTTGCGGCAGTACTCTGGCTAGGTGATGGGTTTGGGCTGGATATAACGACTTTAAAGGATAAACAGAATCAGGAAATGAGCCATGATTATATTTTTCATACCGTGCTGGGTTTGTTGAAAGTTAAATCTAAGGTTTATAAACAAGAAAAAGATATTTTTGAGGGTGTTTTTCTGCAATAAAAGATGCACTGACAGGGGGAGTGCATCTTTTGTGATTAAGATTTACCCATCAACTCGCCTGTATTTTCTGCTCAGCCAATTGCGTGGCGGCGGCATAATCCGTTTTGCCTGTGGCTAAGGCTGGAATACTCTCTACCACGATAACGATTTTGGGCAAGCTAATATGGGCGACGCCAGGCGAAGCCTGGGCTAGTTTTTTGGTGCTGGCTTCTTTGTAGGTGGTGAGCAATAACACCATTTCACCTTTTTTAGGATCAGGCAGGCTGACGGCGGCGTGATGCTCATCAGGCCAGGCCGCTGAGGCCAGCTGTTCAACCGCAGTGAGCGAAACCATTTCGCCGCTGACTTTAGCGAAGCGTTTGCTGCGGCCTTTAATGGTGATATAGCCTTCCTCATCAACATCGACAATATCGCCTGTGTCATACCAGCCTTTACCATAAATAGATTCCGGTGGAACCAGTTGTCCTGGGTTGTCGGGTAACAAATAGCCTTGCATGATATTAGGGCCTGCAACATGTAGCTGGCCACCTGTTTTAATGCCGGGAATCGTTTGCAATTTATAGCGCATGGCAGGCAGAAAGCGGCCAACCGTTCCTGCTTTATAATACATCGGTGTATTGACGGATGTTACGGGCGATGTTTCAGTTGCACCGTAGCCTTCGAGGATGCGAATGCCGAATTTTTCTATCCAGATCTGGCGCGTGCTTTCCTGTAATTTTTCGGCACCGGCGACGACATAACGCATGGCATAAAAATCGTACGGGTGTGCTTTTTTAGCATAGGCAGCTAGAAATGTATTGGTGCCAAACATGATAGTGGCATTGATTTCGTAGGCTATTTCGGGAATGATGCTGTAATGCAACGGTGATGGATAAAAGAAGGATGTCATACCATTCATGATGGGTAACAAGGTGCCGACGGTAAAGCCGAAAGAATGGAACATAGGGAGAAAATTCAGCACGACATCTTGCGGGGTAAAACTGATACGGGCTCTGATTTGGTTATGATTGGCCAGAATATTACTGTGTGAGAGAACCACCCCTTTAGGCTCGCCTTCAGAGCCTGAGGTAAACAGAATAACAGCCGGGCTGTCAGGGCTGGTTTGGCCATGTTGATACCAGAAATCAATTGTTTTAGTTTTTAACAGCGCCTGAATTTTATCGCTTGTGGATATGTTTTTCGCTAAATCTTCTAGATAAACCAAATTAATGTGTTGCGATAATAACTCGGCCTCATCCTCCAGTTTAGCCAGTTCGATAAAACGTCTTGATGTGAGTACGGTGTTCACTTTTGCCGTATGACACGCTGACAGCATGCCTTTGCCACCCGTTGAAAAATTCAGCATGGCCGGAATACGCCCAGCATATTGTAAGGCCAGAATGACGCTCAGTGTTTTACAGCTGTTAGGTAGCATGATGCCAACAGCTTCCTTAGCAACGGTTATGTTTTGTAGCGGTTTTGCGATAGCGAGGCATTGTGTGATCAAAGCATTGTAGCTGAGTGGTTTGCGTTCTAAATCTTCGGCAACGGTGTGATTCGGACCGTGAATGGTACGCGCATACAGCAGGGCTGAGAATAGCGTGCAGCGGTAATGGCTGGTTTGAAACATCATGTCCGTCATCAGGTCAGCCAACAAGCGGCCGCAATATTCACGCCGGTGCTTGCCGGTGATGTCGGCGGGCGCCTGTATTTTGGTCGGTGGCATGATGGTTAAGGTGATTTTCGGGAAAAACCGCAACCGCACAATATTCTTCAAGCGTGAAAAGTGGGTGTATTGGGTGCCTTCGATGCGAACCGGTAATACGATCGCCCCGGATTTATCGGCGACCATGCCAGGGCCATCATAAATTTTCATCAATGCACCGGTGACGGTGATGCGTCCTTCCGGAAAAATGACAGTTTTAGTCGGGTGTTGCAAGTGATGAATCAGGGCTTTCAATGACATAGGATGTGTTGGGTCGAGCGGAAAAACATGCGACAAACCCAAAAATGGCCGAAGCCACCAGCGTTGAGAAATGTAAGTATTGATGGCAAAGGTGATTTTGTCAGGCAGAAAAACGCCTAATAACAAGGGATCAAGGAACGAACTATGATTGGACAAAATAAGAACCCGATCGCCAGCTTGGTGATAATGCTCAAGGCCCCGTACTTCAACCCGGAACAAAACTGTCAGAAAGGCATGTAAAAAGCGTTTAGTGAGTGTGTATATCATTGGCGTTATCCTGCGAAGTCAAGCGGATTATTTTAACCCAGCCTTATTATTGTTATGTGAGGAACTGTCATTATAATCATAATTAAACATTGTTCAATTATTTTAATCAGTCAATGGTTGTTTGAATACATTGGTGGTAACGTTCCCTCGGAAAAAATAAAACTGAAAATTTATACACAGAATGTCAAAAACATAATGTCAAGTCCCAATAATAATTTATTTTGCACGTAAAAAAATAAAAAATATATGTAAGTTGTTGATTTGTTGTGATAATGCTCGTGCTGTACAAAAAATAAGCAATTTGAATAAAGTATAGAAAAATAGCGGTCTCAAGCGCTAAAAAAACATCTTATCAACAAAGTTATCCACAGATATTGTGTATAAACGGACATTGTGCAGGATTGTCCCGCATGTCAGTAAATCCCGCAGAGTATTCATATTTTGAGCACTTAGGGGAGAGTTAACCTATGCGACAGTGGGAAATCGGTCCATTTTTCCAATCTTTTTCGTTGCGTAGCACCACTATGCGCCTCAAAAGATCGAAAAACTGTCCTCGATTTTCCACTCGCCTCGTTACGAATCCCTAAACCTGACAGTCTCCTAGACGTGCCTTCATCGCACTCTACAACAATGTCGCTGGGTTAAACGCTTATATAAAAAAACGACTGACAAGGGTATAATCAAAACAATTTGCACGTCGATTGGACAGGAAACGGACGATTAAACCTATGCGGTTATCCTTACGGATTGTGATGAGATGAAAATACTGAATTTATATTTTAATAATATTAAATCGTTACAAGGCGAGCATCGGCTGGATTTTACGCAGCCGCCGCTTTCTACCGCTAGTGTTTTCGCAATTACCGGGCCTAATGGCTCCGGTAAATCAAGTTTACTGGATGTATTGACCTTAGCACTTTTTGGTGAGACATACCGTTTTGACAAGCCGGCCGAGCAAGTCATGACGAAAGGATGTGTTACCTGCTTTGCGCAAGCGGAGTTTTTATTGGCAGGTCAACGGTATCGCGCCTTGTGGTCAGCGCAGCGTAAAGATGGCAAACCTGAGGCTGAAATACAGCCGGTTGAGATGAAGTTGTTTCATCTGCAAGCCGAATCTGAGGTTTTGCTGGCCGATAATCCGGCGGCGGTTAGAAAACAAATTCTGACCTTAACCGGTCTGGATTTGCATAAATTCAACCAATCCATGGTGTTAGCGCAGGGTGAATTTGCGGCCTTTTTAAATGCGCTGGATTCAGAGCGCATGGATATACTGGAAAAAATTATCGGTGAAGATATTTATCAGCAGCAGCGTGATGCTATAGCAGAACGGCATAAAACGGCCAAACAGCAGGTAGAATTGTTGCAGCAGGACATAGACGCTACGCCGGTGTTGGATCAGGATGGGGTAGACGCAAGTCTGCATGATCTGGATGATTTTAAACTGCAAAACACCGAATTTCAGCAGCAACGGCAGGAATTAGCGCAACAACTAGAGCAGGCTCGGGCCCTCAGCGCGCTAGAGCATGAGCTGCAGACACTGAATCAACAAAAACAAACGATCGAGCAAACTTGCGACTCTCTACAGAAACGCTTAACAGAGCTAGAGGCGCTAAGCGTTGCCGCCTCATTTAAAGATGAGTTGGCAATTTATCAACAACAAAAGTCCCAGCTTGAGAACGCACAGCAACAACTGAATCAGTTTCAGAAAGAAATTACGAGTCTGCAACAACAGCTTTCTGAAATGCAGAGTGATGGCATCGATGTTTCGACACTTGATATCGCTCAACAGCAACAAAAGGTGGCAGAGATTCGGCAACAATTAGCTGAATTGAAACAAAATTTACCGCAAGAAAATGCCTTGTTGCAATCGGTTGCCAATCAATTGGCCGAAAAAAAATCGGCATTGGATTATACCGAAAACTGGTTACAGGAACATCAAAAGGATAAGGTGTTGTTAGATGATTTTCCTGAAATTGGCAAATTCAAAACCCTGCGCCAGGAAATTGCCAAATTGGAAGAAAGCCAGAAAAAACAGGGTAAATGGACTAAAAATGTCACGGCCAACATCAAGAAGACCAAAGGTCTGATCAAAGACACAAACAAAACTATCAAACTGTTGCAGCAAAAACTGGCTAAAACAGAACAAACGATCAAGGATATTACCCACGGCAAATCATTTGAAGAGCTTGAGACATTAAAGCTAGAGCAGCAAGAACGAGTCGATGATTTTCTGGAGTTATATGATTTAGCTAAGGTCAACGCCAAGCTAAATAAAAAAGGGATTTTCGCCTTTTTTGCCGAGCGAAAACAGGAAAAGCTGGATATTGATGAGCAAAAGCTAGAAGAAGAAGCCCATCTGCTGGAACTTGAAATCGCTAAGGAAGAAAATATTCTGCGCATGTTAGAAAAGGCAGTGGAATATGAAACGTTGCTAAAACGGCTGGAAAAATTCCGTGATAAGCTGGAAGAAGGGCGTCCCTGTCCTTTATGTGGTTCAATCCATCATCCTTATGTCAGCAAACCACCTAAAATAGAAGACTCTAAAAAGGCACTGTCTGATCAAAAGCTTAAAATAAAAGAACTTAAAACGCGTTCGGTGGCATTGAACGTTCAGGTTAAAGAGGCGAAACGCTTGCAGGAAAAGGAAGCGCATAAAGGCGAAAAACTACAAGAGATCATGGCACAATGGCATGTGTTGGCAAATCGCTTGAATATTGGCTCTCGTGTATCCATTGATGATGTTGGGCGGATAAAAAGTTTGCTAAAGCAAGAAAAAGCTGAGTTGACTGAAATCAATCAGTTGATCCGTCGCTGCACCAAATTACATGTTCAGATTGAAAAAATACAGGCTGATATTACGCAAAACGAACACGCTTTACAGCGCTTGCAACACGAACTCGATGAACTCAATGCCGAATGGAATAACCGCCCTAGAGAAGTCGTGGAGCTTGAGAAAGCACTTGAACAACGGAAAGATGAATTCAAAGCATTGCAAAAGCAGCTTGTTGAACAGTTATCTCAGGCCGGTGAAACACTGCCTGGGCCTGGTGAAGAAGATAGTTGTTTCGAACGCTTGAATCAACGCCGCATGGAATATCAAACGCGGCAAGCGCGCATCAAAATACTGCGACAAGACATCGCAGAACTGGAAGAAAAACTGAATTTTTGCCAGGAAGATGTCGATCAACTCAATCAACAGTTGAACGAATACACGCGACAACTGAATAAAGAAGAGTCGGTCGGCCTGCAATTAGCTTTGGTCGAAAAACAAAAACTACTGGCCGAAAAAGAACATCAGGTCGAACAGCAGCAACAAACCTTGCAGCAGGTTCAACAACAATTGGCCGATCGGTTGAAAGAAACGCCACTGCAAAATATTGATGCACTGATTGAGGCACTCAAGAAACTGGATCAACGCGCTGAACTGACGCAACAACTGGCCCAAAAACAGCAGGAATTAGCACAGTTGACGCAGACGCTTGAACAACGCGAAATCACACTGCAACAACAAAAAACACAAGCAGCCGATTTAAAGCCTGAACAAGAATTGGCTGAGGCCTTAAAACAGCTCGAACAGAAAATTGATATTGTGCAACAGGAAATTCAATCAACTGAAAATAAACTAGCCAAACATCAGGCGGCGCAGGAAAAGCGAGCGCAATTAATTGAAAAACTGGAACAGCATCAGCTGACATTAGCACAAGTCGAGAAAGAATTAGCCTTGGCGCAGGATGACCAGGGAATGGCATTTAGACAACACGTACAGAAAATGCTGATTGACAAAATGCTATCGACAAGCAACCGGATATTGGAAAAAATCAGTGGCCGCTATTATGTACGGCATGTGCCTAGTGAGCAGGGCTTTGCAATGGTCATTGAAGATACTAAACAAAATAATGTTCAGCGTTTGCCTAAAACCTTGTCTGGCGGGGAGGGCTTTGTCGTCAGCCTGGCATTAGCCTTGGCTTTAGCCGAAAGCGCCGACAATGGGCATGCCATAGACTCCTTATTTATCGATGAAGGTTTCGGCAACCTGGATGAAGAATCTTTGTATCTGGTCATGAGTACGCTGGAAAACCTCAACACCCAAGGAAAAACAGTCGGCATCATTTCGCATGTAGAAGGGGTGAGAAAACGGGTTAAAACTCGGATAGAGATGCAAAAAAAGGCTGATGGTCATTGCTCCTTTCAGGTGTTGAGTTGATCCATGTTCTGGCGGGATTGAAAAAGTCAGAACTATATCCGCTGACCTCTTGCAGCCCTAAAAAAATGAATTGCACTTATATGAGTTGGATCTATGGATAAAAATAAGAAAAGCA
>NZ_JAEHGD010000001.1:195002-494899 GCF_016097405.1 methane-oxidizing endosymbiont of Gigantopelta aegis
GGGCTATACAAATAACCCTATAGCAATAGACTTTCTTATACCATTAACAAATCATAAGGAAACTATAATGCGAGAGGCGGCAATTTCGGCCCTTGGTATTCTCGGAGCAAAAGAACAATTTGACTTACTAAAGAATATTTATGAGAAAAAAGAAAAAATTGATAAAACTATGGCTTTAAAATCGATTGGTGATCTTGACATGCCCGAAGCTCGAGAATTTATTCATAAAGTAAAAATGTCAGAAGAATATACTGATGATGAGACCATTCGAGAGGTTGCAGATCTTTACCCTTATTAATGTGTGAACGGTTACACCGGATCTGTTAAACCAATTGGATGAACAAGAAATCCTTGAGACGGTGTCCGCTGATGATGCTTATGATACCCGCCATTGCCATCAAGCGATTCGTGATAAGGGTGCTGAGGCATTGATTCCGCCACGAGAAGGGGCGACTGAATGGCCTGATGATGAAGGGGGTGTCATTCACCCGAGAACAGCGATTGTTCGGTGTTGTAATGAAATGGGGAAGAAGGAATGGAAGCGGCAAAGTGGTTATCATCGACGGACTCTGGCGGAAACGGCCATGTTTCGAATTAAAGCATTATTCAGCGATAAACTGAAAAACCGAACCTTTGCGGCCGAGCAGGTCGAGGCTTACTTGCGTATTGGGGCATTGAATAAAATGACAGGCCTGGGTATGTCTGAAAGTTACCCTGTTTCATGAAAATGGGCATGGGACATAGGGTCTATCAATCCAGGATTTTTTTTATGCAACAAAGCTCTGCATTATTACCATAAAAATTTTATTTTTTCGAAAAAAAGAGTCCTGAGGGGCTTTTGGCATAAAAATAACGTATACTAAAGCTTCCAATTATGGAGTTAGGTATAGGAGATACGCATGGCTAAGCCCAATTACGCTTTTGAAAAGCGCCAGAAAGAAATAGCCAAGAAGAAGAAAAGGGAAGAGAAGCGCTTGCAAAAAGCAAGAGTAGAGGATAGTAAATCGCAGGATGCGCAGCCGGTGTCGGAAAGCGACGATAAATCGGTTACAAGTGACGACATATAGTCGTTAGTGAATATAAAATATAGGAAAAAAATAGTATGAGTACAGGTACAGTAAAATGGTTTGATGCGGGTAAAGGTTTTGGTTTTATTACTCCAGATGATGGTGGCAAGGATTTATTTGTTCATCACTCGGAAATTCAAGCTGGCGGCGGATATGCAACCCTAAACGAAGGCCAGAAAGTAGAATTTGAAGTCGGGCAAGGCCAAAAGGGTCCGTGTGCGAATAAGGTTGTACCGTTATAAGTTTCAATTGATTTGATTAAGCCGGTAATTCAGCCCCATCTTGTTGGGGTTGAATTATTTTAGGCGTTAGGTTTCTCTTTATTTTTGAGGTTGTTCGTCCTATGCGTAAGAGAGTTATCAATCAAGTCCCGTCACGAAGTATCGACTCTGATAAAAAATGGCTTGATATTGATAGACTTGCAGTTGTTGAAGTGACCTCTGAAGATAAGGAATTCCCAATTGAGTCTGCGTTGTTGCGGGATAAAACTTCGGGATGGCGTGCTTCCGAACCAGGCGTACAGATTATCAGGCTTGTGTTCGATGATCCTCAGCGGCTTCGACAAATCAGGTTGAACTTTGAAGAGACTGTCGTTGAGCGCACGCAAGAATATATTTTGCGTTGGTCGCCGGACAGAGGGCAATCGTATTGGGAAATTGTACGACAGCAGTGGAATTTCAGCCCCGCAGGTGCAACCTGTGAGGACGAAGATTATCAAGTAGAGCTTCCGGCTGTCACTATTCTTGAGATGATTATCAATCCGGATATAACTGAGAAAAATGCATTTGCATCTATTAAGGCTTTACGGGTCGCCTAAATTTAAGAGCCCGCTAAAAAATCATCGCTACAACCTCTGCAACAAGCCATTTCAATATCGCTATCAGCAAAAAGATTACAAGGATACCCCCCTATGTCAACATACCTGTCGCCTAGGAAATTTTAAATCAGGAGACAAAAATGAGCGTATTTAGCCAAGAATTTAAAGTACAATCAGTAGAAAAAGCATTATCCAGAAGACCAGAACAATCGCTAAAGCAAATTGCAGTTACTTTAGGTGTTTGAAGCCATTGTTCATTGTCATCATCTCACCGATGATCAGGCTAGCGCCTATTGTCGTGAACAAGGCATCTACTTACATCATCTAAATACCTGGAAAGCGGAATTTTTGTCAGAATCTAAATCAACAGAATCCGTATATAAACAGGCGCAAACAAAACTCAAACAAGAAAACAAGCGTTTGCATAAGGAGCTAAACCGCAAAGAGAAAGCGTTATCAGAAACAGCGGCTTTACTGGTGTTATCAAAAAGTGCCAAGCGATCTGGGGGAAAAGGCGGCCGATTAATCGCCTACTCAGATCGCCAACACTACAGCGCACTCATTGATGAAGCCGTTGACAATGGAGCGCGGCAGAAATTAGCCTGTGAACTGGTGGGTATATCAGCTCGAACCTATCAGCGTTGGAACCGGGGAGAAGGACTCTCAGAAGACCTACGACTGCACAACACAGCGCCTGTGCACAATCAATTATCCGAGGCCATCAAGCAAGAAATCATCACCGTGATTAATAAACCGGAATACAGCGCTTTAACGCCGCATCAAATCGTTCGAGGTTATTGGATTTGGGCTGCTATCTCGCATCAGAATCAACCTTTTATCGTGTCATGAAAGCCCACAACCAGCTTAAGCACAGAGCTAAAGGAGCCGCAGGTCAGCATAATAAACCGCAGTCACTCAAAGCCACACAGGCCAATCAAATCTACTCGTGGGATATTACGTATTTATTAAGCCCCGTCAAAGGGCAGTATTTTTACCTCTACATGGTGATGGACATCTATAGTCGGAAAATCGTAGGCTGGCAAGTTCATGATGCCGAATCAAGCGCACACGCTGCTGATTTGATCGAAGATATCGCTCGCCGGGAAAACATCGACAAAAAGCAATTGGTGATACATTCTGACAACGGCAGTCCGATGAAAGGCGCAACATTAAGGGCCAAATTGGTCGATTTAGACATTGCCACGTCGTTCAGCAGACCTCGTGTCAGTAATGATAATCCTTATTCAGAATCGTTATTTAAAACAGTCAAATATCATCATACCTTTCCAGAAAACCCTTTTAAAACATTAAGCGAAGCCAGGAACTGGGTTGAAGCTTTCGTTTGTTGGTTCAACAATGAACATCAACACAGTGCGCTCAAGTTTGTAACACCCAACCAACGCCATAACGGCTTAGACAGCGCCGTACTCGAAAAAAGAAAACGAGTCATCGAGCAAGCAAAAAGAGACAATCCAGAGCGATGGAATGGACGACAAACACGAAATTTAACGCCCATTGGCCATGTTTATCTTAATCCGGATAAGGAAAATTTCAACACAACAGAATGTCAAGCAGCTTAATAAAATTCATTTCGTAAATTATTGCAAAAAATGCGACAGGTTGGTTGACATTTAGCGATACCGAAGTCAGCTGAACATCATATAGGCTTTGTTATTCAATTCTGATTCACTCAGGCCGGTTATTCGGCTTATGTCAGCTTTACACCTCTTAAAATACGTATTATTCGTTCAAAAACTATCTTATGAAAACACCTCGTTCTGAAATTGACTTTAAATCATTCTCTTTTTCTGATGAAATTTTGTCAGCGATTACTCAAATGGGGTTTAGTCAACCCACAGAAATACAACAGAAAACAATACCAGCCATATTGGCTGGAAAAGATGTACTGGCGCGTGCGGATACCGGCTCTGGAAAAACGGCAGCGTTTGCATTGCCCTTATTGGACTTGTTAAGTAATCAGAATCCCTATGTCCGAATAGGGCGTTTCGATCGTTTTAAACCCACTGAGCGGGTAGCCAGTAATCGTGTACAGGTGTTGGTTCTTGTTCCAACGCGTGAATTGGCGATTCAGGTGGCCGATGTGTTTATAAAGATGTCTGAAAATATTTCTCCCGCTATTAAATGCCTAAGCGCTTATGGTGGAGTGAAAATTAATCCTCAAATGCAAGCCTTGAGGGGAGGTGCTGATGTTTTGGTTGCTACGCCAGGGCGATTGCTCGATTTAGTTGATCAAAATGCAATTAAATTCAATCAGGTTAAAGCATTAGTGATTGATGAGGTTGATCGCTTGATGAAAGGTGATTTTTTAGAGGAGATCGAACGCATCAAAAAGCTGTTGCCCAATAAGATTCAGACATTGATGTTTACTGCCACTTTCCCTGAAAGTATTAGCATTTTGGTTCGAAATGTCATGAACAACCCCGAAGTGATCAATATAGATGAGTTTGTTGATAAACTTGAGATTGATCAGCGCGTTATTGAAGTTAATCATCATCAAAAAAATGATCTGTTAGCCCACTTGCTAGAAGAAAATGGCTGGAATCAGGTATTGATTTTTTGTAGCGCCAAGCGTACCTGCGACAATTTGCTTAAAAAGTTGGAAAAAAGAGGTATTAATGATGCCGCCGTTATGCACAGTAATAAAAAACAATCTGAACGGGCTGCGGCATTAGAGCGCTTTAAAGCGGGTGATGTGCGTATTCTTATTGCAACAGATGTGGCGGCGCGTGGTATTGATATTGAACAGCTGCCTTGCGTCATCAATTATGATTTGCCGCGATCGCCAAATGATTATATTCATAGAACGGGGCGGACGGGGCGTGCTGGAGAAAATGGGGTGGTGATTTCTTTAATTGCCCATCATGAATATCAGCATTTTTCAGTGATCGAAAGACATAATGGTTTCAATTTAAAGCGAGAGCGGTTAGAAGGGTTTGAGGTTGATGATGTCGCACCGGCTTTGCCACGCAAAAGCTCAAAAAAGAAGAAAACAAGATTGAGCAAAAAACAAAAGGCAAGGCTTGGGGCTGAACAGAAATTAGATGGGCAAACTGAGAAAAAAATAGCTGAGACTGGCAGGGAGAAAACAAAAAAGCCGGCTGTGAATGCAGATATTTGGGGGAGATAAAAAAGACATGTTTTTAATTTGATGACAAGTCTGGGTTAAAAAACTCATTCATCTGCCGCTATCTTTAATAGCACGATTATTTGAGTTTATGCAGATCATGACGAAATGAAGCATTGTCACTGGCGGGTTATTTTTTTATTTTTTGCTGTTTTGTCGACAGGCAATGCAACGGTCGTTAGTGGGCCGTTGATTCAAGCTGCTTGGCATAATCAAGCGAGCAAAACTATATGCCTGTTTCAACAGGTGATTCCTGAGTATGGCGCGGTAGGGTTTCAGCAACAAGCCGGCTATGAGCTACAATTTTTTTATCATCCAAGTTATGGTTTTCCCGCGATTGAAAAAGCGAGTTTTTATATAACATCTGCACCGTGGCGAGATGAGCCCGTTTATCGGCACGATTATCCTGTCTTCCAAAATGATGCATCTGCCGTATTTGTCAATGCTGCAGGGGCGAATGCCGCATTAGATGCCTTGTTAAAGGGGCAGTCAGCTGTTTTTCAGATTATCGCGGCGGAGGAGTATTTTTATATTACCGCTTTGCCGATCGATTTGAATCGATATCTACCCAAATTCCAGGCCTGTCGCGAGGCTTTGCTCCCATTTAATAAAAATCAATTACAGGGAGTGATTTTTTTCCATCCGGCACATATACAGCCTGGCGTTGAAGATTTGAAACGATTGCAACATATTGCGCGTTATCTACAGGAATTCAAAAATACTAAGGTTGTGATTAGCAACGAAACGTATGCTGTGACTAAAGCTGATAAAAAGGTATTTGAGAAGCGTGCGCAACATATCAAACAAGCATTGATTAAATTCGGGGTACCTGCCGGCCGAGTTGTCATTCGTGTGGCAGCAAGCTCGTCCGGGAAGAATACCCTGTTATTACGCGTATTTGGTCCAGACGGGCTGATGCGATATTACTATCGTAAACGCAGTACGCGTTTGAGTTCAAAAGAAAGGCGACGCCTAGATAAGCTGGCAGAATATGTCAATCAATTTTATAAAACAGGACGTATCATCATTAGCAGTCATACTGATTCGAAAGGCCGTCGTGCCGATAATCTCAAGGTATCGCAGAAGCGGGGTGAGGTCGTGAAGCAATATCTTATTGCGCGGGGTATTCCGGCAGCGAGGATTGTTGTAAAAGCCTATGGTGAATCGAGACCAGTCAAAAGCAATCGCTATCCACCAGGTAGAGCTATGAACCGACGCGTGGAAATTCGCTTTATGCCTTAAACGGTTTGTTAAAATGTACCGATTATGGTATAAAGCACAGTTCATTTTTGATTTAATTCTCACATTTATCGACACAAGCAGCAGGGTGCTGATTATGGTGACATGATTGGTTGCTGTTTGGGATAAATGGAGGCGTAACCCAGACCGAAAATCCGGTCATTTAGTTAGGAGAAAAGTATGGCTGCAGTATCAATGCGAGATATGTTGGAAGCAGGTGTTCACTTTGGACACCAAACCCGCTATTGGAACCCAAAAATGGCGCCTTATTTATTTGGTGCACGGAACAAAATCCATATCATTAATTTGGAAAAAACCCTTCCACTGTTTAATGATGCGATGAACTATCTGGGGCAGGTAGCGGCTAACAAAGGCACAATCTTGTTTGTTGGCACCAAGAAGGCGGCACGTAAAACAGTTGCTGAAGAAGCAAAACGTTGCGGTATGCCTTATGTTAATCATCGCTGGTTAGGCGGCATGATGACAAACTTTAAAACCATTAAAAAGTCCATCAACCGTCTGAAAGAGTTGGAAGCCATGAAAGCTGATGGGACTTTGTACCAGCGTTTTAATAAAAAAGAAGCATTAGGCATGGAACGTGAACTGGAAAAACTGGAACGCAGTTTAGGCGGTATCAAGGATATGAAAGGATTGCCTGATGTTATTTTTGTGCTGGATGTCGGTTACGAAAAAAATGCTGTTCAGGAAGCTAAGAAATTAGGTGTTCCTGTGGTCGGTGTGGTTGATTCTAATAACTCACCTGAAGATATTGATTATGTTATTCCGGGCAATGATGATTCAATCCGCTCGATTAAATTGTATTGTCAAGCCGCATCAGCGGCAATTCTGGAGGCAAAAACAGCGGCATTGGCACAGTCTGCTAAGTCCGATGAGTTTGTTGAGGCAGAAGCTGAAGCCGAAGAATAATCATCTTGGCGCGTTAAAAAACTTTGCTAGCGTAAACGGCAGGTTTTTAAAATGATTAGTGACTGAAATTTTATACAAATGCAAACGCCTCCTCTGCGAGGCGTTTTTTTAGTATCAAGACAGAGGAAAACAAGAAATGAGTATTACCGCTGCAATGGTAAAAGAACTGCGTGAAAGAACCGGTTCTGGCATGATGGAATGCAAAAAAGCTTTGGTTGAAACCAATGGTGATATGGAAAAAGCCATTGAAAATATGCGCAAATCCGGTTTAGCGAAAGCTGACAAAAAATCCGGACGTACCGCAGCAGAAGGTACCGTCGGTATTAAAACGTCTGATGATGGAAAGACTGCGGCGATGGTTGACGTTAACTGCGAAACCGATTTTGTTGCCAAAGGCGATGATTTTACCCGTTTCGTTAATGATATCGCGACTATTTTGTTAACGAACGATGTTGAAAATATCGAGCAATTGGCTGACTTAAAGTTGCCTAGTGGCGAAACTGTGGATGAAGCACGTCGTGCACTAATTGCCAAATTGGGCGAAAATATTACCATCAGACGCTTTGTTAAATATGTCGCTGAAGGCGGCGTTGGTAGTTACCTTCACGGTAGTAAAATTGGTGTCATTGTTGAATTGGCAAAAGCCGATGATGCGCTAGGTAAAGATATTGCAATGCATGTTGCCGCCATCAATCCAGCGCATGTTTCTGAGAAAGATGTTCCTCAGCAAATGATTGACAAGGAAAAAGAAATTTTTTCAGCACAAGCCTTGGAAAGTGGGAAGCCTGCAGAGATTGTTGAAAAAATGATTACTGGCCGTATCAAAAAATTCCTTGCGGAAATCACACTGGAAGGTCAACCTTTTGTAAAGGATGATAAAACAACAGTCGGTAATCTGCTAAAATCTCAAGATAATACTGTGATTCGCTTCACCCGCTTTGAAGTGGGCGAAGGCATTGAGAAAAAAGAAGAAGATTTTGCAGCAGAAGTGATGGCCCAGGTTAAAGGTTAACACGACTAAAACCCGGTTTTTTTAACCGGGTTTTTTATAAGTTTCAATTCTGTATGCGATAAAAATATTTGTAGGGTGAGTTTGACGACTACTTCTCTCGCCTACCTTTAGAAGGTCAATAGCTTTGCGCTTAAATTTATAGTTCTTTTTATAAAAACCTTGTCGTGTACAAAGAAGTCTTAAAATGAAATACGGTCAGAGAATTTATAACCAATACTGTGGAATGAATCTATGAGTCAATTGATTTGCCGAAGAATTTTATTGAAACTGAGTGGCGAAGCCTTGATGAGCCCGCAAGGTGGAAGCAGTATTGATCCTGAAATCGTGCAACGATTGGCTAAGGAAATAAAAGAACTGTGTGATGCCGGTCTTCAGGTCGGATTGGTTATTGGTGGCGGCAATATTCTGCGTGGTGCGGAAACGGCCTCTGCCGGTTTGAATCGTGTTACTGGCGATCAAATGGGGATGTTAGCAACGGTGATTAATGCATTAGCCATGCAAGATGCGTTGGAATATCTTGGGCAGCCTGTCAGAGTTATGACAGCTTTAAAAATCAATCAGGTCTGTGAGGATTATATTAAGCGTCGTGCGGTCAGACATTTGGAAAAAAAACGCGTCACCATTTTTGCGGCCGGAACCGGTAATCCTTTTTTTACCACTGATACTGCAGCTAGCCTGAGAGCGATTGAAATTGAAGCCGAATTAATGATTAAAGCGACCAAGGTTAGAGGTGTTTTTTCGGACGATCCGGAAAAAAATCCAGATGCCAGGTTTTATCCACGTTTAACCTATGATGAAGCATTGGATCAACGCTTGAATGTTATGGATACAACGGCATTGGTTTTATGTCGCGATAATGATTTGCCTATGCGCGTGATGAATATCTTTGAGCCTGGTGCGGTGATGCGCTTAATGCAAGGCGAGGATATCGGTTCGCTTATTGTTAAGAAATAACCCTATTTATTGAAGCTAAGCAAAATAAAAGAAGAGGAAAACATGATTAGTGATATTCAACAAGATGCTTCTGCCCGTATGGCGAAAAGCATTGAAGCACTCAAAAAAGCTTTCAGTAAAATTAGAACAGGAAGAGCCCATCCGAGTCTTCTTGACCAGATTATGGTTTCATATTATGGATCGGATACGCCATTGTCTCAGGTAGCGAACGTTACGGTAGAGGATTCTCGGACATTGAAAGTGACGCCATGGGAAAAAAACATGGTGCAGGCGATTGAAAAAGCCATTATGTCATCTGATTTAGGCTTGAATCCAGCGACCCAGGGTGCGGTTATGCGTATTCCATTGCCACCATTAACCGAAGAGCGTCGTCGTGATTTGGTTAAACTAGTGAAGCAGGAAGCTGAGCAGGGTAGGGTTTCAATTCGTAATATTCGCCGTGATGCTAATTCTGAAATAAAAGAAGCCTTGAAAGAAAAAATGATTTCTGAAGACGAGGCGCGGGCAGCGGAAGATAAAATTCAAAAATTAACCGATCAGTTCATCAAAGAGATTGAAAAACTGTTGGAAGAAAAAGAAGCTGACTTATTATCAATGTAAGCAGCGTAATGACGATTACAGCAGTCATTTTTTCTTTATTGTGCTGTATAAACCAAACGGCTTCAAATATCAGGAAAATATTGTGATTTTACCCGTTAGTATAAAAGTGGTGCTGTATTAAATGAGCGCCGCTCCAACAGACCTATCAACGATAGATAATGGTAACCCACGGCATATTGCGATCATTATGGATGGCAATGGTCGTTGGGCGCAAAAGCGCTTTATGCCACGCGTTTTCGGCCATCAGCAAGGGGTGAAAGCCGTGCGTAATATTGTTGAGTATTGCGCCGAACAGCATATCGAAGTTTTATCACTATTTGCTTTTAGTAGTGAAAATTGGCGCCGTCCGGAAACAGAAGTTTCAATGCTGATGGAGTTGTTTATGGCGACTTTGCAGCGCGAAGTGGATAAGCTGGACAAAAATAATATTCGTTTGAAAATTATCGGTGATAAGACTGCTTTTTCTGAAAAATTACAACAAAAAATCATTCACTCCGAACAGCAGACGGCTGACAATACCGGCTTAACGCTTGTGATTGCGGCTAACTATGGCGGGCATTGGGATATAACCCAAGCCGTACAGAAAATTGCTGACAAACTGCAGACGGGCGAATTAAATCAGCCGTTCATTACAGAAGATCTGATCGAACAGCATTTATCGACAGCTGGATTGCCTGAGCCTGATCTGTTTATTCGAACCGGCGGCGAGCAGCGCATCAGTAATTTTCTGTTATGGCAATTAGCCTATACCGAGTTTTATTTTACACCGATACTATGGCCAGATTTTGATAAGCAGGCTTTGAAGGAGGCCATTATCAGTTTTAAAGGTCGCCAGCGCCGTTTCGGTCACATCGGTGAACAGATTTTGACTCAATCTTGAATAATTCAATTCTTATATAAAAACATGTTATTACAGCGTATTATCACGGCCCTTATTTTAATTCCTCTTGTTATTGCCGCGATTTTTAAATTGCCGGCTGTTTATTTCTCCCTATTTATCGGCTTGATTACCCTTTTGGCAGCCTGGGAATGGACAGGTCTTATTGGACTAGAAAAAATTTGGCAAAAAGGTTTGCTTTTAATTGGACTGATTATTCCAATGCTGGGAATTCAATTCTGGTCGGTTATTTTAGAAGTCCTCGCCGAAACATTTGATAACCCGGATATTCGTTATTATTCTGGTGTTTTAGAATGGCTGGTGATTCCACCGGTTTTATTCTGGGTCATCATGATGTTACTGATTCGGGTTGTACCGCAGGAATTACTGCAATTGGAATTTAGTCGTAAATTCAAAGCCTTTACGGGCTGGTTTATATTACTGTTCGCCTGGATGTTTCTCACTCGCTTGCGGCAATTCTATGGATCTGAAATGACGTTTTATTTTCTGATCCTAATTTGGGCGGCCGATATTTCGGCTTATTTTGTCGGCAAAAAATTTGGTAAAGAAAAATTGGTGGAAATCATCAGTCCGGGAAAGACGGTGCAAGGCATGTATGGCGCCATAGCAGCTGCTTTTGTTTGTGGCTTGGCGTTGAGGATTTTTTATCCTTATCCCATCATGATTTTGATGGATTTTACCTTGTTATCAGTATTGACAGTTTTGATTTCGATTTATGGTGACTTGTTTTTCAGTTTGATTAAAAGACAAGCGGGCGTAAAAGATAGTGGCACGTTATTGCCCGGACACGGTGGTATATTGGATCGTATTGACAGTATCGTGGCGGCAGCGCCATTCTTTTATGCTGGTGTTCTCTTGATCGGGCGGAGCGTATTTTCATGAAAGGCTTATGTATTTTGGGCGCGACAGGGTCTATTGGCGTCAGCACGCTTGATGTCGTGGCGCGGCACCCCGACCGATATAAGGTTATTGCATTAACGGCGAATAATAATATCGAGCTTTTATTGGAGCAATGTTTACAGCATAAACCGCAGTTTGTGGTGGTCGTCAATGAAGAAAAGGCTGTTCAATTCAAACAAAAAATTAGTGCTAGCGCTATTTCTGGTATTGAAATCCTGACAGGTTCTGCTGCCCTCGAAACGGTCGCAACATTGGAACAAGTTGATTCAGTGATGGCGGCAATTGTCGGTGCGGCAGGATTATTGCCAACTTTAGCTGCGGCCAAAGTCGGAAAAACCATTCTTCTGGCCAATAAGGAAGCCTTGGTTATGTCCGGCGATATTTTTATGCAGGCGGTACGCGATTCAGGCGCCCACTTATTGCCTATCGACAGTGAGCATAATGCAATTTTTCAATGTATGCCGGGCGGATATGAGGCAGGAAGCAAGGCGCCTCAGGCACGTCGAATTTTGCTGACAGCTTCCGGTGGTCCGTTTCGAGAAACGCCGGTAGAGCAGTTGAAAACAGTCACGCCTGAGCAGGCCGTCGCGCACCCTAAATGGGATATGGGGCGGAAAATTTCGGTCGATTCTGCGACCATGATGAATAAAGGCCTGGAATTGATTGAAGCGTGCCTGCTGTTCAATATGGCACCTGAAGCTATTCAAGTAGTCATACATAAACAAAGTATCATCCATTCAATGGTTGACTATGTCGATGGTTCAGTCCTAGCGCAGATGGGGAACCCGGATATGCGTATTCCCATTGCGCATGCAATGGCCTGGCCAGACCGGTTTGACTCCGGTGTTGAACCGCTGGATATTTTTGAAGTCGGACACATGGATTTTGAAAAACCGAGCCTGGAGCGTTTTCCGTGTTTACGATTGGCTTATGAAGCCATTAAAGCCGGTGGCATTATGCCAGCCGTATTAAATGCCGCGAATGAAATTGCGGTAGAGTCTTTTTTGAATGAAAATATTCGTTTTACCGACATTGCTGTCGTGATCGAAAAAACCATGCTGGCATTTAAGCCAACCTCAGCAAAAACACTGGCACAAGTGCTGGAAGCGGATCAACAGGCCAGACAGGAAGCTGATAAACAAATCCAAAACCTGAGTATTTAATGGATATTTTAAATAGCCTGTTTTATTTCATTGTCGCCATTGGCATACTGGTTTCATTTCATGAATTTGGTCATTTCTGGGTTGCGCGCAAAGTCGGGGTTAAAGTTCTGCGTTTTTCCATTGGATTCGGAAAAGTGCTTTGGTTGCACCAATCTTCACCGGAATCCACCGAATATGTAATCTCTGCGATTCCGCTCGGCGGCTATGTCAAAATGGTCGATGAACGGGAAGGTGAGGTCAAACCTGAAGACTTGCCTTATGCTTTCAATCGTCAGCCTCTTTGGGCGCGAACAGCCATCGTTGCAGCAGGCCCCATTTTTAACCTGATTCTTGCGGTTTTTTTCTTTTGGTGTGTTTTCATTATTGGTGAAACAGGAATGCGGCCTGTAGTGGCAGCGCCTGAGCCTGGAACCTTAGCGGCGCAGGCTGGATTTGAAGAAGGGGATGAGATTCTGTCGGTCAATAACGAAACAACGCCGACTTGGACAGAAGCGATCAGCCAAGTCTTCGAACAGACCATGACAGGGGCAAAAAAGCTTGAATTTGAGGTTAAGAACAACGAAGGTTTTGAGGTTGAGCGCATTGTGCTTCTACCTGAAGGGGCGATAGAAGATACAAAGTCTTTTTATAACAAAATGGGGCTTAAGCCGTGGTCACCGACAATTCCTCCTGTCATTGGAAAACTATTGCCGAATGGTGCGGCTGCAGAAGCCGGATTGCAAAGTGGCGATATTTTGCTACAAGCCGATGATGAAAAAATAGACGACTGGATGCAGTGGGTCAACTATGTTCAAGCAAGGCCGGGCCAACCGATCAAACTTTTAATTGAGCGAGATGGGGTCCGTTTGAACGTGACGGTAACGCCGAAAGAAATAACCACCAAAGATGGCCGCACGATAGGGCGGATTGGCGCCAGCGTAAAAATACCGGAACAGCTGATTGAGTCATTGCGTGTCAGCTATTCTTTAGACCCGATTCAAGCTATTCCTAAAGCTTTTGAAAAAACCTGGTTTTATTCAATCAGTACGCTGGAAATGATGGGGAAAATGCTGATTGGAAAAGCGTCTGTACAAAATCTAAGCGGTCCGATTAGTATCGCTCAATATGCCGGTGAATCGGCAGAAATGGGGCTGGTGCCATTTTTGAAATATTTGGCCTTGATTAGCGTCAGTTTAGGGATTCTGAACCTGCTGCCTATTCCCGTATTAGATGGTGGGCATTTACTGTTTTTTGCCATCGAAGCTGTCAAAGGCAATCCGGTCTCTGAAAAAGTGCAAATATTCTTCCAGCAACTGGGCTTATTGATGTTGCTGTCCTTGATGATGCTAGCCATGTTTCTGGATGTGGAAAGACTGTTCCAATAGCTGTGAAAGTATATATTGCAAGAAACTAATGCCCCACGGCTTAAGTCACATGGGTTTGAAATATAGTATGGAAAATCAAATGAAAATTATTGCTCTTGTTTTATTGTGTTTTGTATCCGTTACACAAGCTGATGAAACGACGATTAGAACCAACCTGAAACGCATTATTCCCTCATTAGATATAAAATCTGTTTCACCCTCACCGGTAAAAGGCATCTACGAAGTCACCATTGGTGGTGATATTCTTTATGTTTCCGAAGATGGTAAATACTTGTTGCAAGGCCATCTCATTGACGTTGCCGCACGAAAAGACTTGACTGAAGCTAAGCTGGCTACCGTCAGAAAGCAGGCTTTAGATGCATTGGGCGAAAATGAACAAATCATTTTCAAATCGGATAAACCGAAATATGACATCTTCGTCTTTACCGATATCGATTGTGGCTATTGTCGAAAACTACATTCTGAAATCGATCAGTATCTGGAGCAGGGCATCAATGTTCATTATTTATTTTACCCACGCGCTGGAGTCGGTTCAGATTCATACAAGAAAGCAGTAACAGTCTGGTGTTCTAACGACCGCAAAAAAGCCCTTACCGAAGCTAAACAAGGTAAAAAAATGGAATTTAAAAGCTGTGACAATCCCGTCAAGAAACATATGCAGCTTGGCCGTGAATTTGGTGCACAGGGAACGCCAATGCTAGTGACTCGAAAAGGAACTATTTTTCCCGGCTACGTGCCTGCCGCAAACTTGGCGAAAGCTTTAGCGAACGAAAATAACTGATACAGTGCCATCGATTTTTATATTTTCGCACAGGGTATTGAACAGACTCTGTGCGAGAGTATAACCTTCATGCGCCATCAGAAAAAACTGTTCCAGAGATAAACATTTTCCAGATCAGGATATTGATAACACATTTGCCTGATTGTCACTTTAACCGCTGCTCGCACATGGCGCTCAGTGGCCATGGTATAATTTTCTGGTTTCTCCCCTGATAGAATAGCGTGTTGCACTCGTTGTTTTTCCTCGACATAGGCTCTACGGCCCCACTTGTTTAATAACCACTGAAATTCATCAAATAACTTTGTATTCATCTGTCTGTTATCATCGGTAGCAGGGCCTAAAGCATGCTCTGGATATAAACTCAGAACCGGTAAATACCCATCAGGCACTGGAATATTAGCTGAATGCGTTCTTCCTGTTGCTAGCAGTTTGGGTAACAGGTGAGTATGTGATCCTGCCGGTGTCTTTTCCAGACCAATAGACTGATAAACTTCTATTCGCCCGATTCGGGATAAAATGACGCGATGGGGGCTCAGCCTCAAAATATTGTCTTTTAGTTCGTTGTTGATTTCAAAAAAGGATTGACCTTTGCATTGTCTTAAGGCATCAATTAATGCACCATCTTCTGTCCTAATACAAAAGTCGATATTTTCAGCGCCTAGCCCTAAGTCAAACAAAATGGCTGACTGATGTTTTTCCTGCAATGCTTCGCAGTCAGGGCCTAACTCGGCAATATGTTGTCGCTGCGACATTCGGGCTTGCGCCTGTGGCAAACAAAACACTACTCCCTGCTGCCAGTATTTTGCGTTTTTACTGATTCCTTCATAGGCAATCGGGGTTATAGCTAGCTGAAGTGTTATCTGAATAGCGCCCTGAGCTGTGATGCTTTGCAGAGCATGTCCATATTCAGTGACGTCAACCGGTTCCGAGGGGATTCTATGAAACTCGGCAATAGCGCCAAAACAGCCGATACTGAAACTACTTGCCGGTTTTTCCAGATGCTTTCGCAATACTGTTCTGATGTCCTGATTCACTGCCATATTGACCTCTATTTTATCGAATAATTATTTAATGATTCCACCGGAATCACGACAGGGATTTTCTGTATATTGCCAGTCACCACCCGAATAGAAAAACAGCGGGATATTTTATCGGCGACCATGACATCGTCTACAGACCCTTGATCCAGCACCCGTTGTTGTCCTAACAATACGACCCGATGACAAAAGCGTCTGGCCAGATTCAGGTCGTGAATGACAATCACCATGGCCAGCCCCTCCTTGGCCTGCTGTTGAAAATGACCCATGATTTCCAACTGGTGTCCAGGATCCAAGCCTGCCAAGGGCTCATCGGCCAGCAAAATCTGTGGTTGAACTGCCAATGCCCTAGCTAGCAAAACCCGGGCCCGCTCGCCGCCAGACAGCGATTGAATACTGCGCTGTGCGAACTGCCAGGCATCACATTTTTTTAAGATTTGTTTGACAATATGCCGGTCTTTTTTAGTCGGTCGTTGCCAGGATTTTAGATGGGGCAAACGCCCTAGCATCACCACATTTTCGACACTCATGCTCCAGTGCACATCGTGTCCCTGTGGTAAATAGGCTAGTTTTTGAGCCAGATCTTGCCTGTGCATTGCGATCATATCTTTGCCGTCAAAAAGAATCTTGCCGACATTATGGTTGGACAATCCCGCTAAGGCCTTGAGCAAGGTCGTTTTACCGGTACCATTCGGCCCCATCAGTCCAACAATCTCACCTTTGGCGACGGAAAAATCAATTTCTTTCAGGATGGTTTTTTCACCAATCTTTAGCGTCAGCGAAGCGGTTTTCAGCAGGCTCATAAAACCTCCCGTTCCGTTTTGAAAATCAGCATCAAAAAGAACGGCGCACCAATCATGGCAGTCAATACACCCAGCTTTAACTCTGTTGCGGACGATAACAGACGCACGGCAATATCGGCTATTAGCACCAGACTTGCACCGCCCAAGGCGCTGGCCCATAGCAACCGGCCCGGCTGAAACCCCACCCAGCGTCGTAATAGATGCGGGACGATCAGACCGACAAAACCAATAGCGCCGGAAACCGCCGTGGCTGCCCCGACCGATAATGCTACGCCGATAACCGTCAATAGCCGCAGTCTGGATAAACTAACCCCCATCGTTTGTGCGGCTTCTTCGCCTAGCGTTAAAGCATCCAGTGAACGCCCCATCAGTAATAACAAAGCCCATCCCAAAATCATAAAAGGCAGGCTTAAACTAACATGTTCAAAACTGCGATCGGCAAGTGATCCCATCAGCCAGAACATGATTTCCAACGCAACAAAAGGGTTAGGCGCCATATTTAACGCTAAAGAAGTGAGTGCCGAAGCAAAGCTGGTGATGGCGATACCCGCCAGAATCAAACGCAAGACACTGACTGTTTTCCCGGCTAGCAACAATAAAGAAATCACTGATAACAAGCCACCGGCAATTCCGCCCAGCGGCAAAGCCAGAGCAAAAGTGGAAGCAATGCCGGTATAAATAGTAATCACAGCCCCCAGAGAAGCAGCGCTGCTGACACCAATCAAGCCCGGCTCTGCTAGTGGATTGCGCAAATAACCCTGTAAAGCGGCCCCACTTAAGCCCAGCGTCATGCCGACCATCAATCCTAGCAAAGCTCTGGGTAAACGAATTTCAAGCAAAATCAGACGCACATCGACAGGAAGCTGGCTGGCATCATTGAACCATTGCCACCATTCCAACCAGCCGACAGCCGAAGGCCCGACCAGTAATGAACCGATGAAACAAACAGTTAGCAAGCCAATTAGGAACAGAAATAATGGAAGCTGTTTATCCATAAGACTCAGTCCGGGTAGACCTTCTTAAGGAAACCAACTCTGCCTTTAAATTAACCGCACTTATTACTACGCAGAAGCGTGGTAATGAGAAAAGTGAGTAAAAGTCTAGTTTTAGTATCATTTTTTCAGCCTGTGTACAGTCAGTAGATTATTAACCGCATCTAAAACAAAAGGCGTGCCGCAAATCCACAAGGCATCGTTGATTGAAATATTTTTCCGCTGGGCGGCATAATGCCGGTAAGCGGGATGCAATAATGCGGCAGCGGCAACTGAGCCATCGGGACTGCGCCGCCGACCTTTAATCAACACATCAACCGGATGCATTAACAACTCTTCCAGTGACAAATGTCCCGAACCAGAAATGCCCAGTTGTGCCGCCAGATTGCTAAAACCGGCCTGCTTCAAAATGGCGTTTGCCAGGGTGTTTTTACCAGTGGTATAGCCATTTTCCCGATAAAAAACAGCCATGGCTGGTATGGCAGGGCGCTTGTTTTTTAAACTTTCCAGACGTTCATCAAATTGTGCAATTAATTGCTCGCCGCGCTGTGGGTGTCCGACCAGGCTAGCTACTTTTCTGATGTTAGCGCGAATTGTGGAAAAATGACTGGCAACTGGCAGCACTTCCACCCGGTAGCCCAGTTTTTTGAGCATAAAAACGGTGGTGCGTGTGGAAAAAACGCCCGCCAGAACCAAGTCCGGTTTTAAACGCATGATTTCTTCTGCTTGTCCATGGTTTAAATAAAACCTCTGCGCCCGTGTGGTCATCACCGAAAGATCCTTGCGTGCAGCCAGATAACTGACCGAGACAATTTCTTCTTTGTCTGCTAGCAGCATCAGTAACTGATCGGTACACAGATTCATCGACACAAAACGCTTAGGTGACGCGGCCGCAGGCTGCGTCACCAATAGTCCGATAACAAACAAGCAAAGCTTACCAGGCATCGAATGAAAAACGCATACCGGCATAACCGGCAATGCCTTTGGCCGCATAGCTGTAAACTTCTTGATAATGCTCATCCAGCAGATTTTCCACTCGGGCAAACACTTCCAGTGGTTTAAAGACATAATAGGATGCAGCAACATTGACCAGGGTATAGTCGTTTAATGGTACGATTGATTTGGTCCAGTTTGCCGCATATTTATAATCAGTCTGTTTGCCGTTGTATTTAACGCCAACATTCAGATTACCGGCGCGACCAAATACCCGGAAAGCATAATTTAGATTGGCACTGGCGATGTGCTTGGGCCGTCTGACTAAAGCCACACCGTTGGCATCGCGAGTGGACGTCCAGGTGTATTGGGCGTTGAAATCTAGATTGGATAACAGGTGTGCGGTCAAAGAGGTCTCGATGCCCTCAATTTTATTGATGCCCGCTTTATTGGCCGAAGTGAGTCCATTATTAACCGCAACTGTATTGATTAAATTGAAAATACGGTTGTGGTAATAGGTGGTATCTAAAACGACCCTGTCATGCCAAAACTTTTGTTCGATACCAATATCCCAGCCTTGGCTTTTTTCCGGTTGCAAATTCGGATTACCAACATAATTTCCGGTAAAACCATACAATTCAAACAGCGTTGGATTTTTCACTCCCGTGCCAATACTGGCATGTAAACGGGTGTTGGTTTCTGTTAATTGGTACGATAAAGTTCCTCGATAGGTTGTCGCATCCTGAAATAATTTATCATTATTGTCATAGCGAATCGCTCCACTTAGAGACAGTCTATCCAATAGCTCCAACTGGTATTCACCGACATAGCTGGTGGTTCTAATCCCACGATTAAGGCTTCTTGAATTGATGGTATCTCGCTCGTGCTCCAGTTGAAAGGTCAACCCCTGATGCATCTGTAAAAAATCAGGTGTATCCAGCAATAGATTGGTCTGATAGGCATATTTAACATTCCGGCCATTGTAATAACTGGAAAAAACATTGTTGTTAAAATATTTTCGGCGGCTTTCTGAATAGCCCGCACTGACCTGATGATTCCAGTGAAAATAGCGATGATTTTTAAACAATTCTAACTTGGCGTAAGTCCGGCCAAAGTTCTGTCGGGTGCGGGCGGTTTTATTCGCATCAACGGCGCCAATCCCAGCCTGAAAACCGTCATAATCCAGATCAGCCTCAACCCGGCGTCCAGTCACACCCACTTCAATCATATCCACCGGCCGCGCGGTAATGGTGGTATCCAATGTCAGATTTTTATTACCATCCGGCTCAGTGCCGCTCTCGGCAATGGAAATCCCTTTTGATTCGAATTGTGACACATTAAAATGGTAATCCAGTTTGTCTCCTAAACCGCCACTGAAACCGCCTTTGACTTGATAAACGCCAAATGATCCTGCTTCGGCACTGCCATGCAATTTCAATCCTTGCCGGCCTTTCTTGGTGATAATGTTGATCACCCCACCAATCGCATCACTACCATATAAGGAACTTTGCGGTCCGCGCAGAATTTCCACCCGCTCAATATCATCGGCCAACAGGTTGCCAAAATTAAATTCCGAGCCACCACTGGGGTCGTTCAATTCAATGCCATTCAAACGCACCAGCGTTTGATTGCCCTCGGCGCCGCGAATACGGATTTGGGTCAAAGTGCCAAAACCACCGCCTGACTGATTGACGGCCAGTCCCGGTACGGTGCGTAAAATATCGCTCAGATAAACGACTTGCTGACGTTTGATGTCCTCGGCGGTAATCACTGTCACCGCACTACCGATTTTGGCTTTATCCAGCGGAATATAATTGGCGGTAATCACCATGTTTTTAAGTTTTTTGACACTTTTTTCATCGTCGGCAACAGATGATGAGGTGATTAAACTGACGCTCAGGCCCAAAAGCTCGGGCAAGAAGGTTTTTTTTACAAAAACAGACATGATTTCTCCACGTTTTTAATGACAAAAACGCCAACAGGAGATTTTTTTGGAAGTATTTTCTGTCGGCGCAACCTGATGCCGACATTTCTGAGCAAATAAAGGAGAGTGACAGGCTGTCAATTGACAAAAAAGCCCGTTCCCGGTGATCAAAAATGCGGCATACTCACGCATCATCGAAAACGGTCTTTCCGCGCCACAAATAAACCCGATTCATGGACAAGATGATACTCATTCCGGCAGGTCTCCTGGCTCACGCGTCATCGCCGGTATTCCGCCTTCCCAGTTTCCCAGTGGCAAAAAATGAATACAGGCTCGTCGTTTACAGTTGCGGGTCAGCCAGGGCTTTGATAAAAATCGCACCCTGTTCCCTGTTTCCTCCCCGATTAAGGGGAACCGAAATTGCGGCGTAGGCTACCAGCAATAAAATTCAATGTCAATCAATCGTGGATAAGTTTATATAAATCAGATGCTTGTGATTTGAGTATTTGATGTCTCAATAAATATCGGCCGTCGCAGGGGGGATTATTGTAATTTCCAGCGTATTTCCTCACCCGCTTGCAATGGGGTGATTTGCAATGTACCTTGACCGTAATGCTCGGGCACACGCCAGCTTTCCCGAATTAAGGTGATACGATCCTGGTTGCGTGGAAGGCGGTAAAAATCGGGGCCATGCAACGAGGCAAAGCCTTCAAGCTTATTTAGTGCATTTTCTTGTGCAAAGGCTTCAGCATAAAGCTCTATTGCTGCATGCGCGCTATAGCATCCAGCACAGCCACAGCTATTTTCTTTTAGATGTGTAGGGTGGGGGGCGCTGTCGGTGCCGAGGAAAAATTTTGGATTGCCGCTGGTTGCGGCTTTTATCAGCGCTACGCGATGTTTTTCCCGTTTGAGTACCGGCAAGCAATAATAATGTGGTCGAATACCGCCGGCAAGAATAGCATTGCGATTAAAGAGCAAATGCTGCGGGGTTATCGTTGCCGCAACATGGCGAGATGCTGTTTCGACAAAGTGAACGGCTTCTTCGGTGGTGACGTGCTCTAATACGATGCGTAAATCTGGAAATTTTTCGGTCAAGACGCAGAGCTTTTGTTCGAGAAATAAGCGTTCACGATCAAAAATATCGTATTCGCTGGCGGTGACTTCGCCGTGAATCAGTAATGGAATATCATATTTTTGCATAGCTTCCAGCACGGGAAAGGCTTTTTCAAGCGCAGATATGCCGGCATCTGAATTTGTGGTGGCGCCTGCTGGATAAAGTTTGAGTGCTATGATCTGTTCTGATTGAGCAACGGCCTCGATATCGGTAATGCGTGTATTATCGGTTAAATATAATGTCATCAAGGGGTTAAAGTTCGAATCAGGCGCTAATGCTGCCAAAATTTCGTTCCGGTAGGCTAAGGCGTGTTCGACAGTGGTCACCGGCGGTTTCAGGTTGGGCATGATGATAGCTCTGGCAAACTGCCTAGCTGTATGATTGATAACTTGCCGTAACATTTCGCCATTTCTGACATGTAAATGCCAGTCATCTGGCCGAATCAGTGTTAATTTATCCATTTTTGTTTAATTTTCGATTAAAATAGTGGGTTTCCTGAAAGTTTATTCATTTTGCCGGATAAAATCAGTTTTTCGAATCTATCGGCAAGAGTCTATTCTAGAGGGAGGGACTTGAAAATAAAAAGTTTGCCCTTATTTACCTTTTTTTAATTGTTTGGGAGTAGCTATGCCTATCTATGAATATCAATGTAGTGCCTGTGGTGAAGAAATTGAAGCATTACAGAAAGTAAGTGATGAACCTTTGCGGGTATGTCCTAGCTGCAATGAGCCCGCATTAAAAAAGAAAATCTCAGCGGCAGGTTTCAGATTAAAAGGCAGCGGCTGGTATGAAACCGATTTTAAAAGTGGCTCTAAGAAAAATATCGCCGGTGAAAAATCCGACGCGAGTGCCTCATCGGGTAGCAGTTGCTGCAAAGGCGGCAGTTGTTCCGCACATTAATCCCACATTTGATAATTTTCCGTTATCCGGTCAAGGGTTGGCCGGATAAATCTCCAATATAATGAACAGAACTTCAATGACTGAAAATAAACGTATGCGCACGCATAAGTGCGGTGAATTAAATAAACAACACTTAGGTGAACAGGTTTCTTTATGTGGCTGGGTCCATCGCCGTCGTGATCATGGCGGGGTGATTTTTATTGATTTACGTGACAGGACGGGCTTGGTGCAGGTTGTGTTTGATCCTGACTCTCCAGACACCTTTAAAATCGGTGAAAGTGTGCGCAGTGAATACGTTTTAAAGATTGATGGAACCGTAAGAGCACGGCCTGAGGGTACCATCAACCCTAATATGGGGACGGGGGAAATTGAGGTGCTGGTAAATCAGGCTGAGGTGTTAAATGAATCTGAAACACCGCCATTCCCAATAGAAAGTGATATTGAAGTCAATGAAGAAACGCGTCTGCGTTATCGTTATATTGATCTCCGGCGGACGGAAATGCAGCAAAGGATGAAGATTCGCCGTGATGTCACCCGTCATTTGCGTAATTTTCTTGATGCGCATGAATTTTTTGAGATTGAAACGCCTTATTTGACCAAGGCGACACCTGAGGGCGCCCGGGATTATATTGTGCCGAGTCGAACCCATGACAATGCTTTTTTTGCCTTGCCTCAATCGCCTCAGTTGTATAAGCAATTGCTGATGATTTCTGGTATGGACCGCTATTATCAGGTGGTACGTTGTTTTCGTGATGAAGATTTGCGTGCCGATCGTCAGCCTGAATTTACCCAGCTTGATATCGAGACATCCTTCATGAATGAAGATGAAATCATGGCGTTAATGGAGGAAATGATTCGTCAGTTATTCGCTGAAATTCTCGATATTGAACTGGCTGCACCATTCCCTGTCATGACCTATCACGAGGCCATATCGCGCTTTGGTTCTGATCGGCCTGACCTACGTATTCCGCTGGAATTGGTTGATATTGCCGATGAAATGAAAGATGTTGATTTTAAGGTTTTTTCAGGACCGGCTAATGATCCCGATGGGCGTGTTGTGGCATTGCGTTTACCTAAAGGAGCTGACTTAACGCGCAAGGAAATTGATGAATTGACTAAATTTGTCAGTATTTATGGTGCTAAAGGCTTGGCCTATATCAAAGTTAATGATCGCGATGCAGGCATTGATGGTTTGCAATCACCGATTGTTAAATTTGCACCGGCTGAAGTTTGGGAAAAAGTGTTGGAGAAAACCGGTGCTGAAACCGGCGATCTGATTTTCTTTGGTGCCGATAAGGCCAATATTGTCAATGAGGCGATGGGGGCATTGCGGGTTAAGCTTGGTCTGGATCGAGGCTTGCTGGAAGGTGAATGGAAACCGTTATGGGTGGTCGATTTTCCAATGTTTGACTGGGATGAAAAAAATCAGCGTTGGAATGCGATTCATCACCCGTTTACTGCACCGAGTTGCTCAATTGAAGAGCTCGAGAAAAATCCAGGTGCGGCACTGTCTCGCGCTTATGACCTGGTGTTGAATGGCATGGAAGTCGGCGGTGGCTCGATTCGTATCAATAACACTCAAATGCAAAAAACTGTTTTCAGAATTTTAGGAATTAGCGAAGAGGAAGCGCAGGAAAAATTTGGTTTCTTGCTTGAAGCCTTGAAATACGGTTGTCCACCGCATGGCGGGGTGGCTTTTGGTCTGGACCGGCTAGTGATGTTGATGACCGGCGCCAGCTCAATCCGTGATGTGATTGCCTTCCCGAAAACACAAACGGCGGCATGTCCGTTAGTGGATGCGCCGGCCCAGGTCAATGAGGCACAATTAAAAGAACTGGGGATCAGATTGCGACAACCCCCGGTTAAATCCAAAGCCGAAAAAGAGTGATGTTATGACTGCAAGCCCGTTTCCAATTCAGGATTATGCATTATTGGATGATGTCGAATGTGAACAACGTATTATTGCCGCTAAGCGCAAACTTGGAAAGCAATGTATTGTTTTAGGCCATCATTATCAGCGTGATGAAGTCTTTAAACACGCTGATATTACCGGTGATTCATTAAAACTCTCGCGTGAAGCGGCAGAATCGGAAGCCAAATACATTGTATTCTGTGGTGTTCATTTTATGGCGGAAGTGGCCGATATTTTGTCACGCCCTGAACAAATTGCGATTTTGCCCGATATGGCGGCCGGCTGTTCGATGGCAGATATGGCCAATCAGGTTAATGTGCAAAAATGCTGGGATGCGTTGGCGACGGTGATTGATGTCGAAAATAGCGTAACACCTGTGACCTATATCAATTCGGCAGCCGACCTAAAAGCATTTTGTGGACGTCATGAGGGTATTGTGTGTACGTCGTCTAATGCTGAAAAAATTCTTAACTGGAGTTTTGCGCAGAAAGAAAAAGTATTGTTTTTCCCTGATCAGCATTTAGGCCGCAATACCGGTTATCGAATGGGTATTCCATTAGAACAGATGGTGACATGGGATTTCAGCCAGCCTATGGGCGGGCTGACGGAGCAGCAAATCCGCGACGCCAAAATCATTTTATGGAAAGGTTATTGCTCGGTTCATCAGGCATTCAAACCCGAACATATTGATGCATTTTTGGAAAAATATCCTGAAACGAAGGTTATCGCTCATCCCGAAGCCTGTTTTGAGGTCTGTCAAAAAGCCGATTATATTGGCTCGACCGAAACAATTCTCAAAATTATTCGCGAGGCTGAGCCGAACACCCGTTGGCTGGTGGCGACCGAATTGAATCTGGTCAATCGTCTGCATGAAGAATGTCAGGCGGAAGGTAAGCAGGTTCATTTTATGGCGCCAACGCTGAGCATGTGTTCAACCATGTTCAGAACCGATACCCAGCATTTGGCTTGGGTTTTAGAAAACCTGGTCGAAGGGCATGTTGTTAACCAGATTTCGGTGCCGGATGAGATTGCTGTACCGGCGCGTAAATCTTTGGAAAATATGCTGCGTGCTAGTTAGCACATGTGTTTTCACATAAACATCTGGAGTTTGCTATAGTTGAGGCTGAAAATGGTAAACAGCCTCAACTATGTCTCGTGTATTCTTTGGTCTTTTTTTAGTTCTACTCTTTAGTCTTCGCCTCGCTGATGCAGCCACATCGCCATCACTGCAACAGCAGCGCCAGTTGTTTCTTAAAGCCGAGCAAGCTGTAAAGAAAAACGATACTGGAATGTATCAAAAGTCGCTGAAAGCTCTGAAAGCTTATCCTTTATACCCGTATTTACAATACCAATGGCTAACGCGTCATCCTGATCAGAATAAAGCCATTCAACAATTCTTGCTGGACTTCCCGACATCGCGTTATGCTGTTTTGTTAAAATCTCAATGGCTTAAAAACCTGGTTAAGCAAAAAGACTGGGAGCAGTTGATTAAGCACTACCGGAATAGTAGTCGTGCCGATCTGCAATGTGCTTACTATTGGGCCAAATATCAACAAGGCTTTAAAAAAATGGCACTCGCGGCCGCGCGCAAGCTTTGGGTCGTTGGAAAATCACAACCGGCACTATGTAATCCATTGTTTAAACGATTACAGGCCTCTAAATATTTTACCCGAGACATGCTTTGGCAGCGTTTTCAGGCGGCCCTGAAAAACAATAAGCCAAGTTTGGCAAAATATGTTCGCCGCTTGATGAATAAAGAAGATGCGCGTGTTGCCGAATTATGGCTAAAAGTACATAGACAACCTGAAAAGATTCTCAAGACAAAAAATTGGCATAAAGGGTATAAACAAGCCGGATTGATATTTGCCCATGCAATTGATCGCATTGCGCGTGGCAATTCCAGAAAGGCAGCAGATATTTGGTTTCGCCAAAAAACACAGTATGTGATTCCTGCATCCCGTCAACATCAGATTGAACGGCGTTTGGCTTTAGGGTTAGCCTTTCGGGGTGAGGACGATGCCTGGCAAAAATTGATCGAATTAAAACATAAAGATTTAAGGGTTAAAGAATGGTTGATTCGAATAGCGCTCAGAGAAATGAACTGGGCTCGCGTTGACCAGGCCTTGTCTTATTTAAGTGAAAAAGAAAAACAAAAAGTTAATTGGCGCTATTGGCAGGCGCGGGTACTGGATCAGAAAGGTGAGCGGCAAGAGGCTCAGAAGCTCTACCAGGATTTAGCTGAAGATCGTAGTTTTTATGGGTTTTTGGCGGCCAATCATCTTAAAAAAGACATTAATATCGGGAATAAGCCTTTGCTGATACCTGAAAGCGAAATAAATACGCTTAAAAATCGCCCTGAATTTCAACTGATCGAAGAATTGATTGCACTCGATCGCCCACTAGAAGCGAAACGACAATGGTGGTATGAAGTTCGCCACTTAAACAAGAAAGACATTATGGTTGCCGCAAAACTGGCAGAACAATGGGGTTGGAATCAGGTCGCGATTTTTACTATTGCCCGGGCGAAATACTGGGATGATGTTGGTTTACGTTTTCCGATCAAGTTTTTTGATCATATTCAGAAAAATGCCCGCCAAAATAGTCTGGATCCGGCGATTGTATTGGGTCTGATTCGGCGGGAAAGCGCCTTTGATGAAATGGCGCGATCACCGGTGGGCGCCAGGGGGCTGATGCAGATCATGCCCAAAACCGGTCGTCAGATTGCCAGGCAGTTAAAGGAAAAATGGCGCTCCGAAAAGGTGCTGTATGATCCCGCTGTCAATGTGAAATTTGGCGCTTATTACTACAAACAATTACTGGATCAGTTTAACGGCCATTATGCCTTGGCCGCCGCTGCATACAATGCAGGCCCACACCGGGTGATTAAGTGGTTGCCCAAAATACCAATGTCGGCCGATATCTGGATTGAAACTATTCCATTCAAAGAGACGCGCGCATATGTGGGGGCTGTTTTAACCTATGCGCTAATCTATCAACAACGCATGAAACGCAATGTACTGAAAATAAAGGACTTTATTAAGGATGTTCTGCCAAGATAAAATTTGAGCTGATTTTTTTAGCTATCTAGGCGATAATAACCAGTTGATATAACATTACTCGGGTTAATACTCAATGGAGAAACAGCACAGTTTTACGCGCGAAGAACTCTTAAAATCGGGCCGTGGGGAGTTATACGGGCCAAAAAATGCGCAATTACCCCTTCCCAATATGCTGATGATGGATCGTATTACGCATATTTCAGATGAAGGTGGCAAATACGGCAAAGGTGAAATTATTGCCGAATTAGATATTCATCCTGATCTTTGGTTTTTTGATTGCCACTTTAAAGGTGATCCCGTTATGCCAGGCTGCCTCGGCTTGGATGCGATGTGGCAATTGATTGGTTTTTATCTTTGCTGGTCGGGTGGGCCGGGTAAAGGCCGGGCATTGGGCTGTGGTGAGGTCAAATTCTTCGGGCAGGTTTTGCCAACCGCTAAAAAAGTAACGTATCATATTGATCTAAAGCGCGTTATCTTACGCAAATTAGTGATGGGAATTGGTGATGCCACCATGGATGTCGATGGTAAAACAATCTATGAAGCTAAAGACTTGCGCGTAGGGCTGTTTACATCAACACAGGATTTCTAAAAGGTTTCTTTATGAAAAGAATTGTCGTAACGGGTTTGGGAATTGTCTCCAGCATTGGTAATAATCGCGATGAAGTAGTCGAATCATTGAAAAATGGACGATCGGGTATCAGTTTTGCCGAAGATTACAAGGAGTTGGGGTTCAGAAGTCAGGTACGTGGCGCGATTGATATTGATCTTGATGCTTTGATTGATCGCAAGGTTAAGCGCTTTATGGGCGATGGCGCGGCATTCAACTATGTTGCTATGCAGCAAGCGATTGACGATGCCGGGCTTGAGGAAAATGAAATTTCCAATGTCAGAACGGGGTTAGTTATGGGTTCAGGTGGCCCCTCGACCTCGAACCTGGTTGAGGCAGCTGACATATTACGCGCGAAAGGTGTCAAGCGGGTGGGACCTTATATGGTGCCAAGAACCATGTCCAGTACAAACACGGCGTGTTTGGCAACACCCTTCAAAATAAAAGGTGTTAATTACACGATCAGTTCGGCATGTGCGACCAGTGCGCATTGCATCGGTCATGCGATGGAGTTGATTCAGCTCGGAAAACAAGATTTGGTTTTTGCCGGTGGCGGTGAGGAAGTACACTGGACCATGTCCATGCTGTTTGACGCCATGGGTGCGTTATCATCAAAATATAATGACACACCTGAAACCGCATCGCGCCCGTATGATGAATCTCGTGATGGTTTTGTCATTTCCGGTGGTGGAGGGGTCTTGGTTATTGAAGAACTGGAACACGCTAAAGCTCGTGGCGCGAAAATCTATGCCGAATTAGTCGGCTATGGTGCGACTTCCGATGGCTATGACATGGTGCAGCCCTCGGGTGAGGGCGCGGTTCGTTGTATGCAACAGGCCATGGCTACCGTTGATGCTCCCATCGATTACATCAATGCACACGGTACCAGTACACCCGTAGGCGATATGAAAGAACTCGAAGCCTTAAAACAGGTTTTTGGCGAAGGCGATGTGCCCCCCGTGAGCTCGACAAAATCACTGACAGGTCATGCATTGGGCGCTGCGGGTGTCAATGAATCAATTTATTCCTTGTTAATGATGGAAGAAGGCTTTTTGAGTGCTTCAGCCAATATTACCACGCTGGATCCAAATGCCGAGGGTATTCCTATCGTAACGGAGCGGCAGGATAATGTTGTATTGAATACGATTATGTCGAACAGTTTTGGCTTTGGTGGCACTAATGCAACACTGATTTTTCAGCGCTATAACGGCTAAGAAATCAATAGAACGCTTTTTGGGCTGTGACTTGAAAGTCAGTCAGTAATGCTAAATAAAAATAAAAAAGGGCTTAAACGCCCTTTTTTATTTTTTGGTAAGAGGGAAGCGCATATTACTCACAGAGCTGGCAATATACGCTTGCGTTTTAATCAGGCTTTTTATCGGCCGCTGGTGTTATCTTTTCTGTCTGTGATTCCTGTGTATTTTCAGGTTCAATGGCGACTAAGGCTTTATTTTCTTTGGCGGCCATTTCCTTACGCTCTGAAAACTGATTGGCATAGTTATTATTCTGACTCGTTTTTTCAGTATTATGGTCGGCAGCTGAAAGCGTAGCCTTGTTTTCATTGCTTCCGTTCTCTGTTTGATGATGCGAAGGGGTTCTTCGTCTGCGATTAGGACTGCGCCGGCCTCTAGGTTTTCGCTGAGCAGTCGTACCCTTAGCTGTCTCCTCATTCGGAAGGTTCTGTTCTTGGTTGTCTGTCGTTTCGACGGATTTTTCGATAGGCTTTTTTGCCGGACGTTTATTGCGTCTGGGTTGGGTGGGTTTGTTTTGCGTGTTTTTTCTGTTGCGTTGAGGTGGCTGGGCTCTTTTAGCCGCCTTAGGCTCTTCTGTGCTCACGCTTGCGCTATCAGTGCCAACTAGCTTTTGCCAGAAACGTTGAATCAGGCTGGCTGACGTTTTTTTGTTCTGTACGGGGGCAGGGGAGTCGGGCAAAAATTCCTTGATCGCCGGTTGTTCAAATTTAGCCCGGGTTTGTTTGGCAAATTCAGGTGCGCTGATTTCTTCTTCTTTGATTTTCTCGTGACTGGCTTTCTCGTCTTCCCCTTCAACGGCTTTAATCCGCTCAATATCGTATGCCGGGGTATCGAGGTGTTTGCTGGGCAGAATGACAATGGAAACATTCAGTCGTGTTTCAATCTCCTGTAGCATCGTGCGTTTTTCATTTAACAAAAATGTCGCGCAATCGATAGGCAAGTGAGCAATGACTTTTTCCGTACCTTTTTTCATTGCTTCTTCTTCAATGATACGTAGAACGGCCAAAGTGACCGATTCGACATTACGAATCGAACCTTGTCCTTTACAACGTGGGCAGGTCAGCTGAGTCGAGTCACCTAAGGATGGGCGAATACGCTGTCTGGACATTTCCAGTAAGCCAAAGCGTGAGATACGTCCGGTCTGGATGCGGGCGCGGTCTATTTTGAGCGCTTCTTTCAGCCTGTTTTCGACGGCGCGCTGGTTTTTATTGGCCATCATATCGATAAAATCAATGACAAACAGGCCGCCTAAGTCACGCAATCTCAGTTGTCTCGCGATTTCATCCGCTGCTTCGAGATTGGTATGCAATGCAGTATCCTCGATATCTGTGCCTTTGGTCGAGCGGGCAGAGTTGATATCGATAGAGGTCAATGCCTCGGTATGGTCGATTACGATAGAGCCGCCGGAAGGCAAGGAAACTTCACGATTGTAAGCCATTTCAATTTGGCTTTCGATTTGATAGCGACTGAAAAGCGGGACTTTATCCTGATAAAGCTTGGCTTTGTTCAGATAGTGCGGCATCACTTGCTGCAAGAATTTTCGCACCAAATCAAAGGCTTCTGGGCTATCGATCAGGATTTCATCGATTTCGCCGCGTAAATGATCACGCAATGCGCGAATAATTACATTGCTTTCCTGAAAGATGAGGAAAGGTGCGGTTTTTTCGCCACTAGATCGGTCGATCGCATCCCAAAGCTGGAGCAAATAATCAAGATCCCACTGCAATTCTTCAGCACTTTTTCCACAACCTGCTGTGCGCACAATCAAGCCCATTGTTTCAGGCACATTCAAGGTGGCTAGTGTGGCTTTGAGTTCTGATCGCGTATCACCTTCAATTCGCCTGGATATTCCGCCGGCTTTAGGATTATTGGGCATTAAAACCAAATAAGTTCCGGCAAGGCTGATGTAGGTGGTTAAAGCGGCACCCTTATTTCCACGTTCTTCTTTTTCAACCTGAACAATAACTTCCTGGCCTTCCTGGATGGGTTTCTTTTGATCTGATTTGTCGCTGTTTTCTTCGTTATATTGTGGTGAAATTTCTTTAAAAGGCAGAAAACCGTGCTTTTCAGCGCCGTAATTGACAAATGCAGCTTCAAGGCTGGGTTCTACCCGGGTAATGATACCTTTATAAACGTTTGATTTTTTTTGTTCTTTAGAGGGTACTTCAATGTCAAAATCATATAGTTTTTGACCATCTACCAAAGCAACACGCAACTCTTCTGGCTGCGTGGCATTGATAAGCATTCTTTTCATTATGTTATCCTTTTTATATTAGTGCTCCATCATTTATGGCTTTAGAAACTCCAGAAAGCCAGTCTGCGCGCAGGGTCGATAACATGAAATTCCTTGAGACCAAGCTCCGGTATTCGTTTCAACAAAGATGGCGCGTCTAAAGTGTCTGTGCAGTCGTCTCAATGCGGCTGCAGGAAAAGCGTTGTTATGTTCTGATGCGATCAAATTTAATCGATTGAGATTTGCCAACGTTTTTTAGCTTTCTATGATAGAAGCAACATCGCCCATGATGGGTTGAGCGAAAAAACCCAAAAATTCTATTGTTAGTGAACGTCACAACGACCGGTGTAAACAAGCCGCGGTGAATCTATATGCTTCGTATATGCAATTTTTTCATTCCGTTCCTTTTCGCCTATGGCGGCGTTGAAAAAAATGAACGACTTAGATGCCGAAATTGCATCCGTGAAGCGTATACTCAGTACCAGGAATGCTTTATTTCTTTATTATCTGCATCCCTCAGATCATTGAGTAATTATCAAACCTAAACTCCGTTAATATATCAATGTTTATTGAATACAGCAATTTTTCATCACTTATTAACCATAAATTGGTATGATTGCAGGGATGAACAATCCTGATACAGAGCAACACATTAGGGGCTGTTGCCGTTTTGAAAATCCCCCTTGAAATTTTTTAACGCCTTGGTTGTTGATCCAGACCTGGAATGGGAATTTATTGATGGGAGTATTGTGAAAGCACATCAGCATAGTAGTGGTGCGGCCTGTGAACAAGAAACAGCGATAGGGGAAATCTGTCGCCGGGAACACCAGTAAAATTCATATGGCCGTTGATGCCTGTGGTCTTCCTATTCATTTCTCAGTGACAGGCGGCGAAGTTCATGACTGTAAAGAAGCACCGAAATTAGTTGCAGAGCTCCCAAAAGGTGACTATATAGTTGCTGACAGAGGCTATGACAGTGAAGCATTACGTCTTCAAATTAAAGACAAAGGGGCTGTTCCTGTTATCCCAAGAAAAAAGAATTCAACTCGGGGAAATGATGAAATGGATTGGTGTCTCTACAAATATCGCCATCTCGTTGAAAATGTGTTTGCAAGACTTAAGCATTTCAGAGCGATCGCCACGCGATATGACAAACTCAAACGAAATTTTGAAGGCTCTATCGCTCTGGCTGCCCCTAAGGTTCGCCAAATTAAAATTACGGAAGATAATGCAGGCCAAAGGCTTGATAATTACCTTATTTCATTATTGAAAGGCGTACCGAAAACACGGATTTACCGCATTGTCCGTAAAGGTGAGGTGCGCGTTAACAAAGGTCGGGTTTCAATAAATTACCGTTTGAAAATTCATGACATCGTGCGGATACCACCGGTTCGGGTAGCACATCGGGATGATGCTGTACACATCCCGTCTGCACTGAAATATTCGTTGGAAAATCAGATTTTGTATGAAGACGATGACTTTATCGTTTTAAATAAACCCTCAGGATTTGCGGTGCACGGTGGAAGCGGCATTCAATCGGGGGTTATTGAGGCACTTAGAATGTTGAGGCCTGAGCAATCCTTTCTGGAACTGGTGCATCGTATTGATAAAGAAACGTCGGGTTGCTTGCTGGTTGCAAAAAAGCGGACTATCTTAAATCAACTTCATGATATGTTTCGAGGTGATGGCATACAAAAAACCTATCTGGCTTTGTTGGTCGGTCAGTGGCAGCGAAAAAAACAATGGGTCAATGTAGCATTGAGGAAGAATGTCAGTCAGGGCGGAGAGCGCATGGTCGTTGTCAGTAAAACAGGAAAACCCTCAGAAACCTTGTTTACCCGCTTGCAGAAATTTGAAAACTGTACGCTGGTCAAAGCACAGCCTAAAACGGGTCGTACGCATCAAATTAGGGTGCATGCGGCCTGGTTAGGCCATCCTTTGGTGGGCGATGATCGCTATGGTGAAACTGAAACCAATCGTGTTTTTCGAAAAAAAGGCTATAAACGCTTGTTTTTACATGCGCATGAATTGCAATTTAGGCACCCGGCAAATGGACAGCCCTTAACAGTCATAGCGCCTTTACCAGAACAATTACAAACGCTGATTGATCATGAACAGTAAATCTATCAAGCTCATAATTTTTGATTGGGATGGTACGCTAGTCGATTCTATTGGCTGGATCGTCCATTGTATGCAATATGCAGCTAGACAGTGTCATTTTGATGTGCCGGAAGAAAAAGCAGTACGTAATATCATCGGTTTAAGTATAGAACGGGCTTTGGACGAACTGTTTCCAGGGTTAAATACAAAACAACGGGAACATTTGATTCAAACCTACAGTCAACGCTTTTTCACAAAAAATATCAGTCCTGACGATGTTTTTACCGGCGTGCCTGAGATGTTGGCGCAGTTAAAAGCGCAAGGCTATTTGCTGGCGGTGGCAACGGGAAAACGCAGCACCGGTCTGGCAAAAGCCATGCAGGGGACGGGGCTGAATGCGTTTTTTGACATGACGCGCGGGGTTGACCAGGCTGCATCGAAACCCGATCCGTTGATGCTTGAACATATTATGCAACAGTTGCGGATTGATAAAGACCAGGCTCTGATGGTGGGCGATTCAATTCATGATCTGCAAATGGCACAGAATGCGAATATCGATGCGGTTGCCGTCAGTTGCGGGGCGCACCCTGAAGTCCAGTTACAACAATATAGCCCCTGCGCCTGTTTACAACAGACAGCCGATTTGATTCATATTCTTTAACATAAAGATAGGTATACATATTTTATGGAAAATCCACAGGACAATAATGTACAAAAGGAAACCCGGTCTCATGACTGGGAAAAAAGTATTATCGAAAAACTGGCCTATGCCTCATTAGACGAGCAACGCAAGGCGCGTCGATGGGGTATTTTCTTCAAAACCTTAACCTTTGCCTATTTGATTGCGATTTTGGTCATTGCGATGTATCCCCGCTTCAAATCCGAAATTACGGCGGGCACAAAACAGCATGCAGCTGTCGTGGATGTTCAAGGCATCATTGCAGAAGGCAAGCCGGCCAGTGCAGAAAATATTATCGATGGCTTGCGCGATGCGGTTAAGGATAAAAACACAAAAGGCGTTATTTTAAATATCAATTCGCCGGGAGGTAGCCCGGTGCAGGCGCATTATGTCTATCAGGAAATTTTGCGCTTGAAGAAAAAGCACCCGGATATTCCGATATATGCCGTTGTCAGCGACATTTGCGCATCGGGAGGCTATTACATCGCTGCCGCTGCAGACAAGATTTTTGTCGACCAAGGGAGTATTATAGGCTCCATAGGTGTCATTATGAATGGCTTTGGTTTTGTCGATGTGATGAAAAAAGTGGGCGTCGAAAGGCGTTTGTTTACCGCTGGAACACACAAAGCCTTGCTTGATCCATTTTCGCCGCTTAAGCCGGATGAGTCACAACATATGCAAGCGTTGTTGAATGAGGTTCACCAGCAATTTATCGATGCTGTTAAAAAAGGCCGGGGTGAGCGCCTGGTCAATGATCCCAATTTATTTAGCGGCCTGGTCTGGACTGGCGCACAAGGCATTGAATTAGGCTTGGCCGATGATTATGGTAGTGTTGACGTGGTTGCGCGGGATGTGATTGGCACTGAACGCAAGGTCGATTTTACACCGCAGGAAAAATTACTGGATCGATTGACAGGAAAATTTGGTGCTGCTTTTGGGCAGGCTTTAGGTAGTTATTTGCAAAACTTAAGTATGCAATAAGCTTTATTCAGTCTCGATTCATCACATATGACTAAAATTTCATCTAACTATTCAGCATGTTTAGAGTTTAAATATCAGTCACTTATTCCAGAAGATACCGTAAATACATCCATGTAGGCTTGCATGTGTCATCCATGACACATACACTTCCTCCATAAGTGACTGATATTTAACGGAGCAGCTTAAATTATTTTGGCTGAATAGATACAATGTAACTACTCACCCCTTCAGAAACACTGGGTGTAGGATATTGATTTTTCAGGCTTGTGCAACAAGGATGTTGCACAGATCTACATGGATGTATCTACGCGTCCTTAAAAATCAATACCCTACGGCCACTAAATGATTACCGTGCGAGTAGTTACGATACAATTTCATCTAACTTACTGTTTCAGAGCCTTATGCGAAAAATTATTAGGGGCTGTTGCCGTTTTGAAAATCCCCCTTGAAATTCAATAACTCCGCCACATAGATTGTTTATTTTGACTCAAAAACAAGCAAACTATGCCCCGACAAATGCTTACGGATGAACTTTGGGAGAAACTGAAGATAATTATGTTGAAAATGGGAATTTATGACAAACCTTGTCTTCGAAAAACAGTCGAAGGTATTTTTTATCGCTTGCAGTAGGTTGTCCCTGGAGAGATTTACCCACGGCTTTTGGTAATTGGAATGCGGTATATAAACGATTCAATGACTGGTCTCGTAAAGAAAAACTGATGGGTATTTTTAACGCCTTGGTTGTTGATCCAGACCTGGAATGGGAATTTATTGATGGGAGTATTGTGAAAGCACATCAGCATAGTAGTGGTGCGGCCTGTGAACAAGAAACAGCGATAGGGAAATCTGTCGCCGGGAACACCAGTAAAATTCATATGGCCGTTGATGCCTGTGGTCTTCCTCAGCCCCTATTGATCAAACGCTGAAACGTCGCTAACAGGAAGGCTGCGGTTTTACCCGTCCCTGTCTGGGCTTGCCCTGCAATATCTTTATCCCGGAGCGAAATCGGCAGGCAACGATCCTGGATTGGCGTACAATGAATAAATCCGGCTTCTTTGAGGCCCTTGACGATAACGTTGGAAAGTTCCAGGTTACTGAATTTTGTGGCGGTTAAATGTTCTTGTTTCATGGCTATAGAATAACGTAAAAATGCGTTGGACTAAAACCAATGAGGCTATTTCTGTAAGATAAGGCCGTAGTCGACTTGTTAATGACGCTATCGTCCCTCATATTTGAAACCTGAATAGAACTGATTTTAAGGAGAGCTAAGGTGAATGTGGTTAAAACACTTTTGTTGATAGTCGCGCTGGTGACACTCGGTGCTTGTACCGAAGAGCAACAGAACAAATTGTCTAGAATAGGGGTAACTTGGCTGGAAGGCGATTATAAGGTGACCTATGCTGAAGGCGGGCATGTTAAATCCTGGATAGTCAAAGGTGGTAAAGTGACTTCCGAGCCAGCAAAGGGCTATTATTATTTCTGGGCCAGGCAAAATGGCGAAAAGATTTATGTGCAGACACCTATTGAGCGAACTTATATCGAAGAAATTCCTTGATATTTTTCATTCGTGACTCTGTGGCAATTTAACTGCGCGTTGAACTGAAGGGTATAGCGTGTGCATCTAAATTGTCCATGAATCCAATGTTTTACGTTTTGTTGCGAGGTATTGGAATTCATTTGCATGGGAATGTTAAGCGATCATTCAGCTTGGCTCAGGCCAAAATCATTGACAAGCGGATTGCATGTCCCTATAGTTTCAAATTTTAAAGTTATTGGAGAATAACGTGAGTGACTTAGTCCTTCATGTATCGGATGCTGATTTTAACGATAAAGTTTTGAATGCTTCGGAGCCTGTTTTGGTCGATTATTGGGCTGAATGGTGTGGGCCTTGTAAAATGATTGCGCCTGTTCTGGATGAAATTGCAGAAGAATATAAAGGCAAGCTGATCGTTGCTAAACTCAATATTGATGAAAACCCTGAAACACCTCAGCATTATGGTGTTCGAGGTATCCCAACTTTAATGTTGTACAAAAACGGCGATGTCGAAGCGACTAAAGTGGGTGCTTTGTCAAAATCACAATTAAAGGATTTTATCGATAATAATCTTTGATAATTTCAAACGATCTGGCCTTTAGACTTGGCCAGATCGTTAATTTACGTTATAATTCCCGAGTGCGGTTTTCTGCGCGCCATAATAAAATCTTCCAACTAAAAATAACCTTTCTGCAGTATACGGCTTTCTGTCGTGTTGCATTTCTTATATCTATCTTTCGATCAATATGAATCTTACCGAGTTAAAACTTAAACCAATTAATGAACTGATAACGCTTGCCGAAGAGAACGGCATTGAAAATATTGCCAGGGCCCGCAAACAGGAACTTATTTTTTCCATTCTAAAAAAACTTGCGAAGAATGGCGAAAGTATTTATGGCGATGGTGTGCTGGAGATTCTGCAAGATGGGTTTGGGTTTTTAAGAACCCCCGGGTGCTCATATTTGGCAGGCCCCGATGATATTTATGTCTCTCCCAGCCAAATTCGACGCTTTGGACTTAGAACCGGCGATACAGTCAGTGGAAAGATTCGTCCCCCGAAAGATAGTGAGCGCTATTTTGCTATGCTCAAAGTTGAAAGTATCAATTTTGAAGCCCCCGAAAATGCCAAACACAAGATTTTATTTTCCAACCTCACACCGCTTTTCCCCAATCAACGCTTCCGATTAGAACAAGGCAATGGTACTAGCGAAGACCTGACCGGTCGTGTGATTGACTTGATTGCGCCCATCGGTAAAGGCCAGCGTGGCTTGATCGTGTCACCACCTAAAGCGGGTAAAACCATGATTCTGCAGAGCATTGCGCATGCCATTGCAGAAAATAATCCGGAATGTTATTTGATCGTTCTGCTCATTGATGAACGCCCTGAAGAGGTGACAGAGATGGAACGCTGCGTTAGAGGTGAGGTGATTTCAAGTACCTTTGATGAGCCTGCAACGCGTCATGTTCAGGTGGCAGATATGGTGATCGAAAAAGCCCGTCGTCTAGTTGAACATAAACACGATGTTGTCATTCTGTTAGACTCCATCACCCGTTTGGCCAGAGCCTACAATATGGTTGCTCCCTCGTCGGGTAAGCTGTTGTCAGGCGGTGTCGATGCAAATGCTTTGGAAAAACCAAAACGTTTTTTTGGTGCTGCGCGGAATATTGAAGAGGGAGGTAGCTTGACAATTATTGCGACAGCCTTGGTGGAAACCGGTTCACGTATGGATGAGGTGATTTTTGAGGAATTTAAAGGCACCGGTAACATGGAGTTGCATTTAGAGCGTAAAATTGCCGAAAAACGTATTTATCCTGCCATCAATATCAATCGCTCGGGTACAAGGCGAGAAGAGTATCTGGTCGATCCCGATGAATTGCAGAAAACCTGGATTTTGCGCAAGATTCTACAGCCGATGGATGAAATGGCCGCGTCAGAATTTTTGTTGGACAAACTGAAGCAATTCAAGACGAACGCGGAATTTTTTGATTCGATGAAGCGATAATTAAAAAGGGTGCGGAAGATTATTCCACACCCTTTTTTTAATCCAGTGTTACCAAGAATTATTAGTGGTAAGACATTGGCAAGCCTGAGTTAGAAGAGCGCGTCCTTAGGCCTTTCTTTGACAGCTCTTCAGTTTTCTTTTTGCGGAACATAGCCTTCAGGCATTTCGAAACCGCCTGAAAACAAGAATTTTTCTCTTTCTTGCTCCAGAATTTTTTTGGCTTGCGGGTCAAAACTGGCTAAACGTTGTTCATTGATAATCATGGTCTGCATTTTCAGCCATTCCTCCCAGGCTTGTTTCGAGATATGCTCAAAAATCTGTTGACCTTTTGGACCTGGGAATGGCGGCTCGTCCAGACCTTCCGTTTCAATACCTAGTTTTACACATTTAATCATTCTCGCCATTGATTTTCCTCTGTATGTTCTTGCAAAATCCGCTTTATGGGTGCGGGTAAACCTAATGAATGAATCGCATCATTCTTATACCAGACTGCGTTATCTTGTTCCATCACAAAGTTTTTAGGGTTTTTCTCTTTTACGATTACCGTTGAATAGTCGAGGTGATAATGGGAAAACGTATGCCTCTTGTCGGGAAGTTGCTCAATAATGCTGAAGTCATTGCAGTGTAATTGGCACCAGTATTCCAGCGATGAAAAATCATCAAACTCAGGCAGAGACCATAATCCGCCCCAAATACCGACCGGCGGTCGTTGTTGTAATAAAATCTGGTTTTGATTATTTTTTAAGCATAAAAAAACACTTTGTTTAACAGGGAGCGCCTTACGTGGTCGCGTGCTTGGCAGTTTTTCGGTTTCCTGATGATGGAAGGCATAGCAATCAGGTTGCAGAGGGCAAACAGAGCATACAGGCTTGCGGCGTGTGCAGACGGTCGCGCCCATATCCATCATGGCTTGCGTATAATCGGCTGTCCGCTGCTGAGGCGTAAGGCGTTCACTAATTTGCCATAGCTCCTTGCTGACTTTGCTATCCCCAGGCCAGCCATAGATGCCGTAAAAACGGCTTAAGACGCGTTTGACGTTGCCGTCTAAAATAGCATGAGGCTGTCCAAAGGCGATGCTTAAAATGGCGCCAGCTGTGGAGCGGCCGATGCCGGGCAGGGCAACGACATGTTCAAAAGCTTGCGGGAATACACCATTATACTGATGCTGAATTACCCGTGCCGCTTTATGCAGGTTCCTGGCTCGGGCATAGTAACCGAGGCCTGCCCAATGCGTTAAAACATCATCTAGACTGGCTTGAGCCAGTGTCTTGATGTCGGGGAAAGCGTGCATAAACTTCTGATAATACGGAATCACCGTGGCTACCTGGGTCTGTTGCAGCATGATTTCAGAAATCCAGACCCGGTAGGCGCTAATAGGGTGTTGCCACGGCAAATCCTTGCGTCCATGCCGGTCAAACCAATCAAATATCTGCCGGTGAAAGGTTTTGTTATCCATAGGTTTCGCTTGGCTCAGAAAAAACTTTTCAGTAAATCAGCGGCACCTGGCCCCAGTTTCTTGTCCAGCTTATCCAGTAATTTGGTTTTTACTTTGTCAATTTTCGCTTTGTTTGTCTCCAATGCGATGGCCGCGACATCCAATTGATAAGAGGGCTTAGCGAGTGGCCCGCTTATTTTGATGATCAAAGGAATGCCTTTGACTTTATCTTTTTGTCCGCGTTTGGTGACGGCGGCACGAATTTTATAATCGATTTGATCCGTTCTTAAATTGATGATGCCTTTGCCAGTCACATCGACACGGGAAGAGGTCGCGATCAGGTCATTATTTTTAACAATACCATTGCTGACCGTCGCGGTACCGCTGATTTTTGAAAACAAGGTTTGGTCATTTTTATTTGCAGGTGGTAATGGTGCGCCTTTTAATAGTGTTTTGATGCTATCAATCATTTTTTGAATATTAAAGCCCTTGATAACGCTATCGCTAAGATTAAAAGATAACGCGCCATTCAAGCTGGACTTGATGGCCTTGCTGGTGTTGCCATAGCCTTTCAGGCGGACGGAGGCATTGATTTTTCCGCTCATTCTATCGCTGTCGTTCACAGCTTTCAGCAGTGGGGCGATTTGGACGCCTTTCAACTTTTCGTTCAGCGCTAACGATGGCGTGCGGCCTTTAACATTGATCACTGTTTGCCCACGATAACTGCCTTCGAGTAAATGCTGGATCGACTGTTGTGTTTTGAGCAGGCCTGCTTTTGCGTCAATCGCTAAACGTACGCCTTGCATCGGAATTTTGTTGAAGGTCAAGGCGTTGATCAGCAGCGTGCCTTGAAGATTCAGTTTTCTCAATGTTTCGACCGGAAATAACGTGGCGCCTGCAACTGCAGCGGCGGCAGGTGATGCAACCTTGTTGCTCGTTTTGCTGGACTTGCTTTCGGGTGGTAAATAGCGGTCGGCATTTATTTTATCCAGCACCAGATTAAATCGAATCGCCTGTTTGTCGAGATCTACAATGTTAATATCACCTTTCAAGTGACTGTCATCGAGTGTTATCTGTAAGCCGGAAAGTTTTGCGGTCTTATCAGTGGCAGCTAACTGGCTTTGTAAGCGGAAACGACTGAGTGCCGTGTCATCACGCATATTAAGATTTAGGCCCATATTGCGCAAAAATTTTCCCAAATCAAATTCAGCGACGTCGATATGGCCGTTAAAATCGGGCTGATCTTTGATGTTTACCCCCTTAAGTTGGGCAGTTATCTGTAAACTTCCACTTTGCAGCGTTAAATCGGAAATATCCAGTGTCTGTTGGGTCAGATCTAGCGCAATATCACTCTGTAATTGGGCATTGATCTGCTTATTCGGTAAGTCATCACCTGTCATCGTCGTGTTTAACGTCAGCGATTTGAATTGTATTTTGTCAAGGGCTGCATTGATCAATAATTGTGTGGCAAGATCAAGTTGAAGTGTCGTATTGGCTTTTTTATCGAAAACCTCAAAAGCCAGATCGACGTCGACGGGCTGGTCAAACATCAGTTGGTCGGTGTTTAAATTGAACTGCCTGATTTCAATATATTGACCACTGGAAGCGTCACTCCACGTGATATGGGCGTTTTCAATTGATAAGCCGCCAATCGCCAATGCCGCCAACGCGGGTGCCGCTTCGGTTGTAGAGCTATCGGCGGGTTGCGATTTATCGGGTTGTTTCTGTGCTTTCTCGGGCTGAATCAGGTCATCCCAGTTGCTGATGCCTCGCTTGTTTTTGGCAAGGTATAAATCCAGGCCTTTGAGGACTATACGGCTGACTTCGACTTTACGCGATAACAACGGGAATAATTTAACTTTTATATTGCTTTCTTCAATTTTGGCGAAGGGTCGGTCTGCGAAACCTTTGGCATTGCTGAGCGCAAGCTCACCGGTTGAAACGCCAATCCACGGAAAAACAGAGATTTCAAGATCGCCATTGATAGTTAGGTCGCGACCTGTTTGTTTTTTGACCAATTCAATGATTTGCGGTTTATAGTCGTTAGGATCAACAAATAATGGAATCGCAATTGCGGCGATAAGGATTAAAGCAAGTAGAGAGGCGATAATCGATAAGACAATTTTGAAGAGTTTAGCCATTGTTCAAGCTCCAGATTGAAAAAAGATGTCAGCCAAGACAATATCGCATATCATAATATTTTGCGTCATTCAGTGCTGATGTATCGGTAATGATAACCGCTATTGTGTTAATTTTTATTGAATGTCAGCTGAATAAAGCTGTTTATCCAACAAGATAGAGAGGGGAGCTATGTTATTACTCGCAAAATTTGCCGGGATTCTGGTATTGGTCTGGTTTTATACCTCGGCTAAAAAAGTAAATGGACCGGCCATTAATTGGGCGATCATCGGGGTGCTAGGGTATTGGTTGACTTGGTGGTTGGCCAATAAGCTGTTAGTCGCTTCTTTGGCGGGGATGTTCAGTAAAAATCCGACGATGATATTTATGGTGACGCAAATACCGGTTTTTGTGGGATTGGCGGCGATATTTTTTATTCGTAAGAAACTACTGGCGAGCGTTGATAATCATCAATAGCGCATTTTCTGTAGCACTGTATACCAGAGACAGTGCTACAGAAACTCGTTCTAATCCTGTTGCCGTTTGAACGAGTGCACCCAGACCAGGCTATCTTCGTCCCACGTCATGCCAGGATGCATTTTTAAAATCAGGTTTTTGTAGAATGCAAGGTCAGGATACCCTTCTGCACGGGCATCGTCGTCGGTCATGTCGCCTAGGCGCTGTCTTTCAACAGACGTGACCACAAAAGGGACACCTTCCAGTTTAAACGTTTCGTTCGGATAGGCATACAAGCCATCGCGGCGCTGCTCGGTTTTTTGGCCTTTTAATGCCGCTTCCACGAGCTTTGGATGGCGAATTAAACGGTCAATTTCACAGGTTTTTTCAGGATAATCACTCATGATATTCTATTGAAGCTTAAAAATTTAATTTTAACAGTTTGCGGAGTATAAGTGATGCGATATTTACATACGATGGTCAGAGTTAAAGATTTAGAGCAATCACTGGATTTTTACTGTAATAAATTAGGCCTTGTAGAGACCCGGCGCGTTGATCATGAGGAAGGTCGTTTTACGCTAATTTACCTGGCGGCCCCCGAAGATAAAGCGCGTGCAGAAACAGAGCGGGCGCCGGAGTTGGAGTTGACCTGGAATTGGGATCCGGAGGATTACGATGGTGGCCGTAATTTTGGACACTTAGCCTATGAGGTAGATGATATTTATGCGGTGTGTCAGAAGCTAATGGACCAAGGCGTTACGATTAACCGGCCGCCACGAGATGGCTGGATGGCGTTTATTCGCTCTCCCGATAATATTTCCATTGAATTATTGCAAAAAGGGGAAAGGCTGGCACCTAGGGAGCCTTGGGTGTCAATGGAAAATATCGGCAGCTGGTAAATAGATCCTGTATACAGTGACCTGTGGATAACGCTGTGCATTTCTTGCTGGATTCATGGGGATATTATTCAAAAAGAAGATGGGGGTTGGTGTCAGATTTATTTTTAATCAATGGTTTAGGGTTGAATTGTTAAAAACGTGTTGAATATTCACAAGCTAAACAGTTGATTTTTAGGTTGTGGATAACTTTGTTGCTAAAAAATAGGTCATATGCCACATTCGAACTATGGCATATGACCTGTTTTTTTGTGTTGCAGTATAAAAAAGGCTGGTTTTACCACGGTTTACTCAGGCCAATCTAATATACATACCATATTTCATGCCAATTTTAGCGGCTAATTGTCGCGCGGCAAAATGCCACATTTTTTTTACCGTTTTAGCCTTGTAAACTAGCCCTAACTCTTGTTCTTCTTCACGGACTCAGAGTTGTTATCCTTCCTCTGCGGCCTTTTTGGCCGCCCTTTTTTGGGGGTATGTATGCACAGATATCATCAGTCACGCGATTTAGGCGCAGATAGGCTTTTTGAGCTTACCCAGCAAACCGCTTTTCACGAAGCAGGGCATGCCACTGCGATTTACCTCGGTAATCAATTGCGGGGTCTCCCGCCAGTCTATTTCAGCATAGAGGTCAAACGCTCGGAAAAAAACGCTATGCCATTGCAGGCAAAAGTTATCGGCGGGCATTTAATTCAGAGTTTGCCGGTTGCCATGCTCGATAGCCTGTCGGATTTATCAGTGGCAGAAAAACACAGTTATCAATGTGCTTATGAAGCGGATGTCATTAATTTGCTGGCCGGGCCTTTGGCAGAAGCACGCTATGTGTCAATTCGGGATGATGAGGTGCTTAATCTGAATTTACTCAATCCCCAGGCCTTAGGCGATTATTACGGTGGCCAGGCGGATATGGAAAAGGCGTATCAATATCTGGAATATTTTATTGCCGATGCAGAGCAGCGGGAAAATAAGATGCTGGATCTTTTTACACAAGCCTGGATGTTTGTCAGTCATCGGAAAAGCTGGGTCTGTATTTTGAATCTGGCTAACTATATCCTGGAAAGTGATCAGGATGTTATCAGTTGCGAAGAGGTCAGCGATATCTTCGAGCGTTGCATGAATTTATAGTCTCGTTTATTCTATTCATTCTGTTTAGCTGAGGGGAAACCGAATGGATGTCGGTAAAGTGTTAATCATTATCGGTAGCTTTATTCTCACTTTAGGGCTCATTACCTCTTATGCGCCTTGGTTAATCAACTGGTTTGGTCGCTTACCCGGCGATATTCATATCAAAAATGAACACAGTGTGGTGTTTATTCCTGTCACCTCAATGATTGTTGTCAGCATTCTTTTGACAGCACTTGTCAATTTATTTTTCCGTAAGTAAAATCAGAATATACTAATTTACTAAATATTTGGTTAATTTTAGTTTACGGCTATACTTTACTGGGTCGACTAGACCGTAAATTGCCGTCCTATATTTATAAACCAAGCAAAATAGTGCTTGGCTATTCATTACTACTTTGAGGTTCCTAAAATGATTACAGAAGGAGTCGTTGAACTGTCGCGCTGGCAATTTGCTGTCACGGCACTGTATCACTTCCTGTTTGTTCCTCTGACACTGGGATTGTCATTTTTGTTGGCGATCATGGAGTCTTGCTATGTCATGACAGGGCGACAAGTCTATAAAGACATGACACAGTTCTGGGGCAAGCTGTTCGGCATCAACTTTGCGTTAGGCGTTGCGACCGGGCTGACGATGGAATTCCAGTTCGGCATGAATTGGGCCTATTTTTCGCATTATGTTGGTGATGTGTTCGGTGCGCCACTGGCCATTGAAGGCTTGATGGCGTTTTTTTTGGAATCGAGTTTTGTGGGGCTGTTTTTCTTTGGCTGGGACAAGCTCAGCAAGGGCCAGCACCTCATGGTAACCTGGTTGGTGGCGTTAGGTACCAACTTGTCGGCCTTATGGATTTTGATTGCCAATGGCTGGATGCAAAATCCGGTCGGCGCCGAGTTCAATCTTGAAACCATGCGCATGGAGGTCAGTAGTTTTGGCCAATTGATTTTTAATCCGGCCGCACAGGTCAAATTTGTTCATACCGTAGCTGCAGGCTACACCACAGCATCGGCATTTGTATTGGGTATCAGCGCTTTTTATATGTTGAAAGGACGCGATGCCGCATTTTCGCAGCGCTCTTATACCATTGCCGCAGGCTTTGGGCTGGCGGCGGTATTGGCGGTGATTGTGCTGGGCGATGAAAGTGGTTATACCGATGGCGAAGTACAAAAAGCTAAATTGGCGGCGATAGAAGCCGAATGGGAGACGGAAGAGCCGCCTGCCGCATTCACTTTGGTTGGCATACCCGACCAGGAGGCCATGGAAACAAAATATGCAATAAAAATTCCCTGGGTACTGGGTCTGATTGGGACGCGGTCGATTGATACACCTATTATGGGGTTGAAAGATATTCTGCTCAAAAATGAACAACGTATTCGTAATGGCATGAAGGCTTATGCGGCGTTACAGAAAATCAAAGACAGCGAAAAACCAATCGCGCCGGAATTAGTCGCAGAATTTGAGCAATATAAGGCCGACCTAGGATATGGACTATTACTTAAACGCTGGGTAGACGATGTCTCAAAGGCGACGGAGGCACAAATTGCCGAGGCCGTACAATTTAGCATTCCGCGGGTGGTGCCGCTGTTTTGGACTTTCAGGGTTATGGTCGCCTGTGGCTTTATCATGCTGGTTATTTTTGCGTTGGCTTTCGCCATGAGTTCTATTCGCAAATGCCGTCAGGAATGGTTGTTGAAGTTGTCTTTCTGGATGATTCCGTTGCCATGGATTGCCTGTGAAATGGGCTGGTTTGTGGCGGAATTCGGACGCCAACCCTGGACTATTGCAGAAATTCTGCCGACGTTTCTTAGTGCCTCGTCGCTGACCGAATGGGATATTATTCTCAGTTTGAGTACCTATATTCTGGCGTACACCTGCTTTTTAATGATTGAAATGTTTTTAATGCTGAAATTTATTCGGTTGGGGCCGAGTTCCCTGCATACAGGGCGGTATCACTTTGAAATTGCAGAAGGAGCGGTCAAATGATTTTTGATTATGAAACATTACGCTTGATCTGGTGGGCCTTTTTAGGGGCATTGTTGATTGGTTTTGCCATCATGGATGGTTTCGATCTGGGCGTGGGTATGCTGCTGCCATTTTTAGGGAAAACCGATTTGGAACGGCGGGTGATTATCAATTCCATAGGGCCGACCTGGGAGGGAAACCAGGTCTGGTTTGTCACGGCCGGAGGCGCTTTGTTTGCTGCGTGGCCGATGGTGTATGCGGTATCATTTTCTGGCATGTATTTTGCGCTGCTGGCGACGCTATGCGCTATGTTTTTACGGCCTCTGGGCTTTGATTACCGGAGTAAGCTTAGCAGCCAGAAATGGCGTAATAACTGGGATAAAGCGCTTTTTGTGGGTAGTTTCGTGCCGGCTTTAGTAATGGGGGTCGGTTTCGGCAATTTGCTGTTGGGGTTACCGTTTAACTTTGATAATGATTTACGTATGGTTTACTACGGCAGCTTTTGGGATTTATTGTCGCCATTCGCGCTGTTAGCCGGTTTGGTCAGCGTTAGCATGTATGTTATGCATGGTGCGATTTATTTGCAACTACGCACCGATGCGGAAATTTATCAGCGCTGTAAAAAAGTTGTGCTGTATGCCGGTTTAATCACGATAGCACTGTTTCTGTTAGCGGGTTTGTGGATCAGTCATTTGCCGGGCTATCACATCTTGACTGAAATCGTACCCGATGGGCCTTCTAATCCATTATTGAAGATGGTTAAAAAGGCAGAAGGTTTGTGGCTGGATAATTATAATCATTATCCCAGTCTTTGGGCCGTGCCGGCCGGGGCCTGCATCCTGGGGTTAGTTACCGTGTTCTTATCGCTCATCAATCGTCCGGGGTTGGCCTTTATCAGCAGCGGGTTAACGCTGACGGGGATCATTCTGACCGCAGGTGCCTCCATGTTTCCATTTTTAATTCCGTCCAGTATTGCCGTCAACAGTTCTTTGACTGTCTGGGATGCCAGTTCTAGTGTCTCGACCTTGCATTTGATGTTTTGGGTGACGGTGATTTTTCTGCCGCTGATTATCGTGTATACCAGTTGGATATTTAAGATATTACGCGGAAAAATTACGGTGGATTACGTTCACGATAACGATCACAAGCTCTATTAGGAGGGCAGCCATGTGGTATTTCAGTTGGATTTTGGGCGTCTTGTTGGCATGTTCCTTAGGTATTATCAATGTCTTGCGGCTGGAGGCCCAGGAAGCGCTAGCCAAAGAGCAGGAAGCGGTCGACCCGTTGACACGGTTTTTGGCGCGGGAAAGCATTCTGACCCGTTTGCGGGAAAAGGTCGATAATTCAAAACGCAATGGGCTGCCGTTTTCGATCATTTATCTGAGTATTCGTGATTTTCGTAACAAATATCAATTACCCGAGCATGAAATTGACACCACCTTATTGAAAGCGGTAAAAATCATGCAGCAAGATATTCGGGTGGGTGTCGATCTTGCCGGCCGCGTCAATGACGATGATTTTATTCTGGCGCTGCCGGGTGCTTCGTTCGAAAAAGCCGACGCGGTTGCCCAAAAAATTAAACAAGACTTGTTTGAGCAAATCAAAACGCCATCAGGCTATCCGCTGGATGTCAATGTTGGTGTGGCTGAATATGCGCATCATCAGGGGGCATTCGATGAGGATCATCTCCTTGGCCTTGAAGAAGTCGAGGCATTATTAAACATCGCTATCGCACGAAGTTTTGAGGCCGGCAATGCATAAGGTAAGATGAGAGCTTTCTGAGACAACAAACTGTCTGGGAGTGCGTCATGGAACAGTCACATCTTGAGTTGCTTAAACACTGGCATCAGTGTGCGGGTAAAATCCTCAATACTGACGGAGCTGGCCTGAGTGATATGGATATCATTCAATTTCAAGCCTTGTTAATGGATAATGGCGCCGATTTGTTCCGTGCCTTCAAGCAAGGTGATATGACCGTTATTTTATCCGGCCTGGTTAATCTGTCTTATTCGGCGATGAGTGCAGCGGCACTGTCGGGCGGGCAAGGTGATATTTTTTCCACCACCGTTGATTGGCGTCATGATGGCTTGATAATTTCCATCATACGCAGCCTGTCAAAACAGATTGCCGCCTGTGCCTCAGGTCAGGCGGAAGACTATGCTGCGCTATATGTATTATGCAAAAAACTGGCGCGGGATTTTTTGAATGCCGATTTTGATAAATCGTTTCAGCGGGTGCATCAGGCCAAAATGCAGGACAGGCATTTTCCGGCCAGTCGGCATATTTCGATGCCGGATTTAAGTGATTGTCTGTTCGAGTAAAACGGTCTTTTCGTGTCCAGCTTTTTTGCCACCATTAACCGCCTCAAACACATTCAGCGTTGGGGCCTGAAGCGCAATTCAGTTTCTGAAAATGTGAAAGAACACAGTTTCGATGTCTGTGTTATCGCCCATCTACTCTGCGCTATCCGTAATGAATTTTATCAAGGTGATATGGATCCTGGCGAAGTGGTACTAGCGGCGTTGTATCACGATGCCCATGAAAGCATCACCGGCGACCTACCAACGCCGATCAAACGTTTCAATCAGGGTATTTATGATAGCTACAAGGCGATTGAGCATACGGCCGCCTGTGCTTTGGTCGATACCTTGCCGGCACCGTTACAAGATGATGTATTCAATTATGTGACTGAATCATGTGATGATGAAGTTATGGCGCTGGTTAAAGCGGCTGACACGATCAGTGCTTATGTTAAGTGTATCGAAGAAATTCGCGCGGGCAATCAAGAGTTTAAAGCGGCGATGAATGATATTGAAAAGCGGCTTAACTTGATTGAACTGCCGGAAGTGGATTATTTCCGAAAATATTTTTTACCCGAAGTGCATTTAACCGTCGATGAGCTTTACCGGGCGAATCGATAACTCCCTCCTTTAGATAATAATTGATGTTATGCATCTCAACCAGATAATCAATAAAATTCAAGGATGAACAATAAAAAAACTTTATCGGAACGGGATATTTGTACTAAATATATCACCCCTGCGTTGAAAAAAGCGGGTTGGAATATTCAGACACAGGTGCGCGAAGAGGTCTCTTTCACCGATGGGCGCATCTATGTCAAAGGCAATCTGAGCACGCGCGGCAAGCGAAAGCGCGCCGATTACATTCTCTATTACAAACCCAATATCCCCGTGGCCATTATTGAGGCAAAGGATAATAACCATTCCGTTCGGGCAGGCATTCAGCAGGGCATCGAATACGCTCGCATCCTTGATATTCCCGTGGTTTATAGCAGCAATGGCGATGGCTTCTACGAGCACGACAGAACCCGCAGCAAAGGTTCGTTGGAACAAGAACTATCGCTGGATACCTTCCCCTCGCCTGAAGAGCTTTGGCGGTGCTACAAGAAATACAAAGGCATTGACACGCCCGAGCAAGAGCAGGTCGCAGCCCAGGATTACTTCTTTGATGGCTCGGATCGCTCACCCCGTTATTACCAGCAAATCGCCATCAATCGCACCGTAGAAGCCATTGCCAAGGGTAAGCAACGCATTCTTTTGACCATGGCCACCGGCACGGGCAAGACTTATACGGCATTCCAGATTATTCACCGGCTTTGGAAAAGTGGCGTGAAAAAACGCATTCTGTTTCTTGCCGACCGTAATGCGCTGATTGATCAGACCCGCCGCGGTGATTTTCGCCATTTTAAGGACAAGATGACAGTCATTAAACACAAGCGCATTGATAAGTCGTATGAGATTTATCTGGCGTTGTATCAGGGGCTGACCAATTATGATGAAGACAAGGATGCCTACCGCGAGTTCAGCCCGGATTTCTTCGATCTGATTGTGGTGGACGAATGCCATCGCGGCAGTGCCGCCGAAGACAGTGCATGGCGTGAAATCCTGCGCTACTTCAGCTCCGCCACGCATATTGGCCTGACGGCGACGCCCAGAGAAACCGAAGATGTTTCCAACAGCGAATATTTTGGCGAGCCGGTGTACACCTATTCGCTCAGGCAAGGCATTAGCGATGGTTTTCTGGCACCATACAAGGTGTTGCGCATCGGCCTGAATGTCGATCTGGAGGGCTGGCGACCAGAAAAAGGCAAGCGAGACAAATCCGGTCTGCTGGTCGAGGATCGCATCTACAACCGCAAGGATTTCGATAAAAATCTTGTGATTGACGAGCGCACGGAAGCCGTGGCAAAGAAGGTGACGGAGTTTCTGAAAAAGCACAGCCGCTTTGATAAAACGATTATCTTCTGCACCGATATTGATCATGCCGAACGCATGCGTGCGGCGATGGCGAATGAAAATGCCGATCTGATGGCTGAGGATGATCGCTATGTCATGCAGATTACCGGCGACAACGATGAAGGGAAACGGGAGCTGGATAACTTCATCAACCCCGAAGAGCGATACCCTGTGGTTGCCACCACATCCAAGCTGATGACCACGGGCGTGGATGCGCAGACCTGCAAGCTGATTGTGCTGGACAGCAATATCGGCTCAATGACCGAATTCAAGCAGATTATCGGGCGCGGCACACGCATCAACGAGGAATACGGCAAGTATTTCTTCACCATTATGGATTTCCGCAATGTCACCGATCTGTTTGCCGATCCGGCTTTCGATGGCGACCCGGTGCGCGTCAAGGAAATCGACGAGAATGAAGCGATTGAATCGGTGGAAGAGGAAGCGGCGGATGATACGCCCGTCAGCGATGAAGAAACGGGCGAAACGATTGAATTTCCCGATGATCCGCCTGAAATCAGAGCAGGCGGCGAGATTGTTTCCGAGCCTGCGCCGAAATACTATGTGAATGGCGTGAATGTGGCGGTGCTCAACGAGCGCATCCAGTATCTGGACGGTGATGGCAAGCTGATTACGGGCAGCCTGAAGGATTATACCCGCAGCAAGGTGCGCGAGCAGTTTCATTCACTGGATGCGTTCCTGAAAACATGGAATCAGGCGGAGAAAAAGAAAGCCATCATTGAGGAACTGACCGAGCAAGGCGTGATTTTTGAAGACCTCAGGGAAGCGGTAAGCAAGGAGATGGATGTGTTCGATCTGATTTGTCATACGGCATTCGATCAGCCGCCGCTCACTCGCGCCGAGCGTGCCAAACAGGTGAAGAAGCGGGATTACTTTACCAAATATGGCGAGCAGGCGCGCAAGGTGCTGGAAGCCCTGCTCGATAAATACGCCGAGGAAGGCATTGAGAATATTGAGGATATGAAGGTGTTGCAGGTCAACCCATTGGATCGCTTCGGCTCCCCAGTTGAGATTGTGCGGCTCTTTGGCGGCAAGCGTCAATACCTTCAGGCATTGACGGAACTTGAACAGGAAATTTATAAGGCGGCATAAGAAGAAATGGCGAATATCAGCGGAATCGTAAAATCGGCACGCAAAATCATGCGGCAGGACACCGGCACAGGCAGCGATGAGTTGCGCATCCTGCAATTGGGCTGGATGCTGTTTCTGAAAATCTTCAGCGACAAGGACAAAGAATTGGAACTGCTGGATGATGATTATGTCTCGCCCATACCGGCGGAGTTACACTGGGATGCCTGGGCGTCGGATGACGAGGGCATGACCGGCGATGAGCTGATTCATTTCGTGGATCAAAAGCTGTTCCCCACGCTGGCGAATATTGATCTCTCCACGGGCAACAAACGCGCCGTGCTGGTGCGGGAGGTGTTTGCCAACAACTACAACTACATGAAGTCGGGCATCCACCTGCGGCAGGTGATCAACAAGCTCAACGAGATTGATTTCAACAACAGCAAGGATAAACATGTTTTTGGGCAGATTTACGAAACCTTTCTTAGCGAATTGCAGAGCGCGGGCACGCTGGGCGAGTTCTACACCCCGCGCGCCATCACCGAGTTGTTGACCGAACTGACCGACCCCAAGCCGCACGAAACCCTGCTTGATCCGGCCTGCGGCACGGGCGGTTTTCTCACGGCGGCGATTGAGCATTTGAAGGAGAAGGCAAGCAGCGTGGAAGAGCGCGAGGCGATCGGGCGCAATGTACAGGGCTGGGAATACAAGCCGCTGCCCTACCTGCTAGCCAATACCAACCTGATTCTGCACGACATCAATGTGCCCAATATCAAGTTTGACGACTCGCTGGCGAAACCGCTCACCGAATACCGGCAAAAGGATCGTGTGGATGTGATTCTCGCCAACCCACCATTTGGTGGCGTGGTCTCCAACAACAATGAAAACAATTTTCCACAAAGCTTTTGCACCAAGGAATCGGCGGATTTGTTTCTGATTCTGATGATTCACCTCTTAAAAGATGGTGGCAGGGCGGCGATTGTCTTGCCCGATGGCTCGCTCACGGGCGCTAAATGTCAACCAACCTGTCGCATTTTTTGCAATAATTTACGAAATGAATTTTATTAAGCTGCTTGACATTCTGTTGTGTTGAAATTTTCCTTATCCGGATTAAGATAAACATGGCCAATGGGCGTTAAATTTCGTGTTTGTCGTCCATTCCATCGCTCTGGATTGTCTCTTTTTGCTTGCTCGATGACTCGTTTTCTTTTTTCGAGTACGGCGCTGTCTAAGCCGTTATGGCGTTGGTTGGGTGTTACAAACTTGAGCGCACTGTGTTGATGTTCATTGTTGAACCAACAAACGAAAGCTTCAACCCAGTTCCTGGCTTCGCTTAATGTTTTAAAAGGGTTTTCTGGAAAGGTATGATGATATTTGACTGTTTTAAATAACGATTCTGAATAAGGATTATCATTACTGACACGAGGTCTGCTGAACGACGTGGCAATGTCTAAATCGACCAATTTGGCCCTTAATGTTGCGCCTTTCATCGGACTGCCGTTGTCAGAATGTATCACCAATTGCTTTTTGTCGATGTTTTCCCGGCGAGCGATATCTTCGATCAAATCAGCAGCGTGTGCGCTTGATTCGGCATCATGAACTTGCCAGCCTACGATTTTCCGACTATAGATGTCCATCACCATGTAGAGGTAAAAATACTGCCCTTTGACGGGGCTTAATAAATACGTAATATCCCACGAGTAGATTTGATTGGCCTGTGTGGCTTTGAGTGACTGCGGTTTATTATGCTGACCTGCGGCTCCTTTAGCTCTGTGCTTAAGCTGGTTGTGGGCTTTCATGACACGATAAAGGTTGATTCTGATGCGAGATAGCAGCCCAAATCCAATAACCTCGGAACGATTTGATGCGGCGTTAAAGCGCTGTATTCCGGTTTATTAATCACGGTGATGATTTCTTGCTTGATGGCCTCGGATAATTGATTGTGCACAGGCGCTGTATTGTGCAGTCGTAGGTCTTCTGAGAGTCCTTCTCCCCGGTTCCAACGCTGATAGGTTCGAGCTGATATACCCACCAGTTCACAGGCTAATTTCTGCCGCGCTCCATTGTCAACGGCTTCATCAATGAGTGCGCTGTAGTGTTGGCGATCTGAGTAGGCGATTAATCGGCCGCCTTTTCCCCCAGATCGCTTGGCACTTTTTGATAACACCAGTAAAGCCGCTGTTTCTGATAACGCTTTCTCTTTGCGGTTTAGCTCCTTATGCAAACGCTTGTTTTCTTGTTTGAGTTTTGTTTGCGCCTGTTTATATACGGATTCTGTTGATTTAGATTCTGACAAAAATTCCGCTTTCCAGGTATTTAGATGATGTAAGTAGATGCCTTGTTCACGACAATAGGCGCTAGCCTGATCATCGGTGAGATGATGACAATGAACAATGGCTTCAAAACGTTCTACTGTATTCCAATCTTGAGGGCTTTTTTCTTTTGACATGTTTGACTCTGTTTTTTCGAGTTGATTTTTCTTAGCTAACCGAATCCATTTTTGAAGTGTGGAGTAACCCACACCTAAAGTAACTGCAATTTGCTTTAGCGATTGTTCTGGTCTTCTGGATAATGCTTTTTCTACTGATTGTACTTTAAATTCTTGGCTAAATACGCTCATTTTTGTCTCCTGATTTAAAATTTCCTAGGCGACAGGTATGTTGACATAGGGGGCGGGCGATGGCGTGAAGCAGCGCATCCGCGAAAAATTGCTCAAGGATTGCAACCTGCGCACCATCATCCGCCTGCCGAATTCGGTGTTCCAGCCCTATGCCTCGGTGGCGACCAATTTGCTCTTTTTTACCAAGGGCGAGCCGACCAAGGAAGTCTGGTATTGGGAGCATAAGCTGCCCGAAGGCTACAAGGCATATTCCAAGACCAAACCGATTCAGCTTGCCGAGTTTGATGGCCTGAAGCAGTGGTGGGATAACCGAAAAGAAAACGAACAGGCATGGAAGGTGGACATCGACACCATCGCCGCCAATGGCTACGAGTTGGACATCAAAAACCCGCATCAGCCCGAAGAGGAAAAGCAATATACCAGCACCGAGCTGCTGGATTTGCTGCATCAGTCCTTTGAAAAAAGCGATGCGCTTTTGAAGCAGCTTCGTAAGGAGTTGTTATAGTGGGAGAGTTAACGACCTTTTACGCCGACATTCGTCGTATCCTTGAGCAGGCAAGAGGCAAGGCGCGCAGCGCGGTCAATGCTGCGATGGTGGAAGCCTACTGGCAGATTGGCAAACGCATTGTTGAAGAAGAGCAACAGGGCAATACCAAGGCGCAATATGGTAAACGCCTCATAGAGGATTTATCCAAGGCTTTAACAGCTGATTTTGGCAAGGGTTTTTCCTATGCAAACTTATACAATTGCCGCCAGTTCTTTCTTAAATTTCCCGATCAACAGATTCTCTACACGCTGTGTAGAGAATTAAGCTGGAGCCACCTCCGCTTGATTATGCGCGTAGAAAGTCGCGAGGCTCTGGAGTATTACTGCAACGAGGCTCGCGCGGAAAACTGGACGGTGCGCCAACTGGAGCGCAACATCAAAAGCCAAAGCTATCAGCGCCTGTTATCCACGCAGGGCAAGGCAAAAGGCGGGCAGCCATCCGATGGCGACATCAATACGCTGGATTTTATCAGGGATCCGTATGTGCTGGAGTTCTTGCAGCTACCGGAGCGGGAAAAAGACAGGGAATCCGATCTGGAGCAGGCGATTATCAACGAGCTGCAAAAGTTCCTGTTGGAAATGGGCAGAGGCTTCTCTTTTGTTGCCAGGCAAATGCGCATCAGCACCGAAACCAGCCATTTTTATATTGATCTGGTGTTTTATAACTACCTGCTGAAGTGCTTTGTCATTATCGACCTGAAAACCGGCAAACTCACCCATCAGGATATTGGCCAGATGGATATGTATGTGCGTATGTTTGACGACCTTCAACGCGGTGATGATGACAACCCGACCATCGGCATCATTCTTTGTGACAGCAAGGATGAAACACTGGTGAAATATTCCGTGCTCAAGGAGAATGAACAGCTTTTCGCTTCCAAATATCAAAAACTACTGCCCTCAGAAGCCGAGCTGGCTGCCGAAATTGAACGGGAGAAGCGGTTGATTGAGGGGATGGAGTGATGGAGATGTGGCGCAAAACAAAAATCGGGGAGTTTCTCTTTGAGCGTGATGGTAAATATAAACCCGATAGTGAAGCCATTGCAGGATTGAAGCGTATCGACAAGATTGATTTTTCTGGCAACTTCCATATTGCATCCAAGCCAAGTAAAACCAATATGATCATGGTTTATCCAGGTGATCTTGTTATATCCGGGATCAATGTATCAAAGGGTGCTATGGGGATTTATGATGGAAATGAAGTCGTTACAGCAACGATTCATTATTCTTCGTATACATTTGATACAAATATTATTGATGTTGAATACTTCAAGAGATTCTTAAAGAGTGCCGAATTTATCAGGTTGCTTAAAGAACAGGTCAAGGGTGGCATTAAAACAGAGATAAAGCCAAAACATCTGTTACCGCTTGAAATTAATCTTCCGCCCTTAGAGCTGCAGAAAGAAATCGTCTCACACTTTAAAAAAGTTGAAATGGAAGATAGGGAGTTAAAAGGTGAGGTTGTTCACCAACAAACCCTGCTGAAAAAGCTTCGCCAGCAGATATTGCAGGAAGCGATTGAAGGCAAGCTGACGGAAGACTTTAGAATTAAAAACAAGGAACAATTACGAATCTGGAATGACGAATTACGCACAGCGAGCGATCCCGAGACCATTCGTCATTTAAAATTGAAAATTCGTAATTGCAGCGAAAGCGCAGCGTCGCTGCTCTCCCGCATCAAGACGGAAAAAGAAGAACTTATCAAAGCCAAAAAAATCAAAAAACAGAAGCCCCTGCCCCCTATCACCGATGAGGAAAAGCCGTTTGATTTACCTGATGGGTGGGTTTGGTGTCGGTTGGGGGAGATTGTGCAAATAAACCCAAGAAACAAAGCAGACGATGATTTACCTGTTTCGTTTATACCTATGAAATTTATTGAAGACGGATTTAATAATAGGCATAGAACTATAACAAAGATGTGGTCAAGTATAAAATCTGGTTTTACACATTTTGCTGAAAATGATGTTGTTTTCGCAAAAATTACACCATGTTTTCAAAATAGAAAATCTTGTATCGTTAAAAACCTTAAAAATAATATCGGTGCAGGGACAACAGAATTACATGTGTTACGAAGCTATACTGATACTTTATATCCTGAGTTTATATTAGGGGCTGTTGCCGTTTTGAAAATCCCCCTTGAAATTCAATAACTCCGCCACATAGATTGTTTATTTTGACTCAAAAACAAGCAAACTATGCCCCGACAAATGCTTACGGATGAACTTTGGGAGAAACTGAAGATAATTATGTTGAAAATGGGAATTTATGACAAACCTTGTCTTCGAAAAACAGTCGAAGGTATTTTTTATCGCTTGCGAGTAGGTTGTCCCTGGAGAGATTTACCCACGGCTTTTGGTAATTGGAATGCGGTATATAAACGATTCAATGACTGGTCTCGTAAAGAAAAACTGATGGGTATTTTTAACGCCTTGGTTGTTGATCCAGACCTGGAATGGGAATTTATTGATGGGAGTATTGTGAAAGCACATCAGCATAGTAGTGGTGCGGCCTGTGAACAAGAAACAGCGAGAAATCTGTCGCCGGGAACACCAGTAAAATTCATATGGCCGTTGATGCCTGTGGTCTTCCTATTCATTTCTCAGTGACAGGCGGCGAAGTTCATGACTGTAAAGAAGCACCGAAATTAGTTGCAGAGCTCCCAAAAGGTGACTATATAGTTGCTGACAGAGGCTATGACAGTGAAGCATTACGTCTTCAAATTAAAGACAAGGGGCTGTTCCTGTTATCCCAAGAAAAAGAATTCAACTCGGGGAAATGATGAAATGGATTGGTGTCTCTACAAATATCGCCATCTCGTTGAAAATGTGTTTGCAAGACTTAAGCATTTCAGAGCGATCGCCACGCGATATGACAAACTCAAACGAAATTTTGAAGGCTCTATCGCTCTGGCTTGCGCCTTTTATGGTTACCTATGTGAAATGGCAACAGCCCCTAAGTATTGTTAAAACTGAGAGTTTTATTGAAAAAGGAGTAAAAACTTATAAGGGCGCAGTTGGACAGCAGAGAATTCAAAGAAGCTTTTTTGAAAATTACATCATTGCACTCCCCCATTCCCCGAACAACAAGCCATTGTCGCCAAGGTCAAAAAGCTGCTTGCCATATGCGACCAACTGGAAGCCCAGATCAGCCAGAACCAAACCCACGCCGAAGCCCTGATGCAAGCGGTGCTAAAAGAGGCGTTTCAACACGAAAAAAGCGGATGTGTGCTAGGATTTGCCCATGACGAATGAGGCGTTGATTTCTCCACAAGTATTGCGATGGGCGTGTGAGCGCGCCCGTGTGTCCGATACCATGCTGGCGGAGAAAGTCAGCAAGAAGGCGCCGCTCTGGTTGCGGGGCGAGGCAAAACCAACCTTTTTACAGGCGCAAAAACTTGCCAGAATATTGCACATTCCGTTTGGCTACCTGTTTTTAAGCGAGCCACCGCAAGAAACCATGCCTTTGCCCGATCTGCGCACGCTCGGCGATGTCGCCCTTGGCGAAATTAGCGTGGATTTGCGCGATGTCATCCTTGATGCCCAGCGCAAACAGGCGTGGTACAAAGAGTATGCCATCCAGCAAGGGATAGAAATTTTGCCGTTTGTTGGTCGTTTCTCTCTGGCCGATACGCCGCAAGATGTAGCGCGGAATATCAGCCAGATTTTGAACATTGATGATGCCTTGCGCCGCAGTATAAAAAACTGGGAAGCATTTTTGTCTGCACTGGTCGAAAAGGCAGAGGGTGTGGGCATCCTGATGATGCATAGTGGCATTGTCGGCAGCAATACGCACCGCCCATTGAATGTCGGCGAGTTTCGCGGCTTTGCTATCAGCGATCCGATTGCGCCGCTGGTGTTTCTGAACTGGAAGGATGCCAAGGCGGCGCGAATTTTCACACTGGTGCATGAACTGGCGCATATCTGGATTGGGCAAAGCGGCATCTCCGATGTTGCGTTAAATCAGGAAACTACAGCTATACACATGGATAGCGAAAGGTTCTGTAATGCGGTGGCGGCGGAGGTGCTGGTTCTGAACAAAGCTTCCGTGAACGATGGAATAAACATGCAAACCTTGCGGACAACGCATATGACCTGGTTCGTTACTATCGTGTAAGTTCTATTGTCATTGGCAGACGCGCTTGTGATTTGGGACTGGTGACATGGGATGAATTCAGGATATTTTATCAGGATGAAGCCAGACGATGGATACAGCAGAGCGGTAAAAATGGCGGTGATTATTATTTGACCGCCCGCACCCGTCTGGGCAGGCGTTTCGCCTCTGCGGTGATTGCCAGTGTACAGCAAGGCAGCCTGTTGTTCCGGGATGCCGGGCAACTTCTGGACATGAACCCCGCAAAATCCCTAACCTTGCCCGGGAACTGAAGCTTTGATACACCCTGCTTATCTGCTTGACGCCAATGTGTTTATACTCTTCGCAAATGAGAATTTAGCATAAAAAAGATGACGTAATGGAGTGAAATATATAAAATAAGGCCATGTCGAATTACACCCTTCCAGAGACTGAATTAGCCGATTTGCGCGAAGCCCATGGTGAGCTTCGAGAAAAACGTGATGCAGACCGAGTTAAAGCCATCATTCTTTTTAGGTTCAGGCTGGTCAGCAACAAACGTTGCCGAAGCACTTCTCATTGACCGCAATACAATCCGTACCTACTATCGAAAATATAAGAAAGGTGGTCTTGCTAAACTCCTACAAACTCAGCATGTTGGAAGTGCCAGTTTCTTATCGGTTTCAGAAGCGACCGAGTTGGATGAATATCTGCAGAAAAATCTTCACTTAACCGCTAAATCGGTTGCAGCTTACATTAAAGAGCTATGACACCATCAATGGCGAGGCAACGATTGATCTTTGTAAGGCGATTGAAGAACGTTACCCGAAGGCTGGGACTATTTACATCATTTGCGATAATGCACGCTACTACCGATCAAAGGCTGTCAGACAATTTCTTGAAATGTCGCGAATTGAATTAGTGTTTTTACCGCCGTATGCGCCGAATCTTAATTTGATTGAACGGTACTGGCGATATTTCAAGAAAGAAATCTTATATGACCAGTATTATGAAACATTCAAAGAATTCAAAATAGCCTGCGAGACATTCTTTTCTGAGCCAGAAAAGCATGTCGACAATTTGCGCTCACTTTTAACTGAGAATTTTCAAATTATCGGTGCATGATGGTTTGCTCTATTTTCATGTGCGGAGAGTATATCGAAGCGAGTAACCGCTATTACGGCTTTGATATTGTGCCTGCTTTCTGGACATGGCTGGATCAAAAACAGCAAGCCGGCGACATTGCCTCGATTAAATATGTGTATGATGAATTGACTCGTGGCGATGATGCGCTGTCCGACTGGGCCAAAACGCGCAAAGGCTCAAACTGGTGGCTAGATGTGAGCGATACCGATGTGCAAAATGCATACAAAGAAATTATCGCCTGGGTGATGGCGAGTACACATTTCACCCAAGCCGCCAAAGATCAGTTTCTTGCAGAGGCAGATCCTGGCTGATTGCCAAGGCGACAGCGATTGATGCGATTATTGTGACCCATGAAGGATTTGATCCCAACAGAAAAAATAAAGTGACTATCCCGATTGTCTGTCAACATTTTGGTGTGAAGTGCCTGGATACTTTTGATTTGATTCGCAGTTTTGGAGACATGCTCGGTCTGTAGTGGTCAAGTGATTTATACCCAAAGATAGCCGCCTGAAGAATATCAGCTATTGGCGGTAAGATTGGCTCGACTGGGTATAAAAATAGACACAGAATTAACGTTTGTCACGGTTTCATTCTCTGTGTTCTCACTGGTCTCTGTGTCGATAAATGAGAGGCCAGATTGTCTGTGAATAATGAGAGGTTACGGGAATTTTTGTTAAGATAAGCGATAACACCCTCACCTGACTGGGATGTATCATAAAAATTTCTTAGGAGCATGCCATGCCTGTTGATATTGTCTTGACTGTCATTGCGACCAGTTTCATCCAGGCCTTGTTTGGCGTTGGCGTGTTGTTGTTTGGAACGCCTACGCTGCTATTGCTTGGCTATAGTTTTGTCGATACTTTAAGCGTGTTGTTACCGATCTCGATTGCCATCAATGCTTTACAGATCGTCAAGCATTATGCGCATATCGATCTTGAATTTGTAAAACAGGTTCTGCGTTATACCATCCCGCCGGTGGTGCTGTTTCTAGTGTTGGCCACTAAAGCCGGTATCGATATTGCGCCAATTGTCGGCATTTTTCTGATTCTGGTTGCTTTGAAATCATTTTTTCCCCTTCGTGGCACAGCAATTTTCCAGATTGTTGCATTTCCAGACCATTATTTGATCGTGATGGGGATTGTTCATGGCCTGACCAATTTAGGTGGCGCCATGCTCACTGCCATCGTGCATGGAAAATCCTATGATAAAAATACCACACGGGTAACGATTGCCGTGTGTTATGCCTTGTTTGCCCTGTTTCAACTCGTGACATTGCTTTTATCCGGTCAGCAATTCCACTTGGCCTGGTCAGAAAATGTGACTATTTTGCAAATTGGCATTATTGTATTCCTGCTGACTGAAGAGTTTGTCTACAGTGGCATTGACAATAATAAATACAGCAGGCTGTTTGCCGCTTTTTTGTTGGCTTCGGGGAGTCTGCTGATCATAAAATCGTTATGAGGTAGGAAAACATGAAAAAAATCTTAAATTACTTCTTGATTGGTGTTTTAGCATTCATTCCCATTGTCGTCATTTTACAGATTGTCTGGTTTGTAAAAGATCGTCTGACTGACTTGTTTACGTCGGTTTATGGCTATTCTGACAATCTTATGATTACCCTTTCCTTGTTTTTCTGAGTTTTGCTTTGTTTGCCTATGTCGGCTATCGTGTCAGTATGGGGCGGTCATCCATTATTGCGGCGATTGATGCGATTATCCACCGAATCCCGTTATTGAATACGATTTACCGGGTGACAAAAAAGTGGTCAACATGTTTTCCGGCCATGAAACACAAAAAGCCCGTGAAGTCGTTTATATCGAATATCCGAAAGAAGGTTTGTGGGTGCCGGCCTATGTCACCAATAAAAAAAAAGAGGATCGCTATATTTTATTTGTGCCGACATCGCCTAATCCAACATCGGGATTCACCGTGATCGTGCATGAATCCAAAGTTCGAAAATCAGCCATGAACATTGAGCAGGCCACCAGCTTCATCATCAGTGTGGGTGTCGATTATGAAAAAGTCGATGAAGTTCTTGACTTGCCTTAATAAATTTACAGTGGCTGTGGCATAAAGAAGATGGCACTGAGCTGTGTTGTCGAAAATTGGGGTGTCTGTGAAGGGGCACCCCGTAACGTTGATGACGCCACTAAAAAATGTTGGCAAAACTGCCGCGATTATTGAAACGGCGGCTCACGCCATTAGCACGGACGGTATTTACAGCGATTGATCAATGTGCGCTGGAAACATACGATATGCCGCTGGTGTTCAGTTCCACACACGGCGAGCTGGCCAAATCATTTAATATGATGCGGCAAATCGAAGCCGGGGAGGAAATTTCGCCGACCCATTTCAGTTTGTCGGTGCATAACGCCATTGCCGGCCTATTCTCGATGGCTTTCAACAATCAACAGCAATGCTCGGTGATTGCGCCGGGAATGGAAGGCATTGCGCCCGGTTTCATTGAGGCGTTAGGATTGCTGCAGGAAGGTTACACTCGTGTGTTGCTGGTGTTTTATGATGAGCCATTAGTGCCTTTTTATCCAGCAGAACCGTTTCGATTGTCGGCCGATGAAATGGCACTGGCTTTATGTTTAAGCATGGATGGGAAGGGATTGAAGTTGCATTTTTCCCAGTGTGCTCAATCCGGAGAGGATGGCGAGCAGCCGTTACAATTACCATGCTTGGTTAATTTCTTAAATAATCCCGAACAGGGGCTATTGCTGCGAACAGCTTATAAAGGTTGGTGCTGGCAGATCGATGCGTAAACGATTGAATTATTTTTGGCGCTTGTTTGCAACCGGCTTGAGCTTTACGGTTTTTGGGGCCGGTGGTTTTTTTTATGGCTGGTGTTTTTCCCTCTATTGGCGCTGATTCCGGGCACGCGACAACAAAAAACAGGCGTGCCCAGTATTGTGTACATTGTAATTTTTATTTCTTTATAGCGTTGATGCGGCACCTCGGTATCATGGATTATCATATCGATGGACTCGATAAGCTGAACAGACCCGGTCAACTGATTGTCGCCAATCATCCCACACTGATCGATATTGTTTTTTAATTAGTCGCATTCCGTATGCCTGCTGTATCGTCAAAGACAGCCTGTGGCATAATCCTTTTATGCGTGGACCGATTGTCAATGCCGGTTACATCAGCAATGGCGATTCGGAAAAGATGATTCAAGCCTGTGTCGAATGCTTGCAAGCGGGTGGCATTGTCATTATCTTTCCTGAAGGCACTCGCAGTGTGGATGGAAAGCCGTATAAATTCCAACGCGGGGCGGCGCGTATCGCATTGAAGGCCAATACTGTCTTGACTCCGGTCACATTGCGTTGCCACCCACCGACCTTGTCTAAGCAGGATAAGTGGTACCAGATTCCAGCGCAAAAATTTCATTTGGGAATGTCGGTGGGAAATGATATTGTGCTGGACAATTTTCGCAACATCACGCCGGACAGTGTCGCGGTAAGGCGATTGACGCGGCATTTACAAGATTATTTCACTCAACAACGGGAGTTGCATGAGCACACTGAAACATGAACTGAAACAATTAATCATCAATGCTTTGGATCTTGAAGATTTGCGTGTCGAAGACATCGACGATGATGAGCCTTTGTTCAACGAGGGACTCGGTCTCGATTCTATCGATGCTCTGGAATTAGGGCTGGCCATCCGGAAAAAATACGGTGTCCGTATTGATCAGGAAAAAGATGATGTGGTGAAGATATTTTCTTCGGTTTCATCCTTAGCGACATTTATCGAATCGGAGCGGAAATGATGACAGACAAAGACGAAATTCTGGAGATGATTCGGTCCATTATGCAGGAAATGTTTGAAATTGAGCCGGCCGACGTCACACTGGCATCGCGGCTCTACGAAGACCTTGATTTCGACAGCATCGATGCTGTCGATATGATTGTAAAACTGAAAGAGGTTACCGGAAAAGCGGTTAAGCCGGAAGATTTCAAAAACGCCAGAACTGTTGAGGATGTGGTTGAGTCTGTTTTTAACGTAATGAACAGCGATTGACAGACCGGGAAAAACCTTTGAAAAAAGCTGTCAATGCATTGGTGCTGACACTGACGCTGTTATATCCCATTATCGTTTATTACGCCGTGCAAACAGTTGCAGTCTGGCAAGTTGCGTCAGGGTTGTTTGTGTTGTTACTTATACGGCTGATGCTGCGTCGGGAAAAACAGGCGGCGGACTATTGGCTGGGCTTGTTGGCGATTGCGTTGTGTCTGTATGCGGCTTGGCAGAATAGCGCGATTGCCTTGCGTTTTTATCCAGTATTGATAAATCTCGGCTTATTGCTTTGGTTTGCGACTAGCCTGCGCTTCCCGCCGACGGTTATCGAACGTTTTGCACGTTTGCAACATCCTGATTTACCTGAAGAAGGGGTGCGTTATACCCGTAACGTTACCAAGGCATGGTGTCTGTTCTTTTTATTTAACGGCGTACTGGCACTGATAACCGCTGTCTGGGGCAGTTTTGAACTGTGGACACTGTACAATGGCATCATTAGCTATGTGCTGATGGGGGTGCTAATGGCGATAGAATATCGGATTCGTTTAAAAACACAGGCACATGTCCGTTAATTCGCTTTCCGATTTTTTCAGACAAGACACTGGTGACCAGCGAGTCAGTTTCCATGAGGGGCAATGGAGACGACGGGCCCAGTTTATCCGCGATATAAAAAATCGGCAAAGCTGGTATCAGCAGCAAACGAGTTCCGACTTTGCGCTGTATTATGAAGCGACCTATCCGTTTGCCGTCGATTTATTTGCACTGCTCTTGGCCGCTAAAAAGTTTGGATTCCCGGCAATAATCGTCCCGCTACAGCCGAAAATTTACTTCGGCAGGGCTGTCGTTTAATCGGCGAATGGGAGCGGTATGGCGAGGCGCCGCTGTTGATCAATGCAGCGCCTGAATGGAATGCGTGTATTTTGGGGCAAGGACAACTGGTCATTTACACTTCGGGTTCGACCGGACAGCCTAAAGCCATCGTTAAAACGGTGGCCCAGCTGGAAGCGGAAATCAATGTATTGGAACAGTGTTGGGGCGATAAGATAAAGCACGCGGCTATTGCCGCAACGGTCAGTCATCAGCACATTTATGGTTTGTTGTTCAAGCTGCTATGGCCGCTGATGACAGGACGGTGTTTTCACAGCAGTCTGTATTTAAGCCCTGAAGCCTTGTTCAAAGCCGTCGCCGGCCAAACATGCTGCTGGATTGCAAGCCCGGCGCAATTGAAGCGGCTGGATGCACAAAGCCCCTGGCATGCAATTGAAGCTACCGCAGCAATTTTTAGTTCGGGTGGGGCGCTGGCAGCAGATGTGGCAAAGAAAATTCATCAATATAGCGGACAATCGGTTATCGAGGTTTATGGCAGTTCTGAAACCGGAGGCATTGCCTGGCGTCAGCAATGTGAGGATGCTTTGTGGCAGCCCTTGCCGCAAGTTCAACTGACCCAAGTAGAACAGACGGTCGTTTGCCGTTCACCGTGGATAAACGCAGCAGTGACACTAGATGATGTCATCGAATGGCAGGGCAATACCCGCTTTAAACTTCTAGGGCGTTTGGATGAAATTGTCAAAATAGAAGAAAAACGCCTGTCATTGGCAGAAATGACACAGGTTTTGCAGCAGATGGCGGAAGTCGAAGCGAGCAAATTGATGGTGCTGCCTGGCAAGCGTGAGCGACTGGCGGCGGTTATCGTACTCAGTCCGCATGGGGCAGAGCAATTGCAGCGGCTTGAGCGGCGGGGCTTGATTAAGCGCATCAGAGAGCATTTATGTCATCATTTTGAAACGGTTTTATTGCCGCGAAAATGGTTGTTTGTAAACCGCCTGCCGGAAACCCCGCAGGGGAAAATGGATACGACCTTGTTAAGAACGTTGCTCAATCAAGATAGGTTACGCTATCCGCTGATTCAGCAGATTGTTTTTGCATCGGATTCGGTCAAATTGCAAATCAGGATTCAAGCGGCATTACAGTATTTCGATGGTCATTTCCCGCAGCAGCCTATTTTGCCAGGTGTGACCCAGCTGGCATGGGCCGATTATTATGGGCATTTGTTTTTTCAATTCAGCGTGGTTTTTCCAGGTTGGAAGCGGTTAAGTTCAAAAAAATCATTGTTCCTGACACTATTGTGACCCTCTCATTGAGTTGGAAAGCCGAAACCGGCAAGTTATGTTTTGATATTGAGAATGCGAGCGACGCTTTTGGTTCGGGGCGAATGGTTTATGATGCAATAACATGAAAACCTGTATTGTGATTCCGTTTTATAACCATCCACAAGCGATTCAACAGGTGCTTGAACAGCTGGAACCGTTTGTTTTGCCGTGTATCGTCGTCAATGACGGCAGTTCAGCCGACAGCCGGGCAGTGCTGGAACAGCTGGCACAGCGCTATGCCTGGGTGAGCTTGATTCATAGGCCGCAAAATGGTGGCAAAGGGGCTGCGGTCATTGATGGCTTAAACCATGCTATCGGGCAAGGCTTCAGTCATGCCATTCAGATTGACGCCGATGGCCAGCATAATATTGCCGATATTCCCCGCTTTTTGAGCGTCAGCGAAAGCCATCAGAACCAGTTGATTCTTGGCCAGCCAGTTTTTGGCTCTGAGGTGCCGAAGAAAAGATTGTATGGCCGTCAAATAACTAACATCTGGATTCATATCAATACTTTATCGAATGTCATTGCTGATGGGATGTGTGGCTTTCGCTGCTATCCATTGGCCGCTGTTGAGCGGCTGTTGCAATCGGCCCGTTTAGGACAGCGGATGGATTTTGATATCGAAATCGTGGTCAGATTGTATTGGCAGGGCGTGGGCGTCATCAACCTGCCCACGCCCGTGCGTTATCCTCTCGATGGCGTTTCGCACTTCAATATGCTGAAAGACAATGTCCTGATTTCCGCCAAGCATGCACAACTCTTTTTCGGCATGTTATGGCGCTTCCCTCTGCTACTGTTGCGCTGTTGGCGCTGATATCAGGCCGCGTGCCAGCATCAATTGAATCACTTGGTCGACACACTCTGCCAGTGAATGACGACCGGTATTGACGATTAACCCGGTTTCTCAGGGGCTTCGTAAGGTGAGTCGATCCCCGTGAAAAAAGGAATTTCACCAGCTCGGGCTTTTTATACAGCCCCTTTACATCACGTTTTTCGCAGATATCCAACGGACATTCGCAGTAGATTTCAAGAAAATCACCATGCGGCATCAGTTTTCGGGCGGCTTGTCGGTCTTTTCTAAAAGGCGAAATAAACGCGGTCAAGGTAACGATGCCCGCTTCCGAGAACAGCTTGGCTATTTCCGCAATGCGGCGGATATTTTCAACCCGGTCGGCATCGGTAAAGCCTAAGTCGCTGCATAAACCATGACGGACATTGTCGCCATCAAGGACAAAAGTTGAGACATTCATGTTGTACAGACGCTCTTCCACTGCATGCGCGAGCGTGGATTTGCCGGATCCGGACAAGCCAGTAAACCATAATACGGCGCTTTTATGGCCTTGACGTTTTTCGCGTGCGGCACGATCAATGGTGGCATGGTGCCATACGGTATTGCTACTTTTTGGGTCATTGTGGTATCAGGAATAATGTTGTTTAAAGGTAGAAATAAATTGCTCTAGTTGCGACTCTGGCAGCTGGTTAATGCCGGCGGCAGCTTTTCTGCCACCACCACCTGGAAAGCGCGCGCAGAGTTCATCGGCGCCGGTTTTCAAGTTTAAAGGTGCTCTGACGCTGATTTGAAAATTGCCCGCAGGTGTGCGTGTGATAATGGCATGGGCCCTGTCTGGTGCCTGATTTGCCAGCTGATTGCCAAACACGCCGCTAATACGCCTGGCCCAGGAGGCATCGGGTAATAGATAGACGGCAGTTTTTTCATCCGCTTCTAAAGGCTGTAATGCTGCGGCCTGTTCCATATCGGATTGATAAGCCTCTTGTAATTGGCGAAATAAATCACCGCGCTGCTGAATGATATCAAAAGGTGATTTGAATTGAATCAGGATGTTGAATAATTCGGCTGGATGAATATGCAAGTCTTCGATGCTGGCGCCATAGCCATTGTAATTGATATAAATCCCAAGTTGTTTCAGCCTTTCCCGCTGCTCTGTGGATAACATCAGCGTATCGGCAAGCTGCTCTGCGCTGTGATCCAAATTGTCGCCGTATGCCGCCACGATGGCCCATTCTGGATAGGGCTGCTGTAAATACTGGTTGACCAGCAAACTGGTGCAGACTTTGGGGCTGGTATCGATAAGCGCGGTTAGGTTTGAATGTTCAGGTATCTCACCGGCCTGATGATGATCGACATATAAAATTTCTGCACCGGCACTTAAGAGGCGGCATAAATCGTCTTTATTTTTAGCCAGTGAAATATCAGTACAGTCACCTTGTCTCCAGCTGTTGCCGTGACGCGCTGAAGTAACTGAATATCACGCTTGACACCGGTGATGAGTTTGGACTCGGCAGGCTGTGATAGGCGCAGTTGAATCAAGGCGCAGATGCCATCGGCATCACCATTAAAAACATCAATTTGCATTGCGGTAAAATGATTTTGCTAAAACCCTTATCGTAGACTAACATCTAAAGTATTGCCAATTTTGTTAAAGGAGAGAGTATGATTCCTGTTATTTTGTCAGGCGGTTCAGGAACCCGGCTGTGGCCGTTGTCGCGCAGTCAGCATCCTAAACAGTTTCTGCCGCTGGCTTCGGATAAAACCATGGTGCAGGAAACTGTCTTACGTTTGCAAGGACTGGAAAGTTTGCAACCCGTCCTGGCAGTTTGTAATGAAGATCATCGATTTATGATGGCAGAACAACTTCGGGAAATCGGTATTCAGCCCGCTTCAATTATTCTTGAGCCGGCTGGGCGTAATACTGCGCCGGCTATTGCATTGGCGGCTTTGGCTAGAGACACCAATCCATTTCATCATTTCCCCGAGTTGAATTCTTTTTTCTTGGGATAACAGGAACAGCCCCTTTGTCTTTAATTTGAAGACGTAATGCTTCACTGTCATAGCCTCTGTCAGCAACTATATAGTCACCTTTTGGGAGCTCTGCAACTAATTTCGGTGCTTCTTTACAGTCATGAACTTCGCCGCCTGTCACTGAGAAATGAATAGGAAGACCACAGGCATCAACGGCCATATGAATTTTACTGGTGTTCCCGGCGACAGATTTCCCTATCGCTGTTTCTTGTTCACAGGCCGCACCACTACTATGCTGATGTGCTTTCACAATACTCCCATCAATAAATTCCCATTCCAGGTCTGGATCAACAACCAAGGCGTTAAAAATACCCATCAGTTTTTCTTTACGAGACCAGTCATTGAATCGTTTATATACCGCATTCCAATTACCAAAAGCCGTGGGTAAATCTCTCCAGGGACAACCTACTCGCAAGCGATAAACAACAGCCCCTACTGTTTTATTTATTTCAGGTTGTTTTTTTGTGCCAGCGCTCAGCGCGCTGGAAATGCCTGCGAATGTAAGTTTGGATGAGGCAGTCAAGCGAATCAACGCAGAAAAGACAGGCAAGGTACTTGCCACCAAAGTTGAAACCGTGGACGATCAAAAGTTTTATGTAATTAAGATATTAACCGCTGAAGGCATCATTCAATATCTCAAAATCAATGTTGCAAGCGGTAAAGTGGTTGAATGACATGCGAATTCTAGTGGTCGAGGATGAACAGATTTTACGTCAGCAACTGTGTGATTTTTTTGCAACGAAAGGCTTTGCGGTCGATGCGGCCGGGACGGGCAAAGAAGGCGTTTATCTAGCCAATGAATACCCGGTTGATATTGCGATTATCGATATTGGTTTGCCTGATTTTTCAGGAATTGAATTGATTAAACAACTCCGTCAACAAAATAATGCATTACCGGTTTTGTTGTTGACGGCACGAAATCGCTGGCAAGACAAAGTGGAAGGCCTTGAAGCGGGTGCTGATGATTATTTGGTCAAACCGTTTCACTACGAAGAACTCATGGCGCGTATCAATGCACTGTTGCGCCGTGCCCAAGGGAATGCACATCCGGTTTTGAATTTTGCCAATATCAAGCTAGATACGCTGTCTCAAGAGGTTACGGTTGATGATAACAAAATCGAACTGACGGCCTTTGAATACAAGGTGTTGGAATATTTAATGTTCCATCAGGGCGAAGTCGTTTCAAAATCGGTATTGACCGAACATATCTATAATGAAGATTTTGATCGGGACAGCAATGTTATCGAGGTCTTTATCGGTCGCTTGCGTAAAAAACTCGACCCGGAAGGCATTACCAAACCGATAGAAACCTTGCGCGGACGAGGATACCGTATTCCATTACCGGACGATGTGATGTTGTAACCGTGAAATTTAATTCACTCAGGTTTAGACTGGTCATCACGGCGGGGCTAGTTCTGGTTATATTTTTCGTCATCGTCGGTTTTGTGCTAGAGCAAGCCTTCGAACGCAGTGTCGAACAAGCCCTGAAAGAAAAGCTGCGTATTCAGATTTATGCTTTATTGTCAGTGGCTGAAATGGACAAAGCCTTACGTCTGACTATGCCGGAATTACTCCGCGAACCGCGTTTCAATCATCCGGCTTCAGGGCTTTATGCCATGATTCATTTATCGGACGAATCACTGGTGTGGCGCTCGCCTTCCGCCGTAGGTATTGATTTTCCGATGCCTGAAAATTTACCACAAGGTAAGTTTGTATTTCAGAAAACCCCCAAATTCTATGTTTTACATTATGCCGTTTTGTGGGAAAGTCAGGATAAGTTTCAACGCGCCTATATTTTTACCGTTGCCGAAGATGCGCCGATTGTTGATCAGCAAGTGGTGCATTTCCGCATGATTTTAATGCGCTGGTTATCGGCGGCCGTTTTTTTATTGTTATTGATTCAAATCGTATTATTACGCTGGGGGCTGAAGCCGTTAAACCGGATTGGACACGATCTGAAATTGATCGAAAAAGGTGTAAAGCCACGGCTTGATGGCAGCTATCCATCGGAGCTTGAAGGGCTGGTCAACAGCTTGAATGGTCTGATTCAGAGTGAAAGAGCGCATATGGAACGCTATCGCAACACATTGGCAGATTTAGCGCATAGCCTGAAAACGCCGTTGGCGATTTTACAAGGCAGCGTTAATAAAGATGCCATGGAGCCTAAAATCATCCAGATGCAAATCAGCCGCATGAACGACATTGTGGAATATCAACTGCAAAAAGCTGCGGCAAAAGGCCAAAAGAAAATAACCGGGCGTACGGATCTGGTTAAGGTCACGCAAAAAATTATCGGTTCACTGGAAAAAGTCTATCATGACAAAGTGATCGATTTTTCATCTAACTTACCAGAAACCTGTCCTGTGTATTGTGAGGAAGGTGATTTATACGAAATCATTGGCAATCTGTTGGACAATGCTGCTAAATGGTGTCGGCACCAGGTCAATGTTTCGCTGAAAACACTAAACGATAGTGATTATTCCATCGTTCTGATTATCGAAGATGATGGCCCTGGCATTGCTGCCAATAAAATCCAGCATATTCTACAGCGAGGTATGCGTGCCGATGAAAACACGGCAGGGCACGGCATTGGCATGGCGGTGGTGAATGAATTGTTGGGATTGCTGAATGGTAAATTGGTTGCCGCTAAGTCTGAAGATTTAGGGGGCATGCAATGGCAGGTTTTTTTACCCTGAAAAAAAACGGCAATAAGCTATTGCCTATTTAGTCGGATTGCCGCATAATACGCGCTCTTTCAGGCTCGCCCTGAAACATTATGGTTGCCGTATCGGTCCTCTCGCAACGATACGCTGTAAACCCCGCCAGGCCCGGAAGGGAGCAACGGTAGCAGCGGATTCGTGTGCCGGGATGTGGCTGGTATGGCAACCACCCATATTCCATACTCTTCGAGTCTCTATGGCTTATCAGGCTCTAGCCAGAAAATGGCGCCCCCGGACGTTCTCAGAAATTGTAGGCCAGCAACACGTCAGCCAATCGCTGATTCATGCCCTGCAACATGACAGGCTGCATCATGCCTATTTATTTACAGGCACTCGCGGCGTCGGCAAAACAACTATCGCCCGGATTCTGGCCAAAGCCATCAACTGTGAAAATCTGACTGACTTCAATCCTTGCGGCCAATGCGCCGTTTGCCAGGCTTTCGATCAAGGCCGGTTTATGGATTTAATCGAGGTTGATGCTGCCTCACGCACCAAGGTCGAAGATACCCGGGATTTGCTCGATAACGTGCAGTACGCGCCCAATCAGGGACGCTATAAAGTGTATTTGATCGATGAAGTGCATATGTTGTCGGGGCACAGCTTCAATGCGCTGCTGAAAACCCTGGAAGAGCCACCCGAACACGTCAAGTTTTTGCTGGCGACCACCGACCCGCAAAAGATTCCGGTCACGATTTTATCGCGTTGTCTGCAATTTAACCTCAAACGTCTTTATCCTGAGCAGATTGAAAAACAAATGGCGTTTATTCTGCAACAGGAAGGCATTGAATTTGAAAATAATGCCCTAGCTCTTTTAGCGCGTGTGGCTGATGGCAGCATGCGTGATGGTTTGAGCATATTAGACCAAGCCATCGCCTATGGCAATGGTGCTGTGCACTATCAAACTGTTTTGCAAATGCTAGGAACAGTTTCTGAACAGTCCTTGAATGCCTTATTGGAAGCTCTGGCCGCGAATGATGGTTTGGCGGTACTCAATAAAGTCGCTGAAATGGCCGATTTAACGCCGGATTTTGCCGATAGTTTGCAACAACTGCTGAGGATGCTGCACCGGATTGCCCTGACGCAGCAAATTCCGGCGCGTACCGAATATGAATTCGATCCCGCATTCATTCAACAGATGGCTGAACAAATGTCGCCAGAAGATGTCCAATTGTTTTATCAAATTGGTGTGATGGGACAAAAAGAACTGGATTTAGCGCCTGACCCGCGCACCGGCTTTGAAATGATTCTGCTGCGCATGCTGGCCTTCAAACCGGCCTCTAGCACATCGACGCCGGTATCGACTCCGCCATCACACAATAAACAAACGACAGTGGCAAAAAATGTCACACCGAAAGCGACCATTCCGGCCGCAAAAGAACCGCAGACACCGCCTCCGGCCCAAACAGCGCATGCATCACCTGCAGTGCAACCGGAAAATGACTGGCAGGCGATGATTGATGCGATGAATCTGCGTGGTATGACGCGGGAGCTGGCCAATAATTGTACGTTTGACGGCGTCGATGAACAATATTGCTATTTAAGCATCGAACCTTCGCATAAAAACCTGTTGGGTGGAAAAAGTGAAGAGAAACTGCTGAAAGCGCTGCAAACCTATTACAATAGGCCGCTTAAATTAAAAATCGGCATTGAAAAAACGGATAAAATGACACCGGCAAAAAAGGCACAGCTACAGCAGCAAGCTGAGCAACAAGCGGCCGTCGAAGCCATCAATAATGATGACAATGTCAACGCATTAAAAGAAGAATTCAATGCCCGTGTGGTAACCGATAGCATTAAACCGATTAAATAGCAGGAGAAGATTATGAAAAATGCACTGGGCAATATCATGCAACAAGCCCAAAAAATGCAGGAAGACATGAAAAAAGCTCAGGAAGAGCTGGAAAATATGGAAATTACCGGCGAATCCGGTGGTGGTCTGGTCAAAATTGTCATGACAGGAAAACGCGAAGTCAGAAAAGTCAGCATCGACGATTCTCTGGTCACAGACGATAAAGATATGTTGGAAGATTTAGTCGCCGCCGCTGTCAACGATGCGGTTAGAAAAGTCAATAAAACCAAAAAAGAAAAGATGGCCGAAGTGACGGCCGGTATCCCGTTACCTCCTGGTTTCCAGATGCCATTTTAAATGTCAGAAACAGGACTGGTTAAACAACTGATCCGTAGCTTGACTTGCTTGCCTGGCGTCGGTCCCAAATCGGCCCAGCGCATGGCGTTTCATCTGCTACAACATGACCGCAGTGGTGGCCAGCATTTAAGTCAGGTGTTGCAGCAAGCCATGACTAAAATCCGGCATTGCGAAAGCTGCCGCACCTTGACTGAACAAACCTGCTGTGAGCTCTGTCAGCATCCGGGAAGGGACGACTCTGTACTATGCGTGGTCGAAAGCCCGGCCGATGTCTGGGTGATCGAACAGTCTACTGCGTTTAAAGGCCGTTATTTTGTTCTGCATGGCCATCTATCGCCGATTGACGGCATCGGCCCAGATGAATTAGGTTTTGATACACTGGAACAAAAACTCGCCACTGCTGAATTAAAAGAAGTTATTCTGGCCACGAACGCCACGGTCGAAAGCGAGGCAACCGCACATTTAATCGCTGAAATGAGTCAAAAATATAACATCAAGGCGACCCGTATTGCGCATGGCGTGCCGATGGGGGGCGAGTTGGAATATATCGACAGCAGCACCCTGATGCATGCATTTAAGGGGCGACAAGCAGTTTAAAAACATGAGGATTTACTATGACAGACTGTCTATTTTGTAAAATGGCGAACGGGGAAATCAAGCCCGATATCGTCTATGAAGATGACACCGTGTTGGCGTTTCGGGATATCAATCCGCAAGCACCGGTACATATCCTGATTATCCCGAAACGCCATATTGCGACATTGAATGATTTGGATGATGCCGAACTAGCCGGGACTTTGTTATTAACGGCAAGTAAAATCGCTCACCTGGAAAATCTTGCAGAAGACGGTTATCGCACCGTATTCAATTGCAATAAACAGGGTGGACAAGAGGTTTACCATATCCACCTGCATTTGTTGGGTGGCCGCCAAATGACATGGCCACCGGGTTGATATGTTGAAAATAGGACGCTTTAACAGCCTCAAAATCGTCAGAAAACGCGATGATAGCGTTTGGCTAGAGGGTACAGCAGAACAGGAGCTGATGCTGCAAGACCCGGCTGTCGCCGATAAACAGGAAGGTGATACGCTCGACGTGTTTATTTACACCGATGGCCAGGGTGGTTTACTCGCCACGCTAAAAAAACCAAAGGCGCAAGTGGGTGAGGTGGCTTTTTTGCCAGTGGTGGCGACCGGTAAGGTCGGCGCCTTTCTGGACTGGGGGCTGCCAAAAGATTTATTTGTACCGTTTAGTGAACAAAAACAAAAAATGCAAGTGGGGCGGTCCTATCTGGTGCGCCTGTTTCTGGACGAAGACAACCGCATAGCGGCCTCAACCATGCTGGATGATTTTATTCTGGATGAGGCAGTTTATCTAAAACAAGGCGATGAGGTCGATTTAATGATCGCAGGGCAGACCGAGTTAGGTTACAAAGCCGTGGTCAATCATAAATTCTGGGGTTTGTTGTACAAAAACGAAACCTTCCAGCCTTTAAAAATCGGCCAGCAATGTCGAGGTTATATCAAACAAATTCGCCCGGATAAGCGTATCGATCTGATTCTTGATCGCGCTAAATTTGCCGATAAGGTCGATCAGGTCTCTGATGCCATCATGCAGGCATTGCAACAACAAGGCGGGCACCTGCCGCTCAATGACAAAAGCGCACCTGAAACGATTTACCGGCAATTCGGCGTCAGTAAAAAAATATTCAAACAAGCCATCGGTCGCTTATACAAGGCACGCCAAATCGAAATCAACGAAAACAGCATCAAGCAAGTCAACATACCGTCCGCATAAGCGGCTTTTTTCCAATCCACAGGTCACAAAGACAGCATCATGGGCTTACAGGAAAACTTTGAAAAACTGCCACTAAAGGATTTTACCGAAAAGGCGTATCTGGATTATTCCATGTACGTTATTCTCGACCGCGCCTTACCGCATATTGGCGATGGCCTTAAACCCGTGCAACGGCGTATCGTCTATGCCATGTCAGAACTGGGCCTGACCGCGCTGGCAAAATACAAAAAATCCGCGCGTACGGTCGGTGATGTACTGGGTAAATATCATCCGCATGGCGATTCGGCCTGCTATGAAGCCATGGTGATTATGGCCCAGCCATTTTCTTATCGTTATCCACTTATCGATGGCCAGGGCAACTGGGGTTCAAGCGATGACCCGAAGTCCTTTGCCGCCATGCGTTATACCGAATCACGGCTGACGCCCTATGCCCAAACGCTGCTTAGTGAATTAGGGCAGGGTACGGTGGAATGGGGAGATAATTTTGACGGTACCCTGAAAGAGCCGAAATTATTACCCGCCCGCCTGCCCAATGTCTTATTAAATGGAACAATGGGCATTGCAGTGGGTATGGCTACCGATATTCCTCCGCATAATCTGCGTGAAGTAGCGGCCGCCTGCATACAACTGCTAGATGATCCGGAAACCCCGCTGGAAAAGCTGATGATGGCGATTAAAGGCCCGGATTATCCAACCGAAGCTGAAATCATCAGTCCTCAGGCCGATATCGAAAAAATCTACCAGACCGGCAATGGCTCGATCAAAATGCGAGCAAAATACGAGAAAGAAGACCATAATATCATCATCACCGCCTTGCCGCATCACGTCTCCGGCGCCAAATTGATGGAACAGATTGCAGCACAAATGCTGGCTAAAAAACTGCCGATGATTGAAGATTTGCGCGATGAATCCGATCATGAAAATCCGACCCGGCTGGTGATTATTCCCAAATCGCGTCGCGTGGATACTGAAGCTGTCATGTCTCATCTGTTCGCCACCACCGATCTGGAAAAAAATTACCGCGTCAATCTGAACATGATTGGCTTAAATGGCAAACCTCAAGTCAAACCGCTGCGCCAGATTCTGACCGAATGGCTGGAATTTCGAACCGAAACCGTGCGCCGACGCCTGCAACATCGGTTGGATAAAGTGCTTGCACGCCTGCATATTCTGGAAGGTTTGTTAATCGCCTTTTTAAATATTGACGAAGTCATTCATATTATTCGCACCGAAGATGAGCCTAAACCAGTATTGATGAGCCGCTTCGGCATTACTGATCTTCAAGCCGAAGCAATTCTGGAATTAAAGCTGCGTCATCTGGCTAAGCTTGAAGAAATGAAAATCCGTGGTGAACAAAATGAATTGGAGCAGGAACGCAAAGCATTGGAAAAAACACTGGCATCGCCGCGTTTGCTGAATCGGCTGATTCGCAAAGAAATCGAATGTGATGCAGAAAAATATGGTGATGACCGGCGCTCACCCATCGTCGAGCGTTCGGCCGCTCATGCACTAGATACCACCGCACTGATCTCAAATGAGCCAATTACCATTATTTTGTCGCAAAAAGGTTGGATTCGCGCCGCCAAAGGCCACGATTTTGATGCCAAAAGCCTGAACTATCGGGCCGGTGATGGCTTTCTCGATTGTGCCTATGGCCGCACCACACAACCTGTCTATGTATTAGATTCAACCGGTCGGGTGTACATGACCACAGCTCATGATCTGCCCTCGGCACGCAGTCAGGGCGAGCCTTTGACCGGTCGATTCAAACCGCCGGCAGGAGCCTTGTTTAGCTACCTTTTGGCCGGCGATGATGAAGACAGCTACATCATGGCCAGCGATCACGGCTATGGCTTCAGATTACAACTGAAAGACCTGCAAACCAAAAACAAAGCCGGTAAAGCCGTGTTGACCCTGCCGGAAGGCGCCACCATACTCAAGCCAGCTAAAATCAGCGCCGTTGACGACGATTTACTGGCTGTCGTAACACAACAAGGGCGTTTGTTAATTTTTCCTGTCGCCGAATTACCAGCCCTGAAAAAAGGCAAAGGTAACAAACTCATCCAGATTCCACCGGCAGACTTAAAAGCCGGTAATGATCGTGTTATCGATATTCAAGTATTCAGCCCTGGACAGGAATTAGTGATTTTATCGGGAAAACGTCATTTAACCCTGAAACAAGTCGATATCGAGCATTATGCCTCCAGCCGCGCAAAACGTGGCTTGCACTTACCGCGTGGATTTCAGCGCGTAGAGGCTTTGGATGTTAAACCCTAAAACGGGAGGACAACGCAAACGATGAACATAAGGTTTAATAAAAGCCTGATTACCAATCTTATCGCGCTTGGCATCATTGTCGCCGCCTATTACAGTCCTTATCAAACCGAATTATTAAAATCGGTCGGCTTTTTTGCCTTGTCGGGAGCTATCACCAACTGGCTGGCGGTTTATATGCTATTTGAAAAAGTTCCCTTGCTCTATGGTTCCGGCGTCATTCCTAATCGCTTTGAAGAATTTAAATATTCCATCAAAGAATTGATGATGAAACAGTTCTTTACCGCCGACAATATTGAACAGTTTATCGAAAAAGAAGAGCAGCAGGGCAGTCATGTCCTGAATCTCGACCCCTTGCTCAATGCCGTAGATTACGACAAGATTTATGACGGATTGGTCAGCGCCATCATGGAATCCTCATTCGGCGCCATGCTGCAAATGATGGGCGGTGTTGAAGCGCTTGAACCGTTAAAAGAACCCTTTAAAGAAAAAACACAGACCATTTTGACCGAAATGGTTGAATCGGAACGCTTTCACAAAGCCTTACAACACAGTTTAAATGCCGAAAAAATATCCCAGGATATTACCCTCAGAATCGAGTCGGTCATCGACAAGCGCCTGAATGAATTAACCCCACAACAAGTCAAAGAAATGGTACAAACCATCATTCGTGAACACCTCGGTTGGTTAGTTGTCTGGGGCGGCGTATTCGGCGGATTGCTCGGTGCAGCCTTCAGCTTTATTTAAATGCCATGACAACGCCACTGACCTTACATTACGATGAATATGGTGAGGCTGGAAAACCTGCCTTGATTATTCTGCACGGCTTTTTCGCCTCATCCCGAAACTGGCGAGCCATCGCTCGCCAACTCCAAACCGAGTATCATATTTTTGTGCCCGATCAACGCAATCACGGTACATCGCCTCATGCAGAACCTATGGACTATCCAACGATGGCACAGGATATGGTCGATTTTTTGCAGCAACAGGGGCTCCCCAAAGCCCATTTTCTAGGACACAGCATGGGCGGAAAGGTTGCCATGTGGCTAGCCTTGCACCACCCTGAACGAATAGATAAATTAGTTGTCGCCGATATTTCCCCAACCGCCTATCAACACAGTTTTGACAACACCATTGAGGCTTTAAAAGCCATTCCGTTGCATCAGATCAAAAATCGTAAACAAGCCGACTTTTATCTAAGCCAAACCCTACACGATGAAAGCTATCGTCAATTTTTGTTACAAAATTTAGTCTTACAACATGGCGAATATCAGTGGCGGGTCGATCTGGATATTTTTCAACGCAATGCCGATAACATTGTTAGTTTTCCAGCCCCTAAAAGCGAAAAGCCATACACAGAACCGGCCTTATTTCTAGGCGGCGCAGAATCTGATTATATTCGAGAAAATGATGTCTACCGATATTTCCCCAATGCCATCATCAAATACCTGCCCAATGCTGCACATTGGCTGCATGTACAAGCGCCAGATGAATTTTGTGAACAGGTAAAGGCGTTTTTGCGATAAAACTCAACACCTTACATCCCCAAGCTTCGCGTAAGAACCCATATAGACACTTCAGACCACTGAGAACACAGAGAATGAAACCGTGTAGCATGGATGAACAACAGATATTTCAACAGAGTCGTTGATAACAGCATGAATCCAGACCACTCAAGGGTATTAAGTGATACAAACGATACCTCTGTGCGCTCTGTGGTTCTCTGTGTCGATAAGAAATAGAGGCCAGAGATGGCTTTTTCTTTCTCGGTAATGGTAAACGGAATGAAATTAAAGAGCCGCCGCGTAAATCAGTTATTTAAGCCGGGTTTGTTGTCCGGTTTTTTCAATTTTATGATACGGCTTTCTGTATAATCACAGCATAAATAAGTTTGAACCTAGCATATTTTGAACGAGATAAAAAATGACAAATAAAAATAACGCTTCGGTTATTGGCATAATTGGTGGAAGTGGTTTGTATGATATTGAAGGATTGCATCATACCCGTTGGGAAAAAGTCGAGTCACCATTTGGCGAGCCCTCTGATGAATTATTGTTTGGTGAATTGGACGGCCAACAACTGGTCTTTTTACCGCGTCATGGCAGAGGGCATAGACTATCGCCCTCTGAAATAAACTACCGTGCCAATATTGATGCCTTAAAACGTGCGGGTGTCAGCGATATCATTTCTGTGAGTGCGGTTGGATCGTTACAGGAGGATTTATCGCCCGGAACGTTTGTCGTTGTCGATCAATTTATTGATCGTACCTTTGCGCGGGAAAAGTCATTTTTTACCTCCGGTTGTGTTGCCCATGTTTCAATGGCGCATCCTGTCTGTCGTCGTTTGGGGGATCGTATAACAGATGTCGCCTCTGACATGGATATCAAACTTGTTCGAGGCGGAACATATCTGGTCATGGAGGGGCCTCAATTTTCCAGTCTGGCAGAATCTGAGCTTTATCGGCAATGGGGCTGTGATGTGATTGGTATGACGAATATGCCGGAGGCGAAATTAGCGCGTGAAGCGGAAATATGCTATGCCACCATTGCTATGGTCACTGATTATGATTGCTGGCATCCGCAGCATGATGATGTGACTGTTGAGCAGGTTATCCAGATTTTACAGCACAATGCCAACAATGCCCGCCATTTATTGGCCCGCTTGTTACCACGATTGAATGACCCCACCGCGGTATCATGCGCGTGTAAACAGGCTTTACAGCATGCGTTGATTACAGCACCGGAAGCGAGAGATCCAGTATTGCTGGAAAAACTAGATGCCGTTGCCGGCCGTGTTCTATAAATAGTTTAAAAAGGAAGCAAAGAGACAGAATATGCCTATAAAATCCCTTATTCGTACCGTCCCGCATTACCCGAAACAAGGTATTATGTTTCGGGATTTTACAACCTTGTTAAAAGACCCGGTTGGGCTAAGAATGACGATTGATGAACTGGTCAAACGCTATGCTGACCAGAAAATTGATAAGGTCGCCGGGATCGAGTCGCGCGGCTTTATTGTCGGTACGCCATTAGCCTATTTATTAGGCGTCGGCTTTGTCCCGATTCGGAAGAAAGGAAAGTTGCCCGCCGAAACTATCGCCCATGAATATGATCTGGAATATGGCTCAGATTGTATTGAAATACACACCGATGCTATTCAGGAAGGTGATCGCGTTCTGGTTGTCGATGATTTGCTGGCGACAGGAGGGACCGCAGAAGCGGCCGTGACGTTAATCAGCAAGATGGGTGGTGAAATTGTCGAATGCGCTTTTGTGATTGATTTACCCGATATTGGTGGACGTCAACGTTTGGAGCAACAGGGCTATCAGGTATTTGCACTGACTGAATTTGAAGGAGACTAACGACGCAATGAATGCTCCATTACAGAAGGTTGAAACATTGCGCTGGCGAAATGATTATCTGGAAATGGTCGATCAGCGTATCTTGCCGGCCGAATTTAAAATGATCCGTTTTGATTCAGCCGCAGAGGTTGCCGCAGGTATCCGCGATATGGTTGTTCGGGGCGCACCGGCTATTGGCGTTGCTGCAGCTTATGGTATTGCGCTTGAGGCAAGGCGTTTGCAAGCAGAAAATGAACAAACATTTAAGTATGGGGTGGAGTCTGCATTTAAGCAGTTGGCCGAAAGCCGCCCTACTGCGGTAAACCTGTTTTGGGCGTTAGACAGAATGAAAACAGTTTGGCGATCACTGCAACAAGAGAGTACTCAAACTATCGCACAACGGTTGTTGGAGGAGGCTGAAGCTATTTTCAGTGAAGATATTCAAATCAATCGTGCTATCGGCGCGCATGGTGCCGAGTTGTTAAAAAATGGTGACAGGATTCTAACCCATTGCAATGCCGGTGCATTAGCGACAGCAGGGCATGGTACAGCTTTAGGAGTTATTCGGTCGGCGGTTGAAGCCGGAAAAAAAATATCCGTTATCGCCGATGAAACCCGACCCTTTTTGCAAGGCGCACGACTGACAGCCTGGGAAATGGTGCAGGAAAATATTCCGGTGACCCTGATCACCGACAATATGGCCGGTTTTATGATGAAAAGCGGGGAGGTCGACGCCGTGATCGTCGGGGCGGATCGCGTTGCCGCTAATGGCGATGTCGCCAACAAGATCGGCACCTATATGCTCGCTGTGCTGGCAAAACAACATGCTATTCCATTTTATGTCGCCTGCCCGCTCTCTACTCTTGATTTTTCGATTGCAACAGGGGATGCTATTCTAATTGAAGAGCGTAGTGGACATGAAGTCACAGGCTTTCGAGATTGTCAGTGGGCAGCGGCAGGCGTAAATGTCCGCAACCCGGCTTTTGATGTGACACCTGCCGAATTGATTACAGCGTTAATCACCGAAAAAGGCGTACTTCATTCACCAAATACGGAACGGCTTCAACACAAACTTATTTGCAAAGCATAAAGGTAAAAACGATGAAAGGTATCATATTGGCGGGTGGCGCTGGCTCAAGGCTGCATCCATTGACTTTGGCAATCAGCAAACAACTGATGCCTGTTTATGATAAACCGATGATATATTATCCGCTGTCAACGCTGATGTTGGCAGGTATCCGGGATATTTTACTCATATCGACACCACAAGATTTGCCGCATTTTAAGCACGTATTAGGCGATGGTTCGCAATGGGGTATTAATTTATCCTATGCAGAACAACCTCGCCCCGAAGGTTTAGCACAGGCATTTATTATCGGTAAGGACTTTGTTGGCCAGGACGCATGTGCACTGATTCTGGGCGATAATATTTTCTACGGCAAAGGTATGGTCGAACAAATGCGTTCAGCGACAGAGAATGAAGAAGGCGCGACCGTATTTGCCTATCATGTTAACGACCCCGAGCGTTATGGTGTGGTTGAGTTTGATGCCGATGGTATGGCTAAATCCATCGAAGAAAAACCGGCCCAACCTAAATCACATTATGCAGTAACGGGTATTTATTTTTACGATAACCAGGTCATTGATATTGCGGCCGATTTAAAGCCCTCGCCGCGCGGTGAGCTTGAAATAACTGATGTTAACCGTATTTATCTGGAACGCGGTGAATTACGCGTAGAAACCTTAGGTCGTGGTACGGCATGGTTGGACACGGGAACGCATGAATCATTACTGGAAGCGGCCAATTTTGTCGAAATTCTTGAAAAACGCCAAGGCCTTAAAATTTCTTGTCCCGAAGAAATAGCCTGGAATCTGGGATATATTGATGACACGCAATTGCACTCCCTAGCGGTAGCATTAAATAAAAATGCTTACGGACAATATTTGTTAAATCTTTTAAATGAGGCGAAATAAATGGAGATTATCAAAACCGCGATTCCCGATGTCCTCTTGATCAAACCAGATGTATTTGGCGATCACCGTGGCTTTTTCCTTGAAACCTGGAATAAAGCGCGTTATATCGCGGCCGGTTTTCCTGATGTCGAGTTCGTTCAGGACAATCATTCTCGTTCCCGCAAAGATGTTTTACGCGGCTTGCATTATCAGCACCAGCATCCGCAAGGCAAGCTGGTTCAGGTTGTAACTGGTGCCGTATTTGATGTGGCTGTTGATATTCGGCGGGGTTCACCAACATTTGGGCAATGGGTGGGTTATGAGCTGACAGAAGATAACCATTTTCAATTCTGGGTTCCGCCAGGTTTTGCTCACGGCTTTTGTGTGTTATCCGAAACGGCCGATTTTACCTACAAATGCACGGATTTTTATCATCCTGAAGATGAAGTGGGGGTGTTATGGAATGATCCTGAAATCAATATTGAATGGCCTACGGCGCATGCAACCTTATCAGAGAAAGACCAAAATAATGCTGTTTTAAATGCAATCCCTGAACACAAGCTCCCATACTACGAGATATGAAAATTATCGTAACAGGTTGCCAGGGCCAGGTAGGTCAAGAGCTTATACAGCAGGCTCAGGCATTGCACTGGGATGTCATCGGTGTCAATCATCAATCGCTAGATATTACAGACCTTGAGGCTGTTAATAGTACGATTAAACAGGTCAACCCTGATGCTGTAGTCAATGCCGCCGCTTATACCGCTGTCGATAAAGCCGAAACCGAAAAGGCGTTGGCATTTGCCGTTAATCGTGATGGTCCTAAAAACTTAGCTAAAGTCTGTTCGCAAATGGATATCCCTTTGCTACACTATTCCACCGATTACGTTTTTGATGGTCGGAAAACAACAGCCTATGCCGAAACCGATACAACTGCGCCGTTGGGTGTTTATGGTGAAAGTAAATTGGCGGGTGAACATGCCATTGTTGATAGCTGCAAAAAGTACCTGATTTTTAGAACCAGCTGGGTATTTTCCGTTCATGGCAGTAATTTTGTAAAAACCATGTTGAAACTAGGCGCTGAACGTGAAGAGTTAGGTATTGTTGCCGATCAGTTTGGCAAACCGACTTCAGCTTCAGAAATTGCTCGAATTTCATTGCATATCCTTCAACAGCCCATAAAAAATTGGGGTATTTATCACTTAGCGCAACCCGACCCTATTAGCTGGCATGGTTTTGCTCAGGCATTGTTTAAGCAGGCAAGTGATGAAGGCATGGTGTTTAAGCTTAAAGATATACGTGCTATCACAACTGCAGACTATCCAACGCCCGCCAAACGACCGGTAAATTCGGTGTTAGATTGTCAGGTATTAGAACAAACATTCAAACTTAATATCAGACCGTGGCGCGAATCGTTGGCGCAGGTCATCAAGGAGCTCGTGAAACAATGACAGAATACCAACCTAAAGTCATGCTCGTCACCGGTGGTGCAGGATTTATCGGCTGCAATTTTGTGCGTTATATGCTGGAACACGGCAGCACGGTCAAAATAGTCAATTTAGATGCCTTAACCTACGCCGGCTCATTAGATAACCTGCAGAATTTGCCGGACGAGTCGCGTCATATTTTTGTGCAGGGCGACATTTGCGACCGTGAATTAGTCGATAACGTGTTACGCGACCACCAAGTCGATACCATTGTGCACTTTGCCGCCGAAAGCCATGTTGACAATTCTATCAGTGGCCCGGGGGTTTTTGTACATACCAATGTCATGGGTACATTTACCTTGCTTGAAGCTGCACGCAATTATTGGCAGCAAGCGCAGGGCTGGGATCAGAACCAATGCCACTTCCATCATATTTCTACCGATGAAGTGTATGGAACATTAGATAAAAATGACCCGGCTTTTACCGAAACTACGCCTTATGCGCCAAATTCGCCGTATTCAGCCTCAAAAGCGGGTTCGGATCATTTAGTACGGGCTTATTTCCATACCTATGGGTTGCCGGTGACAACTACGAATTGCTCTAATAACTATGGGCCTTATCAGCATACCGAAAAGTTGATTCCAACCATTATCAAAAATGCTTTGAATCAAACGCCTATTCCGGTTTATGGTGATGGCTCCAATATCCGCGACTGGCTCTATGTTGAAGATCATTGTTCCGGTATTGATACCGTCATTCGAAAAGGCGAGCGCGGTGGTGTCTTCAACATCGGTGGCCATAACGAATGGGCTAATATTGATATCGTAAAACATATCTGCCATCTGCTGGATGAATTTAGGCCGCAAGGTGCACCGCATGATAGACTGATCAGCTTTGTCACTGACCGTGCCGGTCACGATTGGCGTTATGCTATCGATGCCGAAAAAATGAACACTGCGTTTCAATGGCTGCCGGCTGAAACCTTTGAAACAGGGATACGGAAAACGGTTGCATGGTATTTAGACCGGTTGCCGATTGATAACGCGTAGATGCAGAAAAGAACGCTTCATAGATGAAAAGACTTTTTGATGTGTTGCTTGCCGCTGCGGTAGCGGTGCTGTTATTGCCAGTGATTGTTTTAGTGGCGCTGGCGGTTAAACTGACATCAGAAGGGCCAGTGCTTTATTGGTCTGATCGTGTCGGTAAAGATAATAAGATTTTTAAGATGCCCAAATTTCGCAGCATGAAGACAGGTGCGCCGGCAGTCGCTACACATTTGCTACAAAATCCAGATCAGCTGTTAACGCCAATAGGCCGATTTCTACGACAGTCTAGCCTGGATGAATTACCGCAATTATGGAGCATTCTGAAAGGCGATATGAGTTTCGTTGGTCCTCGGCCGGCCTTATTTAATCAGGATGATTTAATTCAGCTCAGAACTGAAAAAGGTGTGCACAAGCTGGTGCCTGGATTAACCGGCTGGGCGCAGGTGAATGGACGCGATGAATTACCTATTCCTCAGAAAGTCGACTTGGATGTGGAATATCTTGATCGACAGTCTTTTGTATTCGATTTAAAAATTCTGTGCTTAACCTTTCTTAAAGTCATTAAGCAGGATGATGTCTCTCATTAACCCAGTCTTTTCAATAAAAGTTATCGTGGTTGGGCTGAGGTAATCCTACTTTTAATTTTGTTCAATGGTATTTTAAAAACTTGTGAAAATTCGTTTTCGTTCCCGTACGACTGTATTTATTCATGATTTTCTGATGGTGCCTGTCGCTTGGTTGGGTGCATATTGGATACGTTTTAACTTACAGGAAATTCCTGTCAATTATTGGGATTCTGCACTCACTTATTTGCCTTGGGTGATGGGGTTTCAAACCGTTGTATTTTGGCTATTTGGATTGTATCGTGGAATTTGGCGGTTTTCATCGATTCCAGATTTGATTCGGATTATCAAAGCGGTTTGTGTTGGCGCATTTGTCATTGCCTGTGGCTTATTTTTATATAATCGACTAGAAGGCGTACCGCGTAGTGTGATTGTTTTGTATGTCATGTTGTTGCTACTGCTGTTAGCGGCACCACGATTTCTTTATCGATTATGGAAAGAAAAAGCGCATTTTCAGACTCAGGGTAAGCGGGCATTGATTGTAGGTGCCGGTTCTGCGGCCGAATTGCTGGTGCGTGATTTATGTACCAGTCCTGATGCTGAATATCAGCCAGTTTTGTTGGTTGATGATAATAAAAATCGCTTACATCGTGAAATTAGAGGCGTCCGTGTCGGTGGCACGATCGATGATATTCCAGAGTTGATTCGACAATGGGATATCGAAGCCATTTTAATCGCGACACCCAGTGCCGATGAGCGGCAAATGCGACGTATTGTGTCCTATTGTGAAGCCAGTCAGCTTCCATTTAAAACATTGCCATCGGTTAACGAGTTATTAAGCCAGAAAATCACCCAAGAAAGTTTAAGAGATGTATCGATTGAGGATATTTTAGGGCGTGATCCAGTCAAACTGGATTGGAAGCATATTTCAGCCAGTTTATGTGACAAGGTAATTTTGGTTACCGGAGGGGGTGGGTCGATTGGTTCTGAATTATGTCGGCAATTAGCCCGGATGAAACCTAAGCGTTTAGTCGTCTTTGATCAATCGGAATACAATCTTTATTGTCTGGAGAAGAACCTAAAAGATGCGTTTCCCGAACTGGTGTTTGATATTGTTTTGGGCGACGTTGCCGATAATATAGCGATTGATGCGGCGTTTGCGAGCTATCACCCAGCTATTGTGTTTCATGCGGCCGCTTATAAACATGTGCCGATGTTAGAGCATCAGGTCAGGGAAGCCGTGCATAATAATTTGATCGGCACCCGGCATGTGGCCCATTGTGCGATTAAATACGGTGTGCAACGATTTGTATTGATTTCGACGGATAAGGCTGTCAATCCAACCAATGTGATGGGGGCGACCAAGCGAGCAGCGGAAATTCTTTGCCAGAATCTGGACAAAGAAGATTCAACTCGCTTTATTACGGTTCGTTTTGGTAATGTTCTGGATTCGGCCGGTAGCGTTGTCCCGTTATTTCGGGAGCAAATTAAGGCGGGTGGGCCAGTCACGGTGACCCATCCGGACATTACGCGTTATTTTATGACGATTCCGGAGGCTTGCCAGTTGATTATGCAGGCTGAAGCTGTCGGCAATGGCGGTGAAATTTTTGTGCTGGATATGGGGCAGCCTGTCAAAATAGCCTATCTGGCGGAACAAATGATTCTGTTGAGTGGTAAGAAACCTGGGCAAGATATTGAAATCAAATATGTTGGTTTGAGACCCGGTGAAAAATTATATGAAGAGTTGTTTCATGAGCAGGAAGCCATGATCAAAACGGAATTTTCAAAGTTGTATTTAGCCAAAGCCAGATCTTATGACTCGAATTGGCTGGAACAGGTGGATCAATTGGATGTGTTTTGTCAAAAACGGGATGAGCAAAAGATTCGTGAGCTGCTAAAGCAATTAGTACCCGAGTTTAACCCAGCTCTGCCGCTGTAGTGCCGTTGCTCTTTGTTGCCGCTCATAATGATATTTGGCTTATGATATAATTTTGTGCCTATTACATTTCATTCCCACCTAATATACTGTTTTCAAATAAAAAATCACTTGAATGAATTCACAATCTAATCCGTTACTGACTCACGAAATTAACAGACGCAGAACGTTTGCCATTATTTCGCACCCTGACGCTGGGAAGACAACCATCACCGAAAAACTGCTATTGTTTGGTGGCGCTATTCAGTTAGCCGGCTCCGTAAAGGGACGAAAAGCGGCTAGACATGCCACCTCTGATTGGATGGAAATGGAGAAAGAGCGGGGGATTTCGGTGACAACCTCGGTCATGCAGTTCGAGCATAATGACTGTGTTCTGAATTTATTGGATACGCCAGGGCATGAAGACTTTTCTGAAGACACCTACCGAACGCTGACTGCGGTCGATTCAGCTTTAATGGTGATCGATGTCGCTAAAGGCGTTGAGGACAGAACCATTAAATTGATGGAAGTTTGTCGCCTTAGAACCACGCCAATTCTAACCTTTATCAATAAACTCGACCGGGAAGGACGCGACCCGATTGATCTGTTGGATGAAGTAGAAAGTGTACTGAATATCGCATGCGCCCCGATGACCTGGCCTATAGGTATGGGGAAACGATTCAAAGGTGTCTATCATCTGTATAAAGATGAAATCTTACTGTTCAGCCCTCATCATGGCGGTAAAATCATGGATGCCGAGGTTATAAAAGGTCTGAATAACCCCAAATTAGATGAGATACTCGGCTATCAGGCTGATGAATTGCGGGAGGAAATTGAACTGGTGCGTGGCGCCAGTCATGAATTTAATCATGATGATTATCTGGAAGGGCGTTTAACTCCGGTATTTTTTGGCTCGGCGATTAATAATTTTGGCATTATTGAATTACTTGATGCTTTTGCTGAGTACGCGCCTCCACCTAAATCTCGCCAAGCCGAGCAGCGCGAAGTATTACCTGATGAAGCAAAATTTACCGGTTTTATATTTAAGATTCAGGCTAATATGGATCCTGCTCACCGAGACCGAGTCGCATTCATGCGGATCTGTTCCGGCGTTTTTGATAAAGGCATGAAGTTATCTCATGTGCGCATAGGTAAAAAAATCCAGGTTGGTAACGCCATTACCTTTCAGGCAGATAGTCGAAAAAATGTCGATACTGCTTATCCAGGCGATATTATTGGTCTGCACAATCATGGCACGATACAGGTGGGCGATACCTTTACAGAAGGTGAAACACTGAAGTTCGGTGGCATTCCGTATTTTGCGCCTGAACTGTTCCGACGTGTGGTACTGAAAGACCCATTGCGCTCAAAGGCCTTGCAAAAAGGCTTGATTCAATTGACCGAAGAAGGTGCAACGCAATTATTCAGACCACTTAAAAACAATGATCTGATTCTGGGTGCGGTGGGTGTTTTGCAATTTGATGTGACGGCACACCGTTTGAAAACGGAGTATAACGTCGAATGTATTTATGACACGGTTAGTATCAATACAGTACGCTGGGTGACTTCTGATGATGCCGCCAAACTGGAAGAGTTCAAGAAAAAAGCGTTTGATAATCTGGCAATAGATGGCAGCGGGTTTCTGGTTTATTTGGCCAGCAGTCGGGTTAATTTACAATTAACCGAAGAACGCTGGCCAGAAATTACCTTTAGTGCTACGCGAGAATTGTAAGTTTAGCTCCCTTGTCATTGTCACACTATAAAACTGTTTATATATTTTTTTATCAATTGTTGATGGCAAAGCTGGACTCGCTGTCGGTGAGGTTTTTATAAATTTCTGAAAGGGTAGGCGTTTCAATTCCGGCTTGTTCGGCATAAGCTAATGCTCTCTCCAGCCGGGATTGCGCTCGGCGGCCTAGGCACTTGCGATTTGGACAATCGGCAATGCCTTCGGCCATGCCATCAATCAGTTTTTGTTCATCTAATGTTGTTTCACTCAACCAAGCCAGAATTTGTACGGCCTCTTTGGCCACGGCAATAGCTAACGGGCGGTGTTTTTCCCATAATTCTCCAACGCTGCAGTTTTCGATAAGGCCGCAAATATTGACAGTTAAAATATAGAGCGCCTTACGCAGTAATTCATAAAGCAATTCATCATTGTTATGTAATTTTTTTGTCGGAATGCTTATTGCATTCAATGCTTCAATTAAAATATCGGCCTTTGGACCAAAAACAGGGGTGTACAGTATATTGGTCAACGCTATATTTGGTTTTTTTTCAAACCAGACGACGGCAACAGTGGGATCAGGAATATTGAATTGTCGCCAGTCTCGTGGCAATAATTCGTTCTGAATCAGAGCAATCTTATCGTGCCAGACTGTGGGGAGTTTTTCCAGTACGTGGTGTAATTCTTGTTCTTGCACGGCAATTAACACCAAGGCAGGGTCGGCTACTTCCTGGCTTAATGTCTCGACATTAGTTTGACGGGTCACAGGAATGACCGGGTAGCCGCAGCGCAGAAAACCACGCGCAAATTCACCGCCTAATTCACCAATGCCAATAATGATTATAGGTTTTTTCATATCATCCCCACTTTTAATTCATAGGTTTGCCGATTCAAGGCACACAATATTTTGCAAGAATACTGCGTTTATGCAATGGCCTCAAGCCACTTGTGCCACAGATATTCCGAAATCAGTACATGAAAAGTATGCGTTAAATAAAGTCAAACCCCTTTTTTTTAGGCTGTACTTTTGCAACTTGTTTTTCCTCTAACCGACCACACTCAAATTGCCAATAGCCTAAACCGATATTGGTACGATTATTTAAAATGATCGGGAAATTTTCGTTGTTAAAAAACAGGCGTAACAAATCACCACGTTTTAAGGAAAATGAATCCAAAATAATATAAGTTTTTTCAGTATTGTCTTTTTTGACCGCATAAAGCAGGGCTTTTTGTGGAGGTACTTCATTTTTATCGGCATCAAAAGGAATATAAGTAGCCGGAAAAACTTGCTGCGAGATGAGTTTGGGTTCAAAGATGAGTTTATTATCTTGTTTCGTCAACTCCAACCGAGTGACTACGGCGAGCGCTCTTTGTTGAGGCATTGCATCGATACGGCGGAAGCTGACCAAGCTGCCAATAGAAAGTGCATTCGTGCGATTGAATTCAATGCTTAAAGACTTTTCTGAAAATGATTCTGCTCGAATTTCATCCTGTAAGGGGCTTTTGGTCTGAATGAGATTGGATTGGAGTTCATAGGTCGCATCCAAACCTATCGCAGCCAGACGATCAATTCGATCGCTAAACAAAGGCGTATTTTGCAGGGAATTTCCTTGCCAGCTCTGCGCTAATTGATTGAAAAGGTCTGAAGCGAGTTTAGGCTGATGATTGCTATTTTGCCTGGAGGGGTTATAGCGGAACTCTTGCGGATCAACCCATTTATCGACTTGTTGGCAGATCTTGTTTAAACGCGTCAGATCGATAAATAGACGTGCCGATGAATCCGGGGTGGCCTGGCTTGCAAAAAATGGAGGGATATCTTCATCGGTTTGAATCAAACACTGTTTTGCCATCGCATTAACAGGCTCTTCTTGCAAACTGACGAGTGAGGTTAATTTTTCAATAAAATGATAACAAAGCGTAAACTCACGTTGCATCAGTGTGGAGGGGTCGGCCAGACTCAATAGTAAGATCTGTTTGTAACAGTCCTCGACCGAGCTTTTATGCGATATATTACTGGCATCAGGGATTTTGACCGTTTCCTTTTTATGTTTTTTGCTTAATTTATACAGCGAATGAAGATCAATCCAGACCCATTCCGGAACCGGTTTGTTCATGATGAAATGCGTCAGGGCAATAGTGCTTAGCCCCTTCAACGTGCGCTGTAAAGCCAAACCTAAGTGTTTGCTCTGGAACCAACTGATATTGCGCTGTGAAAGTTGTCTGACACAAATCCAGTAGCCGATACAGAGTTGTTTTTCAAGCGTTGAAAGAACGCCCATGATTTTTTGTTCGTTAAGCGTTTTGGGGAAACCTGTCTGGATTAAACGTGTGCGTAAATAGTCTTGAATCTGGAGAAAGTGTGGCCGAATGATTTCTAATGCTGTCAAACGATCGGTCGCAGGCATTTCTACGCTATTCATATCGGTGAGTTGGTCGAGCAACAGACGTGTAGATAGCGATGGGTTTGCCGCAGGCAGGTCGGCAACCCATTGCCTTAAATTTGATTCTTCATAAGATAGAATCAGTTCTGGAGCTTTTTTTTGTTCAGGGATGACCAGAAAAAAAGAATTTCTCACAGATTTTCCATAGTTAAGTAGATTGTTTGATAAAGTACTATAGCCAATAAGTTTAGCGTATTTAATTGCTGCAAGCGCAGCAAATTAGTGATTCCTTACACAAAAAAATGTGAAATCGCTTTTTGACGCCGATAGGCATGCTATGTTGATGTTTCAATTGTTGTTAAGTTGAACTTTTTTGAAATCAGAGCGAGGTATAACAATGCCATTTGTAAGTCTAGCAACCAATAAAACTGTAAGTAAGCAGCAAACCGGCCAATTGATGCAGCAGCTTTCTGCGCTGATGGCCGAAGAGACCGGAAAATCAGAATCCTATGTCATGGTTGAAATAAGTTCTGGAAAAGATATGCAATTTTCCGGGAAAACTGATCCATTAGCCTATCTAGAATGCAAAAGCATTGGTTTGACAGAGGCTCAGGCCAAATCATTATCAACGGCCATAACGCAATTATTAAATTCAGAGTTACAAATCCCCGCCGAACGCATTTATATTGAATTCAGTGCGTGCCATGGCGCTTTTTGGGGCTGGAATGGCGGCACCTTTGGGTAACCTTGATTTATTGAGGTCGCGTTGTCAGAACAGGTATTTATGTTTGACTACGCGACCAGGATGTCAAAGACTCGATGCATTTCTCGCTTTTCGTTTGCGCCATTTACTGATGATAATCAGGCGCCACAAAAAACGCATGCCAAAATAGCCAATAAACGCCGACAGGGTTCCCAGAATCAGACAACCTAATAAAAAAGGCCCACCGATATCGCCTAAACTTGCCAATACGCTTTCAACATCAAATGTCATATCGGCATCAGGCTTTTCTTGTCCTAATGAGAATAATCCAACGATATAAGCAAAATAAAACATGGGCGGCATCGTTAGCGGATTGGTGATCCAAACTAAAGCGACCGATATCGGCAAGTTAGCGCCTACAAACAAAGCCACTATGGCGGCGATAACCATTTGACCGGGGGTCGGGATCCAGGCAACAAACAGGCCAACAGCAAACGCCATGGCGACAGAACGACGATTGAGATGCCAGAGATTCGGTGTATGTAATCTTTCGCCTAAGAATTGCAGATTTTTATGCTGCTTTATTTTTTCAGGATCTGGAAAATGTTTTTTAATGAAATTTTTGGGCATGATCAACGATAGCATGATTTAAACCGGTTTTATTCTAACAGGTTTTAACGCGGTATCTCTATTGCGCAAACTTTTCATACGGGCTGTATGTTAATGATCAGAACATGAATTTGAAACGGGATGGCAACTAATATGCCCTGGTTTGCGCTATTTTTTCTTTTAGGTGACTTAGCCGTTCAGTATTTGAAGGCATTACCGGATACTGGTCAGCTCATTTGGATAGTGGTGTTAGCGCTGCTCTCGAGCATCATGAGAAGCTGGCGCATTCTGGCTTTTTGTTTGGGGTTTTGCTGGACGGCTATCTTTGCGCAATCGATATTGGATGACCGGCTTGATACACATCTCAACGGAAAAGTCGTCATTATTAAAGGTATCGTGGCCGATATTCCACATTACCAAACGCATAAAGTGCGTTTTGATTTCATACCTTTGGTCGAGGAATCACGGCTTCCCGCTAAAATCCGCCTGAATTGGTACTATCCGGATCAGCTGCTCAAGGCAGGGCAGGTTTGGCGATTGGCGGTAAAATTAAAAACGCCGCATGGTTATTTTAATCCCGGCGGCTTTGACTATGAAAAATGGCTATTTAGTCAGCGTATTGGTGCGACTGGATATGTTAAAAGCAACGTTCAGGCCGACTTGTTATCATCAGAATTGTATTCAATAAATGCGTGGCGGCAATACATGGCTGATCGGATCGATGGCTGGGTGACGCAGGGATTGGCGCGGGGAGTGATCAAAGCATTAGCGATTGGCGATCGTTCGGACTTGAACCCTGGGCAGTGGACGGTATTCAGGCGCACCGGTACAGCACATCTGATTGCAATCTCTGGCTTGCATATCGGCTTGATAGCGGGCGTGGTTTATTATTTGATTTGGCGTAGTCTATTGTGGGTTGGCCTTGTTTCGGTTTCGCCGCAGCGCATTGCGATTATAGCCTCATTGACTATTGCCTTGATTTACGCCGCACTGGCTGGTTTTTCGTTACCAACCCAACGGGCTTTGATCATGCTGTGTGTCATCATGCTTTCACTGTATTGGCAGCGGCATGTCAAAAAATCACAGATTTTGGCTGTTGCTCTGTTAAGCATTCTGTTGTTTGATCCTTTATCGGTTTTAAGCCCCGGCTTTTGGTTATCATTCCTGGTTGTCATCGTTATTTTAATTGCTTTATCCGGGGATTCAAAACGGCGTCATTATTGGGCCGAGGCAAGTAAGGTCCATGTCGTAACCGCTTTGGGGTTACTGCCAGTTTTAGCCTTATTTTTTAGTGGTTTTTCAATATTAGCACCGTTTGCTAATTTGGTTGCCGTACCGATTATTACTTTGCTGGTGGTACCACTGGTTTTTTGCGCGATGTTATCGATGTTTTTATTTCCAGTACTAGCAGGCGTGTTATTTACCCTGTTGGAGCATATATTAGCGATATGCTGGATTTTTTTGGAAAAACTGAGTGCGTTTAAATGGTCGATCTGGCAAACGATTAACATACCTGTCGATACTCTGATATTGGCCGGCGTAGGGGTATTTTTACTGATATTGCCGAAAGGTGTTCCAGGTCGTTATTTAGGTGTCTTGATGCTGCTTCCGGTATTTTTTCCACGCATCCAACACGTCCCGCCTGGCGAAATTCGACTGACTCTGCTGGATGTCGGGCAAGGCTTGTCTGTGGTAGTGGAAACAATGAATCATAGTCTGTTATTTGATGCCGGCGCCCGCTTTAGTGAAACATCAGATATGGGGCGCACTGTTGTTTTACCCTATTTACAGTATCGAGGCCTTAAACAGCTGGATACCGTTATTATCAGTCATGGTGATAATGATCATATTGGTGGCATTGATGCTGTTTTACAAGCAATGCCGTTTGGCGGCGTACTAAGTAGCGTACCTAAGAAGTTGAAACGCTATAAAGCACAACCCTGTCAAGCAGGGCAGCGATGGCAGTGGGATGAGGTAAGCTTCAAGCTGCTTTCGCCACCATCGGCTGCAATATTGAATGGGGAAAATAATCGATCCTGTGTGTTACAGATTAAAACCCGACAATTTCAGATTTTATTGCCCGGCGACATTGAACGTGCGGCAGAGCAATGGTTGCTGACATATTATCAGGCCGAATTACAGGCTGATGTGTTAATCGCTCCGCACCATGGGAGTAAAACTTCGTCTAGCGCATTGTTTTTAAAGGCATTGAATTTAGATTATGTGTTAATTCCAGCCGGTTATTTGAATCGTTATGGCTTTCCGCATCAAGCTGTCTTGCAGCGTTATCAGGATTTAAAAATCGATTGGTTAACAACAGGTAAAGCGGGTGCGGTTGTTGTCAAAACAAATGGCAAACGAATGAAAATCGAAGCTAGCCGCAAAAAGGCCGGGCATTATTGGTTAAACTGAACACATCAGGATGGAGCAAAAATGCTGCATTTTGTTGTCTTTATTAAAACAAATCATTATAATGCCAAATTCTTTGATTTCGCGAGCGTGGCGGAACTGGTAGACGCGCTGGATTTAGGTTCCAGTGGGGTAGCCCGTGAGAGTTCGAGTCTCTCCGCTCGCACCATTCTCCTTCTGTTGATGGGTTCAGATCCGTACCGGTCAACGGTTAAAGGACGTGAAAAACTTTAAAGTTCAAAAACGGCTTCTATCTTAAATATATAAACCATTGTTTTTCTTTAATCTGCATTTTATATCCAAATATGGCGTAGAGCTGAACCAGCAGCGTAGGACGTCTTTTAGATCTAATCAGATAACTTTCACGTTTCTTTAACGATAGATTTCCAGTTATTTCCCAACATTTGATTATTTGAGGTTAAAAAGCAATGCAAATTTCTGTCGAAAAGACATCAGAATTGAAGCGAAAAATGACAGTAACCATTCCTGAAGAGGCCATTCAGGAAAAGATGGAAGCACGTTTTAAAAAGTTAGCCAAAGAAGTCAAATTAGATGGATTTCGTCCAGGAAAAGTACCTGTCAAGGTCGTGAAAAAACAGTTTGCAGATCGTGTGCGCGGAGAAATTATCCAGGATTTAATTCAATCAAGTTATTACGATGCGTTGAAGCAAGAAGATTTAATTCCAGCAGGATTTCCGCAAATAGAGCCGACTAATGCCCAGGATGGTCTGGAATATACGGCAAAATTTGAAGTCTATCCTGAAGTTTCGCTTGATGCTGTTGCTGGCCTTGAAGTAACACGCTTAACGGCAACCGTTGAAGATGCAGATGTCGATCAAATGATTGAGAAGTTGCGGGAACAAAAAAAGGACTGGCAATCGGTTGAGCGGGAATCACAACAAGGCGACCGCATTACGATTCACTTTTCAGGTGAGTCCGAAGGGGAAAATTTCACCGATGGTAAAGTAGAGAATTACCCTGTGGAAATTGGCGCTGGCCAGATGATTCCAGGATTTGAAGATGAGCTAGTCGGTTTGAAAGCGGGCGACACCAAGTCTTTTGAAATCACCTTCCCTGAAGAATATGGCAATGACAAGCTGGCGGGCAAAACAGCAAAATTTGATATTGAAGTTGTCAAGGTTGAAGAATCTGTTGTTCCAGAAGTCGATGCGGAATTTATCAAAGCTTATGGCGTCGAAAGTGGCGATATGGACGAATTCCGTGCTGATGTCAAAGCGAATTTGGAGCGTGAGCTGGCGCAGGCTTTGAAAAATAAATTCAAAACAGCCATCATGGACGCCTTGTATGAAAAAGTTCAGATTACGCTGCCCGACGCCTTGATTGATCAAGAAATTGAAGAAATGAAAAAACCTTATGCGGCGAATGCTAAACAGCAAGGCCTGTCGGTCGAGGATTTGGATTTGCCACGCGATATGTTTGAAGAGCAAGCAAAACGCCGGGTTGCATTAGGTTTGATTTTAGGCGAAATTATCAGACAAAACGACATTAAAGTCGAAGATGACAGGGTTCGCGCTACTTTGGAAGAAATGGCAAGCAGCTATGAAAACCCAGAGCAAGTCATTAACTGGTATTACGAAAATCCAGAACGATTGCAGGAAGTTCAGCAAATGGTTCTGGAAGATCAAACGGTCGACTGGTTGGCTAAGCAGGCGAATGTGGCTGAAGAAACCGTGCGCTTCGATGATGTAATGAATAAACAACAATAAGGTTAAAGGCAACGTATGTTTGATAAACAAAATGGATTGAATGATAACCTGGCACCTCAGGCGGCGGGTGGACTTGTCCCTATAGTCATTGAACAAACCGCCCGGGGAGAGCGCTCTTTCGATATCTATTCCAGATTACTGAAAGAACGGGTTATTTTTCTGGTCGGGCAGGTTGAAGATTATATGGCCAACCTCATCGTTGCCCAATTGTTGTTTTTAGAATCTGAAAACCCGGATAAAGACATCCATTTATATATCAATTCACCCGGTGGATCGGTGACTGCAGGGATGGCGATTTATGACACCATGCAGTTTATTAAATGTGATGTCAGCACCATGGTGATTGGTCAGGCGGCCAGCATGGGAGCATTTTTGCTGGCTGGCGGAGCAAAAGGTAAGCGTTTTGGATTGCCAAACTCCCGAGTGATGATTCATCAACCACTGGGCGGTTTTCAGGGGCAGGCCAGTGACATCGATATCCATGCACGCGAAATATTGTCAATTCGTGATCGCCTGAATAAAATTCTGGCACACCATACGGGACAAAGCCTGGAGAAGATTCAACAAGATACTGATCGCGATAATTTTCTGAGTGCAGAGGATGCGGCAGAGTATGGTTTGATCGATAAAGTCTTGACAAATAGATAACGTCAACCCGTGCAGAAGATTGATTTTTTTGAAATTCAGGCTATGCTGTAGCCTTGATGTTGAGTAACCTTTTGGGGATGCAAAGAGGGCGTAAATATGAGTATAAGTAAAAGCAGCGATGGTGATGGTAAGCTGCTTTATTGTTCATTTTGTGGCAAAAGCCAGGATGAAGTCAGAAAGCTGATTGCAGGGCCGTCGGTTTATGTTTGCAATGAATGTGTCGATTTGTGTAATGACATTATCCGTGATGAACTGGCCGACAGCGAATCAGAAAATGCCCCGGATCGTTTGCCGAAACCCAAAGAGCTGAAGTCTGAGCTGGATAACTATGTTATCGGGCAGGAGCAGGCGAAGAAAATTTTGGCGGTTGCTGTCTATAATCACTATAAACGGTTACGTAGCAATACAACAAAAAATTCAATTGAACTGGCTAAAAGTAATATTTTGTTGATTGGGCCGACAGGTTCAGGCAAGACCTTGCTGGCTGAAACGCTAGCACGCTTGCTTGATGTTCCGTTTACCATTGCCGATGCGACGACGCTGACCGAAGCCGGTTATGTGGGTGAAGATGTTGAAAACATTATTCAGAAAATTCTGCAAAAATGTGATTACGATGTCGAAAAGGCTGAAACAGGCATCGTTTATATCGATGAAATCGACAAAATCACCCGCAAATCAGACAATCCCTCGATTACCCGTGATGTTTCAGGCGAAGGTGTTCAGCAAGCTTTATTAAAGCTGATTGAAGGAACTGTCGCTTCTATCCCGCCACAAGGTGGGCGCAAACATCCACAACAGGAATTTTTGCAGGTCAATACGGCGAATATTCTGTTTATTGTGGGAGGCGCCTTTGCAGGTCTGGACCAAGTGATTAAGGCACGATCTGAAAAAGGAGGCATTGGATTTGCCGCTGAGGTTAAATCGAAAGATGATAGTAAAAATGTTGGGGAACTTTTTGCCGAAGTTGAGGCCGAAGACTTAATTAAATATGGATTGATTCCAGAATTTGTGGGGCGTTTGCCGGTTGTGGCGACGCTAGAAGAGCTGGATGAAGAAGCGCTGATAAAAATATTGACTGAACCTAAAAATGCTTTGGTTAAACAATATCAGCATATGTTCGAAATGGAAGGCGTCGAGCTTGAATTTAGGCCAGAGGCTTTACAAGCGATCGCGCGAAAATCAATGGAGAGGAAAACTGGCGCCCGTGGATTGAGAACAATTGTTGAAAATGTGCTGCTGGATGTGATGTATGAACTGCCTTCAAGCACTAATATCAGTAAAGTGGTTATTGATGAAAATGTCATCGCCGGAAAATCAGAACCTATCCTGATTTATGAAAAAGAAGCCAGGAAACAAGCCTCTGAATAAACGCTTGAAATGTTGATTTGACGAAAAGGAGCTTTGCTGTCAGGCCTGGCTCCTTTTTTTTGCCACTTGAAATTAAGCTATCTATCCCTATATTTAGACTATGAACTCCGTTCGATGCACTGAATCCTGATATATTCCAAGTATTAAATACGCCGGATGGCCTTGTTATCCTTAATTCAAGAGCTATTAGAATGATCGAACGATGCAATGATGTACAAAATTCCTGAGTAGGAAAAAAAGATGAATGAAGTAAAAAGAGAAGAGAATATGATCCCGGTTTTACCTTTGCGGGATGTAGTGGTTTATCCGCATATGGTTATTCCATTATTTGTAGGCCGGGAAAAATCTATTGTTGCCCTTGATTTGGCAATGAAAGAAGACAAACCTATTTTATTGATTGCTCAGAAACAAGCTGATATTGATGATCCAAAATTTTCAGATCTCTACAGCACAGGTACTTTGGCTAATATATTGCAATTATTGAAATTGCCGGATGGCACCGTAAAAGTGCTGGTTGAAGGCAGCGAAAGATGCCGTATCAAAGAAGGCTTGGAGCTGGATGATCATATTGCAGCTGCAATTGAGCCGCTTGATGAGACGCAATCGGTTTCTAGCGCTGAAGCTGAAGTTTTGCAACGCACCGCAATTAACTCATTTGATCAATATGTCAAATTGAACAACAAAATTCCGCCCGAAGTCCTGAATTCCCTGGCAGGTATCGAGGATCTAGGTCGTTTGGCGGATACCATTGCGGCGCATATGGCGATGAAAGTGGAAGACAAGCAAAAAATCCTCGAAATGGAAGATGTCGTGAAACGTCTTGAAACATTGATCAGCCAGATGGAAAGCGAAGTAGATTTGCTGGAAATGGAAAAACGCATTCGTGGTCGCGTAAAAAAACAGATGGAAAAAAATCAGCGCGAATATTATCTGAACGAGCAGATGAAGGCGATTCAGAAAGAGCTGGGAGAAATGGATGACGCTGCGAATGAAATTGAAGAATTGGAAAAGAAAATTGCCTCTGCCGGCATGTCAAAAGAAGCGCGTGAAAAAGCCGAAGCGGAATTGAACAAGCTGAAAATGATGTCGCCGATGTCGGCTGAAGCGACTGTCGTACGTAACTATATTGACTGGATGGTCAGTGTGCCATGGAAAAAGAAAACCAAGGTGCGTCATGACTTGAAACTGGCCGAACAGGTGCTTGAAGAAGAGCATTATGGCTTGGAGCGAGTCAAAGAACGTATTCTGGAATATCTGGCGGTACAGCAACGGGTTAAACAGTTGAAAGGCCCGATTCTATGTCTAGTTGGACCTCCAGGTGTGGGAAAAACATCCTTAGGTAAATCCATTGCTCGGGCGACAAATCGTAAATATGTGCGAATGGCCTTAGGTGGTGTTCGTGATGAAGCCGAAATTCGAGGTCACAGAAGAACCTATATCGGCTCGATGCCAGGTAAGATTTTACAGAATCTGGCAAAAGTCAAAACCCGCAATCCTATGTTCTTGCTTGATGAAATCGACAAGATGGCCGCCGATTTTCGTGGTGATCCGGCTTCAGCCTTGCTGGAAGTGCTAGACCCTGAACAAAATCACACCTTTGCCGATCATTATCTGGAAGTGGATTTTGACTTGTCCGATGTCATGTTTGTGGCAACGGCAAATACCCTGAACATACCGCCGGCTTTAATGGATCGAATGGAAATTATTCGGTTGGCCGGGTATACCGAAGATGAAAAAATCAATATCGCCATGCGCTTTTTGATTCCAAAACAAATCAAAAACAATGGTCTTAAAGATTCGGAAATCGAGATTACCGAAGAAGCGGTGCGTGATATCATTCGGTATTACACACGTGAGGCGGGTGTCAGAGGATTGGAGCGTGAAATTTCCAAGATTTGCCGAAAAGTCGTTAAAAACCTGTTACTGAAGGAAAAGAAAGAAAAAGAGGTGATTACGGCCGAAAATCTGGATAAATATCTAGGCGTCAGACGCTTCAGTTATGGCGTTGCCGAAGATAAAGACCAGATTGGTCAAGTCACAGGACTGGCTTGGACAGAAGTCGGTGGCGAGCTGCTGACGATTGAAGCAGCACTGATGCCAGGTAAAGGAAAGACCCAGGCGACGGGTAAATTAGGCGATGTCATGAAGGAGTCTATCGAGGCGGCTATGACCGTGGTCAGGAGTCGGGCTCAAGTATTGGGTATTGACGCTGCCGTGTTTCAAGAAAACGATTTGCACATCCATGTACCGGAAGGTGCAACACCTAAGGATGGGCCTAGTGCGGGTATCGGTATGTGCACAGCTATCGTATCGGCCTTGACCAAGATACCGGTGCGGGCAAATGTTGCGATGACCGGCGAAATCACCTTGCGCGGTGAAGTGCTGCCGATTGGTGGCTTGAAAGAGAAGCTGCTTGCGGCACACAGAGGCGGAATCACGACAGTCTTGATCCCATCGGAGAATGAAAAAGACTTGGCTGAAATTCCGGAAAATATCAAGCAAACGCTGGATATTCGACCGGTTCATTGGATTGATGAAGTTTTAGACGTTGCGCTGCAACATATGCCATCGCCTAAAGCCAAAAAGTCAGCTAAGGCCGAAGCCAAAAAAGGCAAGGAAAAAACCCAGGCAATCATTGCCCATTAAGCTGAAAATTTCATCAGAATATGATACTGTAAACCCAGCACCTCATTCTGAAGGGCAAGGCTTTCTTAAGGAAATTTTTATTGCATCTCGTAATGGCAAGGCATTACGAGATGCTGGGTAAACAAACTGTTGAAATAATTGGTTAATCGAAACAAGAGGGGAGTATAGTGTCTATACTCCCTTTTTTATCGTCTTGACAGTACTAACTTCAGCGCTCAAGTGTTTTGTATTTTATCCCGCACACCTTAAAAATAAGGGGGTACAGCGTTATTGTCCTTGACATGGCTTTGTCCCAATTGATATAAATGTCGCTGATTTCGCTAAAAGTAGAACTCAAATCAGGTTAAGGTCATTTGACACTGCACAATACAAAAGTCTTTGTCCTTATTAGGGGCTGTTGCCGTTTTGAAAATCCCCCTTGAAATTCAATAACTCCGCCACATAGATTGTTTATTTTGACTCAAAAACAAGCAAACTATGCCGCGACAACTGCTTACGGATGAACTTTGGGAGAAACTGAAGATAATTATGTTGAAAATGGGAATTTATGACAAACCTTGTCTTCGAAAAACAGTCGAAGGTATTTTTTATCGCTTGCGAGTAGGTTGTCCCTGGAGAGATTTACCCACGGCTTTTGGTAATTGGAATGCGGTATATAAACGATTCAATGACTGGTCTCGTAAAGAAAAACTGATGGGTATTTTTAACGCCCTGGTTGTTGACCCAGACCTGGAATGGGAATTTATTGATGGGAGTATTGTGAAAGCACATCAGCATAGTAGTGGTGCGGCCTGTGAACAAGAAACAGCGATAGGGAAATCTGTCGCCGGGAACACCAGTAAAATTCATATGGCCGTTGATGCCTGTGGTCTTCCTATTCATTTCTCAGTGACAGGCGGCGAAGTTCATGACTGTAAAGAAGCACCGAAATTAGTTGCAGAGCTCCCAAAAGGTGACTATATAGTTGCTGACAGAGGCTATGACAGTGAAGCATTACGTCTTCAAATTAAAGACAAAGGGGCTGTTCCTGTTATCCCAAAAAAAGAATTCAACTCGGGGAAATGATGAAATGGATTGGTGTCTCTACAAATATCGCCATCTCGTTGAAAATGTGTTTGCAAGACTTAAGCATTTCAGAGCGATCGCCACGCGATATGACAAACTCAAACGAAATTTTGAAGGCTCTATCGCTCTGGCTTGCGCCTTTTTATGGTTACCTATGTGAAATGGCAACAGCCCCTAAAGGACTCAATCTGTATTCATGATTTCTGCGGATTTCTTGAATTTTAGTATTAAATTCGCTTCAGAGATGGGATTAAAGGCATTTTTGCAGTCTAGCCATTAACAACTTAACACTTCGGTGTAAAAACCCAGGCAGTAAATACACTAATTATCCTAAGGGGAAATAAATGAATAAATCGGAACTTATTGACGCAATTGCAGATTCAGCTGAATTAACTAAGGCGGATGCCGCGCGTGCTTTGGATGGTTTTATTGAAGCGGTCACAAATGCTTTAAAAAATAACGATTCAGTCGCATTGGTTGGATTTGGTACCTTTTCAGTCAAGGAGCGGGCCGAAAGAAAAGGTCGTAATCCGCAAACAGGTGAAGAGATTACAATTAAAGCTGCAAAAATTCCATCTTTTAAAGCTGGTAAATCTTTAAAAGATGCTGTAAACTAGCCGCTCTTAAGTCGGGTGCTTAGCTCAGCTGGGAGAGCATCGCCCTTACAAGGCGAGGGTCGGGGGTTCGATCCCCTCAGCACCCACCAGAACTTTGGAGCGGTAGTTCAGTTGGTTAGAATACCGGCCTGTCACGCCGGGGGTCGCGGGTTCGAGTCCCGTCCGCTCCGCCAGAACGAAACCCCGGACCTCACGGTTCGGGGTTTTTTTTTGGCTTTTACAGCGAAATATCGATCATTAACACAGGCTAGATTGTAGGATAAGCAGATGCTGACAAAGATAAGAGAAAAATCGCAAGGTGTATTTGCATGGGTCATTTTATTACTGATTTGTGTGCCTTTTGCGCTATGGGGAATTCAAAACTATCTTGGCGGAGGCAGTGAGCGCCCGGTCGTTACTGTCGGTGATAAGGAATTTTTTGAGCGCGATGTCAATAATGCGTATGCGCAATTTGCTCAGTCGCTTGGTGGCATGAATTTTGATGAAGCCCTGATCAAAAAACAAGCGCTTGAAAAGCTGATTAATGATGAAGTGTTGTGGCAATATGTACAGGAAAAAGGTTTGGTTATCACTAATCAAACGGCACGTGAATTTGTTCAAAATCTGGAATTTTTACAGACCGATGGCAAGTTTGATAAAACAAAATATAAATCATTATTGGCGACGCAGCGCATGACACCTGCTGAATTTACCGCTAGAATCAAAAAAGCTTTGGCCATGGAACAGATGCAAAAAACTGTGATCGAGAGTAGTTTTGCGACACAGGCAGATGCCGAGCGCTTCTTTGCCATTCAAAATCAAACACGTGATATTGAATATATTAACGTTCCTTTACCTGAGAATATTGCCATGCCGACAGATGATGAGGCATTGGCTTATTATGAGCAACATAAAGATCAGTTCCAAACCCCAGAAAAAGTTAAGATCGAGTATGTTGAATTAAGCCTGGATAAGCTAGCCAAACAAATCGATGTGACAGATGAGGAATTAAAAACCTACTATGAAGAACATAAGGCACAATATTCAACGCCTGCGCGTTATCGGATCAGTCATATTTTGTTTAAATTCAATAAAAACAAGTCTGAAGATAATGTCGCTTTAGAGCGTGCTTTAAAAGCAAAACAAGCTTTACAGCAAAAAAGCTTTGATGATCTGGCCGCTGAAATTTCCGATGATAAATTAACGGCTCCAAAAGGTGGAGACTTAGGCTATTTTTCTGAAGGGGTTATGGATAAAGCCTTTGAAGAAGCGGTTAAATCATTAAAACCAGGCGATGTTTCGGAACCGGTCAAGTCTGCTTTTGGCTATCATTTAATTAAATTGACCGAATTGACGCCAGCAAGAATCAAGTCGTTTGAAGACGTCAAAGATGAGGTGGCGGCCAGTTATCGAAAAGAGCGTGCTGAAAATCGCTTCTATGAGCTAGGTGAGCTAATGGCTGAAGTCAGCTATGAAAACCCGGATAATTTATTACCTATTGCAGAAGAAATCGGTGCAGAGATTAAGCAAACGGATTGGTTTACTCGTCAAGCAGGGCAAGGTATTGCCGAACAACCGGCTGTTCGCAGCGCGGCCTTCTCGGAAGATGTTTTGAAAGGCAATAATAGCGAGCCGATAGAGTTAGGTAATGACCGTTTAGTCGTTATGAGAGTATTGGAGCATCAGCCTGCACAGCCTGAGGGTTTTGATGCGGTGAAATCAACCATTAAGGCGCAATTGCAGAAAGATAAAGCCCGTAAAATGTCTGAAGAAACCGCACAACAAATCAGGCAGGCATTGTCACAAGGAATGACAATGGCTGAGGTAGCGGATAAATACAAGCTTGAACTTCATACCATTAGCGGACTTGAGCGTGCCAATGCTGAAGTAAGTCTGCCCATAAAACAGGTTGTTTTCAAGGCGGCAAAACCCTTACCTGGAAAACCAACTATTGTGATGACTACCGATGTGGATGGTTCACAGGTTGTTATCAGCTTGAATAAGGTGAATCCAGGAAAATTGACTGAAGACGATAAACTGAAGTTAAAACTCGCGGTTCGCAATATTGCTAAAGCCTATGGCGAAACCGAATTTAATGCATTTTTGAAAGCATTACGGGAACGGACAACAATCAAACAGCGCACGGACTAATTAAAGAGAGCCGTCTATCGATAAAAAGGGGGAGGCTTTTAGCTTCCCTTTTTTTGTGTTGTTGAAAATCGTGTAAATAAATCGTTATGAACTATACTTCGCACAGCTGGATTGAAAATAGTTGTTTTTTACGATTGATCAAGGAGATAAGTGTGGCAACTATTCTCGCTGTTGACGGAATGGATGCCTTGAATAAGGCTAAAAAAACAGAAATTTGATTGGGTGATAACGGATGTCATATGCCGAATATGGATGGCATCTGGTTTGTAAAGGAATTCAGAGCTTTAAATTCACCCCTTTATTGTTACTGACAACAGAATCGAGCAAGGAAAAAAGGCTACCAGTGCAACAGGCTGGATTATTAAACCGTTTAATCCTGAACAACTATTGAAAACAATCAACAAAGTTTTAATGTGAATGTGATCGTTGTATTGGAGCACGTTTTGCAAAAAGGTAGATTATGATACCTATAGATATGGCCCAATTTCATCAAGTTTTCTTTGAAGAAAGCTTGGAAGGATTGGATATCATGGAATCTGGGTTATTAAACCTGGATAAGGACAACATGGATGCTGAAACGATTAATACTATTTTTAGAGCAGCTCATTCCATAAAAGGAGGAAGTGGAACGCTTGGATTTACGGTGCTGTCGGATTTTACCCATCTGATGGAAACATTGTTAGATGAAATGCGTGATGGCCGCCGCCAAGTCAGTCATAAAGCTGTCAATGTCCTGTTAGGCGCAGTCGATTGTCTACGGGAAATGCTTGATGCTATCCAGCAAGGCCAGGTTATTGATAAACACGCCGTTGCGGAACATAAACAGCAGTTACAGCAAGAACTCAATACCTTGAATGTTTCCGAAATAACCGAACCCGTCACGGTTATCAACCACCCATTAGTGCCACAGAGCCAACTTGAATCTTCTTCAGCACAAGGCTGGAAAATTGATTTTACTCCCCATCGAGACATGTTTCGAACAGGCAATGATCCTGTCAGAATCTTACGCGAATTACAAGAACTTGGCGAACTCTCAATTGTATTGAATTTACAGGAACTTCCTGATGTTTATACGATGAATCCTGAAACATGCTATTTATCCTGGCAGCTTGAGCTTAAAGGCGCCATTGATAAAGCATTGATTGAAGATATTTTTGATTGGGTCGAAGATGAATGTGATTTATCAATCAATGCCTTACATCCCTCTTCGATCAGCGCGGAATTAGATACGCCGCTTCTTGATGAGAATAAAACAATTTTTTCCCCATACAGTCAGAAAGACACTAATACTACGACGACGGTTTCATCAGAACTATTTCCTCAAGAGCCTGAAAAAACGGTTGAAAAGAACATTAAAAGTTCAAGTTCCATTCGGGTGGAAACGGGAAAAATTGATGCCTTAGTCAACATGGTGGGGGAATTAGTCATTACGCAGTCCATGTTAAGCTTGATTGGTGAAAATTTTGACTTAAGCAAGTTAGATCAGCTTAAAAACGGCTTGGAACAATTGGAACGGCATACCCGCATATTGCAGGAGAATGTCATGAATATCAGGATGATGCCGATTAGTTTTGTGTTCAGCCGTTTTCCTCGCTTAGTGCACGACCTCAGCACAAAAATGGGCAAAAAAATTGAGCTTATCATGAAAGGAGAGCAAACTGAAGTCGATAAAACGGTCATTGAAATGATCGCTGACCCGCTTGTTCATTTAGTGCGAAACAGCTTAGATCATGGCATAGAAATACCCAAGCAAAGAATTGCCGCTGGCAAGCCCGCAACGGGAACGGTGATTCTCGAAGCCTATCACCGCGGTGGAAACATTGTGATTGAAGTCAAAGATGATGGTAAAGGGTTGGATAAAGATATTTTACGAGCCAAAGCGATTGAAAAAGGTTTAATCGACGAAGGTACCATTTTGACCGAGAAACAAACCTTTGAATTGATTTTTATGCCAGGGTTTTCTACGGCGGAAGCATTAAGCGATATTTCTGGCCGTGGTGTTGGTATGGATGTTGTGCGCAGAAATATTCAAAGTTTAGGCGGTAACATCGACATTCAATCGGAACTGGGTAAAGGTTCGACTATTTCTATTTATTTGCCCTTGACCTTGGCTATTTTAGACGGTCAATCCGTCGCGATTGGTAATGAATGTTATATCATCCCATTAAGCTCGATTTTTGAATCTATTTCTATATCCGAAGAGCAGGTGAATCGAATCGTTGAACAAGGCGAAACCTTTCGATTACGAGATGAATATATACCCATTGTGCGTATGCATGAGGTGTTTAATATTCCATCTGCTAAAGCCCGACATATCAGCGATGGAATAGTCGTGGTCGTTGAAGGGCAAGGTGTGAAATGCGGCTTGTTTGTCGATGATTTACTCGGCCAACAGCAAGTTGTCATTAAATCACTCGAGCAAAATTATCGCAAAATAGAAGGTATTTCGGGGGCAACCATTCTAGGTGATGGTTCAGTTGCTTTAATTCTGGATATTCCAGGATTGATTCGATTAGCTCAAAACAAAAATGCATGAACATAAAAAACGATCACACAAAGGCTGTGGAACAAGCCAAAGAAAGTGAAAAAGATCCAGCCTATCAGGCCCAGTTTTTAAGCTTCACTCTGGGCGATGAAAGTTACGCTGTCGATATTTTAAGCGTTCAGGAAATTCGAGGTTGGGAACCTGTTTCTCGGGTTCCGAATGTGCCGGTTTATGAAAAAGGCGTTATTAACCTGAGAGGTGCTATCGTTCCGATTATTGATTTACGGGAAAAATTTGGCATGCAACATCAGGGCTATTCAGCGTTGACGGTGGTTATCATATTGCAAATGGACCATCGAAGAACAGGTGTTGTGGTGGATGCTGTTTCAGATGTTCTAGATGTGGATGAACGAACAATACAGAAGACGCCAGATTTTGGTGCAGTAATCAGCACGGAATATATCACGGGTTTGATATCGGCGCATGACAAAATGGTGATGTTATTAGATGTAAAAAGATTGTTGCATTTAGAACCTTTGGAAAAAACAAATAGATAAAAGCTGTTTTGATGGACTGGATATCATGATAAACAGTTTTTGTAACTGCTCACCCGGTTGTGTTTTAGCCGGAGTAGGTCATTGATTTATCAGGACACGTGAATACATCCATGTAGTTCTGCATAACATCCCTGTTATGCAAGCCTGATAAATCAACAACCTACACCTGCTTTTTAGAGGGGGTGAGTAGATACCAGTTTTTGATTTTAGGAGTAGAACATGAAAGTAAATATGCCGGTAACTGATCGTGAAGTTATGATGAAAGAGGGGACGATTCTGGTTACTGAAACGGATCCTAAGGGAATTATTACAAAAGCGAATGAAGCCTTTATCGAAATCAGTGGGTTCAGTGAAAAAGAATTGATCGGTAGTAATCATAACCTTGTTCGTCATCCGGATATGCCGGCGGAAGTCTTTGCTGATTTATGGAAAACAATAAAAAAAGGTAATCCTTGGGTTGGCATTATAAAAAACCGAACCAAGAATGGCGATTATTATTGGGTGGAAGCTAATATAACGCCAATTTATAAAAATGGCCGTTTGGTTTCCTTTATGTCATGTCGTTATGCACCAACCCGGGAACAGATTCATGAGGCCGAAGCCCTGTATGACAAAATATACTCTTCGCAAATGAGAATTTAGCATAAAAAGATGACGTAATGGAGTGAAATATATAAAATAAGGCCATGTCGAATTACACCCTTCCAGAGACTGAATTAGCCGATTTGCGCGAAGCCCATGGTGAGCTTCGAGAAAAACGTGATGCAGACCGAGTTAAAGCCATCATTCTTTTAGGTTCAGGCTGGTCAGCAACAAACGTTGCCGAAGCACTTCTCATTGACCGCAATACAATCCGTACCTACTATCGAAAATATAAGAAAGGTGGTCTTGCTAAACTCCTACAAACTCAGCATGTTGGAAGTGCCAGTTTCTTATCGGTTTCAGAAGCGACCGAGTTGGATGAATATCTGCAGAAAAATCTTCACTTAACCGCTAAATCGGTTGCAGCTTACATTAAAGAGCGTTGGCAGGTTCGCTATAGTGAACGCGGTGTGACAGCCTTGCTGCATCGCTTGGGTTATGTCTATAAAAGCCCAAGCTGATACCCGGCAAAGCTAATGCAAAAGCCCAACTGGAGTTCCTTGAGAAATATCAACAACTAAAGGAAGACAAGCAGCCCGAAGACTTGATATTGTTCATGGATGGTGTTCATCCACAACATAATCCTGTAATGGCTTGTGGTTGGATTAAGCGTGGTGTGGAATTCACGATTCAGAGTAATACCGGGCGTCAACGTCTCAATGTCAACGGTGCAGTCAATATCGATTCTCTGGATACTGTCTGCCGCTTCTATGACACCATCAATGGCGAGGCAACGATTGATCTTTGTAAGGCGATTGAAGAACGTTACCCGAAGGCTGGGACTATTTACATCATTTGCGATAATGCACGCTACTACCGATCAAAGGCTGTCAGACAATTTCTTGAAATGTCGCGAATTGAATTAGTGTTTTACCGCCGTATGCGCCGAATCTTAATTTGATTGAACGGTACTGGCGATATTTCAAGAAAGAAATCTTATATGACCAGTATTATGAAACATTCAAAGAATTCAAAATAGCCTGCGAGACATTCTTTTCTGAGCCAGAAAAGCATGTCGACAATTTGCGCTCACTTTTAACTGAGAATTTTCAAATTATCGGTGCATGATGGTTTGCTCTATTTTCATGTGCGGAGAGTATAAAACGTAAACAAGCTTCTTTGGATGTCAATAATTGGAAAGAGGGGCTGAATATTTTTAAAAAAATGTCATTCACCCAAAAAATGCAATTAAGCAGTCTGTTTTTATTATTGACTGTAGCTGCTTTGATGGGTGTATTTTATTTAGAAAAACAAAGAGATATAACGTTTGTAATACATGAGAGGATTGGCTCTGACTATTTAAAACCCGTAAAGGATTTGCAGGTCAGCATCATGCAACACCGTGGATTGGATCTGTTATTGAAACTGAACGGCGATCTTGATGTTGTAAAAGATATCGTGGAAACAGAGGCCAAAATAGACCAGGCTATTTCAGCTATTGAGGCTATGGAACCGCATTATGGCGTTGCGTTCAAATCGACCCCATTATGGCAATCAATACAACAAGATTGGAACCTGTTGCTGGCGAACAAACAAAACCTGAATTCTGAGCAGAGTTTTAATCAGCATACGGCCTTAATTCGAAATATTCTGCATTTGATGGAAACTGTTGCCAACCAATCCAACCTGGTGTTGGATACTGAGATAGATAGTAATCATTTAATAAATTTGCAAGTTCATCAATTACCGGAATTGATGGCAGCTTTAGGCGCATTAAGAGACTATGGCATTAGTACGTTAAAAAAAGCCGAAATAAGCCGGCATGACGCCATTCAATTAGCGATTTTAATGCATGATGCCGAGCGTGTGCAGAGCATGGTCAAGAAGAATATAAAATCGATGGTGCCAGAAAGCTCGGAATTTTTGAAATATGAGCAACAGATTGAGCCTAAAATACAGCATTTTTTACAACAAGTTGCACATCTTCAACAGGATAAAAACGTTCAATTAACGGCTTCGGAAATATTTTCTGAAGGTAGTCAAATTATCAGTCACAGCAGTCTTTTGTATAACAAAGTCGCCGATAACCTGCATAGGCTGTTACAAAACAGAATTGATCAATTGCAGCATGGACTGTGGCTGATCTTTGGCATTGTATTGTTAGTCGTTGTACTGGCAGGAATGATGCTTTGGTGGTTGATCACCTATTTTCACCAAAATATGGATCGGATCAGCCGCGTATTTTATCAATTAACCGATGGCAAATTTCATAACACAATCGACTTTAGTGCGAATGATGAATTTGGTACTTTATTGAAAGCCCTGCAAGCAATGCAAGTCAAAATGAATGTTGATTTGGCCGCTACCCAGGATCAGGCCACCACCATGGGGCGCATTAAACAAGCGCTTGATAATGCGCAGTCTTGTGTCATGGTAACAAATAATAACTATGACATTATCTATATGAATAAAACGGTTTTGCAGTTATTTAAAGAAGCCGAAGCCGATATTCAAAAACAACTGCCAAACTTTGAGGCTGACGCTTTACTAGGTAGCAATATTGATGATTTCCATAAAAATCCATCACATCAACGCAGAATACTCGATAACTTAACGGATACGTTACATTCCACGTTAACGATTGGCGGCCACACTATGGATTTATCAGCGGCACCGATACTGGATGAAAATGGTAATCGAAAAGGCATTGTGGTGGAATGGCGTGATCGTAGTGAAGAAGTTCTGGTCGAAGAAGAAATTGCCGATATTATCGAAAGTGTAAAATCGGGACATCTGGACAAACGAATAGACATCAGCAATAAAGAGGGTTTTTTTGCCAAACTCGGTGCGAGCATCAATGAACTGGCCAACATTATTGAGCAGTCGTTTACCGATATAAATCAGACGATCCATAGTCTGGCACAGGGCGATTTAGATCATCGTATCGAAACTGAATATTCCGGCATTTATCTGGAGTGTAAAAACAATATCAACAGCACTGTAGATAAATTGAATGAAGTTGTGACAAAAATCAATGAGGCCGCCAGTTTTATCAGTCATTCTTCGCAGGAAATCGCCAGTGGTAATAATAACCTGTCACAACGGGCCGAGCAGCAAGCCGCTAATCTGGAACAAACAGCCTCCAGTATGGAGCAATTAACCAGCACCGTTAAAAATAATGCGGATAATGCTCAACAAGCCAACCAATTAGCTGAAGAAGCAAAAAATTTGGCCGAAAGTGGTGGCGAGGTCGTCAAGCAGGCGATTGCCGCCATGCAGGAAATCAATGAGAGCAGCAATAAAATTGCCGATATCATCAGTGTTATTGACGATATTGCCTTTCAGACCAATTTACTGGCACTGAACGCCTCGGTTGAAGCAGCGCGGGCGGGTGAACAAGGGCGTGGTTTTTCGGTGGTGGCGACCGAAGTCAGAAACCTAGCCCAGCGCAGTGCAAAAGCTGCACAGGAAAGTAAAGAATTGATTCAAGGCAGTGTGGAAAAAGTTCGCTCCGGCAGTGAATTTGTCTTTGAAACCGGTAATGCACTCAATGATATCGAGGCAGGCATTAAAAAAGTCGGAGATATTGTTTCTGAAATCGCGGCAGCCAGCGCCGAACAATCCATCGGGATCAGTCAGGTGAACCATGCAATTACTCAAATGGATGAAATTACGCAACAAAATGCCGCTTTGGCTGAAGAAGCTTCAGCAGCCAGCATGTCGATGCATGACCAATCCAAAGCAATGATGCGGTTATTGGCATTTTTTAAAATTGGCAGAATGACACAACATCAAGATGAGTTGACTGCTCGGCAACACAATAATGCCGCTGAAATCAGTTCTGCGCAAGCCGATAGAGGTAGTCCGGCTGTGCTAAGGCCTGATATTATCCAGCCGGATGATGAGTGGGAAGAGTTTTGATTTCAATAGCAACGGAATTTTAAAAATGACAACGGAAGATTCAAACCCTGTAACGGTTGAACAATTTCTTATATTCGAGCTTGCTGATGAGTTATACGCGATTGAAATTATTAAAGTACAGGAAATTCGTGGCTGGGGAGAACCTGTTCGAGAAATTCCCGATACACCTGCATTTGTCAAAGGTACGTTAAATTTACGGGGAGCTATCGTGCCAATTATTGATCTGAGCCAACGCTTTAAGTTAGCGCCGCAATCTTATACAGCCACAACAGTCATTATTATCGTTACGCTGGAAACAGGAAATGTTTTCGGCATAGTCGCCGATGTTGTTTCGGATGTCATCGTCATAAAAACGGAAGAAATCAAGGCGGTCGATGGCTTTGGTGCAAAAATTGATACCCGTTATATGCGGGGCATGTATGTTTCCGAAGAAAAAATGATTTTATTGCTAGATATCGATAAGCTACTGGCCCCAGATGAGTTAACCCGGCTTTGCCAGTAAGCTGAACCTTATGCCTCTACACGTTTAAGGATAAAAAAATGAGTGATGAATATCCAATACCTGATGATTTGGTCGAAAAGTTTGCCCAAGCGGAAAACTGGCAGGCTAATACCGAGCAGGAAGACGAGCGTATGGCGGCCACTATCGAGGAAGCGCCTAAAACCGAAATCGGTAATGCCAAAAATCAGAAAATTGCAGAGAGAATTGCTAACATTCTCAATACAAAAGAAGAAAAAGACACTCTTGCCACTAACCAAGAAGAGCGTGAATTTTCGGGATTAGAAACAGAGAAAACGTATTCGACCCCAAAAAAAATTGCTTTATCGCATAAGCAGACGATTGAAGATGTTACAACATTACGCCAGACAATATTAGCTGCGCTTGATCGGGACGCCGATATCGAAGTGGATGCATCTGCAGTCATGAGGATAGATACGGCGACCTTACAATTATTACTGGCCTGCAAGCAAACAGCTAATCAATCAGGTAAAGGATTCTTGATAAAATCCCCCTCAGAACGTTTTATCAATGCGATTGAATTATTAGGAATGAAGGAATTGCTTAATTTGGCGGACTCTTCTGAATAGACACCCCACATTTGAGTTCACTCCTAACTCGGCCTACCCTTTTTTGTCACTGACGGCAATGAATAAGATGGAAAAAGAGCGCGAATTTGAATATTCTCGGGAAGATTTTAATTTCCTCAGAAGCTTATCAAATAATTATTCAGGCATTATAGCGAATGACGATAAATTCGATATGTTTTATTCACGTTTGGCAAAGCGCCTAAGAGTTTTACAGTTCAAGACATTTAAGCAATATTGTCAATATCTTGAAAACAATCATGAGCAGGAATTCAGTGAATTCATCAATGCCATTACGACTAATTTAACCGCTTTTTTCCGGGAAAAACATCATTTCGATTATCTGAAAAAGGTGTTGATTCCTGAATTGATTGTAAAAAAACAGACCAATAAACAGATTAAAGTCTGGTCAGCAGGCTGCTCAACCGGTGAAGAAGCGTATTCGCTCGCCATTACCTTATTGGAAAATCTGCCTCAGGATTTTCAAATTAAAATTCTTGCGACCGATCTCGATACTCAAGTTCTAAATGTTGCGAAAAACGGTGAATATCCACTTGAGCGAAGCTCGGGGCTTTCTGAAGAAATGTTGAAAAAGTGGTTTAAAAAAGGTATCGGCAAAAATCAAGGAAAAATAAAAGCAAAATCCGAATTACAGCATGTTATTCGTTTTAAACAGCTCAATCTTATGCACGAGTGGCCCATGACCGGGCCATTTGACTTTATTTTTTGTCGTAATGTACTAATCTACTTTGATAGAGACACAAAACAAAAATTAATTCAGCGATATCAGAGTTTATTACCGATCGGAACACGGTTGTTTATTGGGCACTCAGAATCATTGCATCAGCTTGACACCGGATTTGATTTGATCGGTAACACTATATATCAACGCAACCGATAGGATTGGCCATGAATAACAGGGAGATTCCGCCACCATCAGTACCCGGTTTTGAGCATATCAGACGTTATTGGGATCAAGAAAATGATATTGTCGCAGCCAAACTACTCCCCGGCGACTTTTATGTGACACGTGAGAACGAAATGATTACGACGGTGCTAGGTTCTTGTATTTCAGCCTGTATCCGCGATATTGAAACGGGTGTAGGAGGTATGAATCATTTTATGCTGCCACAAACAGGGAGTGCTAAATTACCGATACAGACTGATCCAGTGATAAGCCAGGCTTTACGTTATGGTAACTAGGGGCTGTTGCCGTTTTGAAAATCCCCCTTGAAATTCAATAACTCCGCCACATAGATTGTTTATTTTGACTCAAAAACAAGCAAACTATGCCCCGACAAATGCTTACGGATGAACTTTGGGAGAAACTGAAGATAATTATGTTGAAAATGGGAATTTATGACAAACCTTGTCTTCGAAAAACAGTCGAAGGTATTTTTATCGCTTGCGAGTAGGTTGTCCCTGGAGAGATTTACCCACGGCTTTTGGTAATTGGAATGCGGTATATAAACGATTCAATGACTGGTCTCGTAAAGAAAAACTGATGGGTATTTTTAACGCCTTGGTTGTTGATCCAGACCTGGAATGGGAATTTATTGATGGGAGTATTGTGAAAGCACATCAGCATAGTAGTGGTGCGGCCTGTGAACAAGAAACAGCGATAGGGAAATCTGTCGCCGGGAACACCAGTAAAATTCATATGGCCGTTGATGCCTGTGGTCTTCCTATTCATTTCTCAGTGACAGGCGGCGAAGTTCATGACTGTAAAGAAGCACCGAAATTAGTTGCAGAGCTCCCAAAAGGTGACTATATAGTTGCTGACAGAGGCTATGACAGTGAAGCATTACGTCTTCAAATTAAAGACAAAGGGGCTGTTCCTGTTATCCCAAGAAAAAGAATTCAACTCGGGAAATGATGAAATGGATTGGTGTCTCTACAAATATCGCCATCTCGTTGAAAATGTGTTTGCAAGACTTAAGCATTTCAGAGCGATCGCCACGCGATATGACAAACTCAAACGAAATTTTGAAGGCTCTATCGCTCTGGCTTGCGCCTTTTTATGGTTACCTATGTGAAATGGCAACAGCCCCTATGCGATGGAATATTTAATCCATACGATTTTAAGTTATGGCGGCAAACGGAAAAATCTGGAAGTAAAATTGTTTGGTGGGAGCAAAATTATCGCCTCATTGGGCGATATAGGAGAAAAAAATATTCAATTCGTGCTGGATTGTATTGACGCCGAGGCCTTGCATTTGGTTGCTCAGGACTTGGGCGACATCTATCCACGCAAAATCAATTATTTTCCACTAACGGGGCGAGCCAGGGTCAGAAGGATTAAAAGTCTGCATGAAGACCAGATTGTGGTTCAGGAAACACAGTATCAAAAACGTATTAATAATGAGCCTGTTGAAGGCGATATAGAATTATTCTAAATGACAAGAAAAATAAAAGTATTGATTGTTGATGATTCAGCGCTTATTCGAACATTGCTGACGAAAATCTTAAATGCGTCAGCAGAAATAGAGGTCATCGGGACTGCACCGGATCCGCTGATTGCACGTGAAAAAATAAAAAAATTGAATCCGGATGTTTTAACCCTGGATATTGAAATGCCTAAAATGGATGGCCTGACCTTTCTTGAAAAATTAATGCGACTGCGCCCCATGCCGGTTATTATGATTTCAAGTCTCACTGAAAAGGGAGCGGTGTCAACATTAAAAGCCATGGAACTGGGCGCGGTTGATTTTGTTGCAAAACCGAAGACAGATTTATCAAATGCCCTTACAGCGTATGCGAGTGAAATCGTTGAAAAAATCAAAATGGCGGCTAACGCCCATGTCCAAGCTTACGAATCACTTCAAATTAAACAACAGCCATCGCAACCGAAATTTACAACTGTAAAAAAAACTGGAAAAATCATTGCTATAGGTTCCTCAACGGGGGGAACCGAAGCCATTAAAGAGATTGTTCGAGCATTGCCCGCGACAACACCGCCTATCGTTGTGTCACAACATTTACCTGCAGCTTTCAGTCTTTCTTTTGCAAAACATGTTGATGCAGTGACGGCAATGCATGCATGTATTGCTCAAGACCTTCAGCCGATTGAACCGGGCAATATTTATATTGCACCCGGGGATAAGCACCTGGAAGTTGTACGTCAGGGAACAGAATATCTTTGCCGACTGAATGACGAACCTGCAGTCAATCATCATAAACCGTCGGTGGAAGTCATGTTTAAATCCATCGCGAACAATGTAGGGCCTGCGGCCATCGGTATTATGCTGACTGGAATGGGGGCTGATGGCGCCCGTGCGATGAAATTGATGCGAGATAACGGGGCTTGTAATATTGTGCAGGATGAAAGCAGTAGCGTAGTTTGGGGAATGGCAGGGGAGGCCTATAAATTAGGGGCGGCTGAATATGTTATGTCACTGGATAAGATCGCCAGCCAGATTCTGGCATTAACGTGAAGGTTTTAGAAGGGATATAAAAATGTCTGAATTTGTACGGCAGAACTGGATACCCTTTGTCATGAGCTTGCTGGTTTGGCTTTTCGGATTTTGGCTGCCAGAAAAAATCGTTATTGGGTTGACCGTGCCTGTCTTGATTGGAATATGGCTGATTCATATCCTTTACATACAAAAAATGCAAAATACGTCTATTGATGCCTATGACAGCAATGACGATGTTCAGCAGAATATCGATAGTTATCTGCTTGATATAAAAGATTGTGTGACGCAGGAAGAAGTTTCTTTTCAGCAACAGTTGGAAAATTTGAGTACAGCGTTAATTGATGTTTTATCCGCCTCATCACAAAATTTCAAGGATTTACATGATTTGATCAAGACACAATCGGAAAAAATTCATGATTTAACCCGCGAAAAAAATACCGTCAAGGATGGCGGTAAATCAGAAATAACTGATTTTAAAGAGTTTGTTGGGAAAATTGATACGGTATTCGAATTTTTTGTTGACCATGCTCAAAAAATCAGTCATCAAAGTAGGGAGATGGTAGGATTGATTGACGAAATGAATACACGAATGGGTGAAATTGAAGATTTATTGGGGAGTTTGCAAGAAATAGCCGATCAAACTAACTTATTAGCCTTGAATGCGGCAATTGAGGCAGCTAGGGCGGGTGATGCCGGACGCGGATTTGCCGTTGTTGCCGATGAGGTCAGAACCTTATCTAAAAATTCGGATGACTTCAGCGAAAAAATCAAAAAAGTCGTGACTCATTCCAAGCAAAATATTTCTGCGGCCCAAACGATGATTCAGCAAATATCCACACAAGATATGAACGAAGCGATTGCATCCAAGCGCGATATCGATGTCGTAATAAAAACGATGCAGCAGAAAAATATGGCAATAACGGAGGCGTTAAAATCTCTGTCGGAAGTGACCGCACAAATTGAACGCAAGGTTGATGATACGATAGAGTGTCAGGGTTTTGAAGACATTGCACAGCAAATTATTCGGTTTTCATATGAGACGATAAAAAGCCTTAAGGCTTTGATGGATGAAATGCAGTTTAGCTTAAGTGTTTTTAAAAGTCAGGACGAAAAATACTGGGTTAAGGAGCTGAAACAAGGCCGCAGTCGCTTAAAAGATTTAAAAAATAAAGTGGTGCTTTCAAAAAAATAAATACGATATATCCATATAAATCATTTCCCCGATTACAGTGAATGAATCAAAAGCAGCGTATTGATTAAATGACGCTGTTTTTTATGTCTTGGAGATAGCTCTTTCGGTTTTGAGATTGGCTTTCTTTGCCAGGTTTGATGTGCTAAAGTTGTGAATTGAGTAAGGTTATTATTTTATAATCTTACTTGTAATTATTCTTGAACTTGGACAGTTTAAATGATATAAGAATACTTAAATAAGAAAAATCGCATATACTAATACACTAAAAACAGGAAGGAATTATGAAAAAAATACACATCATGAAGTCTGCTTTAATTACAGTCTTAGGATTGCTGTTTTCTTCTGCTTTATGGGCCCATGGTGGTGCGGCAGGTACCGATACCGACCAATGTAAATTTGAGCTGGAAAAAGATCATTGGATCCACTATACCGCGTATCAGCCTCAAGCCTACCCGGCAGAAGAATTTTGCGGCAATTTACCTGCTCTGAACACATTGACCCAATTGGTTTTCGATTACCAGGACATTCGCTATCGTAACCGGGCTGTTGAATTTGAAGTTACAAAAGAACCCGAAGGCACACGTGTTTTCTTCGAGCCGGCTAAAAAACATAAATCAGGTACTGTTGTTTTATCACTCCCGAATGGCTTGCCCGAAAAAGGCAAATACTTGATCCATATTACCTTAATCAAGGATAACGGTGAGCGTTTAGATGCTCATATGGGCTTCAAAGCCGGTTATGGCGAACAGGTCAGCACAGGTAGCTTAGGCCTTTATGCGTTAATCATTTTAGCGGGTTTATATGTCTTCTATTTGTCAAACGAAGGATTCAAGAAAAAAGTTGATGAATTACTTGGCAAAGCTAAAGATGTTTAACCCTTTTTGAAAAGGTAAAAAAAATGCAGAAACTTTCCCTGAATTTGATTATGGGAACTGCTGTAATGCTGATGCCTTTGATGGCATCAGCTGCGGTGGATTTACCAAAGACTGTAAAAATCAATCCAGGTGTTGCTGAACCGGTTTGTGACAAAAACAACCCAGATTGGCGTAAGGCACAAGTGATTGAAGGTGTCAAAATCCAGGAATCATTGCGTTGTAGTCCTGACAACCCGGCTCAAATAGCCGCAGAGGTTAAAGGAACCAACAATATCTCCATGGAAACCCTGATGAACACCTATTTTGCCGCCGATGCAATTACCAAAAAAAATGACATGGATGGTGACGGTGACCCCGATTTGATTATCATTCGTTTGGAAGTTGCTGAATTAAATGGGCATTCACCTGATTTTGATGGCTTAGTACCTACGTTTGACATTGCGCCGGGTGTGCAGCCTGGCATGTGGGTGTTTGCACCAAAATCACGCGGCATGGCAACCAATAGTTTTGTTGGTACTGATGCGAATCCTCTTTTAAGAGCACCATCACCCGTCATTCGAGTTGAGCAGGGTGATATTGTCTGGATTCAATTGGAAAACAGTCATTACTTTCCACATACCATACATTTACATGGAGTCGACCACCCGTGGGTCGATAGTTCAGGCGAAGGTAATGATGGCGTTCCGCAAACCAGCGATAAATTTGTATTACCAGGGCAAAGTAAAACCTACGAAATTCGTCCAAGACAACCTGGAACTTTTGTCTATCACTGCCATGTTCAAACGCATGTGCATTTAGCCATGGGTTTGGTCGGTATGTTCATCGTCGAAGAAAACCGCCCTAATAACTGGGTGCAAACCTTCAATGTAGGCGCAGGGCAGGTTCGGCACCCTTCTAAAGCCGTTCTGGAAAAATATGATAGTGAATATGATTTACACTATCATGCAATGGATAAAGAATTAAACAATATTATCCAGAAATATAATGATCCTCGCCTGATTGCTAAAAAAATGAACCGGGAATATGATCTCACGGATGCAACCGAAGATTATCATACGCTGAACGGCCGTTCATTCCCTTATACTTTGCGGGAATCCATGATTGTTACCGAGCCAAATCAGGACATCAAAATCCGTATGTTTAATAGTAGCGGTGAATTATTGGCTATCCATACACACGGTCACAAAGCGACGATTACGCATTATGATGGTGTAGAACATAACCCATCGGCTCAAATCATGCGTGATGTCTATGACTTGGCACCTGCGCAACGTAATGACCTTCATATCAGTACTAAAGATGATGGTTTACATAGTTATGGCGAAGGAGTCTGGATTTTTCATGATCACCGCGAGAAAGGGATTACGACCGATGGTCAAAACCCCGGCGGTAATGTCAGTGCCCTCGTTTATAAAAAATATTTAAATGAACAGGGCTTGCCGAAAACAATTGGCGAAAGTATTGGCCCTTTGTTTACCAAAGCATTTTTTCAACGTAAATACCCTGTCTGGCAGGATATTGATGAATGGAATAGTTTAGGTGAAGCCGATGCTCGTGATTACACACCGCCGCCGGCAGCTATTCCTATCCCAGTTGAAGAAGGACCTAAGCCTTTAGGTGCAATGGATAATTCGACGGCTTCTTCAGATCAGGGTGTGAGTCCTTTTATGAAGTTGGTTATCGGTATTTTGTTAGGCATTGCGGCCTATCTGCTGGTTATCAATCGTGAAAAAGTCATGGCACTGATCTCATCATTTAAAGGAGGGAATTGATAATGAATAAAAATTTATCAATGACAGTCCTGGCTTTGCTGATTTCCTTGTCGGCTACGGTACATGGCAAGGAATTTATCAATCACACCAACATGATGAATCATGGCGATGGCCATATGATGGATATGGATGGCGCAATGATCATGGGCAATAATCCGGATACCTTGCCTGGCGGATGTGACAAAATATCGGCAACTAAGGAAATTACCGTTCATGCCGGTCATAAATATGCCAAAAAATTTCCGGGCCGTATCTTTGCATTTGATCAGCAAGAATGGCAATTTAAACCGTGTACCAAACTAACGGTTCATTTCATCAATGATGATGAGATTCGTCATCAATGGATGATGCATGGTTTGCCGAAATATTTATATCCAAAAGGTATGTTTCATCTGGAAGTGACAGGGCCGGGTGAAGTATCTGGAACCTTGATCTTTCCGCCTAATGATAAAACCTACCTCGTGCATTGTGATATTTCACAGCACATGGAAAAAGGCATGAAAGGGCAAATCAAAATTGGCAAGGGCAGTGGGGATTTACCTAGTATTCCGGGGATAACTGCTTATGTCATTCAAGATGACTATAGTGACAGCATTCCTGAGGTAAATCCAAATCCAGCGCCATCAAGTTCGGCAACGTCTGCACAAAATGGTGCAGATAATGCTAATGGTCAAGCTAATGATTCTTTGATCTCGGGACTTACTGTGATTGGAATTGTGCTGGGCTTTGCGATGGCACCGCTGTTAGCTAAGAAATTTAAAGGCATGTCGGCAGGGGAAATTATTGCTTATATTTTTGAGCTAGTGTCTCAAGCTTTGGGATTTGTATTCAATCTTATCGCAGGCTTGATTAAAAAGCTTACCCGTAAAAAAGCAATAGAATTGCCTCAAGACAAATAAAAGAGGTCATAAATCCCCTGGGGTCTTTTTGGCCTCAGGGGATTTTTTTTGCAGAGATGGAATTGGAATCATTCACCTTAACAGGGCTTTTTATTAGCGCCTTTATATCGTCAACGATTGCGCCGGGTGGTTCAGAGGCAGTATTGGCCTATATGGTCAGTAACACACCGGATATATTATTCAGTTTGATTGCTATTGCAACACTAGGGAATACCTTAGGTGCATTAACGACATGGTGGCTAGGCGCCTTTGCAACAAAGAAATTTCCACCTGACAAGATATTTTCAGCAAATAAACAGAAAAGCATTGCTCTCGTGAAAAAATGGGGCGGCTGGGCTTTGTTGTTTTCATGGTTACCCGTTATTGGCGATGGCTTGTGTTTTGCAGGGGGTTGGCTCAGGCTATCCTTCATACCTGCACTATTAGCTATTCTTATCGGTAAAGCGCTGCGTTATTGGTTGGTAGCCTATTCTGTTTCCCAATTTGTATAGACTAAAAAGTAGATAATGGAGAGTAAATAGTGCCTAAAGCAAGCGAATTAAAACAAGGGACAGCGGTCGAGATCAATGGCGAACCGTATACAGTGAGAGCTATCGAAGTCAGAAACCCAACATCACGGGGAGCCTCAACCTTATATAAAATCCGGTTTGCGCATATGAAAACTGGCCAAAAACTCGATGAAACCTTTAAAGGCGATGATTTTCTGAAGGAAGCTGATTGTGTTCGTGTTATGGTGCAATTTTCTTATCAGGAAGGCGATACCTATTACTTCATGAGTCAGGAAACTTACGAGCAATACAGTTTAAATGCCGATGATCTTGAAGGGCAGGTTCTTTATATTACAGAAGGACTAGAAGGTATTATTATGTTGTTACTCGATGATGTGGCATTAGGTATTGAATTGCCAACGTCCATTGTGATGGAAGTTATTGAGACCCCACCGGCCATGAAAGGTGCCAGTGCAACCAATCGGACCAAGCCCGCCAAATTGACGACAGGACTTGAAATTCAAGTGCCTGAATACATTGAAAGTGGGGAAATGATCAAGGTTAATTCAGATACCGGAAAATTCATGTCACGTGCCTGAATATCATCACGCAGCTTATATCAACGGAAGCTACGTTTTTTTTTGCGGGCGGCTTTTTTAGCTGCTTTAGCGGCACGGAGACGCTCGAGTTCAGCCTGTTCTTCGTTGACTATTTCGGGGCTTTCCCAGCTGATTTGGCCTAATTTTCCGCTACGAATTTCCTGTAACAGAATTTTACCGGTTTTATCCATGTCGATTTGTTTACCGGTTTTCAGGCAGCCTCTTTTTTGACCAATGAGAGACATCAATTCAACTTCTGTTTCAGGTAAGTCGTCAATTTGAAAGCGTTGTTTTAAACATTCCGGATACCGTGACAATAAATAGTCTGCGGCAAAAAAAGCCACATCATCATAATGCATGGCGGTATCTTTGATAGCGCCGGTAATCGCTAGGCGATAGCCACTATTGATATTCTCGACATTAGGCCATAACACCCCGGGGGTATCGGACAAAATAACATTTTGTCCTAAATTGATACGTTGCTGACGTTGCGTGACGGCAGGCTCATTTCCGGTTTTTGCGATAGTTTTGCCGGCCAGAATATTGATCAGGGTAGATTTTCCAACATTGGGGATGCCCATGATCATGGTTCGAATCACGCGATTGGCAGCGACTTTGTCGGCGAGCATTTTTCGGCATAAGTCAATAATCTGTTTGATTTTTTCAGGCTGATCGGTGCGAGTGGCCAAGGTCTTGACACCCTGTTCCTGCTCCAGAAAGGTTTGCCAGCGTTCGGTCAATGCCGGATCAGCCAAATCACTTTTATTTAATATTCGAATACACGGTGTCTCCTGTCGCAAATCGGAAAGCACCGGGTTTTGGCTGCTATACGGAATACGCGCATCGAGCACTTCAATGATTAAATCAATATGCGGCAAAGCCTCTTTAATTTCTTTGCTCGCCTTATGCATATGTCCAGGATACCAGTTTATTTTCATTGGCTTGATCGTACGATAAAACAGCTATTTTAGCGTATACTCTTCAAACAAGCTGAAATGATTATGGTGCTGAACATGCGGCACAGCAAATTTTGAGAATTATTTTAGGGTTTTTTCCAAAGCATGGATTAGGTTAGAATCTAGGCTCTTTTACATCAATCACGAGGAATCAAAATGGCACGATATAAATGTAAAACCTGTGGTCATATTTATGATGAAGAAAAAGGTGATCCAAAATCAGGTATTGCTCCGGGTACAAAATGGGAAGATTTGCCAGACGATTGGGAATGCCCGGCTTGCGGCGCAGCAAAAGTGATGTTTACGAAAATGCGCGATTAGCTAAGAATAGCTGAAATTCGGCACAAGGATGTGCATCAGCTGCGTTGTTTTTTATCTAAAAGGCTTAATGCATCCAGTTTTTGTTTAATCTTGATTTCCAATCCACGTTCCACTGGGAAATAATAGCGCTGATCTTTCAAAGCTTCGGGTAAATAGCGCTCACCTGCCGCGTAAGCATCGGGTTCATTATGCGCATAACGGTAATTTTCGCCGTGCCCCAATGATTTCATCAGTTTTGTCGGTGCATTTTTTAAATGGACCGGAACATCCAGCGAACCACTGTTTTTTGCATCTACCATTGCTGCCTTAAACGCCACATAAACAGCATTGCTCTTAGGCGCACAAGCCAAATAAACAACGGCCTGCGCCAGCGCCAATTCGCCTTCAGGCGAACCTAAACGCTCGAAAGCGGCACAGGCATTGGTCGTAATTTCCAACGCTCTGGGGTCGGCATTGCCAATATCTTCAGACGCCATTCTAACCAAACGTCTTGCGACATACAAAGGATCGCAACCCGCTTCAATCATGCGGCAAAACCAATATAACGCGCCATCCGGATTAGTTCCTCGAACCGATTTATGCAGTGCGGAAATCTGGTCATAAAACATATCGCCACGTTTATCAAATCGATTTAACTGTCCTTGCAAGACTTCATCTAGGACATTATGGCTGATCACCACGTCGGCCTCATCGCTGCTTTCACTTAAATCCACACAAAGCTGCAGAATATTCAGACAACGCCTGGCATCACCATCGGCAGCGCGGGCGATCAGATGAATCAACTCTTCATTGATGTGAATGTTTTGCCTTCCAAATCCTTTTTCAGGATGATTTAAGGCATTATGAATCAAATTGACCAGGTCTTTACTCTCGAGACTGCGCAAGACATAAACACGTAAACGTGACAGCAGGGCGTTATTTAGCTCAAAAGACGGATTTTCAGTCGTTGCGCCAAACAATGTGATGGCGCCATCTTCAATCGGAGATAACAAGGAATCCTGCTGATTCTTGGAAAAGCGATGAATTTCATCAATAAATAAAATTGTGTCTATGGCTTGTGCATATTTCAGGTTTTTAGCCTCTTCAACCGCTGCACGTATTTCTTTAACACCCGCGAGAACGGCGGATAACTCGACCATGCGAGCATTCGATGTTTTTGCGATCATGCGTGCTAGAGTTGTTTTACCAACACCAGGCGGCCCCCAGAACACTAAAGAGTGCAGAGAGCCATTGTCGATAGCGCGACGTAAAGGTTTTCCACTGGCCAAAAGATGTTGTTGTCCACAAAACTCATCCAGTGAATCGGGACGCATGCGTGAAGCCAGGGGGGCAAAGTCATTGCTATTGTCGAACAGATCATTCATAAGCTGAATTATATCGAAAAAAACAGAGCTACACGTTTATATGGCATAATATTGCATTCAATAACGGCTTGGAGACCGTTGCTGGTTTTAATTGAAAGAGCAGGTTTAGGCCTGCGGTTATACGATAGCAGACCGTCTCCAAATAAATATTTTTTAGAAAAAAGTACGCTTTTTCTATAAAATTATGCGCTTAACCTTATTGCCTGAAGACATGTCATGGACTTAAAATTTTTAGATTTTGAACAACCGATTGCCGAACTCGAAGCCAAGATAGAAGAGCTCAGAAAAGTTGAAATCGATAATGAAATCAATATTTCCGATACCTTGCAGGAACTGGAAAAAAAGTGTGAGATGCTTACCGAGAGCATTTTTCAGAATCTGACGGACTGGCAAATTTCTCAGTTATCTCGCCATCCTGGACGACCTTATACACTGGATTATATCGATTTGATATTTACTGATTTTCATGAGTTACATGGCGATCGGGCATTTGCCGATGATCCGGCCATAGTCTGTGGTTTGGCGCGCCTCGAAGGGCAACCGGTTATGGTCATAGGGCATCAGAAAGGGCGTGATACCAAAGAAAAAATCTATCGTAATTTTGGTATGCCACGGCCTGAAGGTTATCGCAAAGCCTTACGCATGATGAAAATGGCCGAGCGCTTTAAACTTCCACTCATTTGTTTGATTGATACACCGGGTGCCTATCCTGGCATTGGCGCTGAAGAGCGTGGGCAGAGTGAAGCTATTGCACGTAATCTGTTTGAAATGGCCCGTTTGAAAACACCGATTATCTGTGTCGTTATCGGCGAAGGCGGCTCGGGGGGCGCTTTGGCGATTGGTGTGGGTGATCGCTTGATTATGCTAGAATACAGCACCTATGCCGTTATCTCACCTGAAGGTTGCGCTTCCATTTTATGGAAAAGTGCAGATAAGGCGCAATTAGCCGCCGAAGCTATGGCAATTACCTCGGATCGGATTCGGGAGCAGGGCTTTTTGGACGAAGTGGTCAGAGAGCCTTTAGGCGGCGGGCATCGTGATTTTCAGAAAACAGCGATGAATTTGCGCGAAACCTTGCTGCGTCATTTGGATGAATTAAAACAACAAGCCGAAGATATGGAGCAATTACTGGAAACCCGCTACCAGCGTATTATGCGGCTGGGGTCTTATATTGACGAATCGGTCAAATAGCTCCCGTTCTACATGTTGAGTGGGTGGAAGCGGCAGCTTAAAAATCTATCATTCATACCCATCCTGTCTGTAAATGTACAATAAAGCCGACTCTGTCGGTTTTATTGTACTTACCTTCCATGCTAAACATTGACAGTATTGATCATCTGATTCCAAATTCGGTTGCAACGATTTATATCGGTTATAGCGGCGGCATGGATTCGCATGTCCTGTTGCATCTGGTTTCTCAATCACAATTTAAATCACGATTGTGTGCGATTTATATTCACCACGGCCTGCAACAACAAGCCGATGATTGGGAGCAGCATTGTCGACAACAAGCGCATAACCTCGGCGTTGATTTTCGTGCATTGCGTGTCGATGCCACACCCAGCCACCGGCAAAGCCCAGAAGAAGCTGCACGAGATGCACGTTTCGCCGCATTTGAACGCCTGCTGAATAAGGGCGATGTCTTAATGTTGGCACAACACCGGGAAGACCAGCTGGAAACGGTGTTATTACAGCTATTCCGCGGTGCTGGACTGCAAGGTTTGGCCGGTATGCCGGAGCGTATGCTCTTGGGGCAAGGGGAGGTGCTCCGGCCATTTCTCAATATTCCCGTTCAACGTCTGCGTACTTATGCCATTGACTATCAGTTGCACTGGATCGAGGACCCTAGCAATCAATGTACCGATTTTGACCGGAATTTTTTGCGTCAAGACATTATCCCTAAATTAAAACAGCGTTGGCCAGGTTTGGACAAAACTGTCGCCCGTTCAGCCCGGCATTGCGCCGTTGCCGCCGAACTGTTGCAGGCGGAAACGGCGAAACAGTTTCACAGGCTGTATGATAAAACACAAGCCAGGCTGGATATTGAACAATTAAGCCGGTTGCCAGAACAGCAGCAAATGCTGGTTATTCGCTATTGGTTCAAGCAGAATGGCTTGCACTATCCCAGTCAGAAACAACTGCATAAAATTCTGACCGATATTATTCGAGCGAGGGCAGATGCTAATCCGCAAATGACAATACAGAAACATTGTGTGCGGCGTTATCGTCAGGGCTTGTATCTACTTGAAGATAAGCAGGTTGAGCGTCAAAAAATATGGACGTGGCCCGCTTCTCAATCAGACTTGGCATTAGACAATACCGCACAATTAAAACGTGTGACCGCCGATTGCGGTATTCCAATCGCCGCTTGGGAGGCGGCGAAGATTACCGTGGCTTATCGACAGGGCAGCGAGAAAATTGCATTGCCGAATCGTAAGGGCCGCCATACATTGAAAAAATTATTTCAGGAATATGCGATTCCCCCTTGGGTCAGGGAAAATATGCCGTTGATTTATTTAGACGGTCAATTGGCGGCCGTAGGCGATTTATGGATAAGCGCAGATTTTTTCGGCCAATACGAGCAAGGGTGTTATCAGATCAAGTACAAACTATAATTTTAGCCGTGTTTCATGATGCGGGCCTTATCGCGTTGCCAGTCGCGGTCTTTAGCCGCAGCACGTTTATCATGCAGTTTTTTACCTTTGGCCAGGCCAATTTTGAGCTTGGCACGCCCCCGAACCCAATACATCGATAAAGGAACCAGGGTATAACCCTTACGTTCCACGGCGCCAATCAGTCTATTCAGTTCCTGCCGATGCAATAATAATTTTTTAGGTCGTAAAGCTTCCGGCACAATATGCGTCGATGCGGAAAGCAGAGGCGAAATATGCGCGCCATGCAACCAGGCCTCACCATTTTTAATCTGAATAAAGCTTTCTTTAAGCTGAACCCGGCCTTCACGCAGGCTCTTAACTTCCCAGCCTTGCAGTACTAAACCGGCTTCATACTGATCTTCGATGAAATATTCATGGGTCGCCTGGCGATTGACGGCGATGCTGTTATCCTGCAATTTATTTTTTTTTGATTTTTTCTTGGCCATACGGTTTTACAAGATTTAACCTGACTTCATGCTGATAATTTGTTATTTTACTCGATTTAAGAATAATTTTTCGATTAAAACCAGGACGGACACAAACATGTCAGTAAGCAAAAAATCCATTCATGGGGAATGGTCTTCGCGTTTCACTTTCATTCTTGCCGCAACCGGTTCTGCGGTGGGCTTGGGTAATATCTGGAAGTTCCCTTATATCACCGGGGAAAATGGTGGTGGCGCATTTGTACTGGTTTATCTGCTCTGCGTGTTGGCTATCGGTATTCCAATCATGATTGCTGAAATTATGATGGGGCGACGCGGTCGCCAGTCGCCGATAAATACCATGCAATTTCTGGCTGAAGAGGCGAGTGCGGATAAACGTTGGCATTTTTTAGGTTGGATGGGGGTTTTAGCCGGCTTTTTGATTCTTTCATACTATAGTGTCATTGCCGGTTGGGCATTATCGTATGTGCTCAAGGCCTTTCTTGGGAGCTTTTCCGGTGGCGATAGTGAGCACATAAAAAGTTTGTTTGACCAGTTTATTGCCAGCCCGTGGCAATTGATTTTCTGGCATACGGTTTTTATGGTTGCAACCATGGTTATCGTAGCGCGTGGTGTCAGTGGTGGTCTGGAAAAAGCGGTTCGATTCCTGATGCCGGCGCTGTTCGTTATTTTGTTGCTGCTGGTCGGTTATGCCATGACAACCGGGTTTTATGAACAAGGCCTGGAATTTATGTTTGATCCGGATTTTAGCAAAATTGATGGTGATGCCATCCTGACGGCAATGGGACATGCTTTCTTTACCCTAAGCTTAGGGATGGGAGCAATCATGGTTTATGGCTCGTATTTACCGAAACATGTTTCGGTTGCACAAACCGCGTTATATATTGCCGGGGCCGATACGATTGTCGCCTTACTCGCTGGCATGGCCATTTTTCCAATTGTGTTTGCCAATGGGTTAGAGCCGGGTTCTGGCCCAGGCTTGATTTTTCAAACACTGCCGATTGCGTTTGGTAATATGACGGCGGGCTGGTTGTTTGGCGTGATGTTTTTTGTGTTATTAGTATTCGCTGCATTGTCGTCTTCAATTTCCTTGATTGAACCTGCCGTCGCCTGGTTAGTTGAAAATAAAGATATGTCGCGCAGAACCGCGAGTATCTGGTCGGGTATTGTCACGTGGCTGGTCGGCGTTGCGGTAGCCTTTTCATTTAATATCTGGTCGGAGATTACCGTTTTTGACAAGAGTGTTTTTGATCTTTTGGACTATTTAACCGCAAATTTGATGTTGCCGATCGGTGGTTTCTGCATCGCTGTTTTTTCAGGATGGGTAATGAAAAAAGAACACAGCCAGGAGGAATTGGAATTATTCGGCTTGACTTATGATTTATGGCACTACCTGGTCAAATTTATAGCCCCTGCGGCTGTGTTTATTGTCTTTCTGCATGTTTTAGGGGTATTCTGAATATGGCAGAGGTTCATAAAAGTGCCCTGGTCAAGTTTTCCGCGCAACAAATGTTCGACTTAGTTGCCGATATTGAAGCGTATTCGGAGTTTTTACCATGGTGCAGCGGCAGTCGCGTTCTTCGGCGCGACGGCGATATTGTCGATGGCGAAATTGAAATTTCCAAGGCAGGGTTCAATAAAACCTTTGCGACGCGAAATCGCAATGTTCCCTATGAAAAGATTTACATGCATTTATTGAACGGACCTTTTTCTTCACTGGAAGGCGAATGGACTTTTTTACCTTTACGCGAAGACGCCAGCAAAATATCACTGGATTTAAATTTCGAAATCTCTGGCAGTTTGGCTAATCTGGCTTTTGGCCCGGTATTCAATCAAATTTGCAATACGATGGTCAGTTCGTTTATTCAGCGCGCAAAAGATGTCTATGGCTCCCGTGCTTGAGGTTGAAGTGGCCTATGCCAAGCCGCAGACGCAAGCGCTGATCGCCGTCACATTAACTGCCGAAGCAACAGTAGAGCAGGCCATTATAGCGTCCGGTATTTTAGAACGCTTCCCAGAAATTGATCTGAATACGACTAAAGTGGGTGTTTTTGGCAAAATCTGTCGGTTATCAGATTCTGTGAAAACGGGCGACCGGATTGAAATTTATCGGCCATTATCACAAAATCCGATGGAGGCACGACGACAACGTGCGATGACCGATAAAGTTAGATCAGGACGGGCTTGATTTGTCGCCGGATTTTTCAGATGGGGCTTGTTGCTCGTGAACTTGAAGCTCCGGCTCGTCGCTGAACCAGCCAGTTATGATTTCCCATAAGGTCTTCTCCAGGTCACGCTTAGGTACATCAATGGTGGTTTCTTTAGATTCAAATTTGACCGGTTTTGAGCTAGGTCTGAAATCACCTTGTAAACTACTGAGTTTTTCGTCTTTGAAAAACAGGGTTAAGCGTTTCTGAACCCGCGCCTGGCCACCAGGTTGTTTGGAATAAATATAGTCCCAGCGGTTTTTATGCAGGGCATCCACTAACATGGGCGAGCCCATAATATAGAGAACCTGGCGCTTGTTCATATTGGGACGCAATTGGTCCACCATGTCTTGATTGACAATATTGCCTTGTTCAATATCCAGAGTATAAACACCCGGCAGATTTTCCAAAAGTGTTGAGCAGCCAGGCAAGGCTAAGAAAAGCAGCAAGACAAAAACGGATTTTTTCATAGTGCAGTTAAGCAAAACTATCGATTTAAAGCTCTAATAATACCGTATGTGATACAAATATCCTACAAAACCACGCCATCGTGCTGCGATTAAGATTAAAAATCGTTACAATGCAGCATATGTTTAAATACAGCCATCGTTTTAAGGAGAATAAGCTTTGGAAAAACAGGATTTAAGAGATGCAGGCCTGAAAGTCACTTTACCAAGAGTCAAGATACTTGAAATTCTGGAGAAACAATCTGCTGAGGATCGTCATTTAACTGCGGAAAAAGTCTATAAAATTTTATTGAGTGAAGATGAAGAAATCGGCCTGGCAACAGTGTACCGTGTATTGACGCAGTTTGAAGCCGCAGGCTTGGTTACGCGGCACCATTTTGAAGGCGGCAATTCTGTTTTCGAATTGAATAAAGGCACCCATCATGATCATATTGTCTGTATGAAATGCGGTCGGGTAGATGAATTTACCGATGATGTGATTGAACAGCGGCAAAAAGCGATTGCCAAACAACTGCACTATGAATTGACCGATCATAGTCTGTATTTGTACGGAATTTGTCAGCAGTGTCAGAAAACGGGCTGATGCCTTCGAAATAGTATGGCAAAAATGGTGAATGGTGAGCAATACTCTGGAAAGAATAAAAAAGACTTGCCAAGGAAGAAAAAATTAAGATTTCTGAGCATGGCTATGATGAACTGACAAACGATGATCTTACTGCGCGTGAGATTATCGAGGGCGTTCTGTATTCCATATTGTTAGAAGATTATCCTGGCTATCCGAAAGGCCCTTGTGTACTCGTATTACAGAGCGCTAGAAATGGTGATCCTGTTCATGTGGTTTGGGGAATACCAAAAAATCACGTTCACCCAGCAATACTGGTAACTGCATATAGACCAGATCCAGAATTATGGGATGAAGAATTTATGAGGCGAAAGCAATGAATAAAATCAAACGAAAGAAGAAACTTATCCATGAAGGCAAATATGTAGCTGAAGTAGATGTGCAAGTTGTGGTAGATGATACAGAGTGGACTCCCTATCTTAGCTTGGAAGATGCTTATAAATTGGATGATATTCGTGATGCTTTGAAAAGAGGCGATATCAAAGAGGCATCAAAACAAGCAAGAGTATATGAATTACATCCTGTGGCAGTATAAAAACCAACAAGTCGTTTCACCTGACTGCAGTTCTGCTGGAGATCCACCGCAGCAGGTGAGCTTAAACGTTTTCGCTATACTTTATTTAAGCTCTTTTTGCCGGACACCCCATGTTTAAACCGCTTATTTTTTATATTGGCTTACGATATACCCGTGCAAAAAAGCGCACGCAATTCATTTCATTTATTACCCTAACATCTATCTTAGGCATTGCCTTGGGCGTGACAGCCCTGATTACGGTATTGTCGGTCATGAACGGCTTTCAGGATGAATTGCGCCAGCGTATTTTAGGGATGACAGCACACGCGACCATTACCGGCCGCAATGGTCAATTGCAGGACTGGTCTTTGTTAAAACAAAAACTCAAAAACACACCGCATATACAAGGTATGGCGCCTTTTGTGCGTGGCCAGGTCATGCTTAATTTTGACCGCCGCGTCAGTGGGTCTGTATTACGTGGCATCTTGCCAGATCAGGAACCACAGGTATCTGATGTCGGCAATAAAATGAAACTGGGGAATTTATCCAGCCTGACGGCGGGTTCATTCAACATCGTTTTGGGTAAAGAACTGGCAAATTACCTCGGCGTAATGCCTGGCGATAAGGTAACTGTCATCAGTCCACAGGTTAATTCCACACCGGCCGGTATCATTCCGCGTCTTCGTCGCTTCACTGTTAGCGGTGTATTTGAAGTCGGCATGTATGAATATGACCGTAATATGGCATTGGTACATATGCAAGATGCCGCTAAACTGTTTCGCTTAAGGGAGAATGTTTCAGGATTGAGACTCAAGCTAGATGATCTTTTTAATGCGCCGGTTATTAGCAAACAACTGGCCAATCAACTTTACCCCGAATATCGTGTCAGCGACTGGACGCGTGCACACAGCAACTTCTTTCGAGCTATACAGACCGAAAAACGAGTGATGTTCATTATTTTATTACTGATTGTTGCCGTTGCAGCCTTTAATATTGTTTCAACCTTGGTCATGGTTGTTACCGATAAACGGGGCGATATTGCCATTTTAAAAACTCAGGGCTTGTCTAATCCTGCGGTGATGGGGATTTTTATTGTGCTCGGCTGTGTTATCGGCATTATCGGCACTTTACTGGGAACTGCTGGCGGCGTATTGCTGGCTTTGAATGTGGAAACCATTGTTCCCGCCATTGAACAGCTATTTGGCGTACATTTTATGTCGGCTGAGGTTTACTACATCAGTGAAGTCCCGTCTAAGCTGGACTGGAATGATGTCTATCAGATTGCGGGTGTTGCGTTTTTACTTACACTAATCGCAACGCTTTATCCTGCCTGGCAAGCATCCCGAATCAACCCGGCCGAGGTATTACGTTATGAGTAAGATTATTTTACAAAGCCGAAATTTGCGTAAAACCTATCAGCAAGGTGATTTGCATGTTGAAGTATTAAAAGGCATTGATTTAGCCATTCAAAGTGGTGAACGGGTTGCCATCATGGGTGCTTCCGGTTCCGGAAAAAGCACATTGCTACATTTATTAGGTGGCTTAGAGCAACCGACAGCGGGTGAAGTTATTTTGGATGGCCAGAATCTCAACACAATCAATTCCAGGCAATTGAGCCGATTACGCAACCGCTCACTGGGTTTTATTTATCAATTTCATCACTTACTGGCTGAATTTACGTTGCTGGAAAATGTCGCGATGCCTTTATTGATTGGCGATAAGTCGGTCAAATTGGCACAAAACCAAGCCACTGAACTACTCAAACGGGTGGGTTTAGGACACAGAATACAGCACAAACCGGCGGAATTATCCGGCGGTGAACGACAACGGGCCGCCGTTGCCCGAGCGCTGATTAACACGCCGCATTGCGTGTTGGCCGACGAGCCGACTGGCAATCTGGACAGTAAAACTGCCGAACACATCTATCAACTGATGCTTGAATTAAATCAGGAACTCAATGTCAGCTTTCTAATCGTCACTCATGATCAGGAATTGGCCGCTAAAATGGATAAAACATTACACATGGAAGATGGCGTAATTTGTGATTGATTTTCACAATGAGAAAAGGGGGCGATAAAGATGAGAGCCAGTTTTATTATCACTAGTCTTCTCCTGTTGATCGCTGGCTTTTATCGTTATTATTTCTACCATATTACTCCGTGGTATCTGTTTTTTGCGTTACCATTCATTCTCTTAGGCCTATACGATATCATCCAGACTCAACACAGCATTCTACGAAATTATCCGATCATAGGGCATGTCCGCTGGCTGATGGAAAAAATCCGGCCGATGATGCAACAATATTTTGTCGAATCAGATCTCGATGGTGCCCCCATCAATCGCGTATTTCGCTCGGTGGTTTATCAACGCTCAAAAAAGCAAGTGGATACCATTCCTTATGGTACCAAATTTGATGTTTATCGCGTGGGTTATGAATGGATTGGGCATTCCATGGCGGCCGAAGAGCCTGCAAAAATCAATGATGATATTCGCATATGGATTGGCGGGAAAGCATGTCAAAAGCCCTACCACGCTAGTGTGCTGAATATTTCAGCCATGAGCTTTGGTGCCTTGAGTAGCCATGCTGTCATGGCGTTGAACAAGGGTGCAAAAAAAGGCCATTTTGCCCATAACACGGGAGAAGGGGGTATCAGTTCGTACCATCTAAGTGCCGGGGGGGATTTAATCTGGCAATTGGGTACCGCTTATTTTGGTTGCCGTCGCAGCGACGGTCAATTTGACCCCGAACAATTTTCTCGACAAGCTCGCTTGTCGGTTGTCAAAATGATTGAAATAAAATTATCTCAAGGGGCAAAACCTGGCCATGGCGGTGTATTACCAGCCTGTAAAAACACCCCAGAAATTGCCGCTATCCGTGGTGTTAAAGCTTATACGGAAATTATTTCACCAGCTACACATTCCGCTTTTTCGACGCCGCTAGAGCTAATGGCCTTTATTGAGCAGCTCAGAACCTTATCCGAAGGAAAACCCATTGGTATTAAATTATGCATCGGCCAACGACATGAGTTTATTGCGCTGTGTAAAGCCATGCACGAAACCGGAATTTTGCCTGATTTCATTACCGTAGATGGTGCCGAAGGAGGTACTGGTGCGGCACCATTGGAATATGCCAATTCCATTGGTATGCCGTTAATGGACGCCTTGAGTTTTGTTGATGATTGCTTGACCGGGTTTGATTTACGCAAAGATATTCGTATCATCGCATCAGGGAAGGTCTTTACAGCATTCCATATTATCAAAAGAATCAGTCTTGGTGCTGATTTATGCCATAGCGCTCGTGGCATGATGTTAGCGTTAGGCTGTATTCAATCGTTGCAATGCAATACCGGAAAGTGTCCGACGGGCGTAACATCACAACACCCTTCTTTAGTCAAAGGCTTGGCGATTGACGACAAAGCGAGGCGGGTAGCGAATTTTCATTATGAAACGGTGAAAGCCGTTGCCGAGATTCTGGGTGCGGCGGGGGTCGAAAATATCGAATCTTTAAATCGCCAGCATGTTTTTCGGCGTGTTAGCACTGCACGCATTAAATCCTATCAGCAGATTTATCCACCTTTACCACCTGGTAGTCTGTTAGAGCCACCTTATCCTAAAGATTATGCGGAAGATATGGCTAAGGCCCGTATGGATCGTTTTAGGTGGGATGGATGCGACTGCAAAGAGAAGTTACCAAGAGCGCTAGTGTAACTTGTCAAAAACGAACGTGAAACAGCTTAACCTAAGCAGAATATCTAAAACATCAGAGCACGTAACATCAGTTAATCAAGATGAATGTCTGAGACCATTGTAAGGTTTCCCTATTTTCAGCGACTACTCAGCATAGTCAATTTTCAGGAGGCGTCATGTTAGAGGTGATAATGAGGAGCGCTTGGTTATGAAAGCCGGGAAAGTTTTACTGACCAGTGGCGTAATTATTGCCGTTGCCACTTTTTTTTATTTTGATTTACAGCATTATTTAAGCCTTGACATGCTGAAATCTCAAAAACAACAGATTTTACAATCTGTCAGCCTACATCCTTATTTGACTGCGCTGGCGTATTTTTTTATTTATATTATCGCGACCGGCTTGTCTTTGCCCGGTGCGACCATTTTAACCCTGGCAGGCGGTATGATTTTTGGTTTGCTTTGGGGTACACTGCTGGTTTCATTTGCCTCGACTATCGGTGCAACGCTGGCTTTCTTAATCGCCCGTTATTTACTTCGGGATTGGGTTGAAGCGCGCTTTGGCAAACGCATGGCGTCAATCAATGATGGCTTGAAAAAAGATGGTGCATTTTATTTATTAAGTCTGCGTTTGATTCCGGTTTTTCCTTTTTTCATGATCAACCTAGTCATGGGCATTACCGAAATTCCATTATGGACCTATTACTGGGTCAGTCAGTTGGGCATGTTGCCGGCTACACTGGTATACGTTAACGCCGGAACACAACTGGCCGAAATTCAGAGCTTGTCGGATATTGCCTCTCCTGGCCTGTTATTGTCATTGGTATTGGTCGGTCTGTTTCCACTCATCGCAAAATTTGTGCTTTTTAAGCTTAAACATTATCGGCTTTATAGCCGTTTCTCAAAACCTGAGTCATTTGATAATAATCTGCTTGTGATTGGCGCCGGTTCAGGTGGTCTGGTGACAGCCTATATTGCCGCTGCAGTCAAGGCTAAGGTAACGCTGGTCGAAAAACATAAAATGGGCGGCGATTGTTTGAATACCGGTTGTGTGCCATCGAAGGCCTTGATTCGGTCAGCCAAATTCCTGGCACAGAGTAAACGCAGTCAAGAATTTGGTATCCGTCATGCGAAGCTTGAGTATGACTTTGCCGATATCATGCAGCGCGTGCATCAGGTGATTAAACAGATTGAGCCGCATGACTCGGTTGCGCGTTATCGTGAACTAGGCGTTAATGTCGTGCAAGGTGAGGCTCGCATTAAAACACCCTGGGAAGTCGAAATTATCACGCCGAAAGGGGTTAAAGCGGTCACCACAAAAAATATCGTGATTGCGACCGGTGCCCAGCCATTTGTGCCACCTATTCCTGGCATTGAACAAGTTAAACGACTGACCTCAGATACGCTTTGGCAACTGACAGAATTGCCTAAAACCTTGTTGGTGTTGGGTGGTGGTCCGATTGGCTGCGAATTGAGTCAGAGTTTTCAACGGCTGGGTAGCCAAGTTATTCAGGTTGAAATGGCCTCTCGTTTATTGATTCGAGAAGATGAGGATGTTTCAGAACAGGTCTTAAAGCGGTTTATACAAGAGGGTGTGGATGTGCGTTTATCGCATACCGCCAAAGCCTTCAAGCTTGAACAGGGGCAGCAGATTATGCTGGCCGAACATCAAGGTAAAACGGTTGAAATCGTGTTTGATCAGGTTTTAGTCGCAATTGGGCGCAAGGCCAATGTCAAAGGGTTTGGTCTGGATAACCTGGAGATTGAATTGTCGCCCCAGCAAACCATCCAAACCAATCTATTTCAGCAAACCAATTATCCCAATATCTATGCCGTGGGCGATGTTGCAGGTCCATATCAGTTTACCCACACCGCCGCACATCAAGCCTGGTATGCGGCAGTTAATGCCTTGTTTGGAAAATTCTGGAGATTTAAAACCGACTACTCGGTGATTCCGTGGTCAACCTTTATCGACCCCGAAGTAGCTCGCGTCGGATTGAATGAGCAAGATGCTCGCCAGCAAAATATTGCCTATGAGGTCACGCGTTATGATATTAGCGATCTGGATCGTGCCATTGCAGATAATTCGGCAGAAGGTTTTATTAAAGTGTTAACCCCGCCGGGCAAGGATAAAATCCTAGGGGTCACCATTGTCAGTGAACATGCGGGGGATTTATTGGCCGAGTTCGTTTTAGCGATGAAACATGGCCTTGGACTCAATGCGATTTTATCCACTATTCATATTTATCCAACGCTGGCTGAGGCGAATAAATATGTCGCCGGTAATTGGAAACGGCAGCATGTTTCATCGCGGCTTTTACACTGGCTACAGAGCTATCACCGCTGGATGAGGAAATCCTGAGTGAGTGCAAATAAACACGAATTTTCTTTCGATTTTTAGTGTTTATTCCCGCCCATTCTCGGTTCATAATAACTGATGTTACGCAGAGACTCTTCCCTCATTCCACATATAGACACTTCAGGCCACTGAGAACACAGAGAATAAAACTGTGCAGCAAGGATAAACAACAGATATTTCAACAGAATCGTTGATAACGTCATGAATCCAGACCAGTTAGGGCATTAAACGATACAAACTATAACTCTGTGATCTGAAGTGTCGATAAGAGAGAGACCAGAGATGATTTTTTCTTTCACGGTAATGATGAACGGAGAATCAGGGAAATGAAATTAAATAGCCGCTGCGTAACAATCAGTTATTAACCCAGCAGCTTCGCATGAAATTTTCAACTAGGAGCCAAACAAAATGAATATCACATTGCCATTAAAGCAGATGACCACAGAGGAAAAATTACAGATAATGGAAGCCATCTGGGATGATCTGTGTCAGCATGCCGACAAGTTACCCTCCCCAGAGTGGCACCGCGAGCTACTTGTCGAACGAGAAGAAGCAATCGCCCGTGGAGATGAGCAGTTCGAGGAATGGGAGGTTGCCAGGAAGAAAATTGAAAAGGATATTCGGTGAAAACAATCCATATTTTGCCAGCAGCACGCCAGGACCTCGTTGATGGCTTTCACTTTTACGAGATGCAGGCTGACGGCATTGGTCGTTACTTCCTTGATACATTGTATTCAGACATTGAATCTCTGCGCATAAATGCTGGTGTTCACCCATTAAGTATGGGCAGTTATCACCGATTGTTATCCAAACGCTTTCCGTATTCCATCTACTACCGGATCGAAGAGAATATCGTGTTGATATACGCTATCCTTGACAACCGTAGAAATCCGGAATGGGTTAAAAAACGAATTGAAAGGGACAGACAATAAATGCGATTCAGGATGTTAACAGCCTTGTGATCTTCGAAGGTTCTGAGAATTACAGACGACACATTGGATTGCAGTTTCTCTTGAAGATTTACCTGGTTTTTTATTAGCGTTTATAACACAAGACGCTATGCCGTTGGCATGGTTTGTGATTAAATCATGTTTTATGTATCAGGGCTTGATGCGTGCTAACGAGGTATTTCAATGACAGACAGTGTAATAACAAAATCGGTTCAAGACTATTATGGCAAGGTGCTTTCATCCTCAAAAGATTTGAAAACCAGCGCCTGTTGTACGTTAGATACGATGCCTTTGCATCTTCGACGGTTATTAAAGGATTTACATCCTGAAGTCCTGGAGCGCTTTTATGGCTGTGGTTCTCCTTTGCCTCCAGCATTGGAAGGCTGTACCGTCCTGGATTTAGGCTGTGGCAGTGGACGTGACTGTTTCTTGCTATCCCGTTTGGTAAGGGAGCAAGGTAAGGTCATTGGCATTGATATGACAGATGAACAATTAGCGGTTGCCCGGCGTCACCTTGATTGGCATCGTGAGCGTTACGGTTATCAGTCAGCGAATGTGGAATTTGTGCAAGGACAGATCGAAGAACTGGTTGCGGCAGGTATCGCCGAAAACAGTATGGATGTGGTGGTATCTAATTGCGTCGTTAACCTTGCGCCTGATAAGGTACGGGTGATGCGGGAAGTGCTGCGCGTCTTAAAACCAGGGGGTGAGCTTTATTTCTCAGATGTGTACGCCGACCGCCGCATTCCTGATACACTGAAAACTGACCCGGTTTTGTTAGGCGAATGTTTAGGGGGTGCATTGTATTGGGAAGATTTTCGTCGTCTGATGCACGATTTAGGCTGTCCTGACATTCGAATTGTCGCCGAAACTCCTGTTTCATTAGATGACGAAGAAGTGATTGCAAAAATTGGTATGGTTAATTTTCGTTCGGTCACGGTTAGAGTCTTTAAAATGCCGTTAGAAGACCGCTGTGAGGATTATGGCCAGATTGCGACCTATCGCGGTACCATTGAACAACACCCGCATGCGTTTGATCTGGATAATCATCATCATTTTGAAACCGGTCGTCCGCTTAGAGTCTGTGGCAATACCGCCGATATGTTAAGTAAAAGTCGTTTTGCACAACATTTTGAAATCATTGGCGATAAAACCACTCATTTTGGCTTGTTTGACTGCGAGCCTAGCCCTTCAGTAGGCGAGGCCAGCAATACCTGCTGCTAAGCCATTGATGAACCTGAGCATTATTATTCCGGTCGGACCTGGCGATAATGCCTGGCAGACCCTGCTTCCCGAGTTATTAGCCCACAACAGAATTAATGAGATTATTCTGTCGGCCTGTCAGGAGCCGCCTAAAAATACCTTGCTCCAGGATGTCCGGGTGCAGTGGCTCTCAGGGCAACAGGGCAGGGCGCATCAATTAAATGCTGGCGCCCAGGCGGCCAAGGGTCAGTTGCTTTGGTTTTTACATGCTGACAGCCAGTTATCTGACGAGGTCTGGCCTCAGATAGCCGCATTTGGCCAACAAAATACCGATGCTTTGGCTTATTTTGAGTTATCTTTTGCGAGCGATGGTCCGTGGCTGACCCGCGTTAATGCACAGTTTGCCAATTTGCGTGCGCGTTATTTAGGATTGCCATTTGGTGATCAAGGATTTGTGTTGAAAAAATCACTCTTTAACGCTTTGAACGGCTTTGATACACGCCTGAAGCGGGGCGAAGATCTGGATTTTGTTGTGCGCGTCAGACACGCAGGTTACGCCCTGATGCCATTACCTGCTATTTTACAGTCCAGCGCTCGACGCTATCATAGGCAAGGCTGGCTAAAAACCAGCCTGGAACACATATTTTTAACCCTGTTGATGACATGGCAGGCCAAGCGACGTGTTAAACAATCATGAATAACGGTGTGATTGCAGTGTTTGTAAAAACGCCCGGTTTATCGCCAGTTAAAACACGTTTAGCCGTACGCATTGGACAATCGCAAGCCGAGCGGTTTTATCGGCTCGCGGTTGATGCCAGCCGTGAAGTCGTAACTGCGTTTGCCCGGCAATACCCTGTTCGGGCGATGTATGCCGTTGCTGAACACGCTGCCATAGCACACCCCATCTGGCAAGATTTACCCTGTATCTGGCAAGGTGAGGGGGGCTTGGGTGAACGCATGTCACGGGTGTATCAGCAATTATTGATGCATTATGCGTTTGTTATTCTAGTGGGCTCTGACATTCCACAAATGCGCGAGACTCATTTTCAACAGGCCGTAGCGGCTTTGCAGGATTATCCGGTGGCTTTAGCGCCGAGTTTAGACGGGGGCTTCTGGTTATTTGCCGGTCGCTGTCAGTTGCCCGATACGGTTTGGAATCAGGTTTCTTACAGCCAGCCCGATACCGCTAAACAATTTGTCGCACAATTGACGCCTTTAGGCGCAATCAAAATGCTCAATGTATTACAGGATGTCGATACCTTTGAAGACCTCGAACCTTTGGCACAAACATTGATAGCTTATCCACGACGCACTCCTGCCCAGCAAAGATTATTAAATTTTTTACAGCACATCATTTAAGCCGATGCGTAATACTCAAGCTTTATTACTCGAAACCGATTTTCCAACGATTTTTCGTAGCACATTAAATACTTTGCAGATGAATCTCGGTTATTTATGCAATCTGAGTTGTCAGCATTGTCATGTCAATGCTGGGCCTAAACGTACCGAATTGATGGATAAGGACACCATGAAAACTGCGCTGGCCGTTATTGAGAAATATCAGTTGGAAATATTGGATGTTACCGGTGGTTCACCTGAAATGAATCCGCATTTTAAGTGGCTGGTCAAACAGGCACGCGCATTGGGCGTCAAAGTCATCGACCGCTGTAATCCAACCATTCTACTGGAGCTAGGCTATGAAGATTTGGTTGATTTTCTGGCTACCGAACAGGTCGAAATTACCGCGTCATTACCCTGCTATCTGGAAGATAATGTCGATGCGCAGCGTGGTAAAGGCGTGTTTAAAACCTCTATAAACGCATTGAAAAAACTGAATGAGGCCGGCTACGGAAAAACCGGTTCTGATCTTGTGCTTAACCTGGTTTTTAATCCACAAGGCCCTACTTTACCGCCAGAGCAAACCAGTTTGGAAGCGGCATATCGTGAGTTCTTACAGCAAAACTTTGGTCTGGAATTCAATCATTTATTCACCATTACTAATATGCCGATTCAACGTTTTGGTGCAGTTTTGTTGGCAAAAGGTCAGTTTGAAAATTATATGAATGTCTTGAAACACGCATTCAAACCTGAAAATCTGAATCAAGTGATGTGTAAAACCTTGTTAAGTGTCGATTGGCAAGGGTTCGTTTATGATTGTGATTTTAATCAAATGTTAGATTTACCGATGGCAGGGAGGCAACGGCATTTGTCGGATTTATTGCATCATGACTTTTCCGGGCAACGCATTGAAACCGGTGATCATTGTTATGGCTGCACGGCGGGACAAGGCTCAAGCTGTACAGGTGTCCTGCAAAAATAATTACCTAATGTTGTGCGGCCAGCCCATATTTTTTGTAAGCTGGTCGATTTTGAAAGAATAAGGTATAGTCCACATAAAATAATAATTAAACCGGCCTTACATGTCTTCACCTTCTGTGGAATATTCATCTGCTACGTATTGCAAAAAATTTATCCGGCGTTTTCTGCCCAATGAACAGGCGGTTATATTAGCCATTATCCTGATTGTCAGCACCTTATTGATCTATTGGTTGTCGAATCTGCTGATGCCGGTTATTTTTTCGATCATCCTGGCCTATTTGTTGGAAGGCTTGGTACAAAAGATTGAACACAAAGGGATTCCGCGTTTAATTTCAGTTTATATTGTTTTTTCGACCTTTATGGGCGTTTTAGGCTATATTCTGTTTGTCTTGATGCCAATGGTGACTCAACAGGCCATGCAGTTGGTACAAAATATTCCACAAATTATTAAACGCGCCCAAGCGGAGGTGATGCGTTTACCTGAGTTATACCCACAATTTGTCACTGAAGACAGGATCCGTGACATCATGTTTAAAGTTCAGCAAGAGCTGTTAAATTATGGCCAGGATTTGATTTCTAGTTCGGCGGAATCGGTCGTAACCATGGTTTCCGCTATTGTTTATTTGTTTTTAGTCCCGTTAATGGTATTTTTCTTCTTAAAAGACAAAGAAATATTATTGAACTGGTTTATTCGTTTCTTACCGCGTGACCGGCATTTAACCGTTAAAGTGTGGCGCGAAGTCGATATGCAAATCGGCAATTATGTACGAGGGAAATTTCTGGAGGTGTTCATTCTCTGGTTTGCCAGTTATGTGGCATTTTCCAGTTTGCATTTGAACTATGCCATGTTATTAGCTGTTTTTATGGGGCTTTCGGTTATTATTCCCTATGTTGGTGCTACACTCGTAACCTTCCCGGTGTTAATTGTCGCCGCCGTACAATGGGGTGTCAGTTCAGACCCCTTTATGTATGTGGTGATTGTTTACGGCATCATCCAAGCCATTGATGGGGTTATTCTGGTGCCGTTATTATTTTCGGAAGCGGTCAATTTGCACCCCGTTGCCATTATCGTCGCAATCTTGTTTTTTGGAGGGCTGTGGGGCTTCTGGGGGGTGTTTTTTGCCATTCCTTTGGCCACGCTGGTCAAAGCCGTTATCAATGCCTGGCCGCGCTTGGAAGAACCCGAGTTGTTAAACGAAATGTGATACGACCTGGCTACAAAATGTCGGAAGCATAATCGGCCAGGCGTGAGCGTTCACCTTTGCGCAATGTAATATGGGCACTGTGACTCCAATTTTTAAATCGGTCGACCACATACGTCAAACCTGACGTTGTCGCGGTAAGATAAGGTGTGTCGATCTGCGCTAGATTGCCAATACAGATAATTTTACTGCCAGGGCCCGCCCGGGTAATCAAGGTTTTCATCTGTTTAGGCGTCAGATTCTGTGCTTCGTCAATAATCAGATAACGATTTAAAAAAGTTCGACCCCGCATAAAATTAAGCGAGCGAATCTTGACCCGGTTCATCATGACATTGTGCGAGGCATCTTTTTCCCAGTCATCATCACCGCTGCGGCTGCCTAACAATTCAAGATTATCCATCAAGGCTCCCATCCAGGGTGCCATTTTCTCTTCTTCCGTTCCGGGTAAAAAACCGATGTCTTGACCGACGGGAACGGTTTCCCGCGTCATGACAATTTCCTGATAAAGTTTATGCTCTAAAGTTAAAGATAAGCCAGCGGCTAATGCTAATAAGGTTTTCCCCGTTCCTGCTGTCCCTAACAAGGTGACGAAATCAATTTCAGGATCGAGTAACACATTTAATGCAAAGTTTTGCATCCGGTTTTTTGCGGTAATTCCCCACACACTGTTGTGACGATTGTAATAATCTTTTGCCAATTCCAGCGTGGCATTTTCGCCATCACATTGACGAACGATCGCTTCAAAATTATTACCCTCTTCAATATAAACAAACATGTTCGGATACCAGTCTTTAACAGAAGGACTGGTTACTTTGTAGAATGTCCGTCCTTGTTCAATCCAGGAGGTCATGTTTCTCCCCTGTTCGTTCCAGAATTCCTTCTCCAGTTGCGTTGTTCCGGTATAAAGCAAATCAATATCATCCAGTGTTTGATCGCTATGGTAATCTTCCGCACATAAGCCTAAAGCCGCCGCTTTAATGCGCATATTGATATCTTTGGAAACCAGAATAACGTTTTGTTCAGGATGTTCCTTGCTGAGCGCCATGACCACGCTGAGAATCGAATTATCGGCAATTTGCCCCGGCATGGAGTCTGGCAGCAGATAGTTAAGCTGGCGTGTTTGCAGAAACAAACGGCCGTTGCTTTTACCATTACCATTCGGTGCGTGTTCAATACGCGATAAAGGCAAACCATTTTCAATCGTGCTCTGATCCGCGCCTTTAACCAGTTCATCCAAAAAACGACTGGCCTGACGAACATTACGAGCCACATCGGACAAGCCTTTTTTGGCATGGTCAAGCTCTTCTAGCACCACCATCGGAATAAAAATATGATGTTCCTGAAAATGGAATAGGGCGGTTGGATCATGCATCAAGACATTGGTATCTAACACGAACAATTTGCAATGGTGGTCGGCTTGCTGAGTCATGATTATGAGGCGCCCTCAAGTTGCTTCAAGTAGTCCAGAACATCCTGAACATGCGTTTTGACTTTGACCTTACGCCATTCCTGGCGTAATTTACCCTCTTCGTCGATCAAAAATGTACTGCGTTCGATGCCACGTACTTGTTTGCCATACATATTTTTCATTTTAATGACATCGAATAACTGGCACAGCTTTTCATCTTTATCGGCTATCAGATCAAACGGAAAGGCATGTTTACTTTTAAAACCCTCGTGGACTTTGACACTATCGCGAGAAACGCCGAATATGACGACATTGTGCTTTACAAACTCATCACAATGATCGCGAAAGTCTTTGCCTTCCTGCGTACAGCCGGGCGTATTGTCACGCGGATAAAAATACAGTAAAACCTTTTTGCCACGAAAGTCTGAAAGTTTGATGGTTTTTGCGCCGGTCGCTTCGGCTTCAAAATCGGGTACAGTCTGGTCAATTTCTACAGTCATTTTTATTTTAATGTTGTTTAACGGGTTCAAAAATAGCATCTAAATTGATATTGTCGCAAAATTCCAATAATTCTTCCCGTAACGATAAAATCCGGGTTTCGGGGCGAATGACGACAATCATGCGTATGATCAGCATCTGACTGCTGGTATAAGAGGAAATATGACAGAACGAGGTCGCTTCTTCAATATGCACATCATGACTTTCAATAAACTTGAAAAGGTCTTGCAGGATATCGTCCCGGTAAAGCGATAATGTTTCCAGCACATACGCAATGCCTTCAACCGGCGCGAGTTGTGCTGGGCGATGGGTATGAAGCGTAATGTCCGGATTGTGATCAAAATGCGCCAGAAAGCTTTCCAATTTAGCAATATGGTTCCATTCGCCTTCGGCTAACACATAACAGAAAGGGGTTGTTGAAAGCTGCGAGGTTCGAAATTCGATAATATGGCAGTCACAATTGGTAACGGCTGAAACCAGATCGGTTAAAAATTTTTGTGAGGTTCGACAGACTGCAGTAATGGCAAGGCGCATAAAATGATTTTTTCTTTCTATTCTAGCGAATAACTTAAAATAAAAAAAAGTAATTTTTAAATTTAATGTGAAATTTTATCTATACTTTACCGAAAGGCATCTCATTACGGCTTCTCTTTAATTTTTTTAGATTTAAAACAATACCAACTATGGCAGAATCATCTGAAAACAACAATCAATTAACCAGCAATACCGGCGATGAATTTGATGACATGCTGAATGAAGCCAGCGCTTCTTTGAATGATGAAACGGAAGCTATGGTTGACGATGAAGATGCCATTGATAAATTGTTGATGGATAACGCCCTAGAAGATAATAACGCTGATGATGATTTTGCCGAAATCGATAAATTATTTGATGGTGATGATACAGAATCAGCCGGTACGCCGCTAAAAGACACCGATATTGTCGATGAATTTGCCGATGATGAATTTTCTGATGATTCAGATGTTCCTGAGGATGACACGCCTGAAACACAGCCCGACAACAACGATCAAGAAGACATTATTGCCGATTTTGATATTACCGCTGACGATGATAATTCAGATGAAGACGCTGATAATACGCCTGCCGCTGAATCGTCAGCCAATGAGTCCGTCTCTGAAACGCCGGCAGAGCAGGGGAGAGATGCTGACGAACAACAGAATATTGCACTTGCAGCACTCACCTCACAACTCACTTTGTTGCAGAATGCACAAGACAGTCTTCGCCAACAACTCGATGAAGTCAGCCAAAAAGATGTTAGTGCTGAATTAAAACAGCAGATTGAGACGCTGGAGTCCGCACAAAAGTCGCTTAAACAAAAAATATCAAAGCTGGAAAGCAACAAGCCAACCTTGGTTTATGCCGCATTAGGCGTTGCCATCGTGGCATTATTGGTGAGCGGTGGTTTGGGTATGATGGGAATGTCGGCCAATTCAAAAGTGGACGAATTAACCGAAACGGTCGTTTCAATTGAGGAGCAAGTTGATTTTTTGATGCAGCAAAATTTAGTTAAAAAGCTGGAAAGCGCCAACAAACGCATGGACAAAACCGGTTCGGATATTGCTTATCTGAAATCACAGTTGAGTGACATTAAAGAAACACTGAAAAAACAGGCGGATGCCAAAGAATTTGAGAAACTGAAATCACAACTGACTGAAATCCAAACGCAAAATTTGCAAATGGGTGAATTGGTTGAAGATTTACAGCAGCGGCTGGATAGATTGCAAAGCAGTAGAAAACGTTTGGCTCAAAAAAGCCGTAAACGAATCAAAAAGATTCAAAATTGGGAAGTCAGTCTGATTGCTTATCGACAAGAATGGTATGCTCGGCGTAAAGCGAAAGAATTCAGCAAGCAGGGTGTGCCTGTTCAAGTCGTAAAGATACGCAATAATGGGGAGACCTGGTATCGTTTAAAAGTCGATGGCTTTAAAACCAAATCAGAGGCTTTAGCTTATGCTGATAAGGTGAAAAAAACACTGAATCTGCCTTCTGTCTGGGTAAAAAAACAATAGGTAACTACTCACCCCTTCAGAAACACTGGGCGTAGGGTATTGATTTTTCAGGCTTGTGCAACAAGGATGTTGCACAGAGCTACATGGATGTATCTACGCGTCCTTAAAAATCAATACCCTACGGCCACTAAATGATTACCGTGCGAGTAATAGTTTTAAAGATTTCCGCTCTCAAGGATGGAAATCTTATAACGCATCAGATAAGGCGTGTATTCGATTAAGGTAAGCAACATGATCGTTTTATCCGCAATTTTTATCTGATCTCCAGGTTTCATTTTACTATTTTGAATTAATATCTCAGGTTCATCTGTATGCTCATTGAGCAGAATAATATTGATATCGCGTTCATTTTTCGGATTATGGTATGTGTAGCAATTGTTCAACTCCGATTGAATCATCTGAACCAGAACCCGTTGCATTCCAAGATGAGGTAATGTTTTTTGTTGTCGGCTTATTCCCAATCGTATGGCGTTTCGTTTATTCGCCAAAATAATAAGCTCACCATTATTAAGCGATAAACTTTTAGCCTCAATCAGGAAAAAGTCTGGATCTGTTGTCGGCTGAAATTTAACCGGTGTCAGATTGTTTTTGCTGTTGTGAATGTGACTATTTTTAATGCTGATTATTTCAGTTTGCTCAATCAAACCCTCCTCAAAATCCAAAGGTTCAAGCCCAAGATCTAAAACGTTATTTTCTACAGTCGCAGAGCTTATCTGTCCAGAACCATGGCTGAGTTGTTGGATACGGAGTATTTTTTGGCGATCTTTCAAATATTGAAAACAAGGCTCAAAGCCTGCGACCATATTAAAAATAATCGGGGCAGAAGGGCGGTTATCAATAATCAGTTTTTGATAACCGATTAAATACCGAAACAAACTTTTTTGCTTTGTTTCTGCGATATCGAGGTGAATTTTATTATTTTCAATGACTTCTTTTAATGCCTGTGTATCAATAAAAATATCCTGAGGTGTAATGCTTTGATCCAACTTATTTATTTGCCTTGGAAGCCCCTCCAGAGTATCCCAATAAAAATTGATTGCAGTGGGAAGATAAGAAGACAACGCCAGCAAATCACCAAATTGATTGGCGAAATTAAAAATAACCCGACATTCTTGTTCGCTATGGTATTGAACAGTACAAAGTGCAAACAAAATATTACGTTTAATCACCGCATCAATTGTTTTTTGAGGAAGGAAAGCGGGGATTTTGGTGCTAACAGAATCCGTTAAATAGTGCTGGCTAAGTGCATATTTATAAAGTTCAGCGCTGATCGTTCCTAAAGTATCCGATAAGGGTGAATGAAGGCGATGTCGAAAAAACATATCTTGCCCCGCCATTTGCAAGGCGAAAAAAATTGCGAGTCTTTGTTCATCCGCCGTTAACGCCTTTTGCGTATGAAGACGATAAAACCCTAAACAAAGATACCGATACAGTTGTAAGCATAAACGCTGGGTTTTACGCTGTTTTGCTCCGTTTTGTGATTTAGAAATTTCGATAATCTCATCAATAATCCGTAAGATTAGTGGCGTCAACTGCTGCAATAATACTAGGTGATCACGCGCATGGCCTTGGTAATCTTTTGCTTGTTTCAGTGTTTTATACAGCTGATTGCCGGCCTGGACAGGATTAACCGATTGAATTGAATCTAGTATTTGTTGCAGAATTTTTTGATTGAATGATTCTGAGAATGGCTCGGTCATACTGATTTGCAACGCTTCAGACTGCATTCCCCATTGTGTTTTCTTCAATTACCTTCTCTAACAACGTATTTATTTCAAGACTATACTTCTCAAGCCCTTTAAAATCCTCAATAATCTGTTTTTGAATTTCAGGACTTGTTTGCCAAGTGTCTCTGAGATGCTCTAGTGCAGAAATCATGTAGCGATGTACCTGTTCATGAGGCTGCTTGATCTTGGCATACGTGGTCAGATGACCATAATGCTGTTGCCCAGCACCGTGATCTAACCATTGTCCGAGTTCACATTCAGAGTCTGTTACATTGACATAATTTGCCGCCTCGGAGTCAGGCCCGGTTTCAACTGCCCGATAGCCTTGCTGGACATAAATCATTTGATTGACTTTAGCCAGTGCAATCTCGGCCACCATTTGGGTGTAATGGACTTTTTGATAGGTTTCTTGTGATATTTCACTGACTTGGTCTATATTGCGCTCAAACTCACTGATTGCAATTTTTGACTCATCGGTCATGCTAGCCATATTTTCGGTGTCATCCACAATCAACTGAGTGGCTTGAGTAAACTTTTTAATCGTTTCATTGATGGATTCTGTTGCATTTTTGGTATTTTCGGCCAAAGTGCGTACTTCGTCGGCGACGACAGCAAAACCGCGCCCATGCTCGCCGGCGCGAGCCGCTTCAATCGCGGCATTGAGCGCCAATAGATTGGTCTGATCAGCAATTTTGGCAATTAAGGAGGTAACATCGGTAATCGCCTTACTACTTTGGCTTAATTCCAGCGAAGAATCTTTCATGGTGTCAATTTTCTCGATGATATTGGTTAATTTATTAATCACCGAACTCAAAGAGGCTTTGCTGTCGATAGCAATGCTGGAAGCCTGGCTGGAAATGGTTTCAACTTGTTGCATCTGATCGGTAATGGTTTTCAAATCGTTTTCGGTACGATCCAGGCTGGAGAGTAAATTTTCTGTTTTCATCTGGCCTAATTCAGAAAACAACTCATCGCGCATCGTACGACGGTAATTATTTTTCATTTCCTCCAGAGAAATATCAATATTCTTTAAGCCTTTGGCAAACAAGCCATTCAAGCCTTGTGACTGGGTATGCCGATAAAATTGTTTATTGCGTGCTGCATCAAAACAATTATTTGCCTCACGCATATAAGTTTCGATTTGGTCTAGTGCTTCGTTCAGGTTCCAGGCTAGGTCTTTTAATTCAGCATCCTCTGGAATACCTGTTACCCGGTATTCCAATCTCCCATGTACAATTTCATTACACATTTTAAAGAGTGAATGAATCAAGCCTAGCTCTTTCTTGGATTGCCTAAAAAACATAAACTGTACGAACAGAGCAAACAGTAGGCCAATCAAGGGGGGCAACTCAAAGCCATGCTGATAAAGGCTCCAGGCTGATAAAACAATAATGCTGCCAGTCAGCAATAAGGTGGTATTTTTAGCATTAAAGAGAAAGAATGTATTCACGGTAGTCTTTTCCTGTCGGTTGAATCACATTGTCAAGAACTTGTCTGCCTGCGGCAATGGCATGACGGCTTCCCGCCTGTTTTTCCGCCATCAACATGTCATGATAGAGAGCGTCGATGATTTGCAACTTTTGGGGGTCAGGCTTACGCCGCACAGAAAAAAAGCCGATGATGTTATTTTGCTCGCCATAACTGGGGGTTACCGTGGCAAACACCCAATAAAAAGAGCCATCCTTATGCATGTTTTTGACATAACCGAGAAATTCATTACCCGATTTAATCGTTTCCCAAAGTAACGCAAAAACCGAGCGGGGCATATCGGGGTGGCGTACAATATTATGTTGTTGTCCTAGCAATTCGGCTTCGCTATAGCCTGAAAATTCAATAAAAATCTGGTTGCAATAGGTCAGCCGGCCGGACGGGTCGGTTTTGGAAACAATGAAATCCTGTTCCCGCATAATGCGTTCTTTATTTGTGGGTGTGATTTTATTTTTCATTTAATGTTCTCGACACATAAAGAAATCAGCTGTTTTAAAAGGCAATCATGATATTGTGCATTTGAGTATAGTTTATGAATTTAAATTTACAAGGTAACTGCTCACCCGGTTGTGTTTTAGCCGGAGTAGGCCATTGATTTATCAGGACACGTGAATACATCCATGTAGTTCTGCATAACATCCCTGTTATGCAAGCCTGATAAATCAACAACCTACACCTGCTTTTTAGAGGGGGGTGAGTAGTTACTTTACAAGATAAGAGACACAGATGAGAACAGGATATAGCCAGTTACCTTTACATGGCGGCAGGGCACCACGTTGGTTGTTTGAGCGTATGACGCGTCTAGCACGCGAAATTATCTGCCATCTGGTTTATGAATATGGCGCAGAGGGAGCTTTAAAGCGTCTTTCCGATCCATTCTGGTTTCAAGCCTTTGGTTGTGTATTGGGATTTGACTGGCATTCTAGCGGTTTGACGACCACGACCTGTGGTGCGCTAAAAGAAGGAATTAAAGATATGCAGCACGAGCTAGGGTTCTTTGCTGCAGGCGGAAAAGGCCGCGTTGCACGCCGCACACCTCAGGAAATTGAGCAAATTTGTATTCGAATGGGTTACGATGCCAATACGCTAATTCGCGCTAGCCGCTTATCGGCAAAGGTCGATAGTTCGGCAGTTCAGGATGGTTATCAGATTTACCACCATGCGTTTTTCTTTACCCAATCAGGGCAATGGTGTGTCGTGCAACAAGGGATGAATGAAGACTCCGGCATGGCCAGGCGTTACCATTGGCTGGGAAATGAACGGACTGATTTTATCAATGAACCACATTTAGCCGTGTGTTGCGATCACCGTGGCAAGGTACTGAATTTTGTTGCCCGGGAAAGTAAAATTTCGCGCGAGCGCGTTACACAACTGGCCGCACAGCCAGAAAAAGAACTGGAAACGCTATGGCTGAAACAGCCGGAATTGATCATGCCACGCCGTCACTGGGTGCGCCGTGAAGACATCAACCCCAAATATTTGCAGCGCATTCTGTTAAAAACCTATGAACACATGCCGCAAGATTTTGAAAGCCTGTTGTCGATTCAAGGTGTCGGTTCAAAAACCTTACGCGCGTTAGCGTTAACCGCCGAATTGATTTATGGCACGAAAACCAGTGTACGTGATCCAGCACGTTTTTCGTTTGCACATGGCGGTAAAGACGGAACACCTTTTCCAGTCGACAAAGAAAGTTATCAACATACGATTGATATTTTGCACTCAGCATTGAATCGAGCGAAGGTCGATCACAGTGAAAAACGAGAAGCCTTCAAGAGGCTGGCGCGGTTTTAGAGTTTTACGTAAAGTAGTGAATGATGAATGGTAGATTTCAAATTCGCATAATGTATATTATGTTAAATAATGTAATATCAATCTTAGCCTTGTCCAGCTAACACATAAATGTTTGTGAAACTCGATCCCGTCGCATTGAGCTGCATAAATTCCGCAGCTTTAATGCCGTTCTGGTTGACATAGTACAGCACCAGGCTGTGTTCTCCGGTCAGCACCTCCAGAACCTGGAATTTTAGAGTAGGATAGGCTTCAACCTTTGATAAAATACCGTCTGACCGCATCCTTTCCTTTCACTTCTGCCTGGTCTAGCAATTTTGCCGCGATCGGTGACACCAACACAATATCGTCGGCATAGTGCTGCATAATATTGTCGATGTCATGAGAATTCCAGGCATGTTCGCATTCTCTGGCAAACTGTTGTGCAAATAAATTATCCATCGTAGTTTTTCCAGCTTGATATCTCATAGGCTAATAAGCCTTCCCCGTGCAGTGATTTCATTGATCATTGTGCTTTTTTGATCAAATAATCGATAATGTCAGTTGTTTTGCTATTTATCCATCCGTTTCATGTCTCCACACCTTCTTACTTCGGGACATTTGATAATAAGCGAATGAGAACAGTAAAAACACAGCTAAACTGCTAATAGCAATATTCATTGTTAAAGGAATTAAAAGCAGTGAACTTAGCAATTCAATTGCGATTAAAAATAATAAAATGGACACAATGTGTTCATTGCGCATGCGGTTGCAAAGATAAACGCCTAAAGGTGCCCCAATGACCACAACCGGGATAGCCGCCAGCCAGTACATTTTTACAGTACTATTAAAGCTATCTGTTACGAAATAATGCAACATAAATCCCGCAATGGCATTTATTGCCATCAGGATCACGGATGTCGGTGTCGATACTTTCTCGGTAAGCCTGAAAAGTAAAACCATAACTGAAAAACAAATAATATCGATACCGCTGCCTACTAGCCCTGTCATGGTGCCACCGATAAAGCCGCTAAACACGATTATGCCTTTTTCTGTGCCATAAAGTTTCGGCAGATACTGACTATAATGTCGCTTTTGCGTATTGAGCAATAACAATGCGAGCGCAAAACTAACAATCATGGCGGTAAACAACATTTTTACTAAAGCGGCAGAAACAAGTTGTGCAATCACAAGCGATCCGACACATAACCCAGGCAAACCGCCTAAACTCGCCCACAAGATAAAGCGCCAAGCTACATTAATACGCAGCACGATAATTGTTAGGCTAGCCGCTGTCATACCAATGCTTTGGATGGCAAGAGAAAATACCTTGGCATTTTGAGGATCAATATGCAATGCTTTGGTAAACACGGGAAAAGCAATTGCTCCCCCACCCTCGCTGGTTGCACCGGCAATGAATGAACCAACCGTCATGGTCAGCGTAATCGGCCAATTTTGCAGCAAAACAGCTTTAGAATCAGGTTGGGTATACAACCACCAAGCGATCCATACCAGTAAGGCTAAGATAACATTTATCGCCAGTGTTTTCTGGTAGAGGTTCTGATTGGCGTAAGAGATGTCCGTATTCAATGTCACTCAATCGTTTTGATCCAACGGCAACGCTCTGCAACCGCTTTTGCAATCTTGTCTTTTTTATCGCTGATGCCTTTGGCAATCAAGCCAACGACTCGGTCATCACTGTCATAGCCAATATGCGCTTCAGCTGGATTGGCCAGAGAACCTAAGCCAAAAACATCATATATTGGAGCTACATTGATTTGTATATTGGTGACATCAATGCATAAGCGAGAATCCAGATACTGCTGAACAAATTCCACTGGAATGGTGTAGCTTAATAAATCGTTCGGATCGCTAAACGCAATAATGGATGTTTGTTTTAACATTCTGGCCTGATATTTTTCGCCTTCGGGGGTGCAATAAGCTTGCCGCTGGTTATGTATTTTTGGAACCTTGCGCCCTAATTGCAGCATCGGCAACTGATTAGACATCATATAAATCGGGATGCTTTTCTGTTTTAAGGCTTCAACTAAGCGTATTTGTTTTGGGTTACTAGAATCTTGTGCTAATACGGTCGCAATACGTTGCAAGCCATCGATAACAATGCGGCTTCCTAGGCTATGGGAAACGAAGGCAAAACTATCCTGATGGAGTGATTCGATATTCAAGAGCTTACATTCTTGCTCCACATCATCTGGCAATGATGCCCAATCACCATTGATCATCCAGCAAAAGGATTGAGCAAAGGCGCGTAGAATATCATCGCGTTTTTGCCCTAGGTAAATAATCGGATCAGGACCTGACGATTACCTGGTTAACATGATTCGCTTGAAAAATGCCGCCGGAAACCTGTCTGAAGCCGATATTGATGCTATCAATCAGCTTTTAATTGCTGTCAAGCCTATCTCAAAGTGATTTGAAGGCAGTGACGCGGGCATTGACTTGATTACGATGGTCTAACCGAATCGACTCAAAGCCGTATGACTGTAATTGCGCGAGGGCTACCGATTCACGCATGACATGATTTTCGGATTCATCGCTGAATAAATGAATAATCCAGTGTTCTAATAAATCCAGTCGTTTCAGTTCAGTCAATACCGAAAAATACCCCTGCACTTCGTGTTGAATCAAGCGGGTATGCGCATCAACATCATCGAGCCCGTAACGATCGCCATTCACAAACAGCCCGCCCGGCTTTAATACTCGATGAACCTGGTGAATAACTTCTTCCCGGTAACTGTGTTCAAAATTATGCAAGGTGTAGGCACTGGCAACAATATCAACGCTATTTTCCTCAGTATTTTTAAGGGTGTGCAATACGTCTGCTAATACAAATTCTAATCTTCCTTCTTGTTGCCATTGCTGCAAGCTTTTACGGGCTTGGCTTTGCATAGTTTCGGCATTATCGACAGAGGTTATTTTCAAGCGCTCATTGGCCGCTAAAATAGCCAGCGTGGTAATGCCGGTTCCACCGCCTAGTTCCAACACCGACAAGTCATCATGTTTTTGTGTACAATACTCCCCTACTCTCTGCCCGACTAAATGGCTCATTTCTGCCGCTAACGGACAAATCAGCCGAAGCATATCGTATTCCTGGCCAATTATGCCGGAAAACATGCTATCAAAAGAGTGTTGTATGGTCATGATGAGGTATTTTTCTGTGCTTGTTTTTCCTGATAGGCCTTCATCTGTTCTTCAGTTGCCGGCAGTTGAAACTTTTCTTTCCATTCCTTATAAGGCATACCATAAATAATTTCCCTGGCCGCTTCATAATCAACTTCAACACCCTGTTGTTTCGCGCCTTCAACATACCATTTAGCCAGGCAATTACGACAAAAATCGGCCAAAATCATCAGTTCAATATTTTGTACTTCAGTATGCTTTTGTAAATGTTCAACCAGCTTGCGGAATGCTGCCGCTTCAAATTCAATGGTTTTATTGTCTGACATCGTTTTCTCCATAAAATTACCATTTTAACAGAAACCCTTAGCAGGCCATGTACATTCATGCTTGAAGGTTCTACAATTAAGCGATTCTTGTTTTTGTATCGTTGATCAATGGAAGTTTTACCGATTCGGTCGCCTGTTGTTTCATCACATGTCCCCTCACCGCCCAAAGGTTTTCAAAACTTACGGGAACTCGAAGCGGTTACGGCAGACAAAGATGCGCGTAACCAAGGCTTTTTGATCGAAGTCGTCGATCTTAGAATGCTGGCGAGCAAACGCGAACAATTTAAAACACAACAAAACCAGCCGCTGGATTTAAAAACCCAGCGTGCACTAAAAAGCTATCTTGACACCCATTTTCAATCCAGAAACAATGTGCAACTGGATTTATACGTTTAATATAAATATTCTAATATGAAACAACTGCTTGAATTTATCCCCATTATTTTATTTTTTATCGCTTACAAGCTTTACGATATTTATATTGCGACAGCCGTCGTTATCGTCGCTACCATTATCCAGGTCGCAATCAGCTGGATGCTCTATAAAAAAGTAGAGAAAATGCAGTGGGTTACGCTAGGTTTGATTGTCGTTATGGGCGGTGCGACCATTTATCTGCGCGATGAAAACTTTATTAAATGGAAATTGACCATTATTGAATGGCTTTTTGGAATTGTCTTTCTGGCCAGCCAATTTATCGGACAGCAACCTCTCGTGCAACGGATGATGGGTGCTAACCTTGAACTGCCGGATCATATCTGGCGACGTCTGAATATGATTTGGGCGGGTTTCTTTATCACCGTTGGCAGCGTCAATCTCTATGTCATGCATGCCTTTGATACCGATGACTGGGTGACATTCAAAACCTTCATTGTTCCAGGCTTTATGTTGGTGTTTATTATTATACAAATGATTTTTCTCTATCGTTATATTCCAGATGCTGGCACAGAAATGGAGGAAGATTAATGTTATATGCCATCATTTGCGAAGATGAGGCTGGCAGCCTGGAAAAACGCCTCAAAACACGTCCCGCTCACTTAGAACGCTTGCTCGCATTACAAGATCAGGGGCGACTGGTTTTGGCCGGCCCCTTCCCCGCTATCGATACTGAAAATCCTGGTGAGGCCGGGTTTAGCGGCAGCTTGATTGTGGCTGACTTTCCTAGTTTAACAGAAGCAAAAAATTGGGCGGAACACGACCCTTATCGTCAGGCCGGTGTTTATAAAAACGTAACCGTAAAACCCTTTAAACAAGTATTTCCACAATGACAGCAGAACATATAAAACAAAAACTAAATCAAGCATTACAACCCGACACGCTTGAAATTATCGATAACAGCGCCGCTCATGCCGGACACGCGGGCACACAAAGTGGCGGCGGACACTATCATGTCACCATCGTTGCCGAAATCTTTAACGGTAAATCACAAGTTCAGCGCCATCAATTAATTTATAAAGCCTTGGGCGATTTGATGAAAAATGAAATTCATGCCTTAGGTATTCATGCTCTAACCCCTTCGGAAAAAACAAAAGGAACGCAATAAATGAAAAAAACGCTCATCCCCGTTATTTTAGTCAGCTCTTCCCTGCTACTTTCAGGCTGTATTGAACAAAAAAATAATACAGATTCTACGCAAAATGCATCTGTCGTTAAAAAAGAAGATGCGGTTGCCGTCGTCAATGGTAAATATATCAGTAAACAGGAACTGGACCGCTTAAAACAGCAAATTTCCCAGCGTATGCAAGGTCAGTCAATTTCTGATCAGCAATTACTCGAAGAATTGATCCGTCGGGAAATTATTGTCCAGCAAGCTGAAAAAGAAGGACTGGATAAAACGCCTGAGTTTCAAGCCAAGTTAAATGAAATTAAGACTTCATTACTGACCCAGGCTTATTTACAGGATTACCTGAAAAAACATCCGGTAACCGACGAGGAATTGAAAGCCGAATACGATGCGATGATTGGCCAGCAAGGCGGCACAGAGTTTAAAGCGCGTCATATTCTGGTCAAAAGCAAAGACGAAGCCGATAAAATCATCGCTGAACTGAATAAAGGCGCCGATTTTGCCAAATTGGCCAAAGAAAAATCAACCGGACCTTCCGGCCCACAAGGCGGCGACTTAGGTTGGTTTACAGCAGACAAAATGGTCAAACCTTTCTCTGATGCTGTAATGGCGCTAGAAGATGGGAAATACACGACTGAGCCGGTAAAAACTCAATTTGGTTGGCATGTTATTTTGCGTGAACAATCCAGAAAACAGACGCCACCGCCTTTTGAAGCGGTAAAAATGCAACTGCAACCTATGTTGCAACGTAAAAAAATTCAACAGTTATTAGAGGATTTGAAAAAACAGGCTAAAGTTGAAATATTGCTGCAAGAACCGGTTAAGCCGAAAAGCATAGAAGAGACAGCCAAAACAGCTGTTGAACACGTTGAATCGGCAACCAAAGAAACGGCCGATAACGTAGAGAAAACGGTAGCCGAGTCTGCCGACAAGACTAAAGCAGCGGTGACTGATGCGGTCGAGTCAGCTAAACAAGGTGCTGAAAAATTAACCGAAAAAGCTACTGATTCGATAAAAGCTGTTACCCAATAATTTTCCCGCCCTTTAGAATCCACCTATCTGTTTAAGCCTCGTAAGAAGTTCTTACGAGGCTTGATTTTAATCCCAATAACCGCCATTATCAGAACAGCTTACAATTTATAAACACTAAACACGCAGGGAGAAAAATATGACTGTTCTGCACGAAGACCCTACCGAAGCCATGACTAGCCGTTTGAAAACAAGTGGCATCTTACTGATGATCTTAGGCCTCTTAGGGATATTTGTTCCACAAATGCTCTCATTATTTGTCGAGGGCTTTCTGGCTGCGATTATGCTAATTGGGGGCGCAGTTTCGGCCTACAATACCTATCATTTTAATCGTACAAACTTCACGGATTGGCTAAAGCCACTGATTTTAATTGTCGGTGGGTTTTTATTGCTGGTTTATCCTAGTTCAGGCATTGCGGCAATTATTTTGGTGCTGTCATTTTATTTTTTCACCGATGCATTCGCCAGCTTTGCCATGAGCTATGACCGTTACCCGCAGCCCGGTTGGTTTTGGATGACGCTGAATGGTGTCTTGTCCGCATTATTGGCGGCATTGATTCTGGTCGGCTGGCCCGAAAGTTCGTTGATGTATCTGGGGGTTTTCATTGCCATCAGCCTGATTTTTGATGGACTGGTTTTATTTATGCTGTCACGCGCAATGCAAATAGATTAAACCTGTTTATACTTTTACCCGGAAACTGAAGCCATGTCTAAGTCTCGCTTTATTGTCATTACGGGTGTTTTGATTGCATTAGCGATAATGTTTTATATTATTTCAACGCAATCATCCACGCAGAATAATGTAATAACCTTATACGGAAATATTGATATTCGTCAGGTTGAACTCACCTTCCACGACCCGGAGCATATTCAAAAGATGTGGGTTGAAGAAGGCGATAAGGTAACGCAAGGACAATTATTGGCCGAGCAGGATTTAGACAGGTTTCAGTACCTACTGGAAAAAGCTCGGGCGCAAGTCGAAGCGCAACAACAAGTTGTACTGCGACTGGTTAATGGCTCACGACCGGAAGAAATACGACAAACTCGAAACGATGTTAAAGCACTGGAAGCTCAGGTCGAATTTGACCAAAAAGAATATAACCGGCTCAAAAAACTGCTTAAACGCCATTTGACTTCAGCCGAATCGGTAGACCGAGCCTATGCACGATTGCGTACCGACCAGAAAAAACTAGCGGCATTAAAAGAACAATATCGCTTAGCCGTCATCGGCCCGCGCAAAGAAGATATTGCAGAGGCAAAAGCACGCCTGAAAATCTATCAGAACGATCTGAAACTGGCCCAAAAAAATCTCCAGGATGCACATTTATATGCGCCACATGCCGGCATTATTCAGGATAGAATTCTGGAACCTGGCGATATGGCTGATTTACGCACACCTGTCTTTACATTAGCACTGACGAATTCGGTTTGGGCACGGGTCTATGTTTCGGAAACGCGGCTTGGCCAAATCAAATATGGCATGCCGGCCCGGATATTCTCAGACAGTTATCCTGATAAACCCTATATCGGTTGGATTGGTTTTATTTCACCCACCGCCGAATTCACCCCAAAAACTGTCGAAACGCCGGAGCTTCGTACCAGCTTGGTTTATCAAGTTCGCATTTTCGCCTGTGATGCTCATGATGAGCTACGCCTAGGCATGCCGGTAACGGTTAAAATCGATACCACTGTCACAACACGCATAAAACAAGCCACGGATTGCCCAGTAGCATCATGACGGCAAACCGGCCGCTACCGCTGGATTTTCAGCATGTCAGCAAAACCTTCAGTATCGAAAAGCGTACGGTTGAGGCGTTAAAGCAACTCAGCCTTACGATCGAAGAGAATTCCGTTACCGCCCTGGTTGGGCCCGATGGCGCCGGCAAAACCACCCTGTTAAGGTTGGCAGCAGGATTGTATTTGCCAAATACCGGCCAAATTCGTATTTTTGGCTATGACACACGCCAATATAGCGATCAAATCCATGTCATGATCGGTTATATGCCCCAGCGTTTTGGTTTGTATGAAGACTTAACTGTGGCCGAAAACCTCAACCTTTATGCTGACTTACATCATGTTTCCATGGCGGACCGGCAATATCGGTTTGATGACTTAATGGTCATGACCGGCCTTTCAGCATTTACCGACCGCCTGGCAGGAAAACTATCAGGTGGTATGAAGCAGAAACTAGGCCTAGCCTGCACCCTGTTGAGTGAACCCCGTTTATTACTGCTCGATGAACCGAGCGTGGGGGTTGACCCAGTTTCAAGGCGTGAATTATGGCGTATTATTCAGCATCAGGTTAAACAGAAAGGCACCACAGTCTTATTGAGTACCGCCTACATGGATGAAGCTGAACGTTGTGACAAGGTGGTGCTGGTCGATGATGGCGAAATACTGGCGCAGGACACACCGGAACATTTTAAAGCGCATTTGAGCGGTCATTGCTTTCGATTGCAGCATACCCGCTTGACCCATCGGCAATTACAGAGCCGTCTGCACGCCTTTGAGGATATTATTGACTCGATTATTCAAGGGGAATCTGTTCGGGTTGTGTGCAGACAAACGAAATTACCTGATTTTCCAGCTGATATCGCTGAACACTTGAAGATCAGCCCTGCCGAGGCTGGCCTTGAAGATGCCTTCATCAGTCTGTTACGCAGGCGTCATCCCACCACGCCTCAACCCCCTTTACAACTCAATCATATAAACAGTAAAAATCATGCACTTGATGTGATTCGTGTCGAACAGGTCGACCGTTGGTTTGGTCAGTTTCAGGCAGTCAAAAAACTCAATTTCAGTGTAAAACGCGGGGAGATTTTCGGTTTACTGGGGGCAAATGGCGCAGGGAAAACGACAACATTCAGGATGTTATGCGGCTTGTTGCCCGTGTCTAATGGGCAGCTCAGTGTGGCCGGCGTTGATTTACGGACCGCCGCCGCTAAAGCACGGGCAAAAATCGGCTATATGTCACAAAAATTTTCGCTTTACGCCAATCTTAGTGTGCAGCAGAATCTGGATTTTTTCAGCAGTGCCTATGGATTGAAAAACCAGCGCCGCAAGCAGCGTATTCAGTGGGCTGTCGAACAATTTGACTTAAAAAAAGACCTCAACAGTAATAGTGGCGACCTGCCCTTAGGCTATAAACAACGTTTAGCAATGGCATGCGCCTTGATGCATGAACCTGAAATTTTATTTCTGGACGAGCCGACCTCGGGCGTCGACCCCTTGGCACGGCGCGAATTCTGGGCCCGAACCAATCAACTTGCCGCTAATGGCGTCACCGTCTTGGTGACCACACATTTTATGGAAGAAGCCGAATATTGTGACCGCCTGGTGATTATGGTTCAAGGGGAAGTTCTGATGACAGGTTCGCCTGCTGAAATCAAACAGCAGGCGATCACGGCCGAATGCCCTGAACCCACGATGGAGCAGGCCTTTATTCACCTGGTGGAGAAAAATCAATCATGAAAATAAGTCGTATGCGCCTTAAAGGATTGGTGTTAAAGGAGTTCCTGCAAATCTGGCGCGACCCCAGCAGCTTGGCCATCGCCTTCGTGTTACCTGTTTTTTTGTTATTGTTGTTTGGTTACGGTGTCTCACTTGATGCCAAACATGTCCCCATCGGTTGGGTGATAGAAAAAACGACACCGACAAGCAGCAGTTTTATGGCTGCCTTCGGTCATTCTGAATATTTTGAAAATCATCAGTATTCCAATATGGCAGAAGCTGAACGCGCGATGCAATATCGTAAAATCAATGCCATCATTCATTTAAGGTCTGATTTTAATCGCCAGGTTTTTAAACAGAACTCGCCAGCGATTCAGGTTATTGTCGATGGTATCGACGCCAATACCGCCCGTCTGGTTTCCGGTTATATTCAAGGTACCTGGTTCGAGTGGCTCAATCATTTGGCCATTATCAAAGGAATTCCGCTATCTCAAACGGTCGGGATTCAGCAGCGCATCTGGTATAACAGCCAGGTTTTAAGTAAAAACTTTTTAGTCCCTGGCCTAATTGCCGTCATCATGACCTTGATCGGCGCATTATTGACGGCGATGGTGATGGCACGTGAATGGGAACGAGGTACATTGGAAGCGATGATTGCAACGCCGGTCAATTTAATCGAGGTTTTATTGGGTAAACTCATCCCTTATTTTATTTTAGGCATGGGCGGCATGTTACTCTCCATCGGCATGGCAGTATTTTTGTTTGAAGTGCCACTACGCGGCAGCCTATGGTTACTGTTATTATGTGGTGTTTTATTTTTACTGGTGGCATTAGGGATGGGCTTATTGATTTCCATTGTCGCCAAAAATCAATTTGTGGCCGGTCAAATCGCGATTATTGTCACCTTCTTACCGGCCTTTATTTTATCGGGGTTTATTTTCGATATTGGCAGCATGCCGGAAGTCGTTCAGGGCTTTACCTTCTTGATTGCCGCCCGTTATTTTGTCGCCATTTTACAAACCCTGTTTTTAAGCGGCGATGTCTGATGTCTGGGGTGTGGTTTTGCCGAATATGGCGGCATTATTGCTCATGGCACTGTTCTTTTTCCTGATGACCTTAAAAAAATCTCCCCGGCGCTTGGAGTAAATGATGCTTTTTGCCCTGATTATCAAGGAATTTCTAGCTATCCTCCGAGACCCTAAAAGCCGCTTTGTATTGATTGGTCCACCGATTATCCAGCTTTTTGTGTTCGGCTATGGCGCAACCTATGATTTAAACCATGTGCCGATTGCTATTTATGATGAAGCAAACAGTGTTGAATCCCGGCGGCTGATTGCACGATTTGATGCCTCACCCGCATTTAGCCGGGAAATAACCCTGACTCATCAGCAGCAAATTGCAGAGGTACTAGACAACAAAGATGTTCTAGCTGTTATTCATATTCACCCCCAATTTGATCGCGATTTGGCACGTGGAAAAACGGCTAATATACAAATTATAATCGATGGCCGCGACTCAAATACGGCTTTAATTGCATTAAATTATATGCAAACCATTCTGGCGAAATACAACTTGGCAATGGCACAGAGGCACCATACCCCATTGCCAGCAGCTCGCTTACAGATTCGTGCCTGGTTCAATCCTAATCTTAACAGTCAGTGGTTTATCGTTACGGGGATTATCGGTTTGCTGACACTGGTTGTGACTGTTCTTGTCACAGCTCTATCTGTCGCTCGTGAACGTGAGCAAGGTACCTTTGATCAACTCCTAGTAACGCCGCTGACACCCTTTCAGATTCTGGTCGGTAAAGCGGTTCCGGGTTTGGTTGTCGGCCTACTTGAAGCCAGTTTTATTATCTTTATGGCGGTTTTCTGGTTCAACATTCCCTTCGTAGGGCATTTAAGTGCATTATATTTGGGGATTTTTCTGTTTGTTTTTTCGGTTATCGGTATTGGCTTGATGATTTCGTCAATTTGTGTCACTCAGCAACAAGGGCTGCTCGGTGCATTCTTGTTCATCGTTCCGGCGGTTATTCTTTCGGGCTTCGCCACCCCGATTGCTAATATGCCGCCACTGGTTCAGGACCTGACCCTGATCAACCCGTTACGCTATTTTCTGATTATTGTACGAGGTGTTTTTCTGGAAGGATTACCGGCTGAGGTTTTATTCAATCAATATTGGCCACTGGCCATCATCGGCTTGTTGACATTGAGTCTTGCGGCTTGGCTATTTCGGCATCGCATGTATTGAATTGTGCGATTTATCTCACAATCTATATAAATTCATATTGCAAGATATGAGTTTAAGCTTCTATTATTACGATTGATTAAAAAGACTTCTGGAGTCTGTTATGAATATTACACCGACCAATAGTGCTCTTAACTTATTCAACAGTTCGCAGCAAAAAGCGACTGACGCTGCGCAAACTATCGCTCAGGCTAGTGTTAGCAAAAATGAAGTCGGCGGTAGCAAAGATGTCAAATCCGGCGATCTCTTTAAACCAGTCACTCAATTAAAAGAAGCCAAACTTGAGGCGCAATCGGCCACTAAAATCCTGCAAACCGATCAGGAAACGCAAAAAGCTATTATCGATTTATTTGCCTGATATAAACGCGCGACGTAGTGTTTTCTTTTGCACCTTAACCAACCTAAAGCCCCAGGTTGACAGTCTCACCCAGGGGCTTTGCCAATTCCTATAATCCAGGCGGCTGCGCTCAGGTTCCGCATTCCAGCCTCCACCCCGAACAGCAATAAATTCAGGATTATCTTTCAAATTGACACAGCGTTGCTCTTGCCCCGCATAATCAGGCTTAAATTCCGAACACGTCCACTCCCAAACATTACCGATCATATCGTATAACTGATAAGGATTCGGCAAAAATGTTTTAACCGGTGCCGCATATACAAAACCATCATCACAATGGTATGAAACAATCCCTTTAGCATTAAAAAACAATGCATTATTTAAATCAAAAATATTGCTATATCGACAGGCCAAATCCGGGTTATTCCCCCAAAAATAATCGTTATTTCGCCCTGCCCTTGCCGCATATTCCCATTCGGCTTCGGTGGGCAGGCGGTAATGTTCACCAGTTTCTGCATTCAACCAGGTGATATAGGCCTGAATATCATAATAATTGACGCAACTGACAGGTTGTCTGTCATCAATTTCCCCTTGCACCGGCTGCCGCCAGTTTGCCCAGCTCCACCATCCCCACTGTTGTTTGTTTTCATCATACGACCAGCAACCAGGCTTAAGATAGTCAATTTCGGCATCGGAAATATAGTTTGTCTGGGCAACAAAACGCTTAAATTCTGCAATTGTGACTTCATGCACTCCCATTTCAAAATATCGCCGGAAGCAAATCCGCTGCCCACTTCTTAACTTCTGTTCTTGTTCGAGAGAAGCAATCCGCATCTGAAAACATCCCGCCGGAATACGTTGCAGCTTAGGCTTTAGCAGGATATCTAAAGACTTAGCATTCAATGATGATGGTGTTAAACTAACAAACAAAATCAGTCCAAAAACAAATGCAATCATAAACGGGATCACCTTAAAGCCCATGAAGCAAACACAAAAAATTGAATATATTACGCACTCTGACTCAGTGATTCCATCAATTCCTGACAATGAGGGTCACTCTTTTTCCAGAGTAAAGGTGTTTTTACTGACCTTTGGTATCAGTTTACTGATTGGATTGATGATTAATTTTTCGCGGCCTGCCGTTTATCAAGCCGAAGCGACATTACTGACCTCGGCGCCGACAGCCATTGATCAACAAAGTCTGGAGGCTGATGTGCAACATGTCGCCATTCAGCGACAAAAACTATTAGGCTTTGAATTACTGAGCGAAACCTTATTACGCTTGAAAAAAATCTCGACTATGGCCGACATCAGCTTAGCCGATATTCGTCAAATGCTCGATGTCAAACCCATCCCGGAAACGAACCTACTCAGCATGACAGCAACCGGTGATCATCCTGATTTTTTGCCCACCGTTATCAACACCTGGATCGATGTCTACTTAGAAGCGCGTCAGCATAATACCGCGGATGCCTCACAGCAGACACTGGATAAACTTCGGAATGAATTACAGCAATTAGAAAACCAAATCAAAGCTAAACAACAAGCGATCGCCTTGTTTCGAAAACAATATCATATCAATTCCAGTGAACGGGTTGAAAATGAGCACCTCGCTGGCTTGAATGCTTTAAATAAAGCGTATAACGATGCTAAAGAGGAAGAAGTTAAAACCAAGGCTAAATTAGATGCGATAAAACAAGCCATTGCCGAAGGCCGAACCGTCGTTCCGCAACAAGAACAACGTAGTTTAAGTCATTTAGAACGTCGTTATCAGGAACTGAAAGAGAAACTAGCTGAGTTCGATAAACGTTACACGCGCGATTATCTCTACTTACAACCGTCCTTGAAATTTATTCCCGAACAAATAAAAAAGTTGGAAAAAGAAATCAGGATCAAGCGGAAAGTCGGGCAAAACAGTGTGCTGACTGAAGCCTATCAGGCCTATCAAGCTGCCAAGCAAGTGACAAAAAACTTGCAAAAAAAGCTGGCCGAACAACAAAAAAAGGCCGCCGAATTCACCACCCTATTCGCAAAGTACGAACAGTTAGTCGAAGATTTGAAGGCATTGGAAGAATTATATCGGGATACACAAGTCAGGCTGGTTAAAATTGAAAGCAGTCAATTTGAAAAATATCCTCAAGTCGATGTTATTGAAAGAGCCAGTTTTAATGATGTGCCAATTGGGCCAGATTATACCTTAGGTAGCCTAATCGCTTTTGGTGTTGCGTTATTTCTGGCTTTTTTTAGCCTTTGGCTGATTGACTTCCTAACGGTCAAAGACAAAAAACAGGCCGATAAAGGCTTCCATTTCCCTGTTTCTGTCTGGTTCAATCCCCCACCTGCTGCTGAAAAACTAGAGCCAGTTTCCGATACTGGCCGAGTCGAACAAAAACACGATACGGCATCGTTACCCTTTAAAGTACCGGAATATTCACCTTTAAAAAATGATACCCTTGAGTATTTATTTCAACTCAGCAACCCTGACACACAACAGCTCATTTTATTATTACTTTCTGGGCTGACACCAGCAGAAATCAGCCAATTGAAGACTGAACAGATTGACTTGGAAACAGGACTGCTGCATCTTCCCTCGCGTACAATACCGTTGGGAAAACGATTACAGCAGCTATTGGAAAATGCCATCAAGACAAAAACACTGTGGCAAAACCAGACTCATTTAAGCGAAGATGATATTGATGCACTGCTGTATTGCGCCTTCGTTGATGCCGGTATTGAATCCCAGCAGCAGGCGCCGGCTGCCGTGCTACGGCAAACTTATATTATTTACCTGGTGCGACAAGGCTTACGTTTAAATCTTCTGGAAACCCTGGCAGGCTCTCTGACGCCTATTGAAATGGCCGCTTTCAGTCGGTTTGCTCCAGAGCAACGCGGTAAACGAGTCGATCAGGTCAACCCGATTTATCCGCTATGTGATGAAAAAATATGCTCGCCTGAAGATTAAGATCAGGACTATGATTCCAGTAATTTCTTGCGTACTGAGCGCGCTAGAGCATCGACGTAATCATCAATATTTTCATACGATTGGTGCCGTGCAAATTCAACACAGTCCATCACCAATTTTTTCATTTCGGCAATTTCTTCATGCGAACGACCACAGCCTTCGCAGTGTGTACCTTCATGGGTACATTCTGAGTTACAAGGTACAAATTTCATAGCGTCTCCAGTTCTGCATTAAATTGACGTGGCCAATCATGGTAATTAAAAACCTGGCCGTTTTCTCTGACCTGGATCATTTTTTCAAGATTTAGGTCAGCATATAGCCATTGCGTTTGATTGTACTCCCCGATGGCGAGTATGCCATCATACGGAAAGCCCTTATCGACCGGCGTATAAACCGCTGCCGCACCGCAGTTTATATCAACCGCCTCTGACCAGGGCGCTTCCCCGACCAGCGGTGACTGCACGACATAACATTGATTTTCCAGCGCACGGGCTTGGCAACCTATTCTGACGCGGTAATAGCCGGCTTTGGTATCGGTACAACTCGGTACTAAAATCAATGCCGCACCCTGCTCTGCCATGTGCCGGGCATAATGTGGGAATTCGCTGTCATAACACACCGCAATCCCCAGTTTGCCAAAGTCTGTATCAAATAACTTTATGATTTGTCCGGCTTTAATGTGCCATTGCTCATTTTCAAAGCGCGTCATCATCAGCTTTTCCTGAAAATCATAGCCACCGTCGGGGGTGAATAAATAAGCCCGGTTACGATATTCACCGATTTCATTCAAAACAGGAAATGTCCCCGCCTGAATATAGACGCCATACTGTGTTGCCAGTTGCCGATACAACGCTAAAAAATCGGCCAATAATCCTTGCATTGCATCGAGCTGTTTAGTCAATGACCGATAAATTGATTCATCAAACAAAGATGCCAGCTCCATGCTGTGATATTCGGGAAACACCAACAACTGCGCCTGTTGCTGGGCGGCCTGGCTAACCCATTGCTGGATTTTTTTCTCGTAAGCCGCCCAGCTATCCAGAAAACTCACATCATATTGTGCAACGGCCAGTTTAAGCATACTCTTCTTTCAACCAGAATGTCATCGATTTCGCCGTTTCCTTATCTTCATCCAGGTCTTTCCAGCTATAAGTCGTGGTTAATTCAGGATGTTTGACATAGCCACGTTTATTCCAGAAGGCATCCAATGGTACATAATCTTTTGGACGGCGTGGATGATCGGCTGGCCTCTCCACACAGCAAAAACAAATGTGTTTAAAGCCGCCTAAATCGTCGGCATGCGCTTCGCGTTCTTCAAAAAAACGCACCCCGATACCTAAACCGCGATAGCGTTTATCCAGTACCGATTCCCCGCAGTAAAATATTTCATCTGGATTATAGCCATGTTCGATAAAAGGCTTTTTAACCTCATCGGTTTCATATTTCATTGGAATCGCAGTCGATGCACCGATAATATCATCGCCTGCAAATGCTAATACGATAACGCTATCAGGACAGTCGATATAGGTTTTCAGGTATTTTTCTTCATAAGCATAATCGCCATCATAAAGATAAGGAAAGTCTCTGAAAACCTCGATTCGCAAACGGGCTAAATCTGGAATATATTGTCGTAGCGGCTCACCGCTCAAACGTTGAATACGAATATCGTTACTCATTTTTCTATCAACCTGTGTTATAGATTAATCTCTTGAGTTTTCTCATATTTTTTACCTGATTCGCAGACAGCGCGACTGGTCGGCGATTCACAATGCACATCGGTGAACTCAGCTTTTAATTCACCTTGACCTTTCGGTATAAAATAAAAGCGGAAATTTGGATCCTGACTGATGGCGATATCGGTTTTGGCAATCAAAACCGGCTTACCGTTGTATGTTACTGTCAGCTTGTCCATAAAATGGGGTTTGCGCACGAAACGCGTCACCTGATCCATTTGCATGCCGGTAATATTAGGATGGCTGATCAGTAACTGTGCTTCAGCCAAGCCATCTTTAGCTTCGGGTTTTAAACGGAATTTCATTTTTCCCAAGCGCTTCATTGCCGCGTCCAGATCGGTGCCAATCGGTGCCGAACAGCCACCACTGGCTTTGACGAATTTTTTTGTCATCAACATGTCGCCATTATTCATCTCGGCAATGGCCCGTACATAACTATAGGTATTCACCCGTATCCGCATGGCCAGGTCAGCCTTGCCGGTTTCTGGAAAAAAAGTAAATTCACCGACAAATGGATAGGGGTTTTTATCGACGAAAACCCACATCTTTTTGATATACCGCTCAGGTGTTTGCGGAATTTTACTGATGATTTTTACTGGAACCAGCGCCGGATCTTCTGCCCGGTACGGAGCTTCTATTGCCAACAAATCCGATTCTTTAATCACTTTATCGGCAAAATACTGCGGTTTGATTTCGTTTTCCCAGCGCAATTCATCCTTTGCCGCCAGAGTGACAAGCGGTAATAACAATAAAAAGATAAAGGTAGGTCGTTTTTTCATCATGACTCCAGTTAAAAAGAGTAAAAGTTATTCATCTTCCCATTCCAATTCAGCAAATGCCGACATGACATTACGCTGATGATAGGCATCGAATAATTGCCAATGCGGTTTTTCAGACAAACCGACGGTTTTGACCGCATCTTCAAGATACTTGCCTTGTTTGATTTGTTCCCGGATTTCAGTCAACAGTATTTGTAAATAACGTTTTTCCGGTTGTATCGCCTGCGGCCAGTCAGTTGCCAGCGGCCCGTGGCCTGGCACGACAAACCGATAAGTCTGTTTTTCCAGTTTACTGATTTCATTCAGCCAGCCTTTTAAACTGCCATCTAAGGTCGGAATATGGTCGATAAACAGCAAATCGGCCAGCCAAGCGGTATTGGTTTTTTCATCCCATATGGATAAATCATTATCCGTATGGGCTGTAGGATGCGCGGTTAACAGTAAATACCTTTGTCCTAAATCGATACGCATCTGTTTATGGATATTGAAATCAGGTGGAACAATATCTTCAGCCCTTAATTCGACATCCCACTGCGCTTTAGCCCGGTCGATATCAAACGGCGCGCGTGCCGCCATGGCCCGGGACAGTCTGTAATGGCCAATAAATTTGACACCCGGTTGCTTAAATACACGATTACCATAAATATGATCAGGATGAACATGTGTATTGATGACATAACATACCGGTTTATCGGTCGTGTTCTCGATTGCTTTTTTCAAGGCCTGACCTTGTAGCGGACTGCCACCGGTGTCGATGACAGCGACACAACGCTGCCCGACAATAAAACCTATATTGGCGATATGGTCGTGGTTATGAGGATTGGGAAATTCCTGCCTGGCAAAATGCACAAAAATGCCCGGCGCCACCTCTGTTACCGGTAGAGCCGGTTGCGCCAGCAATAGGGCGGGCCATAATAAAAACAGTATAAAAAGTCTCATCTTATTTCTCATCACAACATAAGGCCAAAAAGGCTTTGGCAACCCGAGATTGCATTACCGCATCCGGACGAATGATATTCAATTCCCATAAAATACCTTGCTCAGAGCCTAGACGTCTAGCGACCAGTCCTTCCAGTTTATGCGCCAAGGCCTGAGCTGAGGCAAAACCGATACCGAGTCCGGCCCGTACAGATTCCATCACCGCCGTCACCCCCATCACCTCAATGCTGACCGGAGCATTGATATCAGCTTGTCGCAAAGCATCTTCAACCGCCTGCCTGGCACCAGAGCCTGGTTCACGCCAGATAATCGGGTATTCGGCAAACACGTCCAAGGGGACAATGTCGGCATACCGCTCGGCAAGCGCATGCCGTTCCGGTAATATCAAAACAATTTCATCAGTTTTCCATTTTACAAGCTGATAATTTATTGGCAAATCACAGGTTTCGACCGGCCCTTCGACAAACCCCAGATCATAGTCATACATTTTATCCAGAATTTCCCGCGTATCACCGGTTTCCATGCTGACATGAACACCTTTATATTGGGTTTGCATCTGCACCAGATATTTTGGCAAAAAATAACTGGTCATGGTCATAGTGGCGCCAATACGCAGATTACCGGTATTAACCTGTTTCAAACAGCGGATATATTCTTTAGCCTGTTTAAAATCCTGTTGCATTTTTTCAGCATACTCGAGCAAGCCTTGCCCTGCCGGCGTCAATTCCAATTTATGGCCACGCCGTTCATACAAAGCCTCACCGACCGCAGCCTGCAATAATTTCAACTGACCTGAAACTGCCGGTTGACCTAAATTCAAATATTGTGCGGCTTTGGTGATGCTTTGCAAGCGTGCAACAATGGCAAAGGTCAACAAATGAGTTGGATTCATGCAGAATTCCTGATATTTTTACTCTGAAATAGTTCCAGTTTTATCATCAAATCTGATGATAAACCAACAAATAATGATTTGAAATATATATTACAATTCGCTAAAGTGGTCAATTGCTAATCGTTGGCAAAGCTTATAACCTGGAGGAGATACGTGTGGCGGTCATAAAAATATCACCCGAACAGATAAAAACCAAAAAACGTCGTGGCCCTAAAGGCCATGCAGTCGATTTATCTGCTCTGGAGGATGTCAGGAACTTACTCGGCGATGAGTCACGGCAACGGGATTTGTTAATCGAACATTTACACAAAATCCAAGATCATTATCACCACATTTCAGCCAAGCATTTAGTCGCTCTAGCTCATGAAATGAATCTTTCTCCGGCTGAAGTCTATGAAGTGGCCTCTTTTTATCATCATTTCGATGTTGTTCCCGAAGGTCAAGCCGCCCCACCAGAACTCACCGTACGTGTCTGTGAATCATTAAGTTGCAGCATGGCTGGCGCCGAAGATCTGATCCAATCGCTTGAGGATGGCCTCGATGGGAAAGTGCGGGTGCAGCGCGTACCCTGTGTCGGTCGATGTCAACATGCACCGGTCGCAGTCGTCGGACAAAATCCAGTCGATCAGGCCACCTGCAACAGTGTTATTGAAACTGTACAAAAAAAGGCCGTGACGGCGCCAGTCAGCGATTATATCAGTATCGAGCAATACAAGGCCGATCAGGGGTATCAAACCCTGAAGAAACTGATGGAAGGCCAAATTAGCGAAGAATCCATTATCAAAAAAATGGAAGATTCAGGTTTGCGTGGCCTCGGCGGCGCAGGTTTTCCAGCCGGTCGTAAATGGCGTATCGTCAAAGGCTTTAAAGGCCCTCGCCTGATGGCGGTGAATATTGATGAAGGCGAACCGGGTACCTTCAAAGATCGACATTATCTGGAACGTGATCCACACCGTTTTCTGGAAGGCATGCTGATTGCGGCATTAACCGTCGGTTGTGACGAAATCTATATCTACTTGCGCGACGAATATGCCGGTTGCCGACAAATTCTGCAACGGGAACTGGCCGCTTTAGCCGCTAACCCGCCTACCGATAAATATCGCTTACCGCCTATTCATTTACGTCGTGGTGCCGGTGCTTATATTTGCGGAGAAGAGTCGGCTATGGTCGAATCGATTGAGGGTAAACGCGGTATGCCACGCCTGCGTCCACCCTTCCTAGCTGAAGTCGGCTTATTCGGCCGCCCCACGCTAGAACATAATATGGAATCGGTTTATTGGGTACGCGATATTGTCGAAAAAGGCCCCGACTGGTTTTCCTCCCATGGTCGTAATGGCAGAAAAGGACTACGCTCTTTTTCAGTTTCCGGCCGCGTCAAAAAGCCAGGTGTTCATCTGGCACCGGCGGGCATTACCGTGAAAGAACTGATTGATGAATATTGTGGCGGTATGCTGGATGGCCACAGCTTTTACGGCTATTTTCCAGGCGGTGCATCGGGCGGTATTCTGCCCGCATCAATGGGCGACATTCCGCTGGATTTCGACACATTGAATCCGCATGGCTGTTTTATCGGCTCAGCAGCGGTCATTATCTTTTCCGACCAAGATAAAGCGCGCAATCTCGCTCTGAATGCGATGAAGTTTTTTGAAGAAGAATCCTGTGGTCAATGTACCCCTTGTCGCGTCGGCACCGCGAAAGCCGCTGAATTGATGCAACAAAAAAACTGGAACCAATCCCTGCTTGAAGAACTCTCCAGTGTGATGGTAGATGCCTCTATTTGTGGTCTTGGACAAGCGGCGCCGAATCCCTTGCGTTGCGTGATCAAATATTTTCCAGAAGAATTGAAATAACACCGAACAGAGAGTAATCATGGCTGCAAATCCTGAATTTATGAACGAAGCGACCGTCAGCTTTAACCTGGACGGTGAATCGGTAACGGCCTATCCGGGCGAAACCATCCTGCAAACGGCACAACGCCTGGGCAAAGAAATTCCCCATTTATGTTACAAAGAAGGACTACGCCCGGATGGCAACTGTCGTGCCTGTGTGGTTGAAATCGAAGGCGAAAGAACCCTGGCTCCATCATGCTGCCGCATGCCAACCGAAGGCATGACTATTCAGACGCAAAGTGAACGTGCCGTAAAATCCCAGAAAATGGTGCTGGAGTTGCTCAAATCTGATATGCCTCAACAAGGAAAGTCACCCTATAAACGTGATTCCGAACTGGATATCTGGGCTGATAAACTCGATGTGGGTACACCTCGCTTTCCGTCACGCAAACAACCGGAAAGTGATCTGAGTCATCCAGCTATCGCTGTCAACTTAGATGCCTGTATTCAATGTACCCGTTGCGTCCGCGCCTGTCGCGAAGAGCAAATGAATGATGTCATTGGTTATGCCAATCGCGGTGCCCATTCTGAAATTGTTTTCGATATGGGCGACCCAATGGGCGCTAGCAGCTGTGTCGCCTGTGGTGAATGTGTTCAGGCTTGTCCAACCGGAGCTTTGATGCCCGCAGGCGGCGTGGGACTGGAAGTGCCGGAAAAAACCGTAGATTCAACCTGTCCTTATTGCGGTGTTGGTTGTCTGATTCGTTACCATGTCAAAGACAATAAAATTCTCTATACCGAAGGCCGCGATGGTGACACCAACCATTTCCGTATGTGTGTCAAAGGCCGCTATGGCTTCAACTACATTCATAATCCATTACGCCTGACCAAACCTTTGATTCGTCGCGAAGGCGTAGCTAAAACTACCGAATTACTAGACCCCAATGATTTGGACAAAGTGTTTCGCGAAGCGAGCTGGGAAGAGGCACTGGAATTTGCCGCTAATGGCCTGAAAAATATCCGCGACAACAAAGGCAAAAAAGCCTTAGCGGGGTTAGGCTCAGCTAAAGGCAGTAACGAAGAAGCGTATTTATTTCAGAAACTGGTTCGTACCGGTTTTGGTTCAAACAATGTCGACCACTGCACCCGCCTGTGTCATGCTTCATCCGTTGTTGCCTTGCTTGAATGCTTAGGCTCGGGGGCAGTATCTAATCCCGTTGAGGATGTTAAAAAGGCCGAAGTGATTATCATCATTGGCTCCAACCCGACCGTCAACCATCCAGTTGCCGCTACGTTTATGAAAAATGCGGCGGCCAATGGCACTAAAATCATTCTGATCGACCCAAACAGAACGGCGATTGCAAAATACGCTACACACGTCTTGCAATTTCGCCCAGACACCGATGTCGCGCTGTTAAACGGCATCATGCATGTCATTCTGGATGAGAATCTACAAAATGACGACTATATCGCCAAGCATACCGAAGACTTCGAAGCCTTACGGATACACTTAAAGCAATACAGCCCAGAAAAAGTAGCACCAATTTGTGGTATTGATCCTGACACCATTCGCGAAGTCGCACGGCTATATGCTACGTCCAAAGCCTCGATGATTTTATGGGGCATGGGCGTTTCCCAGCATATTCATGGCACCGACAATGCACGCTGCTTGATTTCTCTGGCTTTGATGACAGGACAAATCGGTCGTCCCGGTACCGGCTTGCATCCTCTGCGTGGACAGAACAATGTACAGGGCGCATCCGATGTCGGTTTGATTCCAATGGTCTACCCGGATTACGAACCGGTTGACAACCCTGATTATCAAAAGAAATATGAACAGCTTTGGAAGACAACGCTGGATCCAGAGCGCGGTTTGACTACAGTCGAAATGCTGCACGCTATTTTGAATGGCGAGGTTTTTGGCATGTATATCGAAGGCGAAAACCCAGCCATGTCTGACCCAAACCAGAATCATGCGCGCGAAGCGTTGGCAAAACTCGAACACCTGGTGGTGCAGGATATCTTTCTGACGGAAACCGCAGGTTTTGCCGATGTCATTCTGCCCGCATCCGCCTTCTATGAAAAAACCGGTACATTTTCCAATACCGACCGCCGCGTACAAATGGGGCGCCAAGCTGTGACACCGCCCGGAGACGCCAAACAAGACCTGTGGATTATTCAGGAAATAGCCAAACGCTTAGGCTGTGACTGGAATTACTCGGGGCCTAAAGATGTTTTCAACGAAATGCGTCAAGCCATGTCCAGTATTGCTGGCATGACCTGGGAACGGCTGGAGCAGGAAGATTCATTGACCTATCCGCTGGAAAAAGAGGGTGATCCGGGACAACCGATTATTTTTACCGATGGCTTCCCAACTGCATCGGGCCGAGGAAAATTTGTGCCGGCACCGTATATCCATGCCGATGAGATGCCTGATGATGAATTTCCGTGGATTTTCATTACCGGCCGTCAACTGGAACATTGGCATACCGGCAGCATGACCCGCCACTCCCCTACTCTCGATGCCATCGAGCCTGATCCGGTCGTGACGGTACATCCTGATGATCTGGAAAAGATGGGGGTCAAAGCGGGCGAATTGATTACCATTGAATCAAGACGAGGGAAAATTTCTGCCTATGCGCGTGCAGATTTAGGTATTCAACCCGGTTGTCTGTTTATGGCTTTCTGTTATAACGAAGCCAGCGCTAACCTGATCACCAATGAAGCTTTGGATCCGGCGGCTAAAATCCCGGAATTCAAGTTCTGCGCCGTAAAAACCCAGCCCGGTGGACAACTACCACCTAGAATAAATTAAAAAACCTCATCACGGCAACCTGTTCCAGGTTGCCGTGATTTTATTATGATCTGATGTTACGCAGTAACTCTTCCCTCATTCCCATACTCCTGCGTAGGGCCCCATATAGACACAGAGACCACTGAGAACACAGAGAATGAAACCGTGCAGCAAGGATAAACAACAGATATTTCAACAGAGTCGTTGATAACATCATGAATCCAGACCATTCAAGGGCATTAAACGATACAAACGATAACTCTGTGCGCTCTGTGGTCTCTGTGTCGATAAAAGATAGAGACCAGAGATGACTTTTTTCACGGTAATGCTGAACGGCGAATCATGGAAATGAAATTAAAGAGCCACCGCGTAACATAAGTTATGATTACTGAAGAAAAAACCATGAATCATTGCTTATCTGGTATCATATAATATATGGTTATACATATATTACTATCTAATGTTCCGCCTGGAATGACGATTCCTCAGAAACCGCATCCCAATGGGCCGAAAATTTTCGGTCAGTGGTGTTCGAATGGGTCTAATGAATAGACACAGAGAATGGAACCGTGCAGCCAGGATGAACAACAGATATTTCGACATAACCTCATGAATCCAGATTAGTCAATGGAATTTGAATGATACAAACTATAACTCTGTGTACTCTGTAGTCTCTGTGTCGATAAAAACAGAAGCCAGAGATGACTTTTTTCACGGTAATGCTGAATGGAGGATCATGGGAATGAAATTGAAGAATCGCTGCGCAACAACAGTTACTATTTATTACTTATGACACCTGTACAATTTTTTAAATGTTTATCCGATGATACGCGCTTGCATTGTGTCGCGTTGTTACAAAAAGAAGGCAAACTCTGTGTTTGCGAATTGACTGCAGCAATGGCTTTGCCCCAGCCTAAAATATCCCGCCACCTGGCATTATTGAGGCAATGCGGTTTGTTACAAGATAGCCGCGAAGGCCAATGGGTGTTTTATCAAATCAGCGATACTTTACCGGACTGGAGCAAGCCGCTGCTCGACAATGTGCTGAATTCAGTTGAACAAAGCGATGCCTTTAAAAATGCACAGCAGCGCCTGCATCATATGGCCAACCGTCCTGAGAAACTGCTTTGCGGCTAATTTTTTAACCATTTCCAGCTTCTCGTTTCTACACGAATACTGGATGATATATATGTTTATTCATATATAACACTAACCCTATAGGAAAACCATGAAACGCTTACATATCCATCTCGCTGTCGAAGACCTTGAACAAAATATCGAGTTCTACAGCACCCTGTTCGGCTGTCAACCTATCGTCGTTCATGACGATTATGCCAAATGGATGCTTGATGACCCTCGTGTCAATTTCGCCATTTCAAATCGCAGTCAACAAACTGGACTCGATCATCTCGGTATCCAGGCGGAAAACAAGGCTGAATTGCGGGATATAAAACAACATCTCGATGCCACTCAAGCACCGATTGAAGCCCAGCAAGGCGCCGCCTGTTGCTATACCCGTTCTGACAAATACTGGATTACAGACCCACAAGGCATTGCCTGGGAATCTTTCCATTCACTTAACGAAATCCCAACGTTTAACGATGCTAAAGCCCGCTCTGATGGCGAAAACCCATATGCCTGTCGTCCACAGGATGAAAAAAAATCATCGTGTTGTGGCTGATTCCTTTCTACAATTTTAGAGATGCTATCAATGACTCAAAAACCTTATAATGTTTTAGTGGTATGTACCGGCAATTCCTGTCGCAGTGTGATGACCGAAGCCTTGCTGAACCATTATGGCCAAGGGCGTATTAAAGCCTACTCTGCGGGCAGTCATCCTATCGGCAAAATCAATGAAGGTGCCCTGGCTACGTTAAAAAGACATGGTTTACCGACCGAAGGTTATCAAAGCCAATCCTGGGAAGACTTTGAAGCGATTCCGATGGATATTGTCATTACCGTTTGTGACAACGCCGCCGGAGAAACCTGCCCCGCTTATTTAGGCCAGGCAGTGCGTGCCCATTGGGGCGTATCCGACCCAGGCCATGTGGAAGGAACGGAAATGGAAAAAATTACCGCCTTTGAAAAAACCTTTGCCATTCTCGAGCAACGTGTCAAACACATGATGACATTACCCTTTGAGGAAATGTCCGAGCAGGCCCTGACTGAAAAACACAATGACATCGGAAAAATTCAATAGGCATCCCGCCATGAGTTCACAACATAGCAACATCGCAACAGCTGAGCCTAAGCGTTTGAGTTTGTTTGAGCGTTATCTATCCCTCTGGGTCGTATTATGCATGGGCATTGGTATTTTCTTAGGTAAACAATTCCCCGAGATTACAGACGGCCTGCGCAAACTGGAATTTGGCCAGGACAGTCATATCAACATACCGATTGCTGTCCTGATCTGGCTAATGATTTATCCGATGATGCTGAAAATTGACCTTTCCAGTGTGTTGGATGTACGTAAACGACCGCGCGGAATTTTGATTACCCTGTTTGTCAATTGGCTGATCAAACCCTTTTCAATGGCGCTGATTGCCTGGCTGTTTTTTAAACACCTGTGGTTACCATTCATCGGTGCCGAATTGGCCGATCAATATATTGCCGGATGTATTATCCTGGCGGCCGCACCCTGTACAGCAATGGTTTTTGTCTGGTCGTATCTGAGCGATGGCGACCCCGCCTACACCCTGGTTCAGGTCTCACTGAATGATTTACTGATGTTAATCTTGTTCGCCCCGATTGTTGCCTTTCTGATCAATGGTGCAAGTGATCTGACTGTACCTTATGATGTATTGTTTTACAGTGTCATAGCGTTTATTGTTATTCCATTGGCTATGGGCAGCTTAAGTCGGGTTATATTGATCCGTTTGAAAGGCCTGGACTGGTTTGAAAAACGCTTTATCGCTTTTTTTCATCCGATCACTGTACTGGCTTTATTATTAACGCTGATTTTTATCTTCGCCTTTCAGGCCGATAATATCACCGGAAAATTTATACACGTCGTCTTGATTGCGATCCCGATTCTGCTTCAAGTCTATTTTAATTCTTCGTTAGCCTATGGTCTGATGAAGATATTTAAAGTCCCCTTTAATATCGCAGCTCCCGGTGCTCTGATCGGTGCCAGTAATTTCTTTGAACTAGCCGTAGCGACGGCAATTGCCTTGTATGGCCCAGAATCAGGTGCCGCACTGGCAACCGTGGTCGGTGTCCTAGTGGAAGTCCCCGTTATGCTATCGGTCGTTGCTTTTTGTAACCGTACTCGACATTGGTTTCCTGAACAACCCGTAAATGTTGAAAAATAATGCGCCTAGCCCGATGATATTGAAAATAGAAACAGGTAAAAACGCACATAAAAAAACCATGCCTGATTCAGACATGGTTTTTTATGAGACTTTGAGTCTATTCGTTACAAACTCGTGGCATCAGCCTATAGCCGATGAATACGCAAAATCAAATGTTGGGATATGCTTATCTAGCCAGTCTTTTACCATTTCACCCACTTCTGCAGTCACATCCGCCTCACCGGCATGGAATTTCTTTTGTAAATCAGCGCAAATGCCGACTAACGCATCATGTTCTGCTTTATGCGCCGCCAGACCATCGAAGCCTGCTGCTTCCATTTCGCGTTCTTCGTGCGCAAAATGGTCAACGACATATGCGATCAATGCATCCAATGAGGCACCGATAGTCGCACGATCTGCACCACTTGCCACATCATCATAAAGCTTGTTCAACAACCGAAATATTTCTTTATGCTCTTCATCTGCAAAGCCTACTTTAGTGCCGTATTGTTCTTCTGTCCACGTCATTAATGGCATAACGTTCCTCCAGGTTTTTGATTGTTATAATGGAGTGGCCATTATCTCCGCCAGCAAAAAATACGATTTGATCTGGGTCAATTTTTTATTAAAAACCCTTTAAATAGTGTGCCATTTTTTCGGCATCTATTCTTTCCATATAGGGTATAACGCCTAAAAGCGGCGATGCTTTGATAGTCTGCTGAATGTATTGGATATTTTCTTTAGCCAATTGCATTTCCCGATCATTTAAAACCGCAATCCAGCCGATACATTCTGCACCTGATGACTGAATCGCCCGCCAGCTCAGCAATGCCTGATTGATACAACCTAAGCGAATGGCGACCACGAGAATGACTGGAATCCCCAAAGCATGAGCCAACTGACAATTATCCAGCGTTTCCGACAAAGGCGAATACCAGCCTCCTGCGCCTTCAACCAGGATACGGTCAGCCTGTTGTTGAATGCTGTTAAAGCACTCTTCGATTAAGGATAATTCAACATTTTCTCCACAGCAGGCCAGATGCGGCGATACCGGCTGTTTGAATGCGTACGGATTGATAACAGAATAAGGCAACTTAATCGATGCTTGTTGTTGAATCAGTATGGCGTCTTCATTCTGCCATTGTCCCTGTCGCCATTCACAGCCTGCGGCAATCGGCTTCATGCCGGCCACATTAAAACCCTGTTGTTTAAAATAGGCCATCAGCCCTAGTGTAACCCAGGTTTTTCCGACCCCGGTATCCGTTCCGGTTATAAAATAGCTTGATTTCATAGCTGCGCCTGTACGAAAAAAATTTCATAACTGGCGATAATGTCGCCATTGAATTGTTTAGGATAAGCGGCAATCATCTGATTAATGTGTTTACGCGTTATCAACCTTTGTGATTGCCGGCCGTTGACATGCTGCGCACCAATCCCTTTCAGCTCTCGCATCAATGCCCAGACATCCCGATATGACAGCGTATAAAGCCGGCTGTTTAAATGGATTGATGTAAACCCTGTACGTTGCAAGGCCATTTCGATATGATCGGATGGATAAAAATCATTCACATGCACAGCATCATCCACATGCTTCCAGGCCGTTTTAAGTTCCTTTAAGGTGGCAGGGCCAAACGTCGCAAAAGCCAGTTTTCCTGATGCTTTCAAACACTGCTGAACACCCTTAAAGACAGCACTTAAATCGGAACACCATTGCAGAGCCAGGCTGGAATAAATCCAATCGAATTGATTATTGACAAATGGCAAGGCTTCGGCATCCGCACAGATGTGATGACAACGGGTCAATGCCGGCCTTTGCCGCGCTCGATGCAACATGGGCAAGGCTATATCCAGTGCAAACAGGTTTTCAACGGCAACATGATCTGCCAGTTTTTCAGTTAAAAAACCGGTACCACAGCCTAAATCCAAAACCGTTTGTTGAGACGTCGGCATCTCGGATTGATGCAATAAATCAACTGCAACCTGTTTTTGAAGTCGTGCCATGGCATCATAACTTGCGGCAGCGGCTGAAAAGGATTGGCGAATTTTGGATTTGTTATGCGTCATCGACAAATTGAATAATAGCCTGTTGAATGTGTTCGCTATGGGTTAAAAAAGGCGCATGCCCTGCGCCTGCCAACAAACTTATCTGGCAATCGGGTCGCCTTTGTTTAATCACCTTAGCTAATACTGGCGGAATCAGTTTATCGTGATCGCCAAATATGGCTAGAACAGGCTGTGACAGTGCTGCCAATTCGTCCCTTAAATCACAGGTTTGCAGGATTTTCAGCCCGCCTTGTAAGGCTTCAACGGTGGGAGGTGGACAGCTTTCGATAGCGGTTTTGAGTTGTCTCAACAAATGCTTACCCTCTGGCAGACCATTGACTTGCAAGGCCAAAAACCGTACTAAAGTTTGATGGCTATCATGCATCAGATTTTCACTGAAACGCATCAAAACATTGGGATGCACCCCGGGCCAATCGTTTTGTTCAACAAAACATGGATTTCCCGCTAGTGTTATCACACGGCTGACCCGCTTTGGATAGCGCCAAGCCATATCCAGCGCGATACTTGCGCCTAATGACCATCCTAATACCATAAACTGCTCAGTCGGAATCGCCTGCAATAGTATATCTGTCACTGTTTCCAACTGATATGGCGCACATAACCCACTTAAACCATGCCCCGGCAAGTCCAGACAAATGACTCGAAAATGTTGTGCTAGCTGTTCAGCCAAAGTCTGCCAGAGGCCTGAATGCATTGACCAGCCATGTAACATCACTAACGCAGGCTTAGTTTGACCTAATACAGCCTCGTTTTTGTCCGGCTGCGTTAGGGGATATTCTTTGAGATATATGCTCATAAATAGTTAATGAAAGATGGATGTTGTGCAGGCCTAGTGCCACACCTGACTCATTGCAGACAATGAGCAAGCGCATCGAGCAAGGTGTCGATGTGTTGCGTCTGATGTAATGCCGATAAGGTAATGCGTAAACGTGCTTGTCCTTTCGGCACCGTAGGTGGGCGAATGGCGCTGACCCACAAGCCGCGCGCCCATAATTGCTGACTAATCGCCAAAGCCTGCTGGCTATCGCCAATCAAAAGCGGTTGAATCGCCGTATCAGATGGCATGAGTGACAAACCGATCTGCCGGGCAGACTGTTTAAAATAAGCGATATTCTGCTGTAATATCGCCCGTTTATCGGCCCCGATTTCGCCCTGAACAAGACGCAGACTGACTCGGGTTGCCTCACACACGGTTGGCGGCAAGGCGGTTGTATAGATATAACTGCGCGCTTTCTGGATCAGAAGCTCGATCAATGCTTCGGAACCGGCTACAAAGGCGCCAAAGCAGCCAAACCCTTTTCCCAATGTCCCCATTAAAATCGGTACATCTTGTTGTGCCAGTTCAAAATGCTCCACGACACCCGCGCCAGTGCGACCTAAAACGGCCATACCATGCGCGTCATCGATCATCAGCAGACTATTGCGCGTATTTGTCAAGCCTACCATCTCTGGCAATGGTGCTAAATCGCCATCCATGCTGAACACCCCATCGCTAACCAGCAATACATCACCTGGCGCTTTGCTCAATTTAGCCTTCAAATCGGCCATATTCCGATGCCGATAACGTTGCAGCCGAGCCTTAGATAATAACGCACCATCCAGTAATGAGGCATGATTCAGGCGATCTTGCAATACCCAATCGCCACGCTCACACAAGGCCGAAATAACACCCACATTCGCCATGTAGCCGGTGGAGAACAATACGGCTTTTTCACGGCCGGTAAATGCCGCCAGCTCTTCTTCCAAGGCATGATGTGCATGGCTATGCCCACAAATCAAATGCGCCGAACCACTCCCCAAGGGATATTGACTCACTGCGTGCTGCAATGCTGCTTTAAGCTGTGGATGTTGCGACAGGCCCAAATAATCATTACTGCAAAAATTCAGGCAGGGTTTACCATCGACGATAAGTTCCACACCACTGACAGCCTCGACAATACGCCGCCGCCGATACAAGCCTTGTTGCTGCTGCAATGCCAATTCGGCATTAAAATCGGTCAACATCAAATTATGCTTTAGCTGGCGTAACTGGAACCACCCTGATGCAAGCCTAAACGTTCAAACAATTGTAAATCCCGATTGGTCATCGGGTTATCGGTGGTCAGCAATTTTTCGCCATAAAAAATGGAATTGGCACCGGCCAGAAAACACAGTGCCTGCATTTCATCTGTCATTTCATTACGTCCTGCTGACAAGCGCACTCGCGACTCCGGCATCATGATGCGCGCCACAGCGACAGTCCTCACAAATTCCAATGGATCCAGCTTTTCAGTCCCGGCCAATGGTGTACCTTCCACTTGTACCAACATGTTAATCGGCACACTCTCCGGATGTTTCGGCAAATTCGCCAGTTGTTGCAAGAGTTTGGCACGATCATCATCGCTTTCGCCCATACCGATGATACCGCCACAACAAACATTGATGCCAGCGTCACGCACACGCGCCAGCGTATCCAGCCTGTCCTGGTAGGTGCGGGTAGTGATAACCTCAGAATAATACTCTTCCGAAGTATCCAGATTATGATTGTAATAATCCAGTCCACCATCTTTAAGGCGCTTGGTTTGCTCATCGGTTAACATACCTAAAGTCACACACGTTTCCATGCCTAAAGCCTTGACCCCTTGCACCATTTCCACCACCCGTTCGATATCGCGGTCTTTTGGCGCACGCCAGGCCGCTCCCATGCAAAAACGCGATGCGCCTTGTTCCTTCGCACGTTTGGCTGTTTCCAAAACTTCTTCAATCGGCAACAAGGCTTCCGGTTGTAAATCCGCATCATAGCGTGCGCTCTGTGGACAATAGCCACAATCCTCAGAACAGGAACCTGTTTTAATGCTCAGCAAACTGCTGATTTGGATTTCGTTAGGATCAAAATACTGCCGATGTAGGCTTTGCGCCTGAAAGATCAAATCGTTAAACGGCAGATTAAATAAAGCCTTAATCTCATCGAGTTGCCAATCATGGCGGATAACCGACACATCGGCCGGGAATGAAGGGCGCGCGGACATACGAGCAATCTCCTGCAAAAAGGTTAAACTAAGAGCAGCAATATTCAACAAATTTTATCGACTTGTCAACCTACCCTACATCAAATGGCAGGGCAATCGGGTTTAAAAAAGGGTTGAAATTATAATTTAGATAAGGTATTGGTTTTATCATTTTGATTATAAATGACAGTTACCCCAACGGCCTCAATTATCCACCATTTTTCAACGATTGCTGATCCAAGAGTAGATCGGCGAAAGAAGCATCAACTCACTGATATATTTTTCATCACCTTGTGTGCGACTATTTGTGGAGCCGATAACTGGGTGGCCATTGAAAAATTTGGAAAGGCTAAAGAAAGCTGGTTCACTGAACAGCTTGGTTTAGAAAATGGAATCCCTTCACATGATACGTTGGGTGCTGTTTTTGCCGCCATAGATACGGAACAATTTAGTCAATGCTTCTCAAACTGGGTGGCCGATCTAGCGGACTTGGTTGAAGAAGATATTATTGCAATGGATGGCAAATGCTTAAGGCGCAGTATTGATAAAGCCTCAAATAAGTCAGCCATCTATATGGTGAGCGCCTGGTCGCGGAAAAACAGTTTGGTTTTAGGTCAGGCGAAAGTGGATGATAAATCCAATGAAATTACGGCCATACCCAAACTTCTGTCGCGTTTGGATATTGCAGGCGCTTTGATTACAATTGATGCAATGGGGTGCCAAAAGAAAATAGCCAAACAGATTATCGACCAAGGCGGTGACTATGTTTTGAGTTTAAAAGGAAATCATGGCACCTTACATGAGGATGTAAAGGCCTATTTTACATCCGCTTTATCGCCAGAAATTGCCACAAAAACCGTCAATGGTGAGCATGGGCGAATTGAAACGCGTTCTGTTCGTGTCACGGATGAGATTGAATGGTTAAAAAAGGAGCATTCCTGGTCAGGATTAAAAAGTATTATTGCCGTCACAGCAGCACAAGAGAAGTGGATGAAAAAATAACCGAGGAAACACGCTATTTTATAAGCAGTTTAAGCGCAAACGATCCAAACAAGTTAGAGCATGCTGTTCGCGCTCATTGGGCGATTGAAAATAACTTGCATTGGGTTCTTGATCTTGCTTTTGATGAGGATAGCAACCGAACCCGCAAAGGATATAGTGCTTCAAACTTAGCTGTCATTCGACACATGGCCTTAAATTTAATAAAAGCCGAGGAAACGGCCAAAGTCGGTGTAAAAACCAAGCGAATGATGGCAGGGTGGGATAATGATTATTTACTCAAGATTCTTGGTGTAATTTAAACCCGATTGCCCTGCATCAAATGGTAAACAACTGGCTTAAATTTATACAGCACAAGCTGTTTCCACCGAGCTGCATCGTCTGCGATCATGCAGGCTTTGACCATAAAGATATATGCGCCGCCTGTTATGCTGATTTAATATTAAACCTATGTCATTGTCGCCTTTGTGCAACGCCGTTAACCAGTGAGACTAATCATATGCAGTTATGTGGCCAATGCTTAAAAAAACCACCGCGCTATCAACAGGTGAGTGCCCCTTTTTTATATCAACACAGTATACGCTGGCTGATTACCGGCCTGAAATTTCATCGACAAGTCAAAAATGCGCGCTTGTTGGGCCAACTCTTTATCGATTACTTACCTAGCGAACATCCCTGGCCTGATTTTATCGTTCCCGTTCCACTACATCCTAAACGCTATCGTCAAAGGGGCTTTAATCAATCACAGGAAATTGCCACAACGGTCGCTCGTCAGCTCGAGATTCCGCTGCGCCCCAATCTCTGTCAGCGCATCAAATACACCCCACCACAAAGTCTTTTACAAGCTAAACAACGGCATAAAAACATTCGCCATGCCTTTAACGTCAGCGCATTTCCGCAAGGTTCCAATATCGTTATTTTCGATGATGTGATGACAACAGGTGCCACAGTTTCTGAGCTAGCGAAAGTTTTAAAACAAGCCGGAGCCGGCCAGGTCTGGGTCTGGGTTTGTGCGCGAGCTTGATAAAAAGCTTGCATGCACTACTAGGAGGCTGTCGGATTTAGAAAAATTCTACTGCGACAGTGGGAAATCGGTCCATTTTTCCAATCTTTTTCGTTGCGTAGCATCACTATGCGCCTCAAAAGATCGAAAAACTGTCCTCGATTTTCCACTCGTCTCGTTACGAATCCCTAAACCCGACAGCCTCCTAGGAGTCAATGTCCGGTTAAATGATATTTTTGCACTCGATAACGCAAAGTTTCGCGGGTTGTGCCCAGCATTCGAGCGGCTGCGGTGACATTATGGTCGGTTTTCTCCAATACCTTCTGGATAATAAATTTCTCCATGTCCTGTAAACTCAAACTGCCATCTAGCGGTAATAAAATACCCGCATCGCCAGTCGGTTCGACAACCGGCGTATCAGCCGGTAACGCCAGTTGTAGCCACTGCTCCGGAAACTCTTCATCCGTTGCCAATAACACACAACGTTCGATAATATTGCGTAATTCCCGAACATTACCTGGCCAATCATAATTTTCCAGTTTGTACCAGACGCGATCTGGAATATGTCGTACCTGTTTACCTGACTTGGTATTGTTTTCAGCGATAAACTGATGAACCAGGTCGGGTAAATCTTCCATTCTGTCGCGTAAAGGGGGTATCTGTATATTGATGACATTCAGTCGATGGTATAAATCTTCTCTGAACCGGCCTTCTTTTACGCGCTGCCGCAAATCCTGGTGAGTGGCCGCGATAATTTGTACATCGACATCAATTTCCTGTTCGCCGCCAAGCCTACGGATACGCAACTCTTCCACGGCCTTGAGCAACTTACCTTGCAACTCTAAATCCATTTCCCCGATTTCATCGAGAAACAAGGTGCCAGAATGCGCCAGTTCAAACATACCACGACGGCGTTTTTTAGCGCCGGTAAATGCCCCCGCCTCATAGCCGAATAATTCCGCTTCCAGCAATTCATGTGGTAATGCTGCGCAATTGATTTCAATCAACGGCATGTTAGCGCGGCGCCCAGAATAATGTAGTACTTTGGCAATTAGCCCCTTACCGGTTCCGGTTTCACCGGTAATAATCAAACTTGAAAATGGCACTTTTGCCATTTGCTGAACCATTTCTCGTAATCGTTGCATGGCTGGGCTTTTACCGCTCAAAGCACTGAGGGTATAACGGCTGTTTTGACGTTGTGTTTCATTCTCCAATCGGCGCTGAATACGGGCGCTACGCGCTGCACCCTCTACCAGCATATTCAATCGTTCCAGATCACACGGCTTTTCGATAAAATCATAGGCGCCCAGCCGCACGGCACGAACCGAGTCGGAAACACTGCCAAAACCGGTTAAAAAAAGCCATTCGCAACGCGGCAGTCCATCTTTACAGTGCGCCATAAAATCCAGCGCATTACCATCCGGCAAATTCATATCGGACACTATCACCAGCGGATCAAACTGTTGATTTTCCAACATTGATTTAGCCGTCGCCAAATCACGGGCAATCTGAACCTCCCAGCCTTTCTTCTGAAAATAGCGGGCGATTTCATTGCCCAGAAGAATTTCATCTTCAATCAATAGCAAACTGTTTTTCATTGCAAATAGCTTAAGGTCAGGCGCACACAGGCCAAGCCCTGCTCTGTGTTCCACACGCTTAAATCACCGCCATGCGCTCTGGCGAATCGTAATACCATCGGTAACCCCAACCCCGTACCGTGTTTTTTATGACTGGCAAATGGACGAATTCCCTGTTGCAAAAATTCATCAGAAAAACCGGCACCAGTATCGAGTACATCAATAATAAGCTGCTTGTTTTCGATGTTTACCCGCACGGTGACCGTTCCGGCCTGGCTGCCAATTGACTGTATTGCATTCAAAATCAAGTTTAATAATGCCTGGCGCAATTCATTTTTAGGTAAAAACACGTCAATGTCTGGATCGCATTCAAGCTTAATATGGATTTTTTCATCAATTTGATAGTTTAACAAGGTAATTAGATCCTTAATCCAGTCATATAAAATGAAGTGAGTGGGTTGTTCGGGCTGCTGCCTGGAATAGACCAGTAAATCATTCAAACGCCCGGTTAAGCGCTTGATTTCATTATGTACTAATTGCAAGCGTTCACACATATCCCTGTCCTGACAATCTTGACACATATTTTCCAGCGCAACTTGTATACCCGCTAACGGGTTGCGTAATTCATGTGCCGCACTGGCCGCTAACTCGCCAACGGCCGCTAAACGTTCTGCGCGTGCCAGACTATGACTTTGTTCCAATAGGCTATGGGTGGCCTGGCGGACTTCCTGCTCCAGCGAGGCGGTATGTTGCCGATGTTCCTGCTCCAGTTCACGCAAGCGATTGACCAGACGGTTATAGCTATCGAACAAGGCTTTTATGGCCGGATCAGTCTTACCCGGCTCCACAGGTTGCCGACTGCCTTCGGCCAGACGGGTCAACAAGCGCTCCAGGTTATTGATCGGCTCTGTCACGAAACGCTTGAAATAAAACCGTCCCACTAATAAAAACAACAAAACGACACCCGTCGGCACTAAAATAGCCAGCTTCAGTTCCAGTTCGTTATTGGCATAAATCTTGTCGAGCAGGCTTTCTTCAGCTTTGAGTTGAGCCGATAAGGTTTTGTGTAAAACCGGCAGAATGGTGTTTTTATCAATACGACCTGCCTGATGCGACAAGATGTTCTGAAGCTGCTCCAGCAATATTCGGGTTTCGTCCGGTATTTGAGGCTGATTATGCAAAAATGCCTGCAATAATTTTTGTTTGTCGGGCTTACTGGGTGTTTGGTCTTGCAAAATAAACAATAATTGCTCTAATTGATGACTTTGAACAATCTCTTGTTTAAGGCGATCGATACGCTGAAGATTTTTCCAGCTCATTCCACTTAAGGCGACTAATTCACTTAAGGCCAGAACACCCAGTAACAGGCCAATCACGACAACTGGCCTGTAAATTAAACGATTCATCGTTATTTTTGACTGGCAGCCAACGGCTGTGACTGGGTTTTTACGCCGTTTATCAAGCCCAATATGCCTTTGAGCAGCATCTTAGGCGTCGGCGGGCAACCTGGTATGGTCACATCCACAGGAATTACCTTATCGACACCCCCACAGCAGGCGTAACTCTCACCAAATTCACCTCCACACACCGCACAATCACCTGCGGCAATCACCCATTTAGGTTCGGGCGTAGCCTGCCAAGTTCTCAACAAAGCGGTCTGCATATGACGCGACACCGGCCCTGTCACCAATAACACATCGGCATGACGTGGCGAGGCAACAAAATGGACACCAAAGCGTTCAACGTCATATATTGGGTTGTTCAAAGCATGGATTTCCAATTCACAGCCATTGCAGGAACCGGCATCAACCTCACGAATTGCCAAACTGCCTTTAAAATGACGGTCAATCTGCTGTTTAACTTCAATACCTAATTGTTCCAGATCATCAGATGTGGGTTTTTTAACCCGTTCTGTCACAACACCCGTTTTCAGCGTTTTACTAAACAGTCTTAACATGATAATTCCTTATAAATCATGGCCGGAATACGAGCCATTCAATGATTTATTACAAACCGGAAAATCCGGCACGATGTTGTTCAACACAATTTTTTCCAATGCTGGCCAATTCACACAGCTTGGATCCCGCGTATAAAATCGACTGATACAATTATTTTCATCAAAACGAACATAGCTGATAATCTCACCGCGCCAGCCATCAATCATCGCCAGTCCTTCAGCCTGCGCCTGGGGTCTTTTCCAGTCCGCTTTGATCGCACCTTCAGGTAACTGACTCAGCATTTGCCTAAGTAATTTGATAGATGCAAAAATCTCCTTCACTCTGACCCAAACACGCGAAGCCACATCGCCCTGATCTTCCAACACGGCATTAAATTGCAAGGCATGGTACGGGGCATAAGGCTTATCCCGGCGCACATCAAAATCCTGGCCACTAGCGCGGCCAACATATCCCACCACACCAAAATCTTGTGCGGTTTGTGGCGACAAATAACCTGCAGTGTAAAGCCTGTCTTCCAATGAGGAGTTCATATCGATGGCCGGCACAATAACATCCAATTCCTGTCGCAATGTTTTTAATGCCTGTAATTGCTGCTCACAAGCATCAGGGGTAATATCAAGACTAACGCCACCCGGAACGATATAGTCCATCATTAAACGATGTCCAAAATCTTTTAACTGTGGTCTAAGCCACTGTTCCCTGAGTCGTGAGAATTGCATTTGGGCAAAGGCAAAACCAACATCGTTACAAATTGCACCAATATCCCCTAGATGATTTGCTATCCGCTCCCGTTCACAGGCAATGCCACGCAACCAAGCCGCACGCTCTGGAATTTCGACAGATGCCGCCTGCTCCATCGCCTGACAGGCTGCCCAACCATGGGCTACCGTACTATCACCCGAAATCCGCGCCGCCAGTCGCGCCAGTTTTTCAGGACTACGGCCAACGGCCAGCTTTTCAATGCCTTTATGCACATAGCCTAAGCGTTCTTCCAGATTCAAAATGGTTTCACCCACCGCTTGAAAGCGAAAATGTCCAGGCTCAATAATACCCGCATGAACCGGGCCTACCGGAATTTCATACACGCCATGCCCACGGGCTTTGACAAAGGCATAATCCATATCAGGCGGTGTAATGGACTGAGGCTGACCACTTAAAGGAAAGTCCTTTCTCAGTGGATACTCATGTTTGTGCCAGGCTTGATGTTTAATCCAGGGTCTGTGGTCGGGACAATCTGTAAAATGAATCCCTAACAAATCCTGCGTATGCCGCTCACTGCGGTTAGCTGCCGCATAAACGGTTGATTGTGAGGGTAGTTGCGGATGCATTTCAGGAACCGTTGTTCTCAACAACACATAATCACCGTTTTTTTCCAGCAAGGCATTAACATTAAACCCTGCTTCAACCTGCTCAGCCCAACCGGCTACCCAGCGTGCAGACAAGTCCTTAGCTAATCTGGCAGCTTGTTGCCATTGGGATGATTCAATTTGCCATAGCGTTGTATCCTGAATCAAAGATGGCTTATGGCTTATCTGATTGCTCGATAGCATCTGTGAAAACATATCGCGCCATGACTGACTCATAATGGTGCACTCCCTGAAATTAAAATTGTAGCCTGATTAAACCAGTCCGATAACGATTGTGGAATAGAAAGACCTAACCATAAAACCAATACCAAGTGAATAATAACTGGCCATAAATTAGCTTCAACCGCCTGTTGACCTTCCGGACGTTTACCATAAACCATCGGTTGGATATTGCGAAATAAACCGGCACAGGCCAAACCGATACCTAGCAGTAGAAATGGCGTTAACCAGGGATAGCTTTGCATCGTTGCCAACAAAACCAAAAACTCACTGGTGAATACGCCAAAAGGCGGAAAACCGGCAATGGTCAGGGTTCCAATCAACAACCCCCACCCCACACTGGGCTGAGTTTTAATCAATCCGCGGATTTTTTCGATACGCTGAGTGCCTGCAATCTGGGCAGCATGACCGACAGTGACAAAAATAGCCGATTTGGTTAATGAATGCACCGTCATATGCAATAAAGCAGCAAATGTTGCAAATGGCGTACCCATACCAAATGCAAATGTCATCAAACCCATATGTTCGATTGATGAATAACTGAACAATCGTTTGATATCCTGCTGCCGATGCAAAAAAATGGCTGCCACAAGAAATGACATCAAACCGAAGCCCATCATCAAATAGCCTGCGATATGGCTTTGCGTTGCACCATCGACCAACATTTTATTCCGTACAACCGCATACAAGGCATCATTCAACAACAATCCTGACAACACGGCCGACATTGGTGTAGGACCTTCCGAATGCGCATCGGGTAACCAGTTATGCAGTGGTACCAAACCAATTTTGGTGCCATAACCAACCAACATGAAAACAAATGATATTTCCAGAATTTCAGGGTCTAGCTGGCTGGCATTTTGAATCAGTACCGTCCAGGCTAGCGCATTTTCAGCATCGCTGATCTGCATCGCCGCATAATACAGTAAAACTGTACCAAACATGGCCTGGGCGATGCCAACACCGCATAGAATAAAATATTTCCAGGCGGCCTCAATCGATTCTGGTGTCCGATACAAGCTCACCAATAACACGGTAGCCAGTGTTGCCGCTTCCATGGCCACCCATAATATCCCCATATTATTGGTGGTTAGTACTAGGTACATGGCAAACATGAAGCCTTGGTACATCGAATAATACAAGCGTAAACGTTTTTCAGTCAGACGTCCTTTTTGTTGCTCATGCCGCATATAAGGTGCGGAAAAAATCGATGTCGTCAAACCAACAAAAGCGGTCAAAACAATCAAATACACATTGAAAGAGTCAACCAGAAAATAAAGCCCTTCAGATACCAGAGTGCCTGATTCATGCACATTTAACGCCAGCCATAAAGACATCAATAAGGCAAAAGCATTAAATTTTATATTGATCCGGCCAATACGAGGCCTGTGGCCGAACAGGGCGAAAAAAACGACGCCAGCCAAGGGCATCAATAACAATAAATACGCCGCAATCATTGGTCCACCTCATTTAATCGATTCATTTGATCCACATCCAGACTGTCGATACTGCGGCTGATATGCAAAAAGAAAATCCCAAATAAAATAGCCGCCACTAACACATCAAAAGCAATACCTAACTCTACAACCATCGGCATGCCGCGGGTCGATACAATGGCAGCAAAAAACAAACCATTTTCTATCGACATAAACCCCACCACATGGGCAATCGCATGACGATGGGAAATCATCAGCAACATGCCTAACAACACCACAGACAACCCTACGGCCAAGGCGTTTACCAACACGACAGAGGTGTTTTGAATAACCGGGTGCAAAACATAATAGCTGAATACAACAAGCGTCGCGCCGCCCAACATCACGGCCGTATTGTTTTTCAAGGCCTCGACATCACGATGCAGGTTCAATTTGTAAACCTGCTTATGTAGCATCCAGGGAATCAAAAAAACCTTCAACACCAGAGTGATTGAGGCCGAAATATATAAGTGAAAGTTTCCCATGCTATAACCGGCCAGCGCTGTGGCTAACACCAATAACAAGCCTTGTAGTGCGAAAACAAAAATCAACCGCAACAGACGTCCCTGCCCTAACATCAAAAATGAGGTCAGGCCAATCAGAGCTGCTATCGATAAAACGCCTTGTGTATAAAAATCCAGTTTAATGAGTTCCATTAGCGTGATGCCTCCAAAATAATATGACTCAACAAGCCCAACAGCCCCAATAAATAAGCGAAGCTTAGAAATTCCTGGACCCGAAATAAACGCATTTTAGCCAGAGCCGTTTCAGCAATCGCCAGAAATACAGCCAGCACCGCCAGTTTTAACAGCAGCCATAACAGCGCCGCGCCTAATGCTGAGGGCGCAAAATCAACGGCAATACCCCACGGAAAAAAGATATTGCTGATAAGCACGCCATACAACATTAGCTTGATGGCGCTGGCCCATTCAATCAAGGCCAAATGGCGACCGCTATATTCCAGAATCATCGCTTCATGGATCATGGTCAATTCCAAATGCGTTGCCGGGTTATCGACCGGGATACGACCTGTCTCGGCAATAGCTACCAAAATCATTGCAAACAGTGCAAAAACAAACGATGGCCGCAAGACAATGCCCTGATCCAATACATAACCAATGGCACTGGCTAGATTGGTGCTGGAGGCCGTCATGGTCAGGGTAAAAATAGCCATTAACATAGCCGGTTCCGCCAATGTTGAAATAGTCATTTCGCGGGATGCTCCCATGCCACCAAACGCGGTGCCGACATCCATACCGGCCAATGCCTGAAAAAAACGCGCGAAGGCGAAAAAACCAACCAATACAATCACGTCGGCACTGGCCGCAGTAGGTAAATCAATACTGATTAAGGGCACCACGGAAGCGGCCAAAATCATCGCCGAAAACACGATGTAAGGCGTTGCGATAAACAGCCATGATGCGGTATGTGAAACCAAAGGTTGTTTATGGGTTAATTTCAACAAATCTCGGTAAGGCTGTAGTAACGACGGAGCCTTGCGATTTTGTAAGCGACATTTCCACCATTTGACCCATCCCACCAGCAACGGCGCCAATGCAATAAATAACAGTGTTTGTATAAAAGCAAAAATCCAATTCATCAGCTGACCACCCAAAGCAGAAAAATTAAGGTTACAAAGGAATATGCCAAATAAATCCGGATATTTCCGGTCTGAAGTCGGCCGACCATACGCGCTAGCCCATACACCAAGCGTTCAATCGGGTTATAAATCCGTCGCCAGCTATGATCATGTACTTGGAGCTGATAATGGATGTCACTCACTTGCTGGGGAACAGCGCTGGATTTTTTATCAATTTTTTCATCTAATTCCCAAACATTGGCGAAAATACGGCGAAATGGCATCATAAAGGCCACCGAGTTATATTGCATACGATGGTTTAATCCCCCATAACCACAATCCCAGGTTTCGGTACGCTTAAATGCCACCGCAGGATCTCGGCGTAAATACCAAAAACTGACACCACCGGCCAATAGCACACCCAACAAGACCAAAGGTGCGGCATAAGACGCCTGCTCGGCCGAAACGGGTGCCAACCAGAACCAGTTGATGGCGGCTTCATTCGGCAAGGCATGGCCGATAATCTGAACAGAAACATGATTTAGCATGCTGATGACCATACCGGGAATAATTCCCACCAAAAAACACAAACCCGCCAATAATGACAATGCTGCCAGCATCCCTTTATCCTTGATCTCTTCGGCTTTTTCGGCATGACGACTGCGTGGCAAGCCTAAAAACATAACGCCGTAAACATTGACAAAACAGGCTGCCGCCAATGCCGCTGTCAGCGCTAATGCAGCGGCGGCCACTGGAATTAAACTACGCAATACTGCATTATCAATTACATCAACCCGTAAGGCGGTTTGAAATGCCAGCCATTCAGAGACGAAACCATTGAATAACGGTAATGAGGCAATACTCATGCAAGCGACCAAAAACAGTTTGCTGGTATGCGGCATGCGTTTGATTAAGCCACCCATCTCATCAATATTGAGGCTATGCACCTGATGTTGAATAACGCCCGCACCGAGAAACAACAGATTTTTAAACAAGGCGTGATTAAAGGCATGAAATAATGCTGCCATAAACCCTAACGCAGCTATTTCAGGATGTCCCTGGTCGAGAAAAATCATCGACAAACCTAACACCATAAAAATGACACCAATATTTTCAACCGAACTGTACGCTAACAAACGTTTCAGATTATTTTGCATCATGGCATAAAAAATACCGCCCAATGCTGATAAGGCACCAATAATGAGTAACACCACCCCCCATTCCCATTGAATATCGCCCAACAATTCAAAACAAAAGCGAATCAGGCCATATAGGGCAACCTTCAACATCACACCACTCATCAAGGCAGAAATATGTGATGGTGCAACCGGGTGCGCTTCGGGTAACCATACATGGATAGGTACTAAACCGGCTTTCATGCCAAACCCAAGCAATGCTAAAACAAAGGCAACAGACGCCCAGGTGACCGATAAATCAGTATCTCGAAAAGCGTCAAACGTAAAACTGTAATTGGAAGAAAAACCGGCAATGACACCAAACCCCAAAATGATGGCAATCGCCCCGACTTCAGCCATGATCAGATAGAGAAAAGCCGCGCGTCGATTGGCCGCCTCCTGGTGCTGAAAAGATACCAGAAAATAACTGGCTACCGACATCAATTCCCAGGCAATCATAAAAAAGAATGCATCATCTGCCAGCAGCACCATAAATATGCCAGCCACGAAAATGCCGGTAAACAGCCCGAGTATGGCAAATGAATCCTCTTGTTCATCATAGTCCTTAACATACCCTGGCCCAAACAAACTCACAGCCGCTACAGCCAACCCGATAATCAGATAAAAAAAGCCGGATAAACTATCCAAGCGCACATGCCAGGGCAGCCAGGGCAATCCCAAGCTCATCTGATCCCGGATGATGGTTTCTGTGAGTAATACACTAACACCAGCTAAAATTGCCGAGACGCCCGCTAGTCCCAAACACAGAAAAACCAATTGTTGCAACCGTGATTGAAAGCATGTTGGCGACAACGCATCGGCAATAAACTTCTCGGCGGCGGGCGGCAAACTAACCCCTTTGTCCAGTGCCTTGGCAAAACCCGTTGCCAAAACAGCCTGCTGCCGGATCAGCAATGCCAATAGTGCAGAACCCAAGCTCAACACGATGGCCAAATAAGCTAAAAATAAAATCATATGTCCACTCAATACCCTTTAGTTAAAAATAGGAATGAATCAGAACCCCCAACCAGGCGCACATCATCAAGACGAAAAAAACCTGCATCAAACGATAGATACCTGCTTCATCAGACGGGTCGGTATCAGGCATAAAATATTCCACAATACCCATCAATTTTTCGCAGCCTTTCAAGCGTTTATGCTGTTGCGAGATCAAACGACTTAAATATTCAGCTAACGTCCAACCTAACCCGCTTAGCACCACCCCATAAGCTGCAATTTCCCGTCCCCAGGCCCAGTCGCTCATAAACATGCCGATACCTAAAACCAGCATCAAACATAAAAAGCAAAAAATAACCGCAAACAAAACACGTACAAACAACCTGCGGTCACAGGCTGCCTGCCGGTAAATTTCCAGCAAAATCGTTAAATCATTTTTATCGGTGCATTTCATCTGTTATTCCATCGCCAATCGTTTGTACGCTCAACACAAACCTCATTAGCTATTTTCATGCCAGATTTGATGTTACTTGGTTCACCCCGTATAAACCGGGATATTTTTTGTTTTTATCACTCAACACATACGATAAAAAGTGGTGCAAAAAAATAAAAGTGGTTGAAATAAACCAATGGTCATGGTTTATTTCAACCATTTGGACGTATAGAGCGTTAATACAGATGCAGGAGGTAGAGCAACGGCTTTTTGCAACCATACAGCCGTACCCATCCGACAAAACAACATATTTAACCCATTAGCATGATACAAATAGGATGGTTCTGCAAAACATCAAAATTAAATATTGGGTAGCCAGTTTCTTATCGGTTTCAGAAGCGACCGAGTTGGATGAATATCTGCAGAAACATAATCCTGTAATGGCTTGTGGTTGGATTAAGCGTGGTGTGGAATTCACGATTCAGAGTAATACCGGGCGTCAACGTCTCAATGTCAACGGTGCAGTCAATATCGATTCTCTGGATACTGTCTGCCGCTTCTATGACACCATCAATGGCGAGGCAACGATTGATCTTTGTAAGGCGATTGAAGAACGTTACCCGAAGGCTGGGACTATTTACATCATTTGCGATAATGCCACAGCTAACCAATCTGGCACAATTTTTGTTTATAAAATAACGATTGTTTTTAATGGAGATACATAATGACTGAACAAACACTTCCAAAAACCGGCCTGGCAGGCTTGCGCGAAAATTGGCGCAGTGATCTACTCTCCGGTTTTCTGGTTTTTCTGATTGCTCTTCCGCTTTGCTTAGGAATCGCCATGGCTTCAGGGGTTCCACCTATGGCTGGCATCATTAGCGCTGTTATTGGCGGCCTGTTGGTTTCTCGTATCAGTGGTTCCTATGTCACCATCAATGGCCCTGCCGCCGGCCTTATCGTGGTTATCTATGATGCCGTTTATACCTTAGGTAATGGGGATATGATGGCCGGCTACCGTTATGCACTAGCCGCCATTGTCGTCGCCAGTTTGTTTCAGGTCGCCATGGGGCTTATGAAAGCCGGCAAACTGAGTGCATTTTTCCCGGCTTCCGTTGTACATGGCATGCTCGCCGCCATTGGCATCATCATCATGGCAAAACAAATTCATACCGTCTTTGGCGTAAAACCAGACGCTGATTCTCTGTTCGCTACGATTGGCCAGATTCCATCGTCCATCTGGAACATGAACCCGGAAATCGCCATGATTGGCTTATTTGGCTTAATTTTACTGATCATCTGGGATGTGGTGGATAATAAATGGATTAAAATGATTCCTGCACCGATTATTGTCGTGATTGTCGGCATGGCGCTGGGGCAATATTTTGATCTTGACTTGAAGCATCATTATATGGTGTTACCGGATGCTGAATGGTTGCCGCATCATGATTTTACAGTCGGCCCAAAATATCTGGTGGAAGTACCAGCAAACTTTATGGATAGCTTTTATTTTCCGGATTTTGGTAAATTCTTTACCGTTGAATTCTGGGTTGCCGTTGTCAGTATTTGCCTGGTTGGTAGCCTGGAAAGCTTACTCAGTGCCGCCGCTGTGGATAAACTTGACCCTTACAAACGTTGCTCTGATTTAAATAAAGATTTGACGGCTGTTGGCATTGGCAATACAACCGCTGGCCTGATTGGCGGCACCCCTATGATCGCTGAAATCGTGCGGAGTTCGGCTAATGTCAATAATGGTGCTAAGACTGGCTGGGCCAACTTTTTCCACGGCGCATTCTTATTATTATCTGTTGCCTTGTTTCCTCGTCTGATTCACGAAATCCCGATGGCCTCATTGGCAGCACTGCTGGTATACACGGGCTATCGTCTGGCTGCGCCTCGGGAGTTTTACAAGACACTGGAAATTGGGAAAGATAACTTCATTGTCTTTATTGTGACAATTCTCAGTGTTCTGGCTACAGACCTTTTAATCGGTGTGGCTATTGGAATTGTCGTCAAAACCTTGATTCATCTATCGCGCGGCGTCAAGCTGAAAAACTTTTTTTCAATGGCGTTTCATATCAAGCAAACCGATGAAAACACCTACCATGTCCAAATCTCCGGCGCGGCTATTTTTTCTAATTTACTGGGATTAAAAAGCGAATTGGCTGAACTGCCAAAAGGAAAAACCATTTATTTTGACCTCAGCGAAAGCGAGCTGGTCGATCATACCGTCATGGAGTTTTTGCATGATTTTTCTGAAGATTATCAACGCAGTGGCGGTCATTGTGAAATCACAGGACTCGATGAACACGAACCGTTTTCCGACCATCCTCAGGCTGCACGAAAAAAACCTTCGAAACAAAAATAAGCCTATTCCTTTATATCTGGAGAAAGCTGGACACTCCAGCTTTCTTTTCATCTATAGTGAGGTATACATGAAATTTCTGTTACGCATCAGCATCCTTTTTTGTTGTAGCTTAACGGCTGCCTATGCTCAAACAAATGATATATTTGGCGTATGGGGGTCGTTTACGTTAAAAGGTGATTATTCCAAACTATCCCGTTCATTAGATGGCTTTCATTGGCAGATCATGAATCAGGCGCGTACCCGTGATGATTCGGCATCCGGTTCACGCTTGACCGAAAACTTGTTGTTTGTCCAAAGCGGTTATCAACTCAATAAAAATTTCGCCATTGAAATTGGCTATGTTCACGACTGGATTCATCCACTCCATGCTCAGGCATTTCAGGAAAGCCGGGTTTATGAAGACTTGATCTGGAAACAGGCTCTGGGAGAGTTTAAATTCCTGTCTCGCACCCGCATTGATCAGCGCATCAACCAAACCACAGGCAATACCGGTTACCGTGCCCGGCAATTTTTCAAACTCAGTCATTCGGTTCCGCAAATCAAAAACCTGAGTGCTTACCTGGGGGATGAAGTTTTGTTTTATGTGAATAAAAATAATTTTGGCAAACGCGGTTTTTCCGAAAACCGCGTATTAGCAGGCCTGCATTACCAACTGCAACCTGCCCTCGGTATCGACATCGGTTATCTTGGCCAGTACATCGATACAAAAAGTGGTAATAATATATTCACGCACAATCTAACTGCCGGAATAACCTATCGGTTTTAATCCAGCCTATGTGCGAGGCTATGGTATTAGTTTGCGCAATCACTATAGCCTCGTACAATACTAACTAATTTCCAATTATCGTATAATTTCATCAGCCACATTGATGATTTTTCTGCGTTCGGAACGCGCATGTTGCTGCAGCTTTTCAAATGCGGCCTGTAGCCAATAAAATTTCCACCGCCAGACAAATATTCCAACTCTGCGGTAAGCTGTTGTACTAATCTCGACGCGCCGTAAAAATGGCTCTTACCGGCGCGGGCAGCCCTTCTAGTGTTAGATGGGTGTTTTTAGGGTCAAGAAAGTTTTTTAATGAATAAGATGGCATCCAATCAGTGCTGCGTTGTTCCTCAAAACTCGTTTTATTGACATCACATAGCTTGATGTCGTGGAAACCGCTGCGTTTAAGCCAAACTTCCAACGCGGCACAACTGGGAATAAACCAGACATTACGCATATTGGCATAACGCCCGGGCGGTACCAGTACAGTGTTTTCATCACCATTGATGACCAAAGTTTCCAAAACCAGTTCACCGCCTGGGCGCAAGCAGGCTTTCAGTTTCAATAAATGATCAATCGGCGAGCGTCTGTGATACAAAACCCCCATTGAAAACACGGTATCGAACAATTCCAGGCCTGTCGGTAACTGCTCTAGGCCCATCGGCAATACATAGAGCGGTGCTGTGCCATATAGTTTGGCAATGGCCTGAAACTGCATGACATTGAGCAAATAAGGATCGACACCGATCACAAAACGTGCACCCTCACCCAGCATCCGCCAGCAATGGTAGCCATTACCGCAGCCCACATCCAGTACGCGCCGGTTTTTTAAATTTGTGATATGCGGCAATACACGCTGCCATTTCCAGTCTGATCGCCATTCGGTATCGACATGCAGACCGTAAAGAAAATAAGGCCCTTTACGCCACGGGCCAATTTTTTGCAACTGTTGTTTTAACTGCCCCTGCTGCGATTCGGATATATCTTCCATCCGCCCAATCGTAACGCTATCGACAATGTTCTTGTAAGATACCGGAAAAGTAGGCAATTGCTCGACCGTGTGTTTCCACTGCGCCAGATTGCCATGCCGAGCATTGTCCAAGGCATAATCTAATTGATCGGGAAGTTGTTTTAACCAATAGTCAGCACCTTCCTGACGTAAAAACTGATACAGGGCCTGATAATCCATTTATTTCAATGCCAACATAGAGGCGAAATTAAAATATTGAAACCAAACTTCGACGCTGCTGAAACCTGCGTTCAGTAAGCGCTGTTGATGGCTGGAAAAGGTTTCGGCAATCAATACATTTTCCAGTGCAGAGCGTTTTTGGCTAATTTCAAGGTCGCTGTAGCCCTGTGCCTTTTTGAACAAATGGTGCATATCGGTTTGCAACGCGTGTTGCCGAGGATCAGCGTATTTTAATTTTTCTGATAAAATCAAAATTCCACCGGGCAACATACCTTGATATATTTTATGCAAAAAAGCCGCCCGATCAGCAACCGGAATAAATTGTAGTGTAAAGTTGAGTACCACAACCGAGGCTGATTTAATCTCAATATCCCGAATATCCTGACAATGCAGCTCAACCGGGACGGTTGCCGAATCTTGCGCCAGGTTTTGTTGCAAGCCTTCAATCATGGCATCGGAATTATCGACCGCGATTATTTTACAATCGGGCGCACTGATTCGATGCCGCATAGATAAGGTCGCAGCCCCTAAAGAGCAGCCCAAATCATAACAACGGCTGCCTGGTTGCGCAAAACGTTCGGCCAGTAAACCAATTGCCGAGATAATCGTACTGTACCCTGGCACCGACCGTTGAATCATATCCGGGAAAACCGAAACGACAGCTTGGTCGAATTTAAACGCCTCTATTTTTCTTAGAGGCGTAGCATAAAGAGAGTCTTTACGGTCAGACATTCGCTATGAACTTACGCTGACTTTTCTGCATTTGCGCTTTTTTCAAAGGCTTCTTTATTCCGCTTGGCCAAATTTTCGATGATTTTTTTCAACGACCCGGTTTGTTTATATTCATTTTTGAATGTCGTGCGATAATTGGTAACCAAGCTGACGCCGCCAATAATGATGTCATAGACTTTCCAATCGCCGCCTTCTTCTTTATACATCCGGTAATCGACCGGGATTGGCTGTTGTCCAGGCTGTAAAATCTGAGTTCTAACAACCACCTTCTGAATCGTTTTACCGGTTCTGCGACTGGTAAATGTTTTGACTTCTTTTTTCAGATCCAGCGGTAAAAAGTCAATGGACCAGTCTTTAAATTCTACAAATGCGCGGGAGTAGGTTCTGACCAGCAAGGTTTTGAATTGTTCGGTAAAAGCCGCTTTTTCTTCAGGTGTCGCCTTACGCCACAGCTTACCTAAAACACCTCGGGAAATTTTTTCAAAATCCATATGTGGATAAATGACCTCATCCACAAATTCGGTAATCTTTTTAAAATCCTGGGTAAAAGTTTTATCTTGAATACGCTGTTTTAATTTTTTAGACGCATCTTCAATAATTTTCTGCGGCTCGGCCAATGCTTGTGCCTGGCTTGAGTTAACTGTCAGAAAAACAATGCTGAAAACAAAAAATAAAAAATGCGTGTACGACTTGATTTTCATAACCACTCCTAAAACGGTCCTGTTAATTCTTTAAACGTTAATTAAAATACCCTGTTAAAATGACTAACCCGTTAAATCATTTTTAATTATTATATACTTATTTTCTAATATAAGCACCATGGGAAATTTCGACAATAATAACATGCTTTTTCCGCACCTTCGCCTGCGCCGTATGCGCTACCAGTCTTTTTCACGCCGCTTGATGCAAGAAAATAAGCTCACAACAGATGACTTGATCTACCCGATGTTTGTTATCGAAGGCGAAAACCAAAAACAAAGTATTGCTTCAATGCCCGATATCTATCGAATGTCGATAGATTTAGTTCTGAAAGAAGCGCAACAACTGATCGCGTTAGGCATTCCGGCAATCGCCTTGTTTCCGGTAGTTAATGATAGTAGAAAATCAGAAACTGCGGAAGAAGCCTGGAATCCGGAAGGATTAGCCCAACGCTGCGTGCGTGCATTAAAGCAAGACTTCCCGCAATTAGGAGTCATCACCGATGTCGCCTTAGACCCATTTACCTCTCATGGCCAGGATGGCTTATTAAATGAATCGGGTTATGTCATCAATGATGAAACGGTTACAGCATTATGTAAACAGGCCTTATCACATGCTAAAGCCGGAGCCGATATTGTTGCACCCTCCGATATGATGGATGGCCGAGTCGGTGCAATCCGACGTGTGCTGGAGGAAAATGGCTATCTCAATACACGTATTCTAGCTTATTCGGCCAAATATGCCTCTTCATTTTACGGTCCATTCAGAGACGCGGTCGGATCAGCGGCTAACTTAGCCGGTGCCGACAAATACAGTTATCAGATGGATCCGGCTAATTCTGACGAAGCCCTGCGTGAAATCGAATTAGACCTACAAGAAGGCGCCGACATGATCATGATAAAACCAGGTATGCCTTATCTGGACATTATTCGACGCGCAAAAGACCAATTTGGGGTCCCTACATTTGCCTATCAGGTTAGTGGCGAATACGCTATGTTAAAGGCGGCCAGCCAAAATGGCTGGTTGGATGAAAAAAACGTTGTGTTAGAATCTTTAGTTGGATTTAAACGTGCCGGTTGTGATGCAATTTTGACTTATTACGCTAAAAAAGCCGCTGAATGGCTATCAAAATAAGAAGGAGTAATCCATGGGATTTTTAAGCTTAGGCGATGAACGAAAATTTCAAATTGAAGACGCCATTTTAATCTTGCTGCTGCTATTGTCACTCGGTGGCATCATTATCACTGATTTCTCGCCATTAGATGGTTATACCTATTGGATGGTGATGGTCATTGTTTTTGCACTACTCGCCATCCTGATTGCCTGGTTGCAAGACAAGGAACAGGTCGAGGACGAATTCACCTCGATTGTAAAAGAACAAGCCCTGCACTGGCTGTCTTCAATGGCGACGATTGGCGGTGTTTTCCTGCTTGAAAAAGCCGACGTTTTAACCGAAACAACCAGCTCCCCCGTTATGCTGTTAATCCTTGCGCTGGCTACTATTCTCGATGGCATACGAATAGGCTGGCGTTTTAGTCTGGTCGGGGTATATTTAGGAATTGCTGCAATTATTATTGCTTATAGCGATCACTTTTTATTAGTTAACAGCTTGTTAGCGATTCTTATTGTGGCCTTCACTATTGGTCTCGAGATATGGCTAGCCAAAAGAGCGATTTAATCATGTCTATTGATCGCTATGCTGTTTTTGGCCACCCTATCAATCATAGCCAGTCGCCATTTATTCATCGCTGCTTTGCTAAGCAAACCGGACAAACGCTCACCTATGAAGCCATCGATGTCCCACCGGAAAATTTTGACCGCGCTTTGGCAGATTTTCTGGCACACAAAGGTCGTGGCTTAAACTGCACCGTCCCACTTAAAGAACTGGCTTTCCAGAAAATGGACCAATTAACCGAACGTGCCCGTTTCAGCAAAGCCGTCAATACAATTATTGTGCAGCTGGATGGCACACTATTAGGCGACAATACTGACGGAGTCGGTCTTGTAACAGACCTAGTCAATAATCATCAAGTCACACTACACAACGCGCGGATTCTTATACTCGGAGCAGGTGGTGCGGCACGCGGCATTATTGGCCCTATCATGGCACAATTGCCCGCCTCGCTTTATATCGCCAATCGAACGGTAAGCAAGGCTGAGAAATTAGCTCTAGAATTCGCACAGACTGGTTCAATCATAGGGTGCGGCTTTGATGATTTAGCAGGTTTTTCGTTTGACATTATTTTAAATGCCACTTCAGCCAGCTTATCCAACCAACTTCCCCCTTTGCCGGATGACCTGGTTCATTCGGCGAGCTGTTGTTATGATCTGGCGTATGCTAATACTGCCACTGCCTTTGTAAAATGGGCTAAAGCACAAGGTGCGGCACAATGCTTAGATGGCTTAGGGATGCTGGTTGAACAAGCCGCAGAAGCCTTTTATCAATGGCGTCAAATTCGCCCGGATACTCAGAAAGTTATTGCTCAATTAGAAGCTAAACGCAAAATCGGATGACGATATTAAAAGGCTTTGTTGCATAAATCATAAGGATCCCCATATTATAGGGCATGGACAAGAAAAAGAAACAACGCTACAAACTAAAGAATTGGTCGAATTACAATCAAGCCTTGATCAATCGAGGTTCATTAACGCTATGGTTCGAAGAATCCATGATCAAGCAATGGCATCAGCCTGAAAAGACAGGCTATAGAGGAAGCCCGATGACGTATTCTGATACTGCTATTCAATGCGCATTGACCCTGAGAGAACTCTTTAAGCTGCCGTTGAGAGCGACACAGGGATGTTTGTTGTCGTTAGTCCAGTTATTAAAGCTGTCTATCCAGATTCCTCATTACAGTACATTAAGTCGCCGCCAGCAAACTCTGGAGGTTCGGCTGCCTCGTTCAAGCAGTCGAACGCCAAGACACTTAGTCGTCGATTCGACCGGCTTAAAAGTCTACGGTGAAGGCGAGTGGAAAGTTCGCAAACATGGTGCCAGCAAGCGCAGAACCTGGCGTAAACTCCATATCATGGTTGATGCACAAACGCAGGAAGTCGTGGCAGTTGAGATGACGGCTAATTTTGTTGGTGATTCCGAAGTCTTGCCGGATTTATTAGAGCAGCTGGATGAACACGACCAAGTTGCCAGTGTGGCGGCGGATGGCGCTTATGATACGATCCAGTGTCATCAGGCGATTCGTAACAAAGGCGCCGATGCATTGATACCGCCGCGGGAAGGGGCGGTGGAATGGCCGAGTGATGAAGATGGGAGAACTCATCCAAGAACAGCGATTGTTCAACGTTGCGCTGAAATCGGGAGAAAGGCATGGAAACAAGAAAGTGGTTATCATCAACGCAGCCTGGCTGAAACGGCTATGTTTCGCATCAAAACGCTCTTTAGTGGCCAATTAAAAAACCGGACCTTTGCGGCTCAGATGGTTGAGGCGTATCTCCGCGTCGGCGCAATGAATAAAATGACAGGCCTGGGTATGCCTGAAAGTTATTCTGTTTCATGAATAAAGACTGGAATTTAAGAAAAGAGTACGCTGTGGATTATTTATGCAACAAAGCCATATTAAAATAACGTCTATACTGTGTAACATAAACGACTAAAAAAGTTACAACTACTCAACGTATATATACATTTAATTACGCTAAATAGTTACAAAAAGGTAACTAAACACCTTTACCTCATCCGTTTAAATCAATTGACATGGAAATTCTCAAATCCTTTTTTAAAGACCCTAAAAAATCGGCTCCTTCGCAACAAGTTGCGCAAAAGATTTCGCTTGAGAAGTTAAAAAAGCTTATCCCTATCCGAAATTTGAACGACGATATTCTTCAGGCCTTTGCAGATGAAAACCACAGTGAACTGATTAAAGCCAACGAAACCCTGTTCACCTATAACCAACCGGCTGACAGTGCAATTTATTTATTAGAAGGAACTGTCACCATTTCGGACAAAAATGGTTTCAGCCATGATATTGACAGTGAAAGTACTCACTCGCATTTCCCGCTTTGCAGTGGAAAAGCTTATACCACCACAGCAGTTGCCAAAACCGATGTTCGTATTTTGCGGGTTTCACATAAAATCATGTCGATTGACCCTCAAGCGAAACACAACGAACTCATTATTCCCGAACACTTAAAAAACAACCAGATATTACAATTATTCTCGCAACACGTCAGTGAAGAAAAACTCGAGCTTCCAATCTTGCCTCATGTTGCTGTCCGTTTACGTGAAGCCATGCAAGATGATATTTCCATCGCCGATGCGGTTAAAATAATCCAGGTTGACCCGGTGATTACCGCTAAACTGATTGAAGTCGCTAACTGTCCCTTATATCTCACGCTAAACCCAGCCAAAACCTGCCTGGACGCCGTCAACAGAATCGGCTTGAACGCCACCCGCAATCTGGTTATCAGCTTCAGTCTTAGGCAAGTCTTTTCCTGCCAATGCAAACATATTATCAAATATATGGATTATATTTGGAAAGAGAGTCTATTGTTATCATGCTTGAGTTTCATTCTGGCTGAAGACAGCAAACAGCTAAATCCTGAACAGGCTTTACTCGGGGGATTGGTTGCCGACATCGGCAGCATTCCCTTTTTAAATTTTGTCGCAAAACTCCCCAAAGAATTTCATAACACCGATGAGGTGCGTCAGGCCATTCCGGCCATTCGTAGTGTGACTGGCGCAATAGTCTTAAAAAACTGGAATTTTGATAAAGAATTCATTGAGACGGCTCAATTTTCTCATGACTGGTTTTACGATCATGAAGGTGACTTAAACCTGACCGACATTGTCATTCTGTCGCGATTACATTATAGATTAGGGCAAAAAAAACACGCTTCATTACTCCCTCCCATTACATCGATTCCTGCCGCCAGCAAACTGAAAAATATTGCCTTATCACCTGAAAATACCCTTCATACGCTACATAATGCCAAAAGTAGAGTAAGAGAAATCTTCCAGGCTTTCAATCATTAACCGGTACTCGCTACATCGATATAGGCTTGAAATTTTTTAACGTCCGAAAGGCTGCTATTATATATACACTTCACACATAGAGTTTCGTCATCTTAGTCGTTCATTTTCCACATTATCCTTGACAAAAACGACTCCACATATGCCGGAATTTTATATCCAAAGATCATAAAATACTTTTTTACTATCATCGTCGAATAATGAGCAATCCACTTTTAGAAAATCATACACTTCCCCCTTTTTCACGCATCAAACCTGAACATATTAAACCCGCCATTGACCATTTACTGGCCGAGGCCCGTAAAACAGTGGAACATTGCCTTAAAAATAACACAGTCTATGACTGGGAAAACCTTGTCGATCCGATTGATGATGCCGAGGATCATTTGCATAAGACCTGGTCGCCGGTCAGTCATATGAATTCAGTGGTGAACAGCGCAGAATTGCGCGATGCCTATAATGCCTGCTTACCCGCATTATCAGAATATTCAACCGAGATGGGACAAAATAAGGCGTTGTACCAAGCCTATCGTAGCCTGGCTGACAACGAAAATGCACACAAACTGGAAGCAGCACAGAAAAAAGTCATCGACAATACCTTACGAGACTTCCATTTGTCCGGAATTGACCTGCCTGAGGACAAACAACAACATTATAAGGAAATCAGTCAACAGCTTTCCAAACTAGCCAGTCAATATGAAGAAAATGTACTGGACGCCACCAACGCCTGGAGTAAATTGATTGATGATGAATCTGAACTGGAAGGCCTGCCAGAATCAGCGCTGGCTCAAGCTAGACAAAGCGCCGAACAGGTGGGAAAAAAGGGTTGGTTGATCACCCTGCAATTCCCCTCCTATATTGCGGTAATGACCTATGCCAATAACCGCGAACTGCGCCGCGAACATTATCACGCTTTCGCGACACGAGCCTCCGACCAGGGCCCCCATGCAGGCCGCTGGGATAATACTGAAGTCATGGAACAGATTTTAGCCTTACGCCATGAAAAAGCGCAATTATTAGGATTTTCCAATTACGCTGAATTATCACTCGCCACTAAAATGGCTGAATCGACCGATCAGGTCATTGATTTTTTGGAAGAATTGGCAGATAAATCCTGGCGACAAGCCCGTAAAGACCTGGCTGAACTGCGTGAGTTTGCTCGTAGTGAATATGGTATTAAAAATCTCCAAGCCTGGGATATCAGTTATTTTTCAGAGAAAATGCGCCAGCATCTCTATCAACTATCCCAAGAAGAAGTCAAAGCTTACTTCCCTGACCAGCGCGTGATTGAAGGGCTGTTTGCCGTCGTTGAAAAACTTTACGGTATCCATATCACAGAAAAATACGATATTGACAGTTGGCATCCGGATGTACGTTTTTTTGAAATAACGGACTCTCAAGGTCAGTTACGCGGTCAGTTTTACCTGGACTTATACGCCCGACCACACAAACGCGGCGGTGCCTGGATGGATAACTGCGTTGACCGGCGCAAAACCAAACAAGGCATCCAAACACCCGTGGCCTTTTTGACTTGCAATTTTACACCACCGGCTGGTAACCAACCCGCTTTATTGACACATGATGAAGTTCAGACGCTATTCCATGAATTCGGTCATGGCCTGCATCATTTACTCACCCAGGTCGATTATTTGGGCGTTTCCGGCATTAACGGTGTCGAATGGGATGCTGTAGAGTTACCCAGTCAGTTTATGGAAAACTGGTGTTGGGACAAACAAGCGCTGGATTTGATTTCCGGCCATTATGAAACCGGCGAAAAATTACCGGATGAATTATTCAACAAAATGCTGGCAGCGAAAAACTTTCAGGCTGGCATGCTCATGGTCCGGCAACTGGAGTTCAGCCTGTTTGATTTTCTCATTCATCAACAATATGACCCCAACAAAGGCGGGCGCATTTATCAAACGTTGGAAAAAGTGCGTGAACAAGTCGCCGTCATCCGGCCGCCTGAATTCAATCGCTTCGCACATAGTTTCTCGCATATTTTTGCCGGTGGTTATGCTGCAGGTTACTACAGTTATAAATGGGCCGAAGTGCTATCTAGCGATGCCTTTTCCTTATTCGAAGAAAACGGCATTTTTGATCGACAAACCGGTGAGTCTTTTTTACACAATATTCTGGAAAAAGGCGGCAGCGACAATGCGATGAACCTGTTCAAAAAATTCCGTGGACGAGAACCTAAAATTGACGCTCTCCTCAGACACACAGGAATTGGTGTATGAAATATAACGACCTGCGCGACTTTATCAAGCAACTGGAAAAACAGGGTGAACTAAAACGCATTACCACGGAAGTTGACCCTTATCTGGAAATGACCGAAATTTCCAACCGGGTCCTCAAACAACAAGGCCCTACCCTGCTGTTTGAAAACCCCAAAGGTGGCAATATTCCGGTACTGACGAATTTATTTGGCACGCCACATCGCGTCGCTATGGGCATGGGGGCAGATTCTGTCACCGAACTTCGTGGTATCGGCGAATTACTGGCTTATTTGAAAGAACCAGAACCGCCCAAAGGCATGAAAGACGCCATGGAAAAAATTCCGGTTTTCAAACAGGTCTTGAATATGGCCCCCAAGGTGATCAAAAACCCGCCCTGCCAGGAAATTATACGGCGAGGCGATGAAATTGACCTGAGTGATTACCCAATCCAAACTTGCTGGCCAGACGACGTTGCCCCCTTAATTACCTGGCCTTTGGTCATTACCAAAGGCCCGAATAAAGACCGGCAAAACTTAGGTATCTACCGGCAACAAGTGATCGGCAAAAACAAGGTCATTATGCGCTGGCTGGCGCACCGGGGCGGCGCTTTGGATTTCAAAGAATTTCAACAAAAATATCCTGATAAACCTTATCCGGTTGCCGTTGCACTTGGTGCAGATCCCGCCACTATTTTAGGCGCGGTAACGCCGGTTCCCGATGCCTTGTCTGAATATGCTTTCGCCGGATTATTGCGCGGTAGTAAAACCGAAGTGGCCGATTGCATTCTGCATGATCTGCAAGTCCCGGCCAGCGCGGAAATCGTGCTGGAAGGCTATATCTATCCTGGCGAAACCGCCCCGGAAGGCCCTTACGGTGACCACACCGGCTATTATAATGAAGTCGATGAATTTCCGGTATTCACTATCGAATGCATCACGCAACGTCAGGCGCCTATTTATCACAGCACCTACACCGGGCGCCCGCCCGATGAACCCGCCATTTTAGGCGTTGCGTTGAATGAAGTGTTTGTGCCGATTTTACAAAAACAATTTCCTGAAATTGTCGATTTTTATTTACCGCCAGAAGGCTGTTCCTATCGCATGGCGGTGATCAGCATGAAAAAACAATACGCCGGTCATGCCAAGCGCGTCATGCTGGGTACCTGGTCCTATCTGCGTCAGTTTATGTACACCAAATTCGTCATTGTTGTTGATGAGGATGTCAATGTCAGAGACTGGCAGGATGTTATCTGGGCCATGACCACTCGAATGGATCCGGCCCGCGATTGCACCATTTTAGAAAATACACCGATCGATTATCTGGATTTCGCCTCACCCGTTTCCGGTTTAGGCTCAAAAATAGGCTTCGATGCCACTAATAAATGGCCCGGCGAAACCAGCCGGGAATGGGGCCGCATCATCACCATGTCCGATGATATTATTGAAAAAGTCGATCAGATGTGGGCGAGTCTCGGATTGTAAAGAAAAGGCTTTGTTGTATAAAGACAAAAAAACTCTAAATCACTATTTTTGAAATCATTTTTTTGCAAACAAGTGGTTGAAAAAAATTATGCTGTGTTAGTCAAATTTCATAATCCATGTCATTAAGGCAGACAGGAATTGTGAATGAATTTAATGCAACGTGACTTTCTGCTGACCACTTAATTATGCAACAAAGCCTAAAGAAAATAGCCAATAACTTCCGTATTTTTCACTCCAAAAAATAATCCCCCGCTATACTTAAGCTATCCGATTTAACTGATATATCGGTTATTAGATTTCACATATAAAGGTAGCATGCATGACAATCCGTAATAAACTCATTGCTGGCTTTTCCAGCCAAGTTTTTATTTTATTAACCTTTGGGTTTCTGACCTGGCAGTCGATCAATTGGCTGCATAAAGACATCGACACTATCGTCAACTGGAAAATACCTGCTGTTAAATTAGCCGTAGATGTCCATGCTGGCGCTTATGATGCCACGATAGAACAATTAAATTATCTATTATATGAAAAACCTGAAACCTACCAACGGGCCAAACAAGTTTTAGACGAAATGGATCATGACCTTGATGCGGTCGATCAACTGGCCCGACAATTCAACGATCAACCCTTATTGGCTCAATCAGCTTCAGTTCGAAAAAATGTCGCTGACTTCCGCACCTTATATGATCAAGGCGTTGCTAGCCTAAAAGATAACCAACGTGCAGCTCAAGTTATGGCCAATACCGGCAAACAGGTTCTTGCCGAAGCCGACGCATTCGCCTTAGAGCAAGAACGGCAATATACCATGCTGTTAAGAAACAACGCTCCGGCTGAAACATTGAATGACAAAGTACAAAAATATATTTTGGTTAACAAAATAAAATCGTTGGCCTATACCATCATTCAACATGAAAAACAGGAACGTTTGCATAAAAACCGACAGTTTTACAAACAAATGCAAACAGAACTGCCGGCTTTAATGACGCTGTATGACAAACTCGAACGCATCACCCGAAAACAATCGAATCTCAACCGAATTGCAATTGCGCGTGAGGCTACGAAAAAATATGCTCAAGCTGCCGCACAATGGATACATAACGACGACCAACTCAAAAGCATTATCAGCCAAATGGATTCGATTGCGGCACAAGCACGAGAATCTGCAGCCGCTGCCGAAAACGATGGCTGGACAAAAGCGCGTGAAGTCGGACAGCAAACCATAGCATTAGTCAACAAAGCCAATATCACTATTTTAATTGCCCTGCTATTTGGCTCTCTCATTGGCGGTGCCCTAGCTATTACCTTACCTAAAAACATTATTGCTTCCATTAATGCGCTATCTGATTTTTCAAAACGCTTAGGTGCGGGAGATTTAACGGCTCGAACTCACTTCAAACCCACTGATGAAATTGGCATCATGGCACAGAATTTTGACCAAGCCTCATCAAGCCTGCAAAACCTATTACAACAAGTGAATATTAATGCGGATGCCCTGACGCAGTATTCAACAACATTAGATGAAGCTGTCAACAAAACAACCACAAACATCCAAAAACAAAAAGAAAACACGGAACAAGTGGCAACCGCCATGACTGAAATGGCAGCGACGGTTGTAGAAGTGTCAAAAAATGCAGCGCAGGCGGCTGAATCGGCAACAGAAGCCGATCGACAAGCCCAGGAAGGTGGGCGAGTGGTTTCTGAAGCCGTAAATTTTATCCATTCGTTGGATAATGAGATCACGCAAGCTTCCCAAGTCATCGCCCAACTGGAAAATGATGTCGGTGATATCAGCAGTATCCTGGAAGTGATTCGGAATGTCTCCGAGCAAACCAATCTGCTGGCGCTCAATGCTGCAATTGAAGCGGCCAGAGCCGGTGAACACGGACGCGGATTTGCTGTTGTTGCCGATGAAGTCAGAACACTGGCCAGCAGAACCCAAAAATCGACCGATGAAATCCAGAATATGATTGAAAAACTGCAATGCGGTGCCAAACAAGCGGTTAAAGCAATGCAAAGTAGCCAGGAAACGGCCGCTAAAAGTGTCGATCAGGCCACTAAATCAGGTAACGCACTTACCGCGATCACGACTGCCATTTCAACCATCAATGAAATGAATATGCAGATTGCAACCGCCTCAAAAGAACAAACGGCGGTTGCCGAAGAAATCAATCAACGCATCATCACCATCAACCAAATTACCGAGGAAGGTGTTGTCGATGCCGATAAGACAGCTTCTGCAACCCATAAGCTCAATCAAATGGCTAAAGAATTGAAACAAGCGATAGAGCGCTTCAGAGTTTAAACAATTTGATCAGTAGCTTATTACAATAAACAACCGCCATTCGATTTGAATGGCGGTTGTTTATCAATAGTTATCCGGAAACTTAGGTGCCGAAATTCCTGGAATACCGGGTAATACAGGTTTATCTTTAGTACCGGAGCCTACTACCAGCTGTGCCTTCATGCCTTTTTCAGTATGTTGTGCAATATCGCAATGCACAAGGTAGGTAAAGGGTGTGCTGGGAACGATAAAGGTGCCTGTTTTACTAAATTTCCCATTGACCTCAATATGAAACATGCCTTCAGGGTATAAATACTTCGGCAAACCATGCACCATCCATTGATGACGAATTTCATCGGTGTTTTCAAAAGTTACCCTGATTCGGCTACACGGCTTCACTTTCCATTCGTGTGCATCATAGCCAAATACCGTACCAGGATACGCCTTGGCAAACTGGGTGCCCGCTTTCACTGTGATTGTCACATCCTCACTGATCTTTGGGCAATCTTTGGGCAATTGGTCCTTGTTTTCATTCATCACCATCCCTTCCATATCCATGTGCATCGCCATCCCATGATGATGGGCGTGCATCGAATTTTCCGCCACGGCGAATGAAGAAAACATAAGCGGTAACAGCTTAATCCATAGTTTTTTCATGTTGTTTTTTCTGTAAGCGTTTTAACAGCACAATCATATAAATCAGCACCAAGATCTGGAGTGCTAAAATACTCAGTTGTAACGGATCGAGTTTTGGCCAGGAAAAGCCTGATTTTTTCGCTGCGTTGTTGTGCTTTATCGCCGCGTAAAAGCCGTTTTTATCCGATTGCATCCAGACAGGATATTTTTTCTGATAAAACTCTTGAGTAAAAAACGGCGATACATCCACGCCCTGCAACTTCGGCATGCCGTTTTCGCCTAGAAACGATCTGAACACTACACTACTGATGTGGCCACCGGGATAAATGCCATTGGTCGTCACCGCTTTTTCATGGTGATCATGATAGGTCCAGATGCCGGCCCCCATATTGTTCAGCCCATCATTATGTGCATACAGCGATAAATCTGCCCGTTGCGCCGCGCCTAGCGTAAAAACATCACGCTGGATACGTTGCTTTTCTGTTAGCTTCACACCATCGAGATGCGTGATAGTCGGTTTAAATCCGTGCATATGCAATGCCAACGGCTCTTCACCGGCGTTAAAAACTCTAAGTTTTACTTTTTCATCCGGTTCCAGCACGACTAACGATTCACGCAAGGTATAGGGAAACGAACGACCATTCAAAATAAAAAACTCTGCCGTTCTTTGGGTAATGTTGTAATCGCGATTAATCGATTTTGCCAGCAAACGTGTATCATTGTGTTGCTGAATCCGCTCATTAAGCTGCTGATCCAAATCTTGATAGACCAGATCGTATTCCTGGCTGTATTCTTCACGCACAGCTTTTGATGGATGCCGCACTTTACCGGCACCGATATTGAAGGTTTGCACCCAATTATTAGGTTTGTTCTCCTCCACCACAAACAGACCGATCAAGCCCATCAAAATATGTGTATGCGCCTGAACATGACAATGATAAATCATACTGCCCGATTGCCTTGGTTGCAGTTCATAGCTAAAAATATGCCCCGGCATTATCAGTTTGTTACTGGTTTGTGGCACACCATCATTTCCTTGGCCATCGGCACGTTGAAACGGATGATCCACGCCATGAAAATGAATGCTGTGTGGAAAATAATGCGAATTTTCCAGCGTGACGATCACTTTATCCCCCTGCTCCACCCGAATCGTCGGCGAGGGTGCGCGTAATAACGGATTGGCGACGATACTGGCAAAACTTAAGGTCGACATGCCTCGGCTTTTGGGCGCAAACACCCACAGGCCTGGCTGAATGCCTGGCGCAATGTCAAAGGTTGCCACAGGCTTGCCTAGATCCGGCGAATAACCATTCAGTTCGATGACTTCTAAGCGAATATGAATTTCATCCGGGTCGCCGTCACCATCGATGTCGTTTTTTTTAATTAACGCATCTTCTGCGAGATGTGTTTTCATCAAGGTCGCCATGGAAATATTGTTGGTACCTTTAACAAATGTGGCTACCGCATAAGGATTATCGGCCTGACATACCGGCGATGCCGCAATCTCGACACCTTCGATAGTAAAACTCTTACGCCATTCTGCATTGGCTGATTCTGGACAAAAAGGCTCGACCTTACCCAGAAATGTTTCCGCATTTTCAGGGGGGGCGGTATAGCCGGCCTGTGCGACAGAAACCAGGCTCAGCAATCCCGTTAATCCGAATACGGCACCGAATCGTTTAAAAATCAATGCCAGCCTCCATATTGCTTGGTCGGATCACCGCGAAAACCGGTTGATGTTTTATTCGCGTCAGGTACATGCACCATACTTTCCGAAGCTAATACTATATTGCGGTGGCTATAACCCCCTAATTCCTTAGCTTTTTTAGCAATGCGGGTGGTTAAATCATTGATGTCGTAGCCTGTCATCGAAGCATAGGCGACAACTGAGATCATTTCCTCTGCATCCTGGGTATTTACATCGGGATAATATTTCAATTCAATCGGTAATACCGTACCCGCAGGAATATCAATCGTATATTGGCCATCATTCTTGACCTCGGTACTGGCCAGTACATTGCCTTTTAAATCAACTGCCTTAATGGTGCCAGATTTTATCAAGCCTTTTTCATTGCTGACTTTGCCGGATAATGTAGCTTTTTGTTTAAAAACCTGTGCTTTTGTCTGCGTGTAGGCTTTCATAGCGCTGGATTTTTCATCACCACCACAGGCCGCAAGCACAAATACCATCAAACTAAGTAAAAAAAATGTGGATTGTTTTTTCATTGTCCTTCCTCTTTATTTTTATAGACTAAAACGATGCGTTTAAGTCTTTACAAGTTAAGATGGGTTTCGCTGTCGCGCCCATCCTAGTATTTTTATTATATTCTAATATTCTTTATCATAAATCTGAAATTTCCGCTTCGGTTAAATAACAGCCTGGATCTTCCTGCCACGGGTCACCATAAACCTGCTCCGCACGTACTCGGGTATTACCATTACAAATGGCTTGCCAGGCGCACGTGCTACAACGACCTTTAAGTGGGCGGGGTGAGGCTTTCAAACCGGCTATCAAAGGATCGGACAAATCTTGCCAGATTTCAGAAAATGGCCGTTGTTTGACATTGCCCAGATCATAATGCCACCAAAATGTATCGGGGTGCACATGTCCTAGATTATCGATATTGGCCACATTGACACCGGAGGCATTGCCGCCCCACTGCTGCAAACGTTGTTGCATAACTTGTGCCTGCTGTGGAAATTTTCGGTGCACCCAATGTAAAAAATAAACCGCATCCGCATCATTATTACCAGTCACAATCTCCTTGTGTAGGCCCTGCTGTTCCCAGCGTAAACCTGTTTCAAACAACAGATCCATCACCTCGCGGGTCATATTGAAAAAGGCATCATCCTTACGGTTTCGATTACCCCGTCCCCCATAATTTAAATGTGATAAATAAAATTTATCAATCTGTTCCTGTTCAACCAACTGCAAAATGGCCTGAAAGTCATCCGCATTATCCTGTGTCAAGGTAAACCGAACGCCTGCTTTAATACCGTGTTCACGACACAAGCGAATACCCGCCATGGCCGCCTTGAATGAACCTTCCTTCTGGCGAAACTGATCATGGGTAGCACCGATACCATCGAGACTGATACCGATATATTGATAACCTATCTCGGCAATACGTTCAATATTCTGCGTATTGATCAATGTGCCATTGCTGGATAAGGCAACATAAAAGCCCATGGATTTGGCGCGTTTGGAAATGGCAAAAATATGCGGATGTAACAGCGGCTCACCCCCGGATAAAATCAGTACCGGCACCTGAAAATCGTGCAAGTCATCCATGACCTGATAAATTTCGTCAAGACTCAGTTCGCCGGGAAAATCAATATCGGCCGAGGTGGTGTAGCAATGTTTGCAGGTTAAATTACAACGCCGGATCAGATTCCAGATAACGACAGGCGCTTTGGGTTTACGGGCAGGTTTTAGTGGCGTTGGCTGCAACAATTCGCGTATATAATGGCTTAACCGAAACATCAGCGTATCCTCAGCCCGGTTTTTTTCAAGATGCGCGTACTATAAAGGATTTCATGTCCACGATTATAATCCCCCAGTAAGGCGGCGATTTCAGCGACTTGTCGTTCAACGCCGGATTGTTCGGTGCTATGCACCATGGCGAAAAAATTATACGGCCATTCCGGTAAATGGCGAGGGCGTTGATAACAATGACTGACAAAGTCCAGTCGCCCGATACGCTCACCTAAGCGATCGATATGCGCATCCTCGATATTCCAAACCGACATACCATTGAAACGATAGCCCAATTTATAATGATTCGGCACAGCGGCGATACGGCGAATAATGCCATCGTTTTTCATCTTTTCAAGCCGTCGCATCAGCTGTTCGGCTGAAATATCCAGTTGCTGAGCCAGCCATTGATAAGGCTCTGGCATCAAGGGTAAACCGGCCTGAGTCAATTTGATGATTTGTCTGTCCAAACTATCCATTACACGGGAAGCCTGAGGCCGACGAAATATTCTTTCTTCTTAGGCATGTCATACACCTTAAGCCCTGTTTTTTCACTGATTTCCTCTAATATGCGCTGAATCTGTTCAGGACTTTCCGTAGCCAGGACAAACCACATATTAAAGTGGTGTTGACGGGCGTAATTATGTGCGACTTCAGGAAAGGCATTGACCATTTCGGCAACCTCATCGAAACGCTGCTCGGGAACCTGCATGGCCGCCAAGGTCAAACCGCCGCCCATTTTTTCAGCATGAAACATCGGCCCGAATCGACTCAGCACACCTGTTTGCAGCAGGCTTTCCAAGCGTTGCAATAGCTCATCCACACCGATGCCCAGCCGTTCCGCCACTTTTTTGTACGGTGCATCACAAATTGGAAAATCGTCCTGTAACAAATTGATGATCGCTTTATCCTGTTTATCCATCAGTCTTTTCCGTTTGCAAAACAGGATATAAGGCACCCCGTTGCTTAAAACAGCGCGTACTAAACAAAATCTGATAAGAAAAATCCTCTAATTGACAGCGCCCGATCAATTCATCAATCTGCTGCAATACCGTACTCCGATCTTTACCATATACCATACAATAGAGATTATAAGGCCAGATGCCCGGTTTACGCGGCCTTTGATAGCATAAAGAAACATACTGAATCTGACTGAGCGCCTGCCCTATCGTCTCGACTTTTGCATCCGGTACATTCCAGACAATCATCGCATTAGCACGATAGCCCAGTAAACGATGGTTGACGATAACCCCAAAGCGCTTGATAACGCCAATCTGCTTCAAATGCTGAATACGTTCGAGCAAAGCCTGTTCGGAAAGCGCCAAAGTTTCGGCCAATTGCGCATAAGGCTCAGGGCATACCGGCAAGCCTTGTTGTAACAACTCCAGTAATTGATAATCCTGCTCATCCATCGCTCAAGTCCAATTCAAAGCCCAGGTCGATAAAATAGTCTTTCAGCAGCGGAAATTGCAGCACAGGGAAACCCGTTTGCTGTTCAATATCCGCAATAACCGCATCCAGGTGAGCCTGATTTTCACCAATCAACACAAACCACAGATTCAGCTTGTTTTCCCGTTCATAATTATGATTGACTTCCTGAAACTGATTGATTGTTTCAGCGACCTCCGTTAATACCGATGTTGGCACGGCCATTGCGGCCAGCATGCTTTTGCCGATTTTATTGACTTGAATCACGCTGCCGATACGATGAATCAGTTTTTGATCATCCAATGCCTGCATTGCCTCCAACACAGCTTGCTCACTGACACCTAGCCGCTCGGCAATGGCTCGGTATGGTCGGGGTTCCAAGGGAAAATCATGCTGAAAATCATTCAGCAGTTGTTTTTCGAGTGGGGTTAAGGCCATTACAAGCCCATCTGATAAGCGCGTGAGGTAAAAAAAATGCCACTTGGCTTTGCAGCCGGCAAGCGGACTAATTCTTTAAAACTGGCTGTATCATAAACGACCAACTGATTATCATCACGGACAGATATCCAAACCTGCTCTCCTCGTGGGGTAAACTCCATATGCAAAACAGCCTTGCCCGGCTGTAAATGTTTAATAATGGAAAAATCCTTAACATCAATCACCTGAATATGTGCATTATCCGGAAACGCAAAATTAACCCAAATATGTCGCCCATCGGGGCGCGCCATGACAAAAACAGGCTGTCCCAGGACTGGAATAGTTTTAATCAACTGCCAGCTTTGCTTATCAACCACCCAAACTTCATGCTGACCAATTGCTGGTAAAAACAACAGATTGCCAGTATCGGCCCAACCTTCCAGGTGCGGCATTTTATACACCGGCAGCTTGTCGTCATTTTTAGCAAAATCCGGCAGCAAGCGTTTAACGCCCTGCTCTGTCTGCCATAAATCTAGTAACGCCAAACCCGGCTCGCCAAACAAACCGGCAATATAGTAACGACCATTTTCCGATAACAAGGCATCATAAGGTTTACGACCGATGCCTTTGAATTTGTGTACAACAGGGTGTTTGATATCCTGCACATTCAATAGCCATATTTCTCCCGCATCAAACAGGCTGAAGGCAAACCCCTGCCCCGGTATATCGACTAACCCAACCACACGTGACGACTTACCCTGTTCATCTATAGCTGGAATATCGGCCAACAATTCCAAGGTTTCGCTGGAAAAAACCTTGACGCCACCAGGCGCATAATTAGACACCGCAATCAAGTGACCATCCTGCGAAATAGCCCCGCCAATACTGTTTTTGGCCTGTACAATGCGTTTTTTGATTTTATTTTGCAATAAATCGATTTTGGTCAACCCGCCATCGCGCCCAAACACATAGGCATAGCGTTGATCTCGGGAGAAAACGACCGATGCATGGGATAAATCGCCTAGACCCTCAATTTTCGCCAGAATTTCCCGGCGACTCGTATTGACCAGTAACACGCTGCCCTGCGCCCTTTCGATAACGACGCCCAAATCGCCCGTCGCACGAAGCTCAGCAACAGCAGATAAAGAAAAAGCGATCAGAATAAAAAAGACGCTGCGGATAAACATTTTCAGTCAACGTAAAATCAAAACATTTATCCTATCATAAAGATAAAACATTCTATTCAGCAATCATGTCAAGCGACAGAAACCGAAAACCCCAAGCGTTCGATTTTTTGGGCAAACGCATTCATTTCAGTTGGCGTTAAAGCGCGTAACTTTTTTGCTTCAGGCTGTAAAGAAGGCCTGGCCAGGGTGTAAAGCATTACCTCCCGGATATTGCATTGTGTCTTGATCTGCTGAAAAAATCGCACAAAATCCTGCTGCGCCTGTTCATCCCAGGGGAATCTCGAATAATCGAACAAACAGGTTTGAATCTTACTATGACAAAGCTGACTGCTACGCTGTAATTTTTCAATAATCCGATCATTATCATCCCGGCAATCATTGATTTGTTTCCGTCCTTGCAGACTAGCGCTATCAATCTTGAACCAGACTTCCCCGCCATAATGCTGCAGACGCTGCAAACCCTGCTGAACATTTTTTTGATGTACGAGACTACCGTTAGTAATTAACACAAAATGACAATCGGGCAGAATCTGATAACTCAGCGCTGTTTCAGCAACCAGGTCAATTGCTCGCGCGAATTCCTGCACACTAGTCGGCTCACCATTCCCCGACAAGGCAATATCTTTAATCTGTTGCAAAGCTTGCGGCACATTGAATTGTGTGTAAAACGCACCGGCCTGCAGATGTTGAAAGAAATAATGCAATTCGTTTTCTAACAATGTGAAATCAATCAATGGCGCAACACCACGTTGTAAATCGGGTACCTGACAATAAACACAATGCCAGTTGCAGGCATTATTGGTATTGAAGTTGATGCCGATCGACACACCTCCAGCGCGCCGGGAAAGTACAGGATAAATATATTTAAGCCCAGCAATATCGCGACTATGATCGGTTGTAGATAATTGTTTCATATTTTTGATAAAAGTTTTTCTCAATACAGCATACATTTTTTAGCATGATGTCTAAAGTCTAAACAACACATACAAATCACACTTCAAAGACTTTTAGAACGGACTCAAAACATGATATTCTTAAAGCTTCGAGTGGTTACTCACTAGTTTTAGATTTTTTGGAGTTTAAAAATGAGCGAAAGAATTGTTATGAGAACGGGTGAAGCATTAGTTGCCGGCGGCCCTCCTGGAACTGCGGCGGAACCTGAAATTGTTATCGGCGAACTGGATGGCCCAGTAGGCACGGCACTGGCAACGCTGACGGGTGATCAAGCAAAAGGCCACTCCAAGGTTTTTGCTATTTTAAATACCGACATTCAGGTGCGACCTGTGACCTTGATGGTCAGCAAAGTCACGGTCAACAATAACCGCTATACCAATATCTTGATGGGTACCGTGCAAGCCGCAATCGCCAATGGTGTTCTCGATGCCGTTCGCGCTGGTGATATTCCAAAAGAAAAAGCCAATGATTTGGGGATTATCTGTTCGGTTTGGTTAAACCCCAGCGTTGCTACCGATGACAACTTAGATCACCAAATCCTGTTCGACATCCATCGTAAAGCGATGGCCCAGGCCATTCATAAAGCGATGACCAATACACCGGATATCAACTGGTTATTGGAAAACCAGGACAAGATTACCCATAAGTATTTTCAAATGGGTCTGGATGGAAAGATCTAAACCTTTGCTTTACTAAAAGCACAAAAAACCCCGCTTCTGCGGGGTTTTTTTGTGGCAGACGTCTATACCTTATCCATTCTATTTTTCTGATATTTACGGTAATTTATCGATATTTTCAAACCGGCAAAACGTCCTGCCATCTTGATCATTTCATGCGTTTTTTTATCAAATGTCAGTTTTAATTCACTTAACGCCCGGTCTTCATAACCTTCTTCGATATCATGCGCCTCAAGTTGAAAATGATAGAGATATATCTCCTGGTCGCCCTGATCTTCAATACTCAATGGCTCACCTAAATGGGCCACGACAGTTTGTTTTAAAGGCAATGGTGCAGCTATTTTTTTGATTTTACTGGTATCGACTTTTAACTGTTTATCCCCGGTATTGATATCGGCGCTGCCTAAAGAGCGAAACGACATTTCCAGAAAAGCAGGTGGTGCGATTTGTAAAAACAAAGACGAAAATACCCAGTGACTGATTCTGTCGTCCTTATTGAAAATTAAATCAAAATAAAAGCTAACTTCGGGTTTGATGACATGGCCTTTAGCATCAATTTTTCGAAAGATATAGCGAAATATCTTGCCATCTTCAGTCATTATTTCCTGACTGGGTCGAAGCTTGGCTAATTGTACAAAGTCATCGCTATAAAGAATTGGATCTTTAAAATCGACAACAAAGTTTTTATCGGCGTGAATGGCAAAATAATCATCAAACTCGTCCATTTGCAGATAAGTTTGATAGGCGCGCACCCAGTAAAAACATCCGGTCATGGACATTAACAGGCTAAAGACTAAAATCAGACGCAGCAAACGCCCTGCCCGGTTTTTCATTATGGTTTCCTAATGGCGTGTTTCAGGGTTTTCGAGTGTTGCCGAAACTTTCTCTAATAAAGATTCCAGCGCCTGTCGATCAAAATGATAGGTCTGCCCGCAAAATTGACAGCCCACCGTCACCTCGCCCTGCTCTTTCAACAGACGTTGCAATTCATCCTGGCCTAAAGTCACCAGGGTTTCAGCGGTTTTATCTTTAGAACAGGAGCAATAAAACTGCACAGGTTCAGGCTCGAACACTCTGACTTGTTCCTCATGGAACAAACGATGTAATATTTCTTCAGAATCCAGCGACAGCATTTCCTGTTCAGTAATGGTATGCGCCAGCACCGAAATCCGTTCCCAATCTTTCTGATAGTTTTCCTGGTCAGGAAGTTCCTGAATCATTAACCCCGCCGCATGGGTGTCGTTGGCAAACAGCCACAATCGCGTTTCGAGTTGTTCGGATTGTTTAAAATAGGTTTCCAGCAAGCCGGCCAATGTCGGTTGTTCCAGCGGTACGATGCCTTGATACGGCTCACCAATCTCAGATTCAATCGTGATTACCAAATGCCCTTGCCCCATCATCTGTTGGAGCGTTTCACCGCTGACTTCATCGGTACTGCGCACTAATGCACGCACTTTTCGATCATGCGTTGATTGCGCCACCAAGGTTTTTAAATCGCCATCCCCTTGCGCTTGTAAAATCAATGCGCCTTTGAATTTGATCGTTGCTGACAATAACACTGCTGCCGCCAAAGCTTGGCCAAGTTGAGACTCTACCGCCGAATTGACAATTTTTTGATACTGTTTAGCTTGGCTCCAGCTTTTTTCCAAACGTACCCATTCGCCCCGCACACCGGCATTTTCAAACAAAAATCGCCTTAGCTGGTCTTGTTGTTTCATTTTTTCTTACCAAAGTTTTGAAAGATTGCGTCTATAATAAGCGGCTTTTTTCACCCTAATCAATACCCAAGGCTCGAAATCCTTTATGTTATTACTTTCAAAGAAACAGGACTGGCTCGGCAATGTTCGTGCCGATGTTCTCGCCGGCACGGTCGTCGCGCTGGCGTTAATTCCTGAAGCCATCGCGTTTTCCATCATCGCAGGGGTCGATCCTAAAGTCGGTCTCTATGCGTCCTTCTGTATTGCCGTCATCACAGCCTTTCTTGGCGGCAGACCCGGCATGATTTCAGCGGCAACCGGCGCTATGGCATTGCTGATGGTCACGCTGGTTAAAGAGCATGGCCTGCAATATCTGCTGGCGACGACCTTATTAACCGGCGTTATACAAATTATTTTTGGCTATCTGAAACTCGGAAAACTCATGAGTTTTGTCGCCAAATCGGTCGTCACAGGCTTTGTAAATGCTTTGGCTATTTTGATATTTATGGCTCAACTGCCCGAATTAACCGATGCACCCTGGCAGGTTTACGCGATGACAGCCGCAGGTCTTGGCATCATTTACCTGTTTCCCTATGTTCCTATCATCGGCAAAATGCTACCTTCGCCGCTAGTATGTATTATCACCTTGTCAGCCGTTGCTATTTATTGGCAAATCGATATTCATACCGTTGGTGATATGGGCGAATTGCCTGATACATTGCCGATGTTCTTGTTGCCCGATGTTCCACTTAACTTTGAGACTTTGAAAATCATTTTGCCGTATGCCCTGCCGTTAGCCGTCGTCGGCTTGCTGGAGTCATTGATGACAGCCACCATTATCGACGACTTAACTGATACCGACAGTGACAAAAACCGCGAATGTAAAGCACAAGGATTTGCCAATATCGGCGCCGGTTTATTAGGTGGTATGGCAGGTTGCGCCATGATCGGACAATCGGTTATCAATGTAAAGTCAGGGGGACGCGGACGCCTGTCCACTCTGGTAGCCGGCGTTTTTCTGCTCATTATGGTGGTGTTTCTAGATGAATGGATACGACAAATTCCAATGGCTGCCCTGGTTGCGGTTATGATTATGGTATCAATTGGTACTTTCAGCTGGAGTTCTATTATCAATCTGAAAAATTATCCGCTCTCAGCAAATATTATTATGCTATCTACCGTCATCGTCGTAGTTTGGACCCATAACCTAGCGCTGGGCGTTTTGGTTGGCGTTTTATTTGCAGCGCTGTTTTTTGCCAATAAAATCAGTCATTTTATGTATGTAAATTCGGAGCTCGACGCACCGGCTAATACCCGTATTTATCACGTGCATGGGCAGGTATTTTTTAATTCCGCCGACAAATTTATTCGCTTCTTTGATTTTAAAGAAGCCCTCGATAAAGTTATTATTGACCTTAACCACGCCCATTTCTGGGATTTATCTGCCGTCGATGCCCTGGACAAAGTTGTTCTGAAATTTCGCCGCGAAGGGGCGGATGTTGAAGTCACAGGCTTGAACGAGGCCAGTTCAACCATCATTGACCGATTCGGGGTTCACGAAAAACCTGAAGATATTGAAAAAATTATGGGAGGTCATTAAATGACAACATCAACACCACAGGTCATCGCCTGTATCGACGGCTCAAAGCTGACCGAATCAGTTTGTGATTACGCCGCCTGGATTGCAAAAACAACGGCTGCGCCGCTCAATCTGCTACATACCATCAACCATCATCATGAAGCCGCATTAAAAACCGATATCACAGGAAATATCGGCCTCGGCAGCCAGGAACAATTGCGTGATGAAATTGCCCGGTTAGAAGCCGAGCAGAGCAAATTAAAATTGAAACAGGGGAAACTGTTATTGGAAGCGGCTAAAAAACGAGTACAGGCTGCCGGCATCGAAGCACCTATCTGCACCAAACGACATGGTGACTTGATTGAAGCTGTTATCGAAATGGAGCCATTGATTCGTGTTTTGGTATTGGGATTAAGAGGCCAGGTGCATCAAGACCAACCCAAGCAGATCGGTGCAAAACTGGAAGCCATCATTCGCTCACTGCACAAACCGATTTTCATCGTAAATCAACCCTTCAAGCAACCCCAACGCATCATGCTGGCCTATGATGGCGGCAAGGCTGCCGAAAAAGCCGTTGATATGGTCGCGACCAGTCCGCTCTATAAAAATAGGGTTTGTCATCTGGTTTGCGTCAATAAAGATGAAACGCTGCTGCAAAAAGCGGTGGAAAAACTCAAAGCCACTGAACTTGCCGAACTGATCCCCGTGCAACTCAATGGTAAACCGGAAATCGTCTTATGGGACTATCAGCAGCAACATAACATCGACCTTGTTGTGATGGGCGCATTCAGCCATACCCGCTTTCATGAAATGCTACTTGGCAGTTTCACGCACAAAATGCTAATTAAGGCACAAAAACCGTTATTATTGCTACGTTAATTCTCCATAAGCCATAACACCACACGTTGACTATACTCTCCACCCATAATGCAATTGCCGTTCATTTCCAAAAATACGTCTGAACAGTTACAATTGCAGGATTAACTCGACATTCACTGAATTTCATTAGGGCGAATAATGAATAAAAGCTTAAACACCGACATCTCGACCCACACCGACATCGATCCTGAAGAAACACGGGAATGGATTGAGGCGCTGGAATCGGTTATTGCCAATGAAGGTAAAGAACGCGCAGGTTATCTGATCGAAACACTGGTCAATGCCGCGCGTAAAGCCGGAACCGACATCCCATTCAGCGCAACGACACCCTACATCAATACCATTCCGGTCGATCAGCAGCCTAAATATCCCGGTAAAACCGATATTGAACGCACCATTCGATCCTATATTCGCTGGAATGCGATGATGATGGTGCTACGCGCTAATAAACATACCAACGTTGGCGGACATATTGCCAGTTTCGCCTCAGCTATCACACTATATGATGTCGGCCAGAACCATTTCTGGCATGGTGCAAGCGACAATCACGGCGGTGATTTGATTTTTATTCAAGGCCACTCAGCACCCGGCACCTACGCTCATGCCTTTCTATTAGGGCGACTGGACGAAGAACAACTGGATAATTTCCGCCAGGAAGTCGGCGGCAATGGCTTATCCTCCTATCCACATCCCTGGCTGATGCCGAAATTCTGGCAATTTCCTACCGTTTCGATGGGCTTAGGCCCCATCATGGCGATTTATCAGGCCCGATTCATGCGCTACATGCAAGATCGCGGCATGGCAACAACCGAGGGCCGTAAAGTCTGGGCATTTTTAGGCGATGGCGAATGTGACGAACCTGAAACATTAGGCGCCATCGGTCTGGCCGGTCGTGAGCAACTGGATAATCTGGTTTTCGTCATTAACTGTAACCTGCAACGCTTAGATGGCCCGGTACGCGGTAACGGTAAAATCATCCAGGAATTGGAAGGCGTCTTTCGTGGCGCAGGCTGGAATGTCATCAAAGTCATTTGGGGGCGGCGCTGGGATCCTTTATTGGCGCGAGATAAAGACGGTCTGATCGTAAAACGCATGATGGAATGCGTGGATGGCGATTATCAAACCTTCAAATCCAAAGATGGCGCTTATGTGCGTGAAAAATTCTTCAACACGCCTGAGCTTCAAGCACTGGTTGCCGACTACACCGACCGCGACATTTGGGAGCTGAATCGGGGCGGTCACGATCCGCTGAAAGTTTTTGCCGCTTACAAAGCAGCGGTTGAACATGAAGGTCAGCCGACCGTAATTCTGGCAAAAACCATTAAAGGCTATGGCATGGGGGCGTCAGGACAGGCACAAAATACCAGCCATCAGCAAAAGAAAATGAGCATGGAATCCATTCGTAATATCCGGGACCGCTATCAACTCCCGGTAAGTGATGAAGAACTGGAAGATTTGCCGTATCTGAAACTGCCGGAAGACTCCAAAGAACTGACCTATCTGCGTCAACGCCGGGTCGATTTAGATGGTTATCTTCCGGCCCGACGTGAAAAAGCCTACCCACTGGAAATTCCACCACTGGAAACCTTTAAAGCGATGCTAGAAGGCCCAGGTGAAGGCCACGAAATCTCAACGACCATGGCGTTTGTCCGCATACTCAATCAGTTGGTTAAAGATAAACAAATCGGTAAACGCGTGGTGCCCATCGTACCGGATGAATCCCGAACTTTTGGCATGGAAGGTATGTTCCGTCAGCTTGGTATATGGTCTCATGTCGGACAGCTTTATACCCCGCAAGACGCCGAACAATTGCTGTTTTACAAAGAGGACCAGCATGGCCAGGTCTTGCAGGAAGGTATTAACGAAGCCGGCGGCTTATGTGATTTTATTGCCGCAGGTACGGCCTATTCCACTCATGGCGTACCGATGATTCCGTTCTTCATCTATTACTCCATGTTCGGTTTTCAGCGTGTTGGTGATTTAATCTGGGCCGCGGCTGACCAACGCACGCGAGGCTTTCTGTTGGGCGGAACGGCTGGACGCACCACCCTGAACGGTGAAGGCCTACAACATGAAGATGGCCATAGCCATTTAATGTCAGCATCTGTCCCCAACTGTTACAGCTATGACCCAACCTTTGCGTATGAAGTGGCCGTCATTATTCATCACGGTCTGCAACGCATGTATGTTGATCAGGAAGACGTGTTCTATTACATCACCCTGATGAATGAAAATTATGAACATCCATCAATGCCTGAAGGTGTCAACGACGATATTTTGAAAGGCATGTATCTGTTCAAAAAAGGTGGCGGTATTCGCAGTAACAAGCCGCGCGTTCAATTGCTGGGTTCGGGCACCATTTTCTGTGAAGCGATTAAAGCGGCCGATTTGTTACGCGAAGACTGGGGCGTTGAAGCCGATTTATGGAGCTGCCCAAGCTTTACCCAACTGGCACGTGATGGTCAGGCCTGTGAACGCTGGAATCGCCTGCACCCCACTGAAAAACCGCGCCAGCCGCATGTCAGCCAATGTCTTGAAAAAGCCAAAGGTCCGGTTGTTGCGGCGACCGACTACATGCGTCTGTTTGCCGAACAGATAAGGCCTTATATCAAGCAACCTTATCGGGTGCTGGGCACCGATGGCTTTGGCCGCTCCGATACGCGTGAAAACCTGCGTAAATTCTTTGAAGTCGATCGTTATCATATCACGGTCGCTGCGCTCTACAGCCTGGTTGAACAAGGCGAATTGGAAGCGAACACCGTAGAGGTCGCACTGGCAAAATATAATATCGACACGGACGCTCAGTCGCCGTGGTTAAAATAAAGGAAGGTGACTATGGCAACGCAAGAAATTAAAGTGCCCGACCTGGGTAACGTTGACAATATTGACGTTATCGAGGTTCTGGTGCATCCGGGTGATAAGGTCGAATTGGAACAAACACTTGCTGTTCTGGAAACAGACAAAGCCACCATGGATCTGCCGGCTAGCGCCACAGGCGTTGTGGAACAAGTCCACATTAAGGTGGGTGATAAAGTCAGCGAAGGTACGCTGGTCGTAACATTAAACAGTAGTGAAACCAGCAGTACGCAGGAAACCGAGGAAAAAACCGAAACCAAGGTTGAAACGCCTGAAACTCAGCCAACTGAACCACCCGCAGCGACTGCGGCCGAGCCTGTGAAAACAGCAACGCAGCCGACAAGCGATCGTCCTCCGTTAACACCGATGAGCAATGCGGCGCATAAAATTCATGCGACACCGAGTGTACGCTTGTTTGCACGTGAACTCGGCGTCGATATTCATCAAATTCCCGAAGGCAGTGGTCGAAAGGGGCGCATTTTAAAAGACGATGTTAAAAAATTCGTTAAAAGCCTGATTCAATCTGACAGTGCAAAAACCGGCACAGGCATCTCGCCGATTCCAGCCGTTGATTTCAGCCAGTTTGGTGAGATCGAAGAAAAGCCCCTCAGTAAAATTAAAAAGCTGACCGGGCAAAACATGACTCGGGTGTGGCTGAACTTGCCAATGGTAACCTACCATGATGAGGTTGACATTACTGAGCTGGAAGCCTTTCGGAAAGCCACGAATGCGGATAAAAATAATGACATCCGGCTGACGGCGCTGGTTTTCATCATGAAAGCGCTGGTAGCGGCGATGAAACAATTCCCGGCCTTTAACAGCTCGCTTTCTGCTGATGGCGAAAGCCTGATTTTCAAACACTATTTCCATATTGGCATCGCTGTCGATACTCCAAATGGTTTGGTTGTCCCGGTAATTCGCGATGTCGATAAAAAAGGTATTTTTCAATTATCCGAAGAACTGGCTGAAAAAAGTGCTCTCGCCCGTAAAGGCCGATTGATGCCACAAGACATGCAAGGTGGCTGCATGACAATTTCCAGCTTAGGCGGCATTGGCGGCACCGCCTTCACGCCGATCGTCAATGCCCCGGAAGTCGCTATTTTGGGTGTCACCCGCGCTAAAATGCAGCCAGTCTGGGATGGTGAGCAGTTTATTCCACGATTAATGCTGCCACTTGATCTGAGCTATGATCACCGCGTGATCGATGGCGCTGAAGGCGCACGCTTTATGGAAGCGGTTAAATCCTATCTCGGCGATATCCGCCGTTTAATTCTTTAAATAAGGAGTCAGCGTATGTCTGCTAATTCATCACTTAACGCAGAAGTTCTGGTACTGGGCGGAGGCCCGGGTGGCTACACGGCCGCCTTTCGAGCCGCTGACTTAGGTAAACAAGTCGTTCTAGTCGAAAAATATCCAGTATTAGGCGGTGTTTGCTTGAATGTCGGCTGTATTCCATCAAAAGCACTGCTGCATATCGCACAAATCATTCATGAAGCCGATGAAATGGCTTCACATGGTGTCAGTTTTGGCAAGCCTGAAATAGACCTGGATAAAATCCGCCACTTTAAAGAAAGCGTCACCAAGACATTGAATCAAGGCTTGGACGGTCTGGTCAAACAACGCAAGATCACCCGATTGCAAGGCACGGGTCAATTTACATCGGCCAATACACTTGACCTCAATACCGAAGATGGCGTCCAAACCATTACCTTTGAAAACGCGATTATTGCCGCCGGCTCCAGCCCAACCCGAATTCCGGTTTTTCCAAATGATGATCCTCGCTTGATGGACTCTACCGACGCCTTGGCGTTAGAAGATATTCCAGAAAAGCTACTGATTGTCGGCGGCGGCATTATTGGCCTTGAAATGGCCACTGTCTATCACGCCCTTGGCTCAAAAATCAGTATCGTGGAACTGATGCCGCAAATCATTCCCGGCTGTGACAAAGACTTGGTTTTGCCACTGCAAAAACGGATAAAAAAACAATACGACAACATCTGGCTTAAAACCAAAGTCAGCGCCATCGAACCGACCGATGCCGGCCTTAAAGTCAGCTTTGAAGGCGATAAAGCGCCTGAATCTGAAGTCTTCGATAAAGTTTTGATTGCGGTCGGTCGTCGACCGAACGGCCTTAAAATCGGTGCAGATAAAGCCGGTATCAAGTTTGATGAAGCCGGTTTTATTCCGGTCGATAAGCAGCAACGCACCAATATCCCACATATTTTTGCCATCGGCGATATTGTTGGCAATCCGATGCTCGCACACAAAGCTGTACACGAAGGCAAAGTCGCCGCCGAAGTTATTTCCGGACAAAAATCTGCCTTCGATGCCTTAACCATTCCTTCCGTAGCCTATACCGATCCTGAAGTCGCCTGGATGGGCATAACCGAAAACCAGGCTAAAGAACAAGGTATTGATTATGAAAAAGGCGCTTTTCCGTGGGCTGCTAGTGGTCGTGCGTTAAGCTTAGGTCGCAATGAAGGCCTCACTAAAGTATTATGTGATAAAGAAACGGGTCGTATCATTGGCGCCGGCATGGTCGGCCCTAATGCTGGTGAATTGATTGCCGAAGCGACACTGGCATTGGAAATGGGCGCGGATGCCGAAGATGTGGGTTTGACTATTCATCCACACCCCACACTATCAGAAACCTTCGCCTTTGCAGCGGAAATGATTTCTGGCAGTATCACCGATCTTTATATCAAGAAAAAATAACGCATACTGATTTTTCTAACTCTTAAGGAGAAAAAAATGACTGAAAACTGGATTGCCCCATCAATTTTATCAGCTGACTTTGCCCGTTTAGGCGAAGAAGTTGATAACGTTCTGGCCGCTGGCGCTGATGTTGTTCATTTCGACGTCATGGACAACCATTTCGTCCCTAATCTAACGATTGGGCCTTTGGTCTGTGATGCGCTGAGAAAACACGGCGTCACAGCCCCCATCGACGTACATTTAATGATTGAACCGGTAGACCGCATCATCCCTGATTTTGCTAAAGCCGGCGCAAGCTATATCACCTTCCATCCGGAAGCCTCTGTCCATATTGACAGAACATTGCAATTGATTAAAGACAATGGCTGTAAAGCCGGTCTGGTATTCAACCCGGGCACGCCGCTTGATCATCTGGACTATGTGATGGACAAACTGGATATGATTCTGTTGATGTCGGTCAACCCCGGCTTCGGCGGCCAGTCCTTCATTCCATCGGCATTGGATAAACTGCGTCAGGTCAGAAAACGTATCGACGACAGTGGTCTCAATATTCGTCTTGAAATTGACGGCGGCGTAAAGGTCGACAACATCCGTGCCATTAAAGAAGCCGGTGCCGACACCTTTGTCGCAGGTTCCGCCATTTTTGGCCAGCCTGACTACAAAAAAGTTATCGATGATATGCGTTCTGAAATCGCAAAAGCAGGATAAATCTTCACTATTCTCAACCGTATTCTCGCGCGATGCGTGGGAATACGGCTATGGCGATATTTAAGCGCCTTTATTCATGCTAAATAAGCCACTAACACAGCCAAATCTACAACGATCAATTATCTTTTGATCACGCCATAGCTGCTCACAGTATCTGAATTAAGTTTCTAGCCTCCAAGCATCAATTCATATAGAAATTAGCCTGACACATCGTCGCACAGAGAAGTCACGATAAAGTTAATTCTGGTATAGTAACAGGTTATTTGACCCTTTATTTAAGTGATATGAGTATTTTGATCAAAACAGCGGACGAAATCGAAAAAATGCGGGTGGCTGGCAAGCTGGCGGCGGAAGTTTTGGAGATGATTGAGCCTTATGTCGTCGCCGGCGTGACAACAAATGAACTTGACCGCTTGTGCCATGATTATATTGTCAATGAACAACAGGCCATTCCAGCACCACTGAATTATCGCGGTTTTCCAAAATCGATTTGCACATCCATTAATAATCAGATTTGTCACGGTATCCCGAGTGATAAGAAATTAAAAAATGGTGATATCGTCAATATCGATATTACGGTGATTAAAGACGGTTATCATGGTGATACCAGCAAGATGTTTTGCGTAGGCAAGGTCTCTCCACATGCTCAACGACTGGTTAATGTGACGCGTGAAGCATTATTTTTAGGTATTGAACAAGTCAAACCCGGAGCCACCTTAGGCGATATTGGTCATGCGATTCAAACCCATGCTGAAAAAAACCGCTATTCCGTCGTGCGCGAATTTTGTGGTCACGGCATCGGCAAAAATTTTCATGAAGACCCCCATGTGATGCATTTTGGCACTCCCGGCGAGGGCATGACTATTGAGGCGGGTATGATTTTTACCATTGAACCGATGCTTAATATTGGCAAACGCCACATGAAAGTTTTAAAAGACGGCTGGACGGCTGTAACCAAAGACCGCAGCCTGTCAGCCCAATGGGAACATACAATTCTAGTCACCGATACCGGTCATGAGATTTTGACATTACGCCAGGAAGAACGTTAATTCAATGGTCACGCCCATATTTTTAGATTTATTCGAACAAGATAATCCGGCTCAAGCGTTTTGCGAAAAGATTGCACAAAACCAGCTTACCCTAAAGCAGCAATTTGACCCTGAACAAGCACCCTATCCGTTGTTGAAGGCCAATTCCGATTTTATCGATACCGTACTGGTATCGTGTTGGCGGCATTTTTTTACCGACAGCGCTGCTCGGCATTGTTTAATCGCCACAGGTGGTTATGGACGTCAGGAACTTTTCCCCTTTTCTGATATTGATATTGCCATTTTAGTACAGACGCCACCCGATGCTGCATTTAAACAAGCCCTGTCAGCGTTCAATAATTTTCTGTGGGATATTGGCTTGAAACCGGGCATGGCTGTCCGCAATTTGGAACAATCAATCAGCGAAGCACAAAACGATCAAACCATTCTGACCAACTTAATGGAGCTGCGCTTTATTGATGGCGAGCAAAGTTTAGCGAGCACATTACGGCAACGATTAGATGCGGAATCGTTATGGTCGTCCGAAGATTATTTTTTGGCGAAAATGGCCGAACAACGAAAGCGTTATGAAAAGTATCATGACACCGCGTATAAACTTGAACCGAATATCAAAGAAGGCCCCGGTGGTATTCGCGATTTGCAGATCATTTCCTGGGTATTCAAACATCATTATCACAGTAAGACTTTACGTGAGTTAGTCAAATACCGTTTTTTACTGGCCTCTGAATATGAAGAACTGATTCATGCCCGCGATACACTGTGGCGTTTGCGTTTTGCGCTTCATGTTTTAACCGGTCGTTGTGAAGATCGCCTGTTGTTTGATTATCAGCGCGACCTGGCAAAACAATTTGGTTTTTTGACGGCACAAGGCGAAAGTGACGTTGAAGCTTTAATGCAATTTTATTTTAAAACTGTGGTCAACATTGAGCAACTCAACGAGATGTTATTACAGTTGTTCAATGAACGCTTTATTCTCAAACATAAAAAACGCAAATTAATCCCTATTTCGCAGGCGTTTTCAGTAATTAATGGCTATGTTCAGGTCAGCCATAACAAAGTCTTCGAAGAAAACCCACTAACCTTGCTGGAGATTTTTTTATTACAACAACAGTTACCGAGTATTAAAGGTATCCGAGCCAGTACTCTGCGTTTAATCCGAAAAAATATTAGTCTCATTGATGACGATTTTCGTCATGACAAAAAAGCCAATCAACTTTTTTTGCGTTTTTTTTCCCAAGGTAAAGGCCTGACACATCAACTCCGGCGCATGAACCGCTACGGTATTTTAGGCGCCTATTTACCCGAGTTTGCACATATCGTAGCGCGTATGCAATATGACCTGTTTCATATTTATACGACGGATGAACATACGCTTTTTGTGATCCGCAATTTAAGACGCTTTGCGCTAGAAAAGCATAATGATGAATTACCCTTCTGTAATAATATTTTTATGCTGATTCCAAAACCCGAGCTGCTGTATCTAGCGGGTTTGTTTCATGATATTGGTAAAGGCCGGAACGGTAATCACTCGATTATCGGTGCAGATATTGCCCGTCAATTTTGCCAACAGCATCAGTTGAGTGAATCTGATACGAATACCATTGTCTGGCTAGTTAAAAATCATCTGTTGATGTCGATAACCGCACAAAAAAAAGATATCAGTGACCCGGATATCATTTTTGAATTCGCAAGCCAGGTCGGAACCATTAAAAAGCTGAATTATCTGTATTTATTGACTGTCGCCGATATTCGCGCAACCAACCCTGAACTCTGGAATGACTGGAAAGACCACTTGCTTCGCGATTTATATATCGCCACCCACAATGCCTTGCACCGCGGCCTCGATAATCCGGTTGAACGCTCGGAAATTTACCAGCAAAACAAGCAGGAAGCCATAAAAGGTCTGCTGCAAGCAGGCTTTCCCGAGCATAAAATCCAGGCTTGCTGGGAAAATTTTGCGGTGGAAGATGATTATTTCATCCGTTATCCAGCCGAAGAAATCATCTGGCATACCCTGGCCATCGCCGGCGTCAAAAAGGATGATTTACCCTTGGTTTTACTGCGCCCACAAACGCAACGCGGCAGTGTGGAAATATTTGTCTATGCACACAACGATGAAGGCATTTTTTCGATCTGCGCCTCAACCCTGGATCAGTTAGGCTTGAATATTCTGGATGCACGCATTATTACCACTACCCATCAGCACGTTTTAAACAGTTTTCAGGTCTTAGAGCAATCAGGCGCGGCGATTGATGATCTTTACCGAGAAACTCAAATCGCTAACACCCTGAAAAAAAACCTGCAGCAGAAAAAATTAGTCCAGCCTAACCGTTTTAAACGCCAATCCCGTCAGGCGCGCTATTTCCCGATAAAAACACGTATTTCATTTTTACCGGATCGCAGTGATAAATATACCGTCATGGAAATTGTAACGACCGACCGCAGTGGTTTATTGACACTGTTTAGCCAAGTATTCATGCAGTTTGGCTTACAAATTCATGACGCTAAAATCACAACAATCGGTAGTCGGGTTGAAGATGTTTTTTATCTGACCGATACAGAAGATCAGCCGATTGTCCGTGAAGATATCAAACAAGAACTCAGTCAAGCCATTATCACGATTCTGGATCAACAAAATTAAAGCCTTGTGAAGCCCTCCTTTAACGAATACCCAGGTAATGGGCAAACCACTTAAATAAAATGGCTCTTGAATAGAATATTGAATTTAAAGGGGCTTGCACTTGCCATAAAACGTATGGCTTTTAACGTTATCATGACGCGCATTGGCTAAAGGCATTATGCTGTAACATCGAATCAATAAAATGCAATAAACGCTGATAAGCACCCTGTTCCAGATCAATATAGCGTAAACCCAGCATACAGCGATTGCTGGCAACTCTACGCGAAAAACTCACATGGCAGCGCGCCTGAATGTGTGTCTTCGAGCCATTTTCATTCGGCAAATCAAGTTCTACAAACAATTCAACAGGCTTACCATCATCACGCACAAATCGACCATGAGGTGTCACCAAATCGCGTTCGATGGTATTGCATTCCATGCAAAGCCCATCACCGGAAATATCACTAACCAATGCCCTGAGCTGTACGCCTTCTTCACTCATGACTATCGCAGGTAATCGGGTCGCAACCCGTGGATAAATTCTTCTTTCCATCCCTACTCCCCCATTAACTTAAAAACGCCAAGGTGTTTATAAGCCTAGCTGATAAATAGATTTTTTCAATATAAATATTGACTTAACTGGAACTTATTATGTGATTTATCACTTAAACTACGCTTAAAATGAAGGCAAATCGTAACTGCTCACCCGGTTGTGTTTTAGCCGGAGTAGGTCATTGATTTATCAGGACACGTGAATACATCCATGTAGTTCTGCATAACATCCCTGTTATGCAAGCCTGATAAATCAACAACCTACACCTGCTTTTTAGAGGGGGTGAGTAGATACGGCAAATCATGCACTCTATCACGTAAAAGTCATATCAGCTGCGTTTTCTTTCAATACGCTTCTGCCGCACTTTTTGCCACAGCTTTCGACTATGCGGGTTTTTATTAGAAAGGCGTATCACACGACGTTTAACCTTGTCTGATGCTTTAAACATCAAGGCTAAGCCGATCAACATAGTGGGTAAGCCAAAAGGAACCGGCAATGGAAATAGAATCATTCCGATCACAAACAGGACACTGCCCGAAACCATATAAAGTGATTTTGTAAGCATTTCAGCTCGCTTTTTCGGCTTTTACAGATGTTTCCAACTGTGTTTGTTCCAAAAGCTGAAAACTTTGATCCGACCAATGAATAATCTCCAGTTTTCCTGAAAAATCTTCTACCAGAGCCGTACAACTTTCCACCCAGTCGCCGGTATTGCAATACAACTTTCCGGAATCCATTTTCGTCATGTCGGCATGGTGAATATGCCCACAAATAATACCATCCACCTGTGCTTTATCCGCTTCCAAACTCAAAACATATTGATAATTATCAATAACTTGTATAACATTTTTGACTTTATGTTTTAAATAAGCCGACAAAGACCAATATTTAAAACCCAGCATTTTTCGTAAATTGTTATACCAGCGGTTGATTACCAGCAATATTTCATAGGCTTCACCACCAATATAGGCCAAGCTACGATTATGACAGACAATGTTATCGAATTCATCACCGTGCAAAACCAGAAAACAACGCTTATCGGCAGTCGTATGGATATGTCTTAACTGAATTTCAATGCCGTTAAATTCTATCCCGGCATGCTTTCGCAAGGCTTCATCATGATTTCCTGGAATATAAATCACTCGTGTGCCTTGCCTGGATTTATTGATGACTCTTTGTACGATATCGCTGTGCAATAATGGCCAATAAAAACCCGACTTAACATTCCAGCTCCACAAGTCGATAATATCGCCAACCAAATACAAAGTATCGCATTCCACATGATCGAGAAAATCACGTAAATATTCCGCCTTGCAGCCTTTTGTACCCAAATGGGTATCCGAAATCCAGACTGTACGATAATGAAGCGTCATTTATCCCCCTTCGAATAAATCTGTAGCTATTAGATGTCTTAATCAGAAAGGAGATTACGCTTGCTTTATGTCTTCATCGTGACAGTCCGATGAATTTTTGATGTCAAAAAAAACCGGCATTACGCCGGTTTTTATGTGAAGTGTATGGAATAAAATATTAAGCCATATTATCCAAAATAGCCTTTTTAACCGCATCTAGCGATGCATCTATCGTGACCGGATGTGTTTCCTTGCATTGCATAATGGCGCTATCCGGGTCTTTCAAGCCGTTACCGGTCAAAGTACAGACGATGGTACTGCCTTCTGCGATTTTACCATTGCCGATATCCTGCAACGCACCCGCTAATGAGGTGGCGGAAGCCGGTTCACAGAAAATACCTTCATATTGCGACAACATTTTCTGCGCCGCCAAAATCTGCTCATCGGTCATGGCATCAAACCAACCGCCGGATTCTTTCTGCGCATTCCAGGCTTTATCCCAAGATTGGGGATGACCAATACGGATTGCAGTCGCCACGGTTTCCGGTTCGTCCACCATTTCACCTTTTATAAACGGCGCAGCACCCGCTGCCTGATAACCACACATCACCGGACGATTTTCACAAACGCCATCGGCGGCATATTCGCTATAGCCTTTCCAATAGGCGGTGATATTGCCGGCATTGCCAACTGGCAAACAATGATAATCTGGCGCTCTGCCCAATTCATCGACAATTTCGAAAGCAGCGGTTTTTTGCCCTTCGATACGGAATGGATTGATGGAATTGACAATCGTTACCGGCGCATGGTCGGCAACTTCTTTAACCAAAGACATACCGGCATCGAAATTACCGTTAATCTGGATGATTTCAGCACCATACATTAAAGTTTGTGCCAATTTACCAAGCGCGATTTTCCCTTCTGGAATCAATACAAAGGCTTTGATACCGGCGCGCACGGCGTAAGCTGCAGCGGCCGCCGAGGTGTTGCCGGTCGAGGCGCAAATAATAGCCTGGCTGCCGTCTTCAACCGCTTTGGTGACGGCCATGGTCATGCCGCGGTCTTTGAATGAACCGGTCGGGTTCAAGCCTTCGTATTTGACATAAATATCCACATTTTTACCTATCAGGCGCGGGATATTCTGTAATTGAATCAGCGGCGTATTACCTTCACCTAGGCTAATGAAGCGTGTACTGGATGCTACGGGTAAGCGATCTTGATAACGGGCGATAAGCCCTGTGTAACGTGTTTGTGTTGTCATGTTATTTCAATGTTTCCAGACGAATGCGGCTGATAGAGCCTGTGACAGAGGATAATGCTTCAATCTCGCTGATTGCCGCATTCATTTCTTTTTCTTGCGTGCGCTGCGTCAATAAAATTAATGGCAGCAAGGTTTCATGTTGTTTGGGTTCTTTTTGAATCAATGCTTCGATACTGATTTGATGAGTTGCCAAAATTCGCGCAATATCAGCTAAAACACCGGGTTTGTCTTCCACTGTCAGCCGTAAATAATACGCCGTTTCGATATCATCTGCAGACAACAACGGAATATCGACCAGTGCATCGGCCTGAAAAGCCAGATGCGGCACTCGATTTTCGGGATCGCTGGTCATCGCTCTGACGACATCGACAACATCGGCTACCACCGCCGACGCTGTCGGCTCTGCGCCTGCACCGGCACCATAATACAAGGTTGGACCTACGGCATCGCCTTTAACCAATACGGCATTCATCACCCCATCGACATTGGCAATCAGTCGGCGCTCTGGAATCAGCGTCGGATGCACACGTAACTCAATACCTTTGTCGGTTTTACGGGCAATGCCGAGGTGTTTGATGCGATAGCCGAGTTCTTCGGCATATTCCACATCTTCCCGGGTAATCCCAGTAATCCCTTCGGTATAAGCCTTTTCAAATTGCAGCGGAATACCAAAGGCAATCGAGGCCAGAATGGTCAATTTATGTGCCGCATCAATGCCTTCCACATCGAAAGTTGGATCGGCTTCGGCATAGCCTAAGGCCTGTGCTTCAGCCAATACGTCAGCAAAATCACGGCCTTTGTCGCGCATTTCAGTCAAAATAAAATTGCCGGTGCCGTTGATAATGCCCGCCAGCCATTCAATCTGATTACCGGCAAGGCCTTCCCGGATGGCTTTGATGATAGGAATCCCCCCGGCAACGGCGGCCTCAAATAAAACCATAACGCCTTTCTCACTGGCACACTTAAAAATCTCGTTACCGTGCAACGCAATTAAAGCCTTGTTAGCCGTGACGACATGCTTACCGTTTTCGATAGCCTGAAGAACCAGGTCTTTAGCCAGTGTATCGCCACCAATCAATTCCAGCACGACATTGATTTCAGGGTCGTTAACAATTTCGAAAGGGTCTGTTGTCAGCGCAATATCACGGGTATCGCAAATACGCTCACGATCCAGTGTTCTGGCCGAAGCACGGGTGACAATAATTTTTCGCCCAGCCCTGCGGGAAATTTCTTCCGCATTCCGTTTCAGTACATTGACAGTACCCCCACCAACTGTTCCCAGCCCTAAAATGCCTATGTTTACCGGTTTCAAATGTAACTCCTGACAATCAAGTAATCTTGGCCGTGTATTATACAACGTTGTCTTTCCTCAGCATATTACGAATGCCACGCAAAGCCTGACGGGTGCGATGCTCGTTTTCAATCAAACTGAATCGGACATGGTCATCGCCATGCTGACCAAAGCCAATCCCCGGCGACACAGCAACTTTGGCGTCTATAATCATTTTTTTGCAAAATTCGACCGATTTCATATCGCGATAAGGCTCTGGAATCGGCGCCCAGACGAACATGGTCGCTTTCGGTTTTTCCACCGTCCAGCCCATGGCATTGAGTCCGTCGCACAACACATCGCGGCGCCTTTTATACATGGCGCAGATTTCGGCGACGCAATCTTGCGGCCCTTCCAGTGCGGTAATCGCGGCAACCTGAATCGGCGTAAATGTGCCGTAATCCATATAGGATTTAATCCGCGTCAATGCCGCCACCAAAGTTGGATTACCACACATAAATCCCACTCGCCAGCCAGGCATGTTATAGCTTTTTGACAATGAGAAAAATTCAACCGCAATATCTTTAGCACCTTCGACTTGCAGAATGGACGGCGCTTTATAACCATCGAATACAATATCGGCATAGGCGATATCATGCACCACCCAGATATTATGCTCTTTAGCAATGGCGACGACTTTTTCAAAAAAATCCAGTTCGATGCATTGAGTGGTTGGATTGGCCGGAAAATTCAAAATCAACATCTTAGGTTTAGGCCAGGAGTCGATAATCGCTTTTTGCAACTCCTCGAAAAAATTGACACCGGGCACCAGCGGCACATGTCGCAAATCGGCGCCAGCGATTACCACACCATAGGGATGAATCGGATAAGCCGGATTGGGAACCAAAACCACATCGCCCGGCCCTAATGTCGCCAACGCCAAATGCGCCAGACCTTCTTTTGATCCAATCGTGACAATCGCTTCCGTTTCAGGGTCCAGACTGACATCGTAGCGCTCCTGATACCAGTTACAAATGGCGCGGCGCAACCGTGGAATCCCTTTCGACACAGAATAGCGATGAGTATCACCCCGTTGCGCCGCTTCGACTAATTTGTCGATAATATGTTTTGGTGTGGGCTGATCAGGATTCCCCATCCCAAAATCGATAATATCTTCACCTGCGGCGCGCGATTTGGCTTTTAATTCATTGACAATGTTAAAAACATAGGGAGGCAAGCGTTTGATGCGATCAAATTCTTCCATTCAGGGCTCTTTGGGCTAAATGTTGGCAAACCTGCTAAATTACTAAGATTACTCAATATTGTCAATACAGGAATGACGGCTTGTTATTGCCCAAACACATCGGCGCCTTCTGGAACCACAAAATCAAAGATCTTTTCAGGTAATTTTTGATTGATTTTAATATTTAAAAAATAAATACGGGTTAATTGGCCAAAATTGTCACTGAGTTCCATACCTGCAAGCTTGTCTTTGTGCATGCCAATCAGAATTCTTTTGTAATTACTTTGTTCTGATTTTGGCGTTAACCGGATCCAGCTCAAGTCTTCATCCACACCCTGCTGTTGCAGTATAAAATTCTGTTCTAGGTTGACCTTGCCGCTGAGTAACAAAGCCGGCGTCGAGCCTAGCGACTCATCTAATGTCTTTATCGTCACTTGCTCAAGATCAGCATCATAAAACCAGACCTTATCGCCGTTAGCGACAATTTCCTGAACAAAGGGCTGAGTGTAATTCCAGCGAAACTTGCCCGGACGTTGTAGATAAAACATGCCAGAACTGATCTGCGCCGGATTGCCATGCTCATCCATGCTGACTTGTTTGAAATTGGCTTGCAAGGTTCGGGTATTGTGCAGAAATTTTTTAAGCTGTTGAATAGGTGTTTGTTCAGCATAACTTACCGAAAGATTTAAAAAAAACAACACTACTAATTTAATCATCATTTTCATTGAAAGGTATCCTGTAAAAAATCATTCAGCCAATGTTTGGCCCGGTCTAGCTCGGTTCCAATACAATCGGCGTTTTCTGTAGGCTCTGAGCCTTTGATAAAAGGAAATTTTTGTGCGCCTTCGCAGCTTTCATCGGCCAGCAATCCCGTTTCCGGATCAATCCACACCCAGACCACATTATCCGGCGGGATTAAATTGACCGGCTGCGAGGTGATTTGTCGCATTAGCCGAATCCAGATCTGCAAAGCACCACTGGCGCCGGTCAGACCAGATGGCTTGTTATCGTCACGACCAACCCAGACAACCGAAAGATAATCGCCACTAAAGCCTGCAAACCAGCTATCACGCAAGCCATTGGTGGTACCAGTTTTTCCGGCTAAACCCAATGTTTCGGGTAAATATAAATAGGCCGATCGCGCTGTGCCTTCCCTGACGACCTCCTGCAGAATCGTATTGGTCAAATACATGGCCGCAGAATCTACCGTTTGCCGAATGGTAAATGGATAACTTTGCAATCGTTCTCCCTGTTGTGAAATCACGGCCCGAATTGAACGTAATGGGGTTGCAAAGCCATCACCTGCAAAAGTTTGGTACATTTGCGTCACATCCAGTGGCGTCAATGGTGTCGCACCCAGCAATAATGACGGATACAGTTTAACTTCACGCTTAACGCCCAAACGACGCAAGGTTTTGGCAATCCGAGCAATGCCAATATCCATACCAACATGGACGGTCGCCAGATTATAGGAATGGCTGAGCGCTGTATGTAATGGGACGTCACCATGTTCAATATTGTCATAATTTTTAGGTGTCCAGTTTTTACCTTTTGGTCCCTTAACGGTAATCGCTGTATCACTAACCGGGGTGATGACAGTATAACGCTCTGGATATTCCAGCGCCGTCAGATAAATCGCCGGTTTCATCAGAGAGCCAATCGGCCGCAACGCATCGAGCGCACGATTGAATCCTGCAGCCGAGGCATGACGGCTACCCACCAGCGCTACAATTTCGCCATTTTCCCGTCGCGTGACGATAGCAGCAGATTCCAGTTTTTTAACCCGAGGGCGTTTTTCAAGCTGCTTTAATTTAGTGCTGACTGTTTTTTGTAAAATATCCTGCGTTTGCACATCCAGCGTAGTAAAAATTCTCAAGCCTTCAGAGGTCAGATCGCTTTCCTTATATTCCTGTCGAAGCTGTCGTTTGACCAGATCGATAAATGCCGGATAGCGGTTAGAGGGTCGATGCACCCTGGAAACCACATTCAATTTTTTTGACTGTGCCGCTAACATTTGCTTTTTGGTGATGTAGCCCTGTCGATGCATTTCACTCAACACCAGATTACGACGTTTGATCGCGCGTTCGGGATAACGTCGAGGATCGTAATAAGATGGGCCTCTAACCAGCGCCACCAGGGTTGCAATTTGATCCAATGACAAAGTTTGTAACGGCCGTCCAAAATAAAATTCACTGGCCAGGCCAAAGCCATGCACCGAACTAGCGCCATCTTGCCCTAAGTAAATTTCGTTTAAATAGGCTTCGAGGATATCGTCTTTTTCAAACCGGTATTCAAGAATCAATGCCATCAAGGCTTCATTGATCTTTCGCCATAAACTTCTTTCCGGTGTCAGATAAAAGTTTTTCACCAGTTGTTGCGTTATCGTGCTGCCGCCTTGCACAAAAGCACCTGCCCGAATATTGGCCCACATCGCACGTGCAATCGACTTCAGTGACACACCATAGTGTTGATAAAAATTCCGATCTTCGGTAGACAGCAAAGCTTGAATTAAATAATCAGGTGTGTTTTCCAGTTTGATCAGAATACGGTCTTCTTTTCGGGTTGGATAAAAGCTGCCGATCTGTACCGGTTCCATCCGCACAATGGCTAATGTTCCACGCGTTTTAAGGTCGGTAATATTTTTAACCCTATCCGACTGAAAGGTGATCTTGATTTTTTTACTGTCTTCCAGCACATCCCAAAACTGAAACCGGCGGGTTTTCAGATAAAAGCTGCTGCCCTTACGGTAATAACTGCCTGGCGTCGATAAATGATAATCGCGTCGATAGTTCAGCCGAGACAGCAAGTCTTCAAATTGCTGGTGCTTTAATGGAAAGCCTGTGAAAAATTCGACAGGATTGGCGTAAACATAGGCCGGCAGTGCCCAGCGTTTACCGGCAAATTGATGTCTGACGGTATAGTCTAAATAACCAAGATAACTAAAAAAAACAAAACAAAACAAAACCGTAGTGAGTACTAGCGCTTTTTTCCACCATTTCATTTTGACTGGTTTTTTCGTACGCCTTTTTTTCTGTGGGGTTTGCTTATTAGATTTTGTTTTTTTAGCCATGTCAGGTTAAAACGTGGTGTAAGGCTCAAGAACAGCGTGAGGATTGTCGCTATTTTATAACGGATTGGTTTTGATTACCGGCATTTATGAAAAGCGGAACCACTAAAATTGAAAGATTATAATAAGGTCGGATTAATCTCGCCTGAACATGCTGTTTATCATTCAAATCGTGCAGTCAGTACCCTCCTGTGCTTTTTTTACCTCATGGTGACAATAAAATTCAGTAAATATATCAGCCGACATCGGTTTGCCAAAATAATAGCCCTGACAGGCATAACAACCGATTTGATTGAGCATCTGGTATTGCTCCAGCGTTTCCACCCCTTCGGCTAGCGTTGTAAGCCCTAGCGCGCTCGCTAAATCAACAATAGCTTTAACAATCGCCGCATCATCGGAATCATGCGCCATATCCATTACAAACGAGCGATCAATCTTTAACAAATCAACATTGAAGGATTTTAAGCGACTCAAAGAGGAATAATCGGTACCAAAGTCATCAATGGCCAACCTGAACCCGGCTTCCCGCAAACGAGCCAAGGCCGCTTCAATATGCTGCGGATACTGCGCCAACCCACCTTCTGTGATTTCCAGTTCCAGGCGATGGTTAGGTACACCTGTCATTTTGCAAACATTGATAATATCATCGACAAATTCTTCTTTAATGATTTGATGAATGGAGACATTCAACGCCACATAGTTCAGAATAACCTGTTTTTCCTGATCCCATCGTTTGATTTGCTTGCAAACCTGCTCGGCCACCCATAGCCCAATATCATAGATCAAGCCAATTTCTTCCGCTAAGCTGATAAATTCAAGTGGCGAAACGCGCCCTAATTTAGGGTTGCTCCAGCGTATTAACGCTTCAGCGCTAGTAATTTCCTGGTCGCCTGTTATTTGAGGTTGAAACACGAGCGAAAATTGATTTCGGCTTAAGGCCATTTTCAACTCGTGAATCATTTCTACACGTTTTTTAACCATCGACCCCATATCATCTGAAAAAACACAATATTGATTGCGACCGGCATTTTTAGCCTGATACATTGCGGTATCGGCACGTTGAATCAATTCGCTAAAGTCTTGAGCATGATCGGGATAAAGGACAATACCAATACTGGCACCACCATAAAATATCTGACCATCAAAATCATGGGCTAACGATAATTGATAAAGGATGTCTTTGGCTATTTTTTGGCACACCTTCTCAGGTGTTAATAAAATACCTGCTTTTAATTCTGGCAAAATCACGACAAACTCATCGCCACCCAAGCGTGCCAAGGTGTCGGTTTGCCTTAAACAGGTCGTAATACGCTTGGCCACAGTTTTGAGTAGTTCATCACCGGCCTGATGCCCGAGGGTATCATTGACTTCTTTAAATCGATCCAAATCGATGAATAACAAACCTGTCTTCGTCTGATTTCTGTCGGCACTTTTTAAGGCTTGTTTCATGCGATCATAAAATAATGCACGATTTGGCAATCCTGTCAGCTCGTCATAAAATGCCAATGCATGAATACGCTCTTCGGCTTGTTTATGCTCGGTGATATCAGCAAAGGCGGACACATAATATTGAATGGTTTGTTGATGATCACGAACTGCCGTAATACTTAGCCATTCGACAAATTCTTCGCCATTTTTGCGTCGGTTCCAAACCTCACCTTGCCATTGATTGTGCTTCTCAAGGTGTTTCTGAATGGCGACAAAATCTACGCTGTGCTCTTTTGGTTGAAGAAACTCGGGGGTTTTTCCCAACACTTCGTCAACTTGATAGCCCGTTATTTTGCTAAACATTGGGTTGACATTGAGAATTCTGTGTTGCCTATCGGTGATCATCAAACAGTTCAGATTGTATTCAAACACCTTTTCGGCCAGATTTAAGGCATCTAAAGCCGTTTTTAGCGCGATTTGTTCTGAAATAGTGGCCGCAATAGCCTGTAAAGTATTTTGTTCAAATGCCGATAGCTTCGATTTAGGCGATAAATACAAACACAACACCCCAATCACCTGCTCTTCTGCCTCTAACGGTAACGCAAAAATGCTCTGTCCAGTACATTGACTCAATTCGGAAAAGGGTGATTCTGCTAATTCAGGAATATAAACAGCCGTTTTTTGTTGCGCCGCCTGTCCGCAATAGCATTTATCGAAGGCAACTTCTTGGCAATATTTTTTAACATCCTCGGCATGAAAATGGGTCTCTAAACGCAACACATCCTTGTTTTTGTCCTTTAAAAACAATGCGCCTTTCGGCTCTAGCTTCAACCAGGACAACGAGAAAATCTCTTGCAAGATCTGCTCAAACCACTCACCCATATCCATCTCATGCACGGGTAATTTAAGAATCGCATTGTTGACACGCTGAACGTCCAGGTTTTTTTCTAGCTGTTGATGACTTTCTCTTAAGGCACGTGATATCTCATTCATTTGCCAGGCGATAGGCGATACAAACAAAGTTAGCAAGGTTACATCCCAAAAGGCTTCCATTTCAGGTGTGGCATTCTGTCCTAACAGGACAGGCAACAACATCATGATGGTGGATTCAGATAGCACAACAATCAACAATACTTTCCATATTTGGATCGTAGTACCTTGCAAGCCTACAAACAATGACATCATCAAGACTAACAATGTCGCGCTGACAATGGCGTAAACCAAAACATGGCCACTCAATCCCCCTTCTAATGCAGCTAATGAAACGCTTTCAACAGAAAAACGCGCGGCTGCCATAGCCGTATAATGCATGGCACTGACGGCGAAGCCTAACACTATGCCGCCAAGCACTAAAAAGCCAAGCTTTTTAATTTTACTTTTTTCCCAGGCTTCCATAATCAGCAAGCCACAATAAGAAGCGGAGAATGCAATAAGCAGCGATAACCCAAACAGAAGATTGTCATATTCGATTGCCGGTTGCATGCGTAACGAAGCCATGCCGGTATAGTGCATACCAGCGACGGCAATACTCAAAATGCCGGCAACTACAAATCGCCTCCTCGTATTCAAGCGTCGCCAGCCAATCATAATCATGGCGGGAATAGCGCCGGCAAGCGCCATTAAATACGAATAGCCGGTAATTGACTTATCGTAAGCAATCGGTATGGGCATTTTACAGGCCAACATGCCGATAAAATGCATCGACCAGACACCGGTCGCAAAGGCGATACCGGATGCAACACAGCGAATATAACGACGGCGCTTATCTAATTGCCATAAATTATCAAGCATATAAAGTGCAACGCCCGAACTGAACATCGCAATCAGAACAGAGAGGACGACAATAGAAATTTGATAATCAGGCTTCATAAAAATACTTACATCGCTTTTAGAAAAACACTTCAGGTGCATTTTTCAGTATAGCTGAAAAAGAAACTGTTATGCTTTTATTTGGTTTGACAGGGCTGTATGTCGAAAACAACGAATTAAATGATCATTGACCCGTCCTGTCGCTTGCATAAAGGCATAGCAAATAACCGGCCCTACAAACTTGAATCCATGTTGTTTTAGATCATGACTTAATTGACGGGAAATAGCGGTTTCAGAGGGGACTTGTTCAGGGACTTGCCAGTGGTTTTGAATCACCTCACCGTCGGTAAAATGCCACAGATAATCATTGAAACTATCCACCTTCTCCAGTAAATTGAGATAGGCCCGAGCGTTTTGGATGATAGCCTGCGTTTTCAGGCGATTACGGATCAGCGCTGGATTTTGGAGTAATTCGGCCTGTTTTTTCTCATCATAACGGGCAATTTTTTCGGCATTAAAGCCATCGAGGGCACAGCGATAGGTATCCCGTTTTTGCAGAATGGTTCGCCAGCTTAAACCGGCCTGCAGCCCTTCCAGCAGTAAAAACTCAAACAACCGAGCGTCATCATGCAACGGCACACCCCATTCCTGGTCATGATAATGTTCCTCAAGCGTTGATTGCAGTGCCCAAGGACATTTCTGCTGGGTGTTCACTTATTTCATCATATCCTTCAGATTAGCGAAGGGATTGAAGGTTGCCTCATTATCCGATTTATTTGCAGAATCATTGCCGCCATAACGAATTTGATGTTCATAGCGCTGATGCTCGTTATCATGGCAATATAAACACAACAGCTCCCAGTTACTGCCGTCCAGGGGATTGTTATCATGGTTATGGTCTTTATGATGTACCGTTAATTCCGATAAATTTTTATGATTAAATTCGCGAGCGCAACGACCACAAATCCACGGAAATAATTTTAAGGCCCGCTCACGATAGCCTTGCTCTCGCTCTTCTTTATACCGCCGTGCTTCAGCAATCAGTTTTTCAGTTTTAGATTGAGTCATTTTCACCTCCTGTCATTTCGGGTTTGGTATAAATTCCGGTCAGCTTGCGCTGAAATTCATTGGTAATCAAACGCGCATTTTGCCTGTCTCTGACTACGCGTGGAGTTATCAGAATAACCAGTTCGGTACGTTCTTTATTTTTAGTCGTTTCCCCAAATAGAGGGCCTATCAAAGGTAATTTATGCAGCCAGGGAATACCGCTTTTATCATTCGTATTTTTTCACTGATCAAACCACCTAAGACGATGGTTTGTCCACTTTGTACCGCCACCGAGCTTTTAATCTGGCGTTGCTGAAATGATGGCGAATTGATGCCACCGGTAGTCGTTGAAATCACATCATCCGCTTTTGGTCAATGTCCATAATCACTAAGCCATTGGCATTCACACGCGGCTTGATGGTTAAGGTAATGCCGGTATCGCGCATTTGAATCGTATTGGTAACCACGGTGCCCGTGTTGGTCGTGGAATTGGTATTGGTCGATTGTGACGATAAAATGGGAACTTGCTTGCCCACCTGAATCGAGGCTTCCTGATTGTTCAACACCATTAGCGAAGGTGCTGAAATGACATTGGTTTTGTTATCGCTGGCATTAGCTTCCAGCACGGCGCGGATATCGCCGGAATTGCTGACAAAAGCATAACCAAAACCACCGGTTGCCGCACCTACAGCGATATCGGAGGCTGTTTGAGCTAAATTGAATCCACCCGAGCTGGCTGCATGTTGACCACCATTTTGATGTTGCAAGAACCACTTGATGCCATATTTTAATTTATCGCTGAGCGTCACTTCGACAATCGTTGCATCAATTAAAACTTGTAATGGCATAACATCCAGTTTTTTTATGATGCGGTGCACCACTGCATAATCCTGCGCACTGGCAACGACAATCAGCGCATTATTCGGCTCATCAGGAATAATTTTAACCTCACCGATATTAGGGGCTGTTGCCATTTCACATAGGTAACCATAAAAGGCGCAAGCCAGAGCGATAGAGCCTTCAAAATTTCGTTTGAGTTTGTCATATCGCGTGGCGATCGCTCTGAAATGCTTAAGTCTTGCAAACACATTTTCAACGAGATGGCGATATTTGTAGAGACACCAATCCATTTCATCATTTCCCCGAGTTGAATTCTTTTTCTTGGCGCCTGTCACTGAGAAATGAATAGGAAGACCACAGGCATCAACGGCCATATGAATTTTACTGGTGTTCCCGGCGACAGATTTCCCTATCGCTGTTTCTTGTTCACAGGCCGCACCACTACTATGCTGATGTGCTTTCACAATACTCCCATCAATAAATTCCCATTCCAGGTCTGGATCAACAACCAAGGCGTTAAAAATACCCATCAGTTTTTCTTTACGAGACCAGTCATTGAATCGTTTATATACCGCATTCCAATTACCAAAAGCCGTGGGTAAATCTCTCCAGGGACAACCTACTCGCAAGCGATAAAAAATACCTTCGACTGTTTTTCGAAGACAAGGTTTGTCATAAATTCCCATTTTCAACATAATTATCTTCAGTTTCTCCCAAAGTTCATCCGTAAGCATTTGTCGGGGCATAGTTTGCTTGTTTTTGAGTCAAAATAAACAATCTATGTGGCGGAGTTATTGAATTTCAAGGGGGATTTTCAAAACGGCAACAGCCCCTATTTAAATTGACCTTTTTTCGTGCTGTTATCGTCGTTTTTTGGTCTGTCTTATTGGTAATCTGAATCATTTTACGACCAGATGCAATACTAGCTGCCTGTTTACGGTTGTTACCTATCTGGCTGAAAATATCATTCAGCGTTTCTGCTAGTTTGGTCGCATCAGCATGTTGTACCCGATAAACATTTACACCGCCGCCTGAAGTAACATTGGCACGATCCAGCCTTAGAACCCAACGTTTAATTTGCTGTAACAAAGCAGCCTTAGGCGTAATCGCCAATACCGCATTCATGCGTTCGATGGGAATAAACTGAATGAAACGCTGGCCTTCCTGATGATTAAAAACCTGTTCTAACTCTTGAATCATTTTATCGGCATCAACGCTGCGCAATGGAAACAAGCCAAAGGATCGCCCTTTCAGGGTATCGACATCAAAACTCTGCGCCATTTCCATTACTCGCGCTAGCTCGTTTGCGGTTCCAGCCGCTAAAATAATATTGCGGTAACCATCCACATGCAGAATGGTCTTATCCTGCAATAGCGGTTTGATGATGTCAGCCAGTGATTCAGCCGCCACATTGCGCACTGGAATAATACGCACTTGATAACCTGCCGGTAATTTTTTGTTAAAGCGGTTATAGGCGTTAAATGCACTATTTCCCAAAGCCTCTGATTTAGGTTGAATCTGATACACCCCATCCTGAAAAATCAATGCGGCATTATTGATGTCGAGCAGCATTTCAAGGGTCGGCAATAACTCCTCACGGGTCAAGGGTTTTGTCGTCTGTAAGGTCACACTGCCAGCAACTTTAGGACTCAACACATAATTTTCGTGCAAAATATCGCTCAGGATAACCTTACTGACTTCCCCTAAATCGGCATCATCAAAATTTAAATTAAATTCATCAGATGCTGCAACGACAGAAGGTTTCGCAGCTCTAGTTGGTTGTCTGAAGAAACGTCCATTCCCGGGATATAACTCGGCTTGCAAAACGTTCTGTTGTTTGCTTTCGCTGATGTCATTGCGCAATGATTGCAATGCATTAGTATCTTCCTGGGGGTTACCTTCTGCTTCGGCCTCAAGCGGTTGCAAAGGTATTTTATGATGTAATTCCGGGCCGAGTAATTCACAACCGGATAAAAATAGGGCTAACGCAAAATAAGAGTGACAGATTTTCATAAAGTTTGACGTTTTTATAGGCTATTCAGTGGATTCGGTTTTGTTGGCAGCCGGCGCCCTGTTTTATTTGCCGGCAACCGGAATGGATGTTTTATAGATTTCAGTTTTCTAGGCTTCGGTTTTCTGAGTTCAATTTCCTGCGTTTGTCCTGAGCGTTCAATAATTATTCGGTCGGTAAGAATCTGTTTGATCGTCCAGCCTGCGATCTCATCACCTACCGATTTTTTCAGATAGTGATCCGCATTAGTTTGGTCTTTTATTAACGCGATGAGTTTATTCTCAATCGTGTAAACGCCCATCAATGCAAATTGCTTAATATCATTGGATATCGCAGCAATGCTATCATCATCACTGCCACCTTCTATCGGCCGCCGACCTTCAATGAACAGCGGTCGCATAACAATTTCCTGATAATTGTCGAACGGCAATTGAGTAAACTCACTGTCAGGCAGCCGAATCTGATTTTCCATACTTGCCGGTTGAATAATTGCCTTATCCTCTTCAACGTGGTTTAGCCAGAACCATTCTAATAGCAATAACCCCAGCAACATAACTGAAACCAGCGATAATAGTTTAATCAGGCTGTTTTTCATGACTGTTGCCTCAGAAAGCTGACAACCTGAAAACGGATATTTAATTGATTACTCGGTTCAATTTTTCGGGTTTTACGGTTACGCTTGCCTCGAACAGGTCGAATATCAAGCTGTTTAATCATCTTTACCGGAATTGACGTTTCAATTCCATGCAAAACATCGCGCAATACCTTAATATCACCTTTCATTCTGACTTGTACTACGATTTCAGTTAAGTCGTCTCGTTCACGCATGGGTAAAACCTGAGTGCTATTTAACTGCCCCCCGGCATCGGCAACCAATGTTTTGACAAATTTCTGTAAGCCGGCGGAGGCCAAGGCCGCCGTCTCATAGTGCCCGAAATAACCTTGTTGTTTGAATTGCTGATGTAATTGTTCGAGTTGAGCTTCAATCGTACTTTCTTTAGCAGCAATTTGATGCATTTTTTGCAACCGGAAGATTAACTCCTGTTTTTGCTCCTGATAAGCTAAACCTTGTGACAACAATGGAATGACCACCACAAAGCTCAACACCGCTAAAACCAAAATCAATAAGCCCAGCGCCAGCCAGCGTTGTATTGCGGTGTCCCTATTCATCTGTGAAGCTCCTTTGTGTTACCTGCGCGCTGATCTGAAAACGCTCTTTGCCCGTTCGTTTGTCTTGGGTTAAGGGGGAAATAAACCGTACATTTTCAAATACAGGTGAGGATTCCAGGATTTCTATCAGATTGGATGCTGTTCCTGACTGCCCTTGAATCTGGATTGAATTATCTTGCAATTTGAAATGCGTTAGCCAGGTGTTATCTGGTAATAGATGAGTCAAATGAAATAAAATCTCATTCAATGTGGGAATTGATTGTTTTAACGCGACAAGCTTCTGCGTTTCCGCCAATAAGCGGTCAATTTCTTGTTGTTGCAGCTGTACCTTTTGAATTTTCTTTTGTAACGGTTTCAATTGTTGGCGAAGCGCTTCGACCTGTCCTTCGCCCACTAGAACAGGCAAGATAAATAATCCCAGTGCAAGTGACCCCGTTATAACGACCAGTCCACCGACTAAGCCACGCATGAAACGGTTCTTTGTCCGTTGTTTATCTTCGGGCAACAAATTATAACGATAGTCCCTATCCGGATGATAGTTACATTCGACCCAATCAATCGGAATGTTTGCGGCAATAAGTTGTGAATAGAGAGTGTCGAAGCTTGAGCGTGGTGTTAAGGCTAACAATACGGTGATATTTTCCGGTGTTTCTTGCCGTAAAACCTGCGCGCTAAAATATACCTGTTCTGCGCTAAACGGCGTATATTTATCCAGTTCAAATTGCATGACCTGCATCAGGTTAGGCTTGACTGCCGCCGGCAATATCAGCTCTTTTTCCAACGCTTGCCCGCTATTCAATGACAAAATAAAACGCGCTTTATCCAGTTCTGGAAATTTCTGCTTTAATTCGACATATTGCTGAGCCAGATGATTCAGGTCAAGCTGTGCCAGGCGTTGTTTTTTACCGGCTTTAAAGCGATAAATTACCAGCTTTTCCGGTTCGGACTGTAAAACAATATCTTCAGCCTGCTCAAACAGCCTGGATTTAATGTTTTCGGGAACCCAGGCCAACAGCCCCTGCCCCCACCAACGAAAAAAAGCTTTCAGGTCGAATTGAATTTCTTTATTCAGATTCATAATTTATGACTAAACTGTCCATGTTGTCGTTGAAAAATCCAGGATAATCATAAAGATCTTCCCAATCCACTACTTGAAACGGTTTTTCCGCCGATTGATTTTTTTGCATAATAACACTGATGCCACCTTCCAAACCTTGAGCAGTTTTCGCCTGCACGATAACCTGAAAGGTATTGGACGCCGGCGAGCCAGAACTGGCGCTATTGTTGATTGAATTGCCGGGTAATAGTGGAGGCGGTAACCCTTGTCGGTAATTTTCGGCCCGTTGTCTGAGATAATCATCGATGGTTTTACCATCCAGTCCCGTCACGATGGATAATACCGCTTTATCGGCTACGGCCAGATTGACCTTGCCTTGTGTATTATACAGACTGAATAGCTTTTTCAGTTGCCGATAAACCGTCGGCGTCATGCCTAGAACTTGTTGCAATTCCTGCATAGATCTAAATGGTTGATTGGCTGGGCCATAGGGCAATCCAGCCACCTTGTATTCCTCTTTTTCCGCGCCATTGATACGCACTAGGTCATCGGCATCACGCCAATCCAGAATAGCACTAATCAGAGCCTGCTGAGCGGCCTGACTAAGGGGGGTCTGTACCATAATCTGTCCCAGCGTCACTGGATCCACTTTATTCAAACTGAACTTCCCTGCTTCTGACAAAATTTTCACCCGAATGGTGGCATTTTGTAAGCTAAACTGATAAAGACTGCCATCATCACGCCATTGTTTGTTTTTATCTGTGTGTAACAGCATTTTTTGCGCCATACTGACGCCACTTTGTGCCAATGCCTGAATCACTGCATGATCGCGCATCGAAACTACCACCGCAGTTTCCCGACGCATAGTCAACGCAAAACTAGCCGCCATCAGAGTCAATAAGGAAAGCACCCAAATGACAATAACCAAAGCGACACCGGAACAGGATTTTTTCATAACCCCAAATTCGGTATTCGGTTGTCATTCTGCATGCCAGCACGCTTCAAGGCAAAAATCATCGGCGGCCAGGGACTGCCATCCGCCAGTTCAATACTGATTTTGACCAGTGCAGGTAAAGCCTCTTTATCCTGCCATTGCTGCGCCCACTCTTGTACTTCAGCATCAAAATAATGTATTTTGAACGAGGTTATCTGTACCAATAAAATTTGCGGCTGTGCTTTAATTTCGCTGTTTTCCTGAAAAGAAAAGGGTTTTACCGACACCATCAAGCGTTGACTATCATTGTGTTTATCCAGATACAGTTCAAACTGTTGCAAGCCTTTATAGGCAGAACTTAATGGCATATCAGACACAAATTTCACTGTGTGTCTCTGCCCTTGAAACATAAAGACACGTTGCCCATCATCACGCCCCCAAAGCGGCCTCGCATTACCTAAATAGCGTTTTAAAAAACCATAGGTCACCGCTTTTTCATTAACTTGGGCAATCTTCTGTTCCCCCAGGCTCCAACTTCGGGCACTGGTACTTAAACTGGCAAATAACAACACCATCATGATGCTGAGCAGGGACATCGCCAACAACACTTCAAGTAGGGTAAACCCTCGTTGTTTACAAAGCATTATTCCGGGGGCGGGTTTTAAGTTCAGTCAATAGCAGTTGACGACCCTCGTCGCCCCAGCTGACGCTGACATGTACGGCATACAAAAGCAGACTGGATTCGTTGTCGGCAAATACCTCTTCAATCTTGACTCGCCAATGAAAACGGTCCAGCACGACACCATCTCTTTGCCCGGTCTCAAGCGCTGTTTCTATACCGGTTGAAGCCAATAATGACTCAGCTAACTGTGTCGCCAGGGTATAATTTTCAGCCACACCTGCATTATTGACGCCTTGTGAAAATATAGTCAGACACACACTCAAGGCAATCGCCATAATATTAAAGGCAACGAGTATTTCCAGTAACGAAAAACCCTTGTTTTTATTCATCGACGACTGTCACATTGCCATTTATCCAATTGATATCAATGCGCTGATAAAAACCGCCTTGTTCCAGCTCGATGCGACCGCCGCTAGAAGAGCTGTCTGGATAAAACACCACTCGCCCCTCCTCATTTTTAACCGTATTCTCAGCCAGCGTTAAAGTTAAGCGTATTGATTCAGGCAAGATAAATTTTTTTTCCCGATCACTGATCCGATAACTGTTATCAATCAGGTTTATGCTGACCCAGACCCGCTTGCGACTTATCAAGGCTTGCCCTCGCGCATAGCGCAATGCCGACGCCATATCTCTGGCAGCGGCCTTGATTTGTGATGCTGGATTACCGTTAGCAATATTGATACTGATAGCGCCTACGGCCAAAACGACGATAAACAAAACAATCATCAGCTCCAGCAGGGTAAATCCTTTTATACTGCGAGCAGCTTTCATTCCCAGCTATTGATATCCTGGTCTTCACCTTCGCCGCCCGGTTTGTTATCTGCACCCAAAGTATAAAGGTCAAATTTTCCGTGCTCACCCGGCGATGTATAATGATAATCTTGTTGCCACGGATCTTTGGGAATTTTTGCTTTGCGTAAATACGGACCATTCCAGGATTTACTGTCGGCAGGTTTTGTCACCAAAGCCGCCAAACCTTGCTCGGTTGTTGGATAGCGGCCATTATCCAGCTTGTACATATCCAAGGCAGCTGACAGATCTTCAACCTGTACCCGCGCGGTTTTACTTTTAGACGCACCCATGTGCTTCATCACTTGCGGCCCAACGATACCTGCTAACAGAGCAATAATGCCTAGTACCACCAATAACTCCAGCAAGGTAAAGCCTGCCTGTTGTTTATTTTGCCAATTTTTCATTCATGCCTCTCAAATAACCAAATCATTTACACTCAGGATTGCCAATAAAATAGACACGATAATACCGGCAATCATTAGGGGCTGTTGCCATTTCACATAGGTAACCATAAAAAGGCGCAAGCCAGAGCGATAGAGCCTTCAAAATTTCGTTTGAGTTTGTCATATCGCGTGGCGATCGCTCTGAAATGCTTAAGTCTTGCAAACACATTTTCAACGAGATGGCGATATTTGTAGAGACACCAATCCATTTCATCATTTCCCCGAGTTGAATTCTTTTTTCTTGGGATAACAGGAACAGCCCCTTTGTCTTTAATTTGAAGACGTAATGCTTCACTGTCATAGCCTCTGTCAGCAACTATATAGTCACCTTTTGGGAGCTCTGCAACTAATTTCGGTGCTTCTTTACAGTCATGAACTTCGCCGCCTGTCACTGAGAAATGAATAGGAAGACCACAGGCATCAACGGCCATATGAATTTTACTGGTGTTCCCGGCGACAGATTTCCCTATCGCTGTTTCTTGTTCACAGGCCGCACCACTACTATGCTGATGTGCTTTCACAATACTCCCATCAATAAATTCCCATTCCAGGTCTGGATCAACAACCAAGGCGTTAAAAATACCCATCAGTTTTTCTTTACGAGACCAGTCATTGAATCGTTTATATACCGCATTCCAATTACCAAAAGCCGTGGGTAAATCTCTCCAGGGACAACCTACTCGCAAGCGATAAAAAATACCTTCGACTGTTTTTCGAAGACAAGGTTTGTCATAAATTCCCATTTTCAACATAATAAACCTAAAATTATAATCAACGCCGGCTCCAACAACGCCAGCATCCGTTCAATCGCTGTCCGCAGATGTTTGTCGTAATTATCTGCCAGTCGCAGCAGCATTTCGTCCAACCGACCGCTTTCTTCCCCCATGCGAATCATCTGCACCGCAAGTTGAGGAAAAAACGCGCTTTCTGCCAATGCCGCCGACAGACTTTTGCCCTGTTTCAGATGTAATAACGCCGTATCTAGAGTATCGGCAACTGCACTATTCGAAACTGTTTCCCGAACAATCGACAGCGCCTTTAGCATGGAGACGCCATTGCCTAACAATGTTCCCAGCGTGCGAGATAAATTAGCCATTTCTTTCTGCACCAGGATTTCACCTAATAATGGCCACTTTAAAAAACGGGCATCCCATATTTTTTTTTGCTCAGGGTCAGTCCATTGCTGTCTGAAATAAACACCCATAGCCACCAGAAAAAACAGTAGCGCACCCCACCATCGCTGTAAAAAATCGGCTAATGCAACAACAATTTGTGTCGGCAAGGGCAATGCTTTTCCGGCCGATTCAAACATTTCACTGAACTGCGGCACAACAAAGGTAAGCATAACAAACAAAGATGACAACGACATGATTAGCAAAATTGCAGGATAAATCAGTGCTGTTGCCACACTGTTTTTTAACGCCTGATTTTGTTCCAAATAAACCGCCAACCGCTTTAGGACTTCGGCCAGATCGCCACCCGTTTCTCCGGCCCGGATCATATTCAGATAAAAACGACCGAATAAACCAGGCTGTCGTTCCAGTGCATCAGCCAAGGAAGCCCCGCTTTTTACATCGTGCAAAACCTGGCCAATGATCCGATTCAATATTTTATTGTCCTGGGTCAAGTCCATTAAAATCCGTAACGACCGATCCAATGGTAACCCCGATGACAGCAGTGTCGCGAGTTCGTCGGTAAAAACCAGAATATCCTTGTCAGACAGTTTAATCGCGGCGTCAGAAAACCGGATACCTAAGAATTTTTGTTCACCCTGCTTGTGAATTTCGAGCGGAATCCAGCCTTTTTGCTGTAATTGCTCCAGCATGGCTTGTTGGTTGCTCGCATGACTTTGGCCGTGTTCAATTTCGCCCTGCGTATTGACGGCCTTATAAGAATACAACGGCATTATTTTTCCGATGTCACCCGCAGAACTTCTTCTAATGTTGTCACACCTTGCACAACTTTCATCAGACCATCTTCATACAAGGTTCGCATACCCTCATTGATGGCTTGTTGCTGAATAATTCTGGCTTGTTCATGTTGCATGACTTGTTGTTTGATTGTCACCGACATTGGTAAAAATTCAATAATCGCCTGCCGTCCCCGGTAGCCGATGTTTCCACAATGCTGACACCCCGTTGCCTTATATAACATAGCTTCTTGTTGTTCAATCAACCCTTTTCGCTGTAATTCTTCAATTAATTTTCCGGGTGCAGGATAAGGCTGTTTACAATGTTCACAGAGTACTCGGACTAGGCGCTGGGCTAAAATCCCATTGACCGTTGAGCTGATCAGATATTCTTCCAGTCCCATATCCAACAACCGTGTTACCCCGCCCGCCGCATCGTTGGTATGCAGTGTCGATAATACCAAGTGCCCGGTCAGCGCCGATTGCACGGCAATGCGTGCCGTTTCTAAATCACGCATTTCGCCAATCATGATGACATCCGGGTCTTGTCTGACGATTGACCGCAAAGCAGAGGCAAAGCTAAGCCCGATTTGAGGTTTAACCTGAATCTGATTGACACCTTCTAGTTGATATTCAATAGGGTCTTCAACTGTAATAATCTTTCGCTCGGCCGTATTCAGCTGTTTTAAGGCGGTATAGAGCGTAGTTGATTTACCACTACCGGTTGGCCCGGTAATCAGAATAATGCCATGCGGCTGAGCCAAAGCTGAAAAAAATTGCGCCGAATGTTGACCGGAAAACCCGAGTGCCGAAAAATCCAGCACAATATTTTCCTTATCTAATAAACGTAACACCACACTTTCGCCATACAGGGTAGGAATGGTTGAAACCCGTAAGTCCAGTTCCTTACCCAGCATTTTCAGCTTGATTCGCCCATCTTGCGGCAAACGGCGTTCGGCGATATCAAGCTTTGCCATAATCTTGATGCGCGACAAAACAGCTGCGGCCGAAGAGACTGGAAACTCCTCGATATTTTGTAACACACCATCAATCCGAAGCCGGACTTTTAAGGACTGCTCGAACGGTTCAATATGAATGTCGGATGCACGCAGTTCTATCGCTTTTTGTAAAACCAGGTTCACCATTCTAACGACGGGGGCTTCACTGGCGAGGTCTTTCAAATGCTCAAGGTCTTCACTGTCGACATCATCGTTTTCCTCCTCTGCCAGCAGTTGATCCATTTCTGATCTTTGTTCACCAAATTGTAAAGCAATCGCCTTATCAATATCGGACTGCAGCCCTATCTTTAAAAATAATGGTTTTCCAAGAGCCAATGCAATGGCATCCAAAACAAAATCATCCAGTGGATTCATCGTAGCAATGGTGACGCCTTGTGCGTCATCTGATAACAAAACCACATGATATTGCAGCAAAAAACGCTTTGGAATACAGTCTGGTAAAGGATTATCTAATGGATATTGTGCACTAGTTAGCTTTTCCAATCCGGTTACTGAACATAAGGCATCGGCCACATCGCCTTCCGAACATAATCCCAACTTGACTATCAATTGAGGAATGGCCTCATCAGTACTTTGCTGTAAATGCTCTAGTCGCTTAAGTTCGTGTGGGCTTAACTTTTCATGGCTGATGAGATAATTCAGAAAATCATCATAGCACCGAGCCTGCGCCTGAATTACGGCATTCATTGAAAACAGAGTTCCTTTACATTAAGCTAAATCACAGAACATAGCACATTCTACTCAAATGTACTGAATTTATTCACACAATTCTTTCAGGCATAAAAAAATCGTGCCTCTTATGATGTTAAGCATAAAAGTACACGATTTTTTGTTATAGAATCTGTTTACTAATACAGATTCAGTTCAGTTTTTTAATGTTTTATCTGATCTAATTTTTTAGAGGCTTCCTGATAGGATTGACTCGCTTCCTGAAACGATTTCAACGCATCTTCAAACGATTCCGATGCTTGACTAAAGCCATTTTTATCGGCACTTAATTTTAGCGTATAACCCTCTGTTTTGGCTAAATTTTCTTGTTCAGCAGGTTTTGCATTATCAGCGTCCATCCTATCTGTTGTTTCTACCACACCAAAACTTTCTTCTTCATCCTCATAAAAAGCATCTTCTAAATCCGCCACATCATGGCTGACTTCGATTTCACCATCTTTAATCAAATATTTTCGATGCTGTAAATAAGCTTCCCGTGTAAAAACATAAGGATCAAGCGCCGCCTCATCAATAAATTTCAATGATCCTTCAGCATTTGCCCGACTGTTCAACAAAGATAATACCTGAACAGGATAACCCACATAGCTTACCGGATTAGTGGCAGTATCCACAACGACTCCTGGTACGCTGCGTGTCGTTGCAGGACCTAATACAGGCAGAACCAGATAAGGTCCTTCAGGAACTCCCCAGACAGCCAGCGTTTGAGCAAAGTCTTCCTGATGTTTTTCCAAGCCCACTTCCTTAGCGACATCAAAAAGACCGGCCAGCCCCACGGTAGAGTTCAGCAAAAAACGACCGGTGTCTTCTGCTCCTTTCTCAAACTTGCCTTGCAAGGTATTGTTCAAAATCACACTGATATCGTTCAAATTATTAAAAAAATTGGCAATCCCAGTCTGAACAAATTGCGGTGTCACCCATAAATAAGCATCAGAGACCGGTTTAGCAACATATTTATCCAGCTTGTCATTAAAGCCATAAATTTTACGGTTGATATGCTCATAAGGATCTGCCGGGTTTTGCTGTTCGGCAGCGACTTCAGCTGCACTAGCTTCCGTTTTTGCAACATCGGTTGATGCACAACCAGCCAATAGAATGCTGCTAAAAAGAAATGTTAAAACACAACCTTTTTTAAATTGAATATGTAGATTTGAATAATACATCATAAAAAAACCTATTTATTGTTTCGCGTAATTTTCTATTTTTTCATTCATTTTTGCAATTAAAACATCAAATCCCTGATTTTTCAGTAAACTGGTATATTCTGATCGCCTGACCGCTAAATCGCTCACACCATCAGCAATAATATTGATGATTTTCCAATCACCATTGATTTTTTTCAACATATAATCAAATTTAACATCATTATCATCAGGAATCACTAATAGGTTATGGATAATTTTCCCACCTCGCGCGGTTTCTTCTTCTGAAACAAACTCAAATTTCTCACCCGAATACTCTTTAAAGTTATAGGCATATGCCGAAATACTCAAGCGAGTAAATGTATCAACCAGTTCTTTTTGCTGTTCTTCGGTTAATTTTTTCCATTCCCGCCCAACCACAATACGGGCAATCTTGGTCAATGCATGACTTTTCTTAACCGCCGGTGCCAATTTTTTATAGCGCCCTTCAAAACCTAATTCAGAACCATGCTGCATAACGTCAAGTAATGTCTTCTGGAATTGCTCGACAACTTGGCGCGCCGACTCCGGTCTAGTCTCTGTTTCTGTCGAGATATTTTCCGTCGCTTGGACGTTATACCCGAAAGCAAAGCTAAGCAATACTACGAATAATCGAAAACTGTTTTGTATATTAAGCATATTTCTTAAACTCATCTGTCAATTCTGCCCTGTCAAATAACGACGCCCTTTCCAGCGAGATCTTTCTCCGCGCCAATAACGAATAGCCGAAGTCCATGTCATCATCAAATATAATGCGGCCACAATAGGCATCGTTAAAGCCCAAAGTGGACTTAGTCGATAAAAAAATAATGTCGGCAAATAAAGACTTATCATAATCGATAAGGATAAACCGTTTATGAAAAGTTCTATAGGCGTTTCTACCCAAAAAACAGCCATCAAAGGCCACCAATACATCAATAACATTATCATGGTACACAACAGCAACAATATCCGTGAATAATGAAGTTGAGTATATGCCGTTCGGGCAACCATTTGCCAAATCTCACTCAAACCAACATATGGTCTTTGACTAATAACGCCATGCGTCAATCCAACCCAGATTTTATAGCCTTTAGACTTAATTGTTTTTGCTAGAGTGCAGTCATCGATTACCGCATCTTTAATCACTGCCATTCCGCCTATATCTTTTAGTACGGCTGTTTCAAGAAAAATACAACCACCAGCTGCGGCCGCCATTTTTGATTTTGGATTGTTAGCCAGCGCAAACGGATAAATCATTTTGAAAAAATAAATAAACGCCGGCATCAATAATTTTTCCCAAAATGATTGAAACCGTAACACCGCCATCAAAGAAACAAACTGTAAACTATTTTTTTGTTGTTTTTGTTTAAGCGCCTTTAACATACCGGGCTTTAATGCAATATCGGCATCTAGTAATAGCAACAATGGCGTCTTGACGACTTTCAAGCCTTGTTCTTGCGCCCATAATTTTCCTGTCCAGCCCGGTGGCAAGCTTTTCGATTCAATAATGGTCAGGTTTTCAAGCCCGGTAGTACGAGCAATATTAACCGTCTCATCATTTGAATCATCATCGACCAAAACAACCTGCAAACCACGCCCCTGTTGCTTCAATGACTGTAATGTTCCAGCAATCACTTCCGCCTCATTACGCGCTGGAATCAGCACCGTAACATCATGTAAATCAAAATCCGAAAAATCAGTTTCCGCTTCCAATACTTCCCGATTACGCCAGGGTTGCCATGGCAAAAGCAAAGTAATTAACCAAACAACCCCGGCTAAAACGGATAAATACCCACCCATAGTGCCTAACATACCATTTAGGATTCTATTTTTATCGGAATATCTTTCAGGTTGTTACCTGCAGTTTCAGTCGGAACTTTTTCCGGCACCATATCCCCCGTCGTTTTAGGACCGCGGATTGTCGCCCACAATGCTTTTAATGGGTGCTGTAATGTATCTTCCACAGCTGTAGCTTCATAGCCGCAATGCGCCATACAATTCGCACACTTTGGGTTCTTCGCGGTACCGTATTTTTCCCACGGCGTTTCTTCAAGCAAGGCTTGAAAACTATCGGTATAGCCCTCATCGCTCAAGAGGTAACACGGTTTTTGCCATCCAAATACATTACGGGTCGGGTTGCCCCACGGCGTACAATCATAAGCCTGATTGCCTGCCAGATAATCCAGATATAATGAGGAATGATTCAAGCGCCAGTTACGTTTGCGTTTTTTACCCAAACCAAATATGCCACGAAACAGCTCTTTGGTTTCCCGCCCAGAAATAAAGACGTCTTGTTGTGGCGCATGTTCATAACTAAAACCCGGCGCTATAGTGATGCCTTCTACGCCTAACTCCATGGCATAGTCTAAAAATTCTGCCACTTCTTCAGGTGTTTCACCCTGAAACAAGGTGCAGTTGACCGTAACTCGAAAACCTTTGCTTAACGCTAATTTAATTGCATCAACAGCAATATCAAACACCCCCTCTTGACACACGGAAGTGTCATGACGCTCTTTGTTGCCATCTAAATGAATAGAGAATGTCAGATAAGGCGATGGTGTGTAATCGTTAATTCTTTTCTTCAGCAGCAGCGCATTGGTACAAAGATAAACAAATTTCTTACGCTCGATAATGCCCTTGACGATTTCCGGCATTTCTTTATGAATCAACGGCTCACCGCCGGGGATGGAAACCATTGGTGCATCACACTCATCCACGGCATCAAGACATTCTTTTACTGACAGGCGCTTATTGAGAATATCATCCGGGTATTCAATCTTACCGCAACCGGCGCAAGCCAAATTACATCGAAACAAAGGCTCGAGCATCAAAACCAAAGGGTATTTTTTATTGCCCTTCAACTTCTGCGTTAATAAATACTTACCTACTGCAATTTGTTGTCGTAAAGGAACGCCCACTTGCCTATCTCCCAAAATATGTACATTATTGAACATTCAAGACCCATCGTTGCTACAAAACAACAACACATTTAACAACCTTGATGCTCTAACTCTTTGTATTAGAATAGAAAAAACCTTATCAATCTAATACAATTCAAAACAATGTACAAAGAATACTACTTTTCCGCATCAGACTCCAGTAAAAAAGCCCATAAAAACGATTTTTCAGCCATTTCATTTTGAAAAAAGTCATGAAATTAACAAAAATACAACAACATCAACACATTCCCCAAAACAACTTAAGCAATTGTTTTTAAGGATTATTTAAGCCAAATCATGATTCCCGAGAATTTTTTAAGGAAAACACACAAAAATATTTTGCTATAAAACAACATTACTTTGCAAAACCCCAACAAACCGACTATCATTGACACTCACTGATTTGATAACTGCGCGCATTTTTTATGACTGAAGCAAACGTTTCAATTAACGACCAGAAAAACCTTCTTTCTCTGCCTGAGCAGGACTTTCAGTCCATACTGCTTGAAGGCGTTTCGAGAACGTTTGCCCTGACCATACCGCAACTGCCCGAAGGCCTGTATTCTCCAGTTGCCAATGCCTATTTATTATGTCGAATTGTCGACACCATTGAGGATGAAGTGTCCTTGTCAGTCAACCAAAAAAAGTACTTTTGTGACTTATTTATCGACGTCACACGGACAGGCCAGCATGCCGAAAAGTTCAGCCAGGAATTAGCACCATTACTTTCAAACCAGACCCTTCCAGCAGAACACAGCTTGATTGCGGTGACACCACGGGTAATTGAAATCACCCATTCCTTTGATAGGGAACAGATTGACGCTTTAGCCGATTGTGTCACTACCATGGCACAAGGCATGCCAAAGTTTCAGGCACTGGATTTGCACGCCGGCCTGAAAACCCTGGCCGACCTGGATGACTATTGTTATTACGTTGCCGGCTGTGTCGGCGAAATGCTGGCCCGATTATTCTGTCATTATTCTCCTGAAATCAATCAGCACCGGGAACAACTTTTAGAGTTGTCTGTGTCCTTTGGACAAGGCCTACAGATGACCAATATTTTAAAAGATATCTGGGATGACGCTAAACGTGGCGTCTGCTGGTTACCGCAAGATATCTTTACCGAAACCGGTTTTGACCTGGCAACACTGACCCCTGAAACAGATGATAAAAATTTCCGCAAAGGCCTAGAACACCTGATCAGCATTGCCCAACAACATTTGGACAACGCGCTGACCTATACCAAACTAATTCCCTCTCACGAAACAGGCATCCGTAATTTTTGTCTCTGGGCGCTTGGTATGGCGGTTTTGACATTACGCAAAATCCATGAAAACCTGGATTTCAATGATTCAAGTCAGGTCAAAATTACTCGGAAAAGTGTTAAGGCTACTATTTTCGCAACTAATTTAACCGTCCGCAGTAATTTAATGCTGACACTTTTATTCAATTTTTTCAGTCGACCTCTGAAAACGCCGGACTGGCATTATCAACCTGCCAGCCAGGCTAAACAATAAGGAATAACTATGTTTACAGAAGCCGAATCAATCCCCGTATCAACATCTAGCCCGGCATCCAGTATGCCGGCCATCAATAACGCTGCACTGGAACAGGCCATCAGCAAAGCCGAAAAATACCTGCTGAATTTACAGGATAAAGACGGCTATTGGCTGTTTGAGCTGGAAGCTGATTGTACGATTCCAGCCGAATACATCATGATGATGCATTATCTGGATGATATTGATGAAACCTTACAGTCTAAAATTGCCGTTTATTTGCGCAGTCGTCAGGCTGAGGATGGCAGTTATCCTCTGTTTACTGGCGGACCAGGCGATATCAGTTGCAGCGTAAAAGTCTACTATGCCTTGAAAATGGCCGGCGATGACATCAATGCGCCGCATATGGTTCGATTGCGTAATTATATATTAAGCCAAGGCGGTGCCGCCCGCGCCAATGTCTTCACCCGTATCGCACTGGCGACTTTCAAGCAGCTGCCCTGGCGCGGAGTGCCTTATATTCCGGTTGAAATCATGCTACTCCCTAAGTGGTTTCCTTTTCATATCGATAAGGTATCCTATTGGTCACGTACGGTTATGGTGCCGTTATTTATCTTATGTACTCTGAAAGCTACGGCAAAAAACCCACACAATGTCGATATTCTGGAATTATTTGTCGTCCATCCGGATGAGGAAAAACACTATTTCCCAGAACGCAGCTGGCTCAACAAAGCATTTTTAGCACTGGATCAATTAGGCCGACTGACCGAGCCGTTTATCCCCAAAAAAATGCGTCAAAAAGCCATCGACAAAGCACTGAACTGGTTTACTGAACGCCTGAATGGCGAAGATGGTCTAGGCGGTATCTTCCCTGCAATGGTGAATGCGTATGAAGCCATGTTGCTCCTCGGTATGCCACACGACCATCCTAATGTTGTCATTGCCCGCAAGGCAATTGATAAACTGTTGGTGATTAACGAAAACGATGCCTATTGCCAACCTTGTTTGTCACCGGTTTGGGATACGGCATTGACTGCACTGGCTTTGCAAGAATCCAATAAGGCCAACAACCAAGCCGCCCTGAGTCAAGCTTATGACTGGTTAAAATCCAAACAATTGATTGACCAGCCCGGTGACTGGCAAATCCAGCGCCCTGATTTGCCAGGTGGTGGCTGGGCATTTCAGTTTGAAAACCCGTACTACCCGGATGTCGATGACACTGCCGTGGTCGCTTTTGCCATGGCTGACTCTGGCTACCCTGAACTAGAGGAATCCATCCACCGGGCGACTCGCTGGATCGTCGGTATGCAATCGGAAAATGGCGGTTATGGGGCCTTTGATGTGGATAATACTTATTATTATCTCAACGAAATCCCTTTTGCCGATCACGGGGCATTACTTGATCCACCGACAGCCGATGTCAGCGCACGCTGTGCCATGCTGATGGCAAAAGTCGCTCAAGGTCATGATGAATATCGCCCAGCGCTGCAACGCACTATCGACTATCTCCGTGCCGAACAAGAAGAAGATGGCTCCTGGTTTGGTCGCTGGGGCACCAATTATATTTACGGCACTTGGTCAAGCCTTCTGGCACTGGAACAAACCGACCTGCCCAAATCAGACCCGATGTACCGCAAAGCGGCGGCTTGGCTAAAAAGTGTACAGCGTGAAGATGGCGGCTGGGGTGAAGATAACTTAAGCTACCATGACGATAAAAAATATCGAGGCCGCTATCACTTCAGCACCGCATTTCAAACGGCCTGGGCTCTACTGGCTTTAATTGCCGCAGGTGAAACACACAGCCCTGAAGTCAAAGCCGGTGTTGAGTTTTTGTTGAAAACCCAATTAAACGATGGCCGCTGGGATGACCCTTGCTTTACCGCACCGGGTTTTCCTAAGGTGTTCTATCTGAAATACCATGGCTATGACAAAATCTTCCCGTTGTGGGCCTTAGCCCGATATCGCAACGCGATTCAAGCATCGTGACGACTGGAATCATCGTTGCCCTGCCGGAAGAAATCAGCACACTGACATCCGCTTCGCTTCAGCAAGGTGAAATCATTCGACTGAATAACAACACCTTGCTGATGCTGGCAGGAGCAGGTCCTGAAAATGCCGCGCATGCCGCTTATCAACTGATAAAATATGAAGGTGCCAGTCGCCTGATCAGCTGGGGCTGCGCTGCGGCATTGGTTGATTATTTAACCCCAGGTGACTTGATCCTAGCGGAAAATCTGATCGCCGAAGATCAAGAAATACTTAAGTGTGACCCGAACTGGCTATCTTATACCCGTGAAATTTTGAAACATTTGTCTTTGTTTCAAGAACCTCTGACGACAAGTCAGCATATTGTCGACACAGCAGAAGCAAAACAACGATTGCATATCGAAACTCAGGCGGTTGCCGTCGATATGGAAAGTGCTGCGATCGCACGCATTGCAAAACAGCATCACTGTCCCTTTTTACTTATTCGCAGCATTGCAGATACTGCCAACATGAATCTTCCACAGGCTATTGCTCGTGCCATGAATGCCGAAGGCCGTGTTGATATTTCAAAATTACTACTTTTTATCCTAAAAAAACCGAGTGAAATTCCAAGCTTGATTCATCTCGGGCTATGTTTTTCGTCCGCAAAAAAAACATTAACCGCTATCGCTAAACATCTTGATAAAATAGTGGGTTTTGAATCTAAAACACTTAATACTTAAATCGCTGCATGTCTGAATCTTCTTCCGCCACATTACTGGAATCTTTTCTTGTCCACTGGAGCCGATGGGTATTATGCTTTCCGGTAACCTTGATTGTCTTCTTTACCTTACTGACCGGATATAGCCTGTACTATACCGTCAACAACTTAGGCGTAAATACCAATACCGCCGATATGCTGGCACAGGATTTACCCTTCCAAATCAATCGAAATCGCTTGGACGATGCTTTTCCACAAGACAAGGCCGCCATTATTTTTGTTGTGGAGGCCAAAACGCCAGAAGAAACATCCATCGCAGCCAATCATTTGCGTGAAAAGTTGCAACACGATGATCATTTCCTGTCGGTTTATATCCCGACCGACAATCCCTTTTTCAGACAGCAAGCCCTGTTGTATCTGGATATTGATGAACTCGAAGACCTTGCGACGAAGCTGACAGATGCGCAGCCCTTTATTGGCTATTTGTCCGAACATTACAGCCTTGATGGTCTTTTCACCATTATTACCAAGGCACTTGAGAAACAAAACAGCGACGAATTGCCGATGGATATGGCTCCGTTACTCAAAGCCATCAATCAAACGGTAAACGCGCAATTAAACGACACACCACAACGGATGTCCTGGCAAACATTATTGGCTGCCACCCGTTTGAATACCGATAGCAATCGTACCTTGGTCATTGCTCGGCCAAAAATGAATTTCAATGAAATCATGCCCGCCGAAGCCGCTTTTCTAGCCGCCCGGTCACTGGTGAAACATATTCTTCAGGAAAACCCTTCAGTAAAAATACGTATTACAGGGGAAACGGCTCTAGAGCATGAAGAGCTTGAAAGTGTAACCCGTGGCGCTGAAATTGCGGGCATTGTGTCGCTAATTTTGGTCTGCACGTCTCTCCTGGTCGGATTACGCTCTTTCAAGCTGCTTCTTGCAACCTTTATAACCCTAATCGCTGGGCTTATTTTAACGGCTGGTTTTGCCACTTTTGCCATCGGCCACCTCAACCTGATCTCCATTGCCTTTGCCGTTTTATATATTGGGCTCGGTGTCGATTACGCCATTCACATCTGTCTTCATTATCGTGAATTAAAAGCTCAGGGCACACCGAATGATGCCGCTATTATTAAAACCATTAAAACCATAGGTGTCTCCATATTTTTATGCGCCTTTACGACATCTATTGGTTTTTTTGCTTTTATCCCGACGGACTTCGTTGGCGTATCGGAATTAGGTATCATCTCCGGTGTCGGTATGTTTATCGGCCTGGTGATTTCGCTGACCTTGTTACCCGCCTTGCTTAAAATCGTGCCGGTCAACAACATCAAACCCTTCAAGCGACATTGGGCACCGACCTTCCTGGTTGAATTACCTTACCGTCAGGCACCGCGCATCAAAGTCTATTCCATTGTTTTCGCACTGGCATCGGCTGCGATTCTGACTCAGCTTGTGTTTGATTCAAACCCGATTAACTTAAGAGACCCGGAAAGTGAATCGGTGTCTACCATTAAAGATTTATTGAAATCTAAAGACGATTCACCGTTCGCTTTGTCTGCATTAGAACCCGACCTAGATAAAGCTGAAGCCTTGGCTGAAAAATTAAAACAATTGCCCTCCGTGCATGAAACAATCATCCTGAGCGATCTGGTTGCCAAAAATCAGGACGAAAAACTCGCGATAATTGATGACCTAGCCATGATTCTGGGTTCTCAACTGGACCGTTTCAATCAGCCCTTACAAAATACCCAGCCTTTGTCGGCCATTAAAAAACTCATAAGCAATATCGACAGACTGTTACAGGATCAACCCGACAACCCCTACCGAGATTTGCTCCTGAGTTTACAACAAAACCTGCGGACATTGATTGCCAGTGATAATGCTGAACAAAATGCTTACGAATTGGAACGTAATATTCTGGATTTACTGCCCTATACCATGCAGCGACTTAAAACCAGTCTGCAGGCTTACCCTTATACTATTCAGGATTTACCTGATTACTTAAGTCAACACTGGCTCAGCAAAAAGGGTTTATACCGCGTCATGATTTTGCCAGAATATGATTTGAATGATCCACGCCATCTCAAGCAATTTGTGGCAGATGTCACTGCCGTCGCCCCTACGGCTAGCGGCCTGCCGGTTGCTGACCAAGCCTCAGGCGATGCTGTTGTCAATGCGTTTATTGAAGCCTTCAGCGCTGCATTAGTCGCAATATTTATACTCCTTTTGCTGATTTTCAGAAATCTGAAGCATACCTTGCTTATTATGGGTCCTTTATTGTTAGCGGGATTACTGACCGGTGCCGCCAATGTGCTGCTGCATAACAGCTTCAATTTTGCCAATATCATTGCACTGCCCTTGCTATTGGGAATGGGCGTCGATAGCGGCATTCACATTCTGCAACGCTTAAAATCGGGCCACGCCAATATTCTGGAAAGTAGCTCCGCCCGTGGTGTATTTTTCAGCTCGCTGACGACACTATGCAGCTTCTCTAGCCTGGCATTCACCCCCCATCAAGGCACAGCCAGCATGGGCATATTGTTAGCTATCGGAATCACCTTTACCCTACTCTGTACGCTGATTGTGTTACCGGCTTTTTACGGTAAACCACGTTTATAAATTGAGGTTTTTTCATGTCATTGAGTATCGCAAAGCTGTTTGAGCAACATTTTGATCAAAAATTTGATTTACATGAACAGCATTTAAACAATCAAATGGTTCGCGTCTTAAGAACCATCGGCTATGACCGTAACTACAAACGTGCCCTCGGCCAATATCTATACGATGAAGATGGCCAAGAATATTTGGATTTGCTGAGCGGTTTCGGCGCTTTCGCGATCGGTCGTAATCACCCGACGGTAGTCAGCGCATTAAAAGAAACACTGGAACTGGAATTGCCGAATCTGGTACAAATGGATGTATCATTACTCAGCGGTCTGTTGGCGGAGCGTATTCTGGCCACAACACCTGACAACCTGAGCAAAATGTTCTTTTGTAATTCGGGTACCGAATCGGTGGAAGCGGCGATTAAATTTGCCCGTTACACCACTAAACGTGAAAAAATTGTCTTCTGTGAACACAGTTTTCACGGCTTGACCTTAGGCTCATTATCATTAAATGGTGAACAGATTTTCCGAGAAGGATTCGGCCCTCTGCTACCAGGCTGTGAATCTGTCCCCTTTAACGACTTAGCCGCTCTTGAAAAAGCCTTGAGCCAGAAAGATGTTGCCGCCTTTATCGTTGAACCGGTACAAGGCAAAGGCGTGAATGTGCCGGATAACAATTACCTGCCCGAAGTGCAAAAATTGTGTAAAAAATATGGCACCTTGTTTGTCGCCGATGAGGTGCAGACAGGCCTCGGCCGTACCGGTAAATTCTGGGCAATCGAACATTGGGGCGTTGAACCGGATATGATTTGTATGGCGAAAGCACTGTCTGGCGGTTTTATTCCAGTAGGCGCCGTAGCCATGACCCAGAAAATCATGGATACCGTGTTTAACCGTATGGATCGTGCCGTCGTTCATGGCTCCACCTTCTCTAAAAACAATATGGCGATGGCCGCCGGTTTAGCCACGCTAGACGTTATTGAACAAGAAAAGCTGGTTGAAAACAGCGCTAAAATCGGCGAAGAAATTATCACTTCTATCAATGCTATGGCCGATAAATACGAGTTTCTGAAAGAAGCACGCGGCAAAGGCATGATGATCGCTATTGAATTTCATGCCCCCAAAAGCCTGAAACTGAAAGCCGCCTGGGCCATGCTTGAGGCCGCTAACAAAGGCCTGTTTTGCCAGATGGTCACCATTCCTCTGTTTAAAGACCATCACATCCTGACCCAGGTCGCAGGACACGGTATGAATGTTGTTAAATTATTGCCGCCTTTAAACCTGACCGAAAAGGATAAAAACTGGATTATTGATGCATTCGATAAAACCATTGCCGACACGCACCAGATTCCAGGCTCTATTTGGGATTTAGGTAAAAATCTGGCAGGCCATGCTTTAAAAAACAAAAAGTGACACCTAGTGGATTATGAAAAAAATTCATTTACTTATCACATTTTTTTTAGTTGTTTTTTCAAGCCAAATTTTGTCTCACGCTGTGGTGACGCATTCCTCGCTTGATGTGACCGAGATCAAAGCCAATCAGCCGACCCAGGTTAGATTGACTTTCAATTCACGTGTTGAACTGGATTTGTCTCAAATTTTTCTAGTCAGTCGCGGGGATAAAATGCAGCTTGTCAATGCTTCATTGGGGCAAAATCCAGGTCAAGTCGTTATCGATTTGCCGGCCTTGCAACCGGGTGAGTACGCATTGAAATTGAGTATTTTCGCCGCTGATGGCCATTTAAGCGAAGACATTGTTCGCTTTCATGTTTTACCCGAAACTGTCACCAAGTAATCGTTTATGGAAGGTATAGCTGATTTTATGGATGCCTTAATTGGCGGCGTCGATTTATCCTTTTACTGCATGACAATCGGCGGCTTGCTATGGGGATTTTTTGTCTTAAAGCCGTGGGAGCATCACCCGTTATATAACGATGCCTTATTAACCACATCGGTCAAACTGATCCGAATTGGCGCTTATGCCGTCGCCATCACCCAGGTTTTTAAAATTATCTTAAAAATTTGGCTCATGACAGCAACCCTAGAACGCTGGCCATTTCCAGCATTTGCTGAAACCGTTCAGTTTCAGGCCGGTATCGTTCGTGCTTTATTTGCTGTCGTTCTAGGTTATTATGCCCATAAAACATTATCCTACAACACCCACTCTCATTATTATTGGACCAACGCCGTCCTGCTCTCTTTACCCGTTATCATTGCCAGTGCCTGGTTAGTGCATGGCGCCAGCCGTCTTGACAATCGCCTGCTGCTGATGACACTAGCATCATTACATCAGGTTGCCGCAGCAGCCTGGGTAGGTAGTATTTTTCAAATTCTGGCCGTATGGCACTTAAAACAAAAAAATAAAATTAATGCGGAACTGTGGCCAGCTCTGCTGTGGCGATTTTCACCGATGGGCATGATCTCGGTTTTAGCTATTTTAGCCACCGGCATTCCCATCGCACTCAATTACATCGATAGCTGGAATGGGTTTATCGGAACCGGATATGGCAATTTATTATTAGTGAAAATATTCATGCTAATCATTGCGCTAGGCTTTGCTTACGTGAATCATCGTAATGTACATGCCTTTTTTCTAAATGGTAGAAATCACAATCTGGAATGCCGGGTACCGTATTATATTGAAACAGAATTGTTAGTTTTGATTACCCTACTGTTTACGGCCGCAAGCCTGGCATCACAACCGCCTGCGGTCGATATTCCAACACTCACGGCAAGCTGGCAGGAAGTCTTACACACTTTTGCACCGCGTATACCACGCTTACAATCACCTAGCCATGAAGCCTTATTGGCAGGTGAAGCAGGCCGCGTCGCCATCGTAGGCCAAATTCCATCAGAAGCCGCAACAGCCTGGTCAGATTACAACCATAATATTTCAGGTATTTTTTTGACGGTCATGAGTCTTTTCGCCATGCTGTCCTATAACACAAAATACGCTTGGGCAAAATACTGGCCGGTCGGTTTCATTTTATTAGGCATTTTTCTATTTTTCCGCAGTGATGCTGAAACCTGGCCACTCGGTCCAATTGGGTTTTGGGAAAGTACATTTAATAATGGCGAAGTCTTGCAACATCGTATCGCCACCCTATTAGTCTTTATGCTTGGTGTCATGGAAGTCAAAGCCCGCATGACAACAGACCCAAACAGTAAACTACCCTATGTATTCCCCGTACTATCTGCCTTTGGCGGATTAATGTTGCTGGCACACTCGCATGTTGGCTTTCAGCCCAAAACTGCTTTTCTGATTCAAGTCGGCCATACCTTAATGGGGTTGTTTGCATTAATTTTAGCCTGCGGTCGTTGGCTGGAACTCAAACTGGATTCTCCGGTTAAAGAATGGGCCGGATTCGTGTCTGTTTTTGCCTTGTTTCAAATCGGCATCATACTGATGTTCTACCAGGAACCATTGTATTAATATGACAAATTTTCAAAATACCCCGTTATTAAACACTATCAACTTCCCCGCCGACCTGCGTGCCCTGCCCGCCGATCAACTGCCGCAGGTTGCCGAAGAGCTGCGCCGCTATCTGACCCATACCGTCAGCCAGTCGGGCGGCCATTTTTCGGCAGGACTCGGCACGGTCGAGCTGACGGTGGCCTTGCATTATGTATTTAATACCCCTTATGACCCGCTGGTATGGGATGTCGGCCATCAGGCGTATCCGCACAAGATTCTGACCGGGCGCAAGGATAAGATGCCGACGATTCGAACGTTGAACGGCATTTGTGCGTTTCCGAACCGGGCGGAGAGTGAGTATGATGCCTTTGGTGTGGGCCATTCGAGTACCTCAATCAGTGCTGCATTGGGAATGGCGATTGCGTCTCAGCTTAAAGGGGAGAAACGGCATTGTGTGGCGATTATCGGCGATGGCAGTATCACGGGTGGCATGGCATTTGAGGCGATGAATCATGCCGGTGATATCGGCGCGAATATGCTGGTGGTGTTGAATGATAATGATATGTCGATTTCGCCGAATGTCGGGGCGTTGAATAAGTATTTGACCAAGGTGATTTCGTCGCGCTTGTATTCGTCGGTGCGGGAAGAAAGCAAGAAAGTGTTGAGTGTGATGCCGAATGTGTGGGAGTTGGCTCGGCGCACGGAGGAGCATGTCAAGGGCATGATTGCACCGGGAACGCTGTTTGAGGAGCTGGGGTTTAATTATATCGGGCCGATCGATGGTCATGATGTGGAGACCTTAGTGTCGACTTTGGAGAATATCAAGGATTTGTCGGGGCCTGTGTTTTTGCATGTGGTGACGCAAAAGGGAAAGGTTATGAGCCGGCTGAGAAGGATCCACTAGCCTATCACGGGGTGCCGGCTTTTGATCCGAAGCAGGACTCGCTGCCGAAGGCGGCGGCGAGTGTGCATCCGACTTATACCCAGGTATTCGGAAAATGGTTGTGTGATATGGCGGCGACCGATGAGCGGTTGTTGGGCATTACGCCGGCCATGCGGGAGGGTTCGGGACTGGTGGAATTTTCAAAACGGTATCCGGCCCGTTATTTTGATGTGGCGATTGCTGAGCAACATGCGGTGACGCTGGCGGCAGGCCAGGCGTGTCTGGGAATGAAGCCGGTGGTGGCGATTTATTCGACTTTTTTGCAACGGGCTTATGATCAGTTGATTCATGATGTGGCGATTCAAAATTTGGATGTGTTGTTCGCCTTGGATCGTGCCGGTTTGGTCGGACCCGATGGGCCAACCCATGCCGGGGTGTTTGATATCAGCTTTTTGCGCTGTATTCCGAATATGGTGTTGATGGCACCGGCCGATGAGAATGAATGCCGGCAGATGCTGACAACAGGTTTTGAATACAAGGGGCCTGCGGCGGTGCGTTATCCGCGTGGTAAAGGCCCGGGTGTGCCAGTAACCGAGGATTTGAGCGCCCTGCCCTTAGGCAAAGCCGAGGTACGTCATCAGGGCGGCCGCATGGCGATTCTGGCTTGGGGGTCTATGGTGGCGCCGGCATTGGTGGTCGGTAAACAACTCGGTGCCACGGTGGTCAATATGCGTTTTATCAAGCCATTGGATGAGGATTTGATTCTGTCGCTGGCCAAAAGCCATGACATGCTGGTTACGGTGGAGGAAAACGTCATCGCTGGCGGCGCCGGCAGTGCGGTCAATGAGTTTTTACAGCAACAGCAAATCCTGATGCCGATATTGAATATCGGCTTGCCGGATCAGTTTATCGAACAGGGTAGCCGCGAGGAGTTGTTGGCACTGACCGGGCTGGATGTGGAGGATATTCGGCGGCAGATTGAGGCGTTTGGGGGCTAACAATATATGTTAGATATCATCCAAATTCCAGTTTTAAACGATAATTATATCTATCTTCTGCACGATTCATCGTCAGGCGAAACAGCCGTAGTAGACCCGACTGAAGCAGCTCCTGTTTTACGCGCCCTAGCCGAAAAAAACTGGACATTAACACATATATTCAATACCCATCATCATTGGGATCATGTGGGTGGCAATCTAGTGCTCAAGGAAAAAACCGGTTGCTGTGTGATTGCATCCGCTTATGACCAGGATCGTATTCCAGGCATTGACAAACCAGTCATAGATGGCGATACCCTACGGCTCGGTGATGAAACTATTGATATAATCGCCACACCTGGACATACACTGGGACATATTGTTTATTTCTGTCGTCAGCAACATGCTTTATTTTGCGGTGATACCTTGTTTTCGCTAGGGTGCGGACGACTATTTGAAGGTACACCCGAACAGATGTGGCATTCATTGCAAAAAATACGAGCCCTGCCAGATGATACTAAAATCTATTGTGCTCATGAATATACAAAAAACAATGCGCGTTTCGCCTTATCGGTCGATCCCGATAATGCTGCATTAAAACACTATAACGAAACCATCCTCAGGCTTCGAGCGAAAAATCAACCGACAATTCCAACCACATTAGCGCAGGAAAAAGCCTGTAATCCTTTTCTGCGTCCTGAATCTATCACTATTCGTCAAACACTGAATATGCCCGAAAGCGAGAATATTGAAGTCTTCACCCGCTTACGGCAAATGAAAGACCAATTTTAAAACATGAGCCGGAGAATACTCCCCGGCTCCAGAACATTACCGGTTTAAAACATCATCCCGAGTGCTTTCTGCCAATGCCGCCGCTTCTGCAATTAAATCATCAGGGACATTCAATTCTTTTAAAGTGGCACCAAGATTTTCCATGACAGCATCGAAATCATCATCGTTCAATCCTAATTTCACCAAACGGGCATGCGCGGTACGCATATCTTCACCGGTATACTCATTCGGACCACCAAAAACCATGGTGAAAAATGCCTTTTGTTTGGCGATTTGTTTATCCATATCCATGCCTTCAAACCAACGATTGATTCGATAATCTTCCAGGACCTTTTTATAAAATAACTCAACTGCTGCATTAACAGCAGCTTCACCACCAATTCTTTCATACAATGTTGCTTCTTCTTTTGAATCGCTCATTTTTTTCTCCTCTAGGTTTTTTAATATCTTTAACAGCATGTTATTCGCATGCCGTTAAATTATGTGTAAAAATAACATATCGACCTAACTTATACAACTAATACCTGTTAAAAGAAATATTATGCTTAATCCTGTTTCAGCTCGCCAAAATCAAATCCTGAAAATCCTGCTTACCAATCGAGATGGCTTAACGATTGACGAAGTCAGCCAGGCTCTGGATATTTCACGTTCAGCCATTCAGCAGCATTTTTCCGTACTGGAAAGCAACCACATGATCACACCTGTTTCTTTTAACAAAACGGCCGGCAGGCCAGTCAGAGTTTACGTGATTTCTGAAAAAGGAATCAATCATTTTCCAAAACAATATGCCTGGTTCTCAGAGCTGATTTTAGATGAATTGAAACATGAATTAGGCGATGAAGGCTTTCAACGCTATATGACAAAGCTGGGAGCCAAACTAGCCGAAAAATTTTTACCTGAATATGTTAATCAGCCTTTAGGTGTGCGTTTACATAAAGTCACCGCACTCATGGATGATTTAGGCTTTCATGTCAATTTGAATAAAGAGGAAAATAAATACACGATTGAGGCATGCAATTGCATCTATCATGATATTGCACAAAAACATCCCGAAGTGTGTGAATTTGACAAGGCTTTGCTGAATGGCCTATTAGGTACAGAAGCCACGTTAGGCGAGTGCGCGGCAAGAGGTGGACGTCTGTGCCGCTTTAATATAAAAAATGACACAGACGACTGAGTTTTCAGAGATTAATATAAAACAGCATGATGGAATACATAATCGGTATCTTTCGCTATGACATGACAGCCAAAACATTTTGCCGATGTCTCAGCATCATGCATTTCCAGTTTGCCGTTTACCCAGTGCCCAAATCCCCAGCCACCTGATTTAGCAAATTTTTTACTGTCTTTAATCATCGCTTCGGCACGCATAAACTCACCTGGAACAAAAGCTTGTGACCATTTATCGTGGCGGCTTTCTTTCCACAACACTTTCGCCAGAATCGTACCATCCTGCCAGGTTTTATGTTTCCCTGACTGTGCTGATTTAATTGCAATATGATTACCTAAAATGGCACGCATAGTTTTATTATCTTCGCGATGCGCGATAGAAATTAAACGCCAGTTTTTATATTCCCCTTCTGCTTTGTTCGATTCAGCCTGAAGAGTGGGCACAACAGAAACAAGACTGACCGCTAATAATAAAGATTTGATATGTTTTGACATACATTTTCTCCGTAAAAAAACATTATGATAGCAAGCAAATCAAAAAACCACTTTCCTTTTTTATTCGAAATGCTTCTGAAAACGTAATCTCCAAAATAAAAGGGACCCGAAGGCCCCTTTTCTATGTGCAGACGATTAATCTTCTGCAACCACGTTGATTTTTTTCGGCTGTGCTGTTTCCCGTTTAGGAATCACTAGCTCTAATACACCATGCTTGGATTTCGCGGTAATACCATTGGGGTCAGCGGTATCAGGCAGCGCAAATCGTCTATAGAAACTACCATAAGTACGTTCTACCCGTTTATAACCGTTTTCTTCGGTTTTACTTTCAGATTGCTTTTCACCTTTAATCGTCAATACGCCATCTTCCATATTGACATCAATTTCTTCGGGTTTAACCCCTGGAATATCCGCATAAATCACAAAACGATCCGGTTCTTCCTTGATATCGACCGTTGGCGACCATTGCGCAGTGGCAATATTGCCGCCGACATCACTGCCTTGATAGGCTTTTTCCAGTTCGCGTTGAAATTGTGATAATAAACTCCAGGGTTCATATCGTGTTAATTCAGCCATAATACACCTCCACATTTTTTGCCAAAAATCATTAACTGCAAAACGATAATGAGGGTGCTGTTTTAAATTTCAAGTTTTCATTCAAAAAAATTTATCCGACCCAAACTCTGGCATTACGAAACATGCGCATCCAAGCCCCATCTTCCTGCCAGTCAGCCGGATGCCAGGAATTCTGAATAGCTCTGAAACAACGTTCCGGATGCGGCATCATAATGGTAAAACGCCCATCTTCGGTCGTCAGTCCGGTAACGCCCTGCTCGGATCCATTTGGATTCATCGGAAAGTCCGTCGTAACCTTGCCATAATGATCGACATAACGCAGCGCCACCTGGGCCTTATCCAGCGCACCGGGTTCAAACACCGCACGGCCTTCACCATGCGCAATCACCACCGGCATCACTGAACCTTCCATGTCACGTAGAAAAATAGAAGCCGATGACTGAATTTCAACCATTGCAACCCGCGCTTCAAATTGTTCGGAAAGATTACGTTTAAACGCCGGCCAATGTTCAGCACCCGGAATGATGCTTTTCAAGGCACTAAGCATTTGACAGCCATTACAGACGCCTAAAGCAAAGGTATCCGTTCGCTGGAAAAAAGCACTGAATTCGGCCAAGGCACGTTGATTAAATAAGATTGATTTGGCCCAACCACCGCCCGCACCGAGAACATCACCATACGAAAACCCCCCACAGGCGATAAGGCCAACAAATTCCTGCAATGAAACACGTCCGAAAATAATGTCGGTCATGTGTACATCAATCGACTGAAATCCGGCGCGATCGAATGCGGCCGCCATTTCCACGTGCCCATTGACGCCTTGCTCCCGGAGAATAGCGACTTTTGGCCGAGTCGTGTTAATCAACGGTGCACAAATATCCTCATTCACATCAAATGTCAGTTTCACATTGCGCCCCGGATCATTATCATCAGCGATGCGCTCAAACTCCTGTTTGGCACAATCGGGATTATCCCTCAGAGCCTGCATCTGATAACTGAGTTGGGACCAGCTTTGCTGTAATTTCGCCCGGCTAGCCTGATAAACCAGGCGCCCCTGATGCATGATTTTCAATTCCTGTGCTGGCATCACACAACCGATTTGATGACAGCACTGTGCTAAACCTGCATTGGCCAAACACTGTGCAACGGCCTCCAGGTTATCCGGAGAAATCTGAATGACAGCACCTAATTCCTCATTAAACAAGGCGGCCAAAATATCATCGCCTAAAGAATCCAGTTGCAAATGGACACCTTGCCGTCCGGCAAACATCATTTCGCTGACCGTAGCCAATAAACCGCCATCGGAGCGATCATGATAGGCCATGATCAACTGTTGGCGATTTAGTGTTTGAATAGTCTCAAAAAAGGCTTTTAGCAGACCGGCATCATCAACATCTGGACATTCCTGACCCAACTGTCGATAAACTTGCGCTAATACCGACCCCCCCAGACGGTTTTTACCTTGGCTTAAATCAATCAGCAGCAGCAAACTTTCTTCATTTTTCAGTTCTGGTGTCAGTGTTTGTCGGATATCGACGACCGGTGCAAAGGCGGTAATAATCAATGATAAGGGCGAGGTCATGGTTTTTTCACCCGACTCATCACGCCACACGGTTTTCATCGATAATGAATCCTTACCAACTGGAATAGCGATACCTAATTCAGGGCACAGATCCATCGCAATGGCTTTTACAGTATCGAACAATGCCGCATCTTCGCCCTCGCTGCCGGCTGCCGCCATCCAGTTAGCCGATAATTTAATCTTGCCAATGCTTTCAATACGACTGGCGGCAAGATTAGTCAGTGCTTCGGCAATCGCCATGCGACCAGAAGCTGGCGCATCAATTAAAGCCAGCGGCGTGCGTTCACCCATCGCCATCGCTTCACCGTGATAGGTCTGGAAACCTGTCGCAGTTACGGCAACATCGGCAACCGGTATTTGCCAAGGCCCGACCATCTGATCACGCGCCACCAGTCCAGTCACTGAACGGTCACCAATATGAATTAAAAAACTTTTATCGGCAACGGCTGGAAACGATAAAATCCGATCAACCGCCTCCGCCAATTCAATACCTTTAAAATCAAGTTTCGGCAGATTTTTTTCAACATGTTGAACATCACGATGCATTTTCGGCGGCTTGCCAAATAATACCGACATCGGTAAATCGACAGGGTTACCCCCTAACCATTCATCACTTAACCGCAAATGCTCTTCATCGGTGGCATGACCAATAACCGCAAAAAGACAGTGTTCACGCTGACAAAAGGATTCAAACAAAGGTAATGATTCAGGGCTGATCGCCACAACATAGCGTTCCTGGGCCTCATTACACCAAATCTGCATCGGTGACATGCCCTTATCGGCCGTGTGAACATTCCGTAATTCAAATTCCCCGCCTCGATTGCAGTCGTGAATGATTTCAGGCACGGCATTGGATAAGCCGCCCGCGCCAATATCATGAATCGAGATGATTGGAGTATCTTCGCCCAAGGCGTTACAGTGATTGATCACTTCCTGACAACGACGTTCCATCTCCGGGTTTTCCCGCTGTACCGATGCAAAATCCAGTTGCTCAGCACTTTCGCCCGAGGTTTGTGAGGAAGCCGCTCCCCCACCCAATCCAATCAGCATGGCAGGGCCGCCGAGGATAATAATTAATGAACCCGCTGGAATCGGATTTTTATTGACCAGCATCGGCCGAATATTACCCATGCCGCCGGCAATCATAATCGGTTTGTGATAACCGCGATAGTGGTTTTCGACGCCATTTTCCGAAGGCTGTTCAAAGCTACGGAAATAACCAGCAATATTAGGCCGACCGAATTCATTATTAAATGCCGCACCGCCAATCGGGCCTTCCAGCATAATATCTAGCGCTGACGCAATCCGCGAGGGTTTGCCAAAATCATATTCCCATGGCTGCCTGAAGCCTGGAATATTAAGATGTGATACCGAAAAGCCAGTCAACCCGGCCTTAGGTGTAGAGCCCCTACCTGTCGCACCTTCATCACGAATTTCCCCCCCAGAACCTGTCGCCGCACCAGGATGCGGTGAAATAGCCGTTGGGTGATTATGGGTTTCGACTTTCATCAATAAATGCGCATGCTCTTGTTGATACGCATATTCACCCGTTTTCGGATGACGAATAAAAACCTGTGCCGGACTGCCTTCGATCACCGAGGCATTGTCACTATAGGCCGATAAGATGCCAGCCGGGCTTTTTTCGGCTGTATGTCGAATCATCTTGAATAATGTCATCGCCTGATCGACACCATCAATGGTCCAACGGGCATTGAAGATTTTATGACGACAATGTTCTGAATTAGCCTGGGCGAACATCATCAGCTCGACATCGGTCGGATTTCGACCCAGTTGGCTAAAGCTATCGTTCAGGTAATCAATTTCATCATCAGACAAGGCCAGTCCAAGTGCCTGGTTGGCGTCAACCAGAGCCTCTCGCCCTTGCTCCATTAAAGGAATGGTTTCCAGTGGTGCTGGGTCATGTTCAGCAAAAAGATCAAGCAAGTCCGATTCATTTTCAAGTACCTTTTCGGTCATCCGGTCATGAATTTGCGCTTTTATCTGCTCTAATTGCGACAAGGTCAAATCTGTTGCACTGATAATCTGATATTCGATACCCCGTTCCAGACGTTTGATTTTGTCCAGACCACAACGTTCGGCGATTTCTGTCGCTTTGCTCGACCAGGGTGAAATGGTTCCTGGCCTCGGCGCAACCCATAATTTACGGCCTCCAATAAGGCCTTCCCGTAGCGGATAGCCATACGACAAGAGCCGTTGAAGAATCTCAGTATCAGACATTGACAGCTCGTCTTTAACATCAACAAAATGCACATAATGCGCATCGACAGCAGTCACGTCAGGTGCAATGCATTGAAGATCGCTTAAAAGCCGCGCCATCCGAAAATCAGAATACGCGGGTGTTCCAGAAAATTTCAGCATGATTAGTCAATGAAGTAATAGGAGTCTATCGGGTATGACGCGCCAGATCGTTATTAATCGTTGTTTTTAGTAATTTAAGCAATTTCAAACCATCGCCTTGCCGTACGACCTGTTTTTGATCATCTAGCACAACAACATCAGTTAAATCACTATTTCTGGGCGTCAATTGAATGAAATATTGCTTTTCCTGCGAAGGATCATTGCCAAAGAAAAACATCAGTTCGTCCCATAACGCCCCATCTTCGGCTTTTCTGGCATGGGGGTCATATTGAACGACATAAGAATATCCCGTGTCATCGCGTTGAGTAATTTCAATCGCCTGACGGCTCAGCGCCTTACCTACAAAGCGCCAGGCTTTCTCGATAGGTTGGTAAATTCTAAGTCGTGTGGCACCGGCATCATATTCGATCAGTTCAGCCGGTAAATACAAGGGTTTTTCGGCCGTATCTGGTTTGTTTTTCGCTATTTTTGTCTGGACTGTGCCTGAATTTTCTCGTGAGTAAACAGGTTCTGGCAAAATCGGCTGATCTTTAATTTTAGCCTCGGGTTTAATATCATCCGGCAATACTAAAGGCGGCAGCTCGGTTTCTAGTTGATAATCTTTGGTTTTATCTGGAAAATAGCTTTTTATTGTGCTGCATGCAGGCAAACCAACAACACAAACAATCACCAGTACCGCCCAATGCGAAGATTTCCGTCGCATTAAACAACACCCGCCTGCCGCATAGCCACTTTAACCTGAGATTGATTCGCCTCACTGAGCCAGGTCAATGGCAGACGAATCCCTTGGCCCATCAAACCCATTTCGGCAACGGCCCATTTAACCGGAATCGGGTTAGATTCAATAAACAAGGCTTGATGTAAGCCCATCAATTTAGCGTCTATTTGTTCTGCCTTTTCCTTTTCGCCGGCCATCGCCGCCATAATCATCTCATGCACTAAACCTGGTGCCACATTACCTGTCACGGTAATTGAACCCTGTCCGCCTAACAAGCAGAATTCCAGGCTACTGGCATCGTCGCCTGTATACAGTGCAAAATCGGGCCCTGTCAGTTGCCTGATCTGGCGCACGCGTTGCAGCTCGGCGGTTGCCTCTTTAACGCCGATAATGTTATCTATTTTGGCTAAACGACCAATCGTTTCCGGTAACATGTCGCAGGCCGTGCGTCCTGGCACGTTATAAAGGATTTGGGGAATGGCAACCGCTTCAGCAATCGCTTTAAAATGTTGATACAAGCCTTCCTGTGTCGGCTTGTTGTAATAAGGTGTCACCAACAGGCAGGCATCTGCCCCAACTTGTTTAGCCTTTTTTGTCAACGTAATGGCTTCTTTTGTCGCGTTTGCGCCTGTCCCGGCTATCACCGGAATCCGACCGTTAACCTGGTCGACAACACGTTTGATAACAGCACAATGTTCCTGTTCATCTAATGTTGCTGATTCGCCTGTCGTCCCAACGGCTACCAATGCATCGGTGCCTTGCTCAATATGAAACTCAATGAGTCTATCCAGACTCTTATAGTCAACTGCACCATCTTCAGTCATTGGGGTTACTAACGCAACGATACTACCTTGAATCATGCAAATCTCTCGCCTGAACAAAATTGGAGTTTAGCGGCCTAACGATGTAGAACAAAAACAGAAAATGCCTACCCGAAACGACGCTTTACCCGTGTTAAAAATGACGGCATTATAGCAAATACACGCCTAAAACTCAGCGCTATTTCGTATTCTATACGCTTCACATATGGACTCGGTATACCGGGGGAGTCATTTTTGCCGAGGGTAAGGCGAAAAAAACGCCGTTGTAGTGCTATTTCAAGACAACACCTTCGGCAATGAACTGAACGGTTTTAGGTGGCACCTTGCCCAAAACAACCAATAACTTATCGCCTAATATCCGCGTAACTGAATTGACACTGCCCAAACCTTGCTGACTATCACCCAATGAGTCATCAGCCTTGTCCAGATAGACCGAGACAGAAGACAAGCCATCACTCAATAAAAGATGGGAAACGCTGTATTCAGATGTTTTATGAATGGGATTTTCGCTATAAAACTGTGTTTCAAAACCCGGCGGTATGTTTTCCAGAATAAATGGCCATGTTGCCTGAGCCTTGTTTGTTGCCCTATGAATGTGCCGAACCTTATCCTCTGCTGTGTCGTTCAATGATATAAATGGAATAGTAGCCGGCAAGGATAAATCGGTAAACACCACTTGTTCCAGTGTTTTTCCGGCTAAATCCAGTAATTCTATTTTTAGCGGCAAAAAAACGTCCTTATCCACCCAGATTCGCCACGCATAACGATAATCATCGCGCGGCAAAATATCGATTCTATGGCAGCGCCGCATAGCGACGGTTTCCATGCCCTTAATTTCAAATTGATAAAATTGTTCAAGACGTGCGATATCTTGTGGAAAGTCAATCAAAAAAGAATGATTTAACGGCCTGTGATCGACAACGGCCTCACCGGTTTCTTTGAAAATGCATTGCACCGTGCCGGCTTCCCGAATAATTTCCCTAGCCGGCGAATTCAGGGAAATCAACTGCTCCTGCTCCCGACCGTTTGCAACCGCATGCCGATAATGGACGGCATCAAGCACGCCATTTTCCATAAACACGACAGTCCCCTGGTAATTCAGAGTGTGCATAGCCTGGCGCATTTTTCCAAGATAATCGGCCGCTGTCTGTTCTTCTGCATACGCTAGCGACACAACAACCCAATACAGAACAAAAAAAACTGAATGGTTCAACATCATTGCCCCGGGTGCAGACTTGCTGTTCGAACATAGGGACTAAACGAGGCTTCTGTCGTCACAAAGATGCGATTGCTATGCGCATACAAATAATCGTTAAGCCTTTCTCTGGCCAAAGAACGTTGTTGCAAAACCGGCAAGGCCTGATCAACACGGGCTACCTTTAATGTTTCACCTTGATACCTGAATGATTCCGGCTGTTTCTGTGCAACCTGTATAAAGTCATTCTGATTCACTGTATTTTGTTTTTGTATGATTGGAATCAAAATGGCAACTGCTGCAAGCGTTGCGGCAATCGCTGCCAGCTTAATTTTCTTGTGTGCTGTTTTTGTTGCGGGATGAAAATGAAACACTTCATTCTCAAGCGCATCATGTACTTTATTCACCAGATAAATGGGTTTGTGAATTGATTCCTCGGTACGCAGAACCTGTCCGATGACCTGATAGCGCAACATTTTTGCTTCGATGTCTGTATTGTGTCGCATTTCTTTTAACAGTGACAAGGCCTGCTGCTGATCAAGCTCGTCATCGAGAAATTGCGATAATTTCAGGCCAATATTTTGTTGTTCTTGCATCAAAAAACACCTTTTTTATCAAGCAGTGGAGATAATTTTTTATCAATAGCTTCACGGGCTCTAAAAATACGCGATCTAACCGTACCGACAGGACACCCCATTGCCTCAGCAATTTCTTCATAACTCATCGCATCGAATTCCCTCAGCGTAATCGCTGTTCGCATATCTTCAGGCAAATCGTCGATAGCGTCACGAATCGCATCAATAATCTGCTCGTTCATAATTTCATTATCGGGCGTTTCCATACCCTTCAATTGGGGTGCATTTTCCACTTGTTCGGCATCCTGCAGATCAACTTCATAATCCGTATGCCGTCGCGTTCGCGACATAAGATAATTTTTAGCCGTATTGATCGCAATGCGATATAACCAAGTATAAAATGCGCTGTCCCCCCTGAAATTACCCAAAGCACGATAAGCTTTGACAAACGCTTCCTGAGCGACATCCTGGGCCTCGCTTGGGTCTTTAATAAAACGATTCACCAATTGAATAATCCGATGCTGGTATTTCAGCACCAATAAATCAAAAGCCGATTTATCGCCTTGCTGAACCCTCTGCACCAATTCTTTATCCAGGTCGGCGTTGTTCCTTGTTTGATCGCTCACAATCGTATTTTCAGTAGGAGAATAGACAGAATTAAACCTTATAAGTTCTGTGAATACAAAAAAATGTTCTCAGGCTACGGTTTTTCCATTAGTAAAAGTCACGATGACTTTATATTGTCATCTGACTTTCCTTACAGCTTTGTTTGCTTCAGAAATAGCATGAAAACGGCAGTAGCTGATATGATAACCCAATTTCAACAAATAAATGAGTGACGTGCCCACACACACACAAACTGAGCATTTTGACGTTCTGATTATCGGCAGTGGCGGCGCAGGCTTAACTCTGGCATTAAAGCTGGCCGAGCATGCCCGTGTTGCTGTATTGTCTAAGTTTGCCCTCACCGAAGGCAGCACCTATTATGCACAGGGGGGGATTTCGGCCGTCCTGGATGAACATGATTCGGTAGAGTCTCATATACAAGACACGTTGATTGCCGGCGCCGGCCTTTGTCACCGTGAAATCGTCGAGTTGACTGTCTCGCAAGGCCGAAAAAGTATTGAATGGCTACGCAACCAGGGGGTTTGCTTTACCGAAGAACGTGACAGCCAGGGGCGCATACAGCTCCACCTGAACCGTGAAGGCGGGCACTCTCATCGGCGCATTGCGCATATTGACGATGCAACCGGCAAAGCCGTTTCGACAACATTGATTTCTCGCGCAAAACAGCATCCAAATATCACGCTGCTGGAATATCACAATGCCGTAGAACTGATCGGCGCACAAAAATTAGGGCTTAAGCCACAACGAATTTTAGGCGCCTATGTTTTGGACAGCCGCTCGGATACCATCAAAACCATCGCCGCAAAATGTACCGTTTTGGCAACCGGCGGCGCCAGCAAAGTCTACTTGTATTCTACCAATCCGCATATTTCAACGGGTGATGGTATCGCTCTGGCCTGGCGCTCAGGTTGCCGGATCAGTAACATGGAATTCATGCAATTTCACCCTACCTGTCTGTATCACCCGAATGCGCGTTCATTTTTGATCAGCGAGGCAGTGCGTGGCGAAGGTGCACGCCTGGTTTTGCCTAATGGCGAACCCTTTATGCAACATTACGATGATCGCCTGGAATTGGCACCACGCGATATTGTCGCCCGCGCCATTGACCATGAAATCAAAAAACGCGGCCTGGACTGCGTATATCTGGATATTACGCATAAATCCAAGACATTTTTGCAGCAACATTTTCCGACGATTTATGACAAATGCCTGAGTTTTGATATCGACATCAGCAAAGATCCCATCCCCGTTGTCCCGGCGGCGCATTACACCTGTGGCGGTGTCGTCACAGACAGTTATGCTCGCACCGATACCGACAGCCTCTACGCGATTGGTGAAGTCGCCTGTACAGGATTACATGGTGCCAATCGTATGGCCAGTAATTCACTCTTAGAATGTCTGGTCTTTGCCGATCGCGCCAGCCAGGATATCAAGCGTTTATTACCCGGTATTCCACCACCACCCGATTTACCTAAATGGGATGAATCGCAGGTCAGCGATTCAGATGAAGAGGTCGTTATCGCCCATAACTGGGATGAATTACGCCATTTCATGTGGGATTATGTCGGTATTGTTCGCACCACCAAACGCTTAAACCGAGCAATGAACCGGCTTAAACTACTAAAAGAAGAAATTGCCGAATACTATGGTCAATTCCGAATCAGCAGTGATCTACTGGAATTACGCAATCTCGTCACCGTTGCCGAGTTGATTATTCGCTGTGCCCAAGCTCGCAAAGAAAGCCGGGGCTTGCATTTTATAAAAGACTACCCAGCGCCGGATGATTCACACCCGCCTCAAGATACCATCCTCATCCCTGAAAATTTCAATACAAAGGATTCCTGACGATGCCACGCCCTATCACACCATTGATTGCAGCCGATATTATTATCGAACTGGTTGATCAGCCCGACACCCCCATCATTTTGATCGAACGCGCATTTCCACCATTGGGCTGGGCTATTCCAGGCGGTTTTGTCGATATTGGCGAGACCATCGAACAGGCCGCCATTCGGGAGGCTAAAGAAGAAATCTCATTAGACGTCACACTTGACGTATTACTCGGGCTATATTCCAAACCAGACCGTGACCCGCGCGGCCATACAGTAACTGCGGTTTATATTGCTCAGGCGCATGGTATTCCAGTGGCTGCAGATGATGCCAAAAACTGTCAGATGTTTAATATCGACCAACTACCCGACAAGCTAGCGTTTGATCATGATTTGGTTTTAAGCGATTACAAACACTATAAAAAAACCGGCCAGACAGCGCCACTCAGACCCTAAAATCACGACTAAATTTATTGTTTACGAATATAAAAAGTCTGCAGTCCGTCATCTTTTATAAAATCGACAATCTGATGCCCAGCCTGATCGATATAAACGCCAAAATCCAGATGCGCCGCAGGATCTGTCGCCTCCACCTTGACTATTTGCCCAGACTCCATGGTCATCAATGCCTTTTTCAATCGTAGCAAGGGTAACGGGCAATTCAAACCTTTCGCATCAACTTCAACATCAAACTCAATCATATTTTCTGCATTTTTCCTGATAAGGTATAAAGAGCGCATATAATACCATCTATCAAATCATTAACTGTAAATACGAATGGATTACTTTCCCCTTTTTTTAAAACTCAAACAAAAAGACTGTCTGGTTATCGGTGGCGGCGAGGTTGCGGCCCGAAAAATTGATTTGCTACGCCGTGCCGAAGCTAAAATTACCGTTATTGCCGAAAATTTTAGCGCGTCGGTGCAAACACTGGCTGCTAAAAAATCAGTAACACTGATAAAAAAAACTTTTGCCGATACAGACCTCGACAAGCAATTTCTGATCGTCTGCGCGACCAACGACAGACCACTAAATCAGCATATCGCAACATTGGCTAAGCAACGCGGCATATTGATCAATGTGGTAGACAATCCGGATTTATGCAGCTTCATTTTTCCAGCCATCATCGACCGCTCACCCATCATTGCCGCCGTATCATCAGGTGGTGCCTCGCCAGTTTTAGCGCGTTTATTACGTGCAAAAATAGAATCGCTCATTGCGCCCGGTTATGGCAAACTCGCCCGTTTAGCCGAAAAATATCGCTCAAAAGTCAAACAACATTTTAAAATCCCCGCACAACGCAGAATTTTCTGGGAACAGGTGTTACAAGGTGAAATTGCCGAGCGTGTTTTTCAAGGCCAGGAAAGCCAAGCTGAACAGCGCATACAGGCACTTTTAAACCAACAGCCTGAACAATCCATCGTGGGCGAAGTTTATCTGGTCGGCGCAGGACCTGGCGATCCTGATTTACTGACGCTGCGTGCATTACGCTTAATGCAGCAAGCCGATGTCGTGGTGTATGACCGCCTCGTCTCACCCAAGATTCTGGACATGACGCGACGCGATTCAGAAAAAATATATGTTGGCAAGCAGCGTAACAATCACAGCCTGCCCCAAGAATCAATCAACGACCTGCTCGCACGACTGGCATTGGCCGGAAAACGGGTTGTGCGCCTAAAAGGCGGTGATCCGTTTATATTTGGCCGTGGTGGCGAAGAAATGGAAACTCTGATCTCAAAAAAAATCCCTTTCCAGGTTGTTCCGGGTATCACTGCCGCCTCAGGTTGTGCCAGCTATGCCGGTATTCCCCTCACCCATAGAGATCACGCGCAATCCTGTACTTTTGTCACCGGCCACTTGAAAGATGGCTCAATCAATCTAAACTGGCAACAATTGGCAACATCCAATCAGACGATTGTCATTTACATGGGATTAGTGGGATTGGCACAAATCTGTCAATCTTTAATTGAACACGGCTGTCCGAAAACGCATCCGATTGCTATCATTCAGCAAGGCACAACGGATAATCAACGCGTTATTACCGGCACACTGGCGACATTACCTGACAAAATAAAATATGAAGCATTAACAGCCCCCACTCTGATTATCATTGGAACGGTCGTCACCTTGCATAATAAACTGGACTGGTTTAAACACACATGAAAATGAGATGCTGCAACCCCCTGCAACAAATAGTCATCATGGCTTTTATCATAAACCTAGTAAGCGCTTGCGACTCGCATGACAAAGCTGAGAAAACCATGTCTTTCCACAAACAAGGGCTTTACGCCGCCAGCCTGTCAGAACACTATGCACTCATTGCACCGCTAGCCGGACACGCTGAGTTATGGCAATTATCCCCGTCTATTCTGCTGCATAAATGGCAACATCGTGATGAGAAAGATGGCATTATTGCGACGGCTATTTCTGCTGACGAACACTATGCTGTGACCTGTGAGAGAAACTCTATCGCCTGGTGGCGTATCGAAGATGGCGTATTATTAAGCGTCTGGAGCCTACCTGCAATTTATAGCGTGACACTTTCGGCTGATGGCCAATATGCTTTGGTCGGACTGGAAGACAAGGCCATATATCTGTCACTGGCACAAGGAAAAACCCGTTTTGCATTCCCGCATGATGATGTCGTGACAGCCTCGGCCTTATCGCTGAACGGATTGTATGCCCTGACAGGTTCAAAAGATAAAACGGCAAAGCTCTGGTCATTAGAAGAAGGGGCTTTATTAAAAACCTGGCAACATTACAATGAACTTTCAACCGTAGCCATCAGCCCGAATGACAAATATGCCTTTACTAATGCTGCACTGGGAAAATCCAGGCTTTGGAAATTGCCCTCAGGAAAACTGCATAAACAAATTGGCCCAGAACGGCAAACTATCCTATCTGCTACGTTCACAAAAAATGATAATTATCTTTTAACCGGTCTGGTCGCCTCGCGTATAGATATGTGGACAGTCAAAACAGGCAAACTCAAAAAATATTGGCGCACCAAAAAGAATGAAAACTGGCGCCCAGCTGCAGCCAGTGTATTAGCACTCAACTTTAACTACAATGACAAAAAATTCTACAGTATAAGCAGCAATGGTTTTTTGCAACGCTGGCGTCGTCGTTAGCCAAATAATGTGGTATTTTATCGCTATGACGTTGATTCAGTCTTTGTTCAGTCAGTTTCTTGATAATACAACCATGAGGACTGGCATTTACTCAAAATTTATATTGAGTTTTTGAGCAAAATCGCCTATCCTTTCGCAGGTTTGTTTTTATTGCAGTTTATACAATTCCTTGTAACAACAAAAGAGAGCGTAAAATGAAAAAATTAGTTGTTTTAGCAGGTGCGGCTATCATCGCATTAAGTGGTCAAGCATTTGCTGATCAAAAATTAAAAGTCGGCAAAAAAATCTATGACCGTGCTTTTGGCCGTGGTTGTGGCGCCTGTCACGATATTTCATCTAACCCTCAATTGAAAGAATTAATTAAGTCTGGAAAATTAGACAAAGCTAAATTTGCTGAAGTCATTAAAGAAGGCCGTGGTGGCATGCCAAAAGCTGTTGACGCCATTATGGCTGTCGGTCCTGTCAAAAAAGCAGGTTACGATGTTGATGAAGCGATTGATGCTGTATACGAATACTTAGCACAATAAGATCATCAAGCAGACCTCAAACCAAAAAAAGCCACTTCAAATGAAGTGGCTTTTTTATTAACAACTACGACGTTCGTCTTGATGGGCTTTTTCTATAAACTATTATTTCTTCATTGCCCTTAAATATATTCTTGGCAATTGCTGCTCCAACCTAAATCGATGGCGCAGCCAAAAACCAGCAATTGCGGCAACCATTAGCCCACAAGACGCCAAAGTCATATAAATCAAACGCTTTAGATGGGACACTTCAGCAATCAGACGCTCATTAAGCTGTGTGGCATCTGAACTATTTGTATTTTTCTGACTTTTTTCAGGCGCCGAATAAGAACGTAAAACTTTGACATCATTTTTTATATCTTCAATTGCGCCTAAAGAAGCCGCCAAACTGCCCGAACGAATACTTTGTTCTAAAACCCGCAATTTGCTCTCAATGGAGCCGCTAATCAACCCTACCAACTGCCCTTTCAGGATATTAATTTCTTGTGACAAGACCGGGTTGTGCAATGCCTCGACAGAAACCTGACTCTTTTGCTGGGCATTCATTTTTTCAACAAGACTATAAGAAGGAATGAGCCAAAATCCAGCGATAAAAATAATAGCGACTAAGGCCGTAACTGTGAATAACAAGACTCGGTTGACTCTGACAAGCGCTTGTTGACGTGGGATACCTTCAAAAAAGACCACATTCTGCTTGCTAACATTAAAATCTTCTGGACCCGTTTTATGCATATCGCTCATTTTTATATTTATTTCGGATTCTGGATAATCCTTCTGCCGTCAGGACCACAGTTTCTGAACGGATAAGAACGCACAACGCTTTTTATTATACAAGCTAAATGAAGAATGGTCTTAAATTTTTCATCGTCCTGATAACATCTTAACTTCGATGTACAGGACAAGGTTTTTACAGGAACAAAAGAACCCTCTGCAAACCTGTCACATAGTCTAAACCTGTTCAAGATCTACTGCGCTGCGGTAGTCGGCTTAGCTCGTAACGACCTTGAACAGGTTACTCACCCGATAAAAGACTATACGCGCTGTTTTTTTGCCGCAATTCTTAAACGCAAAGCATTTAATTTAATAAAACCTTCGGCATCTTTTTGATTATAAGCGCCCTCATCTTCTTCAAATGTTGCAATCGCTTCATCAAACAGACTATCAGTCTCGGAATCTCGCCCGACAACCATCACATTACCTTTATACAACTTCACTCTGACCTTACCATTCACATGCTGCTGTGAAGCATCAATCATTCCTTGCAGTATTTTGCGTTCAGGACTCCACCAATAGCCATTATAAATCAGGTTGGCATAACGCGGCATCAACTCATCTTTCAAATGCGCCACTTCCCGGTCTAGCGTGATCGACTCGATAGCCCGATGCGCTTTTAACATGACAGTCCCTGCCGGCGTCTCATAACAGCCGCGTGATTTCATACCAACATAGCGGTTTTCAACGATATCGGAACGCCCTATGCCATTGTCACCCGCAAGTTTATTGAGTTTATCCATGACTTCAGCCGGCGTATGCGGAACACCATCAATGGCGACAATATCACCTTGCTGATAAGTTAACTCCACATACGTGGGTTGATCCGGCGCTTTTTTAGGTGCCACTGTCCAGCGCCACATCGATTCTTCAGGCTCGGCCCACGGATCTTCCAGAATACCGCCCTCATAGGAAATATGCAGTGAATTCGCATCCATAGAATAAGGTGACTTTTTACCTTGCATCATTTCAACAGGAATGCCGTGCTTTTCAGCATAATCAAGGAGCTTTTGGCGTGAATTCAAATCCCATTCACGCCAAGGTGCGATCACATGAATATCCGGGCGTAAGGCATAAGCACCTAACTCAAAACGCACCTGATCGTTGCCCTTGCCAGTCGCACCATGCGAAATGGCTTCAGCGCCGGTTTCATTAGCGATTTCAATCAATCGTTTGGCGATTAAAGGGCGGGCAATGGACGTGCCCAACAAATATTCACCCTCATAAATGGCATTCGCACGAAACATTGGAAAAATATAATCACGTGCGAATTCTTCCCGTAAATCTTCGATATAAATCTCTTTTATACCGGCTGCCTCGGCTTTTTCACGCGCCGGTTCAACTTCTTCACCTTGCCCGATATCCGCTGTAAAAGTGACGACCTCACAAGAATATTCATCCTGCAACCACTTTAAAATAACAGAGGTATCCAGCCCCCCCGAATATGCCAACACAACTTTACTGATTTTTTCCATTCTATGCCTATACTCTTGATTCAAATCCGGTAATTATACCTTATTCAATTTGATTTCCAGAGATTTAATGAAACTTTGATGCGACCATGTATTCGTATAGAAGAGGAAGTTTGAAAGTATGCCCTAAGTGGCAGTAAAACGGTTGACAGACGTATTTCTAAGTAGACGCGTTTTTCACCTTGCTGCGGATCAGGGTAATACACATATGGAAAGAATATATCTGTTTACACTACGTCTCTGGGGTGTATTTGTGAAATTGCTTTAGCTGCTGATCTGCATCCACAATTGATTGAAGTGAAAAAACATTACTTTTTAATAATGTCTTTTCAGGCCTACCAAGTAAATAGCCTTGTGCATAATCAACACCGATTTCCTTCAATTTCTCAACAGTTCCAGACGTTTCTACAAACTCGGCAATTGTTTTTTTACCCAGTTGAGATGCAATTTCAACCATTGAACGCACCAAAACCTGATCAGTTTCATCATTGATCAAATTTTGAATAAACTGCCCATCGATTTTAATATAATCAACTGGAAAACTTTTCAGATAATTAAACGAACAAAAGCCCGCACCAAAATCATCTAATGCAAACTTACACCCTAACGAGCGGATATTGTTGATCATATCCCGTGTTTGCTCAAAGTTTGCAATCGCCGCCGTTTCAGTAATCTCAAATGTCAAACGACTGGCATCAACCCAGGTTAATTCCAGTTTATCTCTGATTGTGGGTAACAAAGCACTATCTTGAAAAGCCATACTGGATAAATTGATTGCCAATGACACCTGTCCTTGCTCATTTGACAAATTGGCAAGAAAGTCAATAGCTGTCTCCACCACCCA
>NZ_JAEHGD010000001.1:498135-514218 GCF_016097405.1 methane-oxidizing endosymbiont of Gigantopelta aegis
GTCAAAGCTAGAACAACCGTTTTTTCTTTTAAGGCGCTAGAGTCACTCATCTGTTAACCTGTATTATTATTGCCTGTCTAAGTCTTCGATAGACATGTCTGTTCTGATCTCGGCATTAGTTTTTTGTTAGCCGGGCCTTTAATTTTCTACACATCCGTTCGGTATTCTGCTGCCCCATTAAAGGCGCATCTAGGCGGCTGTAGAGAGTAACGATATTTAAACATCAGCCCTTACGGCAAAGCATGACATTACCGTAATCATTCAATGACAATGATTGTAGCAGTAAATCTTACTTATACAATAAATCATCCATTCATATCCTCATTACCCTCTTGTTTTTCACAAAAAAATAGCTATTGTTTAAGATATCCGATTTTGTTTACAACAAGATACCTCGGCCTCCTTATGCCATTCGAACGACAACTGTCAAATAACGTACAGCAGCAATAAGCCATTATTTTTAAACTTTGTTATACATTTGAAAATGATTGAAATAACTCAAATAATAAACAACTAAACAATTTTATGTTGACTACTGCTCATACCGATCTAACACCTGCTGATTTATTAAGAGGCGACACACAACTGGCAACGCCTCCGACTATATATCTTGCACTCAAAAAAACCATTAATGACCCAAATAAATCTATCCAGGACACTGCAAAAATTATTGAAAAAGACCCCGCCTTAACTGCTCGTCTTCTGCGTATCGTCAACAGCGCATTTTATGGTTTCCCAGCTCAAATTACATCCATTGATCGCGCTATCAATATGATCGGCTACAAAGAACTTCAATCTTTGGTACTGGGAACGATTATAATCGAACGATTCTCCGACCTCCCAGGTACTCTCTCTATGGTGGATTTTTGGAGTCGAAGCCTAAAATGCGCTCTAATAACCGCTGAAATTGATAAACAAAGCGGCGGAGAATATCATGAATCAGCTTTTGTTTGCGGATTACTACATGATATTGGTTTATTAGTTTTTTTCCGCAGAATCCCAGAACTGGCCAGAGAAGTCAATTTACTCTTGCGCTCTGAAAAAGAACAAAATATGTTTACAGAAGCTGAGTTGGAAACACAAATCATTGGTTTTGACCATTATCTGATGGGGGCAGAGCTTTGTCGAGCCTGGAACCTGCCTGACATAATTATTCAAACCATCCAGCAACATCACCCAGACGCTATCACACATAAATTTTCTCAATTGGCCCTTATCACCCGTGAAATCAATTTTTTTGTTTCATCGGGAATACTCCCTGACCCTAGAAAATTAAATATCACGGGTGAAACGCTGTCCGATATTGTCGATAAAGCCCAACTTGAATTTGAAGAAATTTTTTATCCTGGTAAATAATCATTCCTTCATAACTATCCCATACAACCTATGACCTCAAAAAAACTTGTTTTTGTGCTTTCGCTGCTAATTGCAGGCTGCTCATCAATTTACTTAAACACCCTGGAAAAAATAGGCATTCCCAAGCGACAAGTCATGATCCATCGCGTCGAAAAAATGCGGGATACTCAGGAAGAAGCGAAACAGCAATTTAAATCTGCACTGGCACAATTTCAGACCTTAACCCATTATTCCGGTGGCGACCTTGAAGACACCTATCAGCGCTTGAACGATGCCTATCAAAAAAGCCTGGATAAAGCCAATGAAATCCATAAGCGTATCGAAGACATTGAAGATGTTTCTGACGCGTTGTTCGCTGAATGGGAAGACGAAATAGATCAATACAGCAATGCCTCTTTAAAGCGCCGCAGCCAACAAAAACTGACGGCTACCAAACGTCAATACCTGCAACTAATCACCGCGATGAAAAAGGCAGAAGCAAAAATGCAGCCGGTTTTAGCCGTATTTAAAGACCAGGTTTTATATTTAAAACATAACTTGAATGCACAAGCGATTGCCTCACTTAAAGAAGATTTAGCCGATATCGAATCTGATGTCTCCAAACTAATTCTTGCCATGGAAAAATCGATTGCCGAAGCCAACCAATTCATTCAGGCTATGGAAAAAAACTAACCAGCTTTTACCACGCATAACAAGACTGCTGTAATGTGTGGTAAAACTTTCAAACTAAACAACGACTGGCCCAGTATAATAGTCTCATTTCTTCATTTCGCTGCCGCTTGTGAGTCATACAAACCACCCCTACAACTGGAACACCATCGCACGCATTGCGTTCAAACATAAAAAAGAACTGATCATCGCCAATTTCATTGCACTATTAGCGACCCTTTCCAGTGTTCCTGTCCCTTTATTAATGCCACTCCTGGTCGATGAAGTTTTACTCAACAAGCCCGGTACGATTGTTCATTTCATCAACCAATTTACCCCACCACAATGGCAGCAACCCGTTGTATACCTTACGACCATTTTATTGGCCAGTGTGTTGCTGCGCCTTATGGCGCTGATATTCAATATTATTCAAACCCGGCAATTCAGCTTGATTGCAAAAGACGTCATCTTTCACATCCGCAAACGACTCATCAATCATTTGCGTTTTATCTCTATGTCGGAATACGAAAGCCTTGGCAGCGGCAATATTGTCACCCATTTAGTCACCGACCTGGATACGCTGGATAATTTTATCGGCACCACCATCAGTAAATTACTGATTGCCTGCCTAACCGTATTCGGTACGGCGATTATTTTATTATGGATGCACTGGCAGCTTGGACTGTTTATTATTTTCCTGAACCCGGTTGTCATTTTTTTTGCTCGTTCGATTGGCAGTAAGGTCAAAGACCTGAAAGCCCAGGAAAACAAAGCCTACGGCATTTTTCAGCAAGCACTGACCGAAACACTGGAAGCAATTCATCAGATCCGCGCTTGTAACCGGGAAAAATATTATTGCAACAAACTGATTGACTCGGCAAAAGCCGTTAAAGATCATTCCATCGCATTTGCCTGGAAAAGTGATGCGGCCGTTCGATTCAGTTTTTTAATTTTTTTGTTTGGCTTTGATATTTTTCGCGCCACCGCCATGCTGATGGTGCTGTACTCCGATTTAAGCATTGGCGAAATGTTAGCCGTTTTTGGTTATTTATGGTTTATGATGGCGCCGGTTCAGGAAATATTAGGCATACAACAAGCCTTTTTTGCTGCCAAAGCTGCCATCAACCGCATCAACAAACTCACGACACTCAAACAAGAACCCCACTATCCCCATCTTAAAAACCCGTTTAAAAATCAGCCCACCGTTTCGGTCAGAATCGAGAACCTGCATTTTCGCTATCAGGACGAACCCATTTTGAATGGCATCAACCTGAACATCGCTAAAGGTAAAAAAGTCGCCTTAGTTGGCGCCAGTGGTGGCGGCAAATCAACCCTGGCCCAGATTCTGATTGGCCTGTACCCGACAGAAAAAGGCATGATTTATTTTGATGATATTCCTGTCACAGAAATCGGCCTTGAAGTGGTGCGCGAAAACGTCGCCACAGTTTTACAACAGCCTGCACTGTTTAATGATACTATCCGTATGAACCTGACCTTAGGGCGTGAAATTAACGACGCAGAACTGTGGCGGGCATTGACAATCGCCCAGCTTAAAGACACCATCGACGCTTTGCCAAACAAACTCGATACCGTCATCGGGCTCCACGGCATGCGTTTGTCTGGCGGCCAACGTCAAAGACTGGCCATTGCCAGAATGGTGGTCAGCCAACCCAAAGTCGTCATTCTCGATGAAGCGACCTCGGCATTAGATACGCAAACCGAATATAAGCTACATCAATCTCTGAATGCTTTTTTACAAGATAAAACCACCATCATTATCGCTCACCGCCTCAGCAGCATCAAACAAGCCGACCATGTCTATGTATTTGAACAAGGTAAAATCTGTGAGCAAGGTAAACATGACACGTTAATACAGCAAAATGGTCTTTACGCCAAATTATATAGCGAATATCAATAATCAATGACAGAAATTTACGACCTGCACTGCCACTCGACCGCCTCCGACGGTGCCTTATCGCCCAGCCAATTAGTTCAGCGTGCATCTGAACACGGTGTCACTACGCTGGCACTGACCGATCACGACACCCTAAAGGGGTTAAGCGAAGCGCAAATCATGGCGGACGCGTTAGGAATCCAGCTTATCCCAGGCATCGAATTATCTGCCAGCTGGGAAAAGAAATGCCTGCATATCGTGGGCTTAGGCATAGATCCTCAGCATCCGGCCTTAATTGACGGCATAAAGCAGCAACAACAAATTCGCATTGATCGTGCCACTAAAATCGCAGAAAAACTGGCTAAAAAAAGAATCGAAGGGGTTTTTGAAGCCGTCTGCGCGACGGCTGGAAGCGATATGGTCACGCGCTTACACTTTGCTCAATATCTATTACAGCAAGAATATGTCACCAGTCTACAAGACGCTTTTGACAAATACTTAGGTCAAGGTAAATCGGCTTATGTCTCAACCCGTTGGGCGACACTCGAACAAACCGTTAGCTGGATTACTGCCAGTGGCGGTATCGCCGTTCTGGCACACCCTCTCCGTTACAAACTGACCAGCAGTTGGTTGAAAAGAGCCTTAACCGCATTCAAGCAAGTCGGCGGACGGGGTATTGAGGTTGTCACAGGCCAAAGCTCGATCGATGATATTCAGCGCAGCCTGCAACTGGCCAAGCGATTTGATTTATTGGCCTCACAAGGTTCTGACTTCCATAACCCGGATAATCCGTGGGTGGAACTCGGTCGTCTTGCGCCCATGCCAGCGGGTATCAAATCCGTCTGGAAAGCCGACCCGCTTGCCGCGACGTTGAACTGAACACGTTGCTGCAAACTTGAATTAAAACTCTATCCCCTGCGCCGCTTTGATACCTTGTTTATAGGCATGTTTCAGCATTTTCATTTCGGTAACCGTATGCGCCACCTCAATCACTTCCGGCGCAGCATTACGGCCAGTCAATACCAGATGCAGCCAGGGTGGTTTTTCGTTGGAAATAAAATCGGCAATTTCCTGGCCTGAAATCCACTGATAACCACAGCAATAATTGATTTCATCCAGCAGGACAAAATCATAAGCCTCAGAGCGAATTTTTTGCTTAGCAAACTCCCAGATTTCACGGCTGGTTTTAATATCCTGCTCGGGGTTCTTAGTATCCCAGGTAAACCCATCCCCCAACGTGTGCCATTCGATATTATCAAAACGCTCAGCCGCTTTTTGTTCCCCGGTTTTCCACTTCCCCTTGATAAACTGAATGACACACACCTTCATGCCCCAGCCCGCCGCTCTAAATACCATACCAAAAGCACTCGACGATTTGCCCTTGCCTTCACCGGTGTTCACCACCACAATACCCTGTCTTCTGTCTCTTTCCTTCATGCTCCAAACCACTCTGCAACACGCTCAGGCTGACTGGCAAAATACCAATGCACATACGAGGCGCGTAAATTTTTGTATCGAATACCGTTATCGCCACGATCACAGTGAAACGCCGGCGTAAATATCTGCTCTGCTTCGCGTACCGAATGATGAAACTCATGCCCTCTTACCCCAGTTTCATCCTGTCGATACCCTAATGCAGCCAGTTTTTTCTGCATTCTCGAATCAAAAGGTAAAACCTGCGCCATTGGCCAAGCACAACCGGTTTGATCGATAATCATCCGCCCCAATAGCATCGCGCCACCACATTCGGCTAACACCGGCTTGTCGGCTTCAATAAATGCGCGCAAAGAAGCCAAGCTAGCCGACTGCGACAAGGCTTGCCCATACAACTCAGGGTATCCGCCTGGTAACCAGAGTGCATCACAATCTGCCGGTAAACGATCACCTGCCAGGGGCGAAAAATAAACCACCTGCGCACCCTGTTGTTTCAGCCAGTCAATATTGGCCGGATAAATAAAACAGCAGGCCGCATCTCGCGCAACGGCGATTTTTTTACTCGTCAGACGTGGCGTATCGGTATCTTGTTTTAACGCCACAAGGTCGAAAGGTTGAAAAGCTGCCATCAACAAAGCGTCATCAACCTGGAAACTGTCAGAAAACTCCGGCACCTCGACTTCATCGGGCCGCATCAACCCCAAATGGCGTTCCGGCAACCCCGGTGCCTCCTTCAACAGATATGCAATCAATGGCGGCATATTGTATTCTGCGAGCAGTGTCTTTAACAAACCGGCATGATGTGAACTGCCCACTCGATTTGCCAGCACGCCAGCAATACGGACACCAATTTTTTCAGCATAATGGCAAAAACCACTAACCTGCGGCACAATCGAACCGCTCATACCTTTAGCATCTACAACCAATAATACCGGACAACCCAACTGCCGCGCTAAATCTACACTAGACCCTTCTTTACCGACACCTTCACGCCCATCAAACAACCCCATGACGCCTTCAATCAAACCAAATTCAGCCCCCTGGCTCTGCCCTGCCAACACCTGCCGCGACAAGGCCACGCCAATCATCCGGGTATCCAAATTATAAGATGGCCTACCACTGACCACCTGATGCCACAAAGGATCCAAAAAATCCGGTCCAGCCTTAAATGCCGCAATCTCACGCTGTTGTATTTTAAAATATTGCAACAAGGCCAGCATCATTGTCGTTTTACCACAACCCGACTGTGTTCCGGCTAACAACGCTAGCTTCATGTGTTCCCCCGACATCAGGTAAACATGTTCAGCAGCTCAGTCTGCGCCTGGAATATCGGCTCATCACCCGGCTCCAAACGCCTGTAATTACCATCGGCCTGCAACACCCAAGCCTGCGAATTATCCTTCAGATACACATCCAAATCTTGCAATACCCGATCGTGCAATTTTTTGTCTTCAATCGGAAAACAGGTTTCCACCCGCCTAAACATATTCCGATCCATCAGGTCTGCGCTAGAGCAATACACTTGCCAGTTACCGCCATTGGCAAAAGCATAAACACGGGTATGCTCCAAAAAACGGCCAATAATCGAGCGCACTTCAATATTGTCTGAAACACCTTTTATCCCAGGCCTTAAGCAACAAACCCCGCGAACAATCAATTTAATCTCGACACCTGCCTGCGACGCCCGATATAACGCTTCAATACATTGCTTTTCAATAATAGCGTTGACCTTGATGATAATTTTTGCAGGTTTGCCTTTTTCTGCATTCACGATTTCGCGATCTATCATTTTCAACAAGCCTTTATGCAACGTAAACGGCGATTGCAATAACTTATTTAAGCGACTGACCTTTCCTAAGCTAGTCAATTGCGCAAAAATTCGCCGCACATCCTCACCAATGGTTTTATCCGACGTAAACAACCCATAATCGGTATAAAGCCGCGCTGTTTTAGGGTGATAATTACCGGTACCTAAATGCGTATAAAATTGCAATTTTTTACCTTCCTTACGTAACACCTGACACATCTTGGCATGTGTTTTATAGCCAACAACCCCATAGACCACATGCGCTGCGGCTTCCTGTAATTTTGCTGCCAAGCCGATATTTTCTTTTTCATCAAAACGTGCGCGTAATTCAATCACGACCGTCACTTCCTTACCACTACGCGCTGCCTTTATCAAAGCCGCTACGATAGGTGAATCCATACCGGTTCGATATAGCGTTTGCTTGATCGCAATCACATCAGGGTCTGCCGCCGCCTGACGAATAAATTCAATAACCGGCATGAAGGATTCGAATGGATGATGCAATAAATAATCCTGTTGTTTAATGGCCGACATAATATCTTTTTTACGGCCCAAGGCACCCGGCACATACGGTTTGAACGGACTGAATTTTAAATCCGGCCGATCCACCTTGTTATAAATCGCTTGAATCCGGCTTAGATTAACCGGCCCATTTACCTTAAAAACCTGTCCATCCTGCAAACCAAAGCGTGCCTTGAGAAAATTAACCGTTTCTTCCGGGCAATTGGCATCGATTTCCAGACGGACTTCGTCGCCATAATTGCGCATCGCCAGTTCGCCTTCAACCGCATGCAGTAAATCATCAATCGCATCATCATCGACAAAAAAATCGCTGTTGCGAGTTACTCGAAATTGATAACAGCCTTTTACCGTCATACCATTGAATAATTCACCGACAAAGGCATGAATAATTGACGATAAAAACACAAAATCACTCGGCCCACCATCGGTTTCTTCAGGCGGTAAACGCACAATCCGCGGCAAGGCACGGGGAGCCTGCAACACTGCACGGCCACTGTTGCGGCCAAAAGCATCTTTACCGGTCAGCGTAATAATAAAATTTAAACTTTTGTTTAAAATACGAGGAAAAGGGTGCGCCGAGTCCAAACCGACAGGAGTTAAAATTGGCAGCAATTCCTCGTTGAAATACTGCTCTAACCAGGCTCGTTGTTTATCGGTCCACTCATTCCGACGAATAAAGCAAATGTGTTCCTGTTTCAACTGCGGAATCAGAATTTCATTGAGAACCCGGTATTGCTCATCAACCAAGCGATGGGTGCGCTCGGAAATTTTTACCAACTGCTCATAAGGGGTCAGGCCATCTAAACCGGTTGCTCCCGGCTCCATCTCGGCCATTTGAATCACACTGGCAACCCGAACCTCATAGAATTCATCCAGATTGGAACAGGAAATACATAAATAATTCAGTCGTTCTAATAAAGGCAGGCTCTCATCTTTTGCTTGAGCCAAGACCCGGTCATTAAACTCCAGCAAACTTAATTCGCGGTTGATATACAACTCAGGCGCCGACAAGTCGATTTCTGTTGTGTTTGATTGATTATTGATTTCCTGATTCATCATTATGTCCCGTATTTAACCTAGTCTTGCCATGTTTATGGTACGCATCCCCTGTAAACCGCCCGTATGAATCGCAACAATTCTATCCCCACGCTGAAATGCACCTTGCCGAATCTGATCATATAAGGCATATAACATTTTAGCGTTATACACCTGATCGAGAAGAATCTGCTGCCTGACCTCAAATTGCTGCATAAAGACTAACAATTCCGGCATGGTACGGGCAAAGCCTCCAGCATGATAATCCAACAGAATTCGCCAGTTCTTTTTTTCCTCAGGCGCAATCAAGCGCTTCACATCATCATATAAAAAAGCTGCACCTTTCAATGCAGCAATGCCCACAATCTGTTTATCCTGATCGCTGGCAGCAATCAAACCGGCTAGTGTGGTTCCCGTCCCCACGGCGACAGCTAAACTGTCGTATTGTACCGATATTTCCGTGACAATTTCATGAACTCCTTGCAATGCCAGGGTACTCGCACCACCTTCCGGTAACCAATATTCCCCCGGTTTTAAACCCGGCAGACTGTCAAATTTCCGATATTGCCGCAAATCCCGGTAATGATGACGCGATACAAATTGTACCTCCATACCCCAAGCCAGTATATCGCGCAGCGTCGGACTCAAAACGACAGGCTTTTCACCACGTACAAAGGCTTTCGTCGTCAGACCCAGCTGTTTTCCCGCATAAGCCAGAGCATGTAAATGATTTGACCACGGCCCGCCCATACTGATAATGGTGTGCATCTGACCGTGCAGCGCATGATTTAAAATGTATTTTAATTTTCGCCATTTATTGCCAGAAATAATAGGATGAATCAAATCATCCCGTTTCAGCCACAGCTCAACACCTGTCTGCTGTAACAGCGTGTCTTCAATCTTTTGTAATGGCGAGGTAGCAAAACTTTGCTCCAGCGTAGATAAGGCAGGGTGTAGCATTTAGGCGGCCTGCTTGATGGCGAAGGCAACGTCGGCAGCCTGACGATTTTCCTTCACATCATGAACCCTAAAAATCTTGACCCCCGCCATCACGCCTAAAGCTGTTGTCACTGCCGTTGCTGTCACCAGCTCTTTTGGATTGTCCACCTGACAAATACTGCCCATAAAACGCTTGCGACTGGTACCCAACATGACAGGCATCCCCAGTGCGACAAATTGATCCAGGTTCGCCAACAATTCAAGATTATCCTGTTTGCGTTTCCCAAAACCAATGCCCGGATCAATTATAATATTAGATTTTGGGATGCCCGCTTCCATCGCCACCTCGACCCGCAGCTTGATTTCTTCCAAAATATCAATCACTGCATCATCATAAAATGGATTATCCTGCATGGTTTTAGGCGTCCCCTGCCGGTGCATCAATATAATCGGTGTATCGGTTCGCGCCGCCAATGCCAGAATTTCGTCATCATCCAGCCCTGCCGAAACATCGTTGATCCAGTTAGCACCTGCCTCTAAAGCCGCTTTTGCGACCGTACTCAAGGTCGTATCAATACTGATCGGCACACTTTCTGAAACGTGCTGCCGAATCGCGGTAATAATGGGAACGACACGTTCTATCTGTTGTTCTGCCGTGACAGAATCCGCCCCCGGCCGTGTCGATTCACCGCCAATGTCGATAATATCCGCCCCCTGCCCCAACATTTCGCGGCAACGCAAAACCGCCGCATCTACCACATTATATTCCCCACCATCGGAAAAACTATCGGGTGTGACATTTAAAATTCCCATAATCATAGGTTTATCAATCGCTGCAAGCATCGTAACCTCCTTTTGTCTGATCTTTCTTAAGGTATAATGCAGATTTTCCACACCACAAGATACCGTGAACAAATCTCCCCGTTTGGCTTGGGCCATTACCGGTTCAGGCCATTATATAGAAGAATGCCTTGAATTCCTGCTGACATTGGATCAGGTCGATTTATATATGAGTCAGGCCGGTGAAGAGGTATTAAAAATGTATGGCATCGATATAAAAGAACTGAAAAATCACCTGCCGATTTATCGCGACAAAGCCGCCTCTGCGCCACCGGTCGGATTATTCTATAAAGGTTATTATCACACCTTTGTCATGGCGCCAACTACATCGAATACCATCGCTAAATGTGTGCTGGGTATTGCCGATTCACTGGTCACCAATCTATATTCCCAAGCTGGAAAATGCCGCGTACCCAGCATTGTTTATCCTTGTGACATTGCGCCCGAAATGGAAACGACAGCTCCCGGCAAAAAGAAAGTTATGGTCTATCCTAGAAAAATTGACCTTGAAGGCACCGAAAAAATTCGTCAATTTGAATATACCGAGGTGGTAGAAAGTGTGGATGAATTGATTGAAACCGTCAACCGCCGCCTAGCTGATTTAACATGAGCGAACATATTCTGTTTCTGACCGGAAAACTGGCCGAAAAACAATGTCAGCGCGTGCTCAGCAACATGCAGCCGGATTTCACCTACACGGTACATCAAATTGGTGTCAAAGTCGCCGCTTTGATAACCACCGACATGATTGCTCGGCGTTTGCACGACACCTTTGGCGCCGATCGCATCATCATTCCCGGCCGTTGCCGTGGTGACCTTGACGCCCTATCAGAAAAACTCGGCGTACCAGTCGAACGCGGGCCAGAAGAAGTCAAAGATCTGCCGCAATATTTTGGTCATGCCGCACAACATATCGACCTAAGCGAATATTCTGTCAATATTTTTGCCGAAATTACCGACGCACCGCACATGACGTTGGAACAAGTACTGGAGCGCGCCATTTATTATCGACAAAACGGAGCGGATGTGATCGACATCGGCTGTTTGCCCGGTACTGACTTTCCACACCTAGAAGACTGTATTCAAACCCTGAAGCAAGAAGGCTTTACAGTCAGCATTGATTCACTGGAAACTGATGATCTGTTACGTGGCGGCAAGGCCGGTGCCGATTTTATGCTGAGTCTGACCCAGGATACGCTGTGGATTAGCCATGAAGTGGCCGCCACACCCATTTTAATCCCACAACAACATGGCAACCTGCAAACGCTCGACAGCGCCATCGAACAACTGCAAAAACAGAACCGTGCCTTTATCGTCGACCCGATTCTCGACCCGATTCATTTTGGCTTTACCGAATCAGTCGCACGAAATTTTCAGTTCCGGCAGCGCTATCCCGACATTGAAATGATGCTCGGTATCGGTAATCTGACCGAACTGACGCATGCTGATACAACCGGCATGAATGCTTTGTTGTTCGGAATGTGTTCCGAACTCAATATTCATAATGTACTGGCCACCGAAGTCAGCCAGCACGCGCGGACGGCAATACGCGAGGCAGATCGTGCCCGCCGCATCATGCATGCGGCCAAACAACATAACAGCCTGCCCAAGCATATTGACCCCGGCCTGATGACGGTGCATGAAACTTCGCCGTTCCCCTACAGCTTGGATGAAATAAAAGCCCTGGCTGAAGAAATTCGTGACCCTAGCTATCGCATACAAGTCAGTGAAGAAGGTATCCACATTTTCAATCGCGATGGACTCAATAGTGCCACCGATCCATTTGAACTGTATCCCACACTGGGTGTGGAAAATGATGGCGGTCATGCCTTTTACCTCGGTGTGGAACTGGCCCGGGCAGAGATTGCCTGGCAATTAGGTAAACGCTTTACTCAAGATCAAAAACTGGACTGGGGCTGCATTACCGACCATAATGAGGGCAGCATTGATTTACACCAATTCAAACCGGCCGGAACGACGTTAAAAAAATGATTCAAGAAGTTATTGTCACCACGTTAAACCGTCAGGGCGTCCCGCATATTGCGCCGATGGGCATTCATGCACATGAAGACAAGTTTGTCATCCGCCCCTTCAAGCCCTGTACCACTCTGGACAACATCGCTGAAACCCATACCGCAATAATCAATTATTGCGATGATGTGCGTATTTTTGCCGGCTGTTTAACCGGTCGTCGCAACTGGCCACTCAAAGAAGCCGAAAAAACTACAGGCCACTACCTGGAATGCGCACTGGCTCATTGTGAACTGGAGATCGAGAAAATTGAAGATGATGACATCCGGCCGATGATTTTCTGTAAATCTATTTACGAAGTCACCCATAAACCGTTCAAAGGCTTTAATCGTGCCCAGTTTGCCGTCATTGAAGCGGCCATATTAGTCAGCCGTCTACATATGTTACCGTGGAAAAAAATCGAGGAAGAACTCGCTTATCTTCGCATTGGTATGGAAAAAACCGCCGGTGAACGTGAAAAAGAAGCCTGGCAATGGCTAATGGAAGTGGTCGAAGATTTTAAACAAGGAGTCATTCAAGCATGAGTGGAATGCTAGCCAGCATCAACAGCCTGGACGAGGCATTACAAATTCAACACTTAGGCATCGATATTATTGACCTGAAGCAGCCGGCAAAAGGTGCCTTAGGTGCCTTAGCCTTAACAGAAGTGCAAACTATCGTCGATCATTTAGGGCACATCAACACCCTTAGTGCCACCATTGGTGATTTACCCATGGAGCCTGGCCTGATTCAAAACGCTGTATTGAACATGGCTGCCACTGGAGTCGATTATATTAAAATCGGTTTTTTCAGCACAGGCGATACCTTGGCAACGCTTCAACGCCTTAAAACCGACATTGAACAGAACAGTTTGCGCCTTATCGCTGTATTATTTGCCGACCAACAGCCTGATTTCAGGCTGATTCCACAGCTGGCCAAAACCGGTTTCAGTGGCGTCATGCTCGATACCGCCGACAAACAAAACGGCTCGCTGCTTGATGTATTACCTTTAAAGCGTATTGAACAGTTTGTGCAACACGCTAAACAACATCAACTCCTCACGGGGCTGGCCGGCTCCTTGCGACAAACGCATATTCATCAATTACTGCCCTTCCAAGCCGATTATCTCGGCTTTCGCGGTGCATTGTGCCACAGCCACCTGCGAACGCAGGCATTGGACATCAGCCGCGTACAACACATTCAACATTATTTTAATGCTGAAAAAATCGCCTTAACTGAACCCGCCTGATTTCCTAAAGCGCCCATGCCTCAACATAAAACACCGATTACCACCAAAATTTTAATCGCCATGCTGCTCGGGTTATTACTGGGCAGTTTGATCAATCAGTTTGCTCAAAATATTGACTGGATTCAACACGGGCTGGTTAACGGCTTGTTTTATGTGGTAAGTGCAGCTTTTGTCAATGCACTGAAAATGTTGGTTGTTCCTTTGGTCACATTCTCCTTGATTTGTGGCGTTTGTGGTATCGGTGACGTCAGTACATTAGGACGGGTTGGCATTAAGGCCTTTGCACTTTATCTGTTAACCACAGGACTGGCCATCACCCTCGCATTAACGGTTGCACTATTGATTTCACCCGGCCAAGGCTTTGAAACGACCGCCAGCTTGGGAAATTTTACGGCAAAACCAGCCCCACCCTTAACTGAAGTGTTAATCAATATCGTCCCCGGCAACCCCATCCAGGCCTTTGCCGAAGGCAATATGCTGCAAATTATTTTCTTTGTGATTTTATTTGCCATCGCACTGTTAATGACTGGAGAAAAAGGTCAACCTTTAGTCGATTTAGCCGACAGATTGAATGAAGTCATGATGAATGTGGTAACTCTGGTAATGGACTTCGCACCAGTTGGGGTATTTTTTCTGATGGCAAAAACCTTTTCCGAACAAGGTTTCGGGCTGATCATTCCCATGATAGGCTACTTCTCTGTTGTCGTTCTGTGCCTAATACTGCACTGTCTTGGTACCTTCAGTCTGTTATTACATTTTCTGGCCAAGCTGGCGCCAGCAACATTTTTCAAAAAAATGCGCTCTGCCCAAATATTTGCCTTCAGCACCGCCAGTTCCAATGCAACCATTCCGATCACCTTGCAGGCCGTAGAAAAACGTATTGGCGTTAATAATGCAACAGCCGCATTTACCGTGCCGCTAGGTGCCACCATTAATATGGACGGCACCGCCATCATGCAAGGCGTCGCCACCGTTTTTATCGCCAATGTCTACGGCATCAATCTTGAATTTAGTGATTATCTAACTGTCATCGGCATGTCCATTCTAGCCTCCATCGGCACCGCCGGCGTTCCGGGCGTTGGCTTAATCATGCTAGCCATGGTATTTAATCAAGTCGGCTTGCCAGTTGAAGGTATCGGCCTGATTTTAGGGGTAGACCGAGTGCTCGATATGCTGCGCACCGTCGTCAACATTACCGGCGACGCTACCGTCACCAGTATTGTCGGCCGCAGTGAAAACGAGTTGGACGACAGCATATTCAACGACCCCAATGCCGGCATCATTACCGATGTCGAGCTGCCGCATAAGTCTTGACCTGGGGCCACAATTTATAGCTTTATGAATGAGTAGTAGCCCGCCCGGTGACATCAACCTACTGAAACAGACCTTGCATGGCTAGTCAGTGGACTGTGTGCCAAGTTTTCCAAAAAAGCTGTTGCCGAGAGCGATAACGAAACCCATCCTAAAGCCACTATTGGCTTAATAATCCAGTCGATTAACCTGAAAAATCCCCTAAGCTACAATAAATCTGCGGGACTCTCGACAGGTGCCAAGCCTGGTCGATTCATCACATGGGTATAAATCATCGTCGTCGAAACATCGGCATGGCCTAACAGCTCTTGTACAGTTCGAATATCCGAACCGGCCTCCAAAAGATGTGTGGCAAACGAATGGCGTAAGGCATGGCTGTTGACCTGCTTGGCAATCACCGATTGCCTGGCTGCCTGTTTAATCGCTTTCTGCAACGATGTTTCATGTAAATGATGACGCCGAACACCCCCCGTTCGCGGATCAACCGACAGTCTGGAAGCCGGAAAGACATACTGCCAGCCCCATTCCCGAGCTGCATTGGGATACTTGACTGCCAACGCATTCGGTAAATAAACCTCACCATGCCCTTGTGCCACATCGTTAGCATGTAATGATTGAACTGTTTTCAAATGCGATTTCAATTCAGCTTCATAACGCTTGGGCAATGGCACAATCCGGTCTTTACTACCCTTACCATCGCGTACCGTAATCGTGCCATAATCAAAGTCAATATCCTTTACCCGCAATCTGACACACTCCATCAGCCGCATACCCGTGCCATACATCAACCCCGCCATCAATGCATAAACACCCGTCATCTGCGACAACAATTGTCGGACTTCATTTTTAGTCAATACAACCGGCAAGCGCTTGGGGCGTTTAGCCCGGGCAAAGCCCATATCTCCTAGTGGCCGCCCAAGTACTTCACTAAAGAAAAACACCAACGACGTCAGCGCCAGACTTTGCGTACTGGCACTGACATTGCGACCAACAGCCAGATCAGACAAAAATTGCTCTACCTCATGCTTACCAAGATCA
>NZ_JAEHGD010000001.1:518344-897998 GCF_016097405.1 methane-oxidizing endosymbiont of Gigantopelta aegis
CCAAGATCACTTGCCTTCTTCGCCGGAAAACAAAACAAAAAGCGCCGCACCCAATGAGCATAAGTCTGCTCCGTCCGAATGGAAAAATGCCGTACACGGATTTGCTCAACCAATTTATCCATCAATGTCTGAAATTGTGGACTCAATGACTTAGAAGGTGTCAAATCATTCCCGGATGTTATTCTATCCACTTCCCGAGCAATGGTCGAATGCTCGACAGTCAACCGAGTCGCCGCCTCTCGCCAATATGCCCAGTCAAACCCTTCTGCCCAATCGGGCTTCAACACATCTACAAAATAAACTTCAACCGCTTCAACAATCTGGCTGAACAGCCAATCCGGGAGATTCTCCTCAGAAGCTCGCATCATAAAATACTGCTTCACATCCTCCGCACAAGCCTCATCCAACCGCTTATTGTTTTTCCCCAGAAAGGCAAGCAGCCCCTTCAAATGACGCACATACCAAGGCCGCGCTTTCTCCGGGATTTTTCGGTCTAACAATGCGGATAAATAAATATTCCACCCAGATTGCGGAGATTTAGCTATACTTTTCGAAGGGTTTAAATCTTTTTGCATAGGATTATCTTATTGCACTAGACAGAACTCTGTCTAGTGCTTTATTATCTGATTCAATATAGTTAACTGTTATGCGCAGAATCCAGAAAGGGGATTTGAATGATCAAGGGAAGCTGCATGTGTGGTGAGGTCACATATGCAATCAATGGAGAAATCGGTGATATTACTCATTGTCACTGCACAACATGCAGGAAGGCGCACGGGACGGCGTTTTCTTCTGTTGCAGCAGTACAAATGAAAGATTTCGAGTTCACTTCGGGTGAAGAGCTAATCAAATGTTATCGGTCCTCTCCCGATAAAGTAAGGTGTTTTTGTTCAAACTGTGGGTCACACATTTATGCACACAGGGAAGGGCAAAGCCACTATATTCTCCGTTTAGGTACCCTTGACGATGATCCTGGGGCAAGACCAGTAAATCACATTTGGGTTAGTTTAAAGGCCCCTTGGTACAATTTGGAAACTGATTGCGGTCTTCCAAAATATGATGAATGGCCGGATGATCGCTAGGATAAAAGCGCATAACAAGGCGCTCCAGCCGACCGCGAAACCGCTGCGCGGTTTCGCGTCGGCTGAGCTTGGTCGTTATGTGAGCAAAAAAGAAGATACTCATGATGAAGGAGTTTTCTAAATGAAACGGGAAAGATACCCAATGCCTGAGTATATAAGGCAAGCTCTGGATGATAATAATGTTATCTCCGATTATGAAGCCCGACCTGAATACCAAAAAAATGATTACATTGGGTGGATTGAAAGAGCAAAACGACAAGAAACAAAAGAAAAACGCCTTAAGCAAATGATCGATGAGCTTAAAATTGGTGGCATCTACATGAAAATGAAACACCCAGCGTCAATTAAAAATAAGAGCTAACCATATGGACAAATCACATAACAAGTCATTCCACCTGACCGCAAAAAGCGGCGTTCCGCTTCGCTCCACTCTGCTTTTTGCGTCAGGTGAATTCAATCGTTAGAAATCCAGATGGTGAAGTGAAGGAAAGTAACAAAATTGAAAAAATTATTATATAAGGTATTTGTTAACAATAGAGTTATTGATTCTTTAAGTTCACCTTTCATTAGTATTATTGTTCCTCCCATAGTAGGTTTGTACTATGGTGCATTGGATATATGGGGAGACGAATGGAAAATCATAAAGGATTATAAAGAAATTCATGAGGTAATATTTTCTGGATTAGCAGGTTTCACTATCATAATTTTGTTTGTCAAAGGTATATCCGAGCAATTTAAAGGTGTAGTAAACAGGAAATATCAGAATTTATTGGAATCGATTATGGTTTTCTTTAATGATTTAGTGAAAAAGAAAAAAGATCGCTTCTATCAAAAAGCAAAAAAGGTCAAACCAAATGGGGATGTTTTTAAAATTATTACCCAGCCAAAAGATCAATTGGAATTTGTTCTTGATGGTGCAAAGAGGCTTTTGAAAAATGGTTTTGATATAAGCCCAAAAAACGTGGCAATAACAATAATACAAGGGATACCGTCAGAGGAAAAATGGTGGTATGAATTTAAGTGCGATGCTCAGAAACAACATACAAAAGCAAAACATATTATGGAAGGTAATTCAACATAAGCGCCAACTTAAGCAGGGCAATCGGGTTTAAAAAAGGGTTGAAATTATAATTTAGATAAGGTATTGGTTTTATCATTTTGATTATAAATGACAGTTACCCCAACGGCCTCAATTATCCACCATTTTTCAACGATTGCTGATCAAGAGTAGATCGGCGAAAGAAGCATCAACTCACTGATATATTTTTCATCACCTTGTGTGCGACTATTTGTGGAGCCGATAACTGGGTGGCCATTGAAAAATTTGGAAAGGCTAAAGAAAGCTGGTTCACTGAACAGCTTGGTTTAGAAAATGGAATCCCTTCACATGATACGTTGGGTGCTGTTTTTGCCGCCATAGATACGGAACAATTTAGTCAATGCTTCTCAAACTGGGTGGCCGATCTAGCGGACTTGGTTGAAGAAGATATTATTGCAATGGATGGCAAATGCTTAAGGCGCAGTATTGATAAAGCCTCAAATAAGTCAGCCATCTATATGGTGAGCGCCTGGTCGCGGAAAAACAGTTTGGTTTTAGGTCAGGCGAAAGTGGATGATAAATCAATGAAATTACGGCCATACCCAAACTTCTGTCGCGTTTGGATATTGCAGGCGCTTTGATTACAATTGATGCAATGGGGTGCCAAAGAAAATAGCCAAACAGATTATCGACCAAGGCGGTGACTATGTTTTGAGTTTAAAAGGAAATCATGGCACCTTACATGAGGATGTAAAGGCCTATTTTACATCCGCTTTATCGCTCAGAAATTGCCACAAAAAACCGTCAATGGTGAGCATGGGCGAATTGAAACGCGTTCTGTTCGTGTCACGGATGAGATTGAATGGTTAAAAAGGAGCATTCCTGGTCAGGATTAAAAAGTATTATTGCCGTCACAGCCACAAGAGAAGTGGATGAAAAAATAACCGAGGAAACACGCTATTTTATAAGCAGTTTAAGCGCAAACGATCCAAACAAGTTAGAGCATGCTGTTCGCGCTCATTGGGCGATTGAAAATAACTTGCATTGGGTTCTTGATCTTGCTTTTGATGAGGATAGCAACCGAACCCGCAAAGGATATAGTGCTTCAAACTTAGCTGTCATTCGACACATGGCCTTAAATTTAATAAAAGCCGAGGAAACGGCCAAAGTCGGTGTAAAAACCAAGCGAATGATGGCAGGGTGGGATAATGATTATTTACTCAAGATTCTTGGTGTAATTTAAACCCGATTGCCCTGCCAACTTAAGCCATTAAATCATTGATTACGTGTTGAAAATAAAGGTGTGGCCACCACATAGAGTCTTTTGCCGACAAAAGTGAAAACCCTATGAAAAAGCAGCCACCTCACATAGATACTCGTTTTGAACAATTTGTGCAAGAACTTCCAGAAGATTATCAACAACAAGCCTATGAATTTAAAGCCTTCACGCGTGCGCGCAAGATCCGTTCGCCCTTACAACTGTTACAGTTGGTGATGCTCTACTGTGGTCTGGATTTCTCCTTGCGGAGTTGCGCCGGCGAGGTGGCTCACTTACAGGGCTCACTTAAGTGATACGGCGGTAAAAAAAGACTGGCGGCCTGCGTTCCTTGGGTAAAATCCTTGCTATCGGGCGTATTTGGGTTGCATCAGGTGGTTGACAGTGGTTCATTAAGCTTCGTTATTATTGATGGCTCGACCGTGCAGGAACCCGGTGCGACAGAAACCACGTATCGGCTACATATCGCGATAGATTTGATTTCACTGACATTGCGCCAGGTTGAAGTCAGTACGGACAAGATTGGCGAAAGCCTTGACCATTATGTGCTGGAATCGGGCGATGTCGTGTTGATTGATCGTGGCTACAATCAACCGAAGTCGTTGGTGCCTTTTATTGACCGAGGTGGCGATATTGTGCTGCGCTATAACGCACACAGCATGAATTTATACGAGCTTGACGAGCACGGCAAAATGATAAAAATTGACTGGGAAACGAAATTACAACGTCTCGGGAAACAAGCGGGGCTATTCCGGTTTATTTGTGCCATGATACTAAACGAATCGCCTGCACGGTACATGCGGTTCCGTTACCTGCCGAAAAAGCGGCGCAAGCCCGGCGTAAAGCGAAACTCAGAGCGCAGAACAAAGGACGTACAGCCCAGGAAAAAACGCTCTATCTCAGTGAATGGGTCTTAATTTTAACGTCCGTGCCGGTCGAGTTGCTCAGCACCGAAACGGCTGCCGCGCTCTATCGTGTACGCTGGCAGGTGGAATTGGTGATCAAACGGCTGAAAAGCCTGTTGGCGATCAATCAATTACGTGCCCGTAAAGACAGTCAATTGGCCGAATTGTATTTACAGGGCAAACTTCTGTATGCGGTGGTTACGGAAAAGATCGCGCAGCGGTGTTTTACCAAGGCCTTGACGAAAATGGATGGGCCGCGTGCATTGACACCCTGGCGTTTGTATAAAACGATTGCTGAGGACATTAAATCAGGATTGAACGCCTGTTTTCCGAAGCAAGAACGCTTTCAGCGTGATTATTTGAAAAGCGTTAGCGAACGCCCGAGAAAACGTTCGTTGCAGAGTCTACCTGAACCGATTTTGGGAATGATTCGACAATGCAGAGAGCTGGGCGTAAGTCGTGTTTAATCAAGTGGTTGGGGGCTTAAGTTGGCGCTTATGAGGTAATTCAACTGCTAAGTATTGTTATGAAACAGGGGAAAGTGTTTTTGTTTCAGATATTAGGAAGGGAATAAAGGAAAATATTTTTTTGACATCGAATAGGTCAAAGCAAGCTGATTATGGTTCTATTTATTGCAAACCAGTTCGCATAAATGTTAATTCAATAGAGTTTGTTTATATATTTACTATAGTTGTTTATGGAGAGTTCCTTTGTACTCCATATGATGAGGATGAATGTAAAGCCTGTGAACAATTGTTGGATGAAGTAGGTGATAGAGTTGAGTTGGAGCTATATTTACACTCAATTAAAAAAATATAAAGAAACTGGAGGTAAAGCCGCATGAGAAGAATACTTATGAGTACAAAAAATGAATTTAGTTATTCTACAAATAATAATTCACGTAACTTAGCCGTAAAAAATTAGCTTCTTTTTTGATGGCGTTGAAGATAAAGCTTTAAGTAAAGATGAAGTAAAAATTTCTAACAATTGCATTAACTCGGACAAAATAAAGCGTGGTTCCTAACGTCGCCACGCTTTATTTTGCCGGTTATGCACGTCGTTATCTGCTCTATCCCCCCACACGCCCACATACGCTCATGTGGCGTGTGGGGGATTCTTGACTTAAAAAGGGCGCATAGCCCTAACCAATGCTTTAAGGCGCTTATTTTCCTGCATTAACTCAACCGCAGAACCAACAACACCAGGAAAATTTCCACGATATTCCCAATTTTGATAGGTGCGAAATGGCGTATTTAACTTTTCAGCCATTTCCGAAGCGGTTAAACCAAGCTCTTTTCTTGCTTCCTTCAAAGCATAAGAACGAACGTCATTTATGGCCATAAATACTCCACTGAACGTAAAAAACAGCGAAAATATACGTTATTGACGTAAAACGCAACAATTTAGACTCAAAAATACGTCAGGTGACGTATCATCAAAATTTAAAAACCTTTTGTTTTTCAATAGCTTACAAATTACATTTTTGGTGAATTCCGTCTGTATCCCTTGTCAGACATGGCTTTGAGAGGATTTGAGAGATTTTTCCGGAAGGCCGGAGTTATGTTGGGTGTTACTAGAACCCAACATCATTTCCAAAAGGAATTTACATCATAACTATGCAAAATTTTTTTCAACATGTATACACGTACATTGAACTCCACCGTTTCTTTAAACATTAGGGGCTGTTGCCGTTTTGAAAATCCCCTTGAAATTCAATAACTCCGCCACATAGATTGTTTATTTTGACTCAAAACAAGCAAACTATGCCCCGACAAATGCTTACGGATGAACTTTGGGAGAAACTGAAGATAATTATGTTGAAAATGGGAATTTATGACAAACCTTGTCTTCGAAAACAGTCGAAGGTATTTTTTATCGCTTGCGAGTAGGTTGTCCCTGGAGAGATTTACCCACGGCTTTTGGTAATTGGAATGCGGTATATAAACGATTCAATGACTGGTCTCGTAAAGAAAAACTGATGGGTATTTTTAACGCCTTGGTTGTTGATCCAGACCTGGAATGGGAATTTATTGATGGGAGTATTGTGAAAGCACATCAGCATAGTAGTGGTGCGGCCTGTGAACAAGAAACAGCGATAGGGGAAATCTGTCGCCGGGAACACCAGTAAAATTCATATGGCCGTTGATGCCTGTGGTCTTCCTATTCATTTCTCAGTGACAGGCGGCGAAGTTCATGACTGTAAAGAAGCACCGAAATTAGTTGCAGAGCTCCCAAAAGGTGACTATATAGTTGCTGACAGAGGCTATGACAGTGAAGCATTACGTCTTCAAATTAAAGACAAAGGGGCTGTTCCTGTTATCCCAAGAAAAAAGAATTCAACTCGGGGAAATGATGAAATGGATTGGTGTCTCTACAAATATCGCCATCTCGTTGAAAATGTGTTTGCAAGACTTAAGCATTTCAGAGCGATCGCCACGCGATATGACAAACTCAAACGAAATTTTGAAGGCTCTATCGCTCTGGCTTGCGCCTTTTATGGTTACCTATGTGAAATGGCAACAGCCCCTAAGTATTGTTAAAACTGAGAGTTTTATTGAAAAAGGAGTAAAACTTATAAGGGCGCAGTTGGACAGCAGAGAATTCAAAGAAGCTTTTTTGAAAATTACATCATTGCACTCCCCCATTCCCCGAACAACAAGCCATTGTCGCCAAGGTCAAAAAGCTGCTTGCCATATGCGACCAACTGGAAGCCCAGATCAGCCAGAACCAAACCCACGCCGAAGCCCTGATGCAAGCGGTGCTAAAAGAGGCGTTTCAACACGAAAAAGCGGATGTGTGCTAGGATTTGCCCATGACGAATGAGGCGTTGATTTCTCCACAAGTATTGCGATGGGCGTGTGAGCGCGCCCGTGTGTCCGATACCATGCTGGCGGAGAAAGTCAGCAAGAAGGCGCCGCTCTGGTTGCGGGGCGAGGCAAAACCAACCTTTTACAGGCGCAAAAACTTGCCAGAATATTGCACATTCCGTTTGGCTACCTGTTTTTAAGCGAGCCACCGCAAGAAACCATGCCTTTGCCCGATCTGCGCACGCTCGGCGATGTCGCCCTTGGCGAAATTAGCGTGGATTTGCGCGATGTCATCCTTGATGCCCAGCGCAAACAGGCGTGGTACAAAGAGTATGCCATCCAGCAAGGGATAGAAATTTTGCCGTTTGTTGGTCGTTTCTCTCTGGCCGATACGCCGCAAGATGTAGCGCGGAATATCAGCCAGATTTTGAACATTGATGATGCCTTGCGCCGCAGTATAAAAAACTGGGAAGCATTTTTGTCTGCACTGGTCGAAAAGGCAGAGGGTGTGGGCATCCTGATGATGCATAGTGGCATTGTCGGCAGCAATACGCACCGCCCATTGAATGTCGGCGAGTTTCGCGGCTTTGCTATCAGCGATCCGATTGCGCCGCTGGTGTTTCTGAACTGGAAGGATGCCAAGGCGGCGCGAATTTTCACACTGGTGCATGAACTGGCGCATATCTGGATTGGGCAAAGCGGCATCTCCGATGTTGCGTTAAATCAGGAAACTACAGCTATACACATGGATAGCGAAAGGTTCTGTAATGCGGTGGCGGCGGAGGTGCTGGTTCCTGAACAAAGCTTCCGTGAACGATGGAATAAACATGCAAACCTTGCGGACAACGCATATGACCTGGTTCGTTACTATCGTGTAAGTTCTATTGTCATTGGCAGACGCGCTTGTGATTTGGGACTGGTGACATGGGATGAATTCAGGATATTTTATCAGGATGAAGCCAGACGATGGATACAGCAGAGCGGTAAAAATGGCGGTGATTATTATTTGACCGCCCGCACCCGTCTGGGCAGGCGTTTCGCCTCTGCGGTGATTGCCAGTGTACAGCAAGGCAGCCTGTTGTTCCGGGATGCCGGGCAACTTCTGGACATGAACCCCGCAAAAATCCCTAACCTTGCCCGGGAACTGAAGCTTTGATACACCCTGCTTATCTGCTTGACGCCAATGTGTTTATACTCTTCGCAAATGAGAATTTAGCATAAAAGATGACGTAATGGAGTGAAATATATAAAATAAGGCCATGTCGAATTACACCCTTCCAGAGACTGAATTAGCCGATTTGCGCGAAGCCCATGGTGAGCTTCGAGAAAAACGTGATGCAGACCGAGTTAAAGCCATCATTCTTTTAGGTTCAGGCTGGTCAGCAACAAACGTTGCCGAAGCACTTCTCATTGACCGCAATACAATCCGTACCTACTATCGAAAATATAAGAAAGGTGGTCTTGCTAAACTCCTACAAACTCAGCATGTTGGAAGTGCCAGTTTCTTATCGGTTTCAGAAGCGACCGAGTTGGATGAATATCTGCAGAAAAATCTTCACTTAACCGCTAAATCGGTTGCAGCTTACATTAAAGAGCGTTGGCAGGTTCGCTATAGTGAACGCGGTGTGACAGCCTTGCTGCATCGCTTGGGTTATGTCTATAAAAAGCCCAAGCTGATACCCGGCAAAGCTAATGCAAAAGCCCAACTGGAGTTCCTTGAGAAATATCAACAACTAAAGGAAGACAAGCAGCCCGAAGACTTGATATTGTTCATGGATGGTGTTCATCCACAACATAATCCTGTAATGGCTTGTGGTTGGATTAAGCGTGGTGTGGAATTCACGATTCAGAGTAATACCGGGCGTCAACGTCTCAATGTCAACGGTGCAGTCAATATCGATTCTCTGGATACTGTCTGCCGCTTCTATGACACCATCAATGGCGAGGCAACGATTGATCTTTGTAAGGCGATTGAAGAACGTTACCCGAAGGCTGGGACTATTTACATCATTTGCGATAATGCACGCTACTACCGATCAAAGGCTGTCAGACAATTTCTTGAAATGTCGCGAATTGAATTAGTGTTTTTACCGCCGTATGCGCCGAATCTTAATTTGATTGAACGGTACTGGCGATATTTCAAGAAAGAAATCTTATATGACCAGTATTATGAAACATTCAAAGAATTCAAAATAGCCTGCGAGACATTCTTTTCTGAGCCAGAAAAGCATGTCGACAATTTGCGCTCACTTTTAACTGAGAATTTTCAAATTATCGGTGCATGATGGTTTGCTCTATTTTCATGTGCGGAGAGTATATCGAAGCGAGTAACCGCTATTACGGCTTTGATATTGTGCCTGCTTTCTGGACATGGCTGGATCAAAAACAGCAAGCCGGCGACATTGCCTCGATTAAATATGTGTATGATGAATTGACTCGTGGCGATGATGCGCTGTCCGACTGGGCCAAAACGCGCAAAGGCTCAAACTGGTGGCTAGATGTGAGCGATACCGATGTGCAAAATGCATACAAAGAAATTATCGCCTGGGTGATGGCGAGTACACATTTCACCCAAGCCGCCAAAGATCAGTTTCTTGCAGAGGCAGATCCCTGGCTGATTGCCAAGGCGACAGCGATTGATGCGATTATTGTGACCCATGAAGGATTTGATCCCAACAGAAAAAATAAAGTGACTATCCCGATTGTCTGTCAACATTTTGGTGTGAAGTGCCTGGATACTTTTGATTTGATTCGCAGTTTTGGAGACATGCTCGGTCTGTAGTGGTCAAGTGATTTATACCCAAAGATAGCCGCCTGAAGAATATCAGCTATTGGCGGTAAGATTGGCTCGACTGGGTATAAAAATAGACACAGAATTAACGTTTGTCACGGTTTCATTCTCTGTGTTCTCACTGGTCTCTGTGTCGATAAATGAGAGGCCAGATTGTCTGTGAATAATGAGAGGTTACGGAATTTTTGTTAAGATAAGCGATAACACCCTCACCTGACTGGGATGTATCATAAAAATTTCTTAGGAGCATGCCATGCCTGTTGATATTGTCTTGACTGTCATTGCGACCAGTTTCATCCAGGCCTTGTTTGGCGTTGGCGTGTTGTTGTTTGGAACGCCTACGCTGCTATTGCTTGGCTATAGTTTTGTCGATACTTTAAGCGTGTTGTTACCGATCTCGATTGCCATCAATGCTTTACAGATCGTCAAGCATTATGCGCATATCGATCTTGAATTTGTAAAACAGGTTCTGCGTTATACCATCCCGCCGGTGGTGCTGTTTCTAGTGTTGGCCACTAAAGCCGGTATCGATATTGCGCCAATTGTCGGCATTTTTCTGATTCTGGTTGCTTTGAAATCATTTTTCCCCTTCGTGGCACAGCAATTTTCCAGATTGTTGCATTTCCAGACCATTTATTTGATCGTGATGGGGATTGTTCATGGCCTGACCAATTTAGGTGGCGCCATGCTCACTGCCATCGTGCATGGAAAATCCTATGATAAAAATACCACACGGGTAACGATTGCCGTGTGTTATGCCTTGTTTGCCCTGTTTCAACTCGTGACATTGCTTTTATCCGGTCAGCAATTCCACTTGGCCTGGTCAGAAAATGTGACTATTTTGCAAATTGGCATTATTGTATTCCTGCTGACTGAAGAGTTTGTCTACAGTGGCATTGACAATAATAAATACAGCAGGCTGTTTGCCGCTTTTTGTTGGCTTCGGGGAGTCTGCTGATCATAAAATCGTTATGAGGTAGGAAAACATGAAAAAATCTTAAATTACTTCTTGATTGGTGTTTTAGCATTCATTCCCATTGTCGTCATTTTACAGATTGTCTGGTTTGTAAAAGATCGTCTGACTGACTTGTTTACGTCGGTTTATGGCTATTCTGACAATCTTATGATTACCCTTTCCTTGTTTTTTCTGAGTTTTGCTTTGTTTGCCTATGTCGGCTATCGTGTCAGTATGGGGCGGTCATCCATTATTGCGGCGATTGATGCGATTATCCACCGAATCCCGTTATTGAATACGATTTACCGGGTGACAAAAAAGTGGTCAACATGTTTTCCGGCCATGAAACACAAAAAGCCCGTGAAGTCGTTTATATCGAATATCCGAAAGAAGGTTTGTGGGTGCCGGCCTATGTCACCAATAAAAAGAGGATCGCTATATTTTATTTGTGCCGACATCGCCTAATCCAACATCGGGATTCACCGTGATCGTGCATGAATCCAAAGTTCGAAAATCAGCCATGAACATTGAGCAGGCCACCAGCTTCATCATCAGTGTGGGTGTCGATTATGAAAAAGTCGATGAAGTTCTTGACTTGCCTTAATAAATTTACAGTGGCTGTGGCATAAAGAAGATGGCACTGAGCTGTGTTGTCGAAAATTGGGGTGTCTGTGAAGGGCACCCCGTAACGTTGATGACGCCACTAAAAAAATGTTGGCAAAACTGCCGCGATTATTGAAACGGCGGCTCACGCCATTAGCACGGACGGTATTTACAGCGATTGATCAATGTGCGCTGGAAACATACGATATGCCGCTGGTGTTCAGTTCCACACACGGCGAGCTGGCCAAATCATTTAATATGATGCGGCAAATCGAAGCCGGGGAGGAAATTTCGCCGACCCATTTCAGTTTGTCGGTGCATAACGCCATTGCCGGCCTATTCTCGATGGCTTTCAACAATCAACAGCAATGCTCGGTGATTGCGCCGGGAATGGAAGGCATTGCGCCCGGTTTCATTGAGGCGTTAGGATTGCTGCAGGAAGGTTACACTCGTGTGTTGCTGGTGTTTTATGATGAGCCATTAGTGCCTTTTTATCCAGCAGAACCGTTTCGATTGTCGGCCGATGAAATGGCACTGGCTTTATGTTTAAGCATGGATGGGAAGGGATTGAAGTTGCATTTTTCCCAGTGTGCTCAATCCGGAGAGGATGGCGAGCAGCCGTTACAATTACCATGCTTGGTTAATTTCTTAAATAATCCCGAACAGGGGCTATTGCTGCGAACAGCTTATAAAGGTTGGTGCTGGCAGATCGATGCGTAAACGATTGAATTATTTTTGGCGCTTGTTTGCAACCGGCTTGAGCTTTACGGTTTTTGGGGCCGGTGGTTTTTTTTATGGCTGGTGTTTTTCCTCTATTGGCGCTGATTCCGGGCACGCGACAACAAAAACAGGCGTGCCCAGTATTGTGTACATTGTAATTTTATTTCTTTATAGCGTTGATGCGGCACCTCGGTATCATGGATTATCATATCGATGGACTCTGATAAGCTGAACAGACCCGGTCAACTGATTGTCGCCAATCATCCCACACTGATCGATATTGTTTTTTTAATTAGTCGCATTCCGTATGCCTGCTGTATCGTCAAAGACAGCCTGTGGCATAATCCTTTATGCGTGGACCGATTGTCAATGCCGGTTACATCAGCAATGGCGATTCGGAAAAGATGATTCAAGCCTGTGTCGAATGCTTGCAAGCGGGTGGCATTGTCATTATCTTTCCTGAAGGCACTCGCAGTGTGGATGGAAAGCCGTATAAATTCCAACGCGGGGCGGCGCGTATCGCATTGAAGGCCAATACTGTCTTGACTCCGGTCACATTGCGTTGCCACCCACCGACCTTGTCTAAGCAGGATAAGTGGTACCAGATTCCAGCGCAAAAATTTCATTTGGGAATGTCGGTGGAAATGATATTGTGCTGGACAATTTTCGCAACATCACGCCGGACAGTGTCGCGGTAAGGCGATTGACGCGGCATTTACAAGATTATTTCACTCAACAACGGAGTTGCATGAGCACACTGAAACATGAACTGAAACAATTAATCATCAATGCTTTGGATCTTGAAGATTTGCGTGTCGAAGACATCGACGATGATGAGCCTTTGTTCAACGAGGGACTCGGTCTCGATTCTATCGATGCTCTGGAATTAGGGCTGGCCATCCGGAAAAAATACGGTGTCCGTATTGATCAGGAAAAAGATGATGTGGTGAAGATATTTTCTTCGGTTTCATCCTTAGCGACATTTATCGAATCGGAGCGGAAATGATGACAGACAAAGACGAAATTCTGGAGATGATTCGGTCCATTATGCAGGAAATGTTTGAAATTGAGCCGGCCGACGTCACACTGGCATCGCGGCTCTACGAAGATTTTGATTTCGACAGCATCGATGCTGTCGATATGATTGTAAAACTGAAAGAGGTTACCGGAAAAGCGGTTAAGCCGGAAGATTTCAAAACGCCAGAACTGTTGAGGATGTGGTTGAGTCTGTTTTTAACGTAATGAACAGCGATTGACAGACCGGGAAAAACCTTTGAAAAAGCTGTCAATGCATTGGTGCTGACACTGACGCTGTTATATCCCATTATCGTTTATTACGCCGTGCAAACAGTTGCAGTCTGGCAAGTTGCGTCAGGGTTGTTTGTGTTGTTACTTATACGGCTGATGCTGCGTCGGGAAAAACAGGCGGCGGACTATTGGCTGGGCTTGTTGGCGATTGCGTTGTGTCTGTATGCGGCTTGGCAGAATAGCGCGATTGCCTTGCGTTTTTATCCAGTATTGATAAATCTCGGCTTATTGCTTTGGTTTGCGACTAGCCTGCGCTTCCCGCCGACGGTTATCGAACGTTTTGCACGTTTGCAACATCCTGATTTACCTGAAGAAGGGGTGCGTTATACCCGTAACGTTACCAAGGCATGGTGTCTGTTCTTTTATTTAACGGCGTACTGGCACTGATAACCGCTGTCTGGGCAGTTTTGAACTGTGGACACTGTACAATGGCATCATTAGCTATGTGCTGATGGGGTGCTAATGGCGATAGAATATCGGATTCGTTTAAAAACACAGGCACATGTCCGTTAATTCGCTTTCCGATTTTTTCAGACAAGACACTGGTGACCAGCGAGTCAGTTTCCATGAGGGGCAATGGAGACGACGGGCCCAGTTTATCCGCGATATAAAAAATCGGCAAAGCTGGTATCAGCAGCAAACGAGTTCCGACTTTGCGCTGTATTATGAAGCGACCTATCCGTTTGCCGTCGATTTATTTGCACTGCTCTTGGCCGCTAAAAAGTTTGATTCCCGGCAATAATCGTCCCGCTACAGCCGAAAATTTACTTCGGCAGGGCTGTCGTTTAATCGGCGAATGGGAGCGGTATGGCGAGGCGCCGCTGTTGATCAATGCAGCGCCTGAATGGAATGCGTGTATTTTGGGGCAAGGACAACTGGTCATTTACACTTCGGGTTCGACTGACAGCCTAAAGCCATCGTTAAAACGGCGGCCCAGCTGGAAGCGGAAATCAATGTATTGGAACAGTGTTGGGGCGATAAGATAAAGCACGCGGCTATTGCCGCAACGGTCAGTCATCAGCACATTTATGGTTTGTTGTTCAAGCTGCTATGGCCGCTGATGACAGGACGGTGTTTTCACAGCAGTCTGTATTTAAGCCCTGAAGCCTTGTTCAAAGCCGTCGCCGGCCAAACATGCTGCTGGATTGCAAGCCCGGCGCAATTGAAGCGGCTGGATGCACAAAGCCCCTGGCATGCAAATTGAAGCTACCGCAGCAATTTTTAGTTCGGGTGGGCGCTGGCAGCAGATGTGGCAAAGAAAATTCATCAATATAGCGGACAATCGGTTATCGAGGTTTATGGCAGTTCTGAAACCGGAGGCATTGCCTGGCGTCAGCAATGTGAGGATGCTTTGTGGCAGCCCTTGCCGCAAGTTCAACTGACCCAAGTAGAACAGACGGTCGTTTGCCGTTCACCGTGGATAAACGCAGCAGTGACACTAGATGATGTCATCGAATGGCAGGGCAATACCCGCTTTAAACTTCTAGGGCGTTTGGATGAAATTGTCAAAATAGAAGAAAACGCCTGTCATTGGCAGAAATGACACAGGTTTTGCAGCAGATGGCGGAAGTCGAAGCGAGCAAATTGATGGTGCTGCCTGGCAAGCGTGAGCGACTGGCGGCGGTTATCGTACTCAGTCCGCATGGGGCAGAGCAATTGCAGCGGCTTGAGCGGCGGGGCTTGATTAAGCGCATCAGAGAGCATTTATGTCATCATTTTGAAACGGTTTTATTGCCGCGAAAATGGTTGTTTGTAAACCGCCTGCCGGAAACCCCGCAGGGGAAAATGGATACGACCTTGTTAAGAACGTTGCTCAATCAAGATAGGTTACGCTATCCGCTGATTCAGCAGATTGTTTTTGCATCGGATTCGGTCAAATTGCAAATCAGGATTCAAGCGGCATTACAGTATTTCGATGGTCATTTCCCGCAGCAGCCTATTTTGCCAGGTGTGACCCAGCTGGCATGGGCCGATTATTATGGGCATTTGTTTTTTCAATTCAGCGTGGTTTTTCCAGGTTGGAAGCGGTTAAGTTCAAAAAAATCATTGTTCCTGACACTATTGTGACCCTCTCATTGAGTTGGAAAGCCGAAACCGGCAAGTTATGTTTTGATATTGAGAATGCGAGCGACGCTTTTGGTTCGGGGCGAATGGTTTATGATGCAATAACATGAAAACCTGTATTGTGATTCCGTTTTATAACCATCCACAAGCGATTCAACAGGTGCTTGAACAGCTGGAACCGTTTGTTTTGCCGTGTATCGTCGTCAATGACGGCAGTTCAGCCGACAGCCGGGCAGTGCTGGAACAGCTGGCACAGCGCTATGCCTGGGTGAGCTTGATTCATAGGCCGCAAAATGGTGGCAAAGGGGCTGCGGTCATTGATGGCTTAAACCATGCTATCGGGCAAGGCTTCAGTCATGCCATTCAGATTGACGCCGATGGCCAGCATAATATTGCCGATATTCCCCGCTTTTTGAGCGTCAGCGAAAGCCATCCAGACCAGTTGATTCTTGGCCAGCCAGTTTTTGGCTCTGAGGTGCCGAAGAAAAGATTGTATGGCCGTCAAATAACTAACATCTGATTCATATCAATACTTTATCGAATGTCATTGCTGATGGGATGTGTGGCTTTCGCTGTTATCCATTGGCCGCTGTTGAGCGGCTGTTGCAATCGGCCCGTTTAGGACAGCGGATGGATTTTGATATCGAAATCGTGGTCAGATTGTATTGGCAGGGCGTGGGCGTCATCAACCTGCCCACGCCCGTGCGTTATCCTCTCGATGGCGTTTCGCACTTCAATATGCTGAAAGACAATGTCCTGATTTCCGCCAAGCATGCACAACTCTTTTTCGGCATGTTATGGCGCTTCCTCTGCTACTGTTGCGCTGTTGGCTGATATCAGGCCGCGTGCCAGCATCAATTGAATCACTTGGTCGACACACTCTGCCAGTGAATGACGACCGGTATTGACGATTAACTCCGGTTTCTCAGGGGCTTCGTAAGGTGAGTCGATCCCCGTGAAAAAAGGAATTTCACCAGCTCGGGCTTTTTATACAGCCCCTTTACATCACGTTTTTCGCAGATATCCAACGGACATTCGCAGTAGATTTCAAGAAAATCACCATGCGGCATCAGTTTTCGGGCGGCTTGTCGGTCTTTTCTAAAAGGCGAAATAAACGCGGTCAAGGTAACGATGCCCGCTTCCGAGAACAGCTTGGCTATTTCCGCAATGCGGCGGATATTTTCAACCCGGTCGGCATCGGTAAAGCCTAAGTCGCTGCATAAACCATGACGGACATTGTCGCCATCAAGGACAAAAGTTGAGACATTCATGTTGTACAGACGCTCTTCCACTGCATGCGCGAGCGTGGATTTGCCGGATCCGGACAAGCCAGTAAACCATAATACGGCGCTTTTATGGCCTTGACGTTTTTCGCGTGCGGCACGATCAATGGTGGCATGGTGCCATACGGTATTGCTACTTTTTTGGGTCATTGTGGTATCAGGAATAATGTTGTTTAAAGGTAGAAATAAATTGCTCTAGTTGCGACTCTGGCAGCTGGTTAATGCCGGCGGCAGCTTTTCTGCCACCACCACCTGGAAAGCGCGCGCAGAGTTCATCGGCGCCGGTTTTCAAGTTTAAAGGTGCTCTGACGCTGATTTGAAAATTGCCCGCAGGTGTGCGTGTGATAATGGCATGGGCCCTGTCTGGTGCCTGATTTGCCAGCTGATTGCCAAACACGCCGCTAATACGCCTGGCCCAGGAGGCATCGGGTAATAGATAGACGGCAGTTTTTTCATCCGCTTCTAAAGGCTGTAATGCTGCGGCCTGTTCCATATCGGATTGATAAGCCTCTTGTAATTGGCGAAATAAATCACCGCGCTGCTGAATGATATCAAAAGGTGATTTGAATTGAATCAGGATGTTGAATAATTCGGCTGGATGAATATGCAAGTCTTCGATGCTGGCGCCATAGCCATTGTAATTGATATAAATCCCAAGTTGTTTCAGCCTTTCCCGCTGCTCTGTGGATAACATCAGCGTATCGGCAAGCTGCTCTGCGCTGTGATCCAAATTGTCGCCGTATGCCGCCACGATGGCCCATTCTGGATAGGGCTGCTGTAAATACTGGTTGACCAGCAAACTGGTGCAGACTTTGGGGCTGGTATCGATAAGCGCGGTTAGGTTTGAATGTTCAGGTATCTCACCGGCCTGATGATGATCGACATATAAAATTTCTGCACCGGCACTTAAGAGGCGGCATAAATCGTCTTTATTTTTAGCCAGTGAAATATCCAGTACAGTCACCTTGTCTCCAGCTGTTGCCGTGACGCGCTGAAGTAACTGAATATCACGCTTGACACCGGTGATGAGTTTGGACTCGGCAGGCTGTGATAGGCGCAGTTGAATCAAGGCGCAGATGCCATCGGCATCACCATTAAAAACATCAATTTGCATTGCGGTAAAATGATTTTGCTAAAACCCTTATCGTAGACTAACATCTAAAGTATTGCCAATTTTGTTAAAGGAGAGAGTATGATTCCTGTTATTTTGTCAGGCGGTTCAGGAACCCGGCTGTGGCCGTTGTCGCGCAGTCAGCATCCTAAACAGTTTCTGCCGCTGGCTTCGGATAAAACCATGGTGCAGGAAACTGTCTTACGTTTGCAAGGACTGGAAAGTTTGCAACCCGTCCTGGCAGTTTGTAATGAAGATCATCGATTTATGATGGCAGAACAACTTCGGGAAATCGGTATTCAGCCCGCTTCAATTATTCTTGAGCCGGCTGGGCGTAATACTGCGCCGGCTATTGCATTGGCGGCTTTGGCTAGGGGCTGTTGCCATTTCACATAGGTAACCATAAAAAGGCGCAAGCCAGAGCGATAGAGCCTTCAAAATTTCGTTTGAGTTTGTCATATCGCGTGGCGATCGCTCTGAAATGCTTAAGTCTTGCAAACACATTTTCAACGAGATGGCGATATTTGTAGAGACACCAATCCATTTCATCATTTCCCCGAGTTGAATTCTTTTTCTTGGGATAACAGGAACAGCCCCTTTGTCTTTAATTTGAAGACGTAATGCTTCACTGTCATAGCCTCTGTCAGCAACTATATAGTCACCTTTTGGGAGCTCTGCAACTAATTTCGGTGCTTCTTTACAGTCATGAACTTCGCCGCCTGTCACTGAGAAATGAATAGGAAGACCACAGGCATCAACGGCCATATGAATTTTACTGGTGTTCCCGGCGACAGATTTCCCTATCGCTGTTTCTTGTTCACAGGCCGCACCACTACTATGCTGATGTGCTTTCACAATACTCCCATCAATAAATTCCCATTCCAGGTCTGGATCAACAACCAAGGCGTTAAAAATACCCATCAGTTTTTCTTTACGAGTACCGCATTCAATTACCAAAAGCCGTGGGTAAATCTCTCCAGGGACAACCTACTCGCAAGCGATAAAAAATACCTTCGACTGTTTTTCGAAGACAAGGTTTGTCATAAATTCCCATTTTCAACATAATTATCTTCAGTTTCTCCCAAAGTTCATCCGTAAGCATTTGTCGGGGCATAGTTTGCTTGTTTTTGAGTCAAAATAAACAATCTATGTGGCGGAGTTATTGAATTTCAAGGGGATTTTCAAAACGGCAACAGCCCCTAACACCCGGCATAACATTTCTTTATCAAGGGTTTTCGTAGTCTTACACCGCGGGATAAACCCGCGGCACTTAGACTCCGAAAACCCTTGACAAAGAAATCTTATGCCGGGTGTTAAACATGTTTAAACGGTGGAGCTGACATGTTTTGGGTTCTCATTATGGTTTGGTTCAAATAATCCATTTAGCGGACTCATAGCGCTATGTAGGCGCTTATTTTGTAAAACTGGCAGAACCTAATAAATTCAGTTAGGGGCTGTTGCCGTTTTGAAAATCCCCTTGAAATTCAATAACTCCGCCACATAGATTGTTTATTTTGACTCAAAAACAAGCAAACTATGCCCCGACAAATGCTTACGGATGAACTTTGGGAGAAACTGAAGATAATTATGTTGAAAATGGGAATTTATGACAAACCTTGTCTTCGAAAAACAGTCGAAGGTATTTTTTATCGCTTGCGAGTAGGTTGTCCCTGGAGAGATTTACCCACGGCTTTTGGTAATTGGAATGCGGTATATAAACGATTCAATGACTGGTCTCGTAAAGAAAAACTGATGGGTATTTTTAACGCCCTGGTTGTTGACCCAGACCTGGAATGGGAATTTATTGATGGGAGTATTGTGAAAGCACATCAGCATAGTAGTGGTGCGGCCTGTGAACAAGAAACAGCGATAGGGAAATCTGTCGCCGGGAACACCAGTAAAATTCATATGGCCGTTGATGCCTGTGGTCTTCCTATTCATTTCTCAGTGACAGGCGGCGAAGTTCATGACTGTAAAGAAGCACCGAAATTAGTTGCAGAGCTCCCAAAAGGTGACTATATAGTTGCTGACAGAGGCTATGACAGTGAAGCATTACGTCTTCAAATTAAAGACAAAGGGGCTGTTCCTGTTATCCCAAGAAAAAAGAATTCAACTCGGGGAAATGATGAAATGGATTGGTGTCTCTACAAATATCGCCATCTCGTTGAAAATGTGTTTGCAAGACTTAAGCATTTCAGAGCGATCGCCACGCGATATGACAAACTCAAACGAAATTTTGAAGGCTCTATCGCTCTGGCTTGCGCCTTTTTATGGTTACCTATGTGAAATGGCAACAGCCCCTAATATCAAAAGCAGATAACAAGGCGCTGAACCGGACGACAACAAGGTCACAGGCATACCAAAGCCCCTACCTAAATAGGAACGTCCTCGATAATACAGCGATATTACGATCGCCGGTTAGCTTGTCGTTATGCTACTTAAACGAAAAAGGAGATTTAAATGTTAAAAAAATCATGTTGATCGCTTTGGTTTCTACTTTATTTGCTGGTTGTGCTTCAGTACCGATGGAAGGCATTGAAAAACCACAGAAGCACAAAAGTTCAACCCTCCATCGGAAGGAAATTCTGGGCTATACATCTATCGTTCTGGTAGTTTCGGCGGAGCTTTAAAGAAAGATGTTTGGGTTGATGGAAAATGCATCGGTGAAACCGCACCGAATGTTTTTTTCTATGAAGAAGTTGAAGGTGATAAAGAGCATAAAATTTCCACAGAATCTGAATTCTCCCCTAATGACCTGCTAATTAAAACTAAAAGCGGTATGCTTTATTTTATCCGTCAATATATAAAGATGGGAGTATTTGTTGGCGGTTGTTAATGGCCATCTAAACTGACCCACTAGCGGACAACAAAAATGACCCCTTTTTTAACCTAAGGGGCAATTGTCCCGTATGCTTTCATCTTTTCTTGAGCTTTAGAAAAGGAGAAGGCTTTGAAGGAGTGGTGTATGATTCATAAAATAAAATCGTTATATGATGATGGCAACGGCTTGGGTAAAAGGCCATAGCTCGGCAACTGGGTATTTCAGTCAACACGGTGCGCAAGTATCTGGCGATGGATGAAGTGGCGATGAGTGCTTATCTGTCCAATCGGCCACGGCACAAACAGCTGGATGATTACCGGGACTACATTATCCATCTGCTGAAAACCTTTCCCCAGCTGAGTGCCGTCAAGGTACAACGTAAATTGAAAGAAAAGTATCCAGAACTGGAGGTTTCGTCCCGTTCAATCCGTCGTTATACTCTTCGCAAATGAGAATTTAGCATAAAAAGATGACGTAATGGAGTGAAATATATAAAATAAGGCCATGTCGAATTACACCCTTCCAGAGACTGAATTAGCCGATTTGCGCGAAGCCCATGGTGAGCTTCGAGAAAAACGTGATGCAGACCGAGTTAAAGCCATCATTCTTTTTAGGTTCAGGCTGGTCAGCAACAAACGTTGCCGAAGCACTTCTCATTGACCGCAATACAATCCGTACCTACTATCGAAAATATAAGAAAGGTGGTCTTGCTAAACTCCTACAAACTCAGCATGTTGGAAGTGCCAGTTTCTTATCGGTTTCAGAAGCGACCGAGTTGGATGAATATCTGCAGAAAAATCTTCACTTAACCGCTAAATCGGTTGCAGCTTACATTAAAGAGCGTTGGCAGGTTCGCTATAGTGAACGCGGTGTGACAGCCTTGCTGCATCGCTTGGAGTTATGTCTATAAAAAGCCCAAGCTGATACCCGGCAAAGCTAATGCAAAAGCCCAACTGGAGTTCCTTGAGAAATATCAACAACTAAAGGAAGACAAGCAGCCCGAAGACTTGATATTGTTCATGGATGGTGTTCATCCACAACATAATCCTGTAATGGCTTGTGGTTGGATTAAGCGTGGTGTGGAATTCACGATTCAGAGTAATACCGGGCGTCAACGTCTCAATGTCAACGGTGCAGTCAATATCGATTCTCTGGATACTGTCTGCCGCTTCTATGACACCATCAATGGCGAGGCAACGATTGATCTTTGTAAGGCGATTGAAGAACGTTACCCGAAGGCTGGGACTATTTACATCATTTGCGATAATGCACGCTACTACCGATCAAAGGCTGTCAGACAATTTCTTGAAATGTCGCGAATTGAATTAGTGTTTTTACCGCCGTATGCGCCGAATCTTAATTTGATTGAACGGTACTGGCGATATTTCAAGAAAGAAATCTTATATGACCAGTATTATGAAACATTCAAAGAATTCAAAATAGCCTGCGAGACATTCTTTTCTGAGCCAGAAAAGCATGTCGACAATTTGCGCTCACTTTTAACTGAGAATTTTCAAATTATCGGTGCATGATGGTTTGCTCTATTTTCATGTGCGGAGAGTATATGTCAATACGCTCCGGGAAACGGTTGCCTGCAAATCAAAACGGTATTATCAGCCCGTGCTGGACATGGTGCCGGGGAGCAGTGTCAGGTGGACCCTGGGGAGCTTCGGGGCGTGTTGATTAATGGCGTGGAAACCACGGTTTACTTTGTGGTGTTTGTGTTGTCCTTTTCCCGGTTGATGCATGTCAGTGTGTCGGACAAACCGATTGATACGGAGCGCTTTATCCAGATGCATGATGCGGCGTTTCGTTATTTCGGCGGTGTAACAGCCGAATGTGTCTATGATCAGACCAAGTTAGTGGTGATTGAAGAGCTGTACCGGGAATTGACGGTGAATGCGCGCTTTAATGAATATGCCACGCACGCGGGGTTCAGAATACACGCTTGTGAAGGCTATGACCCGGAAAGCAAAGGTAAGGTCGAGGCGGGCGTGAAATATGTCAAAACAATGCCCTGTACGGCGAGGTATTTGCAGACTGGGCAGAGCTTGAATCCTATCTGGCCGACTGGCTGGACAACACAGCCAATCAGCGGGTGCATGCGACGACCGGCAACGTGCCACAAGTGTATTATGATCAGCACGAACGTGCACAGATGAAACCCTATCTGTCTCCGGCAATGGTGCAGGCCGATGAGGCATTGATGACCCGCAAGGTGGACAAGACCGGGCTGATTTCCTATCAGTCCAACAAATACTCCGTCCCCATGGCCTATCAGCAAGCCACCGTGGGCATCCGTGTTGAGGGGGAATACCTGATTATCATGGACCTGGAAAAGGACAAAGAAATCGCCCGGCATCCTTTGACCACAGGCCACGGCAACATCAGCAAAAACAACCATCATTACCGCGACCCAGCGCAGCGGATTGAACAGTTAGAGCAAGCACTGCGGGCGCTTGTCGGGCAAGCTCAGGCCGATACCTTGGCCGCGCTTCTCAAGCAAAGCGAACCCAAAATCTATAAAGACCAACTGGCCGGCGTCATTCAGGAAATCAAAAACATCAACCGGTGACAGCGGCACTGCTGGACAAACTCTGCCAAAGACCCAGGCTCAGCGCCACCCAGGTTCGAGACTTCCTGGACGCCTATCAGGCGCATCCGGAACGCCTGACCCCGGCCGATGCGGTGCCAGTTCATGCCCCAGAAGGTCAACTGGATGCCTACCGTGCCCTGATCACCCAGGAGGTCAGCCATGTGTCTCATTGAACAGGTTAACCGGCAGTGTCAGCATTTAAAGCTCAGTAGCCTGACCACCGCCTTGCCGGAACTGCTGCAACAGGCCGAAACCAATGAACTGTCCTATCTCCAGTATACCGACCTACTGTTAGGGCATGAAGTCAAAACCCGCAATGACAAGCGCCTGAGTGCCAATCGAAGAAAGGCCGGCTTCCCGATCGAAAAACACCTGGAAAGCTTTGATTACCGGCATCAGACCACCATCACCAAACGCCAGGTCAATCAACTGCTGGACTTTGACTTTATCGACAATCGCCACAACCTGATCTTTATCGGGCCGCCGGGTGTCGGTAAAACCCACCTGTCTATCGGTATTAGCCTCAAAGCCATTGATGCCGGCTACAAGGTCTTGTTTGTCAATGCCTTATCACTGGTCGAAACCCTGGAAGTGGCCGAACTTAAAGGCGAGCTGAAAAAGAAAATCAGCAGCCTTTGTAAATTTGATCTGCTCATTATTGATGAACTGGGCTACCTGCCCATGAACAAACAGGGTAACTACAACCTGTTCCAGCTGATCAATGCCCTCTACGAATACCGCTCAATCATCCTGACCACCAATAAGGATTTCACTGCCTGGGGTGAGTTCTTCGTGGATGAAAATGTGGCTGTACCCATTATTGACCGGCTGATTCATCATTCAAAAATATTCATGTTAGGAGGGGAAAGCTATCGTTTAAAACAGAAAACCAACACATAATTTTTTTGATCCAAGGGGGTCAAAATTATTGTCCGAAAGGGGGTCAATTATTTTGGCCATTGACACAACAATAAGCCCATACTCGTACTCGACACCAAACATAACTTGAAAAATGTATAGAAAAGGTATATATACTAAATATGTACCAGTTTGAGTTCGATGAGCAAAAAAGCAAGTCTAACCTTGAAAAGCATGGTATAGATTTTGTTACAGCTCAAGGCCTTTGGAATGATTCTGACCTTGTAAGAGTAAAAGCAAAATCATCTACCGAGCTGCGCTATCTTGTAATCGCGCGCTTAGCGGGCAAACACTGGTCTGCTGTTATTACTTATCGAGGCCAGGCCATCAGAATTATTTCTGTGCGTCGTTCACGCAAATCTGAGGTACAGATCTATGAAAGCTAAAGATTTTGATAAAAAATTTGATGCAGATAAAGAAGACATTATAGATGATCTTGATTTATCTACATTGGAGCGCCCCAACCAAAAGCAAAAAAGGGTTAATGTAGATTTTCCAGCATGGGTAATTGAGTCACTAGACAAAGAGGCTAGTCGTATTGGTGTTACTCGCCAGTCAATAATTAAACTTTGGCTTGTCGAGAGGCTTGAAGAAAAAGCTGCTAATAAATAGCTCCAGCTGACAGGCCAAAGCGGCGTTAACTTTAAAAAAGCAACAACGCAAAAAACAACGAAACAACGGGGTCAGGTCTTTGATTTATGATTTTCTAGCTTTGAAACGAACTAAAAAAAAGAGCTATAAAATAAAATTGCTACTCAGCGCACCTAAAGAATGAAAAAACTTGCACCTCCCCTTCCCCCCTCTATCAGGGTAATTGTCGTCTAATGGATTTCACAATTGTTAGGGGAGATGGCAAATCCTGTGAACGATTACATGAATTTGCCGTGACTCGCTACCAAATATCGCTTGCAAAAAGGATAAAAAAGTTACATATCTGATGTTATGCGGTTTGGTGTTTTAACACTATATTGTAATACAAGGCAAACGCATCTGAATCGGAATTCTACACTCATAAAGCTATATAACTCATTAAATCAATAAGTTAAAAACATATAGACTTTTCCCCGTAACATCAGTGAAATAATTTACATTAATAGTCTTAGGTGCTTTTTAAAACGGAATATCATCATCAAACCCACCATCATCATAAGCTGCAGCGGGTGGTGTGTTGGGCGATTGGGCTTGTGATTGTTGTGGTGCCGGGGCAGATTGAGGGGCGTTAGCAGATTGTGTACCATTGTCAAAACTGGCTGTTCCCCCGCTCCGGTTGCCTAACATCTGCATTTCTTCAGCAATAATCTCAGTGCTATATCTATCCTGACCGGATTGATCTTGCCATTTACGTGTTTGGATGCGCCCTTCCACATAAACCTGACTGCCTTTACGTAAATATTCGCCTGCTATTTCGGCCAGCCGATTAAAGAAGACGACGCGATGCCATTCAGTTTGGTCTTTACGCTCACCTGTCTGTTTGTCTTTCCAGCGCCTGGTGGTCGCTAGTCTGATGGTTGTGACGGCACCGCCGCTAGGCATATAACGTACTTCAGGGTCTGCACCCAAATTGCCGATAAGCATGACTTTGTTTAACATGTTTACTCCATATCAGATAATGGCGTCGCCGCGTGGCTTGCCGGGTTGTTTTGTTCCCTCGCCCATTCAGTTAAAAACTGATTGATCGCTTCGGGGTTAAATTTTGAATGATCAATTTTTAAATAGGCCGTATTTTCTTCAAAATGCAGCCTGACTTCTTCTATACCGGATATTTTTAGCAATCTTCGAGAAAATTCTTGCGCCTGCCAGGCCTCTACCCCTTGTAATGGCAATAACATATTGGCTAAATAACGGGGTGGCTGCATAAACAAAGCGATAATCGCCCAACTCGCAGCCATTGCAGCGGCAAACCAGAATACGGAAAGCATGCCATATTCGCCATACAACCAGCCGCCGACCACGCCGCCAGTAAATGCACCTAAAAACTGACTGCTGGAATAAGCGCCCATCGCCGTGCCTTTCTGATCACCCGGTACGGTTTTTGAAATCAACGAGGGCAGTGTCGCTTCCAGCAAATTAAAGCCGGCAAAAAACAACCATAAGCCAGCCAGCAGCGCTGCTTTGTGCTGTGCGTAGAGTCCCAGCATAACATTCGCCAGCATGATGGCGATAATCGCGCCGACAAAGACTTTTTTCATTTGTCGTTTTTTTTCGGCCAGAATAATGAACGGTACAATAGCCAATAACGAGGTTATCATAATCGGCAAATACACCATCCAGTGTTGCGCCGGAAAAATTCCCGCATCTCTTAGCAATAAAGGCACAATGACAAAACTGGCAGTCAAAATTAAATGCAGGACAAAAATACCATAATCCAACCGCAACAATTCCGGATTACTGAGTACTTTGGAAAACTGGGATAAATTGGCCTCGGCGTCACGATGAACGATGATTTTTTCTGGATTGGGTACGATAAAAACAATCACTAAAATCGCTAACAAAGCCAGGGCGGCTGTCAACCAGAAAATACCGCTTATCCCAAAATGGGCGGCCACGATGGGACCGGTTGTAATCGCTACGCCAAATGCAATACCAATGCTAGCGCCAATGGTCGCCATAGCCTTGGTGCGGTGGACTTCCTGGGTCAGGTCAGCCAGCAGGGCCATGATGGCGGCGGCGATAGCACCACTCCCCTGCAACGCTCGACCGGCAATGATGCCATAAATATTCGTCGATAGCGCCGCCAATACACTGCCGGCCGAGAATAATAACAGACCGGCAACAATGACTTTTTTGCGGCCGATTTTGTCAGACAGTAAGCCAAAAGGGATTTGTAACAAGGCCTGAGTCAAGCCATAAATACTAATGGCAAGTCCGATTAACAACGGGGTTGAATGCGGCAGACTTTCGGTAAATAACGACAAAACTGGCAAAATCATAAACAAACCCAGCATTCTGAAGGCATAAATGCTGGCCAATGAAAAGGTTGCCCGCTTTTCCATGGCAGTCATTGGGCTGGTTATATCCTGTAACTGGCTCAATTCTAACCTCTCGTCTTAAATTAAATTCGGCATTATAACATCAGCCTCTAAAATACTTCCCGCTTTGTATTTGACTGGACTGAACAGGCTGAACAATCGTATATTATCCGGCTCTTTAAATGATTATCTTCGGTCAATGGATAGCATCAGTATTCGGGGCGCCCGCACCCACAATCTTAAAAATATCGACCTGGATTTACCGCGTGACAAGTTGATTGTTATCACCGGCCTGTCAGGTTCTGGCAAGTCGTCTTTAGCGTTTGACACCATCTATGCTGAGGGACAACGGCGCTATGTGGAATCATTATCGGCTTATGCTCGCCAGTTTTTGTCGATGATGGAAAAACCCGATGTCGATCATATTGAAGGCTTGTCACCAGCGATTTCGATCGAGCAAAAATCCACTTCGCACAATCCACGATCGACGGTCGGTACGATCACCGAAATTTATGATTATCTGCGCTTACTCTATGCTCGCGCCGGCATCCCGCGTTGCCCAAAACACGGTATTTCACTGGAGGCGCAAACGGTTAGCCAAATGGTGGACCAGGTATTGGCACAAACACCGGGCGAACGCTGGATGTTATTAGCACCGGTGGTCACTGCGCGCAAGGGCGAACATATTCAATTACTGGAGGATTTGCGCGCCCAAGGCTTTATCCGAGCGCGTATTGATGGTGAAATCGTTGATCTGGATGAGGCACCCGCGCTGGATTTACGCAAGAAACACACCATCGAGGTCATCGTCGACCGCTTCAAAATCCGCCCTGACATTGCCTTGCGTCTGTCGGAATCGTTTGAAACCGCGTTAAGAATCGCTGATAGCATCGCCATTGCGGCATGCATGGATGACAACCGGGAAATTGTATTTTCAGAGCGTTATGCCTGTTCTCAATGCGGTTACAGCATCAGTGAACTGGAACCACGCATTTTTTCGTTCAACAATCCTAAAGGCGCTTGTCCGAGTTGTGATGGTTTAGGGGTAAGACAGCATTTTGACCCTGAACTGGTTATTCATAATCCTAATATCAGCCTGGCCGGCGGCGCCATTCGGGGATGGGATCGGCGCAACGCCTATTATTATCAGCTCATCTGTGCCCTAGCGGCGCATTACGGCTTTGATCCGGAAATGCCCTTTTCAGACATTCCAAAATCCATTCAATCGGTAATTTTATATGGCAGTGGCAAGGAGAAAATCTGTTTTCGTTATACCGATAGCACGGGTAAACAGACCGAGCGTCAACATCCGTTTGAAGGTATTATTGTCAATATGGAGCGGCGCTATCATGAAACCGATTCACAAATGGTGCGAGAGGAGCTGGCTAAATATCTGACCCAGCAACCCTGCTCTGAATGCCAGGGCGCACGAATCAACATGGCGGCTCGGCATGTTTTTATCGCCGACAAACCGATTCATCATTTAACCGCAATGGCGATTAAAGATTCATTACGTTTCTTTCAAGATCTCGATCTGCCGGGTCATCGTGGCGAAGTAGCGGCTAAAATTAACAAAGAAATCCGTGAGCGGCTTGAATTTCTGGTCAATGTCGGGCTGGATTATCTGACGCTAGACCGCAGCGCCGACACCCTATCCGGCGGCGAAGCACAACGAATTCGCCTGGCCAGTCAGATCGGCGCCGGCCTGGTCGGTGTGATGTATGTTTTGGACGAACCTTCCATCGGTCTACATCAACGCGACAACCAGCGTTTATTAAATACTTTATTCCGTTTACGCGACCTCGGTAACACCGTAATCGTGGTCGAACATGATGAAGACGCCATTCGCGCTGCCGATTATGTGGTAGATATTGGCCCGGGTGCAGGCGTTCATGGTGGCGAAATTATCGCACAAGGCACGCCGAAAGACATCATGCGTCATCCTACTTCGCTGACCGGACGCTATTTATCCGGCGTTCATGAAATCAGCGTGCCCGAATCGGTAACACCGAACAACCCGGACAAACAATTAACGCTAATTAATGCCCATGGCAATAATCTAAAAAATGTGACAGTGTCCTTCCCCGTCGGTTTATTAACTTGCGTTACCGGTGTATCCGGTTCAGGAAAATCGACCCTGGTCAATGACACTTTGTACCGGTTGGCCGCCCGCCGAATCAATAAGGCATCACATATCCCGGCTCCCTGTGAGGATATCAAGGGCTTAGAGTTTTTCGATAAAGTGGTCGACATCAATCAAAGTCCGATTGGCAGAACCCCCCGTTCAAACCCTGCAACCTATACCGGTATTTTCACCCCGATCCGGGAATTGTTTGCCGCCACCCCTGAAGCTCGTTCCCGTGGCTATACGCCCGGTCGTTTCAGCTTTAATGTTAAAGGCGGCCGCTGCGAGGCTTGCAAAGGTGACGGTGTAATCAAGGTCGAAATGCATTTTTTGCCCGATATATTTGTGCCTTGCGATGTCTGCCACGGCAAGCGTTATAACAGGGAAACACTGGAAATCCGCTACAAAGGCAAAACCATTCACGATGTACTGGACATGACGGTGGAAGATGCGGCCGAATTTTTCAGCGCCATTCCGGTATTGCATCGCAAACTGCAAACGCTTGTCGATGTAGGCTTGAGTTACATCACGCTGGGACAAAATGCGATTACATTGTCAGGAGGAGAAGCGCAGCGGGTTAAACTGGCTAAGGAACTCTCTAAGCGTGATACAGGAAAAACGCTCTATATTCTGGATGAACCCACAACGGGGCTACATTTTCATGATATCAAACAATTATTGCTCGTCTTGCATACCTTACGTGATCATGGCAACACAGTGATCATTATTGAGCATAATCTGGATGTGATTAAAACGGCTGACTGGCTGATCGATATCGGCCCGGAAGGTGGCAGCGGCGGCGGCACCGTGGTTGCCGAAGGCACGCCGCAACAAATTGCCAATCAGCCGGACTCTTATACCGGCCAGTACCTTAAACGCTTTCTGACGGACTAATGCGTATGGCTATGATCATGCGCATGTCCGTGACCTGAACTGGGCGTAGGCGCTACAGAACCTGCAGGATGGTTGTGTTGCTGAAACAAGGTTTCATTCAAAGCGCGCGCAGCTTGAACAGAAACGCCATATTTATAGACCATCAACCCGCCTAAATCGGCGGTGAATATCAATACAATATTCAAGATTATGGCTAATAGCAAATAAAATACATTGGCTGCGCCTTCAATCAGCCCGCGTTTGAGCAATCGCCACAACGCCAGAAAAGCGGCAAGACTGAGCACAGTTAAGGCCAAGGTTTCGTGACGCTCCATAACCTCATGGACATTGCCACCATGGGCGACAGATTCTTCGGCGGCCAATCCTGCGGCAACGGTAAAACCCGCCATAATCACACCGAGATATAAAAACCAACTGGCCGCCTTACGCCATTCAGGCTTTTTAAGCACACTACCCAGAATGTCGATGGCGGCAAATCCTGTCAACAATGCGATGGGAAAATGGACAAACAACGGGTGAATATTTTCCATCGCAGCAATACCCGGCATCAACGTTGCAAATATCTCTGTCGGTGATTTTTCAGACAAGGCAACCAAAAAAATCAAAAACTGCTCAACGGTACTGGCGACACCGCCACTGTGGCCTGCTCCACCATGAACTTCAGGCATCCAGAAATTGATTATTTCAAACATATTTTTTCCAGGTGTGTTAAATAAGGCGCTCATCATACCACCTGCGACTAATTTCTTAAAAACTTACCCCAGCCCACTATTTTTAATTTCGTCAACGGCGTCAATAATCGGTTTCCATTGTTTGACGGCCTTGAAATATTTCCCTTGTGCAACCGTTTTTTCTAAATCAGCCAGCAACAAAACCAATTTATGCAGCTTGTATTTCATGGCAATCGCTTTAAATTGTTGTGTAGCATGCTCTATTTCCGCCATATCCTGGCTTGCCAGTGCTTTTTCAATTTGATTTATCAATGCTTCGATCTGTGCAAGCAGAGCGGTGTTGTCATGAGTCGAAACCGGCTCTACTGTCGATAGCGAGTGTTGAGTCATTTGCTCTATGGTATTCTGCGTTTTATTATCGATTATCGGTGTTAATAACCAGTGTTCAACCTTTTTCAACAGCTGTACTCTTGAAAAAGGCTTACTTAAAAAATCATTCATGCCTGCCTTAAGGCAGGCTTTTTGATTTCCAGTAAACGCATCGGCGGTCAATGCAATAATAGGAACCCGTTTGTTTTTCTTATCTTGGCGAATGCGCTGTGTTGCAGTCAATCCATCCATTACCGGCATATGACAATCCATTAAAACGAGCGAATAATCGTTGTTTTTAAATAATGCAACAGCCTGCTGCCCATTCGTAGCAATTTCCACAGACAATCCAGCCTGTATTAAAATATTTTTCGTCATCTGTCTGTTAATTTCATTGTCTTCGACCAATAACACAGGCTTCAAGCCGGTATGATGTGCGAAGGAAATTTCACCTAACTCTGTCGTAATCAGGCTATCAATATTTTCTACCAGACTTAAATGATCGTCTTTTAAATGCAAACATGGCAATTCTGGCCTGTTATGATTGATTTCAATCAATTCAGGTGTCATTACCCAACACACACAAGTGACTTTTTGAGTGGCTGTTTCGTTATGGCGCAACCAAAAATCCAGTTCATCGCGATCCTGAGCAGACAAAAGCAGTAATGCATAACGCAAGGCTTTTTCCGGCTGTTTTTGTAATAACTGTCGCTGTTCTTTATTCAATACCTCAACCGAATAGCCTAAGTCGTGTAACCGTATTTCCATAATCTCGGCATCATGGCTGTCGCTCAGTCCGATTAGTGGTATTCGTAAACTCGATAAGTGTTCGTTCTGGGTTGGTAAAATCAATGGTATCTGGCATGTGAATGTTGTCCCTTGTCCGGGATGACTGTTTACTACAATATCCCCTCCTAACAATTCAACCATTCTCTGACTTATGGCCAAACCTAACCCCGTCCCACCAAATTCACGGGTCGTTGAAGAATCTGCTTGCGTAAAAGGCTCAAACAAGTGCGGTAATTTATCGCTGGCAATCCCTATACCACTATCAGATACCGAAAATTTAAGCTGACATAATTCAGCTTGTTTTTGTTCACATCTAATATCTAGTTTCACAAACCCCTGATCGGTAAACTTAATCGCATTACTTAACAGGTTAAACAAAATCTGTTTTAGTTTTTGACAATCGCCATAAACATAACGCGGCACATCATCACTCATTGAGACGTCAAAGTGCACGGCTTTAAGTGTACAAACATGATAATGGTTTTGTTTTACGGCAATTAAAAGTGCATATAAATCAAACCAGCACGAATCCAGTTCCATTTTTCCAGCTTCAATCTTAGAAAAATCAAGAATATCATTAACTTGCATCAATAAAGCATTCGCTGACTGTTTGATGATTTGAATAAACTCCTGTTGTTTTGGATCCAGGTCGGTCGTTCTCATCAAGCCGGAAAAACCAATAATGGCATTAAGTGGAGTACGTATTTCGTGACTCATCATCGATAAAAAATCGGACTTAGCCAAATTCGCCTTTTGCGCATGCTCGGCTAATTCCATTGCCTTGTTTTTAGCATCAATCAAAGCCAAAGTCCGCTTTTCAACCATTTCTTCCAGAATTTCTTTCTGATGTAAAAGTTGATCATGCCAATAGGCTGTTTTCTCCAGCATACTGTTAAACGCTTTGCCTAAGCGCCCAATCTCATCATCGGTCTGACTGATTTCAGCGCGTTTATCAAAGCGTCCGGATGCGGCAACTTCTTCGCTAATGGACAGCAATTCCAGAATAGGTTCGACTAATTTTCGGCTGAATCTGTCCATAACCCAAAAAATAAACACCGAAGACAAAGACAAACCAATCAAAGCCAGTAATATCTGGTGACCTAACTGCTGATACACAGATTGCAAACTGACAACCAATATCAAATAGCCCTGGTTTTCATCATCTAGTACCAGCTGTTTGCACATATAAAGTTGTTGCAATGAAAATTCATAGTGTGGACATTGCTGAAGCTTCTCGTTGACGGCTAAGTCGATATTTTTTTTGTCGATAACCGCAATAGGCTTTTGACTGCCTTGTTTGAAAGCAGCGGCATAGACAATATCTTTCTGTATTTGCAGTGCATCAAGCGTTTTTCTGGCGACACGTTCATCATCAAAAATCAATGCGGGGATAATCGATTGCCCGGTGATTTCGGCCAATGCATTGACTTCATGTAAGAGGACGGCACGATTACTAAAAAAGGCATTAACCGCCAAAATACTACCAGCGACCAGCAACATGAATAAAATACACAGACTAAATAACAGTTTCAGTTTTCGGCGTATCGGAGCGGTTTTCAAATTAAACATAACAAACGCATGATTTCACAAGTGTTAAACGCGCGCTATTATTCAACAGTTTTTACATTCGGAAAAGGCGAGGTTACGATTTCAGCTAATTTTAAGATACGAGCATTGATGCTCAAGCCAGCTTGCTTTAAGGCGGAAAGATTGATCATTAACTTGGTTTTTTTGTTATACACTTCAAACGCCACCATGCCACCATTTTGAACAAACTCCCGCCCTTCTCCAACGGTTAAAATGGGTTGCTTTTTTATCTGATTTAGAACCTGCCGTAAAATATCCTGCTTCAAACCACTAATATAAAGCACATGGCACTGTTGTATTTTTCTTAACCGGGATAAATACCTTATCTGAATATTTCTTTTTCGCTTCGATTCTCTCTCTAACGCATAAAATGCGTCTCTGATGATATTGTCGCCGACAACACAGATTTGAATATTTTTTGAAATAGCCGGTAACACAAGCGGAGGCCAGCGGGTGAAGCGAGCGATATTGAACGTCAATAAGGCGAACACAGCCGGCTTATCCAAAACTTGAGCCGATACCCCGCCAATATTGCTAAAAAATAGCAACACAACCAGACAATAGTTAAGCTTTTGGGATGATTTAAGCATACATATGCAATGTCCTAAAATTGCCAACTAAATTTACCATATACCCCCCTGTCTATTTCGACCGGCTGTATAAATGCGGGATTAACATATTCCTGATGGTGGCTTTGTAATAAGTTCTGTCCAGTAACCGAAAGCTCAAAATCTTTTTGTATTCGCCAAGCCGCGCGAATATCAAGACTCATGTAATCTTTAATCGTCACCGGACGCCACACCCCAATCGCTATACTCCGGTCAACATATCGATACATGATATCCAGATCCACATCTTCGCGTAGCGATAAGGCACTACGGACAAAAAAACGATGTTGCGGACTTTGCCCTATTTCTTCTTTCGCTTCCTGGCTACTATAATCCATTTTTAACCAACTGTAATGCGCATCCCACCGCCACCAGGAAAATGGCTGCCAGACTGTTGCCAATTCAAGCCCATAACTGTGCACACTGTGCTCATTGACAAAAACCAAAGGTTGGACGATATAATTTGGCGCGTTTGATGGATCCAGCGCCAGAGGGCGAGCTGACCGCAAGCGGCTATAATCGTTATAAAAAGCGGTTAAATCAAATGAAAAATGCTTAATTGCCGTGGTTCGGTAGCCTATTTCATAACTTAAAACATGTTCAGATCCAAAATCCCTGTTGCCTTCAATACGAACCACTAGAGGAGGCAACCCATCGACATTAGTGCTGCCCGCCGTTAGACTAAGATCATGCTCTGCCCGACTAGGCGTTCTGACGGCACGAGAAATCGCTGCCCAAAGCCTGTGTTTGGAATGAAACGCCCATAATATACGGGCACTAGGCTGAACTTCAAAACCACTGTAATCATTATGCTCAAACTTACTACCCAAGGTCAGCCATAATTCATTCTCGATCAGGGTAATCTCATCCTGAACAAAACCACTAACTAATTGATCATTACGCTGGTCGGGATAAATTTGAGCAAACCCCGAATAAAAATTGAATTGGTCATGCCGAAAGCGATAATGTGCCCCCCAAACAATATCGTGCCAATCTAAAACGGAAAAACGATGCTGAAAATCAAGATCAATGGTATGCCGGTTTTCCAATCGTTGAATATTTTTTATCTGATAAAAATCATAATAAGCCTGAAATTGGTAACTCGAGGTCGGAGAAAAAATATGTTTTTGCCTAAACAGCACATTGCCACCAAAGCTATTGGCTTGGTCTTGCAAAGCCAGAATTTGCGGCTGCGTATTTTGGATAATAGGCAGAGCCATGTTATCACGCATCCAATTATAAAATGCATCCCCCTGAACCGTAACAGAATCCTGGTTTGTATAATCAGAATCTAAGCGAAACCCCGTCTGCATTTTTTGCCAGCTATCGCCTGCATCCTGGCCATTTTTCAAACTGTTTTCATCACGCACATCACCTTTAATATAGGCCCGGGCCGCAGTGGACTGATTAATCTTGCCTCCATAACGCAAGCTACCAAAACCTATTTGTTCTGTACCACCACCCGCGGTCAGTAATCCGCCTTGTGTTTTATCCGCTTGTTTCGTGATGATATTAATAACACCATTGACGGCATTCGCACCCCAAAGGGTTGCACCTGGCCCGCGAATAACTTCAATCCGTTCGATATCCGCCATCACCACATCCGTCTGCTCCCAATAGGTTCCCGAAAATGCACGCGTATAGAGATTGCGCCCATCAATCAGAACCAGGAGTTTATTGGACATACGATTATTAAACCCTCGGATTGAAACCGCCCATTGATGTGAGTTAATACGGGCAACATCAACCCCAGGAGCTAGTCTTAACGCCTCAGGGATTGAGCGTGCGCCAATGCGTCGAATATCATCCTGGCTAATGACAAAAATAGCGGCAGCGGCATCATTTAAAGACTGGGCTTTTTTAGATACGGTTGTCACTTCAACATTCAATAATTCTTCAACCGATAGTTCACTGGCCGGTTTTTCGTTGGCATAAACCGCACTCAAAAAGGCAGGAAACACAATCGCTACAGATAAGTTGAAGTTTATTTTTCTTTTCATTACAAGCTGATGAATAGTTATTCTATCTATTGGCGTTTTACATACCCCTTTTTCTGTAACGGCAATATGCAATACATCTATCTAACTCCAGTCTACCGAATTTAATCGTTTAATCAAATCGTCGGGCATCAGTGGGTAATTTATTGAACAAGGGGTGCTTTTCAATATGATAGTGCGGGGGATAAAAAACGCCGCCCAAATACAAGCCTTCGGCCGGTGCAGTCATGCCCGCCTGAGTACGATCCTTAACCGCCAGCAGATGATTTGTCCAGTCGACAGGCTGCTTTCCCTGTCCGATTTCCATCAGGCTGCCAGCAATATTACGCACCATATGATGCACAAAAGCATTGGCCGAAATATCCATAATCACCTGATCGCCCTGCCGATAAACATCGATAAAATAAACCTGTCGACAAGGACTGACCGACTGGCAACTGTGAGCTCGGAATGAGGAAAAATCATGTTCGCCAATCAAGGCTTGCGCGGCCTGATGCATTTTTTCAGCATCCAGGGGAAAATAGCACCAAGTGACCTGATTGCGGCGCAATGCCGATTTCACCTTACGATTTAAAATGATATAGCGATAAAAGCGGGCTATCGCACTGAAGCGGGCATGAAAATCACCCAGCGCCGGACGCGCCCATAAAATACGGACATCTCCCGGCAACTGGCTGTTGCCGCCCATGACCCAGGCCTGTAAATCACGCACGCTATCGGTATCAAAATGCACCACTTGTTCCAAGGCATGCACCCCCGTATCGGTGCGACCCGCACAAACAACGGTCACCGGATGATTGGCAATTTTAGCTAATGCGGCTTCCAGCACACACTGCACGGTGCGTTGCTCAGATTGGCGTTGCCAGCCATTAAAATCACTGCCGTCGTATTCAATTCCTAGAACAATCCTGGCCATAAGCTAATGAATAAACACTCTGTCACCGGTTTCAACAATATCGAATAATTGAATAATATCGGCATTTTTCATCCGGATGCAGCCATGTGATTGGGGTGATCCGTCAATAAAATGGTCGGGCGTGCCATGAATATAGATATAGCGCCAGGCAGAATCCTTGTTGCCATACCGATTTTTACCTGGCTCTAACCCCGACAACCATAAAATTCGCGATAAAATCCAGTCCCTGTCTGGAAATTTGCGAGCGACAGCGGCACTGTAAATTTCACCGGTAGGCCTGCGGCCAACAAAAACTGAATATTGCGGCTGTTCTGCACCAATTTTTGCCCGGATGACATGCCAACCTCTCGGCGTACACTCGCTGCCCATGCGCTCACCTAGGCCATTTTTTGCCGTGGAAACTGGAAAACTGACAATCAGTACACCATTATCAATTAAGCGCAGTCTCTGTTCAACTGCCGAGATGTCCAGATAGCGCATCAGTCTTTGACAAACAAGGCAATTGATTCGACATGTGCAGTCTGCGGAAACATATCCATTACACCGGCCTTAACCAGCCTATAGCCTAATTCATTGACTAGAATACCGGCGTCACGCGCGAGTGTAGATGGATTACAGGAAACATAAACAATCCGTTCCGGCTGCCAATAGTTGATATTGGGCAACACCTCAGATGCACCGGCACGGGAGGGGTCAAGCAAGATTTTATTGAAACCTTTTTTCGCCCAATCATAGTCACTGACATCTTTACTCAAATCAGCCACATGAAATTCGACATTATCGAGCTGATTTAAGCGGGCATTTTCACGCGCATGTTTCACCAGCGGCAAATCACCTTCCACACCGGTTACGAAACCGGCCTTTGTCGCTAATGGCAAGGTAAAATTACCCAGACCACAAAATAAATCCAGCACCGAATCAGTTTCATTTAATTCCAGCGCCTCGATCGCCCGTGTCACCATTTTGCGGTTAATGGCATAATTGACCTGGGTAAACATAGCGGGGCGAAATTTAAACCGAATACCTTGCTCAGGCAGTGCATAATCGGGCATGACTTCCGCCTCACCCGGCAAAGGCCGAATCGTGTCCGGACCCTTCGGTTGTAAACAAATAACAATATCATGATCACGTTCAAACTCGGCCATTATCGCAATATCATCCGGTGTTGGCGCTTCCAAAACACGAAAAGCCAGAACGCAGTCATTTTCACCAATGGCCACCTCAATCTGCGGAATTTTATCCTTGATGCTGAGTTTTCCAATCATGGCGGATAAATCCATCAACTTTTCGCCGACAATGGGGTGCATGACCTTACAGCTTTCGATTTCTGCCAAAAATGGATTTCGCCGTTCCCGAAATCCAACTAACACGCGCCCTTTCTTAGCCACATACTTCACACCCATACGGGCTTTGCGGCGATACCCCCAATGCGGCCCGGTCAAAGGTTCCCAGATTTGTGGGATATCGACTTTACCCAGCCTTGCGAACTGCTCCTCAAGCACATTCTGCTTGAACTGAATTTGCATCGCATCATCAACATGCTGAAAACTACAGCCCCCACAGACACCAAAATGCGGACATTTAGGGTCTACACGGTGTTCTGAAGTCGAAATCAGCTTATGCACCTTACCTTCGGCATAATCACGTCGACTATCCGTATAGACAAACTCCAGGGACTCACCCGGCAAGGCCTCATCAATAAACACGACTTTACCGTCAACATGCGCCACACCACGACCATCGTGCGATAACGATTCTATTGTGACGGTGACAGGCTGTTCGGGCAGCTTTTTCTTTTTAAAGCGACGACGTGCCATTATTTCTGCACCCACTGGCCGTTTGAGCGCTGATACCACCAACCTGAATGTGCATGACTGATCCAGCGTTTAGCAAAGGTCTGCTGAATCTGGCGCGTCCATTCCGGATGGCCGTTAGCATTGGCGATAGCTTGATAAAGCTGCTGGCGGTCACTGTTTTCCGCCGCCACCAGTTTATTGACACGGTTTCTCTGGCTTAGCGGCACCCCGGCACGGGTAATCAAATAACCATCGTTCTTAATACCGATCCAACCCTTATCATACGCCTGTTTCAGGCTTGAAAAGCGTTGCTGCATTCGGGCTTTAATACGACGAATATCCGGACTGTTAATATCCAGATTGGCTGCCGCATGCACCGGCTCAATCAAAAAATCAAGACCATAGCCCACCCAGACCAAGGCCTTGTTGTGCCAGTTTTCCGGTGCTGATCGTGATTGCGGTGATGTTTCTGGGCTTTGTTTTGTTTCCGGTCTATCGCCTTCTTGTTGAATCTCCTGAATAATCTGGTCGGCGACCTTTTCGGCAGCGGCAGCCGGAAAATAAATATTGATGGTGACGCAGGCAGTTAAAAACAAACCTGCGATAAAGCTTAGTGATTTCATAGCGTATCCGTTTTAAGTCAAAAAGAAGGGTATGCTTATTGCACCACAACCTCGTCTGTTGCGCTGATGCGTTTTAAGCGCTGAATCAACACATCCCAATCCAAGCGGGGATTATAGCCGATTACATCAATTCTGGGCAGACCGCCACCTTTGATCAGATAATAGCCGTTTTTCGCAGCCTCAACCCCCATCACCTGACAGACGCCATCATGTAAATAACAACCAAAGCCCAGCTTGTCATAATAAAAAGTATCAAAAAAGCGCAAAAATCCTCGGGAAATCACATCGGCCGCACCGCCGCCCCCGATACTGGCGATGTTTTCAACGGCTTTTTGGCTGATTCTATGCCGGGAATTATCGTCATCCGGCGTTCCGAACCAGGCATAAAAGGTTACAGGCTTCCAGTTTTCAAGATAAAGATCATGTACAAAGCCAGATAAGCGCCCTTCAATTTTACCGATCTGAAACTTTTGCGTAATTTGCCTTAAATCCAGATTTTCAAATTCAATATCAGTGTATAAACGTGGATAAAAACTGAACAGGCCAGAGGAAGAGAGTTTTTTGATGACAATTTCACCACCGAAGACCTGAATAGCCAACTGTCCATCCAAGCGCAAAGTTTTGTTTTGATAATGAACCGCAGGGATATAGCCACTAATCGTCCCGGACAACGGTGTTTTCCAGTCCAAGGCATCGCTCAATTTTTCCAGCGAAAGCTTATTCAAGCGACCTTCAAAAAACACATTTGTGTCATCGTTTTTTACGCCTTGAACGCTGAATTGTTTAATCGAAAATACACCATCTAGCATTTTCAAATCAGCAGGTTTAATTAACGCAACCTGTTTGTCAACCAGCTTAAAATCCAGTCGGCCAGCTTCGATCGGAATTTTTTTAATTTGTAACCGGCGCCACTCAAGAAAGGACGGCAAAACAGGTTCATTTTTTTGCCAATGCAACTGGCCTGTGATGTGTTGCCCCTGAATATGATTGCCAGGCTGCGCCAAATCAATCTGTTTTAAATCAATATGCACGGCCTGAGCCTGATTGTGATGTAGTGTTAAATCAGCTTCCAACTGTCCGGCCAGGCCTAAGTCAGAGGCTGCTGTGCCTTCAAGAAAGGGCTTTAGATACCATTGTGCTACCCGGTTTAAATCATCAATCGTCACATGCCATTGCATTCTCTGCTCGGAAGTAATCTGTCCCTGAAGGGTCAAAGCTTCGCCTTGCTGCCATAATAAATCGTTTATCACCCACTGTTTTCCCGCTACCCCATACTCACCCTGTAGCGACAGCATTAACGACTGTTGTGGCGAAAAGTCCAGATAAACCGGATCAAAAAATACCGCCCCGGCATCCAGCCGGGCTTGCCCGTGCCCATGCCAACTCGAATGCTTCCGCCGTGCCGAAAATTGTATTGCTACGGCCGTGTTGTCGGTCAGCAGTTTGTCATTTGCAACTTGAAGATTAAGCCGGCGTAATCTGCCGCTCAGTTGTATTTTCTTGATGCGCTGTTGAACACCGCTGATAACAACATTAAACGTCACTTTACCGGCTACAGAACGAATAGCAGGCTGTTTCAGTATTTTCTGTATTTTTTGTAATGCCAGGGCCTGACCTTTAATCACGGCTTTCCAACGCCATTGATTTTCCTGTACTTTGATATCGACTTCACCGCCAAACAGTTTTAAATGCCTAATATCCAGCACACCGCCTTGCTCATCGGCACGCAGAGAAAATTCAAATGCAGGCGATGCCAGGCGACTCGACGCAATGACGCCTGTTCGGTAGTGGGTTAAATCTGTGTTTATGCATGGATGTTTCTGCCAAATTCTACCTTATTTATTAACAAACCAATCACAATATCATGCATTTTTTCTAGCTTAGAGAAACAGATTGTTCGACGGGTCAATCGTTTGATCCATGTTCTAAAATTCAGGTTTTTCGTTCAATTTTTTGGGTATTTCTCTTCCCTATTTCATGTATCTCAGCATCAAGATGACGCTCATAAGCCCCCAGTCATCGGTGTAATAACGGCCAATATTTAAAGGGCTAAGTAACGCTTTTAATTCTTTGAAAACAATGTCCTTACGCTTGCCAAAAACATAAGCGAGTACCGTGTTGGTTTTATGATCAACAGCGTGCCATAGCCAGCGTTGATTGCTTTTATTGCCTACAAAAGACCACTGTTCATCCACTTCGGCCTCTTCACAGCAGACCTGCTCTAACCTGACCTCCAATGGTTTCCCTTGATCAAAGGTCTGAAAAAGAGGGTTCACCTGAACAAGACTGTTTTCTTTATTTTTTTTAAAGTGCGGGTCACTGTGTTTTTATTGATTTTAAGAACCCGTGCTGTGTCTCGAGTGCCACTACTATTGATAGCCATTTCGACAATTTTTTCTTGGATTCCAAATTCACAGGCTTTGTAACAATATTCCAACATGAAAGTGTTGGTTGGGCAGTCTGAAGTCTGGCAACGATATCGCTGTACACCACCATCGCTTCTGCCTGATTTCATCAGTTGAGTATTAGTACAGTTTGGGCAGGCGATTGCTTGATAATATTTCATGAGGGAATTATGCAATAAATCACTTTCTTATTCTACTGTTCCTAGCATAAATACAGATTTAACCCACTACCGCCTGTTCCATGACGGCATGCCATTACCCCTGGCTGCATCACAAAATCCTGACATTGAATAGTCAAGGCATGAATACCTTGAAATACGGCGGGCAAATGCAACATGCCCGCCTGCAAATTCAATTTTGGTGTTTCTGAGTTGAGCTGTGACAGCGAAAATTTAGCCTCTTCAATGCGCCATTGCCGTTGTTGAATTTTATCGACAGACAACGTGAAACGCTCAAACGCCCAAGCCGGTGTTTGATAAATCAACACGAGCAGAGCGATACGCACAATGATGTTCAGAGATTTATCCACCTTGCGTTGCGTCGTTACGACAAGGCAAATAGGCATACCCGCGTTAACCTAGCTTTGCCGTCAACAAACAATAAACCATTGATAAATATTGCATAAATAGTTTTATGGCACTACAACGGCAAGGCTGGGTTAAGAAAAAACTCCGGTTGAAAGATAACGATCGCCCCGGTCGCAAATAATGGCGACAATCAGCGCATTTTCGATCTCTTCGGCCAATTTTAATGCCGCACATACCGCACCACCTGAAGACACGCCGGCAAAAATACCTTCTTTTTCAGCCAGGGCACGGGTGGTTTGTTCGGCGGACTGCTGATCAACGTCAATAATACGATCCACCCGTTTGGCATCGAATATTTTAGGTAAATAGTCCTTAGGCCAACGCCGGATACCCGGAATTTTAGAAGCTCCTTCAGGCTGCACACCGATTACCTGTATAGCTGGGTTCTGTTCTTTCAGATAACGCGAGGTTCCCATGATGGTGCCGGTGGTACCCATGGCGCTGACAAAATGCGTGACTTGGCCCTGGGTATCGCGCCAGATTTCAGGTCCAGTGCCCTCATAATGCGCCCTGGGATTATCAGGATTGGAAAATTGATCCAGAATCCGGCCTTTTCCAGCCGCCTGCATTTCCCGCGCCAAATCAATGGCGCCTTCCATGCTTTTGGCGGCAGGGGTCAGGATAATTTCGGCGCCATACGCCTTCATCGAAGCAAGACGTTCGGTGCTCATATTATCCGGCATAATCAAGGTCATTTTATAGCCTTTGATGGCCGCAACCATCGCCAACGCAATACCGGTATTACCACTGGTCGCTTCGATCAGGCGATCGCCCGGTTTGATTTCACCCCGCAATTCAGCTTGTCTAATCATGCTCAAGGCTGGCCTGTCTTTAACCGAGCCGGCCGGGTTATTGCCTTCCAGCTTTACTAAAAGAGTATTGCCATTAGCCACCGCCAGCCGCTGTAATCGAACTAGAGGGGTATTGCCTACAAAGGCTTCAATGGTTGGAAAAGACATCATTCAACACTCGCTTCAGTGACACTTTCTGCCTTTTTACGATAGCTTTCGATCTGATCGAAGTTTAAATAACGATAGGTATCCTCTTTGCTGTCATCGAGGCTGTTCATATACTGCTGGTATTCTTCCGGTGTTGGAAGACGCCCTAACAGTGAACTAACGGCGGCCAGTTCGGCCGAAGCCAGATAAACATTCGCGCCATTGCCCAAACGATTCGGAAAATTACGTGTCGAGGTAGAAACGACGGTCGCATTGTCTGCCACCCGCGCCTGATTCCCCATACACAGCGAACAGCCTGGCATTTCAACCCGGGCACCCGCCTTACCGAAGATGCTGTAATAGCCTTCTTCGGTCAATTCGGCCTGATCCATCTTAGTTGGAGGCGCAATCCACAGACGCGTGGGCAAAGCCTCATTTTTCTGCGCCAGTAATTTGCCAGCGGCACGAAAATGACCAATATTGGTCATGCATGAGCCAATAAAGACTTCATCAATTTTTGTTCCAGCAACCTCTGATAACGGTTTGACATCATCAGGGTCATTCGGACAGGCTAGTAACGGCTCTTTGATTTCCGACATATTGATTTCGATGATTTCGCTGTATTCCGCATCGGCATCCGGCTCCAATAAAACCGGGTTTTGCAGCCATTGTTCCATCGCCTCGATACGCCGCTGTAGCGTTCGCGCGCTCTGGTAGCCTTCACCAATCATCCATTTCAGCAAGGTAATATTCGAGCGTAGATATTCAGCAATCGGTTCTTTATTCAAGCGGATAGTACAGCCCCCAGCCGAACGTTCTGCCGAAGCGTCAGATAATTCAAAGGCTTGTTCGACTTTCAGATCAGGCAAACCTTCGATTTCAAGAATCCGACCGGAGAATACATTCTTTTTGCCTTGTTTTTCCACCGTCAATAAGCCACGCTGAATCGCAGCATAAGGAATCGCATTGACCAGGTCACGCAGGGTAATACCCGGCTGCATTTCGCCAGTAAAACGCACCAACACCGATTCAGGCATATCCAATGGCATTACCCCCGTTGCCGCCGCAAACGCGACTAACCCTGAACCTGCTGGAAATGAAATGCCAATCGGAAAACGAGTATGTGAATCACCTCCGGTACCCACAGTATCTGGCAACAACATACGGTTTAACCAGGAATGGATAATGCCATCGCCGGGACGTAAGGAAACACCGCCGCGGTTAATGATAAATTCCGGTAAGGTATGCTGCATTTCCACATCCACAGGTTTTGGATACGCTGCGGTGTGGCAAAACGATTGCAACACCAAATCGGCTGAAAAACCGAGACAAGCCAGGTCTTTTAATTCGTCACGCGTCATCGGTCCTGTCGTATCTTGCGACCCTACGGTCGTCATATGTGGCTCGCAATAGGTTCCAGGACGAACACCTTCAACGCCACAGGCCTTGCCGACTATTTTTTGTGCCAGCGTATAGCCTTTGCCGCTATCTTCCTTGCTTTCAGGTCGGCGGAACACCTCAGATGGCCCAAGCCCTAATGCTTTGCGGGCGCGGTCGGTCAATCCCCTGCCGATAATCAGAGGAATACGGCCACCGGCACGGACTTCGTCCAGAATGACATCGGTTTTCAGTGTGAACGTTGTCAACACTTCATCGCTGTCATGACGCTTGATCACGCCCTCATAAGGATAAATGTCGATGACATCGCCCATCTGTAATTTGGAAACATCGCATTCAATTGGCAAGGCACCTGAATCTTCCATGGTATTGAAGAAAATGGGCGCGATTTTGCCACCGATACAAACGCCGCCGGCACGTTTGTTCGGAATATAGGGAATATCGTCGCCAATATGCCATAACACCGAGTTCGTCGCCGACTTACGTGAAGAACCGGTACCGACCACATCACCGACATAGGCCACAGGAAAGCCTTTCTCTTTTAAATCTTTGATTTGCTGCTCGGCATTGGTAATACCTTCACGCGGCATCTTCAGCATGGACTTGGCATGCAGCGGAATATCAGGCCGCGACCAGGCATCCTGCGCCGGTGATAAATCATCGGTATTGGTTTCGCCCGGGACTTTGAACACGGTCACAGTAAGTTTTTCAGGTACTTCAGGCTTGGCGGTGAACCACTCGGCATCGGCCCAAGATTGCAGTACCTGTTGAGCATATTGATTGCCTGCATCGGCCTTTTCCTTAACATCGTGGAAGGCGTCAAAAATCAGCAAGGTATGCGACAAAGCCTTCGCCGCAATCGGCGCCAGTTTTTCATCGTCAAGCAAATCAATCAATGGCGCAATATTAAAACCACCGAGCATCGTACCGAGTAATTCAGTGGCGCGTTCAGGACTTAAAATCGGTGACGTTGCCTCGCCCTTAGCAATTGCCGCTAAAAAACCCGCCTTAACATAAGCGGCATCATCCACACCAGCCGGCACCCGATTTTCCAGCAGATCCAATAGAAATTCTTCTTCACCGGCGGGCGGGTTTTTAATCAATTCGACCAGTTCCGCGACTTGTTTAGCATCCAAAGGTTTTGGCACAATGCCTTCGGCGGCCCGTTCTTCAACGTGTTTACGATATTCTTCTAACATATTCATCTGTACTGACCTTAACGTCTTGTTTCAACGTTGATAAAAAGCAAAACGCATTATCGCCGCCAACATCCCAGCGCCAATAATGCGTTTAAAACAATGTAAATAACCTGTTTCGTTAATCAAGCGCGTCGATAATCGCCTGTCCCATTTCGACCGTACCGCAACCGGAATCAGGATTCAAATCTGGTGTAACATGTTTTCCTTCGTTGATGACCTTCTCAATCGCCTTTTGCATTTTAATCGCGGCATCATTTTGCCCAAGATGCTTCAGCATCATGACGCCCGCCATCAAAACTGCGGTTGGATTGGCCAGGTTTTTACCGGCGATATCAGGTGCACTGCCATGTACGGCTTCAAACAAGGCAGCGTCCTCACCAATATTTGCGCCAGGAATCAGGCCGAGCCCACCGACCAAACCAGCCGTCAAATCCGATAAGATATCGCCAAACATATTGGTACAGACAATCACATCAAATTGAGAGGGGTCCATCACCATGTGCATACAACTGGCGTCAATTATTTTTTCATCAAACTGAATATCGGAATGTTTTTGCGCCACTTCCCGTGCTACTTCCAGAAACAGGCCCTGAGTAAATTTCAATATATTGGCTTTATGACAAACAGTGACTTTTTTACGGTTATTTTCGCGCGCAAATTGAAAAGCGTGTTCGACAATTCTTTCCGAGGCAGAACGGGTAACGACCGCCAGACTCTCGGCAATATCATGTTTACGGGTCAGAAAATGTTCCAAGCCACAATACAGACCTTCGGTATTTTCCCGTACCACGACAATATCAACATTTTCGAAGCGGGTTTTGACACCGGGCCAGCTTTTGGCTGGACGTACATTGGCATATAAATCATAGCGCTGCCTTAATTCAACATTGATACTTCTGAAACCACTGCCCACTTGAGTTGTTAAAGGGCCTTTGAATGCAACGCGTGTTTTCTCGATAGATTCTAAGGTCGCTTCCGGCAATGGCGTACCATATTTTTCAAATGCCCCCATGCCAGCTTCTGCTTCCTGCCACTGAATTTTTGCACCGGCCGCCTCAATCACACGTACCGCAACATCCATAATAGAAGGACCAATTCCATCACCTTTAATTAACGTGACGCTTTGCATTCAACTCTCCTGAAATAGTAAATAATAACGACTTATCATACACATTTTTAGCGCTTTTTTGTAGCCGATGCCCGTAAACGCATTACTTTGGATGTCATCCAAATTCAAGCATCTGGTCGGCTATTTGTATCATGTCTTCAAAAACAGTCTTAAGTTCTTCAGCCTTTGTTTCAAGCTGTTTGTATTCTGATTTCTGATAACAAACATAAACCTCATCCCTTATTTTTAGTAACTCCTCATACGCTTTTTCCATCCGTTGCAAATTTATATTAGAAAATAATTGTTGTTGTTTAATTTGATTTATCCAGTTTTCAAGCGGACAAGCTTTATTATTCATAACAGGCATTGAAGCAGACATCCGGTGCATGACATCCATTTTGTGTAAACATTCCTTCATCCAATAGCGGGCAACCAATTTAAATAAATCGATTTTACTTTCCAGTATTGAGCGCGGCCGTGACGCATATTGCAGCCAACGTAAATTAGGCTGATAGTCTTCCAGCCATGACAACACGGCTTCAGACGACATTGGCTTAGCGACGCCATATCCTTGGACTTTTTTACAGCCCATCATCAGCAACATCAAGCCGTGTTCTTCAGTTTCCACGCCCTCCGCAATCAACTCGCGGTTAAATGCAGAGGCTAAGCCAATCACACCTTCCACAATAGCCGAATCACTCGGGTCATCCAGCATATCTCTGACAAAACTTTGATCAATTTTAATCGTATCAGCCCCCAGACATCTTAGGTGAGTCAATGAGGAGTAGCCGGTACCAAAATCATCGAGTGCTACTTTTACGCCCAAATTCTTTTGACAGATTTCAATAATAGAGTCGACCCGGCGGACATCTTCCAGCGCAGATGTTTCTAAAATTTCCAGTTGCAAATACTGTGAGTCGACAATGGGATATTTAGCTAATATGGCTTCAAGGTCTGCACAAAATGTTTCACCCAGTAAATGATGTGAGGCAATATTGACACTGATTTCCAGCTTAATACCTTGTTTTATCCAATCATCAAGCTGCTTTAAAGCCTGCTCAATAACCCAATTACCAATGGTGATTTCCAACTCGGTTTTTTCAACAATCGGCAAAAAATCAAGAGGTGGAATAAGTCCCTTGTCGGGGTGTATCCAGCGAATCAAGGCCTCAGCACCAAAAACTGTCCCTGTTACCATATTGACTTTAGGTTGATAATATAATTGAAACTGTTGCGCATCCAATGCCTGCTGGATCTCAGTCAATTGTTGATTTTTCTCAATGGTTTGCAGATCTCGTTCAGGGTTAAACAGAGCATAACAGTGTTTACCAGCCAATTTAGCTTGGTACATAGCCTTATCGGCATGTCGCAATAAGGTATCAAAATCACTATTATCGTCCGGGTATAGGGTCACACCAATAGACAAACTAACCTGACAGCTTTGATGGTTAATCATAACCGGTAAAGACACAGCATTCTGGATCCGCTCCAATGTCTGTTTACATTGTTCAAAAGACATCACGTCATTGAGGATCAATAAAAATTCATCGCCGCCCAGACGGGAAACGGTGTCGCCTTCTCTGAGATGTGATTGAATACGGTTGGCGATTTCAATCAACAGCCGATCTCCCGTTTCATGGCCATAGTTATCATTGATGGGTTTAAAATCATCCAAATCCAGAAAACAAATGGCTAATTTAGTACCGCTACGTTTACAATGTGAACGCGCTTGCTTGAAGCGATCGGCGACCAGCACCCGGTTGGGTAACCCTGTTAATACATCATAATGCGCCATTTTCTCCAGCATATTCTGTTGCGTAATGTTTTCGGTAATATCCGTCCGAATCGCAATATATTGAATCGGCTTATTATCTTGCCCCAGCATTGGAACGACCGTGGTGCGCACCCAGAAATAATCCCCTTGCTTGGTTTTATTCTTAACATCGCCATGCCAGACCTTACCTTGAACAATCGTATCCCACATGGACTTGATTTGAGCCTGAGAATAGTCTTCAGCCTTGATTATTCGGTGATTATTCCCTATCAACTCCTCTTTTGAATAACCAGTTGTTTGGCAGTGTCAACGGCCAAAATAATTGAGCCAGTTTCGGCCATTAATATTGAGCCACTTTTCCAGAGAAATAGTTATTTGTTAAGTTTAGATTTCAGTCGATAACTTTCGCCTCCCAGCATAAAAATGTGTGAATGATGGATGAGCCTATCTACAATCGGCACGGCCACATTGTTGTCGAAAAAGAACTCACCCCAATTCGTAAATTCTTTGTTGGTTGTCAGGATGATTGAGCGGTATTCATAGAGCGCATTGATCAATTGAAACAAGTTGTGCATACCTTGTTTATTCATCGGTAGATAACCGAGCTCATCAATGATCAACACATCAAATTTGAGTAGCTGATTGATTTTCTTTTCAACTCGCCTTTGAGTTCAGCTAATTCCAATATTTCCATAAGAGCCAAAGCCGTGTTGAAGCTGACTTTATAGCCTGCATCAATCGCTTTAAGCCCCAGACCAATAGCCAGATGCGTTTTACCCACACCTGGCGGCCCGATAAAGACGACGTTATCTCGATTATCAATAAAGTTAAAGTCACACAGGCTATTCATTTCACGCTTGCTGATCGTGGTCTGAAAGCGATAGTCAAACTCTTCCAGGCTTTTATGCAAGGGAAAACCTGATCGCCGTCTGTTTTGTTCAATACGTTTACTGTTGCGTTGATTTTCTTCATACTCAACCAGACTTTGTGCAAACTGTAGATAAGAACTTTCATTTGCCTCAGCTTGGCTTAATAACGGCTCAAGATGTTCTGCAATGGCTGACATGCGTAGGCTTCGGAATTTCTGGGTGACCTGATCAATGGATGACATGGCTCTCTCCTTGACCGCCAGGGTGGCCATTTAGCGCAGCATAATGCGCTAATGCACTATTACCCTGATTAACTTGATCCTGTGTGACTTGCTGACTCTGTGAGTCGTTATTTTTCTCTGGGTTTTGTTGGAAAGCCAGCAGACGTTCTCTTAACCCTGTTGCTGTTAAGCGCGGTGTATTGATCAATCGTGATAAATGTTCTGCTTCAATAGCACCATATTGTTTGCAATACGCGCTGACTATTTGTTTAGCGCCCAAAAGCTGGTCTTTATATATTTTGGGTGAGGTCGTTTTAAGTAAGGCGCATAAAGCCTGAGTCTGCTCTGTGTCACCTAAAATGTGTAAAAGCTCAGCTTCTAAGTCTTTTATCCTCTGGGCTTTATCACGGTAATGATCGGTGTTCTTGATGACTTGACCTTTCTCGATGCTGATCAGGTGTTCAGCAATTTTGTTACCTGTTTCTAAATCACTGATGATTAACTGACCTGTTTCGGTTTTGACACCGACACGGGCACTTTGATAGGCCATCGGCACGGAGTATTTATTGGATTGCCAAGCGATAAGTCCTGTTTTATCGGCTTTACGTGTAGCGACAGTACTTGCTGAATAAGACGCTATACAGGAAGGTGTCAAATAAGGCTGCATATGAGCCTGTTCTGACTGATCATAGGGGCTGTTGCCGTTTTGAAAATCCCCCTTGAAATTCAATAACTCCGCCACATAGATTGTTTATTTTGACTCAAAAACAAGCAAACTATGCCCCGACAAATGCTTACGGATGAACTTTGGGAGAAACTGAAGATAATTATGTTGAAAATGGGAATTTATGACAAACCTTGTCTTCGAAAAACAGTCGAAGGTATTTTTATCGCTTGCGAGTAGGTTGTCCCTGGAGAGATTTACCCACGGCTTTTGGTAATTGGAATGCGGTATATAAACGATTCAATGACTGGTCTCGTAAAGAAAAACTGATGGGTATTTTTAACGCCTTGGTTGTTGATCCAGACCTGGAATGGGAATTTATTGATGGGAGTATTGTGAAAGCACATCAGCATAGTAGTGGTGCGGCCTGTGAACAAGAAACAGCGATAGGGAAATCTGTCGCCGGGAACACCAGTAAAATTCATATGGCCGTTGATGCCTGTGGTCTTCCTATTCATTTCTCAGTGACAGGCGGCGAAGTTCATGACTGTAAAGAAGCACCGAAATTAGTTGCAGAGCTCCCAAAAGGTGACTATATAGTTGCTGACAGAGGCTATGACAGTGAAGCATTACGTCTTCAAATTAAAGACAAAGGGGCTGTTCCTGTTATCCCAAGAAAAAAGAATTCAACTCGGGGAAATGATGAAATGGATTGGTGTCTCTACAAATATCGCCATCTCGTTGAAAATGTGTTTGCAAGACTTAAGCATTTCAGAGCGATCGCCACGCGATATGACAAACTCAAACGAAATTTTGAAGGCTCTATCGCTCTGGCTTGCGCCTTTTATGGTTACCTATGTGAAATGGCAACAGCCCCTAATATTCTCTGGGTTTTTACCTGTGCTGCCATGAACACGTTGATTAGCGGTATTATCCAACCAGTCAGAAAAATACTGTTCTAATTCATGCCAGCTGGCAAAGCTTTCACCATAGAGCCCATTGTTTTTGGCATACTTTACACCTGCTTCAACCTTGCCCTTGCTTTCTGGGTCATAGCCTTCACAGGCATGAATACGAAATCCAGCGGCGGTTGCATACTGAGAAAAAAGCTGATTAAGGTTTAATTCCCTGAAGGTTTCACTGATAACCACCAGTTTAGTTTGATCATAAACACATTCCTCAGGCATGCCGCCAAAATAACGGAAGGCGACATCATGCTGTTTGATCAACATCTCGGTATTAATCGGCTTATTTGATAAAGATACATGCATTAAACGAGAATAAGACAATACGAAGACCATTAAATAAACGGTGGTTTCAACACCATTAATCATCACGCCACGCAGTTCACCGCCATCAACCTGACATTGTTCGCCAGGCACCATATCTATGACAGGCTCATAGTAACGGGCTTGCTTAAAACTGATTTCTTGCTTCAGTGCTTGAATATAGCGTCTGACAGAACGATCTGACACGCTCAGTGTTTCAACCTTGGCCTTCAGTTTACGTAACACTTTAACCGCTGATAAATCGGGATAGGTTTGCAGCAGTTGAATAATGTAGTCCCGATATTCATCTAGTTTCTTAGTTCTATCGGTATCGGACAATATCTCAGTAATTTCTGTTTCTGGCATGTTGAGATATTTACTGACGGTATTGCGAGAAACACCCAATTGTTTGGCAATCTTACGCTTCGATAAACCATTGCCTTGATTGTGTAATGCTTTGATCTGATGAATCACGATCCACTCCTTCATAACGTTCCCTAGATAAATAGAGGGACTGTTACAGCTTTAATATAAAAAAGAAAGTCTGGAAAAGTGGCTCAATATTAATGGCCAGTTTTGGCTCAGTTTAAATGGCCATTAACAGGCAGAACTGATCATTAACATAGGTAATGTCGCCATCAACATCGGTTATTGAAACAATGGAGTGTTCATCTAACGCTCGTTTTTGAAATTCAAGTGAGCGATTCAATAATTGTTGTTTTTTAAGGCCCGTCTTAATTGATGCCAGAAAACAATAACACTGAGAATCAACATAAAAATACTGATATAAAACCATTTCTTAACCCATGCAGCCTTATCAATATCATGTTGAAAATCAGCCTCATACGCCAATAAAACCTGATCTGTGATCGTGATAATTGAGTTATCCAGCAGTTTTTTGTTTAAATCTTGTAATTTTTCAGCGTAACGAATCAGCACTTGTGCATGATTTAACAAACGCTGAAAATCATCGCGTAACGAATCGGGTAGTTGCCTCGCCTTTGTCTCAATCGATTGTATTTCTCTCAATAAAGAATCCTTTTGTTTTTGCTGTGCAAAATCCACGACAAACAATAAAACCTTTCGCTCCAATTGCATTATCGCATCGGCAAGTTCGGTTTCTTTTTGTGCAAGCAGTTGCTGTCTCAGTAATAAAGTCCCTTTAGGGAAAAATAATGAAGAGTTACGATAGACGACGTAACTTGATTTGATTTGTGAAACAAGGATTAAAAAATCGCTGATACGTTCACGAAGTTTATCCAATTGGGCTTCATGCGCTAATTGTTTTTGTAGTCGCTCTAATTTCACCTCTAATTCAGCAACCGAATCGAAATGGCTCATTTCATCGTTTTCCACCATTAACAAGCGAGTTATCAGTGCTGAAACGGTTTGTTGTACAGTTATAACCTGATGAATACGCCGCTGATGACGTTGATAATTAACCCCACTGTATAAATAAAGTTCTGTTGCAATCCCGAACAGGGATATAAAAAAGACAATAATTGCAATTTCCTTTAAGCGTTTTTTCACAGTCCCTTTCCTTGGTACTGGCCTGTCAAGGTCTTCAGAAACAGAACGATCAATGCAATATCTTTCTCCGGCGCACGCACACCAAGCTGATGTTTCATCATGATTTCAACAACTTCTTGTAAACTATCAACCGAGCCATCGTGTAAATAAGGTGCTGTCAACGCGACATTCCTGAGTCCAGGTACTTTAAACACAAATCGATCCTGTGGCTGCTGAGTTACATTGAAACGACCGAGATCAGCTACGCGTACTTTTTCCATATCGGTAAAGTATTCTTGCATCACACCCAATTTCTGAAATAGATTGCCACCCACGAGCTTCCCTGATGACAAGCTATACAGCCATATTGTTGAAACAGTCGATAACCTTCTAATTCATCGGCTGTAATGGCGTCGGCTTGTCCACGTAAATAACGATCGAAGCGGCTATTAGGCGTCAATAATGATTCTTCAAAGGCAACAATGGCCGTTTTAATATTTTTAGCCGTAATACCATCGGCAAATACATTTTGAAATACTGCGACAAGCTCGGCATCCTGTTTCAACTGATTGACAATAAACGGCCAATTAGAGGCCATTTCTAAGCCATTATGAATTGGCCCTTCGATCTGGTCGAACAAGTCACGAGCGCGGCCATCCCAGAACTGTCTGAAATTCAATGCGCAATTAAAAACGGTTGGCGCATTCACATCGCCTTTTCGCTGACCGACACCGATAGAAACCACCCTGCCATCATCCCCACCTGTGGTTAGATTATGGCAACTGGCACAAGAAACCGTGCCATCTTTGGACAGCCTGGCATCGTGAAACAGGCGCTCGCCTAATTTGACGCGTTCCGGGTGTTGATTTGAATAGGCGGGTATAGGCTGTATCGGTTCATGAGCCTGTTGTGCAAAAGCGCTCTCATAAACTGCAACAGCCACTAACAAGAAAGCGATTAAAATATGATTAATGCGTTGTTTCAGATTCATTAAGATGACGAAAAGTAGAATTGTTGGTATATCCTTATCAACACAAACCCGAAAACATTACAAATTCTGTCCTAATCGTGCCGCATGCCGTTCACGGTTTTGCTGACGTTTGGCTTCACTTTTACGCAGCAGTACATAAACGGCGGCTGAACCACCATGATGTTTCAATGCTGAATGAAAAACTTGTACCTTTTCCAGATCGACAAGCCACTGATTGAGGTAACTTTTTAGCAAACAACCATTACGGCCACGGCCAAAAACGATCAACAAACTACGCAAATTATTGTACTCACAGTCATCGATAAAACGAACCAGCTCATCACGCGCCTGAGCGGGTATTTGTTGTTGTAGGTTTAATGTGGCTTCCAATGGATACTTACCCAAACGCAAGTTTTTGAACACGCCATACTGAATGCCATCACGCTTGAAACTTAGCCAGTCATCCGCCTGGAGTTGTTTTCTAAGTACCATTGATAACGGTGCCCAAGCATCTTCTTTCGCTTTTTCAGCGGTTTGCCTACGATAATCTGAATTTATTTGTTGCTGGGGAGATTTAATCAATACCTTCTGCTCAGTATTCAGTGGGATGACATCCCCCATTTCCTGGTTGAACAGCGCTCGGTCTTGTTCGGTTATTCTTTCATTTTTCATGGCGACCTCCTGACAACATTTGTAAAACAATCGTATCTACTCACCCCCTCTAAAAATCAGGTGTAGGTTGTTGATTTATCAGGCTTGCATAACAGGGATGTTATGCAGAACTACATGGATGTATTCACGTGTCCTGATAAATCAATGACCTACTCCGGCTAAAACACAACCGGGTGAGCAGTTACAAACAATCCAATGATTACGGTTTAATCCAACCGCATTTTGGCAACCAGCGCCTTCAGCGCGGCATCATCTGGCTCTTGTTCTTCCATGAAGTAATGCAGCAATGTATTGTCTTCCAACGCCAACAGTCGAATAAAAGCCTGTTGTTCCTCGGTTGTTGCCTGACTGAATTTTTGCTCCAAAAAGCGTCGAAAAATGACATCAAGTTCCAGCGTCCCACGCCGACAACGCCAGCGCAGTCTGTTTAAATCCGCATCCACGTCACTTGCGTTCGATCAGCATTTGCTTGATACCGGCAATGGCTTTGGCAGGATTCAACCCTTTCGGGCAGGTATCGGTGCAGTTCATGATGGTATGACAGCGATATAGTTTGAACGGGTCTTCTAGTTCATCGAGGCGCTCGCCGGTATTTTCGTCGCGGCTATCGGTCAACCAGCGATAGGCTTGCAACAAGACTGCAGGCCCTAGATAACGCTCGCTATTCCACCAGTAACTAGGGCAGCTGGTAGAGCAACAGGCGCACAAAACGCATTCATACAAGCCATCAAGTTTGGCGCGTTCCTCCCGGCTTTGCAAACGTTCACGGTCGGCAGGCGCGGGCGTTTGTGTTTCTATCCATGGTTTTATAGAAGCGTACTGGGCGTAAAAATGGCTCATATCAGGTACTAAGTCTTTGACCACCTTCATATGCGGCAGTGGAAAGACTTTAATGACGCCATCGTAATCTGAAATCGCCTTGGTGCATACCAGGGTGTTTTTACCATTGACGTTCATCGCGCAAGAGCCGCAAACACCTTCACGACAGGAGCGCCGGAAAGTCAAGGTTGGGTCGATTTCATTTTTGATTTTTAAAATCGCATCCAATACCATCGGCCCGCATTGATCCAGGTCTACTTCATAATGATCGATGCGCGGATTTTCACCCGAATCAGGATCCCAACGGTACACTTCAAAAACTTTTATATTTTTGGCATCCGCTGCGGCGGAAAAGGTTTTACCTTTTGTCAATCTGGAATTTTTGGGCAAGGAAAATTCAACCATCAGTAAACCCTCTCTTTAGGTGGGATAACATCAACCTCATCGGTCAATGTGTAAAGATGAACGGGGCGATAATCTATCTTGACACCGGTATCATCGTGCCAGGTCAAGGTATGTTTCATCCAGCTCTCATCATCACGTTGCGGAAAATCTTCCCGTGCATGACCGCCGCGGCTTTCTTGCCGGTTATGGGCCGCATGAATGGCGACCGTCGCCTGCCGAAGTAAATTATCCAGCTCTAATGTTTCTACCAGATCGGTATTCCAGATCAACGAGGTATCGCTGACGCTAACATTATCAAACGATTCGACGACCTGTTGCATTTCGGTGATACCTTCAGCCAGCGTTTCCCCCGTTCTAAACACAGCAGCACGGGTTTGCATGGTTTTTTGCATAGCTAACCGAATCTCGGCTGTTTTCAGCGACCCTTTCGCATGGCGTATTTTATCGAAGCGCGCCAATGCTTTATCACAAGCATCGGACGGCAATGGTTTATGTGCCTGACCTGGCTTGATAATTTCGGCACAATGGATAGCCGCCGAACGACCAAACACGATAATATCCAACAATGAATTAGAGCCTAAACGATTGGCACCATGAACAGAAACACAGGCGGTTTCACCAATGGCCATCAAACCGGGCACCACGGTATCGGGTTCACCATTTTTCAAGGTCACTACCTCGGCCTTGTAATTGGTCGGAATACCGCCCATGTTGTAATGCGCCGTCGGAATCACCGGTATCGGCTGTTTTGTCACATCGACACCGGCAAAGATACGCGAGGTTTCGGCAATTCCAGGTAAACGTTCGTGAATAATGGCAGGGTCAAGATGTTCAAGGTGTAAATAGATATGGTCTTTATTCGGACCAACGCCACGCCCTTCATTGATTTCTATGGTCATGGCCCGACTGACGACATCTCGTGAAGCTAAATCCTTGGCCGTCGGCGCATACCGTTCCATAAAACGCTCACCCTCTGAATTGGTCAGATAACCGCCCTCTCCGCGTACCCCTTCGGTAATCAAGCAGCCTGCCCCATAGATGCCGGTCGGATGAAACTGGATAAACTCCATATCCTGTAACGGTAAACCCGCCCGCAGTACCATGGCATTGCCATCACCTGTTACGGTGTGTGCTGAGGTACATGAAAAATAACAACGTCCATAACCACCGGTCGCCAGAACAGTTTGATGCCCACGAAATAAATGCAGTGAACCGTCTTCCAGACACCAGGCTAAAACACCGCGACATTCATCGCCATCCATAATCAAATCGAGTGCGATATATTCGATAAAAAATTCTGCCTTATGCTTCAAAGCCTGTTGATACAGCGTATGTAGAATGGCATGACCTGTGACATCGGCTGCGGCACAGGTTCTCTGCGCCATTCCCTTGCCATAATGCGTTGTCATGCCACCAAAGGGACGCTGGTAAATTTTGCCATCTTCGGTGCGGGAAAAGGGTACGCCATAATGTTCCAGTTCCAGAACCGCAGCCGCCGCTTCCCGGCACATATATTCGATAGCATCCTGGTCGCCTAACCAATCTGAACCTTTGACGGTATCGTACATATGATAGCGCCAGTCATCCTCACCCATATTACCCAATGCCGCACTAATGCCACCTTGCGCAGCCACAGTATGACTTCGGGTTGGAAAAACCTTAGTGATACAGGCTGTTTTCAAGCCTTTTTCGACCATGCCAAAGGTAGCGCGCAAACCCGCGCCACCGGCGCCGACGACGACGACATCATGCTTGTGTTCAATAATTTTGTAATTAATCTGTGTTTATGCATGGATGTTTCTGCCAAATTCTACCTTATTTATTAACAAACCAATCACATCACAATATCATGCATTTTTTCTAGCTTAGAGAAACAGATTGTTCGACGGGTCAATCGTTTGATCCATGTTCTAAAATTCAGGTTTTTTCGTTCAATTTTTTGGGTATTTCTCTTCCCTATTTCATGTGTCTCAGCATCAAGATGACGCTCATAAGCCCCCAGTCATCGGTGTAATAACGGCCAATATTTAAAGGGCTAAGTAACGCTTTTAATTCTTTGAAAACAATGTCCTTACGCTTGCCAAAAACATAAGCGAGTACCGTGTTGGTTTTATGATCAACAGCGTGCCATAGCCAGCGTTGATTGCTTTTATTGCCTACAAAAGACCACTGTTCATCCACTTCGGCCTCTTCACAGCAGACCTGCTCTAACCTGACCTCCAATGGTTTCCCTTGATCAAAGGTCTGAAAAAGAGGGTTCACCTGAACAAGACTGTTTTCTTTATTTTTTTAAAGTGCGGGTCACTGTGTTTTTATTGATTTTAAGAACCCGTGCTGTGTCTCGAGTGCCACTACTATTGATAGCCATTTCGACAATTTTTTCTTGGATTCCAAATTCACAGGCTTTGTAACAATATTCCAACATGAAAGTGTTGGTTGGGCAGTCTGAAGTCTGGCAACGATATCGCTGTACACCACCATCGCTTCTGCCTGATTTCATCAGTTGAGTATTAGTACAGTTTGGGCAGGCGATTGCTTGATAATATTTCATACAGAGGCCTTGGTCGGACAGGAATTATGCACATAAATCACTTTCTTATTCTACTGTTCATTTTTGCTTCCATTTCTGCGGCATGGGCAATACGTTTGGCATCTGCCAAGGTTAATTTGTAAATAGAAATCGACATTAGGATATAGTTTACGCTCGATGAAGTATTCATCTTTCAAGGCGTATTCTTCCAGCGCCAGCGCCAATTCAAACAAAGGATCTTGCCGATTGCTGTTTTCCAGCACTTCATAGCAGGTTTGACGGATGATTGTCGCCCGCGGATCGAAATTTTTATACACCCGATGACCAAAACCCATCAGTCGAAACGGATCGTCTTTATCTTTGGCTCGGGCGATAAATTCAGGAATTCTGTCCACACTGCCAATTTGTTTCAGCATTCGTAACACGGCTTCATTGGCACCGCCATGCGCAGGCCCCCAAAGCGCGGCAATACCCGCGGCAATACAGGCATAAGGGTTAGCGCCCGTACTGCCAGTGAGTCGAACGGTCGATGTGCTGGCATTTTGTTCATGATCGGCATGTAAAATCAGCAACAGATTAAGTGCTTTTTTCTCAATGGGGTCGACTGAATAGTTCGGGTCGATATAGTTAGGGGAGGAACGCGAAAACATCATATTCAGAAAGTTTTCACAATAGCCTAAATCAAGTCGGGGATAAACAAACGGCTTACCTACCGAATGTCGATAAGAGGCTGCAGCGATAGTTGGCATTTTAGCGATCATCCGAACCGCACAGACCCTACGATGTTCAGGGTCTTTCATATTCAATTCACTATGATAAAAGGCCGACAACGAACCCACTACCCCTACCAGCATCGCCATAGGATGCGCATCATAACTAAAACCATCAAAAAAATTGCGCAGGGATTCATGCACCATGGAGCGATGGGCTACTTCTAAAGAAAAATCTTGTAATTGAGTCGCATTCGGCAACTCGCCATTCATCAACAAATAAGCCACTTCTAGATAATTACAGTGCTCAGCTAATTGTTCGATCGGATACCCGCGATACAACAACACGCCTTTATCACCATCAATAAACGTAATATGGCTTTTGCAACTGGCCGTTGCGGTAAATCCCGGATCGTAAGTAAAGCAATCTAAGTCTTTGTGAATGGCACGAATATCAACCGTTTCCTTACCTAATGTGCCTTGTAGCAAGGGATATTCAACCGTCTTCCCGGTGCGGTTATGCCTAATAGATAAACTGTCTTTTGACATTCAATCCTGCCTGTTTGGTTGCTGATAAAAATACGGTTGTCGCAGCACATCGAAAAATGTAAGGATAACCTTTTGGAATGACCGGATTATTACACAACACCTTATTTAGTCAAAGTCATTACCCGCCAAAGTTTTAACTGATGTTACGCAGCGGCTCTTCAATCTCATTCCTTCATCATTACCGTGAAAGAAAAAGTCATCTCTGGCCTCTATCTTTTATCGACACAGAGATCACAGAGCACACAGAGTGATAGTTTGTATCGTTTAATTCCATTGACTGATCTGGATTCATTCAGTTATTAACTGATGTTACGCAATTTGTATTTTAACCCTAAAATTTACATACATCACAGCTTAACAACCTTACAGTTTTACTTGACCACTACACTTGGTACAGGCGAGGAGAAAAGGTGGTCACTCCATCTATAATCGTTTTCTGATTCGTAGGGGCAATTCATCTGTGCCCCTACATGCTCTTGCCGTATAAACAAAAGTAACTTTTAAAATCAAATGGTTATGATCGATCGTACAACAAATCCCTTAGAAATATCCTGATTAGGGTTAACTCGGCTGTAAATTTATCATACAAGTTACGTCTGCGTAACATCAGGTTTTAACTTAAAATCTGATTGATTCTATGTAAGTCTTCTTCCGTATCAACCCCGGCTTCGGGTATTTTATCAACGACTTTGACTTTTATGGCGTCACCATGCCATAACACACGGAGTTGTTCCAGCGATTCTATTTCTTCAAGTGGCGACGCCGGCCACTGACAATACCGTTTTAAAAATGCCACCCGATACGCATACATGCCAATATGACGATAATACGGCAGGGCGTTATCAGGCATTGCCTCAGGAAAATGCTCTCGGTGCCACGGAATCGGCGCCCGACTAAAATACAAAGCATAATCGTCACGATCCAGGACAACCTTAACCGCATTGGCGTTAAAAACCTCGTGCCGGCCGCTCACACGGGCCGCCAATGTAGACATATCGGCCTTCGATTGCGTCATCAAAACTCTGGCAACATCGTTGATATAAGCCGCTGGAATCAATGGTTCATCACCTTGCAGATTAACGATAACGACATCTTCCGGCCATTGCATGATCTCGGCCACTTCGGCGATACGCTCGGTGCCGGATTGATGTGTTGTCCGAGTCATCACGACTTCCAGACCCAATGCCTTGACAGCCTTAAAAATCCGCGTATCGTCGGTTGCGACGACAACCTGCTCGGCATGCGCCTTAAGCGCTTTTTCACAGACATGTTGAATCATCGGCTTGCCGGCAATATCCAGCAATGGCTTACCCGGCAGACGAGTAGAACCATAACGCGCCGGAATGACGACTTTAAAACCAGCCATTACTTTCTCAGCGCATCGACTTCTTCATGACTTAATTCGCGTGCTTCATCTTCCAGCATCACGGGAATATCATCACGAATCGGAAATGCCAAACGGTCAGCCTTGCAAATCAATTCCTGCTGCTCTTTATGATAAATCAAACTGCTTTTACAAATTGGACATGCCAATATATCGAGTAATTTTTTATCCATGTGTTAAATTGAGTCGTTGTGTAAGTTGTTGAATAAAATTTGATTCGGGTTCGGCCTGTATTGGCACCGCCCAAAAGTTATTGGTGGCAAAGGCACGACATTTCACCGCATCCTTTTCGGTCATCAATACTGGCTGCCGATCGTTAAAATGCAGATCTTCGGCTGCAAAAGGGTGATGATCGGGAAATGCGTGCGGTTTTATATTCACGCCCTGGTGTCGTAACATCTGAAAAAAACGTTGTGGATTGCCGATTCCCGCGACCGCATGGCAAGATTGTGCTTTAAAATCACTCAAAGGCTTCACCATCGCCGTTTTCAGATTAACTGCCGTACTCCCGACAAATTGCATGGCATATTCAAAATCTTCTTGTTTCTGACCGTTTACGATGGCCAAGTCAACCTCGCGTAAACGTTCCACAGGCTCCCGCAATGGGCCAGCCGGTAAGCAATAGCCATTACCAAACCGACGCTCACCATCAATGACGGCAATTTCCAAATCCCGCTGCAAGGCATAATGTTGCAAACCATCATCAGAAATTAAAATATCGCAGTTTTCCTGGTCGATAAGAAACTGCCCTGCATCTGCCCGTTTTGCACAAACAGCAACCGGAACCTGTGTTTTCTCACGAATCAAAACAGGTTCATCCCCCACTTCAGAAGCCGAGGTTTGATCTGTAACCAAACGCGGCTCTTCTCTGTTTTGACCGCCATAGCCACGACTGATAACCCCGGGCTTAAATCCCCGCTGCTGCAAAAAATTTGCCAGCCAGATCACCAAAGGTGTTTTACCGGTTCCTCCTACGGTAATATTACCGACGACGATAACCGGGACGGATAAACGAGAACTTTTTAACAGCCCTTTGCGGTATAAAAAACGCCGTAACCGAATGATATCGACATAAATTAAGGAAAGTGGTGCCAGCAACACCGACAAGTACATGTCTTTATACCAAGCATCCTGTAACCATCTTGTCAATGTTGTCTTCATTGTTTCGGTACCGCATTCCGGGTTGCAAAAACTACTTTTTTAAATCCCAATCGACCGGCAACATCTAATGCGCTAATAACGGCCTGATGCGGTGTTTTACCATCGGCGTTAATAATCACCGGAATTTTTCGATTACTGCCCGCCATTTGAACCAATGCACGCTTTAATGTCGATATCTTTCGATTAATCAATTGATGAAACTTACCTTCGGCATCAGAAATAAAATAATCGCCATCGGCATTAATCATCAGGGTAATAGTTTTTTGCTTTTCTTTTGCCTCTTGCCCTTGCGCTTCGGGTAAATTGACTGTCAGCTCGGTTTGCCGGTTAAATGTGGTCGTGACCATAAAAAAAATCAGCAACAAAAAAACCACATCGATCATTGGCGTCATCGAAATTTCTAAGGGAGGTTTAGATCGGCGACGAAAATCCATCAAACCTCCTCTCTGTCACCGTGCATGATATCAATCAAGCGCAATGATTCTTCTTCCATTCTGACCACATATTCATCGACCAAGCGTTCAAAATAGCGATAAAAAACCAGACTAGGGATAGCAACAGTCAACCCGGCAGCCGTTGTAATCAAGGCTTCAGAAATACCCCCAGCCAAAATACCCGGATCACCCACACCATGGAGCATAATAGCCGAAAACACCTTGATCATGCCGATTACGGTACCTAACAAACCTAAAAGTGGAGATATAGAGGCGATTGTGCCTAATGCATTAAGATAGGTTTCCAATTCATGCACCACTTGGTGCCCTGCTTCTTCGATACTGGATTTCATGACATCCCGGCCATGTTGACTATTGGCCAGTCCCGCCGCCAAAATCGCGCCTAAAGGCGAGCTGAGCTTAATTCGGCGAATGGCCGCTTCATCCAGTTTTTGGGCCCGATACAATTTCCAGATATGTGGCACCAACTCGGGCGGCAAGATTTTTTTTCGCTGTAAAGACCAAAACCTTTCGGCGATGATGCCCATCGCGCCAATTGAACACAGGATGATTGGAATCATCATCCAGCCACCATTCTTGATCAGTTCAAACACGTATCGTTTCCCTTCACTAAAAGTAAAACGTTCATTTTAGCCGATTGAGGTAAAATGCACATCCTATACTTCACAGGATACCTTATCCGTTTTACCAATCCAGATGAAAGCGATTAAAAAAGCCACACAACAAACGCCCGCCGCCATGGAATAAACAAAAGTAGCACCCATTTCATCCCAAAAATAACCACTGAACAGACTACCTAACATGCAGGGCAATCGGGTTTAAAAAAGGGTTGAAATTATAATTTAGATAAGGTATTGGTTTTATCATTTTGATTATAAATGACAGTTACCCCAACGGCCTCAATTATCCACCATTTTTCAACGATTGCTGATCCAAGAGTAGATCGGCGAAAGAAGCATCAACTCACTGATATATTTTTCATCACCTTGTGTGCGACTATTTGTGGAGCCGATAACTGGGTGGCCATTGAAAAATTTGGAAAGGCTAAAGAAAGCTGGTTCACTGAACAGCTTGGTTTAGAAAATGGAATCCCTTCACATGATACGTTGGGTGCTGTTTTTGCCGCCATAGATACGGAACAATTTAGTCAATGCTTCTCAAACTGGGTGGCCGATCTAGCGGACTTGGTTGAAGAAGATATTATTGCAATGGATGGCAAATGCTTAAGGCGCAGTATTGATAAAGCCTCAAATAAGTCAGCCATCTATATGGTGAGCGCCTGGTCGCGGAAAAACAGTTTGGTTTTAGGTCAGGCGAAAGTGGATGATAAATCCAATGAAATTACGGCCATACCCAAACTTCTGTCGCGTTTGGATATTGCAGGCGCTTTGATTACAATTGATGCAATGGGGTGCCAAAAGAAAATAGCCAAACAGATTATCGACCAAGGCGGTGACTATGTTTTGAGTTTAAAAGGAAATCATGGCACCTTACATGAGGATGTAAAGGCCTATTTTACATCCGCTTTATCGCCAGAAATTGCCACAAAAACCGTCAATGGTGAGCATGGGCGAATTGAAACGCGTTCTGTTCGTGTCACGGATGAGATTGAATGGTTAAAAAGGAGCATTCCTGGTCAGGATTAAAAAGTATTATTGCCGTCACAGCCACAAGAGAAGTGGATGAAAAAATAACCGAGGAAACACGCTATTTTATAAGCAGTTTAAGCGCAAACGATCCAAACAAGTTAGAGCATGCTGTTCGCGCTCATTGGGCGATTGAAAATAACTTGCATTGGGTTCTTGATCTTGCTTTTGATGAGGATAGCAACCGAACCCGCAAAGGATATAGTGCTTCAAACTTAGCTGTCATTCGACACATGGCCTTAAATTTAATAAAAGCCGAGGAAACGGCCAAAGTCGGTGTAAAAACCAAGCGAATGATGGCAGGGTGGGATAATGATTATTTACTCAAGATTCTTGGTGTAATTTAAACCCGATTGCCCTGACCTAACATGCCGCCAAGCCCGAAGCTCATACTGCTATATAACGCTTGCCCTTTACCTTGGTGCTGATCGCCAAAATACTGATGCACCAAGTGAATGGCCGCGACATGTGAAGAACCGAAAGTCGCCGCATGCAAACACTGGGCAATTGCTAAAATAACAATTTGATCGGCATAATGCGCAATCAAGAGCCAGCGCACGATACTTAAAAAAATACTGATTAATAATAATGTGCGCAGAGAAATCCACCTTAAAATGGGCTTGATCACTAAAAATAAAACAATCTCAGCACAAACACCTAATGCCCATAACAACCCGATGACAGTCCCGGAATAGCCCAGTTTAGCCAGAAAAATGGAAAAAAAGACGTAATAAGGCCCATGCGCCAATTGCAGGATCATATACACCAGAATAAAAGCGATGATTTCAGGCCGCAGCAAGATACCCCAAATACCGATATTATCGTGTGAGCTTGTCGCTATCTTCGCCTCAGGCGTTATCAATGCACTCAGCCAGATAAACCCCAATAACAAAATGATAATCTGTGGTAATAATGCAATGGGATAATACTCGACAAAGCCGCCAATGCCCAAAACAGTCAAAATAAACCCCACCGAACCCCACAGTCGAATCTGGCTGTATCGATGTGGGTCCTGCCGCAGATGAAACAAGGTGACCGCCTCAAACTGGGGCAAGGCAGCATTCCAAAAAAAACTGAAAATGACCGTGAGCACGGCAAACCACAAATAGCCGGAGAAATATAGAAAGCCTGCGAAAAACAGCGTTGCAAAAAAAGAAGCCAGCCGGATAATGCGCAGACTTTTGCCCGTGTAATCGGCGATAATCCCCCATAAATTAGGGGCAATAATCTTGGTTGCTACCATCAACGCCGATAATTCGCCAATTTGCAGAGCGGAAAAACCCTGATTTTCCAGATACAGACTCCAATAGGGTAAAAAAGCACCGAGCGTTGCAAAATAGAAAAAGTAAAAACCCGACAAGCGCCAATATGGCACCTGGTTAGCAGCACTTTTATCTTGCATCATTTAGGCGCCACCCCAAGCTATCTTGTCGCTTTACACAACTTTCAGGCATGGTTATCCCTCAAACCAAAATGCCCATTGTACTTTATCCTATTGGGTATATTTGTTCAGGCGGGTGATTTTTTATGTCTGAGATGGTGTAACTTATCACCAAGCTGTTGTAATTGCGACGCTGTCAGCAGCGCTTTAACCCTGGGCGCAAAATCTTCATCTTCACGATTGATATGCGCTCTTTGCAAGCGTTCAAATTCTTCGGCTAAATGTCTTAAATAATCCGTATTGTTAATTTTATCAGGTTGCGATAAATATTCGGCAAGATTGGCCCAAGATTTCTCGATTTCCGCATGATCCAGAAGCAATCGCTCGATCATGCCATCGGTCAATGCCGATTGTCCGAGCATCATGGGAAACACGCCCTCTTCTTCATCCCGGTGGTGCAGATGATTGGCAATATTGTAATGCCAATATGCCGACATACATTGATAAGCCAGGTCTTCATCAACACCTTGCGTACTAATTTTATCCACCAGTCGCAACAAGGCCTCGCCCCGTTTTAGAAAGTCTTCATGATAGGCTTTGATGACAAACAGAGCATTGGAAAAATCCGTTGCCGGATCATTGAATTGAATTTTCATAGTGTGTAAGGTTGGCGGGAATGCGCAAAGTCACTCGCATTCCCGAATAGATTAACGGGATTTTACAAATTTTGTTCTGACCAGTTGATAAGGCCTGAACATGTATCCCAACGGTGCGCTCCAGACATGCACCAGACGACTGAACGGAAACAGAAAAAACACGCTCATGCCTAAAAATAAGTGCAACTTATAAATAAAACCGACATTATCCAATAAATGATAGTCTGGATTTAAAGTCAATATGCTTTGTACCCAATCAGCTAATGCCACCATAGTCGATGCATCACCATCAATAACATGCATGATGGAAAAAACAATCGTTATCAAACCCACAGCTAGGGTAACTAATATCCAGTCCAGAATAAAAATATCCATAAAACGGCTGTTAGCCCGGACTCGAGGATTAAACATGCGCCTACGCCACAGAATGACACCTCCCATCATACATAACAAACCAAAAACCGCGCCTAATGAGATGGCAATGATCTGATGCGCCATATCGGAAATGCCCAATCCTAAAAAGACAGTATGCGGCGTCACAAGCCCTGCAAAATGACCAAAAAACAAGGCCAGAATGCCGATATGAAACAGAATGCTGCCTTTTCTGAGTTGTTCTTTTTCAAACAGTTGACTGGAATCGGCTTTCCAGGTGTATTGTTCCCGGTCAAAGCGAATCAGGCTGCCAAGCAAAAAGGTCGTGAGTGCAACGTAAGGATATACGCCAAAAAGGGTATTTTCTATATTCATAATGATACCTATGCCGCAATAGTGGCCAAATGGCCATGTCGTTCAATCAAACGAAGCAAAGGCGCATACGGACTCTTCGCTTCTTCCAGGTTGGTGGCGATAATGTCGATCGCCTGCGTGGTTTGTTGCAGAAATTGCCGCGCGCTCTGTTCATCGTCCATGGTGGCAACATATTCCAGAATCAATGGCAGATAATCCGGTAATTCACCATCGGCAATTTCAAATCCGGTTTTTTTGTATAACTCAGACAACTCAATCAACGCAGGCCCTCTGTCCCTGTCCTGTTCATCGAATAAATGAAAGGTTAGATACAGAGAATGCTTGCTGTTTAAATCAAAGGTATCGACATAGGCCGCCTGAAATTGAGTCAACGACAAACCGGAAGTCCAGTCAATAAACTCCGTCAAGACCTTTTTATCTTCCAATGTAATCATTTGAGGGTCTGCCAGCAATTGTTTGACTTCATCCCAGTGATCGACCAATGATTTGTCCGGATACTCCAAGAGTACCGATAACAATTTGTAGACCGTAATCATACCTTTTCTCCGTCAGAACGTTTAGCTGCCGGATGATAGCGAACAAACTGCAAAATATCTTCAGTCTTCTTGCGCCGATCCGGGAACAGCGATGCCTCTGGGCTGATACTGCAACCATCGTTACCAAAGGTAAAGCCATTTTGCCCCTGAAAGCTATGGAAGTCTTCCTGGCGCAGTTCTTCATGACTGGTGGGGATAACAAAACGGTCTTCATAATTAGCGATCGCCATATAGCGATACATTTCCCGCACTTGCTGTTCACTCAAGCCCACTTCTTCCAACACAGCCAAGTCGGTTTTATTTTCGACATTCAAGGAACGATAGAAACTACGCATGGCAATCATCCGTTTCAATGCCAGCACCACCGGTTCTTCCTTACCAGCGGTAAACATATTGGCCAGGTATTTGATTGGCATGCGTAAGTCTTCAACTTTCGGAATGGCGCCATCCGGTGAAGTTTCCAGGTTACCTTGATCGATTTGTGATTGTACTGGCGACAGTGGTGGCACATACCAGACCATCGGTAAGGTGCGAAATTCAGGATGCAGTGGAAAGGCTACCTTCCAGTCTTTGATCAGCTTGTAAATCGGTGATCGTTGCGCCGCTTCCAGCCAGGAATCCGGGATACCATCCGCCTTGGCCTGGGCGATCACTTCCGGGTCATTTGGATCAAGGAACAGATCCAGTTGTGCTTGATACAAATCCTGCTCATTCTCAACCGAAGCCAGTTCAGAAATGCGGTCAGCATCATACAACATCACACCGTTATAGCGAATCCGGCCAACACAAGATTCCGAACAAACTGTTGGCAATCCTGATTCCACCCGTGGATAACAACCGGTACATTTTTCTGCCTTGCCCGATTCCCAGTTATAAAACATTTTTTTGTACGGACAGGCACTGATACACATCCGCCAACTGCGGCACTTGTCCTGATCGACCAATACAATGCCATCTTCTTCCCGTTTGTATAAGGAACCAGATGGACAAGCGGCCACACAGGAAGGGTTGGCGCAATGGTTACACATGCGCGGCAAATACATCAAAAACGACTGTTCAAATTCAGCAAAGACTTGTTTTTCCATATTCCGGAAATTTTGGTCTTCGCCCCGGTGCTTGAATGGCCCACCCAGGTCATCTTCCCAGTTAGGTCCCCATTCGATTTTTTCCATACGTCGACCATCAATCAGCGACCGAGGTTGTGCGGTGGGCGTCGCTTCCGACAATGGTGCATTTTGCAAATGCGCATAATCGTAAGTGAATGGTTCATAATAATCATCAATAGTCGGCATATTGGGATTCTGAAAAATATTCTTCAGAATGGTACGACGATTGCCCGATTTTAACTGCAACTGACCATCAACCAATTCCCAGCCACCGTTCCACTGCTCCTGATCTTCCCAGTTTTTGGGATAACCAATACCCGGTTTACTCTCAACATTATTAAACCAGGCATATTCGACGCCTTTACGATTGGTCCAGACATTCTTACAAGTGACTGAACAGGTGTGGCATCCAATACACTTGTCAAGATTGAAAACCAGCGAAAAATTAGCTCTTACTTTCATGGTATTTTCCTTTAATCCTGTTCAATACTGTAAGCTGCCTGAGGAACGCCTTCAGGGTTTAATGCGTGTTCACGTTCAGCCGTCAACGGTTTCTCCAACCAGCCAGGATTGTCGATTTTATGCACCAACACATACTCATCCCGCTGCGAACCGACTGTTCCATAATAATTGAAGCCATAACTAAGCTGCGCATACCCGCCAATCATATGAGTCGGTTTCACCGTGACCCGGGTAACACTGTTATGAATGCCTCCGCGTTTACCGGTCGTTTCTGAACCCGGTGCATTGACGTTTTTCTCCTGGGCGTGATACATCAAGGCCATGCCATCGGGCACCCGTTGACTGACGATGACCCGTACCATAGCCGCGCCATTGATATTCAATACTTCCACCCAATCATTATCTTCCAGACCGATACTGTTCGCATCGTTTTCAGACACCCAGATATGCGGGCCTCCACGCGACAAGGTTAGCATTCTAAGGTTATCGTGATAGGTACTGTGAATGCCCCATTTACCGTGCGGTGTAATCCAGTTCAGCCGCAAATGTGGTTTGCCATCCAGTTTCCGTTTCATCTCTTCGGTACTTTTCATATCGACTGCCGGACGATAAGTACAGAAACCTTCACCAAAATCACGCATCCATTGATGATCCTGATAGAACTGCGCCCTGCCCGTCAAGGTACGGAACGGAATACGTTCGTGGATATTGGTATAGCCGGCATTGTAGCTGACTTTTTCCGATTCAATACCACTCCAGGTCGGCGCGGTGATAATCTTGCGCGGTTGTGCCTTGATATCACGGAAGGTGATTTTGTCATCCTCGCGTGGCAAGGCCAAATGAGTGTGATCAATGCCGGTTTTTTGGCTCAATGCCTTCCAGGATTTAACCGCGACCTCACCATTGGTTTCTGGCGCCAACGCTAAAATGGTTTCACAAACATTGATATCATCTTCCAGGGATGGCATCCCTTGGCTGATACCCTCTTCCTGAATGGTGTAGCAAATCTCTTTTAAATGTTCGTATTCCTTTTCGGTATTCCAATCGATGCCTTTAATGTTATTGCCCTGTTCTTTCAATAATGGCCCCAGTGCCGTAAATTTTTTGTAGGTATCGGCAAAATCACGCTTGACGACTTTAAGCACCGGCAAGGTTTTACCTGGAACCGGCTCACATTCACCTTTTTTCCAGTCCTGAACACCCAAAGGTTGCGCTAACTCGACTGGAGTATCATGCAAAATCGGCAAAGCCACCAAATCTTTCTGGCTGCCCAGATGTTTTTCCGCCAATTCGGAAAAACGTTTGGCAATGGTTTTAAAAATCTGCCAGTCAGATTTAGACTCCCAACCCGGATCTACCGCCTGTGTCAATGGATGAATAAAAGGGTGCATATCAGTGGTATTGAGATCATTTTTCTCATACCAGGTCGCTGTCGGCAGCACAATATCGGAATAGGCGCCGGTAGAGTTCAACCGGAAGTTGATATCAACCAGTAAATCCAGCTTGGCGATGGGTGCCTCTTTATGCCATTTAATCTCTTTTCCTTGTGCATCCGGCAAGACATCTTGCATCACGCCGTTTTGCGCACCAAGCAAATGCTTGAGGAAATATTCATGACCTTTGGCACTGGCACCAATCAAATTAGCCCGCCAGACGAACAAATTACGCGGGTGATTTTCCGGCGCATCAATGTCTTCGGCTGCAAAAGCAATATCACCTGATTTCAGCTTGGCCACCAGATAATCGGCTACCCCTTTCTCATCGGTCGCACCGGCGGCTTCTGCCTCTTTGACAATTTCGATTGGATTTTTATTGAAATGCGGTGCGGAAGGCAGCCAGCCCAAACGCTGGGAAACCACATTGTAATCAGCCAGGTTATAACCTTTGTAAGTATCCGACGCAGAAGACGCCAATAATGCCTCGGCATCGACCGTTTCATACCGCCATTGGTCGGTATGAAAATAGAAAAACGAGGTGCCATTCATATGCCGCGGCGGTTTTTGCCAGTCCAGGGCAAAGGCGACCGGCGCCCAGCCGGCTTGCGGACGTAGTTTTTCCTGGCCGACATAATGTGACCAACCACCGCCACTTTGCCCGACACAACCACACATATGCAGCAAGTTCATAATGGCGCGGTAGTTCATATCGTTGTGATACCAGTGATTGATGCCTGCCCCCAGTATCACCATTGATTTACCCATGGTTTTCGAGGCATTATCGGCAAATTCCCGGCCGGTACGAATGATATCGGCTTGTTTGACACCAGTAATTTTTTCCGCCCAGGCAGGTGTGTTGGGAATCGCAGCATCATCATAGCCTTTAGCGCACTCTCCTCCCAGGCCACGATCAATACCATATTGCGCCATTTGCAAATCAAACACCGTCGCCACTTGGACTTCCTTGCCATTCAATTGCAGTTTTTTCACAGGAACACGCCGTTTCATCGGCTGATCATGACCCGATTGAAAATCCGGAAAAATCACTTCGGCGACATCGTCCTTGTCAAAAATCAGACTCAATCGGGGTTTGGATTCCTGCCCCCCCAGTTTCTTGGGCTGTAAGTTCCAGTGCCCCTCTTCTCCCCAGCGAAAACCAATCGAGCCATTCGGGACGATGACTTCATTGCTGTTTTCATCAATCACCACGGTTTTCCACTCAGGGTTGTTGCTTTCATGCAATGATTGATCGAAATCAGAGGCTCTGACAAAGCGTCCGGGTACTGCACCGTCAGGACTCTCATCCAGCATGACTAATAATGGCAAATCGGTATAAGCCCTGGCATATTCTTCAAAATAAGGATCTTGCTTTTCAATGTAGAATTCTTTCAGCGCCACATGCCCCATCGCCAAAAACAGCGCTGCATCGGTGCCTTGTTTAGCCGGCATCCATAAATCAGCAAATTTGACGTTTTCGGCATAATCCGGCGATACCACAACCACTTTAGCGCCTTTGTAGCGCACTTCCGAATAAAAATGCGCATCGGGCGTTCGGGTCATTGGCAAGTTGGCACCGGCGACGATCAAATAAGTGGAATTATACCAATCCGCCGCTTCTGGAACGTCGGTCTGTTCACCCCAGGTTTGTGGTGATGCCGGTGGTAAATCACAATACCAGTCATAAAATGACAAACAGGCGCCGCCAATTAACGACAAATACCGACTTCCCGCTGCATAGCTGATCATTGACATGGCTGGAATCGGTGAAAATCCGGCGATACGATCCGGGCCATGTTTTTTAATCGTGTAAACATTGGCGGCGGCAATAATTTCTGTCACCTCCTCCCAATCGACCCGCACAAAACCGCCCAATCCCCGGACGGCGGTATAACGCTGTCGCTTGGCCGCATCTTCCTGGATTGCCGCCCAGGCTTCAACCGGATCTTTACCCGACTCACGTTCAGCGCGATACATTTCAACCAATCGTTCCCTAATCAATGGGTGCTTGACCCGTAATGGACTATATAAGTACCAGGAAAAACTGGCCCCCCGCGGACAACCACGGGGTTCATGATTTGGCATATCCGGGCGTGTGCGCGGATAGTCGGTTGCTTGCATTTCAAAAGCGACCAAGCCATTTTTGACATGGATATTCCATGAACAACTGCCGGTACAATTAACCCCATGGGTCGATCGCACCACTTTATCGAAACGCCAGCGATTACGATAAGCATCTTCCCATTGGCGGTCTTCGTTGGTGACAGCACCATGACCATTGGAAAAATGACTTTTAACTTTCTTGAAAAAATTCAGACGGTCTAAAAAATGACTCATCGTGTCGTCTCCTGGAAAGAGCGTGAACGGATTATCCTTGCACCATTTCGGCACGAAAAACCGAAATGGTGCAGAAAATATAACTTTATTGTGTAAAAAACAGTGCCATCAGCAACAGCACCCTACTATCGCTGATTTAGGCAAAAATCATGCCTGAAGAGAAATCACGGATTGTAAAACTCGCCGTCTTTTCGCAAATAAAACCACCAATTGATCATGATACAAATGACATAAAATGCCGCAAACCCCATCAACGCCACTTCAGGTGTCGTTGCCTTGATCTGCTCACCCAAGACTTTAGGGATATAAAATGCACCATAGGCAGCAACGGCAGATGTCCAGCCTAACACAGGACCAACCTGCTCTTTAGGAAAGACCATGGCGATAGTTCTGAAAGTTGAGCCATTGCCAATGCCCGTCGCCGTGAACAACAGCAAAAACAATAAAAAGAACGGCACAAAATAATCTTCAGGTGTGCTGGAACTGTACGCCGCTTTCATATAATACGCCACCCCAGCCGCACTGATGACCATAACAAATGAACAAATATGCGTCACCCAAGCACCACCAAACTTATCGGCTATCCAGCCACCTACCGGCCGAATCAAGGCACCAATAAATGGTCCCATCCAGGCGTACATCAAAGCGCTCGGCCCGTTCTGATTAATCGTATCATGAGTCATTACCCCATCGACCATAATATGTTGATAGCCAAAAATCACCTTGATTGCCAACGGGAAACAGGCGGCATAACCAATAAACGAACCAAACGTCATGGTGTAAATGGTACTCATGACCCAGGTATGCTTATTGTCGAAAATCTGATATTGCCGTCCCAGACTTTCCCCAATTTGTCCCGGCAGGATTTTCAATAACGAAACCGTCAAGGCAATCACAATCACCAGTGCGATTTCTTTCGGCACATGAAAACCTGAACCATTGACACTGGCCGGCAAAATCAGCCACAAACCAAAAATGGCGGCGATAAAACCGATCAACAACATTCCGCTCATCAAGCCAAAGCTGGTGATCGGGTGAATATATTTGGGGGATACCTGCTCGGTGCGGATATTATGCATACCGAACCAGGTGAAAAATGCCAATGGAATCAAAAACACCAGCCAGATAAAACCGGCATTTTGTATATAGGTTGGTGTTCCCGCAGGGATTTTACCCACTAATGTACCCGACGGTGCTTGCAAAATCATTGGATCGCCGCCCAAAGCACCGAAAATCCCGACAGTCATTACCAGGGGAATCAACACCTGCATGGTGGTAACACCAAAATTACCCAAGCCGGCATTTAATCCTAAAGCCAGCCCCTGGACTTTTTTAGGAAAGAAAAAACTGATATTAGACATTGATGAAGCAAAATTACCGCCACCGATCCCGGATAACAACGCTAACACCTGAAAAACCCAAAAGGGCGTGTCTTTATCCTGCAAGGCAATGCCGGTTCCCAAAGCCGGAATAATCAACAAGGTGGTAGTGAAAAATATGGTGTTGCGACCACCACAAAGTCGAATAAAAAAACTGCTGGGAATCCGCAAGGTCGCACCAGTCAAACCGGCGATGGCCATCAGCGTAAACAACTCGGACTTTTCATAGGGAAAACCCAAATTCAACATTTGAACGGTAATAATGCCCCAATACAGCCAGATAGCAAAACCACACAGCAAACTGGGAATCGATATCCATAAATTCTGCTTGGCTATATATTTCCCTTCCTCTTCCCAGAAATCTTCGTCTTCTACTTCCCATTTATGTATTTCTGTCATTTTTTTGTCTCACTCTATCCATTACAGTGTATTTTATGGGTAAAGTTGGCTTTACCTTAAAAATTTGATTATGTTCATGTACAAACGTATAGCATTCAGATTTATGAGGTATAACTGGGCGATTTATTCTCCGTTTCATATGAAATAATTAGCCTATATAATAAGCCTTTTCAAACTAAACCTCATCAAATTCAGGAGATAAAGCATTGTAAATACAGACTCTTTTCCTAGGTATTTAATGATAAGAGATTGCTTTTACTGAATAACTTTATTCAGCCCTTATCGTTTCGCCGCCATGACATTTCGGCATCCACAGCCATCAACCTTATTATTTACCCTGATATGACATCTAAAATTTTCAAAACGGCATTACCTGATCTTCCTTTATCTGAAAAATTACTCTATACCGGCTATCTATTAACCATTGGCCTTGGTCTACTGATGGCTGGCGCACAAATCTTGCTCACCCATGGCATGGCCGATGGCAAACTAGGCTTATCTGTCGATGATATTGTGTACAGCTACCATGGCAACCGGAAAGGAACCACTCTGGAAGCGAAATTAAATGGCTCAATGAAAAATAACGCACCCGCACCTGTTCGTTTAGAAATCATTAAATGGGCCAGAAAAGGCGCCCCGGAAAGTGAATGGAACGACAAAATAAAACCCTATTTTGAGCGGTATTGTGTCATGTGTCATAACGCCCAATCGGCATTACCGGATTTCACCAAGCTTGAAAACATTCAAAAACAAGCCCAACCCGACCAAGGTGTCTCATTTACAGCATTGACCCGTGTCTCGCATATTCATTTATTTGGAATTTCATTTATTTTTATGTTGATGGGATTGATTTTTGTCAGGGCTGTCGGTATTCCCGAAATCATTAAAGGTTTATTGTTAATTACCCCATTCGCCTTTCTTATTTTAGACGTCATCTCCTGGTGGCTGACAAAAATTTGGCCTGGTTTTGCCTGGGTCACGATTATTGGGGGATTTGGCTATACTTTGGCCTCGACCTATATGTTATTTACCAGCCTTTATCAAATGTGGTTTTTAAAATCTGATTCTGAACGCTAACCTACCGAGTTATCATGAATACTAAATATTGCTATGCCTTTGACGAAGGCGATGGAAAAAACAAAGCCCTACTGGGTGGAAAAGGCGCTAACCTGTGCGAAATGACCCAACTGGGTTTGAATGTACCACCTGGATTTGTGATTACAACCGAGTGTTGCCGCCATTACCTGGAACAGGATGCGCTGCCTGAGGGTTTGATGGATGAAGTGCGTGCCTATATCCAGCGCATTGAACAACAAACCGGTAAACAATTTGGTGGGTTAACCGACCCCTTACTGGTTTCTGTTCGCTCAGGTTCGGCGATTTCCATGCCGGGCATGATGGATACCATCCTCAACCTGGGACTTAACAAGCAAACCCTGAACGGCCTGATCGAACTGACAAACGATCCGCGTTTTGCCTACGATGCCTATCGCCGTTTTATCCAATTATTCGGTAAAGTCGTACTGGAGATTGACGATGAAAAATTCGATAGCCATTTCGAGGCGGTGAAACGTAAAGCCGGCATCAATCTCGATGTCACGCTGTCGGCCGATCATCTGCATGACATCAGCGAGTTGTTTCTGCAAGTGATTTTGGATGAGACCGGAAAACCTTTCCCGGAAGATGTGTACGAACAACTTCAGTTATCGATACAAGCTGTTTTTAAATCCTGGATGGGTAAACGCGCTGTTGATTATCGCAAACAATTCCATATCACACCCGATATGGCGAATGGAACAGCGGTCAATATCGTGACCATGGTGTTTGGCAATATGGGCAACGACTGTGCGACAGGCGTAGGGTTCACACGTAACCCAGCAACAGGAGAAAACGAATTATATGGTGAATATCTAGTCAATGCACAAGGCGAAGATGTTGTCGCCGGTATTCGCACACCAAAGCCTGTGCAGGAAATGCGCGATGAAATGCCGGAAATGTATCGCCAATTGCAAGAATTACGTCAAAAATTGGAAAGTCATTACAAAGAAGTTCAAGATTTCGAGTACACGATCGAGCGTGGTGTGCTTTATTGCCTGCAAACCCGTAATGGCAAGATGAATGCAGCAGCCATGGTCAAAACCTCGATCGATATGGTCAATGAAAGTTTAATCACTAAAGAGCAGGCGCTGCTTCGAATAGACCCTGAATTACTGGAACAATTATTACATCCGCAACTTTCACCCAACCACGGTGTGCCGCCCCTGGCCCAAGGACTTCCCGCCTCTCCGGGTGCAGCCAGCGGTAAATGTGTTTTTGATGCTGAAACCGCCGTTCGCCTAAATCAGGCCGGTGAAGACATTATTCTGGTCAGAGAAGAGACTAAACCTGAAGATATTCATGGTTTTTTTGCATCACGTGGCATTTTAACCAGTCGGGGCGGCAAAACCTCGCATGCCGCCGTCGTCGCCAGAGGCATGGGCAAAGCCTGTGTCGCCGGAGCCGAAGCAATTAAGGTGGATGTTAAAGCACGGCTGGCCATTGTCGGTGATGTTCATATTCGTGAAGGTGATATCATCACTATCGACGGCAGCTCCGGTAATATTTATCTCGGTGCTATTCCAACCATTGATCCGGTCTTTTCAAATGACTTACGCACCTTGCTGGGCTGGGCCGATGATATTGCAGAAATTAAAGTTCATGCCAACGCCGATACGCCTGAAGGCGCGCGTCTGGCCGCTGAGTATGGCGCAAAAGGTATCGGCCTATGTCGAACTGAACGCATGTTTAATGCTAAAGAGCGTTTACCGCTGGTGGTCGACATGATTATCGCGGACACCTTGGCACAACGCGAACTCGCACTGGCCAAATTATTCCCGATTCAACGTGATGACTTCAAGCAATTATTTGAAGCCATGTCACCATACCCGGTAACGGTTCGCCTATTAGACCCTCCCATGCATGAATTTCTGCCCAATGAACAACAGTTATTAGAAGAAATTGATGCACTAAAACACTACGCTACGATATTCGAAGGCCAAAAAGTCACGCTAGAAACACTGGCTTATGACGCTGAATTGCCTACACCATTCAATCAAATTACTGAAGATGTCATCAATGAGGCAATCAATAAAAAAGAGCGAATGCTGAAAAAAGTACGTGAGCTGATTGAAGTCAACCCGATGCTGGGACATCGAGGGGTCCGACTAGGCATGAGCTACCCTGAAATTTATAAAATGCAAATCCGTTCAATTCTTGATGCGGCAGCCTTGTGTCAGAAACAACGCATACCGGTAGAGCCGGAAATCATGGTGCCACAGGTCATTACCTCCCAGGAATTAAAAAAGGTTACGGAAATCGTCGAACAGGTTAAACAAGAAGTCGAAGATCACCATCATATTGACGTGAATTTTAAATTTGGCTCTATGATTGAAACCGTGCGTGCTTGTACTCGTTCTGGAGATTTAGCACAACATTGTCAATTCTTTTCTTTTGGCACCAACGACCTGACGCAAGCCACATTCTCATTTTCACGCGAAGATGCGGAAAACAAGTTTTTGCCACTTTATAATGAACAAGGCATATTACAGGATAACCCTTTCGAAATTCTGGACGTCAAAGGCGTTGGCCAACTGATGAAAATGACAGCAAAACTAGCACGCCAGACCCGGCCAGATATTCGAATAGGAATTTGTGGCGAGCAAGGCGGACACCCGGAATCCATTCGCTTCTGTCACCACATCAAACTGGATTATGTTTCGTGTTCAGCACCCAGAATTCCAGTCGCCCGTTTGGCGGCTGCACATGCGAAATTGTTGGAAAACGATTACACGGCATAACTAAAAAGCCACCTGGAAGCGAATCCTCTAGGTGGCTTTTATCCATAAAGAGACAAGGACACAGAACATGAGGTTGTAAAATATGCCGACTTTTCCGCATAACATCAGTTTTAATACTTACTACGCTATAACGGAATTTTGCAGCTGATAGCGTACTATTGACGCAATTTCATCATCCTCATCATCAATGAAATGTGTTAAATCATAGCCTCGCTTCACCACAACAAAACGCACGAAGTCAGACGGGTCTTCTTTTAATTTATCCAACAAATGCTCTTCGCAATACATCGCAACCGTCGCCCGTACTTTCCAGTTGTCATCATGCACTAAATGCTCATGTCCGACTTTTTTACGCGCAACTGCACAACGCACTAAAGGCGATTTATCAAATATCAACTCAGATAAAGCGAAACAAAGATCTACCGATTCCAGCCGGATATATTCTTCTTTTTCCTTGATAATATCTTGCTCGGTATAACATTTACCATTGATTACCACAGCCACAGCCCTACTCCAAAATAATTTACACCAGGCTTTATAAATATCATATAACTCATTATTTTTTTAAGGCTAAATCATAAAACCATGAGCTGTTTCACCTTTTATAATAAAGGGATGTTAATCACTGATGTTACGCGGCGGCTCTTTAATTTCATTCCCATGATCCTCCGTTCACCCACCGAGAAAGAAAAAGCCATCTCTGGTCTCTCTCTTATCGACACAGAGACCACAGAGAACACAGAGAACACAGAGAATGAAACCGTGCAGCAAGGATGAAATTTAACAGGTATTTCAACAGAGTCATTGATAACATCATGGATCCAGACCACTCAAGAGCATTAAACAATACAAACGATAACTCTGTGCGCTCTGTGATCTCTGTGTCTATATTATGGGTTCCTACGCAGGAGTGTAAGAATGAGGGAAGAGTTACCGCGTAACATCAGCTAATCAGTAATGTGGTGGTGGCGGTTCTGCTTGTGTATCTAATAACGGCGATTTTGGCAGCGATTCAATCTTGCTGTTTAATAATTTACAGGTTTCTTCCAATTTGCCAATTTGCAATGGCTTTGTTGCATAAATCATAAGGATCCCCATATTATAGGGCATGGACAAGAAAAAGAAACAACGCTACAAACTAAAGAATTGGTCGAATTACAATCAAGCCTTGATCAATCGAGGTTCATTAACGCTATGGTTCGAAGAATCCATGATCAAGCAATGGCATCAGCCTGAAAAGACAGGCTATAGAGGAAGCCCGATGACGTATTCTGATACTGCTATTCAATGCGCATTGACCCTGAGAGAACTCTTTAAGCTGCCGTTGAGAGCGACACAGGGATGTTTGTTGTCGTTAGTCCAGTTATTAAAGCTGTCTATCCAGATTCCTCATTACAGTACATTAAGTCGCCGCCAGCAAACTCTGGAGGTTCGGCTGCCTCGTTCAAGCAGTCGAACGCCAAGACACTTAGTCGTCGATTCGACCGGCTTAAAAGTCTACGGTGAAGGCGAGTGGAAAGTTCGCAAACATGGTGCCAGCAAGCGCAGAACCTGGCGTAAACTCCATATCATGGTTGATGCACAAACGCAGGAAGTCGTGGCAGTTGAGATGACGGCTAATTTTGTTGGTGATTCCGAAGTCTTGCCGGATTTATTAGAGCAGCTGGATGAACACGACCAAGTTGCCAGTGTGGCGGCGGATGGCGCTTATGATACGATCCAGTGTCATCAGGCGATTCGTAACGCTAAATGTCAACCAACCTGTCGCATTTTTTGCAATAATTTACGAAATGAATTTTATTAAGCTGCTTGACATTCTGTTGTGTTGAAATTTTCCTTATCCGGATTAAGATAAACATGGCCAATGGGCGTTAAATTTCGTGTTTGTCGTCCATTCCATCGCTCTGGATTGTCTCTTTTTGCTTGCTCGATGACTCGTTTTCTTTTTTCGAGTACGGCGCTGTCTAAGCCGTTATGGCGTTGGTTGGGTGTTACAAACTTGAGCGCACTGTGTTGATGTTCATTGTTGAACCAACAAACGAAAGCTTCAACCCAGTTCCTGGCTTCGCTTAATGTTTTAAAAGGGTTTTCTGGAAAGGTATGATGATATTTGACTGTTTTAAATAACGATTCTGAATAAGGATTATCATTACTGACACGAGGTCTGCTGAACGACGTGGCAATGTCTAAATCGACCAATTTGGCCCTTAATGTTGCGCCTTTCATCGGACTGCCGTTGTCAGAATGTATCACCAATTGCTTTTTGTCGATGTTTTCCCGGCGAGCGATATCTTCGATCAAATCAGCAGCGTGTGCGCTTGATTCGGCATCATGAACTTGCCAGCCTACGATTTTCCGACTATAGATGTCCATCACCATGTAGAGGTAAAAATACTGCCCTTTGACGGGGCTTAATAAATACGTAATATCCACGAGTAGATTTGATTGGCCTGTGTGGCTTTGAGTGACTGCGGTTTATTATGCTGACCTGCGGCTCCTTTAGCTCTGTGCTTAAGCTGGTTGTGGGCTTTCATGACACGATAAAGGTTGATTCTGATGCGAGATAGCAGCCCAAATCCAATAACCTCGGAACGATTTGATGCGGCGTTAAAGCGCTGTATTCCGGTTTATTAATCACGGTGATGATTTCTTGCTTGATGGCCTCGGATAATTGATTGTGCACAGGCGCTGTATTGTGCAGTCGTAGGTCTTCTGAGAGTCCTTCTCCCCGGTTCCAACGCTGATAGGTTCGAGCTGATATACCCACCAGTTCACAGGCTAATTTCTGCCGCGCTCCATTGTCAACGGCTTCATCAATGAGTGCGCTGTAGTGTTGGCGATCTGAGTAGGCGATTAATCGGCCGCCTTTTCCCCCAGATCGCTTGGCACTTTTTGATAACACCAGTAAAGCCGCTGTTTCTGATAACGCTTTCTCTTTGCGGTTTAGCTCCTTATGCAAACGCTTGTTTTCTTGTTTGAGTTTTGTTTGCGCCTGTTTATATACGGATTCTGTTGATTTAGATTCTGACAAAAATTCCGCTTTCCAGGTATTTAGATGATGTAAGTAGATGCCTTGTTCACGACAATAGGCGCTAGCCTGATCATCGGTGAGATGATGACAATGAACAATGGCTTCAAAACGTTCTACTGTATTCCAATCTTGAGGGCTTTTTTCTTTTGACATGTTTGACTCTGTTTTTTCGAGTTGATTTTTCTTAGCTAACCGAATCCATTTTTGAAGTGTGGAGTAACCCACACCTAAAGTAACTGCAATTTGCTTTAGCGATTGTTCTGGTCTTCTGGATAATGCTTTTTCTACTGATTGTACTTTAAATTCTTGGCTAAATACGCTCATTTTTGTCTCCTGATTTAAAATTTCCTAGGCGACAGGTATGTTGACATAGGGGGTTACATGCTAGCCGAGGCTTCTCAGAACAGGATCCGTCTACCCTAATCAGCTTATTTGAGGATGATTGATGCTGCAATTCTCCTTAAATCTTAGTTTATTGTTTACCGAAAAACCGCTGATCGAACGCTTTGAAGCGGCGCGTTCGGCTGGATTTGACGCAGTTGAAATCCAGTTCCCGTACAGTCTATCGATTGAACAGATCAAACAACAATTAGCGCAACATCGACTTAAACTGGTGTTATTTAACATCGATGCCGACACCTTGTTGCAAGGCGGCGAAGGCTTGGCGGCTATTCCCGAAAAGAAAGCCCAGTTTCGCCAAGCCGTTGAGCAAACACTACGCTATGCCGAGGCATTACAACCTAAGGCTATCAATATCTTGCCTGGCTGCTGTTTTGATGCTACCCGGAAGGCCGACTATGTTGCGACATTCAAAGAAAACCTGCTCTACGCCACCGAGCGTTTTAGTCACTTAGGCATAACGACCGTATTCGAAGCTGTCAACACCCAAGACATGCCGGGGTTTCTGATCGCTTCCGGCCAGGCGATGGTCGATATTCTAGCGCAATTAAATCACTCTGGCCTGGCGATGCAATATGATATTTATCACATGCAGAAAATGGGCGAAGACTGCGCCGGTTTTTTAGCACAGCATCTGGATAAAATCGGCCATATTCAATTTGCCGATTGTCCTGGCCGGGGCGAGCCGGGTAGCGGACAGGTTGATTTTGAGCACCTGTTCGGATTGATTGAACGGTCCGCTTATCGTGGCTGGATCGGAGCGGAATATCGGCCAACAAATGATACCTTGCAATCATTACAGCGTTGGCAGCACTTTCGTTAAATCAGGTTATAATGGCGCTTACCCGGACTAAATACCTTACACTTTATGACAAAAATCGAATACAGACTTCATCACGCCAGTATGCTGGTTTCCAATACGCAAGAATCGTTAAACTTTTATGTCGATATTTTAGGTATGGAGCAAACTAATCGTCCTAAACTGGCCTTTCCTGGTGCCTGGTTGAAAGTCGGCGATTGTCAGATTCATTTATTGGAATTACCCAGCCCCGACCCTAAAACTGGTCGTCCTCCCCATGGTGGTCGTGATCGTCATGTTGCGGTGACTGTTGCCGATATTACACCCGTAAAACAGAGGCTCGATGATGCTGGTATCCCTTACACCTTGAGTATTTCAGGACGACAAGCTTTGTTTTGCAGAGATCCTGATGGTAATGCGATTGAAATTATTGCCGATGTCGAAATTGCCAATATGGCAAATGCTTAAAGTCGGTACAATTCTTAATTTAAGCGATAAAAAACAGATAAGCGGCAAAACACAGCCAGCTCAAGATCAATAAAACCCAGGCCAGTTTACTTTGTTTAACCACAATGTCTGCTGGCCGCTCTTCTGATGTTTCCTGCCCTGTCAGGTCTGCCTGCTGCAGTTGTCGACGAACTTTCTTCAGATTTTTATCGAGTTCCCGCGCTTTGGCTTTTTGTTGTTTTTTATACTGTTCAATACCTTTCTGAATGCCTTGAGCAATCAGTTTGGTTTGTTCTTTGGTTTGGCCCGGTCTTTGCGTTGCCCGCGCTATTTTCAGGGCTTGCTCCTGGGTTTGTGGCGATGATGTCGTCGTGTTGATGTGTTTTTTCATAGTCTAGTGTAGCGTGTTTGAATCCGTTTCATCCATCATTCGATACGGTTCTGTGATAATACGTTCGATTTTTTGCCCCAGTAAGGTTATCTGGCCTTGATAGCGTTCATAGCCTGTGACGGTAAACTCAAAGTTGTAGCTGCGCCAGAGCTGCCATTTTCCGCGTTGATCACGCTTAAACCAGGTCGCTGTCAACGCCACACAATCATCGAGCAAGGCGAGCTGCATTTTTCTGCAATAGCGCATCACTGCATTGAGCGCCAATTCGCGTGCTCTCATGGCAGACCACCAGAACTGGCCTGCCACGAGAATAGCAGCAATCGCGAAAATTTCAGTCATGCAAAACGATAAATCACTGACTGGCAACCTCAGCCGTACGCGGCTCGGTTTTACCGATGGTGAGCAAATCCCAAAATAGCAAAATACCACCGATAAAGGTCATCACACCAAACACCATGCGCCAGGTCATGGCTTGAATAAACCATGGATGGCTCTGGGCGGCAAAATAACCGCCCCAGCTCGATCCTTCCACCGCGCGTTCGATAAAGGATTGTTCATAGCCTGCAATCAGCAAGGCGACGGTCATCCCCACCACACCTAAGTTTAATAACACCATTGCGGCTTTCCATTTCCAGCCATTATCCGGCATATTGCCACCCATCCAACAATCATCGCGCATTTTTTGCACCGCCAAGTAGAAGAAGGCAATATTGATCGTCGCATAGGCACCGAAAAAAGCCAAATGCCCATGAGAGGCCGACCATTGCGTGCCGTGTGTATACAAATTGATTTGTGGCAAGGTATGCATAAATCCCCAGACACCCGCACCAAAGAAATTGCCAAAGGCATGCGCGATAATCCAAGCAAATGCGGGATGATTCCGGGTTTTAAAATGATGCACACCCGAATCGTATATGGAATGTACCACCATCGCCACTAATGGAATCGGCTCTAAGGCGGAAAAGAACCCCCCGATGGTCAACCAATATTCTGGCGTACCAATCCAAAAATAGTGATGTCCCAAACCCAAAATGCCTGAACCAAACATCAGCGCGACCTCAATATACAACCAGGTTTGGACGATTTTCCGGCGCACACCCAGCAGGGTCATCAGACTCCAAGCCATAATACAGCCCACCAGCACTTCCCAGGTCGCTTCAACCCACAGATGAATTACCCACCACCACCAATATTGATCAACACTGATATTCGTCGTATAAAACATACCAGCTATATACAATCCCGCCAGCGCAATTAAATCCAACGTCAAAACACCGGCTATCCCTGACCATTTGCCTTTGGAAAAGGTGGCCGCGACATTGTAAAAAAACACCAGCATCACCGCTACGATGCCAATATCCGCCCAACGAGGCGCTTCAATATATTCCCGGCCTTCGTTGATCAACCAGATACTACGCTCTGTACCACTACCGGTTTGCACCAGTAAATACACCAGCACCACAATTGTGACGGCAACCGTCAACACCCAGAAGGCGATCTTGCCCAATTTAAGGCCAACGATTTCAACACCACTTTCATCTTCCAGAAACCAGTAAATCGAACCGATAAAACCATATAACATCCACACGATCATGGCATTGATATGCACCATACGGTTGACATTGAAATCCAGCGTGTTGTACAAAAAATCCGGCATCAGGTATTGCATACCGGCGAGCAGGCCGAACAGAAGTTGTGCAATAAACAGAATCATGGCAACCGTAAAATAATGTATCGCCAGCTTTTGACCACCATTCAATTTATCCATTGAAAATGGGCGAGTTGCCAGGGTAACGCTTGAGTTGATTGCTTGACTACTCATAATTAGTCCTCCTCGGCGTCAATTGCAGCAAAATTATGTGGGAATCCATTGGTATCGATGGTCGACATCCATTTCAAGTAAGCAATAATACCTTTTGCTTCTTGCTCGGTGATCCCAAGCTGCGGCATTTTACGATTCGTACCGTAGGTTCGTGCATATTTTTCCGGGTTCTGTAGAAATTGCAGCATCAGCGCCTCGCGCGAAGCCGAAGTTCCCCAGCCTTGATCTAGCCAGGCCTTGGTTAAATCCGGTGCATAATAAGCCCCATTCCCCAATAAAGTATGGCAATTCATGCAATTTTTAGCCTGGATAGTTAATTTGCCTAAATTAATCAGTTCATACGCCTGTTTTTCGTCCAGCATTTGGCCAAATAAAGGCTCATCCTGGTCTAAAATAACCGGCTGATAACGATTTTTATTTTTATCAAATCGATAAGTCACTTTTTTGTTAATAACGCTGTAGGCTGGTACTCGACTACCACCTGCAGTAATCTGACTCATCGAATCAAAGGTTAAAAAAATTAATACGACAAAAGAGCCCGCTGTCACCCAAACAGCGACTTTCTTCCAGAAGTTCTCCGATGCCCAAACAGGATGATTCTCATTCATAACTGACTCCTGTGAGATTTTATTCAGAATAAATTTGTAAAAGAATTGTGTCGAATAAAGTAACCGTCATGATGACATTCTTTTTACCCCTCATCCTCCTCATGTGTCGCCACACATAAACGTAAAATTAATCGAGGCATCCACCAATATCCCAATGCCATTAAAACAGAGAGAATTTGCCAATAACCATTCAAATGCATAATCAGAGAGAACAACAATACGCAACCGATCAACGCGGCGTAAACGAACCAGGAGGCATATTTCACTAGGCGTTTGTGTTTAACTTCAGCCCAGGTGTAAAGCGCGACATAAACCACCGCCGTTAAAATAATCAGGGCGGCGGTAAAAAAACTCATAAAAAAATCTGCTAACGCAACGGGTTCGATCATGTATTAAGCCATGCAAGTTAATAACGCTTCTTAGAATATTGCCATTGCAATGCAAATTCAATTATACACTCACAGGTTATACAAGTTTGTCAAAATGAACTGAATCAATTGTGTTGTAGCGATTTTGAGGGAAAAAGTATGTGATGTTTTTAAACCCGACAAGCGTTTTCGTTATGATTTAAACGTGAAAAACGAGTAATCTGAAATAGAGCTAGGAATAAAAAATACAGAAGGGATGGTGCCTCAGGCCGGAATCGAACCGGCACGGTGTTTCCACCGCGGGATTTTAAGTCCCGTGCGTCTACCAATTTCGCCACCGAGGCATCAGTCTTGAATTGATGGCGGTCATTTTATACGGTTTTTACTCACTTGCCAATACATTTTTGCAACTTAGAGTTATTTTGTACACTCATGAGCAAAGCATATAAATAAACCTTCCTCGAAATAGTGATGCGGTACTATTAGCGTTTTTCAGCTAAAGCTTGTTCAAACTCTTCCTGAGTGGTATGACGAACATCCTTGCCTTTCACCATATAGATGACCTGTTCACTGATATTACAGGAATGATCGCCAATACGCTCTAAAGCTCGGGCGATCCATAAAATATCCAGTGCCCGGCTGATATGGCGCGGATCTTCCATCATCCGTGTAATCAACTGGCGTACGATACTGACATATTCCCGGTCTGCCTTCACATCCTGATTTTTTATATCCGCTACCTGACTCAGATCCATGCGAGCGAAGGCATCTAAAGACTGATGCAACATTTGTTTGACCATATCGACCAAGTGCTGAATTTCATGAAAGCCTTCATGATAATATTCCGAGTTAGCCAGCTGAATACTCATCTTTGCAATACGGCAAGCTTCATCGCCGATTCTTTCCAAATCGGTAATTATTTTAATAGTGGCCAGCAAAAGCCGTAAATCAAATGCCGCAGGCTGGCGCTTGGCTAAAATTTCGGTACATTCGTGATCAATGTCCATCTCCAGATTATTAACCACATCATCTTGCTGTATAACGGTTTCGGCTAACTCTATGTCTGCCCGGGTAAAGGCCTTTACAGCCAAAACAATCTGCTCTTCAACCACGCCACCCATGGTCAACACTTTATTTCGAATATCTTCCAGTTCATTATCAAACTGGTGAGAAATATGCTGTCCAAATCGTTTAGTATCCACCTGTTCGCTCCATTAGCCGTAACGGCCAGTAATATAATCTTCTGTTTGCTGTTTTTCCGGATTTGTAAAAATTCGGTTAGTCGCGCCAAATTCAATCAAGTCGCCCATGTACATAAACGCCGTATAATCAGAAACACGTGCAGCCTGCTGCATATTGTGGGTAACGATCACAATGGTATATTTTTCTTTCAATTCATGGATCAGCTCTTCGATTTTCAAGGTCGAAATCGGATCCAGCGCCGATGCCGGCTCATCCAACAACATGACTTCAGGCTCGATAGCAATGGCCCTGGCGATAACCAGACGCTGTTGCTGACCGCCCGACATGCCTAATGCGTTTTCATTAAGGCGATCTTTGACTTCATCCCATAACGCCGCGCCACGCAAGGATTTTTCAACGACCTCATCTAAAACCCGGCGATCATTAATACCTTGGATACGTAAACCATAGGCGACATTTTCATAAATCGACTTAGGAAACGGATTAGGCTTTTGGAATACCATGCCTACCCGACGCCGCAAATCGGCAACATTAACCGATTTGTCATAAATATCATTACCATCCAAAAGAATCTTGCCGTCTATTTTGACACTATCAATTAAATCATTCATCCGATTGATACTGCGTAGCAAGGTCGATTTACCACAACCACTCGGGCCAATGTAGGCGGTGACTTTCTTTTTTGGAATGTCCATATTGATGCCATGCAGTGCCTGTTTTTCGCCGTAAAACAAATTAAAATTTTGAATTTTGATACAAACCTCTTGTTTTGCCTCATCGTCCTGTTTTGGCTCGGCTTGCTTTTGCATCAAGGCATTGATGTCAATGGTATGGGTTTGTGTTGATGTGGTCATTATATTACTCATTAATCAGATTACTTGACTAGATGGAGAATCGGGTTAATTTTCCAACGCTTTATATCTTTCTCGCAGACTGTTACGTACATTAATGGCGAAAAGATTCAATCCAATGATCACCATAATCAATAATAACGACGTCGCGTAAACCAAAGGCCGTGCAGCTTCTACATTAGGGCTTTGAAAACCGACATCATAAATATGGAACCCGAGATGCATAAATTTCCGTTCAAGGTGCAAAAATGGATAATTTCCATCGAGCGGTAAGGTTGGTGCCAGCTTAACAACACCGACCAGCATCAAAGGCGCTACCTCACCTGCCGCCCGCGCAACGGCCAGAATCAAGCCCGTCATCATGGCAGGGCTAGACATTGGCAATACAATCCGCCACAAGGTCTCAAGCTTGGTTGCACCCAACGCCAAACTGCCTTCCCGGACTGATTTCGGGATTCTGGACAAGCCCTCTTCGGTTGACACAATAACTACCGGTAAGGTCAACAAAGCTAACGTCAATGAGGCCCATAACAGCCCCGGGGTACCAAACACAGGTGCCGGTGCCGCTTCAGGATAAAACAACTCATCAATATTGCCACCCAGAAAATACACAAAAAAACCAAGACCAAAAACCCCATACACAATCGATGGCACGCCGGCTAGATTGTTGACAGCAATCCGGATCACTCGGGTGATAAATCCTTGGCTTGCGTATTCACGCATGTAAACCGCCGCGATGACGCCAAATGGCGTAACCAATACTGCCATCAACATTACCATCAAGATGGTACCGAATATCGCTGGAAAAATACCACCTTCGGTATTTGCTTCACGCGGATCTTCGGTAACAAAGGCGTAAAACTGCCGTAAATATTCGGCCGTTTTTTGGCCAATGCTCATAGCATTCGGACGGGTTAAATTCACTACCTTTTTAAGCGGTATTTCAACGGTTTGCCCATTGCCTGTTTCGGCAACCAGGCTATCACGCATAATAGCCTGATTCAATTTGGCAATTTGGCTACGGAATTTTTGATACGACTGCTGATATTCAGCCTTTTCCCGGGCGATCTCCTGCTTGGCCTGCTCGTCTAATGCACCTTCCAGTTCCAAACGCCGTTGTTTCAAGCGCAAACGTTCGAGCGCATAGTTAATCGCACCAATTTCCTTTTTTTGCAGATGTTCGATTTGCTCATATAAGTACCGGGCGTGGTCAATGCGCGGCAATACTTCTGGATAAGCCGCATCACCTTCGGCAATAATTTTGCCATTTTCCTTGACCGCTTTCAGGCGACCATAAAAATTTCCCCACTCACGCCGCTCGATCTTGATTAAATCTTCCGGCGTTTGTTCATTTTTGATGTATTGCGCATCGATCCAGCGAAAATCCATGCCGGTAAGATCACGATTCCCGGTTTTAATCAGCCGTTGTTCCAGGTGATCGGCATTGTTCAATATCGGATAACCGGCCTCTTTAGCCTGTGCCGCCGTCAAGATGACAGTATCGACCCATTCGCCAACAATTGTTTTTTCTCCTTTGCCATCCTGATACTGAAATTGGTAAATGTCCACCGGCCAGAAATGCACCATTCCTCGCACCGCAATCAGGCCGACCAGCCCAATAACCATAATCAGACATATACTGATGGCTGCTGCATTCAACCAAACCCAAGGCGTTCCGCTTTTAAACCAGTTTTTCATCATAATGAGCTGTATTTATTACGTAAATTCTGACGAACCAACTCCGCCAGCGTATTGAAAACAAAAGTAAAAACAAATAACACCAGGGCTGCCAGAAATAACACGCGGTAATGGGTACTATCAAGTTCCGCTTCTGGCATTTCCACCGCGATATTGGCGGCTAATGTCCGCATACCCTGAAAAATACTCAAATCCATCACTGGCGTATTACCAGTTGCCATCAATACAATCATGGTTTCACCAACCGCACGGCCAAGCCCAATCATTACGGCGGAAAAAATCCCAGGGCTAGCGGTCAATAACACCACTCGGATCATCGTTTGCCAAGGTGTTGCACCTAATGCTAACGAGCCTACAGTCAGGTGTTTAGGAACGCTGAAGATGGCATCTTCAGCAATGGAGAAAATCGTTGGAATCACGGCAAACCCCATTGCAATTCCGACCACTAAGGCATTACGTTGATCAAAGCCAATGCCCCAGTTTGCTTTCATCCACATTTTAATATTGCCATCAAAAAACCAAGTCTCAAAAACCGGACTGATGATGAAGGCAAACCAGGTCGCTAGAATAATAACCGGTATTAAAATAGCCGCTTCCCAGCCGGCTGGAATCGATTGTCGTAATGATTTGGGCAAATATTGCCAACACCAGGAAAAGCACAGTACAGCCAAGGGAATAACAATAAATACCGAAAAGATTGATAATAAATGCAACTCAACAAATGGTGCCAGCCATAATCCAGCCAGAAAACCCAAAATAACCGTCGGCAAAGCTTCCATGATTTCAACTGTAGGTTTGACCAATTTCCGCATTTCCGGCGCCATAAAATACGCGGTATAGGCGGCCCCCATCAAGGCCAAGGGAACGGCAAGCAACATGGCATAAAATGCTGCCTTCAAGGTACCAAATACCAGTGGTGTCAGGCTGTACTTGGGTTCAAAGTCATTACTGGAAGAAGACGATTGCCAGATATATTCAGGCTTAGGATAGCTTTCATACCAAACTTTTCCCCATATCGACTTCCATGACACTTCTGGATGCTCATTATCCACATGCCAAAAATGAATCTTTCCATCAATGGTTTGCGCGATAAAGGCATTGGCTCTTGGCGATAATGATAACGCGCTAATCGCCGCAGGCAATGTTTGTTTAATCAATTCGCGTTCAGCCGTCGTATGATAAATGGCCACCAGCCCCGTGTTATCGGCAACCATAACGCCTTTACGACGCTGTTCCGGACTAATTTGAACAATCGGGTGGTCGGATACTTTAAAAGCCCGGATCTGCTCGAATGTTCTATGGTTATGCTCATCTTTGACCAATGACCACTGCGATAACAGCCCTTTCGAATTACCAATTAAAACCGATAATTCACCATTCAGAAATTCCATTGCAGTGATTTCACCACCGTTAGACACATGTTGTTTGTCTAAAAACTTTGGTGCTGTCTTATCAGTCAAATCAAACACCATCATATCGCCTTGGCGATTAGCTAAATAGAGATCACGTTGTTCCTTATCCAGTAACATGAACGCAATCTGGCTGGCATCAATATCCAATGCCGTATCTGTGCGCTCGAAATCACCCTCATCCGAAAATAAGGATTCCTCACGGATAAAATGGCTCAACATCAACCGTCCATCCGCCGTCGCAGCAACGATAGTGGATTCATCTTCGCCGAGGCGAAGCGTCAACAGGGTTAATGGATTTGATTGTGTATCTAACTGTATCGGCTGTTTGCCCAATGGGAATTGAATCTCGGGTGTAATTAAACGAACATCATCAGGATAAGTCACTTTATAATGCGTTTTAACCACGATGACCGAACCATCTGATAACCCATAAGCAAATACGCCTTTATCCAGACGCCCATGATTGAAACTGGTAATGGTTTGGTTTTCAGCCAACGGGATGTGTTCTTCTTTAATAGGCTGCCCATCCGCTATCCGAAAAAACACAATATGACCGGTATCGGTAAAGCGTGCGCCGATTTCATTCTGCTCTTCCATGCTCAAAAAAACAGTCTTGCCTGATGCCACAACAGGTACTGAATACGTTTTAACCGGTTCAGCAGAGGGTGCAACAAACAACGGATAAACCACATAAAGCAAATAAAAGAAAATCAGCACAATAGCCACAATTACGCCTAAGCCACCACCCGTCACGCCATATGCCGCCAGCTTGTCTTTCATTAGCCGCCATTTCTGATAGCCTGGACTTGCCATTGGGTGCTGTTTTTCTGTCATGTGTTTTTCGATGATTTCACTCATAACGCCCTTCTACATTTAAACAAAAAAACAGGCTCAAATATAACATTTGAGCCTGTCTATTCCGAACTATTCTCTTGAGGGGGAGAGAAATTAATCCGGTAACCACATCCGTGTCAACTTCCTTGTTTTTTCCATAAATTATCCCTGTCCGTTACTGCAACTTTGCTAAAGCTTTTTCAACAACTTTTTCGGGTAATGGAATATATCCATCTTTAATAACAACATTTTGTCCCACTTTTGACAAGACCATTTTGATAAACTCGCCTTCCAGCGGTGGCAATGGCTTGTTAGGTGCTTTGTTGACATAGATATACAGGAAACGTGCTAATGGATATTTACCGCTCACTGCATTTTCAGGTGTCGCCTCAATAAATGGAGTACCTTCTTTTTTAGTCAAGGCAACGGCTTTAACGCCTGATGTTTTATAACCAATACCTGAATAGCCGATACCATTCAAAGAGCTCGTCACAGATTGGACCACAGAAGCCGAACCAGGTTGTTCATTGACGTTGTTTTTGTAATCGCCTTTACATAAGGCTTTTTTCTTGAAATAGCCATAGGTACCCGAAACTGAATTACGCCCATAAAGCTGAATAGGACGATCTGCCCAAGCACCTGTCAAACCGACCTGTCCCCACGTCGTAATATCTTCTGGATAACCACATTTGCGGGTTGAAGAAAAAATAGCATCAACTTGTGGGATAGTCAGGCCTTTAATTGGATTGTCTTTATTGACATAAACCGCTAAGGCATCAATTGCGACAGGAATAGCCGTAGGTTTGTAGCCATATTTCTTTTCAAAGGCATCACGTTCCTTGTCTTTCATTTTGCGGCTCATTGGCCCTAGATTTGATGTCCCTTCAGTCAGCGCAGGTGGCGCAGTTGAAGAGCCCGCAGCTTGAATCTGGATATTGACATTCGGATACAGGCGTTTGAACTCTTCCGCCCACAAGGTCATCAAGTTTGCCAGCGTATCAGACCCGACACTGGATAAATTACCCGAAACGCCACTGGTTCTTTGATATTCTGGAACACCGGCATCAACTGTTTGCACAGCTAGTGCAGAACCGCTCAATAACAGGCTAGTTGCCAAGCCTGCAGCTTTGACAGCAGAATTAACTGAAAAAGTAAATTTCATACTCATCTCTCACTATGGGTGAAAATTAATAAGGGAATAAAAATCCTAACGCACGCTCATAATACAAAGACTATATGACAAAAATATGACAGGCAACAAAAAATCGCTGCCATTAATGCAGCTTCGTCATCGTTTTGTCATGTTTGCTTTTTAAAATAGACCTTTTTCAAATCTGGAGAATATTATGCAATTAAAATCCCGCTCTTTTTTGCTGGCAGCCGGTCTGTTCGCAAGCAGCCTAGTTGTTGCTGCACCACATTATAACGTAAACGATTACTATCAAGTCTATAAAGACGGACGCATTTATGTTTTTGATGACTACAAAACATACGATGACTTTTTAAAATTAGGCGAAACAACTTACAGGCTGACCCGCATTGGCGCTGGCCCTCACGGAGAAACTATCGTTTTTGGCCTTAGAAAAAAGGATAAAAAAATGCGCTCAGGAATAGGCGCGGTTGATTTGTTTGATGGTAAAACCGAAGCCATTGACGAAGGTTTTTACGGTGAGGTCGTCAAAGATGGCCGCATTTATGTTTTCGACCACTGGGAAGACATGAAAGCCTTCTTAAATGTAGGCGAGGCACCTTATCGCTTCACCCAGATCGGTGCTGGCCCTAATGGCGAAACCGTTGTCTTTGTATTAAACAAAAAGAACAAAAAGAAACAACCCGTTGAACTGGTCAAGCTATTTAAACAAAAACACGGACTTAATTAACTCAGAGCCGACAAGTTGGGCTGACACCAAACAGCCCAACAACTCTCCACTAAGCAGTTCTTTGCAACTTGACTGTATCCCACAGCGCCTTAATTTGTGGCAAGCTCATTTCTGATTCGCCCGACTCCAACCACTCGACTATAAATGCCGCAACATTCGGATATTCAACTTTGACAGCCTGCGCATTATCCAGCCATTCAGAAATAGCGCCCGTTTCAATCTCATCCATCACCGAACCATAATTTAATTGCTGTAATGCGGCCGCATTGGAAATTTGCTCCATTTGTCCCGCTAGAGGCTTAACCAGTATTTTTTTACCCAGTTGCAAAGCTTCGCTCAACAATTCAAAGCCGGCATTACTGATAACACCATTACAATCATCCAAATCATTCTGAAATTGCGTCCTGGATAATGGATGATAGACAATATGATCATACGGACTTTCGAAAGCTGTCGGCGAATAGACATGAAAATCAAAATCCGTTAGTGCAGCCAGAGCTTTGACAATATCGTCCGGCCATTCAAACGGTAAATATACGATTATTTTATTGGGCTTGGTCGGCTTCGTACAACTATGCGTTTCAATAATGGGTGGCAAAATAGGCTGCTCAAAATGATGCCAATGCAAACCTAGCCCAAAATTGACCGGTGCAAACAAGCGCATCACCGTTTCACTCATCCAATCGGCACCCCGCTTAGGGATCGGGTATTGAAAAGCGTATTGGTGACCTAATCCTAAAACAGGCCTACCCTGTTTTTTGGCAGCCCAAGCTGTAACTGGTTCAAAATCACAGATAACCCGGTCATAAGCAGACAAATCCAGCGACCATACATCATGGATAAAGGTAATCGGATGACTTTGAAGCACAGTTTTTACAGGATTTATTTTGCCTTTTTCGACACTGAATGTCAGGCCGGTTCGATAGTGACAATCACCAAATACGGCCATATCAAAATAATCGTCCTTTTCTCGCCCACTAAACAAAAAATCGACGTCTACACCCGCCTTCTGTAACGCTTTCACCATACAACGCGCTCGCGTAATATGTCCATTCCCTGTGCCTTGTACGCCATAAAATATTTTCATGCGACAAACCCCGTCAATACAAACATGGCAACACCAGAACCTAACACCATTCCCATCAAGGTATCGGTTGGAAAATGGACGCCTAGAATCACTCTAGAAAGGGCTACAAGCATGGCCCACAACAATAACGGCAGGAATAAAATAGGAAAAAACCAGGCCACAATCGTCGCCACCATAAAGGCGGCAGATGAATGCCCCGAGGGAAAGCTGAATAAGTCAGAGGGTACCACAAGACTTTTATACCCCCGTAACGCCTGCTGAGGCCTGTTGCGCTTGAAACTGTTCTTCAATACAAAATAAATCGGCCTTTCGATCAAAAAGGCCAAGAACAATGCCTTTAAAAACAGACTGTCAGCCCCTTGCAATACAAACAAACCCAGCCCAAGCAGAGCATATAAATGACCATCACCCGTTTTAGAGACATAAAAGGCTAAGGGGCCTAAAGTTTTATAACTTGGTGATTGAATTAAGCTATTGAATAGCTTGACATCGGCATTATGAACGGTATCAATCAGCTTCATCTCATCCTCTCTTTTCATACATTTATTCATGAAAACAGCTTAAGCTATGTTCATGACAAAACCATGACGCTAATTTGACAATATGATGTCAATCGAGAGGTAGACGCATAGATTGTACTTTATGCTATCTAAATACAAAAAAGGCTGTAGTGGTTTAACCGCTACGGCCTTTCCTAATCATCGCACTTGAATCTATGTGCCTTGGATGACAATATTGGGAAATTTATGACTATAATCTTTGCTCCTCAAGGCTAATTTAGCCGCCATTTTCCGAGCAATGCTTTTATAAATTTCAGCGGCCCGACTATCGGGGTCTGCCACGACGGTGGGCCGACCAGAGTCGACATATTGACGAATTTTAATATCCAGTGGTAACTGACCCAACAATTCAACCTGGTTTTTTTCCGCCATTGTCTGACCACCGCCTTCGCCAAAAATAGGTTCTTCATGACCGCATTGACTACAAATATGAACACTCATATTTTCAATAATACCCAAAACAGGGACATTAACTTTATTAAACATCGCCAAACCACGCTGAGCGTCAAGCAAGGCAATATCCTGTGGCGTCGTGACAATCACAGCGCCGCTGACCGGAATTTGTTGCGATAAGGTAAGCTGAATATCCCCCGTGCCGGGTGGCAGATCAATAATCAGGTAATCCACATCTTTCCAGTTGGTATCCTTCAACAGCTGTTGCAGAGCGTTAGTTACCATCGGCCCCCGCCAGATCATCGGCTGGTCTTCATCAATCAAATAACCGATAGACATGGTTTGCAGACCATAGGCTATTTTGGGCTCCATAGTTTTGCCATCTTCGCTGGCAGGGTAGCCTGTCAACCCCAGCATGGTTGGGATACTCGGACCATAAATATCAGCATCTAGAATACCGACATTAGCCCCTTCTGCAACCAGCGCCAGAGCCAGATTGACAGCGGTAGTAGATTTTCCCACTCCGCCTTTGCCAGATGCCACGGCAATAATGTTTTTAACATTCGGTAATGGTTTTAAGGATTGCTGTACACTATGTGTCGCAATATTGGACTGGATATCCAGCTCGATTTGACTAAGACCTGAAATAGCCTGAAGCGTTTTTTCAATTGCCTGCTTTAGCTCAGGGATAAAGCTTTTTGCAGGATACCCCAACTCAATTTCAACACGTGCCGTTTCACCAGTCACATCAATCGCCTTGACCGAATTGGCACTCACTAAGTCTCGACCGGTATGGGGATCGACTATGGTTTTTAATTGACTCTCGATATCCTGAGAACTGACTGCAGCCATATAAAACTCCTGTATTTTTAGGGGCTGTTGCCGTTTTGAAAATCCCCCTTGAAATTCAATAACTCCGCCACATAGATTGTTTATTTTGACTCAAAAACAAGCAAACTATGCCCCGACAAATGCTTACGGATGAACTTTGGGAGAAACTGAAGATAATTATGTTGAAAATGGGAATTTATGACAAACCTTGTCTTCGAAAAACAGTCGAAGGTATTTTTTATCGCTTGCGAGTAGGTTGTCCCTGGAGAGATTTACCCACGGCTTTTGGTAATTGGAATGCGGTATATAAACGATTCAATGACTGGTCTCGTAAAGAAAAAACTGATGGGTATTTTTAACGCCTTGGTTGTTGATCCAGACCTGGAATGGGAATTTATTGATGGGAGTATTGTGAAAGCACATCAGCATAGTAGTGGTGCGGCCTGTGAACAAGAAACAGCGATAGGGAAATCTGTCGCCGGGAACACCAGTAAAATTCATATGGCCGTTGATGCCTGTGGTCTTCCTATTCATTTCTCAGTGACAGGCGGCGAAGTTCATGACTGTAAAGAAGCACCGAAATTAGTTGCAGAGCTCCCAAAAGGTGACTATATAGTTGCTGACAGAGGCTATGACAGTGAAGCATTACGTCTTCAAATTAAAGACAAAGGGGCTGTTCCTGTTATCCCAAGAAAAAAGAATTCAACTCGGGGAAATGATGAAATGGATTGGTCTACAAATATCGCCATCTCGTTGAAAATGTGTTTGCAAGACTTAAGCATTTCAGAGCGATCGCCACGCGATATGACAAACTCAAACGAAATTTTGAAGGCTCTATCGCTCTGGCTTGCGCCTTTTTATGGTTACCTATGTGAAATGGCAACAGCCCCTAAAATATTTGAATAACTTTTAATGTACAGAATACCGCAGAAGACAACAAATAACCAAGCCTTTTACTCAGGAAATAACACCAAGTCCATTCCCTTTTTATTTTTTGCGTGAAAACGGCAATGAATCAACTTATCGCTTATAACGCCGATAGCGTCGCTGCGGCTTCAACCGCTTTAATTTAAGCTTTTGTTGCCGAATTTCGGTTTCACTGAGTAACTGAAAAATATCCGCCGGCATTCCATCCGGCAGCTCAACTACCGTATAATCTGACTTAATATCAACCTGCGTAATCCGTTTAATGTCAACACCAGACTCTTGCACCAAAACCTGCTTTATTTCATCCACGCTCACCCCATGCCGTGAACCAATATGCAACCGATAACGTACGCTTTTAGGTAAAGCGGGTCTGATACTAGGCGGCTTGATTATGTTTTTATGTTGCGTGCTCTGAGAGCACTCAGAACTTTGAAATAACCTGGGAGAGACCAGATATAACAACGCCGCCGCACAGTCTTCTTGAGATACGTTCAATTGCTCCTCAAGCTGGGCCAAAAAAAGTTTTTGCTGTTGCAAGTCCTTATTTTTAAGCACATTTTCTAGCCGCTTTTTAAGCCTTTGCTGCTTTTTTTCTCCCGCTTGCATGCCCACCTTATCCGTCAAATCCGATCCAGATAAATTTCAACAAAAGCTTCATCGCGTAAGCGCCTGAGCCATAAATTGGTTTCTTCATCCATTTTTTGTTTGCGAATTTCTGCCCTGACCTTATTCTTCTTAAATTCGAGGCTGTCATCTTGCTGCTGTCGGCCCAACACCTGAATGATATGCCAGCCAAATTGCGTTTGTATCGGCTCGCTGATTTCCCCGATTTTCAACTTATTCATCGCGGCTTCAAATGGCGGTACTAAAACACCCGGCCCCACCCACCCGAGATCGCCGCCTTTAATGGCCGAACCTTTATCATCAGAATGTGCGCGAGCAAGCGCTGCAAAATCATCACCATCTTCGATCCTATGCTTTAAGGCACGTAAACGTTTTTGCGCTTCTTTGTCATCGACCAGCTCATTGGTTTTAATTAAAATATGCCGCACATGCGTCTTGGTTATCACATGTTTATCCAATCCTTGCATATCCAGTATTTTGATAATATGAAAACCACTCGGGCTACGAAGAGGCTCTGACACATCACCTTTTTTCATTTTAGTGACGATATCGACGAACAGAGTCGGCACCTGACTCACCGTCCGCCAGCCGAGATCACCGCCTTTCAGGGCATTAGCACCATCAGAGACTGAAATGGCTTTTTGCTTAAAATCTGCACCTTCACGCAATTCTTTAACCACTCGTCGTGCTTTGTCCAACGCTTTTTGAATCGCTGTTGCCGAAGCAGCTTCCGAAATCGCAATTAAAATATGTCCCAATCGATATTTAACCTTTTCTTGCCCGACATCCCCCTGGGTTTCCAGAAAATGCGCCACCTCCCTATCGGTCACTTTAATTCGTGAGCCAATTTCCCGAGCATGAAGCTGATTGATGATAATTTCTTTACGAATAGAATTCTGAAAGTCGGCAAAACTCATGCCCTGACTTTCCAGTTGCTGACGAAATTGTTCAACATCCATCCCATTTCTGGCTGCAATATCGGCGATAGCATTCCTCAGCATTTCATCACTGACATGAATGCCGATATTTTTGGCACGCTGCAATTGCAGGCGCTCTAAAATCAGACGTTCTAAAACTTGCTTACGCAAAACAAAATCTGGCGGAATCATAACCTGATTCGCCTTAAGCCTTTGTTTTATTGCCTCAGTCTCACGGCTTAACTCACTATCGAGAATAACATCATCCTCAACCACGGCGACAATCCGGTCGAGTATTTCCGCCTGCACAGAACTGATTTGTAACAAACTCAACAATAAAAATAAGGTAATGAATATTTTTTTCAGCATTTTTTATCTTCCCCGACTACGGTATCCGGGTAAATTCTTTTCCAAAAATTGATCGACTTTATCGCCGAAACGGGTCAAACCTTTGAGTTCGAGTTGCACAAACACGGCATAATCCTGCTTGGCTGCCGTTGAATTACTGATGTTATTCAAAAACTGCCGTCCGAGTACGCTAAATCGCCAGCAACAACTCTCTTTTTCCAAGCCAATAAAACTTTCAACGGTTTTACCGTATTTTACAGAATACTGCCATCGCCCCACGGCAAACCAGTTATCATATAATGGCCATTTGATTGAAAAATCAGTCTGATTAATGGTCGTTGGCAACAGTGGGTTATCACGTCGATAACGGTACCCTAAGTTAATGATTTTACCGGGTAAATCACGATAGCGCAGGGTACCATTGAAGCGCGTAAAATCATTGCTGTATGGATTCCATTGCACACCAGAGTTTAACGATAAATGATCGCTCATTTGACTGCTGACTTCTGCAATCACATTGGATAATGCATCTGTTTCCGGCTGTGTTCCGCGTAACAATACTTCACGGTTACGAAAATAAAAGATTTCACCAATATTAAATTTCAAATATTCCCGCCCTGTCTCTTCATCCAATAAGCGCGAAGTTAATGCCAAGGTCACTTGGTTAGCATCCTGAATCCTATCTGGCCCATTAAAGCGGTTTTCCCGAAACAGACTATTGAAATTAAGATCGTACAAAGAAGTATCAAATAACGGGATATTACTCTGATTAACTTTTGGAATATACAGATAAAAAGCACGCGGTTCCAGTGTATGCCGCAAATTGCTTTGCCCTAAATTAAAATCTCGTTCAAAAAATAAGCCCGCATCTAAAGAAGAAATGGGGACCACCCGGTTGATATCAGCTTGTTGCCCCGGCGTCAGGTTTTCCAGCCTATATGAGGTATAGGCCAAGGAAAACTTAGGCTTCACAAAGCCACTGTTGGTTTGCCAAGGAAAACTAACCGATGGCCGCAAATGAATCCTGTGTCCACTGACACGGCTACTTTGGTAAAAATAGGTATATTGATTCTTCATCGCCAGTTGCAATGGCATATCATCAAACTGGTGTTGCAAATCTAACTGCACTTGCGGAAATTTTCGATAAGGCTTGGAGGTACTAGGAATACTTCTGTCGATGGTTTGATAGTTTTCAACCCGAGCGACAAAATTCAGCCAATTTTTCCGATAACGAATATCGGCGATACTGCGAAGTTGACGTGTACTGGAAAAACCTAAGGCATTGTTCAAATCATTGAAATAGTCTTTGTCTGAAACATAGTTAAGATCAATATTTGATGTCAAATTCGGCATAATCTGCGATTGCGCCTTAAACCCGCCGCCATAGCGCGACTTATCCCGCAAACGGTCATACGGGACCAATTCAAGATTGATGCGCCCTTTCGTCCAATGGGTCAAAAAGCGAAATTTTGTCCGTAGCATGCCGCCACGACGCCCCATATAACGCGGTGTAACCGTCATATCGTAATTAGGCGCAATATTCCAGTAATAAGGCACTTCGACATCCACCCCGTTTTTAGCATTACTGCCAAAAGTCGGTGCTAGAAACCCCGATAAACGACGGTCGTCCAGCGGGAAAGAAATATAAGGTGTATATAAAAAAGGCACGCCCTTGAACTCCAGCCAGGCATTTTTTGCCGCACCCTTACCTGTTCTCTTGTTCATTTTTACCCGTTCAGCATGTATCACCCAATCCTGATTACCCGGTTTGCAACTGGTGAATGAGGCTTCGCTGTAGCGCGACAAAAACCTATTATCCCGATAAACCACATTGGCTGAGCCTCGAATTGGCCCTGAGGGCGAAATAAACAAGGCATTGCGTAAACGTGCCTCATCAGTTTTCAGTTTCATGTTAATCGCATCACTATACAGCGCCAGGTCCTGTTCCGAATAATACACATTGCCTTGCGCATCAAGCGTTTCCGACATGCTGTTATAACTGGCCATATCAGCCTGAATACGTTGATCGGCACGGGTTATATCGACATTACCATAAAAACTGGTCACCTCCTTGTCGAATACTTCGGAATAATCTGCATGCACATCCATCGGTGCATTTTCACGCTGCGGTTCAGCTAGATTCCGGGCGACGGCAGGCGATGGTCCTTGACAGTTCATCCACGGATCATAAGGCAACTGGGCTTGTAGTGTTCTGAATATTTCTTCCTGCCTGAAATCATAAGCCGGGGCAAACCAACCGCTTCGCACGCCTTCATTATCAACGACACGCGCCTGCCCTTTAGGATCAAAGCCTTTCAAACTACAACGCCAGGTTTCATTTTCAGGATCGGCCTGACAACTCCAGCCTGGCCGCCGATTGATGATGCCGGGCGGCTGATGATAAACCGGCTTGAATTCGGTCTCAGCCGCCACCATCTGCTTGGCGGTAGATTTTGTTTGCGATTGCGCTTCAGCCTGATTTGGCTGTATTTTTTCAGCCGCGTTTTTGTGTTCAATTTTAGCCGCATTATCGCCCTGACAAACCCATTCGCCATCCATGCCTTGCTCACAATTCCAAACATTATTGTCGGCAATGATACTTTGCGTATTCAGCAGTAAGATTAAAATGAGTAATCGGCGAAATGACATGAATAAACGGCTTTGTGGCGTAATGGCGTAAAAATAGACTAGAATGGCGGGCTGTATTTTACCTTAGTTTAAATGGATAAAGATATAAATGTCCCGAGAGACACATGATAAGCGGCTTCAATCACTAAAACACTGGCTTCAAAATGACCTCGGGTTGGAAATTATCGACTTTCGACGGGCGTCTGAAGACGCTAGTTTCAGGCGTTATTTCAGAGTTCTACACCCTCAAGGACAACATATTGTGATGGATGCCCCGCCAACCCGCGAAAATATCCGCAGCTTTATCGATATTGCCGCAATCCTTAAACAAACGGGCATTCATAGTCCTGATATTCTGGCGTATAATCTGACCGAAGGCTTTATGTTACTGGAAGATTTAGGCCAAATCAGCTTTTTTGACCAGTTAACCACTAAAACGGCAGAAACCTTATATCAAACTGCCTTTGATTGTTTATTCAAATTACACAGCCAGCTCCCGACCACACATTTATCCTTACCCGCTTATGACGCGGCCTTACTGCAAAAAGAGCTGGATATTTTCTACCACTGGTTTGCCGAGTGTCATTGTGGCGTGCCCATCCCATCCACAATACAGCAGCAATTGAATGCCTGTTTAATCCATTCCGCCTTAGAACAACCTGTTTTCTTTGTCCATCGAGATTTCCATTGCCGTAATCTGATGGTTGTGCCCGAAAACAGTCCGGGTGTGATTGATTTTCAAGATGCAGTCACAGGACCTGTCACCTATGATTTAGTGTCCTTACTCCGTGATTGTTATCTACAATGGCCTGAAGAACAAGTGGCGGATTGGCTGAATCATTACTACCAACGCTTGCTTTCTGCCGGATTGATTCAGACGAGTGCCTCTCAATTTAAGCGCTGGTTTGATTTAATGGGCTTACAACGCCACTTAAAAGCGATTGGTATTTTCGCCCGCTTGCATTACCGGGACAACAAGCCCAGCTATCTAGCCGATATTCCGCGCACCTTACGTTATATCCGTGCTGTCAGCAAGTGTTATCCCGAACTAGCTGAATTTGACCAGTTTTTGACCGAAACCCTACTACCTCATTTTCCAGAACCGCTATGAAAGCCATGATTCTGGCCGCAGGCCGCGGCGAACGCATGCGTCAATTAACCGAAACGCAACCAAAACCACTGCTACGGGTGAATGGCAAGCCTTTAATTCAATATACGATTGAAAACCTAGTGGCCGCCGGATTCAATGATATTGTGATTAACTTGGCTTATCTTGGACATAAAATTCGTGATTTTGCCGGCAATGGCCAAGCTTTTGGTTGCCAGATCAGCTATTCTGATGAAGGCGACACGGCACTGGAAACCGCCGGCGGCGTTCGTCATGCCTTGCCATTGCTGGGCGATGCACCGTTTCTGCTGATCAATGCCGATATTGCCTGCGATTTCCCTTTAATCACACTAAAAAAACAACCGGTTAAAAAAGCACACCTGGTTCTGGTATCAAACCCTCCTCACCATCCGGAAGGTGATTTTCATTTACAGCCTGATGGCATTTTGGCTCAGCACGGCACAACTAAGTTAACGTATAGCGGAATTGGCGTATTTCACCCCTGTCTGTTTTCCAACTTGCCGCCAGGGCCGTTAAAATTAGGCGCCGTACTGCGTCATAACATGCCGTCTCCAGATATCACCGGCGAAAAACATCAAGGCTTCTGGATGGATATTGGCACTCCCGAACGCTTAAAAGTACTGGCGCAACAACTTGAGTGAGTAATGGGTTGCAAACCCTCTTCGCCTGCGGATAAGCGCTTACGCCGGTCGTATTTGTCGTAATTGATAAAACAATACAGCCCATGCACCCAGAACACCTAACAGTGCTGAAAGCGCCAACAAACCCAATGTTTCGGTCAAACTTAAGAACAACAATTCAAACTGCCCCTGATAAAGACTGGCGATGTTCTCGACCGGCTCGCTTAGCACAAATACAACCAGGGTGATCAATATCCAGGCCAATACCCCGGCAAACAGCCCCAGCCAGAAACCGGTGTAAATAAAAGGACGTTGCACAAAAGCATGGGTTGCTCCCACTAATTTGGCAATCAGCACTTCTTCGCGTCGGTTCTGCAACTCCAGCCGGATAGTATTACCCATAATAAAAATAATGGCCACAGCCAGCAGACTGTTCAACACCATGACAGTGCGCTGCAACAAGGCACTGATGCTTTGCAAGCGCTTCACCCACAGCATATCCAACTGTGCGAAATCAACGGCAGGATAACGCTCAAGTTTGTCCATCAGTCGCTTAATTGCGGCAGCATCCATAGACTTTGCCACGGGCAGCACCTGCAGAACAATCGGTAATGGGTTGTTATCTAGCGCCTCCAGTGCATCGCCGAAGCCGCTGTATGCCTTAAATTCTTCCATCGCCTGTCGCTTGCCGATCAGTTTGACCGAGACAACCTCGGGTAGCCCCTTAATCGTTGCGGCCAACGTTTTAGCCTCCCTTTCTTGCACCTTTGTTTTCAAAAAAACCGAAATTTGATTGCTAGTTTCAAGGCTACCGCTTAATTGTTGAATATTTTTGACCATCAAATAAAAGCCACCAGCCAAGGTCAACGTCACCGATAACACAAGTACGGTCATCAGAGAAGTAAAAGGCGTCTTCATGATACGGCCCAGACTTGCAAACAAGACACGTGCATGTTCTAGCAGGTAAATTTTGAATATTTCGATGACCGATTTTTGTGGTTTCCGCTGCCGCTTTACCATCACCCCTCCTGCACCAACTGGCCGTGATCGAGCTTTAATACGCGATAATTCATCCGGGAAATCAAGTCAATATCGTGACTGGCAATCAAGACCGTCACACCAACCTGTTGGAACTGCTCAAACAAATGCATGACCTCCTCAGACAATTCCGGATCCAGATTTCCGGTCGGCTCATCGGCCAGAATCAATCGTGGCTTGTTGACAACCGCCCGCGCAATTCCGACGCGCTGCTGCTCCCCCCCAGACAGGGCCAAAGGATATTTTTTTTCCTGCCCTAACAAGCCGACTTTATCCAACGCCGCGCGCACACGACGGCCTATTTCATGATGATGATAGCCTGACACCACCAATGGCAAGGCAACATTATCAAACACCGTCCGATCCAGAAGTAATTTATAGTCCTGAAAAATCAACCCCAGTTGTCTGCGAATATACGGAATCTGCCGTTCACTGACGCGATTAAGGTTTTTACCTGCTAATATAATATGACCGCGACTGCATTTTTCCATCATCGCAATCAGTTTCAACAAGGTACTTTTACCGGCACCGGAATGGCCCGTTAAAAATGCCATTTCGCCTGGTGCCAAATAAAAACTGACATTCTGTAAGGCATCGCCAGCATCCGGATAGCGTTTACTCACATGATCAAAAGTCAGCATAGTTTGCGCCCTTTAGTCTTGATCGAATAATGCATCAATGAAGACTTTAGCATCAAAGTCCTGCAAATCATCAATCCCTTCGCCAACCCCAATAAACCGAATCGGCACACCAATTTGCCGTGCCAGCGCAAAGATTACCCCGCCTTTGGCGGTGCCATCGAGCTTGGTCAAGGCGATCCCTGTCAACGTAACCGCCTCATTAAACAACCTGGCTTGAGACAAGGCATTCTGTCCTGTGCCCGCATCCAGAACCAGCAATACTTCATGAGGCGCCTTTTCATCCAGTTTGGCCATAATCCGTTTAATTTTACTGAGCTCATCCATCAAGTTAGACTTGGTATGCAAACGCCCAGCCGTATCGGCAATCAATACATCGACGCCCTTAGCCTGAGCCGACTGTACGGCATCGAAAATAACCGAAGCAGAATCTGCTCCGGTATGTTGCGCAACGACAGGAATCGAATTACGTTCGCCCCAGGTTTCCAATTGTTCCACAGCCGCCGCTCTGAAGGTATCCCCTGCTGCCAACATAACCGAATGACCCTGATTCTGTAGTCGTTTAGCCAGCTTGCCAATGGTCGTGGTCTTCCCTGCCCCGTTCACGCCAACCACCAAAATAACAAAAGGCCGGTCTTGCTCGGGAATCTGTAACGGCTGACTGCATGGTGCCAAAATTTCATAAAGATACTGTTTCAAGGCTTGTGTCAGGGCTTCGGAATCCTCTAATTGATGTTTTTCCAGATTTTCAGTTAAATGTTGCAAGATGTCCTGAGTCACATCGATGCCAACATCAGCCATTAACAAACTGGCTTCAATCTCTTCTAAAGCATCTTCATCAATTTTACGGCCAGCTAACTGTGTCAGCACCCCGCCCAAACCAGAACGTGTTTTTTGTAACTGTTTCTTCAGCCGAACCAACACATTTTCCGGTTCGACTTCAATGGTTGTAGGCGAAATAACGCGTTCAGGCGATACGGGTGTAACCTCAACGGCTTCCCGCGTTTCAACGGCGGGTGGGAGCGGTTTTTCATATGCGCTGTACACAGAGATTGCAATCAGCGGCAGCATTAACAATGCCGCGAATGCACTATGCGCAAGCGCTATCACCGGAAGGGTGTAAGGCATCACTGACATCAAAATACCGAGCGTTATTTGAATGATCAACAAGATACTAAGCAATAACCCCCAGCGCCTCAGAGGCTTAGGATTATTTGCATGCGTCGCTCTCCACATCAACACACTCAGATAAATAAACAACACCAGTGCGCAGGCCCGATGCAGCCAAAGCGCCGCAATTTTAGCCGGATAATCCAACGTGCTGATGTGTCCTGTTTCAAGTCCCTGAAAAATATTAAAGGTGGTAGCAAAATCAATCGTATCAGGCAACCACTGCCCCTGACATAATGGAAAACCAGCACATACTGTTGCCGCAAAATTGTTACTGACCCAGCCCCCCCAAAATACTTGCAGGCCAAGCAATAACATTCCAAACCAAGCCAACAAGTGCAGACTGGTTTGTGGCGTTTGTCTTGAGCATAACCCATCCCGTATTCTAAAACACACACCACTGGCGCCCCAGAATACCATCACCCCAGCAAACCATTGCAGCGTTTGCATTAAGGGCATCGCCTGCCAGGCAGCTGGCCAGATTTCCCATGCGATTAAAGCCAAAGCCAATGCCATCAACAATACAGAACTCACAACACTAAACAGTCGCGCCTGTTTTTGAAATCCACTCAGCAGTAACATCAAAACACTCAATACCGCTACCAATGCTGTACTGGTCTGATAGGCAAGTAGTAACCAATCAATCTGTTGCGGTGAGAGGATTAACAGTTGTCGCCAAACCTCAAGCAGACCGGGTGATAATCGACCTGTTATTTGTCCATAACAGGCGGGCCAGTCGGCACAGGCCAGACCAGCCTCCGTCAAGCGCAAATAACTGTTTAATAAAATAGTAATGAATGCAATAATTGCCGTAAATAATGATAATTTTCTAAACATGCGTTAACTCGTTTAACCTATTTGTGAAATTCTAAGTAATTTGGCTAAATCTTTTTTAACATCATACGGATCAAAACCAGGACGATATTTCATCATCAAATTCCCTAATGGATCCATTAAAATCAACCAACCGTTTCCCGGCTCCTCTTGAATCAAAAAACGTAATTTTTTCGCCAGCGCAGGCTTTGCTTTTAATCTTAAAATTCTTTGATCATCTTTCCAGAGCGGCGCTAAATTTTCAGAATTAACTTCGGCCAGAAAGATAACGGCACGACGAATACGGGTTAAATCCTTATTCATCATTAGACGCAGCTGCCGGGTTTTATGTATAGCTTCCAAACAATCATGTTGACACGGTTTTTTGGAGACAATATTTAACAATACCCAGTGCCCCTTTAGCTCCTTTATATTTTCGGCTGAAAAAGTATCCCTGCCTTCCAACTCGTTACGCTCTGTCGTTATCACCGGCCTAATCAACTCACCTCGATTAGTGCTCGCATTAAACCATTCAGGATGCCCAGCCAAATACCAGGCAATCATAAAAGGTATGACTGACATAGCGAATAAAATCAGAATTATATTTCGGTTATTTTTAAATGGCTTATTCATCAGTTTTTTTAAAACTCATCCAAATCATCAATAGGGTTAATGTCAACGCCAGTCCATACCACTGCATGGCATAGGCATAGTGTTTTTCGGGGGGCATTTTAGTCGCGATTCGCCACTCCCTAACGTAGCCTCCAGGAAGCTCTGCATCCATTTCAACCTGAAAATCCAGCAATGCATAGCCTAACTTTTGTGCAATCAAGCCTGTATTGACAACCTGCACCACAGTTGGCCAGCCTGGTGTTGGAATATCGGCGCCATCCAACATATATCCCACTTGAGGAAAATGATTGACTCGACCTCTTATCAACACTTCAGTTTCAGTCAACCCAATATCCGGTAACTGCCGTCGATCTTTATTCATTGGAACCCAGCCCCGGTTGACTAAAACCGCCTCTGCTTTACCTTCAATTTTTAAGGGTGTCATTACATAATAGCCAACCTTCCCCTGATACATTTGATTATCAATCAAGATTTGATGCTGGATATCAAAAACGCCTTTAACCTTGACCCTGCGGTATTGTAATTGTTTTAACGATGGGTTATGCAGAGCATTCAAATCGACGGGGAATAATTTTGATTCTGTTTGCCGCTCTTGTTGTAACTGCTCTTTTTCATGCGCGCGTCTGATTTGCCAATTTCCCAATGAAATTAACAGCACCATTATAACGATATAGCCCAAGCCTATTTTCCAATTAAACTGCAGAATGGGTTTATTTTTTTTCATAAAGATTGGCTTTTCATCATAAATATCCGAAAATGAACTTTTATCCAGGATTCAAAACATGCCTATAAAAGTCATAATTATCATCGCTTTTCTATTTATTATTTATAACCTAGCCATGGCCTTGTTCCATTTGGTTAAACGCAAGGAAAATGATATGGAAGCATCAAGAAAAACCGCTAAGGCGTTAACCTGGCGAATTGGCCTGTCTCTCGCATTATTTCTTTTAATTATTCTGGCCTATGCACTGGGTCTGATTGAGCCTAAAGGCATCGGTGCACGTATGCAACAGATCAGACACATGCAACAAATCCAATCGCCTTAAACCAAACAAAAAAAAAGCGCGGTCTATTTCAGACCGCGCTTTTTGCAGGCTATATCCGCCCGTTTACAGTAAGTAAACAAAGATAAACAAACCTAACCAAACAACATCAACAAAGTGCCAATACCAGGCTACACCTTCAAAGCCAAAGTGATTTTCGGGGGTGAAATGGCCTTTCCAGCTTCTGAACAATATTACCGACAGCATGATAGCGCCGACACACACATGAAATCCGTGAAAGCCTGTCAACATAAAAAAGGTTGAACCATAAATCCCTGACCCCAATGTCAGCCCCATTTCATGGTACGCTTCATAGTATTCAAATGCTTGCAAGCCGACGAACAGAAAGCCAAGTGCGACGGTTGCGATCAAGCCTTTGATTAACTGATCCCGTTTCTTGGCTAACAAGCCATGATGCGCCCAGGTCACAGTGACACCACTGGTTAACAGAATTAACGTATTTAACAAAGGCAATCCAAAGGCACCCATCGGCTCAAATTCACCACCGACTTCCGCAGGACCATTAGTCGGCCAAGCCGCTTCAAAAGCGGGCCACAATAAATCCTTGGTCGCACGCGCAGGGCCATCACCTATGCCGCCTAACCAGGGCACCGACAGATTACGCGTATACCATAACGCGCCGAAGAAAGCGGCAAAGAACATGACTTCTGAAAAGATGAACCACATCATCCCCATCCGATATGAAATCCCAACACTGTGATTATACATTCCGGATTCACTTTCACTCGCTTGCAGCGCAAACCAACCTGTCAGCATTAGAATAAATAGTGACAAACCAAAAATCATCATGGTTGGCCCAATCGCTGAACCATTCAGATAATTGGCAAATCCTGCCAACATCATCATCAGACCGGCTGTTCCAATAAACGGCCACACCGCCTTATGTGGAACATAATAAGTATCATTGGTAGACATAAACCTTCCCCTATCGTGTTATTTTTACTGATTGCGATCAGTATTATCAAAAAATGTATATGCTAGCGTAATCGTTTTATAGCGTTCAGGCAGTTTTGGGTCAATCACAAAACGCACCGGCATGGTTTTCTTTTCATGGGGTGCAAAAGTCTGTTGCGAAAAACAAAAACATTCTGTCTTTTTCAAGTATTCTGCCGCTAAGCCAGGCGAAACACTTGGAATGGCTTGCGCGACTAACGGTTTATCGGTTTTATTTTCAGCGACAAAGTTGACGGTATAGTATTGCCCCGGATGAATCTTCAACTTTGGCGTCACACTGTAAAAAATCATCGGTGTCGATTTATTCAACGATGTGACAAACTCTATCGTCAGCTCCCGATTTTTATCCACAGGGTATTGCGTTTCAGCCACTGCTGTTTCATTGGTTTTTCCATTCAACCCCGTCACATCACAAAGTACATCATAGAGTGGCACCAAAGCATACCCAAACCCGAACATAGCAACAGCAATCAGCACCAGCTTTTTTGCCAAATTCTGGTTTTTTTGTTGTACGTCGTTGTTATGTCTAGTCATTCGCTAATCGCTTTGAGTACAGCATTGACATAAATCGCAAAAGCAATGCCCGCCAACGCAATAGCTAACAGAATATTTTTAGTTTTTGTCGTCATCTTTACCTGGCCTCCAGCGGTATTAACCGCTGGAGCTCGCTATACCTTATAAATGTTCCGTCGGGATTTTTGCTGGAGGCGTTGTAAACGTATGGTATGGCGTAGGTGATGGCAAAGTCCATTCCAAGCCATGCTTACTCGCATCTTCCCAAACTTCGTCCGTTGCTTTCCCTGTTCCACCGCGAATCGTATCGATTACGATATAGACAAATAACAACTGACTAAATCCATAGATAAAGGCACCAATACTGGAAATCATATTCCAATCTGCAAATTGCACCGCATAATCAGGAATACGTCTTGGCATACCCGCTAATCCCAGAAAATGCTGAGGGAAGAACAGGATATTGATTGAGATTGCCGACAACCAGAAATGCAATCGACCAATGCGTTCGTTATACATATTGCCGGTCCATTTTGGCAGCCAGAAATAGCCGGCAGCCATCAGAATAAATACCGACGCTGGTACCAATGTATAGTGAAAATGGGCCACAATAAAATAAGTGTCATGGTATTGCAAATCACTTGGCGCGACCGCCATCATCAGCCCGGTAAAACCGCCTAAGGTAAACAATACAACAAAAGCAATGGAAAACAGCATAGGCGTTTCGAAGGTCATCGCCCCTTTCCACATGGTTGCCGTCCAATTAAAGATTTTAACACCCGTCGGGATCGCAATCAGCATGGTTGCATACATGAAATATAGCTCACCCGCAATCGGCATACCCACAGTAAACATATGATGCGCCCACACGATGAACGACAAAAATGCAATAAAGCCTGTCGCCCAAACCATTGAGGTATAGCCAAACAAGGGTTTACGCGCAAACACTGGAATGATTGTTGACGCCACACCAAAGGTTGGCAAAATCATAATATAAACTTCAGGGTGTCCAAAAAACCAGAAAATATGTTGATATAAAACGGGATCACCACCACCTGCCGCATCAAAGAAGCTAGTATCAAAGAAACGGTCTGTCAATAACATGGTTACCGCACCCGCGAAAACAGGCATAACCGCAATGAGCAAAAATGCGGTAATCAGCCAAGTCCAGACAAACAATGGCATTTTCATCATGTCCATACCTGGCGCACGCATATTGAAAATAGTGGCAATAATATTGATCGCCCCCATAATGGACGAAATCCCCAACAAATGTACGGCAAAGATTGCAAAGGGTAATGCTTTACCGGTTTGCAGAACCAGCGGTGGATAAAATGTCCACCCTGCCGCCGGGCCGCCACCTTCCATAAACAAAGTGCTTGCCATCAATAAAATACCGGCAACCAACATCCAGAAACTCATGTTATTCATGCGCGGTAATGCCATATCTGGCGCACCGATCATCAATGGAATCATCCAGTTTGCCAAACCAACGAAAGCCGGCATCACGGCACCGAATACCATGACCAATGCATGCATGGTCGTCATGGAATTAAAGAATTGTGGCTCGACAAACTGCATACCCGGCTCGAATAATTCAGCCCGGATGATCAGCGCCATGCTTCCGCCCACAAAAAACATGATTAGCGAAAAGACCAAATACATAGTCCCAATATCTTTATGGTTGGTGGTTGTTATCCACCTCAGGATCCCCTTCGCAGGACCATGATCATGATGTTCATCATGCTCAGCTATTACAGCAGACATATTCAATACCTCTTACATTTATAAATTCAGATCGCAAAGAAAATTACTCTTTATCCGTGTCGTCATTTGCACCCGCCGCATTTTGCATGGCTGCAATTTCAGATGGTTGAACCATATCACCTACAGAATTACCCAGTCCATTCCGGATAAACGTGGCTACGGCTGCAAAATCAACTGCATTCAACATCTGTCCGAAAGCAGGCATCATTCCTTTACCATTGAACATGACTTCAATCTGTTGCTTGATGTCACCGGTTACAATCGGACTACCTTTGATGGCGGGAAATGTTCCCGGCATACCTGAACCATCCGGCATATGACAGGATGCACAGTTATTGGTGTAAACCGTTTCACCTTTCGCAACCAATTCTTCTTTAGTCCACGACTTCTCAGCTGCACTCGCCTCAGCGGCGGCAACTTCTTTCTGCTGCTCAACCCATTGTTTATAGTCTTCTTTTTCCATCGCGACAACGACAATAGGCATAAAAGCATGATCCTTACCGCACAGCTCTGTACATTGGCCACGATAGGTGCCAGGCTTTTCGATATAGGTCCAAGCGTCGTTAATAAAACCAGGGTTAGCATCTTTTTTCCAACCTAAATCAGGCACCCACCAAGAGTGGATCACATCAGCTGAGGTGAATAAAAAGCGAATTTTGGTACGAATAGGTACCACGAGCGGATGATCAACATCCAGCAAATAGTTCGGTACCGTTCTCGGATCTATCCCCGACCCTTTCTGCCGGGCCTTATTACTGGCCTCATCCAGACTACTGAAGAAGTGAATGCCATTATCTAGATATTCATACTCCCATTTCCATTGCCATCCTGTTACCTTGATACTCATGTCGGCATCCTGAATATCATCCATTTCCAGCATCGTCTTAGTGGCGGGAATCGCCATGCCGATCAGAATTGCAGTGGGGATAATCGTCCAGATAATTTCGACCGTTGTATTGTGGTGAAACTGTTCAGCTTTATGTCCTTTCGATTTACGGTGATGATAAATCGAATAGAACATGGTTCCAAATACAGCAATACCGATAAACACACAAATCCATAAGATAAGCATATGGAGATCGTGTACATCTTTACTGACTTGTGTAACGCCCTCGGTTAAATTGAGCGTGTAATCTGCATGTGCCGAACTCAGCCCGAATATTGACAGAGCCAAGCCAGCAAACAATTGCCTTGCTTTCTTCACGGAGCAGCCTCCTGGTTTTATTTATTGATAAACTTTGGAATGTAGCGTTTTTTCTTCCTTTGCAACCTGCTCCTTCCAAAAACAGGTTTGCATTGACCTACCAGTTTTCCATCAAATGCCACACATTAACCGGGGTATATTACCGCATCATCCATTTTCAAGCTAGTCGCGACACAAGTATTTTACAAAAACAGGTTTTTTTCCTTATCGTGCGTAACGACATTTTTATCGTCATCAGAATCACACGATTTTCTGTGTATTTCAACCACTTCTAACACCGACATACCGAAAAAAGATGCCCGTAATCTAACTACGACAGAAACATGGCATCGCCATAACTGAAAAAACGATAGCGCTGTGACACCGCATGCTGATAAGCACACATGATATTATCATAGCCCGCAAAGGCCGAAACTAACATCAACAAGGTCGATTGCGGTAAATGAAAATTAGTTAACAAAGCATCTACCGAGCGAAACCGATAACCCGGTGTAATAAATAGCTCAGTGTCGCCACACCCGGCTTCAAGTTCACCTTTGCAAGAGGCAGACTCCAGCGCCCGCACTGACGTCGTCCCAACACAGATCACCCGCCCCCCCTGTTTGCGAGTGTTTTTGACCGCCTCCACCACTGCCTCAGAAACCGAATAATATTCCTGATGCATCAAATGCTGACTAAGGTCTTCAACCCGCACCGGTTGAAATGTACCGCTCCCCACATGCAATGTGACAAATACTTGCTTAACGCCTTTTTCTTGCAGCTTTCTCATCATCTCCTGGTCAAAATGTAGTCCAGCTGTCGGCGCAGCAACGGCGCCGGCTTGTTCGGCAAATACGGTTTGATAGCGATCAAGATCCAAAGCCTCATCTTCCCGCTGAATATATGGTGGTAACGGAATATGCCCTACCTCCGACAAAATTTTATCCAGTGTGGGCTCGCCACAAAATGTTAATTTGAATAAATCATTGTCACGCCCATCAACACTGCATTTGAATCCACCAGCCAATACAATTTCACTCCCTGGTTTTGGCGCCTTGCTGGCTTTCACATGAGCAAGTGCTTGTTTTTGACCGATAACACGCTCAATCAATATCTCGACCTTTCCTCCACTTGCTTTACGCCCATACAGTCGCGCGGGAATCACCCGTGTATTGTTAAAAACCAGTAAATCCTTATCAGTGACTAAGTCAATAAAATCCCTAAAATAGCGATCCTGCATATCGCCACTCTGTTTATCCATACACAGCATTCTAGATGCTGTTCTTTCCGCTAAAGGCCTTTGGGCAATCAAGTCTTCAGGCAACACATAATTGAAATCGCTTTTTTTCATATTTTTTGATTGAGCAGTTGATAAATTTTTTCCAGAAGCGCCTCACTATCGCCAAAATAACCAGTCCCAAACCGTTTCCGGTAAACATCACCGAGCTGCGCCATTAAGTCCTGAAATTGTTGTTTTGAAAACGTTTCATCGCTGACCATGAGCATCATCTTTACAATCGGCTCTTGCTCATCATTCTGCTCAAGTGGAATAGCGCTATTCAAATGACGTGATTTTTCAGCTTTGAGGGGCACAGCGTATTTTTTCCAGAAATGACTGAAATAAGGCCGCCGCCGTTCATTTTTAAATTGTTTTTTAATGATATCGGCAAGCGCATACAGGCAACAGCTGACCGATGAATCCGGTCGCGCCAAAATGACAGGTTTTTGATTTTTTACTGCACTTTTTAAAGCAGAATCCTCAACTAAATAGCCTAAAAAATTTACTTTCAGATGCAGATATTTATCAACCGCTTTTTGAAAATAGAAAAATACTTTCTGGCTCTTCCGATAATTCTCTACTCGGTTGACCAAGACAAACAAATTTCTTTTTACGCCATAGTTCCTGAGTATTTTTAATAAGGAAAATGTATCGGTTAACGACGTAGGCTCTGGAGTCATCACAAAAACCCGATATTGTGACGAGGCGACAAAATACAAAACATCTTGATGACATCCGGCCGCTGTATCGACAAGAATATAATCAAATTGTCTTTCAAGTTCAGCCAATGCCTCTGTTAATTTTTTACGCTGCTGTTCTGACAAATCCACACAACTTTGTACACCGGATGCTGCAGGAACAACCCAAATGTCGCCAGGCGCTTGAATCAAAATATCCTGAATTGTCTTTTCGCCTTGAATAACATGTTTCAAGGTAAATTCAGGCTCTATTTTCAACAGCAGGTTGATATTTGCCAATCCGGTATCGGCATCAAATACACAGACTTTTGCATGACGCGCCAATGCCACACCTAAATTCGCAGCTATATTTGTCTTCCCCACCCCACCCTTGCCGCTGGTGATTGCAATGACCGCTGCCATCAGCCGTCCCCCGTCTTCCATTGTTGATAAAATTCAGCATAGCCATCTTGTTTCAAGTGCGTGCACTCCTCGCCAATCAACTCATAAATGTTAGGCAATGGATAGCCATTGAAGCGATTAGCTTTTACCAAGCTATAGGCCCCGACATCTTTAAAAATAATTTTATCCCCAACTTTCGGCACATCAGCCAAGTAATATTCACCAAACACATCGCCTGCAAGACAGCTCGACCCTACTAAAACGACTGCCTGTTCACCGTGTTCAGGAAAATGCAGTGTCGGAGATTTTTGATATTCAAAAATCTCCGGATGCTGATTTACCGAACTGTCCAGCACGGCAATGTTTTTTCCATCGCTTTCAAAACAATCGATTACCTCGGAAACCAAAAAGCCCGCATCACCCACAACAGCCTTGCCCGGCTCGATAAAGACATCTACCTCAAATTGCCGACGCAAAGCCTGTATCAGTGCAATAAAAGCCGAATGATCATTTATTTGTGGATAAAGATAACCGCCGCCTAAATTTATCCATTTAAGCTTTGACCTGTTCTTTGCCAACAAGTCATGCATCCGCACTATGGTTTTCTGCATAGGCTTAACTGTTTTACAGGAAAAGACCGTATGCCAATGCAACCCCTGAATATTTGCCGGCAATCCATACTGTTCAAGTCGCCTGATATCAACACCAAGTTTGGAAACAGGCCGACATGGGTCAAAGCGATTATCGTCGAGAAACGATAGCTTAGGATTGACCCGTAAGCCGCACGAAATAGCTTCAAGTTTAAAACTAAGTCTCTGCTGTTGTGACAAGGAGTTAAAACTAATATGGGTGCAAAGCTGTGCGAGTTCTTCACATTCATCGACTCGCATACCAGGCGTCGTCAAATGAATATCGCCTGCTCCCGCTAGTATCGCTGAAGCAAAACGCGCTTCAAACAAGGAACTGACCGAAAAACCATCCACATAAGGTAGCACCTGCTGCAATACTGCTTGCAATGGTAACGCCTTGATCGAATAGAGCAATTTGCAACCACTCGCGCGTTTCAACTCACCCAATGCTGTCAGATTATGTGCTAATTTTTGCTGATCGATCACAAAAGCCGGTGTCCGTATATCAGCCGATTCAATGATCCGTGTTATTTTCTTATCCAGGGTAAACCGCCTTCTCGGTAATCACTTTATGCATATAAACATCATGCGCAGCCATCGGTACTTTTTCAACCAGCTGACTTTCGAAACACACGCCAACTACTCGTGCATCAGGCCTAACCGATTGCAAAAGACGATCATAATAGCCCGCACCATTGCCTAAACGCCCCCCGTTGCGATCGAATACAACGCCCGGTGTCATAATCATATCCAATTCTTCTACCCTTACTCGTTTTTTTGCATCCCCCCAGCTGCTCTGCGGTGGTTCCAAAATGCCCCACATACCAGGCACTAACTCCTCAACCTGATTTAACAGCCATAGCCCCAATACTTTTTGACCCTTTTCATCTTCCGTACAATACGGCACCACAATTCGTTTCGATGTCCTAAGTTGCTCCTGTAACGTATCTAGCGTTTGCACTTCCGTCCGGCAATGCACATACCACATCACCGTTTCAGCCGCTTGATATTCAGATTGCATCACAAATTGATGGCATATCGCATGACTCAACGCCACCTTATTCGTTTGTTGCTGTCGCTGTCTATATCCCCATTGCCGCAGTGATTCTTTTTCTAGAAATTTTGGATCTACACAACTTATATTATCTATCATAATCTCGTATTTAAGCGATTGTTAGTCTATGCTTAATTTACAGCGTGCCATATAAAACATGAAAACAATCTCATTTTTCTTTTATAATGAGGCGCTAAATAAGCACGCGAGGTTAACATGGATAAACCATTTATTTTACACATGCTGACAACAGCAAAAAACTTAAGCCCCTTTGATGTCAATATGGCTTTGGATGCCGGGTGGGTTTCCGCCGTTCCCTATATTAACGTTGAACCGAGCGAAGTCAGAGGGCTGGTTCAAGATGCTATCTTTTCCCGTAGTCCAAAAGGCTTAAAACGTACGGCTATTTTTATAGGCGGCCGCGAAACCAAGCAAGCCATGGATATGTTAAAATTGGCCAAAAATGCCATGGTTCCTCCATTTGAAGTCTCTGTCTTTGCTGACCCGAGCGGTGCCTTTACAACTGCCGCCGGTATGGTCGCCATCGTGGAAAAAGCCCTGATGGAAAAATTTGACACCACTCTTGAAGGCAAAAACATTCTGGCTTTAGGTGGAACAGGCCCGGTCGGCCAGGCCGCCGCCGTCATTGCCGCGAAAGCTGGCGCCAATGTCCGCATCATTGGCCGTCAACTCGACAAAGCCGAGCGCATCGCTGAACTTTGCAGCGAAGAATTTGGCGGAGGCGACATTACAATTACAGCCGGCGCTGATGCCGATAAAGGTGACTATATCAAAACCGCCGATATCGTCTTTGCGACAGGCGCTGCGGGTATTCAATTATTGAGCCCCGAGCAGATTGCCGCCGCACCACAACTGAAAGTTGCGGCTGATGTCAATGCCGTCCCTCCCTCAGGCATTGCCGGTGTAGATGCATTTGATAACTGCAAACCCATTGAAGACTCACCTTCCGGTGCCGTCGGTATTGGAGCATTAGCTATTGGCAATGTGAAATATCAAGCACAAAACCGCTTATTGCGAAAAATGCTGGAAGCCGACAAACCGGTCTATCTGAACTTTGAACATGCTTTTGAAGTGGCTCGGGATTTTGTTAGAGATAATGCTTAATTCTCACTAAAATCACTGACACAAGCCGGGGTTCCAAGCATGTCGCAAAAATACTGACTTTTATCGGAGAATTCCTTAATGGAAAAGTGTACCTTTCTGAATTTCTTAGCAAAATTTTTTCCACACTGCGCCTCTAAACCCAACGCGCATAACGAAAAACGCAGCATTTTGCATATGCTTGACCCTATGCTCAACAATAGCCCTTTTGACATCAACATGGCACTTGATGCAGGCTTTGATGTTCTGATGCCGTATTCCAATGTCAAGCTGGAAAGCGTCCACACCCTGACTCAAGACGCTATTTTTTCACGTGGTCCTGGCGGTGTTAAAAAAACCGCCATGTTCATTGGCGGGCGTGATATCGGGCTCGCCATTGATATGTTAAACACCAGCAAACAAGCCATGTTTCCGCCTTTTGAAATTTCTGTCATGGCCGACCCTAGCGGCGCATTTACCACTGCCGCCGCATTAGTTGCCTGTGTCGAAAAAGAGCTGCAGGAAAAACACAACAAATCTTTAAAAGAATGCAAGGCACTGGTTTTCGGTGGCACTGGCCCTGTAGGTCTGTCGACTGCTGTCATCGCAGCGCAACAAGGCGCACATACCACGCTGATTGACCACCTTTCACTGGATGCAGCACTGGATGCGGCAAAAGAATACGGCCGCCGTTTTAAAGTGGAATTACATGCCGCTGTGGCCGGATCCGATGAGGAAAAAGCTGAAATTGTTAGCGATGCCGATATTATCTTCTGTACAGCAAAGGCCGGTATTCAGGTTTTAAGTACCGCGGTGTTACGACAAGCAAAACAACTGAAAGTAGCGGGCGATGTCAATGCTGTCCCTCCTGCCGGGATAGAAGGCATTGACGTAAATGACTTCGGTAAAGCCTTAAAAGGCCTGCCCGACTCACAAAATACCGTCGGCATTGGCGCCTTGGCTATAGGCAATGTCAAATACAATCTACAGCATAACCTACTTAAATCCATGCTAAAGAGTGACAAACCACTTTTTTTGGATTTTCGCAATGCTTTTGATGAGGCACAAGCATTGTTTAATACTGGCGAAAAATCATAAGCTGCGTATAACAAAACGCTATATCTGGTTATATTTCAGCGCGAGTCGCGTTAATTCGACATCATTTTTAACATTTAATTTTTCGTATAGCCGATAGCGATAGGTATTGATAGTTTTATCACTCAACTTCAGCATATCCGCCATCTCCTGAATGCTCTTGCCTTGCAAAATCAGGTTACTGACTTCTGACTCGCGCTGGGATAATTTGGCAAAAGGCGTTTCAGCTCCATCGAGCCCCTGAAACGCCAGATTCTCGGCAATATCACTACTGAGAAACCGCTTGCCATGCATGACCGTTCGAATGGCATCGACCATTTCGTTGACAGAAGCCCCTTTAGAAACAAACCCCTTAACGCCTAGCTTCAACAGCTGTTGTGGTAAGGGGCCATCATCATACACAGAAACGACAATAATTTTTGTATCAGGTTGCTCTTTTAAAATACGCCGACAAGCTTCGACGCCGCCAATCCCCGGCATATTGATATCCATTAAAACAACGTCTGGAGATTGCTCTTCGACCAGCTTAACAGCATCTTCTCCCGAGCCACAGACGGCCGTAACTAAAATATCATCAAAAGAATTGAGCAGAACTTCAATCCCTGTTCTAACTAATTCATGGTCATCGACAACAAGTACTTTTATAATTAACGCCACCCACAAACTCCCTTAATTACTGTTTAATCTGTCTATATCTTTCTATAAGACAAAAATGTGATCCTTGGCAATACGTGATTTAAGTTGTGATGTTAATACGGAACGCCGCTGTCAGTCAATCCTTACAAAAGCTTAGGGATATCCCGCGTAACATCAGTTATTATAACACGCACGTCGCAGACACTTGACCAACCAATCTGCATCGTCTTGTGTTAAAAACTCTTTCCAGGGAGGCATAGCTGTTCCCGCCCGACCGTCTAAAATTGTTTTGATTAAAAATTGATCCGATTTATGACGCAAGTTATCTGGCAATAAGGCGGAGCCTAAGCCGCCTTTTAGCGTAATACCATGACATGAACCACAATCCTGGCTTAGTAAATTCTCCAAGTATTGTTGTCGCGCCTTGTCTGGTGCTGCATTGACCTCATCAACTGCAACCCATGCAAACACCAAACAGATCAAAATATTAAGGCTTAAGCCGCGCATAATAAGCTGTTATATTATCAATATCTTTAGCCGATAAAGAACCAGCGAAGGCATTCATAATCTCTGATACTCGGGTTTTATCTCGATATTGTTTTAATGACTGCTCAAGATATGCGCGATCACGACCAGCCAAAGGCGGAAAAGGTGCATCTGCCGATGGATTCCTGATGCCATGACATTGAGAGCAAACAGCCTGGGCTTGCATTTTACCGGCATAAATATTTGCTGCCTGCACGAAAGGCATCCACACTAAAAATAATAGACTGCAAAGTAGCTTATTCATAATCACTCCATCTCATCCGGAGACAAGCCTCGCGTCATATATTTCACCCTGCCATGCGAAAAAATACCCGCTGGACTTTCCATAGGAATGCTGGTTACTTTTTTCAATGAGAATGCATCATAGACAACGACTTCATCACCTGAATAACCGGCACTGACATAGAGAAATTTACCATCGGCGCTATATTCTGGAAAATAAGCATGCCCGCCAACATCCAATGTTTTGACGACCTCTAAGGTTTTTTTGTCAATCAATTGAATTGTCCGAGCGCGCCTGTCCTTACTGATAATATCCACCGCAACATACGGAGCATTGGCATGTGCAGCAGGCGATTCGGTTCCACCCGAAACAGGAATTTGCTTGATAACTTCCATCGTATCCAGATCCCAAACGCTGACCACAGTTTTATCGCAGGTTCCAAAATTAGTGCCAAATCCTAAAACACGCCCATCAACCTTTACTGCGGCGCCACCGCCAACATGTGGCACACAGCCAGCCGGCAATTTTTTGATGAGTTTACGTTCGGCAAGATCAATCGCTGCAACAATACTGTCGTCATAAGATGCCACCATCAGCTTACGACCTTTATGCGTCAAGAAGGCATCATGCAAATGCCGACCGACATTTTTGATTTTAGTCACTGGAAAGCCGTCTTTCAAATCAACAATCCAGACCTGCCCTGCATTTTCCAAAGCAATGGCAAAAATATCAGCATACGGTGTGCCGATAATCATACCTGAATCGGAAGATACAAAATTACCATCCGGGTCTATGCCTTCCAATTCAAATGTTTTTAATGGCTCAAGAGTATCCGCATCAAGAATGACCGCGTTATGGGGTACGAATGAGCCAGCCATGATGTATTTCCCATCCCTCGAAACGCCCATCCCCGGCCCATTAAACCCCGTCTTGATACTACGAACCGCCTTCATCGAGTAAAGATCAACCTTAAAAATTTCAGCGGTATCTGTTTTAACGTAAGCCCAACGCGGATTTGCCGGGTTAAAATCTATAATATGCGCGGCTGTTCCGGTTGGAATTTCACCGACGACCTGATGAGTTTTACTGTTGATAAAAACTGCCTTCGACCCACTTCCGCGACCATATTTTCCACGCGCAGCAACTCCGATCAAGTCATCCATATCGTCAATGGCATATTGCGGTTGTTCGGGCAAGGTTGATTCATCTTTAACATAAACTTGCAACGATGCCTTCATGTCGTCGATGGTCCAGGCCGGATTAGGCAATTTTGGCGTACTCTGTAAATGCTTAACCATCGCCCGAATCTGATCATCGCTGAGCTTGCCATAGAAAGGTGGCATCAAGGTTTCGAAACTGCCAGTCATGATTAGCGTTCGCAATGCGGTTGGGCTGCGCCCTTTTAATGTCTCCTTATCCAACGCCGGTGCTAAATAGCCACCATGATCTGAACCATGACAACTGGCACAATTATCCTGATAAAGCTGGTGCATATTATCTGATGCCGCCTCTACATGACCTATCAGGGCTATGGATAATATTGTCGTTAAAAAATGAGTTTTTTTATTCTTATTCATACCTTCTCTCCCCCATAAACACACTAAAAGCCGAAATTATCTTCGATAACGACCTCAGAATAATCCAGCTGCCCCGGGCGTGGGTTAGCCGGTTTTAGCGCTTTACCCACGACAACAAACATCGAAATTAAATGATCATCCGGCAGATTGATCATTTCCGCAACATCATCAAAATCAAAACCATCCATTGGACAGGAATCATACCCCATCGCTTTAGCCGCTAACATAATCGTTTGTGCAGCAATACCACATGACCGCATTGCTTCATCGCGCTGAACCTGGGTTTTACCTTGGTAATATTGTTGAATAGCCGGCAAAATATAATCCTGCGCTTCTTTAGGCGCATTCCGCCAATAGCGTTCAGGCTGCTTTTCCCACGCCTTAATATCGGCGCACAACACAATCAATAATGAGGCATCGGTAACTTGTGGCTGATCCCAAGCTGCTGCACGAATTTTTTCTCGCAAAACGTTGTCTTTGACCACAACAAAACGCCAGTGTTGAATATTAAAGGCTGTCGGTGACAGCATCGCTAACGATAATAACTTTCGCGTTTCTTCGTCACTGATCTGGAACGTTGGGTCATAAATTTTTACCGAACGCCTGTTTTCAATTGCCTGTAATGTATCCATAAATTATTCCTGCTGCTGATGATGATATGAAACGATACGCGCCACTTCTTTTTTTGAGCCTAATATCAAGGGCACTCGTTGATGAATGCCTTCCGGCTGAATATCCAGGATTCGTTGTCGCCCCGTATGACACGCACCACCCGCCTGTTCGACAATAAACGCCATGGGGTTAGCCTCATACATCAACCTGAGGCGCCCGGCCTGGTTTGGATTTTTCACATCATAAGGATACATAAAGACTCCCCCACGGGTCAAAATCCGATAAACCTCAGCCACCAGCGAGGCAATCCAACGCATATTAAAATTCTTATTTCTAGGACCGTCCTCGCCTAAAACACATTCATCCACATATTTCTTGACCGCCGGCTCCCAAAATCGCTGATTCGACATGTTAATAGCAAATTCGCTACACTCTTCAGTAATTTTCATATCCGGATGGGTCAAATAAAATTCCCCTACAGCCTGATCCAGAGTAAAGCCATTAACCCCTTGTCCGGTTGTCAATACCATAATGGTCGATGGGCCATAGAGCACAAAACCAGCGCACACCTGCTGACTACCCTTTTGCAAAAAATCATTTAGCGAAGGCTCTTTTTTACCTTCATAGCGCAAGATTGAGAATATAGTCCCAACCGTTAAATTCAAATCAATATTAGATGAACCGTCTAATGGATCAAATAAAGCCAGATACTTTCCACGAGGTGCGTCTTCGGGTAGCCTCACCCAATCTTCATTTTCTTCTGAAGCCATACCTGCCAGATGTCCATTCCAGCTTAAGGCATCAATCATGATTTCATTACTAATGATATCCAGTTTTTTTTGTACTTCGCCTTGTACATTTTCCGTTTCTGCATTACCCAAAATACCGATTAAATCGCCCTGATTGACGCGATACGATATTTTTTTACAAGCTAAAACAATATCATTTAATAATAAGCTGAAATCCCCAGAAACACCTCGCAAAGCGCGTTGTTGCTCTAAAATAAATTGCGTCAATGTCATTTTTCCTGACATAGTATAAATCCCGAGTTGTTGATATAGCGCACTCAAAAAAGGCCGGCTCAACTTTCGCTGAACCAGCCTTTTTATTTAAATCGTAAATCTGTTACCGTTACAGTAAATTCAAGGCATTCAAGTCTTCAAATGCTTTTACGATCCGTTTTACCATGTTAACCTGGCCGGCACGTTGCCAAACACGTGGATCATAGTATTTCTTATTCGGCGCATCATCACCTGTCGGATTACCAATCTGTCCCTGAAGATAGGCTTCATGCTCCTTATAATAATTCATAACACCTTCCCAAGCAGCCCATTGCGTATCCGTATCAATATTCATTTTGATAACGCCGTAACTGATCGATTCGGCAATTTCTTCCGGTGAAGAACCTGAACCACCATGGAATACAAAATTCAAGGTATTTTCTGGCACACCATATTTTTCAGAGACGAATTTTTGTGAGTCTCGTAAAATAGTCGGTGTCAATTTAACATTACCTGGTTTGTAAACGCCATGAACATTCCCAAAAGATGCGGCAATGGTAAAACGATGACTCACTTTGCTTAACTCTTCATAGGCGTAAGCGACTTCCTCAGGCTGCGTATATAACATGGATTGATCCATATCGCTGTTATCAACGCCATCTTCTTCACCACCGGTACAACCTAATTCAATCTCCAACGTCATGTCCATTTTCGACATGCGCTCCAGATATTTTGCGCAGATTTCGATATTTTCTTCCAAACTTTCTTCTGAAAGATCAATCATATGAGAACTGAATAATGGACGGCCTGTCTGCGCAAAGTGCTTTTCACCCGCATCGAGCAGACCATCAATCCATGGCAGCAATTTTTTTGCACAGTGATCAGTATGTAAAATAACCGGCACACCATAATGTTCAGCCAGATTATGAACATGTAATGCAGCAGAAATAGCACCTAATACTGAATTACGCTGACCTTCAGCAGGCAATCCTTTACCGGCATAAAAAGCGGCACCCCCGTTTGAACACTGAATAAAAACAGGTGAATTTGCCTGGGCTGCCGCTTCTAATACCGCATTGATAGTATCTGAGCTGATGATATTGACCGCAGGTAATGCACTCTTATTTTGCTTACAGTATTCGAAAATCTTTTGTACATCATCACCCGTAACTACACCGGGTTTAACAATTTCAGATAATTTTTGTGTCATTTTTTGAAATATCCTGATAGAAATAGCCACACCGTATCATCAGGATACGATGTGGCATAGGGATCATCTCTTAACAAAGAAAGTGATTTTTGTGGTTTTAAGCTTCTATTTCAGCTAATCGGTCAGCCAATAATTTTTCCAGCGTTTCTAATGCTTTTGAAAACCCTTCAATACCTTCTGATAATTTGTCAGATGCCATACGGTTTTCTTCATGCATTTTATCGAAAGTGGCTTTATCGATTGACAGCTTTTCAATATCCATAGTAGCTGCTTTAGCTGGATCTAGTTTTCTTTCCAATACGCCTTCAGTTGATTTCAACTCAGCTAATAATGCTGGTGCAATTGTCAATAGATCACAGCCGGCTAATTCTGTAATTTCGCCGATATTACGGAAGCTAGCCCCCATAACCTCAGTTTTGTAACCGAATTTTTTGTAGTAGTTGTAAATCGTAGTCACTGAAACAACACCTGGGTCTTCTGCAGGTGGATATGAATCACGGCCGGTTTCTTTCTTATACCAGTCTAAGATACGACCTACAAACGGAGAAATCAGGGTAATACCACCTTCAGCACAGGCAACAGCTTGATGCAAACCGAACAACAATGTCAAGTTACAATGGATGCCTTCTTTTTCCAAGACTTCGGCAGCTTTAATGCCTTCCCAGGTTGCCGCAATTTTAATCAGAATTCTATCCTTTGAAATGCCTGCTTTTTCATACTGGGCGATGATATCACGACCTTTTTGAATCGTGCCTTCGGTATCATATGACAATCTCGCATCAACTTCTGTTGAAACACGACCCGGAATAATTTCAAGGATTTTTAAGCCAAAAGAAACAGCCAATTTTTCAAAGGCTAATGAAGCTACTTCTTCAGCGGATGCGCTCGCACCTAATTCTTCTCTCGCCGATTTCAATGTATCATCAACAATACCTTGATATTGTGGCATTTGCGCGGCAGCCGTAATCAAAGACGGATTTGTCGTTGCATCACGTGGCTTAAATGTTTCTATTGCTTCAATATCACCTGTATCTGCAACAACTACAGTCATTTCACTCAGTTGTTCAAGTAAGTTCTTTGCCATAATATAAATACCTATCTATTATTGTTAAAAATTCATGTCGTTACCGCATGGAACGGCAACTGAAATCTATACTTTAAGACCCCACTCTGTAAGCTTTTTGAGATGGAATAAGCTATCCTTAAATGATAACATTTGATTGATTTTACAAAAAAGAAAGCCGAGTCTAAGAGCGGGTTAAATCCGAAATCTGCGCTTGCCCTTTCATTGGCAAGTAAAGGAAATCTTGTTGAATATAACATCCCCCAGGATAAGCTGCTCTCTGGGGGGATATTATTTTTATTTGTAACTGCCTAAGCTTAGCCTTTCTTTTTGCGCAGGTATTTCTCAACACCCGTTGCATTTTCTTCAGCCAACTTACGTGTACGAACAACCTGCTTTGCCAGATATTTTGCAACACCTGTTGTCGGCAAAGATTGTTGTTTTTTCGCTAAATATTTAGAAACACGGGTTTCTTTAGGTTGCTTTTTAGCTAAATATCTTTCAACACGAGTTACACCTTCTGCGGCTTCAGTGCTCGCTCTAGGCGCTGGTCTTGAAGCTCGCGCACGAGGTGCTGATGAAGGCGTTGATGGCGCACCTGCTTTTTTTCGATAAAAAAAGAAACCTGCAACAGCCAATGCCACAACAGCAATCAGCATCGTTTGATCTGAGCTTTCTTCTTTTGTCGCTACTGTACTTGTCGAATCTGATGAAGACTCTACAGAAGATGAAGAAGAAGTCGATCGTGTAGAAACGGATTCTATTTTATCGGCTTTATGTTTATATCCTGGATCTTGATAAACCACTTTAGGCTTAAAAGCCGCTGCTGGATAATTCGGGTCAGGTTCTGTTTGACCTGAAGAAAATGATGATGCTGTTGACTCAGAATGTTTATAATCCGAATCACTATATAAAACCTTAGGTTGAAAATCCGCTGCGGGATATTCATCTGATGTTGCCTGAGCCATTAAAGGACTCACTAACAACATAGCTGCTAATGTGCCTTTTGTAAGAAATAAGTTTTTCACCATATTCACCTATATGTTGTTAACGAGAGACTACTAACACTTCAGGTATTAATAGTCTCGCCGCTAATGGAATGCGTTAATACGTTTTTGTATTTGCTGTCATTTATAAAACATCTTTCACATGTTTTACCACATTCTCAACGGTAAAGCCAAAATGTTCCATAACAACCGCACCTGGTGCAGATTCACCAAAGGTATCAATACCTACGACACCACCATCTAAACCAACATACTTATACCAGTAATCAGTCACACCGGCTTCAACCGCAACACGCTTAACACCTGGAATTAAAATACTATCTTTATAAGCTTGATCCTGACGATCAAAAACACTCGTTGATGGCATAGAAACAACACGTGCATTAACACCATCGGAAGCTAACGCCTCTTTTGCTTTAATAGCCAAATTGACCTCAGAGCCAGTGGCAATAATAATCACATCTGGTGTGCCATTCGCTTCAGAAATCACATAAGCACCTTTACGAATAGCCGCAATTTGCTCATCGGTTCTTTCAATAAAAGGAACGCCCTGACGTGTCAATACCAAGCTAGTAGGACCAGTCATACGCTCAACCGCCATAACCCAGGAAACAGCTGTTTCAGTCGTATCTGCAGGACGCCAGACATCCATATTTGGAATCAAACGCATTGCTGCTGTGTTTTCAATAGGTTGATGCGTTGGACCATCTTCACCCTGACCAATGGAATCATGTGTCAATACAGCAATTGTGCGGATTTTCATCAATGCCGCCATCCGTAATGCACTTTTCGCATAATCGGAGAACATATGGAATGTACCGCCATAAGGCAGTAAACCACCATGTAAAGCCATTCCATTCATAATGGCGAACATACCAAACTCACGCACACCATAAGAGATGTAGTTACCTGGTTTTTTCCCATCAACATGTGTGAAGCTATCACAACTTGTCAAATTAGAGCCTGTCAAGTCAGCCGAGCCACCGATGAACTCAGGCAATGTCGGTGCTAATGCGGCAATGCATTTTTGTGATGCTTGACGTGTCGCCAAGCTCTCTTTCTTAGCATTCATATCGGCAATCAAGTTCGCCGCAGCCTGTTCCCAATCATTCGGAAGATCACCTGCCATACGACGTTTGAATTCTGCCGCTAACTCAGGATACTCTTTTTCATAGGCAGCGAATTTTTCATTCCACTCACCTTCAACCTTAGCGCCTTTAACCGTTGCATCCCAACCTTCATAAACATCTTCAGGGATTTCAAAAGGCTCGTACTCCCAGCCTAACTCTTTGCGCGTCAGCGCAACTTCTTCTTCACCTAAAGCCGCACCATGACAGTCATGGCTACCTGATTTGTTAGGTGATCCAAACCCAATAATCGTTTTACAACAAATCAGTGATGGCTTATCGGTTACTTTTTTGGATTCTTCGATAGCCGCGTTGATTGCTTCAGGGTCATGTCCATCGACAGACACAACATGCCAGTTATAGGCTTCGAAGCGTTTGACAGTATCATCTGTATACCAAGCATCGATATGTCCATCAATAGAAATATTGTTATCATCCCAAAATGCAATCAGTTTTCCCAATCCCCAGGTTCCGGCCAAAGAACAGGCTTCATGTGAAATACCTTCCATTAAACATCCATCGCCCATGAATACATAGGTGTAATGATCGACGATTTCATGCCCTGGTTTGTTGAATTGATGTGCCATCAACTTTTCAGCCATCGCGAAACCAACGCCATTTGCAATCCCTTGACCTAAAGGACCTGTAGTCGTTTCAATACCAGGCGCATAGCCATATTCAGGATGACCGGCACATTGCGAGTGCAACTGACGGAATGATTTCAACTGATCCATTGGCAGGTCGTAGCCCGTCAAATGCAACAATGAATAAAGTAACATCGAGCCATGACCGTTTGACAAAATAAACCGATCACGATCTGCCCATTTTGGATCTTTCGGATTATGTTTTAAGTGATCATTCCATAAAACTTCAGCAATATCCGCCATTCCCATAGGTGCGCCAGGGTGGCCTGATTTTGCTTTTTGAACTGCATCCATGGTTAAAGCACGGATTGCATTTGCTAATTTACGACGCGAAGCCATACGGTTCTACTCCTATATATTTTTTTGCAAACAGCAATGCTGTTTGTTTTTATAAATTTGATAAATCAAGCGCAGGCGGCCGCCGATGCATGTTCAATGCACCGACAGCCATACTAATCATTCCATATTAGCGTGTCTTTCTCTCATTTTTTCTTCCGGGATACCTTTTTCCCAGATCATATGCGCTACGATAGCCTCAAGAAAACACAGTGTTGAGAGTTCAAAAACTGTTCCCATTGGCATGCCTTTGACTTTTTCGTAAAGCTCCTCTTTCCCAATCTGGAAAACAGCATCGGCTAAATCGCCTATTGTTGATTCTTTTCTTGAGCAAATCAAAACGACTTTAGCGCCCACTGACTTAGCTTTCTTGGCAAATGATATCAGTTGCTCTGTCTCACCTGAACCTGAAATCACAATTAACAGATCACCGGCTTGAATACTTGGCGTAACAATTTCACCAACCATATAGACAGTGTATCCGCTATGCATCAAACGCATACCCAGAAAATTCCCGACTAATTTTGAACGCCCAGCGCCAGAAATAAAAATCCGGTTGGCTTCATCGAACATCTTCACTAACTTGTCATGATAAGACTCATCAGTTGCATCCAGAATTTCAGAAATTTTATTAATAACTAATTTTTGATTCTCTTTTTGCCACATCGCTTACACTCCTGCAGCATCAACCAATTCACGAATTTCACGCGCAGACTCAGCTGGAGAAGGTGCACCATAAATAGCCGCACCAACAACGATGATATCAGCGCCTGCTTCAACAACTTGTTGAACTGTGGCTTGTTTGATACCGCCCGCAACTGAAATACGAACATCCAGACCTAAACTGGCAATAGTTTGTAAATCACCAAATGGGGTTTGGCCAGCCGCCTGTGCATCTAATCCAGTATGAACACCGACAATCTGTGCGCCTGCCGCCGCGCCTTCTCTTGCACATTCTGCAATATCAGGCACATTGATCAAGTCAATCTGAACTTCTGCATTATGTGCTTTCGCCGCTTTGATAACACCACTAATAGTCGCCATACCAGAAACGCCCAGTACCGTACAAATATCAGCGCCTGCTGCATAGAAAGGTGTTGCTTCGTATTCACCCGCATCCATCGTTTTTAAGTCAACTAATAACAGATGCTCTGGAAAACGTGCTCTTAATTCTTCAACCAGCTTAATACCATTGTATTTAATGCAAGGCGTACCAATTTCGAATATATCGACATAAGGTGCAACTTGTTCAGCCAAGGCGACCGTTGCATCAAAATCCAGTGAATCTAAAGCCATTTGAATTAATGGTGTTGCCATATTATATGCTCCGTTAAGTTATAAATTTTTGTTTCAGACTTATTTCGATGGGGAACTTTAAAACAGAAAAGGTCAAAATGTCAATTTTATCAAACTAATGTTTTAGTTGATGAAATGGCTAATTTTGAACATCTTTTTGCTTTTTGTCGCATTTTAATGTCGTTTTTAGACACACCCCATTCTCATAATCTTATCTTCTAGTTATTATGTGTTTCAACAACCTCATTCCCTGTTGCAAAACACCAACAGTTTTATCATTTTGCCGTTCTCTCCATACTACAAACATCACCTTTTTAACAGATGTAAAACTTAAGCAGCCTTCTTTTTATTTAAATATTTTTCCACACCCGTAAGGTTATCGTATTTTTAACAGCATCTTCCGCAGCCTTTTTCGCTAAATACGCCTCAACCCTAGAAGCCTTGTTTGACTCTTGAGGTGCATTTTCAGCTTTTTGGCCAGATATTGTTCAACTTTAGTGCTTCCATTCACATTATCATTTTCAACATCTGCATTTTCAGAGGTCACTTCATGCACCTGCGAAACACTTTTATCTTTTCTGGCCTGGCTTTTCAAGATAGACAGCTTTAACAGATACTTCGAAACACTACTTATTTTTGAGCGCTGTTTTCCCAGCGTTTCTTTCCGGACCAGATACTTATCAACTCCGGTATTGTGCTCTTCAGCCGGTTTTGATAACGACCGCATAACAACATATTTTTCTACTCGAGTCAGTAGTGGTTTAGGCAAACTTGCTTTCTTCAACAGATATTTATCAACCCCTGTTCTACCCTCAGTGCTCGACAGCGTTCTTTTTTCGCTATATATTTAGTAACACCTGTCGCAACATGTTTTTTCTCAGACTCGGCCCGCGCTAAATATTTAGCAACGCCGGTTGCCGATGGATCAAACACTGGCTCATCCTGTGGAACATCTTCAACTTTTTAGGCTGCTTTGCCACTTCAGCCTCAGCAAGCCTGTATTTTTCTACCAAAGCTTCTGCAGCCTGTTTTTTTAAGGCTATTTCCTTTTGCCATAAAAAATAGCCTACTCGTGTTTCAGGTATTCTCGCTTTAGCCTCTTTATCCTTTTTACGCAAATACAATGCAACGCCTGTCGGAATATTTTTGGTTTCAAACTTTGCTTAACAACGTATTGCTCAACCCGGCTAACCCCTGGCTTTTCCTTTTTTAAAACACTCTGCTTCATAATGTATTTAGAAACACGCGTTGTAGTGGGCTTATCCGATAAAATACGCTTTGCCACATATTTTGCCACCCCGTTGCAGGGTTATGGGGATGCTTTTTAAATATTTTTCGACTCGGGTTACCGCAGATTTGCTTTCAAGGTACTTTTCCACACCCGTTCTACACGATACCTCTTCTACTGCTTCAGATTCTTGACTGCCTACTGCATTGTCATCAAAAGATAATTTTGGCAACACCCCAATCAAGCCTTTTATAAAACTATTTTTTTTTTCACCTGTAACTCCTTTGTCTTTTCCACATTCTCGAACACCACTAAATCAATACATTGCCCATCCGTTGTATCAATTTCAGCCAACCTTATCGACCCGGTTATGTTAGAACAATTATGACAGAAGTTGCGCACTTCATGCGCTCGCTTATCCCCTTGAATTCCGGACAGCCTGGATATAACGCCTGTCAAAATTATTCTTTGAAAAAATCTACCTCAGAAAAAAGGGCGAAATAAATTTCGCCCTTTTCGTCCCACTAACCTATAGTCTGTGCCACACAGACTCAAGCCATTTATATCAATGCGAATATGCAACAATTATACTGCCGCTGCATCAACCAATTCACGAATTTCACGCGCAGACTCAGCTGGAGACGGTGCACCATAAATAGCCGCACCAACAACGATGATATCAGCGCCTGCTTCAACAACTTGTTGAACTGTGGCTTGTTTGATACCGCCCGCAACTGAAATACGAACATCCAGACCTAAACTGGCAATAGTTTGTAAATCACCAAATGGGGTTTGGCCAGCCGCCTGTGCATCTAATCCAGTATGAACACCGACAATCTGTGCGCCTGCCGCCGCGCCTTCTCTTGCACATTCTGCAATATCAGGCACATTGATCAAGTCAATCTGAACTTCTGCATTATGTGCTTTCGCCGCTTTGATAACACCACTAATAGTCGCCATACCAGAAACGCCCAGTACCGTACAAATATCAGCGCCTGCTGCATAGAAAGGTGTTGCTTCGTATTCACCCGCATCCATCGTTTTAAGTCAACTAATAACAGATGCTCTGGAAAACGTGCTCTTAATTCTTCAACCAGCTTAATACCATTGTATTTAATGCAAGGCGTACCAATTTCGAATATATCGACATAAGGTGCAACCTGTTCAGCCAAGGCGACCGTTGCATCAAAATCCAGTGAATCTAAAGCCATTTGAATTAATGGTGTTGCCATATTATATGCTCCGTTTGTTACAGTTATTGTTTAGACATCATGCTTAACTAGCTGCAAACTCTAAAACAGTTCGTAGCGCAATGTCAATTTACAAGCCTGATCTTTTTGCCAGATCTGTCGTCTTAGCCTGCATTGTACAGCCCAAAGACTTGTTAAATATGGAGTTTTTCGCAAACATCTTGAACTGAAGAAAAAAACCCATGTTGTTAATTTTAAGGCATACTTTTGAATTCATCATCTCAAGCCGGTCTATTTTCTCATACTTTTCAGCAATGAGTGATGGTACCATTCAACAAACACCCAAAAATTAATATAAAACTATCATATTTTCTAATCACCGAAAACCCTATGACTCCTTTTTCTGATATTAAAGGTCTAATTATTGATATGGACGGGGTGCTATGGCATGGCTCACACCCTCTCCCAGGTCTTAATGACTTTTTTAATACCTTACGCCAACAAGCCATGCCTTTTGTTCTGGCTACCAACAATGCCAGCCTCACAGCGGCTCAATATATTGCAAAACTGGCATCCTTCAACATCCCAGTCACAGAACAAGAGATTCTGACCTCTGGCATCGCTACTGCCTGTTATCTGGCCGAACATCACCCCCCCGAATTGACACCTGTTTACGCTATCGGTGAAAGCGGCCTGCTAGAGCCTTTAGTTGAGCAAGGATTTATCCTGACTGGCGTGGACGATATTCGCTCTGAAGTCAATAACACCGGGCCTGATATTGTCGTTTCCGGGCTCGATAGAACATTGACCTGGCAAAAATTATCAACAGCGACACTCAATATCCGTGCTGGCGCGTATTTTTATGGCACGAATGGCGACACATCCCTGCCCACTGAAAAAGGCATTACCATTGGCAATGGCTCCATTTTGCAAGCTCTGGAGTCTGCTAGCGGCCAAAAACCCACTATCATCGGCAAACCAAAACCCATCATGTACCAACAAGCCATGAAAATATTGGGCACCAGCCCGGAACAAACCCTGGCAATCGGCGACCGCTTGGATACCGACATTCTAGGCGCCGTCAATGCCGGAATTCGCAGCATTCTGGTTTTATCCGGCATTTCCAGCGAAAAAGATTTACAATCTGTCAGCTATTCACCCACACTCATCATGCAAGATATTCGTGAAATAACGCTGGCCATTAAAAACCTGTAACCTGAGGAGAATCCGCATGAAGAAATTCATCAACGACACCGAAACCCTGCTCGATGAAAGTATTGTCGGCTTCGCCAAAGCCCATACCGACATTGTTCAACTTCATACAGAACCCACGTTTATCCGCCGCAACAGCGATACAAAAGCGGGCAAAGTTGTCATCATTTCGGGGGGTGGTTCCGGGCACGAACCGTTACATACAGGATTTGTCGGCCAAGGCATGCTTGATGCGGCCTGTCCCGGGCAAATTTTCACGTCCCCTACACCGGATCAGATGCTGGCTGCAGCTGAAGCCACCGAAAATGGAGGCGGGGTATTATTTATCGTTAAAAATTACGCCGGCGATGTGATGAATTTTGAAATTGCTGCCGAAATGCTCGACGTCTCGAATGAAAGTGTATTGGTCGATGATGATGTTTCACTACCTAAAGACCACAGCACAGGCCGACGCGGCGTTGCCGGCACCTTAATCGTCGAAAAAATTGTCGGCGCAGCCGCCGAACAAGGCTATGACCTGGCCGCATGTAAAGCATTAGGCGATAAAGTAGTCAAAGCTACTGCATCGATGGGCGTCGCTTTGAGCAGTTGCACCGTCCCAGCATTGGGAAAACCTACCTTTGACCTGGCCGACGATGAAATGGAAATGGGCGTCGGCATCCACGGCGAACGCGGTCGCGAAACACTTAAACTGGCTCCTGCCTCGGAAATCGTGAAGCATCTGACTCAAGCGATTGACGAAGATCTAGTTCCCGAAAAAGGCCAGCGCATTTTATTGCATGTAAATGGTTTTGGCGCAACGCCGCTGCTGGAATTGCATTTAATGTATGACCTGGCAGCACAACATTATGAACAACAAGGCATCGAAATATACCGTTCCCTGGTTGGTACCTTCACCACATCACTAGATATGGCAGGCTGTTCGATAACCGTCACCCTGCTGGATGATGAAATGCTGTCATTATGGGATGCCCCCGTCAACACAGCCGCATTACGCTGGAAAATCTAATCCCACCCAAAAAATGGCAAGCGTCCATAGCGCGGCGCTTGCCACATCATTGGTCACACATTACAAATGTTTTTCAATCACTTCGCTGACAGCCTTTATCATCAATTGCGCCGTCTGAGCGCCGGCGTCGATATGGCCTTTGCTACGCTCACCTAAAAATGATGCACGCCCTTTCGTCGCAATCATATCGCGTGTTGCCTCTACGCCTTGTTCAGCAACCGCATTAATTTCGGCCAACACTGTTTTTAAGTCCTGCTGCTGAGCGACGCCTTTCTGTAACGTTTGTGCTACCGGCACTAACACATCGAGCATGGTTTTTTCCCCAACATCCGCTCTGCCCCGCTTCTTGATCGACTCGACCCCGGCCATAAAAGCCTCGGCAAACACAGCCGCATCAACATCTTTACCCTTGGCTGTTTTCGCCATCGTCACTAGAAAACTGCCATATAAAGAGCCTGATGCACCACCAATAGTGGACATGACGATCATGCCTATTTTCTGCCAAGCCGATGGCCAATCAAGACCGACTAATTCATCCTGTTTCTTGCGCAGCGCCTCAAACCCCCGCTGCAAATTATAGACATGATCGCCATCACCGATTTCCTGATCCAACGCCGTTACCTGCTCGGCATTATCATTGATAATCTGTTCCATTGCCGCAATCATTTCGGGCAAAAGAGAGGTTTCTATACTCATTATTGCTGACTCCTGAAAAAATAGTTTACCCAGCATACTACACGCTACAAGGCTCTGGATGAAAAGGTGCAATATCTTTTTTAAGAAAGCCTTGTCCTTCAGGACGAGGTGCTGGGTTTACCTGGCAAAGCTGAACTGAGAATACTCTACCTGCTTTCATACTGTCCAGCCCAATATTGCCAGTTATAGGCGCAAATGATTGTAACCCGTAACGATATAGGTTACAATTGACATATGATACAGAGCTTTAAGCACAAGGGGCTGGAGTTATTTTTCAAAACAGGGAGAAAATCCGGCATTCAAGCCAAGCATTCTAAACGGATTCGACTCATTCTCGGCCGCCTGAATGCTGCCATATCACCTGACGACATGAACTTACCGGGCCTGTATCTACATCAGCTCTCAGGCAAACGTTCTCAATACTGGTCCGTGAGAGTTAGCGGCAGATGGCGCATTACATTTCGTTTTAATGGGAGCCATGCCGAAGTTGTTGATTATGAGGACTATCACTGAGGTTACACCATGTTAATGCATAATCCGCCACACCCAGGCGAAGTATTAAAAGAACTTTGTATTGAGCCTCTTGGCCTAACTGTTACCGATGCTGCAAAGGCTCTAGGCGTCAGTCGCAAGACCTTATCGGCGATTCTTAATGGTAAATCTGGTATCAGCCCAGAAATGGCTGTGCGCTTATCCATTGCATTCAATACATCATCTGAGAGCTGGTTAAACCAACAAACACAATATGACTTATGGCAAGCAGAGCAGCACCGTAAAAAACTTCATGTTCAGCAGCTGTCTACAGTATAAAGCGTATAACAATTCACTGCATGAGTGTGCTAATCTGCACCTATGAACACAAATCCAATCGACATCGATGTTTTATGCGTTGGCCACGCCTGCTATGATTTAATTTTTCAAGTTGATCACCACCCGGCAGCCGATGAAAAAATTTTTGCCAAGCAGCATCACGCCTGTGGTGGCGGCCCTGCAGCCAATGGCGCCGTCGCGGTCTCTCGCTTAGGCTTCAATGCCGCCTTTGCAGGCTTTTTGGGAACTGATTTATATGGTGACCGTCACCTGTCTGAATTTCAACAGGAGAATATTAACACCACACTGTTAATCCGCGGCCACCAGCCCACCCCCGTTTCTGTCATTCTAGTCAAACCTGACGGCACACGCGCCCTGGTGAATTACAAAGGTAAAACCCGCTCCCTGCCCCAGCATAGCCTGGACTTTACTGCGCTTAATTTTAAAACCGTTTTGTTTGACGGACACGAACCTGACATTTCAGTTGAATTGGCAAAATACTGCACGCTGCAACAGATTCCGATGGTGCTGGATGCAGGCTCTGTTCACAAAGGCACTCTGGCCTTAATGGACAAGGTTGACTATCTGGTCTGCTCAGAAAAATTTGCCCGTCAATTTGCCGATACGCCCGAAACAGCCCTGTCGCTATTGGCTGAAAAAGCACCGGTCGTCGTGATTACCTTGGGCGAAAAAGGCTTGATCTGGAAAACAGCGACACAACAGGGCCAGCTTCGGGCATTCAACATTACAGCCATCGACACAACAGGGGCCGGCGATGCCTTTCATGGTGCATTCAGTGCCGCCATCGCCGAGAGTATGAGTCTGGACGATGCCTTACACTATGCCAGTGCAACCGGCGCATTATGCTGTACAAAAATCGGTGCCAGAACCGGCCTTCCTGACCATAATGAACTGACTCAATTTCTGAACAAGCACCGTTTGTAGCACCGTGACCAACTTGTGACGAAGGATACCGACCTATATAATGGCCTGTTTTTTATGGCCACGAATTTGACTAAATATGGTATCGAACACAACCTATAAACCGTGTGACCTGGTTATTTATGGCGGCCTGGGCGACCTTGCTACCCGTAAATTGATTATCTCCCTATTTCGGCTGGAAAAAGCCGGCCTGCTCGAAAACGATAGCACCATTATCGCTGTCGACCGGTATGACAAAACCCGCGACGACTTTATCGCCATCGCCCATGACAGCCTAAAAAAATTCTTGAATGACGACATTGAGCCCGCTTTGTGGGAAAAATTTCAACAACGCCTGAACTACCTGCAAATGGACCTGACGCAAATGCAGGATTATGGCAAGCTGAAACCCCTGCTCTCGCCCGAAACTCATGTCCTGATAAATTATCTGGCGGTTTCACCGGTACTGTTCAAATCTATTTGCCATGGCTTGCAACAGGCCGGTGTTTTAAATGATGAAGCGCGTATCGTCATGGAAAAACCGATTGGCCATGACTTGAAATCCTGTATCGAAATCAATGACGCGGTCTCCGAAGTTTTTCATGAAGAACAAATCTTTCGAATCGACCATTATCTAGGCAAGGAGACCGTGCTTAATCTGCTAGCGTTACGCTTTGCCAATTCCATTTTCACCACTAACTGGGATCATAACAGTATTGACCATATTCAGATTACTGTTGCTGAAGCTGTGGGAATTGAGGGCCGCTGGGACTATTTCGACCATACCGGACAGTTACGTGACATGCTGCAAAACCATTTATTGCAGATTCTAACCTTTGTAACCATGGAGCCCCCGGTAAACTTGGAAGCCTCTAGCATTCGCAGCGAGAAAATCAAAGTATTAAAAGCCCTGCGCCCCATTACACCTCATAATGTTGAACAGGTCACTGTTCGCGGTCAATACGCTGCAGGGTTTCAACAAGCCACACCGGTACCAGGTTACCTTGAAGAAGAAGGCGCCAACCCGGACAGTGACACTGAAACCTTTGTCGCACTCAGGGTCGACATTGATAACTGGCGTTGGGCAGGCGTCCCGGTCTATTTACGCACCGGCAAACGGATGAATTACAAACGCACCGAAATTGTTATCAATTTCAAACAACTGCCACATAATATTTTTAAAGACAGCTATAAAAACCTACCCGCTAACAAGCTGATTATTCATTTACAACCTAACGAAGGTATCGACATTGAAATCCTTAACAAAGTACCGGGCATCGATGGCGATATCAAGTTACAGAAAACCAAACTGGATCTAAGTTTTTCCGAGGCCTTTAAACAAAACCGCCTGTTTGGTGGTTATGAAAAACTAATTCTTGAAGCCCTGCGCGGTAACCCGACATTATTCCTCAGCCGGGAAGAAATCGAACAAGCCTGGGCCTGGGTCGATTCGATTCAAACCGCCTGGAAAACACAATCACTTCATCCAACCCAATATCCGGCCGGCACTTGGGGTCCTATCACATCAGACAGCTTATTGGCGCGTGACGGCCGCGCCTGGGAAGCATGAGGTAAATACAATGGTTACACAATTTCTCTTTAAAACCCGCGATGAACTGTTCTCCAGCCTGGCACTGGCGTGTCAACGCCATCTCGATAACGCTTTAACCCAACAGCAATCGGCCAGTCTACTGGTTTCTGGTGGCAGTACACCGGCACCGTTATACCAAATCCTGTCTGAAGCCGATCTGGACTGGAAAAATATCCATATCGCTTTAGTCGATGAACGCTGGGTCGATAGTGATCACCCCGCCAGTAACGAAGCCCTGATCAAAAAAACATTATTGATTAACCGTGCCGCTCAAGCCCCTTTCACGCCGATGAAAACTGCGGCCACAACCGCTATCGAAGGTCAACCTGAAACAGAACAGCATTATCGTCAACTGCCTAAACCCTTTACCGTAACGATTCTCGGCATGGGCAGCGACGGCCACACCGCTTCATTGTTCCCCCACGCCGAAGGCCTGGATCGAGCCTTATCGCCGGATTACACTCAACTGACCGCCGCCATTATGGCGCAACAAAGTGAAGTCACCGGCGACAACACCGAACGCTTGAGCTTGTCATTACACGGTCTGTTACAATCCAAACGGCTGATTATTTTATTAACGGGCGAAGAAAAGCTGGCCGTTTTCAAACAGGCTTTAAAACCGGGCCCTGTGGAAGATATGCCGATCCGCGCTATTTTGCGTCAATCCACTGTCCCGGTTGAGCTGTACTGGGCACCTTAAATCAAGCGACACCCCAACTTTTTGCGTATTGCCATAGACAGCAACTGGAGAAAAAACATGCACCCAACCATAGAACAAGTCACACAGGACATCATTGAACGAAGTCATAAGGAACGTAATGCTTACCTGAAATACATTGACGCACAGGCTGAAAAAGCGCCGGTTCGCTCACATATGCAATGCGCCAACCTAGCTCATGCCTTTGCAGCTTGCCCCATCGCAGAAAAACAGGACCTGGCCGAAACACCTAAACCCAATATCGCTATCGTTTCTTCTTATAATGATATGCTTTCGGCGCATCAACCCTATAAAGACGCGCCCGACATCATCAAAGAAGCTATTCGTGAAGCCGGTGGCGTCGCCCAGTTTGCCGCCGGTGTTCCCGCCATGTGTGATGGCGTTACTCAGGGGCAACCCGGCATGGAACTGTCCTTGTTCAGTCGCGATTTGATTGCCATGGCAACCGCTATCGGCATGAGCCATAACACATTCGATGGTGCTTTATATTTAGGTGTCTGTGACAAAATCGTGCCCGGTTTGCTGATTGGCGCACTGAGCTTTGGCCATTTACCCGCCGTATTCGTCCCTGCCGGCCCCATGCCTTCAGGTATTAGCAATAAAGAAAAAGCCCGCGCCCGTCAGGCCTATGCCGTTGGCAAAATCAGCCGCAAGGAGCTCCTCGAAAAAGAAGCCGCGTCTTATCATTCCGCTGGCACATGCACCTTCTACGGCACCGCTAACAGCAACCAAATGATGATGGAAATCATGGGCCTGCATCTTCCCGGCAGCTCTTTCGTCAACCCTTACACGCCGTTACGCGACGAACTCACCCGTCAAGCCGCCCGTCAGGTGTTGAAATTTACTGCAATGGGAGACGATTACCGCCCCATTGCGCGTATGGTTGACGAAAAAGCACTGGTCAACGCCATCATCGGCCTACTCGCCACAGGAGGCTCGACTAACCATACCATGCACCTGATCGCCATTGGCCGCGCGTCCGGTATTACGTTGAACTGGGATGATTTTGACCGCTTATCCAAAGTTATTCCTCAATTGACCAAAATCTATCCAAACGGCGCCGCTGATGTGAATCATTTCCACCAGGCAGGCGGCATGGGTGTACTCATCGCCGAATTGTTAAAACACGGGCTACTACATAAAGACATTCTCACCGTCGCCGACGAAAAAGGCATGGACAGTTATACCAAAGAACCGGTGTTAACCGGCGTAAAACTAACCTGGAAACCGTGCCCTGAACAATCGCGTAACCCGGATGTATTAAGCAGCGTGGAAAAACCTTTTGCACCGATGGGCGGTCTGCATGTCATGACCGGCAATTTGGGACGCGGCGTTTCCAAGGTATCCGCCGTCGCAGAGGAACATCAGATCATTGAAGCCCCAGCCGTCGTCTTTGACGACCAGGAAGATTTTTTGGCCGCCTTCAAACGCGGTGAACTGGAAAAAGACTTTGTCGCTGTCATCCGCTTTCAAGGGCCGCGCGCCAATGGCATGCCGGAGCTGCACAAACTGACCCCGCCACTGGGCGTTCTGCAAGACAAAGGCTTTAACGTCGCATTGGTGACCGATGGCCGCATGTCCGGTGCATCAGGCAAGGTTCCTTCGGTTATTCACCTGTGTCCTGAATGCGAAATGGGTGGCCCGCTGGCAAAAGTTTTAGAGGGTGATATCATTGCCCTGAATCTTCAAACCGGCGATATTAATGTCCTGGTTGACGAGGATGAATTCAATGCGCGCACACCGATACCGAATCGCGCCAATAATCACCATTATGGCATGGGGCGGGAAATGTTCGGCCATTTCAGACTAGGCGCATCAACCGCCGAAACCGGCGCATCCAATTTGTTCCCAGTCGATTAAGCCACCTACATTTATTAAACATTTAACGGAAAAAAAACTATGCCAACGATCCAAGACATCATGAACACTTCGCCGGTTATTCCGGTCATGGTTATCAATAAACTGGAACATGCCGTTCCTTTAGCGCACGCCCTGGTTGAAGGCGGCCTGAAGGTGTTGGAGATCACTCTACGCACACCTGTTGCACTAGATGCCATTCGCCAAATCAAGTCGGAAGTCACCGATGCCATCGTTGGCGCAGGAACGATTATCAATATCGATACGTTAAACCAGGCCATTGACGCCGGCTCTGAATTTTTAGTCAGCCCTGGCGTCACTAATAGCCTCATCAACCATGCTATCAACACCGGCGTGCCGATTTTGCCCGGCGTCGCGACCCCTAGCGAAGCCATGAAGCTAATGGAGAAAGGCTTGACCGCAATGAAGTTTTTCCCGGCGGAAGCGGCAGGTGGCGTACCGATGCTAAAATCCATCGGCGGTCCGTTACCGCAAATCACCTTCTGCCCGACAGGCGGTGTCAATCCGGAAAACGCCAAACAATACCTGGCGTTAAAAAATGTCGCTTGCGTCGGTGGTTCTTGGATGGCACCAGCCGACCTGGTCGATGCCGAAAACTGGGATGAAATCCGCCGACGCGCCACACAAGCCGCGATGATCTCCCGCTAACTATTCCGATTCAATGGGTTTGTTTTCCAACAAACCCATTGTACTTTTGATCCGCATCCGCTTGAAACGGTTTAAAATCGGAGCCGTCGTATTCGTAATACTCGCCATATTTGACTGCTCTTTTCAAACCATTATCCTTATCAATCATTATTCCAAACCATCAGCCAACGCCTTTGCCCGAATTAACACTGAAAAAGTGCTGTTCCCGGTACGTTATAAATAGTGGGAGAACAAGGGAGAGATGTGACTGAAAAATAGAAATAATAGCTTAAATGCCTTCTTCAACCTACAGGTTATCCACACTATCGCTTTTGTTAAATTCTGTCTACAGTTCGGGATATTTTTCGAGGGCTGATGAAATATTCAGGCTAATTCAACAAATGGCGCAACAATTTGCTGCGCCATTTGGAGTCCAACTACTTACCAGCTATAGCTTAAAGTGGCATAAACATTGCGACCTGGAGAGAATACCCGGCCGTTGGCGCGATTGAACAATGTATAACCCCCTAAATGGTTTTGATAACGTTTATCCGTAATGTTTTCAACTCCTGTTCCAATCACCAAACCTTTCACTGGCTCATAACTAGCCCGCACATTCATCAACATATAACCGGCTGTTTTCAATTCATTATTGTAAGCAGCTACATCACCTTGCCTAGCGACAAAAACCCCTTCAACAGAACTCATCCAGCCAGCATTCTGATAAGTTAACTGGGTACGCCCATTCAATGGCGAAATACGATATAAATCATCATCACCCGTCGGCGCATTGACCCGCTGCCCCCGAACATAATTCAAACCAGCGTCAATACGCCAATTATCATCAAGACTATAACCCGCATCCAAGTCAACACCAAAAAACTGAGCATCAATATTACTAAATTTAAGCACATTAGCATCAATAGCTAAAGCATCGGCAGCAATATTAACCTCTGTTGAAGGAAGACCTTGGATATAATCATCGACATAATGATAAAAAACCCGCGGCGAGAAATAGGCTCTCTCAGTATGCCAATCCACTCCTAACTCAAACTGATAAGCCGTTTCATGATCCAGATTCAGGTTTCCAACATAAACATTACCATCCGCCAAGCCTCCCGTAGCCGAAGAAACTGACCAGTTATACAGCTCTTGATAACTAGGTGCGCGGTTCTTACGTGCGAAACCAATTTCTACGTCCAAATTTTCGCTCATGGCATAACGTAATACAGACACCAAATCAACATCTGTAAATTCTTTATTGCGGTCAGCCACATTGAATGCATTTGCCAATGCCAAACGATTTACCAACAAACCTCCCATCATATTATTTGTTGAAACCTGTCCAGAACTTGACCAGGTATGAGTAAATCTGGCACCCAACTCCAAACTAAGGTCCCGCGCCACTTCTCCATCCCATTCGGCGAAGAAGCTATATCTGTCACGTTCCACATTGGAAAAACCAGTGGTTTGAAACGCCATCATCCCATTCAACATACTGCCCGAGACATCCGCGTCATGATTGGACTGGTCTCCATTGATACCGAGCGTCAAATCACCCGACATAAAGGGCATGGTAAAGGCAATATCCAACCCACCCGCTTCAACAGTCGTCCGATTAGCCATAAGCATGGAACCAGTCCGCAAGGTATAATTATCCATCCAATGACGCATTTTTTGATAATACAACCCTGCCTTCAAATTATAACCATCGCCTAAATCCCAGCTATAACGCGCATCATACAAACCACCCCTAACATAAACAACATCCATCGGCAATGCTGGTGTTCCTGATGCCCCAGTATCAATATTGTTATAGTTGATTTCTGCTTCATGACCCTCTCGACGATAAGCATAGCCAGTCGAAAAACTGTTCCTGTCATATTGCGTTGGTTTTTGCCGTAGGTCGCCGTCTATTTTGTAATCATGCCCTTTTTCTTCGATACCACTCAAATAAACCTTATGGTTTTTATTGGCCACGGCCCCCATCAGGACGCCCACCTTTCCCTCCTGAACAGAACTGTAACCCATTGAAGCCAACCCGCTAAATTCAATATTATCATCTTCAGCAAAGCGACCTTTCTGATATTCAACTTTCATTGCTCCACCTATTGTGTCTATTCCACTACTGACGGGAGCAATCCCTCTATGTACTTTTAATGACTTTACTAAAGGCGCGGGCACATGACTCAATGGTGGATCCATGCTATTCGGACCAACTTCCTTAAAGTTCGCACCGCCTACATTTATATTGATTCGTGGACCATACATACCACGATATGAAGCAATCCCCGTCAAAGGCCCATTACGGTTGACCGCTGCTCCGGGAACCCGCTCCAACAAGGATGCCGTGTCTTTCAATACCGATGAGTCTGGCGCCGTTGAGAATGTCCCCGGCCGCTCATAAACCCCTTCCACTACAATCGTAGGCAATTGTTGCTCTTCTGCATAAGACATAGCTGGAACAGCCAGCAAGCTAGCAATGGCAAATTTAAGTTTCATAGAATGTGTTTCCCCTCAAAAACAGATTAATAAACCATTAATAATGCACTTTTTATGCCTACTTATTTTTTGTTTTAAAATCATAAGGTTGTAAAAATAACCAGTTAAAATTTAATTAAACTATGTTATTTAACACATTTTTACTGTGTGATATGACCTATTTTTCATTTTTCTAGCCACTCCCTGACTGCCATAAAACACAAACCTTATAAATCCAGCACCTTGTCATTGATGGAGGGGGGATGAAAATGTGCACTATTTTCTTAAAGAAAACCTTGTCCTTCAGGACGAGGTGCTGGATAAACACAAAAAAACCGCTCCCTGTCATGCGCTATTTGCACACAAAAGGAAAGCGGTTTTTTGTTATACCTTCAGCCCGTTTTAACAGATTTTGCTGTCGCTTAACCCATTCTACAGAGCATTGCTAAAGCTTGGCGTTAACGTATCATTCAGCTTCTACTTTAACAGGCACTTTGACGATAACATCGGTATGCAAGTTAATATCGATTTCGTATTCGCCCACATGACGAATAACACCCTCTGGCATACGGACTTCGCTTTTTTCAACGAGCGAGCCAGCCGCTGTGATCGCTTCGGCAATATCATGCGTACCGATAGAACCGAACAGCTTACCCTCTTCACCCGCCTTATGCGCTAAGACGATTGTCAGTTGACTAATCGCATCCGCACGTTTTTGAGCTGCCGCCAATTTTTCAGCCGCCGCTTTTTCAAGCTCGGCACGACGTGCTTCAAACTCCTTGATTTTTTCAGCCGTTGCTGCAACAGCTTTTCCTTGCGGAATCAGGTAATTTCTAGCATAACCTGCTTTAACTGTAACTTTATCACCCAGATCGCCCAGGTTTGCTATCTTTTCCAGAAGAATAACTTCCATCGTTCAATACCTCATTTTTATCGACACTGTCGAAAACAAGAATCTTATCGATTCCCTTGATTTGAAATTTTATTGCGTAAGTCCAGCCAGGTATCACCCACCCCAAATAACGCCACTGCAATAGCGACTTGAGGAACCAAAAACAAGGTGACGTATAAAAATGGCACTAAAAAACGTGCCTGTTTCATTCTGGCAAAAGCCTCATGTATTGCTGCTGTGCCTGTAATGGTATACAGCACAAACAACAATACCACCAGATTCCAGCATATTTCGGCGACTGTACCGGATAACAATACCGCCATCAGTAAAATAACAATTGTCGCTATTGCCAATGGCTTATGTGTTCTCAATGACAAAAACTCTGTTCTAAAACCACCTGGATTATAGAGTAACGCTTGCCACCAACGCCCCAGAAAAAGGCCGAACAACATGCTATACACCATACCGGCCGCAATCGCACCTGTCATAATATGCGATAAAACCTTAATCTGGTTTTGTACTTGCTCTAATGGAATGTCTGCGCCACTGTCAAGCATCGGTTGCAATAAATGCGTCAACACCGAATGCCACAACTGAACAGGCTCAGGATAAATCAAATAGAACCCAAGCACACCCAACATACCCAATGCAACGGCAATCTCTACCGCAACCGCCAAATGCCTGCCTTCACGCAACACGATTGAGATCAACCAGACTGGCAACCAAAGAATCAGCCCATACATCAGTACAAACTGAAAATTGCCAAACTTGATATAGCCCAAAACAGCAGTTGCCAGACAGGAAATGATTAAAATCGTCAATCCATCAATCGCGCCACGCCTTAACGTAACTAATGCAACCGTGGCTGAACTTACAACACTAACCGGCGGAATAAACAACGAGATAAATGCCAGCGTCGAAGCCACAACCATGGCTTGAATGCGCCCTTGCATAATATAACTGGCAAGAAATCTCATGTCTTTTCCGTATTAACGCTTATTTATGGGCGTCGCAAAAAGGCAATAACGCAATATAGCGTGCGCGTTTAATTGCTGTCGCTAATTGGCGTTGATATTTCGCACTGGTTCCGGTAATCCGGCTCGGGACGATCTTTCCGGTTTCAGTGATATATTCGCTTAACAAATCTAAATCTTTGTAGTCGATAACAGGGGCATCTTCACTGCCGAAACGGCAGGTTCTTTTACGTCTCATATTACGTGCCATAATTTTTCTCTAAGTCCAGTATATTAGGGTGGGTTATTCTGCAGCAGGCGCAGGTTCAGATGATTCTTCAGCCGCTGGCGCCGCTTTTTCCTCGACGACAGCTGTATCTTCGGCCTTGGCTGCCTGAGCTTTGTTTTCAGCTTTAACAATTGCAGATGGCTCTGTGATCGCTTCTTTTTGAGCAATCGTCAGACTGCGCAGTACAGCATCGTTAAAACGAAAACCACTTTCCAGCTCGTCAAGTGTAGCTTGATCACATTCAATATTCATCAACACATAATGTGCTTTGTGAATTTTTTTGATGGGATACGCCAACTGACGACGTCCCCAGTCTTCCAGGCGATGTATTTTCCCACCGGCTTCGGTAATAGTCGTTTTATAACGCTCGACCATAGCAGGCACCTGAGCACTTTGGTCAGGATGGACTAAAAAGACAATTTCATAATGTCGCATATTTTCTCCTTTCGGGGTTTGGCCTCCCGCTGTTGAAAGACAACGGTGAAGCAAGGATAGAATATCAGCGTTACAGCCAATATCCCATAAAACCGGCCATTATACTGTCATTAGACACTACATCACAATAATTTAATGACTGACTATGGTGACAGGCTGCTTTTGGTGAGAAATTAAGAACGCATCCTGCATTGCAAAAGAGGCAAATTCAAGCAAACAAACTCAGCATACCTTGACTGACCATCGCCCGGCCTGCTTCAATTTCATCCATGACGGCGGCGGCCGAATCTGCTACAGCCTCATGTGGCGAATTCGAATCTGCAGCATTCTTGTTGTCGTCCTGACCGGTTTGCTGTTCGAATCCGTGAGAGGACTGTTTTTGCTCTGATTGCTGTTGGGATACATTCACATCAACCAAATTTAATTGTTGAGCGGCCAACATTTCTCTCAGCCGAGGCAATGCTGCCTCGATAGATTCCCGGACTAATGGATTATGTGCCTGAAAGGAAACACTAGTCTGATCCTTATCGACATCAATATGAATACTGACAGGCCCTAAATGACGCGGGTTCAGATTGATTTCTGCGGACGGAATCGCTTTTTGGTGCAACCAGACAATTTTTTCGGCAAATTCTTGCCCCCATTGGGGATGAGTGATTGCAGTTTGCACGACAGGCAGACTGTTTCGCGTATCCTGAGTCGGAACCACGGCACGCTGTAAATGTGCCAAACTTGAGAGTACCGCCTTATTATCTATTCCTTTCTGTCTATTTTTTATCTTTTGCTCCACACTGAGTTCATCAATCATGGTTTCACTTGGATTGGCATTCAGACTGGCATTTTGTTTTATTTCATCTGAAAACAGCGCTTGATTCTTGTCTAGCACTAACTGCTCTGATCGTGTCAAATCGTCAGCGACTTGCAGTTTTATATCCTCATCCCGCGCCGGTGCAGTCGCTGTATCCATCAAGACAGTCTGTTGCCTGGAATTTTGCTGCTGCAATAACGACTGCACCGCATCTTGCATTTGTGTCAGTTCCGTTTTAGCCGCTGAAGATGCCAATGCCTTTTGGAATGGATCGTTTTCAAGCGTTTGCTGCAACTCGGCGACTGTAGTTTGTACGGTTTGAATGGGGTTATTGAGATAAGAGGAAGGCTGTAATTGTCCTGTAGCCTGTAATTCATCAGCAACTTGCTGCCCTTCAACTGTCGGTAACTGTTCAGGATTTATCGCATTGCCATCTGTATTTTGTACCTGATTGGCCAAAGGCTCAGACTGCTGAATGGCCTCTAGTCGCCCCATAATATCCGACAAGGCTGTCAGCGTTTGCTCAAGATTGATATTGCCATCAGACGGCAAAAAATTGCCTGTATTTGCAAAAAAACCAGCTTCGCTTACGCCTGAATCCGGCAAAAAATCTTTATTTGTCGAAACAGCATCCTGCAATCGTTGGAGCTCTGCCATTAAAGCTTCAGAAAATGACGACGGTAACGTGCCATCTGCCGCCAGCGTTTGCTGCAGATTTTCCAGGCTATCAAAACCGGGAAACAAGGAAAGAATATCAGTGGCTTCTATATTCATAAGGTTTCTCCAACACAATGGCCTGTTTCAGGCGTAGTTTATCTACCCTTTTACTAAGCAGTTCCTGTGCCAGATTTATCCAGCACCTCGTCATTGATGACAGGGATGAAAATGTGCCATCAGTATGAGGTGCTGGATTTATTGCCACATCGGGCAGAACGATTATCTTGCTCGTTTTGTTCAATTTTTTCAGCGTACTTCAAAACCTCCGCTAAGGCTTTTTCATCCAGCTTTTTCAGGCTTTCGGTTTTTTGGTGTTGCCGCTGCCACTGCTGCTGCTGTTGCATCACCGCCTGTTTTTTTTGCTGTATGATGTTTTTTTGGTCGTTAATAGCTTGATCAAGTTTGGCCAAAAAAATACGATACTCAGCAAATTGCTGGCTGGAAAGGTTTTGGCCGCCTTGTGATAAATCACGCTGTTCATAGTCACGTCGGTATTGCTTAAGACTCTCCAGCTTCACCACCGCATTGTTATAGTGTTGCTGGCAAACACCAAGCTTTTCCAAAGCCTGTTTTTCCTGGCGTTGGTAAAGCTCAATAACCACTCTGAGTCGCTGTGTTTTTTTCATTATGTCTTATCCTGAATCCTACTCATCGATCAGCTGACTCAACTCTGTCAAGCTTCGGCTGATGTCTACGGCTTCATTCATATCTTGTTGCAAAAATGCCAGAATTTCATTGTTTTTAGCAATGGCATAATCAATTCTTGGATCTGATCCCGGTTGATAAGCTCCAACACTAATCAAATCTTTATTTTGCTGATAAATGGAATAGAGTTGTTTTAATTTCCGGGCTTTTTGCTGATGATCCGGTTCGACAATATCGGCCATGACTCGACTAATCGAGGCTTCAATATCGATTGCTGGATAATGTCCAGATTCGGCCAATTCACGTGACAATACAATGTGCCCATCAAGCACACCGCGCGCCGCATCGGCTATCGGATCATTGGTGTCATCACCTTCTGCCAAAACCGTATAGAATGCCGTAATTGACCCGCCCTCTTCGTCTGCATTGCCAGCACGCTCAACCAATTGTGGTAACTTTGCGAAAACCGACGGTGGATAGCCTTTTGTCGCGGGCGGTTCATCAATGGCCAATGCAATTTCCCGATACGCTTGAGCATAGCGAGTCAAAGAGTCCATCAGCAATAAAACATCCAGCCCCTGATCGCGGAAATATTCTGCAATACTGGTCGCCAGCAATGCCCCATGAACCCGCATCAAGGGTGAGTCATCGGCTGGCGATGCGACAACAACAGCTCGATGCAAACCTTCTTCACCCAATATTTTAAGCACAAACTCGTTGACTTCCCGACCCCGCTCACCGATCAGTCCCACCACGACCACATCAGCCGAGGTAAAACGCGTCATCATGCCTAATAAAATACTTTTACCCACTCCGGTTCCTGCAAACAAGCCCATTCTTTGCCCACGCCCGACGCTGAACAGAGCATTGATGGGGCGCACACCGACATCCAATAATTCACGAATGGGTTTTCGACTTAATGGATTGATCGGCTTACCGGATAGCGGGACTTGATCATCGACCAACAAAGGGCCCTTAGCATCGAGAGGCTGTCCTGCACCATTCAACACCCGACCTAACAGACCAAAACCCACTTTTGCTAAACTGTTGGTGCCTAACGGAATCACTCGACAGCCTGGCTCCAAACCATGCGTAGAACCTGTTGGCATCAAAAACAATCGCTCACCGGCAAAGCCAACCACTTCCGCCCCAATCCGACTGCCATCTTTTGCTTCGACCAGACACAGTGACCCAATCGGTGCACGACACCCCTCAGCCTCCAAGGTCAAGCCGACCATACGACACAATCGCCCTTCGACAATCAATTCCGGCGCTTCCTTTAAGCGTTCGGCATAAGGCTCGAGTCGCTCCAGCCAGACTTCGCTACGATCGGCCGCCGGAATCATGGCACTTTATCGTCCTGCCGCTGGCCACCCAACATTTTAGCCACAATAGCCGCCAGTCTGTTTTCAACACTGGCGTCTACATGCGAAGCGCCGCTTTCTACAATACAGCCACCGCGTGTCAACAACGGATCTTCTTCTATGCGCCATTGGGCTGATTCTGTATCCAGTTTCAAGGCATCAATGACCAAGGCTGCATCCTCGGGATGTAATTTCAGGACCAAATTCTGGTTTGCCACTGGCAAGGCTTTTATCGCTTCTTTGACAACGGCCACAATTTGACCGCTATCGGTTTTAATTTCCCGCCGAATCAACTGGGTTGCAATACCAATTACCAAGTCAAGCAAGGCTTTTTCGACCCGTTCATCCAACTGCTTAAAAGGTTCATTCAAAGACTCCATCAACCGATTAAAATCCGATATTTGTTGCTTGAGCACCTTGGATTTTTCTTCATACCCTTGTTTTTGGCCTTCTTCATAGCCTTGTTTGAAACCCTCTTCCTGCCCTTGTTTGAAGCCTTGTTCATGACCTTGCTTGAAACCTTCTTGTCGACCTTGTTCAAAAGCTTCCTTGTAAGCCTGCTGCTGCATGTTTTCGATTTCTTCAACCGTCAATACCGGCGCTTTTTCCTGCTCCGATACCTTTGCCGAAAAATTTTCCAGATCACGCCAGGTATCGACATTTTTGATTTCATCGTCAGGAAAACGAACGCGATTAGACAAGCTCATCACCTCCGCCAGCACCTAGTGTGATCTCCCCGGCATCGGCCAGTTTCTTAGCAATGGCCAAAATATCTTTTTGCGCCGCCTCGACTTCACTCAAACGGGTTGGTGGTGCAGCTTCTAGGTCATCGCGTAACATTTCTGCCGCTCGCTTAGACATATTGCTAAATATTTTTTCTTTTAACTCATCATCGACGCCACGTAATGCCAATAAGAGCTGATCGGTTGATACCTCACGCAGCAAAGTTTGAATACCTCGATCATCAACGGCCGCCAAATCTTCAAAGACAAACATTTTGTCCTGGATTTGTTGTCCAAGTTCAGGGTCACTTTCGTTGATTGACTCCATCAATTCCTCACTGATAGAGCCTTCGACAAAATTCAATATATTTGCCGCCGCATCAATCCCGCCAACAGAAGACGATTTGACGCTATCACTACCGGTCAATTGTTTTTCCATCATTTCATCCAGTTCTTTCAAGGCGGCCGGCTGCACCCCTTCAAGCGTTGCAATCCGCATCAAAATATCCGAACGCATATTTTCCGGCAGTAAAGCTAATACTTCAGCCGCTTGGTCGGCATCAAGCAAAGACAAAATAATGGCAATAATCTGCGGATGCTCCAAGCGTATCAAGTCGGCAATCGAGCGTGAATCCATCCATTTAAGCTGTTCAATCCCTTTACTGTTCGCGCCCAGCAGAATGCGGTCGATAATACTGCCGGCTTTATCTGCGCCTAAGGCATTGGTCAACATATTGCGGATATATTCATCCGAATCCAAGCCTAAACCGGTTTCATCCTTGATTTCGGTAATGAATCGTTCAAGCACGGCATCGACCATTTCCGGACGAATCCCTTCCAGTCTCGCCATCGTCGAGCCGATGTTTTGAACCTCCTTTGGTCCCATATTCTTCAATACACTGGCCGCTCTATCCTGGCCTACGGCCAACAGCAACAGCGCCGCCTGCTCAGGCTTGGTCAATTCCAACTCGGTGCTTTGCTCCTCAGCCATCTTCTTTCACCCACCCCTTCAAGACTTGCGCTACCAGCTGCGGATCTTCGTCTATCAACTTCTGTACATATTCCAGCCGTTTTTCATAACTTTGCGGCGCTTCCAACAGCAACAGGTCTTCAGCGCCGGCGGCCATTGCCAATTGTTCATCTTGAATAGCCTCTACAGGCACCGCGACCGGCTTACCGTTTTCATCGAATTTGACCACGCCGCCTATCGCTTCGGCTTCCTCACGCACACGCGCTAATTCCGCCGCCAGCACATCATCTTCATGCCGCGCAATCAATCCACGCATCACCGGGCGCAACACCCCTAAAACCAGGAACAAGACAACTGCAACGGCGGCTAATTGTTTAAGCGCATCGGCAAACCAGGGCTGCTCCCAAATCGCCAATTCAGGCAGTGGCGCCAAATCATCCAATGTATCCCCCTATGTCAACATACCTGTCGCCTAGGAAATTTTAAATCAGGAGACAAAAATGAGCGTATTTAGCCAAGAATTTAAAGTACAATCAGTAGAAAAAGCATTATCCAGAAGACCAGAACAATCGCTAAAGCAAATTGCAGTTACTTTAGGTGTGGGTTACTCCACACTTCAAAAATGGATTCGGTTAGCTAAGAAAAATCAACTCGAAAAAACAGAGTCAAACATGTCAAAAGAAAAAAGCCCTCAAGATTGGAATACAGTAGAACGTTTTGAAGCCATTGTTCATTGTCATCATCTCACCGATGATCAGGCTAGCGCCTATTGTCGTGAACAAGGCATCTACTTACATCATCTAAATACCTGGAAAGCGGAATTTTTGTCAGAATCTAAATCAACAGAATCCGTATATAAACAGGCGCAAACAAAACTCAAACAAGAAAACAAGCGTTTGCATAAGGAGCTAAACCGCAAAGAGAAAGCGTTATCAGAAACAGCGGCTTTACTGGTGTTATCAAAAAGTGCCAAGCGATCTGGGGGAAAAGGCGGCCGATTAATCGCCTACTCAGATCGCCAACACTACAGCGCACTCATTGATGAAGCCGTTGACAATGGAGCGCGGCAGAAATTAGCCTGTGAACTGGTGGGTATATCAGCTCGAACCTATCAGCGTTGGAACCGGGGAGAAGGACTCTCAGAAGACCTACGCTGCACAATACAGCGCCTGTGCACAATCAATTATCCGAGGCCATCAAGCAAGAAATCATCACCGTGATTAATAAACCGGAATACAGCGCTTTAACGCCGCATCAAATCGTTCCGAGGTTATTGGATTTGGGCTGCTATCTCGCATCAGAATCAACCTTTTATCGTGTCATGAAAGCCCACAACCAGCTTAAGCACAGAGCTAAAGGAGCCGCAGGTCAGCATAATAAACCGCAGTCACTCAAAGCCACACAGGCCAATCAAATCTACTCGTGGGATATTACATTTATTAAGCCCCGTCAAAGGGCAGTATTTTTACCTCTACATGGTGATGGACATCTATAGTCGGAAAATCGTAGGCTGGCAAGTTCATGATGCCGAATCAAGCGCACACGCTGCTGATTTGATCGAAGATATCGCTCGCCGGGAAAACATCGACAAGCAATTGGTGATACATTCTGACAACGGCAGTCCGATGAAAGGCGCAACATTAAGGGCCAAATTGGTCGATTTAGACATTGCCACGTCGTTCAGCAGACCTCGTGTCAGTAATGATAATCCTTATTCAGAATCGTTATTTAAAACAGTCAAATATCATCATACCTTTCCAGAAAACCCTTTTTAAAACATTAAGCGAAGCCAGGAACTGGGTTGAAGCTTTCGTTTGTTAGTTCAACAATGAACATCAACACAGTGCGCTCAAGTTTGTAACACCCAACCAACGCCATAACGGCTTAGACAGCGCCGTACTCGAAAAAAAGAAAACGAGTCATCGAGCAAGCAAAAAGAGACAATCCAGAGCGATGGAATGGACGACAAACACGAAATTTAACGCCCATTGGCCATGTTTATCTTAATCCGGATAAGGAAAATTTCAACACAACAGAATGTCAAGCAGCTTAATAAAATTCATTTCGTAAATTATTGCAAAAAATGCGACAGGTTGGTTGACATTTAGCGGTATTGAAGGCGACATTGCTCACCGTTACCTTGTCGCCCCGACTCGCATCATAACCCACAGCTTGCTTGACCAATTCTTCCAGTTGTCGCAAATCTTCTGCCGAATAAGGCCTTGAGCTAATTTCTCCCTCATCCAACACGACTTTTTTATTATCTACCACCACGGCAATGGATAGTTTTTTAACCACGCCGGTTGATAAACGAGTGTGGGTAATCGTTTTATCTAACTCATAATTACGAGTAGCACTTTTACGAATTGATTTTGGCGTTGTTGTATTGTTTTGTGCCTCCGCACCACTCGCTACCTCCGGTGCCACACCTGTCGGTGGCGGCTGATTAGACAGGGCACCAGGCACCCCTTGCACCGCAGACTGCGTATTTTCCTCTTCCTGAGTTTGCTCACTGCGAATCGCCGGCAAATCAGGATTGAACATCTCCTGGGTTTTTTCGGTTATGGAGAAATCCACATCCGCTGACACCTGGGTTCTTAAGCCATCGCGCCCGACAATCGGAATCAAAATATTTTGAATCCGGTCCATCAGATGTTCTTCAACCTGTTGTTTGTATTCAAACTGTTTCGTCGTCAAAAACAGATTGTCGCCAGTGTTTTTACTAGGGGCTGTTGCCGTTTTGAAAATCCCCTTGAAATTCAATAACTCCGCCACATAGATTGTTTATTTTGACTCAAAAACAAGCAAACTATGCCGCGACAACTGCTTACGGATGAACTTTGGGAGAAACTGAAGATAATTATGTTGAAAATGGGAATTTATGACAAACCTTGTCTTCGAAAAACAGTCGAAGGTATTTTTTATCGCTTGCGAGTAGGTTGTCCCTGGAGAGATTTACCCACGGCTTTTGGTAATTGGAATGCGGTATATAAACGATTCAATGACTGGTCTCGTAAAGAAAAACTGATGGGTATTTTTAACGCCCTGGTTGTTGACCCAGACCTGGAATGGGAATTTATTGATGGGAGTATTGTGAAAGCACATCAGCATAGTAGTGGTGCGGCCTGTGAACAAGAAACAGCGATAGGGAAATCTGTCGCCGGGAACACCAGTAAAATTCATATGGCCGTTGATGCCTGTGGTCTTCCTATTCATTTCTCAGTGACAGGCGGCGAAGTTCATGACTGTAAAGAAGCACCGAAATTAGTTGCAGAGCTCCCAAAAGGTGACTATATAGTTGCTGACAGAGGCTATGACAGTGAAGCATTACGTCTTCAAATTAAAGACAAAGGGGCTGTTCCTGTTATCCCAAGAAAAAAGAATTCAACTCAGGGAAATGATGAAATGGATTGGTGTCTCTACAAATATCGCCATCTCGTTGAAAATGTGTTTGCAAGACTTAAGCATTTCAGAGCGATCGCCACGCGATATGACAAACTCAAACGAAATTTTGAAGGCTCTATCGCTCTGGCTTGCGCCTTTTTATGGTTACCTATGTGAAATGGCAACAGCCCCTAATTATTGAGAAAAAATTTTCCGAAGAAGACTATTTACAACTGGATATTCAATTTGCCAATGGCCCGGGCGTTGATGCGCCGTTACAAGGGGGTGCGATGGTCAATAATGATGTAATGGAAGACCCCGCCCATCATAACGAACCATATATCGCCAAAGCTTTTTATGAACATCATTGGCACTTTTTTGATCAATTTGAACTGATCCTGGATATTGGTAAATTTGGTGTCAATGATTTTTTTGATGTCGGTAAAGACGTATCCGACCAAACCTCACAGTTTCTTAACCAAGCCATCAATAACAATGGTGCCTTTGATTACGTGCAAGATTTAGAAGGTCACGGCTATACCTATGGGGCGCGCTTTGGACTGGGCAATGATTCAGTCATGCTGGATGTGGCCTTCTTTTCATCTGATTCCTATTTACAAAACATCAGCAAAAAGAATTCCGTCGTCGTCGGTTTGACCTGGACACCAGAATGGTATCCGGGCATTAAAAGTGTTTATCAAATATATGGCTTCAGTAATTTTGGTGAATATGCCCGTTTTGATAATCAAGGCCGTTTAATCAGCAAAGATGTCAGTAAAATTGGAACTGAAGATAATGCCGATGATTTAAGTAAAACTGGTTTTGGCATCAGTATCAATCATTCATTTCCTTCCGGTATCAATGTATTTGGTAAATATGGCCGACAGGATGATGACCGCGATGTCCGTCATTATCAGGATATGGACGAAACTTATATGGTTGGTTTTGATATTCATGGTGAAAACTGGAACCGAGAAAATGATGTTTTCGGCATTGCCTTTGAAATTGATCGGTTGACAGGCAACCACCGTAAAGCACAAGAACGAGGTTATGAAGGCTTTTTTAGTCGCACAGGCGGGATTGGAAAAGGGAATTATGCCGATGAACGCGTGCTCGAGGTCTATTATAAATATGCCTTCAATAACTACGTGCATATCAGCGCCGATTATCAATGGATCAATAATTTTTATTACAGCAAGTTGATTGGTGATGTACACTTTTTAGCCGGTCGTTTGAATGTTACTTTCTAAAAGGGTTACTATGTTTTTTAAAAATATTGTCCTGGCGGCCTTTATCACCGCCATTGTCGCCAGTATCGCTTACAGCGCCTATCAAGAAGTGGCCGTCACGCCGATTATATTAGCGGCGGAAGAATTTGAAGTGCCCGAAGTGACTGGCAGCGAAACAGAAGAAACCTGGTCGCCGGAAAACGGCCTCGAACGCCGTCTGTTTACCTTTTCAGCCGATTTTCTGACCGCTTTTTCCTTTAGCCTGATGCTGATCAGCGCCATGGCAACTCAACGCAAGCTGACGCTGTTGCAGGGTTTAGGCTGGGGCATTGCCGGTTATCTGTGTTTTTTCGTAGCTCCGGCCTTAGGTCTGCCGCCGGAAATCCCCGGCATAGAAACATCATCCTTGGTCGGCCGACAACTGTGGTGGCTGATTGCCGTGATCTTCACCGCCGCAGGACTCTGGCTTGTTGTGTTTGCAAAAATTCCGCTTAAAACAGTCGGTATTGTGATATTGATTGCGCCTCATCTTTTGGGCGCACCGAACCCGGAGACCCATGCCTTTGCCAATCCTGACCCGGTCGCTGTGGCCCAATTAACCGAACTGTGGCATCAATTCATCTTGCAAACCAGTATTGCTAATGCCTTGTTATGGCTTATAATTGGCGAAATCGGTGCCGTATTTACGCGCAAATGGATTTTGTCACTTGATCAACACACATAAACAGGTTTTATTATGACGCAACAAACACTCGAACAAACGTCGCTGTCGGCCAAGTCGATCCAGCTTTTAGCCGCGGCATTACTGGGCTTTTCCATCTTTGCTATCACTGCCCTCTCCCCCATCGAGGTTATCCACAATGCCACTCACGATACCCGCCACAGCGCAGGGTTTCCTTGCCATTAAGCTTATAGACATGTGGGATGGGAACGGCTGTAGGATGCAGAGCAAAGAACAACGCAAGGTGTAGTTGCCAAGAGCGACGGCTAAAAACCCATCAAAATGAGCAATCTGGATGATGGGTTTTTATAGCCAAGTTTTACAATGACTCACCTAACAAGCCTGTCAACAGTTTTTTAAGCTGTTGCTTCTGCGCAGCAAGCGTCAAGCGATTGGCCATAACAATACTTTTTAATTCGGCCAGAGCCTGTTGAAAATCATCATTCACTAAAAGATAGTCATATTCTGCATAATGCCGCATCTCACTGACTGCATCACGCATACGCCGGGCAATAACTTCGTCATCATCCTGGCCACGGTTTTGTAAGCGCTGCTGCAAGACCTCAATTGATGGCGGCAGAATAAAAATAGACTGACACGGCAGTATTTTTCTAACTTGTTGTGCCCCTTGCCAATCAATTTCCAAAATCACATCCTGTCCTGCCGCCAGATTAGCTTCAACCGTTTTCCGCGCCGTGCCATAAAAATTATCGAACACCTGCGCATACTCCAGAAATGCCTGCTCGGCGATCATCGCCTTAAAATCATCGACAGAAACAAAATGATAATCTACCCCATCCACTTCACCGGCTCGCCTCGGCCGCGTGGTATGCGAAACAGACACTACCACATCCGTCATATCGGCGATAAGCTGTTTTACCAGACTGGTTTTGCCCGCCCCTGATGGCGCAGAAATAATATAAAGCGTACCTTGTGTCATCGTTTTAAGTTATACAATAAAAATCGTAACTACTCGCTCGGTCATCACTTAATGGACGTAGGGTAGTTACTAAAAATCAATATTTATTGGGCCAGCGCCCGGCCGACAACAATACCAGATAACCCCTCGGTTAGCAGCAGAAAAATTACCGTTACCTCACGCCGACATCCCGAGTTTAATTTGATGTTACGCAGTAACTCTTCCCTCATCCCACGCAAAAGCAGCGGGAACCAGGGGACAACTTTGTGCGCTCTGTGTCGATAAGAGAAAGGTCAGAGATGGCTTTTTCTTTCTCGGTAATGGTGAACGGCGAATCATGGAAATGAAAATCAAGAACCACCGCGTAATATCAGATTGTAACTATGACAAAGGCGTCACTTGATAAAGGTTCCGAATTAACCAGGCATTGACCGGCTCAGGCTTGCCCAGAAAAAATCCCTGTCCAAATTCAATACCCGTTTCGCGTAGGAAAATGAGTGTTTTTTCATCTTCGATAAATTCTGCCACACTCTGCATGGACAGGCCCGCCGCCAGCGTATGTATACTCTTCGCAAATGAGAATTTAGCATAAAAAGATGACGTAATGGAGTGAAATATATAAAATAAGGCCATGTCGAATTACACCCTTCCAGAGACTGAATTAGCCGATTTGCGCGAAGCCATGGTGAGCTTCGAGAAAAACGTGATGCAGACCGAGTTAAAGCCATCATTCTTTTAGGTTCAGGCTGGTCAGCAACAAACGTTGCCGAAGCACTTCTCATTGACCGCAATACAATCCGTACCTACTATCGAAAATATAAGAAAGGTGGTCTTGCTAAACTCCTACAAACTCAGCATGTTGGAAGTGCCAGTTTCTTATCGGTTTCAGAAGCGACCGAGTTGGATGAATATCTGCAGAAAAATCTTCACTTAACCGCTAAATCGGTTGCAGCTTACATTAAAGAGCGTTGGCAGGTTCGCTATAGTGAACGCGGTGTGACAGCCTTGCTGCATCGCTTGGGTTATGTCTATAAAAAGCCCAAGCTGATACCCGGCAAAGCTAATGCAAAAGCCCAACTGGAGTTCCTTGAGAAATATCAACAACTAAAGGAAGACAAGCAGCCCGAAGACTTGATATTGTTCATGGATGGTGTTCATCCACAACATAATCCTGTAATGGCTTGTGGTTGGATTAAGCGTGGTGTGGAATTCACGATTCAGAGTAATACCGGGCGTCAACGTCTCAATGTCAACGGTGCAGTCAATATCGATTCTCTGGATACTGTCTGCCGCTTCTATGACACCATCAATGGCGAGGCAACGATTGATCTTTGTAAGGCGATTGAAGAACGTTACCCGAAGGCTGGGACTATTTACATCATTTGCGATAATGCACGCTACTACCGATCAAAGGCTGTCAGACAATTTCTTGAAATGTCGCGAATTGAATTAGTGTTTTTACCGCCGTATGCGCCGAATCTTAATTTGATTGAACGGTACTGGCGATATTTCAAGAAAGAAATCTTATATGACCAGTATTATGAAACATTCAAAGAATTCAAAATAGCCTGCGAGACATTCTTTTCTGAGCCAGAAAAGCATGTCGACAATTTGCGCTCACTTTTAACTGAGAATTTTCAAATTATCGGTGCATGATGGTTTGCTCTATTTTCATGTGCGGAGAGTATATTAGCTTGAACAAACGTTGAATAGCAGAGCTATTACCAATCATACATGTCAGGCTGCCATCTATTTTCAGGAAATTTGCCGCACCGGCCTCAGCCAGTTCCACCACTGTTTTCAGGGAAGAGAAACCAGTACCGAAGTCGTCAATGGCAAATGTCACCCCAGTCTCCTGATGCAAACCGATCACCTGTTCGACACTGTTCAACATGGTTTGCTCGGTGAGTTCAATCACTAAGGTGATGTTTTTTAAAGGCCCCTGAATCATATCTTTTAAGTGTTGCTGATACGCCGGGCTGTTTAATGAGGCTGGGGAGCAGTTAATGAACAACGGCTGATTCAGCTGTTCCAGTGCATCAGCATAGCGCGCGATGGTGTTGAGTATCAGAGTGTCAAAACGTTCGATCAAATTCAGTTCGATCAGTTTATCGATAAACAGGCCGGCACTTAAAATACCGTCATCCGTATTCAGCCTGCCCAGCGCTTCAAATGCGGCGATATTACTGTTCTGGGTATTGAGTAATGGTTGTAGGTGAATATCGAGTTGATCCTGTTCCAGTAATTGATGCAAATTGACACTCATGGCCACCTGGGCTTTGATCCAGACATTAATCGGCTCAAGCGATGCTTCATCATCAAGCAACTGGTTTTCCTTGAGCGTATGACCATGCAAATAGCGTATCAACTGACGGATAGTGGTGCGATCCACCAGCTTGAGGTGGGTTAAATTGATGGTATGCCGGGTCAATTCAATCCCCTGTTTTGCCAGCGCGTCACTGATAGGCTGTAGCAGCGACAAGGTTTCATCCGCAGTCAAGCCCAGAGTCAACACATAGAAATCCCCCATCAATCCTCGGGTGTAAGCCAAATGAGAGCGGTTTTTCTCCAGGCTGTTCTGTAGCTGTTTATCTACCTGTTCCAGCAACGCATCACCGACGTCTTCACCTTTAAGCTGATTGATCTGGTTCAGATTACGTACATTAAATAGCGTTAGATAGGCTTGTTTATGAATATAGCCCAGATTTTCCATAAAATTGAGAAACAAACTCATGCGGTCGGTTTCGTAATTAAAATACAACGTGGCCAGCAGAGCGCTAAGTTGTTTTACCCCGGCGACCAGATCGGTATAGAGCAGATAGGCTTGCTCATAGTGCTTTTGTAGCAATTTGACATACAACAGTGCGGCTTGGCGCATAATGTTTTTGTGGGCATCATGCACTTCTGTACAGGCTAAAGGATCCAAACAAACGATCAATGTTTCCGGATAATTTAAGGCCTCGATAAAGTGAATATTATTATTGGCGATATGTTTAAACGCATCCAGATCATTTTCTGTCAGCGCTTTTCTTAACGTTCTGAACCAGCGATCATAAATTTGCAGTAGATATTGTTTTTCCGGTTTCGCCAGCACTGGAAACAGATCATTTGCCTGCGCCAATGTATGCAGGTAGCGCCGGGCAATAATGTTTTTACTATGCTCAAATGCCCGATCTATCTGTTCAAACGCATCCAGAGGACTATCATAATCCGCCTTGAAATACGCTAACATGATTTTTTTGAGCGCGTTAATCTCGCCTAATAGCAACGCATAGGGCAGTTTAAGCTCTAGTGCTGTCTGGGCAATATCCTCAGCGGCTTGAGCAGTTTGCTCAGGTTGAAGCACGACTTTAAGAAAAGCACGCACCATGGTATCAACGGATACAAGCTGCTCGGAAGTTAATGAATCGGGTAAGTGTTTCTGACGAAAAGCACGAAGTGCTTCAATGAAATGATCGATTTGAATGTCTGTCAAGTGCATAACCTGCTATTGCCTTCGGCAATAAAAACTTATTTGTCGAGTTTACTGTAATTCTAATCTGTTTTTTAGTATTGACTAAAAACATTTTATCCTGCTTGAGCGCATTGTGCATAAACTCCCACAGAACCCATAAAAAATCAAGCTGTTAATTCCTCAGCGATCATTTCTGCCTGCTTTAGTACAGCCTCAGACTGCTCCGGCCTTTCACCGCCTGATCGCGGTCATAGATTACCAAGCCCACCCTATCGATATGCTCGATTAACTGACGGTTTTTGATGTCATGATAATTTTGTAGGTCGATCAAAAATGGAATATCGCTATCATCCAGCGTCAATAAAATATCTGCAATCATAAAACGATCCACATTTTCACCCAGCACTGCCAAATCAATATCGCTGCGTTCATGATTTGTGCCTTTTGCGCGTGAACCGTACAATTTCACTTGTTGAATGCCCGGATAGTTGGAAAATATCCGCCTAAGGGTTTGCAATGTTCGGTCATCAAGGCCAATCGTTTTCATGCGTTGTGAATGTCATCAAGCAAGGAAAGATACCATTCATCCAGTAATGAGAGATAGCTATCACGAATGGACTGGATGATTATTTCAAATTTGGCAAAATCGTAGGTATGGCTCATCAGGTTCCGGTCACCGATCATCTTTAACCAGATGTCGGGATTCTCTATATATTTGGCATTAAACGCCTGTCGGATAACCGCTTTCGGCGATATTTTATCCAACACTATGCCATCGCTTTCCATTCTATCTTTAAGCACCTTCCAGGCAAGTTCAAAGGTATATTCAAAGCGTTGAATAATCCCTTCTTTTTCAAGTTGGCTAAGCTGAGCCGGGTCTTTTTCAATCGCTTCACGCAATAACAGGAAAGCACGCTGAAAATTGGCAAAGCGCTGTTGCCAACGGATTTCTGGGGCATTCATAGTTTGATCCTCTGTAAATTATCGCGAACTAAGACCTTAGCAAACGTTACTGGAAATTATTCGATATTCTGAATCTGTTTGTAGAATACAAAAACAAAATACCAGTAAATACAATATGCTATTTTTATCTCTGTACATGACAAAAATTCACTCTACCCCAGAGCAGTCGATATTCGCCCTATTTAGCGGTACAGGGCAAAGCAGCGAAATGATTTTCTTAATCCGTTTTCTTGACTGCCCCAAGGCATTAAACATCTCAGACCGAATGCAATCCAGCCCATACCTGAATATACTTTGCGTCCGACGTTGATGCGTTTTGGTTTTTATCGGCAAGACACAGTCATGTTTCCATTCACCGACTCTATGCGACCAGCAAAAGGCAATGACAGGCAATACCAATAGTTTTTTTATCCGCTGCTAGCCTATCACGCGCGTGTCTTCAAGCTTAAAACCTCGCCCCTTCAGGCAGCCGAACAACGCTTCGATTTCCCAACGCAAGCCATAGACTTTACCGGCCTCTTGGTTTAAATGGTGAATCGCTAAAATTAACAGCTCTCCATCTGCCAAACGAAGTCCACTCAGATAAACAGAGCAACTCCCCAAGCATCTTGGGTCAGAGATATTCAAGGCATCTCCAGGTTTAAGTGTTCGAAACAAATCACCCACCGAGACACTTTCGCCACGGCTATTTTCACTGAGACTATTGTTACGAATACGGATATAAAAGGAAATCTTCTGGTCTATCAGCCAGCCTATCCACGCCTCCCTAATAAATCCAGCACCTCGTCATTAAGGGCAAGGTTTTTTTGAGGTGCTGGATAAATTCACGATCGGCTAAAAGCCCCTTGATTCGATGCTGGCCAAATCGACTGATAAAACGCTTCATCAGAGCAATGCGCTCTCGTGTGTTTGAATTGCCACGTTTGTTTAAAGGCAGCCAATAGACAGGAATGGCCGCACCTCGGTAAACAATCGCCAGTACCCGTAGATTAATATTCGTTTTGCCCCATTTCCAGTTCGTTCTATCCAGCGACAGATAATAATCGTTTTCGATGAAACTAAAAAGCTTCATGATAAAACCGGCTACCTCATTATAATCCAGCCAATGATGGCTAAAAAATCGCTGTATTCGTCGATAGCGAGAAGAGATCAGTGCCTGACTGGGAAAAAATACGGCCAGCTGGCCAGGTTGACTGTACCCACTGCCATTAAAGCGACTAACATGCCAACGAAACAATCCATTCTTGCCTTGTTCCAATGAAAGTGCTCATTTAACATAGTCGTTAGTTCGTTGATTTGTAATTGGCCTTTATTCATGTTCGCGAAAACAAAAATAGAGCATTTAATTACATTTCAACGAGCTATGCTAACTTTCTGTATTTTTTGTCATGTACAGGGATTTTTACTTTAACAAAAAAATCGTTTCGAGGGGAAAACGGGGTATGTTGAACCGGTTTTTAAAATGAATTTATTTATCACATTCAATGTATACCAGCTAACCCATCGATTGCGCTCCAGAACTGAATGACGATAACGAACAAGACACTGTAGGGGCTGTTGCCATTTCACATAGGTAACCATAAAAAGGCGCAAGCCAGAGCGATAGAGCCTTCAAAATTTCGTTTGAGTTTGTCATATCGCGTGGCGATCGCTCTGAAATGCTTAAGTCTTGCAAACACATTTTCAACGAGATGGCGATATTTGTAGAGACACCAATCCATTTCATCATTTCCCCGAGTTGAATTCTTTTTTCTTGGGATAACAGGAACAGCCCCTTTGTCTTTAATTTGAAGACGTAATGCTTCACTGTCATAGCCTCTGTCAGCAACTATATAGTCACCTTTTGGGAGCTCTGCAACTAATTTCGGTGCTTCTTTACAGTCATGAACTTCGCCGCCTGTCACTGAGAAATGAATAGGAAGACCACAGGCATCAACGGCCATATGAATTTTACTGGTGTTCCCGGCGACAGATTTCCTATCGCTGTTTCTTGTTCACAGGCCGCACCACTACTATGCTGATGTGCTTTCACAATACTCCCATCAATAAATTCCCATTCCAGGTCTGGATCAACAACCAAGGCGTTAAAAATACCCATCAGTTTTTCTTTACGAGACCAGTCATTGAATCGTTTATATACCGCATTCCAATTACCAAAAGCCGTGGGTAAATCTCTCCAGGGACAACCTACTCGCAAGCGATAAAAAATACCTTCGACTGTTTTTCGAAGACAAGGTTTGTCATAAATTCCCATTTTCAACATAATTATCTTCAGTTTCTCCCAAAGTTCATCCGTAAGCATTTGTCGGGGCATAGTTTGCTTGTTTTTGAGTCAAAATAAACAATCTATGTGGCGGAGTTATTGAATTTCAAGGGGGATTTTCAAAACGGCAACAGCCCCTAGTGTTTTTACCGCCGTATGCGCCGAATCTTAATTTGATTGAACGGTACTGGCGATATTTCAAGAAAGAAATCTTATATGACCAGTATTATGAAACATTCAAAAGAATTCAAAATAGCCTGCGAGACATTCTTTTCTGAGCCAGAAAAGCATGTCGACAATTTGCGCTCACTTTTAACTGAGAATTTTCAAATTATCGGTGCATGATGGTTTGCTCTATTTTCATGTGCGGAGAGTATAGTTGCTGACAGAGGCTATGACAGTGAAGCATTACGTCTTCAAATTAAAGACAAAGGGGCTGTTCCTGTTATCCCAAGAAAAAAAAGAATTCAACTCGGGGAAATGATGAAATGGATTGGTGTCTCTACAAATATCGCCATCTCGTTGAAAATGTGTTTGCAAGACTTAAGCATTTCAGAGCGATCGCCACGCGATATGACAAACTCAAACGAAATTTTGAAGGCTCTATCGCTCTGGCTTGCGCCTTTTTATGGTTACCTATGTGAAATGGCAACAGCCTAGATAAAAAAGAATTTATGTTCTATTCTTTTATTTCGTTCATAATTTACAATTGTAAATAACCATCCCCCCATAAGCGCCAACTTAAGCCATTAAATCATTGATTACGTGTTGAAAAATAAAGGTGTGGCCACCACATAGAGTCTTTGCCGACAAAAGTGAAAACCCTATGAAAAAGCAGCCACCTCACATAGATACTCGTTTTGAACAATTTGTGCAAGAACTTCCAGAAGATTATCAACAACAAGCCTATGAATTTAAAGCCTTCACGCGTGCGCGCAAGATCCGTTCGCCCTTACAACTGTTACAGTTGGTGATGCTCTACTGTGGTCTGGATTTCTCCTTGCGGAGTTGCGCCGGCGAGGTGGCTCACTTACAGGGCTCACTTAAGTGATACGGCGGTAAAAAGACTGGCGGCCTGCGTTCCTTGGGTAAAATCCTTGCTATCGGGCGTATTTGGGTTGCATCAGGTGGTTGACAGTGGTTCATTAAGCTTCGTTATTATTGATGGCTCGACCGTGCAGGAACCCGGTGCGACAGAAACCACGTATCGGCTACATATCGCGATAGATTTGATTTCACTGACATTGCGCCAGGTTGAAGTCAGTACGGACAAGATTGGCGAAAGCCTTGACCATTATGTGCTGGAATCGGGCGATGTCGTGTTGATTGATCGTGGCTACAATCAACCGAAGTCGTTGGTGCCTTTTATTGACCGAGGTGGCGATATTGTGCTGCGCTATAACGCACACAGCATGAATTTATACGAGCTTGACGAGCACGGCAAAATGATAAAAATTGACTGGGAAACGAAATTACAACGTCTCGGGAAACAAGCGGGGGCTATTCCGGTTTATTTGTGCCATGATACTAAACGAATCGCCTGCACGGTACATGCGGTTCCGTTACCTGCCGAAAAAGCGGCGCAAGCCCGGCGTAAAGCGAAACTCAGAGCGCAGAACAAAGGACGTACAGCCCAGGAAAAAACGCTCTATCTCAGTGAATGGGTCTTAATTTTAACGTCCGTGCCGGTCGAGTTGCTCAGCACCGAAACGGCTGCCGCGCTCTATCGTGTACGCTGGCAGGTGGAATTGGTGATCAAACGGCTGAAAAGCCTGTTGGCGATCAATCAATTACGTGCCCGTAAAGACAGTCAATTGGCCGAATTGTATTTACAGGGCAAACTTCTGTATGCGGTGGTTACGGAAAAGATCGCGCAGCGGTGTTTTACCAAGGCCTTGACGAAATGGATGGGCCGCGTGCATTGACACCCTGGCGTTTGTATAAAACGATTGCTGAGGACATTAAATCAGGATTGAACGCCTGTTTTCCGAAGCAAGAACGCTTTCAGCGTGATTATTTGAAAAGCGTTAGCGAACGCCCGAGAAAACGTTCGTTGCAGAGTCTACCTGAACCGATTTTGGGAATGATTCGACAATGCAGAGAGCTGGGCGTAAGTCGTGTTTAATCAAGTGGTTGGGGGCTTAAGTTGGCGCTTATGACCATCCCCCTGCTCCCGCTGCTTGGCAATTTCCAGCCGCTTCAACTGCTTCAGCACATGATTCAGCATTATTCAAAACCGCCTCAAGAGAACTATCTATAGCTACTGAACTTTCCCATCTTATCACCGCACTACCAGAATTTGAGGTACTCGTATTACAAGAACTAGTATTACTTCCTGTGCTAGTACAAGATGACGAGTTACTGATCACATTGCCGATTTCGGCAACACTACATACGAATATCAAAGACCCATTGGGTGTATTATTAGTACTACCGCCAGATCCACCCGTCCCAGCACCTGGGGTAGATGGGAATTCAAACGCCATTACATTACAAGAAAAAAAACTAACGCCATTGCACCTATGTTTCTTATACCACAATATTTTTTAGCCATCGGAAGTCTCCACGTTACTTACTGAATAAACAGAAATTTAAATTAACACCATCAACCACTTACTTGAGTCACTCAACAATCACAAGCTCGTAATCCCTAATTAAATAAACTCTCTGTAGCTGTAAAATATATTCTCTGCCTATCACTCATAATCTTCAATACGTATGACTACTTACCAAGACCTCGTTTCATGATGACATAGCTCATAACTCAGTCTCGCAAAGCCAATTTTTTATAAACGAGCATATCTAAGCGTTTAAACTAATGAAAAACATAAGATATCATTAGGGGCTGTTGCCGTTTTGAAAATCCCCCTTGAAATTCAATAACTCCGCCACATAGATTGTTTATTTTGACTCAAAAACAAGCAAACTATGCCGCGACAACTGCTTACGGATGAACTTTGGGAGAAACTGAAGATAATTATGTTGAAAATGGGAATTTATGACAAACCTTGTCTTCGAAAAACAGTCGAAGGTATTTTTTATCGCTTGCGAGTAGGTTGTCCCTGGAGAGATTTACCCACGGCTTTTGGTAATTGGAATGCGGTATATAAACGATTCAATGACTGGTCTCGTAAAGAAAAACTGATGGGTATTTTTAACGCCCTGGTTGTTGACCCAGACCTGGAATGGGAATTTATTGATGGGAGTATTGTGAAAGCACATCAGCATAGTAGTGGTGCGGCCTGTGAACAAGAAACAGCGATAGGGAAATCTGTCGCCGGGAACACCAGTAAAATTCATATGGCCGTTGATGCCTGTGGTCTTCCTATTCATTTCTCAGTGACAGGCGGCGAAGTTCATGACTGTAAAGAAGCACCGAAATTAGTTGCAGAGCTCCCAAAAGGTGACTATATAGTTGCTGACAGAGGCTATGACAGTGAAGCATTACGTCTTCAAATTAAAGACAAAGGGGCTGTTCCTGTTATCCCAAGAAAAAGAATTCAACTCGGGGAAATGATGAAATGGATTGGTGTCTCTACAAATATCGCCATCTCGTTGAAAATGTGTTTGCAAGACTTAAGCATTTCAGAGCGATCGCCACGCGATATGACAAACTCAAACGAAATTTTGAAGGCTCTATCGCTCTGGCTTGCGCCTTTTATGGTTACCTATGTGAAATGGCAACAGCCCCTAAACAAAAAGACACAAAAACGGACTTATATGACACAGCAAAAACTGACATTATCCAAACTCGAAACTCTGCTACTCAAAGCCTGCGACATTCTTCGCGGCAAAATGGATGCTTCTGAATACAAAGAATACATTTTCGGCATGTTGTTCTTAAAACGTATGTCCGACCAGTTTGATCATGAGCAGCAGGCGCTCAGAGAGGAATATGCTAAAAGCGGGCTGGATGAAGCCGTCATTGCCATGCAACTTGCCAAACCCAATAAATACAGTTTTTATGTGCCAGAACGCGCTCACTGGAATACATTGCGCCATCTGAAATCCGATGTCGGATCTAATCTGAACAAGGCGCTGGCGGCGTTGGAAGAGGCTAACCTCAAGCGCGGTATGGAAGATGTGCTCAAGCATATCAACTTCAACCGTAAAGTAGGCAAAAAGCCCATGTCCGATGAAACCTTGGTGGAGTTTATTCAGCACTTTGATGACATCCCTTTGGCCAATGGCGATTTTGAGTTTCCTGACCTGTTGGGTTCAGCCTATGAATATCTGATCAAATACTTTGCCGACAGCGCCGGTAAAAAAGGCGGCGAGTTCTACACGCCCAGCGAAGTGGTGCGCCTGCTGGTGGAAATTATCGAACCGGCAGAAGGCATGGAAGTGTATGATCCAACGTGTGGCTCAGGCGGCATGCTCATTCAAAGCCAACAATATGTCGAGGAAACAGGTGGCAGTTCCCGTAACCTGCATTTAAGAGGGCAGGAAGATAATGGCGGCACCTGGTCTATCTGCAAAATGAACATGATCCTGCACGGCATCAGTGGCCCCCTATGTCAACATACCTGTCGCCTAGGAAATTTTAAATCAGGAGACAAAAATGAGCGTATTTAGCCAAGAATTTAAAGTACAATCAGTAGAAAAAGCATTATCCAGAAGACCAGAACAATCGCTAAAGCAAATTGCAGTTACTTTAGGTGTGGGTTACTCCACACTTCAAAAATGGATTCGGTTAGCTAAGAAAAATCAACTCGAAAAAACAGAGTCAAACATGTCAAAAGAAAAAGCCCTCAAGATTGGAATACAGTAGAACGTTTTGAAGCCATTGTTCATTGTCATCATCTCACCGATGATCAGGCTAGCGCCTATTGTCGTGAACAAGGCATCTACTTACATCATCTAAATACCTGGAAAGCGGAATTTTTGTCAGAATCTAAATCAACAGAATCCGTATATAAACAGGCGCAAACAAAACTCAAACAAGAAAACAAGCGTTTGCATAAGGAGCTAAACCGCAAAGAGAAAGCGTTATCAGAAACAGCGGCTTTACTGGTGTTATCAAAAAAGTGCCAAGCGATCTGGGGGAAAAGGCGGCCGATTAATCGCCTACTCAGATCGCCAACACTACAGCGCACTCATTGATGAAGCCGTTGACAATGGAGCGCGGCAGAAATTAGCCTGTGAACTGGTGGGTATATCAGCTCGAACCTATCAGCGTTGGAACCGGGGAGAAGGACTCTCAGAAGACCTACGACTGCACAATACAGCGCCTGTGCACAATCAATTATCCGAGGCCATCAAGCAAGAAATCATCACCGTGATTAATAAACCGGAATACAGCGCTTTAACGCCGCATCAAATCGTTCCGAGGTTATTGGATTTGGGCTGCTATCTCGCATCAGAATCAACCTTTTATCGTGTCATGAAAGCCCACAACCAGCTTAAGCACAGAGCTAAAGGAGCCGCAGGTCAGCATAATAAACCGCAGTCACTCAAAGCCACACAGGCCAATCAAATCTACTCGTGGGATATTACGTATTTATTAAGCCCCGTCAAAGGGCAGTATTTTTACCTCTACATGGTGATGGACATCTATAGTCGGAAAATCGTAGGCTGGCAAGTTCATGATGCCGAATCAAGCGCACACGCTGCTGATTTGATCGAAGATATCGCTCGCCGGGAAAACATCGACAAAAAGCAATTGGTGATACATTCTGACAACGGCAGTCCGATGAAAGGCGCAACATTAAGGGCCAAATTGGTCGATTTAGACATTGCCACGTCGTTCAGCAGACCTCGTGTCAGTAATGATAATCCTTATTCAGAATCGTTATTTAAAACAGTCAAATATCATCATACCTTTCCAGAAAACCCTTTTTAAAACATTAAGCGAAGCCAGGAACTGGGTTGAAGCTTTCGTTTGTTGGTTCAACAATGAACATCAACACAGTGCGCTCAAGTTTGTAACACCCAACCAACGCCATAACGGCTTAGACAGCGCCGTACTCGAAAAAAGAAAACGAGTCATCGAGCAAGCAAAAAGAGACAATCCAGAGCGATGGAATGGACGACAAACACGAAATTTAACGCCCATTGGCCATGTTTATCTTAATCCGGATAAGGAAAATTTCAACACAACAGAATGTCAAGCAGCTTAATAAAATTCATTTCGTAAATTATTGCAAAAAATGCGACAGGTTGGTTGACATTTAGCGTGTTCCGCCACCGCCTACGGCAAAGTTTTTACCAGAACCCACAATAGCCTGTTTAGCCACACCAAATTTCACCCCTAAATTACGGGCAAATTCGGTAGTCGCCACAACGATACGCGATTCGATCATCACCTGCCTGACGGGAATATCCAATTGCGCAATCATTTTATGAATTTCTTCTAATTGTTTTGCCGTATCCCGGATAATCAGTGTATTGGTACGCGAATCAACTGTCGATGTGCCACGAGGTGATAACAAACCTTGTTGTTGATTTCGTGTAGTTTGTCGATTGGTGGTTGAGGTTGATGTTCTTGGCGTTAAAAAGCCGCCACCCGTTCCTGATATTGAAGAAGACGTCGACTGTGAACGAACCACATTTCGGCCCGATAATAAGGCTTGAATTTCTTCTGCCTTAGCATATTGAATCGGGATATATTCTGTTCTTAACGGCTCTAACTTTTCAACGACTTTCTTGGCTGCTAGTTCTTCCTCTTCCATTTTAGTGATCTCTGAAGCCGGCGCAACGAAGATCACATTACCGCTTTGCCGTTTAGCCAGACCTTTAGACTTTAAGACTAAGGCTAACGCTTGATCCCACGGAACATCATTCAGGCGCAATGTCACATTCCCTTTGACTGAATCGGACGCAATAATATTCAAATTAGTAAAGTCAGCGAGTATCTGCAAGACAGAACGCACCTCAATATCCTGAAAATTTAAGGTTAATTTCTTGCCGGTAAATGGAAATTTACTCTTGACTCTGGACAGCTTTTCCGCCTCGCTTAATGGTCTGAATTCAACGGTCAACATACCTTCAGACTGAAAAGACGAATATTCAAAGTTACCATCGACCGGCTTGATGTTAATACTGACACCGTTACCCCGTTGCTTGGCGATAATACTGCGCACCGGCGTCGCAAAGTCCATCACATCATATTGCTTGGCTAAATTTGCGGGCAAGCGGGTATTAAGAAAATTCAAGACGACTTTGTCGCCGCGCTCTTTAATATCGACGATGGTATTTGGATTGGATAGTTTCAACAATAAACGGCCCTCGCCTTTTGGCCCGCGCCTGAAATCCAGAGCTGTAATTTCCTGCCGAGGCACCAATTTACTGATGACATCCTGCTTCTGCTGTTTCCTGATGTTTTTTTCTTTCAAGGCAACAGATTTAGCCGCATCCAATGTCAGAAAGAATTTCCCACTCATTTGTTGCGCCTTATAGGCGACTAAACTATTTAAATTGACGATAACACGCGTTCTTCCTCCAGCCTCAATGACATAGACATTGTTAACAGCGCCCTGTTTGACTGGAAAACTTTTCTTGGCTAAATGGCTTTTAACACCATCAAAATCTAGCGCAATCCGTGCTGGGTTATCGGTTTCAAAAATCTTAGGTTTTCCCACCTCACCCTGTAATCCAAGCACTATTTGAACCCGGTTGCCTGCTAGGGTTGAGAACTGCAGGTTTTCAATCGCCTTTTCCGTTTCAGCCATACTGTTCGACGCCTGCAAACAGAGTGCCAGCGCCAATAAAATGCCGCTCACGTTAATCATGACGGACAATCCCCATTGCTGTTTATTTTGTTTCGTATACATCTGCCAACCCTTGAATTATTCTGCCAACGCTATAGTAACTTGCTGTTCACGCCAATAGCCCGGTTTTTTATCCGGTACAATCTCGGTCAATTCAATTTTATCCTCTTGAATGCGGACAATTTTGCCGTAATTGGTTCCCATGTGATTGCCTTCTTTAACCCGATGAATCGTACCATCAGCGGCTTTTATCAAAGCCCATAGCGTATGATCCATTTTGACGGTACCGACCATACGCAACGAATCTAAGGTATAAAATTCCAATTCCTCTTTACGCCGAGTGATATCGGGCCGAATGCCACTGCCGATGCCAATTTCAAAATCTTCCGCCTCGGCGACTTTATCAATTGGTCTGAAAGGATCACGCAAACCTTCAGGATTAAATAAAAAGGGTTCAACCGCTTTGATCTCAGGCAAAGGCTCTATCGCACTTTTTGGCCTAGCCTTTACTTCAGCAATATAGCGCTCAAGATCGTCAAAGTCATTTTGAGCACACCCTGTCAGCGCAATCAGCATAACCCAATAGCACAGAGAAAAAGATTTTTGTGGACGCATCAGCCTCATTTCAGCTTTCATCGTCTTTTCCTCCTCTTTTTGGCAGGTTTTTTACTCGACTGCACGCCTTCGTTGTAAGTTTTAACGACTGCTCTCATAGTTAGCTTTTTACCTTTATTCGGTAAGATAACAACATTATGGACCGTCACAATCCGTGGCAATGAGGCCAACCCACTAATAAAAAGCCCTAACTCTTCATAGTTTCCGAGCACTTCAATATGAATAGGGAGTTCAGAATAAAAATCTTTCCTGATTTCGCCGCTAGGTTTAAACAATTTGAATTCCAGACCGCTCGCTAACCCGGTTTGAGAAATATCGACCAGCAAATTAGCCACCTCCGCTTTTGTTGGCATTTGCTTGATCATTTCGCCTAACGAGTCTTCTATTTGCGCGAGCTGTTCACGATAATCTTGTAGATTGACGGCTTTTTTCTGTTTAATTTCAAACGCAGTTTTCAGAGTTTTTTCTTTTGCTGTTAGCTGCTCAAGCTCGGCCAACTGATCGGTTGTAATATAGGAATAACTGGCGAATACAACGGCTGCACAGATAATCACAACCGTAGCAATTTTTACAGGAAGCGGCCAAGTTCCTGCCGCTTCAAAATCCCAGTCGACTTCAGACAGATTCATAACTTGCCTCCCGTCTGTGCTTTAGCCTGCTTTTTCCCCTGAATGGCTGTCATGGTAAAATCGTTCAACGCTTTTGTTCTCGCGCCTTTGCCTTTAATAAAATTTAATTTAGGCGTATGCATCCAGGAGGAGTGTTCTATTGCACGCATAAACGCCGATACTCGCGCATTTGATTGCGCCTTGCCAGCAAAAAACAGCTTCTTCCCTTTCTGCTCAAATTTAGTCAAATAAATGCCATCCGGGGTAATCCTAGGCAGTTCATCGAATAAATGAACGACTTCGGGACGACTTTCCTGCAATTTCTGAATTAATTCGATTTTTGTCAGCAACTTTTCTTTCTTTGTTTCAATATCTTTAATTTCCTTAATTTTCCGATTCAGAACATTGATTTCAGTTTGCAAGCGTTGATTACGTTGCGCCTGATATTCCTTTTTGCCTTCAATATGCATATAAATTGCAAACAAGACCGTGCAAGTCAATGCAACAGCAAGCCCTATTGCGACTAAAAAATCCTGCTGTTGCTGTTTACGCCGTTGTTCGCGCCAGGGTAATAAATTAATTCTGGCCATCAGTCAAAACTCCTCAACGCCAGTCCGCAAGCAATCATCATGGCAGGTGTATCATTGCTCAGTGCTTGCGGTTTAACCTTATTGGAAAGTGCCATATTGATAAAGGGGTTCGCAATGTAAGTTGGCATGCTGAGTTCCTGCTCTATCAACGCATCAATGCCGGCAATTGAGGCACAGCCACCAGCGAGGACAATACTGTCAACCGAGCGACTGGCGCTAGATGAAACAAAAAACTGCATGGAACGAGCGATTTGCTGAACAATCGCCCGACGAAAAGGCTCAAGAACATCAGTTTGATAATTGTCCGGCAGCCCACCATGTTTTTTTGCCAAGCCGGCCTCTTCATAAGACAGTCCATAACGTCGCTGGATTTCTTCCGTGAGCTGCCTGCCGCCAAAGCCTTGCTCTCGGGTATAAATCGTTCGCCCTTCAAATAGAACATTGAGTGTTGTTGTGGTCGCACCAATATCGACGACAGCAACGGTTTCATTTTCAGTCGCCTCGGGAAACTGGTCTTCCACCAAGGTAAACGCATTCTCCATTGCAAAGGCTTCAACATCGACTATTGCTGGCTTTAAGCCAGCAATAGTCAAGGCTTCAACGCGGTCTTGTACGTTTTCCTGTCGGCAGGCAGCAAGTAATACATCTTGCATTTCAGGATTTGTTTCATTGATGCCTTGAACCTCAAAATCCAGATTAACTTCATCTAATGAATAAGGAATATACTGGTCGGCCGCCATCATGATTTCTTCTTCCATTTCATCTTCGCTCAAATCACTTGGCATTTGGATGATTTTGGTCATCACCGACGAGCCCGATACGGCAACACAGGCTTGTTTGTTTCGTGTTCCCGACTGTTTTACTGCTGTCTTGATCGCATTGCCGATAACTTCGGTATTAGTGATATTTTTATCGACAATTGCATCCTGAGGTAACGGTGCAACAGCATAACTTTCGACCTTATATTTAATCCCTGTTTTGCTGAGTTCTAATAGCTTAACAGCCGCTGTACTTATATCGATACCCAGAACAACAGACTGATTTTTTCTAAACCAGTTCATGAAAAAGCCCTTGTAAGATACTGTGTGGTCTTGCTATTTATTTTCGACATCATATAAAAGTCTTTTAAAAAGCTGTTTGAGGCAAGTATAGACGCGATTTATTTTTTTCCCAGAAAAATAGCTGTCTAAATCCTATTTTGCCAACTGGCTAACAAGAATATTGAGTTTCTAGGAGGTTGTCGGGTTTAGGAATTCGTGACGAGACGAGTGGGAAATCAAGGACAGTTTTTCGATCTTTTGAGGCGCATAGTAGTGCTACGCAACGAAAAAGATCGGAAAAATGGACTGATTTCCCACTGTCGCAGTAGAATTTTCCTAAATCCGACAACCTCCTAGGCTTAAAGGCCAACGTTGCACGACCTGATAATGCACGCCATCCTCCAGACTTATGGATTCAACCAGGCAAAAATCCTGCGCACGCCAACACACAGGTTCAAAATCAAGTTGTACTGTTTTTCGCACCTTTCGCGCTAATGTCACATGCGGGCGATAGCGCCTGGATTCTGTCCGAATCCCCGCTGCCTCAGCTCTAACGTTGATAGCATCGACTAACGCCAAAACTGAAGGTGGCGGTTCGGCAATCAAACATAAAATGCGCGGCTTGCGCCAAAAACTCAAGCGATCAAATGTCAAACTGACAGCTTGAGTCTGAATACCTGTACACAACTGCCGCAGCAAGCGTTCTGAATCGGTATCCACTTGTCCCAGAAAACTGAGGGTGACATGAAGATTTGATGACCTGACGAGCTTCATATCTTTGTCAGGCAATCGCCGACAAATCTGGACAATTTGCCGACGTACGCCATCATCAGGCCATAATGCAAAAAAAAGTCGTTTCATCATACAAAAAAGCTGTATTCCAACTAATCAGAATACAGCTTTTCCCGGCTTAAAAATAGAGATTCACACATTGCGCGCTTACAGACAGCTTACGCAAAGCAATGCACAAGACTCATAAAAACGAGTCTTATGCACTATCTCTCGTGACTGTTACTCTCAGCCCAGCTTTGCCAGCACTTTGGCAACGGTTTCACCCATCGCCGAAGGCGTTGGTGCAATCGTCACACCCAACTCGGTCAATCTTTCAACTTTTTCAGCCGCCGATTCACCGGATGATGAAATAATCGCACCCGCGTGCCCCATACGGCGACCTTTTGGCGCAGTTAATCCAGCAATATAGGCAACCAACGGTTTGGTCATATTTTCTTTAAAGAAAATACCGGCTTCGACTTCCTGGGGACCACCAATTTCGCCAATCATGACGACTACTTTCGTGTCAGGATCCTGCTCAAATTTTTCCAGAATATCCCGATGCGAGCTACCATTGATGGGGTCACCGCCAATACCCACTGAGGTTGAAATACCAATATTTAAGGCTTTCATCTGATCGGCCGCTTCATAACCCAGTGTTCCCGACCGCCCTACAATACCAACATTTCCGGGCTTGTAAATATGTCCTGGCATAATGCCCAACATGGATTTCCCAGGACTAATGGTACCTGCACAGTTTGGCCCAGTCAGCATCATGCGCTCATCTTCAGAAAAACGACGCAGGAAGTTTTTTACCGTCATCATGTCTTGTGTCGGAATACCATCGGTAATCGCGACACAATATTTGATACCGGCATCGGCCGCTTCCATAATGGAGTCTGCCGCAAAAGCAGGTGGCACGAAAATGATACTGGCTTCGGCACCCACCTGTTCAACAGCTTCTTTTACCGTATTAAAAACAGGCTTTCCTAAGTGTTTTTGCCCGCCTTTGCCAGGTGTCACGCCACCGACCACATTTGAGCCGTAATCAATCATATCCTGAGCATGAAAGGTTCCGATCTTACCGGTAAATCCTTGTACGATTATGCGCGTATTTTCATCAATTAAAATTGCCATTGTGCTCCTCTCAGCCTTGTTTTGCTACGACTTCATTACGTGCCTGTACGGCTTTTTCTGCCGCTTCCGCCAATGTATCTGCGGTAATAATCGGCAACCCGCTGTCGGCGATAATTTTACGTCCTTCTTCCACATTCGTGCCTGACAAGCGCACAACTAAAGGGATTTGCATATTTAATTTCTTAACTGCCTGTACCACGCCTTCGGCGATCCAGTCACAACGGTTAATACCGGCAAAGATATTAACCAGCATAGACTTGACATTTTCATCCTGCAATACCATGCGGAAAGCTTTCTCGGTACGCTCAGGTGAAGCGCCGCCGCCGACATCCAGAAAGTTTGCCGGCTCCCCTCCCGCCAGTTTAATCATATCCATCGTCGCCATCGCCAACCCTGCACCATTGATCATGCAACCGATATCGCCATCTAAGCCTACATAGCTCAAACCACGGTCAGCTGCCGCCATTTCGCGGGGGTCTTCTTGGGTTTTATCACGCAATTCAGAAATTTTTTGCTGCCTGAACAGAGCGTTGTCATCAAATCCCATTTTGGCATCCAATGCGATCAATTCACCACTGCCCGTAATTACTAATGGATTGATTTCCAGCATATTGGCATCCAAATCACGCATGGCGCGATAACAGCCTTTGATAGTTTTTACCGCATGACTGATTTGCTTTGGCTCAATACCTAATGCAAACGCCATTTTACGCGCCTGAAAATCACGCAACCCCACCGCCGGTTCAATATGGATTTTTTTAATCGCTTCTGGCCGATTTTCGGCCAGTTCTTCGATTTCCATGCCTCCTTCGGCCGAACCTACCATGACGATGCGCTCATGTTCGCGATCGACCAGCAAGCTGAAATACAATTCACGTGCAATATCGGTTCCGGCTTCAACGTACAAACGCAGACAGACTTTGCCGGCAGGGCCGGTCTGGTGCGTCACCAAGCGTTTGCCGAGCAAGTCTTCGGCCGCTTGTCTGACTTCATCGTCAGACCTGCAAATCTTGATGCCGCCCGCTTTACCCCGTGCACCGGAATGAATCTGCGCCTTGACCACCCAGACATCACCGCCAATTTCCCGAGCGCGTTGTACCGCATCTTCAGGACTGTACGCCAAGCCGCCTTCAGCTATTTTGACACCATATTCTGATAAAAGCTGCTTCGCCTGATACTCATGAATATCCATCGCTTCCTCTGACTATTTGAAAAATTGACCCATTGAACAAGCCAGCCCACGCTATTACGGTGGCGGCCTGTTCAATGGGATTAAAAAAGGGGGAGTTACTTTGTTTTTGCCGCAATAGTTTCCGCTGCCCTGACAATATTATTCGCCATTTTTTCTGAGGCCGCATCAATCAGCCTCCCATCCAGCGATGCCGCACCTTTACCTTGCGCAGCGGCTTCTTTTAAAGCTTCGAGAATACGGCGCGCTTTTTCCACTTCTTCAGCAGGCGGCGTAAACACTTCATTGGCCAATTCGATTTGAGACGGATGAATGGCCCATTTTCCTTCACAGCCTAAAGCTGCCGCGCGTTTAGCCGCCAGTTTATAACCTTCGGGGTCTTTAATATCACCAAAAGGCCCATCGATAGGCCGCAGCCCGTAAGCTCTGCAAGCGACAATCATACGGCTCAGGGCAAAATGCCATTGATCGCCTGGGTAATCTGGGTTCAATCCACCGATATTGACGGTTCTGGCACGATTACTCGCCGCATAATCGGCCACCCCAAAATGCAGCGCCTCCAGGCGACCGCCTAAAGCCCCTTGTTTGGCAATATCTTCCACATTCGCCATGCCTAAAGCCGTTTCTATCAAACATTCAATGCCGATACGATTTTTCAGCCCTTGCTGCATTTCCAGCTGGTTGACCATTGCCTCAACCATATACACGTCAGCATACACACCAACCTTTGGAATTAAAATCGTTTTCAGTTTTTCGCCGCATTGTTCTATCAAATCCACGACATCCCTAACCATATATTGCGTATCCAAACCATTGATACGCACCGATACGGTAATACCATGACCTTCCCAATCTAGGTCATTGATCGCTTCAATTACATTTTTACGCGCCGTAAGTTTATCATCTGGCGCAACAGCATCTTCAAGATCAAGGAAGATAAAGTCCACGCCACTTTTCAGTGCTTTTTCAAACATGCCAGGGTTCGACCCGGGAACCGCTAATTCGCACCGTTGTACGCGCTGAGCATTGGCTTCAAATAATGTATGACTCATTTATACCTTCCTAATATCTTGTTAAATTCCAACGTTCTATATTTGTGGAGACGGCTAAAATGCCAGCCCGACCCGAAAATTGTCAAATCCACCATTTTACTTTGTAATACCTTAATGTCAATCGAGATGCTTTTGGCCAATTTTAAAAATCAAATCAAAACAAGCATCTAGCTATTTTAGACAGCCTTCTTCAATTGCTTTAGAATCATGATCAGACGGTAAAAATTACTGCGGAACCATAATGACTTTCAGCAACAGCCGCTTTGTTAAACAACTCTTCAGCAGCTTAAGGGATTTAACCCCCATCCTGCTCACTGTCTTCCTATTCCAGCTGTTTGTCATTCAACAACCCTTGCCAGAACTGAGTCGGCTAGTTATTGGCACATTACACACCATTGTCGGCCTTACTTTATTTACCTTAGGCTTGGAATTAGGTCTGTTTCCACTCGGTGAAGAAATGGCCTATGCCTTTGCCCGCAAAGGCAGCTTATTTTGGCTACTGATGTTTGCTTTCTGTTTAGGGTTTGGCACCACGATTGCCGAACCCGCATTGATAGCGGTCTCCGAAAAAGCGGCCCAGGCAGCCCACTCCTCCGACATCGCTCGCTATGCATTAGGCTTGCGCACCACTGTCGCTATCTCTGTCGGTTTTGCCATAGTCTTGGGCGTTATCCGCATTCTGCGCGGCTGGCCTTTACAGCATTTAATTTTGACCGGCTACGGGCTAGTGCTGGCCATCACGCCGTTTGCCCCAGCCGATATTATCGGTATCGCTTATGATTCTGGCGGCGTCACGACCTCAACGATTACCGTCCCACTCGTCACAGCACTCGGCATCGGCCTGGCAAATTCAATCAAGGGCCGTAACCCGATGATTGACGGCTTTGGCCTGATTGCTCTAGCATCACTCATGCCCATCATTTTCGTTCTGCTTTATGGCATCTTACAATGACCGTTTTTCTGATCTGGCTACATGATTTCCTACATACATTAGCCACTACCAGTCGCGACATTGCTCCTATCGCCGTGTTATTCATTTTTTTTCAGCTCGTCATTATTCGAAAACCGTTAGCTAATCCCGGCAAAATTTTATGGGGTTTTATTTTGGTTTTATTGGGCATTGCCTTTTTCCTTAAAGGACTGCAACTAGCGCTATTTCCATTAGGCGAGATGATGGCCCAACAACTCACATCACATAGTTTTTTAAACGTTTCACCTCACCAGATGGACTGGTCTCATTATGGCTGGATTTATGCTTTTGCGGCCTGCATTGGCTTTGCCACTACCCTGGCCGAACCCTCACTGCTGGCTATCGCTCTTAAAGCCGAAGATATTTCCGGCGGCGCAATTAAATCAACCGCTTTACGACTCACCGTATCTATCGGCGTCGCTGCAGGCATTACCCTAGGCGTCTGGCGCATTATTACCGGCCTGGATTTATACTATTTTATTCTCGTCGGTTATTTAATCGTTATGGTACAAACTTTTTTTGCGCCCAAATTGATTATTGGGCTAGCCTATGATTCCGGAGGCGTCACCACATCTACCGTTACCGTCCCCTTGGTGACTGCCCTAGGTCTTGGACTTGCCAACACCGTCCCCGACCGCAACCCATTATTGGATGGCTTTGGTTTAATTGCCTTTGCCAGCCTTTTTCCCATCATTGCCGTATTGGCTTATGCACAAATTGCCAGCTGGCTGGCCCGACACCGGAGAACATGATGCATTTTAAATTGATTATCGCATTTGTCGATGACGACAAAACGGATCTAGTCTTAAAAACTGCCCGTAAACATGGCGCAAAAGGCGCAACCGTGATTACCAGCGCGCGCGGCGAAGGCCTGAAACAAAATAAAACATTCTTTGGTTTGATGCTGGAAGCACAGCGTGATGTCGCCATGATTCTGGTTGAAGAACACCTAAGCCGCAGCATTCTGGAGAAAATCGCGCGTGCCGCTGAGTTTGAAGCCAAACCCGGCTCCGGTATCGCCATTCAGATTGATGTCGAAGACGCTATCGGCGTCATGGGCCAAGTCGAACAATTGACCCACGAACTGGAGGACGAAATATGAAAACTATCCTGCGCGTTAAAGATGTGATGAAAACAACATGCTGCACAATTGATGGCACGGCGACTATTCATGAAGCTCTCCTAGCCATGCGCGACAACAAAACCTCGGTTTTAGTGGTCAACAAACGCCATGTCGATGACGAGTTCGGCATGATCACCTCAACCGACATCGCGCGTCATGTCCTGTCGAAAGACCGATCCCCGCTCCGGGTCAATGTTTATGAAATCATGGCCTGCCCGGTGATCACCGTCTCACCGGATATGGAAATCAAACTCTGTTCGCGCCTGTTCGATCGCTACAATCTGGTTAGAGCACCCGTCATTGATAGAAATGGCAAACTAGTCGGCACCATAAGTCCAAACGCCTTGGTTTTACAGGGACTTTATCAAATCTATTGCTGACGTATTCGGATGCTGAACTTGCCGACACCCTGTAAATATGGCACTATTAAAGGATTTTGAAAGCCTTTCTATCCAGAAAGGCTTTATCGTTTGTAACGATGCCTGACGCCGTCCGATAATTCAAGCTACTCGGCTGCTGTCGCATCTATACTGGTTTTAATTCTTAACTTACAGAGGCATATCAATGGCTGGTCGCAATCATCTTTTTATCCCAGGCCCAACAAACACACCCCATTCTGTACTCAGTGCCATGCACGTCCCAATGGAAGATCACCGCTCCCCGATCTTTCCAAAGCTGCTAACCCCCGTTCTGGAAGATTTAAAAAAAATCTTTCGTACCGAAAAAGGCCGTGCGCTAATCTTCCCTGCAACCGGCACAGCGGGCTGGGAAATCGCCCTGACAAATACCTTAAGCCCTGGCGATAAAGTTTTGATTTACCGTTTTGGGCAGTTCAGTCATTTGTGGATGGAAATGGCTAAACGCTTAGATTTGGATGTTGAAGTCCATGAAATTGAATGGGGCAAAGGCATTCCGCTCGACCATCTGGAACAACGCCTGAAAGAAGACACTAATCATGAAATCAAAGCCTTTTTAGCCACGCATAATGAAACGGCAACCGGCGTCACCAGTGATATCGCCGGCGTTCGTAAAGCTCTGGACAACGCCAATCATCCGGCGCTGTTGTTTGTTGATGGCGTCAGCTCTATCGCCAGCATCGAATTCCGCATGGACGACTGGGGCGTGGACGGCGCGATCAGCGGCTCACAAAAAGGCTTTATGCTACCTGCTGGTCTTGCCATTGTCGCATTCAGCCAAAAAGCTATTGACGCCACCGAAACCGCACAGTGCAAACGCGGCTTTTTGGATTTAAAAGACATGATCAATGCCAATGACACTGGCTACACCCCCTACACACCATCGACACCGATGATTCACGGTCTCCGTAAAGCGCTGGACCTGTTACTAGAAGAAGGCATGGACAATGTTTATGCACGCCATGCACGTTTGGCTGAAGGTACACGCCAAGCCATTAAAGCTTGGGGCTTGTCGCTATGTGCACAACCGGGCTGGGAGTCAGACACCGTTTCTGCCATCGTCGTCCCTGAAGACAAAGATGCCCGCGACGTCATCGCAACAGCCTTCCATAAATACAATATTTCCTTGGGCGCAGGCTTGACTGAACTGGCTGGCAAGGTGTTTCGTATTGGCCATATCGGCGACATGAATGATGTCTCCATGCTAGGCTGTATTGCCGGCGTGGAAATGGCCATGCTCGATCACGGTTTTGATATAAAACCGGGCAGCGGTGTCGCTGCAGCGATTGAATACTACCGTTCAACCGCGGCTTAAAAATGACTCAGGCAGCGCTTAATTTTATAAAGCGCTGCCTGTTTATACCCTCCCTAATTCAATCTCTCTTAGCTGTCGACTTAAACTATCCTAGAAGACTGTCGGGCTTAGGGATTCGTAACGAGACGAGTGAAAAATCGAGGACAGTTTTTCGCTCTTTTGAGGCGCATAGCGGTGCTACACAACGAAAAAGATCGGAAAAATGGACCGATTTCCCACTGTCGCAGTAGATTTTTCTTAAATCCGACAACCTCCTAGTCATTATTGTTGGCAAAGCTGGGCTAACGCGCGTTAAAATAAGCGGTTTTTCTCTCGTTGAGGAACAACTGTGGAAAATTTCACGCCTGTTTCTGCCTTCTTAGGTGGCTGCCTAATTGGCTTAAGTGCAATTTTGTTATTACTTTATAACGGCCGCACAGCTGGCATCAGCGGCATTATGAATGGCATTTTTTTATCGCCTGGACATGAACAACGCTGGCGCCTCACCTTTTTGATCGGCCTGATTCTCGGCGCAGTTATTTTTCAGCAGATCGTGCCAGATTTCATTCAATTTCGCAGCGACTACCCGCTTGCCCTAGTCGCCATTGGCGGTTTTCTGGTTGGTGTTGGTACCCGTTTAAGCAGCGGCTGCACCAGTGGCCATGGTATTTGCGGCATTGCCAACCTGTCGCGCCGCTCTATTATCGCGACACTATGCTTTATGGCCAGTGGTTTTATCACAGTTTTTATCATCAAACATGTGTTGTATTTAATATGAACAAACTCTTGGTTGCCTTGATTTCTGGCATCATTTTTGGCTTAGGCCTATCGTTATCGCAGATGGTTGACCCCAACAAAGTCTTGGGCTTTTTGGATATTGCAGGTGACTGGAACCCGAGCCTGGCTTTTGTCATGGCGGGTGCACTAGCGGTCGCCATGCCAGGCTTTTACTGGATAAAAAAACGCCAGCGTCCAATTTTTGAAGACGGTTTTCATCTATCGCATAAAAAACAGATTGATAAACCACTTGTTTTAGGCGCGATTATTTTCGGTATTGGCTGGGGTTTGAGCGGCTATTGTCCAGGCCCTGCCGTCGCAGGCATCGGCTTTGGCAACGGGGAAGCACTCGTCATGGTACTGGCCATTTATGCCGGTTTTTTTGCCGAGCGTTTTATCGCTAAAAAATAATGCCAACACCTCAGCCTGAAAAAATCTATAGCGTCAGCCAGCTCAATCGGGAAACCCGGCTGCTATTAAGTGATCATTTTTTATCAATCCGAATTGAAGGCGAAATATCCAACCTCAGCCGCCCGGCATCGGGCCATTTGTATTTTTCTTTAAAAGACGATCGCGCTCAAATCCGCTGCGCCATGTTTCGTCCACATCAACGCGGGCTTCGTTTTAAACCAGAGAATGGTCTACATGTTATCGCTACAGCCCAGGTCAGTCTGTATGAGCCCCGCGGCGATTATCAGCTCATCATTGAACAAATGGAAGAAGCTGGCAGCGGCGCACTGCAGCGCGCATTTGAACAATTAAAACAAAAACTACTCGCCGAAGGCCTATTTGAAACCCACAGGAAACGCCCGATTCCACGCCTGCCAAACCATATCGGCATCATCACATCTCCTTCCGGTGCCGCTATTCAAGATATTTTAAGTGTCTTGAAACGACGCTTTCCTGCCATTCCAATTACCCTCTACCCTGCTTCGGTACAGGGTGAGATGGCGGCACAGGAAATCGTCCGCGCACTGGCACAGGCCAATCAACAAGGTATTGCCGATGTGTTAATTGTCGGCCGTGGGGGTGGCTCACTGGAAGATTTGTGGCCCTTTAACGAAGAAAGCGTCGCCCGCGCCATCGCCGCCAGTACCATTCCAGTCATTTCTGCCGTAGGCCATGAAACCGATTTTACCATTGCCGATTTTGTCGCCGATTTACGCGCGCCAACGCCTTCGGCCGCTGCCGAACATGCCGCTCCTGACCAGACCGAATGGCTAAATACATTCAAGGCGTATGAATTAAAATTGCAACAACTCATCGAATACGTGCTGGAACAATCGACGCAGCAACTGGACTGGTTGTATCGCGCCTTACAACAACAGCATCCCGAACAAAAACTGGCGCATAAAGGCGAACAATTACGCCGCCTGGAAAGCCACCTGCACCAAAGTTGGCAGCGTCAACACGCGCAGCGCAGCCAACAGACATCCAACCTGGCCCACCGTTTGCTACAGAAAAATCCTTCGGTAATGGCAAAACAACAGCGCCATAATCTGCACAACACCGAACAACGCCTGATTCGCGCCATGCAATCGGCATTGAATCAAGCCCAGCAACGCTACACCGCCACGACTCAAACTTTACATGCCATCAGCCCACTGGCAACACTCGAACGTGGTTACGCCATCGTCCAAAAAGACGATGCCATCATAAAATCCAGCCGACAATTGCAGGTCGGCGATCGTGTCAAAACCCGACTAGGCGAAGGCTGTTTTGTCAGTTGCATCGAAGAAATAGACACCCCATGAAAACAATCAAAAACATCCTGATCACAGGTGCAGCCAAACGCATTGGCGCCAGTTGCGCACGCCTTTTACATACTGAAGGCCACAATATCGCACTGCATTATCATCACTCCGACCAACAGGCACTGAGCCTGCAACAAGAATTCAACCAAACTCGCCCTCATTCTGCTTGCTGCCTGAAGGCTGATCTCAAACAGCTTGACGATATACAACAGCTAGCCATGCAAGCCAGCACAGAATGGAACGGCATTGACGTGTTAATCAACAATGCTTCAGCCTTTTTCCCGGATGACTTTGCAACAACATCGGAACAGGATTGGGACACGCTATTAGATACCAACTTGAAAGCACCGTTTTTCCTGAGCCAGGCCTTGCTCCCCACATTACGCAAAAACCAGGGCTGCATCATCAATATCATCGATATTCATGCCGAACGCGGCTTGAAAGGCTATCCTGCCTACAGCATCAGCAAAGCAGGGCTGGCCGCCCTGACGCGCTCGCTGGCCAAGGAATTGGGGCCCGAAATTCGTGTCAATGGTATTGCGCCGGGAGCTATTTTATGGCCAGAACAGGATATGGATGAGTCGACTAAAAGCGACATCCTCGCGCGCATTGCCTTGAAACGCAGCGGCAGCCCACAAGATATCGCCCGTGCGGTACGCTTTTTTATCAATGATGCCGATTATATTACCGGCCAGATTCTGGCCATTGATGGCGGCAGAACGCTGTTCAACTGATTACTCGTTTTCCCAGGGCGGCTCGATTTTGCGTTGCCACACTGCCGTCTTGTCGAATTCATCCCACAGCTGTCGATAGCTTTTACCAGAAACGGGGTGTTTTTCATCGCCCGCAATTTCTGCCAAAGGCTCCAGCACAAAAGCATATTTTTCGATTTCATCCCGTGGAATTTGCAGGCGGCCATCATGAATAATCTGGTCGCCAAACAGAATCAAATCCAGATCCAGAGTTCGCGATGAAAATTTTTGGCTGTTACGACTACGCCCATGATCGAGTTCAATCTGCCGCAGTATTTTACCGACCTGCTTGGCCTCAAGGTCAGTATTAAAGCGCACAATCAAATTATAAAAATCATCGCCTTCAAATCCCATCGCCGCTGTTTGATAAATACTAGACAAATCAAGCACCCCAAAAGCATCCTGCAACACGCGAATACTCGACGGAATATGCTTGTCTTTGTCGATATTACTGCCAATACTGATATAACCTGTGGTCATGGCTTTTTTATACCCCGTTCGATGACAATGCCAACATCCCGAGCCCGGCTGATGGCACCGCGTTTATTCAAGCGAATCTTGACCCATTCAATCGGAAATTCGTTCAACAACATTGTCGCCACTTCTTCAATCAACTTTTCAACCAAAAAATATTCGCTGTTTTCAACAAAGCTGACGACTCGCTCGGTGACGGCCTTGTAATCCAGAGTATCAGCAATATCATCCGATGCGGCGGCAGCGCGAATATCGAAGCCCATTTCAATATCAAATACCAGCGTTTGCTTGATTTCGCGCTCCCAATCATAAATTCCAATGACAGCTGCAACTTCCAATCCACCTAAAAAGATAATGTCCATGTTGTGTTTCCGGTTATCATATATGACAAATTTACCAGTATCATGTAAACCCGAAAGATATACAAGTTTTAGGAGCATCAACATGCTTGAATGGTTACTCGTTCCCGCCGCCTATTTGTTCGGCTCAATCTCCAGCGCCATCATCGTCTGTCGCCTGATGGGTCTACCCGACCCACGCGAGCAAGGCTCCGGCAATCCGGGTGCAACTAATGTCATGCGCATCGGTGGTAAAAAGGCCGCTGCCATCACTCTGCTCGGTGATGCCTTAAAAGGCCTAATTCCTGTATTATTAGCCAAATCCTTAAACGCTGACAGCGCATTGCTTTCGGGCGTTGTTTTTGCTGCATTTTTAGGCCATCTCTATCCGCTATTTTTCGGTTTTAAAGGTGGCAAAGGCGTCGCGACATCGTTTGGCGTCACCTTAGGTGTCACCTGGCTGCTTGGCCTAGTCGTCTCAGGCACTTGGTTTCTGGTCTATAAAATCAGCGGAATATCATCCCTTTCAGCGCTTGTGGCTTCAGTATTAACGCCCTTTTATGTCTGGCTCATTGTTGGTGATAGCAACCTAGTCATCACCTTTGTCCTGGTCTCAAGTATTTTACTGTGGCGACACAAAGCCAATATTCAGCGTTTATTGCGCGGTGAAGAGAAATAACCTCAACCACGATGCACTGATGTCAATTCGGAAATTGGCCATCGGGGTTTAGCAAAAATCTGCAAATCTTCATGCTGCCCGGCCAATAACCGCTGACATCCGGCATAAGCAATCATGGCGCCGTTATCGGTACAAAATTCCAAGCGAGGAAAATTAAGCACTGCCCCTTCCTTTTCGGCCATAGCTTGCAATTGCCGCCGAATTTCCTGGTTGGCACTGACGCCGCCGGCAATCACCAGCGTCGTCAATCCAGTTTGCTGTAACGCCCGCCGACATTTAATCACCAATGTTTCCGCCACCGCCTGCTGAAATGCGTAGGCCACATCGGCTTTGTCCTGCTCAGTTTTAGCGGTTGTATTCAGGGTATTCATGGTAAAGGTTTTGAGGCCGCTAAAACTAAAATCCAGCCCTGGCCGGTCAGTCATTGGCCGCGGAAAACGAAAACGCGGCCTACCTTGCTGCGCCAGTTGCGACAAACGCGGCCCGCCCGGATAACCTAAACCTAGCATTTTCGCCGTTTTATCGAAGGCCTCTCCGGCCGCGTCATCCAGCGACTCGCCTAACAACTGATAGCGCCCAATGCCCTCAACTTTAACCAGTAAGGTATGCCCGCCTGAAATCAATAAAGCCACAAACGGATATTTTGGCGGATTATCTTCCAGCATCGGTGCCAACAAATGCCCTTCCATATGATGCGTCGCCAGCGCAGGCACCCCCCAAGCCCAGGCCAAACTACGCGCAGTGCACGCACCTACCAACAATGCGCCCATCAACCCGGGCCCTGCAGTATAAGCCACACCATCGATATCCTGCGCCGTCAATGCGCTTTCGGCCAGACACTGTTTGATCAATGGTGTCAATTTCCGAATATGGTCGCGCGAGGCTAATTCCGGCACCACACCACCATAGGCGCTGTGCATTTCAACCTGACTGTAAAGCAGGTGATGAACCAGGCCTTTATGGGCATGATAAATAGCGACTCCAGTTTCATCGCATGAGGTTTCGATTCCGAGAACGTACATTAAGTTTTGAAAAATATTTTTTGTCAGATATAATTGGGGATTCTCTGAAGATCTAATGTCTTCGTTACACTCTTTTGAATATTAACATATATCAGGTCAATTTATGCCAGCAGTAAAAGTTAAAGAAAACGAACCTTTCGATATTGCGATCCGTCGCTTTAAACGCGCATGCGAAAAAGCCGGTGTTTTATCCGAAGTTCGCCGCCGTGAATTCTACGAAAAACCAACCGCAGAACGTAAACGCAAGAAAGCGGCTGCCGTCAAACGTCATCTTAAAAAACTGGCCCGCGAGCGTTATGCACTGAAAAACCTGCGTCGTGGCCGCCCACAAATCTAAGACGATGCCCTCTTTAAAAGCGACCATTACCGACGCCATGAAGGCCGCGATGAAATCCGGAGACAAAGCCCGACTCGGCACAATCCGGATGATTCTCGCCGCCATCAAACAAATCGAAGTCGACGAGCGCATCGAGCTAGACGACAATCGTATCATTGCTGTGCTTGACAAAATGCTCAAGCAACGCCGCGAGTCCATTCGTCAATATCGCGATGCTAATCGTCAAGATCTGGCTGAAATTGAAGAGGCCGAAATCCAAATCATTCAGGATTTTCTGCCAAAAGCACTCAGCACCGAAGAAATTCAGAAGTTGATTGACCAAGCTATTTCCGAAACAGGCGCAAGCTCAATCAAGGATATGGGTAAAGTAATGGGCATCTTAAAACCTAAAATGCAAGGGCGTGCCGATATGGCTGTCGTCAGCGCACAAATCAAGACCGCCTTATCGGCATAAGCTGCCGCCGACTATGAGCGGCCGAATTCCTCGTGAATTTATTGATGATCTACTGGTACGCGCCGATATTGTCGATCTGATCGACACCTATGTTCCCTTAAAAAGAACCGGCAGCAACTTTATGGCGCGCTGCCCTTTCCACAACGAAAAAACTCCCAGCTTCTCAGTCAGCCGCAAAAAACAGTTCTATCACTGCTTTGGCTGCGGAGCCAGCGGCAATGCCATCAGCTTTCTGATGGATTACAACCATCTTGACTTTGTCGAAGCGGTCGAAGACCTCGCCGCCTTTGTCGGCGTTGATGTACCGCGTGAAAAATCCAATTTCAGCACTCCCGCCAAACACGACCTCAGCGCTCTGTACCAGACACTAGAACAGGTCAGCGCGCATTATCAAAAAATCCTGCACACCGATGCCGGTCACGCTGCCCGAGACTACCTTACCTCCCGCGGCGTCAACCCCGATGTCATTAGCCGCTATGAACTGGGCTTTTCCCTAGATAGCTGGGACGACTTAAGCAAACGCTTTCCCCAAAAGCTGCTCATCGATGGCGGCATGCTGGTGCAAAACGAAAATGGCCGAACTTACGATCGTTTCCGTGGTCGCCTGATGTTCCCCATTCGTGACAAACGCGGCCGCGTCATCGGCTTTGGCGGCCGCGTACTCGACGACAGCACACCTAAATACCTGAATTCGCCGGAAACCGCCATCTTTTCCAAAGGCAACGAACTCTATGGCCTGCACGAAAGCTTAAGCCAATCCGCCCACCCTGAGCGCTTTATCATCGTGGAGGGTTACATGGATGTCATTGCCCTAGCTCAACAAGGCATCGATTACGCTGTCGCAACATTAGGCACGGCAACATCGACAAAACACATCGAAACATTATTTCGCTTCAGTAACGAATTGGTTCTATGCTTTGATGGCGACAGCGCCGGTCAACAAGCCGCCTGGCGCGCGATGGATGCCGTATTCCCCAGCCTAAAAGACACTCGCCAGGTTAAAATCATGCTACTACCGAAAAAGGAAGACCCAGACAGCCTGATACGTCGCCAGGGTCTCACCCATTTTCAAAACCTGATTGAACACGCCACACCACTGTCGGAATATTTTTTTTCCACACTCAGCCAGAATATAGACCTTAGCAACGCCGAGGGCCGTGCCGCATTAGCCGCAAAAACATCGCCCTACCTAAAAAAACTCCCAGCCGGTTTTTTTAAAGACATGATGTATGCCCGCGCCCGAGAAATCACCCAGGTACAAAATCTAACACCTCTCAAAAAACCATCTATACTTAAATCCAAACCCGACAACAGACCTTCACCGACTCGACTGGTTATCGCCTTGCTATTACAAAATCCTGAATTTTCCCGACACATTGAAGTCAAAAACCTGGATTGGAATGCACTCGATGCACCCGGCATGTCCCTTTTGCAGGAAATTTTTGCAAAAATCCAGACAACCCCCGGTACTAATACAGCTATTTTAATCGAGGAATTTCGTGACTCACCCCATGCCGCCGCCATACAGAAATTAGCCGGCCTAGAGGTCGTCGGATCGGATCTAGAAGCCGTATTTTTACAAGCACTAGACCGTATTTTAGCTCAGGTTGCCGACCAACAGATCACCCGCTTACTCGAAAAAGAACAGCAGGAAGGTTTGACGCATGAAGAAAAACAGAGGCTTCTGGAACTATTAAGCAAAAAATAGACTCAATAGGGCATTCCAATTTTATTTTTTATGTTATACTGGCCTGTTCATCGGCGAGTGATTAGTGCTTTCATATTTGTGAGTAAAGAATGAACCAAGATCAACAACAATCCCAATTAAAACAATTGATAGCGAAAGGTAAACAACAAGGTTACCTGACCTATACAGAAGTAAACGATCACCTCCCTGGCGACATCGTTGACCCTGAACAGATTGAAGAAATCATTGGCATGATTAATGACATGGGTATCCAGGTTCATGAAGTTGCGCCAGATGAAGACGCCATCATCAGCACCGATAGCGCTGTAACTACTGATGACGACGATGCCGCCGCCGAAGTGGCCGCCTTAGCGTCTGTCGACGCTGAATTTGGGCGTACCACCGACCCCGTTCGCATGTATATGCGTGAAATGGGTTCTGTAGAGCTACTGGCACGCGAAGAAGAACTGGCTATCGCCAAACGCATCGAAAGCGGTCAGCGCCAGATTATTGAATCTATCGCGCGCTCGGGCTTCATTGTCGACGCTTTTCTACAATCTTTTGACGACGTACAAGTTGAAGATTCCGGCGTCCGCCTGGCCGACATGCTGACAGGCTTTGTCGACCTCGACGCCCCCGATGATGCCCAGGTGACTACCGGCGATGAAGAAGTTGAAGAGCCGAAGACACTGAGCTACGAAGACATCAAAGTCAAAGTAGATGAGCTTAGAGCTTTACAAAAAAAGGCCAAGGCATCCATCAAGAAAAATGGCTATACGCACGAAAAAACTGAAAAGATATTCGACGAGCTGTCGCGCTGTTTCAGTGAATTTAAATGGACACCTCAATATCTGAAAAAAATGATCGCGATCTCTGCCGACATCACGGCGGAAATTCGCGAACAGGAAAAAATCATCCTGAACATTTGTGTTAAAAACGCAAAAATGCCACGCAAGGAATTCATCAGTTCTTTTGTGGAAAATGAAACCGACCCTAAGTGGCTAGATCAATATCTTTCTAAAGATACACGCTATGCCGAAGCTTTACGCGAACACCAGCACGACATCAAGAAAGCACAGAAAAAACTGGCTGATATCGAAAAAACGCATGGCTTGAAAATTGCAAATATCAAAGATATTAACCGCCGCATTTCTATCGGCGAGGCAAAATCCCGCCGTGCTAAAAAAGAAATGATTGAGGCTAATTTACGGTTGGTGATTTCAATTGCAAAAAAATACACTAACCGCGGCCTGCAATTTCTGGATCTGATCCAGGAAGGCAATATTGGCCTGATGAAGGCGGTGGATAAATTTGAATATCGCCGTGGTTATAAATTTTCAACCTATGCCACCTGGTGGATTCGCCAGGCCATTACCCGCTCCATTGCGGATCAGGCCCGCACTATTCGAATCCCTGTGCATATGATTGAAACGATTAACAAGCTAAACCGAATTTCGCGCCAGATTCTTCAGGAAAAAGGCCGCGAAGCGACACCTGAAGAACTCGGTGAACGCATGGATATGCCGGAAGACAAGGTACGCAAGGTATTAAAGATTGCCAAAGAACCTATTTCGATGGAAACACCGATTGGTGATGACGAAGATTCACATCTTGGCGATTTTATTGAAGACTCCAAGGTGTTATCGCCGGTAGAATCTGCTACAATTGCAGGACTACGGGAATCTACTCAAAATGTTTTGAGCGGACTGACCGCCAGAGAGGCCAAGGTACTCAGAATGCGCTTCGGTATCAATATGAATACCGATCATACTTTAGAGGAAGTTGGCAAACAGTTTGACGTTACCCGTGAACGGATTCGTCAAATCGAAGCCAAAGCGTTGCGTAAATTACGCCATCCTTCGCGCTCTGAGCAATTACGCTGCTTTCTGGACGGCGACTAAACCTTTTAAAAATTCGGGCCCTTAGCTCAGTTGGTTAGAGCATCCGACTCATAATCGGCAGGTCCCCAGTTCGAGTCTGGGAGGGCCCACCACAAACAAAAGGCCGCATGCGGCCTTTTTTAATGACATTGCAGCGAACGTCCAAGCCTGTCAATCTCTGCAAAACGTACTAAACTACTGATATTCAATCAGTTAAAGGAACCTGTTATGAGCAATAATTTCATCTTTACCTCAGAATCCGTCTCTGAAGGTCACCCTGATAAACTGGCCGATCAGATTTCTGATGCCATGGTCGACGCATTACTGGCACAAGACCCACATTCCCGTATCGCCTGTGAAACTATGGTTAAAACTGGTATGGTCATCCTCGCCGGCGAAATCACCACCGAAGCCTGGGTCGATACCGAAGAACTGGTTCGAAAAGTGGTCTGTGAAATTGGCTATGACAACGGTGACATCGGCTTTGATGGCAAGACATGTGCTGTTTTAAATGCCATCGGCAAACAATCACCCGATATTGCCATGGGGGTTGATGATACCGACGATCATGAACAGGGCGCAGGCGATCAAGGCCTGATGTTCGGTTACGCCACCAATGAAACCGATGTACTGATGCCTGCACCAGTAACTTATGCCCATCGCCTGGTGGAAAGGCAAGCGCATATCCGTAAAACCGGTGTTCTACCCTGGCTACGCCCCGATGCAAAAAGCCAGTTGACATTCCGTTACGAAGACAATAAACCCGTCGCCATCGATGCGGTCGTGTTATCGACCCAGCATTCACCTGAAATCAGCGGAAAACAATTGGAAGAGGCCGTGATGGATGAAATCATCTTGCCTACTTTGCCTAAAGAGTGGCTACATGCTGACACCAAATATTTTATCAACCCCACAGGACAGTTCGTCATTGGCGGCCCTGTCGGTGATTGCGGCCTGACCGGACGTAAAATTATCGTGGACACCTATGGCGGCATGGCACGCCACGGTGGCGGCGCATTCTCTGGTAAGGATCCTTCCAAAGTTGACCGTTCGGCAGCCTATATGGCACGTTACGTCGCCAAAAATATTGTTGCAGCTGGCCTAGCTCAACGTTGTGAAATCCAGGTTTCCTACGCCATCGGCGTTGCCGAACCTACATCGATCAGCGTTGAAACATTTGGCACTGGCCAAGTTGGTGAAGAACGCTTGGTTGAACTGATTCGTGAGCATTTTGACTTACGCCCCAAAGGCCTGATTGCGCAACTGGATTTATTGAAACCCATTTATCAGCCAACGGCAGCTTATGGCCATTTTGGCCGTACTGAAGCTTCTTTCAGCTGGGAAAAAACCGATAAAGTCGAAGCCCTGAAAGATTCTGCTGGACTGTAACCTAAAAAGGATAAAACGATGAGCGAACATGATTATAAAATAGCCGATATTTCCTTGGCTGACTGGGGCCGCAAAGAAATCAGTATTGCGGAAACTGAAATGCCAGGCTTGATGTCGCTGCGTGAAGAATATGGTGTCGAGCAGCCATTAAAAGGTGCCCGCATTGCAGGCTGCCTGCATATGACCATTCAAACAGCCGTGTTGATCGAAACCCTAACCGCGCTCGGTGCCGAAGTCAGATGGTCATCCTGCAACATCTTTTCAACCCAAGATCATGCCGCCGCCGCAATGGCTGCTGCCGGCATTCCAGTATTTGCCTGGAAAGGTGAAACCGAAGAGGAAGCCGAATGGTGTATCGAACAAACCATTATTGGTCCCGATGGCTGGCGCCCAAATATGATTCTGGATGATGGCGGCGACCTGACCTTGATGATGCATGAAAAATTTCCAGAATTGATGGATGACGTCAAAGGCTTGTCTGAAGAAACCACAACTGGCGTTTTACGTCTATATGAAATGGTTGAAAACGGTACCCTGCGCGTACCAGCATTCAATGTTAATGACTCGGTCACTAAATCAAAATTTGATAACTTATACGGCTGTCGTGAATCCTTGGTAGATGGCATTAAACGCGCCACCGACGTCATGGTTGCCGGTAAAATCGCCGTAGTTTGTGGTTATGGTGATGTGGGTAAAGGTTGCGCGCAATCCTTACGTGGTCTCGGTGCAACGGTCTGGATTACCGAAATTGATCCAATTTGTGCCTTACAGGCGTCGATGGAAGGCTATCGTGTGGTTACGATGGACGAAGCCGCGCCTCTCGCCAATATTTTTGTGACGGCTACCGGTAACAAAGATGTCATCACACACGAACACATGAAACAGATGAAGAATCAGGCCATCGTCTGTAATATCGGCCATTTCGATTCTGAAATTGAAATCGCCAAACTGCGCCAATACACTTGGGAAAACATCAAACCCCAGGTTGATCATGTGATCTTCCCGGATGGCAAGCGTTTGATCGTGCTGGCAGAAGGCCGCCTGGTCAACTTAGGCTGCGCCACCGGACATCCGAGTTTTGTCATGTCCAACTCGTTCTGCAACCAGGTTCTTGCTCAGATTGAACTGTGGAACCATGCTGACCAATATGAGAACAAAGTTTATATTCTGCCGAAAAAACTGGATGAAAAAGTTGCCCGTTCACACCTGAAACAACTGGGCGTGAACTTGACTCAACTCACGCCAGAGCAGGCCGCTTATATCAACGTTCCGGTCGAAGGACCCTACAAGCCTGACCATTACCGTTATTGATGATGCGCATGGCTACTTATATTTCGGTAGCCATGCCCTTTGTACCCTACCAAAAAGGAGCCCCCCGTGGCTCCTTTTTTTAGTTAATGTATTATGCGCCAATCCAGACTCTTTCTCGACAACCCACTAACAGTCGGCCAATCTTTAGAACTTGATGCTGAAGCCGCTCACTATCTGCGCACCGTACTGCGCTTAAAAAAACAACAGGAATTGATTGTTTTCAATGGTCAGGGTAATGAGTATCGCGCCGAAGTAAGCTTGGTCAGCCGAAAATCGGTTGTCATTCAAATCCTATCCAAGCAGATTAAAGATATCGAGTCGCCACTCACTATTCATCTTGGTCTGGGTATATCCCGTAGCGAACGCATGGACTGGGCCATCCAAAAATCCGTTGAATTGGGCGTTTGTCGAATCACGCCGTTATTGACCGAACGCTGCGTCGTCAAATTAACCGACGATAAACGCCAGCTTCGCCTACGTCACTGGCAAGGCATCATTCAACATGCCGCCGAACAATCTGGCCGTACCCGCTTGCCGCTGTTGCAACCGATTCAAACACTGACAGACTGGGTATCAGAACAAACTGCGCTGTGCTTTTTTTGGATCCCTATGCCGATAAAAGCCTTGCTACATACACGCCAGAACAACGTCAAGTCACGCTGCTGTCGGGTCCGGAAGGTGGCTTTACCGATCAGGAACGCGCTTACGCCACCGAGGCAGACTTTATTCCCGTCAGACTAGGGCCTCGTATTTTACGCACTGAAACAGCCGCTCTAGCCGCAATTAGCGCCATTCAAACCTTATGGGGAGATTTTTCATGATGCGCCTGCTCTATGCTTTCCTGCCGCTTATCATCTTAATCATTCTGGCAACGGTTGCCTGCTGGCTGGGATATTATTTACTGCTCGCATTCGGCGATGTGGTCGAATTTCGGAAAATCATCAGTAAAACCACCTTAGTTTTACTCTTGCTCAGCATTTTCCCGCTTAAGGCTTGGTTAAAGTTAAGCTGGCAAGACTTAGGCTTCGCGCCACCTCGCCAATTCCTGCATCAAATGGGCTTAGGCCTGCTCATTGGCATCATAACCTTACTGCCGGTACTGCTCGTACTCTATGGCTTGGATGTGCATATCATCGACACTAGCCGCGACTGGACTGTCCTGAAAGCCTGTAAACGCATTGGCATTTCCCTGCTACTGGCATTGCTGATTTCTTTTCTGGAAGAACCCTTGTTCCGCGGTATTTTACTCGCCAGTCTACGCCAAAAGCTCTCCTTATCGCTTGCCGTCGGCTTAAGCGCTTTTTATTATGCCAGCCTACATTTTCTTAAAGCGAAATCTTCGGTACCCTATGCCGAGATAAGCCCTGCAAAAGGTTTCGATTTGATGCTGGAAGCCTTTGCCAACTGGTTTAATCCTGCTATTTTTTCAGCTTTATTGGCCTTATGGGTCGTCGGCGTCTTTCTGGCCTTGATCCGAATTGAATTCCGGCACAGCTTAGGCATCTGTGTTGGCTGCCATGCCGGATGGGTTTGGTTAATAAAAACCAGTAAAGATTTTTTAGATGTAAATCCAAAATCGGACTATCTGTTTTTGGTCAGCGGTTACGACGGCGTCGTAGGCCCATTAGTCACAATCTGGCTCTCGCTGGCTATTGCAGGTTATTGGCTCTGGAAACAACGATGCACTAATCCCTGAAATTATTGAACTGCAGAGGCTGCCCGACATCTTCTTGTTTCAACATCTGAATCACCTGCTGCAAATCATCTCTTTTCTTGCCAGTAACCCGGACTTTATCACCCTGGATAGCCGCTTGAACCTTGAGTTTTTTATCTTTGATCAATTTGACGATTTTCTTGGCAATATCCTGTTCAAGCCCTTGCTTTAACGTCAGCTCCTGTTGCGCCATTTTCCCTGAGGCTTTCGGCTCGCCCGTTTCCAGACAACCAATATCCACACCTCGCTTGGTCATTTTGGAATATAAAATTGGCAACATTTGCTGTAATTGAAAAGTCGATTCGGCAATCATCATAATCTTTTCATCCTGTAACTCAAATTTAGCATCACTGCCTTTAAAATCAAAACGAGTGGAAACTTCACGATTAGCTTGATCAACAGCGTTACTGACTTCGTGACTATCAAATTCGGAAACAATATCAAATGATGGCATAGTGATTTTATTCAATTAAAAACTAGAGAAATATAACTATAATTTTGTTATCTTTAAAACTCAATTCATTTTTCTTCCGCATGAAAAAAAACATCCCTTTTTTCAGTTGCTTATGTTTTAGCATACTCCTCAGCGCCTGCGCCTCGGAAGGTCAGGTCAAGGGCCGGGATTTCGAAATGCGCTCATTGCTGAAAAACGATATCGACCTAGTGTCGGAAACACACCAAACTATTGTCCGCAAGGCTTTGATTGAGCTGGCCATCAAATTATATAAACGCAACCCAAATCAATGGCGAAAAGCCGGCCTTGCTTCACGACAACAAGCTATAGCAATGCTTGAGCACTATCCCTACAGCAGAATTAATGGCAAAGACGGCATTGCCTGCATTCGTCAGACATTTGACGAAAGTTATCAAGGCGACCGGGTGCAAAGTTTTATTGCCGGCCTTCAAACTATGATTATGCACGCATACGATAATCACGAAGAGTTTTATATGCACAACTTACTGGAGGCACAAAAACTTTATGACAGCGCCCGCAACCTAGAACTGGCGGCCTGGCTGTTACGCACTAAGCGTAAAACCGATGGCACGCCGTTTTTATACAGCACCGGGGAAGGCGAGCAAATCAATCTAAGTTTTGAACGTCTGTTTGGCAAAATGATCAATGCTCAAGATATGTTGGCACAAATCATGGCTAACCGAACTCACCGACAAATTAAGAACACGCTGCAAAGCATGATTACCGCCTTTATTCCGATTTAGTTCGCCAGCTTCTGATAAAACGCTTAACCGCTGTAATGCGCAATTGCCGTATCGCCTCTGCAATTTGTTTACCTTGTACATCGCTAGCCATAACGCTGGATATATCTACATTGGCGGCCGCCTCCGCGGCTTGTTTTAAATACTGCACCTGTGGGTAGTCGCGCCGCTCAAAACCTGCCCTGCCGCGAATATCGGCCTCACAGGTAACAAGATAGTCATCCAGCGCGCTATTTTGTTTAAACGCGCCTAATTTCTGCAATAGATCGACCAAGGTCGAAGCCTTCAACTCAAACACCCGATGACAATAGCCATGATATTGCATCACCACCATAGCCAGCACTTTAAAACTATTGGGCGCTTTCAATCGCTGACACAGCGTTTTTAATGCGGGCAAACCCAATGTCTCATGGCCATGGTGACTAGGCCATTTAGCCGGATCGGTCAATGCCTTGCCTAAATCATGCACCAATGCGGCAAAGCGCACTTCAGCTTTACCCGACAACTGCGCGGCCTGATCAATAACCATCATGACATGGACGCCGGTATCGATTTCGGGATGATATTTTGCCGGTTGTGGAATGCCAAACAAGCAATCAATCTCCGGAAAAATGACTTTTAACGCACCACAATCACGTAAGGTATAAAAAAATGCCGATGGCGTTTTTTCCATCAATGCCTTAATCAATTCCGCCCACACACGTTCTGCCACCAAATGATCGACCTCACCGGCATCGACCATTTGCTGCATCAAATCGCGTGTTTCAGCGGCTAAAGTAAAACCTAAATGTGCATAACGGGCGGCAAAACGTGCAACCCGTAAGATTCTGACCGGATCTTCGACAAAGGCCGGCGAAACATGTCGAAACACACGTTGCTGTAAATCCTTCTGGCCACCATAAGGATCGATGATTTCGCCACTTTCTGTCATTGCCATCGCATTGATGGTCAAATCACGTCGTTGCAAATCCTGTTCCAGTGTCACATCGGGTGTGGCATGAACATTAAACCCTTTATAACCCGGCGCTGTCTTGCGCTCGGTTCGCGCCAGCGCATATTCTTCATGTGTTTCAGGATGTAAAAAAACGGGAAAGTCCTTACCGACAGGTCTGAAACCTTGCGCTATCATGGATTCGGGCGTTTCACCCACCACCACCCAGTCTCGTTCCTTGACTGGGTAACCCAGCAATGTATCGCGGACCGCACCGCCGACAAGATACTTTTTCACACGTTTCCAACCCTTTCAAACAATCCCGTTATTATATACTCTCTACACATAAAATTTAGTCACCTCTACTCTCATTAAAAATGACATGACCGATATTTTCTTAGCCAGCTTGATTTTAGGTGCGGCCACCGGCTTATTAGCCGGCCTGTTTGGTATTGGCGGCGGCATCATCATCGTGCCAGTACTGATGTGGTTATTCGAACGCTTAAACTTAGCAGATAAACACATCATGATTATGGCAATTGCCACGTCACTAGCGACCATTATTCCCACCGCTATCGCCTCAAGCTACGCCCATCACCAAAGACAAAACCTGCTGTGGCCTGTTGTTCGTAAACTCGTCCCCGGTATTATCATCGGCAGTTTGTTAATGTCTTTTGTCGCAGCACATTTGCCGGCACACCTGCTACGCTATTTTTTTATCGCCTATTTGATATACGTTGCGACCAATATGCTTTTGCAAAAAAAAACCGTCATCTCAGTACAAAGCAGATGGAAAGGTATGGATTATGTTGCCGGCGCGATTATTGGCGGCCTGTCAACTTTACTTGGTATCGGAGGCGGAACGCTGACCGTCCCTTATTTGTTGGGCAAAAACCTTGTGATGAAAAATGCCGTTGCCGTCTCCAGCGCGTGCGGATTACCCATCGCCATGGCAGGAACAATAGGCTATATCCTGACTGGCTGGAAGCTAACTTCATTACCCGAATACAGCTTAGGCTTTATTTATCTACCGGCGTTTTTAGGTATCACCGCTAGTAGTATTTTTACCGCATCTATCGGTGCGCGACTCGCTAATAGCCTACCGGCCAAACACTTAAAGCATTATTTCGCGCTGCTACTTTATATCATCGCCGCAAAAATGTTGTGGTAACTGATGTTACGCGGTGGCTCTTTAATTTCATTTCCATAATTCTCCGTTCGCCATTACCGAGAAAAAAAGCCATCTCTGGCCTCTCTCTTATCGACACTTCAGACCACAGAGCACACAGAGTTATAGCTAGAGCATTATAAACTGGCATAATCTAAATATTTGCAAAATAACGTATCGACATCACAGCGATGCTGTCGTCGAAGCGCTTTAGCTTGTGCCCATTTGCGTTCAATAGGATTAAGGTCTGGACTATAGGGCGGAAGAAACTCAAGAGTGCAGGTTGTTTGCTTGATGGCATCTAAAATATCTGCACGTTTATGGAAAGCAGCATTGTCCATAACAATGAAAGCCTGTTCCGGCAGTTTGGGTAACAAATCCTGGGTTAACCAGGCATAAAAAGTGTCCGCATTAATGCTGCCTTCAAACAAGCTGACTGTTACCAAAGCGGACCCCATCATAGCGCCAATCGCATTAATTCGCCCTTTCGCATGCCAATCATGGACATCGTAGCACCGCTCGCCTACCGGTGAATAAGCATGCGTTCTCGGCATACTTTGCTCAAAACCACTTTCATCCACATAGACAATAGGTCGCTCTTTGGACTCGTAGTCCACAATTTTCGCTTGGAAATCAGACCGTGCCTGCTCGTCCGCTTTTGGATGTTTGAGTGTTTTTTTTATTGCTGAAACCCAAACGCTTTAAGGCATAACCAATCGCCCGTTGACTCACGTTAAACCGTTTCGCTCTTTCCCATTGATAGTCATCAGGGTAACGCTCAACATCTTTCTTCAACGCTTCCATATCAATTTTTGTGGCCGGTTTATTTCGAGTCAGACAGGGTTCAAGCTTTTTTTGCCAGCGAAATAAGGTGCGTATCGGCACATCAAAACGTTCGCTGGTCTGTTCAAAGGTCAGGCCATATTTTTCTTTGACCGCAAAGACTTTTTGTCGAAATTTAAGAGGGTATGTCATGGGAATATATTATGCCACATAATCTTGCTTTAGTTATATCCCCTGGTTCCCGCTCTTGCGTGGGAATGAGGGAAGAGTTACTGCGTAACATCAGGTGGTAACTCAACTCTACAAAAAAGCCCACAAGCATTGCTTTGCGGGCTTTTGTATTTTTAGGGAAGTGCGAATAAACCAGCACTTCCTTAGCAAAACAATTCGATCAACGTGGCCGAATCGTAATTTCTACACGCCGATTTTGTGCACGTCCCATCGGCGTATCATTTGATGCAATAGGGTAACGCTCACCAAAGCCCCGCGCCTGGATGCGATTATGATTGACACCACGCTGAACCAGATAACTCGCGACACTGTTTGCCCGCCGCTCAGATAAGCGCTGATTATAATCCGCGCTGCCGGTAGAATCGGTGAAGCCAGAAATATTGATGCCGGTATCATCAAATTCCTTCAGCACCAACGCAACAGAATCCAATACTGGATAAAACTGTGGACTGATATTAGCTGAATCCGTGTTAAAGGTAATATTACCCGGCATAATCAGTTTTAGATTATTGCCTTGACGCACAACCCTGACGCCGGTTCCTTCCAGCCGGGCGCGCAACTGTGCTTCCTGCCGATCCATATAATACCCGACACCGCTGCCAACGGCCGCGCCTGCTGCCGCGCCAATCAGCGCGCCATCTCCTCCCCCTGCTAACGCGCCAATGCCTGCACCAATAGCCGAACCTACACCGGCGCCAATCGCCGTATTCGCAACTTTTTGTTCCCCCGTATAAGGGTCTGTCGCACAACCTGTTGCCAAACTAACGGCAAATGCAATTGCAGTAATTTTTTTCATCGGGACTACTCCATTGTTTATAAGGACGATACGAATAAATCCAGCACCTCGCCCTGAGGGACAATATTTTCTTAAAGAAAATATTGTCCCTTTTCATCCTCGCCATAAATGCCGAGGTATTACGAGGTGCTGGATAAAATACTAAAGATAGCTTAATCCAGAATGAATTGCGAACGGTTTAAGAGGGACAGGAAAAATGAATGGGGATTGTATCTCCCGCCTGCGCCGTCTCATGCCTTCGTCCTTGAACCAAAGGTTCAAGTGGAAGCTTAACCGGTTCATCAGGCTTCCCGTCTAAAACGGGCCTGCGCACCAGAAACCCGGAGACCGCTTCCGGGGCAATATTAGGTTCAGGAAACACCCAGCACTGCTCGAACGCCGCAGGAGATACAGGGGGTATTTTAAACGATTTAACCTAAAAATTGCACTAACAGATTATTTTTTGGCAAATCCGTACTCAACAGTTCTTTAAAAAGCCTATTCTCATTGAAATAACAGGGTCAGGTGTTGGGTTTATGATTCTTAAACAATACTGCTAACAGTAGAATGCGGCCATTAAGAGCGCATGCCTCTTGATAAATTGACATATTTGGTGCTTTAATCAAAAAAGTTTTTCTACCTTGAGGGTAACTCCAACCATAATTCAAGTACGCCAGGTCTGGGTTTCTTGCTACGGTAAGATACAAACGAACTTGCTGTGATTTTGGTTGCTGTCCGCTCGGGATATCCCAGCCCATGAAGAGCACGAGTTACATCGTCTGCAAGGCGTTTTGCAACTGCTTCATCTTTATCATGAAAATATCTAACCTCGTGCTTTCCTGCTGCTCCACCTTCTCGATCTTCTCCTGGAACAACATAGCCGTTTTGTTTAAGAACAGCCGATAATTCCCTAGCTTGTTCGCGGCGCCCTCCAGCAAACTGGAAAAATACAGTTGTTTTGCTGCGTGCTTGCGCAAAGCGTTTTTCTGCTACCTTTGTGTCTGATATCACTGATTGTATTGCAGCGCTACGTTGTTGGAAGGCTTCTGCGGAATCTACTCCAGAATTTAACCCACTAACTGTGGCAATAGCATTCAATTGATTCACTTGTTCAGCCAATGCTCTAAGCTGGCTTGAAAGCGACTCTACACTTGAAGTAAGCGGCTGAACTTCTTGGGAATATGTGGCTATCAAATCTTGTGAAGTGACATTCAAAGCTTTTACTTTTTTTATAGTTTCATCTAAATTTTCCGCTTGGGGCTGGAAATCGTCGAGTTGTTTTTCTAGGCGCTCAATTACCATATTAGCGCGTCTAGCCATAACTCGCGTTTCAGTAACTCGTTCCACAATCTCGGTGCGCTTTGCCTCTACATCTTTGCTAATCGAGTCGACAATTTCGGCTTTAATTTCAGACTTAATATCTTTGACGATGTCCCAGCCCACAAAACCTAGAACTCCAATCACTGCCAGTCCAACAGTTGCATAAAGTTTAAATAACGCTGGTTGAACTCGATTTGTTATCCGTTCCGCGAGCTGCCTTTCTAAAAGTTCGAGTCTATCATTATCTATATCTGTCACTGTTATCCCCTGCTTTATAGATTTATAGCGAGCCCTCGCTTAACGCCGAAATCAGCGCAGCATTTTTTGCGTCCGCTAGATTTTCTTACGTACAATCAGCATGAGCACAAACTAATGAGGCAAAAGTCTTCCGTTAAAGAAAAAGAATGGGGGGGCAGCTCTTTGATTTATGATTTGCGAACCAATTCCGAGTCGCAATACTCGAATTATCTATTTTCTAAAACCATTTCTATGCGCTGCCGCATTTTAATCAAGGCCGCTGTGATTCCATCCGGCCTTGTCACGGCGGCAGGCTGGACTTTGCTCTGTAATTGACGTAATTCATGCGCTAAGTTCAAGGCGGCCATTACCGCAATCCGGTCAGGGCTCGCAACCTTGCCTGAATCACGAATTTTCCGCATCTGCTGATCAAGTTCCTTGGCCGAATCAAGCAACGCATCCACCTCGTCCGGTTCACAAGCAACCTTATATTCTTTGCCAAGAATCGTAATCGTAACTGGCGTTATCGGCTTTTTCATGAACCTTGCTCCATCGCCTTCAATCGACTGATCATCGCTTCTACCCGGGTTCTAGCTAAAGTCGTCTTTTCCAATAATTTCGCCTTTTCTTTTACTAAAATATCTTGCCGCAGCTTCAAGGAATTGTTTTCGTTTTGTAATTGCTCATACCGAGCAATCAATTCTTCCAGCTTTGCTTCAAGGCTGGCGAGCTCAGCCGAAGGGTCATAATCAGAATTAGCCATGGGAGGGGTCATTAACAATGTTAAAAATCTTAAAAAAATAGCGCGGCAAAATTCATCGCTGCGATACAAAATTCATAGATAATGTTAGCATAAGCGGTATTTTTTTGTGCACTCTACAAAAATATTCTATGAGCTACGAAATTGTCAGCACGATTTTACAACAGCATGATGTGACCCTAAATCCGTCTGAAGCACATGGCATGGCCTGTGGCATGTTATGTGTCGATAGCCGTTGTGATGTGGCGAATTGGTTGGATACCTTACTTGAAAACGCCAGTTTGACTGAAGAAGATAAAACCATTTTGTTCAATCTATTTGAGCAAACACGAAAATTACTCCATCCTGAAGAGGATGACTTCAGTTTTGATCTGTTTTTGCCCGATAGCGATGAAAATGATGATTTAAGTCAGCAGGCCGAAGCGTTACGCAGCTGGTGTCAGGGGTTTTTATTTGGCATCGGTTATCTAAAAAGCGGTCAGACTGACTGGCCGGGTGAAACCGGTGAAATCATGCGTGATCTTGTCGAATTCAGCAAACTCGACGCCAATGTTGAAAATGAAGACGATGAACACGCCCTGATGGAAATTCACGAATATCTTCGGGCTGCGGTTTTGCTCATTCGAGACCAGTTCACAGAAGCCACTGAACACGATAACACGCCCTCATGAAGCAACAAGAATTCAAACGCCGCCGCAAAGCCTTAATGCGGCAAATCGGCCATGGCAACATTGCGCTGATTGCCAGTGCATCCAGCCAAATCCGTAACCGTGACGTCGAATATCCTTTCCGTCAGGATAGCGATTTTTATTATTTAACTGGATTTAATGAAGCCGATGCATTGGCGGTTTTTATCCCTGGCCGGGAACAAGGCGAATATATTCTGTTTTGCCGCGAATTTGACCCGACCAAAGCACTTTGGGAAGGTGCCCATGCCGGGCTTGAGGGTGCAACTGAGCATTTTGAAGCTGATGATGCCTTCCCCATTGATGACCTGGATGATATTTTACCGGGCATGCTAGAAAACAAGGCAAAAGTTTTTTACCCCATGGGCAGAGACAGTGTGCTCGATCACAAGCTACTGGAGTGGATCAATCATATCCGCAAACAATCCCGCAGCGGCGTCAATGCACCTGGCGAACTGGTTTCGCTCGAACATATCTTGCACGAAATGCGCCTCTTTAAGAGCGCAGCTGAACTCAAACTCATGCGCATTGCCGCCAAAGTTTCCGCCGCCGCCCATATTCGTGCCATGCAGATGTGTAAAGCCGGCCTGTACGAATATCAAATTGAAGGCGAAATCGTACACGAATTCTATCGTCATGGCTTACGCCATGTCGCCTACCCATCCATTGTCGCCGGTGGTGCGAATGCCTGTGTCCTGCACTACACCGAAAACAAGGACAAACTAAAAAAAGGGGACTTGTTACTGATTGACGCCGGCGTGGAATGCGACCATTACGCTGCCGACATTACCCGGACATTTCCAGTTTCTGGCAAATTCAGCCCGGCACAAAAACAACTGTATCAACTGGTCCTCGATGCCCAAGCCGCAGCCCTAGAGCAGATTCAGCCGGGCTTACCCTGGAATCAGGCTCATGATGCCTCTGTAGAGGTTTTAACCCGTGGTCTGGTTAAGCTTGGCCTGTTATCCGGCAATGTCAAAACGTTGATTAAAAACGAAAAATATAAACAGTTTTATATGCACCGCATCGGCCATTGGCTGGGCATGGATGTCCACGATGTGGGAGATTATAAAGTTGATAATCATTGGCGCGAACTGGAGCCGGGCATGGTCTTGACAGTTGAACCCGGTCTTTATATCCCAGCAGATTGTCAATCTGTCGAAGAAAAATGGCGCGGTATCGGCATTCGCATTGAAGATGATGTGGTTGTAACTAAAAACGGCCATGACGTTCTAACTGCCGATGTCCCCAAAACGATTGAAGAAATTGAGCAACTGATGCAGGCAACATAATGCAACATGATTATGACATTCTGATTGCAGGTGGTGGACTGGCAGGCAACTGCCTGGCACTGGCATTGAAGGACTCCGGCCTGAAAATCGCCATTATCGAAGCACAAACACCACAGCAATTAAAACAATCCCCAGCGGGAGACCGCGCTCTGGCTCTGGCTGCCGGCACCGTCAACATGCTGGAAACCATGCATATCTGGCAAGGCATCGAAACGGCGACGGCAATCAAGCAAATTCATATTTCAGACCGTGGTCATTTTGGCAAAACCCGTTTGTCAGCCAAGCAGCAAGGTGTCGCGGCCTTAGGCTATGTGATCTCTGCACGGGATATCGAGACCCATGTTGCCGCCCTCGTCGAACAAGCCGGCATTCCGCGCTTTTGCCCGGCCCGTGTAGTAGGATTAATGGCCGGAAACGATGCCATACATGTTAGCCTGAAACAAAACCAACAACCACTCAATCTATCCGCAGCCTTATTGGTTGGTGCCGATGGTGGAAATTCCAGCGTGCGCAAACTACTGGAAATTCCGCAGCACGTCACCGATTATGGCCAAACCGCCCTGGTCACTACGGTACATAGCGCCAAACCCCATGCCAACACTGCTTACGAACGCTTTACCGAATCCGGCCCGTTAGCCCTGCTGCCAACGCAAAACAATCACCTGTCTGTGGTATGGACGCGCCAGCATGACGATGCCGATGCCTTAATGGCCGGAGGCGAAGCCGATTTTCTGGCGCAATTACAAGATTGCTTTGGCTATAAACTCGGCTTACTCAAACTCAGCAGCCCGCGCCGCGCTTTCCCTTTAACCCTGATCCGTGCAGAGCGCATGATCGACAATCGTGTCGTACTCATCGGCAACGCCGTTCATCAACTACATCCAGTTGCCGGACAAGGCTTTAACTTAGGCTTACGCGATGTGGTGCAGCTTGCCGAACTATTACATTCACAACCCGACCCCGGCACCCCCGAAGTCCTGCAACACTATGCCGAGCAACGCCGGGCGGACCACGACAAAACAATCCAGTTTACCGACACCACCGTCAAAATATTCTCTAATCGTTGGCTGGCATTAGCCGCCATACGCAATGCTGGATTGACCGTCCTCGATCATCTGCCATTCGCCAAAAAGCAGCTGGCCCGCCACGCGATGGGAATGGCCGACCGCTTACCCAGAATCGGGAGTAAACGCTGATGCAAAACCATTTTGAAATTATCGTCGTCGGTGGCGGTATCGTCGGTGCCACCGCCGCCCTTGCACTGGCTAAAGGCGGTATTGAGGTTGCGCTGCTAGATATTGCTCGGCCACCTGAACAATGGCCGGCTGATTCGGTCGATTTACGGGTTTCGGCCTTGACCAAAGCCTCACAAAATATACTGCAACAACTCGATGCCTGGCCCGAGATGGTCAAGCGTGGCGTCTGTGCCTATAAAGACATGCGTGTCTGGGATGCCAAGGCCGATGGTGAATTGCATTTCGATTGTGCCGACACGTCCTTCAATGAACTCGGCCATATTGTTGAAAATCGTATCACCGTAGCGGCGTTATGGACGCAACTGGAACGACAGCCCTCCGCGCATTGTATTACTCCGGCCAAAATTGTCGATATGCAAATGATTGAACCGGGACGCCGCCTGACTCTGAACGATGGCCGCCAGTTTGAAGCCGATTTAATCATTGCTGCCGATGGTCGCGACTCCTTTCTGCGCCGTCTAGCTGGCATCGATATTACTGGCTGGCCTTATCATCAAGATGGCCTGGTCGCCACCATAGACACCGAAAAAAGCCACCAAAACACGGCCTGGCAACGCTTTTTAGATGAAGGGCCGCTGGCCTTTTTACCCTTACACACCGGTCAATGCTCCATCGTCTGGACATTAAAAACGGAAACGGCCCAAACTTATGCCAAACTCGCCGAAGATGAGTTTTTAACCGAACTGGAAAAAGCCTCTGGCGGCATTCTCGGAAAGATGCTCAAAACCGGGCCGCGTGCCGCCTTCCCGCTTAAATTTCAATATGCCAATCAATACACCGACGCGCATCTGGCCCTGATTGGCGATGCGGCACACGCCATGCACCCGTTAGCCGGCCAAGGCGCCAATCAGGGCCTGCTCGACGCCGCCGCCATTGCCGAACTCGCCATTAAACAAAAAAAGACTGGCCGTCCACTCAGTAGTCGCAAATACCTGCGCCAATACGAACGCTGGCGTAAAGGGGATAATTTACTGATGATGAGCAGCATGGATATTCTGAATAAAACCTTCAGCCGTCAGGAATTGCCGGTCATCTCCCTGCGTTCTTTCGGTATGAACCAGATTAATCACACGCGCTGGCTTAAAAACCTATTCAACCAACATGCCATGGGACTGCGTGATGACCTGCCACTACTGGCACAAAACCAACCCTGCTGGTAAATCCGCAGTTTACCCGAAGCCAACGCTTCTGGTATAGTCGGTTTAATAATCTCCGTAACAATAAAAACCAAGAGGAAACGGTATGGCCGAATTACTTTTCATACTCGTCACGATTTATGTCGCCTATGTCGTCTTTAAGGTCGTGGAATGCGAAAAAAATCTGAAAAAACAAAAAACAGCCACACAAGCTGCAACCGCAAGCAAGCCACAAGTTGTCGTTAAAGCCGAATCGGCTCCAAAACCTGCCACAGCGCCACAGCCAAAAACCACCTCTACACCTAAACCTGCCAGCCCTGCAAAACCGGCCACGACAGCCGTCACCACAAAACTGATGCCTGGCGAGTTGAAAAACCCGGAAACCGGCGAAATCAGTAAAATCGCCAGCAACTATCGTTTTCTGAAACGCTGGATAAAAGAAGCCTTAGTCACAGAAGGCTTGCTGGAAAAAGTCTATAAAAATACCGAACTAGACAAGGCAAACATTGCTAAAATCAACGAGGCCTTGAATAAACTCAAGGCAATGGATAAGTACCAATAAACGTCTTTTTGTAACGACCCAGCGTCTTCTAGAAGGCTAAAATCTCCCATCTGGCATAAATCAGCTCTTGCCAGATGGGACAACAACCTCATGGTTGTGGGTAAACACAGCAAATTTGCCAAGAACATCGTCTTAAAACACTAACACGCTGTTCGACTTAAAACTCAGCCAAACCTCATCGCCAATGCTTAAAGCCATTTCCTGCAAAGCATGATGAGTAATCATGACTTGAAAGACTTCTCCGGCCTCAACCGTCACCAGAATATTACCGCTCGCTTCACTAATAGCCTTGATGCGGCCTTGCATCTGGTTACGCATACTAGAAACCAGCGCCTGCCGAGACAACACAATCTCTTTAGGTTCAATCGAAACATGACGCCCTGGCCCTGCGCCATCGGATAAATAAATTGTCATTTTGCCGGTTTTAAAACATTGCTTTTCCTGAATACCGTGAAACACGTTAATCAACGGCGATTGCACCGGCCGCCCCGCGACTAATGAAATCACCTCATCAGCCAAAGCCATGCCCTGCAAGCGATCATGCGTGCTAAATACCAATGTCGCCTGTCTGTCTTGTTGATAATCACGCATAAACCGCATCAGCATCTTATTACTGTCCTGATCGAGATAACTAAATGGTTCATCCATCAGTAACACCTTCGGCTTACCAATAATCGCCCGCGCCAATGCAACTTTCTGCGCCTCCCCACCCGACAACCGATTCGCCGATTGTTCACACAAATGACTGATACCTAACTGTTTTAACGCCTCACTAACACGAGCGCCCCATAACGCCCGTGGAACCTGCTGAAATCTCAAGGCCAAACGCAGGTTATGCGCCACACTGCCACGGAACAAATAGGGCCGTTGTGGCAGTAATGCAATCTGTCGTCGCACCTTTTCGGATGGCATCCGTCCAAAAAAAACCACTCTACCCTGCGTAGGCGGCACCAAAAAAGCTAACACCTTCAACAAGGTACTCTTACCACTGCCATTTGCACCAATCAGCGTGGTAATTTTCCCAGCCGTAATAGTCAAATCAGGAATCGACAATGCCGGTTTCGTACCATAATTAAACTGCACCTTGCTTAATTGATAAGCAGTTAAGCTGTTTTCTGCAAAGTTTTCCTCAAACATCTTGATGACGATTGACACTGACTTCGGCACGGCGCAGAATGGTATCGCGCCAGTAAAATCCGGGTCGCATTTCAAACAAAACCATGCCATCACTTTCTTTAGGGTTGTTTTCTATGCTGACGGCAACCATGGTTTCGGGATTAAAGCGCTGTTTTTCTGTCAGAACCGGCTTGAGCTGGTAACGATCCAGCATGCGCTGTATGTGTCTGAGACTAATCTGTTGCCCTTGTTTGATGCGCTTGATAAATTCAACATCCTCTGTCCTGGAATGGCGAAATAATTTATCGACCGGCCGATAACTTACTAACGCCTCAACGCTATAGCGCAGACTGTCATAAACCTCTAACAAATCCAGTAATACTTCTCGCTGTCTACTCTCTTCAGACTGACTCTGTTGCTGTATCGTAGAGAGTGTTTCTGATAATTGCAGCAATATTTCGCCATACCGCGCCTGCGCCGTCACAATTTTTTTCAACAGTTCGCTGTCATTCATAAAACATATCATCTAGCGCACACCGCAAAATATCTCGAAATTGCGCCGCAGTGAGTGGGGCGGGGGGTGATAACGCAAAGGCCTGATCCAGCCAGGATTCAAAGGTACTGTCTGGTTGCTGAAACAATTGATACGTTAGGCGACTGCGCTCATCTTTAATGGCCTCATACGCCTGCCGTATTTGTTTGAAGATTTCGGGGTCTTGTTCCGGCGGATGTTGTTTAACACATCGCAAATAGGCTTGCCGGATCTGTTGATCGCTTGCATCAGGCGTCACGCCCAAACGCTGGAATGGGTCAATCATGCTCTTCCACAGTGTTCAATAATTGTTGCACGCTAAAAGGCTTAGGGAGGTGACAGCATTCTGCAGCCTTTAACAGCAGCAAGCCCTCATACAACATCGGCTGCCGGGCTAAAGCCTGCTCTAGATCACGAGATGGCATGTCGCTTTCAAACGCGGCAGCCAGTTGCTCGGGCGTAAACACCATCATCAATTCATCGCGTTTTTCATATAACAGTGCTTTTTTATCGTCGTCTAAACCTGTCAGCAAAACATCAAATACATCGCCATCATCACCCGATGTTTGCAGGGAAAACGGCGTATGCTGTCCCTCTAACGTCGCCAGTTTATCCTGCGTTTCAACATCATCCGGGTCATAACGCAGACTCTGTGCCAACCATTCAGCTTGCGACTCCGGTGGATAAAATTCGGCGATATGGCGTAAAATCAAGGCGATCTTCATCGCCTGTCCGGGTGTTTTGTTTAAACTGTCAATGGCATCCAGCCAATGCTGCTCGGCCCCGTGAAAGTCATTACTACGTTCGCACGCTAAGGCTTTCAAGCGGCTTAATTCAAATGCGGAAAGTTCTGGAAATTGTTTTTTAAAGCGAAGCCAGCGCACAAAATCATTGGGTAAATGCCCGGCACAAAACGCCATGGCCTCAGCAAAACTTGTCAATGCCCGAAATTGCATCACCCAATCAAATGCCTGTAATGGCGTTATGTCATCAACCTGTTCGCAGTAGCGTTCAATAAACTGACATTGCTGCTCACTTAAACGCCGTAGCGCATACACGGCTTCACGCTGCCGTCTGTTCAAGGCGGTCATCGCAGCAACAAAACGCTGTCCCTGTAAAGGTAGCACCTGTAATACCGGCAAACAGGCTGCATAGGGTGAATCCTGCGGTAGAGGCAGCTCCTGTATTAAGCGGGCAAAATCATAAAAAGCAGAATCAGGCGATAAATCCTGCACGATTTGTGCGGCAGCCTGCTTGTCCGGCAAGGCTTGCAATGCCGCTTCGGCCACGGCCAGATCGGCGACAAATTGCGAGTCTTGCGGCAAACAGCCGCGCAAATCAACCGTTCCGGTCAACTGTAAAAGCCCCAACGTCATCACCAGATCAGGGTTTAAGTAATCGATTTGATCGGCGCTGCCCTGTTTTAATAACGCTTTAGCCTCGGCTTGGTCGCCCAACGCTAACAGCCATAACACGGCATCATCCAACTGCACGCTGTCAGCCGCATTCATCTGGCGATATTGCCGCCACAAATCCACCGCTTCCCGATACATCGCTCGTTTTGCAAACATCTGCGCCCGGGCCAGATAACATTCAGCCATCGCTTGGCGCCAGTGGATATCATCGGTTTCCAGCCACAGTTTCCGATAGCATTCGGCCGCCTCTTTGTATTGCGCTTGACTCACCAGTTGGCGAGCTTTTTCAGCCTGAGACTGTATTTCGTTTGGCATGGTTTTAGCGAAGACACATAATTACGGTTTGATGAACTTATCATATTCAGCATGACTTCCAATCCAAAACCAGAGTAAGTCATCATTGATTTCTATTGCCAATGCTCGATATCGAATTCCTGCACGCACAGACCAATACGGGTTGATCTTTTTCAAATGCAGTGATGGGTAATAGGGATTCTCTTTGAGTATCTTAAAATTCCTATCAGCAACACATTTCACTGATTGAGGCAACATGTCGTACGCAGACCAAAACGATGGACTCGTATAGTGTTTCACAACTTTTTAGATTTTCCCGATTTATGGTCGGCTATAGCCGCCTCTGCCAACTTATCCAGTTTGCCAGAGAGAATATCTTGTTCAATCTGTTTATCCCAGGTCTCTGCATCGAACTTTTCATACCAGGCACGGAACTTCCTCAATTGATCTGCGGGCAATTGAGTAACCGCTTTTTCAACTTCTTCAACCGTTTTCATTTTTTATACCTCCTGCTGAGTATTATCTGGCTCAGCACAAAACGCATCAGCGGTAACATTAACCCAGTTTTGTCATTGCCGTGCTATACAGAGCGACAAGCTGTTGACAGCAAAGTGGGGCTGTAACGATTTAGCCAAAATAATTTAATAAAATACGTTAAATATCAGTTACTTATGAAGAAAGTATATGTGTCAAAGATGACACATTCAAGCCTACACGGATATATTTACGGCGTCTTCTAGAATAAGTGACTGATATTTAGACATTAAACATGCTGAATAATTACGTGGGGTTAAAAAAACAATTCCCGCATTTTTTGCCCTGGTGATGGTGCACGCATAAAGGATTCACCAACCAAAAAGCTGTAAATACCGTGCTCGGTCATCAACTTAATATCCTCTTTACTGTGGATGCCGCTTTCTGTCACTAACAGATGGTCATCTGGAAATGCTTCGAGTAATGTCAGCGTCGTTTCTAGCCGGGTTTCAAAGCTGCGCAAATCGCGGTTATTGACACCGACCAGAGGTGTTTTGAGTGTTAATGCACGTGCCATTTCGTCTGCATCGTGAACTTCCACCAAAACATCCATGCCTAATTCCAGAGCCGTATCTTCAAGTTCCTGCATTTGCGCATCGCTTAAGGCGGCAACAATCAGCAAAATGCAATCGGCGCCTAGTGCACGCGCCTCATACACCTGATAAGGGTCGATCATAAAATCTTTGCGCAATACCGGCAATGGACAACGTTCGCGCACCATCTGCAGATAAACTTCCGAACCTTGGAAATAGGTTTTGTCGGTCAGCACCGATAAACAGGTCGCGCCATTCATCGCGTAATCCTGTGCAATCTCAACCGGTTTGAAATCTTCCCGAATCACACCTTTACTGGGCGAGGCTTTTTTGATTTCAGCAATCACGGCAGGCTGTCGCTTTTCAGCCTGGCTTTTCAAGGCCCGGTAAAAACCACGCGGCCCTTCGATGCCGGCGGCGATTTCTTGCAGCATGTCTTGCGGAATATTTTGTTTGCGTGTGGCGACTTCGTCCTGCTTAGTCGCCAGAATCTTTTTTAAAATATCGGGAGTATCAGTCATAGGGTTTTAATCTTTAGATGAATCATTATTGGCACTATTCTGTTTTCGAGCTTTGTCTGGTTTTTTATCGGACTTTGCCGCCGGCGACCAGTTAATCAGTGCCTCAAGTTTTTGTAAGGCCAAACCTTCGTCCAGCATCGCCTTAGCCATGGCAATACCTGCTTTCAAATTATCGGCCAAATCGGCGGCATAAATCGCAGCACCGGCATTCAGCAACACGATATCGCGGGCCGGCCCCGGTTCGTTATTTAATACCTGCCGGATAATGCCCAGGCTGTCTTCTGCGCTTTTCACCGCTAGTGTATCAAGCGGACTGCGCTGCAAACCAAATTCTTCTGGCCGAATGGTGTATTCACGAATACGGCCGTCTTTTAATTCTGCAATATGGCTGTGCGAAGCGATACTCAATTCATCCAACCCATCATAGGCATTGACCACCAGAACATGGCGACTGCCCAGTTTTTGCAGCACCTCTGCCATCGGCCGCAGCCATTTTTTATCGAAAACACCGATCAACTGATGGTCGGCATTAGCCGGATTGGCTAATGGGCCAAGCAAATTGAAAACGGTTCTGACGCCCATTTCCTTACGCGCACCAATCGCATGTTTCATTGCACTATGGTGTTTAGGCGCAAACAGAAAACCGACGCCGATATCTTGTACGCATTGCGCCACTTGTTCAGCGGTTAAATCCAGATTGACACCCGCCGCTTCCAGCACATCGGCGCTGCCACAACGGCTCGACACTGAGCGGTTGCCATGCTTGGCCACTTTCCCGCCCGCTGCGGCGACTACAAAAGCGCAAGCAGTAGAAATATTGAAAGTATTGGCACCATCGCCGCCGGTACCGCAGGTATCGATGACATGCTCACCTTTCACCGGCACCGGGGTCACCAGTTCGCGCATGACTTCCACCGCCGCGGTGATTTCCTCGACCGTTTCGCCTTTCACCCGTAACGCAATCAAAAAGCCAGCGATCTGGGCGTCGCTGGCCTGCCCCGTCATGATCTGCCGCATAACATAATGCATTTGCTGATGCGTTAAATCCTGTTTATCCAGGAGTTGGCCAATAGCCTGCGGTAAAGTAATATTCATTAACGTTCCAGAAAATTTTTCAGTAAATCATGACCGTGATCGGTCAAAATGGATTCCGGGTGAAATTGTACGCCTTCAACATCCAGCGTTTTATGCCGAACACCCATGATTTCATCCCGTTGACCTTGTTTATCCTGAGTCCAGGCGGTGACTTCCAGACAGTCCGGCAAGCGGGTCTGATCGATTACCAGCGAATGATAGCGAGTTGCGATGAAAGGATTGCTCAATCCTTTGAACACCCCGGTGTTTTTATGATAAACGGACGATGTCTTGCCATGCATGATTTGCTTGGCGTGAATGATTTTGCCGCCAAATGCATGACCAATGCTTTGATGCCCCAAACAGACGCCTAAAATCGGTAGTTTTCCAGCAAACTCCAGAATCGCCGCGACCGAAATTCCGGCTTCTTTTGGCGTACAAGGCCCTGGAGAAATCACCAACTTGTCAGGCCGCATGGCGGCAATATCATCAAGCGTAACCTCATCATTGCGAACCACGGTCACGTCTGCGCCCAATTCGCCAAAATATTGCACCAGGTTGTAGGTGAATGAATCGTAATTATCAATCATCACCAGTTTAACCGCACTCATGTTTGTTCTCCTTCCAGTCCGGCTTCAGCCATACTGACAGCCCGGAAAATCGCCCGGCCCTTGTTCATTGTTTCATCCCATTCATTACGAGGGACAGAGTCATAAACGATGCCTGCACCCGCCTGAATATGCAACGTTTTATCCTTAATAACAGCGGTACGAATGGCAATCGCGGTATCTAAATTACCCGACCAGGAAATATAACCGATGGCACCGGAATACACACCACGCTTAACCGGCTCTAATTCATCAATAATTTCCATCGCCCGGATTTTAGGTGCCCCACTAACCGTACCGGCCGGAAAAGTCGCAGCCAGAACATCAAATGCGTCTTTACCTTCGGCCAGCTCACCTGTGACATTGGAAACAATATGCATAACATGCGAATAACGCTCGACAATCATTTTATCGGTCAATTTAACGCTGCCGATTTTAGCGACCCGGCCGGTATCATTACGGCCTAAGTCAATTAACATCAAATGTTCGGCCAGTTCTTTCGGGTCGGCCAACAAATCCTGTTCCAGAGCCCTATCTTGTTCAGGCGTATCACCGCGTGGTCGTGTACCGGCAATCGGCCTGACCGTGACCTGATTATCTTCCAGTCGCACCAGAATTTCGGGTGATGAACCAACAATGTGAAAATCATCCAGATTCAGATAATACATATAGGGCGAAGGATTTAGACAGCGCAGCGCACGATACAAATTCAACGGCGATGCCGAGTATGGAATCGACAGACGCTGTGACAGCACAACCTGCATAATGTCACCGGCGACGATATAGTCTTTGGCCTTTAACACCGCTTGTTCAAAGCCTTGTTGGGTAAAACCGGAGACAAAATCATTCTCGGAAACCGTTTTTGGCGTCGTCTGTTCATCCGGCTGCGCCTTTAAGTTTTTCAATCGATAGGCTAGATCATTCAAGCGCGCGACTGCTTTTTCATAGGCCTGAGGCTGAGCGGGGTCGGCATGGGTCAAGAGCAGGGATTTGCCGGACAGATTATCAAATACCAGCATTTCTTCCGATACCATCAATAAAATATCGGGTGTGTCAATCGGATCTGGTTTTTGGCGCGGCTGCAGGCGTTTTTCAATATAGGCAATGGTTTCATAGCCAAAATAGCCGACCAGGCCGCCATTGAAACGCGGCAATCCTTCAATATCCGGTACCTTATACTGCTGCCTGAATTGTTCGATCCATTGTAATGGCTGCGGATGTTCCAGGCTTTGCGTGACTTGACCCTCTTCAATTTGAGTAATCTGATGGCCTGTCACCTGAATTCGTGTTTTACACGGCAAACCAATAATAGAGTAGCGCCCCCATTGCTCACCGCCATGTACCGATTCAAACAAGTAAGAATACGGCCCATCGGCCAGTTTTAAATAGGCGCTGAGCGGCGTATCCAGATCAGCGAGAACCTCCCGGCATACCGGAATACGGTTAAATCCCTGCCGGGCGTAATCATCGAATTGTTCGGGTGTCATCGTATTTTAAAGCCTTCGGCCAGTTTGACAGCATATAAAATCCGGCATTATAGCGTATTGTTATTTTTTCAGCGATGCTCAGCGCATAGCAAATCCGCTAAAATAGCTCATTTTAACAGGACAGATACCCTATGAAGCTGGCGACTTTTCAATTTCAACAGACAACACATATCGGCGCCGTTCTTGACCAAGTCATTGTCGATGCCGCAGCCGATCCGACCCTACCCGACAACATGATCGACTTTTTAGCACAAGGCGATACTGCGTTGAATCGCTTACAAGCCCTAATCGACAGCGGTAAAAGCCAGATTCCACTTGAACAGGTCAGATTACTAGCCCCCATCCCACGACCGGGAAAATTTTTAGGCATCAGCCTCAATTATGCCGACCATATTGGCGAAACCGGATTGGATAAACCCGACTATCCCACCTTTTTTACCAAACAAAGCAGTTGCGTCATCGGCCAGAATGCAGCAATTGAAATCCCGGTCGTTTCTGAAAAAGTCGATTATGAGGGAGAACTGGCCTTTGTTATCGGCAAACGCTGCAAACATGTGCCGCTTGCCTCTGCTGCCGATGTCATTGCAGGTTTTACCATCGTCAATGATGTTTCGGTACGGGACTGGCAAATCCGTTCACCGACCTGGATGCTCGGCAAGTCTTTTGACACACATGGGCCAATGGGCCCTTGGCTAGTCACCCGCGATGAAATTGACGACCCCCATAACCTACACCTTGAAACCTGGGTTGATAATGAACGCCGGCAATGCGCAAATACCCGTCAAATGATTTTTAATTGCTATGAAATGATCGCCTATTTAAGCCAAGCCATGACTCTGGAGCCTGGCGATGTGATCGCAACGGGTACTCCCGCCGGCGTAGGTGTAAAAATGAAACCCCGAGGCTATTTAAAAAGCGGCCAGACTGTGCGCATTGAAATCGAAAAAATCGGTCAATTAACCAACCCTGTCCGCGAAGAAATCATTTAATTAAACGATGTTCAGTTTTTATTCATCGAACCTCCTCTATGCTATAACCACACTAACAACATGCTGGAAACAGCGAGGAGGACACCATGAAAGTTTTATTATTTGCCCTGGCCTTCTTAACCATCCCAGTCGGATGCGCAGCCGATAACCGCCATTACCGCCATCATCATGACGATGATAGTGGCAACTACCAAGAGCGCCATACGTTCTGGAATCAAATTGATCGCCGCTTGGCACGACAATACCATCGTATTGAGGAAGGCCTTGAACATGGCCGTTTAAATCCACACCATGCACATAGATTATTCAGGAATTTACGCCGACTGGAGAACCGTATCGCCGATTTACGTTATCGCAATCGCTGGAGTTATCGTCAAAAACAGCATATTTTAGAGCGCCTAGAGCGTAATCAATGCGCACTTGAAGACTACTTACGTCACGACCGACCAAATCATCGTTATCAGCGCAGGTCTTATGGCACAAGCAACTACAGACCCAATGTGTATTTAGACGACAGCGGAATTCGCTGGTCAAGCGGTGATTCTTTTGGCAGCTTTTATTTCAGATTTTAATGCGGCTTCATTCGCATCTTAACCCAGCCTTGCCATTATCGTGCCATACACTTATAACAACTAATCAACGTAATACAGTCACTTACGCCGTAAATACATCCTTGTAGGCTTGAATGCAACATCCATGTCACAAACACTTCTTCCACAAGCAACTGATATTAAAATAGTTTTTGTTTAATTACGCTGAATAGTTACCACGCATAAATCTATTACTAGCAAAACTGGGTTAAGATTCGGATATATCTTGCTTTAAACGCTGTTCAAAATCCTGTGCCGACAAAGGGGGTGAAAAATAATAACCTTGCAATAAATCACAGCCTTCATCGGCTAAAAAATCATGTTGCTCCTGAGTCTCAACCCCCTCGGCAATCACATTGAGTGCCAGATTGTGCCCCATGGTGATAATGGTTTTTGCGATAATCATATCGTTCTTATCTGTCGGAATATCCTTAACGAAAGAGCGGTCAATTTTTAAAGTTGAGATGGGTAGGCTTTTAAGTTGTGCCAGCGATGAATGCCCAGTACCAAAATCGTCCATAGAAATCTTGATACCCAGCGTTTTAAGGGAATTGAGTTCAGTTAAATCCAATTGCTGCATAATCAGGCTCTCGGTGACCTCTAATTCCAATTGCGACACGGGAAAACCTAATTCATTTAATTTTCTTTGCATTTTTTCAGCAAACCCTGGCACCAGTTGCTTGACCGATAAATTGATTGCCAAAATAAATTTGGGCAAGCCCGCCTGCCACCAGTTCAAGCATTGCCGACATGCCATATCGATGACCTGCCAGCCAAGCGCCTCAATCACCCCTGACTGTTCTGCTACCGGGATAAACTCTAGTGGCGAAACCACTGTTCCATCGGGCTTTATCCAGCGCACTAGAGCCTCGGTTCCCACCAATTCATTCGCACAGGTGTATTGAGGTTGATAATAAACCTGAAATTCGGCATTGTCTAAAGCCTGCCGCAAACTTGAAACCAACTCCAAGCGTTGTTTTGCCTGTATCGTCAGATCATGCTGATAAAAACAATATTGCCCTACACCCTCCGCTTTTGCCTTAAACATGGCTGTATTAGCGTTGCGCAGTAAATCAATATAATTTTTACCATCATCAGGATAAATACTAACCCCCATACTGGCCGATAACGAAAAATCAACATGCTTATATCGGTAACACTGCGTCAATGTGTGCTGAATTTGCTGGCATATTGCCTCGACTTGTTCTTTATCTTCAATATTTTCTAGCAGAATAGCGAATTCATTACCCCCCGAACGGGCAAAAAAGACATCTTCCCCTAAAACCTGAATAATTTGCTGGCAAACATACATAATCAGCTGATCACCGGCTTCATAGCCTTGGAGTTCATTGATGTCTTTAAAGCGATCTAAATCCAACAATAACAGTGCCAACTTTTGCTGTTTCTGCTGCGCTTGTTCGATACATTTTTCAAGCCGCAACAACAAACTATGTCGATTCGGACGTTGTGTCAGATGATCTTGATAAAATGACTGCCATAACTTTTCTTGTTCTTTTTGCCGTTTTATGACCACACTGGCAACAATCGCACAGGTTTCCAAAACCTTTTTATGAAACAATGACGGCGCCCCTTCCTCTAAATGCGACAAAGCAAACGACCCCACGACATCTTGATCAACATAAATAGGATTTGACCAACAGGCCGCAACATTGAAGTTTATGGCAAACAAACGAAAGGCTTCGCCTTGCCAGCGAATATCATTTTTCGTCGATGCCACATATTGTGGAATTTTCTTAAATACCGCCGTCCCGCAACTCCCGGCCTGAGGCCCTGGCTGCAAACCACAAAGCTGATTGACCGCATCAGGCGGCAGCGATGGCGCGGCGACCACATTAAGAGCGTTTTTTTCGTCATTGAATAGCATGACCGAGGCTAAAGAACCTGTTACTAATTTTTCAGCCAATAAACACAAATCATTTAAAACAGCTTCAAAATTAATTTCGGTCGTCGCCAATTGCCCCATAATATCTCGTTGCAATGTCAACAAAGATTCAGCTTGTTTGCTACTGATTTCGGTATTGGTGGCTAAGTATGAGTCCATATTTAATGATATTTAAAATGTTTTTTAACCTGAATCTGTGATTTCAAGGCAGATTCAGGTTTAAACCATACCTAATAGGCGGTTTTTGTACCTCTAAAGATAGACCATAAGTAGCAAATCCTGCAATAACCTTGTTTTTAAATTTGTTTTTATGGCAAATTACAAGGCTTTAATTTACAATTCCCGCTATGACTTCTCGTACAGCCGAAATTGAGCGTAACACGCTTGAAACACAAATCCGCCTATCCATCAATCTTGATGGTCAAGGCCAGTCTAGTTTTGAAACTGGCGTACCATTTTTAGATCATATGTTGGATCAAATCGCCCGTCATGGACTGATCGACATGACCGTTGTGGCAAAAGGTGACCTTGAAATCGACGCCCACCATACCGTTGAAGATATTGGTATTACGCTTGGCCAGGCATTTGCCAAAGCGCTGGGCGATAAAAAAGGCATTTTTCGTTATGGCCATGCCTATGTGCCACTGGATGAATCCTTATCTCGCGTTGTTGTCGATTTTTCCGGGCGCCCCGGCTTGTTTTACCAGGTCGAATTTAAACGCGCCATGATTGGCCAATTCGACGTTGATTTATTCCGTGAATTTTTCCAGGGCTTTGTCAATCATGCCGGTGTCAGCCTGCATATTGACAATTTAAAGGCCGGTAACGCCCATCATATTGCCGAAACTGTGTTTAAAGCCTTTGGCCGCGCGGTTCGGCAGGCGATTACCCTAGACCCTCGCATGGCAGGCATGATGCCTTCCACCAAAGGATGTTTATAACCTTAAAGACTTAAACCCCAGCCAGCTATGTCAAGCGTTGCCGTTATTGATTACGGAATGGGCAATCTGCATTCGATTGCTAAAGCATTACAACATGCCGATTCCCGTGTAAAAGTCGTCCTAGCGTCCGATTCTGCCAGCATTCTCAAGGCTGACCGGATCGTTTTTCCCGGTGTCGGCGGTATGCGTGACTGCATGCAAGCATTAACTCAAACCGGTCTTGCCGACACCATTATCCAGGCCGCGACAAGCAAACCTTTCTTAGGGATTTGCTTAGGTATGCAGGCCTTGTTGAGCGATAGCGAAGAAAACCAACACACCGATTGCTTAGGCCTTATTCCAGGTCATGTTGTCCGCTTTCCACAGAAGTTAACGGACAAGGCTGGAAATACCTTGAAAATCCCCCATATGGGCTGGAACCAGGTCAAACAAGTAACACACCCCTTATGGCGTCATATTCCAGATAACAGCCGGTTTTATTTTGTGCATAGTTACTATGCTGTGCCCGATAACCCGGCCCATGTTTTTGGTCGCAGCGAATACCCTGAGCCTTTCGTTTGCGCCATTGGCAAAGATAACCTTTTTGCCGTACAGTTCCATCCTGAAAAAAGCCAAAAGCTAGGCTTGCAGTTGCTGAAAAATTTTCTCAACTGGGATGGCAGCCTCTGACTTTTTCTATCGAGATTACCGAGACACCGTTATGTTATTAATTCCCGCTATTGATCTAAAGGACGGAAAATGTGTTCGCCTGCGTCAGGGCAGAATGGAAGACGATACCGTTTTTTCTGAAGACCCGGTTGAAGTGGCTTCACGTTGGGTCGAGGCTGGTGCCCGCCGTATTCACCTGGTTGACTTGGACGGCGCATTTGCCGGCAAACCGGTCAATGCCGATATTATTCACGCCATTGCCGACCGCTACCCTGATGTACCCGTCCAAATTGGCGGCGGCATTCGTGATGAAGATACCGTTCAGGAATACCTTAATGCCGGCGTGCAATATGTCATCATCGGCACTAAAGCAGTCAGTGACCCGATGTTTGTACACGATGTAGCCATGGAATTTCCGGGCCATATCATCGTCGGCCTCGATGCTAAAGATGGCAAGGTTGCCGTCGATGGCTGGTCTAAACTGTCTCGTCACGACGTCATCGACATGGCGCAGAAATTTGAAGACTATGGTGTTGAAGCCATTATTTATACCGATATTTCCCGAGATGGCATGATGCAAGGGGTCAATGTCGAAGCCACCGCTAAGCTGGCGCGGGAGATTCGAATCCCGGTTATCGCTTCCGGCGGGATTACCAATATGGATGATATTCGAGCCCTCGGCAAAGTGGCCGAAGACGGCATCATGGGTGCAATCACTGGCCGAGCCATCTATGAAGGCACACTGGATTTTGCCGAAGCCGAAAAACTGGCGGAAAGTTTTGCACCATGAGTTTAGCCAAACGTATTATCCCTTGTCTTGATGTCGATAACGGCCGCGTCGTCAAAGGCGTAAAATTTGTCGATATTCGTGACGCCGGTGACCCCGTTGAAATCGCCCGCCGTTATGATCGCGAAGGCGCGGATGAAATCACCTTCCTCGACATCACCGCCACCCATGACAACCGCGACACCATCGTGCATGTGGTTGAACAAGTCGCCAGCGAAGTCTTTATCCCGCTGACCGTTGGTGGTGGCATCCGCAAGCTTGATGATATTCGCACCATGCTGAGCGCCGGCGCCGATAAAGTTGGCATTAACAGTGCCGCCGTATTTAATCCGGAATTTGTCCGCGAGGCCGCAGAAAAATTTGGCTCACAGTGTATCGTCGTCGCCATCGATGCCAAAAAAGTCAGCGCCGACAACGAAGCTGATCGCTGGGAAATTTTTACCCACGGCGGCCGCAAACCGACCGGTATCGATGCCATCGAATGGGCCATCAAAATGACCGATTATGGCGCCGGTGAAATTCTATTGACCAGCATGGATCGTGATGGTACTAAATCCGGCTTTGACCTGGCACTGACCCGCTCGATCAGCGAAGCGGTTGCAATTCCGGTCATTGCATCTGGCGGCGTCGGTAACCTAGATCATCTGGTCGAAGGCATTATTCAAGGCAAGGCCGATGCCGTACTAGCGGCCAGTATTTTTCATTTTGCCGAATACAGCATCGAAGAAGCCAAACACCATATGCAAAATAACGGCATTGAGGTTCGTTTGCAATGAACGCAAGCTGGCTGGATGAGATTCGCTGGAACGACGATGGCCTGGTTCCTGTCATTGCACAATCGGCTAAAACTGGCCGCGTCGTGATGTTTGCCTGGATGAATCGGGAGGCATTAGAGCTGACAGCGCAACACGGCTACGCGGTATATTGGTCACGTTCACGGCAGAGACTCTGGCGCAAGGGGGAAGAGTCGGGGCATCGACAAAAAGTACTCGATATCCGTATCGATTGCGATAAAGATGTTATCCTGCTTGAAATTGAACAAGAAGGTGGTATCGCCTGTCATACCGGACGGGAAAGCTGTTTTTATCACCGCCTAAAGCAGAACCGCTGGGAAGCTGTTGATCCAGTATTAAAAGACCCAGGCGTGATTTATCAAAAATAAATACCCTCCATTATGAAAACTCCTGAATTAAACCGTCTGTTATCATTAAAAAAAGGCATTAAAATCACGCATATGGCCATTTTGGCTGTATCGATTCTAGTGGCATCCTTTCTATTTACTGGTAATAAAATTGCCCTATTTGAAGAATCTATCGACTATGAATTAACCCGCGCAATCTTACAGGCCATTGAAGAGCAAAACAAAGATAAACAACTTGAGTATGCAGAATCCAAACCCATTATTAAGTCACTCAAAAAACCGTTAAGGGATTTTGAATATAATCTATATAGAAACCGCACCCGCGCCTTAGGATACCTGACCATCATAAAACAGCGCTTTAAATATTTACGCTACAAAGACCTTGATACATCCGCCGCAGAAAACATATTACGCAATGCGGCCGACCAAGCCAATCTATCCTCAAAAAACGAGTGAGATTCCCTCTGATTCATGGCTAATAACGCCCATGTACCGGCGTCTATTGCGCGCATTGCCATCCCCGTCCCATTAAACCGGCTGTTTGACTACCGCTTGCCCTCCGAACTTAACCCGGTTGAGCTCAAACCTGGTATCCGAATACGCGTTCCTTTTGGCAAAACCCATAAAATTGGCATCCTGCTCAGTGTCGAAAAAGACACTAATATCCCCGCGCATCGCCTAAAAGACATTACCGAAATACTGGATACACAGCCTATTTTCTCTGATCAACACATCCTGTTACTCAAATGGGCCAGTCGCTACTACCATCATCCCATTGGCGATGTGTTTCAAACCGCATTGCCGTTAGCACTGCGCAAAGGAAAACCGGCTCAAATCACCACCGAAAAATATTATTGTTTAACCAAAAGCGGGATTAGCACTACACCAGAAACACTTAAACGAGCCAAGCGCCAACAAGCCCTGCTGTGTTGGTTTAAGCAAAGCAACGGCGTTGCCAGCGCCCAGCAATTACGCGACTGGCATAGCAACTGGCGCCCTGTACTCAAAGGCCTGATCGACAAACAACTGGTCGAAGAAAGTACCTATCGCCCGCCCGCCTCGGATAAAAATCTCCTCAATCAAACCGCTTTAGCAGCAAATTCTAAGCAACAATACGCCATCGACCATATCTGCCAACAATTAGATGATTTTCATGCCTATTTACTTGAAGGTGTGACTGGCAGCGGTAAAACCGAAGTCTATTTACAGGTAATTGAACAGGTTCTTAAAAAACAACGGCAAGTTCTGGTGTTATTGCCTGAAATAACCCTGACCCCGCAGTTAGAGCAACGCTTCTGTCAACGCTTCAATGTGCCTATTGTGTCCAGCCATTCGCGCATGAGCGATAACGAACGCCTGAACGCCTGGCTAAAAATGCGTAGCGGCGACGCTGCCATTCTGCTGGGCACACGTTCGGCACTGTTTACACCACTTAAAAACCCCGGTCTGATCATTCTGGATGAAGAGCATGACAGCTCCTTCAAACAACAAGAAGGCTTCCGCTTTTCCACCCGCGATGTCGCCTTGGTACAGGCACGTAATCTCGGCATCCCCATCATATTAGGCTCAGCCACCCCGTCGCTAGAGAGCTTGTATAATGTGCGCCAGGGACGATTGCAATTATTGACGTTACCGGCTCGCGCAGGAAAGGCCAGCAAACCGAGCTTTCAATTGCTTGATGTGCGCAACAAAAAAATGCAGGACGGTTTGTCCGCCATGTTAGTGAACGAAATCGAACAAACCCTGGCCAAACAGGAGCAAGTACTGCTGTTTTTGAATCGTCGTGGTTTTGCACCGGTACAAATGTGCCACAGTTGCGGCTATGTCTCCCGCTGCCCGCGTTGCGACGCCAATATGGTCATTCACTTTTCCGACAACAAACTGAGCTGCCACCACTGTGGCCGGGAACAGGCGTTGAGCATGACCTGCCCGGCCTGCAAATCGACTCAGTTACAGGCCGTCGGCCGTGGCACCGAGCGGGTTGAACAAACGCTGAATCAACTCTTCCCGGACAAGACCATCATTCGTCTAGATCGTGACAGCACCCAGCGTAAAGGCACACTGGAAAAGTATTTGACCCAAATCAATCAAGGCCAGGCCGATATTATTTTAGGGACGCAAATGCTGGCAAAAGGCCACCATTTCCCCAATGTCACGCTGGTGGCGATTCTCGATGTCGATAGCGGCCTGTTCAGCATCGATTTTCATAGTGCCGAAAAAATGGCCCAGATGATTATTCAAGTTGCTGGACGCGCAGGCCGCGCCGAAAAACCCGGCAAAGTCTTGCTGCAAACGCATCACCCCGACCATCCTTTACTGGTCACCATCTTGAAACAAGGTTATCCGGCTTTTGCAACAGCTGCCCTGGCTGAACGCCAGCAAGCAGGCCTTCCACCCTACAGTTTTCAGGCGCTATTGCGGATACAAGCCGGCAACACACAAGCCCCGCAGCAATTTCTACAAGAACTTATCGAACGTATCCGCCCCGATACGCCGGCTGATGTTATGATTTTAGGCCCGGTTCCTGCACCAATGGCTAAAAAGGCCGGCCAATTTCGCTATCAGCTGTTATTACAAAGCTCACATCGAAAAGCCTTGCATAAGCTATTGGATACTCTGATCCTGACCATTGAAACCTTAAAATCTGCCCACAAAATTCGCTGGTCCTTAGATGTCGACCCGGTCGGCCTTTATTAGTCCACCCGATTCATGGATAATACGCGGTTATTTGTATTTTTCAGTTCAGGTCAGATGGCATTCGCAAATCGTTGCCACACTGACTTGCCAAACTTTATATAAAAAACCATGAAACAAACCCTGGAAGCTCTGCTTGAACAGGCACTTGATGATTTGAAATCACAGGCCGCCGTACCTCAAGATTTAACCCTGAAGCCGAGTGTTGAACGGACACGTGATCCACAGCATGGCGATTTTGCCACCAACCTGGCCATGATGCTGGCAAAACCCTGTAAAAGCAATCCGCGCCAACTGGCTGAGCAACTGATTGCGGCGCTGCCTCAAGATGCTCGTATCGAAAAAGTTGAGATCGCAGGCCCTGGCTTCATCAATTTCTACCTGAACAGCACAGCTCAGTTTGAAGTGGTGCAACAAATTCATGATGCTGGCCAGCGCTACGGCTTGAGCCAAATCGGTGCGGGTAAAAAAGTGCAGGTTGAATTTGTCTCCGCCAACCCGACAGGCCCTTTACACGTCGGCCACGGCCGTGGCGCCGCGTATGGCTCTGCCGTAGCGGATTTACTGGAAGCTGTCGGTTTCGAGGTGGAACGTGAATATTATGTCAACGACGCCGGCCGGCAAATGGATATTCTGGCGACCAGCATCTGGCTACGCTATCTGGAAGAATGTGGCGAAGTGGTTCCCTTCCCCAGCAACGGTTATCGCGGCGAATATGTGCGGGAAATTGCTGTGCAGCTGCATAACAGCGTCGGCAATGAATATCGCCGTCCGGCTGAATTGATTCTCGAAGATATCCCGGCCGATGAACCTCAGGGCGGCGACAAGGAAAAACATATCGACGCCTTGATCGAGCGCACGCAAACCTTGCTCGGCTCACAATACGATGATGTTTTTCAAGCCGGCCTGAAACAGATTCTGGAGGATATTCGCCAAGACCTGGAAGAATTTGGCGTCAGCTATCAAAACTGGTTTTCAGAGCGCTCCCTGATGGATTCCGGTGCAGTTGAAAATGCCTTGCAAAAACTCGATGAGGCCGGTTTTCTGTACGAAAAAGAAGGCGCAAAATGGTTCGCCTCCAGCAAACTTGGCGACGAAAAAGACCGCGTCGTGGTCCGTGAAAACGGCCAGACCACCTATTTCGCCTCGGATATCGCCTACCACTTGAACAAGCTGGAACGCGGTTATGATGAAATCATCAATATCTGGGGGGCGGACCACCACGGCTACATTCCACGGGTACGCGCAGCATTGAAGGCCTTAGGCGGCGATAACAGCAAGCTTAAAATCCTGCTGGTGCAATTTGCTATTTTATGGCGTGGCGAGGAGAAAGTGCCCATGTCCACCCGTGCAGGTGAATTTGTGACCTTGCGTCAGCTCCGCAACGAAGTCGGCAAAGATGCCGCGCGCTTTTTCTATGTAATGCGCAAATCTGAACAACACATGGATTTTGACCTGAAACTGGCAACCTCGAAAAGTAACGAAAATCCGGTATATTATGTGCAATATGCGCATGCGCGGGTGTGCAGTGTCTTACGGCAACTGGATGAAAAAAACCTGCCGCGCGACATACCGCTAGGCATGGAAAACCTGAATCGCTTGACTGAAGAGCACGAATCGGCACTGTTGACGACGCTGTCAAAATATCCTGAAGTTTTGGAACGGGCAGCATTGCAACATGAACCGCATCAATTGATTCATTATTTGCGTGAACTGGCCAACAATTTCCACACTTATTACAACGCCCATCAATTTCTAGTGGACGATGCGGCCTTACGCGATGCCCGGCTGAATCTGATTTGTGCAGTCAAACAAGTCCTCGCGAATGGTTTGAATCTGTTGAAAATCAATACCCCTGAGGCGATGTAATGCCGAGAGACTACAAACACCGCGCACAACCGAAAAAAAACCGCAGCAAACAGGTGGCGCCTAAGGTGGCCTGGTGGAAATGGCTGCTGGTACTGGTATTAATCGCGGCGTTTGTAGGATTTCTCAATTTTTTAAGAACATCGACACCGGCATCGAAAACCGCAACGGAAACTCAGCTCACAGCGCCGCATAACACGGCAAAAAAGCCAAAGCCCAAACCCAAAAAACCGGCCAAGAAAACGGAAAAACCACATTTTGAATTTTATACCCGGCTGCCGAAAGAAACCGTGGTCACCGATTATGAAATCAAAACCCGTGTGCGTGAAGAACGTGTCGGCAAAGCCAAAAAAGCGCAATATCTGATCCAGGCGGGTTCTTTCCAAAAGTTTTCAGATGCCGACAAACGCCGGGCGCAACTGGCCTTGATGGGCTTTGAATCGCACATCGAGAAAGCCCGTGTCGGCAACACCGTCTGGCACAGGGTCAAACTCGGGCCATTTTCCCGCCCGTCCGCCGTCACTACGATTCAGACACGACTGAAAAAAGCCGGTATTGATGTCATTATTACTGAAAAATAAATTGCACTTATGAGTTGAATCTAAGATTGATGTTACGCAGACGTAACGTGTTTAATGAATTTACAGCCAAGTTAACCTTAAACCATGTAGGGGCAATTCATGAATTGCCCCTACGGAGTCTACTTTTATACATCTCAACAACTGATGTTACGCAGCGGCTCTTCAATCTCATTCCCATAATCTTCCATTCACCCACCGTGAAAGAAAAAGTCATCTCTGGCCTCTATCTTTTATCGACACTTCAGACCACTGAGATCACAGAGAATGAAACCGTGCAACAAGGATGAACAACAAATGTTTCTACAGGGTCGTTAATAACTGAATGAATCCAGATCAGTCAATGGAATTAAACGATACAAGTTACAATCCGAGTTCACTTACGTTTAGGCGGCACCGGATCATGACCATGCCCACCCCAGGGCTGGCAGCGTAGCAACCGTTTCAGGGTCAACCAACTGCCATAAAAAGGCCCATGCTGTTTCAAAGCGTCCAACGCATATTCTGAACAGGTGGGCTGATAACGGCAACTGGGCGGAAAAAACGGCGAAATGACGAGCTGATAAAAGCGCACGACTTTAATTAAAATAAATTGCAGAGCTTTCGTGATCATCTCAGGCAATACTCTGGTATAAGGCCTGACAAACCGTATCGAGCTGATCATCGGTCATAATATAAGGTGGCATAGTGTAAAGCAGGCGACCAAAAGGCCGCAACCATACGCCTTGCTCAACCAGCCGACTTTGAATCTTGCCAACATCCAGCGCCTGTTTCATTTCCACCACGCCAATTGCGCCTAAAACACGCACATCGGCTACATTTGACAAATCCCTACAAGGCGCAAGCCCCGTCGCTAATCTGTTTTCGATACGTTGAATGGTCTGTTGCCAGTCCGATTCGAGCAACACATCCAAACTAGAACAGGCCACCCGGCAGGCCAGTGGATTAGCCATAAATGTTGGCCCATGCATGAAGCAATGCGCCTCACTCTCGGCAATTTGCTGGCTGATGGCGCGCGTTGTCAAGGTTGCCGCCAATGTCATATAGCCGCCGGTCAAGGCCTTGCCCAAACACAATAAATCCGGAGTCACCCCGGCATGTTCACAGGCCAGCAAGCGGCCACTACGCCCAAATCCGGTAGCGATTTCATCGGCAATCAACAACACCTGATATTCATCGCACAATTGTCTGATTTCACGCAAATACTGTAGATGATAAAACCACATGCCGCCTGCACCCTGCACAATCGGCTCCAGAATCACAGCAGCAATATGTTGATGATTCTGCTGTAATAGCCGTGCAAATTCGTCTATCGCCTCGGGGCGCCAGTCCTGATGGAAACGAATCTCAGGACGCGGGGCAAAATAATGCTGTGGCAACACCCCCGTAAACAAATGGTGCATGCCATTTTCCGGGTCACAAACCGACATCGCGCCAAAGGTGTCACCATGATACCCCCCCTTGAAGGCCAAAAAACGGTGTTTTGCGGCCTTGCCTTGCGCCTGCCAGTATTGAATCGCCATTTTTAACGCGACCTCCACGCTAACAGAGCCTGAATCGGCCAGAAAAACCTGATCCAATGCAGGCGGGGTGATTTGCAACAAACGCTTGACCAATTCTGCAGCCGGTTCGTGAGTCAAGCCACCAAACATGACATGCGCCATTTGCTCGATTTGCGCATGCGCGACCTGGTTTAGACGCGGATGATTATAGCCGTGAATGACCGACCACCAGGATGACATACCATCAATCAAACGGCGACCATCTGTTAATGTTAAATAGACACCCTCGGCAGATGCGACTGGATATGGCTCAGGCTGGGCCGGAATTGCCGTGTAAGGATGCCAGATATGCTGTCTATCCAGCGCTAGCAGTGCTTCAGTCTTCATACACTAATCGCCGCGGTCGCTTTGCGCAGGCGATCATTGACCGCCAGCCAGCTTTCATCATCCGGTACCGCTTCCACCAAAATCTTATCCAATCCTTGCTGATCTAGCTGCCGCAATGCGGCATACAAGTCATGGCCATAAGCAACCGGGTCGTCTGACATTTTTTGCAGGCGGACCCGGCCTTCAAATTGAGGATAATCCCGCCAACTTAAAATTCCCACACTACGCTTTTTTGACAAATACTCTGCAACCTGTTGCAGCAATTCCGACTGTGTGCATAAAGCACTAGGCGTATCTGGCGCATAATGCAAGGCCAATGTCCCTGGCGCGCGCGTTTCAATACCGTTGGACAAAGTAACCGGCTGCCCGATAACATCGGCTATTTGTTCCGGCGAAATATGTCCTGGGCGCAAAATCCGCGGTTGACACCCGGTTAAATCGACAATGGTTGACTCCAAACCAACGCGGCAATCACCACCGTCCAGAATCAATTCAATCCGATCACCAAGTTCTGACAAAACATGCGCGGCCTGCGTAGGGCTGACATGATTGAAGCGATTGGCCGATGGCGCGGCGATGCCGCTGCCAAATTGCCGTAACAAAGCAAGCGCAAGCGGATTGTCTGGAATGCGTAAGGCGACAGTCTGTTGGCCGCCGGTCACCTCGAGCGGCACATCGGGATGCTTAGGCAAAATCATGGCCAACGGCCCCGGCCAAAACTGTTCTGCCAACCGCCAGGCCACATCAGGGATAGCTTGCGCCCATTGCGCTAATTGCGAGACGTCAGCCAAATGCACAATCAAGGGATGATTGGCCGGACGCTGTTTCACCGCAAAAATTCTACGCACAGCTACCGGATTACGGGCATCCGCCCCTAAGCCATACACAGTTTCGGTTGGAAAAGCGACTAACCCGCCCCGTTTGAGAATATCTATCGCATCGTTAAGCGCATCTTCGCCTGCAATTCGAGCGTGCTCTGGTATCATGAATGTACGACTTATTAAAATAAGTAATTATAGCATTTCCCTTTATCAAAGCATGATCGTCGTAAAATCAAATCAAAGATAGGTAACCGTACGTATTTTTTTCTACAGTAATTTATTTAAAATAAATTTCAACGGAAGTTTAAAGCTGAAGATGTGCCATCACCTCATATTATCACAGGCCCTAATGTCATGACTTTTACAGTCAGTGTGCAAATGAAAGGCCAGGTGGTAGAAATCAGCGGCGCTGGGACGATGACCATTGGCAGCTTAGTTACTAACCCGTTATAACTGTTTTATATTCGCGATCATTTTAGATTGCGGGGCTCGATTTTAGGGGGCGGATTTTAGATCAACCCGTCACCTAAAGGTACCTGAAGACGGTAAGCTGTAAACTTAAGTGTTCAGGTTTTTACGTATTATTATTTAGGGGGTATTACCTATGAAAACTTTAAAAATAATTGCAGCCAGCGCATTACTTGCTGGCATGAGTGTTGCCCATGCTAATGAGCCTGTTACTTTGTCTGATGCTCAAATGGACAATGTTACAGCCGCCGGCACAGGAACTGCTGATGCATTCGCAGGTGCTTTCGGCGTCATTGGCGCCACTACCTATACATCGGTTTTCACCAGTGTCGAAGTGTTAGAAATTATTCAAATTCAAGCAGGGCAAATCACTGTCGATCAGACGATGTCAGTATCTCATTCTGAAGGCGCTGCGCTTTAATAATTCCTGGAGGATTTTATCATGAAAAACGTAATCAAAATGTTAGTCGGTGCTTCTGTTCTAGCTGTTGCAGGTTCTGCTATCGCTCAAGAACCTGTTACCTTATCAGAAGCTCAAATGGATGGGGTCACTGCCGGTGCCGTCGTTCTCTTATCCGGTGCCGGTATTGCTGATGCAGGTTCATTGGCCATTGCCAATACGCTGGGTTTGACTAATTCTTACACCGATGTCCAGGTTGACCCAACTGGCGCAATCACCGGCATCATGAGTGTCGTCTCGCAAGGTGCATCGGCGTCATTGGCAAACTCTGTTACCAATGGCGGCTCTATTGGTGGCGCACTTGCCGTAAGCTCTTCCTCTGCAGGTGCTCAATTGCTGTAAAAGATAACAGGCGTGTGTATTCACACACCACCTGTTACCTAGAGCATGACCGCCAAGTAACGCTCTGAGTTTTATACTAACTCAGAGCGTTAATTTTATCTGTGAAAAATATCACAGTATGAAAAATAATAATTTTTAACTAGGGGCTGTTGCCGTTTTGAAAATCCCCCTTGAAATTCAATAACTCCGCCACATAGATTGTTTATTTTGACTCAAAAACAAGCAAACTATGCCCCGACAAATGCTTACGGATGAACTTTGGGAGAAACTGAAGATAATTATGTTGAAAATGGGAATTTATGACAAACCTTGTCTTCGAAAAACAGTCGAAGGTATTTTTTATCGCTTGCGAGTAGGTTGTCCCTGGAGAGATTTACCCACGGCTTTTGGTAATTGGAATGCGGTATATAAACGATTCAATGACTGGTCTCGTAAAGAAAAACTGATGGGTATTTTTAACGCCTTGGTTGTTGATCCAGACCTGGAATGGGAATTTATTGATGGGAGTATTGTGAAAGCACATCAGCATAGTAGTGGTGCGGCCTGTGAACAAGAAACAGCGATAGGGAAATCTGTCGCCGGGAACACCAGTAAAATTCATATGGCCGTTGATGCCTGTGGTCTTCCTATTCATTTCTCAGTGACAGGCGGCGAAGTTCATGACTGTAAAGAAGCACCGAAATTAGTTGCAGAGCTCCCAAAAGGTGACTATATAGTTGCTGACAGAGGCTATGACAGTGAAGCATTACGTCTTCAAATTAAAGACAAAGGGGCTGTTCCTGTTATCCCAAGAAAAAGAATTCAACTCGGGGAAATGATGAAATGGATTGGTGTCTCTACAAATATCGCCATCTCGTTGAAAATGTGTTTGCAAGACTTAAGCATTTCAGAGCGATCGCCACGCGATATGACAAACTCAAACGAAATTTTGAAGGCTCTATCGCTCTGGCTTGCGCCTTTTATGGTTACCTATGTGAAATGGCAACAGCCCCTAATCGTGCAAGCAGTTTATTATTTAATTACGCAAAAAACGATTTAAAAGCTTAAATATAACGGAAATTATTCACACTAAAGACCTGGCCTCATTCACTCTTTTTTTACAAAACATCTTAAGTCACAAAGAAAAACAAAGCGTTGAGCTTAAAATAAAGCTAAAGAATGGGGCATTGACAAGCGTACTCTGTCATGGCTGCACTCATAATATTGACGACGGCAGACATGAGATTTTTTTTGACACTGCAAGATATTAGCCAACAGAAATTAGCCGAAAAAGCAATTTTCTTACTTAACAATGAACTAGAAAAAAAAGTCTATGCTCAGACTTCCGAGTTAATACAAAAAAATAAAAACTCCGAGAAAAAAATAGCTGAGATTAAGAAGTCCAAGCAATTAATTAACAATCGAGAGACAAAACTAAAATCTGTTTTTAATGCTGCTGTCGAAGGAATTTTAATCATAAAGGATGATGGCAACATTGAATCAGCTAACAAAGCTGTCAGCAATATTTTTGGTTATCCCGCCGATGAACTCATTGGCCGTAATATTAATAAACTCATCCCTTCTAGACAGCACGTACTACAAAATAATTTTTTTCATGTTTATTTAGAAAAACACCAGAAAGAAATTATAGGTAAAGTCTGGGAGCTCGAAGCTCAAAAAAAAAAAAATGGCTCATTCATACCTATTGACGTATCTGTCGCTGGCTATACATTAAATCACACACAATATTTTACATGCATAATCAGAGATATCAGCGACAGGAAAGCTAAAGAATTACTGGATAAACAACATTTAGACGAACTTGCTCATGTAACCAGACTTGGGCTAATGGGAGAAATGGCTTCAGGAATTGCGCATGAAGTAAATCAACCCTTAACGGCAATAGCCACATATTGTCATGTTTGCTTAAGGCTGATAAAACAAGGCAGCCCTGATTTAGTATCCTTGTCTGAGACATTAGAGAAAACCGAGCAACAAGCACTTAGAGCGGGCAAGATTATTGCACGTATGCGCGAATTTGTCGTATCCAACACTGCAACCGATCATACTCTGACATTAATACCCTTGTTAATCATGCACTAGAGCTAGCGAGTGATGATTGCCGAAGATTCGATATTGAACAAAAAATCGAATTAGCCAAAAATTTACCTTGTGTAAATGTTGATTCGATACAAATAGAGCAAGTTCTATTAAATCTAATTAAAAATAGTATTGATGCACTAACCAAGCTACCTAAAACAGTATCTCGGCGATTATCCATACAAACTTACCTAATCGACAGCGAAACAATAGAAGTGAGAGTTAAAGATAATGGAGCAGGTATTAGCAAAGAAGCTCAGGCCAAAATATTTACCCCCTTTTATACAACAAAAAAGACCGGTATGGGCATGGGTTTATCTATCTGCCAATCATTAATTAATTCTCATAATGGTGAAATTCGATTCAACTGCAACAAAGACAAAGGTACAACATTTTATTTCACCCTGCCTATTAATGAAGTTGGAAAAAAAATGGATAGAGAAGATATTACTATTTTTATCGTTGAGGATGAACTTCCAATCCGTGACTCCTTAACTCAATTAATCGAATCGACTGGACTAAAGGTAAAAAGCTATGACTCAGCTATCGCCTTTTTAGAGCAATATGATTCGACAAAACCAGGTTGTTTGATATTAGACGTACTTATGCCTTATAAGAGCGGCTTGGAACTACAAGATGAACTGGTTCAAAGAAATATCGATATTGCCTATAGCTTTTTTTCTTAGTGGCCATGCAACGCTACAAAATATACCTTGATCAATAACATCTATGGTTCGAAAAAAAAGCCCTCAAGATTGGAATACAGTAGAACGTTTTGAAGCCATTGTTCATTGTCATCATCTCACCGATGATCAGGCTAGCGCCTATTGTCGTGAACAAGGCATCTACTTACATCATCTAAATACCTGGAAAGCGGAATTTTTGTCAGAATCTAAATCAACAGAATCCGTATATAAACAGGCGCAAACAAAACTCAAACAAGAAAACAAGCGTTTGCATAAGGAGCTAAACCGCAAAGAGAAAGCGTTATCAGAAACAGCGGCTTTACTGGTGTTATCAAAAAAAGTGCCAAGCGATCTGGGGGAAAAGGCGGCCGATTAATCGCCTACTCAGATCGCCAACACTACAGCGCACTCATTGATGAAGCCGTTGACAATGGAGCGCGGCAGAAATTAGCCTGTGAACTGGTGGGTATATCAGCTCGAACCTATCAGCGTTGGAACCGGGGGAGAAGGACTCTCAGAAGACCTACGACTGCACAATACAGCGCCTGTGCACAATCAATTATCCGAGGCCATCAAGCAAGAAATCATCACCGTGATTAATAAACCGGAATACAGCGCTTTAACGCCGCATCAAATCGTTCCGAGGTTATTGGATTTGGGCTGCTATCTCGCATCAGAATCAACCTTTTATCGTGTCATGAAAGCCCACAACCAGCTTAAGCACAGAGCTAAAGGAGCCGCAGGTCAGCATAATAAACCGCAGTCACTCAAAGCCACACAGGCCAATCAAATCTACTCGTGGGATATTACGTATTTATTAAGCCCCGTCAAAGGGCAGTATTTTTACCTCTACATGGTGATGGACATCTATAGTCGGAAAATCGTAGGCTGGCAAGTTCATGATGCCGAATCAAGCGCACACGCTGCTGATTTGATCGAAGATATCGCTCGCCGGGAAAACATCGACAAAAGCAATTGGTGATACATTCTGACAACGGCAGTCCGATGAAAGGCGCAACATTAAGGGCCAAATTGGTCGATTTAGACATTGCCACGTCGTTCAGCAGACCTCGTGTCAGTAATGATAATCCTTATTCAGAATCGTTATTTAAAACAGTCAAATATCATCATACCTTTCCAGAAAACCCTTTTAAAACATTAAGCGAAGCCAGGAACTGGGTTGAAGCTTTCGTTTGTTAGTTCAACAATGAACATCAACACAGTGCGCTCAAGTTTGTAACACCCAACCAACGCCATAACGGCTTAGACAGCGCCGTACTCGAAAAAAAAAACGAGTCATCGAGCAAGCAAAAAGAGACAATCCAGAGCGATGGAATGGACGACAAACACGAAATTTAACGCCCATTGGCCATGTTTATCTTAGGGGCTGTTGCCATTTCACATAGGTAACCATAAAAGGCGCAAGCCAGAGCGATAGAGCCTTCAAAATTTCGTTTGAGTTTGTCATATCGCGTGGCGATCGCTCTGAAATGCTTAAGTCTTGCAAACACATTTTCAACGAGATGGCGATATTTGTAGAGACACCAATCCATTTCATCATTTCCCCGAGTTGAATTCTTTTTCTTGGGATAACAGGAACAGCCCCTTTGTCTTTAATTTGAAGACGTAATGCTTCACTGTCATAGCCTCTGTCAGCAACTATATAGTCACCTTTTGGGAGCTCTGCAACTAATTTCGGTGCTTCTTTACAGTCATGAACTTCGCCGCCTGTCACTGAGAAATGAATAGGAAGACCACAGGCATCAACGGCCATATGAATTTTACTGGTGTTCCCGGCGACAGATTTCCCTATCGCTGTTTCTTGTTCACAGGCCGCACCACTACTATGCTGATGTGCTTTCACAATACTCCCATCAATAAATTCCCATTCCAGGTCTGGATCAACAACCAAGGCGTTAAAAATACCCATCAGTTTTTTTCTTTACGAGACCAGTCATTGAATCGTTTATATACCGCATTCCAATTACCAAAAGCCGTGGGTAAATCTCTCCAGGGACAACCTACTCGCAAGCGATAAAAAATACCTTCGACTGTTTTTCGAAGACAAGGTTTGTCATAAATTCCCATTTTCAACATAATTATCTTCAGTTTCTCCCAAAGTTCATCCGTAAGCATTTGTCGGGGCATAGTTTGCTTGTTTTTGAGTCAAAATAAACAATCTATGTGGCGGAGTTATTGAATTTCAAGGGGATTTTCAAAACGGCAACAGCCCCTAATCCGGATAAGGAAAATTTCAACACAACAGAATGTCAAGCAGCTTAATAAAATTCATTTCGTAAATTATTGCAAAAATGCGACAGGTTGGTTGACATTTAGCGACCCTGAGAGAACTCTTTAAGCTGCCGTTGAGAGCGACACAGGGATGTTTGTTGTCGTTAGTCCAGTTATTAAAGCTGTCTATCCAGATTCCTCATTACAGTACATTAAGTCGCCGCCAGCAAACTCTGGAGGTTCGGCTGCCTCGTTCAAGCAGTCGAACGCCAAGACACTTAGTCGTCGATTCGACCGGCTTAAAAGTCTACGGTGAAGGCGAGTGTAACCGTTCACACCCTTATAACCGCTTGCTGCTCAGGGATAGGTAAGCGGTAAGAGACTTGGCCATCTGTCAGACCCTGAGTGCAAATCGTTCTGAGGGTTTGATACAGATTAAGCCCTAACCGTCTACAGGTCTCGATCACGGACAAGATCATCGGCCGAAACTGATCGCCGCGGTGTGATTGACTGAAAAACTGATTTTCCGCCAGATAACATAAGGGCGCAACGACCTCTCCGCGGCATTGTTGGTCAGCGGCACACCGGGATGGTCCAGAAGGTCCAGAGCCTTGGAAAATCCTTTAGCAGTTTGCGGCAGCTGTTGCCGGTTTTGGTTTTTCCATGGATGAGTGCGCTCTGTTCCAGTTGGGTTTTGAGGCGTTGACGGAGCTTTTCCAGTCGCTGTCGATAATGCTGGCTTTGATAGTCGCTTTGTTGCCAGCGTTTGGCGCATCGTACCCCTAATCGAGCCAGCCTCAGCAATTTTTGACCGTCTTTGCCTGCTTGTCCCCGGCGTTGGGCTATTTTTTCCAAGTTACGGATGATATGCGCCCAGCAATATTGGTGTTTATTGGCTGCATAGTCGTTGTAAGCACCATGGCGGTCGGTGACTAAGACGCCATTGAAGTTGCCGAGTAAAGCGTTGGCCGCGCCTTTACCGCGCGAATAGTGGGTCAGAAAGTAGGCGGCCTGGTCGGTGGATAAGGACCAGAGCCAGTAGGTGCTGCGATTCCGGTAGTGTCGGGTTTCATCGGCATAGCCGAGATTCGCGGCACGAACCGCTTCACCGATTTGTTGATAGACGGGGCCAGCCAGTCATTGAGCTTTTTCTGGCTTTGGCTGATAGCTCCTAAACTGAAGGTCAGGCCCCATTGTTCCTGGAGCAGACTTTCAATCTGTCTTAAGGTCAGGTGGTAACGGCCATTTATCAGGTTGATCCAGGCAATCAGACCCGGCCCCATTTGGCCGGCAGGAACGGCGTCGGGCAGATGGGCTTTATGGTGCTGTCCACAGCGTTGACAACAACCTGCGTAGCACTGATGTTCGGTGACTTCATAGCGCACTTCAGGTAAATCAAAAACTTGATGGCGTTGGTAACGATCTATCTGGACTGTTCCACCACAACCACAGACTGCATGCGGATAGTAGCGCTTGATGTGGTCGACCTGGTCTTCGGGCAATAACGTCCGTTCGTGCTTTTTGTGGCCCGTCTGCGCCCCTTTTTACGCCCCGTCGGGGTTTTGCGGTGGCGTTCCGCGCGTTTTTTAGGGCTGTCTTGTGAGGGCGGTGCTGAGGAATTGTCGGAACCATTATTTAATTGTTCCTCCAGTTCCTCTTTCCAGATTTGGAGTTGCCTAATCGCTTCCCACAACGTCAAAATCACCTGGTGAGACTCTTCTAATGTCTCAGGCAAAGGTGGCGGTTGGGTGAAATCCAGTGGGAGTTTGCTCATACACGAATTTTCTGATTTTTTGGGTGGTTTGGCAAGTGTTGTGAACGGTTACAGGCGAGTGGAAAGTTCGCAAACATGGTGCCAGCAAGCGCAGAACCTGGCGTAAACTCCATATCATGGTTGATGCACAAACGCAGGAAGTCGTGGCAGTTGAGATGACGGCTAATTTTGTTGGTGATTCCGAAGTCTTGCCGGATTTATTAGAGCAGCTGGATGAACACGACCAAGTTGCCAGTGTGGCGGCGGATGGCGCTTATGATACGATCCAGTGTCATGGCGATTCGTAACAAAGGCGCCGATGCATTGATACCGCCGCGGGAAGGGGCGGTGGAATGGCCGAGTGATGAAGATGGGAGAACTCATCCAAGAACAGCGATTGTTCAACGTTGCGCTGAAATCGGGAGAAAGGCATGGAAACAAGAAAGTGGTTATCATCAACGCAGCCTGGCTGAAACGGCTATGTTTCGCATCAAAACGCTCTTTAGTGGCCAATTAAAAAACCGGACCTTTGCGGCTCAGATGGTTGAGGCGTATCTCCGCGTCGGCGCAATGAATAAAATGACAGGCCTGGGTATGCCTGAAAGTTATTCTGTTTCATGAATAAAGACTGGAATTTAAGAAAAGAGTACGCTGTGGATTATTTATGCAACAAAGCCCCAAGAAATCACAAATGGCCTGATAATCCAGGGGCGAAATATCCATCTTAAGTATGCTCTGCTATTAATGCCATCATGCTTTTTTATCCAGCACTAAAACGGTGCTAGCCGCTCTAGCTCTCATATTTTGCATGATACCGTTTCAACTGATTTTGGATGGTTTTTATCAATTCATCAGGCTCAAATTTAGCCAAAAACTCATCAGCTCCGACCTTTTCCACCATTGAGGAATTAAAGACACCGCTCAAAGAGGTATGCAAAACCAAATAAACATCTTTCATCAAAGGATCATTTTTTATTTTTGTCGCCAAGGTATAACCATCCATACGCGGCATTTCGACATCAGAAATAATCATGGTGTAATGCTCTGAAATATCGATGCCTTGCTCGACCAATTCCTGTAAGTGCTCCCAAGCGTCTAAGCCATCTTTGCGCAATTCACATTCCAGCCCAACCTGTTCACACACTTTTTTAACCTGATTCCGTGCCACCAGAGAATCATCGACAACCAGCACCCGGTCTTCCGCTTGACTTAACCCGGCCTCGACCAATTCTTCTTTAGCTTGCTCTCTTGAGCCGATAACCTCCTTCATTACTTTTTTCAACATCAATGACCTCTATCAGTTCATTTTCAAATTCTGTCACCGCCGTTAAATAGCTCTCCCGCCCCGCCCCGCCCGGCGGTGCCTTGACTGCATCCCAACCAATATTAATGATACGATCGACCGAGCCCACCATAAAGCCTTGTACGCCACGATTATATTCAGTCACAATCACATAAGATCCCTCGCCCCGACTAAGCGGCGGCATACCTATCGACATGGCTAAATCCAATACCGGAATGGTTTTGCCACGCAAATGGGCGACACCACAAATAACTGAATTCGACTTTGGAATCTGGGTGAGCTGCGGGCATTGGATAACCTCCTGCACCTTAAATACATTGATACCGAACCGCTGCCGCCCATTCAATTTAAATAATAACAATTCAAACCGATTGTGACCGGCCAATTTTGTCCGTTGGTCAACACCATCTAGTACTCCAGCCATACTAAAACCTCATTACGCTTCTTTATTTAAACTCAAAGGACACTCTAATTCCCAAATCTCTCTAAAGTATAGCGAGCTTCCAGCATTTTACTTTAATTTTTATGGCCCGATTTATGCTTGATATTTTTTAACTTTTTTTGACAAAAAACTGACGCACATGACCAGGACTTTCATATTCAGCATCAGTCTTATCTTTTTCAGCCCGTTGCTTTATGCCGGAAAATTTCAAGACTTACAGGCTGTTCAAAATTTATTTAAAATGTTTCTTGATACGCAACTGAGTAAAAATGCCAGCGTTACAGAGGATGTTGCGGTCAGTTATCAGCTGTCAAAACTAGACGGTCGGCTGAAACTCCCCGCATGTCCCCAAAAACCAGAGGTTTTTGTCCCAAAAGGGTCATTGAAAGCGGGAAGAAATACATTAGGAATACGCTGCCGCGCCAATAAGGGATGGACAATCTATAGCAGTGTCACCATCAAACTGGTCAAACCCGTTCTCGTTATGGCGCAATCACTTAACCGCGGTGAACGACTGACAAAACAGCATTTGCGTTATCAAAAAATGGATATTGGCTTGTTACACCAAGGCTATCTGAGCAATCCTGATCTGGTTTTAAATAAACAAGCCAAACGCTACTTGTCGGCAGGGGCGCTGGTCAACCCACGTTTTTTTGAAGCGCCTGACCTGGTCAAGCGTGGTGAAATCGTCAAAATTCAGGCCAAAAGTTCCTCTTTTCAAATCAGCATGACCGGCATTGCCTTGATGAATGGAAAATTAGGACAAAATATACGGGTTAAAAACATCGCCTCAAAACGCATCATTCAGGCACGCGTCGCAAAACCAGGTCTGGTGACAATTTTTTGACCCAATCCAATAATAAAAACATAACACAGGGTTTTACAAAAAATGACCTATTCATTAAAGTTATTGATTAAAATGCCGATAACCCCTACAGAAAAATAGTCACTGGAGATTCTCATGGCAATTAATCCCATAACCGGAAAAAACACACCGCTTGTAACCACAAGCTCGAATACAAAAAAAGACACTGTCGATCAGGCAACAAAAAAATCGCCTCCGGCACGGCCGGAATTTGATAGTTTTGATGCAACGGCTGTCAGCCAGAAAATAAAACAGGCACTGGCCAGCAATACCTCATCCGTACTGAACGAGGAAAAAATCAATGCGGTCAAAGAAGCGCTGCAGCAAGGTAATTACCAGATCGATGCCGATAGCATTGCTGAAAAAATGCTGCAATTTGACAACCCATTTAACAGTGCATGATTATGATCAAAAAAACCTATCCGATTACTGAAAATCTGCTGATGCAAGGGTATAAGCTGAATCAGGAATTATTGACCATTCTTGAACGCGAAGCGGAAAAGCTGAACAGTCGCCAAGATGCCGCGACTATTGCCCAACTTGCCGAGCAAAAAAAACGCGTTTCACAGCAACTTGAACAATTTAGTTTACAATTAACGCAAATTTTAGCCACCGAGTCACTCGAACTCAACGCTTCTGGCATACAGCATTATTTTATCAAGGCCAAGTTGGCAAATTTACCGATAAAAGAAGGCCTTGAAAACTGGCAGAAAATAACTCAGCTGATCAAACGATGCCAACAGCTAAATGAACAAAATGGCGCGAGTATTGCACTTTTAATGCGACATAACCAACGCATTCAACAGATTTTTCGCGGTAAAAACCAATTTGCAACAACCTATACCGCAAAAGGCTCGACCACGGCTGCGCATTTTTCTCGAGCGATCGCCTCGGCTTAAAAAGTGAACCTAAATGCAGCGGTAACAACATAAATATTTTAATTTTGTTCTACACTGCATTAAAAAATCACTAGAAATACACAGCGTATGTTAAAAACAATAAAAAAAATTTTTGCTCGTTCAGTCGACACTCCCTCGCAACATGACAAAGAGCTTGAACCTGCACCGAGGAAAACCGGGCCTAATTTTGTTACCGAGCCTTTCCGTATCAACACGATTCTACAAAAACTGGAAAACAACGCACAATTGTGCACCATTACATTCTCCGACCAAGGTGAAAAGTTCACATCTTCAATTCTGGCCGTCCACCCTGAAAGGCAAGAAATCTTATTGGATGAATTAGTCCCCGCCCATGGAAATACCTTACTTGAGCAAAAAAAGGGCTGCAAGCTGTCAGCCTATTTAGAAGGAATCCACCTTGCCTTCACACTAGAAAACCTGACCCCCGTCACACACCAAGGCGAAAAACATTACAAAACCGGTTTGCCACAGCGAATTTATTATCCGCAACGGCGAAAATCGCCGCGCGTTCCGATTCAGTCACTACGCATTGCATTTGCTGGCATCAGCAGCATAAATAATGCCACGGTTGGCGGACAACTCTATGACCTGAGCCGAACCGGCATTGGCGTCAACTTAAGCGACAATCATGCACGCATCAAACGTGGCGATCAGTTAATCCGTTGCCATATTCGGCTTGATGAGTACCGAATAGATTTCGATCTACATGTACGTTTTGTAAAAAAGGCTCCACAAAACAAAATCAATCTAGGTGGCTTTTTTGAAAATCTGTCCAGCCGGGATCAAAAGCGCTTGTCTGCATTTGTCGCACAACTGGAACGGCAATACATTCGGCAGACTAAAAACAATTGACCTGCATACCACCCGATAGAATACGCACACTCACAGCAGGCTCTTGCTGGCAACCTCATACACATCGCGCGAAATAGAATCGATCTGCATAATCCGCTGTAACTGTGCTTTCATCTGTTGCTGACGCAAGGTGTCGAAACGACGCCATTGCGTCAATGCCGCCAACAAACGCGCGGCAACTTGCGGATTGATGACATCCAACGCAATAATCTGATCGGCCAAAAATTGATAACCTGCACCATCACGCCGATGAAAATGCACGGGGTTAGCCTGACTGAATGCACCAATCAACGCCCGTACTCGATTGGGATTCTTCAGATCGAAAGCTGGATGCCGAGCCAGAGCCTGCACGCTGTCAAAAGCATTCGCAGCGGAACTACTCGCTTGCAGACTAAACCATTTATCAATCACCAGCGCTTCATCCTGCCACTGCTGGTAAAAATCGGTCAATGCTGACTCTTTTTCAGGATGTTGACTATTGACGATGGTGCTTAGCGCCGCCAGCTGATCGGTCATATTACCCGCGCTAGCATATTGTTCTGTCATCAAGCTATAAACGGAATCTTTTTCCAAATGACTTAAATAATGCAGGCATTGGTTTTTGATCCGCCGGCGACCGATGGCGTCACTGCTGAAATCACCCGATTCGTCGCGATGATATTCATGATAATAGCTTAAAAAGGTTTCTTCTAACGCTTCAGCCAAAGCCTTGCCCACAAACTCCCGGGCTTGATGAATGGCATCAACATCGACCACATTCATCTGCTCTGATAAATAACTTTCTTCCGGCAATGTTAGCAATAAGGCCAAATAAGACAAATCCTGCCAGGATTGCTTAAGAACGGTGGCAAAAGCATCCGTCAATAATGCGTTCATTTTCAAGGGCCTGGCGTTTTGAATATCGTAGATCAATCCTAAAATAACCTGGCTGGCCAGTTGTTGCCCAGCCTCCCAGCGATTGAAGCTGTCGCTGTCATATTGCAACTGAAACGCCAACTGCACCGGGGTACGATTCAGCCGTAATTTAAGCGGTGCTGAAAATCCCCGTAGCACAGACAGCAATGCGCCCTCCGGCACATGATTCAAGACAAACGATTGTTCGGCTTCAGTCAGCGACAATGTCACCTGTTCTGAAGAGCTCATGCCATCTATCTCGACAGCAAGCGGCTGACCATCACGACCTATCAGCCCAATCGTCACCGGAATATGCAGAGGTTGTTTATCGGGCTGACCCGGTGTCGGCGGGCAGGTTTGAGAAAAAACAACCCGAAGCTGACAGTTTTCGGCATCGTAATATTCTTCCACTGACAGTTCCGGCGTACCTGCCTGCGAATACCAGCGTCTGAACTGGCTTAAATCAGCCTGGTTGGCATCTTCCATGGCTTTGACAAAATCATCGCAGGTTACTGCCTGACCATCATGACGCTCGAAATAAAGATCGCTACCTCGCCGGAAACCATCCGCCCCCAGAAGGGTATGCAGCATTCTGACCACTTCCGCACCTTTCTCGTACACGGTCAGAGTATAAAAATTATTGATTTCGATATAGGAATCCGGCCGGATGGGGTGGGCTAATGGACCTGCATCTTCAGCAAATTGTCGGGTTCTGAGCATTTTGACATCTTCGATCCGCTTGACGGCACGCGACGTTTGATCAGCCGTAAATTCCTGGTCCCGAAAAACGGTGAAGCCTTCTTTTAAACTGAGCTGAAACCAGTCCCGACAGGTGACGCGGTTGCCGCTCCAGTTATGAAAATATTCATGTCCGATGACGCCTTCTATATGCTCATAATCGGCATCGGTCGCTGTATCCGGGCGTGCCAACACAAACTTGGTATTAAAAATATTCAAGCCCTTGTTTTCCATCGCGCCCATGTTGAAATGACCGACGGCAACAATCATGTACAGATCCAAATCATATTCGCGGCCATATACCTGCTCATCCCAGTGCATAGCTTTTTTAAGTGACTGCATGGCATGATCACATTTATCCAGATCATGTGCCTCGACATAAATTTCAAGTGTGATCTCGCGCCCGGATTGCGTGACAAACCGATCATGGATTTTTTCCAACTGCCCCGCGACCAACGCAAACAGATAACAAGGTTTGGCAAACGGATCTTCCCAGGCGACCCAGTGTCGATTATCCGGCAAGTCGCCCTGATCGATTTTATTACCATTAGATAACAGCACGGGATAACGCGCTTTATCAGCCTCCAGCCGCACCTTGAAACGACTCATTACATCCGGCCGGTCGATAAAATAGGTAATCTTGCGGAACCCTTCGGCCTCACATTGCGTGCAGAGCATCGTATTGGACAGATACAAGCCTTCGTAAGCGGTGTTGGCGGCCGGATTGATCCGGTTGACGATTTCCAGTGTAAACACGCTGTCTTGCGGCACCTGAAAAATAACCAGGCTTTCGGCAGTCTGCCGATATTGTTCTGCATTCAATGCCTGACCATCTAATTTTACGCTGTCCAGTTGTAATCCTTCTCCCATTAACAGCAGTTCAGTACCTTGTCGTTCACTGGCAGGATTACGCCGAATCGTCATCTTCGAGGCGACCTGAGTGTTATCGGCATCCAGTTTGAAATCCAACTCGACGTGGTCAATTAAATAATCAGGAACGGTATAATCTTTCAAATAAATCGTTTTTGGGTTTGCATCTTTCATGTCATCTTCCATCAATCCTGTTTTTTAGCGGCATAGACCAATAATAAACACCACGCAATTAACCATGATACGCCACCTACCGGTGTAATCATGCCTAACCTAGGCCAATCCAATAACACCAGCAAATATAAACTCCCCGAAAACAATATAATGCCGGTAAACATCAAGCGTCCGGCCCACTGTAACAAAACATTGTTTTCACCTTGCTGTTGAACCAGTGCCACCAGCCCCAAACCTAAGGCGTGCCACATTTGATAGTTCACCGCTGTTTTATAAACGGCCAGCATCTCAGCTGTCAGTACGGTTTTTAATACATGTGCACCAAAAGCGCCCATCGCCACCGCTAATGCGGCGCTCAATGCCGCTAATGTCAGTAAAGGTGAACGCATCAGACCTCCTTCAGTCGAGGCATCAACTGCACCAAATTACACGGTTTGGTGCGACTGTCGAGCTGATGCACGATGATTTCATCCCACGCCGTACGGCAGGCATTAGATGACCCAGGCAAACAAAAAACATAGGTTCGGTTGGCGACACCGGCAACGGCTCGAGATTGAATGGTCGAGGTTTTAATCGTATCCCAGGACAGCATCCGAAAGACTTCGCCAAACCCATCTAGCACCTTATCCAGCAATGGCGAAATCGCCTCCGGTGTCCCATCACGGCCTGTCACCCCGGTACCGCCTGTGGTTAAAATCACATCGACCTCGGGGTTGGCAATCCAGGCCGAAACCTGCGCGCGTATTTGATAAATATCATCGGCCACAATGCTTTTCTCATAAACCTTATGTCCGGCAGCGAGAACTCTCTCGCATAATGTATTTCCAGACACATCATCCGCCTCAGTACGGCTGTCAGATACCGTCAACACGCAGATATTCAACACTTTTGCTTTTATTTCTGTCATTTCAATACCAAAAAGAATGCATCACCACCGCGCTGAATATTGATCAGCAACGGACTTGTTGGCCTGACAACTTGTGCCAGCTCCTCCAGATTATGCACACGATAACGATTGGCCGACACGATAATATCACCCGGCCGCAAACCGACATGCCAGGCATACGAACCGGTATGAATTTTTTCAAACATGACCCCTTCGACCCGGCCTTTTGGGCTATTCATCAGTACCGTTCCGGCCAACCGTTGATGTAATGTGTCGCCGGCTATGGTCTGTTTTTTCGGTTTCCCGATCACAGCTTGAATGCGTTTTTCTTCATTGCCCCGAATCACTTCAAGCTCAACGACATCCCCTACTTCCATCAAACCGATTATGTTCCGAATTTGCGCACTGTTTTTAATCGAACGACCATTGACAGCGGTAATAATATCACCCGGCTCCAATCCGGCCTTGGCAGCGGCAGAATCAGACTCGACCCGACTGACGACGGCTCCGTGCGAGCTTTTCAGGCCAAATGCCGCAACCAACTCTGATGTGAGATCCTGGGTCGTAACCCCCAAACGTCCGCGCCGAACTTTTCCATGTTCAACCAAGGCATCGACCAGCGTCATCACCATATTGGCAGGAATTGCAAAGCCAATCCCAACATTGCCACCATTCGGCGCCAGAATCGCGGTATTCATACCAATAAACTCACCGCGCAAATTGACCAATGCGCCACCGGAGTTGCCAGGATTAATCGAAGCATCGGTCTGAATAAAGTCCTCATAGCCTTCAATCCCAAGGCCTGAACGCCCTAAGGCACTGACGATCCCGGATGTCACTGTTTGTCCTAAGCCAAAAGGATTACCAATAGCCACCACGAAATCGCCGACTTTTAATCGACTAGGGGCTGTTGCCATTTCACATAGGTAACCATAAAAAGGCGCAAGCCAGAGCGATAGAGCCTTCAAAATTTCGTTTGAGTTTGTCATATCGCGTGGCGATCGCTCTGAAATGCTTAAGTCTTGCAAACACATTTTCAACGAGATGGCGATATTTGTAGAGACACCAATCCATTTCATCATTTCCCCGAGTTGAATTCTTTTTTCTTGGGATAACAGGAACAGCCCCTTTGTCTTTAATTTGAAGACGTAATGCTTCACTGTCATAGCCTCTGTCAGCAACTATATAGTCACCTTTTGGGAGCTCTGCAACTAATTTCGGTGCTTCTTTACAGTCATGAACTTCGCCGCCTGTCACTGAGAAATGAATAGGAAGACCACAGGCATCAACGGCCATATGAATTTTACTGGTGTTCCCGGCGACAGATTTCCCTATCGCTGTTTCTTGTTCACAGGCCGCACCACTAATTACCAAAAGCCGTGGGTAAATCTCTCCAGGGACAACCTACTCGCAAGCGATAAAAATACCTTCGACTGTTTTTCGAAGACAAGGTTTGTCATAAATTCCCATTTTCAACATAATTATCTTCAGTTTCTCCCAAAGTTCATCCGTAAGCATTTGTCGGGGCATAGTTTGCTTGTTTTTGAGTCAAAATAAACAATCTATGTGGCGGAGTTATTGAATTTCAAGGGGATTTTCAAAACGGCAACAGCCCCTAGAATCGGCCACTTTTAATGCTTTCAAGCCATCAGCTGGAATTTTTATCACCGCGACATCGGCTTCTGCATCCGCCCCGAGCAATTTAGCATCAAACTGCCGACCATCTCGTAAAGTAACCTGGATCTTATCAGCTTGATCAATAACATGATTATTGGTGACGACATAGCCTTTTTTGGCATTGATGATAACACCGGATCCCAAACTGTTCCGTTGCTGTCGAGGCCGATTGGGAATCTGGAAAAAATAACGAAAAAACGGATCGTTCATCATCGGGTTATTTCGTACCGCTTTAGTGGTCGAAATATTAACCACCGCCGGCATGGTTTTTTCCAGCATGGGCGCTAATGAGGGTAATGTCTGACCCTCAATAAAAGCGGGAAGAATATTTCGGGCCAATGCCGGACTGAAAACACCGGCTACCCACAATGCTATCACTGCAAGCCAAAGGGCTTTTATTTTCATATAACCTCATCCATTGATTATTCGGAAATTACCAGCGGATTAACTTAACCCAGCCATTGTCATGCTATAAAACTATTTATATCTTTTATCGTATCTACTCACCCCCTCTAAAAAGCAGGTGTAGGTTGTTGATTTATCAGGCTTGCATAACAGGGATGTTATGCAGAACTACATGGATGTATTCACGTGTCCTGATAAATCAATGACCTACTCCGGCTAAAACACAACCGGGTGAGCAGTTACCTTTTATCAATAGCTCATGTTATTGACGACAAAGCTTAGGTTAAGTTAATCCCATAAATGCATATTTTGATCTATCATTATATCAGCGTTCTAATATAGTCAGGATTTTTCCAAACATACGCGCATCATGAAACTATGACAATTGAAATTCCGTCAGCGGATGCCAGTCTTATTCGAACCTTCTTTCCCCTCTGTCATCTACCGCAAAAAAATTTCAAAAAACTTTGCAGCCATCTTGATATCAAAACGGCACAAGCGGGCGAGTTCATTTTTCAACTGGGGCAAGAACAAAATCAACTAATTTATTTGCTTGACGGTAAAATAAGTTTACAGTTAAAGGAGTTTGAACTGGAATCTGTCCAAGCAGGAACGGAAGCGGCGCGTTTTGCCTTGGCTCATCAAATTCCACGCAAAGTTAACGCTTGCGCAGAAACAGCGCTACGTTATATCTGTCTGGATGCCGCAATTTTAAATACACTACAACAGCAAAATACCACAACCGAGGATTCAAGTGAGATGATTGTTGAAGAACCTGAAGAAAGCGGTGATGACTGGATGACAACACTGCTAAAATCGCCGATTTTTCGGGCGCTTCCTCCTGCAAATTTGCAGCGCATCCTGATAAACCTGGAATCAATGGAATTCAAACAAGGTGAAATCATCATCAAACAGGGCGAACCTGGCGATTTTTATTACCTCATCAAACAAGGTGAGTGCTTACTTTTGCGCCAACCCTCTCCAAAACTCAAACCTATCAAATTAGGAGAACTGAAAGCACAGGATACGTTTGGCGAAGATGCGATTATTTCCGGCAATCCCCGCAGCGTTTCCGTCATTGCAAAAACCGATGTGTCATTACTGCGCTTGGATAAAGAAAATTTTATTGAACTGATTAAAAAACCGTCATTAAAATTTATTACTCTGGAACAGACTCAGCAAAAACTCGCACAAGGTGGTATTTTGATCGACCTTCGTACAGCCGAAGACTTCAAGCAACAGCATCTTCCAAACAGCATCAACATCCCTTTCTTTTTCTTTACGTATGCATTTAAAAACACTGGATCGAAAACAACCGATCATCGTCGTTTGTGAAGATGGAAAAACAAGCCAGGCCGCGGCTTTTTTGTTACTGCGTAACAAATTTGATGCCTCAATCCTCGAGGGAGGAATGACGGCTGTAGACACATCGACTCAAAGCGCACCGGCTTTTTTGATTGATGATGGCGTAGAAATCGATGTAAAAACAGTACCCGAAAACAGCACCGATATCGAACAAGAAACGCGTCCGACAAAGGATGACGACGAACCCAGCATTGATGTATTACAAAAACGGATTATAGAATTGGAAAACCAATGTGCTGCACTCAAAGCGGAGAAACAAGCTATTCTGCAGAAATATCAGCAACTCCAACAAAAATTACACAACTTCGTCAAAAATAATTTCGAGCGCGCATTAAAAAGGCCGCCACCGGGGACTCGGTAAAGCGGCCTTTAAAAATACCTCAGAAGATATTTTTACTCTTCGTCTTTAGGTTCTGCGAAAACCCATTTTACGAAAAAATAACCTGCAGCGATAATTACAACCGCTCCAATCATGCCTGCCGGCTCTTTTAACAGTTCTGTTAAGTCTAAGATCGCTCCCATGAGTGTCCTACCTTTTTGTAATGTTGTTGATAAATGTACCAATTAATTGGCATCTGAGGGTTCTATGTTACTTTGGATTCCCTTAAAGTCAAGTAATTCATCTATCAACACTAAAAAAAATAAGGTATCTACCACATAAATATCTTTCCTCTAAACTAGGGGCGCTCTGAAATGCTTAAGTCTTGCAAACACATTTTCAACGAGATGGCGATATTTGTAGAGACACCAATCCATTTCATCATTTCCCCGAGTTGAATTCTTTTTTCTTGGGATAACAGGAACAGCCCCTTTGTCTTTAATTTGAAGACGTAATGCTTCACTGTCATAGCCTCTGTCAGCAACTATATAGTCACCTTTTGGGAGCTCTGCAACTAATTTCGGTGCTTCTTTACAGTCATGAACTTCGCCGCCTGTCACTGAGAAATGAATAGGAAGACCACAGGCATCAACGGCCATATGAATTTTACTGGTGTTCCCGGCGACAGATTTCCCTATCGCTGTTTCTTGTTCACAGGCCGCACCACTACTATGCTGATGTGCTTTCACAATACTCCCATCAATAAATTCCCATTCCAGGTCTGGATCAACAACCAAGGCGTTAAAAATACCCATCAGTTTTTCTTTACGAGACCAGTCATTGAATCGTTTATATACCGCATTCCACTGTTTTTCGAAGACAAGGTTTGTCATAAATTCCCATTTTCAACATAATTATCTTCAGTTTCTCCCAAAGTTCATCCGTAAGCATTTGTCGGGGCATAGTTTGCTTGTTTTTGAGTCAAAATAAACAATCTATGTGGCGGAGTTATTGAATTTCAAGGGGGATTTTCAAAACGGCAACAGCCCCTAGAGCACAAACTCGTTGCCCGCTAAAAAACACACCACTGAAATAACTATTATCTCTCCACACTTCAAAATTTCAGACGCGTCCAGATTGCCATCTGCGCCTATAATGAGTAATATGGACAAGAATAATAAAAACGTGTGTGCGTGTCATTCACGCCCATGATAATAACAACCTTAGAACACAAAGAGGAAGAAAAATGATTGGTGGCATATTAATGATTCTTATTGCAGTCTGGATTTACCAATCCGTCAGCAAAGTAAAAAAACCGAATGGCTTGTTTTGGGTTGCCGGCTGTGCCGCACTCTTTTTTGCCGTTCAATGGTTACTGGTTCAACTCAATATCATCATCATCGACACCTATCAAGGCGATGATATTGGTGGCAACTATGATCGTGATTTAACCAGTATTGGCGATCGCATGACGAACGAACAAGGCACTGGCGGCACTTTCATGAATGTGGTGTTTGAATTGCTACCACCTTTCGGCGCTTTTTTAGTCGTTGCACTGATTCGAACCAAATTCATCATGCAGGAAGCCATTACTGTGGCTAACTTATTCAGCGGCATTAAAGAAATGTTTATCAGCATCAAAAATAGCTTTAAATCAACTGCTGAAGACAAAGAATAACTCCCCATCTACACATCGACTAAAACCCGGCCAAGCTCCGGGTTTTAGTACCACCTCTAGCCCCATCACTCTGTTCTTCGCTGTTGTTTTGTTATCAATAGCTTACCCTTGATACAATACCCTGACGCACTTTCTGGCCCATACGATAACATTTGATGAAATCAGCCTGAACCTGACACATTCTCCAATACAAAACCTACTGACTCTATGACCCGTTCCGATATTTTAAAACAACAGTTATCTCAACGTATTTTGTTTCTTGATGGTGCCATGGGTACCATGATTCAAAATTATAAACTGGAAGAAAGTGATTATCGGGGCAGCCGCTTTGCCCATTGGCCGTCCGATTTAAAAGGCAACAATGACTTGTTATCTCTGACCCAGCCTCACATCATCAAGTCCATACATCGCGCCTATCTTGATGTCGGCTCCGATATTGTTGAAACCAATTCTTTCAATGCGACCTCTATCGCCATGGCCGATTACGGCATGGAAGATTTAGCTTATGAAATCAACTATGAATCAGCGCGTTTGGCACGCGAAGCCTGTGATGATGTTACTCAACTGACACCCGATAAGCCACGTTTTGTCGCAGGCGTACTCGGCCCGACCAACCGCACCGCCTCGATGTCACCTGATGTCAATGACCCAGGCTTCAGAAATATCAGCTTTGATGAGCTGGTCACAGCGTATACCGAAGCGGTACACGGCTTGATTGATGGTGGCGCCGATATTATTTTAATCGAAACGGTATTTGATACCTTAAATGCCAAAGCTGCTATCTTTGCTGTCGAACAATACTTTGAAACAATCGGTTTCAAATTACCCATTATGATTTCCGGCACCATCACCGATGCCTCAGGCCGAACCTTGTCGGGACAAACCGCTGCGGCATTTTTTAATTCCTTGCGCCATGCCGACCCCATTTCTATCGGCTTTAACTGCGCGCTGGGCGCTAAAGAACTGCGCCAATATATCGAAGAGCTGGCCAATATTGCCGATACCTTTGTCTCCGCTCACCCAAATGCCGGCCTTCCGAATGAATTTGGCGAATATGATGAATCGCCGGATGATATGGCAAAAGAACTGGAAGATTGGGCTAAAAGCGGTTATCTGAATATCATTGGCGGCTGCTGCGGCACCTCACCTGATCATATTAAAGCCATTATTGAAGCAGTCGAAAAACATCCGCCACGGCAAATCCCTGATATTCAGAAACAGTGCCGTCTGGCGGGTCTGGAGCCATTAAACATCGGCCCCGACAGCTTGTTTGTCAATGTTGGTGAACGCACCAATGTCACAGGTTCTGCCCGTTTCAAACGCCTGATTGTCGAAGAAGATTATGACACCGCGCTCGATGTCGCCAGGGAACAGGTTGAAAACGGCGCACAAATTATCGATATCAATATGGATGAAGGCATGCTGGATTCCAAGCAAGCAATGGTGCGCTTTTTGAACCTGGTTGCCGCCGAACCGGATATCGCCAAGGTTCCGGTGATGCTAGATTCCTCAAAATGGGACATTCTCGAAGCCGGCTTGAAATGTATTCAAGGCAAAGGCGTGGTGAACTCAATTTCGATTAAAGAAGGTGAGGAAAACTTTATCCAACAGGCCAAACTGGTTCGGCGTTATGGAGCGGCCGTCATTGTTATGGCCTTCGATGAGCAAGGCCAGGCGGACACTTACCAACGTAAAGTCGAAATTTGTACTCGCGCCTATAAAATATTGACTGAAAAAGTCGGCTTTCCAGCGGAAGATATTATTTTTGATCCAAATATCTTTGCCATTGCCACCGGTATTGAAGAACATAACAATTATGGCGTAGACTTTATTGAAGCCACTCGCACCATCAAACAAACCCTGCCCTACGCGCTGGTTTCCGGTGGTGTATCCAATGTTTCGTTCTCATTCCGCGGCAATACACCGGTTCGGGAAGCCATCCATGCCGTCTTCCTTTATCACGCCATTCAGGCCGGCATGGATATGGGTATTGTTAACGCCAGTCAGCTGGCAATTTACGAAGATATTCCAGAAGAATTACGCAATGCAGTTGAAGATGTCGTCTTGAACCGCTCACCAGAAGCCACCGAACGCCTGCTAGACATTGCCGAGAAATATCGCGGCGATGGCAGTGTTGCCAGTAAACCTGAAGATTTGGAATGGCGTAGCTGGCCGGTGGAAAAACGCCTGGAACACGCATTGGTTAAAGGTATTGCTGATTTTATTGAAGAAGACGCCGAAGAAGCACGCCAAACCTTCGACAAAGCCTTGCATGTTATCGAAGGCCCTTTGATGGACGGCATGAATGTCGTCGGCGACTTATTTGGCGCCGGCAAAATGTTTTTACCTCAGGTCGTCAAATCGGCACGGGTCATGAAAAAAGCCGTTGCGCATTTAATGCCTTACATGGAAGCGGAAAAAGAGGACAAGAGCGAGCCTAACGGAAAAGTGCTAATGGCCACCGTCAAAGGCGATGTCCACGACATCGGTAAAAACATCGTTGGCGTCGTGCTGCAATGTAATAATTATGATGTTGTCGACCTTGGCGTCATGGTACCCGCCGAAACCATTCTGAAAACAGCACGCGAAGAGAAGGTCGATATTATCGGTCTCAGTGGTCTTATTACCCCCTCTTTAGATGAAATGGTGCATGTCGCCAAAGAAATGGAACGACAAGGCTTCGAGCTTCCCTTACTGATAGGTGGGGCGACCACTTCGCGCGCCCATACGGCGGTCAAAATAGAACCCCATTACCACGCGCCTACGGTTTATGTCGTCGATGCCTCCCGCTGTGTCAATGTTGTCAATTCCTTGCTGAGTGATGAGCTTAGCTCAGATTATGTGGCTAAAATCAGACAAGAATACGCTCAAGTTCGAGAACGTCACAAAGGACGCAAGGCGAAAAACCAGCAATTCTCGCTGGAACAAGCACGAAAAAACCGCTTTCGCTACCGCGATGAACATCAACCCATAAAGCCGACTTTCTTGGGCACTAAAGTCATCGATAATTTTGACCTTAAACAACTTATCCCCTATATCGACTGGACACCATTTTTCCAAACCTGGGAATTATCGGGGAAATATCCTGCGATTCTGGATGACAAGCTGGTGGGTGAAGAAGCGAAAAAACTTTTTAAAGACGCCAAACAGATGTTGGATAAAATTGTCAACGAGGGCTGGCTGAAAGGACGTGCCGTGATTGGCTTTTTCCCGGCTAACAGTCAGGGCGACGACATTATCCTGTATACAGATGATGATCGCCATGAAAAACGGGCAATACTGCACCATTTACGCCAACAAAATATGAAAGCGCCAGGCAAGCCAAATTATTGCTTATCTGACTTTATCGCACCCGTTGAAAGTGGTAAAAAAGATTACCTAGGTGCCTTTGCAGTCACTACCGGCATCGGCATTGAAGACAAATTAGCTGAATTTGAACGTGACCATGATGATTATAATAGCATCATGCTAAAAGCACTGGCCGATCGTCTAGCGGAAGCCTTTGCCGAATACCTGCATCAGCAGGTACGCAAAACACATTGGGGTTATGCTAAAGACGAACAGCTGGAAAATTCAGATTTAATTGCTGAAAACTACCAGGGTATTCGGCCAGCACCAGGTTATCCTGCCTGCCCCGATCACACCGAGAAAGAAAAGCTGTTTGAACTTCTTAACGTTACCGAAAACACCAGCATTGAATTGACCGAAAGTTTCGCCATGATGCCTGCTTCCGCCGTGAGCGGCTGGTATTTTGCCCATCCGGAATCACAGTATTTTAATGTTGGCAAAATTGGTCGCGATCAATTGAAAGATTATGCACATCGTAAAGATATGATTGAAGAGGTTGCCGAACGTTGGTTATCCGCCCATTTATTTCACTGATCATGAATAAACTGGAACAGACACTCGAAAAATTTATGTACGCCAGCCGCTGGCTGTTAGGTCCAGTTTATCTTGGACTCAGCCTAATTTTATTGATGCTGACAATTAAATTTTTTCAGGAAATCATTCATTTTATTCCGTATTTATTGACCATGTCAGAATCGGAACTGATTTTGAAAATCCTGACTCTAGTTGACCTGACTCTAGTCGGCAGTCTAACCGTTATTGTCATGTTTAGCGGTTATGAAAACTTTGTCTCTCAACTCGACATCGGCAAAAAAACCGAGAAACTGGATTGGCTTGGCACCCACGATTACGGCTCACTCAAACTGAAAGTCGCCTCATCCATTGTTGCCATTTCATCGATTCATTTATTAAAGATATTCATGAATGTGCAGGATACCGATAGCGACAAAATAAAATGGTATGTCATTACCCACATGACCTTAGTCGTTTCCGCTTTGTTAATGGCTGTTATGGACAAAATCAGTCGCCACCCAAGCCAAAAATGAACACATATTATTTATTTTCCACCACCGGCTGCCATCTGTGTGAACAGGCCGAACAGTTGCTGCAAACATTGCCTGAACCTGTGGACTATTCGATTAAAGACATCACCGATAATGAAGAATGGATGTCACGTTACGGCATCCGTATTCCAGTTTTGCATCATAAAACTAGCGCGGATGAATTGAACTGGCCTTTTGACGCGGACTCTCTGCGACACTTTATTCAACACCATGCCTGATTCTCGTTTAGCATTCATTTTGCCTATCCCCTTGCATAACACTAAAAGTTATTGAGTAACTACTTGCCCGTTAATCATTTAGTGGACGTAGGGTATTGATTGTTCAGGCTTGTGCAACATGGATGTTGCACAGAGCTACATGGATGTATCTACGCGTCCTGAAAAATCAATACCCTACGCCCAGTATTTCTGAAGGCGTGAGGAGTTACGTTATTGAAATATCAAATAGATATTGCAATACTACCCGCTATACACATAAAAATGATACCGTCCTAGCCCTTTAAATATTATGACAATAATTCGCGAACACGATTTTATCCAAAGCATTGCCGATGCCCTGCAATTTATTTCCTACTATCATCCCAAAGATTTTATTCAGGCCATGCACCAAGCCTACCTGGCCGAACAAAACCCAGCCGCTAAAGACGCCATTGCCCAAATTCTGATTAACTCTCGCCTGTGCGCTGAAGGCCATCGACCTATTTGCCAAGACACCGGCATCGTCAATGTATTTTTAAGCATCGGCATGTCTGTACAATGGGATACACAACGTAGTATTGAGGATATGGTCAATGAGGCTGTACACAGAGCTTACACCCATCCCGACAATATTCTCAGGGCTTCGGTTCTGGCTGATCCTGCCGGTAAACGACAAAATACCGGCGATAACACGCCTGCTATTACGCATATGACGCTAGTGCCGGGCAATACCATTAGTGTAAATATTGCCGCTAAAGGGGGCGGCTCCGAAGCGAAAAGTAAATTTATCATGCTCAACCCGTCCGACAGCATTGTTGACTGGGTGCTGAAAACAGTCCCTAGCATGGGCGCAGGTTGGTGTCCGCCAGGTATTTTAGGCATCGGTATCGGTGGCACTGCCGAAAAAGCCATGCTGATGGCGAAACAAGCCTGCATGGAAAATATCGATATCCAAGACCTGATTGCACGTGGCCCCAGCAACACCATTGAAGCGTTACGTCTGGAATTGTATGAAAAAGTCAATGCGCTTGGCATCGGCGCACAGGGGCTGGGTGGTTTGACAACTGTGCTGGATGTCAAAATTCACGATTACCCTTGTCACGCCGCCAATAAACCGGTTGCGATGATCCCTAATTGTGCGGCGACCCGACACGCCCATTTTACATTGGATGGCTCAGGCCCTGCCGAATTAAGCCCACCTGAACTTGCTGACTGGCCTGAAATCAGTCAGCACGGTTCAAATAGCGCAAGACGTGTCAACCTGGATACGCTGACCAAACAAGACGTGCAAGACTGGAAACCTGGCGAATCCCTACTGTTAAGCGGCACCTTACTCACTGCCCGGGATGCCGCACATAAACGACTGGTTGACATGCTTGAGCGCGGTGAACCTTTACCTGTCGATTTCAACAACAAGTTTATTTATTACGTAGGTCCAGTTGATCCGGTCGGCGATGAAGTGGTCGGCCCTGCTGGCCCAACCACTGCGACGCGAATGGATAAATTTACCCCCATCATGCTGGAAAAAACCGGCTTAATCGGCATGATTGGGAAAGCCGAACGTAGTCCTGAAGCCATTGCCGCCATCAAACAGCACCATGCCGTATCCTTGATTGCCATCGGTGGTGCTGCTTATCTGGTATCAAAAGCAATCCGCAAAGCAAAAATTGTCGCCTTTGCCGATTTAGGCATGGAAGCCATACACGAATTTACCGTCGAAAATATGCCGGTTACTGTCGCCGTTGATAGCCATGGCGTCTCTATCCATGCTCAAGCCCCTAAACTGTGGCAAGCAAAAATCGGAAAAATACCTGTTACTCTGGAGTCTCGTTAATGGAAAAACTCAGCTGTTTCAAAGCCTACGATATACGCGGTCAATTAGGCTCTGAGCTTAATGAAGACATTGCCTATCGCATTGGCCGGGCAACTGGTCAATACCTTAATGCCCAACAAATAGCTATTGGTGGTGATATACGCCTTAGCTCTGAAGCCTTAAAACAAGCTGTCGCCAACGGCTTGATGGATGCCGGCACCGATGTCATCGATATAGGCATGACCGGCACCGAAGAAATTTATTTTGCCGCTCAACATCTGCCTGTCGATGGCGCAATCGAAATTACCGCCAGCCACAATCCAATGGATTATAACGGCATGAAACTGGTTCGAAAAAATGCCCGCCCGATCAGTGGCGATACCGGACTTCATGACATCCGGCGGCTCGCCGAGTCGCAAAATTTCAAGGCACCAAGCTCGCCGGGCACATTATCCAGACAATCGATTCTGGAGCCTTATATCGATCATTTGATGGGCTATATCAATTCTGACAATATCAGCCCTTTAAAATTAGTCGTTAATGCCGGTAATGGCGCGGCGGGCCATGTTATTGATGCCTTGGAAGAAAAATTTCAACAACAACGGATCCCGATTAAATTTATAAAAGTGCATCATCAACCCGATGGCACCTTCCCTCATGGTATCCCTAATCCACTACTGCCCGAATGTAGACAGGATACCACCGATGCCGTCATCAAACATCGGGCCGATATGGGAATCGCTTGGGACGGCGATTTTGATCGTTGCTTTTTATTTGATGAAAAAGGCCAATTTATCGAAGGCTACTATATTGTAGGGCTATTAGCCGAAGCCTTTCTGAAAAAATATCCGGGTAGTAAAATCATCCATGACCCTCGGCTCACCTGGAACACTATCGAATGCGTAAAGAAAAGTGGCGGCATTTCGGTTCAATCAAAAACAGGTCACGCCTTTATCAAAGAACGAATGCGCAAAGAAGATGCCATTTATGGTGGCGAGATGAGCGCACATCATTATTTTCGTGATTTTGCCTACTGCGACAGCGGCATGATTCCATGGTTATTGGTTGCTGAATTATTATCGATAAAAAAGCAAACATTATCCGAACTTGTCGAACAACGCATACAAGCGTTTCCATCTTCTGGCGAAATTAACTCCCGACTGAAAAACCCCAACGCATCTATCGCCAGAGTCAGACAGGCTTACGAAAAAGATGCACTTAACACGGATGAAACAGATGGCATCAGCCTGGAATTTGAGCAATGGCGCTTTAATCTACGTGCATCGAATACTGAACCTGTGGTCAGGTTAAATGTTGAATCTCGGGGCAACCCCGCTTTAATGCAACAAAAAACTCAGGAAATTCTAGGGGCTGTTGCCATTTCACATAGGTAACCATAAAAAGGCGCAAGCCAGAGCGATAGAGCCTTCAAAATTTCGTTTGAGTTTGTCATATCGCGTGGCGATCGCTCTGAAATGCTTAAGTCTTGCAAACACATTTTCAACGAGATGGCGATATTTGTAGAGACACCAATCCATTTCATCATTTCCCCGAGTTGAATTCTTTTTCTTGGGATAACAGGAACAGCCCCTTTGTCTTTAATTTGAAGACGTAATGCTTCACTGTCATAGCCTCTGTCAGCAACTATATAGTCACCTTTTGGGAGCTCTGCAACTAATTTCGGTGCTTCTTTACAGTCATGAACTTCGCCGCCTGTCACTGAGAAATGAATAGGAAGACCACAGGCATCAACGGCCATATGAATTTTACTGGTGTTCCCGGCGACAGATTTCCCTATCGCTGTTTCTTGTTCACAGGCCGCACCACTACTATGCTGATGTGCTTTCACAATACTCCCATCAATAAATTCCCATTCCAGGTCTGGATCAACAACCAAGGCGTTAAAAATACCCATCAGTTTTTTCTTTACGAGACCAGTCATTGAATCGTTTATATACCGCATTCCAATTACCAAAAGCCGTGGGTAAATCTCTCCAGGGACAACCTACTCGCAAGCGATAAAAAATACCTTCGACTGTTTTTCGAAGACAAGGTTTGTCATAAATTCCCATTTTCAACATAATTATCTTCAGTTTCTCCCAAAGTTCATCCGTAAGCATTTGTCGGGGCATAGTTTGCTTGTTTTTGAGTCAAAATAAACAATCTATGTGGCGGAGTTATTGAATTTCAAGGGGGATTTTCAAAACGGCAACAGCCCCTAGATTTATTGCGTCAAGAATATTAACCCAGCCCTGCCATTATAGTGTCATACAACTACAAGTTATTGACGGCAAAACTGGGTAAAAAAGAGCCTGGATGGCACTTTTTCAAATTTTATCCAGGCTTCTATGTAATACCAATCCCAATATATTTATATCTAAAGTAAATCGGATTCCTCTCGTTCCCACGCTCCGGCGTGGGAACGCTTGTAGTGACGTTGTACGTCACGAGACGCTGGAGCATCCCGATATGCATTCCCACGTATAACGTAGGAACGAGGAAAAATGGGCTTTATTAGAATGAGTATTTATTGGGATTGGTATAACTGATTATTTTTCTTTTTCCATAATGATCGCAGCATAGCAATTCATTATACTTTCCGTATAATTTGCATGTGCATCCGACAAAGCTTTAGGTGAACCGAAGTCCTGCCGTAATTCTTCGAGTGTTTTCTTAGGATCTTCGCTCTTATGCAAATTCAGCATTTTTGTATAATTTTGATAAGCTGCCATCCTATCAGGGTCAAAAGGAAACATACCCGGCATGTTTTTCGCTGTTAAATCTACGACACAATCAGTCATATGCTGCGGATCAATTTTATAATCTGCGACATCTTTTTCTGACTTCATCTGCTCCAAAACAGCTTCCTCATAATGCTGTTTATCCGAACATCCCGCTAAAAAACTGGCAACACCTAGCACTAATAAAAATTTTTTCATATTTTCTTCATTTAAACATCTACAACCAGGCATTAAAAACAATGCCCATCACTTTACTTAAAATAAATCACTGCGCCTGACTAATTTCCTCCATGGCTTTCTTTATCCAGGCCGCCGCCTCTTCATTGATTTCCTTAGCTTTTTTACCCTTAACCGAAATTATAGGTCCGATTTTAACTTTAATGACTCCAGGGTATTTTAAGAAACTGTTTCTAGGCCAAAACTCTCCAGCATTATGTGCAATCGGCAAAACAGGGTAGCCCGATTTTTGCGCCAGCATAGCGCCACCGGCGTTGAATTTTTTATTCTCGCCTGGTGCCGCCCGTGTTCCTTCCGGAAACACAATAACAAACAAACCCTCTTGTAAACGCTGTGTACCCTGCTCTATCAACATTTTCAAAGCTTCGCGTTGATTCTTCCTGTCTATGGCAATCGGCTTTAATGTCGCTAATGCCCACCCCCCTATTGGAATCCAGGTTAACGATTTTTTTAATACAGCCGTCTGGCGAGGTAAAAAAAGTCTGAGCGCGACGGTTTCCCAAGCAGATTGATGCTTACATAACACCACACAAGGTTGGTCTTGGAGGATATTCTCTATGCCCTCAATACTATAACTCAACCCACAGGTGACTTTCAAAACCGCTAATAACCATTTGACCCAAAGCTTAGATAATTTATACCGAACCTCAAAAGGCAGGATAACACACAGTAAAATTATCGGACCAAATATCACAGTCGAAACAATGATATACAAAAAGAACAGGGTTGAACCAATATATACGCGTAAATTATTCTTTTTTGATTCCTGAGTCTGTCGTTTCATGCTCTCTACCAAAGTAAAATGCTAGCCATTTTTTATCGCAGCTAACACGCCTAAGCCTGCAATTTTGAAATATCGGCTATTTTCAGAAAATAGCGGGATAATTGTTTTAATAACGCTAAACGACTTTTACGTAACACCACATCATCAGTATTGACCATAACATGATCAAAAAATTGATCAACCGGCTCTTTTAATTGTGCTAAACGCGTTAACGCTGCCGTATAGTCTTTATTATTCAACATCGGCTCTACGGCATCCCATGTCTGCTCCGAAACCTCGAGCAAGTGTTTTTCTTCGGACTGTTGCAGACCTACAACGATATCAGGAATATTGTCCTTGGCTTTTTTCAAAATATTATTGATACGTTTATTCGCTGCCGCCAGGCTTTCAGCTTCAGGCATCTTACGAAAAACCTGAACCGCCTTAAGTCGCTGCATGAAATCACCAGGGTAAGCCGGTCTGACAGCCATCACCGATTCAAATTCGTCAATACTAAAGCCATGATCCAGACAATAGCCTTTAAGACGGTCATAGATAAAATCAATAACACGTTGTCGGGTTTCTGACTTGTCAAAATCATGTTTAAATTGCGCTAACGCTACATCGACCAAATCAATGACATCCAGAGTCAAGTCACCTTCAATGATTATTCTTAAAATACCCAGCGCAGCCCGCCTCAACGCATAAGGATCTTTATCCCCCGTTGGAATCAAGCCTGCGCTGAAAATACCGCATAAGGTATCTATTTTTTCGGCCAAGGCTAGAATTTTGCTCGTTTGCCGTGTCGGAATCGGTGCCCCGGCTTGTTTCGGATAATACTGCTCTTCCAAAGCCCAAGCAACATCTTCATGTTCGCCGTCAACCAACGCATAATAGCGCCCCATGATGCCTTGCAAGCTCGCAAACTCGCCCACCATTTCAGTCAGCAAGTCGGTTTTAGCGAGTTGTGCCGCACGTTTTGCCAACCCAATATCCGCTTGTAACTGCGTCGCAATATGCTCTACAAGATAACTGACGCGGTCGGTTTTATCCGCCAGTGTCCCCAATTTTTGCTGAAACACGATATTTTGCAAGCGTGGCAACCTATCTGCCAGTTTTTGTCGCGTATCCTGTTTCCAGAAAAATTCTGCATCGGCCAAACGCGGCAAAATAACCCGCTCATTCCCTCGCTTAATGGATTCAGGGTATCGACTTTCAATATTACTGAAGGTAATAAAATACGGTAATAAAGCATCCTGCTCATTTTTAACCGGAAAATATTTCTGATTACTCTGCATAGTTGTAATCAAAACTTCCTTAGGCAATTTTAAAAAATCCGGGTTAAACTCACCTAGTACGGGTACAGGCCACTCGTTGATTGCCGCAATCTCATCCAACAGAGCTTCTTCCACTAAAGCTTCCCCTTTTACGCTTTTCGCGGCATCATTGGCTTTTGAACGAATAATTTCCTTACGCTCTTCCATATTGACCAGAACTTTTCCTTGTTCTTCCAATAATGTTTTATACATATCGGGCTCATCAATTTTTATCCGCTTCAAAGCATGAAATCGATGTCCAACCGTTTCATTTCCAGTCTTAATCCCCAGTATTTCAGTCTCTATGATGGTATTGCCATAAATCAATACAATCCAGTGAACGGGCCGAACAAATTCAACTGTCCCACTACCCCAGCGCATTTTCTTCGCTATCGGCAACATATTGATAGTTTGCTTAATTATTTCCGGCATAATCTCTGGTGTTTTCCGTCCTTGAATATGCTGGGTATAAACCAGCCATTCACCTTTTTCACTCTTTAAGCGACCTAATTCATCTATTCCAACGCCGCAACTTGCCGCAAACCCCAATGCGGCTTTTGTCGGCTTGCCATCGTTATCGAAGGCGGCCTTAACAGCTGGCCCACGCCGATCAACCGTTTTATCCGGTTGTGCAGATTCCAGCGCTCTGATGATGATGGCTAACCGTCTTGGCGTTGAAAATTTTTCAATCCCCTCAAATTTGAGCTGATTTTTATTTAACCCCTGTTCAATATTTTCCGCCAATGCGTCCTGAAGGCGTCTTAGGTTTTTTGGCGGTAGTTCTTCGCAACCTATTTCAAATAATAAATCCTGTGTATTCATTTTGCCTCCTGTCCCTGATTTTGCAGAATGGGAAACCCGAGTGCTTCTCGGCTCTGATAATAGGTTTGGGCTACCGATTTAGCCATATTTCTAACGCGCAATATATAACGCTGCCGCTCTGTTACCGAGATAGCATGACGCGCATCAAGCAGATTGAATGTGTGTGAAGCCTTCAGCACCATTTCATAAGCGGGTAAAGCCAGATTTTTTTCAATTAATTTTTGACACTCTTGTTCATATGTATCAAAACATTCAAATAAAAAAGGCACGTTCGCATATTCAAAATTAAAACCCGACATTTCCACTTCATTCTGATGATAAACATCGCCATATGTCACACGCCCTTGCGGCCCTTTTGCCCAAGTCAAATCAAAAACACTTTCTACACCCTGGATATACATTGCGATGCGTTCCAATCCATAGGTTAGTTCTCCCGTTACCGGTCGGCATTCCAAACCTCCAACTTGTTGAAAATAGGTGAATTGTGATACTTCCATGCCGTTTAACCAAACCTCCCAACCCAGCCCCCAGGCACCAAGCGTTGGCGACTCCCAATTGTCCTCCACAAACCTTACATCATGTTCCAGCAAATCCAGCCCCAGATAACGGAGTGACCCTAAATATAATTCCTGAATATCCAAAGGCGATGGTTTCAGAATGACCTGAAACTGATAATAATGTTGCAAGCGCATCGGGTTCTCGCCATAGCGACCATCGGTTGGTCGCCTCGATGGTTGCACATACGCTGTATTCCACGGCTCAGGACCAATAGCTCTTAAAAATGTTGCCGGGTGAAAGGTACCGGCCCCCACTTCCTGATCTAATGGTTGCAACAATACACAACCTTTTTCTGCCCAATATTCCTGTAATGCAAGAATCAGCCCTTGAAATGTAGACAAATCGTGTTTTGTTTTTTCCACGGCTATTTATCCGTATTTATTTAAAGCGCTTATTTTAAAGCATATTTCTTTAAACTTCCGCTATTTTGCTATTGTTCTTTTTTTAACCCATAAAAAAACCCCCACTACCGAAGTAGTGAGGGCTTTTATTCCCAGTCTTAAAAACTTACGTTTTCAGACCTTTTTTCATTAGATGAAAGTTGGGATTAATGGTGCATCTACCATAACCATTTGACGGTTGCCTTCATCATCAAAGAAGAATAACAAACCAGCAAAACGGCTGTCTGGATCGTAGATCAAGTCAGCTAAACGGTAAACTTCCCATGCTGCATCAGAAGCTGTAACGTTAACAGTTCTTGTTTCACCTGGTTGCAGAGGGCTGTTGTCAGAAACAGTCAGACCTTCTTCAGCTAACAGGTCATCAGGATAACCTGATTCGTCTTCCAGAACATCTGGATCCAAGAAACGAACAGATGCAGTGTTGAACTCACCCAAACGAACCGGACGATCACCATTGTTAGTGATAGTCAGAGTCATTTGCATTGCACGACCTGGTACACGGTAAGTTGCATCTTCAACTTTAACAGTAACAGTTGGCTCTGGCATTTCAATTGGTTTAATACCACGTAACAAACCTGCTTGCAAAGGTGTTGTTACAGGATATTTTTCATTTGTTGAAGCCATAGATGCTGCAACGATAACCAGAACACCAACACCAAATGCAACAGCAACTTTTCTGTCAGTTGCAGAGATTAAAGTATCTGCTTTACCACTGCTAACTGCGATATGACGAGGAATGAACATTGGGCGCTTGATCCAGAAGATCAACCATGCCAAACCTAATGCATACCAGAACGCATGCCAGAAGTAAACGTTATCCAAAGCGTAGTCTTCAAGGTCAATTGTTTCACCAGTCAATGTAGTTACTGGGTTAACGAACTCACCCATTGAACCAGTAATGGTAACCCATTTACCTGGACCAATGATTGGACCACCGCCTTGAACGTTCATCATAGTATGAACGTGCCAGTCACCTGGACGACGTGCTTTCAACAATACTTTAAATTCATAAGTATTGCCCAGCTCCAGAGAAACTGAACGTGGAACTAATTGACCACCGATCCAAGAACCTGCACGAATAAATACAGGACCTGGAATACCGATGTTCAGGAATGATACTTCGGGCTTGTCAACAGTTTCAGGCCATCCAGCAAATACGTGGAATTTACCTGAGATAGTCATTGTATCGTTAACTGCGACTTCATCTTTTGACCAGTTCAGATCAAACCAGTGAATAGTACGCATCCGCATGAAAGCAGCCTGTGACTTTTCACCGTGAGCAGATGCAGCAGGTGTGTAAAAAATCGCTGCTGTCATAGTGATCAGCAGTGCGACAAAGGACAATTTAGCAACCTTGTCTTTTATTATTTTCATATACCCTCCTCTATTACTAGAGAATTATGTGTAAAGACTTTCTGATTTTACTCAGATTCGTTTTATTTTTTTATTGACTACTAGGTAGCATCATCAGAGATAAAGTCAGTTTTCGCAAACCACTTACCGAAGAAATGCCACAAGAAGTAGATAATAATTGATACGAAAGCTGAGAAGAATGCTGATACTGGAGCAACGTCTTTACCGAAAGTTCTCAAAGTACCTTTCTCAACCATTCTGATGTACTCAGGAGTACCAGTACGAACATAGTGATAACCTTGCAAATCAGCCAGAGTCATCATCATACCGTTATACTCTACAGGTACGTGATATGGTGCGATTACTGGCCAGTTTCCTGGGTAGAACAACAGACCATAAGCCATACCACCGACGACAGCAGTCAAAGTCATTGAACCACCTAACATCAGAACAACATCCAGCACAATTGCACCTGGCAATAATTGTGAAGGGAATACGAAGTTGACTGGGAAATAAGTCCATCCCCAGAAGTTCAAATAACGGTTGATCCACTCACCTAACAATAGAGCCAATACAGAAACTGTTGCACCGATTGGCAGACGATATCTCCACCACAAACATGCTTGAACAGCAGCAGGGAAAGTGATCGAAACGATAGGTGCTACGGTTACCCATAAACGTCTATCTTTCCAGTCTGTCCAGAAATCCCAGTCACCACCAGTTAACATGTAGTGAATGTGATAACCACCCAGAACGGCAGTAAATAATGTAAAAAGAATCATCCAGTCTATCGTACGTGAAACTTGAACCGCTTCAGCACGAGAGCGTACAGCTGATTGAGATGCGCTCATTAGCTTACCTCCTAAAAATTAAAATTATATTTTTTTATTACCATCTTTTAATCACCCTCTCCCGTAAATTGGGAGAGGGATGACTGGAGATAGTATTTATTACCGTACCCAGCTTACGCTAAGTCTTTTTTCAGTAATTTAGTCAAAGCCATTACTTCAGTATTTACAACACCCATAATAGCCAGAGCTGCCCATCCAAAGAATACGAAACCGTAATGCAATGGAGCAACAAACAACTCTTCCATAAACCAGAAAGTATGACCCCATTCGTTCAAACCAACATTTGGCAGAATCATGAAAGGACCAATAACTGCAACCATATACATCAGGTGCAAACCTTCGTGATAAGTAGGCAGTCTGGTTTTAGCATACAAGAACGCTGCAACACCAGTGATGATGTAGATTGGGTAAGACAGATAGAACTCGATGATGTGACTTGGAGTAAAGTCAGTATCACGAACGATTGTTTGATGCCAAGTACCGTCTTGCTCTGTGAAGTAAGAAGCGCCCCAGTAGATAGCCCAACCGTACATAACTAACCATGTCCAGTGAGTAAAGTGTCTTCTTAACTCTTCACGAGGAGTGATAGACATAACTTTACGATCACGAGTTTTCCATAACCAACCCCAAAGAGCTGAAGCAGTAACCACTTCTAATACCAGCTCAATGTACAGCATGTTCATCCAGTATGTTTCGAACTCAGGTGCGAATGAGTCTAAACCTGCAGACCAACCATAAACACCTTCGTACCAACGAATGAATGAATAAAATACCAAATATAATAAGAGACCTAAAACAAGGTTTCTTTTATTTAATAGCGGTGCTTCCGCAGCATCAGCTTTAACTGACTCAGTTGTAGCAGCCATTTCTACCTCCAAAAAAATTATAAAAATCCCCGAACATTCGGGAGTTCTTGGTTTTTCTCCATATTGAACTTTCATAAAAACATTTAAGAAAGTTACCCGCTATCCATAATGGGTATTTGAGAGTCTACCAGTTTGATATTTGATGTCAATATTTTGATTTCAAATTTTTCACAATTTCTGTTTATGCTGTATAAACACATCTTGTGCTGACTCGACGACTCTCTTATATTGTTATGATACTTCTTTTCTGTCTATAACTGCATGTTTTTTCTTCACAGCGCAAACAATACCGAAAGCTTACTCGCCCATTTATCCACTGTTTTTCGCGCCCAGCCTCTAGATTCTTTTTTCGATCGCGAATGCTTTTTAATCCAGAGTCTCGGCATGGAGCGCATGTTATCGCAATATCTGGCGCAAGAATTTTCCACCTGGAGTCATTTTGAATTTCTGTTTCCGGCAAACTTTTTTGCCACATTGACTCGACTTTTGGCGCCATCTCCGAGCACAGATTATTTTGACCGCACCATCCTGACATGGCGTATTGAATCCCTTTTGCGGACTGTCGATGACCCCGTTTACACCCCGTTACAAATTTATTTGCAACCCCCGAACCTACATCTCAAACGCTTCCAGTTAGCGCGCTCATTGGCCGCATTATTCGATCAATATCAAATTATGCGCCCCGACATGCTGGAAGCCTGGCAAAACGGTGAGACTTTCTACCACAGCGCTCATGAACCCTGGCAACGTGCACTTTGGCAAGAAATTTGCGCTATACAAGGTAGTCACCATCGCGGTGCACTCTGGCTACAACTTATTGAAATGCTAAACAGTACGCCTATCGATCAATTGCATGGCAAATTACCCAAACGCATTTCCATCTTTGGCATTCACAGCCTGCCACCATTATTTTTGGAATGCTTGCAAGCGCTGTCTCGTCATTGCGATATTCATCTCTATCTATTATCGCCCACGCAAAGCTACTGGGCTGATTTACCGGGAAAATCTCAACGCGCCGAACAAGAATCCTTGCAAGATGCACACCCGCTTCTGGCGACACTCGGTCAGCAAGGGCGTGAATTTCAACAACTTATCCTGGAACAGTTACAGTTTGATTCCGACTTTGAAAGTTTTGCCGAACACAATGCTGAAACACTCTTACAACAATTACAAAACGATATCCTCAATAACACGCCCTCTATTGCACCTGAACGGCAAGATGACTCAATTAGCATACATTCCTGCCATTCCCGTTTACGTGAAACTGAAGTCATTAAGGATCAAATCCTGGCCGAACTGGAAAACGACAACAGTTTGAATTTACGCGATATTGTCGTGATGGCGCCGGATATTCAACTGTATGAGCCTTTTATCAATGCTGTTTTCAACGATATTCAACACAGTATCGCCGATCGCAACCTGCGACTGAGTAACCCAATCCTCGACACATTGCTGCAATTTCTGCATCTTTGTCAAAGCCGCTTCGGCTGGCAGGAAGTTCTGGATTTACTCGAGCAACCTGGCGTTTACCCCCGCTTTGGCCTGAATGAAGCCGACCTCGACCGTATTCGCCACTGGATAGCCGATACCCGAACGCGCTGGGGTCAATCTGGACAACACAAATCAACGCTAGGCCTACCCCCACTTGAGCAAAACACCTGGCAACATACCCTGGACAGGCTACTAATGGGTTACGCCAGTTCAGATTCCGACCAATTTATTGATGATACACTGCCATATCCGCATATCGAAGGACTTTCGGCAGAAACACTGGGCGGTCTCAATGATTTTTTGCAATTTTTATTTCATGCCAGCACAGATCTGCAAACCGACATGCCACTGGCAGACTGGCAACAGCGGCTACTTGAATATACCGCGCTATTGACCGATGAAAACCTCACTCAGGAAAGACTTCAATTACACGAACTTCTGCTACAACTCGCTCACTTTGCAGAAATTCATTCGCATCCTGTCAGCCTGAATGTCATTATTCACTGGCTCGAAACCACTTTGTCTGAACAAAAAACAGCACAAGGCTTCCTTCGCGGCCATTTAACCTTTTGCTCCATGCTGCCCATGCGCGCCATTCCGTTCAAGATCATCGTTTTACTTGGCATGAATGATGGCGAATTTCCGGCGCAAGACCGGACGCCGGCATTTGATTTACTGGCAAATAATTATCGTATCGGCGACCGCTCAAGACGTCACGACGACCGCTACCAGTTTTTGGAAACCCTGCTGTCGGCACGAAAAAAACTCATCATCAGCTATATCGGGCAATCCTTACAACATAACGACGATATTCCGCCTTCTGTTATTATCAGCGAACTGATCGATGTCTTGCAAAAAGACTACCAAATCGCCGAACCTGTGACAAAACATCCTCTCCAGGCCTTCAGTCCGAGCTATTTCGACAACAGTCACCCACAACTCTTCAGCTTTGACTCACGTCATTGCAATACGGCCATACAGCTACTGCACGCTAATAATGACCACCAGCCGTGGTGGCAAGGAGAAGTCGACACGTTATCCTCCCACACAATTGAAATCAGCGATTTAATGGCCTTTTTCCGCCATCCACAAAAATACTTTCTGCAACGCCAGTTGGACCTGCACATCGCCGAAATAGAAAAAGCCACCGAAGAACGCGAACCGTTTGCGCTTGAGCCACTTGACCGCTACAGCATCAAACAGGAATGGCTGGACTGCCTGCTCAACCAAAAGCCTTTCTCCATCAAAAAATTGCAGGCCGAAGGCCGATGGCCACAAGGCAGTCCCGGTGAAATACAATTTCAGCATATGCAACCTGCGATTCAAACATTTGCGGAACAGATTTTGCAACTCAAGCTCGGCGAGGCTATACCCGCACAAATGCTGGATTTTCAATATGATGACTATCGTATCGTCGGCAAACTCGACAACCTTTATACTCACGGCAGCCTAATCTATCGCCTAAGCTCATTAAAAGGAAAGGATTTTATGCAAGCCTGGTTACATCATCTACTCATCAATCAGGTCTCACCACAAGCTACTTATTTGCTCAGCGAAGACCATACGCTCTGCTTTAAACCGGAAACCGATAACTCAGCGCTCGCACAACTGCTAAAATTGTACAATCAAGGCCAGAGCCGGCCCGATGTTTTTTTTACCGAAGCGGCCTTCTGTTATCTGCAACAAAGCATAAAATCAAAGGCAAAAATCTCGCCGCTTGCATACAGCATAAAAACCTTATCCGATAATCTGCAATACGAGCCGGAACTACGTCAGCTTTATCCTGACCAACAGGCGCTGGAAACTGTACTCAACCAGGATTTTGCGAACCTGTGTGAATCATTATTATTGCCTACCTGGAAACACAGTCATGACATTTAAAGCGTTTAACGCAACCGAAACCCCGCTTACAACGGGCATCAATCTGATCGAAGCCAGCGCGGGTACAGGTAAGACCTATACCATCGCCACGCTAGTTATGCGTTTTATCGTCGAACAAGGGTTGTTAATCGAACAACTTTTGATTGTTACTTTCACAAAAGCCGCGACTGAAGAACTCAAAGACCGTATCCGCGCCCGTCTAGTCGAGGCTAAACAGGCATTAGACAACATTCCTGACCCAGCGCATGACAGCGGCCTCCATGACTGGCTGTTCAGCTTGGGTATTGATTCACAAACCCTCCGTACCCGGCTTAATCTGGCATTGATGAATATCGACCAGGCCGATATTTTTACCATTCACGGTTTTTGTCAGCGCATCTTGACCGAACATGCGCTGGAAAGTGGCCAACTATTTAACTCTGAACTCACAGAAGACATCAAACCGATACAGCAACAATGCTGCGACGATTTCTGGCGGCAACAACTGTATCTTCGCGACGTGTGGGAAAGCGCAGTCTTGACCCGAAACTACCCCACGCCGGATGATTTATTCGCAGCAATTTCACCGATCAGCCCCGAATACCAACTGCTACCGAAAGTCGAGACACTCGATACGCTATTCCAGCGTTTGCGCAAACAGGCAAAATCACTGCCAAAGGCACTGGACAACGTCTTCTCCGCATTGAGCACTGCCCTAGACGACAATAAATTTAAAAAAAATATTCTGGAAAACATCCTGGAGAATAAAGCCAGCTTTTATCAATGGGCGCAAGGTGAGAGCATCGTCATACCTGATTTCTCGGCCCTGACTCGGGAAACCTTATTCAAAGGATTAAATGGCAACAAATTACGCGGCGATGAAAAAAAAGACCAGTATCTCGATGAACTCGGTTTGGAAACGACGCCATTCTCACAACTTCAACGCACGCTACAACACATCGACATCAGCTTTCGCCAAAATCTGTATTACAGCCTTGTAAATACGCTGCCCGCACGATTGGCGCAACATAACCTGATGTCCTTTGACGATCTTATCACCCGGCTGGCGCATGCCTTACAAGGCGACCAGAAACAGCATTTACAACAAGCGCTACAACAACGTTACAAAGCGGCGTTTATTGATGAATTTCAAGATACCGACAGCAATCAATGGACAATTTTTTCCACCCTGTTTCAAGCCAGCGATCAATTTCTGTTTTTGATTGGCGACCCTAAACAAGCAATCTATAAATTCCGCGGTGCCGATATTTATTCCTATTTCACCGCACAAACCCAGGCACAACATTTATTTACTCTGCATAAAAACTGGCGCTCCCACCCCAAGCTGGTCGCAGCCGTCAATGCCTTGTTTGAGTACCGAGAACATCCATTTTTATTCAAAGAACTCGCTTTCAACCCGGTTGCCGCCGCCAAATCTGCCGATGATGGCGAAATCAGAAGTGGGTCGAAAAAAGTCGCACCCTTACTTCTTGCACAACTAGGCAAAAACGACGGCAAACAACCACACTGGACAAAAACTGCAGCCTCCGCACTGATTCAGCGACATGTCGTCGCCGAAATCTTATCGCTGTTAAACGGCCAATACACGATTACCACAAAAAACCAATCTCAAGCTGTCAAACCCAGCGACATCGCCATTCTGGTCAGAACCCATACCCAGGCCCAGGACTATCAACGCTGCTTGAACGATTACCGCATCCCTGCCATCGTCAACAGCAATGACTCGGTCTTTTCCAGCCAGGAAGCGCACGACCTTTATACCTTATTATTAGCACTGGAACAGCCGGGTAACAGTGTTCTGCTAAAACAAGCCCTGGCATTGCACTGGTTCGGCCTCGATGGCCAGACATTTTACCAACTCAGCCAGGATGACATGTTACTGGAGCAATGGATTATTCGCTTCCACGACTATCATCAACTATGGCAAAAAAGCGGCCTTCTAAGCATGATGACTGCCGTATTCAGCCGCGAAAATATCATTGCCAATCTTGCCCGGCAACCACAGGCGGAAAGAATACTCACCAATATCAATCATTTGCTGGAGCTGGCCCAGCAGACCGCTAGCGAACATCATCTGGGGCCCAACAAAATTTTGGATTGGCTGCACCATGCTATCACCCAGAAAAGTCAACATGAAGCGGCGCAATTACGCCTGGAAAGCGATGAAAATGCAGTAAAAATCATCACCCTGCACAGCTCCAAAGGGCTCGAATTCCCCATTGTATTCTGCCCGGTCTTATGGGATAGCGGCCGACCGCAAAATGACAAAAAGCCGCTACAATTTCATAAAAATGGCCAAATTTATGTCGATTTTGGTTCGGACCAGATTGAACAGTATAAAGAACTTGCCGCAAACGAACAACAGGCCGAAGATATTCGGCTGTTTTATGTTGCCTTAACCCGTGCAAAATTTCGTTGCTACCTGTACTGGGCCGATGTCAGAACCAAAGATAAGCCCAATCAATCGGCTATGGGCTGGCTACTGCAACTGACTGAACAGGATTTTTCAGGCCAGCAACGCATATTACAATCTTTTGCTGAAAACAGCCCTGACAGCTTTGCCTATCAACTGTTGGATACGAATATTGAAATTGACAGCCATTATCAGACCCAAACACCTGAACAAACACTCACCGCCCGCCGCCATCACCGGGATTTGTCCAGCCACTGGCAAATGAGCAGTTACACAGCCTTGTCGGCCTTGAGTATGTCCGACTCCCCCGATTTCCCCCAGGATAAAGCTGATGAAAGCGATGATTTAATCGACGAAAAAGGCAGTGCGTTACTGCCGAAAGGCGCACATACCGGCAATGTTTTGCACGATATTCTGGAAAAAACCAGTTTTCAAACCTTGGCCAATGGCGACGACATCAGTCAGCAGCGCCAGCAAAGTTGCTTACGTTACGGCCTGTCGATGGAACAACCAGAAATCATTGACCGATTACTGCAAACCACCGTTAATACACCGCTCAACCGCGATGACCCTGACTTCAAGCTGGCCAATATTCCAGATCATCACTGTATCAAGGAAATGCCATTCTATCTGGCCTTAAAAACCACTCAGATAGAAAACATCAATGCTATTTTAGCCGACTGCCCAGCCGTTCAGCCGCTATCGAGGCGAAAAATAAGCGGATTTCTAACCGGCTTTATTGATTTGGTTTGCTGTTATAAGGGTCGCTATTACGTCATGGATTACAAATCCAATGCCTTAGACCAGTACACCTCAGATCATCTGACACAGGCCATGCGAGAACACAATTATGGACTGCAATACTGGATCTATGCCTTGGTGCTGCATTTTGCCCTGAAAAACCGCTTGCCCGGCTATCACTTTGAACAGCATTTTGGCGGCATTAAATATCTGTTTTTACGCGGTATGCAACCAGAGCATCCTGAATCGGGTGTTTACAGCGACACCCCTGACCTGGAAACGCTGGAAATGTTAGCCAAGCTGTTTTCCCCAAACTATGAGGCCATCACGGTTGATTGAGCGCCTGCCAAAATGCCTGTTGCTGTTGAAAACCCAAAATCCCCTGCGCCGCCTTGACTCCGGAAACACTGACCCCATAAACACCACCGCCGGGCGTCGTCCAGTGCCCGGCAAAATACAGCCCGGCCAAAGATGACTGGTTTTGCACCCGCATCGGCCCAATTTGATCCGGCGCGACATCCCACCCATAGGCCGCGCCTTGCTCGTTTGCGGTATAACGCTGCAAAGTCTGCGGCGAACCCCCTTCGATAAAGCAAATATGTTGTTTCAGCCCCGGCACATACTGATCAGCCAATTCCAACATATCATCAATAACTTGCGACTTGCGCACTTGCCAATCAACCGCTGACACAAACGGCATCAGTGTAGTTAATAGCAAAAGATGTCGCCCATCTGCCGCCAAGCCTGGATCCAGCAAGGTCGGCGTCGTAATACTCAGCCAGCTGACCTCACCCTGACAGGTCCGCTGATAATTTTTGTCATGATCAAAATCTGCATAACAAAAACACTCATGTCCGAGCTGCATCCGCCGCATATCCAGGTCAGTCACGATATACACCACAAAAACCGATAGTGACGGCCGCATTTTCCGTATGCGCTGCAAAAAACGCCGCGAGAAATGTGCCTCGCCGACCATTTTAAAGATAGTTTGCTTCATATCCGCATTGGACACAACACAGCTCGCCGCAATGGTTTCGCCGTTTGTTTGCACGCCAGTCACCCGCTGGTTTTCGACTACAATCGTATCCACTCTTGCTTTAAAGCGAACTTCGCCGCCGTACTGCTCAATCGCCTTCACCAGTATATTTGCCAGCGACTGAAAGCCGCCCTTGCAATAATAGGAGCCATCAATCATATAGCCGATGAGCATGGTAGCCCAATAAACAAATGAAACTTTCCCCGGCGGCAGTCCCAAATAAGGCCAATGACTGGCAAATACACCCAACACCTTGGGCTCGGAAATAAATTCGGCGGCGACATCCTTCAAAGTCGCTTTACGATAACGAAACAAGGCCGGCAGTTTTTTTTGCGCCGTGTCATAATCCATACCGACCATCATTTCATCCGCGACCGTAATTTCTTCAGCAATTTTCCAGCATAACGCGACCAGTTGCTTTAAACCTGTTTTTTGCTCGGGAAAATCACGCCCTAAGCGTTCGACAAAAGCATCGGCCGTTTGCGGTAACGCCATTTCCAAACCAGGATAATACACATGACTGAACGGATTGACCGGGATGAATTCGATTTGATCATCGACGCCCAGTGTTTTCAGAATCTTATAAATGACCTGCCCGCCCGCATAGCCTTCCGGACCACAACCGCTGATCAAATGGACGCCGGCATCGAACCAGTATTGTTTTCGCTTGAAACCATGCGCATAGCCGCCGGCACGATCGTGCGCCTCCAACAGCAAGACCGACTTACCCGCCTTGGCCAACAGGGCTGCCGCCGTCAAGCCACCGATGCCACTGCCGATGACGACAACATCGTAATGCTTCACAACTGTGCTAACCCTAGTTTTTGCCAAAAAACAGGCGGCGTTTGATAACACATTTCACCACTATCCATAGAGACGGCCACCTGACAGGTAAAGCCGCGGCACAAGCGTCGTCCGCTGCCTTTATCCCGAATGGTGTAGTGTATTTTCATCCGGTTTTCCCATTCCAGCAAACGGCAATGTACCCGGATTTTTTGTCCGAAGCGGGCCGCATGAGCATAACGAATATGCACTTCGATAATCGGCCAAACGTAACCTGTTTGCCGCATGACCTGGTAACCGTAGTCGATTTTATCTAACAAGGCACAACGCGCGATTTCAAAATATTTCAAATAATGTCCATGCCAGACAATTTCCATCGAATCGACATCAAAAAATGGCACCTCTAGTTCGACATCGGCTTCCAGTTTGATTTCAGTCATAAAGGCTCCAATGTTGCGCGCGAATCAAGGCAACACCCTGGCGTAATGCAGCATCTAACGCCCTATCCTGTTCCAGAAAAGGGAAAAATGCTGCCACCTGCCGGCAGGTTTGTTGCAATGACTTGCTTAGAATCACCTGCTCCCCGCGCAAGTTCACCGCCTGCACCGAGGCCATCAACATTGCGGCAGTGACCTGTTCGGTGAGCTCCAGCACCCGAATGCAATCGCGCGCGGCAATCGTGCCCATGCTGACTTTATCCTGATTATGACATTCGGTGGATCTGGAAAAGACGCTGGCCGGCATAGTCAATTTTAACGCCTCCGCAGTCCACGCCGATACCGCGATGTGCAGAGCCTTAAAACCATGATTCAGCACCTTCTGATCGCCCATTGCACCAGACAGATTAGCTGGCAAACCATGATTGAATTTTGGATCAGTCAATTGCGCCATTTGCCGATCCAATAAATCTGCCATATTGGCCACCGCCGTTTTCATACTGTCCATCGCAAAGGCAATATGGCCACCATAAAAATGACCACCGTGCAGCACATGCTCGCCTTCTGCATCAATAATCGGATTGTCGTTAGCGCTGTTCAACTCATTTTCGATAAATTGCCGCCACCACGGCAACGCATCCTCCACCACACCAATGACATGCGGTGCACAGCGGATAGAATAGCGATCCTGCAAGCGGGTGTCATTCCGTGGTGTTTCTGTCGTAATATGCAGATCACCTCGAATCCGCGCCGCCACCTTAATTTGACCCTGATGCGGTTTGACCGAAAACAATTTTTCATCAAAATGATACGCATTGCCTAACACCGCAACTGAGACCAGGCTGGTAATTCGTGTGCATAATTGCGCCAGATAATGCGTGCGCTGCCAGGCCAGACAGGCGACTGCCGTCATCACCGCCGTACCGTTCATCAGCGCCAAACCCTCCTTAGGCTTCAACGTCAACGGTGTTATCCCGACCTGTTGCAAAGCAAGCTCGGCAGAGCGCTTTTCACCTTGATACATGACCTCGCGCTCGCCTGCCAGTACGGCGGCTAGATAAGACAGCGGGGTTAAATCACCACTGGCACCGACCGAACCTTCCTGCGGTATCAAGGGTAAAATATCATGCTGCAACAATTGTACAATCTGTTGCAACAAACAATAGCGCACACCGGAAAAACCCTGCGCCAAACTCTGCAACCGCACCGCCAAAATGGCTCGCGTTTGCTCTGGAGAAAAATAATCCCCCAAACCACAACCGTGAAAAGTGTACAGATGCTTAGGCAATTCGTGAACCTGATCTAACGGCACCGCAACCGTGCAGGAATCACCATAGCCTGTCGTGACACCATAAACGACGCCTTCTTCCCGCAATAACTGGTCGATAAATTCAGCACCACGATCGATTCTACGCACAAAACCGACATCATCGCTTAATTGCACAGCTTGTTTTTGTGTCGCAATCTGCCAAATGTCTTCGATCGTCAGCGCCTGCCCATCAATCCTCATTGCTCGCTCGGTGTCCTTAGCTTTGCCAAAAATCATAAAAATTAAACCATTGTAATGGCGCTTTTTTCACATAACGCTGCAAAACAGCGCTATATTTTTGCACACAGGACGTAATCGCCTGCTGCCGCTGTTTTCGTGGAAATGACAATTTGTTACTAAATAGATCGAAGTAAATATGATGCACACCCTCTTGTTTAATACAAAACAGCGTGAAAACCGGACATTTTAACAACGAGGCCAAAATAAAAGGCCCTTGAGGAAACAAGGCTGTCTTACCTAAAAACTCTGCCTCAGCCACACGTCCCTGGCCTGTCACTGGCACCCTGTCTGCGGCAATAATGACTAATTCGCCCGCATTGATTCTATCCTCCAGTAGCATCGCCGTCGCCGCATTGATTTCAGTCACTTGAATCAGATTCATGCGGCTGCCTGCCGAGACTTCATTTAATACGCTATTGAATTTTTCCGCATGCCGGGTATGCACCAACACATTCACCGTCACCCGCTTGCCAATCCAGGCGATCACTCGGCAAACTTCCAGGTTTCCCAAATGAGACCCCAACATCAGTACACCTTGTCCTTGCGACAAATATTTCTGCACCGCTTCGCGCCCATGATAACGTACATCATCCATCGATAACGCGCCACTCCAGGCAGCCAGTTTATCGACCATACTATTGGCGAAACAGATAAAATGCCGGTAACTGCCCCAAACACCGCTTTCAATCGGCATATCGGGAAAAACAGTTTTAACCCGTTGAAGATATTGTTGACTGGCTTCCCGCCCGCTACGATTGATTAACCAATAATAACTGACGACAGGATACAAAAAAAACTGCAACACCTTGCGGCCAGCCAATAAATAAACTTTTAACAAAAAGCGCATTCCCCAGACCACGCCACGCTCTTGAATCGTTGACCAATGCGCCATGATTGTTTGCTCGATTGCTCAAATCAAACCAATCATAATATGGTTTCTGGGTCTGTTTGACAACATCCGCTTAGAGAGGAAACACATCCTTGTGTTTATAGAACGGGAAACAAGCCCGTGTTGATAGCATCAAGATTTGATGAAAAATGAGAGTGGTTCCATTGATCGTTTTGCAAATTTCTGGTGTGCCAAAAATAATTTGCTAGTGTACATCTTAATCGTTATCTTCCTTGTCATCCTTATGTTTCTTTTCATGACGATCTCTGCCACCAAAGATATCAATATCAGCATCAGTCGGCCTGATTGTTTGGCTCTCTGCAATGACATTACCTTGATCATCCACCGCGCAATTTGCCGGATAAGGGTTTTTGGTAACATCTCTGACGACTTTGAAATAAGGCACATAAGTTTCTTCCAGGCGCAATTTAGGTCCATCTTGCGGGAATCTCGCCGATCCAGTCGTGCCAATCCAAGCGGTCACATATCCTTCCTTGCAATACTGTATTGCCGGCATTTCCACTCTCAACTCACCCACACAACTGGCTGGATCAATTTTAGGAAATTTAGTCTTGATTTCCAGGTTATCGTAATGATCGTTATCAACATGCCCACCTAGCCACTTGATTGCCCGGGTATCCGTATCTTTCAATCCATGACTGTAGAAAGGACTGACATTTCCTTTGACAACCTTGACTTTTCGCCAGTTTCTGGACACTCTGGCTTTAGTACCCATCACCGCATTAGCCGGATACATCTCTCCGGTATGGCGATTTTTGGTATAAAAATCCGCTGACAATGCCATCGAATTTGGCAAAATCAACACCACATCTGTAGTTGGATAATGATTACGATTTGCATCCGAACAACTATGCGGTAGATTCAGGCTAATGAAGGCACTTTTGCCCTCCAGATATTCTCTGCCATCATCACCCAATGAAAAGAGATTTTCTGTCGCGATGTTCACATGAGCCGAAGCCAAACTGCTAGCAACCGCCATCAGACAGGCTGCCGTCGTTTTATAAAATTGTTTTTTCAACATTGAGCACTCCTTTTGTTTACAGGTTTACAGGAAAAATTTCCTTTAAACAAAGAAGCATCATTCATACCAAACAATTAATTCATTTTAAATTCAATACATTAACACAAATGAACCAGGGCAATCGGGTTTAAAAAAGGGTTGAAATTATAATTTAGATAAGGTATTGGTTTTATCATTTTGATTATAAATGACAGTTACCCCAACGGCCTCAATTATCCACCATTTTTCAACGATTGCTGATCCAAGAGTAGATCGGCGAAAGAAGCATCAACTCACTGATATATTTTTCATCACCTTGTGTGCGACTATTTGTGGAGCCGATAACTGGGTGGCCATTGAAAAATTTGGAAAGGCTAAAGAAAGCTGGTTCACTGAACAGCTTGGTTTAGAAAATGGAATCCCTTCACATGATACGTTGGGTGCTGTTTTTGCCGCCATAGATACGGAACAATTTAGTCAATGCTTCTCAAACTGGGTGGCCGATCTAGCGGACTTGGTTGAAGAAGATATTATTGCAATCTCAAATAAGTCAGCCATCTATATGGTGAGCGCCTGGTCGCGGAAAAACAGTTTGGTTTTAGGTCAGGCGAAAGTGGATGATAAATCCAATGAAATTACGGCCATACCCAAACTTCTGTCGCGTTTGGATATTGCAGGCGCTTTGATTACAATTGATGCAATGGGGTGCCAAAAGAAAATAGCCAAACAGATTATCGACCAAGGCGGTGACTATGTTTTGAGTTTAAAAGGAAATCATGGCACCTTACATGAGGATGTAAAGGCCTATTTTACATCCGCTTTATCGCCAGAAATTGCCACAAAAACCGTCAATGGTGAGCATGGGCGAATTGAAACGCGTTCTGTTCGTGTCACGGATGAGATTGAATGGTTAAAAAGGAGCATTCCTGGTCAGGATTAAAAAGTATTATTGCCGTCACAGCCACAAGAGAAGTGGATGAAAAAATAACCGAGGAAACACGCTATTTTATAAGCAGTTTAAGCGCAAACGATCCAAACAAGTTAGAGCATGCTGTTCGCGCTCATTGGGCGATTGAAAATAACTTGCATTGGGTTCTTGATCTTGCTTTTGATGAGGATAGCAACCGAACCCGCAAAGGATATAGTGCTTCAAACTTAGCTGTCATTCGACACATGGCCTTAAATTTAATAAAAGCCGAGGAAACGGCCAAAGTCGGTGTAAAAACCAAGCGAATGATGGCAGGGTGGGATAATGATTATTTACTCAAGATTCTTGGTGTAATTTAAACCCGATTGCCCTGACAAATGAACACTTTCAAAGAGAATCAAAAATGAGTGTTATACCTCATTTTTGATACGTTAAATAACATAGTTTAGTTATCAATGCGCTTCATCCCAGTTTTTACCCACGCCGACTTCAACCAACAACGGCACATCCAGCTCGGCAGCCGTACACATTTTATCGCGAATGATGTCGATACTGGCATCGAGCTGTGCTTCAGCTATTTCAAAAACCAGTTCATCATGGACTTGCATGACCATCTTGACATCAGGCGCTTGCTGTAAAATCCATTGGTCGGTCGCAATCATCGCACGCTTGATAATATCCGCCGCCGTCCCCTGCATCGGCGCATTAATCGCGGTGCGTTCGGCGTATTGGCGACGAGCCGCATTTCGGGACTTGATTTCGGGCAAATACAACCGGCGGCCGAACAAGGTTTCAACATAGCCTTGCTCATGCGCTTGCTGCCGAATTTTATCCATATAAGCTTTCACCCCTGGGTAACGCTCAAAATATAAATCAATATATTCCTGCGCCTGATTCCGGGGCAAGCCGAGTTGTTGGCCTAAACCGAAGGCAGACATGCCATAAATCAAACCAAAATTGATAGCCTTGGCCGAGCGCCTGAGATCTTGCGTGACTTGCTCAAGCGGTACGTCAAAAACTTCCGCCGCAGTAGCGCTATGAATATCGATGCCTTGCGAAAAAGCGTTCAGCAGCCCTTCATCTCCCGACAAATGCGCCATGATGCGTAATTCAATCTGGGAATAGTCGGCGGCGACAATTTTATAGCCGTCCTGGGCGATAAACGCTTGCCTGATCTTGCGCCCCTCCTCGGTACGAATCGGAATATTTTGCAGATTGGGGTCTGATGAGGACAAACGACCGGTCGCGGCGACCGCCTGATGATAGGAGGTATGCACACGGCCTGTTTTTGGATTGATCTGCTGCGGCAACTTGTCGGTATAGGTAGACTTCAGTTTGCTCAGACTGCGGTATTCTAATATCAGTTTCGGTAACGGATAATCCAGCGCCAGTTCCTGCAACACGGCTTCATTGGTCGAGGGTTGTCCTTTCGGCGTTTTTTTTAATACCGGCAGTTGTAATTTGTCGTACAGGATTTCCTGAATTTGTTTTGGCGAACCCAGGTTGAAAACTTGTCCTGCAATCTGATGCGCCTGTTGTTCTATGGATGTGATTTTACTGGCCAGCACCATGCTTTGTTGCGCCAGCATATCGCGATCGATTAATACACCGGTTCGCTCCATCCGCGACAACACCGGCACCAGTGGTATCTCTATATCCCGATACACCACTTCAAGCGTCGGGATTTGCTGCAGCTTTTCGATCAAAACGTGATGCAAACGCAAGGTAATATCGGCGTCTTCGGCCGCATACGGTGCCGCCTGCTCTAATGGCACCTGCTGAAAGGGCAATTGCTTAACGCCTTTCCCGGCGACATCTTCATAATGAATCGTATCTAGACCAAGATAGGTTTTGGCCAGGTCATCCATATTATGTTTAGTCGCCGTACTGTTATACACATACGATTCCAGCATGGTGTCATGCGCCATGCCTTGTAACTCAATGCCATGATTAGCGAGTACATTGGCATCATATTTCAGATTCTGGCCCACTTTAGCCTGCTGTGCATCCTCCAGCAGCGGCTTCAGGCGCGCCAGAGTCTGCGTTCTGTCTAACTGTTCCGGTGCATCCGGGTAATCATGCGCTAGCGGTAAATAGGCGGCAACACCTTCGGTAACAGCAAACGACACGCCGACAATCTCAGCCTGATTGTAATCCAGACTGGTGGTTTCGGTATCGAAAGCGAATAACTCTGCCTGTTGTAGCTGCGCCAACCAATCGTCTAACTGGACTTCAGTCAAAATGGTTTGATAATCGGCCTCGATAGAATGCGGGCTATTTTCAGCGTCCTGCGTGTCTTGCCGGCCAAAACCAATATCTTCTAATTGCCGTAACCAGGTCGAAAAACCTAATTTTGCCACTAATTCCTTCAACTTTGACAAATCTGGCTGGCGACATTTTAAATCGTCCAGCGAATAAGAAATGGGAATATCACATTTAATCGTCGTCAAAGCTTTTGATAGCGGTAGCTCACTGAGATGCTGACGTAAATTTTCACCGATCTTGCCTTTGATTTCATCGGCATGTTCAATCAGATTTTCCAGTGTTCCATACTGCTTCAACCATTTCGCCGCCGTTTTTGGCCCGACTTTCGGAACACCCGGAATATTATCGACACTGTCACCCATCAAGGCTAGATAATCGATAATCTGTTCTGGATTGACACCAAATTTTTCCATCACCCCCGTCCTGTCCATACGGGTGTCCGACATGGTGTTTTCCAGCATAATCTTGTCACTAACCAGCTGCGCCATATCTTTATCGCCCGTTGAAATCACCACATCATAGCCTTGCTGCTCGGCTTGTCTGGCCAGCGCACCAATGACATCGTCGGCCTCCACGTCCGGTTCCATAATCAATGGAATGCCCATCGCCTGAATCAACTCATGCAAGGGCTCGATTTGTACTCGCAAATCATCGGGCATGGGCGGGCGGTGCGATTTATATTCTTCATACATTTCATGTCGAAATGTGGGACCGGGGGCATCGAAAACGACGGTAAAATGATCGGTTTTATGCTCAGCCAGCAATTTTTTTAGCATATTCGCCACACCATAAATGGCGTTGGTTGGCATGCCTTCGGCATTAGTGAGCGGTGGAATGGCATGATAGGCACGAAATAAAAATGAGGAGCCATCCACCAATACCAGTTTTTTATTATTTTGTTCAGTCATCATTCCAGAGGATAATCAAAAATTTCAGTCCAACAATACAGCCTGCTAAAGGATGCCGCAAGCCTGTCACGATTACGGTTTTATTCCGGAAACGGTTATAATCAAAAATCATGCAACTTTTATCAGACAACACACTCAAATGAGCGACGTATTACAGCAACTGGCAGACGTTCTTGAACAGCGTAAATCTCAATCGGCCGACAGTTCCTATGTTGCCAGTCTTTATCATAAAGGCCTGGACCATATCTTGAAAAAAGTCGGCGAAGAATGCACCGAAACCATCGTTGCTGCCAAAAATGGTGAAGCCGAGCAGATCATTTACGAGACTGCCGACCTCTGGTTCCATTCCATGGTCATGCTGGCGCAGCTTGGTCTGGGTCCTGAGGATGTTTTAAACGAATTACAACGACGTTTCGGCTTGTCAGGGCTGGAAGAAAAAGCACAACGCACACAAAAGAGGTAACACATGGGCATCAGCGTGACACAATTATTGATTGTTTTGGTCATTGTTTTATTGCTTTTCGGCACCAAACGCTTGAAGAACTTAGGCTCAGACCTGGGTGGCGCTATCAAAGGGTTTAAGAAAGCCGTTAAAGATGGCAGCGAAAACGATACGAATTTACAGGAAAATGGCCAAACCCTGGAAGGTGAAGTGAATAAAAAAGACCACGAAAACGTTTAATCATGTTTGATATTGGTTTCTGGGAATTATGCCTGGTCGGACTCGTCAGCCTGTTAGTCATCGGCCCTGAAAATCTACCCAAAGCCGCCCGCATCGCCGGCTTCTGGGTTGGAAAAACGCGCAATATGGTGGCTTCCGTCAAGGCCGAAATCAAACAGGAATTACAGGCCGAAGAATTACGCCAAATCATGCAGCAACAAGCCGAGCTGGAAAAGGCTATGAGCGAAGGTGAAAAACACCTGGAGGCACTCAATAACGACGTCACACAATCTGTTCGGGATATTGAAAAAACGCATGACTGACGAATCTCTGGAAGAACAACCCTTCATCAGCCATCTGGTTGAACTGCGCAACCGACTGTTAAAAATCGTCTTATGCGTGTTACTGGTATTTCTTGCTGCGGCGCCCTTCGCCAATGAAATCTATCACTTCTTGTCCGGGCCGTTATTGAAACACTTGCCGGATAACAGCACCATGATTGCCATCGATGTGGCATCGCCTTTTTTTGCGCCGTTTAAACTGGCGCTGGTAGCCTCCATTTTTGTATCGATGCCGGTGATTTTGTATCAATTCTGGGCGTTTATCGCACCAGGTCTCTACAGCCATGAAAAACGACTGATTCTGCCACTGATGGTTGGCAGCACCGTGCTGTTTTTTGCTGGCGTCGCCTTCGCTTACTACGTCGTGTTTCCATTGGTTTTTGGTTTTCTGACCGCAGCCGCGCCTCAGGGTGTCACCGTGATGACTGACATCAGCAAATACCTGGATTTTGTGCTGACACTATTTTTTGCCTTTGGCATGGCATTTGAAGTCCCCATATTCACCATTTTACTGGTCTGGAGTGGCATCACGACAACGCAAAGCCTGTCTGAAAAACGCCCTTATGTGATTGTCGGGGCTTTTGTCATCGGTATGTTTTTAACACCACCTGATGCCATTTCACAAACCCTGCTGGCCGTTCCTATCTGGTTATTGTTTGAAATGGGCTTATTGTTTTCCCGTTTTTTTGTCAAAAAACGGGGCTCCGAAATGGAAGAAACACTATAAATGATTAAACTGCTTATGTTATTGCTGCTGGCATTACCACTTCAGGCTACCCCCTTGCCCAAAGCGCTTGCGGTGCCAGGCGGTATTGTCGAAATCGAACTAGGGTCAACACACCAGTCTAAACCCCGGGTTTTTTTTCAACAGCACAGAGTTCTGATCACAGCTCATGACGATCGCTGGCTGGCGGTGGTCGGCCTGCCTCTGTCGCTCAAACCTGGCAAACATACACTCACCGTATTTACTGCTGACAATACAAGCGCCGACATCGCATTTACCGTTCATGACAAAGCCTATCCGGAACAGCGCCTGACGATTACGAAAAAACGTATGGTCACAGGTTTTACCAAAGCCGATTTGAAAAAAATTGCTGCTGACAAAGTCGAAATGACTAAAGCCAAATCAGTCTGGAGTGAGACACCTGCCAAACTGGACTTTATCACGCCTGTCGATGGCCGCCTTAGCAGTCTGTTTGGTTTAAAACGCTTTTTTAATGATATTCCCAAGCGTCCACATAACGGACTGGACATCGCTGCCCCCACCGGCACCCCGGTACTGGCACCAACCGATGCAACCGTCATCAATACCGGGCATTATTATTTCAATGGCAATACTATTTTCCTCGATCATGGCCAGGGCCTGTTAAGTGCCTATTTGCATTTAAACCACATCCAGGTCAAAGCCGGTGATCAGGTCAAACAAGGCCAGCAAATCGGTACTGTCGGCGACACCGGCCGCGTTACTGGCCCGCACCTGCACTGGATTGTTTACCTGAATAAGTCTCCAGTTGACCCGGCCCTGTTTATCGCTCGCGACATTCCCCGCCTAGCGGCTCGGAATAAACACTAACCCATGCTTCTGACTACTCCAATTTAATCATCGTGTCACGTTTTGGATCATTTATAAAAACCACGGTCAAATGGCTGTTCGTGTTGTTTGTTATCAGCACATTGGCCGCCACGGTATTTGCCTGGCATTTTGTACAGCAACTTGAAAAAGAACTGCCCGATATCAAGCAGCTGGAAAATGTGCAATATCAGATTCCCTTGAGCATTTACAGCCAAGACAATCTGTTAATTGCCCGCTTTGGTGAGAAAAAACGTATTCCGATTACAATCGATGATGCCCCAGAACAGTTGATTCACGCTTTTCTGGCGGCTGAAGATGCCCGTTTCTACGATCATCCCGGCGTTGATTACCAAGGCCTGATACGCGCCGCCCTGCAACTGGCCTTGACCGGTAAAAAGAAACAAGGTGGCAGCACCATCACCATGCAGGTCACGCGTAACTTTCTGTTAACGCGGGAAAAAACCTACATTCGCAAATTAAAAGAAATTCTGCTTGCACTGGAAATAGAACGCGCCTATTCCAAAAATAAAATTCTTGAACTTTATCTGAATAAAATCTATCTCGGCCATCGCGCCTATGGTGTTGCAGCCGCATCCGAAACCTATTATGGCAAGCCGCTCAATGAATTGACCCTAGCGCAAATGGCCATGATTGCAGGATTGCCTAAAGCGCCCTCCCTCTACAACCCCGTCACCAATCCTGAACGCGCATTACAACGCCGGGATTATGTGCTCAATAGAATGCTCAAACTCGGCTTCATCAATCAAACTGATTACGATAAAGCGATAGCTCAACCTGTCACGGCAGCATTGGCATCACAGAAAAACAATATTGAACTGAATGCACCGTATATCGCCGAAATGGTACGTCAACAATTATATGAACAATATGGCGATGACGCGTATACCCGCGGCTTGAAGGTTTACACTACCATTACCCGCCCACTACAGACAGCTGCCACTGAAGCATTGAGAAACACATTGCATGCGTATGACGAACGCCATGGTTACCGTAGTCTGCCACACAAAAATATTGGTGATAACACTGACTTTAAGGCTGAAAAAGTCGGCGCAACCGAGCAGGCAAAAATTATTGCATTAACCGACAAAACAGCTACGGCCTTGTTAAGCGACCAGCGCCAGATTGAACTGGCCTGGGAACATATCAAATGGGCACGCCCTTTTAAAAGCCGCTATCGCTTAGGGGCGGAACTTAAATCAACCCATGATATTTTCCAAATCAATGACCTGATTCGGGTTAGACAATTGGCTGATGGTCAATGGGCCCTAGCGCAGATTCCAGAAGTTCAGGGCGCCTTTGTTGCGTTATATCCTGAAGACGGTAGTATCCTGGCGTTATCGGGGGGCTATGATTTCTTTTATAATAAATTCAATCACGTTACCCAGTCCAAACGCCAACCCGGCTCTGGCTTCAAACCCATTATTTACACCACCGCATTGGAACACGGTTTTACCGCCGCCAGCGTTATCAATGACGCACCTATCGTCATGAATAACGAAACCCCGGATGCCGATTGGCGCCCCGAAAACTACAGCCGTAAATTTTACGGACCAACGCCTCTGCGAACTGGGCTTAGAAAATCACGCAACCTGATCTCGATTCGTCTGTTACAAAGCTTAGGGATAAAAGAAGTGACCAAGACCGCCCTACGTTTCGGCTTCAATCCAGATCAAATCCCTAACAGCCTATCCCTGGCACTGGGCAGCGGCTATGCTACGCCCCTACAAATGGCACGTCTGTACGCCACATTCGCTAATGGCGGCTTTCTAATCACACCTTATTTTATCGATCGCATCGAAGATTATGAGGGCAACGTATTGTTTCAAGCCCGGCCCCTCATCGCTTGTCAGGGTGAATGTATTTCGGTCAGCGACAATGAACACCTAGCTCCACGCATCATTTCACCGCAGATCAACTTTCTGATGAATGATTTGTTACGCGACGTTGTCCGCCGCGGCACCGCTACCAAAGCAAAGGTATTGAATCGCAGTGACCTGGCAGGAAAAACCGGCACTACCAATGATCAACGTGATGCCTGGTTTAATGGCTTTACCCCCGATATTGCTGCCACCGCCTGGGTTGGTCTGGATAATCCAGCCCCTTTAGGACGAGGTGAAGTCGGCGGGCGCGCGGCGTTGCCCATGTGGATTGAATTTATGCGCACGGCATTGAATGGCAAACCCGAAAAAGAGCTTATCCCCCCTGAAAACATTATCCGCGTTCGAATTGATCCACAAACAGGCTTACGCGCTAATGCGGACAGCTTAGGTGTATGGGAATATTTTCGTCGCTCTCATGCGCCACGACAATATGCACCTATGCTGAATGATGAATTAAATACAACGGAGGACGATGAGGACTTGTTTTAACCATTAGCGCACAATAGCCTGAGCACAACACCAAGCAAAACATTCGCCTTACATCAACGTCACGTAAACTTTGATTATTAACTGATGTTACGCGGTGGCTCTTTAATTTCATTTCCATGATTCCCCGTCCACCATTACCGAGAAAGAAAAAGCCATCTCTGGGCTCTTTTTCTTATCGACACAGAGCGCACAGGGTTCTCCCCTGGTTCCCGCTCTTGCGTGGGAATGAGGGAAGAGTTACTGCGTAACATCAGTTATTAGATCAATAGATAATTGGATGACTATAGAGAAAAGAGTAACGCACGAAACAATTACCGATAGAGGGACCACGAAATGCATCAAAACGATCTGAACAATCGTTAAGCAAACAAGAATTATTGTCGTTCTTCAGGTGCGACATAATCGCGTCGGTCATAGCCAGTATAGATTTGACGGGGTCGACCGATACGCCGCGTAGGTTCTGCCATCATTTCCAGCCAATGCGATACCCAACCGGCCGTGCGTGCAATCACAAACATGACAGTGAGCATTTCTTCCGGAATTTTCAATGCTTTATAGATAATGCCTGAATAAAAATCGACATTAGGATAGAGTTTTTTCTCAATGAAATACTCATCTTTCAGTGCATACTCTTCCAACGCCATGGCCAATTCAAACATTGGATCATCCAGAGTGTATTTTTCCAGCACTTCATGACAGACTTCGCGCACGATAGTTGCACGTGGATCGAAATTTTTATACACACGGTGGCCAAAGCCCATCAAACGGAATGGATCATTTTTATCCTTAGCACGCGCAATAAATTCCGGAATACGGTCAACTGTGCCGATTTCAGCCAGCATGCTCAAAACGGCTTCGTTAGCACCGCCATGCGCAGGTCCCCACAGCGCTGAAATACCCGCCGCCACACAAGCATACGGATTAGCACCAGTGCTGCTGGCCAAACGCACGGTCGAGGTACTGGCATTTTGTTCATGATCGGCATGCAGGATAAATAAAACATCCAATGCTTTTACCGCAACCGGGTCAATATAATTTTCTTTATCGATGAATTTCTGCGATGGCAACGAAAACATCATGTTGAGAAAATTTTCGCAATAGCTCAAGTCCATTCGAGGATAAACGAATGGCCAGCCAACCGAATGGCGATAACAAGCTGCTGCAATCGTTGGCACTTTTGCCAACATTCGCATGGCAGAAATACGCCGATGTTCGGGATCGTTCATATCCAGTTCGCTATGATAGAACGCCGACAACGACCCCATGACGCCGACCATCATCGCCATCGGATGTGCGTCATAATGGAAGCCATCAAAAAAGCTCCGCAATGCCTCATGCAGCATCGTATGGTGATTTATTTCATCGACGAACCCTGCCAATTCATCGTCTTTAGGTAACTCGCCATTCATCAATAAATAGGCGACTTCCAGAAATGAACTGTTCTTGGCCAGTTGCTCGATCGGATAACCCCGATAAAGCAAAACGCCATTTTCTCCGTCGATATAGGTAATCGCACTTTTGCAACTGGCCGTCGACATAAAACCAGGGTCATAGGTAAACAGCCCCAATTGTTTATGCAGGGTTCCGATATCGATCCCGGCCTCGCCTTTAGTCCCCTTGACCAGTGGTAATTCCGCTTGTTGACCGGACTCAAGGATAATTTTTGCTTTATCTTGATCTTGCGACATAATCAGAATCTCTTGTCAGGGTGGTTAAAACCTAAATACTAAAAACGCGGCCTGAAACAGACTTATTGTTTTCCGAAACGTTTACGGAACTTATCAACACGGCCTGCCGTATCGACAACACGTTGCTTACCGGTATAAAAAGGATGGCAAGATGAGCATACTTCCACATGCAAATCTTTACACAATACCGAGCCTGTTTGGAAAGTATTACCGCAACCACAGGTAACTGTAATTTGTTTATATTCAGGATGAATTTCTGGTTTCATAATGTTCACAATGCCCAAAACGGGTTACATACTTGATAGAGAACTGCGTATAATACGACGTCCCAACTTAAATCGCAACTACCATTTATTATGCGTATCATTACTTTTAATGCCAATGGCATTCGCGCCGCTGAACGCAAGGGCTTTTTTAACTGGCTCAAACAGCAAAATGCCGATGTTGTTTGCATTCAGGAAACCAAAGCCCAGGAACATCAATTAAGCGCCGACGTCTTTTGTCCGACAGGTTATCATTGTTATTATCATGACGCCATAAAAAAAGGCTATAGCGGTGTTGCGCTATACTGCAAAAAAGAACCCGACACGCTTATAAAAGGCATCGGCTGGGATGATGTCGATGCGGAAGGCCGATTTATTGAAGCACAATTTGGAAATTTAAGCGTTATTTCTCTCTACCTTCCTTCGGGTTCTTCCAGTGAAGAACGCCAGGCCATTAAATTCAAGTTTTTAGATCGCTTTATGCCATGGCTGGAACAAGCCAGTCAGAATGGACGCGATTATATTATTTGTGGCGACTGGAATATCGCCCACAAAGAAATCGATTTAAAAAACTGGAAAGCCAATCAGAAAAACTCCGGCTTTTTACCAGAAGAGCGCGCCTGGATGGATCAGCTATTCGCTGAAAACAAATGGTACGACGCCTTCCGGCTGGTCAACTCGGACGCTGACCAATACACCTGGTGGTCCAATCGCGGCCAGGCTTGGGCCAAAAATGTCGGCTGGCGCATTGATTACCAGATCATCAGCGCCAGTTTAAAAGACAAAGTGTTAAGCGCCAGTATTTATAAAGATGAACGCTTTTCGGATCATGCGCCATTAATTATGGATTACGACTATCCATTTTAACCTTGTCACGCTGTACATACATTAAAATCATGACCAACGCGACAGCTGGCAAGCCAATCGCAGCGGCATACACAAAAAATGCCGGATAGCCAAATTGCTCAACAATTTCACCAGAAAAGCCACCGAGCAATTTGGCCGGCAATGTCATTAAGGAACTGAACAGCGCATATTGGGTGGCGGTATAGGCTGTATTGGTCAAGCTGGATAAATAGGCAATAAAAACTGCCGTCGCGATACCACCACTCAGATTATCAGCACTGATTACCATCGCTAATAAGACTAGATCAGGCGTCGATAGCGCTAAAAAGGCAAACAATACATTTGTCGCCGAAACTAAAATAGCACCTAATAACAGTGGCCGCATGATGCCATAGCGCAATACTAAAACGCCACCTAAAGACGCCCCAAATATGGTCATAAAAAACCCGAAAACTTTGCTGATTTCAGCAATTTCTGTCTTGCTAAAACCCAAGTCCAGATAAAACGGATTCGCCATCACGCCCATCGTAATATCGCTGAGCTTATAAATGGCAATCAATAGCAAAATAAGCATGCCTTTTTTACCATTGCGAACAAAAAATTCGACAAATGGTGCAATAATGGCGTCGGATACGGCCGCTACCAGCTTATTCCAGCGCGAGCGAACCTTCCCAACACCCAAGACATCTTCAACCACCTTTTCCGCGGCCTGCGCAATGCGATCGGCTTCATGTGCAGGCTCTTTTATCAGCAATACGGTCATCACCCCCACTGACATCATCGCCGCCATACTCAAATAAGCCGTTCGCCAATCAGCAAAATCGGCAATATAAAAGGCTCCGGCCCCAGCAACTAATAACGCAACCCGATAACCAAATACGTAAGCGGCGGCCATTGCCCCCTGGTACGCCGGCACAGCCGCCTCAATCCGGTAGGCATCGACAACAATATCCTGCGTCGCTGAACAAAAGGCCACCCAAACTGCCAGCAAAGCGATGTACTGCAGCTGCCTGTGCGGATCGGCCAAGGCCATACCGACTAACCCTAAGGCTATACCAGTTTGCGCCAACAACATCCAACTGCGACGCTTGCCGAACAGCCGGGTCATCATAGGTAGCGGCAAGCGATCGACAACCGGCGCCCAAAATACCTTGATGGAATAGGTCACACCGACCCAACTGAAATACCCAATAACGGACAAAGTGACGCCTTCATCCCGCAACCAGGCCGACAGCGTCGAAAAAACCAACAAATAAGGCAGACCTGCTGAAAACCCCAGAAATACCATCTGCAACACAACCGGCCGCAAATAAATTTTAAATTCACCCCAGCCGGTCTTTTTCATAACCATACACTTCTCCAAGCTATAATACGCGCCATCAGACAAAAAAAAGGGCAACCCATTGGATTGCCCTGTTTTATATCAAACAGTCGATGAACTAACCATTAACCAGATAATGCGCAAAAATACTCGCCGCGTAGCCTGCCGCAATCGCTGGCGTCCACTTCAGATGACTGAAGAAGGTGTATTTGTGATTGGATTGACCCATCAACGCAACACCTGCCGCCGATCCAACGGAGAGCATTGACCCACCGACACCCGCCGTCAAGGTCACCAACAACCACTGATACAAATCCATATCCAAATTCATGCTTAATACTGCGAACATCACCGGAATATTATCAACGATAGCCGATAAGATACCGACCAGGATATTTGCCCCGGTTTGTCCTAGACCATCATACATGGCGCCAGACAGCAATTCCAGATAACCAATATAGCCTAAGCCACCGACCGAGAAAACCACACCGAAGAAGAAAAACAGAGTATCCCATTCTGCATCTCTGACTTTTTCAAAAATATCAAATTTGCCACTCGTTTCTATAGAACCATAAAGTAAATTTATGCGGTAGCCATATATCATCAAAATAGACAAGCCCACCATCATCCCCATAAAAGGTGGCAAGTGCAGCACCTGCTTAAAGCTCACTGCGATGGTGATCGTCAATGCAAACAAAACACAAACCACGATGCCGCCCGGCTTAATCTGGACAGCCGCCTCATGCGTTTCTTCAGGGTACTCATCAGGAACAGCCATATACATGATGGCAGCCGGCACAACATAGTTAACGACCGAAGGTATAAATAATTTAAAGAAATCAAAAAATTCAGCATAGCCTGCCTGCCAGACCATTAAGGTCGTAATATCGCCAAATGGACTGAACGCGCCACCGGCATTAGCTGCAACGACAAGATTGACAAAACCGATGGAAACAAATTTTTCATTATTACCACCGACCGCCAGTACCACCGCGCCAACCAACAGGGCTGATGTCAGGTTATCGGCAACCGCCGACAAAAAGAAGGTGATAATGCCAGTAATCCAGAACAATTTCCGATAGCCAAACCCACGCCTGACCATCCATGAGCGTAAGGCTTCAAATACATTGCGCTCGGCCATCGCGTTGATATAGGTCATCGCCACCAACAAAAACAGCATCAACTCGGCGTATTCTTTGAGGTTGAATTCAAACGCTTCATGCAAATCTTCGGTTGAAACCCCGGCCTCGCTCGCCAGTATCGCAGCATGCGCCCAAATAATACCGGCTGCCAGAATAACCGGTTTGGATTTCCGTAGCCCAGTGAACTCTTCGGCCATGACAAAGCCATAGGCAATGATAAAAATCAGAACGGTATAAATTCCCCGCTCTGTTCCCGTCAGCCCCAGATTGGTAAATTCCGCAGCCATTGCCACTTGCGGCCCTAGCAAGACACCTGCCAGAATAATCATTAAGCGTAACAAAACAACCCCCTACCCTTTGTAAATATTGAAATTGTGAATATTTTTCAACCGGAAGAGCAAGCGCTAAAGCGCAGCCCACCGAGTCGTAAGAATGGTAATAACAAACAACCGGCTATATTATCACCATCTATTTATCTTTGTCATTTAATCAATCCCAGTATATCATTAACGCTTCCTATTAAATGATCTTACCTAGTCCATGTATCAATATAACGATATCGATCAAACGCTTGTCGATGAACGGGTGGCCCAATATCGCGGGCAAACCGAACGCTATCTAAAAGGCGAAATCGGTGAAGATGAATTTCGCGCCCTGCGGCTGATGAATGGTTTATATATTCAGACCCATGCCCCGATGCTCAGGGTTGCCATCCCGTATGGCTTGCTCGCCTCAAAGCAGGTTCGTAAGCTGGCTGAAATTGCACGTAAATATGACAAAGGCTATTGCCATTTTTCCACGCGTCAGAATGTTCAGTATAATTGGCCTAAATTAGAACAAGTGCCTGATATTCTGGCCGAACTCGCCAGCGTTCAAATGCACGCCATTCAAACCAGCGGCAACTGCATGCGCAACACGACAACCGACCACCTTGCAGGTGTTTGCCCAGATGAACTGGAAGACCCAAGACCCTGGTGTGAGATTATTCGCCAATGGACGACGTTGCATCCCGAATTTGCTTATTTACCCCGCAAATTCAAAATCGCCGTCAGCAGTTCGGCAACGGATCGCGCGGCAACACAATTCCACGACATTGGCGTGCATATCGTTAAAAACGCTCAGGGCGAAACCGGTTTCCGCATTTTAGTCGGTGGCGGACTCGGTAGAACGCCGATAATTGGCACCGAAATCAAAGCCTTTTTGGAGCCCAAATATCTGCTCGCTTATCTCGATGCCATTTTGCGCATTTACAATCTGTACGGCCGCCGCGATAACAAATACAAGGCGCGCATCAAAATTTTAGTCCGCGAAGAAGGCATCGATAAAATCCGTGAAAAAGTCGAACAGGAATGGCTGAAAAACCGAGACAAGTTGATCTTAAAACAAGAAAAAATTGATCATATCAAAAGCTTTTTTAGGCCACCGGCTTATGATCCGAATGCCAATCAAGATCAAAGCTTAAGCTCTCATCAGCAACAAAATCCAGCGTTTGCACGCTGGTTAGAAAAGAATGTTTGCGCCCATAAACAGCCGGGCTACCGCAATGTTATGCTGTCGCTGAAAGCGCCTGACTCGCCGCCGGGCGATATTACCGCCGAACAACTCGATGCGGTCGCCGATTTGGCCGACCAGTACAGTTTTGGCGAAGTACGCACCACACATCGGCAGAATCTGGTTCTGGCAGATGTCAAACAAGCCGATTTATTCCCATTATGGCAGCGTTTGGTCGACATTAAACTGGCAACACCCAATATCGGCACGGCAACCGATATGATTTGCTGTCCAGGGCTTGATTTTTGCAGCCTGGCAAATGCTGGCTCCATTGGCGTCGCACGCGAAATCAACGAGGCTTTAGATGATATTGATTATGTTCATGATATCGGTGAATTGAAAATCAATATGTCTGGCTGCATGAATGGCTGCGCCCATCAAAGCGTAGGGCATATCGGTATTTTAGGCGTCGATAAAAAAGGCAGTGAATGGTATCAAATCACCTTAGGCGGCTCTTCTGAAAACGAAGCAGCCATCGGAAAACGCTTAGGGCCTGCGGTCGCCAAAAATGAAATAACACCGGCGATTCGTAAGATTTTAGATATTTACCTAAAACAGCGCCAACACGAAGAAGAAACCTTCCTTGAAACTGTCAACCGTATTGGCATTGACCCTTTTAAAGAGCACGTTTATGCAAATCATTAAAGATCGCCAAATTATCGAAAACAACTGGTCGTTTATCGAGGATGACCAAGCCTTGCCAACGGGTAACGTGATTATCAGCGTATCACGCTGGCAGACCGGAAAGCCACAATTACAGCAACATGTCGCGCAACTAGGCCTGCGCTTACAACCAAGCGACAATGTTGCCGACATTGCGCAGGACTTAGCGCATTTTGACCTGATCGACTTGCACTTCCCGGTCTTTACCGATGGCCGGGGGTTTTCTCAAGCAAAACTATTGCGCGACCGTTACCAGTATGCCGGCGAAATTCGCGCTAGCGGTAATTTTATGGTTGATCAAGTTTTTTATATGACCAAAGTTGGCATCAATGCGTTTGAATTAAACAACGAAAAACAACTCCCTCTCGCCATTTCCCTGATGGACGATTTTTCGGTCAGTTATCAAGAATTGCTGTTCGCTTAAATAATACACACAGAACCTAGACAGCATTATTCAGGTTCTGTGTGATACATTTCACACAACCCCACATTGTCTATTCAACATCAGTTGCCCTCACCTGACAACTACCAAGGCATAACCTATAATCAAAACTAAACCGTGGCTACACAGCGTAATCAATTGAATAAGAAGAACTTAATATCAGTTTCTTATGGAGAAGTGGATGTGACATTCATGTTACAAGCCTACAAGGATGTATTCACGGCGTCTTCTGGAACAAATAACTGATATTAAATGTTTATATACGCTGAGTAGCTGCACTAAACCGAGTATTACGTAGGCCCCATTATGAGTTTTTTTGGCAACATAGCCAGAGCATTTGTGCTTCTATTGTTTATAGGACTATCTATCTTGCTGACAGGATGCAAGCCGCCTGAAAAACCTCTGCGCTTAGGGAGTAATATCTGGATTGGTTACGAAACCTTGCACCTAGCCCAGAAGCAGGGCTATTACGATGACCTGGTATTAAAGCTAGTTCAAATGCCATCGGCGACCGATGTCATGCACGCTTTTCGCCATCACATGCTGGAACTTGCCGCACTCACTCTTGATGAAGCATTGTCGTTAAAACAAACCGAAGATGACATTCAGATTATTTTGGTTTTTGATTTTTCACAGGGCGCAGATATTCTACTCGGCCAACCTGAAATCAAGACACTGGCTCAACTGAAAAATAAAAAAGTAGGTGTTGAAAATACCGCAGTAGGCGCTATTTTACTGGATAGCGCATTAACTGAGGCACAATTAACGTCTGCCGATATCAAGATTATTCCCCTGACCGCCAACGAACATCAACAAGCCTTTAATACACACCAAGTTGATGCTGTGGTGACTTTTGAGCCCATCAAAACACAGCTATTAGCACAAGGCGCGAACAACCTGTTTGATAGCCGCCATATTCCAAATCGTATCGTTGATGTCTTAGTCGTTCGCAAAGACATTGCCAATCAATATCCCGAAGCGATTCAGAAATTGCTTTCCGGCTACTTCAAAGCCTTAGACTATCTTTCCGCCCACCCCACTCAAGCCGCTGAAAAAATTGCACCGCGCATGCATGTCTCAAGTGATACGGTGGCCAAACAATATGACGGCATCAAAATTCCCTCTCGGATCGAAAATATCGCCTTATTAAGACACGATCAAGCCTTGTTATCTCCAACTCGCTAAATGTCAACCAACCTGTCGCATTTTTTGCAATAATTTACGAAATGAATTTTATTAAGCTGCTTGACATTCTGTTGTGTTGAAATTTTCCTTATCCGGATTAAGATAAACATGGCCAATGGGCGTTAAATTTCGTGTTTGTCGTCCATTCCATCGCTCTGGATTGTCTCTTTTTGCTTGCTCGATGACTCGTTTTCTTTTTTCGAGTACGGCGCTGTCTAAGCCGTTATGGCGTTGGTTGGGTGTTACAAACTTGAGCGCACTGTGTTGATGTTCATTGTTGAACCAACAAACGAAAGCTTCAACCCAGTTCCTGGCTTCGCTTAATGTTTTAAAAGGGTTTTCTGGAAAGGTATGATGATATTTGACTGTTTTAAATAACGATTCTGAATAAGGATTATCATTACTGACACGAGGTCTGCTGAACGACGTGGCAATGTCTAAATCGACCAATTTGGCCCTTAATGTTGCGCCTTTCATCGGACTGCCGTTGTCAGAATGTATCACCAATTGCTTTTTGTCGATGTTTTCCCGGCGAGCGATATCTTCGATCAAATCAGCAGCGTGTGCGCTTGATTCGGCATCATGAACTTGCCAGCCTACGATTTTCCGACTATAGATGTCCATCACCATGTAGAGGTAAAAATACTGCCCTTTGACGGGGCTTAATAAATACGTAATATCCCACGAGTAGATTTGATTGGCCTGTGTGGCTTTGAGTGACTGCGGTTTATTATGCTGACCTGCGGCTCCTTTAGCTCTGTGCTTAAGCTGGTTGTGGGCTTTCATGACACGATAAAAGGTTGATTCTGATGCGAGATAGCAGCCCAAATCCAATAACCTCGGAACGATTTGATGCGGCGTTAAAGCGCTGTATTCCGGTTTATTAATCACGGTGATGATTTCTTGCTTGATGGCCTCGGATAATTGATTGTGCACAGGCGCTGTATTGTGCAGTCGTAGGTCTTCTGAGAGTCCTTCTCCCCGGTTCCAACGCTGATAGGTTCGAGCTGATATACCCACCAGTTCACAGGCTAATTTCTGCCGCGCTCCATTGTCAACGGCTTCATCAATGAGTGCGCTGTAGTGTTGGCGATCTGAGTAGGCGATTAATCGGCCGCCTTTTCCCCCAGATCGCTTGGCACTTTTTGATAACACCAGTAAAGCCGCTGTTTCTGATAACGCTTTCTCTTTGCGGTTTAGCTCCTTATGCAAACGCTTGTTTTCTTGTTTGAGTTTTGTTTGCGCCTGTTTATATACGGATTCTGTTGATTTAGATTCTGACAAAAATTCCGCTTTCCAGGTATTTAGATGATGTAAGTAGATGCCTTGTTCACGACAATAGGCGCTAGCCTGATCATCGGTGAGATGATGACAATGAACAATGGCTTCAAAACGTTCTACTGTATTCCAATCTTGAGGGCTTTTTTCTTTTGACATGTTTGACTCTGTTTTTTCGAGTTGATTTTTCTTAGCTAACCGAATCCATTTTTGAAGTGTGGAGTAACCCACACCTAAAGTAACTGCAATTTGCTTTAGCGATTGTTCTGGTCTTCTGGATAATGCTTTTTCTACTGATTGTACTTTAAATTCTTGGCTAAATACGCTCATTTTTGTCTCCTGATTTAAAATTTCCTAGGCGACAGGTATGTTGACATAGGGGGATAATGGCGTATGGCGTCTTGTAGATATTCGATTCTACTTCGGGGGAGTCTATTACTCTATCGCATAGACTCCCTCGTACATTACGGCAAAAATAGCCGAAAGCGGGCGCCACCGAGCCGGCTGTCATTATCGATTTTAATGTAGCCTCGGCGTCCGTTGTTTTCATGCAGGGCGGCGATAGTGGATACAAAGTGTAATCCAAGACCGGTATTGCCGCTGATCCAGTCAAGCTTGTCCAGGTCGTTAGGGTCAGTCTCTAGCATGGCGGCCGGGTAACCTTCACCGTCATCTTCTATGGCCAGGCAGATAAAATCGCCTTCGGGGTAGGCGGATAAAAAAATGCTGCTGCGGCTGTAACGTTGTGCGTTGTTTAACAGCGTAGATAGCGCGTTGCATACTAGAGTGTTGTCGCAAAACAGCAAGTCGGCTTTACACTGAATCGACAGGCTGATGTGGCGACCTTCCAGCAAGAGGATATGTTGGGCGCGGACTTCGGCCAGAATGTCGCTGGCGGGGTGTTCATCAATATCGGCTTGAAATTTGTTATGATCAATTTTATATAGGACCAACAATTGCATCAGGCTGTTGTTGATGCGATGGGTTTCAAATTCCAGTTGCAGTAAGTTAGGGTCGTTCTGATATTTGGTCGAGAAGATGCGAGTTAGCTGCAATACGACACTCAAGGAGTTTTTTATATCGTGAATAGTTGATGCTAACAGGGTTGGAAAATGGTTTTTAGTTTGCATACTTTTCGTGTTGGGGCTGTAATTGGTTGATTTCTATCTGTAATTGGCCTATTTTTTGTTGCGGAATCTCAAGCTCTTGAGCTAGGCGAAGCTGATTCTGGATTTTTTGATAGTTATGTTGATTCTTTTCAGTTTTTAGTTTGAACAACTGGATTTTGATTATATTTAATAAAATTGTTTGATTATGCGGCATTCTCTCAAATGCATTTTCAAACAGGCTCAGCGCCTCTTCAATTTTTCCTTGTTCAAACAAGGCGACACCCCGGTTATTCAGATCAATTAATTCTTTTTTGGTTTGTTTGATCAGGTTGTCTGAAAAGCCCTTAAGGTCAAGTTGCTTTTGCATGTGTTGAATTTCTGCAATAAAGCCTTCATCATCAATATGGTTTTTAATCAAGGGACTGAGGATTTCAAGCGCTAAGGATTCTTTTTTATGCAGAAAACAGGTCTTACTGAGCTCAAGCAGGAGTTCTTTTGGCAGGCTTTTCTCGATAGATTGGCTTAAATTCAAGGCTTTATTTAATGAATCGTCAGCCTGTTTTGGCGCTTTTCGATGCAAGTGAATTTCAGACTCAACTAAAAGAGCGCGTATTTCAGCTTCGCTGTCATGTCTGAATTCGTCGCGCAGCATGTTTAAAACATTAAAAGCATCGTGGGTTTTATTATTATCGTTATAGGTTTTTGCCAGGGCGGCAAAATCGCCACTACTTTTGTGGATGGAATTTTTGCCTAATTTGATCACTTGTTTGAAGGCGTTTTCAGCATGCTCAAGATGCTGATTTCGATAAGCTGTTGCGCCTAGTTTTTTTTGTCTGAGGATGGCATTCGGTGAAAGCTCTACCGCTTTTGATAATATGTGTTCGGCTTTTTCAGGTTGATCAATTTGCTGATAGACTTGGCTAAGCCAGTCATAACATTCGATAAATAAAGGTGTTTTCTGTAAGATACTGTTAAACAAATCAATCGCTTGTTCGATGTGTCCGGCGCGAAATGCAATAATACCTAAACCTAGTCGTGCCCAAGGTAGTTCGCGCCTTTGCAGTATTTGTAGATAAATCTCTTCAGCCTTTGTTAAGTCATCAATGGCTAGCGCTAATTCCGCCCGTTTACGCAGCAGAATGAGGTGATGTTGCGTTTTTTGGCGTAGTAGTTGATCGCAATAATGTATCGCTTGAGCATAATTATTATCGTCAACGGCTTGCTGGATTGGGCAAAGCAATTGCTTGAGTAATAAATTGCGCTTCAGGCGAATGGATAACTGATGTGCGTTAAAGGGTTTGGTTAAATATTCATCAGGTTTAACATCCATGGCCCCTAATACCATTTGTGGCGTTTGTTCGCCGGAGATGATGATGAAAATGGCTTTAAAAGGAAGTAGCTTCAGCGTACGCACTTCTTCTAGTAGTTGCAGGCTGTTTTTGCCGACACCTAAGTTGTAATCGGCCAGAATGATGTCAAAAGAGCGTTTGCGAATGGCGGCCAATGCTTTTCCTGCATTGCTTGCTTCGACGACATGCTCGATATCCAAGGTGTAGAGCATGCTGCAGATAGATTTGCGCATAAATGGATTATCTTCAATCAGCAGGATTTTTTTGTCAGCTAGATTAATAGTCATATCCTATAGAAAAAGGTTATCAGATTCGTTTTTGTCGGTATCAAGGCGAAAAATACCGCTATGGCCTTTTAATACACATTTTTTCAAAGTTGTCATTCCATTGACGACAAAGAGGCGGCTGGGATAATAATAAAAGTCATGTTTGAAGAGTATAGTTGTGGATTGATAATTTTCTACCCTTGAAATTTTTTTGTTGACCCCCATATTGCGAAGCGATTCGTTATTTTTTAATAGGAAAGAGAAAAACCATGAGTGTTGAAACCCAAAAAGAAACCTTAGGCTTTCAAACAGAAGTCAAGCATCTGTTAGACCTGATGATCCACTCCTTGTATAGCAACAAGGAGATTTTTTTACGGGAATTGATTTCCAATGCCTCGGATGCGATCGATAAATTGCGTTTTGAGGCACTGGCTGATGATAGCCTGTATGAAGGTGACAGCGATCTGAAAATCAAAGTCTCTGTCGATAAGGATGCTAGAACCATTACCGTGTCGGATAATGGTATTGGTATGACGCGCGAAGAGGTGCAAAAACATATCGGCACCATCGCCAAATCAGGCACCAAAGAATTTTTCGAAAAACTGACCGGTGACCAGGCCAAAGACAGCGAGCTGATTGGGCAATTCGGCGTGGGTTTCTACTCTGCCTTTATCGTGGCGGATAAGGTGACGCTGATTACGCGCAAAGCGGGCGAAAAAGAAGCTGTGCGTTGGGAATCGGAAGGTAAAGGTGAGTACACCTTGGAATCAGCCGAAAAAGCCACACATGGCACTGATGTGATTCTGCATCTGAAAGAAGGTGAGGATGAGTTTCTGGATGAATTTCGGTTACGTAGCATTATCAAAAAGTTCTCCGATCATATCTCTGTGCCCATCGTGATGGATCGTGAAATTCCGGCAGAAAAAGATGACGAAGGCAATGAAACGGCGCCGGCTCGAGTTGAGGAAGAAGTAGTCAACAGTGCGTCGGCGTTGTGGACCTTGCCGAAAGAGGAGATCAGCGAAGAAGAATATAACGAATTTTACAAACATGTCGGCCATGACTTCCAGGATCCTTTAGCCTATGTTCATAGCCGGGTGGAAGGTAATGTGGAATATACACTGTTGCTGTATATTCCAGCTAAAGCGCCATTTGATTTATGGGATCGCGACGCTAAACATGGCGTCAAGCTGTATGTGAAAAAAGTCTTTATCACCGATGACGCCGAGAAATTGATGCCGCGTTATTTGCGTTTCGTGCGCGGTGTGATTGATACCGACTCTTTGCCATTGAATGTGTCGCGCGAAATATTGCAGCAAAGCAAGCAGATCAATGTAATCAAAGCTGGCGCTGTGAAAAAAGTCTTAGGGTTATTGGAATCGTTGGTCAAAGATGAGCCTGAAAAATATGCGCAATTCTGGGAGCAGTTTGGCAATGTGATGAAAGAAGGCGTTATCGAAGACATCAAAAATCGCGAGCGCATCGCCAAATTATTGCGTTTTTCTTCAACTCAGAGTGATCAGCCCAAACAGGATGTATCGCTGGAAGATTATGTCAGCCGCATGAAGGAAGGGCAGGACAAAATCTATTACATTACAGCCGACAGCTTTGCTGCGGCTAAAAACAGCCCGCATCTGGAAATCTTCCGTAAGAAAGGCATTGAAGTACTGTTATTGTCTGACAAAATTGATGAGTGGCTGGTGTCTAGTTTGACCGAATTTGATGGTAAACCGTTGCAATCGATTGCTAAAGGTGAACTGGATCTGGATAAATTCGAGTCGGAAGAGGAGAAGAAACAGCAGGAAGAAGTCAGCAAGGAATTTGAATCGGTACTGAAGCAGATTAAAGACGTGTTGGGCGATAAAATCAAGGATGTGAAAGTCAGTCATCGTTTGACCGATTCACCCGCCTGCCTAGTTACCGAAGCGCATGATATGAGCTTGAATATGGAACGCATTATGAAAGAAGCCGGACAAAACCTGAATATGCTGGGTATAGGGGGAACTAAACCGATTTTGGAAATCAACCCGCAGCATGAAATTGTCACGGCATTGAAGGAAGAACAGGATGACGCACGTTTTGCCGATATTGTGCAAATTCTGTTTGATCAGGCCATTTTAAGCGAAGGCGGGCAGCTTGATGATCCTGCGGCATTCGTGCATAAGTTGAATGTTTTATTGCGTGATTTATTGAAAAAATAAGCTGAAATAATATCTAATTTGCTCTGTATCTTATATGATTTTTTGAGTGCGTAACATATTGATATATAATTATTTTTAGCATTACTGGTCAGGGTGGGTGCGGGCGGTCAGCTCTACCCATCCTGCCAAAACAACTATTTAACCCATTACTGGAACCTGTTTAAGACCTCTGAGCCACTGCTATTGTTTTAGCTTAGGTTTTATACTCGAAATCTTCCTGTTTCGTACAAACTCTGGCTTTTGTGCGTCATCTGTACACAAATTACAGTGATTCGTAATAATCTTGGGCAGGTTCCAAGCATTTAACCTTCCCCCTTACTCTCGATAAAAAAATGAATCATTAGTATGCTCTTGTCTATATACAAAGACTATATTCAACAATGATTTATTGGTTTTTGTAGCAAGGCTGGGTTGAATTCGGTCGCCTGATGATATACTGCGACTATTTTGGAGACCGAAAAATGACCGAATTTAACAATGTAACCGTGGTTAAAAAAGCCAATGTCTACTTTGATGGCAATGTCAGCAGTCGGACGCTCAAATTTACCGATGGCAGCACCAAAACATTAGGCTTCATGTTGCCGGGGGAATACCATTTTAATACAGTGGATAAAGAACGGATGGAAGTTTTAGACGGTGAGTTACATGCGTTATTACCAGGACAGGATGATTGGCAAGTATTCAACGCAGGTGAGCAGTTTTATGTGCCGGCCAATAGTCAGTTTAGCGTAAAAGCCATGACGCCGGTCGATTATTGTTGTTCCTTTATCAACGCTTAAAGCCCTTTATAGACAGTCAGAAAAAGCATGAATACAGTCCAGTCACCTGAAGACAAAAGTTATGCCCGGATGATACTGTTTGCCGGAACCCTATTTATCAGTGCAACACTGATGTTTGTCGTACAGCCGATGTTCGGCAAATTATTATTGCCATTATTAGGGGGAACGCCAGCCGTTTGGAACACCTGCATGGTGTTTTATCAGATGGTATTGTTTTTGGGCTATCTCTATGCCCACTTTTTATCCGGCAGGCTCGAAACCCGGCGCCAGATTCAGATTCATCTGGCCATTATTGTGTTGAGTCTGATCGCTTTGCCGGTGGCATTGCCCGAGGGGATTACGCCACCAACCGAGTCTAATCCGACATTTTGGCTGGTAGCGGTTCTATTTATCGCCATCGGCCTGCCATTTTTTGTGGTGTCAACTACTGCGCCCTTATTGCAAAAATGGTTTTCCCGTGTCGGTCATCATACTAGCGATGATCCGTATTATCTGTATGCCGCCAGCAATGCAGGCAGTTTGTTGGCCTTGTTGAGTTATCCCTTTATCATTGAGCCAAATATTGGCCTGGCACAACAACAATTTATCTGGTCACTGGGCTATGCCTTATTGATTCTGTTGATTGCTTTTTGCGCCTGGGCCTTATGGCGCAGCCAAACGGCTGATGCGAGCTTCGAGTCTGCGACGGATGACGCGCCGACGCTGAATTATCAAACCCGCTTGTATTGGCTGGCGTTGGCTTTTGTGCCCTCCAGTTTGCTGCTGGGACTGACCAACTTCATCAGTACCGATATTGCTTCGGTGCCGCTGTTGTGGATTATTCCGCTGACTTTATATTTGCTGTCGTTTGTTCTGGTCTTTTCTAACTGGGCGCCGAGGATTCATCCCTTCATGTTGGCCGCGCAGCCGGTCATTTTGTTGCCCTTTATTGCGTTTTCTTTTATCAATCCAGCGGTCTTGCCTTATTGGTTGAATCTGTTGTTGCATCTGTTGGCTTTTTTTATGGCTATTATGGTGTGTCATGGAGAGCTGGCCAAAAACAGGCCGCATACCCGGCATTTAACCGATTTTTACCTGATTATGTCATTTGCGGGCATGTTAGGTGGTATGTTCAACACGTTTGTCGCACCGTTTGTGTTTGACGGGGTTTATGAATATCCAATCATGATTGTGGCAGCGTTGATGTTACGGCCGGGGTTTTTCGGCCAGCACTGGCGGGGTCAGTTGTGGTTGCCGGCATTGATACTTATTGCTGGTTTTGTGGTTTATTTCAGCACCGATCAGTTACCGGCTTATCTGGACAGTATCGGTGTGGTGCTGATTTTATTGGCCGGAGTGACTTATGCCTTCAGACAGCAGCCGCTCAGCCTGGCGCTTTTGACCGGTTTGATTTTGTTTTTCAGTCATGGCCTACACAGCTTACTATCCAATACTTTGTACCAGGAGCGCAGCTTCTTCGGCGTTTTTTCGGTGCGAGAAGCGGTGATGCTGGATGAACAGCAGCGGCCGGAAAAATATCACGAACTGTTCCATGGTACGACCAAACACGGCGCACAGCGCTTAAAACCGCCTTATGTCACAACGCCTTACACCTATTACAGCAAACCGGGGCCGATGGGACAGTTGTTTAAAGTGTATGACAGCCAGGACGCGCACTGGTCGATCGCTTCAGTGGGATTAGGGGCGGGTGCGCTGGCCTGTTATGCCAAACCCACACAAAACTGGCGTTTTTATGAGATTGATCCGTTAGTTATCAAGATTGCCAAAACCCCAAAATATTTCAGTTACTTGAGTCAATGCGCGCCATCAGCGCCGATTATTGTCGGCGATGCGCGACTGTCATTGCAGCATGAGCCTGATCAGCAGTTTGATTTATTGATTTTGGATGCCTTCAGTTCGGATTCAGTGCCTACGCATTTGTTGACGCAGGAGGCTATGGATTTGTATTTTGCCAAGTTAAAGGCTGATGGCATTCTGGCTTTTCATATTACCAACCGGCATTTGGCACTCAAAAAAGTGCTGGCTGACCATGCTCAAAAACTGAAACTGGCAGCGTTGATTCAGGAATTTAAACCGCCTGCCGATGCGATTTCGCTGATTGTGGCGACCGACTGGGTGGTGATGTCAAAAGATGCCAGACGTCTTGAAGCCTTGCAACAAAGCCGACTTGGCAAATGGCAGAAATTACCGCTATATTTTGATATGAAATCATGGACCGATGATTTTACTAACATCGTGGAAATCTGGAAATAATATGATAAGCATTGAACAATTGGCTACGCTGTGCGAGGCCGACATACAGGGTAAAAATACGACGGAGCATATTTATTCGGCCGCCGATATTATGCATGCTGAACAAGGGCAGGTGACGGTCCTCAGTGACGCTAAATACAAAAAATATCTGGTCGATTGCAAAGCCTCGGCTTGCTTTATCAGCCCCAAGCTGATTCCGGAGCAAGTGCCGGAGCATATAACTTTACTGGTATGTGCGGACCCTGAAATGGCGTTCCTTGAAGCCGTCAGACTGTTGCATCCAGATATTGAATTCAATAAAACTATCTCTGATAAGGCCGATATTGCAGATTCAGCCAGCCTCGGGCACGCGCTTTATATCGGCGCCTTTGCGACGATTGGGCAAGACAGCCAAATTGGTGATTACAGTGAAATTCATCCTGGCGTGCATATCGGACGCAATGTCAACATTGGTCAGCATTGCAAAATCTATCCCAATGCGGTGATTTACGACAACACGGTGATCGGCGACCATGTCATTATTCATTCCGGTGCGGTTATCGCGGCAGATGGATTTGGCTATAAATACCGTAATAATCAACATGTTAAAGTACCACATGTGGGCAATGTGGTAATTGCCGATCATGTGGAAATAGGTGCCAATACCTGTATTGACCGGGGTGCGCTAGGCTCGACCGTGATCGGGGCCGGCAGTAAAATCGATAACCTGGTGCAGTTAGGGCATAACAACCAGGTCGGACGGAATGTGATTATTTGTGGGCAGTCGGGGATTTCAGGGTCATGTGTGATTGAGGATGGGGCGATTTTAGCCGGCAGCTCTGGCATTGCCGATCACGTCAAAATAGGCCAGCAGGCCGTCGTCATGGCTCGTTCCGGCGTTTCGCAAGATGTCAAAGCCGGCACCCAGGTCTGGGGCAGTCCGGCGAAAGACCGTAAAGTGGCGTGGAAAGAACTGGCGGCTTTGAGTAAATTGCCCGAAGTGTTAAAAGCCTTTAAAGCACTGCAACTACGGGTCAGCAAACTCGAGCAGGAAAAGTAACCAACATTATTTGTAACTGCTCACCCGGTTGTGTTTTAGCCGGAGTAGGTCATTGATTTATCAGGACACGTGAATACATCCATGTAGTTCTGCATAACATCCCTGTTATGCAAGCCTGATAAATCAACAACCTACACCTGCTTTTTAGAGGGGGTGAGTAGATACCATTATTTGTAATTTAAACAGGATAGCGATTCTTGACTGAAATCATTATCGAACAGAGCGATCATTCGTATCGCCATTCCGTAGGGGCAATTCATGAATTGCCCCTACATGTTAGGATTAACTCGGCCGTAAATTCATCATACAAGTTACGTCTGCGTAATATCAGTTCATGATTTAAACAGGATAACGATACATATTATGAAACCAAAAATTAGCAAAGCTGTTTTCCCCGTCGCCGGTCTCGGTACTCGGTTTTTACCGGCCACTAAGGCCAGTCCCAAAGAAATGTTACCGATTGTGGATAAGCCGTTGATTCAATATGCGGTAGAGGAAGCCGTTGCGGCTGGTATCGACACCATGGTTTTTGTGACCGGGCGCAACAAACGCGCGATTCCGGATCATTTCGATAAGGCTTATGAGCTGGAAATGGAGCTGGAAAAAAGCGGTAAAACCAAGCTGTTGGAAATGTTGCGAAACATGATTCCCGAGCATATTTCTTGCGTCTTTATCCGTCAGTCAGAAGCCTTAGGACTAGGGCATGCCGTATTATGCGCGCGGCCGGTTGTCGGCGATGAGCCGTTTGCCGTCATTTTGGCTGATGATTTAATCGAAGATGCCGATCGCGGTTGTATGGCGCAAATGACAGCATTGTTTGAGCAACAGTCGCACAGTATTTTAGGGGTTGAGCCGGTCGATCCGAGTGAAACCGATAAATACGGTATCGTCGAGATTGAACAAGCCGGGGAGCGGGTTGGAAAATTACAAACCATTGTCGAAAAACCGAAGCCGGAACAGGCACCGTCAAACCTGGCTGTGGTCGGGCGTTATATTCTGACGCCGGCGATTTTTGACAAACTGGAAAAGACCCAGCGTGGTGCCGGCGGTGAGATTCAATTGACCGATGCGATTGCCGACCTGATGAATGATGAGCCGGTGCTGTCGTATCAGTTTGAAGGCAATCGCTATGATTGTGGCTCTAAATTAGGTTATGTCATCGCTAATGTGGAACACGCTTTATTGCATGACGATATTAAAGACGAATTTATTGCGTATTTGCGGAGCATGACGCTTTAATCCGAGTCGTGTCAGCGTAATTGCCGACTGCGGCGATCAAAAAACTGATGCAGTAATAATGCACTTAAAATCAGCGCCGTGCCCAGCATCACTTTAGGTGTTATCGGTTCGTGATTGATGCTGTAACCCAGATATAAGGCCATAACGGGCGAAATAATCGTGATAAAGGCCACGTTGGTTGCAGGCAGATGAATCAGCACATAGTAATACATGGCGAAACCAAAGGTGGTCGCGACAACGCCTAAATAAAGGATGGCCGTCGCCGCACGCCAACTGATGCTAGCGGGTAGTTGCCCCTGTTCCAGTGTATACCAGCTTAATAAATACAGTGGCATGGCGAATAACAAACCGCCCGAGACCTGTGTCATGGCCGGTAAGTGAGCATCTATTTTTTTGACCCAGACAGCGCTGGCAGCGTGCAAGGTCGCTGCCAGTAATACGCCGAGCATGCCGGCAATTGCCTGCGGACTCAGTTCCAATGCTGAGCTGAACATCATCGCCAATCCACCGGTGCCTAAAAGATAAGACGTTATTTTGCCGATACTTAAGCTTTTTTCATTTAAAACCAGTGCCGCCATAAATGCTGTAATGAATGGCGTCAGGCCAAAAATAACCGAAATCCAGCCGGAAGGAATCAGCCGCGAGGCCCAATATACCGCTATCATGGCGCCAAAGATTTGTAATGCAATGGCCAGATAGGTTTGCCTGGCTTTTGAATGAAAAGGTAGCTTTTGCCGCCGCAGTAATAAAATCAGAGCGACGCAAATAAAGCCAATCAGCATGCGAGAGGCTGCGCCAAACACAAATCCCGCGCCTTCCGCGCTCCATTTAATGGCTAATGGTGTGGTCGCCCAAAGCAGAATAACGCTGATATAAGCTAAAAATACGCGCATTTAATCCTCAGATAAATCCATATATTATAACGGCGTTACCTGAGAGGGAGGTAATCGGATGGGATAACACCCGTCATACCGGTTTAGATGGTGGGTATGACGGGAGGAAAGAGATGTTACATCACTGTTGCAAACCCTTCAAAACAGCCTGTAAGCTTTCATTGGCATCGCCAAATAACATACGGGTGTTTTCATGCACAAACAAAGGGTTACCGACACCGGCGTAACCGGCGGCCATGCTGCGTTTTAAGACAATGGTGGCTTTGCCTTTCCAGCATTCCAGTACCGGCATGCCGGCAATCGGGCTGTTTGGGTCGTCCAATGCAGAAGGGTTGACGATATCGTTAGCGCCGATAACCAGGGTGACATCGACATTCGGAAAGTCCTCGTTGATTTCTTCCATTTCATAGACAATGTCGTACGGCACTTTAGCTTCTGCCAGCAAAACATTCATATGACCAGGCATGCGTCCGGCCACCGGATGAATGGCGAAGCGAACCTGTTTGTTCTGTTCGCGCAGCAGCTTAGTGATTTCATAGACGGTATGCTGCGCTTGCGCTACGGCCATTCCATAGCCTGGGATGATGACGATATTTTTTGCATCACGCAACATATCGACGACATCGGCGGTATCGACCGATTGTACTTCACCTTCAACTTCGGCGGCTTCACCGGCATTATCACTGCCAAAACCACCGGCGATAACGCTGAGAAAATGCCGGTTCATGGCGCGGCACATGATATAGCTCAAGATAGCACCGCTGCTGCCGACCAATGCGCCGGTGACAATCAGCAGATCATTGCTCAGCATAAAGCCTGTGGCTGCTGCGGCCCAGCCGGAATAACTGTTTAACATGGAAACGACTACTGGCATGTCGGCACCACCTATTGCCATGACCATGTGTACGCCGAAAGCGAATGCAATCAGGGTCATAAAAATCAATGGCCACAAACCACCGCCTGTTTCAGCGCCGGTCAGGAACAGATTGCCCAGCCAGATGAACAGTGCGATCATGCCCAGATTGAGCAGATGGCGGCCGGGTAATAAAATCGGTTTACCACTGATTTTTCCGCATAATTTTCCAAACGCGATGACCGAGCCGGAAAAGGTGATCGCGCCAATCAGAACGCCGACATAGATTTCCACCTCATGAATTGTTTTTTCGACGCCGCTTAAGGTGCTGCTGTGGTCGATGAAGTTAGCGTAGCCGACCAGTACTGCGGCCATCCCGACCAGGCTATGCATAATGGCGACCAGTTCCGGCATTTGTGTCATTTCGACTTTAAATGCAGCTTTAGCACCGATAAAACCACCAATCAATAAAGCGACGATCAAGATGGCGTAAGCTGTGACCGATTCACTCAGCAATGTTGCGATAATCGCAATCAGCATACCCGCCATACCGTAATAATTACCACGGCGTGCGGTTTCCTGATTACTGAGTCCGCTCAGGCTTAAAATGAACAGAATAGAAGCGACAATGTATGACATTGTAACAAGACCTTGTGACATGATAATTTCTCCTATTTCCTGAACATTTCAAGCATGCGACGGGTCACCAGGAAGCCGCCGGCAATATTAATCGAGGCGATCAGCACGGCAAGTCCAGATAATAACGTAATCATAAAGCCGGGGGACGATATCTGTAGAATCGCGCCGATGATAATGATGCCGCTAATGGCATTAGTAACGCTCATCAGTGGCGTATGCAGCGATGGCGTGACATTCCAGATGACTTGATAGCCCACGAAACAGGTTAAAACGAATACGGTAAAATGCGCCATGAACGACTCTGGCGCGACCGAGCCTATTCCATACAATGCGCCTGCCAACGCACCTAATAATAACAGCTGCTTGACTCCTTCCGGTAGTGCAGGTTTGGGTTCAGGTGGTGCTTCCTCAGTTTTGGGTTTAGCCGCTTCCGCCTTTTGCGGTGCGGCGCTGAGTTTGGGGGGCGGTGGCGGCCAGGTGATCTGGCCTTCTTTAATGACGGTGGCACCGCGGATAACCTCATCGTCCATATTGATGACCAGCTTGCCGTTTTTCTTCGGGCATAAATCAGCCAACAAATGTCTGAGATTAGTGCCGTAAAGCTGGCTGGCTTGATTTGCCATGCGACTGGGCAGGTTGGTGTAGCCGATAATGGTGACGCCGTGTTCGGTGACGATCCTGTCCTTTTTGGTCAAGGCACAGTTACCGCCTTGTTCAGCGGCTAAATCGACGATGACGCTGCCAGGCTTCATGGACTTTACCATTTCCTCGGTGATGAGTGTTGGCGCTGGCTTACCCGGAATCAATGCTGTCGTGATGATAATGTCGACGTCTTTAGCTTGTTCGGCAAACAGTGCCATCTCAGCCTTAATAAATTCTTCCGACATGGTTTTGGCATAACCGCCGCTACCGGAACCATCTTCTTCAACATCGAGCATTAAAAATTCGGCATCCATGCTTTCGATTTGTTCTTTAACTTCCGGTCGCGTATCGAAAGCCCGAACCACAGCGCCGAGGCTTTTTGCCGCGCCAATTGCGGCAAGACCTGCGACACCGGCGCCTATTACGAGCACTTTGGCCGGCGGGATTCTACCGGCCGCCGTGATCTGACCGGTAAAAAAGCGGCCAAAATGCTGTGCCGCTTCAACGACAGCGCGGTAGCCTGCAATATTAGCCATTGAGCTCAAGGCATCCATTTTCTGAGCGCGGGACAGCCGAGGAATGCTGTCAACAGCCAGCACGGTCACTTTTTTAGCCGCCAGTCGTTCTAAGAGTTTTTTATTCTGTGCCGGCCAGATAAAGCTGATCAAAACCTGGCCCTCATGCATTAAATCAACTTCATCATATTTTAATGCCGTGTGCTTTTGTGGAGCCCTGACTTTGAGAATAATATCGGCATCACGCCAGAGTTTATTCACGTCTTTTTCTATTTTGACACCAACTTCCTCGTAGGCAGCATCGGGAATATCAGCGCCGACACCGGCCTGAGTTTCCAGTATGACATCAAAACCGAGCTTGATCAGTTTTGCGGCAGAGTCCGGGGTTGCGGCGACACGCTGTTCGCCCTTGTGTATTTCTTTTGGGATACCAATTTTCATAAGCTCTCCTGGGCATTTATGAAGGTCTATGCCAGCATAAGAGATAAGGTGATTTATTTCAATGTTTTATGCTCGTAATTTTCCGCTACAATGAAAACTAAGAAAGATTAGATGCAGATGAATGAAAATTTTAATTGTTGATGACAGTAGGAGTATCCGGAACATGGTCGGGGCATGTACCCAAAGTATGGGACATGATGTCGTATTTGCTGAAAATGGGCGGCAATGTCTGGAATATATCGCTAAAAATACGGTAGATTTGATTTTAATGGATGTGGAAATGCCGGAAATGAATGGCGTGGAAGCGACGCGTATGATTCGTAAAATCAAACAGGATGATTGGTTTCCTATTGTTTTTTTCAGCGCTAAAGACACCGATGAGAGTTTTGCCGATGGCATATTGGCCGGTGGCGATGCTTATTTGATCAAGCCTTTGAATCTTTCGCGTTTGCAATTAACCATTATTGCGATGGAGCGTATTTATGATATGCGACAAAAACCGCTAAATGTCAACCAACCTGTCGCATTTTTTGCAATAATTTACGAAATGAATTTTATTAAGCTGCTTGACATTCTGTTGTGTTGAAATTTTCCTTATCCGGATTAAGATAAACATGGCCAATGGGCGTTAAATTTCGTGTTTGTCGTCCATTCCATCGCTCTGGATTGTCTCTTTTTGCTTGCTCGATGACTCGTTTTCTTTTTTCGAGTACGGCGCTGTCTAAGCCGTTATGGCGTTGGTTGGGTGTTACAAACTTGAGCGCACTGTGTTGATGTTCATTGTTGAACTAACAAACGAAAGCTTCAACCCAGTTCCTGGCTTCGCTTAATGTTTTAAAAGGGTTTTCTGGAAAGGTATGATGATATTTGACTGTTTTAAATAACGATTCTGAATAAGGATTATCATTACTGACACGAGGTCTGCTGAACGACGTGGCAATGTCTAAATCGACCAATTTGGCCCTTAATGTTGCGCCTTTCATCGGACTGCCGTTGTCAGAATGTATCACCAATTGCTTTTTGTCGATGTTTTCCCGGCGAGCGATATCTTCGATCAAATCAGCAGCGTGTGCGCTTGATTCGGCATCATGAACTTGCCAGCCTACGATTTTCCGACTATAGATGTCCATCACCATGTAGAGGTAAAAATACTGCCCTTTGACGGGGCTTAATAAATACGTAATATCCCACGAGTAGATTTGATTGGCCTGTGTGGCTTTGAGTGACTGCGGTTTATTATGCTGACCTGCGGCTCCTTTAGCTCTGTGCTTAAGCTGGTTGTGGGCTTTCATGACACGATAAAAGGTTGATTCTGATGCGAGATAGCAGCCCAAATCCAATAACCTCGGAACGATTTGATGCGGCGTTAAAGCGCTGTATTCCGGTTTATTAATCACGGTGATGATTTCTTGCTTGATGGCCTCGGATAATTGATTGTGCACAGGCGCTGTATTGTGCAGTCGTAGGTCTTCTGAGAGTCCTTCTCCCCGGTTCCAACGCTGATAGGTTCGAGCTGATATACCCACCAGTTCACAGGCTAATTTCTGCCGCGCTCCATTGTCAACGGCTTCATCAATGAGTGCGCTGTAGTGTTGGCGATCTGAGTAGGCGATTAATCGGCCGCCTTTTCCCCCAGATCGCTTGGCACTTTTTTTGATAACACCAGTAAAGCCGCTGTTTCTGATAACGCTTTCTCTTTGCGGTTTAGCTCCTTATGCAAACGCTTGTTTTCTTGTTTGAGTTTTGTTTGCGCCTGTTTATATACGGATTCTGTTGATTTAGATTCTGACAAAAATTCCGCTTTCCAGGTATTTAGATGATGTAAGTAGATGCCTTGTTCACGACAATAGGCGCTAGCCTGATCATCGGTGAGATGATGACAATGAACAATGGCTTCAAAACGTTCTACTGTATTCCAATCTTGAGGGCTTTTTTCTTTTGACATGTTTGACTCTGTTTTTTCGAGTTGATTTTTCTTAGCTAACCGAATCCATTTTTGAAGTGTGGAGTAACCCACACCTAAAGTAACTGCAATTTGCTTTAGCGATTGTTCTGGTCTTCTGGATAATGCTTTTTCTACTGATTGTACTTTAAATTCTTGGCTAAATACGCTCATTTTTGTCTCCTGATTTAAAATTTCCTAGGCGACAGGTATGTTGACATAGGGGGTTAGTCCAGTTATTAAAGCTGTCTATCCAGATTCCTCATTACAGTACATTAAGTCGCCGCCAGCAAACTCTGGAGGTTCGGCTGCCTCGTTCAAGCAGTCGAACGCCAAGACACTTAGTCGTCGATTCGACCGGCTTAAAAGTCTACGGTGAAGGCGAGTGGAAAGTTCGCAAACATGGTGCCAGCAAGCGCAGAACCTGGCGTAAACTCCATATCATGGTTGATGCACAAACGCAGGAAGTCGTGGCAGTTGAGATGACGGCTAATTTTGTTGGTGATTCCGAAGTCTTGCCGGATTTATTAGAGCAGCTGGATGAACACGACCAAGTTGCCAGTGTGGCGGCGGATGGCGCTTATGATACGATCCAGTGTCATCAGGCGATTCGTAACAAAGGCGCCGATGCATTGATACCGCCGCGGGAAGGGGCGGTGGAATGGCCGAGTGATGAAGATGGGAGAACTCATCCAAGAACAGCGATTGTTCAACGTTGCGCTGAAATCGGGAGAAAGGCATGGAAACAAGAAAGTGGTTATCATCAACGCAGCCTGGCTGAAACGGCTATGTTTCGCATCAAAACGCTCTTTAGTGGCCAATTAAAAAACCGGACCTTTGCGGCTCAGATGGTTGAGGCGTATCTCCGCGTCGGCGCAATGAATAAAATGACAGGCCTGGGTATGCCTGAAAGTTATTCTGTTTCATGAATAAAGACTGGAATTTAAGAAAAGAGTACGCTGTGGATTATTTATGCAACAAAGCCGAGCGATTTTCGCAAAAAGTTTACGAACCATATCTTTTCAACCTCTTGTACATCAAGACCTGAAAAATATTGTAGAATTATAAACCCTTATTTTGGTGAAATTTCCACTACACCATTGGTAACAAACTCTCATTGAACCATCACGGATTGGAAGCACCTGTTTAACCTCCAAGCAAAGCTAAGATTTTTTACTCATCCTTCTATCCACATTGAAATCACAGATTCAAGTCTTTAACAACAATTTAAGTGTCATTTTTTTTTACACTTCTGGATGTAAATTCATATAGAATGACTTAATTCCACTAAAAAACAATGACTTACAATATTGGCACCCTTTGTGCTTTATTATTTTTGTCTTAATTAAAATTATTTCGGAGAAAAAAAATGAATTTTTTTAAACAAACAATACTCGTTTCTACACTGAGTGCCGCTGCAATGAGTGTGCAAGCAACACCCTTTTATATTGATTTAAATGGAACTGGTGTCGGTAATGGCTTTTCTGATGCAACAAATTGTCCTACCTGCACCTCAGATGCAAATGAATTAACTGTCAAATATCAATCTCATACAGCTATTGACTTGGCTTCAGCAGGAGGAGCAGGCCTGGATGTAGGGGATACTTTAGTTACCACTGGAGGCTATTCAACTGATGGTTTTTCAGTGAATGCTGTCACAGGATTGAATCCATCGGGTGCAGACTACGGATTCAGTAATACTTCATTTGCTGCCGCAAATGACTGGGGATTAACGTTTGAATTTAATTTGATTGGTCAGGTGGCTTCGGTTATTAACGGCACTGATGTAGGTGATGTCATCTATAATGGCGGTTATATTGATATGCTTTTTGTAAAGTTCGATGGGTTGGGGGGTATTGCTTCAACAGAGCAAGCTATGAGATTGAATGTTACTGGAAGCGACTTGGATAATAATTCAAATTTATTGATATTTGGTACCTTGGATTTTTCACTTAATACAGGAAATACATACGATAGCCTATTTAATATTCAAGGTGGGGCCAGTTGTGCTGGTGACATCAGCTTTAGAGGGTTGGCAGAATGTGTGCCGGCATTAGATTTTACTTTTGTAATTGATCAGAATCTAAATCAACCGAGCGTCGAGAGTCTAGTTGGAAACATTTTAACTGTTGGTGGAACTCATGATGGAAGTTTAGCTTTTAATGTTCCTGAACCAAGCACTCTTGCTTTGTTGAGTTCTGTATTATTTGGTTTAGGGGGTGCATTGCGCCGGAAAGCATAAACAGATCCTGAAAGGAATAGCTTGAAGCCTGACAGTCCTAAACAACTGTCAGGTTTTTTTGCACTCAAAAAATGAATTAATTCAAATTCGACCTGAAAGTCATTTCTGAAAAATCAGTAAATCAGGTCGAGCCTGAACTACTGAGAGCAAAACTCATTGCCATTCTTGTAAATGACCTATTGCTTCCGGCAGTTCCGAACCATAAGTATTAACTAATTCCTGTAAAATTTTTATCGCTGTTTCCCTGTTACCGTTCGCATAATAGGCTTCAGTCAAATGTAACTGGATTTCTGGCATGCTAGACTTAGCTGCCACCTGTTTGAGAATTTTTAAAGCCTGTTGCTTATCGCCATATTTTAAAAGAATCACTCCATACGTATCGGCGATTGCCACAGAATCAGGTGCTTTTTCGTAGGCTTTTTTTGCAAAACCCAGGGCTTTAGCATTGCCTTGTTGATAAAGTGACCAGGCCAGGTTGTTCAAGATTATTGGATTATCGGGCTGTTTTACGAGTAATGCCTGATAATATTGGCCTGCCTGGTCATATTTTTCAGCCTTTTGATAGGCATTCGCCAGCCGGAAACGAATCTGACCATTATCTGGATACTTATCCAATTCGCTCTTCAAGAACGAAATCGCTTCATCCGGTTTGTGTTGAAGTGAATAAATACTAACGATACGATCCAGTATTTTAATGGCCGGGCTAATCTGATAGGCACGCTGATAATTTTTGAGTGCCTGTTGATATTTTTTCTGCGCTACATAAACATTGCCTAACAAAATGTTGCCAACGCTGATGTCTGGAGATTGCTCTTTAACCTGTTGGGCAATGAACAGTGCCTGGTCAAATTGCTTTTGTTTAAGCAAAAAAGCGGTTTTATATGCCAATATCAAATTTGGATTTTTTAGATTACTTGCGGCTTCATCAAGTAAAGCGGTGACCTCATCAGCCTTGTCATTTTGTTGACTCAATAATCTGGCGAGTAAAAAGCGATGCTTCACATCCTTGGGGTGTTTGGCAATTATCTGGCGTAGCGTTTGCTCTGCTGCCGCTAAATGCTGATTGACTACTTGAGCTTCGGCTAAAAACGAAAGCGCGGCAAGGTTTTCTGGATAGCGTTTGACTAAATCGGTTGCCAGAGACTCTACTTTATCCGGTTTCTTCTCGGTCAAATACATTCTCCCTAACATTTGACCAATTTCGACCTGTGCATCCGTATTATCTTTCAGCGTTTGTTTGGCATTTAACAGCACTTTTTCAGCAGCCTTAAGCCCTTCTTGTTGCAGTGCAATGTCCGCTAAAACCTGATAAATAATCAATGCCTTCGGTTGGATTTTTTGTGCTTGTTGTATATATCTTTTTGCCTGGTCATATTGTTTGCTATCTAATTTTAGTTTAGCTAACCCAACTAAAGCCTGGGCATTATCCGACTTCACACTCAGGGCTTTTTGATAGTACTTTTCCGCTTCATCAGGCTGTTTATCTAAAATAGCGAGTAATGCTTTCAAATTATAATAAATTGCCTGTTTGGGATCATCTTGAATCAAATTGGCCAATTTTTGTTTGGCTTCATCCCATTTATTTTGCTTAATTAATTGCAGAATCTGCCGATAATTTTCACCTAACTGCTGCCTCGCCTTTTCTTGCTCAAACTCTTGCGGCTGTTGGAGTAACGACGGCATATTAAACAGCTCGTCCTGCTGTTCTTTATCAGCCTCATTATAAAGTGCAGCATAAGCTGAATAACTGCCGCAAAGGATAGTGAGAAGCAGCATCAATCTTTGTTTTTTAATATTCATCATTGAATTCCTGTGTTTTTAAATCATTGAATATCACTCTAACCTGATAAGCATTCTACAAGTTAGAATAGTAGCATTATATCTCTTCTGCAACTGACACCATTGAGAGATATACAAGTTTAAGCCTCATGATCTCTGGGTCTTAAATTACACACCTAGGAATGACGAAGAACAAGCATTACAACCTGCCAAAGTCCACCATCTCATCAGTGTCAGAAAAATTTACAATGCGTTCATGTCGAATTAAATGGCGGGGGGTGAGGCTATCTGCGGCAAAAGCAACCAAGCGCAGTATTTTTTTCTGATTGGCGGTATTGAGGCTTAAAATATTCAGATTAAAATACACCCGGCCATCGTATTTTGATGGCGTACCAGCAGAAGGGCCGCAGACTATGATTGCAATATTATTTTGCAAGATTGCGCTATGTGACACAGGAGAGCTACCTTGCAAACAAGCCTCTATCGAATTTTTTTCGACAAAGGCTTGTAATAATTCATGGTTTTTAATGGGGTTGGCAGTCGGCAGCGTATCTACCCGATATACTGTTTGATAAAAATCTCGGCTTTCCGGGCTGATGGATTGGGTATCAAACCACACGGGCGCATGGTGCATCAGGATAATAAAACGATAATCCTCACTATTTTCCTGACGGCTTATTTCATGTTCAATCGTTTCAATCTGTTCCTGTCCGATCGCACCGTCTGGCAAATTGCCATGCATCACGCTGTTCAGGCTGATTATCGCCAACTTTTGTTGCTCAAACCAGCAAACCTTGGCGGTTTGAAAGCTAATTGCCGTGCGGTACCCTTCGTTGATATTGCCATCGTTACGCACATCGCGTCGGCCAAACACAAATAGCGGCGTTTCAATCCCCAGTGTTTCCAAAAAACGCCAAAATTGTCGTACTTCGTCCACATGCTCTTCGCCAGGACTAGCCAGTAAATTTCCGCTAATAACGGGAACAATACGGCTGTTTTCGCCAAGTTCATCAATCAATATCCGAATGCAGTGTTTTAACTGCGACAGCCGAAAAGCCGTTGCGCGAGAGCCAATGGCCAAGTCACTTAACTGCAAAATATGCAGTGTTTTTTCCTGTTGTTCATACGCTTCAGAAAACGCCTGTTGATACTGAACCGATAACACGGCCAGATTCAGACCCTGATCGGCATACAGCTTATTAAAGACCCATTGCAGACGCGCCTCAATGTCAATTTCCATATATCCTTGCGAATGAAGCGGTAAAAAAACCACTTCCGCCCCCGGTATCAAAATAAACAGCCCGGGCCATTCCAGCCGTCGGGCGAGCAATCCATGCAAGGCTGGATGAATATCCATTACGGCCATATCCTGTTGATAGGGTTTGTCTAGTTGCAAAATTGCACCTGTCATGTGCTCCTGGCTTTTGCCATAAAAACCAACCAGCTCCGGGTCACACAGTATTTTGTCGATGCAGCGATCACGTCCCGAGGGAATTGTAATGAGCAGCCAAGGCTTGGTTTCAAAATAATGGCGTAGGCGTTGATAGTAAGGTGCGATTAGCGTATGACCGTCTTGTTGTTCCAGTTGTTGACTGAGTGTTTGCAATGGTTGCAGTCTGGATTCAGGTGCATGCAGCATAGCTTCCATCACTGTCAGTTTTTTTAACAGTAGCTGCAGCCGCATCCTGTCGGCTTTTCCTTGCCCAAGCCCGGCAATACTCACGCTGGGATCAAGTATTTTGAGCAAATGGTTAGTCAAACCAATATCAAAACTCATGCTTTTTCTTCCCTTTCCTTAATCAAATCCCAAACAACCGGCGCCACCCATAAGGTCAATAGCGTCGCCACGCCTAACCCGCAGACAAACGTCGACGCCATTGCGCCCCAAACGATGGAATAACTGGGAATCCCCAAGGCCATCGGCAACAGTCCTAAAAAGGTAGTCAAGGTAGTCAGAATAATCGGCCTTAAACGAATTTGAATAGCCTGCTCAATTGCTTCGCGTCGGCTCAAGCCAGTCCGATAGCCTTTATTCATAAATTCGATCAACACCAGCGCATCATTGACGACAACACCAATCACACCAATGATGGCGATGAAGCTGTTGATGGTAAACAAAGATTGTGCCAAAAACTTGCCAAAGACGATGCCAATAATGGCAAACAATACCGCAAACAAAATAATGGCCGGCTGCATATAGGACTGAAACTGTGTTGCCAGAATGATATAAATCATCATCATGGCAATAAGAAATGCAAACAGCAGTGATTGATAGGATTTTTGCGTGCTTTCATATTCGCCACTGAACAAGATCGTCACCCCTGGGTATTGATCGCGAATCGTGGCATAGTATTGACTGACCGCATTGACAACGGAATTGGCGGAAACCGGCGCACCTGTTTTTAAATCGGATTTAATGCTGACGGCTCGTTGACCGTGATAACGATGTAATTCCCCCGGCTCTTGTTCCTGCCTGAGTTCGACCAAATCACCCAGTAAAATGGGTCGGGTGGCACTTTCTACAACGGGCACCAGCAATGCCTGCTCTGGGGTGTAAAGACGCATTTTATCGTAATACAGCTTTAAATCAATCTCCTCGTCTCTGGCCCGATATTGACCAATATAACGCCCGTCCAGCACACTGCCTGCCAATCTTGCCACGTCCTGACTGTTCAAGTTATATTCTTTCACCCGGTCTTGCTGGACATCAAAATGATAAAGGCGCTTTGGCAATCCTTTGTTATTTTCCATCTCGATCAGATAAGGCGCAATATCAGGCTGTGATTGTAAAAAAGCCAAAATCTTGTCTGCCAGCGCATTAACCTTCTCGCTGTCATCGCCCAGTATTTTTATATTAACGGGTTTACCGGCTGGTGGCTGTTCTTTAAGAGGGTGAACATGTAATACAAAACCTTCTTTTTCAAACTGGTTTTTCAGTTTTTCCCTGACTTCTTCCAGATATTGAATTGGGTCATTGATTGATCTTTTGTCCTTAGATGGCAAGGTCACAATAACCAGGCCCAAGTTGTTGCCATTGATGAATTCATAATCATCATTCATTATGGTTCCAGCCATACCGACTGCTGACTCAATCTTATCCGGCCCTTCCTTGAGAATGGCTGTTGATATTGCTCTGACCTGCTTGTCCATTTCTGCCAATGATGCGTTAGGCTCCCCGCGGATATCAATAAAGTACACACCATAATCTGCTGGAAAAAACTGGGTTTTAACCAGCGGCAAAATGCCGGTAATAGAAACGAACATGATGCCGATTGACAAGACAAACAAAACCAGAATTGACACAATCGTCGTTTTACGAAAAGTCAGTGTCCAGTTCAGTACCCGCTGAGTTAGCCGCCGTAAAAAGGCGACGATAAAATTATCTTCTTCCAGCCGGTGCGACAACATTTTGGCCTTTTGTGGGCCGAAATCCAGATAATGCACTGGCAGTATAAAAAAACATTCAAACAGCGAGGCAACCAGCGCAAAACAGACAATCGCCGGAATCTGCACAAAAAACTGACCGGTCGGCCCTGACATCAGAAACAGGGGTAAAAATGCCGCAATCGTCGTCAAAGTCGAGGATAAAACCGGCAAAGCCACTTCCCCGACCCCTTCGACAATGGCTTCGTAGGTTTGGTAACCTTTTTGGATATATCGATAGATATTTTCTGTCACGACAATGGCATCATCGACAATAATGCCCGACACCAGGACAAAGGTGAATAAAGTCAATTCATTAAAGCTGTAATGCAATACATGCATTAACAACATGGTAAATAAAAATGAAAATGGGATACCAATACTGATCAGACCGGCATTGCGAAATCCCATAAAATACCAGGAAATAAATGCCACCAGAAACATGCCGACAACAAAATTCCAGCCCAGCGTGGACAGCCCATCGTTAATCCGAATAGAAGAGTCCTGCGTTAAAATAACATCAAGCTGTTCGGCATCAATGAGAGGTTTAAAAGTTTCCAGTACTTGTAAAACATCTTTTTTAATGGCCAGCGCACTGCCTTCGGGCGTTTTTATCACATGCAAAGCAATGGCATTTTTACCATTGATCGTGGAAATCACACTGGGATTGCGATAATCAAACCCCATTTGGCTGGTCAAATCTGCCAGACGAATAAAACTACCATCACCATCACGGCGAATAACAGCATTCAACAAGGTATCCCGATCCTGGAATTTTTCATCGACTTTGATCAAAAATTCTTCTTTGCCAGACTCTAATTTGCCAGCCGTGACGGAAATATTGATTTGTTGCAGTGCCGTCGCTACTTCGTTAAAGCTGATACCGTAAAATCGTAAGCGTTCAGGGTTCAGATAAACATGGAACTCCCGCTCCAGTTTCCCCAACACCAATACTTTCTTGACGCCATTGATTTTTTTCAAGGAGGCTTTGATTTGATCCGCCATCAATGCCAGCGCCCGGTTCTCATGATTGCCGCCTAAATTGATCACGATTACCGGAACCATAACTCCCATGGTGACTTCATCTATCTGCGGTTGCAGGGCTTGGTCGGGCAAATCCTTTTTGGCATTAAGAATATTAAAACGAATTTCGTCATATAACGCTTTGTAATCGCTGTCATCGACGAATTTGACGGTGATATAGGAATGCTCGGCCTGGGAAGATGAAGAAATCCATTCGATATTTTCAATATCTTCGATGGCTTCTTCCAGTTTTCGCGTCACTAGGGTTTCGACATCCACCGGCGAAGCACCGGGGTAATCGGTGACGATTTTGACTTTTGCCATGTTAATGTCGGGATAACGCTCGGTGGGTAGCGCAAACATGGCAAAACAGCCGGCAATCATCAATAAAATGAACAGCAGGTTAAAAAAGACCTTTTGCTCCAGTGAAAAACGGCCTAAGGCATTCATATTATTTTTTCAAGCGCTTGAATTGATCGCCAACGCGTATTTCCGTTGAACGGATTTGTACTCGCTCATTGTTCAGGCTGCTCAATAACTTCACTCGAATGCGTTTGCCGTCTTTGCGTTGCAGCCAGTATTCTTCAAAGCGTTCTTCAATAGCCTGTTTAGGCACAGTAAAGACCTGGCTTTTTTGGTCGGCTATATTTAACGTCAACTCGCAGCGCATACCGCCTTGAATCGTGGAAGGGAATTTTTCAATCCGTAAATCAACTCGAATCTTACGAGTTTTTTCGTCAAAGGCGGGCGAAATATGATCGATTTTTGCCGGTACCGTCACGCCAATATCCGGAAAAAACAGTTTTAATGATGCTGCCTCAGCTTTCAAAGCCTGTAGTTCGGGTAAAGACAAGGTTAATGGGATGCTTAATTGCTGATAATTACCCGCCTCGCCTAAAACCTGGCCTTCATTGACCCATTGACCGGGCTCTATATCACGTTTCGTCACTAACCATCCAGGCGGTGCCTTGATACAATGTCGTTTTTTTAATTCTTGCAGGCGCTTTTTACGTAAGCTCTCAATCGCGGCTAAATGGCGCGCTTCGTTCAACTTACGCTCCAGATTATCCAGCACAGTGACGGCTGATGTTTGTTTTCTGACCAGTTTTTTATGCCGCTCAACTTCTTTCTTGAAGTATTTAATATCGCCATAATGCCGGGAAATCGCATTTTGCGCCGATTGAATATCAATCTTGACAAATACATCGTCCAAACAGGCAAACAATCCGGACTGGGGAATCGGCTCACCCACATCGGCATAAACAGTAACCACCTTGCCAGACACTTCGGAAATCAATGGCATTTTTGCCTGCGCCCGGGTGAAGCCCGTAATTTTTATGCCTCTGACGGCAGGTTCAGCTGTCACCCATTCCTGAGCTACCAACGACATGGAATAAAACACGCACAAGAACGCTACGCCGAAAAATCGTAAAACAGTCATTATCGCCTCACCCAGAAAGCTGCAGAAAAAACACTCAAAATAAGCGGAGAAATCCATTCGGGAAGCGCTGATTTATTCGCGCTTCCTTAGAAGTATAGTTAAAAACAACCGGAATTCAACGCCGTAACAAAGTGAGAAAACACGCCGTTGACAGGCCAGATGAGGCAAAAATCATCATCATAACCATAATTTGATAACGCGCCGCGATAAACGGCGAGGTGCCCGATAAAATTTGCCCGGTCATCATACCAGGCAAAGAAACAAGGCCGACGGCAAGCAAAGCATTAAGGGTTGGGATCAAGGCGGTATTAAACGCGCAATTGCGTGCCATCAAAAAACTTATCCCCTTGTCACGTTCAGCATAAAAGCGTTCGGCAGCCAGGCTGATGCTGGTCATCGTGTTGGCAAACACCATTCCGCCTAAGGGTATGGCATAACGCGCCTGATACCAGGGTTGCAGATTCAACACCGGATCGACAATAATCCAGAAGGTAAAACCACCACCTGCACCAATGGCAACAAAGGTTTTAATAAACAAACGGATGCGTTCAGGTTTTACCGTCCCCAACGCAATCCAGCTGGAAAACAGCAGCATCACGAGTAAGATAGCCAGCGTCACCCAGGCCGAATCGGAATCAAAAATAGCACTCAACACATAGCCAACCAGCAAAAGCTGGATTAGCATGCGACAAATCGCATAAACACTTTGGCCAATACCGACTTTCCAGTGCAACATGATCAACAAAACTATGCTCACTGGAATCAATGTAAATGCAAGGCTTTCAAGCGGGATGGTTTGAATAGTCTGCATGAGGCCGGCCGGTTTAAGAGCTCTGAAGTAAGTTGGCTTTATGTGTAAATGACTGCGGCCTTTTGCGCCGAAACAATCTGTCCGATTGAATAAACGGTTTCCCCTTGTTGGCGTAAAATATCCAAGGTTTGTGCTTCATCGTCTTTAGCCACACAAACGATCATACCGATACCGCAATTGAAGGTCATCAACATATCAGCTTGGGCAACATGTCCTGTCTGCTGCAACCAGCCGAAGATATCCGGCATCGTCCAACTGGATAAGTCAATTTCAGCTGCCAATGTGCCCGGTAATACGCGAGGTAGATTTTCTGTGATGCCGCCGCCCGTAATATGCGAAAAGGCATGCACTGGAACCGATTCCAATAGTTTCAGTAATGATTTGACATAAATCCGAGTCGGCGTCAGCAAAACCTCTGCCAGCTTTTTGCCTTGAAAATCATCGTTTAACGAAATCCCACGTGTGTCCAAAATTTTACGAATCAAGGAATAGCCATTTGAATGCGGCCCTGATGAGGCAATGCCTATGAGTTTATCCCCGGCTTGAACGCGACTGCCATCGATGATGTTTGCTTTTTCAACAATACCGACTGAAAACCCCGCCAAATCATAGTCACCGTCGGCATACATACCCGGCATTTCGGCGGTTTCCCCGCCAACCAACGCACAACCTGCCAGCTCACAACCCTTGCCAATGCCTTCCACTACGGCCGCTGCGGTATCCACATCCAGCTTGCCAGTCGCAAAATAATCTAGAAAAAACAAGGGTTCTGCCGCTTGCACAATAATGTCATTGACACACATCGCAACCAGGTCGATGCCCACCGTGTCATGAATACCCGCATCGATCGCCAATTTTAATTTGGTGCCGACACCATCGGTACCGGAAACCAGAACCGGCTGCTGAAATCGATCCAGCGGCAATTCAAATAACGAGCCAAAACCGCCTAATCCGGCCATCACGCCAGCCGTACGGGTGCGGGCGGCAATAGGTTTTATGCGTTCAACCAATGCATTACCAGCATCAATATCGACACCGGCGCTTTTATAATCCAAACTGTCTTGAGGTTGTGTAGTCAATGTTCAACATCCAGGCTAAAGTTAAAAGGGTTATAACCGATATTGTACTATATAGTTTTCATCCTATTCGCGTAAGTTTTAGCGTCTGTAACCGACAGCCACAGAGGAGGCGGGTTTGAAAAAAATATTTTTTGCCTTGTTTCTGTTTTGTCAAACCTTATCGGCCGTTGAAGTTGAAGGTTTGTATGAAACTGAAGTACTGGCTGACAGCCGTTCTGTGACCGATCGCAATAAGGCGATCCGTCACGCCTTGCAGATTGTTTTAAATCGCGTGGTAATCGCACGGGATCATAATCACCCCCTAATAAAAACTGCATTGGAGGCAGCACCACTTTATGTGCGTGAATTTCAATTTTCTCTAGGGTCTAACAGCGCCGCTAGAAACCGACAAAACCGCTTGCTCCGCGTCCGTTTTGATGAACACATGCTGCAAACCTTGTTTAAAAACGGCGGCGTCGGTCTATGGAATGAAATTCGCCCCGAAACCTTGCTTTGGCTGATTGTCGAGAAAAATGGTCAGCGCCGATTTTATCAAGCCGACAACATGCCAGAGGTGGAGTTTGAACTAGCCCGGGCCGCCCGTCTTACCGGGTTGCCACTAATTTTCCCTTTGCTGGATATGGAAGAACAACGCTTCCTCACGCCTAATGATGTCCTCAGCGCCGATCCAAAATTATTACTGGATGTTTCCAGTCGCTATGATGTGGTTTCGATATTAACCGGCCGTTTACACCAATCCGGCCAATGCTGGCAAGGCGAATGGGCGCTCTACTTCAATCAAAAAATTCACCAGTGGGGACAGGATAACTGTCAGACACTTGAAGACACTGCCCTTGCAGGACTACAACAAGTCTATAGGGGCTGTTGCCATTTCACATAGGTAACCATAAAAAGGCGCAAGCCAGAGCGATAGAGCCTTCAAAATTTCGTTTGAGTTTGTCATATCGCGTGGCGATCGCTCTGAAATGCTTAAGTCTTGCAAACACATTTTCAACGAGATGGCGATATTTGTAGAGACACCAATCCATTTCATCATTTCCCCGAGTTGAATTTTTTTCTTGGGATAACAGGAACAGCCCCTTTGTCTTTAATTTGAAGACGTAATGCTTCACTGTCATAGCCTCTGTCAGCAACTATATAGTCACCTTTTGGGAGCTCTGCAACTAATTTCGGTGCTTCTTTACAGTCATGAACTTCGCCGCCTGTCACTGAGAAATGAATAGGAAGACCACAGGCATCAACGGCCATATGAATTTTACTGGTGTTCCCGGCGACAGATTTCCCTATCGCTGTTTCTTGTTCACAGGCCGCACCACTACTATGCTGATGTGCTTTCACAATACTCCCATCAATAAATTCCCATTCCAGGTCTGGATCAACAACCAAGGCGTTAAAAATACCCATCAGTTTTTCTTTACGAGACCAGTCATTGAATCGTTTATATACCGCATTCCAATTACCAAAAGCCGTGGGTAAATCTCTCCAGGGACAACCTACTCGCAAGCGATAAAAAAATACCTTCGACTGTTTTTCGAAGACAAGGTTTGTCATAAATTCCCATTTTCAACATAATTATCTTCAGTTTCTCCCAAAGTTCATCCGTAAGCATTTGTCGGGGCATAGTTTGCTTGTTTTTGAGTCAAAATAAACAATCTATGTGGCGGAGTTATTGAATTTCAAGGGGATTTTCAAAACGGCAACAGCCCCTAGTGTTTTATCGAATTATTATGGGGTTAAGCAAACTGGCGCGAAGCATTTATTGCAATGAAGTGGTTTTTTCATGTTTGATGGGCTACAGCTGCTTAACTGCTCGCAACACATCTTCCGCCTTAATCAAGCGCATACAATCGTGATGCTGCAATGGACAAACCCGTTTCATGCAGGGTTGGCAGGGTAAATCTTTTTAATAATGATACTTTTTGCATTTTGCCATTGCGCCGTTTCTTTATCCTGAGTCGGACCAAAAACAGTCACCGTCGGCACCTGGAACGCGGCGGCCAGATGCATTGGTCCACTGTCACCGGTAATCATCAAATCCAACCCTGTGATCGCATCAATCAGTTCATCCACTGACGTTTTTCCTGCCAGGTTTTGATAATTTTCAACACCAGACTTTTTTAATCCTTCTTCAATATCGGCAGCAATATCTATCTCATTCGGCCCTCCGAAAATAATAATATCGTATTGACAGGCTAACGCTGCTGCCACTTTAGCGAATTCTTCAGGATACCATCTTTTGGCAGAACCATAACTGGCGCCAGGGTTGATACCTAACAAGGGGCGTTGCGGTTTATTTTTAACCGCTTTCCGGTAAATTTTAAGCCGTCCAGGGACAACTGTACGACCTGTACAGACACTGATTAATTGGTTGTATTTCTCAACCTGATGGCCCATTTGACAGGCCTTTTGTCAAATTGATATTTACGATCCGCCTGTACTAACCCTTTAAACACACGCGAACGCAAGGATGAACGAAAGGAAACAAACAGTTCAAACCGACCTAGCTGCCTGGCCGTTTTAAACAGCGCCGGGTAAGATTTATCCAGGACAATTGATTGAATCAACCGTGGATGCTCGGTAAAAACAGCCACAGAAACAGGGGAGCCGATGGCAACCCATTCTGCCTGTGGATAACGGGCCAGAAGATTCTCAATAGCTGGCGTCGCCATCACGCAATCGCCAAGCCATGTTGGGAGCTCAATCAGTATTTTCACGATGACTCTTGCTTAAATATTGACTCATACCCTGGCTGGCTTGAATCAAATTTTCATCCGCTAATCGCTGCATTAAACGCGCGTAGTTTTCAGATTGCTTGTCACGACTATTGTGTGAATGCCATAAGTGTAAAACGGGTACGGCAAAGCGCCCTTCCTTACGCTTAATCCCATTATGAATCAGCCGAATCACCAAATCGGAATCCTCATAGCCCCAACCTTCAAACGCTTCATCAAAGCCATTGACGGCCATAAAATCCTGCCTGGACAGCGCCAGATTACAGGTCATCGCCTTCTGCCAACGCTTAGGGTGCCAATAACGAAAAAGTCAAATGGAATCGACAGCAGAGGTAATAAGCGATTGATTTTGCCTGTCAACCAACAACCCATAAAAAAAAGAAGACCGTTTTCTGATGTAAAGAAGTGTGTTGCTGTAGAACCGTTTGTGTAAAATTTTGGCTTAATAAAACACGATTCCCCGGTACAAAAAACCGCTCTCAGCCAGTTCCCGATGTTTTTGAATAAAATCAGGAAAAACAATACAATCGCCATCCAAAAAAACAAGATAATCACCGGCACTTAAAGCCACCGCCTTATTACGAATCGTCCCCGCTCTAAACCCCTTATCGGCCTGATAAGCATGTTTAAGTGGTACAGGTGATTGCGATTTGAGTGTCTGAACTAAATCATGTGTATCTTGGGTTGAGCCGTCATCAGCAATGATGATCTCAAAATGCCTATCATCCTGAGCAAACAAACTCTCAAGACAAGCCCGCAGAGCCTCGGGCCAATTATAGGTAGTGACGATAACAGAAATCAGTTTCATCCTTGTTGTTTACGCTGTAAATCCCATAGTTTCAAATACTTATAATAGGTTCCTTCCGCATTGGAAATTGCCAACATCAACCCTTGGGCACCATCTAAAAAGCAGCTTTAACAAAATAGGTTCTAAAAAGCCCAAAACCCTTTCAAAATAGCGGTCGATAAATGAGTCGATTTGCCTTGTTCAAACATTTTTGGGCACCCAAGGATGAATAACTATTAATTTTATCCAACACTTCCTCGGGATTGACAAAAGCCTCGTGCAATAAGGGCTGCTGCAACCTTTCTATATTTCCGTCCACAATTACCCGCTCATGCACCAAATCTGGTGAAAAACGTCCAGCCTGTCGCTGAAACAATCGCAACACATAATCCGGCCACCAGCCGCCATGCCTGATTTGCCGGCCACAATAACTGGAAAGACGTGGTATTTCATAGCCTTGCACATCATCCCTAAGCATCGCTTGTTGTATTTCTTTTTTAAACTGTCCGTCACCTGCTCATCGGCATCAATAGATAACACCCAGTCTCCCGTCGCCTTATCCAGGGCACGTTGTTTCTGCACACCAAAACCTAGCCAGTCGGTTTCGTACACAAGCGGCGTATATTGCCGACAAAGCGAAACGGTGTTATCCGTACTCCCTGAATCCAGCACAATAATCTCATCCGCCCAACTGACCGATTCAAGACAGCGTGTGATATGCTCCGCCTCGTTTTTGGTGATGATGATAATGCTAAGTCTGAATTTCATTATAAAAACAGCAAAACACGGACTGGCTGTTTATTGCCAGCGAAAATCATTATCAACACGCAACCCGTGCATGGTCATACCGAATTGGGCGAGTTCAGCCTCCCGCCAATCTTTATGTAATCGCTTGCGCCGCATCTTGTTTAGTTTTCTTTGTAGCCAACTTTGCTGTAACAAGCGATAATTATATCGGTATCCTAAACCATCTTTTTCAGATAAGCCCCGTTCCTTTTTCATAGCCGTTTGAGTAATGGAGCCGAAATGATGTAGCCAGGATGCACCGGTCATACCGGTAGCAATACCGGCTTTATCAAGTTCATGGAAAAACAGTGTATCTTCATATCCCAACAATTTGGGAACAGGCTGAAAATATCCGACCTCCATCCAGACCGATTGATGTACCGCAAGACACACAGCATGACGCCCACCTTGACGAAGACTATTATTCATCAATGACGAGGCGTTTTGAGCAAATGCTGAAAAATCATAATCAAGTTCACCTTCAATAAGCGCCGGTGAAATCACCTTTAAATTATTTTTCTCTGCCGTCCCAATCAAATTCTCAATCCAGCCAGACGAAACCAGAACGTCATTGTTCATAATAATAGTCCATTCCGATTGCAAGGCTAACGCCCCTGATTCCAGGCAACACCACACCCAAGATTGGCAGAATTTAAAATAAGCCCACCTAATGATAATGATTGAAGATAATTCCGGGTATCATCCGTGGAGCCATTATCAACAACCACCAAACGACTCAAATCATCGCCCTGCCTAACCATACTTTCAATACATTGCCGCGTATATTCAACCTGGTTATAACAGGCAAAAGTCACTACATAATCTAATTTACTCATAGCACAATAATGTTAATAATTAATTTTACCTGTTTCTGACGCCTTTATCTTTTCACTAAAAATCTGGGCAAAAAGGCCGGCAATGGTGAGTCCATAAAATGTTGAAGTATATTTCAAATTGAATACTTCTATGCTGATACTACAGATCATCACAGTGATAATATATGAAATACCCAGGCGTGAAGCTTCAGAAATACGTGTATTGCTATCAAATGCATTTCTAAAAAACAATACTAGTGGTATAAAAAACAAACATAATACAGACAGTCCGCCTAATATACCAGAGCGCAACATATTCGCCAATAATTCATTATGAGGACCACAACAAGCCATAGTTTTCTTAGCAAAACCTGAAGCTGTTGAACTAAACCAGGGCTTATCCAGGAAAACGGTATAACCTTGATCACCATAGCCAAATATAGGATTATGTAAGAACAGTTGCCATGCTATTTTCCACATTGAAAACCTGACACTAGTTGAGGTATCTATATTAGACCCAATAAACCAATTTTTTACCTCTAAAAACCACTGGAAAAGCGATCAATAATATTTGGAAACAAAAACAAAACAAATAATAAAAACAGAGAAAAGACAAAAATAGAGTTTTTAATAAAAACTTTTGTCATCTGTTTATAGTTAAAGAATATCCATACCAGAATAGAAATGCCAAGCGCTATCCAAGAAGCCCGAGTCTGAGACCCTACAACTAGAATCAAACCAACTAAGAAACCCGTTAATTGGTAAGCAATATAGAACCTAGATGTTTGTAATCCAAGCCTAATATTAAATAAACAGAAACCAGCCAAAACAGCTGAATAGGTACCAAAAGAATTAGGTCTTACAAAATAAGTTGCAAACCTTCCCCTTCTCGCTCAATAATATCCGCACCATAAAATAACACAATACAAATCAAAAATATTGCTACCGGAGAAGAAAAAGCAATTATTTTTTATAATTTACATTTTTATATATAAAAAATAACATTATAAATATAGAATAAAGCATTCGCGTCGGTCCATCAAAATATTTATACGCCCAGTTTCCAATATACGCATGATTTACCAAAACTGCCATAGTTGGAAGCGAAAGTGTTATTAATACCGGTATCAATTTTTAACTATTTTAGCGTCCCTTAAATAAGTAATGCTATTTTTTAGGAAAAATAATGAAACTATTAGAAGCAAAAGAAACATTTATTCGTCATTCCTCTGATAGACAAAAGACCTGCAATACCAGAGAAAATAACAACAACTAGAAATACGTCAAAAGCAAAATTCTGACGTCTCCCTATAACATTTAAACTCGAAAAATATTCATTAAACATTTGATATCATTTTTTAAGTTTAAGTCCATCACTCATATCGACTAAGCCAGTACCACTCCAGTGTCCAAATGAAGACATATCTAACTTTGGTGAGTCAATTGAAAACCATAAATCAATCATATTCTTAAACCGAATATCATCCAACATCAAAACCCGTCCCTTCTTCGGTTTTAGCTTAGTCAGATAAGAAATAAACTGATATTCAAAATGACCATCCTTAGGCCCGTCACAAAAAAATAAAACTTGCAGAATCCAGTAAATCTTTAAATTCCATAAAATTTCTTTCATCAGACAAATCAACTAAGTGCTGAGTTAACTTTCCTGAGGAGAATAAGTCATCATTTAAATAAGATGGAAATTCATTCCAGGCTACAACATCAAAAGTAATAACTTTTGAGCTACTTGGAAGCCCATGAACCATAGACAACGACCCCATCCCTGTATATGTGCCAATTTCAATAGCTATACCTGGAGATAGCTCATTCATTAATGCAGTTAACAACCTGTAATGTTCTCCAGGATAAATATTAAAAAAAACTGAATCTTCCAGATGAGTCTGAAAATCAAATGTTATTTCATTAGCCCAAGCATTATTAATCGATTTTATCGACAAATCTATAATAAAATCACTTGGCAATACATCATCAGGTGAATAAGCTAAAGTGTCTATGGAATGACCTATTGGAGAGTTAACAGGTACATATTTATGTAACTCTACACCAATATTTTTTAAAATAATATTCAGTAATTTTCTCATAATAGAGGGCTCTCCTCTGCCTCAACCGGCAAAATAAATTTATCATAAATATGAATATTATCGAGTAGATATTTAGGAAAGATGTCATCTATAGCTTGAGGGCTATACCGTGCATTTGGTTTAATAAAATCTTTACCGCTATAAATCATACTTCTAATATAATTAAAATCTTTATATTCTGACTTGTTAAATTCTTGATGGGCTGTATTCTCAAGTTTTTTATAATATCGCCTATAGAAAATATCCAGGTAAAATGCCACCCACCATCCAAAATAGTCTGCGTATATCTTCTTCTAAACCATGATCTTTTGATGGCTCTAAGAAGACCGGTTGACTTATAAGACCTTACACTAGTAGCATTACCCTGGAAAAATTCATAAGGTTATGGTAAGTCGTTATTTTTGAGCCCAACCATATATTGCTATTTGGAATCAATCTACCTTTTTATCCACATCTCTAGCCAATAGTTATTAAAAAATAACTATAATACCGTTGACAAAAATCACCTCTTAAATATTTGTCAGGATCATATAAAAAAATATTTTCCGGGTTGGGTATTTCATCTAAATCTGAAATTAAGATAAGATCCTCGGGCTCTGCATCAAAGAGGCCATTTATTATATTATTCCGTATAAAATTTTCATTTTTCCAGAAATCATTTTCACCTTTTGGCCTTTCATCCAACCTGACATATCTGATTTTACTCATATATTTTGAAAATCTTTTTCTGTCGAAGTTAACGTCCCTGTCTATCCCTGTATGACTATAGCTCGCTTCTGATATAACAAAATAATCCACATAATCCCAAAGCGTTTCCAGACGTAACTGTAATAACATGTCCTCGTTAAAATAACAAAAACAGTCATAAACCTTCTTGTTCACATTTTTTCCTCTTTTTCTAACTAATCTGAAATTAAGGTGAGGCAATATAAGGCAATTCTCTTTCAATCACCTCTTCGATAACAATATCAGGTTGGTATTGATCTATATATTTAGTCAGTTTCTGGTAACTTATCTTCCCGGGAATATAGGTCACACTGTTAAATTTTCTGGAAAAATACGGCTGTAATGCTTTGAAGAACGAATCTCGGAAAACAATCAAGCGTAATTGTTGATTTTCACAAATCGTTGTATAGACAATAGCCGCTTCCTTGTCAGTTTCTTCATTATGTTGTTTACAGCTATTCTTAAAAACCGGATAAGGATTATCTTCTTCTATTTCAAGACCTGCAAATCTAGCTAAATCACCTTCTGAAAAATTTAAATTTTTAAACTCATGGTCGGATAATAAATAAGGCTCTAACAAACCAGGAAATTCCTTTTCAATCCGTTTCATAATTTCAAATTGTGCTACATTGGCCCCCATATAATTCCAATGCGTATCTGTTTTATAATATAATTGATATTTATTTTTTAAGCCATTTAATGCTGGGCGAAGATCTATCACATTAACATCTGTATATTTATACAGATAAGCCAGCAACTGATCCATCGCAGAATATGGATTCTGCCTTACAATATAATCAGGCATTTTATCAAAGTATATCGTATGTTTATTAGGCGCTACTATAAAGAAATAATCTATGCCTTTATTCTTTAGCCAACGATTTAATTGCGCAATATTTTTAGCGAATACTTCGAGCTCTTTGTCAGAGTATAAATTGACATGTATTGCATCGCCTATGGGGTCGCCATATTCGATATACCCAGGTTTTACCCCGCCTAAAAACATCCAGCCATCTTTTCCTATTGTAACATCATCAAAAGAAGCACTCTTATTTATTTTATTCTCTATCTTAAAATAGAGCTTAGTTAGAAGTTCTCTAAAGCCAAAATGATCAGAATAATATTCATTAAATTCCTGAGCAAAACTGGAAATATCACTTGAAAACGAAGGAAATGGCGCTAAATTCCTTCTTTCAATGGCTTTGTTGCATAAATAATCCACAGCGTACTCTTTTCTTAAATTCCAGTCTTTATTCATGAAACAGAATAACTTTCAGGCATACCCAGGCCTGTCATTTTATTCATTGCGCCGACGCGGAGATACGCCTCAACCATCTGAGCCGCAAAGGTCCGGTTTTTTAATTGGCCACTAAAGAGCGTTTTGATGCGAAACATAGCCGTTTCAGCCAGGCTGCGTTGATGATAACCACTTTCTTGTTTCCATGCCTTTCTCCCGATTTCAGCGCAACGTTGAACAATCGCTGTTCTTGGATGAGTTCTCCCATCTTCATCACTCGGCCATTCCACCGCCCCTTCCCGCGGCGGTATCAATGCATCGGCGCCTTTGTTACGAATCGCCTGATGACACTGGATCGTATCATAAGCGCCATCCGCCGCCACACTGGCAACTTGGTCGTGTTCATCCAGCTGCTCTAATAAATCCGGCAAGACTTCGGAATCACCAACAAAATTAGCCGTCATCTCAACTGCCACGACTTCCTGCGTTTGTGCATCAACCATGATATGGAGTTTACGCCAGGTTCTGCGCTTGCTGGCACCATGTTTGCGAACTTTCCACTCGCCTTCACCGTAGACTTTTAAGCCGGTCGAATCGACGACTAAGTGTCTTGGCGTTCGACTGCTTGAACGAGGCAGCCGAACCTCCAGAGTTTGCTGGCGGCGACTTAATGTACTGTAATGAGGAATCTGGATAGACAGCTTTAATAACTGGACTAACGACAACAAACATCCCTGTGTCGCTCTCAACGGCAGCTTAAAGAGTTCTCTCAGGGTCAATGCGCATTGAATAGCAGTATCAGAATACGTCATCGGGCTTCCTCTATAGCCTGTCTTTTCAGGCTGATGCCATTGCTTGATCATGGATTCTTCGAACCATAGCGTTAATGAACCTCGATTGATCAAGGCTTGATTGTAATTCGACCAATTCTTTAGTTTGTAGCGTTGTTTCTTTTTCTTGTCCATACCCTATACTATGGGGATCCTTATGATTTATGCAACAAAGCCTCTTTCAATTGCCGAGGTAGTTTTATCTTCTTCTATTAGTCCTGCTAAAAAAGGTATATAGATTATAGAAATAAATAAAACTATATTTATAATATTTTTTACTCTATATATATTCAGAAAATGGCTCATTTAAAATCTAAAATAGATAAATGGATTATAGGTCGATGAGGCAACTTTAATTATACTCAACAGCATTAACACTACGGGGATAACAATCTGAAAAATACTACTCAGAACAACGCCATTATTTTGCTTCTGAAATTGGTAGTGGGTTAAATCTGTGTTTATGCATGGATGTTTCTGCCAAATTCTACCTTATTTATTAACAAACCAATCACAATATCATGCATTTTTCTAGCTTAGAGAAACAGATTGTTCGACGGGTCAATCATTTGATCCATGTTCTAAAATTCAGGTTTTTTCGTTCAATTTTTGGGTATTTCTCTTCCCTATTTCATGTGTCTCAGCATCAAGATGACGCTCATAAGCCCCCAGTCATCGGTGTAATAACGGCCAATATTTAAAGGGCTAAGTAACGCTTTTAATTCTTTGAAATGTCCTTACGCTTGCCAAAAACATAAGCGAGTACCGTGTTGGTTTTATGATCAACAGCGTGCCATAGCCAGCGTTGATTGCTTTTATTGCCTACAAAAGACCACTGCTCATCCACTTCGGCCTCTTCACAGCAGACCTGCTCTAACCTGACCTCCAATGGCCTCCCTTGATCAAAGGTCTGAAAAGAGGGTTCACCTGAACAAGACTGTTTTCTTTATTTTTAAAGTGCGGGTCACTGTGTTTTTATTGATTTTAAGAACCCGTGCTGTGTCTCGAGTGCCACTACTATTGATAGCCATTTCGACAATTTTTCTTGGATTCCAAATTCACAGGCTTTGTAACAATATTCCAACATGAAAGTGTTGGTTGGGCAGTCTGAAGTCTGGCAACGATATCGCTGTACACCACCATCGCTTCTGCCTGATTTCATCAGTTGAGTATTAGTACAGTTTGGGCAGGCGATTGCTTGATAATATTTCATGAGGGAATTATGCAATAAATCACTTTCTTATTCTACTGTTCCTAGCATAAATACAGATTTAACCCACTACCCTGAAATTCAAATAACTGCCGATGAATCAGTCTATATAGTGGGGTAGACAAAATACACCCAACCACAAAAACAATAATTGCCTCATTATTTATAAGTCGTTCGATTTGAAACCCTGTTAAACTCATACTATCTATATCTGACATAACCTTCATATAATTTACCGCATAATCTATATCTTCAGATCTAAATAATACCCATGAAAATAAAATAATGCTAATAAGATAGCAGTGCTGTATTGGTGCCCATAATCTTTCCAGAATTTTATTAAATCCTGCATGTTCACAAGCGATAAAAAAGCCATGAAACCATGTCGATAAGGATATATGCCACCTTTTCCAAAACTCTCTTAACGATCTTGAAATATAAGGGTAGTTAAAATTCTCTTGGAAACGGAAGCCGAACATCCTACCTAAACCAATTGCCATATCAGAATAGCCTGAAAAATCAAAATAAATTTGCAGAGCATAAGCAAACACTCCTGATCCAGGCGATAGAGAAAGTTAATTCATCATTCGTTAATGAAAATACACTATCAGCAACACTACCTAATGGATTAGCAATAAGCATCTTTTTTGATAAGCCATATATAAAACGTGTTACGCCACTGGAAAATACATCGACAGAGTGGAATCGACTTTTAATCTGTGCCGCTATATCATGGTAGCGGACAATAGGGCCAGCAATGAGTTGAGGAAAAAGTGAAATATAAAGACCAAGATTTAATATATTCCGTTGAGCTGGTACCTCTTTTCGGTAAACATCAACAATATACGAAATAGCCTGAAAGGTAAAAAAGATATCCCTAATGGAAGATGTATGGTTTCCTGTTGATTATGACTTATTTTAACATCAGAGAAAAACAATTCTATATTGTCTAGTATAAAATCATAATACTTAAAATAAACAAGAATGGCTATATTTAATACCAGGCCCAACAATAAATATAACAAAGAAAGAATTTTGTTTTCTTGATATTTAAAAATTAAAAGCCCAGAAACATAGTTCAATCCTATAGAAACCAGCATTACACTGACATAGCCAGCTTCTCCCCAAGCATAAAATAATAAGCTTATAGCCAATAGGACAATATTTTTTTAATGTCGCTGGCGCTACATAATATAACAATAACGCTATCGGCAAAAAACCAAATAAGAATATAGGAGAACTAAATACCACAATAAAAGATTTATAAAGTAAAATGACCCATTAAATAATACTATAAAGGACTAAGACTAAGCACCCATAAACAATCATACTACATTATAAAAACTCATTATTAATTATACATAACATCATTTTATTCCAGCGCCTTTTTTCCCGATCTTTCAATATACCCGAACCAGGCAATACAAAAATTAAAGAATAAAATGTCCAACTTCGCAACACATAAGCGTTATTTATCAATAACGCATAAACATCTGTTTTCAAAATATCCTCAATATTTCTATGATGATCTTCGATAATAATCACTTTAGGCTTATATCTTTCAAAATCCAGCGCACTAATAACTTTATAATCCATGCCTTCGACATCGATTGACAAGACATCAATCTGCCTGTCTCGAAAAGGACTGTCATCGATAATCTCAGTCAAGGTTTTTGTTTCCACCGTTTCACATTGCGCAGCCGTGATATGACCGGCCAAGTCTTTATCTAAGGTAGAACCTAGCCCGTATTTTCCATCCCGGTACAAAGTGACTGTTTCCCTTTTATTTGAAACCGGGCAAAGTACGTTATAGTCACGCCTTCTGACCATATCGAACAGGCGGATTTTATCTTCTTCCATATCAATATTGATGCCGCTCCAGCCTTTTATAGAGCATATAGGTATTGGAAAACTTTTTTGGGTGGTAGCAACCTACATCTATACTCTCCGCACATGAAAATAGAGCAAACCATCATGCACCGATAATTTGAAAATTCTCAGTTAAAAGTGAGCGCAAATTGTCGACATGCTTTTCTGGCTCAGAAAAGAATGTCTCGCAGGCTATTTTGAATTCTTTGAATGTTTCATAATACTGGTCATATAAGATTTCTTTCTTGAAATATCGCCAGTACCGTTCAATCAAATTAAGATTCGGCGCATACGGCGGTAAAAACACTAATTCAATTCGCGACATTTCAAGAAATTGTCTGACAGCCTTTGATCGGTAGTAGCGTGCATTATCGCAAATGATGTAAATAGTCCCAGCCTTCGGGTAACGTTCTTCAATCGCCTTACAAAGATCAATCGTTGCCTCGCCATTGATGGTGTCATAGAAGCGGCAGACAGTATCCAGAGAATCGATATTGACTGCACCGTTGACATTGAGACGTTGACGCCCGGTATTACTCTGAATCGTGAATTCCACACCACGCTTAATCCAACCACAAGCCATTACAGGATTATGTTGTGGATGAACACCATCCATGAACAATATCAAGTCTTCGGGCTGCTTGTCTTCCTTTAGTTGTTGATATTTCTCAAGGAACTCCAGTTGGGCTTTTGCATTAGCTTTGCCGGGTATCAGCTTGGGCTTTTATAGACATAACCCAAGCGATGCAGCAAGGCTGTCACACCGCGTTCACTATAGCGAACCTGCCAACGCTCTTTAATGTAAGCTGCAACCGATTTAGCGGTTAAGTGAAGATTTTTCTGCAGATATTCATCCAACTCGGTCGCTTCTGAAACCGATAAGAAACTGGCACTTCCAACATGCTGAGTTTGTAGGAGTTTAGCAAGACCACCTTTCTTATATTTTCGATAGTAGGTACGGATTGTATTGCGGTCAATGAGAAGTGCTTCGGCAACGTTTGTTGCTGACCAGCCTGAACCTAAAAGAATGATGGCTTTAACTCGGTCTGCATCACGTTTTTTCTCGAAGCTCACCATGGCTTCGCGCAAATCGGCTAATTCAGTCTCTGGAAGGGTGTAATTCGACATGGCCTTATTTTATATATTTCACTCCATTACGTCATCTTTTTATGCTAAATTCTCATTTGCGAAGAGTATACATAAAAACCGTCTTTAATCTCCTTTTTAAGCAACTCCCGCAACACAATATCTTCCCCGAATTGAGAATAATGAATTCTGATGAAATCTGTTAAAAAGGCTTTTCGGAATAATTTGATATTTCGTATTATTTTTTTCAGCACGGCTTTGCTCCATTCGCCAATATTTTCTCTACTGTCTGAATTACTTGCGTCGCCGGCAATTGGTCAAGACAACGGCTATAACTCTCCCGATGATGTTCACACCCTTCCAATTGACAGGGAACGCAATCTCCAGGCCCTTGTATTAAATGTACATTATTCACATGCTGACTGCCGGTTTTGACAAATGGATTTTCATCACGCGCATAGGAAAAAGGCCAAGGCGCCCATTTTACTGGATTGGTTGGCCCAAAGACAGCAATGGTAGGTGTCCCGGTTATGCTGGCAAGATGTGTGACACCGGTATCGGGGCCAATAAACAATTTGGCTTGAGTAATCAATCCAGTCAATTGATTAAGGCTGGTTTTTCCGGCCAAATTAACTACGCCTTCAGGCAATTGCTGATGAAAACGGTTCACGTAATTTATTTCATCTTGTCCCGGGCCGCCAGTCAGCACTAGATTGACACCTTGTTTGAGCAAATAATTCGCCACCTCCAACCAGCCTTGCAAATGCCAGCGTTTGTAATTCCATAATGGATACAAATGTAAAACGGCATAATGTTCAAATGGCAGCTCAGATGTCAGTGGCTTAACCTGTGGTGGTACCAATTGGTAACAGCGCGGCTGTTCCAGCACATCCATTAAGCGCAGAAACTGAATGACCGCATGACTTTTTTCTCCATCATATTCACTCCAGCCCTGAAAAAAATAACGCTTCCACCAACCTTTACTCTGTCTGTCAGGTACCAGACCAATGCGCTGACTCGCGGCAAACAAGGAGTAAAGCAAGGGCCTGTCGCCAGCTTGAGTCGCAATCGCCAACTGATAACGCCGAAAAATACGTTTCACAATATCCCAATATTCTCTAATACTCGGTTTAAGTGGTACCGTTATCACTTGATTTATATCGGGATTGCCGACCAAAACTGCGGCTGTCCGGGAATAAACCATCACATCGATTTCCGCCTGTGGATAAGCCCGGTGAAGTGAACGAATTAACCCCGTCGTCAGAAGTAAATCGCCAATATGTCGAAGACTGATAAGCAATATACGTTTAGGCGCTTGCCTGAGTGGGCAGTGTTTATTCATATGCCATCAAGGATAGTGCGGTTTCAATAACCTGAGCCGGATCAATTGTGTTAATGGAAAAATCATTTTTATCCAGCGCATAATGATCCACTTTTGAAGCAGATTTGATGGCCTTGTTGATGCGGGTTTGATAAATCCGGTTGACTGGCGTTGGGCCGAACAAGGTGATCGACGGACGATTCAAGCCCCAGGCCATATGGGTCGGTCCGGTATCATTGCCGATCAGCAAATCACAATGATCAATCACTTTTTTTAAATCATCCAAACTCAGCTTCGGCAGTACCTTGATATAGTTTGACTGTTTAGCCATCCATTCGGCCTTTTCCCGCTCCTGCGCATTACCCCAAGCGACCCAGCAGGTTTGTTTTAAACCATTGGCCACTTGAACAAATTTTTCTTTAGGATAGCAGCGACTCTCCCAGGTAGAGCCAATAATAAACACCAAATAAGGCGCTTCAGGAACCTGAAAACGGCTTTGATAAAACAAGAAAGGCTGTTTTTCGACAATTTCTTGATGACTGACAGAAATATCCAATGGTTGACAACACACCGCTACATTCCGATCAATCGTGTTGTCATGATAGGGAATATTAACCTTATGTTGATAAAACCATGAAGCGGCTGATTCACGAATGGAATGGCGATCGAAACCGGCAATCTTTTTACTCTGTAGTAGTTTGGCAACGATAGCCGATTTGATCAGACCCTGGGCATCAACGACTAAGTCATAAGGTCCTAGTTGACGTAGTTTTTTGATCTCATCCAACAAACCAGCCCAGGATTTTTGTCGTTTAAGCGCCTGAATCTGAACCGCATGAATATGGTTTATGTCGGGATTGTGCTCTAAAACAGCTTTGAAGCGTTGCTCAACAATCCAGTCTATTTGCGCCGTTGGATAGTTTTTTTTAATAAATTGCAAGGCCACCATGGCATGGACAATATCTCCCAGCGCGGACAGTTTAACAACGGCGATTTTCATTAACTGCCGCCAATCAGACGTAGCTCAACCAATTCTGATGATCTTCCCGGCGGCCATGTACATAATCAAAATAAAGCGCTTGTAGTTTTTCGGTAATCGGGCCACGGCTGCCAGAACCGATCATACGGTCATCATACTCTCGAATCGGCGTGACTTCTGCCGCGGAGCCGGTAAAAAAGGCCTCATCAGCCACATAAACTTCATCACGGGAAATACGTTTTTCGATCACATCATACCCTTGTTCACGGGCAATGGTTATCAGCGTATCACGGGTAATGCCTTCCAACGCGGAGGTGGTTTCAGGTGTGTACAAAACGCCATTACGGACAATAAACAGATTTTCGCCACTGCCTTCGGCGACAAAGCCTTCATGATCCAGCAACAAGGCTTCGTCATAACCGCAGGATATGGCTTCTTGTAAAGCAAGAATGGAGTTGATGTAATTGCCATTGGCCTTGGCCTTACACATGGTACTGTTGACATGGTTGCGGGTATATGAGGAAGTGCGGATACGAATACCTTTTTCCATATTTTCCGCACCCAGATAAGCACCCCATTCCCAGGCGGCAATCATGACGTGGACTTTCAGGTTATCGGCACGCAAGCCCATGCCTTCCGAGCCATAGAAACACATACTGCGGATATAGGCACTGTCCAGATTATTCTTGGCGACAGCCTCACAATGGGCCTGGTTGATTTCATCTTTAGAGAAAGGAATCGCCATATTTAAAATGTGCGCGGAGCGATACAAGCGATCGGTATGTTCGGCCAGTTTGAAAATCGCGGTGCCTTTTTCCGCATGATAGGCTCTCAAGCCTTCAAACACACCTGCGCCATAATGCAAAGTATGCGTCAACACATGGACTTTGGCTTCGCGCCATTCAACCCATTCTCCATCCAGCCAGATCAGGCCATCTCTGTCATCCATCGTCATTGTCATAATCTTATCTTTTTAACAGCTCGTCATGAAAAAATTTTGTCCCACAGTGCGGCAACCTGTGTCGCTTGTTCACCGAAACGCGCCGCAGGAACGATCGGTTTCTGACCTTGCAAGACCAAGCGATGTCCCTCATCCCGAAAACGGCAATACGCTGTTTTCAGCATTTGTGCTTCCTTAGCGCTCAAAAAACCCTGTTCAGCTAAGGCTTCGAGTAGGCGGATGTTATCAGTCCATTCCAATAATGCAGGATTTTCTGCCGCAAATGCCAAGACAGCAAATTGTACTATAAACTCAATATCGGCAATACCGCCTTTGCTATGTTTTAAATGAAAAACATCTGTTTCCTTAGGCGCAAGATTGGCGCGCATTTTTTCTCGCATTTCTCGCACATCGGTTTTAAGTCGCTCTATGTCCCGCGGTTGCGACAAAATATCCGCCCGAATACGCTCAAACTGCTGCTGCAAAACGGCATCACCACAGATAAAACGTCCCCGCACCAAGGCCTGGTGCTCCCAAGTCCAGGCATCATTTTCAAGGTAGTGCCGATAACTCTCAATTTTAGTGACTAATAACCCCGAGTCGCCACTCGGCCGCAAGCGCAAATCGGTTTCATACAAGACACCCGACAACATGCGTGTATCAAAAATATGGCGAACTTTTTGCCCTAGCCGCATATAAAACTGAGTGGCTGTTACCGATTTCTTACCACAGGTCAGTGCCATGCCATCACTACAGTCGTAAACAAACACCAAATCCAAATCTGAAGCATAGCCTAATTCAAACCCACCCAACTTCCCCATACCGATCACAGCAAAACCATCACCTGTTTTTGCCCCTACCGGTAATCCGTGCTTTTGTTGCAATATTTGCCACGCCTTGTCAACGACTGCCTCTAAAACAACCTCGGCAATCCAGGTTAAATAATCACTAACCACCATCAAAGGAATCACGCCACTGATATCCGCCGCCGCTACTCGCAGACTATTTTGATGTTTAAAATGGCGTAAGCAGGTCATAAACTGCTCTTCATCATCGGTCGCTATGTGTTGCAATTGTAGCGCTAGCATTTTTCGCAACGCGGGTTTATTCAAAGGCTCGTACAAGGCCCGCGGATCAAGTAGCTCATCTAATAATGCAGGGTATTGAGCTAAAAACTCAGTAATCCAGCTACTCGCCGCAACCAGTTTAATTAACTGCCGCAAAGCCTCCGGATTTTCCTGCAAAAGGGCAAAATAGACACTACGCCCGGCAATCTGTTCGAATAAATGCAGCACACGTTGCAAAGTGATTGAATTATTCTCCACCTTCGCCGCCAACTCAATCACCCCTGGCATCAACTTATCCAGCACTGCTTTGGCTTTAGCCGATAGCCGGTTGATAGCCACACTGCGCCTAAAATCCTGTATTTTTTTCAGTACGCCTACAGCATCCGAAAAACCTATCTGAGCCAGTTTCTCAATGGCCCGTTCATCCCCATCAGGCAACGACCAAACGGTGTCAGCGTCTTCGGCCGCTTCGTTATTTTGTGTAAAGGAAAAGACCTGATCAAAAATCGCCTGTACATCGTTACGCACCACATCTAACTGCTGCTTAAAGTCTTCCCAATCCTCAAAACCCAATGAGAAGGCTAAAATGGTTTGTTGTTCAGCCCTTTTTGGCAAATCATGTGTTTGCCTATCTTGATATTCCTGAATATGATTTTCCACCCGACGCAAGAATCTGTAAGCAGACAGCAGCGTGTCTGTTTCAGATGTCGCCATCATATCCAGCTCGGACAATAGCGGCAAAATTTTTTGAATTTCGCGCTGCTGTAACTTCGGCTCTTGCCCTCCCCGAATCAACTGAAATGCCTGACCGATAAACTCGATTTCACGAATTCCACCTGGGCCCAGTTTGACATTATCCATCCGATCTTTGCGACGCAATTCCCGGTTGATTTGTGTCTTCAATGCACGCAGCTCTTCAAACGCGCCATAGTCCAGATAGCACCGGTACACAAACGGCCGAATCATTTCAAACAACTTCTCGCCGCTGACCGCATCACCCGCAACCTGCCGGGCTTTGATCATGGCATAGCGTTCCCATTCGCGCGCCTGCGTCACATAGTAGTTTTCCATGCCCGCAAAACTCATCACCAAAGGCCCGCTGTCACCAAATGGCCTGAGCCGGGTATCGGTTCTAAAGACAAAACCATCCGCCGTCACTTCATCCAACATTTTGACCAAAGACCGTGCCAACCGAGTAAAAAATTCGCCATACGTGGTTTCTTTGCGGTCATTCAGTACCCCTTCTTCCTCGAAGGCGAAGATAAGATCAATATCCGATGAATAATTGAGTTCCCAAGCGCCAAGTTTCCCCATACCCAATACCACCAGGTTAATCGCGCGACCATCATCTAGTGTCGGCGTCCCTCGTTTAGCACAAGCTTGTCGATACAGCACATCCAGCGTTTTCTGAATACAGGTTTCGGCCAATGCGGTTAAATCTTTCAGCGTTTCATCCAAATCCGACCAACCGGCCAGATCACGCCAGGCGATGCGAATCATTTCACGATTACGAAACGCCCGCAGTCGTCTCATTAAATCGTTTTCGTCAATCTCAGCATCGATCGCCAAGGCCGAAAAATACTGGCTCCGTCGATCATCTGAAAACAAATCGCCGCTTTCGACCAGATCGACTAACACCAGCGGCTTTTTCAAACTATACAGGCGAATAAACTCACTGCTATAAAAAACTCGGGCAGCTGAATCCCAAAATTGGGGTCGTTGCGGTAAAAGCAGATTCTGTTGCTGTAAGGACACCTGCCACTCGACAAATGCCTCGGATATTTTTTCACGCCCGAGCGGCGGTAATTGCTCAATTCTGAGTTTATCCAGCACCATGCCCACCCTGTTATTGATATAACTGTCCGTTAAATTTCAACCATCCATCGACATGCCGACCGGCCGGATCATCATGCGTCCAGTGAATCACGCCCCCGCGCGGGTTCCATTCGTATTCCCCAAAAAACTCAACCGTATCGCCTGTTTTCAAACCTTCCAGTTTTGGTGCCAGATCAATATTATGCGCCACCAGAACAGTGATGCCGAAAGGAAGTTGCAGAATAAAGCGTTGATGCCGGGAGCCATTTAAATCATCAGCCAAAACCTTGATCACCCGCCCCGACCCTGTAACCTGAACATCGCTTTGTTGCCGTTGAAAAAGCGTTTGAATAGAATTGGTGGTTGTAGAAGAACTTACGCCAAGCGGCTCCTGATCGACGCTGCTTGCTTGAAGGAGCTGACTGACAGAAGCACTACCTGTCGTTTGACCGGTACTGAAATAATCCGCGCCATAGACAATGGCCAATGCCATCAACAACAAAGTTATTTTATTCATAATCGAAGCTCCAGCCTGCCGTGTTGTTGCCTATATTTCCCCGTCCTCCAGGAAATAAGCTGTGGTTAAACTCAGACCTTCTAAGATATGAGTGTATTCACTTAACAATGAGACGTTACAATTTTTTTAACCGGCCCAAATGATTTTCGATGCAATGCGGTAACACCATTTTGTTGCAGGCATTGTAAATGCAAGCGGGTTGGATAGCCTTTATGCTGAGCGAAGCCATAGTCCGGATACAGTTGCTCAAGTATCAACATTTCGTCATCGCGGCTGACTTTCGCCAATATTGATGCCGCTGAAATTTCGGCAACCGAACTATCACCCTGGATAATGGTTTCACCGGGGCAAGGTAAGTCAGGATAAAAGCGCCCATCAACACGGGCAAAATCTGGCACACAGCCTAGACCTGAAAAAGCCCGTTTCATGGCCAACAAAGAGGCTTGATGAATATTGATACGATCTATTTCGCTGGCTTCACAGCGGCCGATGGCCCAAAACCGGGCTTTTGCCCGAATTACCTGCGCCAATTGACGGCGTTTTTTATCACTGAGTTTTTTGGAGTCGGTCAGACCTGTAATCGGCTGGTCGCTATCTAGCACCACGGCCGCCGCAACCACAGGCCCGACGATACAACCTCGGCCTACCTCATCCAGCCCTACCACACACAGTTTATTTATCGCAGAATCCCTCGCGTTACATTACGCAAAAAGCTGACCATACGGGATAATTGATCACTATCACCGGCCAATTCTTCGATTTCTTCAATCGCATCTTCAATTTTAAGATTGTTTTTATACAAAATCTTGTAAGCTTTGCGAATCAAACGAATATCTTTAGCCGAAATGCCATTGCGCTCCATCCCTACCGAATTGATACCATGCGGGCGCGTTGGACGGCCTCCGACCATCACATAAGGCGGAATATCTTGCGTAATCGCACTGCCCATAGCGGAGAAACTGTATTCGCCAATCTGGGTGAATTGATGTACTAGAGTAAAGCCGCCGAGAATAGCATGATCGCCCAACCGAACATGGCCGGCTATGGATGCCCCATTGGCCATAATGACATGATCGCCAACCACACAATCATGTGCGACATGGGCATAGGCCATAAACAGGTTATCACTGCCAATCAGAGTCAACCCACGATCTTGAACGGTGCCACGATGGATAGTAACAAACTCTCGAATGACATTACGATCACCAATTTCCAGTCGGGTGACTTCATTGGCATATTTTTTATCTTGTGGATCTTCACCAATAGACGAAAATTGATAAATATGATTATCTCGCCCTATCGCGGTCGGGCCCTTGATTACGACATGCGGCTCGATCACCGTTCCCGCATCAATCTGAACACCCGGCCCAATAATGCTGAACGGGCCGATTTCCACGTCATCTTCAATATCGGCCTCGGGCGATACAACCGCACGCGGATCAATCATTGCGGCACCGAGGCGGCACACATAATCTGTGCGCGCGCGGCTAACTGTTCATCGACACGGGCTTGGCAATCAAACGTCCAAATATGGCGCTTACGATTGATTAATACCGCTTCTAATTCAAGCCGGTCCCCCGGAACCACCTGTTTTTTAAAACGCGCTTTATCGATACCTGCCAGAAAATAAACGGTTCCCGACACACAGCTTTCATCGCTCTGAGACGTCAACAATGCTGTGGTTTGCGCTAAGGCTTCCATGATCAAAACGCCGGGCATGACTGGCAATCCAGGAAAATGTCCCTGAAAGAAGGGTTCGTTGATGCTGACATTTTTTATCGCCAGCATGCGCTCACCCGGCTCACACTGCAACACCTTGTCGACCAGTAAAAATGGATAACGATGTGGCAGTAATTCGGTGATTTTTGTAATATCTAAATAGACTGTCATCGGTCAGGTCACACTCAGTCCGACAATTGTTTCAGTTTGTTCTGAACCTGCGCTGTTACATCGACTTTGTCGCTGGCGTAAATAACACCATCGGTCAACAACAAATCAAAACTTTGTTCTTTAGCCAAGGCTCTGATCGCTTCGACAATACGGCGCTGCAATTTACCTAACTCTTCATTTCGGCGCATGTTAAAGTCTTCCTGGAACTCCTGCTGAGAACGCTTCGCTTCACGCTTTTTGGCAATGATATCGCGTTCCAACTTGCGACGCTCAGACTCACTCATCACCGAGGCGTCACGCGCCAGCTTTTCTTCCAGCGTCTGAATTTCTTTTTGCTGTGCCACCAGGTGTTTATCGCGTGGTTTAAATTCCTGTTCCAGCCGTTTTTTGGCTTTTGCGGCTTGCGGCGCTGTTTCCAGCACTTTCGCCACATTCACAAAGCCAACTTTCAATTCTGCATAGCTGATATTCGTTACCAAGACTAACGCCAGGAAAAAAGCGCTTTTTGTTTTCATCATTAACCATCCTCAGGTTTATGTCATAAAGTTTTCAATTATAGGGTAAAAGTAATTCATACTCTACACACATAAGCGTTAATCCCCTCAACAAGCCATTTTTCACCTTGCTCTCGACAAAAAACAAACCATCGGTAGCCGAGCTCCTATGCGAAAAGTATCTAAAATATAAACTAAAATCCTGAACCGAATGAGAATTGAAACGACTGGGTCTGATCATTCGCGCTCGAATTCATCGGCACCGCAATACTCACCGCCAATGCACCGAATGGCGACAACCATTCGCCCGAAATACCAACAGAATAACGCATATTTTTGAGTGTAAATGATCTGTTAATCGCACCGGCATCGACAAAAGCCCCCATTCGTACCGACTTGCTATCCTGCATAAATGGTACCGGAAACAACAATTCTGCCTTACCTACAATTTTACTGGCTCCACCGAAAGCACGGTTGTTGGAATCTCGAGGACCTAAGGTATTATCTCTAAATCCGCGTATCGAGCGCACGCCGCCGGCGAAATAATGTTCGAAAAATGGTAAAGCCTTGGTATCGCCATAGCCATCGCCATACGCAGCCTCACCTAGCAAACGAAAGGTAAAATCTTTACTGATAGGAAAATACTGTTGCTGTTTGTATGAGACTTTATAGTAGGTTAAATCACTGCCGGGAACCGTAGCCAGCGCAGAAAAGCGCTGCTGCCCACCGGAAGTCGGAAACAAAGCTCGGTTCAAAGTATCATGGGTCCAACCGACAGCTGCCGAAAACGTAAGGAACGATTCACCTTGCTGCAAAACAAAATCATTGATTTCGGTGGATGTAAATGAGCCTGTTTTCAGTTTTGTGTATTTGGCATCAAAATTAAAGCGTAAACGATCAAACTCATTCAAAGGTATCCCAAAATTGAAACCGGTATTGATGACATCAGTAGTATAGTTTGAAATATTGGCATTATTCGCATTACGCGACACATAACCTAAATCATATCCCATGCTGACGCCATCAAGCGTATAGTAAGGATTAAAATAGCCAAATCGATACTGTGTGGTGACATCACTGTTATTAAATGCCAGATTCACCCGCTTACCGGTGCCAAACACATTATCTTGCGAAATATTGGCATTAAAAATGAGTCCTTGTACTTGCGAAAAACCGACCCCGGCCGACAGATTCCCGGATGAACGTTCGGTGACGGAATAATTGACATCCACTTGATCTGAAGTCCCCACGACAGGCGGTGTTTCCACATTGACCTGCTCAAAATAGCCTAAGCGTTCCAACCGTGTTTTAGAACGTTCAATCTTGCGAGTCGCAGCCCAGGCCGCTTCCATTTGGCGCATTTCCCGCCGCAACACTTCATCCCGGGTTTTTGTATTGCCTTTCATATTGATACGACGAACATAGACCCGTTTTCCAGGGTCGACAAAAAATGTCATGACAACCGTTTTCTTTTTTTCATCAATTTCCGGCACCATATTAACGTTGGCAAACAGATAGCCCTCATCACCGAGACGATCAGAAATCGCCTTTGACGTTAAAGTGGCATTTTTACGCGAAAAGATTTCCCCAGGACCGACTTGCACCCGGTCAATCAACTCTTGCGGCGGCACGACAAGATTACCCGTCAGACGTACCTTTTCCAAGGTATATAAATCACCTTCCTTGATATTGATGGTGATATAAATCTCTTTTTTATCGGGTGTCAAGGTAACTTGTGTAGAATCGATGCTGAATTTGATATAGCCCCGATCCAAATAATATGACCGTAATCTTTCCAAATCCGCCGACAGTTTTTGTTTGGCGTATTGATCGTCTTTGGTGTAGAACGACAGCCAGTTTGTCGGCCTTAATTCAAATAAATCCAGCAACGTATCACTATCGAATGTTTTATTGCCAACCAGATTGATTTGCTTTATTTTCGCGACCCGGCCTTCTGAAATTTTAATCAGTATAGCCACCCTGTTACGGGTTAACTGCGTCACTTCGGTTTTTATTTTGACGCCGTATTTACCATGACTGAAATATTGTCGCGTCAATTCCTGTTCGACTTTTTCCAGTAATTGCCGATTAAACACCTTGCCTTCCGACAGCCCGATCACATTCAAGGCTTTTTCTAAGTCTTCCTTCTTGATGTCTTTATTGCCTTCAAAAATAATTTTGGCGACTGAGGGGCGTTCCTGCACGTGCACAATCAATACATCGCCGGAGCGCTCTAAGGCCACATCTTTGAAAAAACCGGTTTTAAACAACGCCCGAATCGCAGCGGCAGCTTTTTGTGGGGTAAAGTCCTCGCCAACACTGACGGGCAAATAGTTAAATACGGTGCCGGCAGAAATGCGTTGCAGACCAAAAACCTGGATATCTTTAACCACAAAGGCATGAGCGCCTCTGGCAACACATAGCATCAGGAAAAGGATTAAGACCTGAAAAAGTCGCGCTGTTTTCAAAAGATTAGTCCGGTTAAAATAAAAATGCTTTGGATTATATCACGCTCTTGCGACTGGGAAGATCAAGACCTCATCAATTGATGTTTTATTCAGTAAAATCATCAATAAGCGGTCCAAGCCTATCGCAATACCACTGCACTCGGGCAAACCTGTTTGTAACGCCGCCAGAAAGCGTCTGTCTTTTTCAACCTCAGGCAATCTGTGCTGGCGACGCCAGGCTACCTCCCGCTCAAAACGCTGTTCCTGCTCATCGGCATTCGTCAACTCCCGAAAGCCATTCCCCAGCTCAATGCCATCAATGAATACCTCAAAGCGTTCGGCAAGCTGGGGGTTTTCAGGGTGAATTCGGGCCAATGCGGATTGAATGGCCGGATAATGATACACCCGATATAAACAGCCTGCTTTCATTTGCGGCTGTACCACATGGGAAAATATAAAATCCAGCCATAAGGCATGATCTTGCTCACATATCTCAATGGCTTCGTGCAAATTCTCACGCCGCGCAAAAGCCTGCCACCTTGGCAAATCGAAATTTAACGGATCAAGCCCTGTCGCCTGCTGAAAAATATCCTGATAACTTATCGGCGGCAAAATCTGCAATGGGCGCTGGGGCAAAACCAATTGTTCAAACAATTCTGCCACTTCCTGCATCAAATCCTGCAATGTAAAGCCAAGCCGATACCATTCCAGAATGGTGAATTCCGGGTTGTGAAAACGCCCCGATTCACTATTGCGAAATGCCTTACAGATTTGATATATACAGCCACTGCCGGCGGCTAACAAACGTTTCATGGCAAATTCCGGCGATGTCTGCAAAAACAATCTGGGGTTATCCGGCGGATAATTAAACTGTGTGCTAAAAAAATCCAACTGCGGATCGGTTCCCGTTGCATGACATAGCAACGGTGTTTCCACTTCCAGCACTGCCCGCTGCTGAAAAAACTGACGAATAACCATCAGCATTTCAGCACGTTTATGCATCACATCAGGCGCACAGCGTGGCCGCCAATCCATTTGTTTCAATTATTCTTTAACGCGGGATACATACTCGCCACTCCGCGTATCTACCTTAATGACTTCACCAATTTGAACAAACAACGGCACCCGAACGACAGCCCCCGTTTCCAATGTTGCCGGTTTGCCACCACCACCCGAAGTATCGCCTTTCAAGCCCGGGTCGGTTTCAGTAATCGCCAATTCGACAAAATTGGGCGGCGAAACGCTCAAGGGCGCATCATTCCATAGCGTCACAACACACATATCCTGTTCTTTCAGCCATTGCTTGGCATCGGCAACTGCACTGGCATCAGCCTGATATTGCTCAAAGGTATCCGGCACCATAAAATGCCAGAATTCGCCATCGTTATAGAGATACTGCATATCGATTTCAACGACATCAGCCCCTTCTACCGTTTCACCCGACTTAAATGTCCGCTCGATCACCCGGCCATTTTTTAAATTCCGAACCTTGACCCGATTAAATGCCTGACCTTTACCCGGTTTGACAAACTCATTTTCAATGATGGAATACGGGTCTGAATCCAGCATAATTTTCAGACCGGCCTTGAACTCATTGGTGCTATATGTCGCCATTTTTCCTCACGTGAACAAACCATAAAGTTAAAGCATTATAATAGATAGAATTCGCTATTCAACTGCTTTGATCAGAAACAAACCCTTGAAAACCATCGACACGCTTAACCAAACTACTCCAGAATCTTGGCAACAACAACTCAGCCACGCTTTCAGCCGGGTTGATACACTCTGCCATTATTTGAATATTGATATAGCCAGTTTACCTGAACTACAAGCTAATGCCTCATTTCCTGTCAAGGTGCCGCGCTGCTTTGCTGATTGCATGGAGCCTGGCAACCCTAATGACCCACTGCTGAAACAAGTTCTTCCCTTGCAGCAAGAAAATATGGCTGTGGCTGGTTTTGTTATCGACCCGGTCGGTGACTTGGCCGCCATGGCTGAAGCCGGCCTCATTCATAAATACCAGGGCCGCGCCCTGCTGATAACAACCGCTGCCTGTGCTATACACTGCCGCTATTGTTTCCGGCGCAATTTTCCCTATGGCAATAATCAAATCACGCCACAAAAACTGCAACGTGCACTGGACTATATCGCTCATCATACCGAAATTGAGGAAATCATCCTCAGCGGCGGCGACCCTTTACTGCTTAGTGACAACAAGCTAGAGCAGCTGCTCGCAAACTTGAAACAAATCCCTCACATCAAACGCATTCGTCTACACAGCCGCTTACCCGTCGTTCTTCCCGCCCGTATCACGCCGCAATTAATTCAGCTGCTCGCCGCCGGCCCACAAAAAACCATTCTGGTCTTGCACGCCAACCACGCCAACGAACTCAGCACACAAGTTGCTACAGCCTGCCAACAGCTTAAATCCCATAACATTACCTTGCTCAACCAAAGTGTCCTGTTAAAAGCCATCAATGATTGCGCAGATACATTATCCGCATTAAGTGAAAAACTGTTTGAATGCGATATTCTTCCCTATTATCTGCATCAACTCGACCCTGCCCATGGCACCGCCCACTTCGCCATCAGCGACTCGAAAGCATTATCACTATACCATCAAATACAATCCCGATTACCCGGCTATCTGGTACCTAAACTGGTTCGCGAAATTGCAGGCGCCGCTTATAAAACACCTTTGATACGTTAACCCGGCTTTGTTGTTAATAACTGATGTTACGCGGTGGCTCTTTAATTTCATTTCCATAATTCTCCGTTCGCCATTACCGAGAAAAAAAGCCATCTCTGGCCTCTATTTCTTATCGACACCTCAGACCACTGAGAACACAGAGAATGAAATCGTGCAGCAAGGATAAACAACAGATATTTCAACAGAGTCGTTGATAACATCATAAATCCAGACCCCTACAAGGGCATTAAACGATACAAACGATAACTCTGTGATCTCTTTTATCGTTCCCTTGCTACCTGCGTGGGCACAACACATAGCAGTCAGTACCGAGGTGCAATTGTGATTCCCTCATTCCCACGCAAGAGCGGGAGCCAGAGGATAACTCTGTGTGCTCAGTGGTCTCTGTGTCTATATGGGTTCTTATGCAGGAGTGTGGGAATGAGGGAAGAGTTACTGCGTAACATCAGTTAATAACGTATCGCTGTATAGCACGACAAGGCTGGGTTAATACGCCATTCCATTTGTAATTACTTGCTTACCCCCCCCATACCTTATATTATTGACCCGTTACTATCTCCAAAAACGAACGATATCCTTTCACGGTTATCGATTTCTAAAAAAAAGTAACACACCAAAAGGAAACTGCTATGTCAAAAATCTTAAACGAAGTCCTGCTTGCCAACCGCGAATATGCCAATACCTTTGACAAGGCTGATTTGCCGATGCCTCCAGGCCGACATTTCGCCATCCTGACCTGCATGGACGCCCGACTCGACCCAGCTAAATATGCAGGTTTATCTGAAGGCGATGCGCACGTCATCCGCAATGCCGGCGGCCGTGCCAGTGATGATGCCATCCGCTCACTTGTCATTTCATACAAACTACTCGGCACCCGCGAATGGTTCGTTATTCACCATACCGACTGCGGCATGGAAACATTTACCGACGACATTATGGAAGATCTATTAAGCAAAAGCTTGAAAACAGCCAGCGTTGATGCTAATGGCTGGCATGATTGCTGCGAGGGACCGGGTTCTGCAGAAGGCAAATACATCAAGTGGCTGACCATTAAAGACCAAGAGATAAGCGTTACCGAGGACGTCATTCGAATCAAATCACATCCTCTCGTGCCAGCAGATATTCCTGTTTATGGCTATATCTATGATGTAAAATCAGGTAGTCTAATAGAAGTCCCCAGCGCAACAGAAGCCGGCAAAGTTCAGTAACTATCGACCAATAACCACCGACTTCATTCATGCTTGAGTCGGTGGTTTTCATATTTCACACAGACAATAAAAAAGCCGCTAAGCTTTAACTTAACGGCCTTTTACTTTCATTGTTGGTGCCGATGGCCGGACTTGAACCGGCACGACCGAAGTCACCACCCCCTCAAGATGGCGTGTCTACCAATTTCACCACATCGGCTTGTGATTATTCTTTTGCGGTGCCAGCTGGGTTTGCAACGGTATCCACCGCTTTCTGGGCAGCGCTACCAGCGTCTTTGACAACCGGTGTTACTTCAGCATTTGCTTTTTCAACGGCGTCTGTTACAGCAGGCAGTTCTTCTATTGCTGCTGCGTCGGTTGATCCAAGACTTACAGAAACATCATCGCTAGACAAAGGCACATCAGAAATTTCAGGCGCTTCCATAATATCGGTTGTTTGACCGGTATTACCCGCTATAAAAGCTAACCCCAAACTCGTCATAAAAAACAATGCTGCAAGAATAGCTGTTGTTCTAGATAAAAAAGATGCTGCACCTTGCGCACCAAAAACAGAACCTGACGACCCACTACCAAAAGCCGCGCCGGCATCCGCTCCTTTTCCATGTTGCATTAAAACCAGTCCGATAACGCTCAAGCCCAGTAACACATGGACAACGATGATAACCTGATACATATTTTCCTACTACTTGTTAAGCTGAGCGATAAATGCTCAAGAATGATTCGGCATCTAATGATGCGCCACCAATCAACCCGCCGTCGATGTCATTCATAGACAAAAGCTCTCCGGCATTTTCGGGCTTCATGCTGCCGCCATAAAGAATTTGTACGTTTTCAGCGACATCCGCATTTTGTTTGGCCAGGCCTTCACGAATGTATTGATGAACTTCTTGCGCCTGTTCTGCAGTCGCCGTTTTACCGGTACCAATCGCCCACACAGGTTCGTAAGCAATGACCGCATTAGCTAAAGCTTCCACTCCGGCCGCATCAATGACAGCATTGAGTTGCTGATCAATAACCGAAAAGGTTTTATCCTGTTCGCGTTCTTCCAGGGTCTCACCAATACACAAAACCGGCGTCACACCTTGCTTTTGCGCCTGACAAAAACGTGCCGCGACGGAAGTATCGGTATCGCCATAATAAGTACGACGCTCTGAGTGGCCTACCAGAGCATAGGTACAACCGCAATCTTTCAGCATGGTTGCTGAAATCTCGCCGGTATAAGCACCTTTTTCCTGGTCAGCGACATTCTGTGCGCCCAGCGCCACAGGAGTTGACTCGATGATACTAAGAACATCAGACAGATAAACAAAAGGAACACAAACGGCTATTCCCTGATCCCCCGCATCCAAGCCGGCAACAATCGCTTTTGCAAGCGCTTGACTCTCCGCGCGAGTCCCATTCATTTTCCAGTTTCCCATGATCAAAGTTTGACGCATCGCTCAACTCCAGGACAATATAAAACCCGTTATATTAAAGGGTATGAGGCTGTTTTTCAAGCAGTGATTGCATTCCTGACATCTTCAGCCAACTGATGAGCGTATTTTACAACCTCCTCGGCGTTGACACCTTCGACCATAACCCGAATCAATGGCTCGGTTCCAGACGCGCGTAACAATACCCGTCCATTATCACCCAATTTCTTTTCAACCGCAGCAACAGCCTTTTTAATACCATCAAACTTATTGATATCGACTTTTTTAGCGACACGGACATTAACCAGCTCCATCGGATATTTTTGCATCCCGGATTTTAATTCTGCCAGGCTCTTGCCGCTCACTTGCATTTCAGCCAACACCTGTAATGCCGCAACAATGCCATCACCGGTTGTCGTTCTATCTAGACAAATAATATGCCCTGATCCTTCGCCGCCTAAAACACCGTTTTCCTTGATTAACATTTCCATTACATACCGGTCACCGACATTGGCACGTAGCAATTTTATCCCTTCAGCCTTTAACGCATGTTCCATCCCCAGATTTGTCATCAACGTACCGACGACTGGCCCTGTCAACTGTCCAGCGTTCAGACGTGATCGAGCGATGATATAAATCAGCTCATCGCCATCGACAACCTCGCCCTGATGATCAACCATAATCAGACGATCGCCATCACCATCTAAGGCAATACCTAAATCCGCACGATATTCTTTAACTTTTTCGACCAAGGTATGCGTATTGGTCGCACCACAGTCCTCATTAATATTCAGACCATTCGGATTGACACCAATGGAAACGACCTCAGCCCCAATCTCGCTGAAAACATGCGGCGCAATATGATACGTCGCGCCATTGGCGCAATCGACTACGATTCGCATGCCACTAAAATCGAGCTTTAACGGTACAGTTGATTTACAAAACTCGATATAACGACCAGCCGCATCACTCACCCGCTGCACTTTACCTAATTGGGATGACTCAACGGTGGTCATGTCTGAATCAATATAGCGCTCTATTTGATACTCAAGCTCATCAGGCAGCTTGGTGCCTTCGACCGAAAAAAACTTGATGCCATTGTCGAAATAAGGATTATGCGAGGCACTGATGACAATTCCGGCACGCGCTCGCAAGGTTCGGGTCAAATACGCAATACCCGGGGTCGGCATGGGGCCAAGCATTTTCGTATCGACACCGGCTGCCGAAAGCCCTGCTTCCAATGCTGATTCAAACATATAGCCAGAAATACGGGTATCTTTGCCGACCAGAATAAATCCATGCCCTTCTTTAGCAAAAACCCGACCAACAGCCCAACCCAGTTTCAATACAAAATCGGCCGTGATTGGATAATCGCCGACTTTTCCTCGAATCCCATCGGTACCAAAATATTTTTTGTTTATACTCATGTTTCTGCTGCAGTTGTTATGTATGCTCAAAAAAAGAGGCGGTAAAGCCTCTTTTAGTGTAGTCCATTTTACGATTCCTACTCGGCTGCATCACCTGATGGCGATGCTTTTTTATCCGACGTCGCAATCACGCCACCCCCTTTTGAGGTCGAGTCATCTTCCCAATCTGCTGGCTTTCTGATTGGACGGCGGTTCATTGCATCATCGATCTGATCTTTATCGATCGTTTCATATTTCATCAATGCTTCCGCCATTGCGTGCAAAATATCCATATTCTCCTTCAAGATTTTATCGGCGCGTTCGTAATTTCGATCGATAATGGCGCGTACTTCTTCATCGATCAAATGCGCAGTATCTTCGGCCACGGTTTTATGCTGCGTCACCGAGCGCCCCAGAAAAACCTCACCTTCTTCTTCACTATAAGTCAAAGGTCCGAGTCGTTGTGACAACCCCCACTTAGTCACCATATTACGCGCAATTTCGGTTGCACGCTCAATGTCATTTGACGCACCCGTGGACACTTCTTCCCAGCCAAAAATTAATTCTTCGGCAATACGACCGCCATACAGGCTAGAAATCATACTGTCGAGTTTGCGCTTGCTGATGCTATATTCATCACGTTCGGGAAGAAACATAGTCACACCCAATGCACGCCCTCTCGGCATGATACTGACCTTATAAACCGGATCATGCTCCGGCACCATTTTCCCGACGATGGCATGACCGGCTTCATGATAGGCCGTCATTTTCTTTTCTTTTTCAGTCATCACCATTGAGCGGCGCTCCGCTCCCATGATGAGCTTGTCTTTGGCCATTTCCAAATCTGCCATAGTCACCAATTTTTTATTCAGTCGCGCAGCATGCAAGGCGGCTTCATTGACCAGGTTAGCCAGATCAGCCCCTGAAAACCCCGGCGTACCTTGAGCGATATATTTGACTTCCACATCATCGGCAGTCGGCACTTTACGCAAATGAACCTTCAAGATTTGTTCACGCCCTCTAACATCCGGCAATCCAACGACCACCTGCCGATCAAAACGTCCAGGCCGCAACAAAGCTTTATCCAGTACATCAGCTCGGTTGGTTGCGGCAATAACAATAATACCTTCATTACCCTCAAAACCATCCATTTCGACTAACAGTTGGTTCAAGGTTTGTTCGCGCTCATCATTACCGCCACCTAAACCGGCACCCCGCGAGCGACCCACCGCATCGATCTCATCGATAAAGATAATACAAGGCGCATTTTTTTTGGCTTCTTCAAATAAATCTCTGACCCGCGCCGCGCCCACGCCGACAAACATCTCCACAAAATCAGAACCTGAAATGGTAAAAAACGGGACTTTCGCTTCACCGGCAATTGCACGCGCCAGCAATGTTTTCCCGGTACCTGGTGGGCCAACCATCAACGCGCCTTTTGGAACACGGCCACCGAGTTTCTGATATTTGGCAGGATCTTTTAAGAAATCAACCATCTCAGCAACTTCTTCTTTGGCCTCATCACAACCGGCAACATCATCAAAGGTCACTTTGTTTTGTTTCGGGTCAATCATTCTGGCCTTGTTCTTGCCAAAACCCAACGCGCCTCCCCGGCCGCCGGCGCCACCTTGCATTTGCCGCATAAAAAACACCCATACAGCAATCAACAGCAATATAGGCCCAAACGAGACAAATATCTGCATCAGCAAGGAAGGCTCTTCCGGCGGTTTAGCTTTAATATCAACGCCACTAGCAATTAAGTCATCCACCAGGTGAATATCATTCGGTGCATAACTTTTAAACAGTTGCCCGCTTCTCATTTTGCCAATGATTTTGTGGTCTTCGATAACCACCTCCTGAACCTGACCGGCTTTGGCGGCATCCAGAAATTGGGTATAGGACAGGTTTTCTGCGGTCTGAATACCCCTAGGACCATAATTGTTGAAAACAGACATCAACACGATGGCGATGATGACCCACAACACCAGATTTTTAAACATATCGTTCAAATTACACACTCCAGACTGATTCGTCTCGAAAAATTTAGAATTAATTGTAGCAAGGATTAACCTGACGGTTTACTACCAAATACTGCGCAACCCATAACGCCACCCTAAGCCGACCTTTTAAAGCCCTTTGCCAGGATATAAACTTCATTACTCCTGGCCCTTGAGGCTTTGGGCTTTCGAATAACCACCGATGAAAAACACGCTTTCACTTGCCGGTGAAATTCATCAAAGCCCACCCCCTGAAACATCTTGATCAAAAAGACACCGCCTTCGCATAATAAAGTATTGGCAGCATCTAGCGCCAACTCACCCAGATAAATCGCACGCGGCAAATCGACCGCCTTGTTGCCACTCATATTCGGTGCCATGTCTGATAATAAAAGATGCACCGGGGCTCCAGCCAGCACCGTGTAGAGCTGTTCTAACACATCGTCTTCCCGAAAATCGCCCTGAATAAAATCGACACCGACAATCGGCTCAATAGGCAACAAATCCAACCCGATAACTTTATTTTTTTTATTGACGATTTTTCTAACATATTCAGTCCAACCACCAGGGGCCGCGCCTAAATCAACAACATTCATGTCTGGGCGAATAATCTTGTCTTTTTCCTGAATTTCCATTAGTTTAAAAACTGCTCGGGAGCGCAAGCCCATCACCTGGGCTTTTTTAACATATTCATCCTGAAAATGCTCTTGCATCCATTGATTGCTACTTTTACTTCTCGCCATATTGTTGGGTAGTGTAGAATTGCGTCTTTTTATACGTTATGCAATAGACGCATAACATAATAACTATAAGGTTAACTGTGAACGCTGCTGAAAAAAAGAAACTGAAATCTCAGGCCCATGCTTTAAAACCCGTTGTCACGATTGGTCAACTCGGATTGACGGACGCGGTTATCAAAGAAACAAATATTGCACTCAACGCTCATGAGCTGATTAAAATTAAAATCCGTACTGACAAGGATCAACGTCTTGAAATTCAACATCAGCTTTGCCTGAAAACTGAGGCCGAGCCTGTTCAAATGATAGGTCAAATTGCTGTTATTTATAGAAAAAATCCAGATAAATAAAACAAATCCGGTTAAGTCACTGTAAAACTATCACTTAACCGGAAACATCCAATCGTCTAAATATATTCTATTTTGATAATTTCATATTCCTTCTCACCACCCGGTGCCTTAACTGTCACCACATCTTCAACTTCTTTGCCAATCAATGCCCTGGCAATCGGCGAGCCGATCGAAATACGGCCTGCCTTAATATCGGCTTCATCTTCACCAACGATTTGATAGGTCACGGTTTTTTCGTCATCCAGGTCTTCAATCGTTACCGTTGAGCCAAAAACAACTTTGCCCTTAGCATCCATTTTCGTCACATCGATAATCGTGGCATTAGCCAATTTGCCTTCTATTTCAGCAATGCGTCCTTCAGCAAAACTTTGCTGCTCCCGTGCCGCATGGTATTCGGCGTTTTCTTTCAAATCGCCATGTTCCCGTGCTTCAGCTATCGCCGCAATAATCCGCGGCCGAATGACTGTTTTTAATTCTTCCAGTTCTTCACGCAATTTGTTTGCGCCATTAACCGTTAAGGGAATTTTTTGCATTAACTACTCCATCTCATCTCTACCGCTATCCTGTTGATGCGGCATTTAAAACTTCACAAAGGTCTTAATCATTCAAGACCGTTTCATTCATCACACAAGCGATGCACCTTTCGCTTTACACGTTTTTGTGCAGATCCTTTAATTGATTGACACTGCCGGCATCGAGCTCACCCAGCGCAAAACATGCTGCTCTAGCGCCTGCCATGGTAGTGTAATAGGTCACTCGGTGCTGCAAGGCCTCACGCCGCATGGTGAATGAGTCGGCGATTGATTTCAGGCCTTCAGTGGTATTGATAATCAACTGAATCTGATCGTTCTTAATCATATCGACCGTATTCGGCCGCCCTTCGTTCACTTTAAATACCACTTCACAATCGATACCGGCATCCTGCAATACTTTCGCCGTCCCTTTAGTGGCAACAATCTGATAATTTTTATCGATCAACATCTGTGCAATTTCAGCGGCCTTAGGTTTATCACGCTCACGAATACTCATCAGCACCTTACCGCTGTAACTTAAATCTACGCCCGCTGCACGCTGCGATTTGGCAAATGCCTCGCCAAAGGTTTCGCCAACACCCATGACTTCGCCGGTCGATTTCATTTCTGGTCCTAACAAGGGATCAACGCCTGGAAATTTAACAAACGGAAATACCGCTTCTTTGACCGAATAATATTTAGGGATTCTTTCTTCGGTAACGCCCTGTTGTTTAAGACTTGTTCCGGCCATGACCCGGGCGGCAATCTTAGCCAATGGATAGCCAGTCGCCTTCGATACAAACGGTGCGGTTCGAGATGCGCGTGGATTAACTTCTAAAACGTAAACCGTTTCACCCTGAATCGCAAACTGAGTATTCATCAAGCCGCGCACACCCAATGCCTCGGCCATGCGAGCCACCTGTTCACGCAGTTGCATCTGCAAATGCTCTGGTAAATCATAAGGTGGAATCGAACAGGCCGAATCACCAGAATGAACACCAGCCTGCTCAATATGCTCCATCAAACCGCCGATCAAAACCGTTTCACCATCATAAATGGCATCGACATCCATTTCCACCGCATCATCGAGAAAACGATCCAGCAACACTGGCGAATCGTTGGACACGGTGACGGCCTCTTTCATATAACGCTGCAAACCTTCTTCATCGGTCACGATTTCCATAGCGCGACCACCCAACACATAAGAAGGCCGTACCACCAACGGATACCCCAGTTCTTTGGCGGCATTGACCGCCTGCTCTACCGAGCGGGCCGTTGCATTTGGCGGCTGCTTAAGCCCTAATCGTTCCAGCAATTTCTGGAAACGCTCCCGGTCTTCAGCCAAGTCGATAGAGTCCGGTGAGGTACCGATTATTGGCGCACCCATTGCCTCTAAAGCGCGTGCTAATTTCAATGGCGTCTGGCCGCCATATTGCACAATCACCCCTTTCGGTTTTTCCAGGGCAATAATCTCCAGCACATCTTCTAGCGTCAAGGGCTCAAAATACAATCGATCTGAGGTATCGAAATCGGTCGATACCGTTTCTGGGTTGCAATTGATCATGATGGTTTCATAACCGTCTTCGCGTAAGGCTAATGCGGCATGAACACAGCAATAATCAAACTCAATTCCCTGACCGATCCGGTTTGGCCCACCGCCGAGAATAATGATCTTATCCCGATCTGTCGGCCGCGCTTCACATTCTATCTCGTAGGTAGAATACAAATAGGCGGTATCAGAGGCAAATTCGGCTGCACAGGAATCAATCCGCTTATACACCGGCCGAATATTTTGCTTATGTCGCGTATTACGTACTTCAGACTCTTTGGTGTCGAGCAATTTGGCCAACCGGGCATCGGAAAAACCTTTACGCTTCAAGCGTAACAAGGTTTCCGCCGACAAGGTTGCCAGCGTTTTGGTCGCCAGTGTTTTTTCAGTTTCAACCAGATCCTGAATCTGCGCCAGAAACCAGGGATCAATTTTGCTGGCTTCGTGGATGTCTTCAAAGGATAAACCACTACGAAATGCATCCGCCACATACCAAAGCCGATGCGGCCCAGGATGACGCAGCTCACTCAATATATTGTCCTGTGCATTATCCGCCGCTAGATCGTTCCATTCGTCCAAACCATCGACCCCCACCTCAAGCCCTCGCAAAGCCTTTTGCAGGGACTCCTGGAACGTGCGGCCGATCGCCATGACCTCGCCAACCGATTTCATTTGGGTGGTCAAGCGGTCATCGGCCTGCGGAAATTTTTCAAAGGTAAAACGTGGCACTTTGGTGACGACATAATCGATCGTCGGTTCGAAGGAAGCCGGTGTCGCCCCACCGGTAATTTCGTTTTTCAATTCATCCAAGGTGTAACCGACTGCCAGTTTTGCCGCCACCTTGGCGATGGGAAAACCTGTCGCCTTCGATGCTAGCGCTGAAGAGCGCGATACCCTGGGATTCATTTCGATCACGACCAGACGGCCATTATGCGGATTGATGGCAACCTGCACATTAGAGCCCCCCGTATCAACACCAATTTCACGTAATACCGCCAGCGAAACATTCCTGAGAATCTGGTATTCCTTATCCGTCAGTGTTTGTGCAGGGGCTACCGTAATCGAGTCTCCCGTATGTACCCCCATCGGATCAAGATTTTCGATTGAACAGACGATGATGCAATTGTCTTTGGAATCACGCACCACTTCCATTTCGTATTCCTTCCAACCGAGTACCGACTCTTCAATCAGTAATTCCTTAGTTGGCGACAATTCCAACCCACGCTCACAAATCTCGATAAACTCTTCTTTATTGTAAGCGATACCGCCGCCGCTGCCGCCCATGGTAAATGACGGCCGGATAATGGTCGGATACCCCACCTTAGCTTGTGCGGCAAAGGCTTCTTCCATATTATGTGCAGTTTCAGAACGCGGCACTTCAAAGCCGATACGGCGCATGGCCTGATTGAACAAATCCCGGTCTTCAGCTTTATGAATCGCTTCTTTAGTTGCACCGATCATTTCAACCTGATATTTTTCCAGCACACCGTGCGCATCTAGATCCAACGCGCAGTTCAAGGCGGTTTGACCGCCCATTGTGGGTAAAATAGCATCGGGCCGTTCTTTGTCGATGATTTTTTCTACCGTCTGCCAATCGATCGGTTCAATATAGATGGCATCGGCCATATCCGGATCCGTCATAATCGTCGCTGGATTGGAATTGACCAGAATGACGCGATAACCTTCTTCTCGTAAGGCTTTACAGGCTTGTGTGCCAGAATAATCAAATTCACAGGCCTGACCAATGACAATAGGGCCCGCGCCCAGCAATAAAATAGATTTTATATCGGTTCTTTTTGGCATGTTCTTCCGCTTGGCGTTAAGGGTGGGTACGGTTCATCATGGCGACGAAGTCATCAAACAAAAATTCGACATCGTGCGGCCCGGGGCTGGCTTCAGGATGCCCCTGGAAACTCATGGCTGGACAATCGGTGCGCTCGATCCCTTGCAGACTACCATCGAACAAGGAATGAAAAGTCGCGTTGAGCACGGCCGGCAGACTGTTTTCATCCACCGCAAAACCGTGATTCTGGCTGCTGATCATGACGCGCCCTGTGGCTTTTTGCTGTACCGGATGATTAGCGCCGTGATGACCGAATTTCATCTTCACTGTTTTCGCACCACTAGCTAAAGCTAGAAGCTGATGCCCCAGGCAAATACCAAAAACCGGCACTTTTTCGGCCAGAATTTTTTTAATCGCCTCGATCGCGTAAGTACATGGCTCAGGATCGCCAGGGCCATTGGATAAAAACACACCATCGGGCTGCATTGCCAGAACATCTTCCGCTGGCGTAGTTGCAGGAACGACAGTGACTTTACAACCACGATTCACCAGCAATCGTAAAATATTGCGTTTGACGCCAAAATCATAGGCGACGACATTCTTGTCAAATTGCTCAATCCGCCGATGGCCTTCGCCTAGCCGCCAAATATCGTCTTGCCAGACATAAGGCTCTTTAGTCGTGACTTCTTTAGCCAAATCCAGCCCTTTCAGTCCAGGGAATTTGTCGATAGCGCGTAATGCTGTATTTTCATCAACCTCATCACCCGCCATAATGCAGCCACGTTGTGCACCTTTATCGCGCAACAGTCGCGTCAGCTGGCGGGTATCAATATCAGCAATCGCCACCACATTATGTTGTTTTAAATAGTCGGGCAAGCTTTGCTGACTGCGCCAGTTACTGGCAATCAACGGTAAATCCCGTATCACCAGACCACTGGCATACACAGCATCGGATTCATCATCCTCCGGATTAGTGCCGACATTCCCTATATGGGGATAGGTCAGGGTTACGATTTGACTTGCATATGACGGGTCACTCAAGATTTCCTGATAGCCTGTCAGCGATGTGTTAAAAACGACTTCCCCAACAGCACAGCCTTCTGCGCCAATCGAGGTTCCATGAAAAACCGTTCCATCTTCCAGTACCAGCAATGCGGACTTATTCAAGATCAGCCACCTTAAAATGTGCAAAACGGGACAAGCCAATACGACTCCTCCCGCTTAAAAAGAAAAAACCAGAGCCGCTTTGACAACGGCCAAATCTTTCTAATTTTACGTAATTTGCGCCTAGCTAGCAAATGATAATTCGAGCAACTCGTTATTTAAAATACCGGCTCGATAACTGTTGCCCGATTCAATATTCGTCACAATCACACTGCCCGGGCTGAACAACATGCCATCGATTTTAAAGAAGTCATAATTATTATCTTTAAACACCTGGGCAAAAGGCTTGCCATAATCACGTGATGTACAGCTCGGTAGCTCTTTCGCCAGCTTTTCAGCGGCTTCATCTTCACCTTTGACAAAGATATGCACTTGCCCTGCGAACAAAATAGCATCGTTTGTACGCCCCATCGCCTTGACAAAATCAGGATGCGGTGGGCAGACTGGCGCACTGCCGCTGCCATCGATGATATTTTCCAGCGGAAAATGCAGTTCATGAGCCTTATGCATAGCAACTTCCAGCACACGCCCGACCACTTGAACGCAACCAGCAATGCTACTGGTCGGGGTCATGATAATGGTCAACTTTTCCGGCGTAATGCCACAGGCAGCCGCAACTTTTTCGACGATTTCAAGCGGTGGAATAGCGTCATTTTCAATCACTAGAGTCGCTTGGTCGGCTGTATCGTGATAATTTAATTCACTATATAGCTCTTCCACTGGCACGGTCTCGCCGTCTTTCTGTTTGGTCGCCATCGCCCGCGCTGGCCCTGAACCCAAAGCATAATATTTTTCATGCGCCAGACTCCAGCCAGCATATTGACTGCCGAGACAAGATAAAACCGGATTACTGGTATGCACATTGACGCTTAATGGCCATTTATTAGTATAGGCCGAATGCAGCAGCTTGACCGTTCCCAGTCCACCCATACAAATTTCGGTGATGATGCGACCGGCCTCCAATCCGCCTGGCACGCTAATGCCGGCATCAATAATTGTGCAACCATTTTCCAGTCGACTGACTTCAACCCGCAAGCGATCGGCATCGTCAATCAGTTCCTGTACCAGAGGTTGAGTCAGTTGGTTTACACTCGCTTTAAATTGCATGTTTTTAACACCTGTCTGTCATGTAGTCGATAAGCTGGCGTTCGATGACGGCCAGCTGCTGTTTTATGGATTTTGTATTGTCGTTTAGCACAACCAGGCTGCACATCGGCTCACCGGGCTGAATCAGACTACCGGGCGGCGGCCTGTCCCTGACCTCGTCCGGCCAGATCAGATTATTCCGCACCCGCCTCAAGCATTCTGCATAAACGATTTTATACGCACCAAACAGCCGCTTATTGTAGCTTATTTGCGGTTTTTTCGCTAAACAAGCCATAATATGAGCTGCAACGATTTTTTCCTCATAGAGTTGAACACTAGCCGATAGCCGCGCATTGATTTCCAACACCCATATCGTATTGTTGGCATAGATAAAGTCCAGACTGTTCAGCCCCCGCAAACCATAAAGCTGCGTCAATTGCGTCAGCCATACCAATACCTGCCGGATTAACGCTACTGGAAATGCCGACTCTGCAACCACGCCGGCAAATAAAAAAGGATTATCATTATTTACCGAGCTCACCCATTGCCGATGAAGGCCGATAATCTCTACTTGATCTGGCCAAGCTAAAAACAGGGCCGACATCGCATACCCCGACACATAACGCTGCCAATAGCCTGAATAGCCTGATGTTGCTGAAACGGCACGCCGAATGCCCACCCCCCCTTCACTGGCATAAGGTTTTAACAACCATCCATCCATTTTTAGAGGCGAGTCAAAGCGTACCTCAGGATGCGGAATGTTGAGCGACTTTAACGTCTTAAAAAACTGTGTTTTATCTTGCAACGATTGGAAAACCGTCGCCGTATTACCCAATAAAACACACTGTTGTTGCAAAAAATGCAATGTTTCGACTTCGCCCTCAAATCCTGAACCATAGACAACAGCATCGATTGAATAGCGCCCTGCCAACTGCAAAAAAACAGGCCGAACAACATCGAGCGACAAGGAATCAACCTGCCGCCAATCCCAAACGACAGCCTGCATATCCAAATCGGCATAGCAATCGATGACCAATACCCGGTAGCCCAATGCATTAAGCTTTTGCGCCAACATGCGGCCCGACCGGGCTACGACCAGTACAACCTCAAGACACCCACACATTCGCGCGGCTATTACGTGCGCTAACAACGCGAAACTCAAGATTGGGATTATCCCGATAACGCGCGTTGAGTTCCTGTAACAATTGTTCGGCACGCTCCGGCCCGTCCACCGCACAGAAACCGGTTGGCCCCCAGGACGTTTGACCGATTGCAACCGCCCCCTGTTGTTGTAACCAGTGCATAGCATCGGCAACATCCTGACTGGTAAACACACCTCCTTGCACCGACGCAAAATGCTCACCAACCGCCGTTTGCAACTGCGTAATCACATCACCAAATCGCTGTATATCCTGCTCGGCGATGGCGGGCAATGCCTGCATCAGCAACAAATAACACAATTTTTCCGCCTGCGCCTGTGGAAACGGCGGCAAGGCTTTGAATGCACTGACCTCCTGTTTGCCATGCAAACCCTGTCCACGACGGTCAAAAGCCAGTACAAAACGCCATTGCTCCGGCACCACCATATGCGCAATCATCGGCGGCGTAACCGTATGTTCACCACGCCCCCCATCGACCACCAAGCCGCCCTGTTCAAACACGCCAATACCTATCCCTGAACGCTGACCTCTATCTGTCAGACGAGCAACATCACGCACATTCAATCCCAAATCATAAAAGGCATTCAACGCGGAGCCAATCGCCAGCGCCAGTTGCGTGCCAGAGCCTAACCCCACATGCTCAGGAATAGCTGTTTCAATATGCAGCGCCAAACAATCAGAAACATCCAGCGCCTGACAAAGCTGCTGTGTACATTTTTTTGCCCGATCAACCACGCACCCCGTTACCGTCAATTGCTCGGCCTGCTGCATGGTAAGGCGTGTGCTGATTTCATTTAAAGCAACGCCGATGCTGCCAAAATGTCGGCCTAATGCGCCACTCATATCGATAAAGCCCATATGCAAACGCGCCGGGGCAATAACAGAAACCTGTTTACCTGAATACTTCAATGTCTTGGATCAACTTAGATTTAAAAAAGCGCATTATACGCTTCACACAGATGTTCGTGCATACCCGCGCCTCATTTTTATCGGGACAAAACAAACATTCAAGGTAACTTGTATCTGATGTTACGCAGTAACTCTTTCCTCATTCCCACACTCCTGCGTAGGAACCCATATAGACACTTCAGACCACAGAGCGCACAGAGTTATCGTTTGTATCGTTTAATATCCTTGAGTGGTCTGGATTCATGATGTTATCAACGACTCTGTTGAAATATCTGTTGTTTATCCTTGCTGCACGGTTTCATTCTCTGTGTTCTCAGTGGTCTCTGTGTCGATAAGAGAGAGGCCAGAGATGGCTTTTTCTTTCTCGGTAATGGTGAAACGGGGAATCATGGAAATGAAATTAAAGAGCCACCGCGTAACATCAGCTTGTATGATGATTTTACAGGCTTGTGCAACATCCATGTTGCACAGAGCTACATGGATGTATCTACGCGTCTTGAAAAATCAATGCTCTACGCCCATTACCATTCAAGTTTATATCATGCTAAAACCATCAGCCGCATTCAAAGCTGATTGGCAATATCGACCCTATACTGTTCGCACATAACTTTTTGAACACATTCCAAATCACCCCAGCAACTCAACCAACTGCGCCAAACTATCCAGCGTATAATCAGACAGATTAACCGCTTCGATATTCGCTGGCTGGTAAGACGGAATAAAAACACTAATCGCTCCGGCGCTTTTAGCCGCTTTAATCCCGGTCAAGGAATCTTCCAGTACCAGACACTTTCGAACCGGAATATTCAGCCTGTCGGCCGCATATTTGAAAATATCCGGCTCAGGTTTACCCTGCTTGACCTGTTCGCGGCCGATAATGATGTCGAATACGCCCTGCAAACGCGCTAACTCCAGACACTGACGCGCATTATCGGAATGGCTGTTTGTCGCCAGACAAAAAGGAATACCGTTCCGCTTAATCCAGTCCAGCAACATATAAACCCCAGGCTTAATTTCGATACCTTTGACTTGCACACACTCGTGCCAACATACGCCGCTGCGGTGGATAAATTCATCGACATCAAACCCCTCGCCACAGTGTGTCGCAATTGCCTGCTTCACCGCTTGATAATGTAAGCCGGACAAGCGATATAAAAAAGCATCCTCCAATTCAAAACCCATTTGCGCGGCAGCCATTTTCCAGGCAGCAAAATAACTGCCTTCGGTATCGAGTACCAGGCCATCTAAATCAAAAATAATGGCGGAAAAATCTTTTAAGTTTTGCATCAAAACAAAAACGGCTAACGAGTGTGCACGCTACGCATATATTCACCTGTCGCCTCGCGACTCGAACCAATAATAATGCGCTTCTCGCCCGTTTCTGCAACTTCTAGTTGCCCGGCAACCTCCACCCATTCACCGGCTTCGGCCTGACCGAAATAAGTCGCCGTGAAACAGACAATTTCCATAATAGCGCTATGTTCAATCTTATAAACGGCAGGATAATCAAATGCATAAGTCGCATCAATCACTTTGACCGACACAGTCACATGACCTTTTTTATGCCAACTTGAGCCAGGTTTAGGCGCATCATCGGCCAACAGACTCAAATCAATTTTCCGCTGTTTAAACATGACTTTATTATGTTTACGCCGCTCACCGGCGATATATTCGGGCAAAGTCAGATCACAGCCACGACGTCGCCAGGCGTCTTCCCAATCAGATAAATTTAATGACTGACACAGATCGTGTTGCACCAAATCAGCTACGATACGCCGAGCATGTTGGAAAACACTGCGTCGATAAAACACCAGATCAATATCAGAAGCTGTATTCTGCGCACCAATCAACATCGAACCTGTCACCCCCACCTGCTGCAAATCCAGCCCATACTGCTTAAGCAATGTACAAAAACCCTGTAACGCCTGTTCAACATCATCTTTTGCCGAAACCGATAACAATTGTTGTAGTCGAACCTGCGGTCTATGGTGCGCTTGAATATGAGACATAGGCACGGCATGAACAGTCGCCTGTAGCCTGTTGGAAAAAAACAGTGTTTCCGGGTCATGCTGTTGCAGTAATCGGTTGGCTTCCACTGTGCCTAGTTTTTGCCAACGCCCTCCGTGTTGGCGATAACGCAGAAAGCAGAGTACACGCCCCTGCTCCGGCTCGCCATCAACCACCGCAAACACCAGTCCAGTGTTTGTTTCGATAAAGTCCTTAGGTTTAATCATTCGCTGAAATTTCCTGGAAACGACGCAACAAAAAGAAATAAGGCGTTAGCCCAAGCGCGTGATGCCGTAACATAATTTTAACCTGACTCCGAGATTTCATGTGGATAACAGGCCGCGGAAGTCACCGATTCAGGTTTAAGTCAGCTCCACCCGGTTTCGCCCTTTCTGCTTGGCCTGGTATAAGGCGTCGTCCGCCTGCTTCAGTAACTGCTCGGGCGTCTTGATCTGACCAAAATAACTCGCCACGCCCAGGCTCAATGTCACACAATCGGCCGCTTTTGACTTTTCATGAGGAATGGCTTTATCAAGCACTGCCTGACGCATATTTTCGGCCACGCGCCACCCCCCTTCCAGCGTGGTATCCGGTAAAACCATGGTAAATTCTTCCCCGCCATAGCGGCATGCCAGGTCGGATGGCCTGCGCATACAGCGACCAATCGCCGCGGCCACTTGTGCCAGACAATCATCGCCTTGTTGATGACCGTAATGATCGTTATACAGTTTAAAAAAATCAATATCGCAGATAATCAAGGTCATTGGGACTTTACTGCGTTGCGCAGCTTTAAATGCTTTATCCAGCGTCTGGTCAAAATGGCGGCGATTGGCCAAGCCGGTCAAACTATCAAATAAAGATAATTTCTCCAACGCTTGATTAGCCAAGGTTAATTCCAATTGCGCTTTAGCCAGTTT
>NZ_JAEHGD010000001.1:900306-1186688 GCF_016097405.1 methane-oxidizing endosymbiont of Gigantopelta aegis
TCATGCCACCACCCATCATGCCGCCATGCATGGAAGCACCGGAAAATGGAATACTGCGTAAAGTCAATTCAGTACCCACAGGCTTATCACTGAAATCAACCCATAATTCGCGCCTTTCTGCAGGTGCCAACATGATATAAGGTAGGGTCTTCGGAGCTGATATCAGTCCACCATCGGTTCCAATAAGTGTCACTGGAGAACCATCATCCCAGGCCAGTTTGTAAATTCTGGAATTAGACCCATTTAATAAACGTAAGCGGTAAGAACGGTTTTCAACCGGCAGAACAAAATCAGGCTCACCGTTAATCATGATTCTATTGCCTAAAAACCCGTGCATACGCTGCATCATGTGATTCGAATAATGTAGCTGGTTATTACTGTCAAAACTACGATCTTGAATAACAAGCGGCACATCATAAGCGCCTTTAGGCAAACTGAGCGCCTGTTCCTCCGGGTCATTGACAATAATCAACCCCGCGAGCCCAGAATAAACCTGTTTAGCCGTCACGCTATGGGTATGCGAATGATACCAGTAGGTACCCGCTCGATTAAGAATTTCGAACTCATAAATGAAGGAATCGCCATGATGGATGGCATACATCGGATTACCGTCCATTTTGGAAGGAACATGCAGACCATGCCAGTGCAAAATCGTTTCGGCGGGTAAATTGTTTCTTAGATATATCCTGACTTTCTGTCCAGTCTGCAAATGCAGTGTGGGCGCAAGATAAGAACCGGGCAGATTCTCCAATGATTGCTGCGAACCTTTTAATACCTGCCCAAACACTTTCCAGACTCGGGTTTCAGGCCCCTTGAAAATGGGGATGCTCACCGGTTCTAGCTTGAATTCGATTTCTACATCAGGATGAAAATCAGGTGATGGCCTGTTACTGACGACCGGGTTCATCGCTTGCGTTAACCCCGGAAAAGCCGCTGCAGCGGTAGTGATACCTGCATACTGTAAAAAATGGCGGCGCTGAATATTGATCATGCGGCTCATAGGACTCTCCTTCTTAGACTATATAAGCTTATAATTATATGCCTAAATAGAAATATCTCTAGCACTTTATGCTTTACCGCGTCTAAAACAAAACCTGACTCCGTGCTTTCAAACCGGTCTTAGTACCTTCTCCGGCCGACAGAACAATACGATTTGTTCGAAGAATGTTTCCCAATAATCGCCGCCGCTTTGGCCTTTGATCTGGCGATCGGCCAGCGCACAGTTCAGCAAAATGGTTTCCATGTGCGCTTGGGACAAGCGCTGAATGGCAGATTGATAGAGACTTTGCTTTGATTCCCAGATTTGCAGTTGGCGGAACAAATGGCTACGGTTAGCGCTTTGCTGCCATCCCTGTTTGAGCTGCAACAGGATTCGCGCTTCCCGACTGATCGCCCATAATACGACCGGCGCGGCGACGGCTTCAGCCTTTAATCCTGCCAGAATCCGGGTTGCTTTGTTAAGCTGTCCGGCCACCAACGCCTCAGCCAGTTTAAAAACATCAAAGCGGGCATGGTCCACAACCTGTTGTTCCAGTTGTTGTCGGGTCACGCCTTCCGAGCCATGCAGGATATACAGCTTTTCAATTTCCTGCGCGGCCGCCAGCATATTACCTTCAATCCGAATAGCCAGCCATTGCAGCGCCTCGTCATTGAGTTTCAGCCCACGTTTGATGCTGCGTGTTTTCAACCATTGCACTAATTCCCGCCCCTGTAATGGCCAGACCTGAATCACCGCGCCGACCTTATCCAACGCTTGAAACCAACGCGATTTCTGTGCCGCTGAAGCGATTTTTCCCGCCGTAATCAGTAACACTGTCTCTTGAGGAAGGGCTTGGCAATAGGCTTCCAGCGCCTTGCCGCCGGTCACACCGGGTTTTCCGGATGGCAGACGCAAATCAATCAGCTTTTTATCGGCAAAAATGGATAACGAGGCGGCCTGTTCGTGCAACAAAGCCCAATTGAATTGCTCGTTTTCGACCGTCAGTACTTCACGCTGAGAAAACCCGGCCTGTTTGGCCGCCGCGCGAACGATGTCGGCGGCTTCGCCACTTTGTAACGGTTCATCACCGCAAATAAAATAGACCGGTAATAATTGGCGATTGATAGCTGCCTGGAGTTGATCGGGCTTGAGTCGCATGCGGTCTATTTTAAAATGGCTTGCGCCTGCGACAGAATCCGCTCGGCCGCCTGCCGGTAGAGCTCCTGCCGAATCACATTTTCTTCATTGCTTTTGGCCAGAATTTCCACTTGATCATTAAAATAAGTTCGATGCAATTCGGCCACCAACGGTTTATCGACTAGCGGCTTGCCTTTTGCATTCAACAGCTGATAGCGCAGCCGATAGGTCAATTCAAATTCATTGGCCCGCCCTGTCGAATCCAGTGATAATACACGCCGCTGCATATCTTCTTGTTGCAATTGAATGACTAGGCTGGCAGCAGAGGGCCGCGCGACCAACTTGGCCCCGCTACCCCGCAACAGTTGTTTCATGGCATTCTGAAGATTAGTAGATGCCGACTGCATCGCGACTCGTTCCAATTGCTCAGGCAGGTCGATACTACCACGTAAGTGATAGCCACAAGCCGTCAACCCGAATAGCATAACAAAAATAAACGCAGAAAATGTGTGGAGCTTTTGCATGGTTTTAAACCACAATGTTGACGAGTTTTTTCGGCACCACGATCACCTTTCTGATGGTTTTTCCGTCGATATACGACTGAATTTTGGCATCAGCCAAGGCCATTTCCTCAATCGCTTCACGACTAGCGGAAACCGGCGCCTGCAACTTGCTGCGTAACTTACCATTGACCTGAATCACCATCTCAAGGCTGTCTTGCTGTAACGCCGATTCATCGACCTTAGGCCAAGGTGCGACCACAATATCATCCGAGTGACCGAGCTGTTCCCACAATACCTGACAGACATGTGGCACAACAGGCGACAGCATCAGCACGATATTTTCCAGCGCTTCCTGTCGAATAGCTCGACCGTTATCGGAATCATCCTCGAATTTTGCCAACGCATTAAGCAGTTCCATATTAGCCGCAATGGCCGTATTAAAAATAAACCGCCGTCCCATATCATCGGTCACTTTCTGCACCGTCTGGTGCAGGCGCCGACGCATTGCTTTTTGACCATCGCTCAATTGGCCTTTATCCATATGCTCAGTCGGCAGACCTTGCGAGACATGTAGATAAACCTGACGCCACAATCGTTTCATAAAACGGAATGCACCTTCAACACCGGAATCCGACCATTCCAGCGATTGCTCTGGCGGTGCGGCGAACATGATAAATAATCTGACGGTATCGGCACCATAGCGGTCAATCAATTCCTGTGGATCAACGGTATTACCTTTGGATTTTGACATTTTGGCGCCATCTTTCAACACCATGCCTTGCGTCAACAAGTTTTTAAAGGGCTCATCAACCTTAACTAACCCTTCATCCCGCAATAGTTTGGTATAAAAACGCGCATACAATAAATGTAAAATCGCATGCTCGATACCGCCAATATAATGATCAACCGGCAGCCAGTAATTGACGGCTTCAGACAGCATGGCCTCATCGCTTGCGCCCGCATAGCGGGCAAAATACCAGGATGATTCCATGAAGGTGTCAAAGGTATCGGTATCACGTCGCGCAGGCTTGCCGCATTCAGGACAATCGACATGGGGAAACGTTGGATGTGCCGCTAAGGGTGATTGCGAACCATCGAGCACCACATCACGCGGTAATTCTACGGGCAAGTCCTGATCCGGCACCGCCACCGTGCCGCAATCATCACAATAAATCACCGGCACCGGCGCGCCCCAGTAACGCTGCCGGGATACCCCCCAGTCACGGAGGCGATAATTGGTTTTACGCTGCCCTTTGCCGGCTTTTTCCAGATAATCAGCAATCGCATCGACGGCTTGTTCAGATGTCAACCCGTCAAACGGGCCGGAGTTTTTCAAGATGCCTTTTGCAGTAAACGCCTGCTCTGCAATCGAGTCATCACCACCCTCGGCCGAAAAAATCACCTGTTTCAGAGGAATATTGTATTTTTTGGCAAATTCATAATCACGCTGATCATGCGCTGGCACCGACATCACCGCACCCGTGCCGTATGTCATCAGGACAAAATTGGCGATCCACACAGTAACCGGCTCACCCGTAATTGGATGAATCGCTTTAAAACCGGAATCAATACCTTTCTTTTCCATGGTTTCCAGCGCTGCTTCGGAGGTTTCCATGACCTTACACTCATCTAGAAAGGCCTGAATAGCCGGATTGTTTTCAGCTGCCGCCAAAGCCAATGGGTGTTCTGCCGCCACCGCTACATAGGTAACGCCCATTACAGTATCGGGGCGCGTGGTATAAATTCGGATAGGCTCATCTGTGCCTTCAACACTAAAGTCCATTTCCACACCTTGCGACTTGCCAATCCAGTTCGCCTGCATGGTTTTAACCTGCTCCGGCCAGCCGTCAAGCTTATCAAGATCGGCCAGCAACTCATCGGCATAGGCGGTGATTTTAAGAAACCATTGCGAAATTTCTTTTTTTACAACCTGGGTATCACAGCGCCAGCAACAGCCATCAATGACCTGTTCATTGGCCAGTACCGTCTGATCGTGAGGACACCAGTTAACCGGCGAGGTTTTCTTATAAACCAAGCCTTTTTCCAATAATCTGAGAAAAAACCATTGCTCCCAACGATAATAGGATGGATCACAAGTCGCCAACTCCCGTTCCCAATCGTAGCCAAAGCCTAAGCGTTGTAACTGCGCACGCATATAGTTGATGTTACGATACGTCCAGTCGGCCGGATGTACCTTGTTTTTCATGGCTGCATTTTCCGCCGGCAAACCAAACGCATCCCACCCCATCGGCTGCATCACGTTTTTGCCCAGCATGCGCTGAAAACGACTGATCACATCGCCAATGGTGTAATTTCTGACATGCCCCATGTGCAAATTGCCACTAGGATAAGGAAACATGGACAGACAATAATATTTTTCCTTGTCTGAATCCTCAGTTGCCTTAAAAATGCCGGATTGCGCCCAATGTTGCTGAATTTTTTCTTCAATCGCTAAAGGTTTGTAATTTTCTTCCATCCTGCTCGTCATTTGCCGCTCAAAAGCGTTAGAATAACCTAGACAAGCCTAAATCCAAAGCGTCATTTTAAGGAGCCTGACATGACCGAAAACAAATTGATTGAAATTTATAACGCCATCGTCAAACACTTGCACGAGGCATTAGACAATACCGCACACTCATTGGCCGAAGCTCTCGAAATCGCCAAACAAAAGACCGCCGAATCAACAGGCGCCAGCCAGAAAGACCTGGACAAAACCGGCGATGCCGTCATGCGTGACATTGAACATGCGGCCCAGCACGAACAGCCGGTTCAAGATGAAGAATCACTGACTGAATGGCTGAAATTTGATATTGAATTACTGGAAAACTTCGCTTTTGACGCCTTTATGGAATTGGCTGATAAAACTCGCGTACAACTGGCCAAACTAGACTACGAAGCCAAACAATACCACCCCTATCAAAGTGGCGATGTCACAGGTCCTGGCTCATTTACCTGCAATCAATGTGGCAAGGTGATCGCCTTCAAACGCCCTAGCATCATCCCTGACTGCCCGAACTGCGGCGGCAAAACCTTCAGTCGTATTTGATATTAAAGGTCTAAAGTCTGATAATGCCTATTTTCAACCAATTGCTTTTAGAGGAATAACATGCGCAGGGTCATCTTCAATCAAAAAGGCGGCGTCGGAAAATCCACCATCACCTGTAATCTGGCCGCTATCGCCGCTGTTGAAGGCAAAAAAACACTGGTGATTGATCTGGATGTTCAATGTAACTCAACCCAATATCTGTTAGGCAGTCGTGTGGAAGATGCCGACAGAACCGTTGCCCACTTTTTCAAAGACTGCTTGGGTATCGCCCTGTTTGGCGGCGGTAAGGCCGGACTTGAAGACCTGATTCATGAATCGCCATTTCCTAATTTATATGTCCTGCCTGCACACCCCGACCTGGAAGCCTTGCAAAGCAGGCTGGATTCACGCTATAAAATTTTCAAACTGAAAGAAACACTAGAACAACTCGAAGGTTTTGACCAAGTCTATATCGACACACCTCCGATCCTGAATTTTTACAGCCAATCTGCCCTAATCGCCGCCGAAAAATGCCTGATTCCGTTTGACTGTGACACCTTTGCCCGTGACGCACTCTACACCATGCTGAATGCAGTCGCCGAAGTCAAAGCCGACCACAACCCCGATTTACAAGTAGAAGGCATTGTCGTCAATCAATTCCAGAAACAAGCTAATCTACCACGACAATTAGTGGAAGAACTCATTGAGGCCGGTCACCCCGTATTGGACAGCAAGATTTCGCCCTCGGTTAAAATCCGCGAATCCCATAGTCAGTCATCCCCACTCGTTCATTTTGCGCCTAACCACAAACTGACCGACGAATTTAAAGCCTTATACGCCGAAATTCACCGTTAAAACATACCTTCCGCCAAAAAACACCAGCGTTGATAGCCTTTCCGGGTTATCAACGCTTGGCTTATGCTTTTTTACAAAGCCAGTAAAAGTAAGCCAGCAACATCCATCACTTAAAACTCATACTGTTATATGCTACATTCGAAAACTTGTATTACCGTTTAAAAAAGGGCCTGTATGGATAATGAATATAGCGAGATCAAACAGGATGTTAGTCTACTGATACGTCAAATAAAAAAATATGAAGCGCAACTGAATGAATTAAAGCAACGCAGCGATATTCAAGAAGCCCTGAATGAAATGCTCAATATTTCCCTACTGCCGCTTCCACTCAATGAACAAATGCAACGAATTTTATTGCTGGTGCTGAATATTCCTTGGCTCACACTGGAAAAGAAGGGTTGTGTGTTTCTTGTCGATGAAATGGAACGCGGCCTCATCATGGTAGCCGACCATAATCTAAATACCTCTTTATTAACACTCTGCCGTCATATCCAGTTTGGCCAGTGCCTGTGCGGTAAAGCCGCCGAAACACAACAACTGATATTTCGAGATTGTATTGATCAGGATCACAATATACGGCCGGAAGGCATGGCACCACACGGCCATTACAATATGCCGATTATCTTGGGTGACAAAGTATTGGGGGTACTCAATCTTTATGTCAAACATGGTCACCATTCTTCAAAGCTGGAACGGAACTTCCTTGAAGCAACGGCTGCGGCCATGGCCAATATTATTGAGCGCAAAAAGTTTGAAGAACAGTTGCATGCGTTATCCCATAAAGATGAATTAACCGGCATTGCCAACCGCCGACAATTTATGCAGCAATTGGCCGAAGAAACAAAGCAGACGAATAATATTTTTGCCTTGTTATTTATTGATCTTGATTATTTCAAACAGATTAATGACAACTATGGCCATGACTATGGCGACCTGATTCTTATTCATGTCGCACGCCGAGCCCAAAAACCCCCTATGTCAACATACCTGTCGCCTAGGAAATTTTAAATCAGGAGACAAAAATGAGCGTATTTAGCCAAGAATTTAAAGTACAATCAGTAGAAAAAGCATTATCCAGAAGACCAGAACAATCGCTAAAGCAAATTGCAGTTACTTTAGGTGTGGGTTACTCCACACTTCAAAAATGGATTCGGTTAGCTAAGAAAAATCAACTCGAAAAAACAGAGTCAAACATGTCAAAAGAAAAAAGCCCTCAAGATTGGAATACAGTAGAACGTTTTGAAGCCATTGTTCATTGTCATCATCTCACCGATGATCAGGCTAGCGCCTATTGTCGTGAACAAGGCATCTACTTACATCATCTAAATACCTGGAAAGCGGAATTTTTGTCAGAATCTAAATCAACAGAATCCGTATATAAACAGGCGCAAACAAAACTCAAACAAGAAAACAAGCGTTTGCATAAGGAGCTAAACCGCAAAGAGAAAGCGTTATCAGAAACAGCGGCTTTACTGGTGTTATCAAAAAGTGCCAAGCGATCTGGGGGAAAAGGCGGCCGATTAATCGCCTACTCAGATCGCCAACACTACAGCGCACTCATTGATGAAGCCGTTGACAATGGAGCGCGGCAGAAATTAGCCTGTGAACTGGTGGGTATATCAGCTCGAACCTATCAGCGTTGGAACCGGGGAGAAGGACTCTCAGAAGACCTACGACTGCACAATACAGCGCCTGTGCACAATCAATTATCCGAGGCCATCAAGCAAGAAATCATCACCGTGATTAATAAACCGGAATACAGCGCTTTAACGCCGCATCAAATCGTTCCGAGGTTATTGGATTTGGGCTGCTATCTCGCATCAGAATCAACCTTTTATCGTGTCATGAAAGCCCACAACCAGCTTAAGCACAGAGCTAAAGGAGCCGCAGGTCAGCATAATAAACCGCAGTCACTCAAAGCCACACAGGCCAATCAAATCTACTCGTGGGATATTACGTATTTATTAAGCCCCGTCAAAGGGCAGTATTTTTACCTCTACATGGTGATGGACATCTATAGTCGGAAAATCGTAGGCTGGCAAGTTCATGATGCCGAATCAAGCGCACACGCTGCTGATTTGATCGAAGATATCGCTCGCCGGGAAAACATCGACAAAAAGCAATTGGTGATACATTCTGACAACGGCAGTCCGATGAAAGGCGCAACATTAAGGGCCAAATTGGTCGATTTAGACATTGCCACGTCGTTCAGCAGACCTCGTGTCAGTAATGATAATCCTTATTCAGAATCGTTATTTAAAACAGTCAAATATCATCATACCTTTCCAGAAAACCCTTTTAAAACATTAAGCGAAGCCAGGAACTGGGTTGACTTTCGTTTGTTGGTTCAACAATGAACATCAACACAGTGCGCTCAAGTTTGTAACACCCAACCAACGCCATAACGGCTTAGACAGCGCCGTACTCGAAAAAGAAAACGAGTCATCGAGCAAGCAAAAAGAGACAATCCAGAGCGATGGAATGGACGACAAACACGAAATTTAACGCCCATTGGCCATGTTTATCTTAATCCGGATAAGGAAAATTTCAACACAACAGAATGTCAAGCAGCTTAATAAAATTCATTTCGTAAATTATTGCAAAAAATGCGACAGGTTGGTTGACATTTAGCGAAAATGTTTACAAAAAGCCGACCTGCTTGCCCGGCTAGGAGGCGATGAATTTGTAGTCCTGTTAAAAACCTTTTCTTCCCCTGAACAGGTTTTTGCATTTGCTAAAGCGATGATTCAGACCTTGTCAAAGCCCTACCACATCAAAGGAACCGTATTATCGATTGGCGCCAGTATCGGTATCAGCTTGTATCCACAACATGGTTCAGAAATAGAAGAGTTGCTTAAGAAAGCTGATAATGCGCTCTATACGGCTAAAGAAAAACGCGGTGAAGTTGTTATTTATACCTAAATCTGACTCCGGGTTTATGACCTATCTTAATCTCTGCATACCGATAACAAAGCCTAATATTAAGGTTAGCGCTATCATAATCTTCTCATTACCAATATTGGCAAAAGGCGTCATCCCAGTGCGCGGTGTAAAGCGTTGGGTCAATACCGCTTCTTTAAAGACTGGCAATTGCGCAACAATTTTTCCGTTAGGTGCTACAACACCGGTGATACCGGTATTGGTCACGCGCAATAAATAACGTCCTGTTTCCAGCGCTCTAGCGCGAGCGATTTGCATATGTTGCTGAGCTTCTATGGAATGACCGAACCAGGCATCGTTGGTGACATTGACCAGAAAGGTCGCAGCCGGCAAGGTGGGTAAAAATACAGAGGCGAATGCGTCTTCGTAACAAATCGAACTGGCGAAAGGATAACCTTTAACCTGAATGAGTGGCTGCAATCGCCCCCCCGGTGAAAATTTACCTAAATGCAGCCCTAATGCATCTAAAACCCAACCTGAAAGCGGTTGTAAGGGTAAATATTCACCAAACGGCAGTAAATGATTTTTATTATACGCCCCGCTATTCTCACCTAGAGCAATAAGCTTATTGTAATTTTGTCCTGTTTTCAGATTGCGGTCGGGCAAACCAGCGACAAGGGTAACCTGATTCTGTTTAGCCCATTCTGCCAAAGGCCGTAAATAAAAATCTTCGACTTGGGATTGATAAGCCGGAATCGCAGTTTCCGGCCAAATAATTAAATCTGATTCAGCATGTTGTTGTGTCAGCTCTCGATAGCGGCGCAATGTCTTGACTCGAACATCGGATTGCCACTTTTTATCCTGCGGAATATTGCCTTGAATCAAACTGACAGTCAGAGACCTTGCTGCCTCATGCGTCCAGTCAAATTGACGTAATACAAGAGCATTTATCCAGATAAACAATAAAAAACCCAACAACAGGCTCTGTTTACGCATATCCCGCATGATTTCAACCACCAATCCGGCTGACAACAGCAATAAACCACCAGCGCCATAACTGCCAAAAACCGGCACAAAACCTGCCAAAGGCCCATCTAATTGGCTATAGCCCACTTGTAGCCAGGGAAAGCCATTCAATAACCATTCGCCACGGAAATATTCAATCATAATCCAGACGATGGCAAAAATGAGGCTAACCAAAACCGGTACCGCTATTTTTTGCGTCAAATGATTAAACAGCCAAGCCGTCAACGCCGGAAACAAGGCCCAGAAACAGACGAATGCCCCGGTTAAAAGCAGTGCCCCAAAAACACTGCTACCACCATAATCATGAATACTGACATAAACCCAGGAAACACCACTGCCAAACAAACCCAGACCGAACAGATAACCGCGCAGAAAAGCCCGGCCAGGTGTAACATCTTTCCAACTAAAATAAGCAAAGGCTATGACAAGCAGCGCTAAGTAACCCAGTTCAAACGGCGCAAACGCCAGCGTTAACAGACAGCCTGCAATCAATGAAAAAATATGCCACGGCCATTCCGATGTTAATGTTATGCGCATCAGTTCTTCGTTATGAAAAAGCGGAAGCGTCCCCACAGTAAGATAACTGGAGGGACGATAAGAGATTAGCCCTGCCTTACTATCGCCGTGTCAGACAATGACGTATGGATAGCAAAGCCGGATTAAAGATTATGGTAGCCGGTTTCTTCGTGCTGGGTAATATCCAGACCCTCGGTTTCTTCTTCTGCTGTGACCCGCAGACCGATCAAGCTATCTAATACTTTTAATATCACATAACTAAAAACAGCACTCCAGATTATGGTCACCACAACGGCTAGCGCCTGCACTCCGACCTGTTCGGAAATACTGACGTCGCCAAGCCCCAAGCCGCCAAAGCTTTCTGCCGCAAACACACCCGTTAGAATTGAGCCAAAAATACCGCCAATGCCATGTACCGGAAACACATCCAATGAGTCATCAATTTTCAAGCGGCGTTTGACATACTGAGTAGCGTAAAAACAAACAAAACCAGCCGTCATTCCAATAACCAGTCCACCGACCGGTCCAACAAATCCTGAAGCAGGCGTTATCGTCCCCAGACCTGCAACCATACCCGTTACAATTCCTAATACACTCGGTTTTCCAAAACGCAGCCATTCGATCGTCATCCAGGTCAATGAGCCGGCCGCCGCCGCAATATGCGTCACCAGTATTGCCATACCGGCTGAGCCATCGGCCGTCAAAGCGCTGCCGCCATTAAAGCCAAACCAGCCAACCCACAACATACCCGCCCCGGTAACCACCATAGTCATATTATGCGGCGGCATGGCTGTGGTCGGAAATCCACGTCGATTACCCAACACTAATGCAGCAACCAAGGCTGCGACACCGGCATTAACATGAATGACGATACCACCTGCAAAATCCTTCACGCCCATATCGGCCAACCAACCACCACCCCAAATCCAATGGCAAACCGGCACATAAACCAGCAATAACCAAAGACCACTAAACCACAGCATGGCAGAGAACCGCATACGCTCAGCAAAACCACCGACAATCAATGCCGGGGTAATAATGGCGAAGGTCATCTGAAACATAAAAAATACGGTTTCAGGAATATCGCCCGCTAAGGTTTCGGTACCCAAATCCAACATCAACACTTTTGCAGCACCACCCAAAAACTTTTGCCAATCGCCACCATCGGCAAAAATAAAACTGTATGCTCCCAACAGCCAGAGCAAAGATACCATGCAAGTAATCGCAAAACATTGCATCAACACCGATAAGACATTTTTACTTCTGACCAGACCACCATAGAAAAGCGACAGGCCAGGTATAGTCATAAACAAGACCAGTGCTGTCGAGGTCAGGATCCAACTGGTATTCGCCTGATTGAGGTCGTCGCCAAATACGATACCCGGCATCATCGCCAGTGAAACAAGTATTAAGCCTGTTTTTAATTGTTTAAATAGCGTCTTCACCAGATTCCCCTGTCCGAATTCGAATAATTTGTTCCAGATTGGTCACAAAAATCTTGCCATCACCGATTTTTCCGGTGTTAGCCGCATCAATAATCGCTTCTATCGCTTGCTGTAACATAGCATCGGAAACTGCGATTTCCAGCTTCACTTTAGGCAAAAAATCCACGACATATTCAGCACCGCGATAAAGTTCGGTGTGGCCTTTCTGGCGTCCAAAACCCTTGACTTCTGTTGCTGTCAGACCGGAAATACCCAAATCAGACAATGCTTCCCTAACATCATCTAGCTTGAATGGTTTTATGATTGCGGTTATTAATTTCATTTTTCCCTCGCATTTGGATCTGTATTAGAAAATACGCTTCTGTGCAATTATACCTTAAACCCGCGTTGCTTCACGATAACGGAAAACCCAAATCATAGCCGGTCAAAATTTCGTGCATTACGAATCGTTTCATAGGCTTTACGGATTTTCTGGGTTTTCTCTTTTGCTAATGTCATCATTTCTTCCGGCAATCCTTTAGCAACTAATTTGTCCGGATGATGTTGACTCATCAGCTTACGATAAGCCCGTTTAACTTCCGCATCACTCGCATCCCTTTTCAACCCCAATACGGCATAGGCATCCGCCAACGCTGTCTGTGCACCGCGACCAAAAGGTTGTTGTTGGTGGTGCTGCTGTTGATAAAACCGCTGTTGTGCCTGAAACTGCATTTTCAAGGCTTCATATTCAAAGCGGGAAATTTTTAAATAATCACAAATTTTATGTAGCACGGCATCTTCGGCCTGATTGATCTGACCATCGGCAAACGCCGCCTGGATCTGGATTTCGATAAACATGTTCAATAAATTTCCCCGCCTACGACATTCCCGAGAAAACTGCTCCAACACATCATAAATCGGAAAATCAGCCTGCTTTCCCTGTCGAAACAAGTCAATCGCCATTTTCCGCATTTTTGTATCTAGCTGCATTTGCGCCATAACGGCTTCAGCCAGTTTGATTTCAGAGGGTGTCACGCGTCCATCGGCTTTGGCAATATGCCCCATTACTGAAAATGTGGCGGTAAAAAATGCCATTTGTACGCGTTGCTGACCTGAAAAACCAAATACATTACCCAAGTCAGGACTGTCCAAGCCCGCATCGAAATGATGTCCTACAGCAGCACCCAGAACTGCACCTAAAGGACCGCCTAACATAAACCCGAAAGTGCCACCGAGAGCTTTTCCCAGCCACCCCATTATGCAGCCTCCTTGATATTATTGTGTTGATTCATGTATTGTCTCGCTTACCGCCTTAAGAAGTCCATCCTGCCCATAAAACTTTGCTGTTAGCCCAATCTTGCCATTGCCGCGCCATACATGCAACCAATTGATTAGTATGATAAAAAACACACCATTCTTTAGGTTTGTCGTACCATAAAACTATTTATGTAATATTCATCAAGAGCTTATTATTTGTTGAGGGCAAAGCTGGGTTAAAATATCGAATCATTTTAGCAAATAGTAACAGACTCATGAGCGCACCCGATTCACTTTATCAATCCGACCTTCCTACATTAAAACTTCTGGCTCGAGGCAAAGTACGTGATATTTATGCTATTGATGCTAAACACCTGCTGATTGTCACCACCGACCGTATGTCGGCATTCGATGTCATTTTACCGGATCCAATTCCTGGCAAAGGTCGCGTCCTGACCGAGGTTTCTAATTTCTGGTTCAACAAGACTCGACACATTATTCCCAACCATCTGGCCGATGATTTAAACCTTGAACAGGTCATTCCCGACCCCGACCAACGTCAGCAAATTGAAGGCCGTGCCATTATTGTGAAAAAACTCAAACCCCTGCCGGTAGAAGCCATCGTCCGCGGCTATTTGATTGGTTCAGGCTGGAAAGATTATCAAAAAACCGGCTCGGTGTGTGGTATCCCATTACCGGAAGGCTTGCAATTAGCTCAACAACTGCCTGAAGCGATTTACACCCCATCAACCAAAGCTGAAATCGGCGACCATGATGTCAATATTCCATTTGCCGACACAATTCCATTATTAGGCCAGGAAATGGCCGAAAAAATCCGCGATATCAGCATTCAGATTTATACGCTCGCCGCCGATTACGCCCGTCAACGTGGCATTATTATCGCCGATACCAAATTTGAATTTGGCGTAGACGAAAACGGCGAACTGTATCTTATCGATGAAGCTTTGACCCCCGATTCATCACGCTTCTGGCCCGCCGATCAATACCGTGTCGGCATCAGCCCGCCAAGCTTTGACAAGCAATATCTGCGTGATTACCTGGAATCTCTGGATTGGGACAAAACCCCACCTGGGCCTCACTTGCCCGAAGCCGTTCAACGCCAATGTGCTGAAAAGTATCAGGAAGCCAAACAGATTTTGCTAGCCCAGCCTTGACATAAATAAATCACAGCTCAAGATTACCGGATGCCAGTTTAGCCCGGCTTTGCTGTCAATAAATATAAGCGACTGATAAAAAGGACATAGATAGTTTTGGAGCACACAGCATAAGGCCTTAGCAAAGCTGGGCTAGGCGAGTAACGCATTACAACAGGCCCTGTTCGGCAAAGGAATAGGGTCTGCCATCACCGATAATAAAATGATCCAACACCCGAATATCAAACAAGGCCAACGCCTGTTTCAGTTTTTCGGTAATCTGTCTGTCGGCCATACTCGGCTCGGTCATACCAGAAGGATGGTTATGTGCAAAAATAACGGCCGCCGCATTATGTGCCAACGCCTGTTTGACCACTTCGCGCGGATAAACCGCCGCGCCATCGATCGTACCTCTGAATAATTCTTCAAAGCGCAAAACCCGGTGACGATTATCCAAAAATAAGCAACAAAACACCTCATAACTGTAACCGCGCAATTGGCTGGCCAAAAACTGCCGTGTTTCTTGCGGACTGGTCAACACATCGCCTTGCATCAAGGTCTCTTCAAAATGCCGCTTGGCCATTTGCAAAACAGCTTGTAATTGGGCATATTTGGCTGCACCTAAGCCATTGGCCTGACAGAAGCGTTGCCGATCTGCACTTAACAACGCTTTTAAGGAGCCGAAATCATCCAGCAAATCCCGCGCCAAATCGACGGCAGATTTGCCTTTCACTCCAGTGCGTAAAAAAATAGCCAATAATTCCGCATCGCTCAATGCCTCTGCACCTTTCTGTAATAATTTTTCCCGCGGCCGCTCATCGACCGGCCAATCCCTGATCGCCATAATATTCCTGCTGCCTGTATTCTGATAAACTAAGCTTGAAATATAGTCGGAAACTGCCTATCTGTGAAACCTAATAACACCTCACTTCAAAAAATTCTGCTTGGCGTATCAGGCGGCATCGCCTGCTATAAAAGCTGTGCTTTAGTCCGTTTGCTAAAACAGCAACATATCGATGTCCGCGTGGTACTGACTGAAGCGGCCAGCCATTTTGTTACGCCACTGACATTTCAAGCGCTGACTGGACACCCTGTCCACCAACATCTTCTCGATGCGGATGAAGAAAACGCTATGGGGCATATTCGTTTAGCAAAATGGGCCGACCACCTACTGATTGCACCGGCAACAAGCAATATTATCGCTAAATTCAGCCATGGTATCGCCGATGACTTACTCACCACCCTGTATCTGGCGGCCGATTGCCCGGTAACCATAGCCCCGGCGATGAATCAAGCCATGTGGAAAAAGCCGGTCTGCCAAGACAATATCCGTCGCCTGCGCCAACATGGCGTCAATATCATCGGACCGGACAATGGCCAACAGGCTTGTGGCGACATAGGGCCTGGCCGAATGTCTGAACCCGAACAGATTTGCCAGTACCTTCTAGCACAAGAAAATCTGTATCTTAAAGACAAAAAAATTCTCATCAGCGCAGGGCCAACTCGCGAAGCCATAGACCCTGTTCGCTATATCAGCAATCGCAGTTCTGGAAAAATGGGCTATGCTTTAGCACAGGCCGCCGAAAAAGCAGGTGCCGAAGTCACGCTGGTGAGCGGACCAACCCACTTAGCACCACCTGAAAGGATACAGATGATTGCGGTAGAATCAGCGGAACAAATGGCCCAGGCAATCATACCGATTGCCAGCCAATTTGATGTGTATATTGGTGCGGCCGCCGTCGCCGATTATCGGCCCATTCGCGTCGAAGATAGAAAAATTAAAAAACAGGGTACAAACACCCATATTGAACTGAAACAAAATCCGGATATTATCGCCGCCGTTGCCAAACTGACGCCACGGCCGTTTGTCGTCGGGTTTGCAGCAGAAACGCATGACCTGGAAAACTATGCCAAAAATAAATTAAGCGATAAAAACCTGGATTTGATCGCCGCCAATATAGTCGGCCAATCGCGCGGTGGTTTCGATAGCGATGAAAATGCATTGCGTGTTTTCTGGCCAGGCGGCCAACATACTTTTCCCATGACGGATAAACGCCACTTGGCAGATCAACTACTGCAACTGATAGCAACTAAACTCGATGAATAAAATACAATTAAAACTCTTAGATGCACGACTGGGCAAGGAAATCCCCTTACCGGCTTATGCCACCCCTGGCTCTGCCGGTCTGGATTTAAGAGCTTGCCTGGAGCAGGATACAATCATCAACCCTGGCGAAACCATTCTGGTTCCCACAGGACTTGCCATTCATATCGCAGACCCCAAGCTTGCCGCCGTATTGCTGCCACGTTCAGGACTTGGCCACAAACAAGGCATCGTCCTTGGTAACCTGGTCGGTCTGATTGATTCCGATTATCAGGGGCAGGTCTATATTTCCTGTTGGAACCGTAGTCAACAACCTTTCACTATTCACATTGGTGAACGCCTGGCGCAAATGGTGTTTATTCCCGTTGTTCAGGTGGAATTTGAAACGGTATCGGAGTTTGATCAGAGTCACCGGGGTGAAGGTGGTTTTGGTCATACCGGACGCAACTAAAAATGGCGATTAACGACGAAAGGGAGTAAAAAATGGCGCGTATTTTTATTATTTTATCCAGCCTGGCATTGATGGCCGTACTTCTAGCCGGCGGCATCACCTACTGGTTTTCAGTAGCGGAAGTTAAAAAAGCACAGTCTGAACAAGTCAAAAACATGGCGCAAGGATTGGCCATTGCAGTGTCTGAACGCCTTAATATGCTGCAAAAAATGGTCGATAATGCCGCCACTCTCCCTGATGTGACCGAGTCCCTGGCCAATCGTAATAAAGACCTCATCCAATATAATGAACGCATGTTGGAAACCTTGATTCCATATAGCCTGAAAGTGCGTTTGCTCACACCCGATGTCAATAATACAGATGACTCCGCCATACCCCATATGAGCTTTGCCGATCTTGAAATGGTTCAGGCATCCTTAGCCCAAAAACAAAAGCCCTTGATTCAAGGCCAGGGCGAACATCGACACCTCGCCATCACCAGCGCAGTTCAGCACAATAATCAAACCGTCGGCGTGTTATTAGCCAGCATTGAACCTAACATCCTAAATGACATTGTCAGACAAATTTCATTACCTTATGGACATCTTGAAATCAAACAGGAAAGACTGACTCTAGCCAGTGCTGGTCAGGCTATCTCTGATAACCAAATCGCCAACGACAGTTTACCCATAGCTGGGAGCGATTGGAAAATAGCGATCTGGACGCCAAGTGATACAAGTGTCGGTTATTCGACTCTTGTCTTTGCTGCAATCCTTATTTCAGGACTTATCGCCTGCCTTGCCTTCTTCATTGGTTATAGAAAACTGGTCGAATATCTGCGCCGTGATCAAAGCACCATCATCAAAGCAGCAAAAGACATGATGGCCGGAAAAATCAGTGGCAACTATCCTGTTATTCTCGATGAAATGAGTCCTATCATCACGACCCTGGCACAATATAAACGTGCACTGGGTCATGACGAATCAGACCTTAGCCAATTAGCTTCAAGCGATAGTGATCTTGATGATAGCTTTTTTGATGAAGGTCTCGATACAGGCTTCCTTAATCTTGATCAAGGTATTGAAATTGAAGAAATTTCGTCACCTTCTGGAAATTCTTCATCGCCTGTATCAGCAACATTTGAATCATCATCGCCTGTAAAATTAAGCACACAACCATCCACCCCCCCTTTTAATCAACACAATGTATTTACACATATTTTCAGAGCTTACGATATCCGCGGGATTGTCGATGAAGAATTGACGACCGACCTGGCCTATAAAATAGGCCAGGCTATCGGTAGCGAAGCCAAACAACAACGAATAAAGACTCTGGTGATTGGACGTGACGGTCGCCTGTCCAGCCGAAAACTGGCCGCCTCCCTGGTAGAAGGAATTTTATCGACGGGGCGTAATATCCTCGATATCGGCCTGGTGCCAACCCCGGTTTTATACTTTGTCGCCCATCACAGTGAAGGCCGCTCAGGTGTCATGATCACCGGCAGCCATAATCCACCTGAATACAATGGCGTCAAAATAGTTTTAAATGGCGAAACACTGGCAACCGACAAAATTCAGCGGTTAAAACACCGCATCGAAGATAATGACCTTGAAACCGGCGAACGCGGTTCGGTAGAAGAAAACACCCGCTTCAATAACGAGTATATCGGTATTATCAGCGATGATATTCATATTGCTCGGCCAATGAAAGTTGTTCTCGATTGTGGCAATGGCGCGGCCAGTGACTTAGCCCCGATTTTGCTGCGTACCATTGGCTGTGATGTCATTGAGCTTTATTGCGAAGTCGATGGTCATTTTCCGAACCACCATCCCGACCCAAGCAAACCCGAAAACTTACGAGATCTGATTGCAACCGTGAAACATCATGAAGCCGATATCGGCATTGCGCTGGATGGCGATGGCGATCGCCTGGGCGTCGTCGATTCGGCCGGTAATATTATTTGGCCGGATCGACAAATGATGCTGTTTGCCAAAGACATTTTGAGCAACAAACCGGGTGCTGAAATTATTTTTGATGTCAAATGTAGCCGTCACCTCAGCGACATCATCAGTAAATTAGGCGGCCGCCCACTGATGTGGAAAACAGGCCATTCACTGTTAAAAGCCAAGCTCAAACAAACAGGTGCCGCACTGGCCGGCGAAATGAGTGGTCATATTTTCTTCAATGAGCGCTGGTTTGGCTTTGATGATGGTCTTTATGCGGCCGCCCGGCTCATTGAAATATTATCGACAGATACGCGCCCGAGTCAGGCGGTTTTTGCAGACTTTCCGGATAGTTTCAATACACCTGAAATTACAATTGATGTCGCAGAAGGTGAAAACTTCCGACTGATCGAGCAATTATTTGCCGAGGCTAATTTTCCAGGAGGAAATATTCTGAGTATTGATGGATTACGTGTCGATTTTGATGATGGCTGGGGGCTGGTACGCGCCTCAAACACCACACCGGCATTAGTGTTGCGATTTGAAGCCGACAGTGAAGACGCCTTAAAGCGCATTCAAGCACAATTTAAAGCCTTGTTGCTGAAAATAAAACCCGACCTCAATATTCCGTTTTAATTTATAATTTCATACTTTGAATTTGGCGCTTGGCCTTGCTGATTGGGTTACGCGAGCCCATGTTGTTCTTATTGTCACAGGCCGTAGGATGGGTTTCGCAGGCGCTTTATCCATCCTACAAAAACAACAGATTTAACCCATTACCCTTATCTCTATTTTAAAAAAACTTCACGCAATGAAAAAAAACGCAGCCCACCAAATCGCACATATTTTAACCGAAGCACTGCCATATATTCAGAAATTCCAGAATAAAACGATTGTGATTAAATATGGCGGCAATGCAATGGTCGATGAGTCGCTAAAACAAGGCTTTGCCCGTGATATTGTTTTAATGAAACTGGTTGGTCTCAACCCTGTTGTCGTACATGGCGGAGGCCCTCAAATTGGTAATGTTTTGGAGAAAATAGGCAAATCAACTGAATTTGTCGATGGCATGCGTGTGACCGATAGTGAAACCATGGATGTGGTTGAAATGGTATTAGGTGGACTGGTCAATAAACAAATCGTTAATTTGATCAACCAACAAGGCGGAAAAGCGATCGGTTTGACCGGTAAGGACGGTAATTTTATTCATGCCAGGAAAATCCAGCGTAAATCACTTGACCCTGAATTTAAATCTTCGGAAATCATTGACCTTGGTCATGTCGGCGAAGTCAGCAGCATTGATCCATCCGTGGTTGACATGCTGGTACACAGCGATTTTATCCCGGTCATTGCCCCCATAGGCGTGGGCGAGGATGGTTTCTCCTATAACATCAATGCCGACTTAGTGGCCGGTAAAGTCGCCGAAACCTTAGGCGCAGAAAAGCTCATATTATTGACCAACACGGCGGGCATACTAGACAAGAAAAACCAATTATTGACCGGCCTGTCTGTACAAGATATTGATACCTTAATCGAAGATGGCACCATAAATGGAGGAATGATTCCCAAAACGCTCTGTGCAACCGATGCCCTGAAAGCAGGCGTCAATACCGTTCATATCATTGACGGACGCGTCGAACATGCCGTTTTATTGGAATTATTTACCGATGAAGGCGTCGGAACCTTGCTAAAACGACGCTAACATAGGAATTTTAGCCGCTCACATTAGCAATAAAAGTAATTGAAAGGCCTTTCAACGCTGTCATTGGCAAAAAAACTACCGAGAGTTGAGTAATGCGAACCTTACGTCTACCGAGGCAAGCGCTGCTCTATAAAATCGTTGAATGACTGACGAATTTGCTTCACTTTTGGACTGATGCATAACTCCATACCAATCGTCGAACGTTTACAGCGAATATCCAAAAAGATTTGTTCCCGTTGCTTATCCAATTTCAATTTTGAAACCGACAAACTTAAATCAAGATCATTGTGGGGGGTATCCGACATGATAAGCCGGTCGGTATCGATATCCAGCTTAGTCGTAGAATACATTTTCACAAACAAGCGTGAAATCTGCCAGGCTTTATCGCAGCGTTTTTTACTCTCGCAAATATACAAGCCCAACTCTTTTGCCGACTGCCTTTCGGCCACCCGGTCAATTAACTTATCCATATCAGCTGTTTTGGATTGCGTCAGATATTTAAACCGCGCAATATCCATTTTGAATTCTTTTTCAGCCTGTTTGCGCTTTTCCAAATGCCTGCTGATTTCGGCATCTAACAACTTGAGTTGTTGCCTGGAATCTGCAATGGCCTTTACCAGGTTTTTCGGCACCTTGCGGTTTTCCCGCTCATAACGGGCCGCTTTATGCAATTGCTGCTGCAATTGCTTTTCCAACCTAAGCTTGTTGCCTTCAGCGACCTTTCTTTGCGCATCCAATGCCTGAAGCTTTCCTTTCAATGCCATCTCCATATCATCCAGACTACGAAAAGTGCTCAGCAAGACCTTGTCATGGGTGCGCTGTTTTTCGATCAACTTTTGTTGCTCTCTACGCAATTTTTGCAGACGTTTTTCAAGTTCAATCTGTTCCTTGCTTTTTGCTGCCTCAACCACATCCAACACACGTATCGATTCACTCAAAGCCTCGCGTTTATGCTTAATTTGGTCAGGTGGTACCTGGTCAGAAAAAAACACACGGCCTTGATCATCCACCCAACGATACATTTTTTTGGCATAAACAGATTGTTCTGTCCCCAAAAGAATCACTAAAAAAAGCATAAAAAAATTAAATGCTCGAAGCTTTTTCATCTCGTTGCTAAGAAACCGCTTAAGTTGTAAGTAAAAAGACCCCTGGAAGACAATCAGAAGTTATAAAATTATCGTGCTGCACTTCATAAGTCTCAGGTTTAAATATTGTCTTCCGATTATCGCTCAATAATATTGAAGTAATCTTAAAGAACTATAGCTGAAAAATCAGGCAACGACTCTGCATATTATTCAACTCATTACGCTAAGTAGTTACAAAACCAGTTTATTTCACCCAATCAAACTGGCCAGTTGATGTAACGGCGGCAAAATAATCATTTTCAGCAACTGCAAAAAAATCAAGGCAACCAGCGGCGATAAATCGATGCCGCCTAAATCAGGGGTCATACGTCGAAAAAACCGCAATACTGGCTCGCTGAGGCTGTATAAAATTGATGTTGCTGCATTATGATGCCCTATTGCAATCCAGCTCAATATAGCTCTGGCAAAAATCATAAAGATAAAAATATTGATGAACAAACTCATCAACTGCGTCAGCGAAATAATCATCAATGCCGGTAAACCGACCATCACACCTTTGATTGCAAAAATGCTGAAATCAGAAAACATCTGCAACAACATCAACAACAGTAAAGCCGAGGTATCCACTTTACCTAAAGGCGGTACGATACGGCGTAGCAACCTTAGGGGCGGATGGGTGATTTTCACGATAACCTGGGAAACCGGATTGTAAAAATCCGCATGACTCCATTGCAATAAAAAACGCAATGCAACCGCCAGAATATACAGCGAAAAAATCGTATCGATTAAAAAAATCAGCGGATCAGATAGATACGTTGACCCCATTATTCTTCTCCCAATTCTTTAGATAGTTCAACCGACCGGTCTCGCGCTGCATGCAATGCCTTTGAAACCAACTGTTTAAATTCACCTTGCTCAAAGACCTCCAGTGCTTTTTGCGTCGTACCGCCCGGCGATGTCACACGCTGTCGTAATTGCGCCGGTGTGTCAGACGACTCCAAGGCTATTTTTGCGGCTCCCAAGGCGGTTTGTTGCACCAGAATTCGGGCTGTTTTTTCATTCAAGCCCAATTCCACCGCCGCCCATTCCATCGCTTCCATCAGCAAAAAGAAATAAGCCGGGCCACTCCCAGAAACTGCCGTCACCGCATCTAGCTCCGACTCATGTTCGACCCACAGGGTTATACCAACGGCACGCAAAATATTCTCAGCCAATTGTTTTGCGTCCTCACTCACATATTCATTCGCATGCAATGCCGTTACAGCAGACATAACTAAAGCCGGTGTGTTTGGCATTGAGCGCACGATGGCAACATGCTCACCTAACCAATGACTTAAACTTTTCTGACAGACACCAGCTGCAATCGAAACCACCAAACTCTGTCTTTGTTGCACAATCGCAGAAATCTCTTGCGCCGCTTCTCGTAATACCTGCGGTTTTACCGCCAATACGATAACATCAACGGCTTGCGCTAATTGTGTATTTTCTGTTGTGGTATTGACATTTAAATTAGCTGCAAGCTTCTGTAATACCTCTTCACGAACATCCGACACCCAAATATTTTGTGCAGAAAAGCCACTCTGAATAAGCCCGGTCATTAAACAGGCGGCCATATTCCCACCACCGACAAAACCAATTTTTTCTGTTTTCATAGCATCCTCTTATTCCTTTCTTTCTGATACACCTGACATCAACCTGATCCACACTCTAGTCGCTAGGAGGTTGTCGGGTTTAGGGATTTCCCACTGTCGCAGTAGAATTTTCCTAAATCCGACAGCCTCCCAGTATGTGACTTATTCGATTCAGCTTTGAACCGTCATCCCTTTTGCAGCCGATAAATGACGGATTCTGAATCCTGAAAGCAATAATACCATCAGATAAACCAAAGCACCTAAAGCAATCCAAACAAACAATTGTACAACCCGGTCATATACTGACCAACCCAGCCACCACCGGCTATCGACAAACTTATAGAGAAAGACAGCCATCACCTCATTAGCCAGAATAATTCTCAAAATGAATAATCGCCACGCAGGCCCAGGCTGATAAATACGTTTTTTTAACAACGTCCCTAATAATAAAGAAGCATTAAAAAAGGCGCCCAACGAGGTTGCCAAAGCGAGTCCCGCATGCGCCAATGGAAAAACCAGCGCCACATTTAGTCCCATATTAGCAATCATGGCATAAATACCAAATTTAACCGGTGTTTTGGTGTCTTTGCGAGAGGTAAAGCCGGGAACCAGAATTTTAACCAGAATGAAACCCAGTAACCCCAAGGCATACGCCTTTAAACTGTGGCCTGCCATAATGACATCGTCTGCGCCAAATTCTTCGTATTGAAACAAGGTAGTCAACATCGGTTCTGCCAACAACATCAAACCAAGTGAGGCAGGCATACCGATCAATAAAACCAGCCGCAAGCCCCAGTCCAAAGACTGGGAAAAACCTTGTGCATTCTTAGCGGCATGATTTTTCGACAATTCAGGCAAAATGACGGTCGCCAAGGCAATTCCAAACACACCTAAAGGAAATTCAACCAACCGATCAGAATAATACAACCATGACACACTGCCCGAGGGCAAAAACGAAGCAATCAGAGTATCCAATAACAGATTGATTTGCGTAATCGAAACACCAAAAATCGCAGGCAACATCAGCGCCATGATTTTTCTGACACCTTTATCACCAAATCCCCAACGCAGCCTCGGCACAAGCCCCAATCGCCACAAAGCTGGAAACTGAAACAACAACTGCACCAAGCCTGCGGCAAAAACCCCCCAAGCCAGGGCGACCACAGGTTCGGCCATTAACGGTGACAACCAGATAGCCGCCGCAATCATGCATAGATTTAAAAAAACCGGGGTAAATGCCGGTACCGCAAATTTACCATGAGAATTTAAGATTCCACCGGCAAAAGCCACCGAAGAAATAAAGAACAGATACGGAAATGTGATTCTTAGCATCTGAACGGCCAAATCGTATTGTTTTTCCTCCCATAAAAACCCCGGCGCGAACAACGTAATCAAAACCGGCGCAGCAATCATGCCAACAATCGAAACCAGCATTAAAACCAGCGCTAATGAACCGGCCGTGCGATCCAAAAAAGCACGTAACGCAGCGTTACTACCCTGCTCTTTATAATCAGATAATACGGGCACGAAGGCTTGGGCGAAGGCACCTTCGGCAAACAAACGCCGTAGAAAATTAGGTATTTTGAAGGCAACAAAAAAAGCATCGGTTCCTGCATTAACACCAAATATCCGTGCTAACAGCATATCTCGTATAAACCCTAAAATACGCGATAACATTGTCATAACACTGACAATCGCTGTCGATTTGAACAATTTTTTACTCAAAAAAACTCCTTACAATCTAATAACACCGGTCTTTTCGCTTTATCACATCAATTTTAATTGACAATAATACCATTTAAAAAGATAATAGCGGGTTCTTAATAACATAGATTTTTTATAGATTCACTATGGCCAATTCACCACAAGCTAAAAAAAGAGCACGTCAGGCAGAAAAAAGACGCGTTCGCAATGCTGGACAGCGCAGCCGGATGCGTACATTTATCAAAAAAGTTATCGCGGCGGTAGACGCGGGTGATAAAGAACAAGCACAAGCCGCGTTTAAATCAGCCGTTCCCATTATTGATTCAGCCGTTACTAAAGGCTTGATTCATAAAAATAACGCTGCACGCAAAAAAAGCCGCTTAAATGCAAAAATAAAGGCATTAAGCTAAAAACACTAAAAATAAAAGACAGGCATTAAGCCTGTCTTTTATTTTAGCCTTATAATCGCCGCATACTTCACAAAAGCACCAGATTATCTCGGTGAATCAACTCCTCATCATCGGCGTAACCTAATATTTTCTCAAACTCCAAGCTACTTTTACCGGCAATTTTTCTGACTTCCTCAGCATTATAATTGACCAGCCCACGCGCAACTTCCTGATTCCGCTTATCAACACAACTGACCAAATCTCCCCGAACAAAATCACCAGAAACATCTCTGACACCGACTGCAAGCAAGCTTTTCCCTTTATTTTTAAGCGATTTGACTGCCCCATCATCCAGTTCCAACACACCTTTTCGCTGCAATTGCCCGGCCAACCATTGTTTTCTAGCCGCATATTTTGCAACATCCGGCACCAAATATGTTCCTAAGGTTTCACCAGCCACAATCCGACCAATCACATCTGCGGGCTTACCCGATACAATAACCGTCGCCGCACCAGAGCGTGCTGCCAGCCGTGCCGCGCGAATTTTGGTAAACATACCGCCCCGCCCCAGACCGCTGCGACTACCACCCGCCACCTGGTCCAGAACAGGATCATTCACACTGGCCTGATCAATCAATTGTGCGGAGGCGTTAATACTCGGATCACTATCGAACAAACCTGCTTGGTCGGTCAAGATAATCAACAGATCCGCCTCAACCAAATTCGCAACCATAGCCGCCAAAGTATCATTATCCCCAAAACGGATTTCATCGGTCGCTACAGCATCATTTTCATTGACGACAGGAACGACATTCAGCCCCAATAACGTCAATAATGTACTGCGCGCGTTCAAATAGCGCTTACGATCCGACAAATCATCATGCGTCAACAGAACCTGAGCGGTGAGCAAGCCATGCTTCTGAAATTTATTTTCAAAATTCCGAATCAACCCCATCTGCCCAACAGAAGCTGCAGCCTGTAATTCATGCAATGTCGATGGCCGCGCAGAAAACCCCAAGCGACTCATACCCTCTGCCACAGAGCCTGACGACACCAAAACCACATCACGGCCTTCATGCCGCAGCGCCGCCATTTGCGACACCCAACCCGCAATAGCAGGAACATTCAAGCCCTGCCCATTATCGGTCAGCAAAGAACTGCCAATTTTAACGACTATCCTTTTAGCCTTGCTAAACTCAGCCCTGCTCATCCTCATCGTCCTTTTCCTGTTTTGCCTCAAGCTGACGCCGCTGCTCCAAGTGCTGCATGATGTCATACATCAACCTATCCAATCCTTGTTTCTTTAATGCCGAAATCTGATAAACCGGCCCCTGCCAATCCAATTCCTTAACAATTTCCGCGCATTTCTCCTCAACCTCATCTTCCGGTAAGCGATCTATTTTATTCAATATCAGCCAGCGTGGCTTTTGCGCCAGCTCATCACTCCATTTCTCAACTTCATGAATAATTTTTCTGGCTGCCTCAACCGGCGTTTCGCTGCTTTCATACGGCATGACATCGATTAAATGCAATAACAAACCCGTCCGCGATAGATGTTTCAAAAACTGCAATCCCAGTCCTGCACCTTCTGCTGCCCCTTCAATCACCCCGGGAATATCCGCAATCACAAAACTACGCAAATCATCAACCCGAACGACCCCTAAATTGGGGTGCAATGTCGTAAATGGGTAATCCGCCACCTTAGGCCTTGCAGAAGACACTGCACGAATCAAGCTGGATTTTCCGGCATTTGGCATACCCAACAAACCGACATCGGCGATAACCTTTAATTCCAGCTTTAAAACCCTCTGCTCCCCAGGTGAACCTTTACTAAATTGGCGCGGCGCTCGATTTACACTACTTTTGAAGCGGGTGTTTCCCAAACCATGAAAACCACCTTTCGCGACCAATAATTTTTCACCCGGATGAGTCAAGTCCCCTAATTTCTCTCCTGTTTCCGCCACATAAACAATCGTCCCCAAGGGCACCGGAATAATGCAATCTTCGCCTTTTTTGCCGGTACAATTCCGCCCCATACCATTTTGCCCCCGCTGCGCCCTATGCACAGAATGGTAACGAAAATCAGCCAGAGTGTTTACATTTTCAACAGCAAGCAGATAAACGCTTCCGCCATCACCACCATCACCACCATCGGGCCCACCCATCGGAATGTATTTTTCACGCCGAAACGTGGCAACGCCATTGCCGCCATCGCCCGCTTCGACACGAATTTCCGCTTCATCTACAAATCGCATATCTCTATTTTTCCTGACCTAACGAGGTGCGCCAATCAAAACACGCTTACCTCCACACCGCACAAACAAAAAAGCCCCGTCGAGGACGGGGCTTTTAAATCATTCTTTACTCAGCGACGGTTATGCTGATTGAATACTGATATATTTGCGGTTTTTTGGACCTTTAACTTCAAAAACCACTTTTCCATCCGCTGTAGCGAATAAGGTATGATCTTTACCCAATCCTACATTTTCACCGGCATGAAATTTTGTTCCCCGCTGTCTTACCAGAATATTTCCAGCTTTGACAACTTGACCACCATAACGCTTAACACCTAAGCGCTTGGCATTAGAATCACGTCCGTTTCGGGTACTACCACCCGCTTTTTTATGAGCCATTTTTGTACCCCTTTATGTTACGCAGAAATACCGGTAATTTTTACTTCAGTAAAATACTGACGATGCCCCATTTGTTTCATATGGTGCTTACGTCTTTTGAATTTGATAATTTTAATCTTTTTATGTCTGCCTTGAGAAACGACTTCCGCAGTCACTTTTCCACCATCAACATAAGGCTGACCAATTTTGACTGCATCGTCTGATTGCACTAACAGTACCTTATCAAACTCAACGCTGTCACCCGTTCCCAGTTCAAGTTTTTCTATTTTTAAGGTGGTGCCTTCCTCAACCCGATACTGTTTGCCACCTGTTTGAATTACTGCATACATCAGTGCACGCTCCGTCAAGCATAAATCTGTTAAAAGTAAACCGCGTATTATATTCACCAAACGACCAAACGTCAAACAAATACGCGCCACATATCTCGACAGCCATTTACACGCCGCAGGATTTTGATTTCATCGCCTATTTAACAAGGATAACAAACCGCTTTCTGGCTCTAACATATAACTTGGCGGCGGTAAAATAACACAACAAAATGATTGACACCACCTTATCGATTAAATAGGATGGCTGGCTATTTAGCTCATCTCTTCGCTTCTTTGGATATTGACACAAAAAATGGTAGCAACAGACGCCCCCGGTTCGACCGATTCAATCGATTTTGAGGCCATAAAGAATCTGACAACCTCAGAAACACGCGCCGTTGATCAGCTTATTCTCGATGAATTAAGCTCTGATGTCGTACTGATCAATCAGATGGGGCATTATATTATCGGCAGTGGCGGCAAAAGACTCCGCCCCATGTTGTTGCTATTGGCCGCAAAAGCATTAGGCGAAACAAGCCAACATCATTTAGTCATGGCGGCTGTCATCGAATTTATTCATACCGCAACATTATTACATGATGATGTCGTTGATGAATCGGATCTCAGGCGCGGTAAAGACTCCGCCAATGCCGTCTGGGGCAATGCCGCCAGCGTTCTGGTTGGAGACTATCTCTATTCCAGCGCTTTTGAAATGATGGTTCGTACTGACAACATGCGGGTCATGGAAATATTGTCAAAAACCACGACATCCATTGCTGAAGGCGAGGTTTTGCAACTATTAAATTGCAACAACCCGGAGACAAGCGAAGAAAAATATCTACAGGTCATCACACGTAAAACAGCCATTCTGTTCAGCGCCGCAACGCGCCTGGCAGCGGTTATTTCCAAGGCTTCGCCTGAAATCGAAGATGCCCTGGCCGAGTATGGCCAACAACTGGGCGTGGCCTTCCAATTGATTGATGATGCACTGGACTACAAAGCCAGCCAGGAAGAATTAGGCAAGAACCTCGGTGATGACCTGGCTGAAGGCAAACCGACACTGCCTTTGATTTACGCCATTGAACACGGCACAAAGGCACAGGCAGAAGTCATCACCAACGCCATCAAACAAGGCTCTCGCAACGCATTTATCGAAGTTTATGAAATCGTCAAAGATACCCACGCGATCGAATACACCGAAAAATGTGCTGATGCCGCCGCACAAAAAGCCATTGATGCGATCACCATCCTGCCAGACTCTGAATACAAAACTGCATTACAACAATTAGCCCATTTTTCGGTTCAAAGAGACCACTGATCAGCTCATCACAGGCTTTGAAACTTAATCAAAGTCATTATTGTTGACAAATCTCGATTACTCGCGGCCTAAATGCTGTCTGATTTTCCAGGATAAGCCTCCGAGCCGCTGCATTTTTCGCTGAACAGCGGCGTTAAAGACTGTTTCGGTCGCCAAAACATGTACAGTCTGCTTCGCCCGTGTAACAGCCGTATAAAGTAATTCTTTACTCAATACAGGATTCATTTCATCCGGCAGTACCACAAGAACCTCTTCAAATTCAGATCCCTGACTCTTGTGAATCGTCATCGCATAACAGGTCTGACACAGAGGCATCCGCGCAGGTAACACATGCTGTATCCTGCCATCCGCCCTGACGAAAAACACCATCAACTGACCATCGTCATCTAGCAAACACAAGCCAATATCACCATTAAATAACTGCATACGCGCATTATTCTCGACCACCATAACCGGACGCCCCGCATACCATTGCCGACGCAAATCGATCACCCCTTCACGATGCCATGTTTTTTCGATTCGAGAATTCATATCCTGAACCGATAGCGGGCCATAACGGTTCGCACACAACACCTGAAAGCGATTGAATGCCTGTAAAATTTCGCTAGCATCGGCATCCTGCTTAACTAATCGCCAATAACTCTCATATTTCTCCTGCACGAAGACATCAACATCCTGTTGCAACAAACTTACGAAATCCAAGTTTTGCAGCGCGTGCCAGGCCTCTCTCGCCTGCTGACACTTAATCGCCTCAGCCAATGCTTTAATATCACCCTGAAAACGATGCGACTTGAGCAATTCCTGGGTGTGCTCCGGTAAAGCCTCGGTTAAATCGGCCAATACCGATCCGGCCTCAACTGAAGACAGCTGCTCTTTATCACCCAATAAAATCAATTTTGCCCCTGGCTTCAATGCATCGACCAGTTTACTCATCAATGCCAAATCGACCATTGATACTTCATCGACCACCACCACATCGTACGGCAACGGATTGTCGGCATGATGCCAAAAATAAGGCGTAGGCGGGCGACTGCCCAGTAAATGATGCAAGGTTGAGACCTGCTCAGGGATCAATTGCTTGATCGCTTCTGCACACGGCAAAAAAGGCTTGCTGCCCACTACCGACTCCTGCAGCCGCATCGCCGCTTTTCCAGTGGGGGCGGCCAAAGCAATAGCCAAATCAGCGCGCTGCTCCAACAACAAAGCCAAAATTTTGACAACCGTTGTCGTCTTTCCCGTCCCAGGCCCACCACTGATTATAGTTAGCGCATGCTTCAAAGCATTTTCTGCGGCTATTTTTTGCCAATCAATCTCATCAATTAACGCCGGAAAATAGCGCTCAAGTATTGCATCCTCCGGTACAACATCTTGCTGCTCCCGAGTCAAACCCACCAATTGCTCTGCCAAGCGCTGCTCATAAGCCCAGTATCGCTGCATATACAGGCGATTTTGCTCTAAAATCAGCGCTTTTGGTTTTTCCTTATCAACCAACCCTGATCGTTCAACCAGTTTTATTGCTTCATCATTCAGTTGAATACAGCTATGCCCATCCGCTTGAGCGGCCGACAACCGCTGTAAAATCAACCGGAGCTTTTGCTTGTTTTCCCCAGCCAACTCAGTAAAGCGCAACAAAAACGCCGCAAACGCCCGATCCAGGCGGCGACACCCTGGCTCTAGCTGATGAATCGTTTCGATACTTAACTCGGTTTCCATAACCCTCTCCTTTGCCTCTCCCCGTTATTTTATACCGCCACCCCCCGAATATTCGATTGAATCGGGTATAATGGGCGTTTTTCCCGATTTTCCAGACACAATGAGTACAGTTAACAGCGAAAAACTTTCCAGTGCCCGTTTTAGCGAAGCCACCGACGAATTTGTCGAAATATTCACCGCTTCGGTAGACTTTGACCAGCGCATGGCACAAGAAGATATTGAAGGTTCTTTAGCACACGCCAGAATGTTACATAAAATCGGCATTCTCACCCAACAAGAACTTGAAGATATTATTACCGGCCTGAATCAAATCAGCCAGGAAATCCGCAACGGCGAGTTCAACTGGTCGATCAAACAGGAAGACGTGCACATGAACATCGAAGCGCGCCTGACTGATCTAATCGGCACCGCAGGTAAAAAACTGCATACCGGCCGCTCCCGTAACGACCAGGTCGCCACCGATATTCGCTTGTATTTACGCAAGGAAATTGACCTGATAAAACAACAACTCACCCGTCTGCAAAGCGCCTTGTTAGACCTGGCCGAACAGGAAGCAAGCACAGTCATGCCAGGCTTCACCCATCTTCAGGTTGCTCAGCCGGTCACCTTTGGACATCATTTAATGGCCTGGTTTGAAATGCTCAAACGAGATCGTGAACGCCTTGACGATTGCCTGAAGCGCATCAACATCATGCCGCTGGGTGCTGCGGCTCTGGCCGGCACCAGCTATCCCATTGACCGCTTCATGACGGCTGAACTGCTGGGTTTCAGCCGGCCTTCGGCCAATTCACTGGATTCGGTCAGCGACCGCGATTTCGCGATTGAATTTACCGCTGCCGCCAGCCTGATCATGATGCATTTATCCCGTTTCTCCGAAGAACTGGTACTCTGGTCCAGCGCCCAGTTCGATTTTATTGATATGCCGGATGCTTTTTGCACTGGCTCTTCAATTATGCCACAAAAGAAAAACCCGGATGTGCCTGAACTGGTGCGCGGCAAATCCGGCCGCGTCACCGGCCATTTGATTTCATTGCTAATGCTGATGAAAAGCCAACCATTAGCCTATAACAAAGATAATCAAGAAGACAAAGAACCTTTATTTGATACCGTCGATACCTTATTAAATTGCCTGCGCGCCTTTGCCGACATGATGCCACACATCAAAACCAAAAAAGACACCATGCGTCAGGCCGCCCGCAAAGGTTTTGCCACTGCCACTGATTTGGCCGATTATCTGGTACGCAAGGGTATGCCGTTTCGAGATGCCCACGAAGTTGTCGGGCAGGCGGTTAAATTAGGCCTGGATAGCAATCGCGACCTGGCCGATCTGACACTGACGGAATTAAAACAGTTTTCTGACCTGATCGAGCAGGACGTATTCGATATTCTGACGCTGGAAGGCTCGGTTGCCGCTCGCAAGCACATCGGCGGTACCGCACCTGAAACGGTCAGAGCCGCCATTAAAACGGCCAGGGCTGAACTGGTTTCAGATGAATAAAACGGTTATCGACCTGCTCCGTCACGGTGAAGTCCAGGGCGGTGCTTGTTTTCGCGGCAGCCAGGACGACCCACTGACCGAAGCCGGCTGGCAGCAAATGCAACAACAAACCCAGACACATCATTGGCAGGCCATCATCAGCTCGCCGCTTAAACGCTGCCGGCTGTTTGCCGAACACCTCAGCCAAGAGCAGCAAATACCCCTTCAAATTGAGGACAATCTACGCGAAATCCATTTTGGTGACTGGGAAGGAAAAAGCAGTGAGGAGATTAACCAACTCTCGCCACAGTTACTGCAACAGTTTTACCAAAACCCGATGGAATACCACCCACCTGCGGCAGAGCCATTATTGGATTTCCAGCAGCGTGTCACCCAAAGCTGGCACAGCTTGCTAAACAACTACAGTGGCCAGCACATTCTACTCATCACCCATGCTGGCGTGATCCGGCTGTTGTTTTCTATGATTTTTAAACTGCCTTATCCACAATGTTTTCAGTTTGAAATCCCAGCGGCCAACTTGACCCGTTTCAGTCATTTTAAAAGCGATGAAAACCCCTTCACGCAACTTAATTTCCATCAGCCACCGCCACCCTCAAACAAAAAACTTCCTTAACTGATGTTACGCAGTCGCTCTCGTGCTCTCGTTCCCACGTTTAACGTGGGAATGCATAGCGGGACGCTCCTGCGTCCCGTGACGCACAACGTCACAGAAGGCATTCCCACGCGGGAGCGTGGGAACGAGAAAAACGGGGATTTTAATGCTGCCTTTCAAGTTTATAAATTTCAAGCCTTTGTTTCTAAACAACTTTATTTTTTCGATACCCCGTGAACGGTTACGCGCAACATCAGTTACTAATCAATTTCTAGTTGCATGGCACTACAATGGCAATGCTGCGTTAATCTAAAGCTCACGCTCAAAACGCAGCAGCAGCTCACAAGCAACATCGTGTATTTTGCGGCGCTGATCCCGCGCTTGTTGCCTGAGCTTTTCAAACGCAGCCTTTTCATTCAATCGACATTCCGACATCAAGAAACCGATTGCCATGCTGACCATACGGCTTTGTGTCAAGGCTTTTTCCAGATGCCCGCATTCTGTTTCAACTTCTTTAAGTTGATGAAATTTATTCAAAGCCGTTTCAATGCTCAATTTTAATTGGTGCAAACTACAGGGCTTTAACAAATAACTAACATAACCACATTTCAACGCCGCCTCGACAATGTTTTCATCCGAATAAGCGGATAAAAAAATCACCGGCAATTGTTGGTGTTTAATCAGTTTTTTCGCCAACTCGATGCCATCGATAGTCGGCATTCTAATATCCAGCAAAGCAATATCGAAATTTTCTTCCTGAGCAATCGCCAAGGCTTTTTCAGATTCTGCCACCAAACAGACCTGATAACCCAACATCTCCAGTCCCTTGCCCATCGAGCTTAAAATCAAGCGGTCATCATCGACAAACAGTATTTTCTTTTTCACAGTCACATCAATCAAATCATCTGAGTCATTCCAACAAAACTGTGAAGCGGGGGCTGGGCTTCATTCATCGAATGGAAAGGGAAGGTATGGTAACGACAAAACTAAACACCGTAAAGTATAATCATTATCATATAAGAGTGCTTGTTATGCCGGTTTATTTCCCCAACAAAGCGCATTGGAAAATGTCAATTGTGTCACCACACGGTGATTGTCAACATTGCGATAAGACAGTTTTATCTCATCCGGCAGCAGTGTTTTAACCAAAGACAGTCCGGTACCCAAACCTTTCCCTGATTCAAAATCAAAATCTTTCGGTAATTGGGCAGTGTGATTGACAATGGTCAGGCAGGCTTTTTTATCTGGTTCAACCGTCAATTTAACATCGATTGGCATCCTGCCATCGCCATCATGCTTGATGGCATTTAAAATCAATTCATTCACCACCAACGAGGTAGGAACCGCCTGCTCCCGATCTAAGGCATACGGCTTGCCCGGTGGAATCTCCAGATTGACGGGTTTGTTGGACAGAGTATTAACCGAGCTTGAAAAATTGGCCGACGATTCCACCAAATCGCATAAAAAAATACGCCCGTCTTCATGCTGGCTTTTCAGGCCAAAGGTAATCGCCAATGAACTGACCTGAAACAGACTTCGATGCAACACATCCTGCACCGCCGGCTGTTCCATAATACTGATTTCCAACAGACTCATTACCGCCTGGAGATGGTTTTTGATTTGGTGATGCACCTCCCGGATCAAGGCATTGCGATGCAAATTTCTCTGTGCATTCCTTTTCTGGACAGTATCACTTTTAATCAGTTGACACAAATAGCTGACCGGTTGCCCTGACTCAGCCGCGATAACCTGGATGTCATACCCCACAGTCACACTTTTACCTTCCAGACTGGTCAATTGCACATCACCTGTCAAGACTTTGGGCGGAAACACCGACCAATTCTGTGTATGCAATTCTTCCCGTGCCAAAAAACAACACAATGATCGCCCAGGCCATTCCTCTGGCGGACAAGCCAACAAGCGTTGACCATAGGCATTCACAGCCAAAATCTCCCCTTGCTCAGAAAGTAGCATAAACCCCGACAATTCAGAGTCGAACAATGCCTGCCACAAACTGCGCATCCCATCGGGAAGAATCGCACTCCCTACCTTACTAAGTTGATTGTTTTTCATAGGATTTCACCATAGTTTACGACTGCCGAAGACAAAGATAGAACAACACAATGTCCCTTAATGTCATTCATTGATTTCTTCAACAGGCAAAACCTGCCTTCCATGACGCACCATAAGAATGAGTATTGTTGATTTTTCCAGTTTATAGATGATGCGATAATTGCCCCAAATAATCTCTCGAAAATTGTTATTTTTGATTTCAGGAACAATACACCCACGCTCTGGAAACTTGGATAATATTTCAACCAAACGAAAAATCTTATTCACCCACTTTTCTGCAGCAGCCGGCTTGTCCCAGGCTATATACTCTGCAATTTCGGATACCCGCTCAATGGCTAGTGGCGACCAAATTAACTTCATTTCGCCAGCCCAGTGAGAATTCTGTTTTTTGCCTCTTTATGCCTAACTCCCTTCTCTTCATTCAATTGTGCAATAATTTTGTACAAAATTGCGTTTATTATAGCGTACCCTTTATGCTTATCTTTCGAAATAGACAACCTAAGTTATCCGCATAAATTGTAAAGACTGTCCATCAAAAACGCGGGGTGCAGAATGACCGTGCGAGTCGCTATCATAATCTAATCTCCCGTTAACCAATTGAAAAAAAAAAAATAGCGAGACTCTTTCACCTTGAAAAATAAGATAATCTGCCTATACTGCAGTATAACAAACGGTTGTCATGATTCACTGAAAGACGTTACGCAACATCTTTCAGTGCTCCCATGCGGAAGCGTGAAAACGAAAGTAATAGACAATCGCTTTTCTTTGTACCCAGCCCCCGTACAAATCTCCACACCGGCTTGTAAACTTCCGGTTGTGTTACTCATCGCTTTAAAAACAATCGCTTGAATCTTATACGGGGACGTTTATGTCGATTCGCCAAAAATTATTCTTAGGCTTTGCCACGATACTATTGCTGTTTATCCTGGTATCAGGTGCCACTTTCTTCAAAACCAATCATGTAACCGACACGGAAAACCGTTTGTTCCAGCTACGCTTTCCCACTCTGCTGGCAGGACAACAATTGACAGACGGCATTCATTTATCCTTAGCCGGCTTGCGCGGTTACATGATCTTAGGCAAAAACCCCAAGGCTGCCGCCAAGTTCAAGGCCGAACGCCAACAGGGATGGCAGCAGATTGACCAGGCCATACAACAACTGGATGATTTTGCCCGCCAGTGGACAGATCCTGACAATGTGACACGTCTGCAACAAATCAAAAAATTACTACAGCGATTCCGAACCACACAACAACAGGTTGAGGATATTGTTCATACACCTGCCAATATTCCGGCATTACAGCTGCTCAATGAAAAAGCCGCGCCTATAGCCGAGCAACTGCTTACCGCTCTGACCGGTATGATTGATGAAGAATCGAGACTGGAGGCGACACCAGCACGCAAGCGCTTGTTGAAACAACTGGCCGACAGTCGCGGCAGCTTCGCCGGCGGCATGGCCGATCTACGCGCCTATCTATTGACCGGTAACGCCGATTATCAACAAAGTTTCACCAAAAAATGGCAGATAAACAATCAACGTCTAAAGCAAATCGCCAAACACGCTGATTTGTTTAACCACAAACAACAACAATTCTGGCGGCAATATCAGCAATCCCATCAGGCCTTCTCTCCACTCCCTGCACAGATTTTCAAGTTACGCCAGCAACCAGACTGGAACCTGGCCAACACTTGGCTGGGCACCCGTGCCGCGCCGACAGCCGATGCTATTTTGACAACCCTTCAAAACATGACGCAATCCCAACAACAATTGGCCCGGCAAGACCTGGACAGCCTACAAACCGCATCATCACAGCTACAGTGGACTGTCTTGGCCGGCGTTTTATTGGCACTGTTAGTCGGCATTGGTGTCGCGCTTTGGGTTTCCAATAGCATCACGCAGCCGTTACATCGTATTTTAATGCGTGCCAAAGCCATCAGTGAAGGTGATTTGAGTCAGCCCGACCTGCCTGTCAATGGCAAGGATGAATTGGCTGAACTGACCCGCACCACCAATCAGATGAATCATAATCTGAAAAAAGTAATCGATCAGTTGGCTAAAACAGCCCAGAAAATTAGCCAATCTTCAACCTCTTTAACCGATACCCCCTATGTCAACATACCTGTCGCCTAGGAAATTTTAAATCAGGAGACAAAAATGAGCGTATTTAGCCAAGAATTTAAAGTACAATCAGTAGAAAAAGCATTATCCAGATGACCGAACAAGCCAATGAGGAAACCGATGAAGGCAAACAAATGGTGCTCAATGCCACCCACGCCATTCAACATCTCACCGATCAAATCAAAAACACCGCTTCTGTCATTCAGCAATTGCAACTGGACAGTGACAATATCAATACCGTCTTGGAAGTTATCCGGGGTGTGGCAGAACAAACCAATTTGTTGGCTTTAAATGCGGCGATCGAAGCGGCGCGTGCCGGTGAACAGGGACGTGGCTTTGCCGTCGTGGCCGATGAAGTCAGAACGCTGGCGGGCAAAACACAGGAATCCACCGAAGAAATCAATCAGGTTATCGACAAGTTACAAAATGGCGTGCGCAATGCCGTCTCGGTTATGGAACAAAGCCAGGCCGATGCTTTGCAAGTCGTCGAACAGGCCGAAAAAGCCAGTGAATCCTTACAGGATATTTCTAGCGCCGTCAGCCGCATCAGTGAAATGAACAATCAGATTGCGACAGCTGCGGAACAACAAAGCGCCACCGCCGAAGAAATCAACCAGAATGTCTTAAATGTCAAACAAGAAGCCGAAAAAACCAGTAGCCGCGCACGCCAAGCGACAACAGCCCATCAGCAACTGGCTGAACTGGCTGCAGAACTGCAAACACTGTTTGCGCAATTCAAAATACGTTGATATGCCGTTTTCAAGCCTTAACTTCAGCTTCGCTATTTTTTGTATGAAGAGAGATAACATGCCCAGAGGCATTTACGATGAACAATCAAAATTTCAGCCCATATCAGGCCATGACCGTTAATTTACAACTTTATAAAGTGATGTTTGAAACATCTTCCGAAGCCATGGTCATTACCGATGATCAGGCACGCATTGTCGATATTAACCCGGCTTTTTGCAAAATCACCGGTTACAAGAAAGAAGAAGTGCTTGGGAAAAACCCGAAGATTCTTTCTTCCGGCCTTCAGGATCGTCATTTTTACCAGCAAATGTGGGAACAGATCAACAGCCATCATTACTGGCAAGGGGAACTGTGGAACAAACGTAAAAACGGTGAGATTTTCCCAGTCTGGCAAACCATCAACCAGGTTATTTCCAATAACACTGTCAAGCATTATATTTCGGTATTCAGTGATATTTCCAAATTCAAGGAAGCCGAAGAAAAATTATGGAAACTGGCGCATTTTGATTCGTTGACGGGACTGGCCAATCGTAATTTATTGGACATAAAATTACGTCAGCAATTCGCCAATGCTGACCAGAAGCCGCACTATAACGCACTGTTGTTTATTGACCTGGACGATTTCAAGCGCATTAATGATTCATTAGGCCATAAAGTCGGCGATCAGTTTTTGATCCAGGTGGCACAACGCTTGAAGCAGCTGTTCCGTAGCGATGACATTATTGCCCGAATCGGTGGTGATGAATTTGTGGTGTTATTGAACAATATGGCCGACAATCAGCGTGAAACCGTCGATCAGGTCAGCCGAATCGCGATTAAATTGCTGGACTCCATGAAATTGCCGATTGAAATCGCCTCACATCAACTGCATCTATCATGCAGCATCGGGATTACCTTGTTCAATGATGACAGTAAAAACAGCGATCAAGTCTTGAAAGAGGCGGACACTGCCATGTACGAAGCCAAACACAATGGCAAGAACAATTTCAGTTTCTTTTATGACCAGCTGCAACAAGAAGCCGATAAACGCCTGACCCTGGAAAAAGAACTCTATGAAGCCTTGCAGCAAGATCAATTCGAGGTGCTTTATCAGCTGCAGTTCAACAGCAACCAACAAATCATGGGCTGCGAAGCGCTGATCCGCTGGCGACATCCTGAAAAGGGCCTGATTTCACCGGCCGATTTTATCCCGATTGCCGAACAAACCGGCTTGATTACCGACATCGGCGAGCAGGTCTTGATCAAGGCCTGTCGGCAATGGGTAAGCTGGCAACATGCAGGTCTCCATATCCCCCACCTGTCAATCAATATCAGCTCGCGCCAGTTTATTGATAATGACTTCACCGAAAAAATCAAAGCCATTATCCAATGCACAGGTGTCGATGCCAATTGTATTACCCTGGAAATCACCGAATCTTTACTGTTTTATCATATCCAAAGCAGTATCGAGAAAATTAACCAGTTGCGCGAACTGGGATTACGTTTTTCAATTGACGATTTTGGTACCGGTTATTCCTCATTATCCTATTTAAGCCGCCTGCCGATTGATCAACTTAAAATTGACCGCTCTTTTGTCCTCAACCTGAATAAAAGTGCGCCAGACCTGGCGATTGTCGATACGATTATCGCCATGGCCAAGCATTTGCATTTGGAAGTTGTCGCTGAAGGCGTGGAAACCGAAGTCCAATTACAGCAACTACAGCAATGTGGCTGTGATTGTTTTCAAGGTTTTTATTTCGCCCGACCGCAACCTGCCCAAGATATCTTCCACCCTCTGGAGTCAACATCATGAATAATTTTGACTTTTACAAACTCATGCAATTATCCAAAAATCCAGATTTGTTCGAACAAGAACGCCAAAAAATTTTACAGGATTTTTTCGACCAATATCAAAACGATAAAGAATATCAAGCCTTTTTACGCCAAATTCAAGACAGAATTGAATCCAAGCATGAACTCTTAAAACAATACATCCAGACCAAGGACCAAGCATGACGAAGCACTCAAGTGAGACACCATTCTTGTACCCATCACACCAAAAAAGCCTGGCACCTACCGAAATAAGCACCAAGCTTTTTATCGCGCTAAAGGCATTTAGGCCATTACATCCAGCTTACTACCCACTGCGCCTGTAGCGACAGCGGGTGTTTTCTGAGTTTTAGCGGCAGCATTTACCCTATCGTCACGATCACCATCGGTATCTGGCTGATTACCTTCAAGCGCTTCCGCCGTCCGTGTCGGCACAGGTGTATTCGGCGTTACCAGTGTACTTGCAACGGATGAAACATCCATAGCTAATCTCCTCTTGTTAAGAAAACCGGATCCGAGACGTCTCGAATCCAGAAACAAGCAACATTTAAAACGTGCATCTCTTTTATCGGACAGACGCGGAAATTCTTTAACCCAGCTTTGCCGTCAATAGACGATAAGATATTACAAACAAAGAATAAATTGTTTTACGACGACACGACAAACCTAAAAAATATCTCACTTTAATTTACCAAACTCAACAACACCCCGGCTGCCACTGCAGAACCGATAACGCCTGCGACATTAGGTCCCATTGCATGCATCAACAGGAAGTTATGCGGATTAGATTCTAACCCTAACTTATTGGCAACCCGCGCCGCCATCGGTACAGCCGAAACTCCAGCGGCACCAATCAAAGGATTGATAGGGGTTTTACTGTATTTATTCATAACTTTCGCCATCAAGACACCACAGGCTGTACCAATACAAAACGCAATCGCACCCAACGCCAAAATCCCAAGTGTTTTAAAGGTTAAAAAGGCTTCCGCACTCAGCTTTGACCCCACCGACAAGCCTAGAAAAATGGTCACAATATTGATCAACTCATTCTGTGCCGTCTTACTCAAACGTTCAACCACGCCGCAGGTATTCATCAGGTTCCCTAAACAAAACATGCCAACTAATGGCGCTGCCGAAGGCAACAGAAAGGCTGTCAAAAACAACAGCATCAACGGAAACAGTATTTTTTCCGCTTGACTGACGCTGCGTAATTGCTGCATCTCAATGGCACGCTCTGCTTCTGTCGTCAATGCGCGCATAATGGGCGGTTGAATCAGCGGCACCAACGCCATGTAGGAATAAGCAGCCACCGCAATCGCGCCTAACAGTTCTGGCGACAATTTAGAGGCCACATAGATTGCGGTAGGCCCATCAGCCCCGCCAATAATCGCAATCGCTGCAGCATCTTTAAATGAAAACTCCAGCCCTGGAATGACATTTAAGGCTAAAGCGCCCAACAGTGTGGCAAAAATACCAAACTGGGCCGCCGCGCCTAAAAACAAGGTTTTGGGATTAGCCAACATCGGACCAAAATCGGTCATCGCGCCAACCCCCATAAAAATCAATAGCGGGAAAATGCCAGATTTAATGCCAAAATATAAATAATGCAAAATACCGCCTTCACCACCCATTTCGGCAACAGGGATATTGACTAATATGGCACCAAAGCCAATCGGCAAGAGCAATAAAGGTTCGAAGCCTTTTTTAATTGCCAGATATAACAGCAAAAATCCCACGGCCATCATCGCGACCTGGCCGCCAGAAATACTATACAAGCCGGTACTTTCCCAAAGTAGTGTCAAATTTTCCATAGTTTTCCCCTGCCTTATAAAATAATCAGGGTATCACCTACGGACACCGCATCGCCTTCTTTAACATTCACAGCGGATACCATTCCCGCCGCTTTTGCCCGCACTTCGGTCTCCATTTTCATCGCTTCCATAATAACAACCACATCACCGGCATTCACGTTGTCACCCACATTAACATTGACTTTTAAAATAGTACCCGCCATGGGTGCGGTTACCGCTTCGCCAGTACTTGCAGCGGGCGCGGCTGTTGCTGCCGGCGCACTCAACACCTGCCCTGCTCCTGCAGGCTGTACCTGAATATCGGCATCCCCCGGGCCAACCACGACGTTATAATTTGTACCATTCACATTGACCGTATAGTTTTCAACCGGCAACTTGCCTGCCGATTGGCGTGCAAACGCCTCTGGGTTTGGGGCTGCTTCAAATGCCTCTGGATTCCCTCGGTTTTTCAGGAATTTCCAACCCACTTGTGCAAACAAAGCATAGATCAGCGCATCGTCTTCCACCGGCTCAGACAACTTCACCCCTTCTTCTGCCGCTTTTTCGATGACCTCGGTAATCAATTTCTCCATTTCCGGTTCCAGCAAATCGGCCGGCCGACAGGTAATGGGCTCCTGCCCTTCCAATACCCGCGCCTGTAATTCTTTATTGACCGGCGCCGGCGTCTTGCCATATTCACCCTTCAATACACCGGCCGTTTCTTTACTGATTGTTTTATAACGCTCTCCAGATAAAACATTCATCACCGCCTGGGTTCCGACAATTTGTGAGGTCGGCGTAACCAATGGCAAATAACCTAAATCTTCCCGCACCCGTGGAATTTCTTTCAACACCTCGGCAAATTTATCTTCTGCCCCCTGCTCTCTCAGCTGACTTTCCATATTGGTCAACATACCACCAGGCACCTGAGAAATCAGGATACGGCTATCAACTCCTTTCAGGCTGCCTTCAAATTGAGCATATTTCTTGCGGACTTCACGAAAATGATCAGCCAAAGGTTCAAACTTCTCGAGCACTAAACCGGTATCACGCGGCTGACCTTTCAAACTGGCAACAATGGTTTCGGTAGGGCTGTGGCCATAGGTCATACTCAAAGATGAAATTGCCGTATCGACATTATCCACACCGGCATCTATGGCCTTGATCAGCGTGCCGACGCTCAAGCCCGTCGTGGCATGACAATGTAAATGAATCGGAATATCAACCGCTTTTTTCAGCTGTGAAACCAGATCGTAAGCATCATAAGGCGTCAACAGCCCTGCCATGTCTTTAATACAAATAGAATGCGCACCAAGATCTTCAATTTCACGCCCCTGCTCCACCCATTTTTCAATGGTATGTACCGGACTAATCGTGTAAGAGATAGTCCCTTGCGCATGGGCATCGGTATTCAGCACAGCCTTTATCGCGCGCTCGATATTGCGCATGTCATTCATGGCATCAAAAATACGAAAAACATCAATGCCATTGACAACACAACGCTCGACAAATTTATCAACCACATCATCCGCATAATGCCGATAGCCTAAAATGTTTTGCCCCCGAAAAAGCATTTGTTGCGGCGTATTTGGCATCGCCTTCTTCAGAAGACGCAATCTTTCCCAAGGATCTTCCCCCAAATAACGTATACAGGCATCAAAAGTAGCGCCACCCCAAGATTCAATCGACCAGTATCCAATCTGATCCAGTTGTTCACAAACCGGCAACATGTCTTCAATGCGTAGGCGTGTTGCCAAAATTGATTGATGTGCATCCCGCAGCACAACTTCAGTTATACCTAATGGTTTTGCCATTTTTTTCTCCTGGGTCTTTTTTTAGACCATGCTTAAAATACCTTGTGGGTAATATTTCTTAAACTCTTTGGGCCACTTAAAACCCCTTAAGCTAAGATAAATGTTTATCCTGATATTGCCGCACTGCGAGGGTAATCGCAGTGACAACATCAGCCTGCACGGTAACAGGCTTAGGTTTTGGATATTTGGGTTCAATTACAGGCTCTGGCAGAAACTTTTCTACCACTTTGCGCAGTCCGGTCACGGCAAATACCAACAGTGCCAAAAACATAAAAACAATCGACATGCCAGCGATCATCAATTCCGCGCCTTGTATTAACATTTCACGCATAACATAGTTTCCAATGTGTAAAATTCTCCGCATTATGCCTAAATTTTATGGACTAGACAATGCTTATTCCGCCCAGATGAGCGCATTTAAACATATAATCAACAACTTATATAAATATGCAATTTTGCCTTTGAAGGGCATTTTCGTGTAAAGTACACGATTGTTCAATTCATACTCTAATGATAAATCCTTTGTTTTTTTAGGGATTTAACGAAACACATGACTTCAAGTATCTTAACTGCCGCTCTTTTTATGGTTGCCTTAGGCACAGCCCTGGCCATCATACTCGCTATCGCAAACAAAAAACTGTTTGTAAGAGAAGATCCGCGGATTGATGAAGTGGATGAAATGTTGCCGCAGGCACAATGCGGCGCATGTGGTGAACCCGGCTGCAGACCCTTTGCAGAAGCCGTCGTTGCCGGCCGGAAAAATCCATCTGACTGTACCGTCAATACCCCCGAAGGCAATGCCCAAATTGCTGAATACCTTGGCGTGGACATGAAGCCAAAAGAAAAAGTCGTCGCCAGGTTAGCGTGTGCCGGCGGCACCCATGTCGCCTACACCCGAGCAAAATATGAAGGGATGAAGTCTTGTCAAGCCGCTGCAACTGTAGCCGGTGGCGGCAAAGGCTGCAGCTGGGGCTGCTTAGGTCTTGCCGATTGCGCAGAAGTCTGTGATTTTGATGCTATTTTCATGGATGAGCATGGCCTGCCGATTGTGGTTGAGGATAAATGCACGGCATGCAATGATTGTGTCGTCGTCTGTCCGAAAGATTTGTTTTCCTTACATCCTGTCAGTCATAAACTTTTCGTCGCCTGCAAAAGCCTGGCTGAAGGCGATGATGCGCTGGCTGAATGTGAAGTGGCCTGCACCGGTTGTGAAAAATGTGCCGTTGATGCCCCTCCGGGCCTTATCGAAATCAAAAACAATCTGGCCGTGATAAACTATGAACTCTATGATCAGATCGATGTTGATAGAACACCGATAGAACGTTGCCCGACCGGGGCCATCGTTTGGATAGACAGCAAATTAGGAACCACCCGTTCCAGCGTGGGCAAAGAAGCACAGCGTTCACATCGCAATGAGCCGCTACCATTAGGCTGACCTGAAATCACAATCTCAATTAAACCTTAATTCTTTTGAGGAATCGCATGGCTTTGTTTGGTAAAGCAAAAGAAACAACAGAATTCAAATATCCTGGCATTCGAGTCGCAATGGATGGCAGCTCAGCCGTATTTCATTGTGAAAAGCACGCCAGCGACGCGGCTGGCGCCTTCCCTATCACGCCCGCGAGCAATATGGGCGAACAATGGGCAGAGGCGGCAAACAACGGCTTTTTGAATATTTCCGAACGACCCCTGATTTTTATCCAGCCCGAAGGTGAACATGCCGCGGCCGGCATGACCGCTGGATTATCGTTAAGTGGCTTACGCGCCAGTAATTTTTCGGCTTCCCAGGGCATTGCCTATATGCATGAGTCCCTGTATGCCGCAGTCGGAAAAAGACTGCCTTATATCCTCAATATCGCCACCCGCTCAATTACAAAATCGACCCTGAATGTGCATTGCGGCCACGATGATTACCATTGCATGGACGATACTGGCTTTATTCAGCTATTTGGGAATAGCGGCCAAGCTGTCGCGGATCTGAATATCATTGGCCGTAAAATTGCTGAACTGGCATTAAACCCAGTTGCCGTCGCGCAAGATGGCTTTTTAACCTCACATTTAATCGAACCTTTAAACCTACCCGAACGTGAGCTCATTGAAGAATTTCTGGGCCGCCCGGATGACATCATCCCAACCCCAACCCCGGCCCAGCGCATCCTGTATGGTGAAAACCGTCGCCGCATCCCGATGAACTGGGACGTCGACAAACCGATGATGACAGGAACCGTCACCAATCAAGACGCTTACATGCAAACGACAGCGGCACAGCGCCCCTATTTCTTCGATCATGTTGCACAGTTTGCCGACCAATGCATGGATGAATGGTATGCATTAACAGGCCGCCGCTATCACCGTGTCACCGTGAGTGGCGTCAAGGATGCCGATTATTTGATTATCGGCCAGGGCAGCATTACCGTAACTGCACAAGCTGTCGTCGATTATTTGCAAGAAACGCGCGGCCTGAAGTGTGCCGTTGCCGATATGACCATGTTCCGCCCTTTCCCCGGCGATCTGATCAGCAAGCTGCTGAAAAACAAAAAAGCGGTATTAGTGCTAGAACGTACCGACCAGCCTCTGGCCGAAGATTTGCCGTTAATGCGGGAAATCCGCGCAACGTTAAGCAAATGTCTGGAAAATGGCCGCAGCAAAAGCGTGACTCCTTTCCCTGAGTATGAAAGTTACACCAAAATGGAACAGGCTCCGGAACTGTTTTCCGGCTGTTTTGGCCTCGGCAGCCGCGATTTACAACCCGGCGATTTAATTGCCGCTATCAACAATATGCTGCCGGATGGCGAAAAACGTACCTTTTTCTACTTAGGCATCGATTTTATCCGCGAAACAGCCTATTCGCCGCAACAGGAAATTCATAACCAACAAATCGAACAGGCTTATCCCGGCATCCGTCAGCTAGCCTTAAAACGTCAGGAAAACCCGGATCTGCTGCCTGAAAACAGCCTGATCATGCGCATGCATTCAATCGGCGGCTGGGGTGCGGTAACTACCGGCAAAAACCTGGCGATGACACTGTTTGACCTGACCGATTTCAACATCAAGGCCAACCCAAAATATGGTTCCGAGAAAAAAGGCCATCCGACCACCTATTATCTCGCAGTATCGGAACAACCGATTCATCTAAACTGTGAATATCAGCATGTCGATGTGGTGATGTCCCCCGACCCCAATGTATTCAGCCACACCAATCCATTACTGGGTCTGAAAGAAGGCGGTACCTTTATTATCCAAAGTGCGCTGGAGTCGCCTGAAGCCGTCTGGCGCTCGTTCCCTAAAGCGGCGCAACAATTTATGGTCGATCGCAACATCAAGGTATTTTATATCGATGCCTTCAAGATCGCGCGGGAAGAAGCCTCTGACCCCGAACTACAGTTCCGCATGCAAGGCATCGCCTTTCAGGGTGCATTTTTCAAAGCCTCACCATTTGCTGAAAAAGCCGGCAAAACCCAACAACAGGTTTTAGATGCCGTCCATCAAACGCTGAAAAATAAATTTGGTGATAAAGGTGACACTGTTGTCGAAGATAATTTCCGTACCGTAAAACGCGGCTTCGAAGAAGCCCACCCGCTGCCGCATGAAGAAATGACGGTTGGCGACATTCACGAAAGTGCAAAAATAAAAGACGTGGTTGCGCCAATCCTGCTGCGCAAACGCCCAGCCAACGATGATAATTTATCGGATATTCATCGTTTCTGGAATCAGGTCGGCTTCAACTACAAAACCGGTCATGGCAACGATAACCTGGCCGACCCTTATGCGGCAACCGGCATCATGCCAGCCGCTACCGGCGTCTTTCGTGACATGAGCAGCATCCGCCACGAACATCCGGTCTGGATTCCGGAAAACTGTACCGCCTGTGGCGACTGTTTCTCGCTATGTCCTGACAGTGCTATTCCAGGCTTAATCAACACCGTCGGCGAAGTTTTTGAAACCAATATCAAACGCATCGAACGCCAGGGCCGTAAGGTGAAGCACCTACGTCGAGCTGTGCGTAGTGTAGAACGTAAATACCATGAGCTGACCCGAGAAAAATCGGAAGGCACTAACTTAACGCCGATTTTTGCCAAAGCGATTGGCGAAACTATTAAGGAATATCCTGAGGATGTTCGTGACGAAGTCGCGCAAGAATTCGACTGGTTCAAAGACACCATGGGCGAGTTTAAATTTGCCTTGACCCGTCCTTATCATGACCAGATGAACAAGCGCCAGCCCAATAGTGGCGGCCTCTATTCCATCACCATTAACCCTTACACCTGTAAAGGCTGTATGGAATGCGTGAAAGAATGTGAAGATGGTGCGCTTGAACCTGCTCCGCAAACCCATGAAAGCCTGCAAAAGCTCTATTCTGAATGGGAATACTGGCTGGATCTGCCGACATCCAATCCGAAATTCAATCGCATCGATGATATTGATGAAAAAATCGGTGCGCTGCATACCTTGCTGCAAGACAAAAGCAACTATGGCTCAATGGTCTGCGGCGATGGCGCCTGCGCGGGCTGTGGTGAAAAGTCGGTTATTCACCTGTTCACCTCGACCGTAACCGCATTGATGCAGCCGCGGGTTAAAAAGCATCTGCAACATATCGACCAACTCATCAACGATATGGAAAAACATATCCGCTTGAAACTGGCCGAAAAACTGGACATCGGCGATGTCGATGCCATTGAAGATGCCATTGCCCAGAATCAGAATGTCGACTTGACGCTAACCAAACTGAGCACCAAACTAGAGCAAGGCAAACCGCATCAACCTATTGATAAAGACTGGCTGCAGTGGACCACCCAACTGGTCGCCAAACTGAAACATTTAAAATGGCAATATGTCGAAGGCGTTACCGGCAATGGTCGCGCCGCTTTAGGCATCAGCAACAGTACCGGCTGCACCAGCGTCTGGGGGTCGACCTTTCCGTACAACCCCTATCCGTTTCCATGGACCAATCATTTATTCCAGGATGCGCCATCGGTCGCTATGGGCCTGTTTGAAGGCCATATGCGCACCATGGCTGAGGGCTTCAAAGCCATTCGTATGGCGGAGCTTGAGATTGCCGGAAAATATGATAAAGACGAACACGACCGTTTCTTTACCTATTTCGACTGGAATCAGTTTACGGAAGAAGAATACAAGTTGTGCCCACCACTAGTGTGCATCGGTGGCGACGGTGCCATGTACGACATCGGTTTTCAAAACCTGTCGCGTGCCTTAATGTCGGGCACACCGTTAAAAATTCTGGTATTGGATACACAAGTGTATTCCAACACCGGCGGTCAGGCCAGCACGGCCAGCTTCCTGTCGCAGATTTCTGATATGGCATCTTATGGCAAGCAGAAAAAAGGCAAGCAGGAAAAACGCAAGGAAATGAGCCTGATTGCGATGGCCCATCGCACCAGTTTTGTTCTGCAAGGCGCCCAATCCAATCTGAGCCATCTGCTGGAAGGCTATATCGATGGCCTCAATTATCGGGGACCGGCCATTTTCAATATCTATTCGGTTTGCCAGCCTGAACATGGTGTCGGCGATGACATGGCGACACGCCAAAGTAAAATGGCCGTGGAATCACGCGCCTATCCGCTGATGCATTTTGACCCTAACAAAGGTCAGGGCTGGAAACAGTGCCTCTCTATCAAAGGTAATCCGGCCATTGACGACGATTGGACCGAATACACCCTGAATTACACTGATGAATACGGTAATGAAGAAAGTATGGTGCTGCCATTCACCTTTGCCGACTGGGCATTGACCGAAGGCCGTTTTCGTAAACATTTCAGCATTGTGCCGCAGGATCAGTGGAATGATGACATGGTTTTACTGCATGAATTCATCAATCTGGATGCAGATAATCAGCGCGATAAGATCCCTTTCATCTGGGCGATCGACCCACAAGACAACACGCTCATCCGCGTGCTGGTGGGTACTGAAATCGTCAATTCAACCGTGGAGCGCCGCGAATTCTGGCGTCTGTTAAAATCATTGGTCGGCGAAGATGAGGATAAAATTGATCCCCAACAGATTGCCGAGCAAGCCAAAAATGAAGCCGCGCAAAAACTCATTGCCGGATTGATGAATCTGGTTGCCGGTAGCGATCAGGCCGACTTGCTCAAAGCTATCTCCGCAGCGCCACCGGCTACGACAACGCCGGCACCAGCCCCTGCGGCCGCTCAACCCTCGGCAACAGATCCGGCGGCAACATCGGACACCAGTGATGCACCAGCCCCTGCGTTTGAGCCAGCCTGGATAGAAACGCCCGATTGCACCAGCTGCGATGAATGTATCGACACTAACCCAGCTATCTTCAAATACAATGAAGAGAAAAAGGCCTATGTTGCCGACCCTACCGCAGGTAGCTATGAAGATATCGTCAAAGCGGCGGAAAAATGTCCAGTTGACATCATTCACCCTGGCACACCGTGGAATCCGAATGAACCGAATCTGGATAAATTGATTAAACGGGCGGCTAAGTATCAGTAATCATGGGTTTACTTGATTTTTTTATCCGCAAGACATTTCCCCATGGCATTCACCCACCGGAATACAAATCGATAACGCAGCATAAAAAAACGCTGCGTTTGCCTTTTCCGGAGCGGGTCATCCTGCCGCTAGCGCAGCATATCGGTGCACCAGCGATTCCCATCGTGCATAAAGGTCAATATGTAGTGCGCGGTGAAGTAATTGCCGAACCGGCTGAAAATGCTTTATCGGTGCCGATTCATGCATCGGTCAGCGGCAGCGTGCGCGAAATTGATTTAATGCCAGGGCCTAAAGGCAGTAAAGTCATGTCGATTGTCATCGACACCGATCCCAGCTCACCACAAATTCCAGTCTCGGGAGAATATCAGGATTACACCCGGATGACGCCCGAACAAATCATCAATGAGGTCAAGCAAACCGGCCTAGTCGGTTTAGGCGGCGCGGGTTTTCCAAGCTATGCCAAAATGTTACTGCCCAAAGACCGCAGCATTCATACCATTATCGTCAATGGCTGTGAATGTGAGCCGTTTTTAACCACTGACCACCGCATTATGCTGGAAAAAGTGGATGATTTGATTCGTGGCATTCAAATTGCGATGAAAGCTGTCTCCGCCGAGCGCAGCATCATCGGCATCGAAGACAACAAACTGGAAGTACTGGAGGCTATTTCGCCGCGCCTGCCTGCAGATGGCCGAATTCAGGTTGAAGCAGTAGAAACCAAATACCCGCAAGGGGCTGAAAAAATGTTGGTCAAATCCTTGCTGGGTGTCGAAATACCCTCGCGCGGATTGCCTTCGGAAATCGGCCTGGCTGTCTTCAATGTTGCCACATTGGCGGAAATGGGCCGCTTGCTGCCAAACCGGCAAGGACTGGTTGAACGGATCATCACCGTCACCGGTGATGATCTGGCAAAACCTGGCAACTATGTGGTCCCGGTTGGCACACCACTGCAGGATATTTTGGACCAAGCCGATTTCACCGGCCAGGAAGCGGAAATTATCCTGGGCGGTCCGATGATGGGATTGCCTGTCGCCTCATTGGAAACACCGGTGACCAAAAGCACTGGCGGCGTCTTGATTCTGGATCAACATGCCTATAAGCCCAAAGATATTTTACCTTGCATAAAATGTTCATTGTGCCTGCAAGCCTGTCCAATCAACCTGAATCCATCTGAGTTAGGGCTTTTGGCCGACAAACGCCGTTATGACGTGATGGAGGAACAGTATCATTTGAATGATTGTTTTGAATGCGGCGCATGCAGCTATGTCTGCCCATCCAATATTCCACTGGTGCAATATTTCAAGATTGCCAAAACCCTGAACCGGGAACGACATATTCAAAATGGCTAAACACCCACTTATCGATCTTCGTCCGTCGCCCTATATTCACAGTCCGTTGACAGTGGAAAAAATCATGCGCAACGTGGTTTATGCATTGTTGCCGCTGGTTGTCTTTTCCGTCTGGCAATTTGGTATCAGTGCCTTGGCCTTGATCATCGTCACGACTCTGGCCTGTCTGGGAACAGAATCCTTGTTTTGTCGTTTGTCCGGCAAAGCCAATACGCTCAAAGACTATAGCGCGACCATCACCGGCTTGTTACTGGCGATGACGTTGCCGCCAGGGTTTCCCTTATGGATGGGGGCGGTTGCCGGCTTTGTCGCCATCGCCATGGGAAAAACCCTGTTCGGTGGTATCGGTTTTAATGTCTTCAATCCGGCTTTGGTTGGCCGCGCCTTCGTACAGGCTGCATTTCCCGTTGCCATTACCACCTGGACACCTGCGTTGGCACCGAATCGCTTTGTCGAATTCATTCCCTCTACACTGGCGCTGCCTTTTATGAAGCCCGCCGCTACGGCCGAATGGAGCGCACATATCGTCGATGGTTTCAGTGGCGCGACACCGCTGGCTTTGATGAAATTCCAGGGCATCATGACCGACAGTCAATCCCTGTTTTTGGGGTTAACCGAAGGCTCGACTGGTGAAACCTCAGCCTTATTGATTTTGTTATGTGGGTTCTATCTGATGTGGCGCAAAATGCTGGACTGGCGCATTCCGGCTTCTGTCATCTTCGGCACCGCCGCAACCGCTGCCGTATTTTATTTTTACGACCCCAGCCATTATCCGAGCCCTGCATTCATGATTTTTTCCGGCGGCCTGATGTTCGGCGCAGTCTTTATGGCCAGCGACATGGTCGCCTCACCGGTGACACCACTGGGCATCTTTATTTTTGGCCTGCTGGTGGGGTTTTTAACCGTCATCATCCGTTTGTTTGGCGGGCTGACAGAAGCTGTTATGTATGCCATTTTATTCGGTAACGCCGCCACACCACTGATTGAACGTTACACTCAACCCAGTATTTATGGCGCACGTAAAAAAGAGGACTCCTGATGGCTCAACAACCTGAGGTACCCGAACTGCCCTCCAGCACCCGCCTAATCGCCACCTTGTCGGTGGTTGCCATGTTATCGGGCTTGCTAGTGGTGCTGGTTTATGAATACACCAAACCGATTATTAGCGAAAATCAGCGCATCGCCACCGAGCGCGCCATTTTCAAGATTCTGCCCAATGCCGTCAAATACCTAACCTTCAAGGTAGACAACGGGCAGTTAATAGCCACCGATGGTAAAGCCAATGGCGAACTGATTTATGCCGGTTACGATGCCAACAATACGCTTGTTGGTGTAGCGCTACCCGCCCAGGCACAAGGTTACCAGGATACAGTTAAAATATTGTATGCCTACAACCCTTACACAGGCTGTATCACCGGCTTCGATGTCTTAAAAAGCACTGAAACACCAGGCTTTGGCACTCAAATCAGCACGAATGCGGAATTTTTAGCCAACTTCAACTGTCTCAGCGCAAAAGTTGACCCCGCTTCGGGTGCTTTATTGCATGATATAAAAACGGTTCGGCATGGCAGTAAAAAACACCCCTTTGAAATCGACGCCATCGCAGGCTCAACCATTACATCAAACGCTGTTGGCCGAATGCTGAACCAGAGTGCCCATAAATTTCATCCTGTCATCACCAAAAACCTGACGTCACTGGAAAATGCAGCCCGCAAAAACGAGGTAAACCATGAAACAAAATGAACAAGTTCCTATCAGCCTTCAAGATTTTACCGCCGGCTTATGGAAAGAAAATCCGGTATTTGTCATGATGTTAGGACTATGCCCAGTTCTGGCAGTCACCAACACGGTTGAAAATGCGCTGGGTATGGGTATTGCCACACTGTTTGTCCTCGTCTGCTCTAATGCGCTGGTCTCGGCCTTACGCCACTTTATCCCCAAACAAGTCCGGATTACGACTTATATCGTCATTATCGCCACCTTCGTGACCTTGGTAGATTATATTATTCAGGCTATCAGTCTGGATTTGTACAACAAACTCGGTGCCTTTATTCAGCTGATTGTGGTGAACTGTCTGATTCTGGGCCGTGCGGAAGCCTTCGCCTCCAAAAACAGCTTTGGCCGCTCTGTGGTGAGTGCAACCGGTATGGGGCTGGGCTTTACCCTGGCACTGATTATGCTGGGCGGCGTCCGCGAATTACTCGGTGCCGGCCAATTACTCGGCTACCCCGTTTTCAGCGACCAGTTTGAACCCTGGGTAGTGATGATTCTGCCTCCAGGCGGCTTTATCGTCCTCGGCTGCTGGCTACTGTTGATCAACTATGTCAAACAACGCAGAAGCACATCAGCCATTAAGCAAGAGCTTGCCGCTTCTCACTGCACTGTGCCTCAACGACACTAAGGTTGACTCATGAATCCTGAATCTTTAAGCTTTATTTTTCTCAGCGCTTTTCTGATTAACAACTTTGTCTTGGCCATGTTTTTAGGCTTATGCCCTTTCGTCGGCGTGTCCGCTAAACGCGACACGGCCTTTAATATGAGCCTGGCCACCGCCTTCGTGATGTTTATCAGTTCCTTATGCGCTTATGGCATCAACTGGATTCTAACCAGCTATCAGCTGGAATTTTTGCGCCTGATCAGCTATATCGCCATTATCGCCTCGGCCGTACAACTGGTAGAGATGGTGCTAAAAAAATTCAGCCCGACGCTGTTTCGCGCCCTCGGTATTTTTTTACCCTTGATCACAACGAACTGTGCAATTTTAGGTGTAGCCCTGTTTCAAACAGCTCGCCAATATGATTTTTTTCAGTCGATTGCATTCAGCCTTGGTGCCGGCGCAGGTTTTGCCTTGGCTATCATGCTGATGGCTGGCTTACGCGAGAAACTGGAGTTATCCAAACTGCCCAACATTACTCAAGCTGCAGCCCTGAGCATGATGCTAGCCGGTATCTTATCAATGACGTTCATGGGCTTCGCCGGCCTCGGTGGGCAAATCTAACCGGAGAGAACAATGCTTAACTTTTTGATTGCCATGGGAATTATTTTCATCCTGATGAGCGGCTGGATTCTAATACAACAGACTGCCCGCAAATACGCCGCCAAACACCCCGAATTCGGCCCCGCCAAAGAAGAAGGCCTAGGCTGCGGAAAAAATTGTGGCTGTGGTGCGGGGCAGTGTGATAAATCGTCGTAAACCGTAAGCTAATCCAAAACGAACAATAAATGGCTAATTTTAAAACGCATGTCAACGGTGCCGCACTGGCAAGCACTGGCGGAAGTCTATTAGCCTTAAAACTCCATATCGTTGACTGGATGGCGGTTCCCTGGCTCATTCTGGCTGGAGTAGTCGGCGGCTTGCTACCTGACATCGACTCAGATAACAGCAAACAGTTAAAGTGGTTGTTTTCATTGATTGGACTGCTTGTCGCCATCATGGTGTTTACGACCGACAATGCCATAAAACACATTCATATCCCTTGGCTGTTCAATGATTTTTCATGCAATCTGTTAACGGCATTTCCATTTGACAGTGTTAAAAAAATTGGCAACGTCCGTTTTCAGCTATCATCCTTGCTGTTTGCCATTTTAAGCTATGTGACGGTTCGTTTTCCGGTTCTTTATCTGTTTAAATCACAAACCGTTCATCGCGGAGCATTTCACTCGCTGCTCAGCGCCCTGCTTTTTAGCCTGATAACCACGAGTTTGTCTTATCAGGTCATGCACGTCAATGCCTATAATGCTTGGTTACAAGGCTGTTTTGTCGGCTTTGGCTTTATCGTGCATTTGTTGTTAGATGAAATGTATAGCGTCGATTTAGCGAATGCCAAGCTTAAGCGCTCGTTCGGTACAGCTTTCAAACTTTTTAGCTATAACAATAAGTTTTCCTCAATCGGACTGCTCATTGCGACTATTGTGACCTACATCGTCTACTGCCCCTCTATACAGCCTTTACTGACAACGGGCTAGCGCACATCCCTGTGTTGCTTGCTTCCAAATAACGGATTAAGTGTCGCCGTTTTCCGCTCTTACAGCTTCTAAGGCTTCCTGAAGCTTTTTTTCATCTTTATGTGACAATGAGGTATGAATGACTTTGCCGCCTGTTCCTTTCAGCTCATCCAATAATTTATCCAGTACAATCTTGCGTGCCAGAACAAACAAGGCGGATTGCCCCTCTTCCAGATTAGCGGACAGCTCTTTCATAAAATCATCATTGATGCCAATATCAGACAATGCCCCGGCGACGGCACCCGATGCACTACCAACAACCAGCCCCATTAAAGGATTGAGAAATAACAAACCAATCAATATTCCCCAGAACCCACCACTGACAGCCCCAATGGCAGTGGGCGAATACATTTGTCTGAGTTTTATTTTTCCATCTTTGTCTTTGTAAGCCACAACCGCATCTTCCAGCTCAACCAGATATTCCTTTTGCATTTTCAATAGTTTCAACCGAACCTCTTCGGCTTTATAAACATCATCGTAGGTTACAACAATTAATTCTGACATTAGGGGCTGTTGCCGTTTTGAAAATCCCCCTTGAAATTCAATAACTCCGCCACATAGATTGTTTATTTTGACTCAAAAACAAGCAAACTATGCCCCGACAAATGCTTACGGATGAACTTTGGGAGAAACTGAAGATAATTATGTTGAAAATGGGAATTTATGACAAACCTTGTCTTCGAAAAACAGTCGAAGGTATTTTTTATCGCTTGCGAGTAGGTTGTCCCTGGAGAGATTTACCCACGGCTTTTGGTAATTGGAATGCGGTATATAAACGATTCAATGACTGGTCTCGTAAAGAAAAACTGATGGGTATTTTTAACGCCTTGGTTGTTGATCCAGACCTGGAATGGGAATTTATTGATGGGAGTATTGTGAAAGCACATCAGCATAGTAGTGGTGCGGCCTGTGAACAAGAAACAGCGATAGGGAAATCTGTCGCCGGGAACACCAGTAAAATTCATATGGCCGTTGATGCCTGTGGTCTTCCTATTCATTTCTCAGTGACAGGCGGCGAAGTTCATGACTGTAAAGAAGCACCGAAATTAGTTGCAGAGCTCCCAAAAGGTGACTATATAGTTGCTGACAGAGGCTATGACAGTGAAGCATTACGTCTTCAAATTAAAGACAAAGGGGCTGTTCCTGTTATCCCAAGAAAAAAGAATTCAACTCGGGGAAATGATGAAATGGATTGGTGTCTCTACAAATATCGCCATCTCGTTGAAAATGTGTTTGCAAGACTTAAGCATTTCAGAGCGATCGCCACGCGATATGACAAACTCAAACGAAATTTTGAAGGCTCTATCGCTCTGGCTTGCGCCTTTTTATGGTTACCTATGTGAAATGGCAACAGCCCCTAGTTTTCTCCTTAATATAAATAAATTGAAGAGGCCTTTTTCATTCTGCAGAAAGCCTCTCCTGCTTGCGGATTCCTAAAATCCTGAACCTAAACGGCAGGTCATTAAGGGATATGAGGTGAAGTTCGCGTATTTTCAAGCAAAAAACGGAATTAACTCAGCCTTACCATTGCCGTAGCATCCAACTAACGTATTATGTCCTGATGTTACGCAGCAGCTCTTCAATCACATTTACATATAATCTTCCTTTCATCATTACTGTGAAAGAAAAAGTCATCTCTGGCCTCTATCTTTTATCGACACTTCAGACTACTGAGAACACAGAGAATGAAACCGTGCAGCAAGGATGAAATCAACAAATGTTTCTACAGGGTCGTTAATAACTGAATGAATCCAGAGCAGTCAATGGAATTAAACGATACAATATAACGATGCGTGCGCTGTGATCTGAAGTGTCTATTCATTAGACCTATTCGAGCCCGATCATCACCGTTTACCGAAATTTCTTGGGAATCGTCATTCCGGGGTAGCACAGTGGAAACTAAGAAAACCACAAAGGCACTGCGTAACATCAGCTATGTCCTTTCCTGGCGTTTTCTCAATCGCTCGAGAAATGATACTTCAAGTCAATACGCTGCGTTTCACCTGAACGTGTGTGTACGCTAAGATATTTATTCAATCGATAGCGTAAATCGACGGCGTAGCGATTAGCAAACAAGCCCATCGTCACACCAACATATAAGTCTGGATTTAAGTAATGGCCCAATTTAACGGCACTGTCGACCAAGGTATCGGCCTGTACAAATTCAAACTCATCAAGACCGAGTTGCTCTGTAATCCAGGATAACTGACCTGCACCATAGCTTATTGCGGCATTGGCCAATGCAGCTGAGTCGCCTTGGCCTAATTGTTTAAACGATTTACCGGTGACCAGGTAGGCTAAAGCGTCTGATTCCGGTAAAGAAGGTTCAGTATAAATACGGCTATAGGGATTTTTTAATGGCCCTGTCACACTTAAAATAGCCACCACGGGTTCTGACTTGGCTTTGCGTACGGCTTCAATATTCATCCAGGGGTTATCTGCCGGTCCATTGAACAAAAATTCACCGCGGCGCAAGACAAGCTCCTGACCATAGGCCTTGTATGTCGCCCCCTTCATTTCAGCTTTGCCTTGTAAGGATTGTTTATCTTGGTCAGCGACATAGCGCAACTTTCCCACCAGCTTGGTTTTAAGACCAAAGCCCGAGAAATACAGCTGTTCGCCCAAGAAAATAGCGACATCAATAGCAGTCTGTGCCAGCTTTATCGGTTTGGTTTTTTTGTTTTCGGCACCGATAACCACCTCATCCTCACTCGGCGCAACCACATTGTCCGGAATATCCTTGATTTCAATTTTGCCACTATCAATACTGACGTTACCTTCTATTTTGGTCAACTTATCGGCTGTCGTCACCGAAATATTCGGTGAAATAACGACTTCACCTTCTGCTAATCGGACGATTAGAAATTTTTCACCCTCAACCTTCAGATACATCGGAAAATCATTTTGTGTCGTTACATCCAGATAGCCATTTGTATTGATTGTTCCCTTACCGGAACTTAATCCCCCAACAATTGACAGTCGCCTGACGTTATCCGGCGCATTTTTAATATCGACAAAAACATTCTTGGCCGTTATCCCTAATGGCAGAATGTCAAAATGGCCATCATGAAATTGCGCTCGGCCACTGAGTAAAGGCTCGGCACTGTTACCCGCGATATTGAAATGGGCTTTAAATTGGCCATCAAGATTTTTGATCGAGCTAAGCAAGCTGTCGATAAAAGTCATATCAATGACTTCCGCATCAATTTCGCCGGTTAATGTTCTGATGTGTTGTCTCCCTTCAGCAGGCCCAGCATTTAAATGGGCACGAATAAAATCATGTTCAGTGACTCCCAGATACAAATCAGAGCGTAATTGATCATTCTCATAAATCGCCTCTAGTTTCGAAGCGCTAAACTGCAAACGATGTTCAATTTTTTTATCATCACGGAGAATAACCTGACCATCCTTAAGGTTGACGCGGATAGCCGCACGCGTCTTTTCAGGACTGACGCTGAACTGGCTGTCGGCGTGCAACTGGCCATTTATGCTAACTTCAGGCGGTAGCCAAGGCGTTACGGTTCGCAAGGCATTATCGACAAGCACAACATGACCGCTAAATTTTTGCCGTAGATTGCCGGCGGCCGTAAAGCAAAGTGAACTGCTGGCCTGCTGCAGACAGGTTTCGGATAAATCAAGCCAAACAGCGCCGTTCTCAGCTTGCAGGTTTATAGTGACCGGCGTCCGTAAACGCCATTTTTTTAGCTGCGGATGGCTAACACCCAATCGTGTAATAAGACCATGCCACCCTGTATTATCCCAGCGGCCATCGCCATCGAGCAGAAGCTGTAAAAATGGTGCTTCAAACCTTACTTTAACCGCATGTCTGGCCTGACTGCCATGGCCTGTGATTTCGATTTTATCGATGACTGTCTCTGCCAGAACAAGTCCTGAGGCCAGTAAGTTTACAGTCGATTGCCGTAAAGCCTGATGCACATAATCGGCATCTAACACCAAGCGTCTCAAAGCGAAGTCGTTATATCGCATCCTCTGCCCGCGTAATTTTGCATGGACAATGGGATTTGATAATGCCCCTTTGATACTGACAGCGCCATTCAATGTACCGGCCAGAGTAGGCCATGCTGTTTTCAGGTCGGATGCGGCAATATTGAACAGAAGGTCGGCATGCTGTTGATTGAGCCATCCTGTGAGCCATAGTTCATTGCGCCCGGCCCTGAGATTGAGTGCTTTAAAATGCAAGGTTTCCTTGGCCAGCTCAATCTCGCCGGATCCGTCAATATTTTGCCCCTGTAACTGGCCATTCAATCGTTTTAAATCCAGCGTCAATGTCATATTTTCATCGACAATATTTCCATGAGCATGCGCATTAAGGTTCAGTTTTCCAGCCACAGGTGCGCCAAATATTTGCGGGTTGATTTTTCTCGCTTCGGCATCCAGGTCAAAACCTATGCCATTTTGCCAATTCAGGCGACCATTGAGTTTTAGCCGGCCTTGTTTAGCGTGCAACTGCAGCAATTTGATTTTAAGCTGTGTTAAGTCACCCGTTGCCGTCATTATCAAACTGGAATCAGAATAGTCTGACGGCGATATGACCGCATCGAGTTGAGCCAGATAGTTCGATGTTGAACCTTTAATATGCAGTGTGCCCTGTTGACTGCTGATTTGTGGCTTCCCTGAGAATGGCCACTGTAATTTTCTCCACTGTGTTTTGATGTCAAATTCAGGCTTGGCACCATCGAAACGCAACACACCGGTTTGGCGACTCACAACAGCCCCCGAAATACGATGAGAAAATGTCATTTGTTGCAGATTGCCATCGAGCTGTAATTGCCCCTCCAATAATGCATTGTCCATGACATACGTCCAATTGATGTCGGCAACAAGCGGCCATCCCTGTTGTATCAGTACGCGACTTTTTCCTTCAACCTGCAAAGACGCCATAGCCAGTGAAATATCCCTGATGTCCAATTGATTATCCACCCATTCAAACGCCGCTGACAGGTGCTGGATTTGAGTTTTTGACGGCCCATTTTTCCAACTGACTTGTTCTGCGCTCAAGACATCGACAATGATGTCGATGGGAATAACGGGCAACGGCAGACTGACCTCTCGATTTTGTTTATCTTCCTGCGGTAAACCTTCAATGGCGATCTGCTGCAAGCTGAATTGAATAATATGCAACTGTCTCTGGAATAACGATGCAGGCTCCCAATCTAAGTTGAGCGTACCTATCACAACATTAAATCCCTGATCATCCGTATACTGCAATTTATTCAACTGTAACGGCCCAAGTAACGTGCCATTGATCTGCCCTATCTGCAATGATTGCCATTGTGAACTGATCGCCATCAACACAAAACGTGAACCTGTTTCTGTCGCCAACAAGCCGGCCAGACCTACAATCAGACTCATCGCCGTGATCAGGCAAAAACGGATAATGCGATAAACAGCCTTCATTACAATCTGTTTCCAGCCGCAAAATGTATCCGGAAAGAATCGCCTGAATCATTTAATGGCATCGCAAAATCCAGTCGGATCGGCCCGATCGGTGAAATCCAACGCGCGCCTAAGCCGGCGCTATATTTGATTGAAATCGAATTGGAATTGAAGGCATTTCCGCCATCCATAAAAACCGCCACCCCCCAGCGATCGTTGATCAATTGCTCATACTCCAGACTAGCGACAGAAATGTATTTTCCACCGACGATATCGCCATTATCGTCAGTCGGACCCAGTTTCTTATAGCCATAACCGCGGATAGAATTTGTGCCCCCCGCATAAAAGCGGTAAGAAGCCGGCAAACGATTCAAATCGGTCGTTAATGTCGCGCCTAGATTAACACGGCCGATCACCCGAGCCGGCCACGGTAAAGGCGCAATCACCAGGCCTGTCAGTGACGTTTGTATAAAGGAAACATCCGACAGTAATGGCTTCACTGCAGTCGACAGAGTTAGATCAAGACGATAGCCGGAAGTCGGTCGCACCAGCTGATTCTTATGTGACCGTAGCCAGCGCGCCCCAGGAACCAATAATGTGGTGGTTTGGGTAACATCGCTGACGGTAAATTTCTCTCGATTGAAATCAAGAAGTAGCGTCTGTTGCCACCGGCTTTTATACACATGTAAATATTGCAATGACAGTTTTGCAGACTCGGCTTTAAATGTACTCGGCTTCTCGTATTTATAACCGGCGCCAAAGGTAACACTATCGGTGCGCGGCCTAACGAAAGGAATGACATAACGCGCTTCGGCACTGGATAAAATCGGTGAAATATCCAGACTTACATTTAAATGATGGCCTTTGCGGTTGAGACGGCGGTTTTGGTAATTAGCCGAGGCAATCGGCCCAATATCGGTCTCATAACCGATGCCTACGGTATAGTCATGTCTTTTGGAAGGCTCCAGTGTAATCGCCACCGGCACGCGCAAGTCTTCAATTTCATCCATCTCGGGCTGAACATCTACATGGGTGAAATAAATGCTTTCTGCCAATAAATTATAGGTTTGTGCCAGTTTTTTGCTCGAATAAGGCTGGTCTGCCTCAATCACAATAAAGCGCTTTACAAACTCAGGATCAAGCACATCTTGTTTGATTGTAATCGTTCCAAAATAATGCTGCCGTCCTGAATTCATCACCAATTCAATTTCGGCACGATGTTTTTTAGGATCGACACGCAATATTTTTGTCGTCAACTTATGATTTAAATAGCCATACTCTAAAGCTAATGAATTCAGGTCAGATTTAATTTTCTCGTATTTACCATGATTCAGAATATCACCCTTTTTAATCGGCAAAAGGGCCATAAGCTTCTGAAATGCTGGCATCTTTCCGGCTTCGCCATCAATCCGTACACGAATAGATTCAACCCGAACCGGCTGTCCCGGATCAATTGAAAAGTCAGCTTGCCAACAGTCATTCGCAAAGATTAGTTTTTTTTCGATGGTCGGCGCGTAATATCCTAATGCGCGCAAGGCTTTATTGATTTCCTGGTCGCTATGTTCAAATAATTTTTGAATCCGCCACTTCGGTGTATGACAAGGTTCTTGCGCTAACGATAAAAACCCCTGTACATTCCGACTCTGTTCCTCATTGAGTCCTTCAATATGCAATGCCGGGTCAATAGCATAAGCCAATGCCGGCACCAACAAGATCAAAAGCACAAATTTAATGTGATGCATATACCGAGCCGTGCGCTTTCTGCCAGAGTAACCCAAAAGAATATGATACACGCCTGTTTTAAATCCACGAAAAGTTACATCAGCAATTCCGGCTGAAAATTTGACACAACCCAGCAATGGAGTGATCTTCGCAAAAAAGTTTACGAAACATATTTTTTCAATCTCTTATACACCAAGGCTTACAAGACGAGCGGGAATTGCTGAAGTTACATCACGCCATCGAACATTAGCTAAACATGTGGCGTGTCGTGTCTGAAAATGGCCTCCTCCTGCCTAACCCGCTATAATTGACGCGTTATTCCATTTAAAAAAACAGGGTATGCGTCAATTCAATCATTTTTTTTCGAGTCTGGCCTTTATTCTGATTACAGGGTGTGCGCAGCAATCGACGCCTAAACACCTGGCCATTCAGAATCCACCTGATCTATATGCGGCTATCGATAAGGCGACAGAAACAGAAATTGACAATAATGCCGCCAGCAATGCTATCGAATCGACTGTAAACCCCCCATCAATCGAAACACCGTCCAAATCGCAAACAATCTGGCAACGCATGAAGACCTTATATGCACTGCCTGAAATACAACATGACCGGATTGAACGCCATGTAAACTGGTATTTAAAACATCCCGAATATTTATCTCGTATCCAGACACGTGCCACACCCTATTTGCATTTTATTCTTGACGAAATTGAAAAGCAGGGTATTCCAGGAGAAATTGCGCTGTTGCCCGCCGTTGAGAGTGCTTTCAAACCAGAAGCCTATTCACCAAGTCATGCCTCTGGGCTGTGGCAGTTCATTCCATCAACCGGCCGCTATTTCGGCCTGAAACAAACGCCATGGTATGACGGACGCCGCGATGTGGTGGCCTCGACTCAAGCGGCAGTCAGCTATTTAAAACAATTGAGCGAAGAGTTTGAGGGTGACTGGCTATTGGCATTGGCATCCTATAATGCCGGCAAGGGCAATATTCGTAAAGCCATACGCAAAAACCGTAAAAAGGGTCGGAAAACGGATTATTGGTCTTTACGTCTGCGTCGGGAAACCATGAATTATGTGCCAAGATTATTGGCCATCGCTAAAATATTTTCTGATCCTGAAAAATATCATCTTGAATTGAATGATATTCCTAATGAACCCCATTTTGAAATCATCACACTTGACTCACAAATTGACATCAGCAAAGCGGCCGAACTGGCACAATTACCTGTGGATGATTTTCTTAAACTCAATCCGGCATTTAATCGCTGGATGACCTCTCCTAATGGCCCACACCGGCTGCTGGTGCCTAAAGATAAAGTTGCCATATTTAAGGAAAATCTGGCTAAACTGCCAAAAACCGAGCGGGTAAAATGGCGCTATCATACCGTTAAAAAAGGTGAAAGTTTAAGCCGCATTGCCAGAAAATACAGGGTTTCCATCTCGTCAATCAAAAACAGTAATCACCTACACAGCAACCGGTTGCAGACCGGAAAACAGTTACTTATTCCCTTATCCGACCGTCCGCGCCAAGTCGCGGGCTTGCAGAATATGCCGTATTACACCGTAAAAAGAGGCGACAGCATCTGGAAAATTGCGCGCCGCTTTTCGGTATCCCAACGCGATCTTGTGCGCTGGAATCGCTTGTCTTACAAAAAACCACTGCGCCCCGGACAACGCCTGCTGATTAAGCGTTCTTTGACAAGCAGAAACAATAAAAATATTCACTACACCGTTAAAAAAGGCGATTCCTTATTCCTGATCTCGAAAAAATTCAACGTCTCGATTTCAGATCTAAAAAAATGGAATCACCAGACCATTGACCATTTTTTACAGCCCGGTCAAACATTGAAAATCGTAGTTGACAGGAAACCTTCGACTTAATACGGCACCAAACCATTATTTTCCGTCTTTTTCTTGAACGCTTATGACTCAAACTTGTCTGAATAGACTCATCCGCAAATGAGCAATGACATGCCAGTGGTTCATTGTTTATCGAGGGCAAAGCGAAAAATTTTACTGTGGCCATCGACTGCTGGCGTAACATTGCTCATGTGTGAGAGGATAAATATAACCCTTTTTAAAAGAGTTCTTTAACCTTATGACATGAATACTGCAAACGACCCTCGTCTCTCGCAAAACAGACGCCAAACCGAACGCCGCCGCCAAGAGCGGCGCACCATTCAATATCCATATGGTTCGCCCGAATGGATTGCCGCCATTCAACAACATTATCTGCTTTGGCCTAAACAGGACCGACGCCAACGCGACAGGCGCCATCAAGATCGACGTTATACGGCGGCTGAACGGCGAACAGGAGAGTCAAAACGGCGCCTTTATAGAAAAAAAAGCTCACAAAGTTTACAGGACCTTTTAACAGAAGAAGAAAAACAAATGTTGTTGCAGCTATTATCTTCTGATTAAAGAATCAATGCTGTCTATTGCGAAACTCGGCGTTCAGACCAGATAGCCTGACAGTCTTAATTGAATATTTCTCGGATTTTCGCCTTCGGCAATCGAGCGAATGCCTTCCAGCATCATTTCCTGTGCATGTGAAATCACTAATGCCTGGTTCTTCAATTTATTGGCAATCGGCAAAAATAATAAATTGGCGAACCCAACCCCATAAATCGTAGCCACAAAGGCAGTCGCAATACCTGACCCTAACAGCTCGGGGTTCGCTAAATTCTGCATCACATGAATCAATCCAATAACGGCGCCTAAAATACCAATTGTAGGTGAATAACCGCCCATCGCAGTAAAAACACTAGCGGCTTTATAAATCCTTCTTTCCCGGGTATTGATTTCGACGGCCAAACAATCTGCAATTACATCCGGTTCGTTACCATCCACCAACAATTGCAAGCCTTTTGCGGCAAAAGGATCTTTTTCACGCTCAGCGACACCTTCCAACCCCAATAAACCTTCTTTTCGCGCCAGCGCACTCCAGTCAATAATCTTTTTTATCTGCCGTTGTAAATTGATCTTCTCCGGTACAATCACCCACCGCAGAATTTTGATGCTGTGCAAAATAGTCGCCGGCGGAAAATGCAATAATGTCGCACCCACGGTGCCGCCAACCACAATAAGAAAGGCATGAAAATTCAGCAGAAAAGACAGTGAACCGCCAGCTAATGAATTCCCCATAATAATGGAGGCCGCACCGACTAATACGCCTAATATGCTTAAAAAATCCATTAGTTCAACCTATCAAAAGTTTGCCCGATTTGTTCCAGATTCAGAATATTATCTGCAAGCCCCGCATCTGCAATGGCCTTAGGCATCCCATAAATAACACTACTCGCTTCGTCCTGCGCCCAAATTTCAGCGCCTTGTTTTTTCAATTGCTGCGCACCTTTCGCGCCATCAGTGCCCATACCGGTTAAAATAATTGCCAAGGTTTTTCCGGTAAAATTTTTAGCCACTGACATAAAGGTTAAGTCTACGCAAGGACTGTAAATCTCGCCCGCTTGTTTATCCCGTAACATTACCTGACAGCGATTGAATTGTTGACTGATTTCCAATTGTTTACCGCCAGGACAAACCATCGCTATCCCCGGCTTCAATAAATCGCCCTGTTCGGCCTGAACCACATTGATCTTACAAACCTCATCAAGCCGTTTGGCAAAGCTTCGGGTAAAGCTTCCTGGCATGTGTTGGATAATTAACACCGGCGCCGAGCAATGTGCAGGAATATGCTTTAAAATTTGTTGTACCGCCACAGGCCCACCGGTGGATGCTGCAATCAAAATCAAATCGAACTTACCTGATCTGTTTTTAAATGCCGCTGCTGATTTAGGCTGAGGTGTGATAATTCTTTTGCGTTTGTGCAAACGCTCTGCCTGCTGCGCGACCATTCTGACACGCCGTCGCAAAATAATCTTTGCAAGTGCCTTATCACTGTCGATATCGTCCAGTTTTTTGGGCAAGAAATCCAATGCGCCGGCATTCAAGGCGTCTAATGTCGCTTGCGCACCAACGTGAGTCATGGCGGAAAACATTAAAATAGGTGTCGGTGTATTCGCCATTATTTTTTTTACCGCGGTAATGCCATCCATAACCGGCATTTCAACATCCATGGTGATGACGTCGGGCTTTAATTCCTGAGCCAATCGCACGGCTTGCATACCATTTTCAGCAATACCGACAACCTGACAGTCTGGCTCTTCCTCTAATATCTGCTGGATTCGATGACACATAAACTTTGAATCATCGACGATTAAAACACGTATTGTCATCGCATTATGCCTGGCTTCCAGCATTGAAAAGTTTCCATTTGAAGGTGGGGCGTTACAACACCAGGCATCTACTGCATTCTCACAGTTCTTGAGACTTTAAGCGGCATACTTGACCATCAACCCGGGAACATCAAGAATCAAGGCGATTTTCCCATCACCGGTAATCGTTGCGCCAGACAAGCCATCTAATCCATGCAATTTTGCACCGAGCGGTTTGATCACCACTTCTTCCTGACCAATTAATTGATCGACGACAAAACCGACCTGCCTGCCACTGGCATTCACGACGACAACATGCCCGGTTGAATATTTATCCAGCACATAAGATGGGTCATTGACCAGCCATTCGCTCAAATAAAACAGTGGCAAGGCTTTTTCTCTGACCATTACGACCTGCTGACCATCGACAACATTGGTCTTTCTTAAGTCAAGGTCCAGAATTTCCAACACATTAGCTAACGGTAACGCAAAATTCTGGCCTCCAAGTTTGACCATCAGTGTTGGCATAATGGCCAGTGTCAGCGGCACCTTAATGATGATCGTACTGCCTTTGCCTTCTTCTGAATCGATCTCGACCACGCCATTCATCTGTGAAATGCGTGTTTTAACCACATCCATTCCTACACCGCGGCCAGATACATCCGAAATTTCGGTCTTGGTCGAAAAACCGGGCAAAAAAATCAGGTTATAACATTCTTTGTCATCCAGCCTTGAAGCGGTTTCCTCATCCATCAAGCCCTTTTCGACGACTTTCTTTCGTAAAACATCGGCATTCATGCCTTTTCCATCATCCTTGATCGATAACAAAATATGATCGCCTTCCTGTGAGGCGGTTAAAACCACCACGCCTTCCCGCGGCTTACCCGCCGCAACCCGCTCCTCAGGTGACTCTATGCCGTGATCAACCGCATTCCGAACCAGATGCACCAAAGGGTCTGCTAAAGCTTCGACCAGGTTTTTATCCAGGTCGGTGTCTTCGCCCACCATTTCAAGACGAATTTCCTTTTTCAGGCTCCGAGCCAAATCTCTGACCACGCGCGGAAAACGACCGAATACCTTTTTAATTGGCTGCATTCGCGTCTTCATGACAGATAATTGCAAATCCGCCGTCACCACATCTAAGTTGGCCACGGCCTTGGAAAACTCTTCACTTGGGCCTGAATTTGCATTCAGTGTTTGAAAACGATTGCGCACCAGTACCAGTTCGCCAACCATATTCATAATCTCATCCAGAACTTCGGTATCTACCCTGACCGTAGTTTCCGCAGGAGGTTGAGTACGCGCCGGCTTTTTAGCGGCAGTGTCTTTTTTGGTGGCTGTGGACGATGCTGGTTTTGGTTGATCGGGCTGTTTTTTTGCCGCTTTTTGCGCTGATTGCGCATTAGAAGAAGCTGACTGAGACTTAGACCCCGTTGTTTGAGCAACAACTTCGGGTTTGAATTTTCCTTTTCCGTGTAACTTATCGAGAACCTGTTCAAATTCTTCTTCGGTGATTTCATCGGATGCCATCGCTGTATTTTCCGGTGCTTTATCATCCGCCGACTCAGTCATACCGGCAGCGATTTTCTCCACTGAAAATTTACCCTTTCCATGCAATTGATCGAGTACCTGCTCAAATTCTTCTTCGGTGATTTCATCGGATTCCGTGCTCTTATTTTCCGGTTTTTCCGCATCAGCCGCTTTCGTATCACCAGTCGCGAGTTTATCCGCTGAAAATTTACCTTTTCCATGTAAGGCATCTAGCAAATCTTCAAACTCATCTTCGGTAATTTCATCATCACCGGATTCAGCGATGTCTTGATCTCCACCAAGCATGGATTCAAATTCCTGCTCAACCACATCCGCAATCTGCTCAGGATCGGCAATACCGGCACTAACCTCAGTGGGCTCCGTTATTTCAGGGGCGGTGTCGTCAACTTCAGTAGCGGATGATTGATCCGTCTGCGTTGCGTCTTCTCCATTATCGGGCGTGGTAAATTTCAATAGTGCCTGCAACAATTCGGGGTCGGCTTCTTCAGGATCATTGCCGGCACGGATTTGGTCGAACATATCGATTAAAACGTCGACCACACGCAGCACAACATCCATTAGGTCAGGCGTCACCTGTCGCTCGCCCTGCCTCAATACATTAAAAACATCTTCAGCTTTATGACACACTTCAACCAGAGCATCGATAGCTAAAAAGCCTGCACCACCTTTAACGGTATGGAATCCTCTGAAAATTGCATTCAATAATTCCAGGTCGTTCGGGGCTTGCTCCAGCTCGACCAGTTGTTCACCCAACTGATCGATAATCTCGCCCGCTTCGATCAAAAAGTCCTGTAAAATTTCATCATCTAGATCAATCGCCATACCCTTTTATCCTCTAGAAGCCAAGACTGGATAACAGATCATCCACATCATCTTGCGAATGCGCAACATCGCCTTTTTTGTCATCCACACCCGGCACTGCAGGCCCTGGTAATTTTTCATCAACAGTTTCTGCACTAACTGGCGTTGCCTTGTTTTTACCACCGGAAAGGCGAATCAAATCCACCATACTGAGTTCGAGATCCTGCACCAGCTCGATGACACGCCGGATAATCTGACCGGTTAAGTCCTGAAAACTTTGCGCCATCAAAATTTCATTTAAACCGGACTGTATTTGATGCAAGCCTTTTTGCGAGTACATAAAATGCTGTGCAATCTTTTTACTCATGATCCTGAATTCTTCGTACGGCAGCTCCTTATCCAGAAAACGCCCCCATTGATGCGCCAACTCTTCTGCTTGCTGGGTCAATTGCTCTGATACAGGCAACAACCGTTCAACAGCGGTTAATGTTTTATCTGCCGCTTCCTCAGTCATCGTCATCACATACTGCAAGCGATCTTTGGCATCTGGAATATCATTTTCTGTTAACTTGGCGACTTTGGCATCAATTTCGAAGCTGCTCAATGTATCATGCAATTGTCGGGTCAATTTTCCGATTTCCTGAAATAACTGGCTTTCTCTCAGTCCTGCAATTTCATCTAAAATCGCATCGGCTTTTGCTTCATTGTTTTCTTCCAGTGCTTTAACCAGGTCTTTTGCAAGCGCAAGACGTGTTTCTTGACTCATAACGTTCTCCGTAATGGGCAGCTATCCCTCAATGCGTTCAAAGATTTTTTCGATTTTTTCTTTTAATGTCGCCGCCGTAAATGGTTTGATGACATAACCATTCACACCGGCTTGAGCCGCCATGATAATCTGTTCACGTTTTGCTTCTGCTGTCACCATTAACACCGGAAGATTCGCAAGGTCCGGATTAGCGCGTACCGCTTTGAGTAAATCAATACCGGTCATGCCGGGCATATTCCAGTCTGTAACCAGAAAATCAATGCCTCCTTTTTCCAGAATAGGTAATGCGGTTTTTCCATCATCCGCTTCCACAGTATTGGTGAACCCAAGATCACGTAATAAATTCTTAACGATACGTCTCATTGTCGAAAAATCATCGACAATCAAAATCTTCATATTTTTATCCAACGCTCATCTCCAACTGTCTTATCATTGCTTGCATCATTTTCTTTATTCAGCTATCCCATTATTCAAATATCCCGCTTCGGGATTTAAGTATAAACCAGTTTAAAAAAATTTCCGGCCTGTACGCTTAAAATCACACCTGATTATTCTTTATCCAACCATTCTGCTAACCGGGCTTTAAGGCGTAACACGGCTTGTGAACAAATTTGACTGACCCTAGATTCACTGACCTCCAACACCTGCCCTATTTCCCGTAAATTCAATTCTTCATGATAATAAAGCGATACAACCAGTCTTTCGCGTTCTGGCAATTGTCGAATAGCGTCTGCCAAAGCACGATGAAAATCTTTGTCCAATAAATTATCCACCGGTTGTTGATTATTCGCGTGTGCTTCGCTGAGAAAAGCGTCACCGTGCTGATCCATCTCATGCATACTGAAAACTTTGCAGCCCACAGTATCTTGTAAAATATGCTGATACTCACTCACAGAAATACCCATATACTCAGCCACATCTTTTTCCAGTGCTTCCCGCCCCAGTTTATTTTCAAGCTCGCGTATAGCTTCTGAGACCTGCCGTGCTTTTTTATGCACAGAGCGCGGCGTCCAGTCCGAACGTCTGACTTCATCCAGCATCGCCCCGCGAATACGGATGCCGGCATAGGTTTCAAAACTTGCACCTTGTGAAGTATCGTAATTTCTTAAAGCTTCCAGCAAGCCCACCATGCCGGCCTGAATCAAATCATCGACCAACACGGTATCGGGCAATCGTCCTTGTAAATGATAAGCTATGCGTTTGACGAGAGGAATATGCTGAAGAATCTGATCTTCGGCACTTCCAGTTTGAATTGAGGCATACATTGCTGCGCCATTCACGCCACATCCTCTTCCGAACTGTATTGAATCATGCGTTCTACAAAAAATTCCAGATAACCGCCGGCCCGTGACTTAATTGGCCAATTATTAATGGTTTTTGCCAATTGTTTAAACGCCATTGTCACCTGGCTTTGTGGGAACAATTCGACGACCGGTGTTTGCTTTTGCACCGCCTTGCGTAAACTCTCATCCATTGGGATAGAGCCTGCAAATTGTAAATTCACATCCAAATAACGATCGGTAACCTTACAGAGTTTGGCGAATAAATTGCGCCCTTGTTGCGCCGATTGCACCATATTCGTGACAATATGAAATTTACTCAGTGCATAATCGCGGTTCAATAATTTGATATAGGCATAAGCATCGGTCAACGAGGTTGGTTCATCACAGACCACGACGATGATTTCCTGACAGGCACGGGCAAAATTGACGACACTTGCCGAAATTCCAGCCGCCGTATCGACGATTAACACATCCAAATCTTTATCGATCTCGCTGAAAGCCCGAATAACGCCAGCTTGTTCAACCGTCGATAATTCAGACATATGCTGGATCCCGGAGGAGGCCGGAATGATTTTCAACCCGGCAGGGCCTGTCAACATAATTTCGGACAGTGTTTTTTCGCCCCTCAAGACATGTGATAAATTATATTCTGGCGACAAACCCAACAATATATCGACATTCGCCAAGCCCATATCCGCATCGAGCAGCGCTACCTGACGCCGCATGCGAGCCAGGGTAACACCTAAATTAACGGCTAGATTTGTTTTTCCGACACCGCCCTTACCACTGGTCACAGCGATGACACGAACCGGTTTTGTTTGACTCATTTTTCTAATTCCAGCTGCCTGGTCCTGTACGTTAGGCATGGCCTTCGGCCACCCATTGTTCATAATCGTCTAATTCGTCCTGCGCTTGCTCCAACGCCTCTGTACAGTGTTGAATCAAATGTTCAGGATCGGGTTCAGCGATATCTTCCGGTACTTGCTGCCCATTCGTGACAAAAGCCAATGGCAATTGCTGCTCCATAATGGCGGACAAAACCGCACCGGGCGATATCGTCTCATCAAGTTTAGTCAAAATACCGGCACTTGGGGAAAATATTTTAAAGGCATCAATAATTTCCATAGCGACACGATACGGTGTCGTGGCTGACATGACCAGATAACGTTGAATCGGCCTATCGTCCTGTTGCAAGGTGTCGATTTGTTCGGCCAACCGCATATCTTTCTGACTCATGCCGGCGGTATCGATCAAAATCAAAGCTTTATCTTTAAAGCTATGGATATGATGGCTCAATTCATCGGCATTGTTCGCAACTCTGACGGGCACATTCAGAATCCGCCCATACGTGCTGATTTGTTCATGTGCACCGATCCGATAATTATCCGTCGTAATCAACGCCACTTGCCGATGCCCATGCTTCAGAATAAATTGCGCCGCCAGTTTCGCCAATGTCGTAGTTTTACCGACACCGGTCGGCCCAACCAAAGCCACAACGCCACCATGTTCCAACAAATCATCCTCCGCCACGGGCAAAATACGGCCTAACATTTCCTGCGCTTTTTCAAATGCGAATTCGGTCTCTTTATGTGTCCCCAGCCGATTGGCGATTTTGATACCCAATTTTTTAGAAAACCCCATATCCGCCAAGCGCCGCAATAAATCCAGTCGTACCGGATGATGCTGCCGATCCTGATGCCAGTTCATTTCCGCCAGGCGCGCATCGAGTACCGATTTCAGCGATTTCATTTCTTTGCCCAGTTGTTGCCGTACTTGCTGCATCATCTCGTCAAGTGGAAATGGCGTGACTTCCTTTTTCGTTTTTTCAGGCTTGCTTACTTTTTTGCGCGTCAGTGACTCATCCAGTAATTGATCCAGATGCGGTGACTTATCCAGTTTAGAGGCGATATGACGACTGCGTTGTCGGCTACTGGCCAGGTTGATTTTTTCCGCATACCCCACATAGGCATCGGCAGGCGAGCGGCGCGCTGGAGATACCGTGCCATCGGCTCCTTTTTTACGCGCACTTGGCACCACATGCACCGGTTTTTGTGTTCGTCCAAAATCAGTCAGCTCAACTTTATCCGGTTTAGGCTGATCTGTCGTTTTCAAGTCATCATCAATATCTGTTTTCAACGTATTTTGAACGGCCTGCTCATCAAAATCACGCGCGGCAACAATTTCAACACCGCCATCGACTGAACGATTCGACATAATCACCGCATCGCTGCCAAGCTCATCTTTGACCATCGCCATGGCTTTTCGAATATCTGGCGCAAAAAAACGTTTTATTTTCATTGTGCTTCCTCAACACTCTGTGCTTGCTGACCAACCGTTGAAATCACACGAATTTGTTTATCCTGTGGAATTTCGTTATAGGCCAAAACATGCAATCCGGGAATGGAATGGCGTACAAAGCGTGCCAGCCAGGGCCTGACATAAGAGGAAACCAGCAAAACCGCCGGTTTTCCTTCCATTTCGATGCGTTGAACAGTCTCTTCGAGTGATTTTAACATTTGTTCTGCAAGTCCAGGTTCCAGACCAGCGCCGCCCTCGGTCGCCGTTTGCAAAGATTGCTGCAAAATCCGTTCCAACTCAGGATCTAACGTCATTACCGCCAATTCCGGCTCTACCCCATTGATTTCATGGACAATTGAGCGCCCTAATGCGGCACGGACCGCCGATGTCAACATGTCGGGATCTTGACTCTTCGCTCCATATTCGGCCAATGTTTCGGCAATCGTCCGAATATCGCGAATAGGAATACCTTCCTGCAAAAGGTTTTGTAGCACTTTGACCACCACGCCTAAAGGCAGCGTTTTTGGCACCAAATCCTCGACCAGTTTCGGCGCCACTTTAGCCAGATTATCCAGGATCTGCTGTGCTTCTTCATAGCCAAATAATTCATACGCATGTTCTTGCAGCAGATGGCTTAAATGGGTTGCCACCACGGTACTCGGGTCGACAACGGTATAACCTAAGGTTTGCGCATGATCTTTTAACGATGGGTCGATCCAGACCGCATCCAAGCCAAAAGCTGGATCTTTACAAGGCTGACCCGATAATTCACCAAAAACTTGACCGGGATTGATTGCCAACTCCAGATCGGGAAAAATCTCGGCCTCGCCGACAGTCACGCCTTGTAAGGATATTCGATATTGGGTAGGTGCTAAATCGAGATTGTCGCGAATATGCACCGATGGAATCAAAAAGCCCAGCTCTTGTGACAGTTTTTTCCGAACCCCTTTAATCCGCGACATCAATTGCCCGCCCTGATTTTTATCCACCAGCGGAATCAACCGATAACCCACTTCTAACCCGATCATATCAACCGGTTGTACATCATCCCAGCCCAATTCCTTGATTTCAGGCGGCCCTTGCTCTGAAGGCAAGGCATCGACCCTGTCGCGTTCTACCGCTTCCTTCTGATGGCGCTGCCGAATCATCCAGGCCGCCGCCAACAACATGGCCGATAACAAAATAAAAACCATATTCGGCATGCCGGGAATAATGCCCAACATGCCCATCACCGCCGCCGTAATCAGCAACACTTTCGGATCATCGAATAATTGACTGGCGACCTGATTACCAACATTCTGATCACTGCCTCGCACCCGTGTCACAACAATCGCAGATGCGGTTGACAGCAACAATGCCGGAATCTGTGCGACCAGCCCATCCCCGATGGTCAACAAAACATACACCTCACCGGCATCGGCAAAGCTCATGTCATGCTGGCCCACGCCAATCGCTAAACCACCGATAACATTGACAAACAAAATAATAATACCCGCAATGGCATCACCTCGGACGAATTTACTGGCACCGTCCATAGAACCATAAAAATCGGCCTCGGCGGCGATTTCTTCCCGCCTTGCTTTGGCCTGCTCCTGCGTAATCAGGCCAGAATTCAAATCGGCATCAATCGCCATTTGCTTGCCCGGCATGGCATCAAGGGTAAAACGAGCCCCCACTTCGGCGACACGCCCCGCGCCTTTGGTGACGACGACAAAGTTGATGACGACGAGAATGGCAAATACGACTAACCCGACGGCGAAATTACCACCGATGACAAAAGAACCGAACGCCTCGATGACCTTGCCTGCGGCATCTCCGCCCTCATGCCCCTTTAGTAAGACAACGCGGGTGGAGGCAACATTCAGGGCCAACCGCAACAGAGTCGACACCAGAATAATGGTTGGGAATACGGCAAATTCCAGCGGTTTCATGGTATATAAAACCACCAACAAAATAATCAGCGAAAATGCAATATTGAAGGTGAAAAACAGATCCAGCAAAAATGGCGGCAGCGGTAAAATAATCATCGCCAGAATCATGACGATGACCAGCGGTGCGCCCAATCCTAGACTGGACACATTGCGAAAAAACGCGCTTATTTTAGCCATGTCCATATCGGTTACCTCTGTCTGAATTCATCGGGCACATCAATCTTATCGGGAGGCACCGGCTTCTCCCAGCCATTTTCGGTCGCCGCCTGTAACTGGAACACATAAGCTAAAACCTGAGCCACTGCCAAAAATAGGCCATGTGGAATTTCCTGATTTAATTCAGTGGAATAATACAGCGCCCGTGCTAAAGAGGGTGCGGCAACCAGCGGCACATCGGCGCCAATCGCAAGATTTCGAATTTGCGCGGCAATCAAGTCGGTCCCCTTAGCCACGAGTATCGGCGCGCCCTCGCCATTTTGGTCATATCGCAAAGCGACAGCAAAATGGGTTGGATTGGTCACGATGACATCGGCTTTAGGCACCTCATCCATCATCCGGCGTTGAGAAATTTCCATCTGTGCACGCCGAATCCGGCCTTTTATCTCAGGATTTCCCTCCGATTCCTTGCTTTCATCCTTAATCTCCTGCTTAGTCATCATCAATTGTTTGGTGTGATTCCACAACTGATAAGGCACGTCGATCAGCACAACCAATAATAACGCCGCACTTAACAATAAAAAGCCCCGGGTAATGATATCACCGGTTTGATAGATTGCCTGTTCAACCGGTAAGCGATTCATCTGCATAAAATCATGCCAATATACGTCAAATAACAGCCAGGCCATCAGAAACACAATACTCACCTTGGCAATGGCTTTCAAAAGCTCCACAGCGCCTTGCAGGCCAAACATCCGTTTCAGGCCTTTTAAGGGATTGAATTTGGAAAATTTGGGCTGAATCGCTTCACTGCTGAAATTCCAACCGCCCATCATCATCGGCGTGATCAACGCCGCCACCATCATGGTCAAACCAAAAACGGCAACCAACGACACAGCATCGAATATAGCTTGACTGAAATGCTCGGTCAGTGCTTTCGAATCGAAAATTTCACTGCGACTGAGACTGAAATGCTCGACCATGATGTCAGCCAGACTCAATGCCATGGATTTGCCTAGAAATAGCAACATCACCGCACTGACAATCAGCGACACAAAGGTGTCTAGTTCCTTCGAACGCGGAACCTGGCCTTTTTTGCGGGCATCGGCCAGCCGTTTCGCCGTCGGCTGCTCGCTTTTATCTTGCCCAGAATCTTCTGCCATCAGGGTATTCTCAAAATATCACGGATCAGAGCAAAACTCCTCGCCAATATAGCCTGAAAACCGTCCAGCATATCCGGCATCATGATCCAGATTAAAACCATTCCCATCATAATGGTAATGGGAAAACCGATGCCAAAAATCTGTAACTGCGGTGCAGCGCGTGAGGCCACACCAAAACTGATATTGACAAATAAAATCGTCGCCAGAACCGGTAATGCCAATGAAACACCGCCGACAAAAATCTGACGGCTCCAACGTATTATCTTCCATAGATCAGCACTATTCATGCCAATATCGGCAATCGGCAGCGTGGTAAAACTTTGTGCCAGCATTTCAATCAGGATTAAATGGCCATTTACCGCCAATAAAATCAAGCTGGCCGAAACAATAAAGATCTGTGCCACCACCGGGACTTGTACGCCAGTGGCCGGGTCAACCAGGGAAGCAAAGCCAAGCCCCATGCTGTAAGCGATCGACTGACCTGCAACCAACATAACCGAAAATGCCATTTGCAGAATAAAGCCAGTTGCAATACCGATAAAAATTTGCTGGATCGCCACCATGAACCCCCGATGGCTAAATAGCTCTATCGCCGGCAAGGGCGGTAATACGGGAACAATGACAAAGGTAATCAAAGCCGCTAGTATCACACGAATCCGAGCGGGAACACGGCGACCACTGAAAACGGGAACGGAAATGAATAGGGGCTGTTGCCATTTCACATAGGTAACCATAAAAAGGCGCAAGCCAGAGCGATAGAGCCTTCAAAATTTCGTTTGAGTTTGTCATATCGCGTGGCGATCGCTCTGAAATGCTTAAGTCTTGCAAACACATTTTCAACGAGATGGCGATATTTGTAGAGACACCAATCCATTTCATCATTTCCCCGAGTTGAATTCTTTTTCTTGGGATAACAGGAACAGCCCCTTTGTCTTTAATTTGAAGACGTAATGCTTCACTGTCATAGCCTCTGTCAGCAACTATATAGTCACCTTTTGGGAGCTCTGCAACTAATTTCGGTGCTTCTTTACAGTCATGAACTTCGCCGCCTGTCACTGAGAAATGAATAGGAAGACCACAGGCATCAACGGCCATATGAATTTTACTGGTGTTCCCGGCGACAGATTTCCCTATCGCTGTTTCTTGTTCACAGGCCGCACCACTACTATGCTGATGTGCTTTCACAATACTCCCATCAATAAATTCCCATTCCAGGTCTGGATCAACAACCAAGGCGTTAAAAATACCCATCAGTTTTTCTTTACGAGACCAGTCATTGAATCGTTTATATACCGCATTCCAATTACCAAAAGCCGTGGGTATACTCTTCGCAAATGAGAATTTAGCATAAAAGATGACGTAATGGAGTGAAATATATAAAATAAGGCCATGTCGAATTACACCCTTCCAGAGACTGAATTAGCCGATTTGCGCGAAGCCCATGGTGAGCTTCGAGAAAAACGTGATGCAGACCGAGTTAAAGCCATCATTCTTTTAGGTTCAGGCTGGTCAGCAACAAACGTTGCCGAAGCACTTCTCATTGACCGCAATACAATCCGTACCTACTATCGAAAATATAAGAAAGGTGGTCTTGCTAAACTCCTACAAACTCAGCATGTTGGAAGTGCCAGTTTCTTATCGGTTTCAGAAGCGACCGAGTTGGATGAATATCTGCAGAAAAATCTTCACTTAACCGCTAAATCGGTTGCAGCTTACATTAAAGAGCGTTGGCAGGTTCGCTATAGTGAACGCGGTGTGACAGCCTTGCTGCATCGCTTGGGTTATGTCTATAAAAAGCCCAAGCTGATACCCGGCAAAGCTAATGCAAAAGCCCAACTGGAGTTCCTTGAGAAATATCAACAACTAAAGGAAGACAAGCAGCCCGAAGACTTGATATTGTTCATGGATGGTGTTCATCCACAACATAATCCTGTAATGGCTTGTGGTTGGATTAAGCGTGGTGTGGAATTCACGATTCAGAGTAATACCGGGCGTCAACGTCTCAATGTCAACGGTGCAGTCAATATCGATTCTCTGGATACTGTCTGCCGCTTCTATGACACCATCAATGGCGAGGCAACGATTGATCTTTGTAAGGCGATTGAAGAACGTTACCCGAAGGCTGGGACTATTTACATCATTTGCGATAATGCACGCTACTACCGATCAAAGGCTGTCAGACAATTTCTTGAAATGTCGCGAATTGAATTAGTGTTTTTACCGCCGTATGCGCCGAATCTTAATTTGATTGAACGGTACTGGCGATATTTCAAGAAAGAAATCTTATATGACCAGTATTATGAAACATTCAAAGAATTCAAAATAGCCTGCGAGACATTCTTTTCTGAGCCAGAAAAGCATGTCGACAATTTGCGCTCACTTTTAACTGAGAATTTTCAAATTATCGGTGCATGATGGTTTGCTCTATTTTCATGTGCGGAGAGTATAAATCTCTCCAGGGACAACCTACTCGCAAGCGATAAAAAATACCTTCGACTGTTTTTCGAAGACAAGGTTTGTCATAAATTCCCATTTTCAACATAATTATCTTCAGTTTCTCCCAAAGTTCATCCGTAAGCATTTGTCGGGGCATAGTTTGCTTGTTTTTGAGTCAAAACAGCCCCTAGTGCTCCAATACGAAAAAATGGCCAGATAAATGCAGCAACCCAGTTCAAAATCTGTTGCTCGGTGAGAATCATCCGATCAAGTTAGGAATTTCCCGTACCAGCGTTTGAAAATAATCGATGATCATTTGCAACATCCATGGTCCTGCAATCATCAACACGACAATGATCGTCGCCAGTTTAGGAATAAAGGTCAATGTCTGTTCTTGAATTGAAGTGGCCGCCTGAAACATTGAAACTAAAAGCCCTACAGCCAACGAAGATAATAAAATTGGCGCCAATAATTTAACCGCGACTAAAACGGTTTCCTCAGCAATGACTGATATGGTTTCCGGTGTCATCATGGCGCGGCTCCTTTAGACATAAAAACTGGCAGCCAGCATTTCCATCACGATTGACCAGCCATCAGCCAGCACAAATAGCATGATTTTAAATGGCAGAGAAACAATCATTGGCGACAGCATCATCATCCCCATCGACATCAGAACACTAGCGACAACCAGATCGATAATCAAAAACGGTAAAAACAATAAAAAGCCAATCTGAAACGCTGTTTTTAACTCGCTAGTAACATAAGCCGGCAACAACAAAGAAAATGGCACATCATCGACTGATTGAAAATCCTCCCGATTGGCAATACGCATGAACATTTCCAGATCGGTTTCCCGGGTTTGTCTCAACATAAAGGTCCGAAAAGGCCCCGAGGCTTTTTCCAATGCCGTGGTCAGGGTTATTTTTTCATCCATATACGGTTGAATCGCTTCGCTGTTGACCTTGTCAAACACCGGCGTCATGATAAAAAAAGTCAAAAACAATGATAAACCGAGCAACACCTGGTTGCTCGGTGCCTGCGCAGTACCAATCGCCTGCCTGAGCAGGCCAAGTACAATGACGATGCGGGTAAAGGAGGTCATAGTCAATAACAATGCCGGCAGCACGGTCATTAACGTCATCAAGGCCAGAATCTGAATCGTGACCGTATATTCCTGTCCGCCCTGAGGATTGCTGGTCACCGTAATAGCCTGAATGCCTGGCGCCGCCAGCGCCGCTTGATCAGGCATGAGCAGCGTCCACACAAACACAGCACATACTATTGACTTCATTGTTCAGAGCCTTTCATAACCTGGGCGAGCTTTTTAGCAAATACAGCTGTCGTCGGTGTACTATCGGACTTTAATTGCGCATCGCCTTCAAGAACCAACAATTTTTCAATCCGGCCCGGTGTCACACCCAGCAAAATCTGTTTCTCACCAACTTGAATCAATACCAGCTTTTCTCGCATACCGAGCGCAAGACCTGTCACCACTTTAAGCGTTTGCCCTTGGGCGGTGGTCAAATGTTGCGTTTTTCGAATCACCCAAACACAAAACAAAAATATCGCCAGCACCACAATCAGACTGGCCGCCCAATTGGCAACATCCTGCAATGACAGGTTTTTTGTTGTACCTTGAAACTGCGATTGCGCAGCGCTCGCCTGCTGAACAAAAAAGATAAGCGAAAAATAACTAAAAAAACGCATCAGCCCAATTTTTTGACACGTTCGGATGGACTGATCACATCGGTCAATCGAATCCCGAATTTATCGTTGACGACCACCACCTCGCCATGCGCAATCAAGGTACCATTCACCAGTACATCCATCGGTTCGCCGGCAAACCGGTCTAATTCCACCACCGAGCCTTGTGTTAACTGCAATAAATTACGAATATTGATCCGGGTACGGCCAATTTCCATCGAAATCGTTACCGGCACATCCAGAATAATATCCAGATTGACATCATCCCCACCACTCAAGCTTTTCGCGCTAGCATCACTTGCATCCTGTAAATCAGGGAACGTCGCCGAGTCCACACCACCTTGCTCTTCGCTTGCCGCTTGTTCTTTCAGCGCATCACCCCAGTCCGCTTCAGCCTCGGTTGCACCGTCAACCTGTTCCTGCTCGGCCATCGCCGCCGCCCAGTCATCGCCAACCGGTTCTTCATTCTCGTTATCGTTTTCACTCATCTTTATTTGTCCCGAAAGCTTTATAATCTGATAGACTAAATTGAATTCTGAGTCAGTTTTTCTTCAATCTGAATGGCATAATTACCATCTGAAACGCCGAGCTTACCGCGAAAAATCGGCACGTCTTCGGCCGTCAACACCACCGACTCCGGCATATCGATCGGAATAATATCGCCATCTTTAAAATTCATAACATCTTCCACTGTCATCACTTTTTCGACCAAAACGCTAGTTAGCGGCACTTCACAACGCATCACTTCGTTTCTGAGTGACTCTTGCCAGCGATTATCGATTTCCCCACGATCGCTAGTCACCGCATCGAGTAATTCACGAATCGGCTCAATCATTGAATAAGGGATAACAATATTCAAATCGCCGCCACCGCCCTCCAGTTCAATATGAATCGTGGAAATCACCACAATTTCAGATGGGCTGACGATATTGGCGAACTGTGGATTGACTTCTGAATTGATATATTCAAAATCAATATCCATTACCGGCTTCCAGGCTTCTTGCAAATCCTTGAACAACAAATCCAGAATCAAGCGAATGATACGCATTTCGGTCATTGAAAATTCGCGCCCTTCAACCTTGTTGTAAAACTGCCCACCACCTCCAAAAAAATTATCCACAGCCGTAAACACCAATCGCGGTTCCATCACAACTAATGCCCGCCCTCTCAGCGGTGACATACGTATGATATTCAGGTTGGTAGGCACAAACAGACTCTGGATAAATTCAGAAAACTTCTGAATCTGGATGCCAGATACAGAAATTTCAGCCGAACGCCTTAAAAAATTAAATACCGAAACCCTGAAATATCGTGCCAACCGCTCATTGATCATTTCCAGCGTTGGCATACGCCCACGTACAATCCGCTCTTGATTAGCGAAATCATAGGGGCGTAATTCCTGACTATCGCTGCCCTGTTCCGGCGCTTCGGTTTCTACATCACCATCATCGACACCATGCAGCAGCGCATCAATTTCATCCTGTGAGAGAAGGTCAGCCGTAGACATCTTATTGCATTACAAAGCGCGTAAAAAAGACATCCTTGATCCGTTCCTTACCGGTCATTTTTTTCATCGCCTTGTTAACCTCATCCAAAATGATTTTCTGTAATTCCTGCTTACCTTCACTCGTTGCCAGCTTGTCAGAACCTGCCGCACTGATTGCCATCAGTAAATTATTCACGATCATCGGCTTGTGTTTTTCCAAAAGTTCTTCCGCTTTGGCATCTTCAGACATAAATGACACGCGTATCTCAATCAGACTAAAACGACTGCCTTGCGGAAAATTGACCCGCAACGGCTGTTCCAGGTCATAGTAGATCAATACCTTTTCGGAGCCTTCTTCATCTTCCTCTTCAGCCGCCTCAGCGTCTTCTTGTGCCTGCTCGGCATTGTCACCTTCGGCAACCGGCTCGTCGCCACCCATAAAAAAATAAGCCCCCCCACCACCGGCTAAAAGCAGCACGACGACGCCAATAATAATGATCATTTTTTTGGAAGACTTGGGTTCTTCTGTGTTTTCGGGTTCTTCGGCCATCGATCAATTCCTGTTTTTAAGAAGTTTATGCAAAATACAGACCACTACGCCTTTTTACTTGATAAACAATATCTTCAATATCGTCTATAGGCAGTGTCGATTCTTTGACACCTCTGAAAACGCAGCCGCCAATGGGATTTTAAGTCTAGCAAAAACTCAGTTTTTTTCTTGTCCACCGGCAAAAAACACATAGGCTGGATTGTCTGTTTCTTCCTGAAAAACAAAACCTAAATCCGTCAACATATGCTGAAATTTATGCCGTTCGGATTTTTTCATTTGCAATCCGATCAACACTTTTCCAAAGGCTGCCGCATGGTTTCGATAATGAAATAAACTAATATTCCAACGCCCGCCTAAAGCTACCAGAAATTTCAACAACGCGCCCGGGCGCTCTGGAAACTGAAGGCTATAAATAATTTCATTTAATGGACAAGGCGCATGCCCGCCCACCATGTATCGAATATGATCCTTAGCCATCTCATTTTCGGTCATGTCGGTCACTTTAAAACCATCGGTTTCCAACTGCTCAATCAAGGCCGCCTTGTCGGATTCTTCCCCGCTACTGCTGATACCGACAAAAACCTGTGCGATTTTGTCATGAAAGTAACGATAATTGAATTCGGTAATATTGCGCTTTCCTAGCATTTTACAAAACTTAAGAAAGCTACCGGCCTGCTCAGGAATAGCGACGGCCAGCAATATTTCACGATGTTCACCGACCTGGGTGCGCTCGGCCACATAACGCAAACGGTCGAAATTGATATTGGCGCCACTTTCGATGGCGATAAAGGTTTGACCACTGGCGTTTTGCTGTTCGACGTATTTTTTGACCCCGGCGACAGCCAGTGCACCTGCGGGTTCCGCAACCGAGCGGGTATCATCGAAAATATCCTTGATTGCGGCGCAAATTTCATCGGTATTGACCACAATCACCTCGTCGACATAGTGATGCGCCAGCCTGAACGGTTCTTTACCAATCTGTTTTACCGCCACGCCGTCGGCAAACAGGCCGACTTGTTTGATAATGGTGCGACGGCCCGCTTTTAACGCCCGATTTAGACAATCCGCATCATCCGGTTCGACACCAATTATTTTTGTTTCCGGACGTACAAATTTAATATAAGCGGCGACACCTGCAATTAGGCCGCCCCCGCCGACCGGTACAAATACCGCATCGATATGGCCATTGTGCTGCCGCAAGATTTCCATGCCAATGGTGCCTTGCCCGGCGATAACATCCGGGTCATCATAAGGGTGCACAAAAACCAGACCTTTTTCATCGGCCAGTTGTCGAGCGTGTTCACAGGCTTCATCATAAGAATCACCAAACAACACCGTTTTTGCACCTCGCGCTCTGACCGATTGCACCTTGATCTCGGGTGTCGTTTTAGGCATCACAATCAAGGCTTTGATACCCAGTTTTTTTGCCGACAAGGCAACACCTTGCGCATGATTTCCGGCCGATGCCGCGATGACACCACAGGCTTTTTCAGCATCCGTCAATTGAATTATTTTATTGTAGGCCCCACGCAATTTGAAGGAAAAAACAGGTTGTAAATCCTCACGTTTCAAAAACACTTGGTTATCAAGACGGCCTGATAAAACCGGTGCAAAATCCAGCGGCGTCTCAATCGCAACATCATAAACCCTAGCCCGCAATATACGTTCGATATACTTTTGTATCATGGATAAGTGCTGAAAAATTGGTCTCAATCGGGTATTATCCCATACAATTTATGATATCTTCGATAACTCTAACCTTGCAGGATAAACAATGACTCAAGATGAATTAAAAAAACAAGTCGCTCAAGAAGCCATCAAATACATTAAAAATGTCCCCGTTGTCGGTGTCGGCACCGGCTCTACAGTGAACTTTTTCATTGAAATGTTGGCTGACCACAAAGCCGACATCGAAGGCGCGGTATCTAGCTCAGAAGCCACGACACAACGTTTAAAAAATATTGGCATTCCGGTATTGGATTTAAACAGCGTCGGTGATATCGAGGTCTATATCGATGGCGCCGATGAAGTCGATCCGCGCAAAAAACTGATTAAAGGCGGCGGCGGCGCACTGACCCGGGAAAAAATCATCGCCGCCGCCAGCCGTAAATTTGTCTGTATTGCAGACGAAACCAAATGTGTGGATGTGCTGGGCAAGTTCCCGCTACCCATTGAAGTCATTCCCATGGCGCGCAGCTATGTAGCCCGCGAAATGGTCAAAATGGGCGGTCAACCGGTTTGGCGTGAAGATTATTACACCGATAATGGCAATGAAATTCTCGATGTTCATAACCTTGAAATTCTGGACCCTATTGCCATGGAAAAGACTATCAATAATATCGTCGGCGTCGTCACCGTCGGTATTTTCGCCATGCGTGATGCCGATGTTGTGTTGATCGGCAAAGGCGACCGTGTTGAAGTGATGGAATAAGCTTCGCTTGCCCGAAAGCGGTTAATCCGAACATTAGCCCGGCTTGGCCGCTTTCAAAACCGCCGCACGGTATCATGACATGTCACACCCTGAATTTCCGCTCGACTCTGATTTAATTTATCTTAACCATGCTGCCGTAGCGCCTTGGCCTAAACGAACCGCTCAAGCTGTCGCTGACTTTGCCTGGCAGAATTGCCACTATGGGTCCCAGTTTTACCTACAATGGCTAGAAACCGAAAAAAAATTGCGCCAACAACTGGTAGCAATTTTAAATGCGCCATCAACTGCCGATATCGCACTGGTTAAAAATACCTCCGAAGCCTTGTCATTTGTCGCTTATGGCATAGACTGGCGTGCTGGTGACAATATCGTCAGTAGCAATGAGGAATTTCCATCCAATCGCATCGTCTGGCAATCTTTGGCTGACCAGGGCGTCCATTTCAGGGAAGCCGATTTACACCATCACACCACCACCCCAGAGCAAGCCTTGTTTGATCAGGTGGACAGCCACACGCGGCTGATCACCATCAGCTCCATTCAGTTTGCCAGCGGCCTGCGCCTGGATTTAGATAAAATTGGCCGTTTTTGCCGCGAACACAACATTCTATTCTGCGTCGATGCCATTCAAAGCCTCGGCTGTGTCCAATTCGACGTGCAACGCTGCCAAGCCGATTTTGTCATGGCCGACGGCCATAAATGGATGCTGGGACCGGAAGGACTGGGCGTTTTTTACAGCCGCAAAGCGGCGCGGGAAAAACTGAAATTAACTCAGTATGGCTGGCATATGCTTGCTGACATCCAAAATTACGAAAACAAACCCTGGAAAATTCATCCAACGGCTAAGCGCTTTGAATGCGGAAGCCCTAATATGCTTGGCATCCACGCCTGGTCAGCCAGTTTGTCTTTATTACTAGAAACCGGCATGAATAAGGTCGAGCAGGCCGTTTTTGAACGCGTCGATTTCTTGGTTCAGCGTATTCTTCGCAGCCCACATTTACACATACTGTCAGCCCCTGATGCCCCGTTAAAATCCGGCATCGTCATTTTTCGGCATAATAATATCGATAACCAAACCTTGTTTGAAACACTCAGCCGACAAAACATCGCCTGTGCATTACGCGGTGCAGGTATTCGTTTTTCACCGCATTTTTACAACAGCTTTGAAGAACTGGAAAAAGCGGTCACTGCGGCCGAAATATGCGCCTGACGGCTTAGCGAAACAACACACATAAATTTAACTATTTTGCAGTCGTTGGAAACAAACGATGAAAATTTTCACTCGACTGCTGCGCGATGTCGTCAACGCTGGTTTCGCGCAACTGGGCGAGGTATTCTGCAACATGACGCACATAGGTCGGATAATTGGGTTTACCCCGATGCGGCACCGGCGCCAGATAAGGCGAATCGGTTTCGATTAAAAAGCGTTCTGCCGGAACTTTTGTGGCAACCTCTTGTATTTGTTTGGCATTTTTAAAGGTTACGATACCGGAAAAGGAAATATAAAAGCCTAAATCCAGCGCATATTCGGCATAAGCCCAATCTTCGGTAAAGCAATGAATGATGCCACCGACCTGATCGGCACCTTCTTTCGCCAACACATCCAATGAATCCTGCCCGGCTTCTCGCGTATGAATAATCAATGGTTTACCGGTCATTTTAGCCACTTCAATATGACGCTTGAAGCGTTGATGCTGCCAGTCCAAGTCACCTTCACTGCGAAAATAATCCAGGCCGGTTTCTCCAATCGCGATAACTTTAGGGGTATCCGCCAACGCCAGCAGTCTCTCCACACTTGGCTCTTCACCTTCGGTCACATTCGGATGCACGCCTACCGACAAATATACCGAGTCATAAGGCGAAACCAACTCGACCATATCTGGCCAAGCCTCAAGATCGATGCCGATACATAGCATTTGGTCGATTTGTTGCGCTTTGGCGTCTGCCATAAAATTAGCAAAATCGTTTTGAAAAGGCGTAAGATCGATACGATCTAAGTGACAATGGGAATCAATAAACATAAAACTGCGGAAGTTAGAAAAAACAGGTGGAATGGCCACATTCTTGCAGCCAAGTCATCGCTAATGGATTCAAATTACATGGTATGGGTTGGCCGCTCGCTTTCTAATGCGCCAGCCAGATAAGTTTCTATTTTATTGCGTGCTGCACCCTGATCCTGATCACTAAATTGTACCCCTATCCCCGAAGCCCGATAGCCTTCGGCCCCTTCAGGCGTGATCCAAATGATTTTACCGGCGATAGGCAAACGCTCCGTCTCCTCCATCAGACTTAACAACATAAAAACTTCTTCGCCCATTTTATATTTGCGCTTAGTCGGAATAAATAATCCGCCATTTTCAACGAACGACATATAAGCGGCATATAAGGCGTTTTTATCTTTAATGGATAGTGACAAAATACCTTGTCTTGGTGATGCTTCAGCCATGCTTGACACCTAATTGAGACCATTCGATCAAAAGCTTTTCCAGCAGTAATTGTTGATTGCATTGCGTCAACAATAATTGCCGGCCCTCCAGTACCGATTGATAATATCGACACAATTGGGCTAATTCTAGCTGGCTTTTAATTTCTTGCAAGGCGGAATCAAATCCCTCTCCATAAAACAGTTTCAATAGCCGAACCAGCCATAAACACATCCAGTCCAACAGAATCACAGGCTCTACGGGGTGTTTCAGCCAGTTTTCGGCGATTTTCACCACATTAACTTGCCCAGGATCCCGTCGCAAGCTCAGCCACTCATCAAACACTTGCCCGGCTAAAGCCAGATAATTCTTTTCATGATAATCCAATGCTCTTAATGGTGAACCATTCGCCAATGCCAATAGCGCATCGGCCTGCATCACCTGATGCTGAGCCAGCCATGTTTGTATCTGCGCTTGATCTAGCTGCGTAATTTGGATTTGTTGACAGCGACTACGAATGGTCATCGGCAAACGCGCCGGCTTATCCGTCACCAGAATAATTGTGGTTCGCTCACCCGGTTCTTCAAGGCCTTTTAAAAAGGCATTGGCGGCGGCTGGATTAAGCTTGTCGGCTGCATCGATTAAAATAACGCGCTGCCCTTCAAACTGAGGCTTTAACGCCATCTTGGCTAACAAGCCCCGCACACTATCAATCCCCAAACCTTTCCCAGCCTCCGGTTCCAGCACAATAAAGTCAGGATGCGTACTCGCCTGCCGTAAAACACAGGCATGACAATGTCCGCAAGCTAACCCTTCGCCACTAAGTCGCTCACACAACAAACTGGCGGCAAAACATTCGGCCAATTGGCGTTTACCAATGCCAGCTCTGCCTGCAATCAACACCGCTTGCGGGATACGCTGCTGGCGCAGGTAGTGTGTCAATGTTTGCCAATAGGGTATCAGCCAAGGATAAATGTACTCAGCCATCTGCCATCAGGGAATCAATGCGGCTTTTAATCGCGCGTTGGACCTCGTCGAGAGGTTGGCTGGCATCAATGACAACGAAACGCTCGGGCTGTTGCTGAGCCCGATTTAAATAGGCTTGCCGGACCTTTTCAAAAAAGTCGTAGCGTTCCTGTTCAAATCGGTCCAATTCACCACGCCCTTTTGCTCGCACCATGCCAATTTGTACCGGCGCATCCAGTAACAAGGTCAAATCAGGCCGCAAGTCGCCTTGCACGGCGCGTTCCAACCAGGCAATTTTATCCATAGCCATACCACGCCCACCCCCCTGATAGGCATAGGTTGCATCGGTAAAACGATCACATAACACCCAATCACCCCGCGCTAAAGCTGGCTTGATAACATGCCGGATATGCTGGGCTCTAGCGGCAAACATCATCAACAGCTCGGCCATTGGATCAACTGCTTCATCATGCGTTTCCAGCAATAACTGACGAATTTTTTCAGCCAATGGCGTGCCGCCGGGTTCGCGTGTTTTAACCACGTAAATACCTTGGGCGGTTAACATCTGTTCAAGAAAGCTCAGGTTTGTCGTTTTGCCCACACCTTCTCCGCCTTCCAGGGTGATAAATCGTCCCTTAGTCATCGTCGTTTCTTCTGATATTTATTGACTGCATTGACATGTTCCCGCAGTGTCGCACTAAAGACATGACCACCATCACCACTGGCAACAAAATATAAACTGTTCCCGGCGGTAGGATGCATGACGGCATGAATGGCTTCACGCCCAGGCATCGCAATCGGCGTAGGTGGCAGCCCTTTAATCACGTAAGTATTGTAAGGCGTCGCCTGTTTTAAATCCTTACGCCGAATATTGCCCTGATACCGCTCCCCCATCCCATAGATGACGGTCGGGTCAGTTTGCAGCAACATGCCTTTTCTGAGTCGCCGGATAAACACACCGGCAATCATCGCCCGTTCAGAAGGCTTGCCCGTTTCTTTTTCGACGATCGAGGCCAAGATCAGCGCCTGATAAGGGGTTTCAAGCGGCAATCCCGGTTGCCGCTTGACCCACTCTTGTTGTAATACCTGTTGCATTTTTTGATAGGCTCTTTTCAGTAATTCCAAATCGAGCGTATTTTTTTCAAAAAAATAGGTTTCCGGAAAGAACAGACCCTCCGGATGACTATAAGGACTCCCAAGCCTCTTTAACAGCGCTTGATCATCGAGTTTATCCAACGTATGCCGCAGGTTTTTTTCTTCCAGCAAACGCTGGCGAATTTGTTTAAATGTCCAACCTTCAGGAAATGTAATCGCGTATTGTCGCGCTTTTCCAGACACAAACACGGCTAGAATATCGGGCAGAGTCATGCCAGGCTGCAATATATATTCGCCGGCTTTCAGTTGATTGGTCACTTTTTTTTGGTAGGCGATAACGCGAAACCAATAAGGATTGACGGCCCATTTTTGTTGCAGTCGGCGTGTTATCTGCCTGAATGACTCGCCTTTTTTAATGACGAATACATCGCTGTCGGTCACGACCGGCCGACTCAAAGCCTGCTCATAGTCTCGCTTCGCCCAAAAAATTGCCATCACGACCATAACGATAAGCAACAGCAGCAGTTTTTTAAGCATTCTCCACCTGTTGCTGCCAGAGCTGTTGATAGGCCTCCTGTAGCCGACGAGTATTTGACCCGATGGTAAAATGAGTATCACCCAGCTTCCTGACCGGCCAAATTCCAATCACCGAATTTGTCAAAAATATCTCATCGGCTCGCAATAACTGCTCTGGCAACACACGTGTTTCAGTCACGGATACGGAGAACTGTTTAGCCAATGAAATGATTAAATCCCGCACAATACCTTTGACCCCACATTGGTCCACAACCGGCGTAAACAGGACACCATTTGAAAAATAGAATATATTGCTCAGAGTACCTTCAATCACTTCACCCCGCCCATTCAGCATCAAGCCTTCGTGAATATCAGGCTGCTGCCATTCACTGCGCGCCAATACTTGCTCCAAGCGATTGAGATGTTTTAACCCGGCTAATAGCGGATTTAAGCCCAAAGGTGTTTGACAAAACCGGACACAGACACCGTTTTGTTTTAATTGCTCCGGATAATCCGGCCAGGGGTGCAGACTAAGCAATCGAGTAGGTTCGGGCTTTTCAGGGGGGCGATACCCGCGGCCACCACAACCACGGGTCACAATGAGTTTCAATACGCCGTGGGGGCAATGCTCGATGAGTTGCTCGGCCTCCCGTCGCAATACAGAAGGGTCCGGCATAGGAATCGACAACCGGTGACAACCTTTCGTCAGGCGTTGTAGATGTAAATCCCAGAACAACGGCTTAGATTGATAAACTTCCAGCGTTTCAAACAAGCCGTCGCCATACTGCAAGCCCCGATCATGTACATCAAGGCCGGATCCGCGCTTTCCATTCAACAAAAAGTCCGCAGATCCTGTCATGTCTTACGAATAACGTTTAAAGACCAAGCTTCCGTTAGTTCCACCGAATCCGAATGAGTTAGATAAGGCAATATTGATGTCCATTTCCCGCGCCTGGTTCGGGACATAATCCAGATCACATTCAGGGTCTGGGTTTTCCAGATTGATCGTCGGCGGCGCCACCTGGTCTCTAATGGCCAATGCCGTCAATACCGCTTCTATACCCCCTGCTGCACCTAACAAATGTCCGATCATCGATTTAGTGGAGCTGACAGCCGTGTTGTAGGCATGATCACCCAGCGCAGCCTTCATTGCCTGAGTTTCACCGACATCGCCAGCTGGTGTTGAGGTCCCGTGTGCATTGATATAATCAATTTGCTCCGGATTGACACCAGCATCACGCATTGCATTTTTCATACAACGTGCCGCCCCTTCGCCACCCGGAGCTGGCGAAGTAATATGAAAGGCATCGGCGCTCATGCCAAAGCCAATCAATTCAGCATAAATTTTGGCACCGCGCGCTTTAGCGTGTTCCAGCTCTTCCAACATGACCACCCCAGCACCATCGCTCAAAACAAAGCCATCCCGGTCTTTATCCCACGGCCGACTGGCGCGTTGAGGCTCATCGTTACGACGCGAAAGTGCTTTCGCCGCTGCGAACCCGCCCATTGCCGTAGGTGATGTGGTGCAACGCTCGGCACCACCCGCCAGCATGACATCTGCATCACCATGCTGAATCATACGCGCCGCATCACCGATACAATGCGTTCCCGTTGAACAGGCGGTGACGATAGCGTAATTAGGGCCTTTCAATCCGTATTTAATCGACAGATTGCCAGAAATCATATTAATGATGTTTCCGGGAACAAAAAAAGGCGAAATACGCCGCGGCCCGCCTTTCTGATACGTCGCATAACACTCTTCAATCCCAGTGATCCCACCGATACCCGAGCCAATCGCAACACCAATGCGTTCGGCATTTTCATCTGTGATATCCAGACCTGAGTCTTCCAGCGCCTGACAGCCCGCCGCAATGCCATAATGGACAAAACCATCCATACGTTTAGCATCTTTTAACGGAATATATTCACTGATATCAAAATCACGAATAACACCCCCGAAAGTCGTGGCAAATTTGGAAATGTCAAATGAATCTATGGCTGTAATTCCACTTTTGCCGTTAACAATACCATCCCAGGTATCGGCAACATTATTGGCTAAAGGCGTAACTGCGCCTAATCCAGTTATAACAACTCGACGTGTACTCAAGGTGGTGTCCTGTCTGATTAAATTAGATAAGAAAAAACCGAATCGTCTGGATGTCAACATGAAATAGACGAAGCCCAAAAACCACCATTTAGAGAACTAAATGGTGGTTTTTGCCCTGTCTTTAGAAGATAGGGAGACAATCATCTGGCAGGCAAAAACCTGCCGAGGAATTCAATTACAAATTGTTATTGATGTAATCGATAGCCAGCTGAACGGTTGTGATTTTTTCAGCTTCTTCATCTGGAATTTCGCATTCAAATTCTTCTTCCAGTGCCATGACGAGTTCCACTGTATCCAAGGAATCAGCACCAAGATCGTCTACGAAAGAAGCATCGTTAGAAATATCTTCTTTAACACCTAATTGTTCTGCGACAATCTTTTTTACTCGTTCTTCAACATTACTCATAATTATTTTCCCCAAACAATGCAAATGTTACACACACTCGCTTCAATATTTGCTATAAAATTATTGTTAGAAACCCCGTCACTGGCTATTCCAGACGGCGGGTGCATTATACTTGAATTTACCCAAATGCCACAAGATTATGGCATATACATCCCGCCATTAACGTGAATTGTCTCGCCGGTAATATAAGATGCACCATCTGAGGCCAGAAACGATACCGCATGAGCAATTTCATCCGGATTCCCCAACCTTCCCAGAGCGATAGATGACAGCAAAGCCTGTTTATGCTCATCTGCCAATGCCTTGGTCATGTCGGTATCGATAAATCCTGGCGCCACGGTATTGACCGTAATATTACGCGACCCCACCTCTTTAGCCATGGATTTTGCAAACCCCACTATCCCCGCCTTAGCCGCAGCATAATTGGTTTGCCCAGCATTACCGGTGGCGCCAACCACGGATGAGATATTGATGATACGGCCGCCTTTGGCCTTCATCATGCCACGCAACACCGCTTTACTCATTCTGAACACCGAAGTCAGATTGGTATTGATAATATCATGCCACTCTTCTTCTTTCATTCGCATCAGCAAATTATCCCGGGTAATGCCGGCATTGTTGACCAGCACCACCGGCACACCGTATTCATCATTGATTTTTTTCATCACCTCGGCAATGGAATCCGGGTCGGCGACATTCAAACGCAAACCTGCGCCATTTTCAGCCAACCAGCCTGAAATAGCCTCTGCGCCGGCATCGCTGGTTGCTGTACCAATCACAAAAAAGCCATCACGCGCCAATCTTTCGGCAATCGCGCGACCAATCCCCCGACTAGCGCCGGTCACTAATGCAATTTTTTTATCCATCAATTTGCTCCAGAACTTTTTCCAAGGTCGCCGGATCATACATTGTAAAATGACCCAGATCTTTAACGATGCGTCGATTCAGCCCCATCAGCACTTTTCCCGGCCCACATTCAACAATGGCCTGCACGCCCTGATCATGCATGAAACGGATCACATCAACCCAACGCACCGACTTGTACAACTGCTCCTGCAAGACACCCTGAATAACTTCAGGCGCGCTATGCGCTGCCACATCAACATTATGCAACAATGAAACATGCGGCGACTCTATTTTGATTTCTTGCAGGCGTTCGCCCAGTTTTTCCGCCGCCGGCTTCATCAAAGCACAATGCGACGGCACACTGACGGGTAGTTTTAACGCCCGTTTAGCACCGGCTTCCTTTGCTGCCGCCATCGTGCGCTCCACTGCAGCCACATGCCCTGCAATCACAACCTGCCCGGGCGCATTGAAATTAGCGGCCGAGACCACCTCATCACCGGCATTTTCAGCACACAGATTGACAACAACATGATCTTCCAAACCAATGATCGCCGCCATCGCGCCAACCCCCTCTGGCACCGCTTCCTGCATAAATCTGCCGCGATCGGCAACCAGCTTGATGGCATCTCCAAACGCCATAGCATCAGCGCAAACCAAAGCAGTATATTCACCCAGACTGTGCCCGGCCATCCAAGCCGGTCGCATAATGGTCGAGTCACACCAGACTCGCCAGACTGCCACCCCCGCCGCCAGCATGGCCGGCTGCGTTTTATCGGTTTGATTCAATTCCTCGGCTGGGCCATTTTGCGTCAGCGCCCATAAATCATAGCCTAGCGCGTCCGACGCTTCCTCAAAAGTTTGCTTGACGACAGGGTATGCTTCGGCCGCCTCCTTCAACATGCCTACTGACTGCGAACCCTGGCCTGGAAACACAAACGCCAGACCGTAATTTTGTTCATTTATCATGATTTCTCCACCATTTGTGTTGTTCGTTCAAAATAACTTAATCTGGTAGCGGGTTAAAACCGTAGCTCACTGAAAAATAATGTTCAGACGCCAGCAAAAAAACCCTCTTTTTAGATTAAACATTATTGAATCCCTGTGTTTTTTACCGGGGCACACATGACACCCTACGCAGAGTGCAGACATGAACTATCTACACAACATCAGTTAATACTTGATCAAGGCCGAACCCCAGGTAAAGCCAGCACCGAAAGCCTCCAGCAAAATCACCTGATCACGCTGAATTCGACCATCTCGAACCGCTGCATCAAATGCCAATAGCACCGATGCCGACGACGTATTGCCCTGATTTTCCAGCGTCAACACCACCTGCTCCATCGACATTTGCAATTTCCTGGCCGTTGCCGCAATAATTCGGGTATTAGCCTGGTGCGGCACCAGCCAATCAACGCTATTCTTTTCCAGGTTATTGGCTGCCAGTGTTTCGTCGACAATCCGGCCCAAGGTATTCACCGCCATCTTGAAAACCTCATTGCCGCGCATGCGAATATACGGCTCTTCGTCCCGTTTGTCTTCTGCTGCTGCTACAGGATTCGGACAATAAAGCAAATCTTCGTAAGCGCCATCAGCATGAATATGGGTGGATAAAATCCCAGGCTGCCTTGATGCTTCTAGCAATACGGCACCCGCGCCATCGCCGAACAGAATACATGTTCCCCGATCAGTCCAGTCCACAATTCGGGAGCAGATTTCAGCCCCTACCACCAAGGCTTTTTTAGCTGTACCGGATTTGATGTATTGATCAGCGACACTCAAGGCATAGACCGATCCTGAGCAGGCTGCCTGAATATCGAATGCCGCACAGCCTGAAATACCGAGACGTCGCTGCAATAAACACGCCGTGCTAGGATAAACCCGATCCGGCGTTCCTGTTGCAACGATAATCAAATCGATGTCTTTTGCATCGACACCGGCCATATCAATAGCGCGCCGCGCCGCAATTTCAGCCATGCTGGAGGCGGTTTCTTCCGGCCCGGCGATCCGGCGACTTTTTATACCTGTACGCTCGACAATCCAACTATCCGAGGTATCGACCGTTTCCGAAATATCATGATTCGTGCGAACCTGCTCCGGCAAATAACCTCCGGTTCCGCTAATTCTTGCATATTGCATCAATCAAACTCCTGTTGCGCCAGCGCACGTTCAACTTTATCGCTGATTTTTCGGGTCACGTCTTGTTGTATTTCCACTTCGGCCAAATGAATCGCCGTTTCAAAAGCCAGTACATCTGCACCGCCATGACTTTTAATCACCAACCCTCGCAAACCGACGAAACTGGCTCCATTATAAAGTCTCGGGTCGATACTGTCCTTAAATGATTTCAACACAGGATAAGCGACAAGGCCTGCCAGTTTCGTCCACATATTCTTATTGAAAGACTGCTTCAACTTAAGGCCAATCATTTTGGCCGCACCCTCAATCGACTTCAGTGCAACATTGCCGACGAAACCATCGGTGACAATTAAGTCCACATCCACAGAACCGGCGTTAATCGAATCACCTTCGACAAAACCAATATAATTCAGACTGGCATTTTCCAAAAGGCGGGCGGCTGATTTAACCTGCTCATTACCCTTGACATCTTCTTCACCGATATTCAGCAAACCAACTTTGGGTTGTTCGATGTTTTCCACAGCCTTGACAACTTCCTCTCCCATGATGGCGAATTGAAAAAGCTGCCTGGCAGTACAATCAACATTTCCACCCAAATCCAGCATATGCGTATGACCATGAATAGAAGGTAAGGTTGAAATAATCGCAGGCCGCTCGATCCCTGGAATCATCTTGAGCACAAAGCGTGCCGTCGCCATCAGAGCACCGGTATTTCCCGCACTGACACAGGCATCTACCACACCCTCTTTAACCAGATTAATGGCGACACGCATCGAAGAGTCTTTTTTGTTTTTCAAGGCTTTTTGTGGGGATTCATCCATTGCCACAATCTGTGAAGCATGTTGAATCGTGAGCCTGTTTTTATAAGTATCTAGTGCATCACCCAGACACGCCTTGATTTGCACCTCATCCCCAACCAATACCAGTTTTAAATCGGGATTAGCCTGTAAACAATTTAGCGATGCTGGAATGGTTGTCGCCAAACCATGATCGCCCCCCATCGCATCGATTGAAATAGTTGTCGTCACGCCTGCTCGTTACTCCGAAATTCGTTTCATTCGAATTTAATCCGAGCTGATTTTCAAAAAATCAGGCCAGATTCCCCTTGAAACAGTCAGAAAAAGAAACGGCCTGCATTGCAGGCCGGTCTCGTTGTTCTATTGAACGCTGTCGATTTAGTCTTCTTCGTTCACAGCGACAATCTGACGACCTTTATAAAAACCATCAGGCGTCATATGATGGCGTAGATGCATTTCACCAGTTAATGGGTCTTGCGATAATGTTTTAGAACGTAATGCATCATGCGAACGACGTTGACCACATCTTGAACGGGTCACTTTACTTTTTTGAACGGCCATCTAAGAGTCTCCAGTATTTTTAAGTTGTGCCAAAATAGAAAAAGGGTTGTCAGATCTAATTGTTGAATCTTCCGTTTTTTTAGCCTGTGCCTTCTGCTTGACCAGACATTCATGTCTATGTCGTGGAAAATCGGGCAATGCCAGAAGAATTTCGTCTTCGACAATATCTTTCAAGGCTAAGGTGTCCTCTTCCAGCCATAAAGGATCAAATTCCTCAGCCAATCTATTGGCTTGTTCATCCGAGGAAACAACCCCCAAATTAACCGGAATATCCAACGCCCACGATAGATTTTTCAAGCAGCTTTGGCAAACTAAGGTTAATTCCGCCTTGATATGCCCTTGTACGGTTGCCACCCGACCTTTTTTTTCAAAGGCGAAATCGATCGCCACATCGCCCGCGTTGGCCGCCAGTTTTTCAGCCAGCCGAGAAAACCCACTGATCGGTATCCGGCCAATGGTTTCCCTACGCTGTTCCGCATAAAGGATGGGGTCTATAAATTCAGGCAATCTATCCAACATAACTTCGGAATGATATACGTTATTCTATTTATCGTCAACACGTTTGCCGGCTTCAATCAAAAATACCACGAGTGCAACCCTCTTTAAGTCCGCTACTCCATTCACACCAAGGTATTTTCGATAAATCGATAAGACTCATCACTACCATAGAGCGCATTGTTGAACCATCTATTCAGCACTCAGGTTCTTTAGAATTTTTCTTGCCAATTGCTCTTTTATTTCTTTATGCCGTGGAATTGCTTCAACAGCACACCATTTCTGGGATTTATCCAAAGAGAATGCGATCCGCCTTCCCGCTTCAAATAGCAGCCCGCGACTCTCAATTTTTGCTCCAAATCCCTTCGCTTCATGCAACCTGTACCTTGTCACGAATGACATCTTCAGGTAAGCCTCGAAGAATATCTTCCCTGCGGTCTTCCAATATCAATTCGATAGCGTCTCTAAGATTATTTTTTGCCTCTTCTATTGTCTCACCTTGCCCATTTGCCCCGGGTATCTCTGGACAAATTGCCCAATACCCGCCCTCGCTTGCCTTTTCTATAATAGCTGTAAATTCAGCCTTCATCATTGTCTCCTGGTTTAATTCTGGGACTGATATTCAAATAGCTTGTTCATCGCCCAGAATATTTTTGTTATATCAAAAACTTATTAATCCAAGAATACAGCACGAGAAACATTTTTAGCCTGCGACAGGCCACGAACTTGGTCCCAGCCTTTGACGTCTTTCAAAATCGTTGCCTCAAAATTCGCACCACTGACGTCAGCTCCCATCAGGTTGCTGCTGGTCAAATCGGCCTGCTGCAAATTAGCATCCTTTAACACCGCAGAACGTAAATCGGCCACATGAATAACCGCCTTTTTCAAATTAGCCCGGGTCAAGTCCGCAAACATCAGCATCGCCCGGCTCAAATCGGCTCCAGTCAAATCTGCATCAACCAGCTTGACCTTCTTCAGACTAACACGCATCAAGCCCATAGGTTGATTTTTCATATCCGCGCCCCAGCGCACATTGCGCAAATTAGCGCCGGTCAAATCAGAATTATCCAGATTGGCAATGACCCGACTGCCTGAAAAATCAACATTTTTCAGATTACAGCGCATCATGCTAACCGCAAAAATACTCACCTTCGATAAATCGGCACCTTCAAAATTAGCGCCAACCATCACGGTCAAATCCAGATTCAAGCCTGACAAATTACTATGACTCAAATTAGCCCGGCGCAAATCTGCACCCCATAAATCCGCCTGCCGAAAGTCCAGTCCCGACAAATCCAGGCCAGTTAAATCTTTCCGTCTCAAATTGACTTTTTCACCCGGCCTGACGTTTTCAAGCAGCTTAACAACTTGCTCACGACTTAATTCTGCCGCCATCACCGCATTGAAGGCAACGCACAAGGCGACCGATAACAATGTTTTAAATATCATGGTTTTATCCTCTTTTAGATTATTCTGTCTCGTCATCAGCCAATGCATGACCACAAATCCTGCAAAAATTAGCGTCGAATTCGTGCCCTACCGCGCCGCAGTCCGAACAGGCGTTATTATTGATTGTACGCTTCACCTTGATCAGCTCCGCGCTGTAAATTCCGGTCGGCACCGCAATAATGCCATAACCGACGATCATCATCAGCGATGCAACCATCTGTCCTACCACGGTTTGTGGCGCAATATCACCATAACCTACGGTGGTCATCGTCACAATCGCCCAATACACCGACCTTGGAATGCTGGTGAAGCCTGCCTCACTCCCCTCGACGACATACATGACCGAGCCAAAAATGATAACCAATGTCCCCACTGCATACAAAAATATCAGAATTTTTTGCCGACTCTGGCTCAACGCGACCAACAAAACCTGCGCCTCGCCCATATATTCGGACAATTTGAGCACCCGGAAAATGCGCAACAGACGCAAAACCCGGATCATCAGCATATACTTGATCCCCGGAAATAAAAATACCAGATAGGTCGGAATAATGGCCAGAAAATCAACCACACCAAAAAAGCTGCGCAGATAAAGCCAGGGCTTACGGACACACAGCAAACGCAGAATAAATTCGATACTGAATAGAAGAGTAAAAAACCATTCCAGCGTATAAAACCATTGTCCAAATCGCGCCTGCAAACTGCCGACACTGCCCAGCATAACCGCTAACACACTGACCAGAATACAGGCAATCAAAACCAGATCGAAGGCTTTAGCCAAGGGTGTTTCTACACCAAAAATAATTTCATGCAGCTTTTCCCGCCAACCTGAAAAAGGTTCACCTTCATTATAATGCGTTTTTTTCCGCCTTCTCGTCATGCTATCGCGTATCAGCGCCCAAAGCCAAAACCAATTGCTGCCCTAACCGCAAAATCGCCTGTCGTTGTGCGTCATCTTTCATAACATCATCGTCCCAGCCTTTCGCGGCAAAGGAGACGGCCTGCTGCTCGGCCAAAACATTGACACCTAAATTACTCAACAATATACGCAAGAACATCAATCCACGAACACCGCCCAACGCACCCGGCGATGTCGCCATAATGGCCGCATATTTGCCGCGAAATGCCAATAATGGCGCTTCATCCGCTTGCTGTTTACGTGAGGCCCAATCCAGCATATTTTTTAATACCGGCGTAAACATGCCATTATATTCCGGTGACGCGATCAAAAAACCATCGTGAGCCATTAATAATGCCTTAAACGCCAGTGCCGCATCAGGAATGCCCTGTTCGGCTTCCAGATCGGCGTTATACAAGGGGACATCGTAATCGGCCAACTGAATAATCGTCACGTCGGCGCCGGCTGCCATCGCCCCTTCGGCCGCGACAGCCACCAGCTTCTGATTAAACGAAGCCTTCCGGTTACTGCCGGAAAATGCCAGAATTTTAGTCTTGCTCATGGAAAAAACCTTTCATTGAAGATTCAAAAGCGCTTGCGCCAGTCGCTGCGCTAGATAGATACAGGCTGTTTTATGCGTCACACTATCGCAGCTCCAGACTTGTTTAATGCCCGCCTGATACAATGCTGTTTCTGCATCGCCACAAAACAACGGATGTGTGACGGCTGCATAAACCTCAGAAGCGCCCGCTTTTTGCAATAATACCGCGGCCTGAATCAACGTGCGACCGGTACTGAGCACATCATCAACCAACACCACCGGTCTACCGCAAAAATCGTACTCTGGCAGCGTAACAACAACATTTTTATCACCTAACCGCTGTTTATGAGCCACCGCATAGTCAAAACCGGTTTGCTCGGCAATAGCACTGACCCACTGCTTCGATTCTGTATCAGGCCCTAACAGCACGGCCGAAACAAACTGCTGCCGCAAAAACACACCAATATCGGCGGCGGCCGTTAAGGTGATCGCATTCTCCAAGGGAATGGCTTCAGATAAGCGCTGAATACGATGCAAATGGGGGTCAACCGTAATCACATCATCAAATAATTCAGCCAACAGACGGCCAATAATCTTCTGACTCACCGCCTCACCCGGCCGATTCGCAATATCCTGCCTCATATAGCATAAATAGGGCGCTACTAGGGTCAAGCGTTTTGCCCCCAGCTCTCTGGCCGTTTCCGCCGTCAACAGCAATTCGATCAACTTATCGTTTGGCTGATTCAAACTGCGACAAATCACCACATGTTCAGCTAAATCGGTCGGCAGCCGTACCAAGCTCTCACCATCCGGAAAATGGTGACACTCGATGATATGGCAATCTCTGTCAAGTACCGCCGCCAGGCGTTCAGATTGTGCTTGATATTCGGAAAACGTCAGTATTTGCATCGCAAGAAATCAATTGAAGAGATCAATACTCTCATCATCCCAGAAAACGAACACGGCTGACAAGCAATCCTTTAACCTCAATAACCTTGTTTTTATGAATGCTATCCCCATAATAACAGTGCAAGTAATTTATAAAATCATAACAACATAAGGAATAAGACTATGGTAATGGCAGTTAAACAATTTGAAAAAATTTTTCGGGAAAGCGCATCGTTAGACATCGACAAAAATGATATCAAACGTCTCGAAGACTTTGTCAATCAACGTGTTTATGACCTGATGATACGCGCACAAGCCAATGCAAAAGCCAATGGCAGGGACATTATCCAAGCGCAAGACATTCCGGTGACAAAGGGGCTACAAGAACAAATCCAGTATTTTAAAGGCTTAGACGAAGAACTCAACTTAAGCGTTATTCTTGAAAGCCTGGCGAAACTTCCGCCTCTGTCTCTAGATTATAGCGAAGAAGCCGAACAGAAATTACCGGAAATAGCCGGCGCTATCACCGTAAGTGTGGCTAAGTTGTTTAAAATCCCCCCTATGTCAACATACCTGTCGCCTAGGAAATTTTAAATCAGGAGACAAAAATGAGCGTATTTAGCCAAGAATTTAAAGTACAATCAGTAGAAAAAGCATTATCCAGAAGACCAGAACAATCGCTAAAGCAAATTGCAGTTACTTTAGGTGTGGGTTACTCCACACTTCAAAAATGGATTCGGTTAGCTAAGAAAAATCAACTCGAAAAAACAGAGTCAAACATGTCAAAAGAAAAAAGCCCTCAAGATTGGAATACAGTAGAACGTTTTGAAGCCATTGTTCATTGTCATCATCTCACCGATGATCAGGCTAGCGCCTATTGTCGTGAACAAGGCATCTACTTACATCATCTAAATACCTGGAAAGCGGAATTTTTGTCAGAATCTAAATCAACAGAATCCGTATATAAACAGGCGCAAACAAAACTCAAACAAGAAAACAAGCGTTTGCATAAGGAGCTAAACCGCAAAGAGAAAGCGTTATCAGAAACAGCGGCTTTACTGGTGTTATCAAAAAGTGCCAAGCGATCTGGGGGAAAAGGCGGCCGATTAATCGCCTACTCAGATCGCCAACACTACAGCGCACTCATTGATGAAGCCGTTGACAATGGAGCGCGGCAGAAATTAGCCTGTGAACTGGTGGGTATATCAGCTCGAACCTATCAGCGTTGGAACCGGGGAGAAGGACTCTCAGAAGACCTACGACTGCACAATACAGCGCCTGTGCACAATCAATTATCCGAGGCCATCAAGCAAGAAATCATCACCGTGATTAATAAACCGGAATACAGCGCTTTAACGCCGCATCAAATCGTTCCGAGGTTATTGGATTTGGGCTGCTATCTCGCATCAGAATCAACCTTTTATCGTGTCATGAAAGCCCACAACCAGCTTAAGCACAGAGCTAAAGGAGCCGCAGGTCAGCATAATAAACCGCAGTCACTCAAAGCCACACAGGCCAATCAAATCTACTCGTGGGATATTACGTATTTATTAAGCCCCGTCAAAGGGCAGTATTTTTACCTCTACATGGTGATGGACATCTATAGTCGGAAAATCGTAGGCTGGCAAGTTCATGATGCCGAATCAAGCGCACACGCTGCTGATTTGATCGAAGATATCGCTCGCCGGGAAAACATCGACAAAAAGCAATTGGTGATACATTCTGACAACGGCAGTCCGATGAAAGGCGCAACATTAAGGGCCAAATTGGTCGATTTAGACATTGCCACGTCGTTCAGCAGACCTCGTGTCAGTAATGATAATCCTTATTCAGAATCGTTATTTAAAACAGTCAAATATCATCATACCTTTCCAGAAAACCCTTTTTAAAACATTAAGCGAAGCCAGGAACTGGGTTGAAGCTTTCGTTTGTTGGTTCAACAATGAACATCAACACAGTGCGCTCAAGTTTGTAACACCCAACCAACGCCATAACGGCTTAGACAGCGCCGTACTCGAAAAAAGAAAACGAGTCATCGAGCAAGCAAAAAGAGACAATCCAGAGCGATGGAATGGACGACAAACACGAAATTTAACGCCCATTGGCCATGTTTATCTTAATCCGGATAAGGAAAATTTCAACACAACAGAATGTCAAGCAGCTTAATAAAATTCATTTCGTAAATTATTGCAAAAAATGCGACAGGTTGGTTGACATTTAGCGAATCATTCACCCGAGATTAAAAAATCCGGGCTCTGAGGAATGGGAGCAAGTCGAACAGGTTTTTGAACTGTTGCAGTAAGTTCACATCGTTAGGCGCTCTCATCAAACCGGCTCACGCGCATGCCTGAGCCGGTTTTTTTCGCTTATTTGAAATAAACAGCCTCAAATTTCGCCTGTGGAGTTAGCCTGTATTTCTCATACCGGCTGCAATAGCATTAATGGTTCCCAGTAATGATTTTGTCAGCAATTTCTGTTTGTCAGCATCTAGTTCCTGGCTTCTGATTTCCTTCAACAAGGCTACCTGCATAAAATTCAAAGGCCCCAGGTACTCATCCCGGCGTCTTAATGAAGCCGCCAGTTTAGGATTTTCAGCCAATAACTGGTCACTTTCTGCAATGTCCAGTATCCAGTTTACACAATGGTGATACTCCCGGCTTATCATCATATGAACCTGTTTACCGGTATTTTCATCCAGACACAGCCCCGCATACTCCTTGGCGATATTCATATCCGACTTGCACAGCGCCATTTGGGCATTACTGAGTAGATTTCTAAAAAATGGCCAGTCCTGATACAAGCGCTGTAAGGTCTCTAAGCGCTCAGGGTTGGCAGCGCACCAGTATTTCAATGCCGAACCAATTCCAAACCAGGCGGGAAAAGTCTGGCGGGACTGTGCCCAGGAGAACACCCAACCGATAGCCCTGACCGATTGCTTGGAGCGGTCTTTTTTCTTACGATGGGATGGCCTGGAACCAATATTTAACTGACTGATTTCAGATACTGGTGTCGCTTCGTAAAAATAGTCCAGAAACCCTGGGGTATCTTCTGTTAATTGGCGGTAGCTTTGTTCACCGATTCTGGCCAGCTCATCCATCAAGGCAAGATTTTCAGGCTTGTCCTTAGCAACCGGTTTAATCAAACTCAAACTGGATTTTAATAAGCCGGTCACGCCCATGGTTAATTCATAGACAGCCGTTTCCTGATTGTTATAGCGATAAAAAAGGACTTCCCCTTGCTCTGTGAATTTAATTTTGCCTCTGACAGTCGCCGGCGGTTGTGCCAAAATCGCTTCATGAGTCGGCCCACCACCTCGACCAACCGTTCCTCCACGACCGTGAAACAACCGACACTGAACATTATATTCATCGGCTATTTCAATGATTTTTTGCTGCGCCCGATACAGCCCCCAGGCTGAAGCTAAAATACCGCCATCTTTACAGGAATCTGAATAACCCAGCATAATTTCCTGAGGCTTGCCATATGCTTTCAGCAATTCCTGATATTCCTGCTGTTGAAACAGCCTATGCAAAATATTTTCAGTTTCATTCAAATCCTCAATGGTCTCAAATAATGGACTGATGCCAATATGACAAAACCATTTACCCGCCAAACGTCCCGCCAGACCATTCTGTGCAGCCAGCAACAGAACCTCCATAATGTGACTGGCAGAATGAGTCATGGAAATCACGTAACGACTGAAACAATCTTCACCCAGCTCATGACGCATCTGAGCCATTACTCGGAATAATGATAGTATCTCCTGACTTTCTGGCGAAAGCTGATTAAAATCGTAAATCAAACCACCTGGAGTCGTCATAGCCTCGGCCAGCAGCTTCATTCTTTCTGCTTCATCCAGGGCAAAATAATCAATATCGGCAATTTGTGAGAAAATCTCGGCGACGGCTTCACTGTGTCGACTAGACTCCTGCCTGACATCCAGTTGCATCAAATAAAACTGAAAGGTATCCACCAGCCGGATTAAATCCTGTAATTCAAGATCCGCAATCGCCTTGTCACCATGGCTGATTAATGATTTCTGGATAACCCGCAAATCCTCCAGTAATTGCCCGGCACAACCATAGGGATGATTGGTTACGGTTACCATATCGCCGTTAATACGCTGTTCAATCTGTAATAAAGCTTGTTCCAGTCGATACTTCATCAAGGACAATTTATGCCGGTAAGGTTCCTGCTGACAACGCTGGCCTATGCTTTCAGCCACATCCCCCAATAACTCAATATCTGCCTGCAAGCTTTGATTGAATTCTTCAGTTGGGTGACATAAACCATAAGAAAAAGCCAGTTGTCCGCGCAAAAAATCAACCCGACTGATGTATTCCTTTAATATTGTTCTGGCCTGAAGTCTTAATGCCAATTCGGTAGTCTCTGGTTTTACATTCGGATTGCCATCGCGGTCTCCACCGATCCAGGAACCAAACTTCAAAAAACTGGGTATCTGCAACTGCTCAACGGCCTGCTCACCGTAAACATCATGTATGGCACGCTGCAATCCTCTATATAACTGAGCCGTTGATTCAAACAAAGAAAGTGGAAAATAAAACAATCCTGAATCAATCTCTTCAGTGACACTGATTTTACGACTGCGTAACTCATCCGTTTTCCACAGTAATTGAATGTAGTTTTGCAATTGATCTAGCACTTGTTGACGGAAATACCCCGACACCGGATATTGTTCCAGTTTTTTATGATTCAGGAATATATTTCTAAGCACCCCCCGGACAGTCCGACGCTTGGCTTCTGTCGGATGCGCTGTCATGACAGGCATATATTCAAGTTCATTAAACAAGACCTGCAAGTCATTAACATCTAAACCCTGTTCTTTAAAACTATGCAGCGTTTCATGAAAAGAGCCCTTCCAGAAATGCTTGTTTTTTTCGATCTGGCTTCTACGCTGAAAAAGATTGGTGGATTCTTCGGCGGTATTCAACAGATTAAAATACAGGTTGAATGCTCGGATAACCTGGGTCTGTTTTTCTTTTGACAGATTTTCAAGCTCTCGAAGCAATGTCTCTTTTTTGGTTTCGCTGCCATCGGCCTTAAAGGCACTAAACTGATTTCGTAAATGTTCTACGGTTTCAAGAACATCAGAACATTCATTAGTCTCCAGAACCTGCTCAAACTGTTGCTGCAATAACTGGAAATTGTTTCGTAACTGGGAATCATCTTTTATAAATTGCTCATTCATATCCATTCACTGTCAAAATTAATCTTGCTATCTACTATAAACAATTAGTAAAAATAGTAAATTAGGATATTTAGATTTAAACTATAGGTTTTTTCTATATAAGCACTTATGGAACGCCTCAACTATCAACATTTATATTATTTCTGGATGGTTGCCAAACACGGTAGCATCAGTGCAGCCTGCGAAATTCTTCATCTAGCACAGCCGACCATCAGCACACAGCTCAGTATTTTGCAAGAGTCTTTTGGCACAATATTATTCAGAAAACAAGGACGCCGACTTGAGCTGACAGACACAGGGCGAACTGTTTTTCACTATGCCGATGAAATCTTTTCCATCGGGCGGGAATTAACCCAGGTTTTAAAAGGCGAACATAGTGAAAACAGTTTACGATTATCACTCGGTATGACCGATGCCATGCCTAAACTAATCGCCTATCGTTTAATAGAGCCTCTTGTAAAAATGCCTGAATCCGTTCAGATTCAGTGTCATGAAGATAAAACAGAGCGCTTGCTTGCAGAAATTTCCTTGCATAGCCTGGATATTGTGTTATCAGATGTGCCGGCGACTCCGGCTAGTGGTAAGGGCATATTTAATCATTATCTGGGGCAATCCCAGGTTGCTATTTTTGCCCATCCTGATCTTGCCAAGCGTTATCAGGATAACTTTCCCCGTGCGCTGAATGGGGCTCCGTTCCTACTGCCTACGGGAAATACCGTATTACGACGCTCTTTGGACCAATGGTTTGATAAAAATGACTTATCGCCATCCGTTCAAGCCGAAATTGAAGACAGTGCACTGCTGAAAACCTTTGGCAGTAAAGGGATTGGCCTGTTTTTCTCACCCATTGCGGTGTCAGATGAAATTCAGCTTCAATATGGCGCAAAAATTCTAGGAAAAATTGATGATGTTTTTGAGCGCTTTTATGCCATTACCGCGCAGAGAAAATTGAAAAATCCATTAATCAAAGTTATTCTCGATAATGCACAACAAAGACTCTTTGAATAGACAAGATATCCGTATCTACGCCAAATAATTAGTCGACGGTAGTGGTCAAGTAAATTAGTACCTAATGTTACGCAGCGGCTCTTCAATCTCATTCCTTCATCATTACCGTGAAAGAAAAAACCATCTCTGACCTCTATCTTTTATCGACACAGAGCGCACAGAGTTATAGTTTGTATCGTTTAATTCCATTGACTGATCTGGATTCATTCAGTTATTGAGTGCAAAACTTCGATTCATATGCGTTCGTTTGCCGTACCAGCAATGCGATTTTGTTACCGTATTTATAGGACTATGATCCTTGTCTTTACCGACACAGTAAACCAGCAGCTCATACAGGGAATATATTTTATTTCAATAAGTTGGGAGGGTTTTTTTTCAGAACCGTCTATTTAAAAATAAACTGTCTTAAATTTTGCCTGCGGCGTCAGAACCCGCATTTCGGCTAAAGAATCAAGCGCAATATGCTGCTGCCATTGCTGATAACATTCGATCACTAAAAATTCCCGCTTCTCTGCGGAAGTCGTCACATCCTGTGCACAGCCTTCTACAATCAGACCATTTTTTAATTTAAGCCTAACCCGGTAGCCATACAGACAGGCGATCTCGACATAATCATGTAAATCACATGGTATCAGCTGCTCATTCATCATTATCATATATGCGCCCTAGTAGCTGTGAAACCGGTGTTTATTAGACCTTCTGCCCTAAACAAAAGGACAAGCCTTCAGTTTTACTTGACCACTACACCTTGTAATTCATTCAACAGCCCTCATTTAAATAAATACTATCAGCTTAAAATTTTTATGTACGGGAGAATTTACTATGATTACACGTGAACTACCAAAATCCGCATGGCAAAGTTATTTTGATCAAGTTTCCAAACAACTTAAAGAGATAGAACTAGCTGAACTTGAAGTTGCCAGTCTGAAATTAGGTGACCAGATCGAAACCGAATGGGTACCATTTTATGGCATAACTTATGATCCGAAAGATGATTTAGTTGAATTTGTTTTAGAAGGCCTGGATCACTTAATCAAAAATCCCAGCCAGATATTTGTAACTGAAGATGATGGCGGCCTAAAATGCATTGACGTAATTGATGCAGAAAACAACAAGCACATCGCCAGACTCAAAGAAATCTTAAAATTACCACCCGCTTAAAGCCAATCTCGCTTGCCTTGGTCTTTCCGGCTGAGGCAGGCAATTTCAGGTCCATAGAAAAGTAAACACTGAGGACAAAAGGGGCAGGCCTTTGATTTATGAGTGCGGGCTATATATGCACCTTTATATACTACCAAAACACCCGTAATTCACGTTTAATTTGCTCAAATTCATACAAATAGGGCTTGGCGACCTCATGATTGGCGGCGACGACGATAAGGTCGTGGGAAAATACCGAAGTGTTGTACCAGTTAAAACTGCCATCGATCACAATATGCTCATCAATAATGCAATATTTAGAATGAATCGGTGAATAAGGTACGGGATGATCATCTTGCCCATAGACCAGGCCAATCGGAATATTAACCTGCTTTAAACGCTGTATGGCAGGTAGCAATGGACGGTTTAACTCCTCATCCATGCTGCGCTCCACCCCGATTTTGCCTTCCCGCGCTAAATGCCCGTTCAGCAACAGCTCGACATGAACACCGCGATGCCAAGCTACAATCAAGGCGTCGATAACGCTATCATGATGATCGCCGCGTAATTCACCGATCAGAAACAGACAAATACGGATTTGATATTTTGCACGGTGAATCTCAGCCAGAATAGCCTGATGTGGTCGGTAGGCCTGACCATTGAGCAGAGTATGCCGACCAAAAGTGTACAACAGATTGAAATGGCTCAAAGGGTCGATACCGTATTTTTGAATCACCCCGCCCCGCTGACTTTGAAAAATATTGTCCAGCAAACGACACACACCTTCAGAATGGAAGGTCATGCCCGATTCCCAATTTGCCCACCAGCGATCGAAGGTAATATTGAATGACCCCATGATGCAATCCTGATCATTAAAAATAATGAATTTGGTATGCATATCCGGCTCGACTTCGATCAAATGATGTTTGGTCGTGCAGAACACCCCTAACAACTCGACTCGTGATTGTTTCAAACGGGCATAGGTGGCGCTGTTGGTCATGGTCATCTTGCGCCAATCGACAATGCATTGTACAAAAACGCCCTGTTCGCTGGCGTGAATCAGGTGATTGATAAAATCATTATCGTCAATACAATCGACACTGACCTTGATGGTACAAAATCTGTCGGGCTGCTGGTGTTTGGCCTGGATGGTCTTGTCAATATGATCATGAATAAAGCGTTTGGGGTGAAAGGGATGATAGGGAAGGCCTTTGGTAAATTTAGGTACCAGGTGCAGAGATTCAAAATGCTGGTTATACCAGTCCACATCACTTTGCAACTGCCCTGCATCGACTTCATAGCTTCGGTAATGATTGGGTGTGGACCATTCCTCATTGATATGCCGCTGCTGGGGATAGGCATCTTGTAATTGATACCAATCCATGTAAATGTATTCCTTTTCCGAAGCGATCGAATGTTCACCCATATGCACGATAAAGGCAATTTTGATGCAATTGATCCAGCCGAAATGCTTTGAATGGGGGTACACATAAAAATCACGCGTGCTGCGCTTATGCCGATCCCATTCCACGGCATAGGGGTCGGTATCGACGATATAGGTTTCACAGACGCCCTGATCCCGATACACTTTCAGAATAACTTTCAGGTTACAGGATACACCATGAAACATATCGAACTCTATTTTTCCCCAACGAATATCAAACGTATCTTTAAAATCATTGATACGCTGAAAATAGCCGCCAAGCTGACCAAAAACGGGACGGGCATAGTGTTCAGCGGTTTGCATGCTTAATCCTCTTTCCGGGCTTTATGCTTATATTGCGTTGTCCCATGCTTGTGCACCGGATCAGATTGAATCTCCGGCTCAAAGTGGAATAAATAACCGACATGATCCGACACCCGTCCATAGTCGTGTTCGGTAAACAGCGTAGTGGCCGATGTGCATTTAAGTTCATGATCACGATTGGCAAACACAAAATCGATTCGATAATCATCGCTCAAATAATCCCCCCAATGCACATCATCAACCCGAAAACGTTGCGCCGACAGCCCCTGCTGATTGGCTTGTAAATACTGATCTTCATAACCATAATGCTGCACTACCAACCGATACCCTTCGGAGCCAGCTGCCACATTGAAATCACCACAGAGCAAATTGGCTTTCAGCCCTTTTGAACGCGCTTGGCAGGCCCACTCATGCAAACGCCCGAATTGTTCAGAAAAACCGTTTTCCCACCAGCTCAAATGGACGGAGAACACCTGAATCAAGCCCATATACGGGACTTTGAGCCAAGCTTTCACCGCTTTTCGCGCATGAATGTTGTACGGATCCTGCGATTCAGAGACATAGCGCCCTTCGGGTTCAATCAACGGATAACGACTTAACAGCGCAACCCCTTCCCTGTATCGATCGAAACCTAGATGCGACCAGTCGTAAAACAAATGCAGCGGCGCCTTCAATCGCTGATTGATAATATTAGCCGCATTCGATGACCAATCACCCTGCCCATCATTCCAGTTTTCGGCCACTTCCTGAAAACACACGACATCGATCTGCAGCTCATCAATCGCACGCGCAATGGTAGAAAATTTTTCATCCTGCTGTTGCTCCTGATAACAATGCAAATTGAGAATCAACAACGACAGAGGCTTGTGGCTGATAACATAATTCTGCCCGGCATTATTATCCCAAACCGTTTCCGCCTTTCCTTGACAGGCAATGCTGTACTGCACTCGGAAATGGCGACCAACCCGTAATTTGACCGTCCATACCTGAACACCGTATTGGTTGGGATTGCGCGCATTACTGCGACATAATTTATCCCAATACAAAACGGTGCTATGGGCATCGGTTTTTCTAAGGCTTTGCCAATCATCCACAGTCCAGTGAACCTGAACCCGCTGCGGCTGCAATGCGGTATTGACCAGCACTCTCAATTCCAGACTTTTCTGGCCGGGCTGTAACTGATTCTGATGCGCAATATGGGCGATTGTACGCCCCTGACCGAGTAGAAAACCTGAATCCGCATCACTGTGATAATTTAATCCATTCCGGTTATCCCAATATTCCCGCCCCTCACATCGCAACCTGAGGCCAAATTGAATATTCCCTGGCAAGGGTTTCGTCTCCGTAGCAGAAAACAGTATTTTCGCCTGCCAACACTCAAGCCCTGTGCGCTGCTGGCGTTGAAAAACAGCCGAACAGTTCTGCCATTCCCCCGACTCACCCGCCCAAATGACATCCACCTGTTTATGAAAACCTAAGTTTTCGACTTCAATATAAAATGTCAGCTGTTGCTGCGGCTGCCGTTTTTTACGGCTGATGATATTTTCAACGGCAAGTAATGCAATTTCGCTCATATGCGCCTCCTGCGACAGAAGCCGCGGCTACAAATTATTCGTACTGATGAAAATCCAGCGTTGGAAAAATATCATCCATAATTTCCAATGCCGCGACATAGCGTGCATCCAAACGATTCTTCTGCAAGCCATCCACTAAATAATTAAACCGCGCCAGATGATCTTCCAATTGTTTATTGGCGTATTCGCGCGTAGTACCGGCCGTTAACATAAAAGACCAATCTGAAGCCTGCGCCAATAATAAAGACCGTAATGCCTGATTGACAGCTCGCTCTTGCAAATCGGTCAATTGCACCGTTTTCAAATCCTTGATCAAGTTTTCCAGCGTCTCGGCGGCTTGATGCAAACACGGATAAATCCAATCATTGCTATCGTTTATCCAATACCGATAGGCGCCTTGATGCCCCCAGCTTGAATCGGCCGGCCGCAGTGTTTGCAAGGTATCGTGCGTTGCCAGATAATCCTCACCGGACTGCAATTGCAGTGCATATTTTCCAGATGCCGCCAAACGCAAAACCTGCTCTAGCCATAGCGGGCCTTCATACCACCAATGCCCAAACAATTCGGCATCAAACGGTGCCACCATCATCGGTGCTTGTCCCAATTGTTGACTTAACCGGGTAATGTGCTGTTGCCGCTGCCACAAAAAATCTTCGGCGTGCTGCCGCGCTTTTTTAATCGCTCGCTCTGGATCATACCACTGTTTGGCCTCGGTATTGCCAGTAATGCGATGATATTTAAGCCCTATATGGCCTGGAATCCTATCTTTGGAAATAAACTGCGCCAAATAATCCGGCGCTAATTCATAGCCCATATCGCGATGAAATTCCCGATAATCGGCATCCCCCGGATAACCTTCATCTGCACTCCACACCTGCCGCGAACACAATGGATCGCGTGCAAACGCCGCCACGCCGTTGCCACAATCCACTGGCGCATAAACACCATTCAGTGGTTTTTCATCCGCACCTTCCAGCGCATGGCTATCGACAAAAAAATACCGGACGCCGTATTCTGCTAACACCTGTTCAAGCCCGGCATAAAAACCGCATTCCGGTAACCAAAAGCCATCAGGCTTAAAATCAAATACCTGTTGAAAAGTCTCAAGCCCAATCCGAACCTGATTGCGGACTGCCGACGCATTCTGTCGCAACAAAGGCAAAAAACCATGCGTTGCCGCCGTCGTGATAAGACAGAGGCCACCACCTTGCTGATGACGCCTGAATTGCGCCAGAATATCACCCGCACAGGCATGATACAGCTGACTGAGCTGTTGTAATTGCTGTCGATAATGCAGCGCGATACGCTGAACCTCCGGCTGCCCCAACGTGCGCCTGATCTCAGCCTCGATCAATTGCTGTCTCGCCAATAAATAACGCCGATAACGCTGCTTCAATAAATCGCTCTGCAACAAAGTCATCAGCGTAGGCGATAAAGAAAGCGTCAAACGATATGCAACACCATCGGCCTGCAAACGATCCAACATCGCCAGAAGTGGCAAATAACATTCGGTTATCGCCTCGAACAACCACGCTTCTTCCAGAAAATCTTCGTATTCCGGATGATGCACATAAGGCAAATGCGCATGCAACACAATATTCAAACCCGCCAACGCCATCGTTATAATCCTTGCCCTGAATGATTGAGGGTTGTCATCGTATCACCCTGCGCTTCCCGTTGCCCGTCCAGGGTCTGCGCAAAACTCGACGCAACACAAGTCGATTCCAACACAGCACAAAATTGATGTCGCGCATCAAAGCAACCGATTGAGACACGATGATGGCTATTTTGAAGCGATGACGGTAACGGAATAATTGTCTTTTTTGACTGACAATCATTAATTTCCGGGCGAAAAAAAACCTCTACCTGCTCCGTCGTACCGGCTGAAGACAACTTAATCACCGGCACCTTATCCGCAACGACTTCCGGTAAACGCCAATACACATGCAAATGCCCAGCATCGACCGGCATCACGACACAGACGGGCTCTGCATGATTGACTCGCTGAGTAATGGAGCGATACTGGCGCCGGATCGTTCGACTGACATCGCGTAACATTTGTGCTGAAACAGCCTGCTGGGAACGCTGCATGCGCGGCGCAAAATCACGCGACACAGCCTGGCTGATTTCAACAATAGCCTCAGCCGTCAATACAAGCCGCTTATCAAATCTGGACTGAAACAGCCTCAACTCCTGTTGTGTCGTACGCACTCTGACCTGCGCCCTATTCAAAAGAGTAGAAACTTTAACGGCTGTTTAACATTTACGCAAGCGGTGCCGCGATAATATAGCTGCGCGAATCCCCCCGAAACACTATTCCAGTCTTCGGCATAGATATTTAACCTGGACCCTGGTGAAATATCCGAGTTAAGAGTTGCTATGCGTTTTATTAGATTTCACTATCGCTCTCGGTAACTGCTCCATGCGCTGCTCTTTGCTCTACATCTATGCAGTCATACCTATCCTCCAAGAGGACATATTCAACCCATCACCAGATATTCATCTTTCAAACTAACATAATGTACAGCTGAATAATCCAGAAAACGCTTTTCTTCGTCGGTTAAGGCTCTCGCCTGCCGTGCCGGTGCCCCCACATAAAGATAACCACTCTCCAAACGCTTACCCGGCGGCACCAGCGCACCAGCGCCCAGCATGACGTAATCTTCCAATACCGCGCCATCCAGGATATTAGCGCCAATCCCAATCAGACAAAAGTCACCCACGGTGCAGGCATGCACCACCGCCTTATGGCCGATGGTCACGCTGTTTCCAATGGTCAATGGATAGCTTTTACCCCCGGTAAATTCGCTGGCATGGGAGACATGCAAGACTGCACCATCCTGTATATTAGTCTTCTCGCCCACAGTAATTTTTTCGACATCGCCACGCAATACCGCCATTGGCCAAACCGAGACATCATCGGCTAAATGAACATCGCCAATCACAACAGCGCTGTCGTCAATAAATACCCGTTGACCCGTTTTCGGTTCACAATTTTTAAATGTTCTTATCGTCACATCAAACCTTTTCTACTATATTTAAGACAATAAACTCCGCAGAGTGCTTATGGCTATTATAAACAGTATCAAACGTCAATTACGATCCGTTATTACCTGGGATAACCCAAATCCAAACCTGATTTTCAGCCAATGGACCGAAAATGGCGATGAAATCAAAAATGCATCGAAGCTCATCATCGGCCCCGGACCGCTAAATGTCAACCAACCTGTCGCATTTTTTGCAATAATTTACGAAATGAATTTTATTAAGCTGCTTGACATTCTGTTGTGTTGAAATTTTCCTTATCCGGATTAAGATAAACATGGCCAATGGGCGTTAAATTTCGTGTTTGTCGTCCATTCCATCGCTCTGGATTGTCTCTTTTTGCTTGCTCGATGACTCGTTTTCTTTTTTCGAGTACGGCGCTGTCTAAGCCGTTATGGCGTTGGTTGGGTGTTACAAACTTGAGCGCACTGTGTTGATGTTCATTGTTGAACCAACAAACGAAAGCTTCAACCCAGTTCCTGGCTTCGCTTAATGTTTTAAAAGGGTTTTCTGGAAAGGTATGATGATATTTGACTGTTTTAAATAACGATTCTGAATAAGGATTATCATTACTGACACGAGGTCTGCTGAACGACGTGGCAATGTCTAAATCGACCAATTTGGCCCTTAATGTTGCGCCTTTCATCGGACTGCCGTTGTCAGAATGTATCACCAATTGCTTTTTGTCGATGTTTTCCCGGCGAGCGATATCTTCGATCAAATCAGCAGCGTGTGCGCTTGATTCGGCATCATGAACTTGCCAGCCTACGATTTTCCGACTATAGATGTCCATCACCATGTAGAGGTAAAAATACTGCCCTTTGACGGGGCTTAATAAATACGTAATATCCCACGAGTAGATTTGATTGGCCTGTGTGGCTTTGAGTGACTGCGGTTTATTATGCTGACCTGCGGCTCCTTTAGCTCTGTGCTTAAGCTGGTTGTGGGCTTTCATGACACGATAAAAGGTTGATTCTGATGCCCAAATCCAATAACCTCGGAACGATTTGATGCGGCGTTAAAGCGCTGTATTCCGGTTTATTAATCACGGTGATGATTTCTTGCTTGATGGCCTCGGATAATTGATTGTGCACAGGCGCTGTATTGTGCAGTCGTAGGTCTTCTGAGAGTCCTTCTCCCCGGTTCCAACGCTGATAGGTTCGAGCTGATATACCCACCAGTTCACAGGCTAATTTCTGCCGCGCTCCATTGTCAACGGCTTCATCAATGAGTGCGCTGTAGTGTTGGCGATCTGAGTAGGCGATTAATCGGCCGCCTTTTCCCCCAGATCGCTTGGCACTTTTTTGATAACACCAGTAAAGCCGCTGTTTCTGATAACGCTTTCTCTTTGCGGTTTAGCTCCTTATGCAAACGCTTGTTTTCTTGTTTGAGTTTTGTTTGCGCCTGTTTATATACGGATTCTGTTGATTTAGATTCTGACAAAAATTCCGCTTTCCAGGTATTTAGATGATGTAAGTAGATGCCTTGTTCACGACAATAGGCGCTAGCCTGATCATCGGTGAGATGATGACAATGAACAATGGCTTCAAAACGTTCTACTGTATTCCAATCTTGAGGGCTTTTTTCTTTTGACATGTTTGACTCTGTTTTTTCGAGTTGATTTTTCTTAGCTAACCGAATCCATTTTTGAAGTGTGGAGTAACCCACACCTAAAGTAACTGCAATTTGCTTTAGCGATTGTTCTGGTCTTCTGGATAATGCTTTTTCTACTGATTGTACTTTAAATTCTTGGCTAAATACGCTCATTTTTGTCTCCTGATTTAAAATTTCCTAGGCGACAGGTATGTTGACATAGGGGGGGACAGGGTTGTATTTTTGTGTATGAAGGCCAGGTTAGAGCGGTTATTGAAGAAGAATGTTTGCTGGATCTTGAAACAGCGAATATTCCATTCTGGACCACCATCAAAAAATTTATGCAATTTTTTGAGAGTGAACATAAAGTTGGTCTCTATTTTTATCGAACCACCACGTTTCTGAATCAAAAATGGGGTACGACCTCGCCGGTTAAATACGAAGACCCAAAATATCAATTCCCGGTCAGCTTAAAAGCCTATGGCAATTACAGTTACAGGGTCTATGACGCCAGAGACTTTTTCACGCATGTTGTCGGTGGCCAATCGGTATTCCTGGCCGATGATTTTCGCCACACCCTGTCGGCCCGAATTATTCATACGATTTCCGATTATTTAGCAGAAAGCCAGTACAGCTATGCTGAAATCGACAGTAAACGAGAGGAAATCGCTCACAGCATTTCCATCAAATTGTCCATTACCTTTCGTAAACTCGGTTTTGACATTACCGACTTTCGCATCGAAGGCACAGAGTTTGACGCGCCGACCCAACAACGTATTAACCGGATTGCCGATTTAATTGCCGAGTCACATGCCGCTGAAGCCGCCGGTTTAGACTACACTCACCTGCAACAACTAGAAGCCATGCGCGAGGCGGCCCGCAATGAAGGGGGTGGTGCCGGGCTTGGCATGGGGATGGGTGCGGGTATCGGTTTAGGCCAAAGCATGGCGCAATCGCTGAATGATCAAGTACAACACTCGCCGGCAACTCAGCCCAAAAACGACCCAATGGCGGCATTGACACAACTAAAAAAGCTGTTTGAAGCCGATTTAATCTCTGAAGATGAATATCGTGCCAAAAAACAGGATATTCTGAATAGTTTATAAATGCGCCGTTGCCACGCCTGCTCTGCACCCTTAAATGCCAACAGCAATATTTGTCAATATTGCGGGACGCGTAATGATATTGATTTGCATGGAAAAATAGATTTTAGCGTACAAGAAGACATTTCGAATCGTGTGTGTCCTCATTGCACAACGCCATTACAGACGGTTAATCTTTATACCGATGGCAGCGTACAAATTGAACGCTGTCAAAAATGCTACGGCCTATTTTTTGACCCGGGTGAAATAGAAACCGTGCTTGAAAACAGCGTTTCTGGCGCAAATATTATCAATCGAAAACTATTAACGGCCATCACTCAGGAACGTTCACAGCATTGGCAAAAAATCCGCTATCTGAAATGCCCGGTGTGTCAGCAGTTTATGCGCAGAATCAATTTTGGTTATCGCAGTGGCGTCGTGATAGACCAGTGTAGAACACATGGCATATGGCTAGACAATGGTGAAATTAGCCATTTGATGGAATGGAAAAAAGCCGGCGGCCAGATACTACACGAGAAAAAACAGGCCCAACTAAAACGTCAGCAATCACGACCAAAATCAAACCATTCTTCTGTTGAAATCTCTGAGAGCTTCAATCACACAGACGATGATAATTTACTCGGAACTGTCGCTCGCTTGATCTTCCAACTTATGCGCTAAATCAGCCAGCCATTTTTCCTTGTCAGCCTTGCGTTGCGCCATGTTTTGACGATACTGCTCCCGCGTTTTCGCATCAGCAGTCAACCAACTGGTGATTTCATCCAAATGACGATAACAGCCCAAACAGATATCCTCTGTATCCAGACAGCAGTTTCCAACACAGGGGGATTCAACCGTTGCAAATTTAAATTCGTCAGCCATTTTCTTATTGTTAATATCTAAGTTAAGTTTATTCGAAGCTCCGGATTCTACCCTAACACCTAAACTGTGCCAACTTTTTAATATGAACTAATCCGCACAATAACGCCAAAATGCGGATGATCCAAATAATGGATTTCGTTTAGGGGCTGTTGGTCACCTTTTGGGAGCTCTGCAACTAATTTCGGTGCTTCTTTACAGTCATGAACTTCGCCGCCTGTCACTGAGAAATGAATAGGAAGACCACAGGCATCAACGGCCATATGAATTTTACTGGTGTTCCCGGCGACAGATTTCCCTATCGCTGTTTCTTGTTCACAGGCCGCACCACTACTATGCTGATGTGCTTTCACAATACTCCCATCAATAAATTCCCATTCCAGGTCTGGATCAACAACCAAGGCGTTAAAAATACCCATCAGTTTTTCTTTACGAGACCAGTCATTGAATCGTTTATATACCGCATTCCAATTACCAAAAGCCGTGGGTAAATCTCTCCAGGGACAACCTACTCGCAAGCGATAAAAAATACCTTCGACTGTTTTTCGAAGACAAGGTTTGTCATAAATTCCCATTTTCAACATAATTATCTTCAGTTTCTCCCAAAGTTCATCCGTAAGCATTTGTCGGGGCATAGTTTGCTTGTTTTTGAGTCTAATTTAAATCGTCGTTTCTCTTTAAGATGATAAATCACACGATCATCCGGCTGGTATTCAAAATCGGCAATCAAATGTAACAAGTTCCCCCGCTGCACCCTAAAAAAACCATCGATACCGTGTGCGGCATTGTGTATTCTAACCGCCGTTCCCAGTCGATTGGCACCAATCCGTTGCACCCAGGCCACATGCAATAAAGGCTGGTAATCGGAACTCGCTTGCAAGCGCCGCCAAATCCCGGTCAGGCTTTTTCCAGCGGCCGAATAGGCATTTAAGGTCTGTAGCGCATGAGGCCATTGAATTTGGCTTTGATACTGATCGAACACTTCATTGCTTGAGCTCTGCTGCGAAAACACAATCAATTCGATTTTATAGTTACGCGCCTTAGCCCAGCTCTGTCCGCTTATCAGGCATAATAGACCCAGCAATACGCCATACTTTATCCATAACTTTGTCATCAGGCCGCCTCCAGCGCCAATGTGGTCAATAATTCTTGTAAAAATGCCAGCCGTTCTTCCACCGTTTCCAAGGGTTTGCTAAATTTAAGCTTGTCTGCCCCATCAAAAGTGTAAACCTGATTTTGCGTCTGAATCAGTTCAATCAACTTGTCGGTGTTAATCTTAGGCTGTTGCGTAAAAATAATGCGCCCTCCGGCCACATGCGCTTCCAGTTTTTTAATACCCATGTGTTCGGCCTGCTGTTTTAATTCAGTAATGCTGAACAAGACCTTAACCGGATCGGGCAATAATCCGAAACGATCGATCATTTCCACCTGCAAGGCCTTGAGTTCGTCGTCATTTTCAGCATTGGCGATACGTTTATACAAGACCAGTCGCGCATGAATATCCGGCAGATAGTCTTCCGGTATCAGGGCTGCTGCCTGGACATCCACTTCCGGCCCGGTTTCCAATGACGTATTCAACGCCGGCTGATCGCCCGATTTAAGGGCATCAATCGCACGTTCCAGCAATTCGGTGTACAAAGTAAAGCCGATTTCCTGGATTTGCCCGCTTTGATCTTCGCCCAACAATTCGCCTGCGCCGCGAATTTCCATATCATGTGAAGACAACATAAACCCTGCACCCAATTCGCCTGAGGCTTCCACAGCTTCCAGCCGTTTGCGCGCATCCTTGCTCATCAGAGTTTGTGGCGGCACAATCAAATAGGCATATGCTCGGTGGTGGGAACGCCCGACACGGCCACGCAATTGATGTAATTGCGCCAGCCCCAGCTTATCAGCCCGATTGATGATGATCGTATTGGCACTGGGGATATCGATTCCACTTTCGATAATGGTGGTGCTGATGAGCAGATTGAAGCGTTGATGATAAAAATCCAGCATAATTTGCTCTAGTTCGCGCTCCGGCATCTGGCCGTGAGCAATCTGAATACGCGCTTCGGGGACCAGTCGTTCCAACGTACGCGCCATTTTCTCCATGCTTTTCACATCATTATGTAAAAAGAATACCTGTCCGCCACGTTTTATTTCACGCTGACAGGCTTCCTGAATCTGGGCATCCACCCATTCAGAAATAAAGGTTTTGATGACGTGCCGATTCGGTGGTGGCGTAGCGATAATAGAAATATCACGCAGGCCCGACATCGCCATATTCAGGGTTCTCGGTATCGGCGTCGCCGTTAGGGTCAGCAAATCCAACTCATGCCGCAGCTTTTTGAAATGCTCTTTCTGACGTACACCAAAGCGGTGTTCTTCGTCGATAATCACTAACCCTAACTGTTTATAGTGGATGTCTTTAGACAATAATTTATGTGTGCCGATGACAATATCAACCTGACCTCGCGCTAATTCTTCGACAATATTTTTTTGCTGCTTAGCCGTGTTAAAGCGCGAAAGCACCTCGATTTTGACTGGCCAATCGGCAAAACGGTCACGAAAATTCTGGAAATGCTGTTGTGCCAGCAGTGTCGTCGGCACTAAAACCGCCACCTGTTTACCGGCTTGCACGGCAACAAAAGCCGCTCGCATGGCAACTTCGGTTTTACCAAAACCGACATCACCACACACCACACGATCCATCGGCTTTGTCGAACGCATATCCGCCAGAATAGCGTCGATAGCCGATTTCTGATCGGGCGTCTCCTCAAACGGGAAAGCGTCGGCAAAGGCTTGGTATTCGGCATCATCCACCGCAAATACATGACCTTCGCGAGCGGCGCGCTGGGCGTGAATATCCAACAGCTCTGCCGCTACATCACGCGCTTTCTCCAGCGCTTTTTTCTTAGCTTTACTCCACTGATCCGTACCTAAACGATGTAACGGCGCGTTTTCGGCACTAACGCCACTGTAGCGACCAATCAGATGCAAGGATGAAACCGGCACATACAGCTTGTCATCATTGGCATATTTCAACATCAAAAATTCAGCTTCAATATCGCCAACCGTCAAGGTTTGCAGCCCCATATAGCGGCCAACGCCATATTCCTGGTGAACCACCGGCGATCCGATAATCAATTCATTCAGGTTATTAAAGACATTTTCCAGCGTTTTAGCGGCCGACTGACGCCGCCTGCGACGTTGCTGAACCTTACCTCCATTTAATTGGGTTTCGGTAATAATGGCAATGCCCGCCTGCGGTAATAGCAAACCATGATCAAGCGGTGCGACGACAATCGCCAAGGTGGTATCGTTGTGAATAAAGCCTTGCCAATCGGCAACCGGTTTGAGTGCAATTTTATAGTGTTTTAATTTGTCGATCAGGCCTTCCCTATGGCCTGCTGTTTCGGCAACAAACAAAATTTTGCCGTCAAAACCTTCGATAAACTGACGCAAATGCTGTGCAGGTTCTTTCATGCGAGTATCGATGGTTAAATCAGGCAAGGGCTGACAGTTAAAATCAATACTATTTTCAGTCTGCCGCGCTAGAATCAAGCGGTAGAATTGCGCCAGCCGCTGCTGCAGTTGTTCAGGATTGAGAAACAGGGTTTCCGGCGCTAACAGTGGTCGGTGTGCATCATATTTTCGCTGTTGATAACGCTCTTCAGCTTCATGCCAAAAAGCCTCAGCCGCCGTTTGAAAAGTATCAGGCAATGCCAGAACGGTATCGTCGGGTAAATAGTCGAACAAAGTCTCGGTTTTATCCACAAATAATGGCAGATAATATTCGATACCGCCGGGCGCGACCGCCTTGCTGACATCCTGATAAATCGGATTTTTTTCCGAACTTTCGGGAAAAGCTTCTCGAAAGGCACGCCGAAAATGTTTAATGGCATCGTCGGTAAATGGAAATTCAAAGGCTGGTAACAGTTCGACCCGCTCAATTTTTTCAATACTGCGCTGCGTTTCCGGATCAAAGCTGCGAATGGTATCGATGTCATCATCCATCAAATCCAATCGAAACGGTTGCTTGCTACCCATCGGAAAAATATCGACCACTGACCCACGTATGGCAAATTCACCATGCTGATAAACCTGGGAAACCCGCTGATACCCGACGGCCTCTAATTTCAGGCGATTTAATTCCAAATCAAACTGTGCGCCTGCTTCCAGCACAAAACTATTGGCCAGCACATGCTCACGTGGGGCCAGCCGGTTCATCAAAGTGGCTACCGAAACGACCAATGCGCCTTGCCTTGTCGCCGGTAACAAGGCAAGCGTCCGCAGGCGTTCAGAGACAATTTCTGGCAATGGCGAAAATACATCATACGGTAGCGTTTCCCAGTCGGGAAAGTGTAGAATCGGTAAGCTCTGTCCCAGAAAAAAAGCCAGCTCATGCTCTAATCGTAATGCGGTTTGGGTATCTGGCGTCACAATCACAAACAGGCGTTGGCTTTGTTGAATTGCCGTTGCCAGTGCCAGAGCGTCACCACAACCTTCAAGCCCATACCAATAGATGGCCTGTGTTTTTTGGTCTGGCAAGACCGGAAGCATGATAGAAGAGTCAGCCATAACGTCGTGAAATTTCTTAAAAACAGAGCATTATAGCGTTTTATCTGGGCATGGCTGAATCTTGCGAAAGGTCAGATTGATTCGAGCGGATTTGGGTTTGCGCGTTTTCGGCAATTCATGCCGCCAATGATGTTGAATAGAACCTGCCATGACTAGGGGCTGTTGCCATTTCACATAGGTAACCATAAAAAGGCGCAAGCCAGAGCGATAGAGCCTTCAAAATTTCGTTTGAGTTTGTCATATCGCGTGGCGATCGCTCTGAAATGCTTAAGTCTTGCAAACACATTTTCAACGAGATGGCGATATTTGTAGAGACACCAATCCATTTCATCATTTCCCCGAGTTGAATTCTTTTTTCTTGGGATAACAGGAACAGCCCTTTGTCTTTAGACCACAGGCATCAACGGCCATATGAATTTTACTGGTGTTCCCGGCGACAGATTTCCCTATCGCTGTTTCTTGTTCACAGGCCGCACCACTACTATGCTGATGTGCTTTCACAATACTCCCATCAATAAATTCCCATTCCAGGTCTGGATCAACAACCAAGGCGTTAAAAATACCCATCAGTTTTTCTTTACGAGACCAGTCATTGAATCGTTTATATACCGCATTCCAATTACCAAAAGCCGTGGGTAAATCTCTCCAGGGACAACCTACTCGCAAGCGATAAAAAATACCTTCGACTGTTTTTCGAAGACAAGGTTTGTCATAAATTCCCATTTTCAACATAATTATCTTCAGTTTCTCCCAAAGTTCATCCGTAAGCATTTGTCGGGGCATAGTTTGCTTGTTTTTGAGTCAAAATAAACAATCTATGTGGCGGAGTTATTGAATTTCAAGGGGGATTTTCAAAACGGCAACAGCCCCTAATAAATCACCATTTTTCAACTCAATATCCAGTTTTTGGCTACTTTGCCCATGACGGAATCGCAATAAACGGGTCTCACCGAAACTGAGTGAAGCGATAAAAGGGTTTTGCCCCAGTTCTGGTTCATCATCGGCATGGCAGCCCATCGAATCCTGCCCATGCCGGTAGAGATTAGCCATCATGCTATTGAATGGCTGCTGACAATGCTTTTCCACATTCTGCTTTATTTGTGATAATAAAGCCAGCCAGTGCAAAGGTTCATGATCAACGCCAGAATAGCGATAATGGGTGCCTTCATCACCATACCAGGCCATCAACCGGGGGACATTGAGCCATCGACCATAAATAAACAAGCGTTCTTGTCGCCAGTCAATCTGCGCCAATAACTGCTGAAAAATATGTCGAGCCTGATCTATGGTATAAAATGAGCGATACAAATACAGTTCGCCATCAAAGGGCAACAAATTTGAGACCACACTTCCCGTCCTAGAAATTGACCTTCATTTCCAGATAAAAGCTTCGACGCGGAATCGGTATGTAATTCGGATAAGTACTAATGGCAGGGTCACGCCCCTTGCTATCCAGCAGATTACGCACGGAGCCGGTCAAGTCGATAACGCCTAATAATCTTTTGCTATTGAGGGTCAAATCCATCGTCGCATAATCGGTCAGATCAGGCCGGTTTCCCTGATCATTGATAAACCGATGCCCAACCCAGTTGACCTGAGTCTGTAGTTGCCACTGAGGCAAAAACTGCCAGGAAAGCGCAGAATAAAGTTTGTGTTCCGGCTGCCAGGCAACGCATGTTTTTGTCGCCAAATCGCGCGCCTGCTGCCAAGCATAATTGCCTTTAAAGCGCCAGTTCGGCAGAAAGAAGCGCCAGTCCCATTCAAATTCAGCGCCATAGGCATCTACTCCCGGTTGATTTGACACTTCTGCAACCAAACCGCTTTCTACTGAACTGATAGAATCCCGGATTTTATAATAATAGATATTCATCGTCGTCCGTAACACCTCATCCGGCCGATAATCAAATACCAATTCCACCGTTTCGATTTCTTCTGGTCTAAGTGCCGGATTGCCGGCAAAAAGCTGACTGTTTTTCTGAAATTGCTCTAAAAAGCTCGGTGCCCGAAACGCCTGGCCGTAAAGCAGCTTGGTCGTCAATTGTGGCGAAACATCCCAAATCAACGCTGCCCGTGGGTTAAAGGTACTGCCAAAATCTGAATATTCATCATAACGAATACCGGCTGTCAAATGCCAATCAGGCGCAATTTGCCATTCATCCTGCAAAACAAACGACCATATGTCGCGGTGATGATCACCCAAAAAGGCATCACCCGTACCAGTCAAATCCACCAAAGCGCCGCCCGGCGACGACACACCCACCCCATAATTTCGACTTTCTCTGGCAACAATGCCTTCGTAACGATACCCTGCTGAAAATTGCCATAAATGCTGCTTCCAGCCACGATAAACCGTCGTAAATTGACTACTGGCCACTTGGTTTTTCAAGCCGATCTGTGATTTCATTCCATCAGAAAAAAACTGTGTCTTAACAAAATTTGTAAGATTCAAATTATTCTGAGCATCCAGCGGCGCTACTGAACCTGCTGGCAAATAAAAAAACAAACCGTTAATTTCTGTTTCCAGATAAGTCGCTTTTGCCTTTAACTCCCAATCCTGAAACCAGTCCTCACTGGAAAAACGCAAATCGAATAAATAACTTTCACCATCAATATTCCCTCGGTTATCCAATGCACCACCAGCTCCGGCTCGGGTTCCTAAATCAACATTGGCATAAGCCCAAAAATTAAATGCTATATATTTTCGCTGTGCATTTAAATGCGCATTCCAGCGCTTGGCTTGTGTTTGCATTGGCCCAGGTGCTAACGAAGCCGATGTTCCCAATTGTTGATCCAGCTGGCTCTGCAAATCGAACTCGACTATCCGTTTATCATCAACATTATTATGAGAAAACTGTAACGATGCTGCAATATCCCAGCCTAACAGTTGACCACTTTGCTGTCCCCAGATACTTTGGGTATCATAACTCCCACCTCTGATACCCATCACTGTACCATCAATATCTTTGGCTTTTTTGGTGATAATATTGACCACACCGGCAAAGGCATCTGCACCATACAAAGCTGATCCAGGCCCCCTTATCACTTCGATACGCTGAATGGCTTCTACCGGGATTTCCATGCCGGCCATTAAACTGCCTTTATAAGGCACATTGATCCTTGTGCCATTCATCATGAACAGCACCCGGGAGCCGGTTGAGTTATTAATGCCGCGTAGACTGTAAATATAATCATTGGTAACCGGTTGAATGGAGGCAACCATGCCAGGTACGGTCTGCAACACCTCATGCAAGTCGGTGGCGCCCATGCGGTCGATTTCATCTGCCGTGATCACGGAAGTAACCGCCGCTGAGTGAATCAGTTTTTTGGCGGTACCACTGGCAATGGTGACCGGAATGGATGCCAATTCCGCTGGCGATAAGGCAAACAGGTCTTCCGGCACATCTGATTTAGCATAAGCGTTCGTCATACCGACAGAAAACATAAAACTGCTATAGACGACTTTTTTTGCCAGCTGATTCAAAAATATCATTTATAACTCATCCAATGGCACGGGCTTGGCAATACCATAGCCCTGTGCGTAGTCCACACCGATTCGTTTGAGTTTAGCCAGAATCTCGTCATTTTCAACAAACTCGGCAATTGTTTTCTTCTGCATGACATGGCCGATTGTGTTAATTGATTCGACCATTACCCGATCAACCTCATCATGCAAAATATCTTTGACAAACAAACCATCGATTTTCAAATAATCGACGGGCAGGTTTTTCAAGTATGCAAATGATGACAAACCGCTACCAAAATCATCTAATGAAAATGAACTGCCTTTATCCTGCAGATCTTTAATAAACATCCTGGCAGAACCTAAATGACTGATCGCCGCTGTTTCGGTGATTTCAAAGCAAATTTTCCGCCGAGGTATTTGCCAATCCTGAAATTGTTGATCAATAAAAGCCAGCATTTTTTCATCCGATAACGACAAGCCGAATAAATTAACCGAGCATTGCAACAAATCCGCCAGAAACAAGGGATGCTCGGCCAGCCAGCAAAATAAATTCCTGATCACCCACTGATCCAGAGCAACGGCTAGATTGTAGCGCTCAACTGCCGGCAAAAAAGCACCCGGCGGGATAATATTGCCTTTATCATCACGATAGCGAATCAAGGTTTCAAAGTGCTTTCCTTCCTTTTTTCCTGAAATCGGCACAATCAACTGGCCATATAATTGGAAGCGGTCCTCTTCCAGCCCACGTTGGATTTTCTCCACCCATTGCATTTCGCCCTGACGGCAGGCCATTTCTTCATCATCGGGTCGAAAAACATGGACCCGGTTGCGCCCTCGCTCCTTAGCGGCATAACAGGCCGAATCAGCTTCTTTTAACAGTTCGACAGAATTTGCACTGGTTTTATTGATCATCGCAATACCAATACTGACACCAATATTAAAACTGCGATCCTCCCAGCAAAATAAATAATCCCGAATGGCATTACGCAATTTTTCACAGACCTGAATCGCCTGCTGTGCCGAACAATCGATCATCAAAATACCGAATTCGTCGCCACCTAGACGCGCCAACAAGTCTCTGTGTCGAATATTTTTTTTAAGCAAGTCGCCAATTTGCCGCAATAATTCATCGCCGGCCATATGTCCGCAGGTATCGTTTACCACTTTAAATTGGTCTAAATCAAGATAACATAATGCGTGTTCAACCTTCTCCTCAGACAAATTATCAACGACTTGCTGCAAATAAACATCGAATTCTGCACGATTGACCAAGCCAGTCAAAGCATCATGACTGGCTTGATAGGCAATTTTTTCCGCTAACTCGCGTGTTTCTGTCACATCTTCACACACCAGCAATAAATTCTGCTCACCGGTATTATTATCAATCAATAGCCTTGCCGATTCTCTAGCCCAGATAATGCGTCCGTCTGGGCATACCTTCCGTATTTCTTCCTTATAGACTTTATGCGGATTAAGACGACATAATTCAAACATGGACTTACACGCGGTCACATCCTCAGGATGAATAAAATCAAAAATCACACAGCCACGTAAATGATCGGCTTTCAAATCCAACTGTCTGGCACCAAAGCGATTAACCGATAAGATAACGCCCTTCAGATTCAAATGAAAAATCATGGTCGGATTATTATCGAAGAGCGCTAAAAAGTTATTTTTTACACTCACCAACGATTTGTTCTGATGCTCTACCGTAGCAATCATCGTGTTAAATGCATCAACCAACACGCCCAATTCATCATTACTGCGTTTCTCTGCACGATGCGAGTAATCACGTTGGTGACTTATTTTATGTGCCACCGCTGCTAAATCGGCTATCGGTCGGGTAACGCGACCTAGCAATGGCGCCACCATAACAAACGCACCTAAAGATGCGCCTAGCATCACCAGCAAAACTAGCGAAATATGCTCCAATTGTTGCCACAGAGGCCCCCTTAAACTAGCCTTCATATACAACCAACCGATAGTCTCATCATCCAATATGACAGGTTGGTATATATTCAATTCGAAGCGCTGAAACTGGGATATGGCATTTTCAATTTTTTTAGGGCAATTTTGCCAGTCAGGCTCATGCAATACCGCTAAAATATGTTGAGAACGATCATACAAACAAGCTGTTTCAACAACGGCCAAATCATTAAGCGCCTGTAGATTCTCTTTAGCGACATCCGCATCATCGAAACTCAATGCCGCAGTACTGCGGTTAGCGATCAAGCTGGCCATCGCCAATAAATCTTTGCGGCTTTTTTCTTTAACATCCGAAATGGTCAATATCACCAAAATAATCGCCGCTAGCAGCAACGACAGCACGCTGGATAATATTAAAATAGCCAGCAATTTGGATTTAATTAAAAAGCGGTCAAACAATCTATTCATGTTCGCCTTCCTGAACCACTTCAGCCACTTCCAGTAATTTAGCGCTGATTTTGAGTCCACTTTGCCTCAATGTCGTCAAATTGATCTGCAACCGAACCCGTTGTTCAACGATGACAAAGCCAATCATACCGCCCTCGCGAATAAAAAAAGGCTGGCTGCTGACGGTCAACGCATGTTCAATGGACTTAATCACTAAAACACCTGCCGGCTTTTTCTGCAAGTGGAAACGCGCATTTTCGGCTAAATAGAGTATCTGGCACGCGGTATTTAAGTTTTTTAACGATTTAATCGGTCGCAAATGAATGGGTTTGCCTTGCGCTTTCCGACCTTCTAACGGCGCCAATAATTCTGTAACGCCATCCTGCCCGAGTAAACAAATCGTAAACTTGTCTTCGGGGATTTCTGGCCAACTGATAAATTTCGTAAAATTATAAAGATAGGCGGCCTTAATCTTATCTTCCAGGCGCGTTTGCGCCATTCCTGTCGTGATGACAAGAAAGCTAAGCAAAAAGACTCTGAAAAAGATCATGTAAATCGTATCCTATCCACTTTATGATTTTATAGACGACCGTTATCAATAATTAAGACGCTAATAATAAATAATAGTTGAAAACACGCGTGAAACGCTCATTTTCTGTAAAAAGACCGCAAAACATGAATTAAATCACGGTGATCGAACACGCCTGCGCTTTCCCGAATGCTATGCATCGCCCACATTGGGTTGCCAATATCGATACTGCGAACACCCAGGCGCGCTGATAACATAGGCCCGATGGTGCTGCCGCAGGGGATATCACACCGATGCGAGTAGTGTTGCCACGAAACGCCCGCCTGCTGACAGCATTCGATAAATAATGCACTTGATAGACTTTCTGAGGTATAACGCTGATTGGCATTGTGTTTGATGACAGGCCCTTGATTCACCAGTACCTTATGTTCTGGCTCATAGGCATTCGCAAAATTGGGCTGCCAGGCATGTGCCATATCAGCACTGATAAGAAAGCTCTGCGCTAGTACTCTGAAAAAATCAGCGTCACTAACCCCAACAGCCAATGCCATGCGCTTCAAACTATCTGTCAGAAAAGCGCTATCTGCACCCTTATGACTCTCGCTGCCAATCTCTTCATGATCAAAAAACGCACAAACCAGTGTATTACCACTGTTCAAACAATCGTCATCCAACAGTGCGACTAATGCGGCATGGCAAGATGCTAAATTATCCAGTTGACTGTTCGCGATAAACTGATCTTTATCGCCCCAGAACGTACCTTTCTGGGTATCATAGACATTTAGCTCCCAACTCAGAATTTCAGCATCCATCAATCCAGCTTGCTCAGCCAAAAGTTCGGCAAAGTAATCAGAACCCAGCTCTTGCGTAATTTGCTCTGCAATCAGCAGCGGCAATTCGTTTTGCTTGTGTAATTTCAAGCCCTCTTCATTGACCTGTCGATTCATATGAATGGCTAAATTCGGCAGTCGCAATAACGGCCTCTCAAAACAAATATTTTTTACCGCAATGTTGTGTGCACCCGCTTTATAACTAATTCGCCCGGCCAGACTTAAATCCCGGTCGCTGAATGTTGCCAAAATTGGCCCGCCATAAATTTCCACGCCTAACCGTACCAAATCACCCGATGTTATCACGGGCTTGGGTTTAACCCGCAGGCCTGGGGAGTCGGTATGTGCGCCAACCATTTTAAACCCGGTTTCGGTCAAAGGCTTGTCGCCTACTACAAACGCAATCAATGAAGAGCCATCCCGAATCACATAATAACGTCCACCTTGCTGTAATGGCCAGGGTTCAGCTTCAAGCAACGGTTTGAACCCTGCCTGCTGCAACTGGGTAACCATGCTATCGACCGCATGCCACGGACTCGGACTGGCATCAATAAAGTCTAGTAGCTGCTGTGCATAGGTTTGCGCTTGAGTCATATCGCGTTCTGTCATTCTCCATCCTCAACGTTTGTTGGCACAAAATCCAATGCCGCCGAATTGATGCAATAGCGCAGCCCGGTAGGTGCCGGCCCATCTGGAAACACATGGCCTAAATGCGCACCGCAACCGGAACACACGACTTCAACCCGCCGCATGCCATGACTGTTATCAATGACCTCCCGAATTGCCCCCGCTTCGGCAGCATCATAAAAACTCGGCCAGCCCGACCCCGAATCATATTTGGTCGCAGCATCAAACAACACCTGCTCGCAGCAAACACAACGATACCGCCCCGGCGCTTTGGTATGTACATATTTACCGCTGAATGGTGCTTCAGTCGCCTTATCCCAGCATACTGCCATCTGCTCTGGATTAAGCTTACCCTGGTATAATTTCTTTTTGTTTTCGGCTGTCATGCTTGCCTCTTGTTCAAAATCAGTGAATATCATGTCAACAACATCTTGTCGTTCAGCGCCCCGATAATTGCGCAATAAAAATTTCCGCCGGCACAAAAACAACCCGCCTACCCTTAAAGGGATAGGCAGCTAAAACGTGCATTTCGGCATCCTCGGAGACCACTTGCAACACGACCGTATTTGGATATTTTTCCAGCCATTTTTTCAGACTGGCGATCGTTTGCATTACAGGAATAGGCTGAATCAAACGGCCGACAAAATTATATTGGCCATGATATTTTGCGATATAAAACACCACCGGTATGTTGTCATTTTGTAGCTGTTTTATCTTTTCTGCCGCAGGCGCCATATCATAGCGATAACCTAATACCGAAAAGGCTGCCGCTTCAATCATCAAAAACAACAATACGCTGGCCACACTAATAATAATCCAGGTTTTTGGTGTTCTTAGCCATAATAAAAGTATCGCCCCCGCAACTATGCCCATCCCCCAAAGTGGCGACAATGACGAAAACTCAGCTTTTATTGGCCAATATTGATTGATAAACGGCAGTGCTGTAAGCAAAACACCTAAAAGGCCGTAAAACAGCGCAATACCCAACGGCCTGTTGTCTTCACGATGCGCTAAAGCATGCGTGAGTGCGGCAGAAATAAGTAAGGCAAACCCCGGAACCAGTGGCAACCAATAATGCAAGCGTTTACCACTAATCAATGAAAACGCAATAATAACCGGCACGATCCAAGCCAGGATAAAGCGAATGCGGGTATCGCCAATCTGAATAGCCCGTAAGCCTTGCCAAAACGGTCGCCATAACAACCACGGCAATAATAATAGCGGCAACCACTTAAAATACCACCACCAGGGTAATTGATGCGCAAAGGACTTTACAATCCGACCACTGGTCTGACCCCAGAAAATGGCCTGTCGATAGGCTTCACCGCCCTTGAACCCGGCTGGAATTGCCCAGGCTAGCGCTATCGCCGCACCGATTAAAACAGCGACAAACACACCACCATACCACTGACGCCAACTGAAATTTTTTGGCCTTTCAAGCCACCAGGGTGCCAGTAATGCCAGGGGCAGAACATGCAACAGAATAACCGGGCCTTTGCTCAAAATGCCGCCACCAATCGCCAAGCTTAACAGCAGCCAGCGTTGCCAGTTGAGTCCACAGCGCGCTAGTTTCAATACACTATAAATCCCTAATAGTGCAAAACAGGCTAACATCATGTCAAACATGGTCAGGCTGCCATACAGCATCCATAAGAACATGCCTAATAAAACCCATTGCACTTGGAACATGGTTTGTGGGTGCTGCGGCCATAACAAACGCGCAATTTGGCCTGTTAAATACAGCCCTGCCAGGGAAAACAACGGCCCAATAAATCGTATGGCGGTTTCATTAACACCTACCACAGCCCAGACCAAATTGATTAACCAAAATAACAATGGCGGCTTGTGGCTGTAAGTTTCACCATTTAAATGTGGCACCCAATAGTCATGATTCAGCCACATCTCCCAGGCCACCGAGACATAACGCGTTTCATCAACAGGAAACAACGGCCGCACAGTAATGCTGACCGAAGTCAGCAGCAGCCAAACAAAAAAAATCCAGAATGCCTCTGGAATACGCTTTAACATAACGCTTACCTGTGTCAGATGCGATAACATAAGCACTGCATTAAGTCTGCTGCAATGCCACAATTATTGAAAATGTTGATCAATCCGAGGTTTTTTCATCCGGCCGTTCAAAGTCTTCTCGGTGATAGATAATAAAATAAAGGTTTCTGAAATAAATAAACAAGCCAGTTGCCTGACCAAGGATAAACACCGGGTCTTGCTTGTGGATGGCATAGCTGAGTAATGTCACGCCACCAGCAATGCTGAAATACCAGAACGCTACCGGAAAAACACTTTTCTTTTCCCGCTCACTCTTTAGCCACTGTACCAAAAAACGCGCCGAAAACAGCCCCTGCCCCAAAAAACCGATCGCTAACCAAATCGTTTCTGAATCCATTATTTAACTTCCTCGGCAATAGGGCGACTCGCGCGTTTAATCAGCCATATAACACCCATAATATCGATAATACCGACCCATAGCCGACCCCAGGTGCCATATTTTGACACGCCTCGCTGCCGGCTGCGGTGATTGACAGGCTCTGATACCACACAACCGCCTTCACGAATAATCAATGCCGGTAAAAATCGGTGCATATGATCAAAATACGGTAACGCCAGGAAGCGCTCTCGAAAAAACACTTTTAAGCCACAACCTGTATCGGGTGTATTGTCTTTCAGCAAGAAACTGCGCACAGCATTCGCCAGTTTAGATGAAAAAATACGCCAGGCTGAATCCAAACGCTTTTGTCGCCAACCCGCCACCAGCCAGACATTGTTCTCAGTTTTATTGGATGTCAACACCCGATACAAGCGCGGAATATCGGCCGGATCATTCTGACCATCACCATCCAAAGTTGCAATCACAGGCAAGCGGGCATAGCGAATCCCGGTTCTGACGGCAGCACTTTGTCCGCAGCTTTGCTGATGACGAATGACACGCAGTGCGCTAACTTCGGCTTTAGCCTGCCGCAGCCGTTCGGCGGTTTCATCCTGACTGCCATCATCGACATAGATAATTTCATAGTCTTCGGCATCGACCATCGCCTGCTGAATTTCGCCGATTAACGGCAGGATATTTTCCGCTTCATTAAAAACGGGAACAACAATCGAAACTTTCATCAAAAACCTATCTAAATATAACGCTGAATCGTACGATTATACTCTTCAGACTCGTTTGAATACCAATGCCGTATTGATGCCACCAAAGGCAAAATTATGACTGACGACATATTCACACGATTTTTTGCGTATGCCACCGATAATATAATCAAGTTCGGCACAGGCAGGGTCGATGTTTTCCAGGTTTGCGGTCGGATGCAGCCAGTCTTCCTGAATCATTCGTAACGTAGCCCAGGCTTCAATTGCGCCGCAGGCGCCGAGGGTGTGACCGGTATAGCTTTTCATAGAACTGATGGCTATATTTTTTCCATAAACCGCCGCTGTTGCTTGGCTTTCAGCAATATCCCCCAGTTCAGTCGCTGTGCCGTGTGCGCTAACATAATCAATCGCTGCCGCCGGCAAGTCGGCATTTTCCAGCGCCAGTCGCATAGCGACCTGCATGCTGTCACTATTGGGCTGGGTTACATGCAAGCCATCGGTATTGGTGCCAAAGCCAACGATTTCGGCATAAATTTTTGCACCACGACTTAAGGCATGCTCCCGCTCTTCCAGAATGAAGGTGCCCGCACCTTCGCCAATCACCAAGCCATCACGATCACGATCAAACGGCCGCGGCGTTTTATCCGGCTCATCGTTACGCAAGCTAGTCGCATACAACGTATCGAATACGGCCGCTTGCGCCGGTGACAATTCATCGCTGCCGCCAGCAAGCATCATCGTCTGCAGGCCTTGTTGTATGGTTTCATAGGCATAACCAATGGCTAAGCTGCCGGAGGTGCAAGCCGTCGAGGTGGGAATAATACGGCCCTTGATGCCAAAATGTAGCCCAATATTGACGGCAGCGGTATGCCCCATCATGCGGATATACGATGTCGCATTCATACTTCCGGTATCTTTCTTCAACAACATTTTGGTAAAGTCAATCAAGCCATCGAAACTACCGGAAGAGCTGCCATAGGCTACGCCGGTGCGGCCATTCTGCAAGCATGGTTCACCCAACAATCCAGCATCTAGCAAGGCTAGCTCTGAAGCATAAACGGCCATCATCGCCACCCGCCCCATGCCGCGTACCTGTTTACGACTGTAATGCGCCGGCCGCCTAAAATCAGTCGCCGCAGCAAGACGGGTATTTAGCCCTTGATAACATTCCCAATCTTTCCGATATTGAACGCCAGTATTTTGCGCTTTCAGTCTAGCCGCAACACTCTCCCAATCATTGCCAATCGGCGTCAACGCTGCCATCCCTGTAATCACCACGCGCTTCATCAGCACAGCCCTCCATTGACGGCAATCACTTGCCGGGTAATATAGGCGGCCTCTTCAGACATTAAAAAGGCGACAGCAGCGGCCACTTCTTTCGTTGTGCCTACTCGCCGTGCTGGAATCATGTTTTTAATTTCATCTAGCGCTACATTTTCCAGCATATCGGTTTCGATCAAGCCAGGCGCGACACAGTTCACCGTAATTTTGCGTTTGGCCAGTTCCAATGCCAAGGCTTTAGTTGCGCCAATAATCCCAGCTTTAGCGGCGCTGTAATTAACCTGTCCGCGGTTCCCAATCAAGCCGGAAACAGACGATAATGTGACGATACGGCCGGGTTTTCGGCGCTGAATCATCGGCATGATGAGTGGATTCAATACATTGTAAAAGCCATCCAGATTGGTCCTCAGCACCTGGTCCCACTGCTCGCCGCTCATCGCAGGAAAAGCGACATCATCGCTGATTCCAGCATTACACACTACGCCATAGTAGGCGCCATACTGCTGCATATCCTGATTCAAAACCTGCTTGCACTGCTCCCGATCACTCAAATCAAACTGCAAAATACGCGCCTTTCGCCCAATTGCCTTAATCTGCGCCACCGTTTGTTCAGCCTGCGCCAGGCGACTGCGACAATGCACGACAATATCAAACCCTTTATCTGCCAAATATACTGCAATCGCCTTGCCAATTCCTCGACTGGAACCGGTTACCAATACTGTTTCGCTCATGTTTACACCTGCTCCTGTGTTGTTGCGGGCGGCTGATAGACATTCAGTTTGGCACTCGCCTGCACGCCATCGCCTGACAGCGTGCACTCAAACACAGCCAACGCCTGATCCTGCATCAACTTTGTCACCTTAATCGTCAATACCTCACCAACCCTGAAATATGGCCGGTCTGATTCATAACGCCGCGTTCCTAGCAAAAAACCGGAACGCACCGGCCTTCCGGCCCTGTGATCTTCAACGCCGGTGAACGCAGCAATGGTTTGCGCCATATATTCAATCCCTAACCAAGCGGGAACCTCTTGCCCTCGATCAAACAAGCCATCTTGTCGCACGACAACCTGTGCGCACAGTGATTCTTCATCGCAATCCAGCACCTTATTCAACAATGACATTTTGCCGCTGTGTGGAACTAACGCATCAATGTCAAAATCATTCATGACGTGAAATAATGATCGAGATATTGTTTCCACCGAAGGCGAACGAATGGCTTTGACAATGCATGACACGTTTAGTTAGCCCTGGCTGAACATAGTTTAAAAGCGGTAACTCCGGATCGATTTGATCACCGTTTATATTCGGCGGCAATAGCGTTTCACCCTGCCTCAGCAACTGCCAGCACAAGGCCAATTCAAGTGCGGCAGCAGCGCCCAAAGCATGTCCGGTCATTCCCTTGCTAGAACTGACGGGGGTCTTATCGCCAAATATCATGGCCATCACCTGGCTTTCCATCGCATCATTTAATGGTGTCGCCGTGCCATGTAAATTAACATAATCAATCTGCTCTGGGGCTAGCTTAGCCTGGCTTAGAGCCATTCGGATAGCGCTTATCACTGCCTCTCCAGATGGATCGGGTGCAGAAAAATGATAGGCATCACTGCTAGCCCCGATGCCAGCCAATTTAACCGGCCCTGGCTGTTTGCTCAAGATGAACAATGCCGCTGCTTCAGATAGGTTAATACCATCCCGGTGTGCGCCAAATGGCTTACATAACCCTGCAGAAACCGACTCTAATGCCATAAAACCATTGACGGTAAAGCGACATAAACTATCTGCGCCTCCGACAATAACTGCATCACATAAATCCAGCGCCAACAGTCGCCGTGCCGATGCCAGGGCGCGGCCACTAGATGAACAAGCTGTTGATACGGCAAATGCCGGCCCTTTCGCCCCCACAATCTGCGCCAGAAAATCGGCTCCTGCCCCCAGTTGTTGCTGTTTATAATGAAACCAGGCGGGTTTTTGTCCACTTTGCGCAACCTCCGCCAACGCCCGTTCGGTATTTCGCACACCAGAGGTGCTGGTGCCGAGAACGACACCGATACGGTCGGACGAATATTGCCGTCTTAGGTTATCGATACTTGTTTCGATTTGCGCCAGCGCCGCCAGCAATAATTGGTTGTTGCGACAATCGTAAAGCCTGTATTGGGCTGGAATCTTAGGCAATTCCTCTTCAATACGACCCACAAAAACTGGCCGTCCCGGGCTGTAATATTCGGTTCGTTGCAAGCCGCTGCGATCGCCACACTGAATTTTATGCAACAGTGCCTGACCTGAGCCTGTCGCTGACACCACGCCCATAGCATTCAAATAATAATTTACAGGCGACATAATTCCACCAGTGTTTTAAGCCGAGGCTCGGCATTTTTGACATAAGGATTCTCTTCGTCCCAGACGTAGCCAGCCAAAATCGCACAAATCATTTGTTTAATATTCGCTTGCTGACGTTGATAAAAAATAACATCCTGCAAACCACCCTCGTACCAGGCGCGGACAAAGGTTCTGAATACATCGACGCCCTTCTGTAGCGGTTCAGCGAAGGACTTTTGCCAATCCACTGCCTCACCATTAAGCTGTAAATCTACCGCATCGGCGGCCAACACAGCCGATTTCATTGCAATGGTAACGCCGGAAGAAAATACCGGATCCAAAAATTCGCCAGCATTACCTAACAAGGCATAGCCAGGGCCGAACAATCGACTGACATTAGCGCTATAGCCTGTCAGGCTATTGACCGGCGTATCCCAAACCGCATTTTCCAATAATTTCGCCAGCCCCGGCTCTTCCTGCACAATATCCTGAAACAAGATCGCAGCATCAGTGTCGGTGCGGTCGAAAAAACCTGGCTCAGCCACCACGCCCACACTGACACGGCCATTACTGAACGGAATCAGCCAATACCAGACATCCCGGCATTCAGGGTGCACGATAATCCGAATCAGGTTGCGATCATAGTTTGAGTCACGGATGCGGTCTTCACAATGACTAAACATCGATTGTCTAATTGGGAAGTTAGACGGTTTTTCAAGTCCTAAAAGCCTTGGCAAAACCCGGCCAAAACCACTGGCATCCAATACGAAATCAGCTTCCAGACGGTATGCTTCGGAATTGGTTTGAATCATCAGGCATGGTTTGCCAGCATCAAAATCAGCCGCAATTACTCGCTGTCGCCAGCGTATCTCCGCCCCTTTTTTTTCTGCTTCATGCGCCAGTACATGATCAAACCGGTCACGCTGAACTTGAAAGGTACTGTCAAAACCATGTCCAAATTTATCCGAAAAACAAAACTCGGTCTGTCGCTCGCCCTGCAAAAAAGCGGCGCCGGATTTCAGCTGAAATCCGGCTTGCTCGACCGCCGGTAACATCCCAGCCTGTTCGATAAATTCCATGCATTGTGGCAACAGGCTTTCACCGATACTGAAACGTGGAAATTGCTGACTCTCGATGAGGGTTACACGATGGCCTTTTTGCAGCAGGCAAGCCGCCGCAATAGCACCCGCAGGCCCCGCCCCAATAATGGCGATGTGTCCGCTTTCAGACATAGCTGCTTTTCAATCCAAAACGACTATTATAGCGTAAGCCTCAGCATTGATGTCGATGCCGCCAGCCATACAGAAAGTCTTGTACCAGCAAGTCGAGCGTATGCTCAATCGTATTGACACCCACAGCATCCAATGAACCTGTCAACGACAATACACAAACCCCGTGTACACCACTCCATAACGCCCGCGCCCCCTGTTTGACCTGCTCCTCAGTTGCCTCAGGCGTCATCCGCTGAAACAGTCGCTCAATATTAGCAAACAAGACATCCACTTTTTGCTGATACCAGTCAGGCAATCCGTCTTTATCCGGTTGCAGCGGGTCAAACAATAAGCTCCAACGATGGTAATGCTGATTGGCAAACATCAAATAACGTCTAGCCGAGGCGATAATAGCCTGTTCAGGATCATCATCTGCCAGTTTAACCGCCTGCAGCTCTGCGGCAAGATCATCCAAAATACGGCCTTTCAATTCCAGCATCAGCTCGCTCAGACTATCATAAATCATATAGAAAGTGCCGACGGTGTAACCGATATCAGCGGTAATTTTTCTGACTTTCAACGCCTGAACACCCTCTTTGGCCACAATGGATTCGGCCGCATTTAACATCATTGCCTTAATTTCAGCTTGTGTGTGTTCGCTTCTTCTCGCCATGGGTTTTTTGCAAAAACAAATCAAAACGGCTACCTTACACGAGCAGAGAGCAGGAATCGAGAATAAACATGCGCAACAATGAACTTTTAGCCGTCGTTGACGACAACGACAGCATTATTGAGCACCAACCCCGCCAATTTATTCATCGGCATAACTTAAAACACCGGGCCGTGCATATTCTGGTGTTCAACAGCCAAAATCAGCTGTTTTTACAAAAACGCTCGCTAACAAAAGATTTAAACCCAGGGCTTTGGGATACATCAGCCGCCGGCCATGTCGATAAAGGTGAAAACTATGACATGGCGGCTGTTCGGGAACTGCATGAAGAACTAGGCATTCAAACCGAAGCACTCACCCTACTATTCAAACTCGAGCCAACGCCCGCACTGGGCATGGAGTTCATTCAGGTCTATCATTGTGTACATGACGGGCCGTTTGAACTGGCTGCGGATGAAATTGATGACGGCCATTGGTCGCCTATCGATCAAATCACTCAACGCGTAAACACTAACGACCCCAGCCTAACCCAAACCTTTAAAACTATCTGGCGACACTATTTATCACAAACATGATTACACGCACAGAACTCGAGGCTTTTTTTGCCACAGTATTGCATCCCGAGCAGTATCCAGACTATGGCCCCAATGGTCTGCAAGTTGAAGGTACAGATCACATTGAGACCATCGCTTTTGCCGTCTCGGCCACCCGTGCCAGCATTTTACAGGCGAAAGAACACAACGCCGATGCCCTAGTGGTACATCATGGTTTATTCTGGTCTTTTCATGGCGCCAAACCCATCACAGGTGTCTTCGGACAACGAATAATTCCGTTGATTAAAAACAATATCAATTTATTCGGCTACCATTTACCTTTAGATGGCCATGCCGATATTGGCAATGCCGCGGTCTTAGGGCATCTGTTAAACTGCGAGCAACAACAACCTTTCGGTGATTATAAAGGTGTCAGCACCGGCATTAAAGGCGTGTTGAAAACACCTGTTACTGCACTCACGCTGGCAGAAAGACTGGAAACGGTTGTGCGCCATCCGGTCATGATGGCAACCACCGACAAACACCGCCTGGTAAACACGGTCGGCATTATCACCGGCGGCGCAAACAGCGAATGGAAAACAGCTGTTGAAGCGAATCTGGATGTTTTTATTACCGGCGAAATGAGTGAACACGATTGGCATGACAGCCAGGAACACGGTATAACCATGTTAGCGGCAGGACATAATGCAACTGAACAATTTGGCATTAAAGCCTTAATGGAAGAAACACAGAATCAACTGGACGTTGAGTGTTTTTTTATCCGCAGTGAAAACCCTGCATGACGGTTAGAATGAAATGGCGGAGCGGACGGGACTCGAACCCGCGACCCCCGGCGTGACAGGCCGGTATTCTAACCAACTGAACTACCGCTCCGAAGAAAGAGCGCGTATTATAAAGTAGATTTTAAATTCGTCAAACTTTTTTTATCACAATGAATACAGAAACCCATAAAATCCGCGTCAATGAAAAAGCCGTCGTCAGCTCTATCTGGCATATTCCCGATCATTATGAGCATATCCTGCTGATTGCGCCAGGCGCTGGCAAGGACATGCATTCTGAGTTTATCACCGCCCTGCATAATGGTATCGCCGAGCATGACATCATGACAGTCAAGTTCAACTTTCCTTATCTGGAACAAGGCCGCACGGCACCGAATACACCGACGGTTCTGGAAGATACCTGGCTGGCGGTAATTGATGCGGTCATGGCACAAACGGGAGCGCCGCGGGAAAAACTGTTTTTATCCGGTAAAAGCATGGGCGGCCGCTATGCCACATTATTGGCAGCAAAAATCGATGGTTTTGGTGGATTGATTCTTTATGGCTATCCGCTACACGCCCCGGGAAAAACTGAAAAGCCCCGCAGCCAGGAGCTTACCGCCATCCATTCGCCCATGCTGTTTTTCCAAGGCAGCCGGGATTCGCTCTGTGATTTGACTGTTTTCAAACCCATTCTGGAAAACCTGAATCCACCACCGGAACTAGTTGTCATCGAAGGCGCCGATCATTCATTTAAACTATTAAAGCGCCTCAAGCGCAGCCAGGAGTCGGTCTATCAAGAACTCATTGATAAAAGCGCTCAGTGGATTAAAAAAATCGGTGGTGGTACCGCATAAATCGGCATCGAATAGGACTGTTGCAGCAAATGAATACAACACACAGCCCTGCTTATCATCCAACCTCAAAATACCCGCCCTTCAAAAACAACAAAACTTGATCTAAATCAAAAAACAAAAACCCTATCTTTAGTATTGTTATTGCTCCTTTACAAAAACAATACAACGTGAGGTAAATAACATGAGCGAAGAAAATAATGGACCTGATAAATTTTGGATTTATATTGCTGGATTAGTTGTTGTTTTTGCTGGCGTTATGTATGCAGTAAAAAGTTCCGAACATACCAAATATGTAAAAGCAGAGCAATTGATCGCAGAGGACAGCAGTAATTCCGCCTATAAAACCAGACCTTAGTTTTGTTGTAGCGAGATTTCTCTCCTGTGATACAGGCTGCACCTTAACGGGTGTAGCCTGTTTTTTTGCGTTTGCTAAGGACTAAAAACCTGCTCAGTCGGCTTTAATTACCCCATCGCACAGACTATCGCAATAGATGCCGAACCGCGTTGCGCTCTTCTTTGAGCTCAGCCTCGGTAATCTGCAACCTGTCACGACTGAATTTATTGATAGGCAAATTCTGCACAATACTGATTTGGCCGTCTTTGACCGTTACAGGATAGGAAAATACCAGCCCCTCTTCAATACCGTAACTCCCATCCGAAGCAACTGCCATACTCACCCAATCACCTTCCGGGGTACCCCTGACCCAGGCTCTCATGTGACAAATCGCGGCATTTGCCGCTGACGCCGCGCTCGACTGTCCGCGCGCCTTGATAATAGCCGCACCCCGTTGCTGTACGGTCGGGATAAAATAATTTTCAAACCAATCCTCACCGACCAGCGTCAGCGCAGGCTGACCTTTTACCTTTGCATAATGTAGATCGGGATATTGGGTAGCGGAATGATTGCCCCAGACCACAATATTTTTGATTTCATTGCAGGTTACGCCACATTTTTCAGCCAACTGACTGATTGAGCGATTATGATCGAGCATGGTCATCGCGCTAAAACATTCCGGCGCCAAATCTGGCGCATTGTTCATCGCAATATAGGCATTGGTATTCGCGGGATTGCCAGTCACTAGAATCTTGACCTGCCGATGCGCAACATCATTCAAAATCCGCCCTTGCGTGGCAAAAATTTCGGCATTCGATTCCAACAGGTCACGCCGCTCCATACCTGGGCCACGCGGCCTGGCCCCAATCAAAAACGCATAATCGACATTTTTGAAGGCTTCTGCGGGGTCATCGGTCACCACAATTTTGTGCAATAACGGATAGGCACAATCATTTAATTCCATGACCACACCCCGCAGCGCATCCATGGCGGGCGTCACCTCCAGAAGACGCAAGTTAATCGGCTGCTCCTGTCCAAACAGAGCGCCGCCTGCCAAACGAAACAGTAATGAATAACTAATCTGACCAGCCGCACCTGTGACTGCAATATCAATTGGGGTTTTCATGACGTTAATCTTCCCTCGTTCCTGGGCTTAGGTTCAGGCTGATCAATCAACCTCTACATTTGGAGGCTGTCGGATTTAGAAGGATTCTACTGCGACCAATTTCCCATGCGTCTCGTTTCGAACCCTTAAACCCGACAACCTCCTAGTTCTGCCACAATATGACATATTTTTAGCGGACTGCAAAGCGTCCAATCCGCGCTCAAGCGGCCTTCAATGCCATTTTTAAGCTTCAGATATATTGTATAATAGTTACATTTTGTCATCTCGCAATATAACGTTGCGTATTACTGTCAGGTATTTTCATGAAAAAACTGTTATTCCAGTTTGACACCGACACCCATCCCGCTAGCTTTGATACGGTAGTTGCTTATGATGGCGGGGCCGACCATGTGATTACGCATGGCGGTGTCACACCAGAAAATGTACGGTCTTTGGTTGAAGGCTGTATTTTTACCCGTCCGCCCAAAGCAAAAAAAAATACCGCCATTTTCGTAGGTGGCAGTCAAATGGCAAAAGGCCAGGAACTTTTCAATGCGATCCAATCGTTCTTTTTTATGGATTTCAGAGTTTCGGTTATGCTGGACAGCAATGGCAGCAATACCACAGCGGCGGCGGCCGTCGCCAAGCTTGCCAGTAGCGGCAGCCTGAAAGGTAAAAAAGCGATCGTTCTGGCCGGAACCGGCCCTGTCGGGCAACGCGCGGCGGTTATGCTGGCGCAGGAAGGTGCCGAAGTCAGCATAACCTCGCGTCATATTTTCAACGCGGAACAGGCTTGCTACGCCATGAAAGAGCGGTTTGGTGTCGATTTAACACCAATAGAAGCGGCAACGCCAGACGAGCGTGCCGAAGCCATAGCCGAGGCTAATATTGTTCTGGCCACAGGCGCTGCCGGCGTTGAATTATTAAAGCCCGAACACTGGCAGAACAATCCAGCACTAGAAATGATGGCCGATGCCAATGCCACGCCGCCTTTAGGTATCGGTGGCACTGACATGATGGACAAAGGCCAGAACCGCCACGGCAAAATCATCTGGGGAGCCATTGGCTTTGGAACCTTGAAACTGGCTTTGCACAGGGCGTGTATTGCCAAATTGTTTGAAGACAACCAACTCATTTTGGATGCTGAAGAAATTTTTCAGCTGGCAAAAGAAATGGCCTGATAAGGCTTATGCCCACCATTCTCAATCAATTACGCCGCGACGCTGTCGCCTTGTTTGAGGCCGGGGTTCTGGCCGCGCACCCGGGCCATGCCGTTCAGCGGCATTTGCACGATTTAGCCAATGCCTTAGGTGTTGCCCGGCACAGCAATGAATTACCCCACACATCAATTGCTGTGCACCTTGTCGCCGTTGGAAAAGCCGCCTGCACCATGGCGGCAGCGGCACAACACATCATCCATCCTGAAAAAATAAAATCCGCCATCGTGGTGACTAACACGGAAAACTTACGCCCAATCGCGCATTTTCAAGTTATCGCGGCCGGCCATCCTTTTCCTGATGAAGCCGGCTTGAAAGCAGGAAAACGGGTACTGCAAAATCTGCAACACTTAGCCCCACACGACCATGTTCTCCTCTTGTTATCGGGCGGCGCTTCTGCGATGTTGCCCTACCCTGCACCAGGACTGACACTTGGCGATAAGAGTATGAGCACGCGCTTATTGATGGATAATGGCGCCACTATCTATCAGCTTAACTGTGTCCGCAAACATCTTTCAGCCATCAAGGGCGGACAATTAGCGCAATACGTTGCCCCACATCCATTACACAGCCTGATTCTTTCCGATGTTCCGGACAATGACTTATCGGTCATAGCCAGTGGCCCAAGCTATGCCGATGCATCCACATTTTCCGAAGCCATCACAATATTGCATCAGCTAAATATCTGGGATAAAGTACCCGATTCAGTTAAACAGCACTTGATTAAAGGTCGTAACGGACGCATTCCGGAGACGCCTAAATTAAATCATCCGTGTTTCAACACCACTCAAAACACGCTGATCGGCGACAACATGACCTGCATCAAGAGCATGACCCAAAAAGCGCAGTCGCTAGGATACCGTGTTATACATTACAACTACCCAGTCACCGGAAACTGCCGCCGCGAAGCCGAAAAACTAGTGGACTGGTGTATTAAATGGGAATTTATGACAAACCTTGTCTTCGAAAAACAGTCGAAGGTATTTTTATCGCTTGCGAGTAGGTTGTCCCTGGAGAGATTTACCCACGGCTTTTGGTAATTGGAATGCGGTATATAAACGATTCAATGACTGGTCTCGTAAAGAAAAACTGATGGGTATTTTTAACGCCTTGGTTGTTGATCCAGACCTGGAATGGGAATTTATTGATGGGAGTATTGTGAAAGCACATCAGCATAGTAGTGGTGCGGCCTGTGAACAAGAAACAGCGATAGGGAAATCTGTCGCCGGGAACACCAGTAAAATTCATATGGCCGTTGATGCCTGTGGTCTTCCTATTCATTTCTCAGTGACAGGCGGCGAAGTTCATGACTGTAAAGAAGCACCGAAATTAGTTGCAGAGCTCCCAAAAGGTGACTATATAGTTGCTGACAGAGGCTATGACAGTGAAGCATTACGTCTTCAAATTAAAGACAAAGGGGCTGTTCCTGTTATCCCCTTTTATGGTTACCTATGTGAAATGGCAACAGCCCCTAAAAACAAAAAAATAATAGGGTCAACAAAAACAGCGATCATTACCGGCGGCGAAACCACCGTCACCCTCATCGGCACGGGTAAAGGCGGCCGCAACCAGGAAATGGCTTTAACTTTTGCGTTGATGGCCAAACGCTTACAATTACAAGGCAACTGGGTATTTTTAAGCGCAGGCACAGATGGCCGTGATGGCCCGACCGACGCCAGCGGTGCCGTGGTTGACCCGCAAACCATAAACCGTATCCCCAATGCGGCAACATGGCTTGAGAACAATGATTCCTACCACGCCCTGAAACAATCCCATGACCTGCTTCAGACCGGGGCCACCGGCACCAATGTCGCCGACGTACAAATCGCACTGTTTCATCCTTAAATAACTTTTAAAAAATTTAAATCAGGAGACATTAATGTTTAAACAATCCATGACTATTGCCGATTTTGATGAAGAACTTCATCGCGCTATTGAACAAGAAAGTCAGCGGCAGGAAGACCATATCGAACTAATTGCTTCGGAAAACTACACGAGCCCGCGCGTAATGGAAGCCCAAGGCACATTACTAACCAATAAATATGCCGAAGGCTATCCTGGCAAACGTTATTATGGTGGCTGCGAATATGTCGATGTCGTCGAACAACTGGCTATCGACCGCGCCAAAGAGCTGTTTGATGCTGATTATGCCAATGTACAGCCACATTCCGGCTCACAAGCTAATATGGCTGTATTTATGGCGCTCATCCAGCCCGGCGATACCATTTTAGGGTTAAGCTTGGCCGATGGCGGCCACTTGACGCACGGCGCAAAGCCCAATTTTTCCGGCAAGATTTACAACGCCGTTCAATATGGGCTAAACCCTGAGACCGGTGAAATTGATTACGACCAGGTCGAACGGCTGGCACAAGAACACAAACCTAAAGTGATCGTCGCCGGCTTTTCGGCTTATTCCCGAATTTGGGACTGGCAACGCTTTCGAGATATTGCAGATCAAGTTGGTGCCTATTTATTTGTCGATATGGCGCATGTTGCAGGTCTTGTCGCTGCCGGCCTTTACCCCAACCCGGTGCCTATCGCCGATGTGGTCACCAGCACCACGCATAAATCATTACGCGGCCCGCGCGGCGGCTTGATCTTATGCAAAAGCAACCCCGACCTGGAAAAGAAACTGAATTCCAATATATTCCCGGGCATCCAGGGCGGCCCGCTAATGCATGTGATTGCAGCCAAGGCGGTTTCTTTCAAAGAGGCCATGACGACCGAATTCAAGCAATATCAACAGCAAGTCATCAAAAATGCCCAGACGATGGCTGAAGTCTTTATCAAACGCGGCTTTGATGTCGTTTCCGGCGGCACAGACAACCATCTGATGCTGGTATCGCTGATTAACAAAGGCATTACCGGCAAAGCAGCCGATGCCGCATTAGGTAAAGCCCATATCACCGTCAATAAAAATGCCGTTCCCAATGACCCAGAATCTCCGTTTGTGACAAGCGGTATTCGTGTCGGCACACCTGCACCAACAACACGCGGCTTTAAAGAAGATCAAATGCGCGAAATTGCCGCATTGATGTGTGATGTCATGGAAAATATTGACGACGACAACGTCATTGCTGATGTACGACAAAAAGTCAGCTTGTTATGTTCGCGTTTTCCTGTTTACCGCAACGACTAAATCTAACGGAGAACTGTTATGTCTGATATTGAAATTGCACAACAGGCCAAAATGCGGCCGATTACCGAACTGGCGGCTGAAAAGCTGGGCATTCCTGCTCAGCACCTTGACCCTTACGGCCATTACAAGGCAAAAGTATCGCTAGAATATGTCAAACAATTGAGTGACCGCGCCGATGGCAAACTGATTTTGGTGACCGCCATCAGCCCGACACCGGCCGGTGAAGGCAAAACAACAACGACGGTCGGCTTAGGTGACGCCATGAACCGGCTGGGCAAAAAAACCGTAATTTGCCTGCGTGAACCCTCGCTAGGCCCTTGTTTTGGCATGAAAGGCGGCGCCGCCGGCGGCGGCTATTCGCAAGTCGTGCCGATGGAGGATATTAACCTGCATTTTACCGGTGATTTTCACGCTATTGCCGTCGCCCATAATTTGCTGTCTGCCATGATCGACAATCATATCAACCACGGTAACGCGCTGGGTATCGACTCAAGACGTATCACCTGGAAACGTGTCGTCGACATGAATGACCGGGCACTGCGGAAAATCACGGTAGGCCAGGGGGGACCTGCCAATGGCTATTGTCGGGAAGACGGCTACGATATCGTCGTTGCCTCTGAAATCATGGCCATCCTGTGTTTAGCGACAAGCCGTTCCGATCTCAAGGAACGCCTGGGCCGCATCGTTATCGGCTATAAATCCGACCGTGTCACGCCAATTTACGCACGGGACCTGAAGGCACATGGTGCGATGGCCGCACTGTTAAAAGAAGCCATCAAGCCCAATTTGGTACAAACACTGGAGAACAACCTCGCCTTAATTCATGGCGGCCCTTTCGCCAACATCGCACACGGCTGTAACACCGTAACTGCGACCAAAACAGCATTGAAACTGGCCGATTATGCCATCACTGAAGCCGGATTTGGTGCCGACCTTGGCGCTGAAAAATTTATCGATATCAAATGCCGAATGGCAGGCTTAAAGCCTTCCGCCGCTGTTTTGGTTGCCACCGTTCGCGCCCTGAAATTTCATGGTGGTGTCGCCCGCGAAGCTTTGAACGAAGAAAACCTGGAGGCCTTACAAAAAGGATTTTCCAACCTGGAAAGACATCTTAAAAACATCAGGGAGCATTATGGCCTGGCCTGTGTGGTCTGCATCAATCATTTCAGCTTTGACAGTGATGCTGAAATTCAATTATTACAAGATAAATGTGCCTCGCTCGGTGTTAAATGTGTCGTTTCCAAACACTGGGCAAAGGGCGGCGCGGGAGCGGAAGAACTGGCTAAAGAAGTGCTGGAGATTGTCGATAACAACGCTCCCTCGTTCCAATATGTTTATGATGAAAGCATACCGTTATGGGATAAAATAGAAACCATTGCAACCAAACTCTATGGTGCGGCAGGCATTAGTGCCAACCCAAAAGTTCGTAACCAGATTAACGCTCTGCAGGAAAACTACGGACATTTCCCTATTTGCATGGCAAAAACGCAAATGTCATTTTCAACCGACCCTAACGCTAAAGGCGCACCAGAAGGTCACACGGTTGAAATTAGCGATGTACGCCTCGCTAATGGCGCAGGTTTTATCGTTGCGATTGCAGGCGATATGATGACCATGCCGGGGCTACCTAAGGCCCCTGCCGCCGAACGCATCGATATTAGCGACGATGGTGTCATTACGGGGTTGTTTTAACCCAGCCCTCTACCAACAATCATAAGTATCGGAAGCTTAGACTGACCTTCAAACACAAGCCCATATCGTTTTTATGGGCTTGGCTTCACGAAGATTCTTGCGAAAGCAATATCAAAAATGAGTCAACAATTTTGGGAGACCATAACCCATTAGCTCATTTACCAGCGTTTGTTTAGAAAAAAATCAAGCGCCTTATAAATACCCGAAAAGAATATAACAATCAGTAATAATTTAATTAAGTTATCAATCTCAAACAAGTAATGGGGTATTGCTAAAATAAATGCAACAAAACCTTGCGGCTCCTCAGCGTTTTCTGACTGCAATAACAGCTGAGTTGTATTCATATCATACGCTTGATTATATAACGAACGCTGCGCAGCACTGCCTTGTGGAAAACCGACAAAAGCCATATTATCATCCACCGGGAATAAAACATTCATTATAAAAAAATCTGCCCTGACCTTATTGAAAGCCTGTTCTATCTGAACATTTAAATTTGTAGCTTTCTTATTTAAGTCTTTAGCCACCCATTTTATCTGACCTATCTTTTCGTCATCTAACAGCGGAACTTTATCCTGCACCGTTTCTAAAAGCGCCTTAACGACATCCGAATTATTTTCGCCTATCCTTGCTAGTGCTGCACTATTTCTATCTAAACGACTTTCTCTAGCACTGAAATTACGCCGAACATCATACGACTCCTTCGCCATATCCACTTTTTTATCCGTATGAAATGGCTTTTTCTCCAGGCTTTTCAAATTAGATTTTTTAATTTTAGCCGCATTTTGTTGGACTAATTTAGGAGCAGATAATAAATCATCATTATCTGTAACGCTGGGAATGTTCATTACCGGAAAAGTGGCCGCAGAAACTTGAGTCATATTGCCAAACAACACAACTATTATTATATAAAGTGGCAATATATCTTGTGTCATTTTCCGGCTACCTTATTCACACAGCTACCTGCCCTTGATAATAATAAATCTTAAAAAAACATGTCAACTCTATTCCGCCCGGATAGTTTAACGCTAAAAAATATCCGGGCGAAAGGATTATTTTTTGAGTTTCTGTTTGAGCATTTTATTGACTTCAGCCGGACTGGCTTTGCCCTGAGTTTCTTTCATCACCTGGCCGACGAAAAAGCCAAACACTTTTTCTTTGCCACCCAAATATTGCTCCACTTGCTTTGGATTATTCGCAATAATCGTATCGATAATCGCTTCTATCGCGCCGCTATCGGTAATCTGCTTCAGGCCTTGCGCCTCGATGATGTCATCCGCACTGTCCTGACCATGCCACATTGTCTCAAAAACCTGCTTAGCGATTTTACCGGAAATAGTATTGTCGCTGATACGCTTAATCAGGCCACCTAGTCGCACAGGATCAATCGGACTCTCAGTAATATCAAGACTTTGTTTGTTCAAGGCACCGAGTAAATCACCACTGATCCAGTTGGCCGCAAGTTTAACAGCATTATCGGATGCCTCAACGGTCAGCTCAAAGAAGTGCGCTAATTCCCGCGTTGATGTCAAAATGCCCGCCGTTTCCTGATCCAGTCCAAATTGCGACATAAAGCGTTCTTTTTTAGCGGCAGGCAGTTCCGGCAGCTCACTTTTAACCTGCTCTTTCAAGCTGTCTTCAATATAAACCGGCAATAAGTCGGGGTCAGGAAAATAGCGATAATCGTTGGCTTCTTCCTTGCTGCGCATAGGCCGGGTTTCATCGGCATCAGCATCATACAAGCGCGTTTCCTGAATGATTGTGCCACCATTTTCAATCACATCAATCTGTCGCTCGACTTCATGATTGATGGCCCGTTCAACAAACCGAAAGGAATTAATGTTTTTCAGTTCGGTACGGGTTCCCAATTCCTGCTGCCCTTTAGGGCGCACAGAAACATTGGCATCACAACGAAAGGAACCTTCCTGCATATTGCCATCGCAAATTTCCAGATAACGCACAAGCTCATGTAATTTACGCATATAGGCCACAGCTTCCTTAGCCGATCGCATATCGGGTTCCGATACGATTTCCAGCAATGGCGTGCCGGCCCGGTTCAAATCGATACCCGTCAAACCATGAAAATCCGCATGTAATGATTTACCCGCATCCTCTTCCAGATGCGCTCGGGTCACACCAATGCGCTTTATATTGCCATCAACTTCAATATCAATATGCCCAGGCCCTACGATAGGTAATTCAAACTGACTGATTTGATAGCCTTTAGGCAAATCAGGATAAAAATAATTTTTGCGAGCAAAAACGGAATACGGTGCAATTTCAGCATCAATCGCCAAACCAAATTTAACGGCCATACGTACCGCTTCCTGATTTAAAACCGGCAAAACACCCGGAAAGCCGAGGTCTACCGCGCATGCCTGGGTATTAGGCTGCGCACCATAAGCGGTTGATGCACCCGAGAAAATTTTGGATTTTGTGGCCAGTTGAGCATGAATCTCAAGACCGATGACTACTTCCCACTCCATAATGACTCCTTATTCAAAACCGTGAGGCGAGCGTTGATGCCAGTCTGTCACCAACTGATATTGATGCGCTGTTTGTAATAGTTTCGCTTCCTCGAAATAGTTACCAATAATATGCAGTCCTACCGGCATATCATTGACAAATCCTGCTGGAATTGACATTGCCGGAAGCCCCGCCAGATTGATAGCGATCGTATAAATATCCGATAAATACATTTGAATTGGATCACCGGTTTTTTCGCCCAGCTTAAATGCCGTCGAGGGTGAAACCGGCCCCATGAGAACATCTACTTCAGATAAAGCCTGCTTAAAGTCATTACTGATCAAGCGGCGAACTTTCTGTGCCTTCAAATAATAGGCATCATAATAGCCGGCTGACAGTGCATAGGTCCCCATTAAAATACGGCGTTTAACTTCCGCGCCAAAGGCTTCACCGCGTGAGCGCGTATACATATCCTCCAGATCTTTCGGATTCTGGCAGCGATAACCGAAGCGCACACCGTCGTAACGGGATAAGTTAGAGGAGCATTCTGCCGAAGCGATGACATAATAGGCAGGAATCGCAAATTCAAGATGAGGCATGGAAACCGATTTGATTTCCGCTCCCAGTTTCTTGTATTCGTCAATGGCTTCCTGAATGACAGTGGCAATAGCCTGATCTAAGTCGTCACTAAAAAATTGTTCCGGTAATCCGATTTTAAGGCCTTGTAATGGTTGATTTAAATCAGCCGAATAATCGGGAACCGGGTGATCAACGCTCGTAGAGTCTTTCTCATCAAAACCGGCCATCACTTGAAGCAACCAGGCCGCATCAGCTGCAGAACGCGCCATCGGGCCACCCTGATCCAGACTCGAGGCATAGGCAATCATGCCATAACGAGAAACCCTGCCATAGGTTGGCTTCAGTCCGGTAATGCCGCACAATGCCGCCGGCTGACGAATCGAACCGCCGGTATCGGTGCCGGTCGCCGCCGGAGTTAAGCGCGCCGCTATCGCCGCCGCACTGCCGCCAGAAGAGCCGCCAGGCACGGTATCGCTATTCCATGGGTTTTTACTCGCACCATAAAAACTGGTTTCGTTTGACGAGCCCATCGCAAACTCATCCATATTCAGCTTGCCCAGCATCACGGCACCGGCATCGTTGAATTTTTCTACCACCGTCGCGTTATAAGGTGCGATAAAATTATCCAGAATTTTGGAGCCACACGTGGTTTTTACCCCATCGGTGCAAAAAATATCTTTTTGCGCCAGTGGAATCCCAGTCAAAAATCCAGCATCACCGCTGGCCAGTTTTTTATCGGCCTGCTCAGCCTGCTGTAACGCAATATCTTCGCTGACCGTAATAAACGCATTTAAATCTCGATGCTGTTGAATTCGGTTCAAGAAATGTTGCGTCAATTCGACGCTGCTATAGCTGTGGCTGCGTAAACCAGCCGCTAATTCGATAAGAGTTTTGTTATGCATGATCAGATCATCAGTCGATTACTTTTGGAACCAAATAAAGGCCATTTTCTACTTGAGGCGCAATGCTTTGAAACTTTTCCCGCTGATTAGGTTCTGTAACCTCATCGGGACGTAGCCGTTGCTGCTGGTCTAAAGGATGTGCCATCGGCGCGACATCATCCGTATTTAAATCATTCATTTGCGTCATTAAATCCAGCATGCGTGACAAATCTTGTGTGTAATTATCGATATTTTGCTGGTCGATACCTAAGCGTGCCAAATGCGCAATCTTTTTAACATCGTCCGCTGTTAAAGACATTTTAAGAACTCCGTAATAAAATGGATAATAATATGATACTTTATATCTTGCTCTAATACCTGCTTGATTGTTAAAGTAATACAATTTTATGCGTGTTAAGGATACAGGAAAAGATGTTCAAACGAATTCGCGGCCTTTTTTCTAATGATTTATCGATTGATTTGGGAACAGCCAATACGCTGATTTATGTACCGGGCCAAGGAATTGTTCTGAATGAGCCTTCGGTCGTTGCCATCAAGGAAGACCGGGTACGTGGCAACAAAACCATTGCCGCCGTCGGCACCGATGCAAAAAATATGCTGGGCCGTACCCCCGGCAACATTACCGCAATCCGGCCGTTAAAAGATGGCGTCATTGCCGATTTTGCCGTAACCGAGCGGATGCTGCGCTTTTTTATCGAAAAAGTGCATGAAAACAAATTACTCAGACCCAGTCCCAGAATTCTAATTTGCGTACCCTGCGGATCGACACAAGTCGAGCGCCGGGCTATTCGAGAATCGGCAGCGATGGCAGGCGCCCGCGAAGTTTATTTGATTGAAGAGCCTATGTCCGCTGCCGTCGGCGCAGGCCTACCGGTCGATGAAGCACATGGTTCCATGGTGCTCGATATTGGTGGTGGCACCTCTGAAGTTGCGGTCATTTCGCTCAATGGCATTGTTTATTCCGCCTCTGTCCGCATCGGTGGCGACCGTTTTGATGAAGCCATTATCAATTACGTCCGCCGTAATTATGGCACCTTGATCGGCGAAGCTACGGCGGAACAAATAAAACACGAAGTGGGCGCCGCTTATCCTGGCACGGAAGTCAAAGAAATTCAGGTTACGGGCCGAAACCTGGCAGAAGGCGTGCCCAGAAGTTTCTCATTAAACAGCAATGAAATTCTGGAAGCTTTGCAAGAACCTTTATCGGGCATCGTCGGCTCAGTAAAAGTCGCTCTGGAACAAACGCCACCCGAGCTTGGCGCTGATGTCGCTAGCCGCGGCATTGTGTTGACCGGTGGCGGTGCCTTATTGAAAGACATCGACCGACTGATTGCCGAAGAAACAGGCCTACCGGTTTATATCGCCGATGATCCTTTGACCTGTGTCGCCCGCGGCGGCGGTATGGTCCTGGAAATGCTGGATCAAAAAGGTGTCTCTGCCTTTTCGTTGGAATAATAGATTGAGTTGACTATGTTGTTTTACAGAATGGGTACGGCTGCATGAGCAGTTCGTTTTGATGGGTTTTTAGCTATCGCTCTACCCATTCTACGGCTTATTACAATACGTTACAGTTTGAACCATTACTGAATAATTTTTCAGTCTACTTGACTACCATCATTTATAACCACGGCTTAAATTCTAGAGGGTTATTACCATTAAGCTTTTATTTGCCTCAGGGCCTGTGCTCAATACACGGTTGCTGGTGGTTTTAATATTATCTGTCGCTTTGCTTGTTACAGATTATAAAACCGACAAATTGCAACCTTTACGTTCAGCGCTGGCTTATGTTGTCTATCCTGTACAGTTACTGGTCAACCTGCCAGAGGATATTTATCGTTTTTTCAACACCTCGATGATGTCCTACCGCAAATTAAAAGTAGAAAATGAAACCTTAAAGCGACAACAATTGATCAATGACGTCAAATTACTGAAGCTTGCCGCACTGGAGAAAGAAAATATCCGTTTGCGTGCGCTGCTGGAAAATTCATTCAAAATTGGCGAACAGGTGTTGATTGCCGAACTCCTGTCAGTCAAACTGGTACCTTATGAACATTTAATTCTCGTCAATAAAGGCAGCCATTTCAGCGTACATGCAAAACAACCGGTTCTGGATGCTCACGGTGTCGTTGGTCAGGTGATTCGAGCGTTACCTAATGAGTCGGAAATCATGTTGATTACCGATCCGGATCACGCCATCCCGGTTCAGGTTAACCGCAATGGTTTACGCACTATCGCTATTGGAAGTGGCCGGATGAACCGACTCAACTTACCGTTTTTACCCAATAATGCCGATATTCAGCCCGGTGATCTATTGGTCACATCCGGGCTAGGTGGGGTTTTCCCACAAGGTTATCCCGTTGCTGTCGTCGACAAATTTTCAGTGCAACCGAATAAGCCTTTTGCTTTGATTCACGCCACGCCGACAGCAAAACTGGATAAAATCCGCGAAGTACTGATTGTCTGGAGTCATTCAACCCCTGTGGCGCTCACCGATGAAAAACCTGCCATGCTTAAACAGGACGCGAACGATGACAAATAACAGCGCGCCACTACCCTACATTTTCACCCTTATTTTGGCTATGGCAGCACGTATTGCCCCGTTGCCCCCCATTCTGGCTGATATCAATCCTGACTGGGTGCTGCTGGTTTTAATTTATTGGAGTTTAGCAACGCCTGAGCATACTGGTGTGTTCAGTGCCTGGATTATTGGTCTGCTGGTTGATGTGTTAACAGGGCGCTTGTTGGGTCAAAATGCCTTAATTTATGCCGTGGTCTGCTATTTTGTGGTGCGCCTGCATAAACGCATCCGCCATTATCCGGTGCCTCAACAAAGCGTGTTTGTGTTTTTTTGTCTACTTTTGGCTTATCTATTGACGTACTGGCTCGAAACATTACAGGGAAAATCAGCGCTGTCTTTACACTTTTGGTGGCCGGTTTTCAGCGGCGCCTTGTTTTGGCCTGGGGTCTTTATCCTGTTGCGCATTATTCGTATCAGGGGGTAATGCAAAATGTATAAGCGTTATTCGGTTAAAGATCCGTTACAGGAAAACCGAATTTTTTTAACGCGTGTGGTCGCTATCTTCGGTTTTATCCTCTTGCTTACGCTAGGTCTGATTGTCCGGCTGATTTACTTGCAAGTTGTCGGCCATGAGCATTATGCCACGCTGGCTAAAGATAACCGGATTAAAGTCGTGCCCTTGCCACCTACACGTGGCATTATCTATGACCGTAAAGGCCGAATTCTAGCTGAAAATATTCCATCTTACAGTCTCGAACTGATTCCAGAACAAGTCAAAAGTCTTGATGACACCTTAGGCAGACTGCAAAAACTATTAAATATCAGCCCTGAAGACCTGGACCGTTTTCACACCTTGCGCAAGCGCAGAAAACCCTTCAGCAGTGTGCCCTTGTTGTTACGTATGAGTGATGAAGAAGTCGCTCGTTTTGCCACCGTCAGGCCCTTTTTCCCCGGCGTGGATATTCATGCTCGCCTGGTACGCCATTATCCTTACGCTGAATTAACCTCGCATGTCATAGGTTATGTTGGCCGCATTAACGAGAAAGAACTCAAGTCGCTGCCGGTAGCGGAATACCAAGGCACCCATCATGTCGGTAAAACGGGTATCGAAAAATATTATGAAACGCAATTACATGGCAAAACCGGTTATGCTGAAATTGAAACCAATGCGCAAGGGCGCGAAGTGAAATTAATCTCGGCGATTGACCCGGTACCTGGTGCTGATTTATCGTTAACTCTGGATATTGACCTGCAAAAAACGGCTTATGATGCTTTGGAATCCCATACTGGCGCCGCAGTCGCTATCGAAATCCCCAGTGGCGATGTCTTGGTGCTAGCCAGCCGACCGGGCTTTGATCCGAATCCATTTGTTTATGGCATCAGCCGCAAAGCCTATAAAGCACTAAAACAATCTGAAGATCAGCCCTTATTTGACCGAGTATTGCGCGGCCAATACCCGCCCGGCTCAACGATGAAACCGTTTATCGGATTAGCAGGATTGGAATATCAAGTCACAGACTTCCACCACAAACTGTTTTGCCCCGGCTATTATAAATTACCCAACGTCAACCATCGTTACCGTGACTGGAAAACATGGGGGCATGGCTGGGTTGATATGGATATCGCCATTACGCAATCCTGCGATGTCTATTTCTATGACCTGGCTATGGCTTTAGGCATAGACCGGATGCATGAATTTTTATCTCGCTTTGGTTTTGGCCAGAAAACAGGCATCGACTTAGTCGGCGAACGATCAGGACTGCTCCCATCACGGGAATGGAAACGACGCCGCAAACGACAACCTTGGTATCCGGGTGAAACCTTAATCGTTGGTATTGGTCAAGGCTTTATGCAAGCCACGCCATTGCAATTAGCGCGTGCGACAGCGACATTAGCAAACCGCGGCCAGGTTGTTACCCCTTATCTGGCTAAATCCATTAAAACGGCTGATGGCACGGCTCAAGGGCAACAACAAAAAACGACACAGATTCCATTAAACCTACAGAATCTGAACAATATTATTCAGGCCATGACCCATGTCGTGCACGGTGCCAGAGGTACGGCAAGACGCCTGGCCAAAGGCATTGACTATCAAATTGCTGGAAAGACAGGAACGGCACAGGTCTTCACTGTCAAACAGGAAGAAAAATATAATGCCAAAGATGTCCATAAGAAATTGAGAGATCATGCCTTGTTTATTGCTTTTGCACCGGTCAATGACCCTCAAATTGCAGTTGCCGTCGTAGTCGAAAACGGTGGACATGGCGGATCGGTTGCCGCCCCGATTGCCGGTAAGATTATCCGTCAGTATTTAAGCGAGCGAACAAAATCACATGAAGACTGAAACCCGCAGCGAACAATTCCAGCCCCCTTCATTATTGGGCAATGTATTGCGTAAACTGCATATCGATATTCCTCTGATGATCGGCTTAGTACTAATCTGCCTACTCAGTTTGGTGGTGTTATACAGCGCCAGTGGACAAAATATGGCGATTTTATACCGGCAAATGGTTAGAATGGGCATTGCATTTGCTGTCATGGTGGTATTAGCGCATGTTGATCCGCAACAATTCAAGCGTGTTTCCGTCACTTTGTTCAGTATAGGTGTAGCGCTATTGATTGCCGTGCTGGTTATCGGCATGGTCGGAAAAGGTGCACAACGTTGGCTAAACCTTGGGTTCATTCGTTTTCAGCCTTCCGAGATGATAAAAATTACTATGCCTATGATGATTGCCTGGTACTTGTCCGACGCACCACTGCCGCCTAACAAACGCCAATTAGTTATTGCTGGCCTGCTGATTTTAATGCCTACGCTGTTGATCGCTAAACAACCTGACCTGGGAACATCCTTACTGGTGGCTAGTTCCGGTGCGGCGGTATTGTTTTTTGCCGGCTTATCCTGGCGTTTTATGCTCAGCATTACCGGGGTACTCGCCGCATTGACGCCCGTACTCTGGCATTTTATGCGTGAATATCAACGCGCCCGCGTCCTCACCTTTCTGAACCCGGAAGCCGATCCGATGGGGCGCGGCTACCATATTATCCAATCCAAGATTGCAATCGGCTCAGGCGGCATCGATGGAAAAGGCTGGCTGGGCAGTACGCAGGCTAAACTGGACTTTTTACCCGAAAGCTCAACTGATTTTATTTTCGCTGTTTTTGCCGAAGAATTTGGGCTATTCGGCTGCGTTGGCTTATTGATTCTCTATCTTCTGATTATCGGGCGTTGCTTGTATATTGCAGTCGCCGCTCAAGACACCTATTCCCGCTTATTAGCTGGAAGCTTAACCTTTACGTTTTTTGTTTATGTGTTTGTTAATATTGGCATGGTCATCGGCATTTTACCGGTTGTCGGCGTCCCCTTACCGCTGATCAGTTATGGCGGTACCTCAATGGTGACATTGATGGCAGGATTTGGCATTCTTATGTCGATTCATACACATCGAAAATTTTTACCAACCTAACACCCTCATGATGAAAATAGAATTCTGGCTTATCCTTTGTTTAAGTATCGTCACCGCGACCGCTCAGGCTGAAGTACCGCCTTCCAAGCAACTTAATGCGTTTATTGACAAAATGGTTAAATTGCATCAATTTGAGCGCCCAGCACTGGAGTCCTTGTTCAAACGTGTCAACATCAAACAAAACATCCTTGACACTATGGCAAAACCGGCAGAAGCCATGCCCTGGTATAAGTATCGCAAGATTTTTCTACAACCATCTCGAATTGAAGGCGGCGTTAAATTCTGGCAAACACATGCGGCTGTTCTACAGGCCTCCGAACAGCAATATGGCGTACCGCCAGAAATCATTACCGCCATTATCGGTGTAGAAACCTTGTATGGCAAACGAACCGGCAATTATCGGGTCATTGACGCCTTAGCAACATTAGGCTTTGCCTATCCTAAACGCAGTCGTTTTTTTCTGCACGAACTGGAGAATTTTCTGTTGCTGACACAAAAAGAGCAACTCGATCCCTTGCAACCGAAAGGCTCTTACGCCGGCGCCATGGGGATGCCCCAATTTATGCCAAGCAGTTATTTAAGTTATGCCGCCGATTTTGAACACGATGGCAAACACGATATTTGGAACAATCCAGCCGATGTGATTGTCAGTATTGCAAATTATTTCGCTCGTCATCATTGGCAAAAAGGGCAAGCGGTCGCTTATCCTGTCGCGGCAGAAGGTGATTTGTGGAAGCAAGGCATAACCCCCGGGTTGAAGCCAGAACAGACGCTGGCCGATTTACGCAGACTCGATATCTATGCCCCCGAACATCTGAACGAAAAGACAGCATTGAAATTATTACGTTTTGAACAAGCAGAAGGACAAAGCCTATGGATTGGACTGGATAATTTCTATGTTATCACCCGTTATAACCATAGTCCTTTGTATGCAATGGCAGTGTATCAATTAAGCCAGGCTATAAAAACACGTTATCAAGCCCTGAAACCATGAAAACTCAGTTAAAAACAACATCTATTCTCGCATCAATCGTAGCGGCCTTGCTGTTACCCGGCTGTTCTACCTCGCCAGACGGTGCGCCCGAGCAGGTACCGCTGAATATTGCCGCAATTCCTGATGCTGTCCCCCGCCACGAACCCCGCACCCGCGCCGGTAACCCGGAAAGCTATGAGGTATTGGGTAAACGCTATGTGACCTTAAAACACAGCACAGGCTTTCGTCAGCGCGGTGTCGCCTCTTGGTATGGCACAAAATTTCACGGCCGTAAAACAGCAAATGGCGAAATCTATAATATGTATGCGATGACTGCGGCGCATAAAACCCTGCCGATTCCATCTTATGTCCGCGTGACCAACCTGAACAATCAACGCAGTGTCGTCGTCAGAATAAATGACCGTGGTCCATTCCATAGCAATAGAATTATCGATTTATCGTATGCAGCGGCAACTAAACTGGGAATCGTACAGACCGGCACCGGCTATGTTGAAATCGAAGCGATTGAACCTGGGCAAAATATCGCAAAACAAACAACAAAGCCTGTGCCCTCCTCTGAAGCGGCAAAAACCGGGCTGTATTTACAAATCGGTGCCTTTAAAGATAAATTCAATGCACGCCGCTTACAACAGAGAGTAGCACAACTGCCAGAAACTCAAGCTGCATTAAAAGTCGCAAAAAGTCCACAGGGTATTTTTTACAAGGTTCTGGTTGGGCCATTGACATCAGAACAACGAATACAACAAATGAGTGAAAAACTCGCCGCGCTCGGTATTAAAGACATCAGTTTAATAACGGCTGATTAAAGCTTAAAGACAGCGTGATACAATTGACCTTCCTGATATACAATTCATCACCCATGAAAAAGTATTTGACACTCAAACATAAAATTCCGGCGTTTTTACTGTTGCTGTTCTGTCTTGAATGGGCACAGGCGGCAACTATTTTGATTCCTCCGGCACCCAATATTGCTGCTAGCAGTTATATTCTGATGGACTTTAACAGCGGCAAAGTCTTAGCGGAAAAAAACCCCGACAAACCACTGCCCCCTGCTAGTCTGACTAAACTGATGACCGTCTATGTGGTCTTCAAAGAACTGGCCAGCGGTCATTTAAGCCTGGATGAAAAAGTGACCATCAGTAAAAAAGCATGGCAAACGCCGGGCTCTAGAATGTTCATCGAAGTCGGTAAACAAGTGTCGGTGGAAGATTTACTGAAAGGTGTCATTATTCAGTCGGGTAATGATGCCAGCGTGGCCTTAGCTGAACATGTCGCCGGCAATGAATCGACCTTCGCCGCCCTGATGAATCAGAATGCCGAACGTTTGAAGATGCTGAACACGCAATTTAAAAACAGCACCGGCCTTCCCGAAGAAGGGCATTACACTACAGCACATGACTTAGCGATTCTAGCACAAGCGATTATCAAAGAATTCCCGGAATACTATAAATGGGATTCACAAAAGGAATTTACTTATAACAATATTACCCAACAAAACCGAAACCGCTTGTTATGGCGTGACAAATCGGTAGATGGTTTAAAAACCGGTCACACTGAAGAGGCCGGCTATTGCCTTGTCGCCTCGGCAAAACGAGGTGATATGCGATTGATTTCGGTGGTGATGGGGACAAACAGCGAAAACGCGCGTGCAACCGAGAGCCAAGCCCTGTTAAATTATGGCTTTCGCTTCTTTGAAACACGAAAACTCTACGATGGACAAACGCCTATTATAGAAACCCGTGTTTATAAAGGTGACCAAAAATTACTCGGCTTAGGATTGGCTGAGGATTTGTATGTCACCGTACCAAGACGCCATGTACAAGACATGAAAGCCGAAACCGTTATTGATAAGCGCATCATTGCTCCGGTTAAAGCTGGCGAAGAAAAAGGTCTGCTGCGTGTCATGCTGCTCGATGAACAAATTGACAGCAAGCCGCTGATTGCATTGAATGAAATCAAAAAAGGCAGCTTGTTCCAGCGTATTTACGACGAAGCCCTATTGTTACTGGATCGATAATGAATAAAACAGCTTATTTGAATGGCGAATACTTACCGCTGGCAGAAGCTAAAGTGTCGGTGCTAGACCGGGGATTCCTATTCGGTGATGGCGTGTATGAAGTTATTCCGGCCTATCGTGGCCATTTGTTCCGTTTCGATGATCACTTACGCCGCTTGAACAACAGTCTTAGCAATATTCGCTTAGTGCTGCATAAAACAGCGGAACAATGGCGGACTGTTTTAGAGCCATTGCTTTCAACCGACCGTGATCAATATATTTATTTACAGATTACTCGCGGTGTCGCGCCAACACGGGATCACGCCTTTCCTGAACATGCCGAGCCGACAGTTTTCGCAATGTGCTCAGATATTAAACCGTTCACCGAACGCGAAACCGGTGTTAAAGCGGTTACCTTAGACGATAGCCGCTGGGATTTATGTCATGTCAAAGCGACGACCTTGCTGGCCAATATTCTGCTTCGACAACAAGCCGTGGAACAAGGCGCGGCGGAAGCGATTCTGGTCAAAAATGATTACGTCACAGAAGGTGCCGCCAGCAATATCTTTGCCGTCATTGATGGCGTACTGAAAACACCCGAAACCAGCGGCGAAATTTTACCAGGCATTACCCGTGAAGTTATTATTGAACTGGCACAGAAAGACCAGATTCCATATCAGGAAGCGCCTATTTCCTTAGCCGAAATCAAACATGCCAGTGAAATATGGTTAACTAGTTCGACCCGGGAGATCATTCCCGTCGTTGAATTAGATGGACAGAGAATTGGAAATGGAAAACCTGGCCCGATCTGGCAAAACATGAATCAACTTTTTCAGCAGTATAAACAAAACGTATCATGACAGAACACAGTAAAGACAACGAACAGCAAGAATCAGTACTGACCTTTCCCTGTGAATTTCCAGTCAAGGCGATGGGCAAAAGTGGCGAAGACTTCGATGCCAAAGTGGTCTCAATTATTCGTCAGCATGTCGATGATATTAAAGAAGGCGCCGTGACGACCAATACCAGTAAAGGCGGCAAATATACATCGGTCACCGTCATGATTACCGCAACCAGCAAACAACAACTGGATAAAATTTATCAAAGCCTGAACGATGATTCTGATATCGTCATGACTTTATAGCCTGTGTCCGCACACATAAAAAACCTTGGCGTTCAAGACTATGTAACAACCTGGCAGGCTATGCAAGATTTCACCCTGTCACGGGATCAAAATACACGGGATGAAATCTGGCAGGTGGAGCATCCGCCGGTATTTACACTAGGCTTAAATGGACGAAAAGAACATTTGTTGAACACGGCAGACATCCCGGTTGTGGAAACAGACCGAGGCGGTCAGGTGACTTACCATGGGCCGGGACAATTAGTGCTGTACATTCTTCTGGATATTAAACGGCTACAAAAAGGCCCTCGGCAATTGGTCAGTATTCTTGAAAATGCCATGATCGCAACACTGGCCCAATATGGCATTCAAGCCGCTGCAAAAAAAGAAGCGCCCGGCGTCTATGTTGATGAAAAAAAAATTGGCGCTGTCGGCCTCAGAATTAAAAAAGGCTGTTGCTACCATGGACTCAGTTTGAATAACGCCATGGACTTGAGTCCTTTCAAGGCCATCAACCCATGTGGCTATCCCGGACTGGAAGTAACCCAAATACACGCTTATGGTGTTAACATCGACACTCAAGAGCTGGCGTTACCCGTTATCACACAACTCACTGAGATGCTTTACACATGACCTATCAGGCACCTTCTCGACTCACCCCGACAACACATCAGCGTAATGCGGATAAATTATCAAAGATTCCGGTCAAAGTCGAAAAGACCAAAACCGTACTCCGCAAACCCGATTGGATCCGTATAAAAGTTCCCTCTGGTAATCAGGTTGCCCGTGTCAAACAGAATTTGCGAGCCAATAGTTTACATAGCGTATGTGAAGAGGCCGCATGTCCAAATTTAGGTGAATGCTTTAGCCAGGGTACCGCGACGTTTATGATTTTAGGTGATTTATGCACCCGACGCTGTCCGTTTTGCGATGTTGCTCACGGCCGACCACAAGCGCCCGATAAGCAGGAGCCTTTTAACCTCGCCAATACTATTGAACAAATGGGCTTGCGTTATGTTGTCATCACTTCTGTCAATCGGGACGACTTAAAAGATGGTGGTGCGGGTCATTTTGCTGCGTGCATACAAGCCATACGGCAACAAACGCCCAACACCCGAATTGAAATCCTGGTACCCGATTTCAGGGGGCGCCAAGCTGTCGCTATCGAAGCCTTGCAACAACAACCGTGTGATGTCTTCAACCACAACCTTGAAACCGTCCCCCGCTTGTATAAAAAAGCACGGCCTGGTGCAAATTACGTCGAATCGCTAAAGCTGTTACAGCAATTTAAACAAAAGCAGCCTCATATCCCTACGAAATCCGGTTTAATGGTTGGAATCGGTGAAACTGAGGATGAAGTCGTCGCCGTCATGGAAGACTTGCTCACGCACGGCTGCTCAATGTTGACGATAGGACAATATTTACAGCCGAGTAAAGACCATTTACCAGTACATGAATACATTCACCCAGATCAATTCAAACGCTATGCCAACCTTGCAAAACAATTAGGTTTTCAGCAAGTCGCTAGTGCGCCGCTCGTTCGTTCCTCTTATCACGCAGATTTACAAGCTCAAGCTGTCGTTTCTGTGAAATAGTTCAAGCTATTGTTTTTATAAATAAAAACTCTGAAACACATCACATTTTATTTTCGAAAAACCGGATGGATATCAAATTCTCAAATCCTATTCCGCCTTACCCTGTCGCTGTAGTTTTTACAGTTATAGGAGAACGAAGATGTGTGGAAAAATGGGACACAATGAAATAGAGTCCATGCAAAATATGATGGCAATGTCAGCTTATTTTGTGATTGCCGAAGTATTAGATATCGATGCAATGGAATTAGAAGATAAGCAAGATTTAGATCACGATCTTCATTTAACCGAAAAGAAGCGTCAACTATTATCAGATTCAATCGAGGATATGTTTAATGGCTTGAAGCTGGATTTTTCAAAAATCCATCAGATTAAAGACATCGTCGCTCAAGTGATCAATCAGAACGTTAATACATTACATTGATAGAAGCAAAAAGGCTGTCACTTTCGACAGCCTTTTTGCGCTCTATATATTTAAGCGAATTATCCTTTACTACTATCTGTAAATTCGGGATACGCCTCCATACCACACTCAGAAAAATCAACGCCTTGATACTCTTCCTCTTCACTCACTCGAATACCAAATATAACTTTGATGATATACCAAGTAATAAAGCTGGCAATAAACACAAAACCTAAAATTGAGACGATACCAATTAATTGAGCAGAAAGTTTAGCCTCTGGATTTGTCAAGCAGACAGCCAATAAGCCCCAAATACCGACAACACCATGAACCGATAATGCCCCAACAGGATCATCTATTTTTAATTTATCCATTCCCAAAATCGAGAAAAAGACAAGAACTCCACCGACAGCGCCAATTAACGTCGCAATCAGTGGTGTCGGTGTCAAAGGCTCGGCTGTAATCGCAACTAACCCTGCCAACGCACCATTTAAAACCATCGACAAGTCAGCCTTACCAAACATAAATTGAGATGTCAGTAAGGCAGCAACAACACCACCCGCTGCAGCAGCGTTCGTGTTAACAAAAACCAATGCAACGGCATTTGCTTCGCCAACATCCGATATTTTTAATTCAGAACCACCATTAAAACCAAACCACCCCATCCATAAAATAAATGTTCCCAGCGTCGCTAATGGCAGATTACAGCCTGGAATTGGATGTATTTCACCATTAGGCCCATATTTTCCTTTACGCGCCCCCAACAATAAAACACCTGCCAATGCCGCCGTTGCACCACACATATGAACGACACCAGAACCGGCAAAGTCCAGAAAACCCAAACCATCTAAAAACCCACCACCCCATTTCCAGAAGCCTTGGATTGGATAAATAAATCCTGTCATGACGACAGCAAATATTAAAAAAGCCACCAATTTCATTCTTTCGGCAACGGCACCCGAAACAATAGACATCGCCGTCGCAACGAAAACAACCTGAAAGAAAAAATCGGCCATAGTTGAATAGTAGGTTTCTCCTTTACTATTCAATACAGTTTCCAATGAATTATCTCCACCCAACAAAAAACCAATGCCAGGCCAGACACTGTTCACAGCTTCCCCCGGATACATTAAATTATATCCACACAACATATACATCACGCAAGCAATTGCAAACAAAGCAACATTCTTGGTCAGAATTTCGGTAGTATTTTTAGCTCGAACCAAGCCTGCTTCCAACATGGCGAAACCAGCCGCCATCCACATGACCAAGGCCCCACAGATTAAAAAATAAAAAGTGTCCAGTGCGTAACTCAGTTCGACCAATGTATTCAAATTTTCCATGTTATTCTCCAAGGCTCTTATAGTGCATCTTCGCCGGATTCACCGGTTCTTATTCTAACGACCTGCTCTAAGGCGGTAACGAATATCTTGCCATCACCGATTTTTCCTGTATTAGCCGCCCGAGTGATCGCCTCCACTGCATTTTCTAATTGATTATTGGCTACAGCCACTTCAATTTTAGCTTTTGGTAGAAAATCAACCACATACTCGGCACCCCGATAAAGCTCAGTATGACCTTTCTGACGGCCAAAGCCTTTGACTTCAGTGACTGTGACGCCAGAAACCCCTATCTCAGAGAGAGCCTCCCGAACATCATCCAACTTGAATGGTTTTACGATCGCAGTGATTAGTTTCATTATATTTACCCTTTGTTATAAAAACAGCATAAAAAGAATAAAGCACAATACATGCCACAAACATAAATTATTGATATAAAACACAATTACAAGAAGAAAAGCCACAACCGAACGCACCATAATGGGGCATACAAGAAAAAAGCGCCTCATTTTGATACATTCCCCCTTCAAGTTAACCCTCGGTAATACCTGACTCATTTTCCAAAGGCCAAAAAAAAGCCCAACCTTAGTATTAAGGTTGGGCTTTATTTTAAGAGCCTGGCGATTCCCTACTTTCACATGGCAACCTGCCACACTATCATCGGCGCTAAGCGGTTTCACTTCCGAGTTCGGGATGGGATCGGGTGGTTCACGCTCGCTATGTTCACCAGGCAAACTGTTTTGGCCTGTAAAGGCCGTTGCCTTGAGGGTTTCCCCTCGATGCAGAAATCTGTAATCTCATGCAGTCAAAACGTTATGTCATCGCTCACATAACACCAAACTCATTGGGTGTTATATGGTCAAGCCTCACGGGCAATTAGTACGGGTTAGCTTCATACATTACTGCACGTCCACATCCCGCCTATCAACGTTGTGGTCTTCAACGGCCCTTCAGGGACTTTAAGTCCCAGTGAGATCTCATCTTGGGAGGGGCTTCCCGCTTAGATGCTTTCAGCGGTTATCCTGTCCGTTCATAGCTACCCGGCAATGCCACTGGCGTGACAACCGGAACACCAGAGGAACGTCCACTCCGGTCCTCTCGTACTAGGAGCAGCTTCCTCAAATCTCAAACGCCCACGGCAGATAGGGACCGAACTGTCTCACGACGTTCTGAACCCAGCTCGCGTACCACTTTAAATGGCGAACAGCCATACCCTTGGGACCTGCTTCAGCCCCAGGATGTGATGAGCCGACATCGAGGTGCCAAACACCGCCGTCGATATGAACTCTTGGGCGGTATCAGCCTGTTATCCCCGGCGTACCTTTTATCCGTTGAGCGATGGCCCTTCCATTCAGAACCACCGGATCACTAAGACCTACTTTCGTACCTGCTCGACACGTCCGTCTCGCAGTCAAGCACCCTTATGCCTTTGCACAAACCTCCTGATTTCCGACCAGGATTAGGGTACCTTCGTGCTCCTCCGTTACGCTTTGGGAGGAGACCGCCCCAGTCAAACTACCCACCATACACTGTCCCCAACCCGGATAACGGGCCTAGGTTAGAACTTCAAACATACCAGGCTGGTATTTCAAGGACGACTCCACGAGAACTGGCGTCCTCGCTTCACAGTCTCCCAGCTATCCTACACAAGTAGGTTCAAAGTCCAGTGTAAAGCTATAGTAAAGGTGCACGGGGTCTTTCCGTCTAGCCGCGGGTATACGGCATCTTCACCGCAATTTCAATTTCACTGAGTCTCGGGTGGAGACAGTGTGGCCATCGTTACGCCATTCGTGCAGGTCGGAACTTACCCGACAAGGAATTTCGCTACCTTAGGACCGTTATAGTTACGGCCGCCGTTTACCGGGGCTTCGATCAAGAGCTTCCCCCTCACCTAGATTATCTAAACTGTCACGTATTCGTTGTTTCAAACTATGATACGCTTTTCCACTACGCTTTAAGTTACTTTCTCTTTTTTCTTGCAGCCTGCTCTGTTAAGTAAGCTTCATAATAAGAAAGTATCCAATCTTGTGTTTTTTAGTCGATTTATTTGCTCCGTTTTTATGTTGATTAAAACGCTGTTTTAAGTCAGCGGTATAACCTAAATAAAACGTGTCTTTTTCTCGACTATAAAGTACATAAACGTAATACATTTTATAAATAATCTAGGTGAGGGGTAACCCCATCAATTAACCTTCCGGCACCGGGCAGGCGTCACACCCTATACGTCCACTTTCGTGTTTGCAGAGTGCTATGTTTTTGCTAAACAGTCGCAGCCACCAGTTTAATGCTACCCTCTTCAGCTCCACCCGCAAGGGGCTTCACTTACCAAGGGCGTACCTTCTCCCGAAGTTACGGTACCATTTTGCCTAGTTCCTTCACCCGAGTTCTCTCAAGCGCCTTAGAATTCTCATCCCACCCACCTGTGTCGGTTTGGGGTACGGCTCGTCATAGCCTGAAGCTTAGAGGTTTTTCTTGGAAGCCGGGCATCAATCACTTCGCACGCTTAAAAGCATGCTTCGTCATCACGCCTCAGGATTAACAAGAGCCCGGATTTACCTAAGCTCTCTCCCTACACGCTTAAACGACCTAATCCAACAGGTCGCTGACCTAGCCTTCTCCGTCACCCCATCGCAGCTATAACAAGTACAGGAATATTAACCTGTTTTCCATCGACTACGCCTCTCGGCCTCGCCTTAGGTGCCGACTAACCCTGCGTCGATTAGCGTTGCGCAGGAAACCTTGGGCTTTCGGCGTGGGGTTTTTCACCCCCATTATCGTTACTCATGTCAGCATTCGCACTTCTGATACCTCCAGCAAACTTCTCAGTTCACCTTCGCAGGCGTACAGAACGCTCCTCTACCACTCATCCTAAAGGATGAATCCGTAGCTTCGGTACATAGCTTAGCCCCGGTAAATCTTCCGCGCAGGCCGACTCGACCAGTGAGCTATTACGCTTTCTTTAAAGGGTGGCTGCTTCTAAGCCAACCTCCTGGCTGTCTGGGCCTTCCCACATCGTTTTCCACTGAGCTATGATTTTGGGACCTTAGCTGACGGTCTGGGCTGTTTCCCTTTCCACGACGAACCTTATCACCCGCCGTGTGTCTCCCGTGCTGCAACTTGTTGGTATTCGGAGTTTGCATCGGGTTGGTAAGTCGGGATGACCCCCTAGCCGAAACAGTGCTCTACCCCCAACAGTTATACACGAGGCGCTACCTAAATAGCTTTCGAGGAGAACCAGCTATCTCCGGGCTTGATTAGCCTTTCACTCCGATCCACAGCTCATCCGCTCATTTTTCAACATAAGTCGGTTCGGTCCTCCAGTTGGTATTACCCAACCTTCAACCTGGCCATGGATAGATCGCCCGGTTTCGGGTCTACACCTTGCGACTTTTCGCCCTATTAAGACTCGCTTTCGCTACGCCTCCCTTATTCAGTTAAGCTTGCCACAAAATGTAAGTCGCTGACCCATTATACAAAAGGTACGCAGTCACCCCCCACCTAGATGGCACTCACAAGACTCGTGAATGTTGTCTTTCGGTGCTTCACTTAGAGGCGTGGTGTTTTAAACACCAGAATACCATCTAGGTGAGGGGCTCCCACTGCTTGTACGCATACGGTTTCAGGATCTATTTCACTCCCCTCTCCGGGGTTCTTTTCGCCTTTCCCTCACGGTACTGGTTCACTATCGGTCAGTAAGGAGTATTTAGCCTTGGAGGATGGTCCCCCATATTCAGTCAACGTTTCACGTGCGCCGACCTACTCGATTTCATCCAGCACCATTTTTCGTGTACTGGGTTATCACCATCTATGACTGCACTTTCCAGAGCATTCCACTAAATGGTGCTGGACTTAAGGGCTAATCCCCGTTCGCTCGCCGCTACTTAGGGAATCTCGGTTGATTTCTTTTCCTCGGGGTACTTAGATGTTTCAGTTCTCCCGGTTCGCCTCCTTACCCTATGTATTCAGGTAAGGATAATCGACTTGGTGTCGATTGGGTTTCCCATTCGGAAATCCACGGATCAAAGAATGTTTGCATTCTCCCCGTGGCTTATCGCATGCTACAACGTCCTTCATCGCCTCTTACTGCCTAGGCATCCACCGTATGCGCTTATTCACTTGACCATATAACCCCAATCAGTCTGTTTGACTGCACTTTCTTTCGAAACTGCGGCTGAACATCTGTTGTGTTATATCGTCAGCTGACACTACGATTTTTCTGCTTGAGAACTCATTAGCATCAAGTCAATAGTCGCCTATTGTTTGATGTAACTCGTTTCGATTCTGTTTAAGAATCGGTTACAGATTTCCACATTGTTAAAGAGCTATTAGTCTTTTTTTAAAACTAATGCTATCGGTTCTCGATAATAGTTTTTATCGAAATCAGATAGCATTGGTTTCTTCCCACCTGCCTCATGATGGTGGAGCCAGGGAGGATCGAACTCCCGACCTCCTGCGTGCAAGGCAGGCGCTCTCCCAGCTGAGCTATGGCCCCAGTAAACTGGTATTTGCTGTTAAGCAATTCCCGCTTTCCCAGACCATCTCCCGTTTAATCTATCATGACCAATCCTTTTGATTCGCCTTTTAGATTATTCGGATTTTGTGTTGATCAAGGCAAATGGTCGCGTAGCGTACGTTAGTACGTGAGCGAGCATTTAACGCAGAGCAACGCAAAATTGGTGGGCCTGGGAGGATTTGAACCTCCGACCTCACCCTTATCAGGGGTGCGCTCTAACCAACTGAGCTACAGGCCCAGGCTCATCTTCTCTCTCAATCGAAATAATTTGTTGTGGACACTCATGACGGCTTTTAGCTGTCTTTGTAAGGAGGTGATCCAGCCCCAGGTTCCCCTAGGGCTACCTTGTTACGACTTCACCCCAGTCATGAATCACTCCGTGGTGACCGCCCTCCTAAAAGGTTGGACTAGCCACTTCTGGAGCAACCCACTCCCATGGTGTGACGGGCGGTGTGTACAAGGCCCGGGAACGTATTCACCGCGACATTCTGATTCGCGATTACTAGCGATTCCGACTTCATGCAGTCGAGTTGCAGACTGCAATCCGGACTGGACCGGCTTTGTGAGATTTGCTTACCCTCGCGAGTTCGCTGCCCTCTGTACCGGCCATTGTAGCACGTGTGTAGCCCACCCCATAAGGGCCATGATGACTTGACGTCGTCCCCACCTTCCTCCGGTTTATCACCGGCAGTCTCCCTAGAGTTCTCAGCTTAACCTGCTAGCAACTAAGGATAAGGGTTGCGCTCGTTACGGGACTTAACCCAACATCTCACGACACGAGCTGACGACAGCCATGCAGCACCTGTCTCCAGGTTCCCGAAGGCACTCCTCTATCTCTAAAGGATTCCTGGGATGTCAAGGGGTGGTAAGGTTCTTCGCGTTGCATCGAATTAAACCACATGCTCCACCGCTTGTGCGGGCCCCCGTCAATTCATTTGAGTTTTAGCCTTGCGGCCGTACTCCCCAGGCGGTCAACTTAATACGTTAGCTCCACCACTAAGCGCTCAATGCGCCCAACGGTTAGTTGACATCGTTTACGGCGTGGACTACCAGGGTATCTAATCCTGTTTGCTACCCACGCTTTCGTACCTCAGCGTCAGTTTGAGTCCAGGAGTCGCCTTCGCCACTGGTGTTCCTTCCGATCTCTACGCATTTCACCGCTACACCGGAAATTCCACTCCCCTCTACTCAACTCTAGTCTGCCAGTCTCAAAAGCCGTTCCCAGGTTGAGCCCAGGGCTTTCACTTCTGACTTAACAAACCGCCTACGCACGCTTTACGCCCAGTAATTCCGATTAACGCTCGCACCCTCCGTATTACCGCGGCTGCTGGCACGGAGTTAGCCGGTGCTTCTTCTGAAGGTAATGTCAAGACACGGGGTATTGGCCCGTGTGTTTTCCTCCCTTCTGAAAGTGCTTTACAACCCTCAGGCCTTCTTCACACACGCGGTATTGCTGGATCAGGCTTTCGCCCATTGTCCAATATTCCCCACTGCTGCCTCCCGTAGGAGTCTGGGCCGTGTCTCAGTCCCAGTGTGGCTGATCGTCCTCTCAGACCAGCTATAGATCGTCGCCTTGGTAGGCCTTTACCCCACCAACTAGCTAATCTAACGCAGGCTCATCCAATGGCGCGAGGTCTAAAAGATCCCCGCTTTCACCCTCACCTAGAATTCAATGTTCTCTACTGAATATGTCAGAACAATGACTTCCTAACATATCCTCAATAAAAACACTCAATTCTAGGTGAGGGTCGTATGCGGTATTAGCTTGAGTTTCCCCAAGTTGTCCCCCACCACTGGGCAGATTCCTACGCGTTACTCACCCGTCCGCCACTCGTCAGCACCCCTCACCTAAATCTATCGCATGTGTTCTCAACTGCTCTTTAGCAAATAAATTTAGGTGAAGGGCCTGTTACCGTTCGACTTGCATGTGTTAAGCATACCGCCAGCGTTCAATCTGAGCCATGATCAAACTCTTCAGTTTAATAATGTTTGATACTCTGTAAGACGAGTATCCAATCTTGGCTCGACCCAGAATCAACGTAAATTCTGCTTTAGAATTGACATGAATATCTGTGTCGAATATCTTAGTACAGTCTAAAATATCCACCACAAGTACCCACACAAATTATTTCGATTGTTTTGTTAAAGAGCATCGGCCGGATAACCGGTCCGGAGCAACCTGCCCCGTTGAGTCCGACCATTATACAGACCCAAATCCGTCTGTCAAATCCTTTTAAAAAAGTTGGAACAAAAAACATCGCCAACCCCGCCGTCCCGGCACTTCGCAATTCCATCGCGAAAGAGCAGGCCATTATACCCACTTCTTTAAAACTGTCAAACGGTTTTTATGCCTTTTTAAAAAGTCCTGAATCCTTTTGAAGCGCCCAATATAGACCTTTGGCCTCCAGTAACGCCTGATGTGTTCCTTTTTCGGCGATTTTGCCACTTTTAATCACAAAAATTACATCTGCTTTAACTATCGTTGAAAGACGATGCGCAATAACAATCGTCGTCCTTCCTTTCATAATTTTATCTAAAGCCGCCTGAATATATTTTTCTGATTGAACGTCTAAGGCCGATGTCGCCTCATCCAGGATCAATACTGATGCATTTTTTAAAATCGCTCTGGCCAATGCCAACCTTTGTCGTTGCCCACCTGACAAACTTATCCCTTGCTCCCCAATATTGGTATCAAAGCCTTCTGGTAATTTTTCGATAAATTCCAAGGCGTAAGCATCCTTTGCGGCTTGAATGATATCTTCACGGCTAGCACCATTCAACTCTCCATACGCAATATTATTGGCGACCGTATCATTGAACAAGGTGACGTTTTGACTGACTAAAGCAATTTGTTTTCTTAATGAGGCTAAGGTGTAATCTGTTATTTCAACGCCATCCAGTAATATTTGTCCTTTTTCATAATCATAAAACCGAGGCAACAAATTGATTATGGAGCTTTTGCCACCACCTGATGGGCCAACTAAGGCTACCGTTTGCCCTGGCTTTATTTTAAAACTCAAGTTATCTAAGACATTTTTATCTTTATCATAGGAAAAAAAGACATTCTTATATTCGATTTCACCATCAACCCTGTCAACTTCATAATGCCCTGTATCTTTTTCTATTTCTTCATCCAGAACTTCAAAAATACTTTCCGCTGCAACAATCCCTTTTTGGATGAGGCTATTCGCATCGCTAAGCTGTCGAATAGGTTTAGGCAGCATAAAAGCGGCAGTCAAATACCCTACAAAACTACCTGCACTACTATCTTCCATAATAAATAAAGCCAGATACATCAAACCGGCTAACGCCAAAGATATAAAAAATTGCATCAAGGGATTATGAATCGCCATTGTTGCAGACAGCTTTAATGATTGGCTTCGATTACGCCAACTGCTTTGATGGAAACGTTTTTTCTCATACTCCTGACCACCATAACTACGAACTATCCTATTACCATGGATAAGCTCGGAGGCAACATGAGTCATATCCCCCACTGAATCTTGTATATTTTTGCCTAAGCGCCGAAGCCGCTTACTGACATATCCAACCATGATTGCAATAACCGGGGTAATGGTCAGAAAAATCAATGTCAGCCGCCATTCGCTATAAAACAAATAAGCCAGCAATCCTAAAACAGTCAGGCCTTCTCGAACAAATGTTCGCACGGCATCGGTTACAGCTGTAGTCACTTCACCCACATTATGGGTAATTCTGGAAATTAAATAACCATGATTGTTTTTATCAAAATATTCCGTCGGTAATAATGTGTATTGATCAAATACGGCACAGCGTAAATCATGAACAACATTGTTGGAGACTTTAGCTAAAAAATAATTACCTAGATAAGTACCAACACCCCGGATAAAAAACAAACCGACAAACAACAAAGGCAAATAGAGCATTTTTTCACGCTGATCACTTTGCAAGGTATCGATGATATGCTTAATGACTGCGGCAAAAAGCGGCTGTGTTGCCGAATACAGCAAAAAACCAATGACACTTATAAAAAAAGCCCATAAATAGGGCTTTACGTAACCGAGTAATCGTCGATATACGCGAATACTTGACGCGTTATTTTTTGTTTTTTTTGCCATCTACTTAGTTGTGTTCTTAATTCCTGACAAGCGGGCAAATTTCGGCCAAGCTAAGCGCTTCAGATTATAGCGTTCAATTTTTTGTAATAAAAAAGCCGACCCTGCCAATGCTACAGCATCAACCAAACAATACCACGCAGCAACCCCACTTGGCGGATTCCCTTGTGCTAAAGTCGATGCCGGATCTATAGCCGCCCAATTCCAGGTTCCTAAGGCAGTACCTACGAGCTCAACCCAGGTTGTAATAAAAAACGCCCCTAAATAAACCATTGAAGAGCGCCCTTTCAAGAGGAAAATAAGATAAATTGTAAATAAAATAGCACCAATTTCATCTTTTCTGCCGGAAATCCCGAACAATGCCAATGCCGCCCAAATGCCGCCAAAAACAACGACAAATTGCAATATTTTTCGCGCGTGACGCTGGAAAAATCCCGATCGCCCCAGTACAACCGCAGTCAAATAAACAATACCATGACCTGGAGGAACAAAAGCTGGAACATTTTCCATTCGATAGGTATAACCTGCCATATATATTGATGCAAAATGCTCCCCGAGCGTCGCAAAAGCGACCGCGACAAGCACTTGCGCTCGCACATGAGCCGATTCGCCTGCCAGAAAAACAAACAAGGTCACCCATCCGGCCACACCTAAGGCTCGCTGTAAATTAGGCCCTGCCACAGAATCGATGATAAAACACAACGCAACACCCACAAACGCCGCCAAGGCGACATAATAATCTCTGGGATTATGCTCAACGTCAACATCATGAACCGGAAAATGCGGTAGTGTTATTTTTTTGAGTATCGTCATGCGTCTTTAGTATTTTATGGCTCCGAAAAATACAGCTTTTAGTCTTCAGCCAAGTTGCGATAAGCTGAATCAAAATAGAGTAATGGCGCACCCTGGTTTTGAGTGACACTTTCGACCTGACCGATTACAATCCAGTGCGTTCCAGCCTTCACTTGCTGTACCAGCGTACACTCAAGGCTCGCCAAAGAATTTTTCAACACAGGAGAGCCGGTTTTGCCTTCTTCCCAATCCACATTGGCAAAGCGCTCTTCTTGACTATTCGCGCCAGCAAATTGATTTGAAACATCCTGCTGCTCGCTGTTTAAAATATTGACCGCAAATTTGTTCTGCTCCAGAATCACCTTGCCGGTATCGGCTTTTTCATGGATACATACCAGAATTTGCGGTGGCTCCAGTGAAACACTGCTAAAAGATGTTGCCGTCATGCCTTTGACACCCTCTTGCTCGGATTTTGCTGTCACAACAGTCACGCCGCTTGCCCATAATCTCAGTGTGTTTTTAAAGTCTTGTTCTGAAACTGCCATCATTTTCCTCAGGTCTACTGTTTTGGTTTGAGATGTGGAAATAATAAAACATCTCGAATACTCGGCGCATCGGTAAACAACATAACCAACCGATCAATACCAATGCCTTCACCCGCTGTTGGCGGCATGCCATGCTCTAATGCGGTAATATAATCTGCATCATAATGCATCGCTTCGTTATCACCGGCCTCTTTTTCTTCCACTTGTTTGCGAAAACGTTCAGCCTGGTCTTCCGCATCGTTCAATTCGGTAAAGCCATTGGCGATTTCGCGCCCGCCGACAAAAAATTCAAACCGATCTGTCACTTCAGGGTTTTCATCATTGCGCCGCGCCAACGGTGATACCTCAACCGGGTAGGCGGTAATAAAGGTTGGATTCATCAGACGATGCTCCACGGTTTTTTCAAAAATCTCGATCTGGACTTTACCCAACCCATAACTCTCCTTAACTGGAATACCCAGATTTTCCGCTACCTTGACAGCGGCATCCCGATTATCAATATCAGATAGGGTCAAATCGGGATTAAAATGCAATATGGACTCAACCACCGTCATCCGTTCAAACGGCTTACCGAAATCATATTTTTCACCTTGGTATTCAATCACAGATTCACCGACAATTTCTTTGGCGATACCTCTGAGCATCGCTTCAGTCAAGTCCATCAAGTCTTCATATTCAGCATAGGCCTGATAAAACTCCAGCATGGTGAATTCTGGATTATGCCGAGTCGAAAGCCCTTCGTTGCGAAAATTGCGATTGATTTCAAACACGCGTTCAAAACCGCCGACCACTAATCGTTTCAAATAAAGTTCAGGGGCAATACGCAAATACATTTCCAGATCCAGCGCATTGTGATAGGTTTTAAACGGCCTGGCCGTTGCGCCGCCGGGAATGACCTGCATCATCGGCGTCTCAACCTCAAGAAAATCACGTTCAATCAAAAATTGGCGAATATACGAAACGATTTGCGAGCGAATCCGAAAGATTTTTCGGGACTGTTCGCTCATAATCAGATCAAGATAACGCTGCCGGTATTTAATCTCCTGATCGGCAATGCCATGAAATTTTTCAGGCAAAGGGCGTAACGCTTTGGTCAACAAACGAATATTATCGACCCGGATACTCAGCTCCCCCACCTTGGTTTTAAACAAAACACCTTCGGCGCCGATAATGTCACCAATATCCCATTTTTTAAACTGTTCGTTATAGAAACCTTCCGGCAAAACATCACGTGTGACATAAAGCTGAATTTTGCCGGACATATCTTGAATATGGCAAAAACTTGCTTTTCCCATAATGCGGCGCGTCATCATACGGCCAGCTACTTTGACCCGAATTGGATTCGCTTCTAATTCCTCTTTGCTTTTTTCACCATATTCAGCTAGTAGCTCTCCGGCAACTACATTGCGGCGAAAATCGGTAGGAAAGGCGATTCCTTCAGCTCTTAACGCCTGCAACTTTTGCCGGCGTTGCTGGATTTGTTCCTGTTCGTCTTGTACGGTCTCTGTCATTTTATGCTTTAGTCATAGTTTTGGTTACAGACCAGCTTTCAAGCTGGCTTCGATAAATTGATCCAGGTCGCCATCTAATACCGCTTGAGTATTGCCTGTTTCGACGCCAGTACGCAAATCCTTGATCCGCGACTGGTCTAATACATAAGAGCGAATCTGACTACCCCAGCCAATATCGGATTTAGTATCTTCCAGTGCCTGCTGTGCTTCGCTACGCTTCATCATTTCAAGCTCATACAACTTGGCTTTCAATTGTTTCATCGCGGTATCTTTATTCTTGTGTTGCGACCTGTCATTCTGACATTGCACCACGATACCGGTTGGATTATGTGTGATACGGACGGCCGACTCGGTTCGGTTGACATGCTGACCACCGGCACCACTCGCCCGATACACATCAATCCGCAAATCGGCCGGATTAATGTCGATATCAATATCATCATTGATTTCGGGCGAAACAAAAACCGATGCAAATGATGTGTGGCGGCGATTACCGGAATCGAACGGCGATTTTCTGACCAGGCGATGAACGCCTGTTTCAGTCCGTAACCAGCCAAAGGCATAATCACCTTCAAACAGAATCGTTGCACTTTTAATACCGGCCACCTCACCTGGAGACTCTTCGATCACTGAGGTAGCGAAGCCTTTTTGCTCACCCCAGCGCAGATACATTCTGAGCAGCATGGATGCCCAGTCCTGTGCTTCCGTACCGCCAGAACCGGCTTGTATATCGAGAAAGGCATTATTAGCGTCCATCTCGCCAGAGAACATCCGTCGAAATTCCAAACTGTTGACCTTACGCGCGTATTGATTCAAATCCTCAGCGACCGTATCAACCGTTTCCGCATCACCTTCTTCAACTGCCATTTCCAGCAATTCAGCCAAATCACTCAAACCGTGCTCCAGCTCATCAATCGTTTCGACGATAGCCTCCAACTGCCCCCGCTCTTTTCCTAACGCCTGCGCCTGTTCGGGATTATTCCACACATCAGGACTCTCAAGCTCTCTTAGAACTTCAACTAATCGCTCGCTTTTTTCCTCATAATTGAGATACTGCTTGAGCGCCTGTGTCCTTTCGCTAAGGTCGGCAATTTTATTTTTAATCGGGTTTATTTCTTGCATAAATCATTATAACTGTTGAAACAGTCGGCTATATCCTGAAAAAACAGCTAATTATACCTTATTGTAACAATTGCCGCCGATAACGTTTCAACGCCCAGACAACGACGCCAACACCGATCAGGAAAAATGGAATACTGAGTATTTGCCCGGTCGTCAACCAAAAATCATGATTGTAGGAAGCCTGCCGCGTCTTAAAAAATTCCAATACGAAACGAGCACTGAACGCCAGAATACAAAACAGGCCAAACAATAAACCATTGATTTGTTTTTCAGCCGTTTTCCGATAAACCCAGACCAGAACGAGAAAAATAACGGCATATGAAATGGATTCATAAAGCTGCACCGGATGGCGCGGCAAGGTATCCACACGCGGGAAAATAATCGCCCAAGGTATCTGCGCCGGAATACCGACGATTTCAGAATTAAAAAAATTACCGACACGAATAAAGGATGCCGCAATCATTGACGTCATGGCAACCCTGTCCAGTAACCACAGAAAATTATCTCCTGTTTTACGCACGTACAGATATAAACTGAGAATAATGCCGATACTGGCACCATGACTGGCCAACCCCCCTTCCCAGATGGCGAAAATCTTAAGCGGATGGGTCAGATAAAACACAGGATCATAAAACAAACAATGGCCAAGACGGGCGCCAACGATCGTACCAATCGCCATATACCACAACAGATCATCCAGCTGTTCGACATTCTTGCCTTCGCGCCGATAGATCCACTGCATCACATAAAAACTCGCCATAAAAGCCGATGCAAACATCAAGCCATACCAGCGAATCTTCACAGCACCAAGATCCAGCAGCACAGGATCAATATTCCAAACAAGATATTCATTCATAAGCGATGACAGCACTCTTTATAATGATGGGTAAAGTAACCCGATTTTCCTGACAATGAAAAGCGATCCATGTATTTAATCCAGCCTTGCTGTCAACAACATGTAGATGTATGACGCCACAATAACAAGGTTGGCTTAAATGGATGCGATACTAGGGGCTGTTGCCATTTCACATAGGTAACCATAAAAAGGCGCAAGCCAGAGCGATAGAGCCTTCAAAATTTCGTTTGAGTTTGTCATATCGCGTGGCGATCGCTCTGAAATGCTTAAGTCTTGCAAACACATTTTCAACGAGATGGCGATATTTGTAGAGACACCAATCCATTTCATCATTTCCCCGAGTTGAATTCTTTTTTCTTGGGATAACAGGAACAGCCCCTTTGTCTTTAATTTGAAGACGTAATGCTTCACTGTCATAGCCTCTGTCAGCAACTATATAGTCACCTTTGGGAGCTCTGCAACTAATTTCGGTGCTTCTTTACAGTCATGAACTTCGCCGCCTGTCACTGAGAAATGAATAGGAAGACCACAGGCATCAACGGCCATATGAATTTTACTGGTGTTCCCGGCGACAGATTTCCCTATCGCTGTTTCTTGTTCACAGGCCGCACCACTACTATGCTGATGTGCTTTCACAATACTCCCTCAATAAATTCCCATTCCAGGTCTGGATCAACAACCAAGGCGTTAAAAATACCCATCAGTTTTTCTTTACGAGACCAGTCATTGAATCGTTTATATACCGCATTCCAATTACCAAAAGCCGTGGGTAAATCTCTCCAGGGACAACCTACTCGCAAGCGATAAAAATACCTTCGACTGTTTTTCGAAGACAAGGTTTGTCATAAATTCCCATTTTCAACATAATTATCTTCAGTTTCTCCCAAAGTTCATCCGTAAGCATTTGTCGGGGCATAGTTTGCTTGTTTTTGAGTCAAAATAAACAATCTATGTGGCGGAGTTATTGAATTTCAAGGGGGATTTTCAAAACGGCAACAGCCCCTAATCCCAGCGTGTATCTTTAATCTGTATGCGTCCATTGACGACCCGAACCGGAAAAACGGCAACATCTTCATAAGCAGGCGGGCATTTTACTTCACCCGTTCGAATACAAAATCTGGCACCATGTCGCGGACAAATAATTTCATCACCATCCAGTTCACCGCTCGCGATTTCGGCGCCATCATGCGTACAGACATCTTCAATCGCATAAAACTCACCCTTCAGATTAAATATTGCAACATCGCTGCCATCGACATCGACAACGACATGCTCTCCCTCAGCGATAGCATCGGCCGCCGCCACATCAATCCAATCACTCATACGCTTTTCCGATTTTTAAAAAGACACATTGTACCCGAAAGCAACCGCCGCCTTTATCGCAAAAAAACATCATATCGCAACAATTTGCTACGAAAAGATTGATCGGGCTTAGCTAAAGGTTCAGCATAATCAGGACTTTTTATGACAACCCGCTTGCCGGCAGCCGACATGGCCGCCTCGAATAACTGCATCCTATCCAGGTCATCACCAAGAATATGTCGCAAAACAGCCATGGACTTTTTTGTCAGAGCTGATTTTTTGCGCTTAGGAGGAAACATAGGATCTAGATAAATACAATCGACCTGTGGCAAATCGCCCAGTAATGTGATGGCATCGCCGTAAATCAACTCAGGCATCTCCAATGCCCTTCTTTGCACCCAGTCTTTTTCAGATAAACGCTTAAAGCCATCGGCAATCAATGCATGCAAGACTGGAGAACGCTCAAGACAGCGCAATTGATAGCCCATACGGAATAAAGCCAGTGAATCTTGCGCCCACCCCGTAGTGGCATCCATCACCGTCCGTGTTTTTTTACCGATGGCCTGAGCGAGTATATTCTTTCTCGGCGCGGGCCAGGAATGCTGCTCACCCGGACGTGGTTCAATTTCGACCTGCAAACCGCCTTTTTTCAAAGACTGTCTGTCCAGCAGCTTTAACGCACCATCCCGATAGCTCAGAAAAAATTCAAAACCAGAATCTGCCATGACCTGTTCTGCCGACAGCACTGGCAACGCTAACCGCTCAGCCAAATGCTGACAGTCCGACTGCCGATCTGGATTCAGCAATACGGCGAGCACTAAGCCTGACATAGGCGGTTTATTCTGTCGAAATGCTGGTTTCCTGGTTTTTCAAGGCAGCATCCAGGGTATGCCAAGCCAACGTGGCACATTTGACCCGTGCCGGATACTCCCGGACACCGGCCAAAACAGCCAGCTTGCCCATCGCTTCCAATTGAATGTCTTCATCCTTGCCAGTTGTCATCTCATGGAATTTTTCAAACAGTTCCTCTGCCTCATCAATTGTTTTTCCTTTGATGATTTCAGTCATCAGCGACACCGATGCGGTAGAAATGGCACAGCCGGAGCCCTGAAAACTGGCATCGACAATCTTGTCGCCATCGAGCTTTATATACAAGGTCAGACGATCACCGCATAAGGGATTAAATCCTTCCACCGTACGATCAGCATCTTCCATGACCCGGAAATTGCGTGGATTTCGATTGTGATCGAAAATAACTTCCTGGTAAAGATCACGTAAATCATCAAACATTAGCCAAACACCTCAATCAGGGATTTAATCCCATCCATTAATACATCAATTTCGTCGACCGTATTATACATGGCGAACGAAGCCCGCGCGGTAGCCGGAACCTGGAAAAAATCCATCACTGGCATGGCGCAATGGTGCCCGGCACGCACCGCAATGCCAAGACTATCCAGCATGGTGCCAATATCATGCGGATGAATTTTATCTAATACAAACGACAAAATCGCACCTTTGTTTTCCGCTTCCCCGATAATTCGCAAGCCTTCTATTTTACGCGCCTCTTCGGTGGCATAGGCCAGTAATTCAGCTTCATAAGTGGCAACCGAATCCATCCCCACCTCAACCAGGTAATCAATAGCAGCACCCAACGCTATCGCTTCAGCGATAGCCGGCGTCCCCGCTTCAAATTTATACGGCAAATCATTATATTCAGTTGCTTCGAACGTCACTTTCCGAATCATATCGCCGCCGCCTTGATATGGTGGCATCGCCTCCAGCAATTCCTGCTTGCCGTACAACACACCAATGCCTGTCGGCGCATACAACTTATGCCCCGAAAAGGCATAAAAATCGCAATCCAAATCTTGCACATCAACGCACATATGCGGAATCGCCTGCGCACCATCGAGCAATACCGGAATATTGCGTGCATGCGCCTTGTCGATCAGCTGTTTCACAGGATTGATTGTGCCCAAGGCGTTAGACATATGCACAACCGAAACCAGCCGAGTTTTATCACTCAACAGTTTTTCAAATTGATCGACTTGCAATTCACCTTTGTGGTTAATTGGGGCAACTTTTAACACCGCACCGGTTTGCTGACACAACATTTGCCAAGGCACAATATTGGAATGATGCTCCATCGCGGTAATCAGAATTTCATCACCCGCTTTTATTTGGGTACGGCCAAAGCTTTGTGCGACCAGATTGATCGCGTCGGTGGTGCCTTTAACAAAAATAATCTCTTTATGACTCTTGGCATTGATAAACTGGCGCACTTTTTCCCGCGCCCCTTCATACAAATCTGTTGAGCGCACACTTAGGGTATGAACACCGCGATGCACATTGGCATAATCATGCCGGTACAAATGTGACATGGCCTCGATAACTGCTGCAGGTTTCTGGCAAGTCGCTGCATTATCCAGATAAACCAACGGCTTGTTACGAATTTTTTCTTGCAGTATGGGAAAGTCTTCCCGTATTTTTTGAATTGGAAATTGAGTCATTTTGAGTGATTGTTAAGTTATAACCAACTACTATCAACACCTTGTTGTGGAAAGCGTTGTAATAATAGTGACAACACATGATCATGCAGATCTTTTCGTTCAAGCTTTTTAACCATCTGATTGGCAAAAGCAAACGTGAGCATATTTCTGGCGCTCTCTTCATCGAGCCCACGCGACTGGCAGTAAAACACAGAATTTTCATCTAATTGCCCCACCGTGACACCATGTGCACATTTCACATCATCCGCATAAATTTCAAGCTGTGGTTTGGTGTCGATTTCAGCATACTCGGACAATAAAAGATTCTGATTATTCATCTGCGAGTCTGTACGCTGAGCATCCTGAGCCACAATGACTCGCCCTTGAAACACGCCCCGTGCACGCTGATCCAACACACCTTTATATTGCTCACGACTGATTGCATCCGGTTTTTGATGCACGATACGGGTATGGCTATCCTGATGCTGGCGCTTCATACCTAAAAACAATCCATTAAGCTCACATTCGGCCGCTGTTTCCAGATCGCAATGAATATCCGTGCGGGTCAATAACCCCCCAAATGCAAAATGATGATGGGTAAACTGTGCCTGAGCGCTCTGTTTGACATACCAGCCACCGAAATGCCAGGCTTGCTCTGCTTCTTGCTGAACCTTGCTAGCACTCAGCTGCGCTTTGTCGGCCAGAAAAACCTCATTGACTGACGTTGTCAGATACGCACAATCCTGACCGGCATAGGTTTCTATAATTTCTGCAGCCGCACCTTCTTGCAACACAAAAATCTGCCGCGTACACGACAATGTTTCAGTCTGCGTCGTGACATGAACAATCTGGATGGACTGTTCAAGATTGACACCCGCCTCGACGCGAATAAATATCCCATCACGAAACCAAGCGCTGTTAAATGCAATAAAATTATGTTCTTTATCACTTACGGCCTGCCCCAAATACCCCTTCAATGCATCCGGGTTTGACTGCAAGATTTCGGCGACAGAAGCGACCATAACGCCATCCGGCAATCCCGACAACCGGGAATAATCGGACGAAAACACACCATCAATCAATACCACAGTCCAGCAATCATCAAGAAACAATGATTGCACCCATGCCGGATCAATCGTTTTTTCGGCCGCTGCCCAATGAAAACGCTTTTTTTCAATTGCCGACACATTGGTATAACGCCACTCTTCTTCTCGTGGTGAAGGAAAGCCCGATGCCGAAAATTGACTAAATGCCTGTTCACGAAACGCCCGGCACCAGTCCACATCGTATCCTGGCAAATCGGCTTTAAGCTGCGGATAATCCTCAATCAATGCCAATGAAGCTGTCTCAGTCATCATGCAACCTGCTGTTCCAGAAAACTATAACCACTTTCTTCCAGCTCTTTGGCCAATTCGGGCCCGCCGGTTTTTACGATTTTGCCATCGGCCAAAACATGCACAAAATCCGGTTCAACATAATCCAGCAAGCGCTGATAATGCGTAATCATCAAGAACGAACGCTCCTTTGATCGCATAGCATTGATGCCTTCGGCCACAATCTTCAGGGCATCAATATCTAAACCGGAATCAGTTTCATCCAAGATGCACAACTTCGGTTCCAGAATCATCGCCTGTAAAATTTCGTTCCGTTTCTTTTCACCCCCCGAAAAGCCCTCATTGATCGCGCGATAAAGAAACTTTTCATCCATTTTGAGCAATTTGACCTTGTCCTTCACTAAGGTCAAAAAATCCATCGCATCCACTTCATCTTGGCCACGGTGTTTGCGCATGGCATTCAGCGCTGCTTTCAGAAAATAAATATTGCTGACCCCCGGAATTTCCACCGGATATTGAAACGCTAAAAAGACACCTTCCCGTGCTCGGATTTCCGGTGCCATTTCCAGCAAGTCTTTACCACAAAACGTGACCTTACCATCTGTGACGGTGTAACCTTCTTTACCCGTCAACACATGTGACAAGGTACTTTTCCCGGCCCCATTCGGCCCCATGATGGCATGCACTTCGCCAGGATTAATCTGTAGATTTAGACCTTTCAAAATCGGCTTTTCGCCGGCATTGGCATGAAGATTTTCGATGCTGAGCATTTTTTTTCCTGTTCTTTGATGTAATTCAGTTGAATTACATATAAATTCAATAATTAACCAACCGAACCTTCCAGACTGATGCCGAGTAAAGCTTGCGCCTCTACCGCAAACTCCATTGGCAACTCTTTAAAGACTTCTTTACAAAAACCATTCACAATCATCGACACCGCATCTTCGGCCGACAGTCCACGCTGTTGACAAAAGAATAATTGGTCTTCACTGATTTTTGAGGTCGTCGCCTCATGTTCCACTTTAGCCGTAGGCTGTTTGACTTCAACATAAGGAAAAGTATGCGCGCCACAGCGATCACCAACCAACAGGGAATCACACTGCGTATAATTGCGGGCGTTTTTTGCGCTTTTAGCCACCTTAACCAAGCCGCGATAGGTATTTTGTGCCTTACCTGCCGAAATACCTTTGGAAATAATGGTGCTTCGCGTATTAGCACCGATATGAATCATCTTGGTTCCGGTATCGGCTTGTTGATAATTGTTGGTCAAGGCAACCGAATAAAACTCACCGACAGAATTTTCTCCCAGCAATACACAGCTAGGATATTTCCAGGTAATTGCCGAACCGGTTTCAACCTGGGTCCAGGAAACTTTGGAATTTTTACCACGGCATTCAGCCCGCTTGGTTACGAAATTATAAATACCGCCCTTGCCATCTTTATCCCCAGGATACCAGTTCTGTACGGTGGAATATTTAATCTCGGCATTGTCCAGCGCCACCAGTTCCACTACGGCAGCATGTAATTGATTTTCATCCCGCATCGGTGCGGTACAGCCTTCCAGATAACTGACATGACTGCCTTCATCGGCAATAATCAGTGTGCGTTCAAATTGTCCGGTATTAGCCGCGTTGATTCGAAAATAAGTGGATAACTCCATCGGGCAACGCACACCTTTTGGAATATAAACAAATGAACCATCAGTAAAAACCGCCGCATTCAGCGCGGCAAAAAAATTGTCACCGGCTGGAACGACCGTCCCCAAATATTGTTTTACCAGCTCTGGATAGTCTTGCAGGGCCTCTGAGATGGGGCAGAAAATAACACCCGCTTCTTTCAACTTTCCTTTAAAGGTAGTCGCCACCGAAACGCTGTCAAACACCGCATCGACAGCAATACCGGCCAGCCTCTCCTGTTCATCGAGCGGAATTCCGAGTTTTTTATAGGTTTCCAGTAATTCAGGATCGACCTCATCCAGGCTTTTCGGACCATCTTCTTTTTTCTTAGGCGCAGAATAATAACTGATGGCCTGATAATCAATCGGCTCAATATTGAGTTGCGCCCAATTAGGCTCGGTCATTGTCAACCAATGCCGATAAGCTTCCAGCCGATATTCCAACATAAAATCCGGTTCGTTTTTAACTTTTGACAGACGCCGGATCACATCCTCATCCAGACCTGGTGGAAATGTATCCACCTCAATATCGGTTACGAAACCAGCTTCATAGTCCTGTTGCCCAATCAGGTCTTCAATTTCTTGCGCATTTGATGTCATGATTAATCTTGCCTGCTAGCGATATAAACTGTTAATAGAGATAATATGCTCTTCGGGTTGAGCCGCCGGCAGAATCATATCTGCCAAGGTAACCGATTCAAGCGCATTGGAAATACGTTGGTTAATCAGGTTCCAGCGCCCCTGGATATGACAGCCACTGGCCTGATCACAGGTTTTATGTGAGCTGCTGCATTCAGTCAATGCGATAGGCCCTTCTAACGCACTAATGACTGCCGCTACGGTAATCTTTTCCGGTGGCCGCGCTAAACGATAGCCCCCTTTTGCGCCACGCAACGAAAACAACACACTGGCCTTGACCAATCTTTTTAGAATTTTACTGACAGTGGGCAAGGCGATTCCTGTCGTTTCACTGATGTCCTGCGCCGTATAAACCCTCTGATTATTTTCAGCCATATAACTCAAAATCACCGTGGCATAATCGGTCAACTTACTCAACCGCAACATAATTCCTCCTTAATGAGGACTATTTTAGTCCCATTTTAATCCCTAGTAAAGCGCTTGGTTATTATTTTCTCATTCCACATCCGTCGTTTCTTGGCTCCTTCAAAGCACTCAAATCATCAGGACAACCATAACGCCTGGCGGTAAAGGATAGCAGACAAATCGCTCCGCTTAACATCAAAATGGCAAACACGATACTCAACAGCAAATAAAGATGAAATACATCTTTTACAATCTGCACATCAATCACTAGATGTCTGGATAAAGCCGTAATAGCAATATAGATCAAAAATTGAACAGGCAAGCGCTGGGTTTTAAAATAAACGCCAACCATCGCCCCCAACTCGAGATAAATAAATAGCAACAAAATATCTTCCAGCGAAGCATGACCTGATTTGACCATAAACGAATATTCGTAAACTGCCGACCAGACTATGGTGGAGCCGATACAAAACAGCGCTAAATAATGAAAAAGAGAAATCAGGCGATCGCCAATAACCTGAATCTTTTTATCAAAATCCGTCATATTCAGTTACCGCGGCAAAATAGTAAAAACGCCAATGGACGCACCGACATCGACCCCTCGACCTAAACCGGTCAAGGCCAATGAGACTTCGCCTTTTGTCATCACCACACCTTCAACCGATTTGGTCAACCCGGCATGCGTATCCAGATAAATATAATCACCATATACTTCGCCGATATCCTTAACCTCGGTGATGACTCCGGTTCCCCGATCGATTTCTGACTTACCAATCGTCAAACCGCCACCCCGGGAAACAATCCTGACCTCGGCCGACTGCCCATTTTCACACTCCACAACCCCCTGCCCCCGATAATCTTTATAAAAAAAAGACCAGCCTTCCAATTGATACCGGATATGACAAGTTGTAAAGGCAGATGCCGAAAAAGACATCGATAATAAAACAACCAAAATGACTGTTTGTTGTAGATAACGCATAAAACTCTCCTTTAAGAATCCATCTGAAACCAAACGAACATCGCCTGAGACATACTTAATACAACACCATTTTTTTGATGAAAAAAGTCACAACATCTTATACTTCATCAATTTTCATGTTCACACCAATCAATACAGAAAATGGAGCTATATTAATGCCGCCGGCCACTGCGCCAGATCGAAAAAAGCAACCAAATCCCACCTAAGGCAGCAAAAATATATCCAAAAAAACCAAACGCAGGCAGCCCCATGATTTCCGGCCCACCTTTTACCGTCATCATAATCGAAGTCCCTATAATCAACGCGGCAGTTACGATTCCCATAGTCAACCGACTGACCGCACGATCAATCTTATCGACATGCGAATCCAGACGTTTCACACTGATTTCAACCGGAATCAGACCTTTACGCGTCGCCCTGAGTAAATGATGCATTTCCTTTGGAAAAGCGGCCAACATATCGGCCATACTCAGAATATTGCGCCAGCCTCGTTTTGCGATAGCATCAGGACGATAACGTTCAACCATTAAGCGTTGAATATAAGGTGTAGCGAAAGCCAGAACCTGAAAATCAGGATCAAGATGGCGACCAAAGCCATCCAGCGTGATATAGGCTTTGATTAACAACGCCAGATCCGGCGGCAATGACAAATTATGATCGCGCAAAATCGACATCAAATCCGTCATCATTGTCGGCAAATTCACATCCTTCAAAGCCAAAGAACTGTACTGATCGACAAACGCTTCAATCTCTATCGAAAGTTGTTGCTCATCGGTTTGAATGACATCCGACCAGTCTTCCAAAATCTGTACGACACGTTCCGGCATCTGATTGACCATACCATAGAGGAAGCTAACCACCTGATCGCGGCGATCTTCAGTCAACCGACCGACCATGCCAAAATCCAGAAACGCCAAACGGTTGCCCGACAGATAAATGACATTACCAGGATGCGGGTCGGCATGAAAAAAGCCATCTTCCATAATCATTTTCAACATCGCCTCGGTTCCACGCTCCGCCAGCAATTTTCGGCTTAACCCCGCCTCATCCAACTGATCAATCCGATTACCGGGTACGCCACTTATATACTGTTGGACATTCAACCTTTCACCTGTCCATTCCCAATAAACCTTGGGAATAACGATATGCGGATTATCTTTAAGACTTTCGGCAACTCGTTCCGCATTTCGACATTCCGCTGCAAAATCCAGCTCCCGCCGTAAAGACTGCGAAAATTGTCGTACAATTTCCCGCGGATGATAACGCTGTAGCTCTGTTTCATCTGACTCAATAATTTCAACCAAACGATTCAACAGCCTCAAGTCAGCCTCAATCACACGCCGAACGCCCGGGCGACGGATTTTTAAAATCACCTCCGTACCATCTTTCAAAACTGCACGATGAACCTGTGCCAGCGATGCGGCCGCCAAGGGCGTTTTATCGACATTCAGAAAAACGTCATCAATACTTGAGCCAAGATCCTGCTCAAGCTGAGGTAAAAGTTCAGCAAAATCGACAGGCGGCGCATGATCCTGCAATTTACCAAACTCTTCAATATAAGCCGGGGGGAACAAATCAACCCGGGTTGCCATAATCTGGCCCATCTTGATAAACGTCGGCCCCAGCTCTTCCAACACACGACGCAAACGCTGCGGCGTATCCAGTTTTGCCAGCTCTTCAGCATGTTGCCAATGTAAGGTTTTGCCAACCCGCTCCAGCGCCTGACTCATCCCCAGCATTTGTACCACACTACCAAAACCATAGCGGATCAATATACCGGCAATTTCTTGTACTCGCCCTAAATCACGCGCCGCATTGATCATTCCCCAAAACATACTCATCCCGGTAAGCCAATCACTTGTGTCGCGACTCTAGGGGCTGTTGCCGTTTTGAAAATCCCCCTTGAAATTCAATAACTCCGCCACATAGATTGTTTATTTTGACTCAAAAACAAGCAAACTATGCCCCGACAAATGCTTACGGATGAACTTTGGGAGAAACTGAAGATAATTATGTTGAAAATGGGAATTTATGACAAACCTTGTCTTCGAAAAACAGTCGAAGGTATTTTTTATCGCTTGCGAGTAGGTTGTCCCTGGAGAGATTTACCCACGGCTTTTGGTAATTGGAATGCGGTATATAAACGATTCAATGACTGGTCTCGTAAAGAAAAACTGATGGGTATTTTTAACGCCTTGGTTGTTGATCCAGACCTGGAATGGGAATTTATTGATGGGAGTATTGTGAAAGCACATCAGCATAGTAGTGGTGCGGCCTGTGAACAAGAAACAGCGATAGGGAAATCTGTCGCCGGGAACACCAGTAAAATTCATATGGCCGTTGATGCCTGTGGTCTTCCTATTCATTTCTCAGTGACAGGCGGCGAAGTTCATGACTGTAAAGAAGCACCGAAATTAGTTGCAGAGCTCCCAAAAGGTGACTATATAGTTGCTGACAGAGGCTATGACAGTGAAGCATTACGTCTTCAAATTAAAGACAAAGGGGCTGTTCCTGTTATCCCAAGAAAAAAAGAATTCAACTCGGGGAAATGATGAAATGGATTGGTGTCTCTACAAATATCGCCATCTCGTTGAAAATGTGTTTGCAAGACTTAGGGGCTGTTGCCGTTTTGAAAATCCCCCTTGAAATTCAATAACTCCGCCACATAGATTGTTTATTTTGACTCAAAAACAAGCAAACTATGCCCCGACAAATGCTTACGGATGAACTTTGGGAGAAACTGAAGATAATTATGTTGAAAATGGGAATTTATGACAAACCTTGTCTTCGAAAAACAGTCGAAGGTATTTTTTTATCGCTTGCGAGTAGGTTGTCCCTGGAGAGATTTACCCACGGCTTTTGGTAATTGGAATGCGGTATATAAACGATTCAATGACTGGTCTCGTAAAGAAAAAACTGATGGGTATTTTTAACGCCTTGGTTGTTGATCCAGACCTGGAATGGGAATTTATTGATGGGAGTATTGTGAAAGCACATCAGCATAGTAGTGGTGCGGCCTGTGAACAAGAAACAGCGATAGGGAAATCTGTCGCCGGGAACACCAGTAAAATTCATATGGCCGTTGATGCCTGTGGTCTTCCTATTCATTTCTCAGTGACAGGCGGCGAAGTTCATGACTGTAAAGAAGCACCGAAATTAGTTGCAGAGCTCCCAAAAGGTGACTATATAGTTGCTGACAGAGGCTATGACAGTGAAGCATTACGTCTTCAAATTAAAGACAAAGGGGCTGTTCCTGTTATCCCAAGAAAAAAGAATTCAACTCGGGGAAATGATGAAATGGATTGGTGTCTCTACAAATATCGCCATCTCGTTGAAAATGTGTTTGCAAGACTTAAGCATTTCAGAGCGATCGCCACGCGATATGACAAACTCAAACGAAATTTTGAAGGCTCTATCGCTCTGGCTTGCGCCTTTTTATGGTTACCTATGTGAAATGGCAACAGCCCCTAAGCATTTCAGAGCGATCGCCACGCGATATGACAAACTCAAACGAAATTTTGAAGGCTCTATCGCTCTGGCTTGCGCCTTTTTATGGTTACCTATGTGAAATGGCAACAGCCCCTAATGATTCGGCAATACCGGCCAGAATACCGCTCCCTATTTTTGCCAATTTTGCCGCCGTATCGCTTGCCGCCTCCAATAACAGCTTGCCACTGTTATCCTTCACTTCCAACAAGGCATCAACCAGCTTCTGCACCCGATCGCCAACCGCCGTTCCGCTATTGCGAGCATGTTCAACAAAATTATTTACAATATTCTGCACCAATTCACTGCTTTCTTTCCCCGCCTCGGTCAAGGTATCTAAAAACAAATCTTCCAACGCCTTCAAATCCTCAATCGTGCGCTTAATATCCTGCTCAGAAAAGGCCTTCACAGTTGAAGCCGCCTCCTCCACTGCTAGCTTCGTTGCTTCGGCCGTGCTCACCAACGCATCATCCAATGCCTCGGCTGCTTCCTCAAAACTACGCTTAGCCACATCTTCTGTGGCATCCAAGCCCTGCGTCATACCTTTGCTAATTGCCTCAACAACGGCTTTGATATTCGCCTCATCCAGCTCATGCTCAGTCAACGCCTTCAAGGTAATATCCCGAACTTTCTGATAAACATCTTCCCCTGAACTAACGGCTTCACGAATATCCTTCTCAATTTGCGCTACATTTTGCTGTGTCATCTTGTTTTCTCCTGTAAAAAAACTACGCCCAGTATAACGTGAGCGCACTCAAAAAACCTATTCAGTCAACGCCTTCTAACGGCACTCTCAATCGTCTGATTCAACATAAATACCGTACCAGCCTTTGAGATATTGATGCATTTTTTTCAGAATCAAGAGATCTTTGACAATCTTTATATGCTTTCCCCATAAAACGTACTAATTTCTAACAAAACGCATTGATACCCTTTTCTCTGACCCATTTAAATATTGTTATTTAACACCCTTGTCAGTTATGCGATAATTAGCGGTTTTTCAATATTTTGCTTGGCATTTTTTGAAATGCTTGAGACTTAAAGCTTGGCCTTGACTGGAGAATTTGCATGACGGCACTGATTGGCATCATTATGGGATCGAAATCTGATTGGGAGACCATGCAACATGCGGCGCAAACGCTGGAACAATTAAACATACCACACACAGTGGAAGTGGTGTCTGCACATCGCACACCGGATAAACTGTTTGAGTATGCAGAGAATGCCGAATCACAGGGACTCGAGGTCATTATTGCAGGCGCAGGCGGAGCCGCGCATTTGCCCGGTATGACGGCAGCAAAAACGGTGTTACCGGTTTTAGGCGTGCCGGTTCAATCGAAAGCATTAAATGGCATGGACTCTTTGCTCTCCATCGTGCAGATGCCAGCAGGTATCCCTGTCGGCACCCTAGCCATCGGCCGCGCTGGCGCCATCAATGCCGCTCTGATGGCCGCTGCTATCGTGGGTAATAAATATCCTGAATACCGCTCGGCGCTGAAAGCATTCCGGCAAAATCAGACAGAAACGGTACTAGCCAACCCTGACCCAAGCGGAGAACAAATATGACTGTCGGTATTTTAGGCGGTGGTCAGTTAGCGCGTATGATTGCACTGGCCGGCATTCCTCTAGGACAGGAATTTATTGTCCTAGATCCTAGCGCCGAAGCAGGCGCAGTAAGACTTTCCCGTTTACTGCAAGGCGCTTATGACGACCCAGCCCTGCTTGAAAAAATGGCACAGCAAGCCTCTATTGTCACCTATGAATTTGAAAATGTACCAGCAAGCGCGGCGGAATATTTAACCGCACACACGACCATTTACCCGCCCGCCAAAGCCTTACAAACCGCACAAGATAGACTGGTTGAAAAACAACATTTTCAATCACTAGGCATTCAGACCGCACCGTTTGCCGCCGTGGACAATCTAAACGACCTGACGCAGGCAATGTCATCGATCGGCTACCCTGCCATCCTAAAAAGCCGGCGTATGGGCTACGATGGCAAAGGTCAGGTTGTCATTCAATCCGCCGGGGAATTGGCAGATGCCTGGCAGGCGATGCAGGATGCACCATCTATAGTCGAAGGCTTTATCCCCTTTCAACGTGAAGTGTCGATTATTGCAGTTCGCCGCGCCAATGGCGACACTGTCTTTTATCCGTTATCAGAAAACACCCACAAGGGTGGCATTTTACGGGTTGCCCACTGTCAAGCCGACGACCCACAGCAAATAGCCGCCGAAAATTATGTCTCGAAACTAATGGAATCCTTAGATTATGTCGGCACGATAGCACTAGAATTATTTGATGTGAATGGCCAGCTGATTGCCAATGAATTTGCACCCAGGGTACATAATTCAGGCCACTGGACAATCGAAGGCAGCGAAACCAGCCAGTTTGAAAATCATTTGCGTGCGATTCTCGATTTACCGTTAGGATCAACCCAGTCTGTCGGTTACAGCGCCATGGTCAATTTTATTGGCGATGTGCCGCCCGAAGCTTCTGTTTTGGCGATTCCACATGCGCATCTGCATCTGTACGACAAATTACCGCGCAAAGGCCGCAAAGTCGCGCATGCCACCATTCGCTGTGATGATGAACGGCAATTTAATGACTCCCTGAACGCATTACACGCGCTGGCCACACAATTCGACGATTCTTAAAGCCTACGATGATATTGAAAGCACTGCATATTATTTTCATGGTTACCTGGTTTGCCGGCTTGTTTTATCTGCCGCGTCTGTTTGTGTACCACGCCATGTCGGAAGACAGCCCAAGTATTGAGCGCTTTAAAATCATGGAGCGTAAATTGTATTACGGCATCATGACGCCTGGTATGCTGTTGACGCTGCTGTTTGGCAGCTGGATGCTGGTCGATTACGCCTGGGCCATGTACAGCAGCTTCGGCTGGCTACATGTCAAATTAGCGTTGATTGTTTTTCTGGTGATTTACCACGCCTTCTGCGGTAAATGGCTGAATGATTTCAAACATGACCGCAACCGACATTCGCATGTTTATTTCCGCTGGGTCAACGAAATTCCAGTGTTGTTTTTGTTTGCTATCGTTTTTTTAGCAACATTAAAGCCATTTTGATAGCAGACAAAACATTATTTCGGTTGTTCAAGCCCAACATAATCCATCAAATGCGCTAACTCGCGCTCATCTAACTCATAATAGGAGCGTTGCTTTATGCGTTCCGGCAACATGGCCGGCCCATAACGCACCCGTTTCAAACGGCTAACTTTTACGCCCTGCGACTCCCATAAACGCCGCACCAACCGATTACGACCTTCCATGACCACGACATAAAACCATTTATTGGCACCGTCTTCGCCGCTATGAAATTGAATGTCATTAAAGCGCGCCATACCATCATCCAGTTCCACGCCGGTTTTCAAGCGTTCGATCATCGCCTCATCCACATCGCCCAGAATACGTACTGCATATTCCCGATCGATTTCACTTGATGGATGCATCAAACGATTAGCAAGCTCACCATTATTGGTCACCAGCAACAATCCTGAAGTATTGATATCCAGACGCCCTACAGCAATCCAACGCCCCACAGTCAATTTAGGTAGCTGGGTAAACACCACCGGCCGCCCTTCAGGATCTCGTCGCGTGACGACTTCACCTTCGGGTTTATGATAAACCAACACGCGGACCGGTTGCACTGCATACTTTTCCCATTTGACGATACGCCCATTTACCTTGACCACGTCTCCCGGCTTCAATCGGTAGCCCGGCTGAATCACACCACCGTTCACCACAATTTTGCCATCTTCTATCCAACGCTCGATTTCCCGCCGCGAAGCCATACCACCCCGCGCCAGAACTTTCTGGATACGTTCACCGTTGAGACTATCAGTGGAGTGTAGGTTGCCCGGTTCCGCTACGCTCTTGCTCGGATTGCGCACCTTCTGTGTTCTTGTCTGCTGCGGTTTCTTGTTTTTGCTGCGGGGCGGTCTTCTCTTGTTGTTCACGTTGTTCTTGTCCCTCATGGTGATGATTAGGTTCTGCCATCAAATCCAGATCATTGATTTGATCGAGTGTCGGTAACTGTTCTAGCGAAGATAGATTGAAATAATCCAAAAATTGTTTGGTTGTGCCATACAGAGCGGGACGCCCAGGCACCTCCTTATGTGCAATGATACGAATCCATTCCCGGTCCAATAGCGTCCGAATAATATTGGAACTGACACTGACGCCGCGGATATCTTCAATTTCGCCGCGCGTGACTGGCTGCCGATAAGCGATAATCGACAAGGTTTCCAATAATGCCCGGGAATAACGCGGTGGTTTTTCTTCAAACAGCCTGGAAATCCACGGCGACAATCCTGCCTTGACCTGAAAACGATAGCCGCTGGCCAATTTTTTCAGGGCAATTGGCCGGTTTTGATAATCTATACTGATTTCATCAATTGCGGCCTGAATTTGCTTCACTTCGGGTTGTTCCAGTTCCGGAAAAACCACCTGAATTTGTTTAGGCGTCATGCAGCGGTTAGCTGCAAATAAAATGGCTTCGACAATATTTTTCAATGACGTATCGACTGGCACAGAACTTTCTGTATCACCTGATTCCGTTTCTACGATATTTTGCGCATCATTTTGCCCCTCGACAGACTCAGACACACTCTCGACTTCACTTTCTGTTATCTCTTGTGCCGCCTCGGTCTTAGGCTTTATATCGTGCATAGTGTTCTGTATTCGTCGAATATCATCTGCTTCAAGTTCTGGATACTGCTGCTGGACGTGTTCAATCGTATGCGATAAATCTGCCGCAAAAAGCATTGCATCCAACAACCTTTTTTTATCCAGCCGTGGTTTTTTAGGACGTTTTTTTACGGGCTCGAGTTTGATTTTTTCAAGCTGTTTTTCAGCACGCTCAAGTGTCTCGGGCTCGGATTTGGATATGGATGTCGCCTGCGGGCTCGGGCTGGATGATGTCGATGCACCCTTCCTTGCTGAGCTCGAGGATGGCAAGAAACGAGACAACCACCCCGCCTTTTCCTTCTTTTCGGATAAATAACGCTGTGAAAGGGAGCTGATTTGCTCGGTTAAGTTTTTCCAAAATGGTTGCCATTCGCTCACGGACTGATAGGGGCTCTTTTGTTATTTGGTGGTGACTAAACTGTTCTGCACGCTTGAGAACCTGCTGAAACGCCAGCAGCAACTCTTTGAGCTGAACATCCGGTAATGCCTGCTTAACCTCGACGGTTGCTGTATTGATGGATACATCAAAAATATCCCGCTCATAGCGCGGTAGCTCATCGAGCTGCTCTGCCGCTTTTTTGATGGCTTCATATTCTTGTAATTTCAAAATCAAATAGGCGCGTGGATCTTCTTCCTCGGCTTCTTCATCCGGCACCCGCGGCAATAACATGCGCGATTTGATTTCGGCCAACAAGGCTGCCATGACCAGATATTCCGCCGCCAACTCCAAGCGCAAGCTGTCCATCATATTGATATAACCGATATATTGTCGGGTAATCTCGGCAATGGGAATATTCAGAATATCGACATTTTGTTTACGAATCAAATATAACAACAAATCAAGCGGCCCTTCGAAGGCATCGAGAAAAACCTCTAGCGCATCAGGCGGGATATATAAATCTTCCGGCAGCTCAGGATAAGGCTGCCCCATCACCTTAGCCAGCGGCAAAGGCTCGGCCGTCTCGGCTTGTAGCACTGTCGAATCGCCTGCTATGCTCATTTAGCCCGTCAAACCTGCCAACGAGAAAAACAATGCCTGCATCAGCATCATTGGATACCCCAAAATCAACCCTAAGCCACCGGTCACCAATAACAGCAGTAAGACATAGAAGCCATAAGGCTCGAGGCGGTAATACTGCCAGGCCATCCGTTCAGGCAACAATCCGGCGACAATCCGGCTGCCATCCAAAGGTGGAATCGGTAAAAAGTTAATCAACGCCAACACCAGGTTAATGGAAATACCGGCGATGCCGCTGTAAATCAAAGGCAGTGCAACAGCCTGGACATCGGCTAGAGACACGCCAATTCTAGCGATTATGGCCCACCCCAATGCCATAAGCAGGTTTGAAATCGGGCCGGCCATCGCCACATACATCATATCCTTACGCGGCGATTTAAAATTGCGCGGATCGACCGGCACAGGCTTAGCCCAGCCAAAAATGAAGCCAGCACCTGATAACAATAAAATACCCGGCAACAACACCGTACCGACTAAATCAATATGATTCAACGGATTCAGCGTCAATCGCCCTTGCCGGTCGGCAGTATTATCGCCAAACTTCTTGGCCACCCAGCCATGCGCGACTTCATGCACGGTAATAGCAAACACCACAGGCAGCAACCAAACGACGATTTTTTGCACCATCGTCAACTCATTCATAAACATATTCATAACTCCAGTTAAGTACAAGACAAGTGCTTATAGATGCCACGACAATTAGGTAAATGGAAGCGCAAAATCCATCAAAATCGCTGCTTCCCACAGTCCTCCGTGAAAATCTATAGCACCGCTCCCTGGCTTCGACGCCCTATGTATTCTCATGCGGAAGCGGTGAGAATGGGTAAACCCAGCACCTCATGCTGATGGCACATTTTCATCCCCGCCATCAATGACGAGGTGCTGGGTAAAGGGGAATTAATCTAGCATGGGCGCGTGACCGGCACCTTGTCGAACAATCTCGATTTGATTATCGTGACAATCGATAATGGTTGTCGGTTGATATTCGATAATGCCAGCATCGATAACCAGATCCAGCTCATGTTCCAATTTTTCCCGAATATCATACGGGTCACTCAATGCTTCGTCTTCTCCCGGCAAAATCATAGTTGAGGTGAACAAAGGCTCCCCGAGCTCTTTAACCAGCATCAAAGCAATCTTACAATCGGGCACGCGAATCCCCACGGTCTTTTTCTTGGCCTGCTGCAAGCGCCGAGGAACTTCTCGGGTCGCATCCAGAATAAACGTAAATGGCCCGGGAATCAGGCTTTTAATCAGACGGAAAGCGTCATTACCCATTTTGGTAAAATTTGAAACCTGCGCCAGGTTTTCACATACCAGCGTGAAGTTATGTTTATTATCCAGCTGCCGAATACGGCAAATTTTATCCAATGCCGGCTTGTCGCCAATATGACAAGCCAACGCATAAGATGTATCGGTCGGATAAACGATCACCCCTCCTTGCCGAATAATCTCAACGGCTTGATGGATCAATCGTGGTTGCGGATTATCTGGATGAATTTCAAAATACTGTGCCATGTCAAAAAATCTTGTTCTTTGTCGCGTTTATTAATGAAAGTATTGTAACTGATTCTTATCAATTACCTTTCCGATTCTTTTTTAGCTACTTTATCACGCAGATAAACCGGCATGGCTCGTTCCGGCGCAACTGCCTTGCCCTGCCGGTAATCCTCGGCCGCCAACTGCACCACAGTCACCGCATGCGGCCAAACATCGACATCAACCGTTTCGAGCTGGGATCCGAGCCGCGTCGATAATTGTGCTTCGTAAACACCCCAGCCCGAACCGACACCACAGCCTTTGCCCTCAGGAAATACAATAGCCTCAGCCGGCGTTACCGCCTCTTGTCCGACTAATTGCGCCAGTCCCTGGCTGTTTTTTTGATAGACCGCCCAAAAAATCTCACCCATGCGAGCATCCAACGCGGTAAATACCAGATTGTGCTGGTTCCGGTTGAAAGAAAATTGCGCCATCGATGCCAACGTGGAAACCGGCAGCACAGGTACATCAGCACCTAACGCAATGCCTTGCACCACGCCGGTGGCGATTCTGACACCGGTAAACGAACCCGGCCCGCAGCCAAACGCAATAGCATCGAGTTGACTGACCGCCAAATCTGCCTCGTGCAATAACGCCTCGATCATCGGCAATATCAAACGCGTATGTTCGCGCGGCGCCATTTGAAAACGCTCACAAATCTCGCCATCCACCCATAATGCCGCAGAACACGCCGGTGTTGCCGTTTCAACCGCCAATAATTTCACGACTTCCTCTCATCCGCAAAAAATTGTTTAACATCTTCCATCTCCCGGCTACGTCGCATCGGCGGTACACTGTCCAGAAACATCTGCCCATAAGCCCGTTTCAATAAACGTGGATCACACACCATCAGTACACCACGGTCATTTTCATCCCGAATCAAGCGCCCAACGCCTTGCCGCAAAGCAATAATGGCTGCCGGCAATTGATATTCAAAAAAAGGGTTGCGACCCTGTTGTTCCATCGCATGCAGTCGCGCCTTCAAAACTGGGTCACCGGGGGAAGCAAACGGCAGTTTGTCAATAATAACGCAGGATAACGCATCGCCCCTGACATCCACGCCTTCCCAAAAACTGGCTGTTGCTAACAGTATGGCGTTACCTTTTTGTTTGAATTGCTCCAGTAAAACCTGCTTGGATTTTGTCCCCTGCACTAATAAAGGGTAATCGACTCGGTCGGCCAACAATTCTGCCGCACGCTGTAATGCCCGGTGACTTGTGAATAAAAAGAAAGCCCGGCCTCGGCTGGCTTCCAAAACAGGCACGACAAATTCTATGATTTTATCGGTATAATCGGATTCAGCTGGCTTAGGCAGTCCGCGCGGGTGATAAAACAACGCCTGTTTTGCATAATCGAACGGACTGTCCCAACTTTTACATTCGGCGTCATACAAACCCAAATTACGGGAAAAATGCTCAAACCGGCCAGCCACGCTCAAGGTTGCCGAGGTAAAAATCCAGGTCGCTGGATGCTGCTGCATGAAGTCCTTAAATTCCTTGGCAATATCCAGTGGTGTTCGGCTCAACATGAATGATTTGCTATGTACCTCAAACCATTTTATCCATTCACCTTGTTCATCATGCAAAATGCTATTGAGCTGATTCTCATAGTTTTCCGCCCGCTCAAAACACGATTCTAAGCCTTTACTGCGCACCGATGCTATTTCCAATTGATCAGTCAATGTCTGCAAGTGCCGATACACCGATTCTAGCGCCGCCGAAATCTTGGGATTATTTTCAATTTCCTGCCAATCGCCGCGACGCAGCTCCAGCCCAAAGGCCAGACGCAAATCTTTGACTTCAATCCGTAATTCTTCAAATGCGCTACGAAGATCAGGCATATCGCTAGCCTCTTTAAAATATTCGACTTCAGTATCAGCAGCTAAATCATTCAACTGCCTAGCGCCGATAGACACACCTAAAAAATTAGACGCAACATCGGCTAACTGATGTGCTTCATCAATGATCACTACCTCTGCGCTCGGCAGTAATTCGCCAAAGCCAATTTGCCGGATCGACCAATCCGCACATAACAAATGATGATTCACCACGACTAAATCGGCTTCTTGCGCTTTTTTGCGTGCCTGTACAAAAAAACAATCGGCATAATCCGGGCAATCCTGTCCTAAGCAGTTTTCCACCGTCGATGTCGCGTTGTACCAGATAGGATTGCCTTCCTGCACATCGCTGATTTCGGCAATATCGCCGGTTTTAGTGCGTTTGGCCCATTGCTTGATCTGTGCCAGCGCCGCAGCGTCTTCTTTGTTATAACCGATCGCATTATTCAGTGCGTTGTCCAACCGATAGGTGCACAAATAATTGGCCCTGCCTTTCAATAATGCCGGTACGAAAGGCTGCTGCTTCAAGGCGCTGCGAATAACGGGAATATCCTTATTGAATAACTGATCCTGTAGATTTTTGGTGCCGGTGGACACAATCACTTTTTTTCCGGCCAGAATGGCGGGAATCAAATAGGCGAAGGTTTTACCAGTCCCGGTGCCGGCTTCGGCAATCAGATTCTGTTCGGACTCGATGGCTTGCCAGATTGCCTCAGCCATATCAACCTGGCCTGCTCTCGGCTGATAATCTTCGATAACACAGGATAAATTACCGTCCGCGGCAAAAAATTGTTTAACGACTGACACGATTTATTGAATCTGGCGCACTTTTAATTCGGCTTCCCTGGCACCTTGCAAATCATGCTGCAAGCGTCTGGCCTGTGCAATCAACAACCAGCATTGCCGTTTCAAACGCGGATTACCGGCCGCCAATAACGCCGCTTTCTTGGCCAAATCTTCTGCCAATACAGGTTTTTCCTGTTGCAGGCGTATTTTTGCCAGTTTATAAGTGATTTCAGGGTTACGCGGCGTAATCCGCAATGCTCGTTCCAATCTTGCAACTGCCGCATCTAAATCTCCCGCACGGCTGTAGCGCTCAGATTCAGAAATCAACGCGACGACAGCCGGCGTCAACGGTTTATTGACGGACTCATAACGAGAATACTGTGGTGGCGCAACGCTCTCCGTCTTGCTGGCCTGATTATTACCCGCTCTCGGCGTCGTTTCTGTCACAGTCGGCTCGTAAGGGCGTTCCAAAGGTTTTGAATACGGCGGATTCCGATACGGATCGACAACTGTGCCTGATCCATAAACTGGCGCGGGCGGCTGGTAACCCGTGCAGGCTTGCATACCCAACAAAGGAAAAAGAAACAAAAATCGACGAGATTGCATGTTAGCTGACGACCCATTCAAAAAAACGTTATTATACCCGAAGTCAATCGACACAAGAGAAGCCAAGCTGATTTATGCCGCATATATGAAAAAGCACTCTTTTATCACACTTGCGCCAGATTTCCCTTTTCTTCCAGCCACTTCTTCCGATCCTGGGCGCGTTTTTTGGCCAGCAACATATCCATTTGCGCACAGGTTTCATCATCGTCTGTCACCGTCAATTGCACTAAGCGCCGGGTATCGGGATTCATCGTAGTTTCTCGTAATTGAGCGGGATTCATTTCCCCTAAGCCTTTAAAACGCTGTACATTGATTTTCCCTTTCAGCTTTTCCGCTTCGATTCGGGCTAAAACGCCTTGCCGCTCGGCGTCATCGAGCGCATAAAAAACTTTTTTGCCAACATCGATTCGGTACAAAGGTGGCATAGCGACAAACACATGTCCGGCTTCCACCAACACCTTGAAATGCTTGAAAAACAAGGCGCAAATCAAGGTGGCAATATGATTACCATCGGAATCGGCATCGGCCAGAATGCAGACCTTGCCATAGCGCAACCCTTCGAGATTTTGCGTATCCGGCTCTATGCCCAACGCCACAGCAATATCATGAACTTCCTGCGAAGCCATGACCTGTGACGAATCGACTTCCCAGGTATTGAGGATTTTGCCGCGCAAAGGCATGATGGCTTGAAATTCGCGATCGCGCGCTTGCTTGGCAGAACCTCCGGCCGAGTCGCCTTCCACCAGAAACAATTCGGTACGGGAAATGTCCTGTGCCGAACAGTCAGCCAATTTACCCGGCAATGCAGGGCCTGCGGCAATCTTTTTGCGAATGATTTTTTTATTGGATTTAAGTCGCTTTTGCGCACTGGCCAGGATAATTTCGGCAATTTTCTCACCATCCTGCGGATGTTGGTTCAACCATAAGCTAAAACTGTCTTTAGCCACGCCAGAAACAAACGCCACACATTCCCGCGAACTTAAACGCTCTTTGGTTTGACCGGAAAATTGTGGATCTTCAAGTTTGACTGACAATACATAATGACAGTGCTCCCAAACATCTTCTGGCGCCACTTTGACACCGCGCGGCAACAGATTACGAAACTCCAAAAACTCACGCATAGCCTCAGTCAAGCCCGCACGCAAACCGTTGACATGGGTGCCACCTTGCGCTGTTGGCACCAGATTGACATAACTTTCGGCGACCGTTTCGGGCAAGCTTTCCGGCGTCCATAAAATACCCCACTCGACAGCTTCCGTGTGACTAGAGAAACTACCGACAAAAGGGGGATCCGGATAAAACTCAACATCCCCAACTCGATCAAGCAAATATTGCGTCAATCCATTTTCATAACACCACTCCCAGCTCTCACCGCTGGCTTCATCCTTCAAGGAAATTTTGAGGCCTGAGCATAAAACCGCTTTGGCCCGCAAATTATGTTTCAGTTTTACGAGCGATATTTTGGCTGAATCAAAATATTGCGCATCGGGCCAGAAATGAATCAGGGTGCCAGTATTTCGCTTACCTACGGTTCCGATTTGCTCCAAGTCTTGTTGTTTTGCGCCATTGGCAAAACGCATTTGATAAACATTGCCATCACGTTTCACCTCCACATCCAACCGCGTGGACAAGGCATTGACGACAGAAACACCGACGCCATGCAAGCCGCCGGAAAACTGGTAATTTTTATTCGAAAATTTACCGCCCGCATGAAGTTGGGTCATAATCACTTCAATGCCAGGAATACCTTGTTCAGGATGAATATCTACCGGCATACCGCGACCGTTATCGGCAACGCTAACCGATCCATCCTTATACAAAACAACATCGATATTGTCGGCAAAGCCGGCTAAGGCTTCATCAACACTGTTATCGACGACCTCCTGTACCAAATGATTAGGGCGGGTGGTGTCGGTGTACATACCGGGGCGTTTTTTTACCGGATCCAGCCCACTTAATACTTCAATCGCGGCCGAATTATATTCGTTGCTCATCTTCTTGGCTTATCTCAGGTTAAATTTCATATATAATAGTCGATTACGCTTGGCATTGAGTTACAGATGCCAAACACTACAAGGCGACACATCGTACACTAAACATGAATCAATATGGCAAGAAAAAAGAACACGGCACTGTTTGAAGAATCATTGGCCGAACTCGAACAAATTGTCGAACAAATGGAGCAAGGCGATTGTTCGCTGGAACAATCATTACAAGCCTTCGAGCGCGGCATCAAACTGACACGCATCTGCCAGAAAGCCTTGCAGGAAGCCGAACAGAAAGTACACATTTTATTAGAAAAAGACGGACAACAAACGCTGGAGCCCTATACCCATGAGTGACGCTTTAAAAAACTATTTAACCGCCTGCCAAAGCCGGGTAGAATCGGCCTTGGACGCACGTTTACCGGCTGCAAATATCTTGCCGCAAAAACTCCATGAAGCTATGCGCTACAGCGTTCTTAACGGAGGCAAGCGAATGCGTCCAATGCTGACTTACGCCACCGGCAAAGCTTTGGGATTAAATGAAGATACCCTCGATGGCCCAGCCTGTGCCGTCGAATTTATTCATGTTTATTCCCTCATTCATGATGATTTGCCGGCCATGGATGATGACGACTTGCGTCGCGGTAAACCAACGTGCCATGTCGCTTATGATGAAGCGACAGCTATTTTGGCAGGTGATGCCTTGCAGGCTTTAGCCTTTGAAGTTCTGGCCCATGACGACAGCATCAAAGTGACCCCTGATGCGCGTTTGCAGATGATTACAACCCTGGCCAAAGCCAGTGGTTCACAAGGCATGGTCGGCGGGCAAGCCATTGATTTGGCCTCAGTCGGAAAAAAGATCAGCCTGCCGGAACTGGAAATCATGCATATTCATAAAACCGGCGCCCTGATTCGCGCCAGCGTCAACCTCGCCAGTTTGAGCAAAACCGATATCGACCCTGCAGTCGCCAAAAAGCTGGACCATTACGCCAAATGTATTGGTCTGTCTTTTCAGGTAAAAGACGATATTCTCGACGAAGAAAGCGACACCGCCACACTCGGCAAGACTCAGGGCAAAGACAAAAACAATGACAAACCGACTTATCCGGCGCTGTTAGGCCTTGCGGGAGCAAAAGAAAAAGCCCGCGATTTGCATGAACAGGCGATTGAAAGCCTGGCTGATTTTGGTCCTGAAGCCGATTTATTACGGGATTTGTCGCTATACATCATTGAGCGCACTCATTAAGCCGATTAAACCTGCAATTTGAGTGAGCTCGCCACTGACTCGACCACAGGTTTTCGTTTTGTAGCGCCAATTCCTGACTAAAATACAAGGTATTGAACCACCTTTACTGAACGATTTTAAAGATGACTGTTTCCGAAAAATATCCACTACTCGATTCTATCAACTTCCCCGCCGACCTGCGAGCCCTGCCCGCCGATCAACTGCCGCAGGTTGCCGAAGAGCTGCGCCGCTATCTGACCCATACCGTCAGCCAATCGGGTGGCCATTTTTCGGCAGGACTCGGCACGGTCGAGCTGACGGTGGCCTTGCATTATGTGTTTAATACCCCCTATGACCCGCTGGTGTGGGATGTCGGCCATCAGGCGTATCCGCACAAGATTTTAACCGGGCGTAAGGATAAGATGCCGACGATTCGAACGTTGAACGGCATTTGTGCGTTTCCGAACCGGGAGGAGAGCGAGTATGACGCCTTTGGTGTGGGTCATTCGAGTACCTCAATCAGTGCAGCGTTGGGGATGGCGATTGCGTCTCAGCTTAAAGGGGAGAAACGGCATTGTGTGGCGATTATCGGCGATGGCAGTATCACAGGTGGCATGGCGTTTGAGGCGATGAATCATGCCGGTGATATCGGCGCGAATATGCTGGTGGTGTTGAATGATAATGATATGTCGATTTCGCCGAATGTCGGGGCGTTAAATAAGTATTTGACTAAGGTGATTTCGTCGCGCTTGTATTCGTCGGTGCGGGAAGAAAGCAAGAAGGTGTTGAGTGTGATGCCGAATGTGTGGGAGTTGGCTCGGCGCACGGAGGAGCATGTCAAGGGCATGATTGCACCGGGAACGCTGTTTGAGGAGCTGGGGTTTAATTATATCGGGCCGATCGATGGCCATGATGTGGAGACCTTAGTGTCGACTTTGGAGAATATCAAGGATTTGTCGGGGCCTGTGTTTTTGCATGTGGTGACGCAAAAAGGGAAAGGTTATGAGCCGGCTGAGAAGGATCCACTAGCCTATCACGGGGTGCCGGCTTTTGATCCGAAGCAGGACTCGCTGCCGAAGGCGGCGAGTGTGCATCCGACTTATACCCAGGTATTCGGAAAATGGTTGTGTGATATGGCGGCGACCGATGAGCGGTTGTTGGGCATTACGCCGGCCATGCGGGAGGGTTCGGGACTGGTGGAATTTTCAAAACGGTATCCGGCCCGTTATTTTGATGTGGCGATTGCTGAGCAACATGCGGTGACGCTGGCGGCAGGCCAGGCGTGTCTGGGAATGAAGCCGGTGGTGGCGATTTATTCGACTTTTTTGCAACGGGCTTATGATCAGTTGATTCATGATGTGGCGATTCAAAATTTGGATGTGTTGTTCGCCTTGGATCGTGCCGGTTTGGTCGGACCCGATGGGCCAACCCATGCCGGGGTGTTTGATATCAGCTTTTGCGCTGTATTCCGAATATGGTGTTGATGGCACCGGCCGATGAGAATGAATGCCGGCAGATGCTGACAACAGGTTTTGAATACAAGGGGCCTGCGGCGGTGCGTTATCCGCGTGGTAAAGGCCCGGGTGTGCCAGTAACCGAGGATTTGAGCGCCCTGCCCTTAGGCAAAGCCGAGGTACGTCATCAGGGCGGCCGCATGGCGATTCTGGCTTGGGGTCTATGGTGGCGCCGGCATTGGTGGTCGGTAAACAACTCGGTGCCACGGTGGTCAATATGCGTTTTATCAAGCCATTGGATGAGGATTTGATTCTGTCGCTGGCCAAAAGCCATGACATGCTGGTTACGGTGGAGGAAAACGTCATCGCTGGCGGCGCCGGCAGTGCGGTAAATGAGTTTTTACAGCAACAGCAAATCCTGATGCCGGTGCTGAATATCGGCTTGCCGGATCAGTTTATCGAACAGGGTAGCCGCGAGGAGTTGTTGGCACTGACCGGGCTGGATGTGGAGGGTATTCGGCGGCAGATTGAGGCGTTTGGGGGCTAATCGTTCTTATGTTGCCAAACCTTCCTGCGCCACTGTCAGAATTTTTATTGACGACCATTTTTTCATTTCTGATTGGGCTTGAATATCATAATTATTTAAAGGCCAATCAGTATCAATTCAGTTTCGGTAGCATCCGAACCTTTTTATTGGTAGGCCTGTTTGGCCTGTTACTGTATCAACTCAATCCCAATGGACAATTTTTCCTCGCAGGACTCGGCGTACTGGGTTTGTTGTTGGCAATTTTTATTGGCGACAAAGCGCTGCTAATGTTTTCACCCTGTTGGAAATCATCCTGACCTTTTCAGTTTTTCTGCTCGGCCCGATAATCGTCAATTTTCCATCGTGGTATTTGATTTTATTCAGCGTTTTGCTAATTCTGGTATTGAGTGAAAAATCACTGATTCATCAGTTTTCCAGGAATCTTGATAACCGTGAAATCATAACCCTGGCCAAGTTCCTGATATTATCGGGCGTTATTTTACCGTTATTGCCGGATCGTGAAATCTCGGCATTGATCCCTGTCACTTATTATAAAATCTGGCTGGCGGTCATCATTATTTCCGCACTCTCTTATGCCAGTTATTTGGCGCAGACCTATTTGTTCAAGTCACGCGGACTGTTGCTGACAGGTATTTTAGGCGGACTTTATTCGAGTACCGCCGTCACGGTTGTCATCAGCCGACGCGCTAAACTGATGAAACAGGAATGGCCCCTCGTTTCAGCCGCACTGATCATTGCAACGGCTATGATGTACTTGCGTTTGCTAATCATCGTTTATTTATTGAATGATTCTATCGGCCATCAATTATTATTACCCTTCAGTTTGCTTATTGTCGTCTCTTGCCTCGTCGCCCTCGGCCTGTTGTTTTTCAACCATCAGGAGATGTACAAACATCCCTCTCATACATCACAACACCCTCTAGAATTACCGACAGCCCTCGCGTTTGCCTTCATGTTTGTCGTTTTCACCTTGATGACCGAATATGTGGCGCAACATTATGGCAATCATGGCTTAAAATTTCTGGCTCTGATTGTCGGCTTTACCGATATTGATCCGTTTATTCTATCGTTGTTATCGGGAAAATTTACGGTAGACAATCATGCTATCGTCGCATCGGTTATCATCGCCACGGCCAGTAACAACCTGCTCAAAGCCTTTTACGCCGTGTTATTTGCACGTAATCAAGCTGTGACAGTTGCCGTCATCTGTCTGATTTTATTGGCTTTAGCTTCTTTTTTCCTATATTTTTCTTGCTCTCTAACCTATCTGTCATAATCCCCAGTTTATTGAAAAAACCTTGCTTTAGCCTCATATTGCAGGTAATGATAAACATACGTTTTAGCTAAACCGAGAGGGCACGCCATGCACTACAAATATATCCGCTTTTTTGAAGAAATCAGCATCAACGATATTCCTCTGGTCGGTGGCAAAAATGCATCATTGGGTGAGATGTATCAACAGCTCATGCCGCAAGGCGTAAAGGTTCCGAATGGCTTCGCCATCACCGCTGAAGCCTATCGTTATGTCCTGGATAACGCTGAAGCCTGGGATGAATTGCATCAATTGCTGGACGACTTAGATCCTGCCGATGTTAAACAATTAGCCTATGCCGGAAAACGAGCGCGTGACATTGTTTATTCCGCTGGCCTACCGGATGATTTACAGACTGAAATTATTGAGGCTTACCAACGCCTTAAAACGCAATATGGTGAGCAACTAAGCTTGGCTGTCCGAAGCTCTGCAACAGCCGAAGATCTACCGACGGCGAGTTTTGCCGGACAACAAGATACCTACCTTAATATCCACGGCGATGATGTTTTACTGGAGGCCTGCCGACGTTGTTTCGCTAGCCTGTTTACTGATCGCGCCATCCATTACCGCATTGATCAGGGCTTTGATCACTTCAGTGTCGCCCTATCCATCGGCGTCATGAAAATGGTGCGCTCTGATATTGCAACTAGCGGAGTCATGTTTTCGCTAGACACCGAATCGGGTTTTCGCGATGTTGTTTTTATCACCGCAGCTTATGGGCTGGGCGAGAATGTTGTGCAAGGTGCGGTCGAGCCGGATGAATTTTATGTGCATAAGCCTACCTTTAAACAAGGTTTTCGCTGTGTGCTGCGAAGAGTTCTAGGCTCTAAAAAATCAAAATGGTGTACCAAGAAGGCAATACCCGTGAAGCCACTACAAATATCCCGACATCAAATGAAGAACGCAGTCGTTTTTGCTTATCCGACGCTGATGTATTAAAACTTGCCGACTACGCCATTAAGGTTGAAGCCTTATACAGCCAGCAAGCCGGGCATGATAAACCTATGGACATGGAATGGGCCAAAGACGGCATTGATGGTGAATTGTATATGGTACAAGCCAGACCCGAAACAGTTAATTCGCAGAAACAAGGGACAGTTTTAGAAGAATATCGCCTGACACAACCGGGTGAAATCATTATCAGCGGCCATGCGGTCGGGACTAAAATTGCGACGGGCAAGGCACATATTATTTCCGACACAACACAATTATCAGAATTTAAAGCGGGTGAAATTTTGGTCGCCGATACGACAACACCCGATTGGGAGCCTATTATGAGTATTGCTGCCGCCATCGTCACCAATCGCGGCGGCAGAACCTGTCATGCAGCCATTGTTGCGCGTGAACTGGGTATCCCTGCAGTCGTCGGCTGTGACCATGCTACCGAAGCGATCGCGCCGGGCGAAACCATCACCGTATCCTGCGCCGAAGGTGACAACGGAAAGGTTTATCGGGGAAAAGTACCCTTTGAAGTCATCAAAACTGATTTAAACAACTTAGCTCGCCCTAAAACCCGAATCATGCTGAATTTAGGCAACCCAGAACTCGCATTTAAAACCAGTTTCCTGCCTAATGATGGCGTTGGCTTGGCCCGGATGGAATTTATTATCAATGAATACATTAAAGTCCACCCTTTAGCCTTGCTACAACCTGAAAAAGTCACTAATCCACAAGACAAGCAGCGTATTCAAAACCTAACCCGGCACTACGGCAGCGGCGCCGAGCTATTTTATTCAACGCCTATCCGAGGGTGTCGGTACCATCGCCGCGGCATTCTATCCCAAACCCGTTGTGGTGCGAATGTCCGACTTCAAAAGCAATGAATATGCTGCCCTGATCGGTGGCCGTGACTTTGAACCCCAAGAAGCCAATCCCATGATCGGTTTTCGTGGCGCCGCCCGCTACACCCATCCGGCTTACGAACAAGGCTTTGCTTTAGAATGCGCGGCCATGAAACGGGTGCGAGACGAAATGGGATTAAACAATGTTATTTTGATGATACCGTTTTGCCGCCGTCTTGATGAAGCGCGACGGGTTATTGAAAAAATGGCTCAGCTCGGCTTAAAACAAGGCGAAAACAATCTGGAACTCTATGTGATGTGTGAAATACCCAATAACGTCATTCAGATTGATGCCTTTGCCCAATTATTTGATGGTTTCTCCATTGGATCTAATGACCTGACTCAACTGACCCTGGGCGTTGACCCCCTATGTCAACATACCTGTCGCCTAGGAAATTTTAAATCAGGAGACAAAAATGAGCGTATTTAGCCAAGAATTTAAAGTACAATCAGTAGAAAAAGCATTATCCAGAAGACCAGAACAATCGCTAAAGCAAATTGCAGTTACTTTAGGTGTGGGTTACTCCACACTTCAAAAATGGATTCGGTTAGCTAGGGGCTGTTGCCATTTCACATAGGTAACCATAAAAAGGCGCAAGCCAGAGCGATAGAGCCTTCAAAATTTCGTTTGAGTTTGTCATATCGCGTGGCGATCGCTCTGAAATGCTTAAGTCTTGCAAACACATTTTTCAACGAGATGGCGATATTTGTAGAGACACCAATCCATTTCATCATTTCCCCGAGTTGAATTCTTTTTTCTTGGGATAACAGGAACAGCCCCTTTGTCTTTAATTTGAAGACGTAATGCTTCACTGTCATAGCCTCTGTCAGCAACTATATAGTCACCTTTTTGGGAGCTCTGCAACTAATTTCGGTGCTTCTTTACAGTCATGAACTTCGCCGCCTGTCACTGAGAAATGAATAGGAAGACCACAGGCATCAACGGCCATATGAATTTTACTGGTGTTCCCGGCGACAGATTTCCTATCGCTGTTTCTTGTTCACAGGCCGCACCACTACTATGCTGATGTGCTTTCACAATACTCCCATCAATAAATTCCCATTCCAGGTCTGGATCAACAACCAAGGCGTTAAAAATACCCATCAGTTTTTCTTTACGAGACCAGTCATTGAATCGTTTATATACCGCATTCAATTACCAAAAGCCGTGGGTAAATCTCTCCAGGGACAACCTACTCGCAAGCGATAAAAAATACCTTCGACTGTTTTTCGAAGACAAGGTTTGTCATAAATTCCCATTTTCAACATAATTATCTTCAGTTTCTCCCAAAGTTCATCCGTAAGCAGTTGTCGCGGCATAGTTTGCTTGTTTTTGAGTCAAAATAAACAATCTATGTGGCGGAGTTATTGAATTTCAAGGGGATTTTCAAAACGGCAACAGCCCCTAAGAAAAATCAACTCGAAAAAACAGAGTCAAACATGTCAAAAGAAAAAAGCCCTCAAGATTGGAATACAGTAGAACGTTTTGAAGCCATTGTTCATTGTCATCATCTCACCGATGATCAGGCTAGCGCCTATTGTCGTGAACAAGGCATCTACTTACATCATCTAAATACCTGGAAAGCGGAATTTTTGTCAGAATCTAAATCAACAGAATCCGTATATAAACAGGCGCAAACAAAACTCAAACAAGAAAACAAGCGTTTGCATAAGGAGCTAAACCGCAAAGAGAAAGCGTTATCAGAAACAGCGGCTTTACTGGTGTTATCAAAAAGTGCCAAGCGATCTGGGGGAAAAGGCGGCCGATTAATCGCCTACTCAGATCGCCAACACTACAGCGCACTCATTGATGAAGCCGTTGACAATGGAGCGCGGCAGAAATTAGCCTGTGAACTGGTGGGTATATCAGCTCGAACCTATCAGCGTTGGAACCGGGGAGAAGGACTCTCAGAAGACCTACGACTGCACAATACAGCGCCTGTGCACAATCAATTATCCGAGGCCATCAAGCAAGAAATCATCACCGTGATTAATAAACCGGAATACAGCGCTTTAACGCCGCATCAAATCGTTCCGAGGTTATTGGATTTGGGCTGCTATCTCGCATCAGAATCAACCTTTTATCGTGTCATGAAAGCCCACAACCAGCTTAAGCACAGAGCTAAAGGAGCCGCAGGTCAGCATAATAAACCGCAGTCACTCAAAGCCACACAGGCCAATCAAATCTACTCGTGGGATATTACGTATTTATTAAGCCCCGTCAAAGGGCAGTATTTTTACCTCTACATGGTGATGGACATCTATAGTCGGAAAATCGTAGGCTGGCAAGTTCATGATGCCGAATCAAGCGCACGCTGCTGATTTGATCGAAGATATCGCTCGCCGGGAAAACATCGACAAAAAGCAATTGGTGATACATTCTGACAACGGCAGTCCGATGAAAGGCGCAACATTAAGGGCCAAATTGGTCGATTTAGACATTGCCACGTCGTTCAGCAGACCTCGTGTCAGTAATGATAATCCTTATTCAGAATCGTTATTTAAAACAGTCAAATATCATCATACCTTTCCAGAAAACCCTTTTAAAACATTAAGCGAAGCCAGGAACTGGGTTGAAGCTTTCGTTTGTTGGTTCAACAATGAACATCAACACAGTGCGCTCAAGTTTGTAACACCCAACCAACGCCATAACGGCTTAGACAGCGCCGTACTCGAAAAAGAAAACGAGTCATCGAGCAAGCAAAAAGAGACAATCCAGAGCGATGGAATGGACGACAAACACGAAATTTAACGCCCATTGGCCATGTTTATCTTAATCCGGATAAGGAAAATTTCAACACAACAGAATGTCAAGCAGCTTAATAAAATTCATTTCGTAAATTATTGCAAAAAATGCGACAGGTTGGTTGACATTTAGCGCTGATCACGGCAACCTATTCAGGATGTGTCAATGGTTATTGCCGATGGCTTGAGTTTGTAAGCTAAACTGCTATAGAGGCTTTCCCAGTCCATAATCAGATAATAGGTAAATCTTTCCCGCAGAGCCGCCCAAAAGCGTATCTTGCTGCCCATCTTTTCGAGACCTCGTTGAAACAATCGGCAGCAACGCTGTTGGATTTGATCAATCAGAAAGGCCAGCATCATCATCTGCATCAGTACGGTTGCCAGATTCTGGTTGCCGTGACCATTGTATGTTCGAAGTGATAGCCTTGGTTTTTCAGGGTGTTAAACGTTTCATTTTCAATACGCCAACGTGCCCGACCGGCACGCATGATGGGCATCAGGTTGTCCTCATTTAACGGCAGGTCACAGACCCAGCTAAAGTGTTGTGTTTTGCCATTGGGTCGGGTTTCCCAGTATTCAAGGAAATTGACCGTCAGGTCAAAATGGGTATCGTTTAAGGGTACCTCATTGTGGTAGCGGAAACGGTGTCGGGTACCGTGTTCGTCAATCTGTTCCCATTCCCGGGTGGTTTCACTGCTGTCGACCCATTCGAACAAATAAGGATGGTCACCTTTTTTAGCGCCCAGGATAAAACGATAATTCAATGCTTCCAGCTGCTTGATATGGGGCCCGTTGGAAGCCAGCGCATCTTCCACAACAATCAATTTGAGTCGTGGATGGTCGCGTCGTATCTGGGCCAACAGGCGTTTGGCTGCATTGCGCTCACAGTCGTTTTTTGTTTGTCCGTCCTGCTTGAGAATAGGCTCTGGTGCCAGTGGGAAGACTTCTCGGTGTTCAGGATGAACCAATACCGCGCCGAGGAGCTGATGATAATAGGTAATCTGGCCATTGCGGTGATGTTTTTCACAACAGTGAGGGCAATGGATTTTCTGTGAGGAAAACAAACCAGTTCCATCAATTGAGAGAAGGTAGTGCCCCTCAAATACTTCAAAACCTTCCAGCCCTTTGCCGCGTTGTAATGACTTGAACAGCTGACGGTACACCGGTAACAAGCAAGCAGGATCAACACGATCCAGGCGCTCACGCATAAACGTGTCACTCGGCGCCGTGGCAATACCATACAAGGTGCGCAAATTATGACGGGTCGCATCATCCTGACGGCTGGCCTGATCAAATTGCAGTAATGAGGGATATTTCAAGCCAAACAGGGCCAACGCCGACATCAGATGATCGGCCAGGGGAATCTGAGTGCCGGACATGTCATCGGGAATCGTTTCGAAAACTTTACGGGCTGTAGCGAGTAAACCGGGAATACTCAGGTCTTTGCGGAAGGGCGTCTTGGACATAAGATTAATTCCGAATGGTTGGATTGAAGTCGTATTTTAACCCAGCTTTGCCATAAACAATCACAACTTGTCGCTGTCTGGCCCACCAATCGCAAGGCTGAATTAACAGCCTTGCGACATAAATGGTTACGAATACTTTTTCTTATCTCCCCTCCAAAACCCTGTTTTTGCTGGGTTCATCTGCTCAGCGGGAATTGCTGGAGTTTCCAAACAAAGGCGTTTGAATTTTATGATGCATTAAACATTATTTGATTATTTGAGGGAAAAGGAACAATTAATCCAATCTCCCAATCAACAGCGTAAAATAAGTCACAACCTGCTTGCCACAAAGGATTTGAATCGTAAATACTAATTGTGCCTTCTAAACGTCCAGAGTTATTTTCTTCAATGTCATTAAGATAAGAACTAAGAATTGTACTATAAAACAGTGAGCCTTTGTCGTCGTACCATGTATCGCGCTCAGTAAAGCTAAAATGTATTAATTCAATAGTTGAATTACTTGTGCTAGAGACTGTGAATACTTGGGATTGCTGGCTTCCTTCTAATCTGTAGGTTGGAATAGCAAAAATAAAATCATCCGATGGATGCCAGTCCCATTCATTTTTCACATCTTCTCCTACAGTTTGAATAACAGTGAACTCATTCACTCCCCCGCTATCACATTGATTTTTAAGCCCTACAGATAAAGCATAAAAATTAATACGATATTTAGGTTCTATAGTGATATTTTTAAGCCTAAAATCAAAATCACCGTTAAAATCAATTGTCCTAAGAGTAACAATGTACTCTTCCGAAGCAGGGCCAATGTTTGGAAGATTCGCTGGCGTTACAGCATATTTATGATAGATCTCATAGGTACCAGGTAGTAGTGAGTTTGCGCCATCAAAAGCTGGAATCTTATGGAAATCAGCATACCTCATATTAATATTACTCTTTTCGCCATCCCCCCAGTCTACCTCTAAAAAGCTTGTTTTTTTGTCAGTTACTATTGTTGCCTTTGCAACTACACTGTCGGTGGTAAGTGTTTAGATTAAAGTTAGGTTGTGTAAAATAGCAATTTTACCTACGAAATAACCATGCCTATCCGAGTGACTATAGAGCTATCAGAAGAAGAATTGCAAATATTGGAAACGATTATTAAAAAGGGGAGTGACTGGCGAGAACGAGATCGAGCAATGACGATAAAACTTCTTCATGAAGGAATGAGTACAGCAGACATTGCAAAGCAACAAGGACATCATGTTGAATCGATCAGACGGCGTCGGCGCCGCTGGCTCAAAGAAGGCTTTGCCAGTTTACCCGAGAGTCCCCGTAGCGGAGCGCCCCAAAAAATTTCACTGGAAGCTCAGCAATTACTGTCGCAATGGGTTACAGAAGAAGCACTCACTTCACGGTATTTATTGAAAAAGTTAAAGGATGAATGTGGTATTGAGGTCAGTGACCGATGTTTACATCAGACGTTAAAGCGCTTGGGATTTGTCTGGAAACGCACGCGCTACAGTTTAAAAAAAGCGTGATGAACAGGCCTTCGAAAAAGCAAAGCAAGAGATTGAGCAATTAATTGAACGTGCTCAAAAGGTGAGATTGAGTTGGCCTATGTCGATGAAGCCGGATTTATGCCGCAACCACCGAATCGTTCAGCCTGGACTAAACAAGGTGAAACACATTGTGTCACGGCCAAACGAGGCCAGCGACTTAATTTAATAGGGGCTATGTTTTCATCCGGTAAACTCATGTTGGCAAAGCTTTGGAGAAGTGTTACCGGATTGTTTTTCTTTTTTTTTTTGATGGCGGTGATTAAAACAATACGCAAACCCTTGGTAGTGATTTTAGATAATGCTTCGATTCACACCAGCAAAAACTCGCTCCCTATTGGGAATTGCTGAAAGAGGAAGGCATGGAATTTTACTTTTTGCCCCTTATTCGCCAGAGCTGAACCGAATTGAAATGCTGTGGCGTAAAATAAAATATGAATGGTTGCCCTTTAAACAAATGGAGCCTGAGGAATTAGAAAATGAAATCGATAAAATTCATAAGGGATTTAGCTCGGAATACAACTTAACTTTTTGCTAACCACTTAACAAAAAGTCCTCTACCCTAGCAATACCACATTTTCTGGTATTAGGTTTTACAATAATTTTAACTAATGTATTTCCAAAAGTTATTTTATTTGTATCTTTAATATTCATGATTTATACCTCATTCGGATACTATTAGGCTGTAATTTAGAATTAAAATAGCTATAATTCATTTATAGTAGTTTCTCCTTAAGTAACTAGAACAAAGTTAGGTTGTATTTAATAATCGTCTCCAATCTTTATAATTCTGTTTCTGATAGATTTAAGGTAACTTGGATAAGCATGGTCGTTTTAGTGATAAAAATGCTATTTCACATACCCACTTCTATCTACGTAGACAAGTAAGCATATTCCTAACCACTTAATGAGGATATTTTTAATGATTTATTGCTTCTGATAAACCCAATTAAACCTAAAGAAAATAACCAAATTGCTGCTGGCTCTGATATAACCCGCTCAGATACTAAATATGATCCACTACCAGCCCCACCTCTCACAATCCCGCTATTATCACTCACAACCCAATCAAATGGAAAACCAGCGCTAGTCCTAAAAAACAGTGAAAAATTAGAGTGTGAAGAGGACAAAAACCCATCATTATTAATGTTGGTAATTCCAGAAATTATACCATCATTCGCTCCTGCAAATACCAAACTGGGAGTGATATCAAATAATATACCAGAAATGTCAATCTCAATACTTGTTATTCGTGATGAAAATGAAAGACCCGTCGGTGGAAGTGCAGCTAAATCTGCCGAATCAATTGTAAATATACCAGAATAACTCGCATTCCCAGGGTTATCTTCAAATAGTGTCAAATCAAATAATACTGGAGCTGAAAATAACCGACCCGAATAAAATATTAATAAGAAGATAAAAAATATAAGTTTATGTAATTTCATAATATTGATTCATAATTTTTGTTAACAAAATTGACTATCTTAGAACTGACCAACCTAACGGCTAAATAAGATAAGCCGAGACAAATGAGGCATGTTTTTTGCGGTAGCAAAAATGGTAAGGATTAAATGACTGTAAATATATTCTGTTACGTTACTATTTTCATTACTTGTAATCGCAAGTCATACAATAACGGCAATAAAATATATTCAACATCATTTTCTGTCATCCACTTAACGCATCCAAACTTTATGCCTCACACCTACTTTAAAACAGCATCTTCACATTTTTTCTTGGTTGCATCGTTTGAAAATCGACTAGCACAATCGTCGAGCATCGTCTTTTGTGTTTGAAGTGTTTTTTCTCTTGCTCGACTCATATTAGGGGCTGTTGCCATTTCACATAGGTAACCATAAAAGGCGCAAGCCAGAGCGATAGAGCCTTCAAAATTTCGTTTGAGTTTGTCATATCGCGTGGCGATCGCTCTGAAATGCTTAAGTCTTGCAAACACATTTTCAACGAGATGGCGATATTTGTAGAGACACCAATCCATTTCATCATTTCCCCGAGTTGAATTCTTTTTTCTTGGGATAACAGGAACAGCCCCTTTGTCTTTAATTTGAAGACGTAATGCTTCACTGTCATAGCCTCTGTCAGCAACTATATAGTCACCTTTTGGGAGCTCTGCAACTAATTTCGGTGCTTCTTTACAGTCATGAACTTCGCCGCCTGTCACTGAGAAATGAATAGGAAGACCACAGGCATCAACGGCCATATGAATTTTACTGGTGTTCCCGGCGACAGATTTCCCTATCGCTGTTTCTTGTTCACAGGCACCACTACTATGCTGATGTGCTTTCACAATACTCCCATCAATAAATTCCCATTCCAGGTCTGGATCAACAACCAAGGCGTTAAAAATACCCATCAGTTTTTCTTTACGAGACCAGTCATTGAATCGTTTATATACCGCATTCCAATTACCAAAAGCCGTGGGTAAATCTCTCCAGGGACAACCTACTCGCAAGCGATAAAAAATACCTTCGACTGTTTTTCGAAGACAAGGTTTGTCATAAATTCCCATTTTCAACATAATTATCTTCAGTTTCTCCCAAAGTTCATCCGTAAGCAGTTGTCGCGGCATAGTTTGCTTGTTTTTGAGTCAAAATAAACAATCTATGTGGCGGAGTTATTGAATTTCAAGGGGGATTTTCAAAACGGCAACAGCCCCTAGTCTCAGCTATTTTAAGTTTTATAGCATCAGAAATTTGCGCTGTTTTAACTTTCTTAATGCGATAAGCTTGATTGTCTATTCTGGCTTTTTCTATTATCGCATTAAGATTTGTAGTGCAAAATTTGGTCAACATTGTTGGTGCTGATATTACCTTAGCTCTTTGACTTATAAGTTTGTTAATTTTATCTTTATCTTCATCTGTTATCTCAATGTTTTGCCTGGTTTTTTCTTTAAACAGCAATGTTATAATTTCTTCTGAAGAAGGTTTTTGTCCTAAATCCACAAGACAAGATGTAATGACCTGATCAATTGACGCATCAGAAATAAAATTATCTTGCATGCGAGATAATTCAGCCGCAATCAAGGCTCCTGGATTTTGACCAATACTGCCACCTGTTACTAACTTATTAACCTTCGCTACACTTTTACTTGCTGTCTGGGCAGTGCTTTGAATAATTTGAAGGAGTGCATCCCGTTCTGCTTTGGTCTTTGCCAATTCCGTATTTTTAGTTTCTAAAGTTGCTTTTTTAGCCTCGATACGACCAGCCTCCACAGGCGTGGTGGTTTCCAAGGCTTTGACCTCATCTTCTAAGGCTTTGACCTCATCTTCTAAAGTATCGATCTTTTGATTTTTATCCGCAATTTTAGCACCGCTTTCATCAATATTCTTCAATTCACCAGGCAATCCTGACATAGCCGCACTAGCCTCAGCATTCGCTTCTGTACCTATACCGCCAAGACTTCGTCCAAATGCTCCAGCAGCTACTTCTCCTAACATCAAAGTGATGATGGTATCATCAAGTTTAGTCATAATTAAGCTGTAAGTAGTCCCAGAAATTGCTCCATTTTGATATGCAAGACAGCTCTGATACATTTTGTCACGTAACAGCTGTATAGATGCAGTGCGTTCACCTAATTGAATTAACCCTTCTGCCTGCGCAGTAGTTAACGCAGCATTACCATAACCTAATACATTAATACCAAAACCAAACGAATTTGCTAGAACAGTCGCTACATCAGGACTAGGTTCTGTACAAACAATGCGTTTTGGATCAACCAAACCAGGAAGTGAAAAAATAGATGGCGTAGAATTAACGATAAGCCTTAAACGAGAGTCTGTCGCATAAAAGGCATTCTTATCATTTGCTTTTTTTATAAAGCGTGCATTCGGAGCTGTAGCACACCCTTCCAATATAAAAAAAATGCCGATTGCAGCTGTAAGTAAATATGACCGTAAAAATATTTTTTTCATTGTTATATCCAAAATTATGCGTCTGGAAGGTTATCCAAATCAGGGACATTATCCATGTCAGGTACACCATCCATATCACCGTTAAGTATTACGGAAAATGTTTTATTAGTTGGTGCAGAAATATGCTCACTATCTTCTTCTGCCCATTTTCGCCAACGACGATATGATGAAGGAGATACTCCAGCTTTACTACAACATTTGTTAATTGATGGCGATTCCGAATGTTTTTTTCGCCACGCTTCAATCCAACCTAATCTTATTCCACGTGTTTGCGGTGAATATTGAGCCATTTACTCTTCTCCATATTTAAAAATAACACTGTAATAGTAGTTTAAACCTTAATTTCAATTAAGTTAATAATATCTAATTTATTTATTAATAATCCTTACACCATAAAATACTTGATAAAGGTATTTATTTTTCCAATACGTGTTTAACATGAAGCATAAGTGACGCGTTCGACTGCCTTCTTGCTTGATGCTATTGTTGGACGAAACCACTATCGCAGAGAAAAAAGCAGACTTCGTCGTAAAAATTAAGTGTAAACCCATTTAACTAACATATAGGTTGTGCTGCCATGAGAGCATATATCGATTCGAAATTCAACTATTATTCTCAGTAAGTGGTCAGAAACAAATGTGCTAGTCTTAGACAATTTCTTATCCGGTACAGATCATCTCCTTACACACAGCTCCCCCACAAACTGTAAAATAGAGAAATTTGGGGGCAAAGATGACGAACTGGGCAGAAAAGGAATTTCAACATTTGGACTTAGGCGATGAACGTATCAAGCAACGGGCGGTGAAACTGCTTGAAACACTGGCGAAGTCGCCGAAATCCAGTATACCTCAGGCCTGTCAAGGCTGGGCGGAGACCTAAGCGGCCTACCGTTTTTACAGTAATGACAATGTGAGCTGGGGAAAACTATTAAAAGCCCATACGACTCAGGTTGAACAGAGAATAATCAACAGCGAAAAACCGGTCGTCCTCTGTTTGCAAGATACGACGGACTGGACTTCAATGGTCAGAAAACAGAAGGCTTGGGGCGGTTGTCTCATGATGCCCAACGCGGCATGTATTGTCACCCTACGCTCTGCATCACCCCTGAGCGTATTCCGTTAGGGGTCAGCGATGCCTGGATGTGGTTCCGATACTGGAAACGCACGCGCTACAGTTTAAAAAAAAAGCGTGATGAACAGGCCTTCGAAAAAGCAAGACAAGAGATTGAGCAATTAGTTGAACGTGATCAAAAAGGTGAGATTGAGTTGGCTTATGTCGATGAAGCCAAGTTTATGCCGCAACCGCCGAATCGTTCAGCGTGGACAAAACGGTTCAACGGTTACGGTATAAATTGATGTGTCAACGCTTTTCCGGACAGTTCAGCCTGGACTTTTTGTGATTGCTGATGCTTACACGGCTGTTCTGGACCTTGGAAAAGCATGTATCCCGTTTACAGTTAATACACTTTCATTAGCACTAAGAGCCAGTAAATTGTCATAGCTGCATGGTCTACTATCATATACAGCTTTTTTCGGGGAGAATTACTGGCATATCAGTCTAAATGCGTTAAGATGAAGCCATTGAAATCACCTTTGTGAATTTGTTATGAGACGCATGATTTTTATTTTGGCTTTATGGCCAATAATTGGCTGGGCCGAGGAGCAAGCACCGATACCGGAACCACCGGATTTGCCTCTGCCGGTGGAGTCAGATCAAAATATGGAGCCTGATATTACCATTATTCGAAAAGGTAAAAACACCATTCAGGAATTTAGAATCAATGGGCAACTGTATATGATTCGGGTTAAACCGGATATTGGTCCGGCCTATTATCTGATCGATACCGATGGGGATGGCAATATGGATGTTAGAGGCTCTGATCTGGATAGAGGGCTAAACATAAATCAATGGAAGCTCTTAGAATGGGATTAGGTGACGGTGTCGGTTTATACAGAGGTTTCGCTTCAGTCGCTTAACGCCCTGCTAACACGATATGACATCGGTTCGCTCATTTCATGGCATGGTATTGAAGCAGGCATCGAAAATAGTAATTATCGGCTTTTGACCTCACGAGGACAGTATATTTTGACCTTGTATGAAAGCCTGCCTGAGCCCGAAGTTCTACCTGTTTTGACACTACTCCATCAATTAAATCTGCATGGTTTTCCTGCACCTGAATGTATTGTCGATAAAACCGGCCAAACATTACATTGGCTTCAGGGCAAGCGTGCGGCGATATTCCAGTGCATCCCCGGTGCATCAGTTGAAAATCCAACCGCAAGCCATTGTTTTGCCATTGGCGAATATTTGGCTCGCCTGCACCAATTAAGCCCGCAGTTGAGTTTTGTGCGTCATAATTCGCGTGATTTAAGTGCTTGCCAGTCTCTTTTTCAACAGCTTGCGCCGGTGCTACCGCCTAATGATAGAGCCTTGTTGGAATCAGAGCTAAGCTTCCAACGACACAGACAATGCTCAAGCTTACCGGCTGGCGTTATTCACGCCGATTTATTTCGTGATAATGTGTTATTTGTCGGCGATGTTATCAGCGGCCTGCTGGATTTTTACAGTGCCTGTCAGGGTGTCTTTATTTTGGATCTGGCCATTAGCTGTAATGACTGGTGTGTCATAAACGGCATCTGGCAGCCTGACTTATGTCGGGCTATATTAGACGGCTATCAAACAATCCGGCGACTAACGCCCGATGAACAGGCATTATGGCCGCTTTATTGCCGTTTTGCCGCACTCAGATTTTGTTTATCACGACACTATCATCAGCAATTTCCGCGCGAAGGTGCGTTGACGCAGCAAAAAGATCCGGATGTATTTCGACGCTTATTGGCCTATCATATAGCGCAAACTCAATCACTCAATTTCTTTAACTCGTTATCGACACAACTATCATGACAGAACTACCCGCTGATTTACGTTATGCCAAAACCCATGAATGGTCAAAATTGGATGAAGATACTGTTATCCGCATCGGCATCACCGATTTTGCTCAATCTGAACTCGGCGACCTGGTCTATATCGACCTGCCGGAGATCGGTCGTCAACTGACTCAGGGCGAACAATGCGCCACCGTTGAATCGGTAAAAACGGCATCCGATTTATATAGCCCCGTTACAGGTACGGTGGTTGAAATCAATGAAGACTTGGCCGATGAGCCGGAATTGGTCAATGAATCCCCTTATGATACCTGGTTATTCGCCATCAAAGCCGATAATCTGTCAGAGCTTGATCAGTTACTGAGTGCCGAAGACTATCGGCAGCATATTGGGGGCTGAGATATGGCAAATCAAGAACATAAAGGCTTACGACGCATCTGGAATGCATTTTTCTTTTCTCTATCAGGGTTCAAAGCCGTCTGGCAGCATGAGGAAGCCTTCAGGCAAGAGCTTTTGCTGTCCGTACTTATGGCTCCGGTGGCTATCTGGTTAGGCGAAACCATTGAGGATCGCCTTATTCTACTCAGTTGCTTGTTTCTTGTTTTGATAGTGGAATTATTAAATTCAGCCATTGAAGCGGTAGTCGACAGAGTCGGCCTTGAACACCATGAATTATCAGGCCGTGCCAAGGATATTGGTTCGGCTGCGGTATTTTTAAGTTTGACCTGGACGGTTATCGTTTGGGTCTCTATTTTAATTTTATGATTGCTTGAGGAACAAAATGAGTGCACTGATTTGCGGGTCAATGGCCTACGATACCATCATGGTATTCCACGACAAATTTAAAAATCATATTCTGCCGAACAAGGTTCATATGCTGAATGTGTCGTTTCTGGTTCCCCATCTGCGCCGTGAATACGGCGGCTGTGCGGGTAATATTGCTTACAACCTGAAATTACTCGGTGAAGAACCATTGATTATGGCAACCGTTGGCCATGATTTCGAGCCCTATGCCGACTGGTTAAGCCAATGTGGCATCTCGCAAGAGTTCATCAAAATCTTAGATGGCCATTACACCGGCCAAGCTTATATCACCACCGATGAAGATGATAACCAGATTACCGCCTTCCATCCCGGCGCGATGAATGATTCACATTTGAATAGCGTGCCGGAAAATGCAGGTATTGATATCGGCATTGTTTCACCCGATGGCAAACTGGGGATGCAGGAACATGCCCGCCAATTTGCCGCACAAAACATTCCGTTTATTTTCGATCCCGGCCAAGGCATGCCCATGTTCGATGGCGACGAGCTGATGGAATTGATATCGCTTGCCCGTTATGCCACGTTCAATGATTATGAATCTGAATTAATGATGGAGCGCACAGGTCTGTCGCTGGAACAACTCGCAGAAAAAGTTGATGCCTTAATCATCACCTTGGGCGGAAAAGGTTCTGTGATTTACAGTCAGGGTGAAAAGTTTGACATTCCTGCGGCTAAAGTAAAAGCGATTAAAGACCCAACTGGCTGTGGCGATGCCTTTCGCGCCGGTCTGCTCTACGGCCTGCTGAATGACTATGACTGGCCAACGACTGGCCGTATTGCCTCACTATTGGGCGCCATTAAGATTGAACACGAAGGTACTCAAAATCACCAGTTTTCACTCGATGATTTCAAACGCCGTTATCAGGAAAATTTTGACACCTCATTTTAATGTTAAAACAAACTGAACGCTTATTACATATCATGGCGCAGTTACGCGACCCTGAAACCGGTTGTGATTGGGATTTAAAGCAAGATTTTAAATCCCTGGCGCCTTATACACTAGAAGAAGCCTATGAAGTCGTTGACGCCATAGAGCGGGCAGATTTTGACGACTTACGCGGCGAATTGGGCGATTTGTTATTACAAATTGTCTTTCACGCCCAGCTGGCCAAAGAAAAAAACCTGTTTGATTTTGAACAGGTGGCCAAGGCCATTAGCGATAAACTAGTCAGACGCCATCCGCATGTTTTCGCCGACGTCCAGTTTAAAACCGATGCTGAGCGCCAACAGGCTTGGGAACAGGCCAAGATGGAAGAACGCAAACAAAAAATTACCGATACAGCCGACGAAAGCGTGTTAAACGGTATCGCCAAAACCCTGCCGGCCTTGACACATTGTGAAAAAATTCAAGACCGGGCAGCCCACCATGGTTTCGACTGGCCTGATGCGCCCCCAGTGTTTGACAAGGTTTTGGAAGAACTTGATGAAGTCAAAGAGGCTTGGATTTCTGAAAATCAGCCCCATATTGAAGAAGAAATCGGGGATTTGTTACTGGTTGTGGTCAACCTGGCGCGCCATTTGAATGTTAATCCAGAAATCGCTTTAAAACGGGCAACCGACAAATTTTCAAAGCGGTTTCAATTTATTGAACAGTCGCTTGCCAATAATGGACGGCAATTACAAGACTGTGAACTGGCCGAACTCGATGCGCTATGGGATGAAGCAAAACGCCACTTGAAACCTTAAATCCTATGGAATCATTGGCAACTGGCCAGGTCATAGGCAACTCCCCAAACAGGTTGCGCTATTTAAGCCGAATAAGCGGATAGCACTGCATATTATCACTAAAATCAAAGGAGTTTGTTATGCAAATTCAATTCATAACGCGATTACTGTTGTTATGTTGTTTTATTGCCGTTCCCGCCTATGCCAAGCAAGACAGCGGCATTGAAAACCTGCGTCAGACCAGTCGGGCGTTTTCATCGGTTGCCAAAAAGGTATCGCCTTCGGTGGTGTCTATCCAGATTGAAGCCAAAGTACCGGCCAGACAAGCCCCACAGTTTGCACTGCCGTTTGGCCAGGACCCTATGGCGGATGAATTTCTGCGCCGTTTTTTCGGTGCACCGTTACCCGGCATTCCAGGGCCTCAGCGCCCACCACAACCGCAGCAAGCCCCACAAAACCGGGTGGTCGGACAAGGTTCGGGCTTCGTTTTCAAGGTTAAGGATGGCCTGTTAAAAAATAAGACCTACATCATGACTAATAATCATGTGGTAGAACATGCCGACAAAATTCGGGTGAAATTTAAAAATGGCAAGGAATATATCGCCAAAATTACCGGTCGCGATCCATTATCTGATGTTGCCGTCATCGAGATCAACACAGATGATCACCCGGCCTTGGTAGCAGGCGATTCCTCCACATTGGAAGTCGGCGAATGGGTGATTGCGATCGGCAATCCTTTTGGTTTGAGTTATACCGTCACCGTCGGTGTCGTCAGTGCTAAAGGTCGTACCGGTATCGGAATCAATGACTATGAAGACTTTATTCAAACCGATGCCGCCATCAACCCAGGTAATTCAGGTGGGCCATTAGTCAATATTTACGGCGATGTCATCGGCATGAACACCGCAATTTTCAGTCGCAGCGGCGGTTATATGGGCATCGGCTTTGCCATTCCGATCAATCTGGCTTTAGCTGTCGCCGATCAATTGATTGATAAAGGCGAAGTCACGCGAGGATATTTGGGCGTTGTGATTCAGCAAATGACCTCAGACCTGGCTGAGTCTTTTGGTTTACAACCTGGCGAAGGCGTTCTAGTCGCCCAGGTTAATGAGGGTACGCCGGCCGCGCAAGGCGGATTGCAACAAGGTGATGTTATTGTGACATACCGGGGCAAAAAAGTGACCGATGTCGGTGAATTCCGCAACCGTGTTGCCTTGACGCCACCCGGAACCCGTGCGGATTTGGTCATATTACGAAATGGCGAGAAGAAAACGCTTAAAGTCGTTATCGGTAAACTCAATAAAGACGAACTGATTGCCCAAGGACCTGAACAAAATGCAGAAGAATTAGGGTTAGTTGTTCAAACCTTGACCCCGGCGCTTGCACAGCAATTCGGTATTCCTGCGGTCAAAGGCGTTGTGGTCACTGAGGTTGCACCAGGCTCTATTGCTGCGCTGGCAGGTATTCGACCTGGAACTGTTATTTTACAGGTCAACCGAAAACCTGTGACAAACGCTACCGAGTTTAAACAAGCTGTCGCAAAAAGTAAGGCTAAAAAGCGGGTTTTACTGTTAATTCGCCAAGGTAATATGCAACGCTTTATTACGTTGGGTTGGTAAGGTTAGGCCAAAAGACGCATCATTTAACCCGGCGTTGCCAATATCGCATGCAGAAAAACAAATATTTATGGATCGACAATGACAAAGCTGGGTTAAACAAATGACAGAGGCATGTTGATGGGTTTCGCTGTCGCTTAACCCATCCTACCTAAAGTGAAATCCTAACAATCAGATAATAAAAAGAGACAATGGAATATAAAGATTATTATAAAATCATGGGCGTTAGCCGCGATGCTTCCCAGGATGAAATCAAGCGGGCTTATCGCAAGCTGGCGCGAAAATATCATCCTGATGTCAGTAAAGAGGCTGATGCGGAAGCTAAATTTAAAGAAGTTGGTGAAGCCTACGAAGTCTTGAAAGATCCTGAAAAACGGGCGGCGTATGACCAATTAGGCGCCAACTGGAAAGCCGGGCAGGATTTCAATCCACCGCCAGGCTGGGATCAAGGCTTTGAGTTTCATGGCGGTGGCTTCACCGGTGCGGATTCTTCTAGTTTTAGTGACTTTTTCGAAGAATTGTTTGGTCGGGCTGCGTATAGTCAAAGCGCTGGTGCGCAGGCTGGCGGCTATCGGGAATACAATGTGCGCGGCGAAGATGCACACGCTAAGGTATTGATTGATCTGGAAGATGCTTACAATGGTGCCTCCCGAACCATTACACTAAAGCATACCGAACTCGGCTCGGATGGCCGTCCACAGGTCAAAGAGCGTACGTTGAATGTAAAAATCCCTAAAGGCGTCAAGGAAGGCCAGCATTTACGTCTGTCAGGTCAAGGCTCGCCGGGTGTAGGGCAAGGCAAGGCGGGGGATTTATACCTGGAAATCGCGTTCAAGCCACATCCTTTGTATCGTGTCGAAGGTAAAGATGTTTATCTGGACTTACCAGTTGCCCCTTGGGAAGCCGCATTAGGGGCAAAAGTTAAAGTGCCGACGCCAACCGGTATATTGGATTTAAAAATACCTGCAAACTCCAAGGGTGGCCAGAAATTGCGCTTAAAAGGTAAAGGTATACCCGGCAAACCAGCAGGTGATTTTTATGTTGTTTTACAAATTGCCCTGCCTCCGGCAAATACTGAAGAGGCTAAAGCGGCATACAAGGCTTTCGCTGAAGCCGTTCCTTTCAATCCACGCGCCAAACTGGGGGTGTAACGCATGAGTAGTCCAATACTGTCTTTATTGACGGGTGATATTCTAGAAGAGGATGTTGAATTAACGCTGGCCGATTTATGCAAAGCTAGCCACATGCCAGCTGAAACAGTTTATGAGTTTATTGAATATGGTGTCATTGAACCCCTACAGGCTCAATCGGATAACTTGCGTTTTCAAGGTACCAGTCTGTTTCGCATCAAGCGGGCGAAACGCTTACAACGTGATTTAGGTGTTAACCTGGCAGGTGCCGCATTAGCACTGGATTTGATGGAAAAAATTGAAGACCTGGAAGTACAGATTAAGCGATTGCAGCAGTTGCGTTAACACATGAATGAAGACAGGATTGACGCTTTCAAATGGCAACAGCATGCCTGGCTTAACCGCCTGCAATCATTGTTGTTGCTATTGGTTATCGTGGGTTTTTTGGCACTGTTAGGTGGCTTGTTATGGGGCGAGGATGGTGTCATCAGCTTAGTTGGCATGGGTATTATCAGCGTCATGATGAACAGTTTCATCGCGCCCCAATGGGTTATGAATCTGTATGGCGCTAAACCCATCCACCCCCAACAAATGTCCACCTTAAATGAGGCGCTTGAAATACTAACTCAACGCGCCGGTCTCAATGCGCAACCACAGCTTTATTTGATTCCAAGTCAGATACTCAATGCGTTTGCTGTCGGAACGCCTTCAAATTCGGCTATTGCAATTACTGAAGGGCTGCTTGAAACATTGACGCTAGATGAACTGGTTGCTGTTTTAGCCCATGAAATAAGCCATATCCGTAATAATGATTTATGGATTATGGGTTTAGCGGATATGTTTAGTCGCACAACCAGCTTGTTGTCCTTACTCGGTCAATTCCTGCTGTGGGTCAACCTACCATTGCTATTAATGTCTGCCGCGACGATTCACTGGGGTGCGATTCTGCTACTGATTTTTGCGCCCGATTTAAGCGCGCTAGCGCAATTGTCCTTATCCAGAACCCGTGAATATCATGCCGATTTAAATGCTGTTTTATTAATGGGTGATACTGATGCACTGGCGCGTGCTTTAATGAAGATTGAAGAACGACAAGGTAGCTGGATGGAACGTATCTTTCTTCCCGGCTATAAAGTGCCAGTGCCTTCTGTTTTGCGCACTCACCCTGAAACCGAAGAGCGTATCAAACGGATTATGGCATTAAAAAATGATGTGGATCGCGCAGACTGGTTTACGTCGATACAGGCCGATGCCCATAAAAAACAACTTCCTTTATCATCCAATCGAAAGCCACCCTATTGGCATATCAGTGGTTTATGGCATTAAGCTATCACCACTCCAAAGCATAAATGGATGCTTCAGTCTCCATACTATTCTTTAACAGGCTTTTTTTCCAGTTTACGCTGTAAGGTCCTACGATGCATATTCAAGGCTCTAGCCGCTGCAGATATATTGCCATCATGCTGCATCAGCACTTTCTGCAAATGTTCCCATTCCAAACGTTTAACTGAAAGTGGGTGATCATTAATGCTGACCGAGGAATCACCTTCATTTTTATACAAAGCGGCGACAATTTCATCGGCATTAGCCGGTTTGGTTAAATAATGCACAGCACCAAGCTTAATCGCTTCAACCGCAGTAGCAATACTGGCAAAACCGGTCAAAATAACAATTTGTGTATTACAATCGAGCGACATCAACTTTTTCACCATCTCAAGACCGGAATCATAGCCAATACGCAAATCAATTACAGCATACTCGGGCACGGTTTTTTCGGCTCGCTCAATGCCACTGACCACATCGTGTGCCACAGTGACCTGGAAATTTCTCTTCTCCAGCGCTGGTTTTAGCACCGAGCAGAAAATCTCATCATCATCGACTAATAATAATTGCGGTTTATCCTTATCCTCGGTCGTCATAACGTGCCTATAGTATGATTATGATTTAGACCTGAATCCGCATTGAAATCACGGATTCAGGTTAGAACTTAATATTTCAAACTTCATCATGATACGATGGCGTAATCAGCGGTAAAAAAATCTCAACTTGGGCACCACCTGATTCTAAATTGGAAAAGACAATTTCGCCACCGAGTCGCTTGATGGTGGAAAAGGTCAATAAAAGCCCTACGCCCATTCCTTTCTTTTTACTTTTGACCGGCTGATTACCCAACATTTTCAATTGTTCAGGCGGGATACCCGGCCCAAAATCCCGTATCGTAATATGTAATCTTTCTTGCGTCCAACTGGCATGAAACTCAATACCTTTGTCCTCTGCAGTTACCTCTGCGGCATTATTAAGAATATTAATAATAGCATGGGTCTGAGTGATTTCTGCGACAATTTGAGCATTAGAAACCGCTGCAGAAGCCGGGTCTATAAATAACCGTAATGTCGTTTTAGCATTATCAGCCCGCCACAGATTAAGCAATTCATCCAAATATTCGCTCACTGGCATAATATTGCCTGATTCTGCCCGCATTTTTCCAGCAGAAACACTCATCAATGCCAACGCTTCTTTGCATCGTGTGATCTGCTCATCCATGATTTTTAGTTTTTGATAGGCATCTGGAAAACGATGCTCAGGAAAGTCGTGCTGTAATTCATGCGATAAAATGGCAATTGTTCCTAAAGGCGTACCCATATCATGCGCGGCACTCGCGGCTAAAGTACCTAAAGAAACCACTTTTTCATTGCGCAAGGCTTGTTCACGCGCCTCTGCCAAATTACGCTCTCTCTCCTTCAGTGAACGGGATAACTCAATCACAAAAAATGCCACCAACCCCGCACTGAAAACAAATCCAAACCACATACCAAAAATATGCAGATTAAAATTATGCCGATCCCGGATTAAATGAAGCTGATGATTAACTTCTGGCGTCATCAGCGCTGGATCTGGCATATGTGGCTCAATCGCGGGTAGTGGAATATTGAATCCGATCAAAATAGTGTAGATACAGGCCGTTAAAATCACCATATTCCAGGTGTACGTCTGTGGCAACATAATACCGGTAACAATTACCGGCAACAGAAATACCCAAATAATCGGATTGGAAGCCCCTCCGGTTAAATACAACATGGAAGCCATTGCAATCACATCAATCACCAGTTGGGAGAAAATCTCCAACTCCGTGACAGGCTCTTGCGTTTGCAGGCGCATCCAGGTGTATAAGTTGACTGCGGCAATCGCAAAAATAACCAACCACAGTTGATCCTGTGGCAGTTTTATACCGAGTCCCGATGTCACAATAAACATCAGGAAGATTGTGGCGAAAATAATCAAATTGCGTAAAACAAACAGCCATTTAAGATTTTCACGAATCGATATTTCTGATTTAGGTAAAACTTGAGCGAGCATAAATATTATCGAGACAAAATTAAATAAGAGAGCAGTGTAACGCTTGAGTGTATTGATATGAAAGTATCTATCGAAAGCCTGCGACAATATGCCACATTTTCATTTTCTATAAGCGTTGCTATTATTAACCTAACTTAAGGTCATACAGCTAAAAGTTGCGTTATATTCTTCCTAAATACTATTCAAGGCGGTTTTTTTAAACCGCCTTTTTTTTGTCTTTTAATTTCCCTGCCACCAACATAAAATCTCAAGCGTTACGTTTCGGTTGTATTCGGGTAACAAGTAAAATAAAAATAACTGCTGCATAAATTAAGGGTTGCCTCAGATCTGATTTGACCAGCATGAAATAATGCAGAAGCGCCAATACAGCCGCAGGATAGATCAATTTATGTACTGTTTTCCAATATCGACCCAGACGTTTTTGCATATTAACGCTCGACGTTAGCGCCAGTGGCAATAACAAACAATACGTTGCCAGCCCCAATAATAAATACGGTGTTTCTGTCACTTCCTGACGAAAATAATGCCAGGAAAATTCAATATCCAGCCACAAAAACACCAGCAGATGCAAACTGGCATAAAAAAATGCAAACAACCCCATCATGCGCCGGAAACGCAGCGGCCAACGCTGACCACTCAGGCGGCGCAATGGCGTCAGCGCCAATGTTAAACATAAAAAGCGCAAGGCCCAGCGACCCAGGGTAAGATGCATGGTTTCGACTGGATTGGCGCCCAACCCATCATTCACGCCATCGATGACAAGCTGGGCCAACGGCCACAGCGACACAAAGAAAATAATAGCTTTAATCGCGCGCCAGTGCGTTTTTTTAAGTCGCATCAAATGTATTTGCTTAAATCCATACCTTTATAAAGAGGTGCGACATATTCGGCATAACCATTAAACATCTCAGTATCCCGCTTTGATGCAAACAGCCCCGCCCCCAGAATTCTTTCCCGCGCCTGGCTCCAGCGCGGATGTGGTACATTCGGATTGACGTTAGCATAAAAGCCATATTCATCCGGCGCAGCTTTATTCCATGCCGTTTGCGGCATGGTTTCGGTAAAGCGTATTTTGACGATGGCCTTGATACTCTTAAAACCATATTTCCAGGGCACAACCAGACGCAGTGGCGCACCATTCTGTTTAGGCAGTTCATCATCATACATTCCGGTGGCAATAAAGCTCAATGGATGCATGGCTTCGTCAATTCTAAGTCCTTCTGTATAAGGCCAGTCCAGTGATTTATTGCGTTGTCCCGGCATATTTTCAGGCTGATAAACGGTGGTGAACTCAACAAATTTCGCCCGTGATGTCGGCTTAAATGCCTTCAGCATATCAGCGAGCGGAAAACCGATCCACGGTACCACCATCGACCAGGCTTCGACACAGCGAAAACGGTAGATTCTTTCCTGCAAGGGGTTTTGCTTGAGAATATCTTCCAGATGATAAACACCGGGCTTGTCCACTTCGCCACTGACCTCAACCTGCCAAGGCTTCGTCTTCAGCGCCTGCGCCAATACGGTCGAGCCGGTTTTGTTGGTCGTGAATTCGTAATAATTAGTGTAATGAGTGACATCTTCATAATCGGTCACCGGAAAGTCACCCGAATAGGGACCGACCGGCACCGTTTCAAATGGTTTTTTTTCAGCATTCGCCGCCGTCGGTAAAAATGCAGCGGCAGTAAAACCTAAAGAAGCTTTGATGATTTTGCGGCGGGCCTGAAATATTTCTCTTGGTGTAATTTCAGAATTCTTGATTGATGCGAGGCGAAACAAAGACATAAATACTCTCTCCCTGAAAAGAATTAAACGCTAAAAGGCTGGACTTCTTAATATTTTTTACACGGCTTATTTAAAAACTTCCGGATTTTTTTGCTTTGACTGACCTGTTTTAGCATGTCGTTGTTCCAACCACAAACGTAATCTTTTATCCAAAGCGATAACCATATGAATGGTAAACCCTACAATAATGATAGGTAACCAATCATTCAGGCCAATCGGTGCAGTATGAAATAATTGGTTCATTATCGGCAAATAGGTAAATGCCAAACTCGCCATGATCATAGAAAATATACCTGTCCAAACCCATCGGTTACTAAACAATCCTAAGCTGAACATGGACAGCCGTAATGAACGACAATTCAGTAAATAGAAAGATTCACCGACAGCAAAGACATTGACTGCAATGGTGCGTGCCCGTTCTTCACTGGCTCCGTGCTGAAGTGCCCATTCAAATAAACCGAAAGCCCCTGCAAGCAACATTGAACCGACTAAAAGAATACGAAATATGAGTTCCCCATTCAAAATGGGCGCAGAAGTAGGGCGCGGTGGCCTGGCCATAAGGCCGGGTTCGCGTGGTTCAAAAGCTAACGTCAAACCTAAAAATAATGCGGCAGTCATATTTATCCACAGTGCTTGCACCGGCAGTACGGGTAACATTTCGCCCATGAGTACAGCAACGATGATGACCAACCCTTCACCCAGATTAGTGGCTAGGGGCTGTTGCCATTTCACATAGGTAACCATAAAAAGGCGCAAGCCAGAGCGATAGAGCCTTCAAAATTTCGTTTGAGTTTGTCATATCGCGTGGCGATCGCTCTGAAATGCTTAAGTCTTGCAAACACATTTTCAACGAGATGGCGATATTTGTAGAGACACCAATCCATTTCATCATTTCCCCGAGTTGAATTCTTTTTCTTGGGATAACAGGAACAGCCCCTTTGTCTTTAATTTGAAGACGTAATGCTTCACTGTCATAGCCTCTGTCAGCAACTATATAGTCACCTTTTGGGAGCTCTGCAACTAATTTCGGTGCTTCTTTACAGTCATGAACTTCGCCGCCTGTCACTGAGAAATGAATAGGAAGACCACAGGCATCAACGGCCATATGAATTTTACTGGTGTTCCCGGCGACAGATTTCCCTATCGCTGTTTCTTGTTCACAGGCCGCACCACTACTATGCTGATGTGCTTTCACAATACTCCCATCAATAAATTCCCATTCCAGGTCTGGGTCAACAACCAGGGCGTTAAAAATACCCATCAGTTTTTCTTTACGAGACCAGTCATTGAATCGTTTATATACCGCATTCCAATTACCAAAAGCCGTGGGTAAATCTCTCCAGGGACAACCTACTCGCAAGCGATAAAAAAATACCTTCGACTGTTTTTCGAAGACAAGGTTTGTCATAAATTCCCATTTTCAACATAATTATCTTCAGTTTCTCCCAAAGTTCATCCGTAAGCATTTGTCGGGGCATAGTTTGCTTGTTTTTGAGTCAAAATAAACAATCTATGTGGCGGAGTTATTGAATTTCAAGGGGGATTTTCAAAACGGCAACAGCCCCTAATATAAAACTGATGAATTTTATTAAATTATCCAATACGCCACGACCTTCCTCTACAGCCGCTTCAATGCTGGCAAAGTTATCATCCGTCAATACCATATCGGCAGCTTCTTTGGCGACTTCGGTACCGGTAATCCCCATCGCAATGCCTATATCGGCCTTACGCACTGCTGGGGCATCGTTAACACCATCACCCGTCATTGCCGTCACCTCGCCACTTGCCTGCAGGGCTTCGACCAGACGTAATTTTTGTTCGGGCGTGACTCGGGCAAAAACAGCGGTTTTTTCCACAGCCTGTGTTAATTCAGCACCGCTCATCGCTTCAAGTTCTGTACCGGTATGTACTGTTGTTTCCCCATCAGCCGCTTTGCTTAAACCTATTTTCTCAGCAATTGCAGCAGCCGTTAGCGCATGATCGCCCGTAATCATTTTGACCTGTATCCCCGCCGACCGGCAGGCGGCTATGGCTGGAATAACTTCTTCACGAGGCGGGTCAATCATGGCTTGCAAGCCAAAAAATTGCATACCGTTAGCAACATTATCGTGATCAATATGCTGAGTGTCTGTAGATACCGGCAACCGCGCAAACGCTAAAACTCGAAGGCCTCGACTCGCCATATCTTCGACCTGTGCCATTATTTCTGCCGGTTGCAGTGGAGTGGGAGAGCCCTTTTCGTCTAATACTGTATTACAACGCTGTAGAACACTCTCCACAGAGCCTTTTAAATAGATAATATTGTCTCCACCCGCCGCATTGGAATGCAACGTTGCCATATACTGATACTGAGACTCAAAAGGAATCGCATCCAACCGTGGCATTTGTTTTAATAATGCAGCCTGTTCCAACCCTACTTTACGCGCAGAAACCAGCAATGCGCCCTCAGTGGGGTCTCCTGCAATTACCCAGCCCTGTTCGCTTTGTTTTAATGTGGCATCATTACACAATAAACCTGCCAACAAGCACTCCCGCAAACTGGGCTTTGTGTTGATTTCAACTGTTTTACCATTCTGGGTGATACGACCTTCGGGAACATAGCCAATACCTTGGACGACAAAATGTTCCTGACCTGCCCAAACGTGTTGCACCGTCATTTCGTTACGGGTCAGCGTACCTGTTTTGTCGGAACAAATGACGGTTGTGCTGCCTAAGATTTCCACTGCGGGTAGATGACGAATAATCGCATTGCGTTTAGCCATCCTCGATACCCCAATCGCCAGGGTAATGGTCATGACTGCAGGGAGTCCTTCGGGGATCATGGCGACCGACAAGGAAACACTGGCCATAAACAGGCTTTCCCAGGATTCGCCGTGTGCCAATCCCACAAAAAAGTCAGCGTCGCTAGCCCAAGAATAACAAATAACAGAATATGACTGAATTTCGCTATCTTACGTGTCAACGGTGTCGCCAGAACTTCAGCGTTACTGATCAATTCAGAGATACGACCAATTTCTGTTTTGTCACCCGTTGCCACAACAACAGCTTTCCCCGTGCCATAAGTGACCAGAGCTGATGAATACAACATATTGCAAGCGCCAACTTAAGCCCCCAACCACTTGATTAAACACGACTTACGCCCAGCTCTCTGCATTGTCGAATCATTCCCAAAATCGGTTCAGGTAGACTCTGCAACGAACGTTTTCTCGGGCGTTCGCTAACGCTTTTCAAATAATCACGCTGAAAGCGTTCTTGCTTCGGAAAACAGGCGTTCAATCCTGATTTAATGTCCTCAGCAATCGTTTTATACAAACGCCAGGGTGTCAATGCACGCGGCCCATCCATTTTCGTCAAGGCCTTGGTAAAACACCGCTGCGCGATCTTTTCCGTAACCACCGCATACAGAAGTTTGCCCTGTAAATACAATTCGGCCAATTGACTGTCTTTACGGGCACGTAATTGATTGATCGCCAACAGGCTTTTCAGCCGTTTGATCACCAATTCCACCTGCCAGCGTACACGATAGAGCGCGGCAGCCGTTTCGGTGCTGAGCAACTCGACCGGCACGGACGTTAAAATTAAGACCCATTCACTGAGATAGAGCGTTTTTCCTGGGCTGTACGTCCTTTGTTCTGCGCTCTGAGTTTCGCTTTACGCCGGGCTTGCGCCGCTTTTTCGGCAGGTAACGGAACCGCATGTACCGTGCAGGCGATTCGTTTAGTATCATGGCACAAATAAACCGGAATAGCCCCCGCTTGTTTCCCGAGACGTTGTAATTTCGTTTCCCAGTCAATTTTTATCATTTTGCCGTGCTCGTCAAGCTCGTATAAATTCATGCTGTGTGCGTTATAGCGCAGCACAATATCGCCACCTCGGTCAATAAAGGCACCAACGACTTCGGTTGATTGTAGCCACGATCAATCAACACGACATCGCCCGATTCCAGCACATAATGGTCAAGGCTTTCGCCAATCTTGTCCGTACTGACTTCAACCTGGCGCAATGTCAGTGAAATCAAATCTATCGCGATATGTAGCCGATACGTGGTTTCTGTCGCACCGGGTTCCTGCACGGTCGAGCCATCAATAATAACGAAGCTTAATGAACCACTGTCAACCACCTGATGCAACCCAAATACGCCCGATAGCAAGGATTTTACCCAAGGAACGCAGGCCGCCACGCTTTACCTTCCTGCACAAATCCGATAATAGCGTTTAATAAAACCACGCCGAATATCACGCCAGCAGCAACCCAGTCACCCAAGTATATTTTGACACCGATGGCGACCAACAAAATATAAACCAGTGCCTGATGGAATTGCAGTAAAAAACGCAGTACCGGCCCTTTGCCCTTTTTTAGGGTTAGTATATTGCTGCCAAACTTTTCTCTGCGCTTTTCAGTCTCAGCCTGATCCAGTCCGGTATCGGCGTGAACATCCAGAAACTCGGTCACTTCAGCTTCAGGGAAATGGTGCCAGTGTTTCTTTAACAGTTCTGTCATTGTTTTCCTATCATGGCGTGGTGATTGTGTTGACAGCCCGGATACGATCTAGCGCACTATTTCTCCAGTATCAAGCACTGTTCCAATTGTTTTTTAAAAGTAGAAAACACAAAGCGCTTTTCAGCATCGATTTTACAGGTAAATTTTTGTTCATATCGATCCAGAGGGTCATGGTTTTTTAACTGATAATCCAGAACCGAGCTATCGGCTTCCGACACTTCAGCCTGGTTTTGACAACGTTTTTCAATGCGCGCTCTCAAAATATCTTCCGCAACCACAAAATCAATAATAATCCACTGACATGAACTGCGCTGTCCTATTTCGTAAAACTTTCGCCGCTGACGCCTGGATAGAAAAGTGGCATCGACAATCACATGATAACCACTTTGCAACACCACCTCCGCCAACGCTTTTAATCTATCATACGTTAACTCGGTCGCCTGCTTGCTATACACATTTTGGCCGATAGCTGAATGTGTTTTTTGCTGTTTTTTGACACCAAACAAACGTTTACGTTCAACATCGGAACGTAAACGTATTGCCGGCAGGTTTTCCAGAATAATCTGCGTAATCGTGGACTTACCCGAAGCCGAAAAACCGTGACAGAGTAACAACACAGGTTGTTGTGGTTTGATATAGCTCTCGGCAAGATCAAGATAGGCCCGATATTCCCGCTGCAAGGCTTCCCGTAACGGTGTCGAAACATCTGACTGCCTGGCACGCAAAGCCGCCACCATGGCCCGGACGATCGCCCGATAGACCAGATAATAGCGCAATAATTTCAAGCCGGCATAATCGCCAGTCTGCTCCAGATAGGCATTGAGAAAACGATACGCTTTTGGCTGAAGATTCCGATACTGCAAATCCATCATCAAAAAAGCAATCTCGCTGATAACATCTATCCAGCGCAGTGATTCACTGAACTCAATTCCATCGAAAATCAGAATGTCATCGTCAACCAACGCAATATTGCCAAGATGTAAATCTCCATGACATTCACGCACAAAGCCCTGATCATGCCTTTGTTGAAAATCGGCTTTATGCGAGTCGAATCTATCGTTTATCCATCGATAGATTTTTTCAACCCGCAACCGATCATTCTGGTCACTTACATTGCGCAACAAACACTCGAAGGTATCCTGTGTAGCGTGATGCGCCTGTTCTGGCGTTCCCCATATTGTTTGAGCCGAAGACCTGTCGATGCGTTGATGAAAGTCCGCAAGGATTTCCGCCAGCCTGTCGATATGCCTACACTTAAGCTGATTCTGCTCCACCACATGCGTCAATTCCGACTGTGCCGGAAACTGTTTCATCTTTACCGCATAATCAATAACCGCACCATTACCGCCTAATACTGGCTTCTCCACGCTTCCGGTAATCGGCACAACATCAAGATAAATTGTCGGTGCCAATCGCGAATTTAAGCGCAATTCCTCCTGACAATAAAAATGACGTTTTTCCAACGTAGAAAAATCAAGAAAACCAAGATTCACTGGCTTTTTGATTTTATAGGCATATTTTCCTGTCAGCAAAACCCAGGAAATATGTGTTTCAACTCGCTCAACCGCCTCAGCTTCGCCTGACAACTTGATAGCCTGTATTAAATTAGCAATATAATCTTTCATAGCATGATCAAAAATAGTGACGCCTCAACCCTTACCTGGCATCAAATGAATATGCTGAGCCAATACCGAAAAACCGATGGCTTCGCCTGGTCTCAAGCGGTTGCGTTGGGCGACGTGGAGCGGCACATTGATACTCAGCTTGCACAAGGGTGTTTGATCGACAGTGACGCAGATATGCGCTTGGCCGTTGATTTCAAAATATTCAACAATCCGGCCTGACAATGGGTTCTCTTTTTCACCTCGCGAAGGCCTATCGCGACGGTGTAATAAAATGCCCGATGCGGGAATCATCCAATACACTTTGCCACCAACCGGCCAGTCCGGTTGCGCTTGCGCGTACAAAACGATGCCGTGCCAATTGAGAGTAGTTTGGTTCGGCGCCTGTTCAATAACACACCCTTCAAATACATTTTGCTGATCCATCAATCGAGCAATGGTGACGGTTTGTGGTCGTTTGAGCAAAGTTTCCGGTGCGCCGGTTTGCAACACCTCACCTCTATGTAACAGGGCGATTTTATCGGCTAGCAACGCCGATTCTTCCAAGTCGTGGGTCACTAGAATAATCGGAATTGCCAACGATTGTCTCAGCAACAATAACTCCCGGTACAATTTCCGCCGGGTTACTTGATCCACTGCCGAAAACGGCTCATCCAATAATAAAACCGCAGGCTTTCGGGCCAAGGCGCGCGCAACGGCGACACGTTGTTTCTGACCACCGGATAATTGCTTGGGATAACGTTTTTCAAGACCCGCCAAATGCACCTGCGCCAATAATGTCATGACTTCCCGAGACTGCTCGACCTTAGATTGCTTCGGCAATGCCAACCGGATATTGTCAAATACGGTTAAATGCGGAAACAGGGCGTATTGTTGGAAAACCAGTCCAACATGGCGACGGTGAGCCGGTAAAAAACGTTTTCCATCCTGCCAGATTTCGCCATTACATTCAATCTGGCCATTCTTGGCTCGATATAAACCGGCGATGGCGCGGAGAACGGTGGTTTTGCCACTGCCGGAAGGGCCAGTTAAGGCTAATAATTCGCCGGGTTTGCAGGTTAATTTTACCTGTAATGGAATCGGTTGTTGCTGCGACAATGAAACAGAAATACCCGTCTTAGACATAGCGTTTTTCACTACGTGCGCTTAACCAAAAACTCAGACTGAGAGTCAACATGGAAAAAATCAATAGCGTCAATGCCATCACCGAAGCAGCCGGCCGATCAAAAAGTTGCATTTTTTCATAAATAGCAATCGCCAAAGTTTGAGTTTCGCCAGGAATATTACCGCCAACCATCAACACGATACCAAATTCGCCCAAGGTATGTGCAAAGGTCATAATCAACCCCATCAGAATACCAGGCCAAGCTAAAGGTAATTCTATTTTCCATAACACCCGCCAGTGATTCAGTCCACAACACTGTGCCGCTTCTCGAATTTCAACCGGAATGGCACTAAAAGCACGCTGCATGGGTTGAATGGCGAATGGTAAATTAAAAATAACCGAGGCTAGCACTAGCCCTTCAAAACTGAAAATCAAGCGTAGATCGAAACTGTCGGCCAACCACTTGCCAAGCCCATGATCGGGATTGAAACTGACCAACAAATAATAGCCCAGTACCGTTGGTGGCAACACTAAAGGTAAAGTAATCAAGCTTTGCAGCAGAAAACGTCCTGGAAAACGCCGATTGGCCAACAAACGCCCGATCAAAATACCCACCGGTAACAAAATCAACACGGTAACCAAACTGAGCTTAATGGAAAGATTGAATGCCAGCCAATCCATTATCGCGCCGCCTTTTCAACGTTAAACCCGTGTTGTCGTAACAGGGTTTGGCTGACTTCGCTGCGTAAAAAACGATAAAACTGCGTGGCTACATCACCGGCAGAAGACAACAGGGCAACCGTTTGCGGTAAATCCGGCTGTAATGTGGGTGCTAATAACACAGTATGGACGCGGGTTTTCAAAGCCGGGTTCAATGCCAGACTATAAGGTACCAAACCGGCCTGTGCTGCACCTGACACAATAAAATGTACGGTTTGCGCGGCATTTTCAGCATGAATCAAGTGCTCTTTTATCTGTGGCCAATCCTGTAAACCCTGCAAAATAGCTAAAGCCGCCTCACCAAAAGGCGCATAGTCTGGATTTGCAATCACAATATGCCGAACTTGGCCACTTCGACTCGCTTGTCCTAACCCATGCAGATGAGAGTCTATTGCTGACGGGACTAAATTTGATAGCATCAAGGCCAGTTGTCCGTAAGCCAAAACCTGTTTTTTACGAACCCTCTTTGCCGACAAAGATTCGATATAATCTGGGTTGGCGGAAATAAACAATTCAAAGGGCGCGCCCTGTCTGATCTGTTGCGCTAACACACCGGAAGCCGCATAACTGATACGTAATTTATATCCCGTTTCCTGCTCAAAATGTTGTTTGAGCGGCTGCATCACCCACCTGAAATTAGAGGCAACCGCAATCAATGGTGGTGCTTCAGCCTGCGCTAGCAGCGTCACTGTTAAAAGTATGCAAAAGATGATGGACTTCATCGCCATAAATAAAAACCGGCAAAACCTGCCTTTAAAACACACACTGTCACAAAAAAACAACAGATAATTGAATTTTTTTAAATTGATAAATCAATATGTTAAGACACATCCTTGCGATTAAACATAAAAATATTGTGTTTTTATACCAACAACCCTTGGCAACACACAATAATTGGCCTAGGATTAACTTGTTTTTTATGGGCTTAGCGCAGAGTTGTCATGTAAGCCTATAATATTTAACTTATGCCGAGGTGCTTGTCATGCTTCATATCATCAGCCAATTTCCCATCAACCCTTCCGAACTTGAAAAAACAGTTGAGGGTGACACGGTCATCTTTACCGAGAATGCGGTCTATTCAATCAAGCAGGACAATACTACACTGAAATGGATACAAGCGACATTGAAGCATGTGAATATTTGTGTCAGAAAAGCCGATTTGATGATTCGCAATATTGATATCAGTGAATTGATCACAGGTGTCGCCATTCTGGAGGATTTCGATTGGCCCATGCTGGAATCCCAGGAAGCGGTGGTACGCTCCTGGAATTAACGCTTAATTCATGAAAAAACCCTTTAAACCAGCGGGTCGCTTTCCTGTACTGGCCCGCTATCAGCAGGTTATCAATCAACAACAACGCTTATTGATTCAAATCAAATCGATTCTGCCAGAAAACCTGGCCGAGCATGTGCAATACTGTGTGGTATCCGGTAAAAAACTGGTGCTCTACACCGAATCGGCCATTTGGTCATCACAGTTACGTTTTTATCAGCAGGCTATTTTACATAAAGCGATTGAAGCTGACTGGCCACAATTACAACGTGTTCAAATCAAGGTCATCCCTGAGCGCGTGGTTCCACGTTCAACCCGAAAACCACGACTGCCGTCCCCTGAAAATATCGCCCTCATTCAGCAAACCGCACAAAATCAAAAAGACAAAAAACTTAAACATGCCTTAGCCCGGCTAGGCGAAACCCTGGCGAAAAAAAATTGTCTTCGCTGATGGTACGCAGTGACTCTTCCCTCACTCCACGTAAGAACCCATATAGACACTTCAGACCACTACAGCATTTTACTTAAAGGCGCAAGGCCTTGAAATATTCTATTAAGCCTGACAGTGTTAGGCAGCATCATCTTCAGTCTTGGTATTTGGCGATTTCAAATTCAGTAAGGATGACGTTCAGAGGGACAATCACAGCTTGGTTGGGAACCAGTGTAACTCTAATCAAGCCTCAAACGCACGGCTTTAACATCCTAAGGCCACTCCCTTAATGTAAACGATGCAGGACATCACGCTTGCGGAAAAACCATAATTCAAAGACCCGACCCCGTTGTTCCACTTTCTCAGCAATTTTTCGATCTAGCAATGCGGATAAATAAATATTCCACCCAGATTGCGGAGATTTAACTATACTTTTCGAAGGATTTAAATTTTTTTGCATAAGATTATCTTATTGCGCTAGACAGAATTCTGTCTAGCACTTTATTATCTGATTCAATATAGTTAACTGTTAGCACCATAAGGAAACCATGAAGCACATCAAACTCAAAACTATAAACCTGAAAAACCACCCCACATTAAATGAGAGGTGGTTACAGGATATTATTGCTGATGATCCTTCTATCCTTGGCATTGGCGATGTCATTTTAAAAGATAAAGAGCGTATTCATGTTGGCGCTGGTCGCCTTGACTTGCTATTGCAAGATGCCGATGGTCATGGAAGATACGAGGTAGAAATACAGCTAGGTGCTACAGATGAATCTCACATCATTAGAACTATAGAGTATTGGGATATCGAAAGAAGGAAATACCCTCAATACGACCATACCGCAGTTATTATTGCAGAAGATATTACAAGCAGATTTCTTAATGTTATCGGGCTGTTTAATGGTTTTATCCCAATAATGGCCATTCAAGCAACTGCTATCGAAACACCTGAAGGTATTGGGCTTCAATTCACAAAAGTCCTGGACACGGTCAAACTTGGTTACATAGATGAAGATGAAGAAACCTCTGAACCAACTGACAGAAACTATTGGGAAAAAAGAGGCACAAAGAAAACTGTAGCATTGGCAGATAAAATACTTGAAATAACCAAATCATTTTTACCAGCGGTAGAGTTCAGCTACAACAAATATTATATCGGATTCTGGGTAGCAGGTAGAGCATGTAATTTTGCTGTATGCCGCCCACAGAAAAGTGCGTTACGCCTTGAAATACGGCTGCCTCAAACGGAAGAAACAGAAGAAATAATTTCCAATTCTGAACTTGATGTCCTTGATTATGATAAACGCTGGGGAAGTTACAGGCTCAAGCTCTCCGAGAAAGATATTTCAGAAAAGGAAGAAACACTAAGAGCATTACTGCAACAGGCTTATGAATTACGCAAATAGCGCTAACAAGCGGGTCAACAAGGACTGGCAACTACGCTGCGCTTCGTTGCCAGCCTGTTACCCTTGTCGTTATACGATTAAGGGAGAAAAATATGCTGAATAAAATCAGCCAGTTTTTATTTGGCAAAAAGAACGAAGTGACGCGACTAGATAAAACGAAAAAAGAATTGCCTCACAAACAAGAAAAATTGTCGTACGCGCATACTTCAAATGCAGTGGACTCGTTCTTATTCTCGATAAAAGGCGTGGGGCATCTTGAATATCCAATTTTGGATAAACACTATTCACCAAGCTCTAGGGTTCCGTGTACCGATTTGGTTCCATTTATTTCTGAACGGTTAATCGTAGGGGATATCGCTAGTGTTAAGACTATCATGCGACTTGTGATAGAAGGGAATCCAGGGCTTGGCATTGGACCAGAGTGGATTGATGAGGGTATCGATGATATTCTGTCAATACCTTTCGGAAAGTATGTATCCTTTAAATCAGAAAATGGAATATATGAACTTAAAGCTCTTTTTATTGTTGCCGCGAAAGGCGGAGGTGGTAGAGAGTTTTTAATCACAGAAGAAATTCCTCGGCTTATATCATGGGCATGCATAGCCCACCAGCCTTCATGGTCAACACAGCTACATTCTTTGGCTAAAAAGGCGAATTCATGGATAGCCAAGATGGCTAAAGATACACCATACTGGCAAGAATATGAGAGATTTTATGTTAGAGAGCTTCCGAACGCATCTATCGAAACTGATTTGCGGGCAGTCATTTTAACACTCACCCCGGCGGCACGTTTGCAACTGTTTTACGCAGTAGAAAGAGAGGGTGGGGCTTTATCCAGCCTAACCAACTATCAAATACGCAGTCTCGGAATAAATGTAGAACAGACATCAAAAGAATTGATCGAGTCAGGGCTGGTATTGCATTCGTCTTCTAAGGAAGCCATCGAATCAGCTCATTCTAAACAGGAACTGGTGGATCTATGCGAAACCTATGGCGCGACCTATAGAAAATCATGGAAGAAAGAAAAACTTGTAGAAGCACTTGAAAAGATTGATTCTGCGGTGTTAGAAAAAATCGCAAAATCTAAGAACTTGGTATCACCAAATTACCAACGTTATCCAGACTTAAGGAATGTAGTGAGAATCGCTGATGAACATCAGGTAGGATTCAAGCTTTTATGTTTTGCGTAACTACAAAAACATCGTATAACAAATCGCTCCACCTGACCGCTATTCCGCTGCGCTTCATAGCGGCAGGTGAGCTTAGTCGTTATGCATCATGGGTAAAATTATGAGTGATTTCAAAATAATAGAAAATGAAAGCAGGTTCAATTATGGATAAAGCTAAATTCTATGGGCGATTAAAAGAAGCTTATGTGGCCTTTAAGCGCGAAATTTGCTTTTTAATGTTGTTTTTAATATTGCTAATACAAATATTTCCTGCAGCCTTTCTTTCATCTAACCTGTCAGAAGGGAATGTATTAAATATTAAGGTTTCAATTTTAGTATTTTTGGGCTTGCTGTTAATCAATGTGTTATTTGACATGTATGACAAGGTTCAGCAAGACAAACGGCGTGTGACAATTATCGAGTCAAATGACTTGTTAGAAAATATTTACCGCTTAGTGAAAAACGAGAACGAAATCAAAATTAAGTATATCACTATTGCTGGCTCTACTGGCTGGGGGGATGTGCTATGTAAATTCTTAGATAAAGCTGATTCTCACTGTTTATTAGGGGCTGTTGCCATTTCACATAGGTAACCATAAAAAGGCGCAGTTGAATTCTTTTTTCTTGGGATAACAGGAACAGCCCCTTTGTCTTTAATTTGAAGACGTAATGCTTCACTGTCATAGCCTCTGTCAGCAACTATATAGTCACCTTTTGGGAGCTCTGCAACTAATTTCGGTGCTTCTTTACAGTCATGAACTTCGCCGCCTGTCACTGAGAAATGAATAGGAAGACCACAGGCATCAACGGCCATATGAATTTTACTGGTGTTCCCGGCGACAGATTTCCCTATCGCTGTTTCTTGTTCACAGGCCGCACCACTACTATGCTGATGTGCTTTCACAATACTCCCATCAATAAATTCCCATTCCAGGTCTGGATCAACAACCAAGGCGTTAAAAATACCCATCAGTTTTTCTTTACGAGACCAGTCATTGAATCGTTTATATACCGCATTCCAATTACCAAAAGCCGTGGGTAAATCTCTCCAGGGACAACCTACTCGCAAGCGATAAAAAATACCTTCGACTGTTTTTCGAAGACAAGACAGCCCCTAGCAAAGCGAAAAATTAAAATTGAAATCGCCACCGTTGCAGACTCAGTTTTAAATCAGCTGGGTGAAGAGGGACATCGTTACGAATCGGTTTCCAATACGGTTGACGAAATTCACCGTTGTATTCAACGATTAGAAAATAGCGGTTATAAGAACGTAGATATTCGTTTGTATCGCTATACCCATATGCCCAATTTCATTGGTTATTTAATTAACGATAATTATTTGTTCACAACCTTGGCTTACTGGGAATTAGAAGATGGTAGTGAAAATAAACTGGCCTTACGCGGCGGTCGACGCCCACATATTGTATATGATAAAAACGATGGCTTTGGCGGTGATTATTATATTAATAAATTTAAGGGGCTTTGTTGCATAAATCATAAGGATCCCCATAGTATAGGGTATGGACAAGAAAAAGAAACAACGCTACAAACTAAAGAATTGGTCGAATTACAATCAAGCCTTGATCAATCGAGGTTCATTGACGCTATGGTTCGAAGAATCCATGATCAAGCAATGGCATCAGCCTGAAAAGACAGGCTATAGAGGAAGCCCGATGACGTATTCTGATACTGCTATTCAATGCGCATTGACCCTGAGAGAAACTCTTTAAGCTGCCGTTGAGAGCGACACAGGGATGTTTGTTGTCGTTAGTCCAGTTATTAAAGCTGTCTATCCAGATTCCTCATTACAGTACATTAAGTCGCCGCCAGCAAACTCTGGAGGTTCGGCTGCCTCGTTCAAGCAGTCGAACGCCAAGACACTTAGTCGTCGATTCGACCGGCTTAAAAGTCTACGGTGAAGGCGAGTGGAAAGTTCGCAAACATGGTGCCAGCAAGCGCAGAACCTGGCGTAAACTCCATATCATGGTTGATGCACAAACGCAGGAAGTCGTGGCAGTTGTAACCGTTCACACCCTTATAACCGCTTGCTGCTCAGGGATAGGTAAGCGGTAAGAGACTTGGCCATCTGTCAGACCCTGAGTGCAAATCGTTCTGAGGGTTTGATACAGATTAAGCCCCTAACCGTCTACAGGTCTCGATCACGGACAAGATCATCGGCCGAAACTGATCGCCGCGGTGTGATTGACTGAAAAAACTGATTTTCCGCCAGATAACATAAGGGCGCAACGACCTCTCCGCGGCATTGTTGGTCAGCGGCACACCGGGATGGTCCAGAAAGGTCCAGAGCCTTGGAAAATCCTTTAGCAGTTTGCGGCAGCTGTTGCCGGTTTTGGTTTTTCCATGGATGAGTGCGCTCTGTTCCAGTTGGGTTTTGAGGCGTTGACGGAGCTTTTCCAGTCGCTGTCGATAATGCTGGCTTTGATAGTCGCTTTGTTGCCAGCGTTTGGCGCATCGTACCCCTAATCGAGCCAGCCTCAGCAATTTTTGACCGTCTTTGCCTGCTTGTCCCCGGCGTTGGGCTATTTTTTCCAAGTTACGGATGATATGCGCCCAGCAATATTGGTGTTTATTGGCTGCATAGTCGTTGTAAGCACCATGGCGGTCGGTGACTAAGACGCCATTGAAGTTGCCGAGTAAAGCGTTGGCCGCGCCTTTACCGCGCGAATAGTGGGTCAGAAAGTAGGCGGCCTGGTCGGTGGATAAGGACCAGAGCCAGTAGGTGCTGCGATTCCGGTAGTGTCGGGTTTCATCGGCATAGCCGAGATTCGCGGCACGAACCGCTTCACCGATTTGTTGATAGACGGGGGCCAGCCAGTCATTGAGCTTTTTCTGGCTTTGGCTGATAGCTCCTAAACTGAAGGTCAGGCCCCATTGTTCCTGGAGCAGACTTTCAATCTGTCTTAAGGTCAGGTGGTAACGGCCATTTATCAGGTTGATCCAGGCAATCAGACCCGGCCCCATTTGGCCGGCAGGAACGGCGTCGGGCAGATGGGCTTTATGGTGCTGTCCACAGCGTTGACAACAACCTGCGTAGCACTGATGTTCGGTGACTTCATAGCGCACTTCAGGTAAATCAAAAACTTGATGGCGTTGGTAACGATCTATCTGGACTGTTCCACCACAACCACAGACTGCATGCGGATAGTAGCGCTTGATGTGGTCGACCTGGTCTTCGGGCAATAACGTCCGTTCGTGCTTTTTGTGGCCCGTCTGCGCCCCTTTTTACGCCCCGTCGGGGTTTTGCGGTGGCGTTCCGCGCGTTTTTTAGGGCTGTCTTGTGAGGGCGGTGTTGAGGAATTGTCGGAACCATTATTTAATTGTTCCTCCAGTTCCTCTTTCCAGATTTGGAGTTGCCTAATCGCTTCCCACAACGTCAAAATCACCTGGTGAGACTCTTCTAATGTCTCAGGCAAAGGTGGCGGTTGGGTGAAATCCAGTGGGAGTTTGCTCATACACGAATTTTCTGATTTTTTGGGTGGTTTGGCAAGTGTTGTGAACGGTTACCAACCAACGCTCTTTTTTAATTTTCATGATCAAGAAAAATGGCTAGACCTTTAAGACTGGAATTTGCAGGTGCCTTGTATCACATCACGTCTCGAGGTAATCGTAAGGAGGCGATTTACGAGCAGGATGAGGATAGAAAAAACTTTTTAAATATTCTGGCTGATGTTTGTCGGCAATATAATTGGGTTGGCTATGCCTACTGTTTAATGGATAATCACTATCACTTGTTGATTGAAACACCTGATGGCAATTTATCAAAAGGCATGCGGCAGTTAAATGGCCGTTATACCCAGACATTTAATCGCAGGCACCAGCGGGTTGGACATGTTTTTCAAGGACGGTATAAGGCTATTCTGATTGATAAAGACAGTTATTTGCTGGATCTGACTCGATATATCGTCCTCAATCCTGTTAGAGCGGGAATGGTGCGTTCCGCCAAGGATTGGCCCTGGAGCAGTTATCGGGAAACCATCGGACAAAAGAGCAAGCCTGACTGGTTAAATAGTGATTGGCTGTTGGCTGGATTTGGCCGAAACAAGACAGACGCCATTGAAGCCTATAAACGCTTTGTCAGAGAAGGTAAGGGACAGCCATCTCCTTGGGAGCAGCTGAAAAATCAAGTGTTTTTGGGTGATGACAAATTTGTGGAATCCATGCAAGGGCGGATAAAAAATGATCAGGACTTGAGCGAAATTCCAGCTTCACAGCGCAGGCCGATGGCAAAAGAGTTGTCGTATTATGCCAAGAAATACCTATCGCGAAATGATGCAATTGTTGCTGCCTATGCGAGTAATGGCTATACGTTAAAAGAGATTGGGGATTATTTTAATCTACACTATTCTACTGTCAGTGGTATTGTGAGAAATCATAAAGCAAAGGTGTGACCTTGTGAAATGCGAATCTGTTGTGTTATTACACGGCTTGGCAAGAAGTCACCGTTCCATGGCAAAGCTGGAAAAGGCACTTACCAAACAGGGCTATTCCACCATCAATATGGATTATCCGTCAACGAAATATCCTATTGAAGAATTAGCTGAAAACACTATTCCCAAAGCATTAGCATGTTGCCATAACAGCGCAAAGGTGCATTTTGTAACGCATTCGCTTGGGGGAATTTTAGCTCGTCATTATTTAGCCAACCATACTATTGAAAATTTAGGGCGCGTGGTTATGCTAGGGCCACCTAATAAAGGCTCCAACATTGTCAATAAACTGCATCAGTTGGCCGTTTATCAATTTATCAATGGTCCCGCAGGTATGCAAATTGGGGCCGAAGAAAGTAGCTTGCCAAATCAGCTTGGAGCTGTAAATTTTGAACTTGGCGTGATAGCCGGAACCCGAACAGTAAATCCTGTACTATCACTTATGCTAGAAAAGCCAAACGACGGCAAAGTCTCGGTCGAAAACAGTAAAGTTGATGGCATGACCGAGCATATTACACTCCCTGTCACACATACGTTTATGATGAATAATAACTCCGTTATTTCATATGTGATTCATTTTTTAAAATATGGCACTTTTAAGGGAATGAAGAATTTGAGGAACCCATTCGGCGTGAATAAAAATCATTAGAATTTAAATGGAATCCCCACTTCACAACGCAGACTAGCGGCAAAGAGTTCTCTGATTACGCGAAGAAATACAAGCAGCGAAATGATGCAATTGCAGCCGCCTATGCGAGTAATGCGGTTACATGTTGAAAGAATTGGGGGGATTATTTTAAGCCGCACAATTTCTCTGCCAGTGGTATTGCGATAGATCACAAACCAAAGACCTGACCCCAATTGACATTAAAAACCCCGCTATGCGTTTTTACACAGCGGGGTTTTTTAAACAGCAAGAATGAAAAAATCGAAATGATTATTTCATCATGGATCTTTTGAACATGCGATCAAGTTTGCTATTAGTTTCTTGAGCAAACTGCGCCGCACGGTTTGCAGCCGCTTCTGCCGCTGCCGCTCTAGCCGCTGCTTCTGCCGCAGAGGCTTGTGCTTTTGCCGCATCAGAAGATGCTGAAGAAATTTGCGTTTTTAAGGTATCAATCTGAGATTGCAGATTGTCGATATCTGAAGTGCTGGCACAACCTGTTGCTAAACCGGCAATAACTAAAACAGATGCAAATTTTATTGTTCTCATAATACGTTCCTCGTTTGATAAATTAGGAGTCAGATAAAGTCTATACAGAATTTATGAATCGTAACTTAAATACGCTTATATTCCTGTATTTCCCCCAATTCTGCCTTGTTTTTTGCAGACTTTCCAGTTTTATTTTATTTCTACACGTGTACCCTTTTCGATCCAGCGGCTTAAAATATCAATCTGGCGATTTGTCAGTGCGATGCAGCCGTGGGTCCAATTCATCAGGTGATGGATTTTAATGTCCCCTTTTCCAAGCCCATGAATCCCGATATTACCGCCTAACACCGTATCCTGAGGTGGCGGTTCATTAGCCATGTGTTTATCAATAATTCTATAATAGGTTTTATGGTCGATGCGCCCAATATTCAAGGCTCTGAAGGCATCTGAAATTGAGGGATAATTCAGCCCAAAAAACCGGTAATAAGGACTTCTCCGATTGATCCAGGCAATTCGGTAATGCCCGATTGGAGTGATATCATCGCCTTGCTCTAGCTTGTATCCTGAACCATTTCGACCAATTGCAATGTCAGATAAAGTGGTTATCGTTTTTTCGCCGCGTTTAATCAGAAGTTGCTGTTTTTGTGTATCGATTTCTATCCAAACCTCATCGGCAAACGTTTGAAAATGAAACAGACATAATACTAGAAACAACAAGACCTGTGTGAACGTCATAAAAACCTACAAATTAGAACTGATTTGGTGTAATTTAAAGCTCGTATTCTCTCATTGAAGGATTGATTTATGAAAACAGAAACCGTCAAAACCACGCCTTACGATGATCAAAAACCCGGCACCTCGGGATTGCGTAAAAAAGTCACTGTTTTTCAGCAACCGAATTATCTGGAAAACTTTGTGCAGTCGATATTCAATTCACTCGATGATTTTAGAGGACAAAAACTGGTTATTGGTGGCGATGGTCGTTATTTTAACCGCCAGGCAATTCAAATCATTATTAAAATGGCAGTTGCCAACGGTTTTGGCGAGTTGATCATCGGCCAGGGCGGCTTGTTATCCACCCCGGCGGCGTCCCATATTATCCGTAAATACCAGGCGTTTGGAGGCATCATCTTATCCGCCAGCCATAACCCTGGTGGCCCAAGTGAAGATTTCGGCATTAAATACAATGTCAGCAATGGCGGGCCAGCGCCGGAAAAATTTACCGATGCCCTCTATGAGAATAGCAAAACCATTGCAGAATACCGTATCGCCCGAATAGATGATATTGACTTAGACACCGTGGGCACACAACAGATCGCAGATATCGATATAAAAATCATCGATCCGGTCGATGATTATGCCCAATTGATGACTGAAATATTTGATTTTGATCTGCTAAAGACCAGCATCAGTTCCGGTTATTTAAGCTTATGTTTCGACGCCATGCATGCCATAACCGGCCCTTATGCCAAACGTATTCTGGAAGAGATGCTAGGTGCTGAACCTGGCTCAGTCATTAACGCAGAGCCTAAAGAAGATTTCGGCGGCGGTCACCCCGACCCCAATATGGCGCACGCCAAAGAATTGACCAAACGGATGTTTTCAGAGAATGCACCAGTATTTGGTGCGGCATCAGACGGCGATGGTGACCGTAACATGATTATGGGTGCCGGTTTTTTTGTGACACCCAGTGATAGCTTGGCCGTTATAGCCGCCAATGCCAACTTGATACCGGCCTATAAAAAAGGCTTGAAAGGTGTTGCCCGCTCTATGCCGACCAGCCAGGCGGTTGACCGGGTGGCCAAAGCCAGAAACCTGCCTTGCTACGAAACCCCAACGGGCTGGAAATACTTTGGCAACCTGTTAGATGCCGGAAAAATAACCCTTTGTGGCGAAGAAAGCTTTGGTACGGGTTCTGATCATGTCCGCGAAAAAGACGGCTTATGGGCTGTATTATTCTGGCTCAACATGATCGCGCGCAAGCGTCAGCCGGTTGCTGATATTGTGCATCAACATTGGCAGGAATTTGGCCGTGATATTTATTGTCGCCACGACTATGAGGCTGTCGATGCCGATAAAGCTAATGCTATTTTTGACCATCTGCGTGGCTTACTCGCTGACTTGCCGAACAAAACATTTAAAGGCTACAGTGTCGCCTTCGCCGATGAATTCAGTTATACCGACCCAGTCGACCAAAGCGTCAGTCATCGACAAGGCATTCGAGTCGGTTTTAGTGATGGCTCCCGAATTGTTTTCCGCTTATCCGGCACCGGAACAGTGGGTGCAACGTTACGAATTTACCTGGAAAAATTCGAACCTGATGTCGATAAACAAGACCAAGATGCCCAACAGGCTTTAGCCGATCTCATCGAAATTGCTGAACAATTATGCGAAGTCAAAAAACGCACAGGCCGTACTTCTCCAGATGTAATCACTTGATATGTGGATTCAAAAAGACATAAAACTGACCCCAAAAAAACGTGGATTTCATCTAGGGGCTGTTGCCGTTTTGAAAATCCCCCTTGAAATTCAATAACTCCGCCACATAGATTGTTTATTTTGACTCAAAAACAAGCAAACTATGCCGCGACAACTGCTTACGGATGAACTTTGGGAGAAACTGAAGATAATTATGTTGAAAATGGGAATTTATGACAAACCTTGTCTTCGAAAAACAGTCGAAGGTATTTTTTATCGCTTGCGAGTAGGTTGTCCCTGGAGAGATTTACCCACGGCTTTTGGTAATTGGAATGCGGTATATAAACGATTCAATGACTGGTCTCGTAAAGAAAAACTGATGGGTATTTTTAACGCCCTGGTTGTTGATCCAGACCTGGAATGGGAATTTATTGATGGGAGTATGTGAAAGCACATCAGCATAATAGTGGTGCGGCCTGTGAACAAGAAACAGCGATAGGGAAATCTGTCGCCGGGAACACCAGTAAAATTCATATGGCCGTTGATGCCTGTGGTCTTCCTATTCATTTCTCAGTGACAGGCGGCGAAGTTCATGACTGTAAAGAAGCACCGAAATTAGTTGCAGAGCTCCCAAAGGTGACTATATAGTTGCTGACAGAGGCTATGACAGTGAAGCATTACGTCTTCAAATTAAAGACAAAGGGGCTGTTCCTGTTATCCCAAGAAAAAAGAATTCAACTCGGGGAAATGATGAAATGGATTGGTGTCTCTACAAATATCGCCATCTCGTTGAAAATGTGTTTGCAAGACTTAAGCATTTCAGAGCGATCGCCACGCGATATGACAAACTCAAACGAAATTTTGAAGGCTCTATCGCTCTGGCTTGCGCCTTTTTATGGTTACCTATGTGAAATGGCAACAGCCCCTAGTGACTGATGAAATCTTAAGGCAGGTGCCGGAGTTATCGTCACTGACAGTTGGGTTGATGCATGTATTTATTCAACATACCTCGGCGTCTTTGACACTCAACGAAAATGCCGATGCCTCGGTCAGAGAAGATTTCGAACGTTTTTTTAATCAGGCAGTGCCAGAGGATGCGCCTTATTATACGCATACCTATGAAGGAAGCGACGACATGCCCGCTCACCTCAAGTCCAGCCTGCTCGGTGCTAGCGTGATGGTTCCGATTGCAAATGGACGTTTGAAAATAGGCATCTGGCAGGGTATTTATTTATGTGAGCATCGTAACCACGGGGGGCCGAGACACCTGGTTATTACCTTGCATGGAGAGTGAAGAAAATATATTTGAACATTTAAAAATAGTTAAAGTCTGCTTTGTGTCTAGGAGGCTGTCGGATTTAGGAAAATTCTACTGCGACAGTGGGAAATCAGTCCATTTTTCCGATCTTTTTCGTTGCGTAGCACCACTATGCGCCTCAAAAGATCGAAAAACTGTCCTCGATTTTCTACTCGTCTCGTTACGAATCCCTAAACCCGACAACCTCCTAGAGCAGAGCGTGTACAACATCCATGCAGGCGCATCCATCCTGACTAAAAAATATTTAAAGGTAAATCATTATGATAAAAAAAACATTCGTGACACTTTTTTTATGTTCCAGCATTCTGTCACCGGCAATGGCCGAATCAGAAACAACTGACATCACCGTGTATCGCAGCCCGACCTGTGGCTGTTGTAAAAAATGGGTGCAACATTTAAAAGACAATCATTTTAATGTCACCGATATTGTCAAAGACGATATGCAGAGCATAAAGCAAGCCTTAGGTATTCCTCGTGCGCTGGCTTCATGCCATACCGCTGTCGTCAATGGTTATACCGTCGAAGGCCATGTGCCGGCCACCGATATAAAAAATATGCTGACGCAAAATGCCGACATTGCCGGCATTTCGGTTCCGGGCATGCCTGCTGGAACACCGGGTATGGAAATGGGTGGACGCAAAGTTCCTTATCAAGTCGTTTCCTTCGACAAAAAAGGCGAATTCAAGGTATTCAATCAATATAACGTCGCACAATGATTTTAGCCGGCGATATTGGGGGCACGAAGACCCTGTTAGCGCTGTTTTCGGCAACAAGTGGCGATTGTGTCGTCAAACAACAGTACTCAAGCGCTGATTTTAAAAATTTTTACGATCTACTCGACAGCTTTTTAGCCAAACATTCAAAGCCTGAGTTGGCGGCGGTTTGTTTAGGAGTGGCAGGGCCTGTTGTGGAAGGAAATTGTGTAACCACAAATTTGCCCTGGACTTTGCGTGCAGGTGACATCAAGACCCGCACCGGTGCCCGGCATGTTGCCCTGCTGAATGATCTGGAAGCGATGTCCTGGGGACTGCTAAATATGCCTGAAGCTGATTTTATCGCACTGAACCCTGATGCCGAACAAACCATGGGGCATATTGCGGTACTGGCAGCCGGTACGGGGCTTGGCGAAGCGATTATCGTACGCGACAAGGCGCATACCAGGGTACTGTCCACCGAAGGTGGACACACCGATTTTGCGCCGACTGATGAACGTGAATTTAAACTGTTTACGTTTTTGCAGCAAAAATATGGACACCACATCAGTTATGAGCGCGTGGTTTCAGGCATGGGAATTGTTGATATTTACGACTTTTTAAAACAGCAAACAAATATGCCAGCGACAACGGAAACGGAGCAACGTTTCGAGCGAGAAGACAAGGCCGCGGTTATCAGTCAGCAGGCGCAAGCTAAACACGACCCATTATGTATCGAAACGATGCGCATTTTTTGTCGCTGCTATGGCGCTGAGGCGAGTAACCTGGCGTTGAAAGCATTGAGTTATGGGGGTGTTTTATTAGCTGGGGGTATCGCCGCTAAAAACCTGGATTTGATGACAGATGGTGTGTTTATGCAGGCGTTTTTGGACAAAGGCCGTTATCATAAGTTGTTAACAAAAATACCGGTAAAAATTTGTTTAAATGCTGAAGCCGCCCTGTTAGGCGCGTTTTACTATGCGTTAACACGTTGAAAAACAGAGGACGTTATGAAAATTGGTATCCCAAAAGAAATAAAAAACCAGGAAATGCGGGTGGCGATGACGCCGGTGGGCGTAGCCAGACTGACAGCCGCGGGGCACACCGTGTGTGTCGAACAATCGGCAGGTGAAGACTCAGGCTTTAGCGATGCTGAGTATAAAACTGCAGGAGCAGAAATCGTATCGACAGCACAGGCCTGGGCCAGCGATTTAGTCGTCAAGGTCAAAGAGCCGCAGCCCACCGAGTATGATTTTCTGAATGGGCAAATACTGTTTACCTATTTACATTTATCCGGTGTCGATAAGACACTGACACTGGCATTGCTGAACAAAAATGTCACCGCTATCGCTTATGAAACACTGGAAGATGAAAACGGCCATTTACCCGCATTAGCACCAATGAGTGCCGTGGCCGGCAATATGTCGGTTTTAATGGGAAATTATTTTCTGGCACGCTTCAATCAAGGACGCGGCGTTTTACTCGCCCAGGTCTTAGGCAAAAAATCCGGCAAGGTACTCGTGATTGGCGATGGCATCGTCGGTCAGCATGCGGCCAGAGTGGCATTGGCTTTAGGCGCTGAAGTCACCATTGCCGGCCTGAATAACACAAACAAGCATTAGCGGAAAAAGACCTTGCCGGCGTAAGCTTTTTGCTCTCGACACCGAAAAATATTGCGGCCAGCACTCAGGAGAGCGACCTGGTTGTGGGGGCTGTTTTGATAAAAGGCACTCGCGCACCCAAAGTTGTTACCGAAGAAATGATTTGTCAGATGCAGCCCGGCGCTGTGGTGGTCGATGTCAGCATTGATCAGGGCGGCTGCATTGAAACATCAAGACCGACCAGTCATGCAGACCCGGTGTTTGTCAAACACCATGTCGTACATTATTGTGTCACCAATATGCCCGGTGCTTATCCAAGAACATCTACGTTTGCGCTGACCCGGGTGACATTAGGTTATATTGAATTGCTGGCAAATGAAGGCGTCGAAGCCTTTTTGAAAACGCCAAACTTGCGCCGGGCGATCAATGTTTATCAAGGCCGGATCGTCTACAAAGCAATCGCCAAAGATCTGGCCTTGATGGATTATTATCAGGCCTTATAAATAGTCGTCTAAACCACTCAGGCCGTTAACCGACCAGTTATCCTTGTCGCTTAAGGCTGTCGGCTCAAATTCATCGCCTGTGTATTTAATCCGGCAGACATAGCGCGCGGTCACATTAGCCCCATTTTCGGGCAATAAATCAATATCGGCATTGATCACATATTGCGTATTGCCAATATCCCAGGCATTGACCGGCTTGCTGGCATAAGAGACGGAAATATGCGAATCAACTTCATCTGCAATGTAAAGATTACATTGGTCAAAAGCATAACCGAGCATACGTCCATCGGCAGAGGCTTCCACCGCTTCAGGGTCATCTTCTTTTAGGAATAAATCTGAAGCAATGACATCATAAACCAACGGCATGACAATCTTGACTTGAAAAGCGATTAAGGCAATCAGACCAACAATAAATAAAATAAACTTATACTTCTTTGGCATAGCTTGTTTTGACATAGTTTTTTTAATAGTTTTTAGGTTGTGGACTCAAACAGCGTTTATCTCTGTTCTAATGGATAAGATTATATAACAGGCCGAATTGTTCCGAGATGTTATATGGATTCAACTTTGTTCATGCAGGAATAATGACAGCTTTAGCCAATAATTGCTCGAATACGGGTAATCCATGTGTTACGAGGGACTCAGGATTTGCGGGCAATAGTGTTTCAGCAATACGGTTAATATAACTTATTGCTGTTTGTCCAGCATTGTTCTCAATCGCCTGTAACAATTGAAAGATTAAGGCGTTGATTTCAATAAAATGAACGTCATCATGCGCATCCCGATAAACCAGCAAAAAGGTCGGCTGCTCAGGCGGCGTTAGCGGCATAAATTGCGGTGATATTTTATGTACAGGGTATTGATAAGCCAGAGGCCAGGCCAAAGGCGACAGCCGAACGGTTAAATCCGCTATTGTTTCAGTCTTTGCTGTACGATTTGTCGGTAACGCCTCTTGTGCGATCGACAGTTTCATTTCGACCCATTCATAATGCGCCAGTTCCACTAGAAACGGAAAATCCTCGGTATTGTTGCGCTCATTTTGTAAATAATCGATAAATTCTTCTGCAATTTCTGAGAAATATGGCGTCGTACAGGCATGGCGGGCAAAAAAATCCTGTGCTAGTGCCAGCCATTGTTGATCGGACAACAGTGTGCGGATCACCGGAAAATTGGAACTTAAAAAACTTTCAATATTATTGAAAAACAGCTCCCGGTAGGCCGCCATGCGTTTTTGCTCAACATCAGCAGGTTGAGGATTATTAAATGGATCGCGAATATAGGCTGCAAAACATGCTTGAACGCGTTGGAAATGTTTCTCAGGCTGTTTGTTTTTCATGCTGCACCACCCAAGCCTGTTGAATATGACGAATGGTTTCTACCTCGCCGGCCAAATCTGCCAACGGTGGTAAATTAAAGTCACGCTCCAGCAATGTTGGAAACACACCATACCATTCATAGGCTTTAGCGAGTAATTTCCATACCGGATCAATAACATCGGCGCCATGGGTGTCAATCAAAAAATCATCCGCTTCAATATAGTGGCCGGCAATATGTGCGTAGGCGATACGATCAGCAGGAATGGCTTTTAAAAAGGCTTCGGCATCATAGCTATGATTGATGCTGTTGACATAAATATTATTGATGTCGATCAACACATCACAATCGGCTTCTTCGATAACGGCATTGAAAAAATCAATTTCCGCCATTTCCTGACCTGGTGCCGCATAGTAAGACACGTTTTCAATCGCAATTTTCTGCTCCAGAATATCCTGTACCCGGCGAATGCGGGCAGCGACATGATGAATGGCGTCTTCGGTAAATGGAATAGGCATCAAGTCGTATAAATGCCCCTCATGACTGCAATAGCTCAAATGTTCGCTGTAAAACTTGATTTGATGCTGTTGCATGAATTGTTTGACCGCCTTAACAAAATCTTCATCTAATGGATCACTACTACCAATCGATAAAGACAATCCATGACAAACAAAATCAAATTGTTCGGTCATAGCGCGAAACTGCTTGCCCAGTTTTCCGCCAAGCGTCATCCAGTTTTCAGGTGCAACTTCGTAAAAAGAAACATTTTCCGGCGGCTGTTCCAGGCATTCAGTCAAGAAGGAACGGCGCAAACCAAGACCTGCACCCTGTACTTTATTCCGGCAGGTTTCCATAACAGCCCCTTAAGTTGAATTAAAATAAAAAATCCGGGACACAAATTGCCCCGGATTTACTTTGAATAACCGGGAAAGTAGATTATTCGCCGGCTGCCGTATCAGGATCAACTTTGGCACCACAACTCATTTCACCACCTTTCATACCCCCCATGCCTTTCCCTTGCATACCACTCATCCCTTTCATGCCTCCCATTTTTTTCATCATGGCACCGCAGCTCATTTCACCACTTTTCATTTTCTCCATCATGGCGCCGCAGCTCATTTCACCGCTTTTCATTTTCTCCATCATGGCACCACAGCTCATTTCGCCATCCGTCTTCATGCCACCCATACCTTTCATATCATCCTTACCTTTCCCTTCCATACCGCAAGCGCCTTCCTTGCCTTTCATCATCGCACCACAGCTATTTTCCAAGCCTTTTTTCATTTTTCCATTTTCCATCATGGCGCCGCATTTTCCTTCGCCACAAGCTGCCTCCTGAGTTTTTGGCTTGTATTTTTTAACCGTGTAGTTTTGTTGTCCACCGGTTTTGCTTAAATTCCCGGCGCATTTCCCTTCACCGCATTTCGCCTCGCCACATTTCCCTTCACCGCAAGCGCCTTCGACTTTTTTAGTCATATTAGCGCCACATTTCATTTCAGAAGTATTATCAGATTGAGCCACCTGCATATAGCCTTCAGACAATTCATTCATAGCGAACGGGTTACTTTCGGCAACGGCCGTTGCCGAAAAGCTGGAAACAACAGTGGCGCCGATGGCAGTAACGAATGGTTTTTTATGTAATTTTTTCATAGCTATTCTCTTGTGTTTTATTGAGTGGATTCTGTGTTATCTGACTCTGGTATTTCAACCGCCGTCTGTCCAGGTTTTATTTTTAATAACCAGCCGCCTTGACCAAGACAACCGCCCTCTTTAGACCGGGCAAATAAATTGATACGCGCAAAGGTATTTTGCAGATCTCCCGGCAATTTTCCTTTAGCAACAAAAAAATTAGTTTTATCGATAATGGTCAATTCCACCGGAAGTTTTCTTGCTTCGGCCTTAATTGTACTTGGGTCTGCCCAATTTGAGACATGGAATGAAATCTCGCTACCTGGCTCGACTTCAGATAAGTGTTCAGGAACAAAAGTCCTGAATTTGGGTTTTTTACAGCCTTTCTCTTCCTCGGAACGGGCATTGTATGAAAAAGCCTGATGAGAAAAAGACAAGAGGCAAAGAAGTGTGATTAAGCTTTTTGTTATCGTCATTATTAGCCCTCTTTAATACATGCAGCATATCAGACTTTAATGACTTTTAGTGTCTATTTCAACTGGTTTATTTTATGAACAAACAATCCTTTATTTTTTCTGTTCAGAAACGACTACGCTTAATCATCATCGTCAGGAATTTGTGAGCGGCATTCGTGTGAAAGCAGAATCTGACCGCCTCGGACAACGATTTCATCGCCCGGGTTGATGTTATCGGAGACAAGATAGCCTTTTTGCACGGGTGTGTAATGGTCAATATTTTGATGTCGGAAATGTTCCGGGCCCGTTTTGATATACACGAAAGCCTGACCTAGATGCCATAACAAGGCAGAAGCCGGAATAAACAAACCGTGTTGCGTAGCACCCGCTAAAGGCACAGACACACTGAAATGTTGTTTATTGTGTAAATGGCCATCGTGCGTAATGAATAGAATTTGGGATGTTTGGCGGACAACATCGAATACGTCAATATTCGGCAGCGGCTGAACCTTTATGGTCTGTTGAGCGCCGGTAATGTTGATATCCAACGTGTTGATAGCGCTCATCACAGCCTGTCGTGGTCTTGGAATGGCAATGATTTTGCTGTTTCCAGTCAGTAGATCATCAACCTGGCCATGTTGTTGGCAAAAAATATCGGCTAATTGCTGCCACTGTAAACGGTTTTTGCTCATCAGGGTGTGGTAACGCAGGGTTGCTGTGTTTAGCGTGGTTTGGTCAGCCAGCCATTGCCGTTTTTGCTGCTCTACCGCACGCAACGAAGTCGCCTTATTGCGATACATGGTTTGCACACGGGCCAGTGCCGACTGACTGATGTTAAATTGCGCCCGCGCTTGTTCCATCAGCTGTTTGTTTTCCAGACATTGGCGTCGGAATGAAAGCAATGGTGTTAAATCCAGTACAGCACCATAATGCGGCAACTGAGCTGCAACTTGAAGGGTTTGTGCAGGCTGTGTTTCAATCAGCGCATTTTGCTGCATGGAAAGTGGCAGATTGACAAGAATACTAATAGGCTCATTTTCATCATCGTCATCAGCCATAGCAACAGACGGCATGCCGAATAGGGCCAATAAAAAAAAATAATAAACAGACATAGTCAATATTGTTTAATTTTTAAGAATGGTCAGCGGTGGCTGAGTAACGACCTTTCTGACGGCGATAAACCCCATCAGGGCGATCAATAGACTGCCGCCTGTCACAGTGATAAAGGCCTGTGCGATATGCCAATGAAACTCAAGATGCAACACCTTGTGATACAAGGCGAATAAAATCAGTTCAGACAAGATGACCGCCGACAAAGTTGAAAACAGACCTAACAACAAAAATTCAAAAAATTGTGCACGCTGAAGCAATGCCCGGCTGGCACCTAAGGTACGTATCAGAGCACCTTCGTACAGGCGTTGATCCAGACTGGCGTAAATGGCTGCTAATAATACGGTAAATCCAGCCAGCATGGCAAAATACAGTAAAAAATTGATCGCCGCCGTCAATTGCCTGAGGATATTTTTAAATTGTGCCAGTAATTGATCGACTTCCAGAATCGTCATCGCTGGAAATTGTTTCAGCATGGTATTTAGAAAGGCTTTCTGGTTTGCGGGTAGGTAAAAGCTGGTGATGTAGGTGTGCGCATAATTTTTGAGTGAACCCGGTGAAAAAATAAAATAAAAATTTGGCTTCATGGTATCCCAACGGACTTTTCGTAGACTGGTGACTACGGCTTCCTGTCGTTGGCTGCCGATGCTGAAGGTCAATTTGTCGTGTAGTTTCAGTTTCAAATTTTCAGCCAGTTTGGACTCAACCGAGACCTGGTTCAAAGCAGCCGGCTCAGACCACCACTGACCCGCCACGATACGGTTATCGGCCGGTAGTTGTTTATGCCAGGTCAGGCTTAAATCGCGATGTGTCGCACGCTCCCCCTGGGAGTCTTTGGAAACAATCTGATTGACCGGAATATCGTTGATTTTTATCAACCGTCCGCGAACAACGGGATAAAAGTCGCTGACCTCAATAGCGTACTGTTTAAATAAATCGACCAAGGATGTTTTTTGCTGAGGGAAAATATTCAAGGCAAAATGATTGGGTGCGTGTTCCGGCAGTTGTTTGCGCCAGTCGGTCAGCAAATCGTTGCGTACATTCAGGCTGATCAGAATGGCAACCAAGGTCAGGCTGAAAGCCAAAATTTGTGGCACACTGTTTTGCCCAGGATGATTCAGATGGCGCAGGCCAATTTTTAATGGCAAGGGCAAAATCGGCAGCAAACGGCGACTGGCGACCAGAATGCCGTGCATAAGCAGACTCAACGCGACTAGAAACACCAGGCTACCACCGAGCAAAATAGCGCTCATTTTGACATCATCGGTATAGCGAACAATCAGGACAGCCAAAACACTCAAGGCCAAGCCATAAACTAACCAGGCGCTGGCCGGCAATGGCGTCAAATCCTGCCGCAAAACGCGCAAAGGCGAAACCTGTTTCAGCCGCAGCAACGGCGGCAGGGAAAAACCGAACAATATCGCCAGCCCGGTTAAGACACCAAACAGCATCGACAAAATGCCAGGACTGGCGACGCTAGCAGGTAACAAATCTCTGAGCAGATGAAACAGGCCCTCTTGCCCCAGCCAGCCTGTTAGGCCGCCAAGCACGCTGACGACCAGCCCAAGCAGGACAAATTGAATCAAAAAAAGCCTTAATACCTCACCTTGCTTGAGTCCTAAACAGCGCAGCATGGCGGTGGTATTGAAATGACGTTCGCTATAACGGCGACTGGCCATGGCAATCGCAACACCGGCAATCAATACGACGACGATACTGGACAAGCCCAGATAGCGTTGAGCCCGTTCTAATGCGGCGCCAAGCTGTGGCCGATCCTGGTAAATATCCATAATACGTTGCGAAGGATTGAGATGCGGCTTGACCTGACGACTGAATGCGCTGATAGCCTCAGCTGGACCTGCAAACTGGAAGAAATAATGGACATGACTACCGGGCTGAATGACTTGGGTGGCATCTAAATCTTGCCAGTTCATCATCACCCGGGGCGACAGGCTGTAAAGGTCGCCACGTTTGTCTGGTTCATAACTGAGTCTATGGCTGATTTTAAGTTTTTTATCGCCCACTTGAAACCAGTCGCCAATCTGAAGTTTTAAGGCCGATAAAATACGTTGCTCAACCCAGACGTGGCCAGGCATTGGCCCTTGCCGGTGAATGCTTTCATGGTATTGCGAGTCGACTGTTTTCAACACACCGCGTAAGGGATAATGCGCACTGACTGCTTTGATGCCCGCCAGCAGAATTTCATCATTTTCCATTAAGACGGTGGAAAACTCGGCCGTTCGGGCTTGCTTCAATCCCAATTTTTTCGCCTGTTTCAACCACAAATCAGGGATCGGTTCAGGGCTGGTAATCACTAAATCAGCGGCCAGAAAGGTCGCTGCCTGTTGACTCATGGTGCGCTGCAATCGATCGGAAAACAGGCTGATGGTGGTGGTACTGCTGATAGCGATGAGCAATGCCAGCATCAATAAGGTCAATTCTCCAGCACGAATATCACGCCATAAAAATCGCCAGGCTAAGGAAAAAAAATTCATAACAAGCGTCCCGCCGAAATTTCGATACGCCGCTGGCAATGATCAGCTAGAGCCGCATCGTGGGTAACTAATACCAGCGTGGTGTGTTGTTCTTGATTGAGTTCGAATAACAAATCAATGATATGTTGCCCCGTTTGGCTGTCTAAATTACCCGTCGGCTCATCGGCGAACAAAATAGCCGGGCGGGTGACAAAGGCCCGCGCTAACGCCACCCGTTGCTGTTCACCGCCGGATAATTGCCGAGGTGTGTGGCTACTGCGTTCCGCTAAGCCCACACGCTCGAGCATGGCACTCGCCTTTTCTTCCGCATGCGGGTCTTCAATCAATTCCAGCGGCAGCATTACATTTTCCAGTGCGGTCAAGCCGGGCAATAATTGGAACGACTGAAACACAAAGCCAATCAGTTCGCGCCGGACTTCGGCACGTTCGTCTTCATCCATCACCGTAATATCTTGCCCGGCAATGCGAATAATGCCGGAGCTGGCGTTGTCCAGTCCAGCCAATAAACTCAACAGGGTTGACTTGCCTGAACCGGATGCCCCTAAAATAGCCAGACTATCACCTTTTACAATTGTCAGGCTGACTGCGGATAAAATCGTCAACGGGCCGTTACGGGTGTCGACGATTTTGCTAACATTGTCGGTTTCAATAATCGGTATAGAGGTTTGTGACATGCGAAAGTTGGGGGTTTTGATTGGGTTGATGCTATTGTCGGTGACTGTTCAGGCAAAATCAATCGTTGTTCTTGGCGATAGCATCAGTGCTGGTTACGGGATGGACGTCAATCAGGGCTGGGTGAGTCTGTTACAACAGCGTTTGCAAAAAACAGATCCTACGATAAGGCTGTATAACGAGAGTATCAGCGGCGAAACAACGGCCGGCGGATTGGCCAGAATCAAATCTATTCTAAAGCAGCGCCAGCCCGATATTGTCATCATCGAACTGGGGGCAAACGATGGCTTGCGCGGTCTTTCGCCCATTATGATGAAGCAGAATCTAGGACGGATGATTGAACTTTCCCAAAACGCCGGCGCTAAGGTGTTATTGCTGAGCATGCGTATTCCACCGAATTATGGCAAACGTTATACCAAGATGTTTTATCAAACCTATGCTCAATTAGGCGAACAATATGCTATTCCCGTCGTGCCTTTTCTATTAGAAGATGTCGCATTAGCCAAAGAACTAATGCAACAGGATGGCTTACACCCTAACCAGAAAGCCCAGGCCTTGATTGCAGAAAAAGTCTGGCAGTATTTGAATCAGGTGCTTTAATGGCTATGTTGTAATAATTTTTCCTTAAGCGCGGCGGTGCTGTGTTCGAGTCCCGCAATATCTTGTTGTGCGATCTGCGCCTTGCACGCATCAATCAGCTTTTGTAACGCCGCACATTCTGAATCCGACAAACCTAGACACAACACTTCAGCCTGCTGCACAATCTGTTCGGCAGTGACAATTTCCGGTATTTGCTCAGGCTGAAATTCCGTCTCAAGCGGCTGGAAACGAGAGCCATTTTCCAGATGCCCAAACAAGGCCGTTATTTTTTGTTGAGCTTGCTCTATTGCTTCAGGCTCTAGTCGCGCGAGGGCCTGCTCAATGGTAATACTTTTTTCAAGACCGGTGGCTTTTTCAACGGCGGTGACCGTCAGCAAACCATTCAAGTCTAGCGATAACGTCACAATAATAATACTGCCTGCTGGCGCAGGTGCTAAGCCTTCTACCCGAAATTCGCCGATCTTAATGTTTTCTAAGGCATCGGAACTTTCGCCCTGATAAATCGCAATATCGACAAAATCCTGATTATCATAACTGGTCTCAAAGGCTTCACTTTTACTAACCGGCAGCGGCGTATTTTTGGCGATAATCGGCACATATTGAAACGGGTAAAACTGACCATTCAAGCTACCAATCACCGAGCAGCCATAACTGTAAGGCGCTACATCAATCAATAAGCTATCGATGGCCTGTCCTTCAATCAAGGCTGCCTGAATCGCGGCGCCTTGCGCCACGCATAATTCGGGATCGACATCGGCACGCGCTTCGATGCTAAAGGCATCGAACAAATAACGACGAATACAAGGAATACGACTAGAGCCACCAACCAACAAAATATCATCGATAGCCTCGGCTTTGAGACGAGCCTGTTTTAAAGTATCTTGCACCCATGCCATAGTTTCCTGAACGGCCGGTGCTATCATCGCTTCAAACTCGACACGCGATAATTCCACCGACAAATTGACCGGCAGGCCGTCATGTTGCAGCAGATACTCTGCCTCAATCCGGGCAAATGGATAATCCGATAACTGAATTTTGGCTTGTTCGGCAGCACGCAACAAACGCGCCATGACTTGTGGATTATGACTAACATCAACATTGAACTGCTGGCGCAGATGATCTAAAAGAAAATCGACAATTTGCCGATCAAAATCATCGCCGCCCAATTGTGTATTGCCATTATTGGCCAATACTTCAGTAACGCCATTTTCAATCCGTACGATAGACACATCAAACGTTCCCCCGCCCAGATCATAAACCAGCACAGTGGCCGCCGTTTTTTTATCCAGCCCATAAGCCAGCGCCGCCGCAGTTGGCTCGTTAATCATTCTGACAATCGATAAGCCGGCAATCTCACCCGCTTGATAGGTTGCTTGTCGCGCCGCTTCGGAAAAATGAGCAGGAACCGTGACCACCGCCTGCTCAATGCCTTGGCCGCTGGCTTGCTCGGCAATAGCTTTTAAGCGCTTTAGAATCAGAGCCGAAATTTCCTGAGGGGAAAACGTTTGATCGCCCAACGTAATGGTCTGGTCAGTGCCCATCAAACGTTTGACAGATTGAATCGTGCGTTCGGGAAACAGTAATGCCTGGTTTTTAGCCGTTTGCCCAACTAATAAATGCCCTTGCTCATCTAGCCCGACAACTGAAGGCAACAGTTTTTGCCCCCGATCGCTGAGAATGCGCGGAATACCCTGCTCAACACAGGCCACTTCAGAATGGGTCGTTCCCAAGTCAATACCGATAATCATTTTACAGGCCGAAAAAATTGTTTAAATATGAGTCGCAAACATTAAAAATAATACTTTATTGCGCTGTTTTATATTTTAAAAACTCGATCATATCCTCATTGTGCACCCGCGCATAGATTTCTTCTACCGGTAATGCAAGGTCAATCGACTCAAAGGTCACATCATCACCTAAAAAATAATGTCTTGGAAACCAGGTTTCACTCTGCCGCAAAACCTGAACATCAACATAATCCTGTTCAATCAACACATATTCTTGCAAACTAGGCAAGTTGATATAAGACAACAGCTTAATAGTTTCGTCGATTTTTCGCGTCGCCTTAGACAATACTTCAACAATAATAATGGACGAATCCGTATAAAATGGCTGCGACTCATCAAAATGACAATCAACCATTAGGGGCTGTTGCCATTTCACATAGGTAACCATAAAAAGGCGCAAGCCAGAGCGATAGAGCCTTCAAAATTTCGTTTGAGTTTGTCATATCGCGTGGCGATCGCTCTGAAATGCTTAAGTCTTGCAAACACATTTTCAACGAGATGGCGATATTTGTAGAGACACCAATCCATTTCATCATTTCCCCGAGTTGAATTCTTTTTCTTGGGATAACAGGAACAGCCCCTTTGTCTTTAATTTGAAGACGTAATGCTTCACTGTCATAGCCTCTGTCAGCAACTATATAGTCACCTTTGGGAGCTCTGCAACTAATTTCGGTGCTTCTTTACAGTCATGAACTTCGCCGCCTGTCACTGAGAAATGAATAGGAAGACCACAGGCATCAACGGCCATATGAATTTTACTGGTGTTCCCGGCGACAGATTTCCCTATCGCTGTTTCTTGTTCACAGGCCGCACCACTACTATGCTGATGTGCTTTCACAATACTCCCATCAATAAATTCCCATTCCAGGTCTGGATCAACAACCAAGGCGTTAAAAATACCCATCAGTTTTTCTTTACGAGACCAGTCATTGAATCGTTTATATACCGCATTCCAATTACCAAAAGCCGTGGGTAAATCTCTCCAGGGACAACCTACTCGCAAGCGATAAAAAATACCTTCGACTGTTTTTCGAAGACAAGGTTTGTCATAAATTCCCATTTTCAACATAATTATCTTCAGTTTCTCCCAAAGTTCATCCGTAAGCATTTGTCGGGGCATAGTTTGCTTGTTTTTGAGTCAAAATAAACAATCTATGTGGCGGAGTTATTGAATTTCAAGGGGATTTTCAAAACGGCAACAGCCCCTACATCAGGATAAAAAAGTTTGAACCCACCTTGACTTTCATATCAGAACCAAATGGCTCACAAGGTAAATTTTTTAAGTGGCTTCTAAATTCTGAGTAAATATTTCCAGTGATACGCTCATGATTTGCGCTTGCTCCCGCCATCGCATAAAGACGCCCATCAATCAGCTCATGTTTGATAGTGCTGGCTAATTCGCCTTGTAAATAGGCTTCTTCAGTAATTGCATTTATCTTTTTAAGATTCGGCATGGCGTATAATTTTAACTAAATTGCTCACTGTATTTTCAGCAGTATAGCAAAAGGTTTGTATACCCTCCAAACATGAACCACATCACCCTTAGGAGACTGTCGTTTTAGGAAAATTCTACTGCGACAGTGGAAAACCCCTAAGCCCGACAATCTCCTAGCGTTCCTTTTTCGCCTTATCCTCGACAAAATAAACGACCGGTAGCCGTGTCTATGTGAAGCATATATTGCCAATTTAGTGCATTTAAGAAAAAAAAGCGTACAATGGTGGGGTATTTTCTTCACTGAATGACATCTCAAAACACAACAACATTCGCACCCTATTGATTTTATTAAAATTTAATAAGAAAAAGGCAGTTGGCGCGATAATTGCATTAAAATTTCTCACTAATGAAGCCACAGAGCTTTAACTTACATAACTGATGTTACGCAGTGCCTTTATGGTTTTCTTAGTTTCCACTGCGTTACCCGGGAATGTCGATTCCCAAGAAATTTCGGTAAGCGGTGATGATCGGACTCGAATGGGTCTAATGAATAGACACAGCGAATGAAACCGTGCAGTAAGGATGAACAACAAATGTTTCTACAGGGTTGCTAATAACTGAATGACTCCAGATCAGTCAATGGAATTAAACGATACAAACTATCACTCTGTGTGCGCTGTGATCTGAAGTGTCGATAAAAGATAGAAGCCAGAGAATTTTTTTCACAGTAATGATGAATGGAAGATTATGGGAATGAGGGAAGAACCGCTGCGTAACATCAGTTACATAAAGAGTTTTATGGCACGACAATGGCAAGGCTGGGTTAATATCAGTTTGTTGTGGAACAAGTGCATGTGACATGGATGTATTCACGGCGCCTTCTGGAGTAAGCAACTGTTATTAAATGTATACTCTCCGCACATGAAAATAGAGCAAACCATCATGCACCGATAATTTGAAAATTCTCAGTTAAAAGTGAGCGCAAATTGTCGACATGCTTTTCTGGCTCAGAAAAGAATGTCTCGCAGGCTATTTTGAATTCTTTGAATGTTTCATAATACTGGTCATATAAGATTTCTTTCTTGAAATATCGCCAGTACCGTTCAATCAAATTAAGATTCGGCGCATACGGCGGTAAAAACACTAATTCAATTCGCGACATTTCAAGAAATTGTCTGACAGCCTTTGATCGGTAGTAGCGTGCATTATCGCAAATGATGTAAATAGTCCCAGCCTTCGGGTAACGTTCTTCAATCGCCTTACAAAGATCAATCGTTGCCTCGCCATTGATGGTGTCATAGAAGCGGCAGACAGTATCCAGAGAATCGATATTGACTGCACCGTTGACATTGAGACGTTGACGCCGGTATTACTCTGAATCGTGAATTCCACACCACGCTTAATCCAACCACAAGCCATTACAGGATTATGTTGTGGATGAACACCATCCATGAACAATATCAAGTCTTCGGGCTGCTTGTCTTCCTTTAGTTGTTGATATTTCTCAAGGAACTCCAGTTGGGCTTTTGCATTAGCTTTGCCGGGTATCAGCTTGGGCTTTTTATAGACATAACCCAAGCGATGCAGCAAGGCTGTCACACCGCGTTCACTATAGCGAACCTGCCAACGCTCTTTAATGTAAGCTGCAACCGATTTAGCGGTTAAGTGAAGATTTTTCTGCAGATATTCATCCAACTCGGTCGCTTCTGAAACCGATAAGAAACTGGCACTTCCAACATGCTGAGTTTGTAGGAGTTTAGCAAGACCACCTTTCTTATATTTTCGATAGTAGGTACGGATTGTATTGCGGTCAATGAGAAGTGCTTCGGCAACGTTTGTTGCTGACCAGCCTGAACCTAAAAGAATGATGGCTTTAACTCGGTCTGCATCACGTTTTTCTCGAAGCTCACCATGGGCTTCGCGCAAATCGGCTAATTCAGTCTCTGGAAGGGTGTAATTCGACATGGCCTTATTTTATATATTTCACTCCATTACGTCATCTTTTTATGCTAAATTCTCATTTGCGAAGAGTATATATACGCTGAGTCATTGCTAAATTACTATAATTTACTTAATTGATAAGGAGTCAATCTATGATGCCCCCAAAAACCTCATATTGGATCAGTCCAATAAAACATATTACCTTCGCAGTGACTTTAGTCGCGGCCACCACCATCCCGCAACACGCCCATGCCGATATTAATGATGCTATTGACAATACCTTGAAGTTTGGACAGGCCGATGCCAAATACGGGCAAATCAAGTTCGATTTACGCTATCGTTATGAATATGCCGATACCGAGAACAATCCGGCAAAACCCGCTCATGCCAATACCTTTCGTTTACGCCTGGGTTATTTGACACCGGAAATCGCTTATTTTCAGGGCTTTGCCGAATATGAAACCCTTTTTGCCGCGCAGAATGATTACTATGTTCCTGCCAATGTCTACGGAAGCTCACAATACAATGTCATTGTCGATCCAGCTGACCGGCATGAACTCAATCAGTTATGGCTGACCTTCAAAGGGATTCCCGATACGGAAATCAAAGGTGGACGACAACGTATTAAACTGGATGATGACCGTTTTATTGGTAATGTTGGCTGGCGGCAAATGGAGCAAACCTATGATGCCGTTATGGTCACCAACAAATCAATCAAAAATGTCACCATTAAAGCCGGTTATATTGGTAGAGTCAGAAACATCAAATCCCTGACCGACAATATCGACGCTCCGCTGGTGCATATCGATCATAATCTTGGGAACTACGGCCATGCCATTGCTTACGGCTACTGGTTAGGTTTTCGCGGCGACCAATCACAAAAAGCCACCCAAACATACGGTATTCGTTTTATTGGGTCACCTAAATTAAATGAAACCTTCACCTTACATTACACCGCCGAATACAGTTACCAAGAAGATTATAGTAACAACCCGCTAAACTACGGTCTCGATCGCTATAATATTATGGCTGGCCTCAGCGCATTTGGATTTACTCTGAAAGGCGCTATGGAACAATTAGATGGTCATGATGGTGCGGCATTTCAGACCCCCCTGGGTACTAACCACGCTTTTCAGGGTTGGGCCGACCGCTTCCTGTCTACACCGACTACAGGCTTGCGTGACATCAATGCCACCCTGGCCACTAAAGTCGCAGGCACCAAGTTGATGTTTGTTTATCATAAGTTCCAGGATGACAGCAGCACGTTTGACTATGCGGATGAATACGATCTTCTTGCCGTTAAAAAATTTGGAAAGCACTATTCCTTGCTTGCTAAATACGCTTACTATAATGGCGACAATAACGCACCAGGCAACTTTAAAAACGATACGCAAAAAGTTTGGGTACAAGCAACTGTATCTTTTTAACCTATAATGGCTTTGAAACCTTGCGGTCGTTTTCGACAGCAAGGTTTCTTTGTTTTACCAGTGCCTGTCAAACTCATGTCTTGTCATTCAATGGCGAGTCCGATTTGTAAGGCACTTTGCCGGTAGGAATGTTTTTGGCAGCTGGGTCTAAATGCACATCCTGATCATCGAAGAAAATATGCGGTTTGAAGGCTTTTAAAATTTTAGCTTTATCCAGCCCACCTAAAAAAAATATTTCATCGACATAAACGCCCCAATGCCTAAGCGTTTTAATCACACGCATTTCCGCAGGACTATTTCGTGCAGTAACAATGGCGATGCGGATGGGTGACACCTCCACCCTATGCGGCAAACGTTCTTGTAATCGCGCCAGCTTCTTAAGCAGCGTGGCATACGGCCCGTCTTTCAAAGGAATATCTTTTTGTTCATTTTCAAAGTGCTGAAACCTTGCTAGCCCTTCAGCTTTATAAACAATTTCGCTTTCATCACTGAACAACACAGCATCGCCATCGAAAGCTAGACGCACCTGTCCTTCGGGTATTTTTTCAATATCGGAAGGCGGATCTTTAACGATAGCAACGGCACAAGTATCGCTATCAATAACCCGCTGCGCATCTTTTGGATTAGTCGTCAAAAATAAATCAACATCATAGGCATCAAGATAATCCACAACAGATTCGCCGCCAGTAAAAGCCGACCGGGTAATATCCAGCCGCTGCTGGCGGATGTTGTGAAACACACGAATGCCGGTTTCCGGGCTATTCCGAGACATGATGACAACCTCAACCAAAGGCGATTCACCTTCAGGCTTAAACTGATTCAATGACATCAATGCCTTGACCAGATAGAACCCCGTTCCTGGCGCTAAAGGCTCAGTTTCCCTCTCCTCCATATAGCGCCGGTATGCATCGATGGCGGCGTCCGGGTCAGCCTCAAATGTTTTCCGAAAAATGGTATCGGCTTCACTTAAGTCGAATAGTGCGGTCGAGGTGATACCAATCACCAAGGTATCCGATAAATCCAATGACATCACCATGCCTCCTTTTGTTTTGTATGGCTAACGAATGCTATTAACCAAATCGCCTCTTACTCCAAGGCCTTGCCTATCCGTTGAGAAAGTTCAGCAAGCTGTTGAACATATCCACTATATTCATTTCATAGCGGATAAATGATTACGACATTGTTTAATCATTTTGTTCAATAGTTCATTGCCCGGATAAACCGCATGGCCTTCCTCTGCAATGGCGCAGTATTTATCATGCTCTTTCAAATAAAAATAAGCCTGCGCCGTTGTTTTATAAATAACGATATGTGGATTTACCGGCAAAGTTTTTTCGCCCCATTCGGCATATAGTCTGACATTTTCCGTAATACCTCTTTGCATGCTCTTGAACAATAAAGCGCGCATCATGTGTTGGGTAACCAATTCCCTGAAGTAAGGGTTATTCAATGCCCGGACAAAAGGTTCACCTGTGGTTTGATGATGGATATAACGCTTTAGCTCAAGGCTGGATGCCATACTATGTAGTAGAAAAGCATTGGCAATCACAAACAGCGATAACGCACTTATTTGTATTACCGAACGAAACACAAAAGAAAAACCAACGGCTGCAGAAATAACCGTTGGCTTTAACGTCATAAATAACAAAAATAAAAATACAAACCAGTGCAGTGAAGAAATATAAAACGGTAATTCCACTTGGGTATGTAAAACGATAGGAATAAGCAACGCCATATACGCATAGCGGCGGGAAACCGGCAAACGCCACACAGAAATAAACACAGCAATCGCCAGCAGAATCAGCCCGAAAGTCATCAATATTCCGCCTTCAATCAGCCAGTAAATCAGCTCATTATGCGGATGCCCTACGCGGCTTTCAGGCAATCTTCCTTCCGGGTGTTGCGCATAGAAATCCGGTTTTGCCAGTTGAAAAACCCGCACAAAGCTACCGATACCATGCCCCAGCCAGGGTGCTTGTCCGGCAAGATCCAGCGCAATTTTGTACATTCCCAAACGAATAGAGCCCGAATAACCGGCATTGATAGCCGCCATTTTAGCTGCGGCATTACTGATTCCCCGGCTTTTTTCCAATATACTGCCGGCAGTAATCACGCTGGTTATCAATAACAGAATGAATAACCAGCGTTTTTTATCCTTTTTTATCCAGAGCCAGCGGCTGGCCATCATTAGCGGTAGAGCCAATATCAACCCCAAAAACGCCACTCTCGAACCTGAGCAGGTAATCACAAAAGTGCTAATGGATAAGGCAACATATAAAAATACTCTGATTTTGACCGGCCCCAGACGAACCATGGGCCGAGTCAACAACCAGAAAATAACCATTACCACCGTCGCCTGAAAGCTGGCCTGCACATTGATTTGCTGAAAAATACCGGTCGGCACATGATAAGGATTAACCGGAAGGCCGAACGGAATACCTGCACCAAACAACACTTGTAAACCGGCCGCAATACCGTGCAACATGGCAAAAAATACCAGTGTCAACAGTAACCGGTCGATCTGTGCCATACTCAGATGAAACTGAAACACGGCGAAAAAAAACAACAGTCCACCCCATATAAACAAAACCCGGAACAGCCATTGTTCAGCAATTTCAATGCCTGATAAAAAACCGCCGTACAGAGATAACAGCGGGAAAATAAAAAACCAGACCGCCATTTTAGGCCAGTAAATACGCTGTTGTCCGGCCAGCCGCCATAAACTGTACGAAATAATGGATACCGCGACCATCCAGACCAGAATATTGCCGGGGATATTAAAGCCGGTACCACCTTTATTGGCGTGGAAATACAAATTAACCGAAAACAACAAAACCAAAAGATACTCAATCGGCTGCCAGCGAAGTCCTGTTTTTATCATCGCAACACCTGTATTCTGCCCATTCTGCCGGTTTCAACGGTAACACTCAGCCGGGTAATTTTACTGATTCGAATAGCGCTTTTCGGGTGCGATGGGTCAATATTAAACTCATCCCCCTCTCTGACCATAAACGTGCCGACACCCTGTATTTCCAGCAAAGCCAGATACTCGCCCTTGTTACGGGTTATCAGGCCCAGTAATTTCATTCGTGGTATCCTGCCTTGCTGCAGTGAAGGAATAAACCCTGGCTGGGTCTGGTTGCCCAGTTGTTCATACATCAATAAACTGGGCGTAAAGGGGTCTCTTTGCCAAAGCTGAGGCTCTAATAAAATATTAGGCTGGGCAATACCTTGATACGAATAAAACAAAAGCATCCACAACCCGCCACACAGTAACAGACTTTTTCGCTGAAATTTAAACGACGGCATTACCTTCCTCCCACCAGCGAAAACAGTGCCTGAAAAAAAGCGTAATAAACAAATCCCACCATACTGCCTATCACCAGTATCATGGCCGGCTCTATCATGGCCGACAGCCGCTTGATCGCAATTTCCAGTAAATTTTCATAATAAACCCCTAACTCCTCTAGTACATCGTCCAGACTACCACTGTTTTCACCCACGGCAATCATATGCAGCACCAGCGGCGGTATTTGTGGATGACTTAAACTTCTGGCCAGATCGCGGCCTTGCAGAATCTGCTCAGATGCCTTGTGTAACTGATTAAAATATACCCGGTTAGGTAACAAATTCGCTGTTACTTTCACCGCATCAAAAACCGGGATGCCGCTGCGCAGCAAAATAGATAATGTCCAGCTTAATTGCGCCATCGCCGCATTGACCAGCAAACTACCGGTTATGGGGATGCGCAGCAACAAAGAATCAATACCCAGCCGGCCGTAACGGGTCTGGTACAAAATCAGTACCATGGCAATCAATACCGCAAGACCTATGGCAATAACAACACCGTTAGCGCGTAAATAGTCGGAAATATCAATCAGCATTTGTGTAGAAGGTGGCAAAGCCCGGCCTTTACCCAGCAAAAACTTGGCAAATTTGGGGATAATTTTCACCACCATAAAAATACCGACACCAATCGCCGCCAAAATAACAACCGCAGGATAAATCATGGCATTGATAACCTGCGCCCGTAATGCCGCTTTTTTACTGATGTGATCGGCCAGACGCTCCATCATGACACCCAGATCACCGGTGGTTTCACCGGCAATAATCAGATTGATGGCCATTTCAGAAAACACCTGTGGGTGTTTTTTCATTGCTTGAGACAGGGCATGCCCGGATTCAATATCCTTCAGCATCAAGCGAATGGTTAAATTCAGCCTGGGGCTTGAAACCTGGTCTTTAGCCAGACTCAAGGCATGCGCGAGCGACAACCCCGAACGCAGCATAAACGATAATTGGCGGAAGAAAAAAATCAATGCAGAAGTGCTGACCGAACGCTGCGAAGCCAGCCAGTCGGAAAAATTGGCCTGCCCTAAAAAACCCGATGAACCCCGTCGGGCTTTGATTTCCAGCACACGCAAACCTTGCTGCCTTAATGCTGACATGGCCGCTTCCTGATCCTGAGCCTCCAGTTTACCGCGCACCTCCTGTCCCTGCCGGTTCAGTGCCAGATAAGAAAATCGTTTCATGGGGTATCTTCCAGCATATCGCGGGTTTTAAATACGGCGACATTGTTTAGTTCATCCAGCGTGGTCAGCCCCTGTAACACCTTACGTGCCCCGTCTTCCCACATAAAACGCAAGCGCGACCCGGCTTGTTTTTCCAGTGCTTCTTCATCGGCTCCGCGCATCACCGCACGAGCCAGCGTATCGTCAAACCAAAGTGTTTCAAACAATCCCAAACGACCGGAAAATCCGCTGCCCTGACAACGGGCACAACCTGAAGCCTGATAAATTTCTGGTCGTTGTTCCTGTTGTCCCAGCATCACCGCTTCCGTTTCGCTGGCCTGATAAGGTTGGCGGCAATGGCTGCAAAGCCGTCTGACCAGCCGCTGGGCAATCACAGCGGTAATGGTTGAGCCAATTAAAAAGGATTCACAGCCAATATCAATCAAACGGGTAATCGCGCTGACCGCATTATTGGTATGCAGGGTCGAAAAGACCATGTGACCTGTCATCGCCGCTTTGACGGCGACATCGGCTGTTTCAAAATCACGGATTTCACCCACCATCAGTACATCCGGGTCATGCCGCAAAAACGACCGCAAGGCACTGGCAAACGTCACTTTTGGCCCAGTTTGCACTTGTGATGCCCCGGGAATGACATACTCAATCGGATTTTCCACCGTCATGATATTGATATCAGGATGATTGATTTCCTCCAGAGCCGCAGACAAGGTCGTCGATTTTCCACTGCCTGTCGGCCCTGTCAGCAAAATCAGACCATAAGGTTTCTCGATTGCCTGTTTAAAATGCTCCAAATCATCCGCCAGCATGCCCAGATCTTTTAAACTCAAACGACTGATTTCCTGACCTAATAACCTGAGGGTAACCCGCTCACCCAGGCGAATCGGTGCGGTTGCCACCCGGATATTAAATGTTTTATCCACTGGCGGCGCCAAATGATAGGAAAAGCCACCATCCTGCGGCATACGCTGCTCGGAAATATCCAGCTCGGACAACACCTTGATGCGCGAAATCAATGCCGCAGCCGTTTCACCATCGGCTTCCACCGGATGATCCCGCAAACGGCCGTCAACACGAAAACGCACACGAATACCGTTTTTTTCGGTAATTAAATGAATATCGGAAGCCCGGCTAAAATATGCCTCGCGGAGAATTGCATCTAATATGGCAATCAAATCCGGCTGTTCGGCATCGACGTTAGCTGCATCGTCACCCACCGGATCAGACTGCAATTGCCGAATTTTCAGATTCAAAGCCACCGGATCAACCAAAACCAGGGGAACCGATCCTCCGGTCAGACGCATCACCGAATCAATAGCAACCCGGTCAAACGGATCAGCCACCGCCAGATAATCGCTATTTTCAAAAACGACCGGCAAAACCTGCTTACGCCTGACCAGACTGGGAGGGATTTTTTTCAGGCTGGCTTCATTAACCTGACACACGGATAAATCCACAAACAACAAGCCGGCCTGTTCAGCCACCGCATGGTATAACACCGACAACGGAAAACGATAATGCGCCTGAACCAGCAATAACAACGGTTGCTGAGTTTTACGGGCTAAAAGGCGCAACTCCTTCAGTTGCCGGTTGTCAATCAAACCACATTGAACACCGGCCTCCAGTAATTTATCAACTGCTATTGCCATCTTCTCTACAACGCCAAAATGACTTTAGATATCAATCGTTGCGGATAACCGGGCGGTGAATCAGCATCGCTTTTTTTGATCGACAATTTAACAACCGTCACCTGATATGGCATAGAAGACAACCCATGAATAAAGGCATATAAAGCCTGATACGTCCCTTCCAGAGTCAATTGCTGCATGGGCCTGAAAAATACCGACCCCGGCGACATCCGCGCGACCCAGCCTTCAGATGCCGGCACCAGTTGTGCATCCTGTTTCTTTTTGCTTGCTAGCGGTTTGCCTTGCACCTTAATATTGGCACGCACATAAACACCGCTTTCCCGGGCCAACTGGGAAATTTTCAATTTCAGTGCCTGGGAATTAACCGGCGCCAGTTGTTTTTTAATAGGCGCAAACAACTTCTCTAGCGATTGGGCTTGTTGCGTCAGTTCATCGAGTTGTTTTTTCAATTCAGCAATTTTTTTCTTTGACGGTGGCGAGTCATCGGCTTTAGCCAAACGGCGTTTAAAACCTTCCGTCTCCGCCTGCCATTGATCAATCTTTTGCTGGACAGGTAAATAGCGAAAATAAATATACCCCCCCGCCACCAATAACACGATCACCGCCCCAATCAACAGCTGATGAACAGGTTTTATATAAACAGGCCTCATCAGGGCTTATCCTCTTTTAACTGCCATTTGACCAGATGCATAGTTACAGCATAGCCATCCAGATTGAAAGGCCCTTTAGCCGCCATTACCGGCATCTGGTAAATTTCCATCGACCACTGTTTGATCGCCGCCTGAACATTGTTAATCAACTGTTGAGCTGCTGCTTCATTCAGCGCCCAGCCCGACAATTCAAAATGAGCCGTCGCCACGGCATTTTTATTGATTTGCTTGACATATTCGCGTGCGGTGGCAGAAATATCGGTTTCCTGCAAAGAAAAAAACAGCGTCTCGTCATCAACAACCTGTTGCAACATACCCAGCAAATCCAGAATCAGCGCTTCCCGCCCCGGGATGACCTGATTGTAAAAATCCAGCATCGCTTGTAATCGTTTAATTTCTGCTTGTTTGTCTGTTATCGCTTGTTTGGCTTGGCTGTATTGTCGCTTCAATTTCTTGACTTTTTTCGACTCACGCTTCTTTTTAGCCCACTTTTCCGCCAGTTCCTGATGTTCGGTCTGCGCCCATTGCTGACGTAATGACAAACTCAGTTCCGCAACGGCTATCAACAACACCAGTATTCCCATCAAAATTGCCGCCCGTATTTGTGGCCGTTGCAATGGTGCAGGCAGCGGGCCGCCTTCTTGCAAGCCCAAACAAAAACCGCTATCGAGCTGTTTGAATTCATGCCGGGCCACGGCCAGCATCTGCGCCGACAACAATTCATCCAGACGTTCATCACGGAGACGATTAATCTCAATGCCTAAAGCGTCCTCCAACTCTTTCGCCAGCGATTCTTCCTCAGCAAATCGAGCAATTAACCACAATGGCTCATGATGTGAAGTTTGCAATGCATGATAACTTTCCAGACACAGTTCCAGGCTGGATTTACCGGAGTGACTATCAATATGCAAATGACTAACAACATCATGTTGCTGCCGCAGCAACACCGCCTGCCCCGGCAAGGCCTGTAACACCACATGAGGATCGGGCTGTTTTTGCACCAATGCGGCCGCACAGCTGGTCACAGGATACAAGGCTTTCAGCTCGATATTCTGACCTGCGAACAAATCCACCCAGCGTTTCAGCAACGGTTGGCTAACACAACTGACCAACCAATTGAATGTCCCCGGTGCATCCTTCGCTGCGCCTTGGGCCGACCAGTTGCACTCGATTGGAAACTCCTCGCCTTTCAACCACTCTTGCCCCTCCAGGCAAGCTGACAACTGGCTGCGCTTGATATACCCCAATTCTTCGGCCAGCTCACCAAACCGGCGAAAAGAATATTGATCCGCAGCACTCATTGCCGTATTGGCATTCGGCTTGTTTTGCTGCATATCCAGTACGGTTTGCAATTGCTCATCGGTCAGATAACCTTGCCGGAGCAATAGATTACCGATAGACCAGCGCAGCATATGCTGAATCAGCAAGACCTCGACCTCGTTTTGCACCAGCATTTTCATTTGCGGCAAAGGCCGGGGTTTAACGGGACTGACCGGCAGCTCTACCAGCGTAGACAATACTGCCGGTGTCAGTAATACTGCCGGACCATTCGCCTTCCAGCCCTCATCGGCCAGTTTAGCCAGCAATGTCTCCAGTGCTTCAGCCATATTGCCCTGTTCACTGCGGGCACGGTGCAAAACCTGAATATCATCATCTTGATGCGCAACCACGACACCGCTCAAAGAAAAGCCATCGGTTTCGCAAATTAACAGCGATTTGGCTTTGCCAAATGAAAACGGTAAATGTTGCAACATTATGGAATTATCCAATCCAGAACAGGCGTACTTCGGGGAGCAACGGTAAAATGACGAACATCATCAAGATAATTGATATTTTGTGTACAAGTGCCATCAAACAGTTTGTTGTTATTACTACAGACCAGCAGATAACCCTGCTCGCCCATTGGCACGGCTTCAGATGCACTGAAACTGAAGGGAACAATAACGCTACTTCCGGCTGGAATAACGCCGGCAGTCATATTATAGGAAGAACTGGTTTTGTAAAAATCTTTATCCGACCACACAACCCGCAACTCAACCGTCTGAGCAGAAGCGGGCAAAGCGGTACTGCTGTTGTTGACAAACCGAATCTGAATAGTATTGATTCGCCAGTCATTCGCCGTGATCAGTTGATCATCGGTTATATCATCGGCTGAACTGACTCCATCAGCCCCCTTGCTGGTCAACATGACTTCTACCGCGCCAGAAACCTGATAGTCCCAGCCGGAATTGAGGGCATCGGAAGCATCGGAATTGCCATAGCCATCACGAAAATAACGCTTGCCATTACTTTCTGGTATAACGTGAATATAAGGCCCGCGCCAGCCGGACCACACACCGGTGCTGGCATCTTGTAACCAACCAGAGATCGTGTTGCCGTCACAGTCTTCGTCTTGCAACAGTTCCTTGACACAACCCGGCAAGCGCCCCATGTCGGCAACAAAGCCGCTGATGTCAGGATGGCCATTGATCGTCCGTGCCGGATTGCCAATAATCGCCTGACGCATCATTGCCATCCGCCGTTTGGTTTCATCATATTTTTCCTGATCTTCCACATTTTCGGTCAGCATTAGACCTGCCGAGGCCACCAGCCCCATCAGAAACAATACCAACACCATTTCCAGCAGGGTAAAGCCATCACTCTGGTTTACCGATAATTCCACGCGCGCCATTTTTTTCATTTTAAAAGACACAATACCTGATCATCACTCGCTGCCGGAGCAAAACAAGGCATACTCCCTTCACCCTCATAAACACCATTCGCACCTGTACTGACAATACGGGCTTTATCGTCATTATCTAAATCTTTCAATAAATAAGGATTTCCATACGCATCAACAATTCCCCAAACGGCAGATAGGTTTTCATAATCCAGCGGTTGATCTTTTTGCAGCAAATACGGGCCATTCCAGCCCCGGTGTGTATCCCGGTTCCAACCTTTGGCTAAAGGGTCTTTAAACAGCATCCAGAAATTAACCTCAGACCGGCACCAGGTAACTTTATCCGCACTGCTTAAACTGGCGACAGATGACGGCAATTGTGGCTCGATCGCCGGATTGATGCTATTGCTGTCAGCAGTTGGGGCATCATCACAATCGTACTGACCTTGCCCTGGAAAATCATGGCTGCCACTGTCGCGGCGAAACTGCAACAAAGCGTTACGAATCTGGGACATTTCATAGACCACCGCATTATCACGCCCCTGTTCCTCCAGACCTTCATACGCATAAATGGCCGTGCCGGACAGAATCATCAGCAAGGTCAAAACAACCAATAATTCCAACAAGGTAAATCCCCGATAATAACCCGTCAGCACAGCCTTCCCCCTAAATCAGAAAAATCATTCAGGCAAGCGGTGCGCTTGCCTGAATGATCTTGGTTTCACAACAAAAATACGCAGTTTGTTTTGCTGCTCCACATTGGGGAACAGCAAAACCGCAGGGTTTCATGCGCCCAACCTCCTTGCTCTGGCCACCCGGTATTTGCCACGGGTGAATCTACCCTGCACTGCGTAATCCGTATTCAACGTCAGTGATTAGTTACCCGCGTTAGCCGCCGCGATCACTTCATCTACCGTACGGCCTTCAGGATCAACTACGCCAACCAGACGGGCTTTAGGGAATACTTCAGAAGCCTGGATTGTGCCGTCCGGTGTTGAACCATCATAACCATCTTCTGCCACTTGAAATAAGGCAATAGCACGCGCATAGTGCTGATTAGGGTTGATATTGTTGGTGCCAACCGTTGCCACCTGACCAATACCGACACGTGACCCTGCCGTTGCTCCTGGAACTTCTTTACCAATGCCGAGGGCAATGACCAAAGTACAGGTTTCTGAACCCAGTGCATCATTGATCAGATTCAAGCGGGTATTTTCATCTGCCACGGCAAAGGTTCCATCAAAAGAATTAGAAAAATCAGTACTATCGGCTGAACAAGCTGTGCCAGTACCATTGTTATCATAAGCGGAAGGCACAATGGACAGGGCGACATTAGTTGAACTAATAGTTGCTTCATCATAAATAAGCGCACCGGAAGCATCATTGACAAAAGCCAGTTCAGAACCTGGGTTTGTTGCAAGCGGATAACTTTCATTCAATGCCAGGTTGGGAACAAAACCGGCCTCCCATGTGGTATTACTGTTCACAGCCTGCAGCTCTTCAATACCTACATCTTTCATTGCATTAGCCACAACACGCATGACTGAACCTGAGGCATTAGCATTAGTAGTTGTTGGCGCCCACTGTCCAAAAAAGGCTTTAGTTTCAGGTGCTAATAACCGCATGGCGCCCGATGTATCAGTTGTTGTTCCATCCACATTAGCCAGCAAGTCAAATTGCTCAGGATACTCGCCTTCTACTGCGCGGTAATTACGCAGTGCGCCTTCCATTGTTTTTAACGCATTGGCGGCTGCGGTATCGTTAGCGTTTTCGCCAATGCCTTCATAAGCGACCAAAGCGCCGGTGGCTAAAACCGCCAGCAAGGTGATGACCACCAGTAATTCCAGCAAGGTAAAACCTGCCTGTTTAAATGATTGAGTCATTTTTTTATTCATAATTTCTCTCAAGTTAGTGTCAACCGCAACCGCCCCACGCGGTTTGTTGGTTTTTATTAGTTTTACAACAACGGATGCGAACCCTCATCGCCATCATTGGACTGATGCCCTGTAACCTGAGCCGGTTGCTTTAGGGGCATATCAATCACAAAACGGTATTGCCTGCCATAGTGAATAATCACTTCTTTTTGCTTACGCTTGAGTATTTTGACTTCCACACGAATATCGCCATAGCCATCGTGTTTGATGGCATCGTCCAGCAGTTCCAGCAATTTACGGCTCACGGTTTCCTGCTCAATACTGACGGACAGTGATTTATTAAAACTATTGTTAGTGATCATTGCGGTTGTCTGTTTCCTGTAATGCCAGTTTATAGCCACTGTAAACTGCCTGTTTCAGCCAATATTCGGCCTGTTGCCGCTGATTGAAATCTGCATTGGCCCGGTTTATCCGATACAACATATACTGGGCATGGGCATGGCCCTGGCGCGCAGCTTTTTCGTACCAGTGGCTTGCCAGTGCTATGTTTTGCTTACCGCCCAGCCCCAGGTAATACAATTCTGCCAGCAAGGTCTGGCTGTTGGCATCGCCCCAGCGCGCCGAACGGTAACACCAGTCAAATGCCTGGCTGAAATTGATACGGCGTATTTTGTCGCCATAGCGATAGGCGTAACAGTTTTCAGCGGCAATATCGGCCTCTGAATCCAGTCCAAAATGAGCACAGCCCACCGTGTTGAGGAACAGCAAACCAATCTGAAAGCGAGTAAGCGGCTTCATAGGTCTGATTGCCTCATGTTAGTGGGTGCGCAATAAGTTCCGCACACCGGCACTGGCGGTTGTTGTTGCAGTTCCGGAATCGGTTTGGCTTTAAAAGCTAAATCATCTGCATAGCGATGGTATTTCCGGGTCGGGTCCACACGTTGTTTTTTACCATCGTGCGTCAGAATA
>NZ_JAEHGD010000001.1:1189830-1793132 GCF_016097405.1 methane-oxidizing endosymbiont of Gigantopelta aegis
GGCTGCCCCCCCCGGTTAAGGCGGCACCACCTAAAATAATCGGATTGGTGCTTTGGCCGGTAATGCCGCTGTTGGTCAGTTCAAAATTAAAAATGGAATCGAAATCTTCCCCGACCTGAATATCGACAATTTTCATTTCCAGCATCACCTGCACCTGCGGTTTGTCCAGTTCCTCAACCAGTTTGGTGATTGCTTTTAACATTTCGGCATCACTGCTTCTGACCACCAGCAGGTTATGTTCTTCATTGAGGGTAATGTAGGTCATGGTGCGTTGACCCAGTAACTTGTTCAGTTGTTTTTCATCGATCTGCTTATCGCCACGCTTGCCCGCTAAAGTTTCCAGTTGCTCCACTGTCAGTTCTTTCGTGGCATTGGCGAATTGGTTGCGCCCACCCAAGGCGGATTGCCCACCAAAAGCACCTCTTTGACGCCCGCCGATCCGGCCTCCAATTCGACCGCCACGACCGGCCTGCCGACCTCCGCGGCCACCTCTACGCCCCGCCCGTCCACTCCCGGCACCACCTGCACCGCCGACATCAATACCGCTGCCGAAAGACACGAAAACCCGATTACCATACAAATCCTGTATAGCTGAAGCGATAGCCATAACATTAGGATTGTGCAGAGTAAATACCCGAATGTCGTCATACTGGCCAACAACCAGATCCTTGCTGTATTGCTCTTTGGTCATAATGCGGTAAATTCCACGGCCTTCTTTGTCTTTGCGGTACCATAAGCCACTGATCCGGCACATGGCTTTAATCGCTTCTTCCAGTGTGACATGACGCAAAAATATACTGATGCTTTTGCTTGCTGCCTCAGGGGTGGCGACAATATTGGTGTTTGATTCTTCTGCCAGTACGCGAATAATGTCTTTCAGCTTGGTATGCTTGAACTCCAGCTCGGTAATCCGATAAGCTTTTACATTAAACGGCATCACGCACAACATAACCATAAACCAGAAAACAATAGTATTTTTCACGTATCCGTTTAAGGCTGCTCAGCCCTTTTGAAAACTCTTAAATAAAAAACTGCGGCATGTTGCCATGCCGCAGCCAACTAGTCTTAATAAGTTCGAAACACACTTCTACAACAGCGATCCATGACACATCCTTGTACCATTGACTTACCCTTGCAGCGTCCAGCTTTTTACATAACGTAAGCGTAATTTGTTATCAGGGAAATCAGAAAATATTGTAAACGGAAAAATAGCACCTTAACCAAGGAATTTTTCCTGAAAACAGTAGGAGAATTTCCTACTACTTTTGGGGTTAACAGACTTATTTGGGGCAATGCGCTGTTATAGCCAAACCGCCTCTTGCTCCAAGGACTTGCCTAGCCGTTGGGAAAGACTGGCAAGTTGTTGAAACTTCTCATCCATAGCGCCGATTGCTTGCAGTTTATGACAAGCATTTTCAAACAAGATATGGGTTTTAGCCCAAACTGCTGAGTCACCAAAGGTTTGTAGCTTTTCCTGCCAATTTGCCATCCAGTAAAAATCGGCCTTGGTTTCAGGGTGAATGGATTCCAGCAAGCGGACATAATTTGACAAGCCCACGCCATCGTAATCCGGGAACAAAACAAGCTGCGAACTGCGGGGACGTTCTGCCAGCCATTGCAGCAGGATATCCGGCAGTTGCCCGGCATAATAAATCAGACAGCCCTCGAAACTGTTTTCCAACCAGTCACAGCGGTCAAACAAGGCTTGATTTTCAATCAATAGCAGAGGTTTTTTGCATTGCCAGGCTTGTTTGGTGCTTACTTGTAATGCCGCTAACCCAAATTGACGGGTCATTGTGGCAACATTCAGTTGATCTTTGCCATTCGACCAGATGACGCCATCATCCCAGGCTTTCATCAATAGATAATAGGCATCATGTGTAGATTTGCCTTTTTTACTGTCAGCGTGAAGACCGACATTGCGGCTGCGGTTTGGAATATCAACGGGCAGCTCGGCTTCTGTCAACGGCTGATGCCGGGCAAGATAGTCTGCCAGCGCCGTGACATTGCTGGCGCGATAAAGGGTGCTGCGGCCTTGTTTGCTGATTTCAATCAAACGAGTCTGCTGCGCGAATTGTTCCAATGCCTTGCGCTGCCTGGCCGTCAGCTCGGATTTCATCAGCACCCCTGAGTTGTTCAGCAGCCGCTGGATGATGTTGACTAAGGCATTCATGCCTGGGTCTCGTCGATCGGTTCCAGAATCTGCCAGTTCAAGCGGCTGATATAATTTTTACCGTTTTGCGTGCCGATGGGTACACAGTAGCGGGCGGTGATTTGCGGCTCAGGGGAGGCAAAAATCAGGGAAAAACCAAACTCATTCGCAGTTTCAATTAAATTGCGTTGATTAGCTTGGTCTAATGAGGCCGCTTCGTCCAGATAACAGGCGGTTTTGATACTTTTTCTGGCATCTTGCATTTGATTGAGCATGGCGAGCCCGGTGATAAGCTTGGCCATCAAGACGGTTCCGTTTGATGCTGCACTGTCCAAATCGTCAAATTCAGCGGCCGCTTGGTTTTGCTTACCGATCACAAAAACCAGTCGGAACAGATGCTCGACCTTCAGGCTACCGAGTTTTTCTCCCTGTTTGATTAACAGATCCTTAGCCTTGTTGAGTGCTTTGTCATCCAACACTGTATTATGGTCGAACAAGTCAAACGAGTCGCCAGAATCGACCTGTTCAGACGTAGAAATCAAGGTGCGAATCGCATTGACAAGGGTTTCTTCTTCGCGCGGCTCTATTTTGAAGACTTTCAGGTCGGACAGTTGGCGACGATTGATAATTTTATTGAAGTCGGCCATGCGCCGTTTCAAGGTTTCCAGACTATCTCGCAAATCACGCAGAATGGCGGCAACCTGGACAACGGCCGAACGCGCCTTGCGCTCAATGGCTGCCTGCTCCTGCTTGAGCTGGGTAGTGTAATTGAACAGCGCTTGCAGCTCTTGCTCTGGATCGTCCTGAATCTGGAATTTGTTAATTCCTTCATGATGGAGCTGATTTAGACCGTCAGCCAATACTTTATCCAGATCATGCAATTCCTGACAATTCTGGTTATAGCGCTCGATTTGATCGGCCAGTTGTGCGATGTCAAAGGCTGCGTTTTCCATATAAGGCAGATGTGGCCGCCGCTCGAGATGAGTAAACAATGACGTGTGATCTTTTCGTTGCTGACGGGCTTTATCGATACGCTGGTGTTGCTGCTTGAGCATTTCTCGCGCTTTTTCGACACGGGATAATTCGGCATTGATGGTGTCGAGTTGTCGATCAAACTGCCGCTCTTCCTGCTGTAGTTGTTGCAGTTGATTTTCAAGCTCGGTAAGACGGGTTTGCCGCTCGTCGTGGCTGTTTTGCAATTGCTGAAATTGTTTGTATTTCTCGATGGTTTGTCGACATTCATCAAGCCGCCGGTCAAACTCGGCCAGCTTTTCTTGTTCTTGCTCAAGATGCTCAATCGTTTCCAGCGTTTTTCTCAAACCAGCTTCCTGTTGCTGTAATTCTTTCAGTTCGGCCTGTAATTCGTCGGCAGTTTTGATATGCAGATTAGCCTCCAGTTGGGATAAGTCGATGACCAAGCCGGCCATTTCCAACCGATCACCGTTTATATACTGGCTGAGCTGGCGACCTGCCTGCTGTAGTTGTTCCTCATCCAGCAATTGCACAGTATCGTCTGCCGCCACAGCCGAGCTTAATAGCGGCTTGGCCAATAAGCGACTCAAGGCATCGAAGCTTTCGGTCGACAGCGATTTTTGCAATTGTAGGAATAAGTTGTTATCGAGTGTTTCCAGTTGCCGTTGCACGCTGTTTTGCTCTTTCTGACACTTGTCAATCTGGCGACGAATGACATTTGCATCCTGTTGGTCTTTTGCCTGCATCAATCGTGCGACCAACTGGTCGCGCTGTGCTTGCAGTGTTTGTTGCTCATCTTGTAATTGAGCCAGATCTTTAATGTAAGTAAATTCCAGTTTCAAGTCCTGGTAGCGCTGTTCGGCCTGCTGTTGTGCTTTTTGCTCTGTTCTGACATCAGCCTGAACCTGATAAATTTGCTTCTGTCGCTCTTTGAATTCTATCTGCTGTTCCTGCAATTGTGTCCGTGCTTTAGACATCTCGGCACATTGCCCGTTGAAATAATCTTCCCATTGGCTCAGCATCTTTTCAATCAGCGGTTTTAACACAATGATTTTGCCGCGCAAACGTTTACGCTGCTGCTGCTTTTGCTCCAGTTCAGCAATCAAAGCCTGATTGCGGGAAACGGCATCAAACTGGGATTTGTCATAATTGACGTCAGCGAATGATTTATCCCATTCTTCTTTAAAATTAATGCTACGGTCGAGCAAATCGTTTTTGTAGATTTCCAACAAGTAGGATTTCACCTGCCGACTATCGAGGCTGTCTAGCCGTAAGGTGCGCGTTAAAATGCGTTGATAGGTGCCCGCCTGAGAAGTAAACATGAGCGGGAAAACGGTCAAATCCGGCTCTTCCGAGCGCTGCTTTTGGCGATTGCCATACAACAAGGCTCGTAAATCATGCGATTGATAGATGCGGGCCGATTTACCGCGCGCCAGCAAATGTTCGATCAACTTAGGCTGAGTTACCAGTGTGTTGTCTTGTTGCCGAAAATCATCGACATCCAGGCTTCCCTGGTAAGCGAAGTATTCATAGTCGTGGCTCAGGCCCTTGCCGACGCAACCGATAACGACCATGCCGGCTGGCAATAATACTTCCAGCAGAATATAGGCGCTGTTATCGGGAAAATAGAACTTTCGCGAGCTGTCGATTGAATGTGCACCAAAATCCATCAAGCGCCGGTCAATAATCAGTAAAAACTGCAATGCATTGATGAGGCTAGTCTTGCCGGTGTTATTTGGCGCGATGATGGAAACAGACTGATCCAGCGGTAATTCTGCCCGACTGTAACCGGCACTGTTCAGTAAAACCAGTTTTTGAAAACCATAGTGCGCCAGACTCATGCCTTGTCCCCCTGAAATTCATCCTCGTCTTCTAATTCATCTTCATAGCTTGTTTTCAGTGTTGGCATCAACTCAGGCTTATCGGCCTCTGCCAATTCTTCAAATAAATCCAGATAACGATGAACGGCCGGCAATAGCCAATAGCTGTCATCATCAAACAACACAAAACCGACGCGAACCGCACGATCCAAAGTATCTTTCAAGGCTTGGGTGTCTGACATTTCTTCGACTTCCAAAATGGCATGGTAATGCTGACAAAGCGTTTGCAATAACGCATTATCGATACGCCATTGCTGAAACTGAAACAGATGCAAGCCCTGGTCTGCCTGGTATTCGAATAACAGCATCAAGAATAAGGCAATGCGTTTACTCAGTTTGTTGATATTCGAGCTAGCCTGTTCGGTTTTGAAATAGGCAAAGCCCCGGCCATCCATCACCACAGTAAAACCCAATGCGGAAAACAACTGTTGATACTGTTCATAGAGATTTTCCAGTTCTGTCCACAGCTCGATATCTTGCAATCGATTGATGTGCGCGCCGGAACTTAGTGTTTTGAACAAAGCTTGCAGTTGCGTTAATTGTGTTAGATCAATCGTCATTCAGACTCCATAATATGGCTATGTAATTTAAGCCTGACCTGTTTCAAGGTATGCTGAACCGGGTTTGGATTAGGCGTGGCGTTAATATCCGGCAGTCGAATCAGTTTGTGATAAAGTTTCAGCAAAGTGGTATCCTGATAATCAGCATAGTATTGCAACAACCAGTCCATTAAATCTGGAACCGGTAATGATTGATATAAATGCCGTTGAATAGCGTCTTCGTCAACCTGTTCCAGTGTGACTAACAGCGGCTCATAGGATTGTTCCGGAAAAGAGACCGTTTTAGCCTGATAGCCTCGGGCCTGTTCCATCAGAGTCAACAATTCAGGGCCAACCGCAATGGACAGGCTGCGTTGTTTACGCCAGACCGGTACGCACTGACTGGGAAAGCTGCGATTGAGACCTTTTTTTCGGACTTCCCCAAGTAACTGCCCGATGGCAGCGCTTAAATGATTGTGCCGCCGAACTTCTTCACGTAATGGCATTAAGGTGTTGGTGGCCTGTTTTAACGCGAGCCGGCCTTGTTGGCGAATATCTTTCACCCGAAATCCCACTTGCCGCAGCATCTGTTGATGGCTGTATAAACCGCCTTGCGTAGTCAGGGTTTGCACTAATTTATCCAGCACCGACTCTGCCCTTTCCAACAACGGATAAAAGGTACCGCCAGCGCCGGAATCCATCAAGGCCTCCATCGGCAGTACATAATGGTCATAGGCTTCCAGCACTTCCCGATAACGCTGCGCCAGCGGCATACTCTCATTACTGGATTTGGCGCGCTCGGCAATGGCTTGAATGGCATGACTGTCGCGCTCCAAGGCCTGCAAAATTTCGCGTAACTGTTTGTCGATGCGAATGGCGCCACTTTGCAAGGCGGCCATGTCTCGCTCATCCATCGCCTGTTGCATCTGCGCCAGTCCGTTCTGAATATCATTGATTCTAACTTTTAAAATTTCCGGCAAACCAAGTTCGTGTTCATGCAACAGGCTACTGACAAACTGACTGACAACATCGTTAATTTGTAAACTGTCGCTGTGCGACAGTCTGACCAGCAGTTCGCTGTTGATAAGCTGTTGTAGGCGTTCGATGCCCTGTTCCCGGCTGGAATCCGGGTAGGCTTTTGCCAGCAGGCTCAATACTTCATCCCGCTCAAAGGCGATATGTTCACGTCCTAAGGCCACCAGATATTCAATAATCTCCCAGTGTTTATCCAGGGCGCGAACCAGACTGCGTGGATTGATCATAGTGGGCCGTTAATTTTTGAAGATTGTATTCACAGTCTCATTGCCGTAAATGGCCATTGCCATACGCCACCCATTTATAGGTGGTGAGCTCATCCGGACCAACCGGACCGCGGGCGTGGAGCTTGTCGGTACTGATGCCAACGACCGAGCCTAAGCCATAATCGCCGCCACCGGAGAGGCGAGTTGAGGCATTGATTAGTACCGAAGCAGAATCGACCTGCTGTTCAAATTGCCAGGCTTTATCAAGACTGCCGGTTGCAATGCTGTCGGTATGACCCGAGCCATAGTCGTTGATATGCGCAATCGCCTGTTCAATATCGGTGACGATTTTGACTGCCAGAATGGGAGCCAGATATTCTGTTTGCCAGTCTTCTTCTGTCGCCGCCGCGATACCAGACAGGATTCGCCGGCTTTTCTCGCAACCGCGCAATTCGATACCCTTGTCACTAAAAGCCGTATGTAATCGCGGTAACAGCTGTTCGGCACAGGCTTGATCAATCAATAATGTTTCCAGCGCATTACACACCTGCACGCTTTGGCATTTGGCATTGATGGCCAAAGCAATTGCCTGCTCGGGTTCTGCGTCTGCCGCAATATATAAATGGCAGATGCCATCATAATGTTTGATAACCGGAATACGGGTGCCTGCGGCGATACGCTTGATCAAGCCTTTGCCACCACGTGGAATCAGAACATCGATATAATCATCCATTTGCAGCAGTTGATCGACTGTTTCATGGCCAGATTGACGGATAATTTGAATCGCGTGTTCAGGCAGCCCTGCCCGTACAACACCTTCAATCATGGCATCGGCTAATAGAATATTGGTTTGTAGGGCTTCCGAGCCGCCGCGCAAAATCAGTGCATTACCACTTTTGATACAGACGCCAGCCGCATCGGTGGTGACATTGGGCCTTGACTCGTAAATTATGCCAATAACGCCGAGTGGTACCGATTTTTTATACACGCGCAATCCGGCCGGATTGGTATGGCCGTGTAACACACGATTTAATGGATCCGGCCTGGCAGCAACTTTTTGCAGTCGTGATACGATATATTGAAAGGCCTTTTCATCCAGGCTCAACCGTTTAAGCATGGCCGCAGGCAATCCGGCTTGCCGGGCCTTGTCTACCTCCTTGGCATTGGCCATTAAAATGGCCTGTTTTTGTTGTTGTAAGGCTTCGGCCATATAGCTGAGGGCACTATTGCGCTGTGCCTCGCTGGTCGTCGCTAATTGCCTGGCGGCAGACCGGCTTTGTTGAGCGATGGTTTCGATCGGGTTTATTGTCATGGTATCGATTTTATTTTCAGGATGAATAACGCGAACGCATTTTGGCTAATGAGAAAGGTTTGATTTTAGTCGCATGGCCGGCGCTACCAAATGCTTCAAAACGCGATTGACATAAGTCTTGCATGGCATCGCGGGCAGCCTGGTAAATTTTACGTGCATCCAGTTCGGCCGCATGCGCAGGTTGCGCAACAAATTGCCGGATGGCGCCGGTGGAGGCCATTCTAAGATCGGTATCAATATTGACTTTACGCACGCCATATCGAATACCGGCGACAATTTCTTCGACCGGAACGCCATAGGTTTCCGGAATCTGGCCGCCATAGCGGTTAATAATTTTCAGCCATTCCTGGGGTATTGAACTGGAACCATGCATGACAAAATGCATATTCGGCAAGCGCTGTTGCAGCATTTTCAGGCGACTGATGACCAGCACTTCCCCGGTCGGCGGCTTGCTGAATTTGTATGCGCCATGGCTGGTGCCGATAGCGACAGCTAAGGCATCAATCTGTGTTTGCTCGGCAAAGGCAACCGCCTCATCGGGATCAGTCAACAGGCGTTGGTAATCATCGCTTGATGTTTGATCAATATGCTCCAGCGAACCGAGACAACCGATTTCGCCTTCGACAGACACGCCACAAGCATGCGCCATGGCGACGACTTGTTGAGTAACGCTGACATTGTATTCAAATGAGGCCGGCGTTTTCATATCGTCTAGTAACGAGCCGTCCATCATCACCGAGCTGAAACCGGCCTGTATCGCTTGTGCGAAAATGGCAGGTGTCGGCCCATGATCGCGATGTAAAACGACCGGAATATGCGGATACTGTTCTATGGCAGCAAGCACCAGGTGCCGCAAAAACACCTCTCCGGCATAGCGGTTGGCACCGGCTGAAACCTGCATAATGACCGGACTACTTGAAGCATCCGCAGCCTGCATAATAGCTTGCACCTGCTCCATATTGCTGATGTTAAAAGCGGGAACAGCAAAATCATTTTCAGCCGCATAGTCCAGTAATTGTCGTAGTGATATCAATGCCATATATCGTTTCCATCATGAGTGTTAGCTAAGTTTCTCAGCCCGAAAACCCGCAGGCGAGATTACAGACACCTTGTACGTGTATCTACTCACCCCCTCTAAAAAGCAGGTGTAGGTTGTTGATTTATCAGGCTTGCATAACAGGGATGTTATGCAGAACGACATGGATGTATTCACGTGTCCTGATAAATCAATGACCTACTCCGGCTAAAACACAACCGGGTGAGCAGTTACTTGTACGTTTAATATACCATCAAGTTATTGTGTTATATAGGCTTTTACAGAGTTTCGAGCAATTCGATTCAATATCGGCTGAATGGAAAACGGGAAAACGCCGTGTTGCTTGTAATTCAACCATTACACACCATGTCAGCATAGAATTTTTGGAATTTACCGTCTATAGTAAAATCAACACCGATGAGATATTGCATTTTATATGACCCATAGACAATCACTGAAAACAATATTCCGGTGCACTATTCATAAATTATTAGCGCCTTGCCTGTGCTTATTTTTTTGTCTGTCCCAACAAGCCAATAGCTACACCTTAGGCAATGGCTATACCATCGGTTCTTGGACATTCAGCGGCTATGCGGTAGTTGAACTTGTCGCCCCAATCCATCAGCACCAGGCTGTTGATTTATCCCTGGATGATCTGGCCATGTTTGGACAAGGACGATTCAATCGCTATCTTAATCCGTTTTTTGAGATTGAATATGTTAATCAACCCCTTTGGACAGAAGGCCAGGGCGCTTTTACGCACGCGGGAAAGTTTGATTTAGAGCGCCTTTATAATGACATCCTGATTTCCCATAACCTGACGCTGCGTATCGGAAAAATGCTGGCGCCTGTGGGGGAATGGAACCAAATTCATGCCAGCCCTTTGGTGGCGACAACAATACGCCCATTGACTACCTATTTTAATTTCTCGGAATTTATTTCCGGTTTTTCTTTACTTTACTCGCCACAATCACAATGGCTACCCAATATTGACCTTTATTATCAACCCTGGACGGAATTGTTACCCAAAACTCGCGAACAACGCCCGATTCGCTATAAAAATATCACGGGCATCAATTTACACTATGGCGATGAATTTTCCGGTCAAATCGCATTATCGATGCAGCATGCTGAATTAACCACTCGCCGCGAACGACAAACCTTATTCACTGTCGACGGCTTTTACGATTTCGATTATGTAAAACTCAGCACGCAACTTTTTTATGCCTCTATTTATGGCTCGGAAAGCCGGCGTCGGTATAATCATGAATGGGGCGGCTATCTGCAATGGGTCGCACCTGTCACCAATAGGTGGTCAGTGGTTGGCAGGGGCGAAACCTTCAGTCAACGCGACGCCCTTCAATCGCAACAAAATGTTGTTCTAGGGGTTAATTTTCGTACCCAGAATTCACTGGTCTGGAAGCTGGAATATGTGTTTCATTGGGGAGCCAATCTGGGCATAAACGAAGGTGTATACAGTTCTGTCGGGGTGATGTTCTAATGCGTCCACTCGTTTTATTTTTAACCCTATTAGTTGCCCCTTCCGTTTCTGCTTTAGATGCCAAGATTCTTATTATCGCTCATTTACCGGAAACCCTTATCTTACCGGCATTGCCCAAGGAAAAAATTAAAAACATTTATTTACTCAAACAGCGCGCTTGGTCTGATGAAGCACCTATTATTGTCGTCAACAGACCCTCAGACAGTCGTTTGCGCCAACAGTTTGAACACAAATTAGGACTCAACAGTAAAAAATATGCCTGGTATTTAAAAAAAATGTATTACAAAGGTATCCCATTACCGATAATTCAGAATTCCAAAAAGGCTGTCTTATCCTTTGTCGAACAGGTTCCCGGTGCCATTGCCTATATTGAAGGTAGCCTGCCGGATGAATACCCACACATAACAGTCCTAGGCCAGCTGCAATGATTAAACGCACAATATCCCGCCAGCTCTTTTTAACCTATGGCAGCATTTTTTTAATTGTTTTAGGGTGTTTATTTGGTGCGGCTTCCTTTGAATTGTCTAAATATCTAAAAACCCGCGCATTTGAAGAGCTCCACCTTCTCGCGACAACGCAACGCCAGAAATTGGAATCGACATTAAGCCAATCACTGACCAACCTTAAATCCTGGGCCAGTCTGGTCGTCATGAATGACTTGCTGACAGAAGATGCCGACCTTAGAATTACCCACAGTTTGGAAACCTTTAAAAAATTGCACCACTTACCTGGACATCTCTATGCCCTGTCCCGTTCGGGAAAATTAATTGCCTCAGACCACCGGGTTACTGGGCTAGAAAATTTAAAAAAATACCTCATCGCAATACAAAAAAAACAGCCTTTGATCGATAAACACCTCGACCCCATTACCCATAAACCCATTATTGCTTTATGGCAACCGGTATACGGCAGTTTTGGTTCGAATGCACCGATAGGTTACCTGTTTATGACGTATCCCTGGTCAACCATTGCCGCACAACTGCAGATATCAATCCCCCAAAACCATCTATTGCTATTCAATCATGCTGACGATATTATCCTGAATGGCGACAAACTCCCCAATCAGGCCGCTGTCGATTTACTTAAAGCCGTGCTGCATCATAAAGCCGGCCAACACAATAATACAGCTATGCCAGAAATATCTATTGGCAATGAGGACTATTTTGTCGTCAGTCTGGACAATACGGCAAATACCCCGTTGACTAACTTATGGCACTGGGTTTTACTCGCTGATAGCAGCCGTTTTTATGCCCCCATAAAACATCTATTGACCATCACACTGATTATTGCGGGTATTACCATTTTATTGGTATTGATTATTATTCTGGTCACCAGTCGTAAAATCAGTCAGCCGCTTCAAGCCTTAACCCGAACCGCGGTTGAAATTTCAACCACTTTAGATTTATCCAAACGTGTTCCCCTTGCTGGCAATAATGAAATTTTTCAACTCGGCACCGCTTTTAATGAGATGTGCCTGAAGCTGGAAAAAAGCTGGGCAGCCAAAAACCGCATAACGCGTGAATTACATGCGATCAATCAATCGCTGGAGCAAAAAGTTGCCGAAAGAACCGAACATCTGGCCTGGCAAGCCACTCATGATCCATTAACAAAATTACCCAACCGGGCGTTACTGTCTGAAAGATTGGAACAAGCGATTCTTAGAGCACAACGTAATCGAGAAATGTTGGCCGTTATTTTTATTGACCTTGACGGTTTTAAGGCTATTAATGACAGCTTTGGTCATCAAACAGGGGACTTTTTACTCATTGAAATCGCCCGGCGTTTTGTATCCATCATTCGCGAGCCCGATACGATTGCCCGCCTTGGCGGCGATGAATTTGTCATTTTGATGCATATTGAAAAACCCGATAACCTTACCGCGCCCTTAGAGCGTATAACACAATTGATTAACCAGCCGATTATCACCAAATCAGCACAACTTAAGGTGTCTCCGAGCATCGGCGTGACTATTTTTCCGGATGACCCGTCTGATTCGGAAGCGCTGATCCGCCATGCAGACCAAGCGATGTATGAAGCCAAGCAAAAAGGCCGCAATCAGGTGCAATTTTTTAATGCCAAAATGGACGGTTTAATCCATTCTGAGCTTGCATTGCGCCAAGAGATTAAAGTCGCTCTGGAAAGCAATCAATTCGTTTTATTCTATCAACCGCAAATTCATCTCGACAGCGACAAGGTGATTGGCGCAGAAGCCTTGATTCGCTGGAATCATCCAAATAAGGGAATGATATTTCCCGATGAATTCATCCCGGCTATCGAGGACAGTGAGCTTATGATAGAACTGGGGCGCTGGGTGATTCAACAGGCCTGTCAACAACTGCAGCAATGGAATAAACAGGGTTTAATCTTAAAAATCAGCGTCAATATCGCATGCTGCCATATTCAGCATCCTGATTTTTTTAAAGAGTTGGTACAGTTTTTGGAAAGCCACCCCGATGTTAAACCGGAACAACTCGTATTGGAAATCACCGAATCTGCGGCTATCAAAGATTTTGACATCGCAAAAAACATGCTGCAAAGTTGTCACGATTACAATGTTCGCATCGCGCTCGATGATTTTGGCACCGGTTTTTCTTCACTGACCTATCTAAGACAGCTTCCCATTTCCTTTATCAAAATTGACAAAAGCTTTGTCATTGACATGCTGAATGACCCTGACGATATGGCAATCGTTAAAGGTACAATTGGCTTAGCCGAAAGTTTCGATAAATTGATTATTGCCGAAGGGATAGAATCCGAAGAACACAGCGATATTTTGAAAATGATGAACTGTACCTTTGGGCAAGGCTATGGCATTTCTAAACCTTTAAGCAACGAAGAGTTCTTGCGATGGATTAAGGCAAGACAATCGGCATCTGATGATATGCCAATTGCCCTGCCATAGATGCGCAAAAAGTTGTATCACCTAAGCATCTTTGGTTCGGTCTTTTTTTGGCCACCCCCTTCCATCTTTATTCACGATTTTGTATGGCTTCTAAGGTTTTAATAATTGATAGCACGAGGTAATTGTTTTGCCTGAGCGACCCAGTCTTCGACTTGCGAAACAGATGGAATTTTACGCACCAGGTTTTTTTCCTCATTAATTTCTGCCATTTTAGTCTGTAGATTTTCGGAGTTGCGCTGAGCCAGTTCTGGAACGGTATCGACACCTGCGCATTCTAGTAAATCAGCATATTGAGTGCTAATGCCTTTAACCCGCGCTAAGTCTGCCCGATTTGTCCAATTCAGAATCAGTTTTTCGCTGATACCCGTTTTTTCGGCGATATCCTTACGGCCTTTTTTTTCGCCGCAGGTTTCTAAAAGTGCTTCAACCGAGTTAATACCAGCCTGTTCGAGTTTAGAGGCATACCCTTCGCCGATGCCTTCAATTGCAACAAGTTTTGTCATTTTTTATCCCTTGAGTTAAGTATGTATAAAACTCTAACATTAAACATTAGTTGGTTTAGATCGGCAACCCTTGCTTTGTTTAAATACCCTATCTCATTTGTTATTAAAGGATCAATATGTTTGAATTATCTATTCACACCATGGACCAAAATATATTCTCGCTTTAGCTGTTTGAGCGATTGTCCCTGGCCATCACACCCGCTTTCTTTATCTTCCGACAAGGAGGTTTTGCTATGAAATTGTTTATCCGCAGCCTGATTTTGTTATCGATAGCCATGCTATTGACGGCCTGTAATAAAACCTTGAAACCTGATGAATTACCTGCTCATATCGTTGTCGGTGACGATTACTATACCCAATTTGTGATCCGCTATGAAAAAGGAGTACATTTGACGACCAATTTCCGCCGTGGCGCATCTATTCCGGTCAATACCAAAGTAAGGCTGTTGAAAATAAAGTCAAAAACTATAGAGGTACAGCCAGAGAATATGTCTAAGCCTTTGTTGATCAAAAATGTCAAAAAACACACCGGTGATGATATTTTTGCTGCATTTGACAAGTTATTTGCTAAACGCAAAGTGAATTTAAGGCAATTCAACCGTCTGGAACGCCGCCATATTAAAGAAGGTTCGGTCGGCAAAGGCATGCGTAAAAAAGCCGTACTGGTCGCTATTGGCTATCCGCCGATCACCGAAACACCTAATCTGGATATGAATATCTGGACCTATTGGAGTGGCCGCTTCAACCGCTTCCGTGTACATTTCCGCAATGGCAAAGTCTATAAGATCGTTGATTGATGAGCCATTATAAAAAACGCCGCAAGCGTAAATCGCGTAATCGCAGTACATTGGCGCCCAAACAATCAACAGAAGCGATTATTCAGGCCGGCAATAAACAGATTCAGACTCAATCTGGTTTGAGTCTTGTTGGCATAACGAAAGGCATTATTGTCACCTGTCTTTTTATGGCGTATCCGCTGTTGGTTTATATCGGTATTCAACAACAAATGGCCTGGGTTGCGCCTGTATTGTTTTCGGCAATTTATTTATTACAGGCCGTAAAAGTCCGCCGCGTAAAAGCCAAACTCTATAAAGCCAGCATCGCGGTTACGCTGCTATTAGGCGCTTTTTATGTGCAAACACTAACCGCTAAGGCAATGCCGGTATTGATTCAGTTGATGCTGATGTTTGTGTTTGGCAAAACCTTGTTGAAAAACCACGGCCCATCCTTCATTGAACGCTTTGTACGCCTGGAGTTTCCGCAGTTCCCTCCAGGCGTCAGTGATTATTTAGCCCGGCTGACATTGATCTGGACGCTGTTTTTTGCCTTTAATGCTGTGTTTTGTATTGCTTTGGCATTGTGGGCAAGCGATCAATGGTGGGCATTGTACAATGGCCTGATTATTTATCTGTTAATTGGATTGTTGATGATTGGCGAATACATTTACCGACATGTGCGTTTCCCGGAGCTTTCCATTCCAAACCCTGCTGCCAGTCTGCGCAGCATGGTTGTTAATGGTCGCAAAGTATGGATGGATTTGGAGAAGCAATGAACTATTTTAGCTTGTTTTTGCTGCTGTTCATCAGTTTCTCAGGCCATGCTCGCGATAGCTTGCCTGCGGTATTGAAAAGAATGCACACCGACAGCGCCGTAAAGTTAGCTTATCAAGAGCGTAAGGATCTGGCACTGATGGCGCAGCCCTGGCACGGTGAAGGTTTTTTGTATTCCTTGCCAAAGGCGGGGGTGATGATTAAACAACAGCTTAAACCGGAACCGATATTGATGGCAGTCATCGGGCAGCAGCTTTTTTATTATGATATAAAAAATCAGGTTCACCACCAGGGCCTGCTAGATGACAGCAACCCATTCAGTCTGAATATTGCGGTGTTCAAGGCCCTGATGAGCCAGGATATGCTGCTCCTCGAACGATTTTATCAACTGGATTTTTTGAGTCTGACCAATCGATGGCAGCTGATTTTAAAGGATAAAAATGATCCCGATTCCGCTTTCAAGATTATTATCAGTGGGCCGTTGCAACAGCCGGCTGACCACATCGACATCCAGCAAGCCGATGGCGACAGCAGCACCATGAGCTTGTCTAAAATAGCCGAAGGTAAAGGCGTTGAGCAAGAAATTGAGCAACTCCTTCGGCAATTAACTCAATCCATACGCTAAACGCATGCTATTACGCATTTTATTTTACGGCTTGCCTTTGCTGTTAGCTGCACTGACCTATCACGAAGTCAGCTTTAAAACCGATCTATCCACCTTTATTGTCAGTGGTAAAAATGCCGATGAAGCACTACTCGCCCACAGCATGCAATCAGGTAACCTGTCGCGGCGTTATTTAATTGCCATTACCCCCAACACAAACCAGCCCCTTGAACCACAATTTATCCAGCAACTGATTGTACAATTAAAGAGCATCGACAATGTTACCGATGTCTGGAGACCTGATCAAAAAAAACAGGCACTAAACGCTTTACAGACGTTGTATGTTAATCATGCCAGTTCCATTTACAGCTTGCATCCCGAAGAAGATTTAAACACACTTTTTTCAACACACGGCTTACAACAAAAAGCGCATTTTTTAAAACAGGCGTTGCTGTCACCGCAAGCGGCCTTGATTAAGCCGATTGCCTTGCGTGATCCTTTGTTATTAACTCTGAACGGCTTTCAAAGCCTGGCGAAAAAATTCAAATCCCAACCCACAACAAACTATCAAAATCTGATTTTAGAAACTCGGCCTTCGGGTATGGATACCTCAGCACAACAAACCATTCAACAGGCCATTTTAGCGCGTTTCAAAGCCTTGAATCACAATCTGCACTATCAGTTGGAAATGACCGGCGTACCGGTTTTTGCTGTGGCGACTCAGCGTCTGATTCAAGGTGATATTATCAAAATCAGTATCGTCTCTTCGCTGGCCTTGATACTTCTGTTTTTGTGGGCATTCCGCTCACTTTTTCAAATGTTTCAGGTATTTACCCTGTTAGCGATTGTGATTCTAAGCGCGATTCTGATCACCGCCAGTATTTTTGGCTATATCCACGGCATGACCATCGCCATCGGTGCGACGCTGGTTGGTATTTGTATCGATTACCCGATTCATGCTCTGGTGCATACTCAGCAAACGCCACAGCAACCGCCACAGCAACCGCCACAAACTATCATCGCGCGCATCTGGCCCAGCATGTTACTCGGTGGTGTAACCACTTTAATCGGCTATTTGGCGTTGGGTATATCAGGTTATCCCGGTTTTCAACAAGTCGCTGTATTTGCAGCAAGCGGTATTGTTATCGCTCTACTGATCACGCGCTTCATGCTACCGGCACTGGTGATTCAATCCTCGCAACCGGTCAGAATCATCGGTATTCAACATTGGATACATTTGTGTCAGCGTTATCGTAAAATCGGCTGGGTGATGATTGCTGTATTTTTATTGGCCGCCAGTTGGCCACTGAGCCATCTGCACTGGATGCAGGATATGCAACAACTCACGCCGGAACTTGATTATCTAAAACAGCAAGACCGCCGTATCCGCTCCCGCATGACCAGCATCGAGCCTGGCCGCTTCATTCTGGTGTCAGGTGACACCACAGAATTAGCATTACGCCATGCCGAGCAGGTTTATCAACGCCTTGACCAGCTCAAGCAACAGCAGGCGCTTACCGAATATTTCGGACTTTTCCCCTGGTTGCTATCCAGTCAACAACAGCGTCTGAACCAGAAAATCCTGAAAGCCAAGCTGACGCCGACAAACATAAAACACTGGCAAGAAGCATTACAACAGGAAGGTTTATCCGTCATCAAATTAGGCCATTTGAACTACCCTTTCAATCCACCTTTGACACTGGATGTCATATTTAAAACACCGGTCAAACACCTACTCGACAGTCGCATCATGCAACAGGCGGATAAAACAATTATTCTGATCGGCTTATCGCAACATAGGCCTGAAATCATTCGCCAGGCATTTTCTGATTGGAGCAATGCGCGCTATTTCAGTCAGCGTGATTTATTGAATGCCATGCTCAACGAATATACACAAACGGCCAAAAAGCTGCTGTTGGCAGGCGTAGGCCTGATTATGCTGCTGATGCTGCATCGCTATCGCAGCCTGACGACAACAGTCTCAACCCTGTTGCCGGCCGTGTTAGCCGCCTTGTTTATTTTGTCATCCTGGGCCATTGCGGGTGTTGCTATCAGCTTTCTCCATTTAGTGGCTTTTTTGCTGGTTGTCGCGATTTGTGTCGACTATGGTATTTTTTATCAGGAAAACCGAGGCGGAAATATTTTAGTGACTTATCAGGCTATGGCCGTCTCCATGCTAACTAGCGCACTGGCCTTCGGCAGTCTGCTGGCGGCTGAAAGTACCTCACTGAAAATCCTGGCCAGCGTTGTGTCATTAGGGGTCTTGATCGGTTTTATGCTATGTCCGTTGATTATCCAGCACTCCGAAAACGCATATAAGCCTAAAAATTAGATATAGCTCACATTTTTTAGACTAACTCTTCAAAAAACATCAACCTTAACCTATGCTTAATTTGATTATGTTTTTTAGGGTTTATCGATGCTTAGCCTCTCTGTTATTGAAGAATCTCACAACAGCAGTAAAACGGCTGAAGAGCGGCCTTTTATATTCAGAACTTGTTTTTTTTATGAAAACGCATCGCCTGAGCTGGAAACGATGCTGCATCATATTTCCAGAAAACCAAACGATTTGCTTTGTCATGTTCAACGCATTTATTACTGTTTTGCTCACAAACAAGCCGATCATTTATTCGCCGCCCTCACAGATTTATTAATTATTCTTCATGGCAAGGGACAGGCCTTAATTAAACGCATGATAAGCGGCAGTCACAACCTGTTGTCTGCACAGCAATGTACCTTACTGGAACATGCTTTAGACGTAAATCATCTGCATACGCTACAAACAGTAAAATACAGCCTCTTTGCCACAGGCCGGATAGCAGAACATGAACTTATTACAACACAGTATCAAGCCTCACCTGATGATTCCGACGATACCTTGTCGCTCGCTCATCGTTATCTTGAATACAGCCAGGTCGATCACGCCATGACGCTGCTCGAAGAAGCCCTGTTTACTGATGATAACGAAGACATCCAGCATCTATTACTACAGATTTATCGATCGACCGATAACCGTCAGCATTTTTTAGATACTCTCACACAGGCTGAACAAAAAGATAGACCATTGATCGCGGAATGGCAACAACTGCAACAATACTTTAACGATAACCCGTCATGAATCAGCGTGAGAATAACAAAAGCATAAAAATCGCCATTCACGGCGTTCCACACAGCACGCATAAAATATTATGCCTTTTTTTTAAGCAGATTTCTGAACACATCAAAATTGTAAACGATGCCGATAGCCCGGATGTCGATTTAATTGATATTGATTTTGCAGGTGGCGATAAAATACTTGCAAAACAACGCGCAGAACATCCTGAGCGAATCTTTGTGATAACATCCTTGAAAAACAAGCCAAATACAATCGAATATGATTATCTGTTTCTGAAAAAGCCTTTGACCAGAGAAAGGATTATTCAGATTATCATGCAATGCCAGTTGCAATTAAAGCAACCGACCATACAAAAAAAACAAGTTAAAGCTGCGTCTAAGCCCTCTACACCCCAGGCAACAGTGCTACCTGCAACGGTAGACAAAAAGCCTGCCTCGCCAATCAAGCCACCTGAAAATCACACTCGCCCAGCAGAAGAGTTTAATGAAAAAGGTTTCACCCACTTTATCGGCTTAATACCAACAATCGATATCAAAGATCCTGCGCAAATAGCTCAGGCCTGTTTCTCACCCGAAGATTATTTTTTAGGCTATGTTTATAATGCAATTAAAATTTCTCATCACAAGAAACAGGTCTTGCAAGTCGATGCCAGCTGGCGGCCTTTACTTATCTTTCCTCACAGCCATGAAATCTGGCTAGATGCCAACGAGCATCAATTACGTGCCTTCGCCGGTCTAAAAATTAGCCGTACCTCAGAGGGCAAAGTTCGCATTTTACCGGTCAATTTGCAAAAAACAAAAGTCAACCAAGCCAGCGACAAATTTCAGAATGAAGAAAGTTTTTTATGGAAATTGGCGATCTGGACATCGAAGGGACGCTATCCGCAACAACTCGACCCTACAAAACCGATTGTTTTAAAACATTGGCCTAATTTCACCCGGCTGGTGATTACCCCCCATGCCTTAAGAATCACCGCATTATTGATACAACAACCACAGTCCATGTTGGATGTAGCCAAAACACTTAATATCGGGGCACAGTATGTATTTGTGTTTATCAGCGGCTGCCAGGCATTAAACCTAGTCGCCCAGATAGAGCGAAAACCTGGTCCTGAGGAAAAAACGAAAAAGAAGAACAACGCAAGCGGTTTGTTAAGCAAACTATTAAATAAATTACGCGCTAAAAATCACGATGATACAGCATAAAATAATTTTCACAGGACCTGTCGGTGCCGGTAAAACCACGGCAATCAATAGCATCAGTGATATTGCTCCTGTCAAAACCGATGCAACGGCTTCCGATATGACAAAGGGCCGAAAGGCCGAAACCACGGTTGCGATGGATTATGGTGTTATGAACCTGCCAGATGGTGACAAGATACATTTGTATGGCACACCGGGGCAGGAGCGTTTCGATTTTATGTGGGATATTCTAACCGAGGGTGGAATTGGATTGATCTTGTTACTGGACAATAGCCGTAAAAATCCGTTTCAGGATTTGAATTTTTTCATCAATGCCTTTGATGATTTCATCAAGCAAACCAGTGTCGCTATCGGTGTGACACAAATGGATTTGAAAGCGACACCCACTATCGAACAATACCATCAAGAACTCAAAAAGCTTAAAGCCACGTATCCGGTTTTTGCGGTAGATGCCAGAAATTCTCGCGATGTTTCCATACTCGTTCAATCGTTACTGTTCTCGATTGACCCCGGTATTGAGGGAGATAATTAAATGGCTAAATTGACCTTGGCTGAAGACCTATTCCTTTATCCTTCACCGACCGGTGCCTATTTTTGTGTTTCTGAACACGAAAACAATAAAAGCCGCCAATTCTTACAACATTTACTCAACGAACGCATAACACCAGCCCTGTCGATCGACACTTTAAAACACTTGATGCAAACCGCTGACGAGGAGCACGCTTTAAACGTATTACAGCATTGCCAAAAACTAGACTGGATACAGGGTTTAAAAAAACCTCTGACCGCCCCGGATACAACTTTGGAAGACTTTCTTCCCACTATCTTGGCATCTTTTTCCAGTCAGAAAAAATCACTGCTAGCAGATGAGCAGGGGTTTTACCTTGGTAGTCAAGGGTTCCCGCACGAAACAGCCGAAGAATTATCGGCGCTGAGCGCGGAACTGGCAATTATTCACAAGCGTCGCTCCGGCCTGTTAAAAAACAACTTAGGCCTAGCGAGTCAGGCGTGGGGAATTGTCAATGCCTACGGCAATAATCAACTGGGGTTCTGGCCGCTTTATATTGGTCGTTATCGCTTTATGCTGATCATCGCAGGAACGCCTTTTTTTAATCATCCGGACTTTGTCAGCCTGGTCTGGACATTAAGCATCCGTTATGCAGCAACGACAACAGAATCCACTCACTCATAAATTAAGCAGGAGAAATTAAATGAAATCCGATATGTTGACTTCAATATTGGTTGAATTAAATGGTACATCCGGTGACATTGAAGCTTCCGGGGTTATTTCGACGGATGGTTTAATGATGGCCTCAGTATTACCCGCTGAACTCGATGAAGACCGGGTCGGTGCCATGAGCGCTGCCATGCTGTCATTAGGCGACAGAACCGCACAAGAATTGAATCGCGGTACGCTGGAGCAAGTTTTGATCAAAGGCGACCATGGCTATGTTTTGATGACCTATGCTGGAAACGAAGCCGTGCTCACTGTTATGGCAAAAGCCAATGCCAAGCTGGGGTTGATTTTTCTGGATGTCAAACGTGCAGCACAAAGTATCGCTGAACTGTTGTAAGTCAAGGGGACGCATTATGATTCATGATATGCAACCCGACGATATAGTCGGCGACTTCAAAGAAGTTTATTTACAGCTTTATAACTCAATTAAACGCAGAATCCTTTATACCGATATTGAAACACCTTATCCCGATGGAAAACTGATTGTCTCAACCACTGACTTGGACGGTAATATCACCCATGTCAACAAGTCCTTTGTCGAAATGTCAGGTTATACAGAAGAGGAACTTATCGGTGCGCCACATTCCATTTTACGACACCCGGACATGCCGCCCGCCGCTTTCAAGGACTTATGGGACACCGTTCAAAAGGGTGAAAAATGGCAAGGATTTGTAAAAAATCTACGTAAGGATGGTGGTTTTTACTGGGTAAAAGCGACTGTGATTCCAAATATTCGGAAAGGTGCTGTGGTCGGTTATACTTCGGTACGGCGCAAGCCCTCGCGCAAAAAAGTTGAAGAATGCATCAAACTTTACCCCACCCTGTTTTAAGCTACGGAGTCTGTTATGTCTTATATGTTTACCGTCAGTCCCGACTTTTCTCCTGACCATCTATCTGGCTGGTATATTTTTAATACCTGGCTGCAAAGACAAACCGAACAGGCTATTCATCTGGAAATACTCAATGATTTCACCAGCCTACATAGCGCCATACAAAAAGACCAAATTGATTTGATTTACGCCAACCCTTACGATGCGGCCATGCTGGTACGCGAAAAAGGCTTTCTACCCGTCGCCAAACCGGCAGGTGAATCCGATGAAGCAATTATCGCCGTCGCCGACAGCTCTGATGTTAATATCGTGGAGGATCTGAAACCGGGGATTCGGGTCGCTTACACCGACGACCCAGATGTTCGGCTGATGGGCATGATTATGCTAGAGCCGGCCGACCTGGACAGTGACAATATTACGCCTGTATTAACAGACTCTTATCCCGTTGTTGCCAAACATCTCTTAAAAAATGAAGCCGATGTCGGTATTTTCCTGGCTGAAGCCTTTGATGACCTTTCCAATCTGATTAAAAATCAACTTAAGGTTCTAGTGCGCAGTCAAATCAGCGTCATTCATCACGCACTGATGATTGGCCCTAAGTTTCAGCATCAACGCGAAGCCATGACAGAATTATTAACCTCGATGCATCATGATGAAAAAGGCAGCTCTATTCTGAAAAGCTTAGGGTTTAGTGCCTGGGAAATAGTGGACGATGAAGAAACCGAATTTATGATTGATCTAATGGATACGTTGGCAACTTGAATTTAAGCTGTCATAGTGTAGATTTTATCGAATGCCTGTAAAGCTGCTGATCCAGACAGTCATTAAACCGCGTCCAATCAAAACTGTCTCCGGGGTCTGTTTTTCTGCCGGGTGCAATATCGTTATGCCCGACAATGTGCTGGCGTTGCAACTTAGGATACTCTGCCAATAACACAGCACTCAACTGAGCTAATTTATGATATTGAATAGCTTCATAGGGCGTTCTCTCGTCGCCTTCCAACTCTATGCCAATGGAAAAATCATTACAACGCTCACGCCCCTGATAACACGATATCCCTGCATGCCACGCCCGCTTGTCAAAGGCGACAAACTGAATAATCTCACCGTCACGCCGAATCAAACAATGTGCGGATACTTTTAAGGTATAAATTCCTTCAAAATAGGGATGTTGCTTAGGGTCAAGCCGATTGCAGAAAAGATGCTCGACCGCATTGCCACCAAACTGACCCGGTGGCAGACTAATACAGTGAATGACCAATAAGGAGATATCATCCAGGTCCGGCCGGTCGTCAAAGTTAGGTGATGCAACAACTGTTGCGGGCGATAAATAATGCTGGTTTATAAACACGAAGGTAAATCCGATGTTTGCTTAATAGCGCGTTATAATAATGCAGTTTTAATTCCATTTCAGTCTTTAATGAATATACAACCGACTTCTGAAGAAATCAGCCGCTATCTGGACGAAGATGTTGGCGATGGTGATTTAACCGCTCAAATTATCCCCCCCGAGCAGTTTGCCGAAGCACAAGTTATTTGCCGACAGCCTGCTGTTTTATGTGGACAGGCCTGGTTTGACGCCGTATTTCATCACTTAAACCCAAACATACAGATTGATTGGCACATTCAAGAGGCCACATCCATTCCTGCCGGCACTGTACTATGTACCTTAAAAGGACCGGCCCGAGCCTTATTGACTGGGGAACGTACCGCGTTAAACCTATTGCAAACGCTCTCAGCCACCGCAACAGAATCAAAACGCTATGCCGATGCGGTTGCCAATACCGATTGCAAAATCCTCGATACCCGTAAAACCATTCCAGGCTTGAGAATGGCACAAAAATACGCAGTCAGTTGTGGTGGCTGCTTAAATCATCGCATTGGTTTGTTTGATGCTATTTTGATAAAGGAAAATCATATTCTGGCGGCAGGTTCTATTGCCCAGGCTATTAAAAAAGCCCGGCAAATCGCCGATGTGCAGGTTGAAATTGAAGTTGAAAACCTGACTGAATTTGACCAGGCATTACAGGCAAAGCCTGACAGAATCATGCTCGATAACTTCTCTCTTGGCGATTTGCATACCGCAGTACAACGAAACGCAGGACAGATTGAACTGGAAGCATCCGGCAATATCACCTTGTCAAACATCGGCCAGATTGCACAAACCGGCGTTGACTTCATCTCCATCGGCGCACTGACCAAAAATATCCGCGCCATTGATCTTTCAATGCGAATCAGGATGGAAAACTATGGATAAATCAATAGACCAACTCGTAAAAACCATCAGTCATGGTGTTTATGTTATTGGCGTTAAAGATGACACACGAGAAAATGCATTTACTGCCGCTTGGGTCATGCAAGTGTCTTTTGACCCGGTTTTATTATGCATCAGCATAAACCCGGAACATTACTCCTGGGATATTCTACAACAGGGAAAAATCTGTACCGTCAATGTCCTCGGTAAACAGCACTACCCTCTTGCCGAACACTTCGGCACCACAGGTCTTAAAAATAAAATGGCCGGATTTTCCTGGCAAAAAGCGCAAACAGGTGCGCCGGTTTTATCCGAAAGTGTGAGCTATTTTGATTGTCGCGTCAGCCATTTTTGTGATGCAGGTGATCATAAACTGGCCATTTGCAAGGTTGTTGAGGCAGGGCTGTTAAACCCAGGGCCGGTATTACTTTATAGCGAAACGGATGATTTGGATGGGAGTTCTGAATTGTATGCGGATAAAAAACAGAAAAACGATGGGGCGTAAACTCAGCACCTTGCTCTAAAAAACACATTTCATACTCGCCATCAATAGTGAGGCGCGTTACAAGGTGCTGGGTAAAACCCCATCGACTTGATCAGCAGAACGGTTTAGAGCATGCCTTTTAAAGCTTCGAATTTTTTCTTGGCTTGTTTTAAATGCTCTTCTGCAACTTGTAATTGCTCTTTTTTAGCTTCTTTACGTGCTTTTTTCAAGATACCATTTGCACGTTGACGGTTTCTGTCAACAACATCATTAGCATTGATTTCTTTAGATGCATCGCTGGCAGATTTGATTAAAGCCGCAACGACTTCACCTTCAGAGCCTGAATCAATAGCATCCATCGCTGATTTAATATTTTGTAAAACCATATCAATGGCTTGTTCTGGCGTATAACACGTCCGTCCATCTTCACACGCAACCGCTGATGTTGAGAAAGAGCCTAAAGTTAAAGCCAAAGAGAATGCAACAATTGCACTTTTCAAAATTTTCATATGTAAAACCTCATCATTGTTTTTTTTAATTAGCACTTAAGACATTCAAGAACACCCAATGAGTCAAATGCCTTCGGCGATTCTATCATAATTTTTAAGGATTACCAGCACACACACTATACCGATCTGAGAATAGGATCCAGCCATGCAGCAGGCAGGATACGTTTTAAAAACCCGAACAAATAGGTGGGAAAGGTCACATAGTAATGTAGTTTAGGTCGCTTGGACTCGACCGCGTGAATCACTTTAGTCGCAACAGCCGCTGCCGGCAATGTAAATGGAACGACCGGACCTTGTTGTTGCAAACGCTGTTCAATTTCCTGATAAGCAGACTTGTGAACGCTATTTTCAGCATCAATATTGCGCTTGAACATGCGGTAAGCATTTTGCCTAAACTTGCTTTCAATAGGCCCCGGCTCGATAAGCACGACATGAATACCGGTACCATGTAGCTCCAAGCCTAATGTTGAAGCCAGACCTTCCAATGCAAACTTACTGGCATTATAAGCGCCGCGAAAGCGCATCGGCACAAAGCCTAGAACCGAGCTGTTGTATATAATGCGCCCGTGACCTTGTTGACGCATAACTGGAATCAACAGATTGGTCAGCTCATGGGTGCCAAAAAAATTGGTTTCAAACTGCGCCTTCAAAACATCGCGCGTCAAATCCTCAACTGCACCCGGCTGACCATAAGCGCCATTATGAAATACGGCATCTATTTCACCGTCTGTCATCTTCAATAAAGCTGCAACGGCTCGCTGAATACTGTCAGAGCGCGCTAAATCCAGTTGTATGGCTTCAAAGCCTTCCTTGTTCAAACGCTCAACATCGTCTACTTTTCGCGCAGAACAAATAACCCTGTGACCGCGTTTTTTCAATTCCAACGCAGTTGCATAACCAATACCACTGGAACAACCGGTAATAAAAATAGTTTGAGATGACATTATTTTTTCAGTAATTCGGTTTCGCTAAAATAGAAACTCTTACCACTGCTGCAATCGACAAGCACTATCAGTTTGCCTTTTTTGCTGCGCGGACTCAGTTGATCCGATTCCACCCGCGTGCATTGTCCACTCGCCAGAGCTTTTTGTGCCGCCAGTCTTCTCAGTCTTTCAATATCAGGTAAACGAGGCTTAAATTGTTGGGCGACCGGTGGTAATTGATTTATTTGGTAAGGAGGAATTGCGTAAATAGAAAATTTCTTTGGATTTTTCTGGATCAACGCCAAAGTTATGTCTTGTTCGACTTTTGCTGCTGCACTCCATTGCTGCTCTAGTTGTCGTTTTTTTTGTTTTTCCTGTTCCTGTTGTTGCCGTTTCAATTCCTGCTGCAACTTTTGGTCTTCCTTAGCCTTGACTGCAACATGAGAACCGGTTCTTGTATCAAGGGCATAAGCCCGGCTTTTTTCTCGACATGGCTTAGCTTGATACGAAGTATTCCCCGAGTCATCAGTACATTTATATATTTCGGCATTCGCACTTACCGCAAAACATGCGGCTAAAACAAAACATATTTCTTTCATAATATTCCTTCTTTTCAGTCGCGGGTTCAAATACGAAATAAAAACCAGGAAAGCTGTTAACACCTTGTTCTGGTGCAATATCCGGGTAAAGCAAAAGCCTTTCCATCGATAGTTATACTGCATCAGTATAGTCAGAAACTAGCTAAAATAGTAGCCAAGCGCTGATTATACGCTTCGTAGAGAAACAAGCCTGGTTTTGCATCAACACGTCTGGGCCTGCGCAATTTTCTATTTCGGGTTAAAATGGCTGCTTTTTCAGCGACTTTTTATGCAAACATACAAAAAAGAATTCATTCAATACGCTTTAGATTGTGACGTTCTTAAATTTGGCCAATTTCAACTAAAGTCAGGCCGCATAAGTCCTTATTTTTTTAATACCGGGTTATTCAATACTGGAGCAAAACTCGAACGGCTTGGTTATTTTTACACGCAGGCCTTAATCGAATCGAATATGGATATAGATATTTTATATGGGCCGGCTTATAAAGGTATCCCTCTAGTTAGCACAGTCTCTATCGCCTATGCCAAACAAAAGTACGATATTCCGTTTGTATTCAATCGCAAGGAAGCCAAAGACCATGGCGAAGGCGGCAACCTTGTCGGCTCACCGCTAGTTGGCAATGCTTTAATTATTGATGATGTCATTACCGCCGGAACCTCGGTACGTGAATCAGTCGAAATTATTCGACAAGCTGGCGCTAAACCTGCTGGCGTTTTGATTGCGCTGGATCGCCAGGAAAAAGGCACAAACGAAAAATCGGCTATCCAGGAAGTCGAGGAACAATTTTCCATGCCAGTTATTAGCATTATTTCACTCTCTGATATTGTAAAATTTCTTGAACTGTCTCCCAATTTTCAGGCAAATTTACCGGCAATAAGGCAATATCAGGAAAAATTTGGCGTGTAAAACCTCTCATTGCAAAAAAATTTATGATTTAGGCTACACTTATTGACAACCGGGTAAAACCCGCTCCATTACATTAAATACGGTCCATTTGGAAAAGGCTTGCTATGAGTAATCCGGAATTTACAGATCAGTTACGCGAATATTCCCATTGGCGTGAACAGCTTATTCAAGCGATAGAAATGTACGTTGAATGGCGTATTCGTTACAAACTGAATGACCCTCATAGTACCGAAACCCTACTCAATATATTGAGCGGCCTACAACATGACAAGATCACATTGGCTTTTGCCGCAGAATTTTCCCGCGGTAAAACCGAACTGATCAATGCCTTGTTTTTTTCTGAAACGGGCGTTCGTTTACTACCGTCTTCGCCAGGCCGTACCACCATGTCACCCACCGAGATGTTTTGGGATGAAAAAGGCGGCAGCTATATTCGACTCTTAAACATTGAAAGCCGACTCGAAGATGTGTCCCTGATCGAATTTAAAAACAACCCTGAGCGTTGGACACAAATTGAGCTGGATTGTGACTCGCCCACACAAATGCAAAAGGCCTTTAAAGAACTGGTCGCCACTAAAAAGGTGCCGCGGGAAGTCGCCGAAAAATTGGGATTATGGAATGAACGAGAAGCAGCCGAGCAAGGCATTATCGATCCTGAAACGGTTGAAATTCCATGTTGGCGCCATGCGCTGATCAGCTTTCCGCATCCCTTGCTAAAACAAGGCCTCTGTATTTTGGATACACCGGGCCTGAATGCGCTTGGCACAGAGCCTGAACTCACATTGAGCATGTTGCCAAATGCACAAGCCATCATTTTTGTGCTGGCCGCCGATACGGGGGTAACGAAAAGCGATCTTGAAATGTGGAAGAATCATGTTTGTAATTCTCGCGGACACAGCAAACAGGGCCTTGCTGTCGTCATGAACAAGATTGATGCCATGTGGGATGATCTGGCCGGAGAAGAAGGTTACGAAGACGCTATCGATAAACAAGTCGAAGCATCGGCCAGCATTTTAGGTTTAAACGAAGATGTCATCTTCCCGGTCTCGGCCAAACAAGCCTTACTAGCCAAAATAAAATCCGACCCTAAATTGCTGCAGAAAAGCCGACTGGACAAGCTGGAGCATTATTTATCTAATGACATCCTGATGCAACGGCGCGATATCTTACTGCAGACTATCAGTAATAAAATTGGTTTTTTGGTGAATGAATCGCTAAACCTATGTAACACCAAACTCGAAAATGCAAGCAAACAGCTGGAAGAATTCCAGAAAATGGATTTTGAAAACCATGAAATGACGGCCAAATTGATGGCCGAAACACGGGACCAGCAAAATGCATACATGAGCAACGTGGAAAATTTCCAGGCCAGCCGGAAGGTATTTAGCGTCCAGGCTAAAATGTTAGTCGAGTCATTTTCCAAGGAAAAAATTGATGAGATCATCAAATCATCACGACAGGAGATGAGCAAAAGCCTGACCACTGTTAATGGCCATTTAAACTGAGCCAAAACTGGCCATTAATATTGAGCCACTTTTCCAGACTTTCTTTTTTATATTAAAGCTGTAACAGTCCCTCTATTTATCTAGGGAACGTTATGAAGGAGTGGATCGTGATTCATCAGATCAAAGCATTACACAATCAAGGCAATGGTTTATCGAAGCGTAAGATTGCCAAACAATTGGGTGTTTCTCGCAATACCGTCAGTAAATATCTCAACATGCCAGAAACAGAAATTACTGAGATATTGTCCGATACCGATAGAACTAAGAAACTAGATGAATATCGGGACTACATTATTCAACTGCTGCAAACCTATCCCGATTTATCAGCGGTTAAAGTGTTACGTAAACTGAAGGCCAAGGTTGAAACACTGAGCGTGTCAGATCGTTCTGTCAGACGCTATATTCAAGCACTGAAGCAAGAAATCAGTTTTAAGCAAGCCCGTTACTATGAGCCTGTCATAGATATGGTGCCTGGCGAACAATGTCAGGTTGATGGCGGTGAACTGCGTGGCGTGATGATTAATGGTGTTGAAACCACCGTTTATTTAATGGTCTTCGTATTGTCTTATTCTCGTTTAATGCATGTATCTTTATCAAATAAGCCGATTAATACCGAGATGTTGATCAAACAGCATGATGTCGCCTTCCGTTATTTTGGCGGCATGCCTGAGGAATGTGTTTATGATCAAACTAAACTGGTGGTTATCAGTGAAACCTTCAGGGAATTAAACCTTAATCAGCTTTTTTCTCAGTATGCAACCGCCGCTGGATTTCGTATTCATGCCTGTGAAGGCTATGACCCAGAAAGCAAGGGCAAGGTTGAAGCAGGTGTAAAGTATGCCAAAAACAATGGGCTCTATGGTGAAAGCTTTGCCAGCTGGCATGAATTAGAACAGTATTTTTCTGACTGGTTGGATAATACCGCTAATCAACGTGTTCATGGCAGCACAGGTAAAAACCCAGAGAATATTATGATCAGTCAGAACAGGCTCATATGCAGCCTTATTTGACACCTTCCTGTATAGCGTCTTATTCAGCAAGTACTGTCGCTACACGTAAAGCCGATAAAACAGGACTTATCGCTTGGCAATCCAATAAATACTCCGTGCCGATGGCCTATCAAAGTGCCCGTGTCGGTGTCAAAACCGAAACAGGTCAGTTAATCATCAGTGATTTAGAAACAGGTAACAAAATTGCTGAACACCTGATCAGCATCGAGAAAGGTCAAGTCATCAAGAACACCGATCATTACCGTGATAAAGCCCAGAGGATAAAAGACTTAGAAGCTGAGCTTTTACACATTTTAGGTGACACAGAGCAGACTCAGGCTTTATGCGCCTTACTTAAAACGACCTCACCCAAAATATATAAAGACCAGCTTTTGGGCGCTAAACAAATAGTCAGCGCGTATTGCAAACAATATGGTGCTATTGAAGCAGAACATTTATCACGATTGATCAATACACCGCGCTTAACAGCAACAGGGTTAAGAGAAACGTCTGCTGGCTTTCCAACAAAACCCAGAGAAAAATAACGACTCACAGAGTCAGCAAGTCACACAGGATCAAGTTAATCAGGGTAATAGTGCATTAGCGCATTATGCTGCGCTAAATGGCCACCCTGGCGGTCAAGGAGAGCCATGTCATCCATTGATCAGGTCACCCAGAAATTCCGAAGCCTACGCATGTCAGCCATTGCAGAACATCTTGAGCCGTTATTAAGCCAAGCTGAGGCAAATGAAAGTTCTTATCTACAGTTTGCACAAAGTCTGGTTGAGTATGAAGAAAATCAACGCAACAGTAAACGTATTGAACAAAACAGACGGCGATCAGGTTTTCCCTTGCATAAAAGCCTGGAAGAGTTTGACTATCGCTTTCAGACCACGATCAGCAAGCGTGAAATGAATAGCCTGTGTGACTTTAACTTTATTGATAATCGAGATAACGTCGTCTTTATCGGGCCGCCAGGTGTGGGTAAAACGCATCTGGCTATTGGTCTGGGGCTTAAAGCGATTGATGCAGGCTATAAAGTCAGCTTCAACACGGCTTTGGCTCTTATGGAAATATTGGAATTAGCTGAACTCAAAGGCGAGTTGAAAAAGAAAATCAATCAGCTACTCAAATTTGATGTGTTGATCATTGATGAGCTCGGTTATCTACCGATGAATAAACAAGGTATGCACAACTTGTTTCAATTGATCAATGCGCTCTATGAATACCGCTCAATCATCCTGACAACCAACAAAGAATTTACGAATTGGGGTGAGTTCTTTTTCGACAACAATGTGGCCGTGCCGATTGTAGATAGGCTCATCCATCATTCACACATTTTTATGCTGGGAGGCGAAAGTTATCGACTGAAATCTAAACTTAACAAATAACTATTTCTCTGGAAAAGTGGCTCAATATTAATGGCCGAAACTGGCTCAATTATTTTGGCCGTTGACAACCACTTACGGCATGAAACAAAGTATGCGTAAATTATTTGATGAATTACGCGATTTACTCCAGGACTCTGTCGATATTACCAATGAAACACGCCGCCTGGTGCGAGCAATCCACAAGAAATTCCAGGATGAATACGGCTTTAAAGAAATAGAGCCGCAACTGTTTTCCATCAAACAATATCAATTTGAACTAGAGCAGATTTTTGAAGAAGGCGAAGCATTCCGCAACAGCACAAAAACGACCTTGACCGAGCAAAGTATTGTTGTCAATAAGCTCTATAGCACATTAATTGCCAAAGCACGCAAGATCATGCAACAGGCGCAAAAAGATGCCGCAAGCTGGAGCAACAGCGTGTTGACACCGTTGATGCACCAGATCAAAGATCATAAGAAACAAATTGAAAACCGTTTACAAATGCTGCGTAGAATTACCGAGTCGAAAGGCAATGTAGAAGAAAACATCAACCAGCTCAAACAAGAATTAGCGCAATTAAAAACTCAGCGCCAGGAACTTGCCACTATCATGAAAACCATGCACATCAATGACCTGCCTGATACGCAGCAAGAAAAAGAACTCGCTTTGCATTAAATTAAAAGGTAATAGATGAGAATGGGTAAGACTGCATGGATGCAGAGCAAAAAGCCATTATCAAGAGACGGGAGCCGAAACCCATCCCACAGATACTATATTTATTGGTAACTACTCGCCCCTTCAGAAGCACTGGGCGTAGGGTATTGATTTTTCAGGCTTGTGCAACAAGTACAGCACCATTTTTCATTACCAACTGATGTTACGCAATAACTCTTCCCTCATTCCCACGCTCCTGCGTAGGAACAAATATAGACACTTCAGACCACTGAGAACACAGAGAATGAAACCGTGCGACAAGGATGAGCAACAAATGTTTCTACAGAGTCGTTAATAACTAAATGAATCCAGATCAGTCAATGGAATTAAACGATACAAACGATAACTCTGTGTGCTCTGTGATCTCTGTGTCGATAAAAGATAGAAGCCAGCAGCAATTCCCGCTGAAAATTTGACACTACCCAGCAATGGAGTGATCTTCGCAAAAAGTTTACGAAACATATTTTTTCAATCTCTTATACACCAAGGTTTACAAGACGAGCGGGAATTGCTGAGAAGCTAGAGATGACTTTTTCTTTCACGGTAATGGTGAATGGAAAATTATGGGAATGAGATTGAAGTGCCGCTGCGTAACATCAGTTAATAAATCTTAGATACAATTTTTGACTCATTTCCAGATAAAACTACACCTGAATCCACAGCTCCCATAATCTTGACTCTGTAATATGGTACAGCCCTACTAAAGACGGGTAAAAATCAAATCCCAAACCCCATGCCCTAAGCGTAAACCCCGTTTTTCAAATTTAGTCAGTAGCCGGTAATCCGGGCGCGGACAAAAACGGTTGTCTTCAGCCATATTTTTCAGCCGTGTACTGGCCGACAAGGTTTTCAACATCTCTTTAGCGTAATGCTCCCAATCGGTCGCCGCATGAAAATAGCCACCGGACTGTAATTTTTTTTCCAACAATTCAACAAACGAAGGTCGAACGATACGTCGTTTATGATGCCGGCGTTTATGCCAGGGATCTGGAAAAAATAAATGTATGCCAGCTAAGGTGTTATCAGGAATTTTTTGTTGCAAAATATCAATCGCATCGTGATGGAAAACACGCACATTGTCGATATTTCTCTCGGCCAGTAAACGCAACAAATGACCGACACCTGGACGATGAACCTCAATTCCCAAATAGTTATTTTGAGGATTGTTTTCAGCCATTTGCGCCAGGCTTTCACCATTGCCGAAGCCAATTTCAACAATAATCGGTGCGGTATTAGCGAAAGCCGTTTCCAAATTTAATGGTTGTTGAGGATCCAGGCAATAATCATCCCAATAGTATTCCAATGCCATTTTCTGCCCCGCCGTCACCCGTCCTTGTCGACGGATAAAACTGCGGATACGCCACTGTTCAATCGGTTTATCCGACATGATGTTATAAAAATAAACCGTCAATAGGCGAAGAAGCTGACGCAAAACGTTTGCGTGGCATACGGCCGGCTAGAAAGGCCTCACGCCCGGCTTCAATGCCCTTTTTCATCGCCGACGCCATCAGAACGGGGTTTTGCGCCGCCGCAATCGCGGTATTCATCAGTACGCCATCACAGCCCAACTCCATCGCAATCGCTGCATCTGATGCCGTTCCTACACCGGCATCAACCAGAATTGGAACATTAGCATTCTCAACAATAGTCAGAATATTGTAAGGATTACGAATACCCAGCCCAGATCCAATCGGCGCCGCTAGCGGCATCACCGCAACACAACCAATGTCTTCGAGTCGTTTGGCGGCAATCGGATCATCGTTGGTATAAACCATGACATCAAAACCATCTTTAACCAGCTGTTCTGCAGCGACATAGGTTTCTGCGACATCTGGAAACAAGGTTTTCTGGTCGGCCAGCACTTCTAGTTTGACCAGTTTATGACCACCCAATAATTCACGCGCCAACCGGCAGGTTCTAACCGCATCTTCCGCCGTAAAACAGCCGGCCGTATTGGGCAGAATAGTATATTTATCCGGCGAAATGACATCCAGCAAATTCGGCTCGTCTTTATTCTGGCCAATATTGGTACGCCGAATGGCCACGGTGACGATTTCCGCACCACTGGCTTCAATCGCCAGACGGGTTTCTTCCAAATCTTTATATTTACCCGTGCCCACCAGTAACCGCGACTGATATCGCTTGCCCGCAAGGGTGAAGCTATCATCCTGTCCACCACCGATAGCCTGAACAATTTCCAACCTGTCGCCATCATTCAACAGATGCGCATCATATTGATCATACGGCACAATTTCCTTATTCAATTCAACCGCAATCCGTTTCCCTTGTAAGCCTAATTCAGAAATGACATTAGCGATGGTGACTTTTTCAACATACGATTTAGTTTCACCATTTACAGTTATTTTCATCTTTATTTACTCATTGCTCATTTAAATCCATACATATTTACCCAGCACCTCGTCATTAATAGCGGGGATGAAAAGGTGCAATTGAAATTTCCTTAAGAAAGCCTTGCCCTTCAGAACGAGGTGCTGGGTTTATGCCGCAACCGTACGCCTTTTTCGTACCTTCTCCGCTATATATTTCAGCAGCGTTTCCGAATCATCCCAACCCAGGCAGCCATCGGTAATACTTTGACCATACGTTAAAGGCTGTCCTTCAATCAAATCCTGACGACCGGATTTAAGGTGGCTTTCAACCATAATACCAATGATCCGTTTATCACCACTGGCGATCTGTTCCCCCACATCTTCGCCGACGATCATTTGCCGTTGAAATTGTTTCAAACTGTTGGCATGGCTGAAATCAATCATAATATTGGCTCTTAAATCAGCCTGCTCCATACCTTCGGCCACTTTTTCCACATTCACCGCATCATAATTAGGCGCATCGTTACCACCGCGCAGGATGATATGAGCATCCTCATTGCCACTAGTGGAAAAAATAGCGGTACGACCTTCTTTAGTCACTGACAAAAAATGATGCGGACTCATTGCTGCTTTGATAGCGTCGATGGCAATTTTGAATGAACCGTCGGTTGCATTCTTAAAGCCGACTGGACAAGACAAACCCGAAGCCAATTCACGATGTACCTGACTTTCTGTCGTTCGTGCGCCAATTGCCCCCCATGAAATTAGATCGGAAACATATTGGGGCGTAATCAAATCCAGATATTCGGTCGCCGCGGGCATACCCAGGTTATTGATTCCCAGCAAAACCTTGCGTGCCATTCTCAGGCCTTTATTGATATTGAAGCTGTTATTGAGATCAGGGTCATTGATCAAGCCTTTCCAGCCCACGGTTGTGCGGGGCTTTTCAAAATATACGCGCATGATGATCAGCAAATCATCTTTTAATTCTGTTTTCAGCATTTTGAGTTTCTCGGCATATTCCAGCGCCGCATCCGGATCATGGATAGAACATGGCCCGACAACAACCAGTAGCCTGTCATCTTCCCCACTTAATATTTTATGGGTTTCGGCACGCGCATCCATCACGGTTTGCACGGCCCTATCGCTGATGGGTAATTCTGAATGGACCTGTGTAGGGGTCACAACTTCTTGCGTTTTGATGATTCTTAAATCATCAATATTGTATCGACTGGACATGGTTGTTTATTGATAAATTCAAAGATACAGAGTAATAAAATGGCGTTAACTGGCGCTGATGACCAGACAACTCTCCAACAAAGCCCTCTATTTTACCTGTTTTATTCAATTTATGTTGTTTTAAAAGCGACAAAATGTAGCATCACAATTATGATTTATGTTAGTCTTGACTTTTCCTAAATTTGACTATTTTGATATGGACTTCTTAACAACACGTCGCTTCAATTTGGCGCTGATATTCACATCGCTCATAGCGCCGACCTTATCAGCCAACCCTTTATCACAAGCCGTCCAGGTCGAAACCAAAACACTGCAAGCTGCAGCCAAATCGCAACAAAAAATTGACCGCATCAGTGATAAAACGCAAAGCATGCTAAATCAATATCGCGCAGCATTGCATCAGACCAAAAGCTTGAAAGTATACAACCAATATTTACAAAATATGCTGCAGTCGCAACAACAAGAACTCGCCTCTCTGCAGCAACAGTTACACAATATCGATACGACTCAACAGGAAATCGTACCGCTGATTTTAAACATGCTTGATAATTTGGCACAATTTGTCGCATTGGACTTACCCTTTCTGCCTGAAGAGCGCAAACAACGCATTGAGCGTTTGCAGCAAATGATGCAACGTGCCGATATCAGCAATGCAGAAAAATACCGCCGTATTCTGGAAGCCTATCAAATTGAAAATGAGTTTGGTCAGACCATCGAAGCCTATCGGGGTGACCTTACCTTGAACGGTAAAACCAGTTCGGTCGATTTTTTACGTTTAGGCCGGGTCGCACTTTATTTTCAACGACTCGACGGCAGTGAAACCGGCTTCTGGAATAAAGAAACCAAACAATGGCAGATTTTGGACAGCAAATATCGCAGCCCGGTCAGCAAAGGACTGCGTATTGCGCGTAAACAAATGGCGCCCGATTTACTCACTCTACCGGTTCCTGCAGCGGAGGCGGCACAATGAAAATTATTCTTTTTATTGTCCTCAATGTGTTAACACTCTCCGCCTCGGCCAAACACCTGGACTTAGATCAATTACTGCAAAAAGTAAAGCGGGAACACAGTAGCGAAGCCAAGATAAACCAGCAACGTGAAGCTCGCTTTCTGGCAGAAAAGGCTCAGCAGCAGGCATTACTGAAAAAGGCCCAGGCACAGCTGAATTATCAAAAATCCTTGAGCCAGAAACTCAAGGCGCAGCTAGAAGAAAATGAAAAACGCCTGGCCGAGCTGGAAAGCCAACTCAATGACCGCAGTGGTGAATTGGGCGAATTATTTGGCGTGGCGCGACAAGCTGCAGGCGATTTAGCCGTTGATTTATCACATTCTGTCATTTCAGCGCAGCTACCTAGACGCCCGGAAAGATTGAAACAACTGGCCGACAGCAAAGCCCTGCCAACCATTACACAACTCGAAGAACTCTGGTTCTTGCTGCAACAGGAAATGACCGAATCCGGCAAAGTGGTTTATTTCGACAGTGAAATACAAACGGCAAGTGGTGAAACCCAACAAAGTAAAGTTTATCGTATCGGTGTATTCAATATCCTGGCCTCGAATGGTCATTATTTGCAATACGATTACGACATTCACCGTTTACTCGAATTAGCCCGGCAACCGGGTGAGCAATATGTCGATCTGGCTAAACAATTCACCCAGGTTAAAACAGGCCCAGTTGCCTTAGGCATTGACCCGACCCGCGGCGTCATCCTCAGCATGCTGGTGCAAGCACCCAATGTTCTTGAGCGCATCGATCAAGGCGGCATTATTGGTTATATCATCCTGGGACTTGGTGCCTTCGGCTTGGTTTATGCCTTGTATCGTCTGCTGATGCTAGGGCTGATTGGCAAAAAAATAAAACAACAGCTGCTTACCGAAAAAGTACACGATGACAACCCGCTTGGCCGTATTTTACAAACGCTTGAACAAAATCAACATGAAGATACCGAAACGCTGGAGCTGATTCTCGATGAAGCGCTTACCCGTGAAGTACCGAAATTAGAAGAAGGGCTATCGTTGGTTAAATTATTGACCGCTGTGGCACCATTGTTAGGGCTGCTCGGTACCGTAACCGGCATGATTGCCACCTTCCAGGCCATCAGCCTGTTTGGTACCGGCGACCCAAAATTGATGGCTAGTGGTATTTCACAAGCCTTAGTGACGACGATGCTCGGTTTGTGCGTCGCCATCCCCTTATTGTTTTTACATAGCCTGATGGTCGCGCGTAGTCGTGTATTGGTTCAGATTCTTGACGAACAAAGCGCGGGTATCATCACCCGCAGACTGGGAAAATAATGCAGTTTTTGTTTGAACAAATTGAATTGATTCGTGAATTTTTACAGGCCGGCGGTATCATCCTGTCCGTAATTTTATGGGTGTCCTTTCTGTTATGGTTTTTGATTATTGAACGCCTGTTATTCTTCAAACTCGATTATCCAAAACGTTATCAGCAGTATTTAGAAAGCTGGCAGCAGCGGCATGATAAAAAATCGCCGTATGCCCGCTATTTCCGTCGTTACCTGATTTCCCAGGCGGTGGTCGATATGCGTAAAACCATGCCCATTATTAAAATGCTGACGGCAATAAGCCCACTGCTAGGTTTATTGGGCACCGTCACCGGCATGATTCATGTTTTTGACACCATGGCCATCACTGGAAATGGTAACCCCAGAGCTATGGCCGCCGGTATCTCCCAAGCTACGATTACCACGATGGCGGGCATGGTCATTGCCATTGGCGGGCTGTATTTCAACCGCTTGCTCGAGCAACGCATCGATGACGAGACTCATCACTTAACCGATTCCCTTCAAACTCACTGATCCTTATGCGTCGTAAATCTTATCGTTCTAATGGTGAACAAAATGCCGACATCGACATGACGCCGATGCTGGACATTGTATTCATCATGCTCATCTTTTTTATCGTCACGACATCCTTTGTTAAAGAATCCGGTATTGACGTGAATCGCCCAACGGCGCAAACCGCAACTCGCAAAGAACATGGTCATATTATCGTTGCCATCAAAGCCAATGGCGATGTCTGGATTGATAAACGACAAGTAGACATTCGTGCCGTCAGAGCTAATGTCGCCCGTTTGCATGCGGAAAATCCACTCGGTTCGGTCATCATTGCCGCTGACAAGAACACCACGGTTGACCGACTGACACAAGTCATGGATCAAATCCGTCTGGCGGGTATCACCAACGCCGCCATTGCAACCGAGGTCGGTAACCCGTGAAACGCCTGTTGCTTGCCTTCGGTCTCGGCCTAATTCTGGCATTTTCATTGTTTTGGTTAATGCAATGGATGATCCAGGCCGACCAGCACAAAACCCAAAAAGTCGTCGATTTGCAGATGACCGAGTTTGTCCGTCTGAAAAAAGACAGCAAGCCGCAGACCAAACAGCGCAAACTGAAAGAGCCGCCACCTGAAAAACAACCGCCTCCTCCGCAGCCGGTCGTCAACACCGTTCAAAGCAATGCCATCAATACCCAGGCCACTCCGCTGCAGATGAATATGCCGGCGTTGAATATTCCATTGGATAGCAGTCGTTTTGCAGGCTCCGTCGTGGCTGGCATACACATGGGGCAAGGGAAAATTAGCACTAATGTCATTCCACTGGTCAGAATCCCGCCGCGTTACCCCATGCGTGCCGCTCGGCGAAAAATTGAAGGCTGGGTAAAAATAGAGTTTACCATTACCGAACAAGGCACGGTCAAAGACCCTATCGTGGTGGCATCACAGCCGGCCGATATTTTTGATCGCGCCGCACTGAACGCTATTCGTAAATGGAAATTTAAACCCAAAGTTATCGACGGCGTTGCCTTTGAGCAACGTGCGGTACAAATCCTCAAATTCAAATTAAAAAAATGAGAACTCGGCTGTTACTGCTAGGCTTTTTCATCTGTTTCAATAGCGTGGCCGCAAAGCAAAAAGCGCCCTCTGTTTCGCCCTATGTCTATAAAAAATTATCTCAGATTGAAAAACAGATTGGTAAGAAAGCTTACCCAAGCGCCAAACGAGAACTTAAACAGCTACTGAAAAATATCGATGGCTATGAAAAAGCCGTTGTTTTGCGCTCACTCTCTTCACTATACGCTCTACAAGACAACTACAGCATGGCTGCCAAATATCTTAAACAAGCCTTAGCCCTAAATGTCTTGCCGCCTGAACAAACCTTGCAGGCTAGACTTAATCTAGCCCAGCTGTACATGGCGACCGGGCAGTACGCACTGGCGATTAAAACTCTGCCCCAAACCAGCGATCTTGACGCTGAAACCTCTGCCATGCTGGCCAATGCCTATGCGCAGCTCAAACAATACCGCAAAGCTTTACCGCATATTAAGCGCGCCATTCAACAAAGCAAAAAGCCCCCCCAATCCTGGTATCAACTGAACCTGGCGCTCTATTATGAATTGGATGATTACCGAAGTGCCGCCGGACTCTTAAAAAAACTGATGCAACTGTATCCTGACAATGATGACTATTGGGCACAATTCGCATCTGTTTTACAACAACTCAAACACTATAAAAAAGCCGCTAGTGTGCAATATTTACGTTACTTGAGCGGACGCTTAAAAAGCGAGAAAGAACAGTTGAACCTCATCAACCTCATCACCTATATCGGCGCCCCCTATAAAGCTGGCAGACTGCTGCAACAAGGTTTTAACCATGGCAGCATCCGACAAACAGCTAAAAACTGGGAAACCCTCGCTAACCTCTGGCAAATGGCCAAAGAATCCGATTTAGCGATCACAGCGCTTAATAAAGCCTCATCGCTGAGCCCGAAAGGCAAACTTTATCTACAATTGGCGCAAATCTATGTCGAGCAGGAAAACTGGCCGAAAGCCATAGTAGCCACCCAAAAGGCTCTGCAAAAAGGTGGACTTAGAAACCCCGGCCAAGCTTATGTGTTGTTAGGTATCAGCCAGTATGAAGCCGGTCACCGGCAAGCCGCGCTCAAGGCGTTTCAACAGGCGGCGAAATATCGTAAACAAAAAAGAGTCGCCCAGCAGTGGATTGATTATTTACGATCAGAAAAATCTCTGTAACTCTTTTAAAAAATACACGCGTCACATATGGACTCGGCACAGCCGTGGCTCATTGTAAATCAAAGTCGAAACGAAAATGGCCGCCTTCCAGGTGTGAAGCCTATATCAGTCATCGCCTATCCCTGTTCATGATTAACGTCCACGTCTAATACACCGCATTCAGCGTTGCATCTTCGTACAAGCGTTTTTTCTTCCAGCCGGCAAAAACACTGTCATCAAATTGTAAATCGTGATCGATGGCGTGCTCGTAACAATGGCGAAACAAACGGGCAGTTCTGAAGGCGTGCAGTTCATCGTCTGCGGTGACGGTTTCGACATTCCCGACCTGAAAGGTCTTATTGCGCGATTTATTGTCTTTAACCCAGAAAACGGTATAGCAAAGATAGCTTTTATCTTTACGATGATCATATTTGATGGTTCTGGAAACACCCGTAATACCGGTTGTGGTTTTGTTTTTAGGTGGCTTTAAAAAACGTGTTCGACTCCCCTTTAAAACTACGAGCATTTGATCACGCCAGGCGATTGCCGCCTGCAGGGATTTATTTTTGTTACCCCACAGTTTGTGTGAAAAATAGCGACTGTTTTCTTTTCCGCGCCTTACGATTCGAACTTGATAGCCGAACGCATCCGGCTCAGTAATATGTTTTACTTTTGCCATAGTATTTATATCTTTTTTATAATAACAACCACGTTGGGTTGACGATGTTAAGTAAAAGCAACTGACTTCTATTGCTATCTTTGTAATTTATTGACTACAAATTATCGCCAAAAAACGAAAATAATCAAGTAAAAATTGATTTTTTGTGCGCTAATCCCTACTATTTTGGTGTAGAATATTGAAATCGCATACAGGTACTTATGCGAATATGCTGTAACTCATTGTTTTGTAAATTTAATTGGAGAGAGTAAATGAGCGTTCTAGTAGGTAAACCCGCCCCTGATTTTACCGTTCCCGCAGTCTTAGGTGACGGACAGATTGTTGATTCATTCAACTTTGCTGAAGCAACCCGTGGTAAATATGCGGTTGTTTTTTTCTATCCATTGGATTTTACCTTTGTTTGTCCAAGTGAATTGATCGCATTGGATCATCGTATCGATGAATTCAAAAGCCGTGGTGTTGAAGTCATCGCTGTTTCTATCGACTCTCATTTCACCCATAACGCATGGCGTAATACACCTGTCAACGAAGGTGGTATTGGTCCTGTCCGGTACACTATGGCGGCCGATATTACCCATGAAATTTGCAAAAACTACGATGTCGAAGCTGAAGGTGGCGTCGCTTTCCGTGGCAGCTTCCTGATCGATCAGAACGGCGTTGTCCGCCACCAAGTTGTCAACGACCTGCCATTAGGCCGTAACATGGATGAAATGCTGCGTATGGTTGATGCCTTACAGTTCCATGAAGAACATGGCGAAGTGTGCCCAGCCGGTTGGCATAAAGGCGAGTCTGGTATGGATGCAAGCCCTGAAGGTGTTGCGAAGTACTTGGCTGAAAATGCCGACAAGCTGTAAGCTTTTAAGTATCTAATGCGTCCGTAGAAAACGGAGCGTTGTTAATACAAAAAAGGCGCATCTTGATGGTGCGCCTTTTTTGTGTCCGCTATTTACCAACTGATGAATTATCCTTGTTTTTTATCACCCTCAATCGGGATGATGGGGCGATTAATCTTTTCAACTCCCTGTATCCGCTCAAATCAAAACCAATTCATTTAATTCATAGCGGCAATCTATTGCTTTAGGTTGTAAATCTGTTGACTAATTCCTGTAGTTGATGAGCTGAATTAACCAAAGTCTCACAAAATTTAGACAGAGAGTTTGCCTCGTTTGTTGTTTCATTCGATGCCTTAGCCATATCATTAATAATGGTCTGCAATTCATTAATCACTATTTCTTGCTGTTCACCGGCATTGAAAATTTCGGAATTCATTTTGCTAATGAAAGCGACTGATTGTGTAATAGAATTGAATACTTCATTTGTTTTAGAAACTTGATCAACACCTTCATACGCCAGTTTTCTACCATCCGTCATGACATTAACAGCATTTTTAGCCTCTTCCTGTAGCCTTTCAATCATTTCTTGAATCTCTTCCGTCGACTTTTGAGTACGACTTGCTAAAGTCCGAACTTCGTCTGCGACTACTGCAAATCCGCGACCTTGTTCTCCAGCCCGTGCAGCTTCAATAGCGGCATTCAATGCCAACAAATTAGTTTGATCAGCAATCCCTTTGATCACCTCCAGAATAGTACCTATTGTTTCGGTATGAGATTCAAGTCTCTGAATTACCTCGGAAGATTCATCAACACTCCCAGCTAAATTATCGAGAACTGTCATGGTTTTCTGAACCACTGTCTCTCCGTTTTCGACCAGTTTGTCAGCCTCTTTTGTCGCTGATGACGCTTCTGCTGAATTTTGAGCGATCGTTTGAACCATGTCAGCCATTTCATTAATACCCGACACAACTGAAGCCGTATTTTTATTTTGTTCCAAAATACGTTGTTGAGTGTTCTGGGTTAGAGTATTCAACTGGTTCGCAGTACCCGATAAGTCAGATGCCGCTTGTTGACTACTCTTGATTGCTTCATGAACCATATGCATAAAATGATTATAATTAATCGCAAAACTACTTTGAGCCTCAGGTTGACGACAGCTCAAATCAATCATGCCATTAATCGTTTTAAAATGAGTACTAATTTCCTGAAGCTCAACGTTTTGGATTGCTTCTTTCTTTCCTTGAATAGCCATATAGATTAAAAGACCCGCTTCAAACACCACATACGCTGCATGTGTAAATACCATAGTTAAAGAAGCACCATTGGCAAAGACATATACAGGATAACCGGAGCCTTGTAGATAATTAAACAGTAAATGATGTACTGCGATAATTCCTGCCGCCACAACAATCACAATCCAGTCTCGGTAATACAGCAAAAAAGCCAATAAAACGAAAATACCAAAATGTAGTTCAGTGACACCTTGTGCCTGTTGAATATGCAAAGCTGAAAAAACCATAAAAGAGATGGCTACTGACAGGCGAGTGATAAACTGGCCTGGCATTATAACTATCAACGAAACAGGAATTGCGGTAGCAAGCCCGCCCACAATAAAAGCGAGTAGCCATGTATCATGCCAGCTAGAAAGCGCTAGCGAAAATAAAAAAAGAAACACGATGACAAATAACATGGTTTTGTCACTACGTGCATGTAAATCTTGTAATTTGTTTTGCATTTATAAGAAATCCTAAAAACTAAAATTAAGTGCTAACTTGCCTTTATTGGAAAGTTTCAATGTTAAGTTTAGCTAAAAAAGTCGTGGATTCAACGCTGAAATGCAATTGCAGAGATTACAAAGCCTCGCGTTAGTCATTAAAGAGATTCTAATTGATATCTGATGTTACTCGCAGCAACCCCAGATAATTGATAAAAATTAAGGACAAATCGAAAAGATAATCACCTGAGGCGACATTGCATTAGACAATAAATAAGCAGTACACGATTGACTAAAAAGCTACAAACAGAAAGTCTTGTATTCGACGTATCGTTACAAACAAAGACAGCAGCACCAGCACAATCAATCTAATATGCAAATGTAGATGCAGTGCTTTAACCACAATGGAAAAACATTACAACGACCTATCAGAAGCGATGAGTAGTTGAAGCATTCTATCAAATTACTGACGCGCCCCTACCCCACAAAACAATCATGTTTTTATGTCAATTATGACGATCTTCAAATTTAGAATACATCAAAATAAAACACCAACCCCCATCCTTTTGCTTTGAAGGCAATGCTATACATTAAGATAATCCGGCAGACTTTTACCGATAGCATCAGTTACCAAATCAAATCATCGGGAATTTCATAATCTTTATACGGATCATCTTCTACGTCATTTGGTTTCTGTTCGGTATTATCAAATAATACAACGATCACAGATGCATCACATTGGCGAATTTTCTCGGCGACTTCTGAGGCAACAACCTCATAACGTTGACCTGCACGGACGATAGCCAACCTGCCCGAGATAATCTTTTGCCGAATCGTCTCGCTGACATAAAGCGCCTTGACTTTATTATCATCGGTAAAGCGATAGGGGATACCATCTCCGTCTTGGGCAAGTTTGTTGGTTTCAATCAACTGCGCAATCTGATTGGCCTGTTGGCGTTTTTCAAATTCCTTATTACGCAGTTGATTGAGCTGCCGATCCTTTTCAATTTGCTTAGCGCGCGTCTCTTGCGCAAGCCGTTGTGCTTCTGTCTGATCGGCTGATTTATTTTTCTGCTTGGCCTGTTTGCGCTTTTGTGCCTTCACTTGCTTGGCTTTGTGCTGATTAACCAAGCCAGCTTTTAAAAGTTGATCTTGTAATGACATAGAGGTTGTGTGTTGAAGATTCTAAGATTCGAGTATGCCCACATCGCAAAATGTACGCCAAGTTTGCATACCACCGGATAAAATTTTGACATCAAAGCCCTGCTGTATCAATAACCTGACGGCATAATAGGCACGTTGGCCGACTCCGCAAATCACCCAAACAGGCTTGTCTTTCGCTAACACGCTGTATTTTTCTCTGAGTTGCTCCAATGGGATATTGATGGCGTGTTTAATGTGTTCAGTCTGATATTCCGCTTCTGATCGAACATCAAGTAATTGATAATTGCCCCGATTAAGTTCTCGCCAATCTGCCAACTGCAGATCATGCCGCAAGTGATTAGCGGCAATCATACCAGCCAGATTGATGGGATCTTTTGCGGCGCCAAATTGTGGCGCATAACATAATTCCGCCTCTTCCAGGTCAAATACTGTTCCGCCCATTTGCATCGTCATGGCAATCACATCGACTCGGCGACTGACACCGGCCTCGCCAATGGCTTGAGCACCTAAGATTGTACCGTCGCTTGAGCTATACAACAGCTTGAGATGAATCGGTTTGGCACCGGGAAAATAGCCGACATGATGCCCCGGATGTAAATAAATGGCTTGATAAGGAATTCCATTGCGTCGTAAGTTTTTTTCATTAGCGCCGGTCAAGGCGATCGTCTGTTCAAATACTTTACAAACGGCCGTGCCTTGCACACCGCGAAAACTTTGCTTTCTTTGTGCTAACGGTTGGAAAGACTCTAAAATCGAGGCTGCTGCGATTCGACCTTGCCGGTTGGCAGGCCCCGCCAAAGGAAGCGGATGATAGTTATGCAATACAGTATCTTCATTTTCGACGACATCACCGACAGCCCAGATGGCAGGGTCACTGGTTTTTTGTTGCGCAGTCACCCGAATCCCTCCCGAATCGCCTAACACTAACCCCGCCTGCCGAGCCAGCTCCGATGCCGGCTTCACACCGATGGACAATAACACCATATCGGTTTCAATCGGCGTTTGATTCTCACAATGCACCTGTAATTTACCGAGTACCTTGCTGAATGCCGTTACCTGCGTATTCAGTTTCAAGGTCACCGCATTGTTAGATAGACAGTTTTTAACATAACTGGCCATTTCTGGGTCTAATGGCGACATCACTTGATCACCACGCTCAATCACAGTGATGTGAAGCCCCTGTCTTGACAGGTTTTCAACCATTTCCAGGCCAATAAAGCCGCCGCCAATAATCACGGCGTGCTGTGCCTGCTCCGCCGCCTGTTTGAGGCGCTGACTGTCCGGGATGGTTCTGAGGCTGTATATTCCAGGTAAATCAATGCCTTCCAAAGGTAGCTTGACAGGATTTGCACCGGTCGCCAGCACCAAAGCATCATAGCTCAATTCAAAGCGGCCACCTTGTGTAAGATTATTGCCTCGGATGATTTTATGCTGACGATCAATTTCAGTCACTTCATGGCGAGTTTTGACCCGAATATTGAAACGCTGTTCAAATCTCTCAGGTGGTGCGACAATCAGATCTTTACGTTCCGTAATCACATTCCCGACATAATAAGGTAAACCGCAATTGGCAAATGAAACATATTCTCCCTTATCAAGCAGAGTGATTTCACACGACTCACATAAACGACGTAATCTTGCCGCACAAGAAGCGCCACCTGCGACACCACCAATAATGAGAATTCTTTTTTTCTTAACCATTGCCTTAGCCTTATCTACTCTGTGGGAATATTTGCATCGCCTGACGGACTTGTTGCTGTGCATCCACCAGTATCTTCAGTGATTTATCTGCTGTTAATGCTCCGTTTTTTAAATGTGAAAAACTAGGTAATGCGGTAATTGGAGGGAGTTTTGTCTTCAATGAGCCATCGAGCAAACCATGATAACGCGCTAGCAACACAATATCGGCTAATTGTATACGTTCTGATGCTTCAATTAAAAACCAGTCTTTGATTTGCAAAGGCAAATTTTTGATCTCATCTGGAAATCCCCATTTTTCAAGCACTATCTGACTAATTGAGGTAATGACAAACGGCAAAGCCGCTGTAACCTCACTAAGATCAATTTCATTATCGGCCACACTATCAACGTAGCGTAAAAATGGAATAACCCCGATTTGACAGGTTAAGCCCGCTAACATGGCCTCATCAGGATTACAGACTTTAAGTTCTCGTGCCAAGACATAGCTCAACGCGCCTATTTTGACACTTTGTTGCCAATGGTAGCTTGCTATTTTGTCAATCCCCCGATGCTTTATGCTATAAAGCTGTGACAAACTAATACTGGTAATAATATTTTTGGTGGCATTTAAACCAATTCTGTTGATAGCCGCTAAGCAACTTGAAGTCGGAGAAACGCCGCGATAGAGTGGACTATTGGAAACTTGTATCAACTTAGCCGAAAGAGAAGGGTCCAAATTGATAATTTTTACAATGCTAGGCAAATCGGCATCGTCTTCAATCGCACGTCTAAGCTTAAAAACGACATTAGACAAAGCGGGAACTTTAAGGTTGTTACTGGACAAAAATCCCCGCAAGACCGAATTATTTTTTAACGATTCCGGAATTTTTAATTTTTTCGTCTGATTGGACTGATAGATTTTCCGACAAACTGAGAGCGCTTGTACAGGCAACTGTAAAATTTGAGCATCTTTCTTGACAATCGCGGTTACATTATAATACTGGCCGGTCGCGAGCGGATACAAAGCATAAAAGGTATCGGCCTCAATCTGAAATGCTTTTTCACCTTCGCCTTCTAAATACAATTCTCCCGCCATCAAATAATCCAGAGACTCAATGATTTCACCTCGATTAAAAACAACCTGGCCTGCCTTAAAATTTTTAATTCTAACGGGTAATTTTTCAAGCTGCTGTTGATTTAACTGTGCAATTGGAATAAGCCGCTGGAGAGAGGAAATAGTGATAGAAGGCTGTGGACTCTTAGCCGAGTTTTCTTTATTTTTATTAAAAAACTTCATATTTACACTCGCCTAAACTCATGCTGAAATCCTGTAAAAAGGATTTCAGCCCATTGAAATGTTCACAACATCTAATTCGATATCAGATATTCCGCCCATAAAATATTTCTTTCATTTCTTTTTCCAGCTGCGCCTGGATCCTTTGCTTTTCTGCTTCGTTCAAAGCTGTTTGCTTCTCAAACAAGTAATTTTCAAGACTCGTTTCTTTTAACATCATTTTGGTATGAAAAATATTCTCTTGATACACATTCACATCTATCATCTGATAGCGTTCCTTAGTATCTTCAGCAATGTAGTTCTGAATCGAATTGATTGTGTGATCAATAAAATGTTTATGCCCAAAAACATCGCGTGTAAACCCCCGCACCCGATAATCCATGATAACGATATCGGATTCAAAACTATGTATTAGATAATTCAAGGCTTTTAATGGCGAAATCTGGCCACATGTCGAGACATCAATATCGGCACGAAAGGTACTGATACCATTATCTGGATGACTTTCAGGATAAGTATGAACGGTAATATGGCTTTTGTCTAAATGCCCTACGACAGCCTCAGGCAGAGGGCCAGGCGATTCTGTCAACATGCCGGAAGGAATCACCTCATCTTCAGCAATCAACAAAGTGACACTGGCCCCCTGTGGCTCATAGTCCTGATGTGCGATATTCAGGATGGTGGCACCAATAATTTCGGTAACATCCTTTAAAATTTGCGTCAAACGATCGGCGTTATACGCTTCATCAATGTATTCGATGTAATCTTTCTGCTGCTTTTCAGGCGCATAACAAATATCATAGATATTAAAACTCAATGACTTAGTTAAATTGTTAAAGCCATGTAATTGTAATTTTTTCAACCTTTATCTCCGCTACCAATGCCACCTACGCGTTATTGTTCAACGACCTCATAACTATGCGTAATGTCGACAGACTTAGATAACATAATAGAGGCGGAGCAATATTTTTCCGCCGATAATTTAACCGCACGTTCAACGGCGGCAGGCTTTAAGTTATTGCCCCTTAGTTTAAAATGTAGGTGGATTTTGCTGAATACGCTGGGTACGGCATCGACCCGTTCGGCGGTCACTTCCGCCGTGCAATCGACGATATCATGACGTCCTTTCTGCAAAATTTCCACCACATCGAATGATGAGCAGCCACCTAAGCCCAATAAAATCATTTCCATAGGTCGAATTCCCATATTACGACCACCATGATCCGGCGGGCCATCCATAACCACAGCATGACCACTTCCTGATTCGCCGACAAACATACGGCCATCAACCCATTTAATTGTTGCTTGCATAGATTTTCCTGTAAAAAAAGATTATATACTCTCAACATATAAAATTTAGTCACTCCAGCGCTCCTTTTTGCCGCTTGCTGCATCGAAAAAACTTGCCTTAGACAAAAAATTAATTACTCGTATGCCAAAATTTCATATGCAAAGGGTATAATTTTACAATGACTTGAGTGTTTTTATTGCTTTTTTCAGATGAATATTGCAATGTATCCCAAAAACCGGGATATTAACGCATTCCATACGCTTTAAACAAAACACAGCCACATCAAAAACTCTGCAAAAAACGAGTAATCTGCTATTTATTAAACGGTAATAAACATTTATGGCTCTGATAACTGAAAATATGATCAACACTGAAGCTTTAGAACAGTTTTTACGACTCTGCCATACCCGTTCATACCCGGCTAAAAAAACCATTATTCGTCCGGGCGACGAGGGTGATAAATTATTATTTATCCTCGATGGCTCAGTCAGTGTCAGCGTAGAAGATGAATCCGGCCATGAATTGATTTTGGCATATCTGAACAAGCATGAATTTATTGGTGAGGTCGGGGTTTTCAAAGGTGGCGAAATCCGTAAAGTCACCGTTAAAACCCGATGCAAATGTCAACTCGCAGAAATCTCCTATGATCGCTTCCATCTCGCCTTAAAACGGGAATTGCGTGACTATGCACCCGATATCCTTTATATGCTGGGTGAACAAATCTCCTCTCGGTTGTTGATTACCAGCCGTAAATATCGTGACTTGGCCTTTATGGATGTTGAAGGCCGCATTGCTCGAACCTTGATGGACCTGGCCAAAGAACCCGATGCCATAACCCACCCTGATGGCATGCAAATTTACATTACCCGTCAGGAAATTGGTCGCATTGTCGGTTGCTCCCGAGAAATGGCGGGGCGTGTATTAAAAGATTACAGGACAAAGGTATGATCAGCGCGCACGGCAAAACCATTGTTGTTTATGGGACACGATAAGGTATCATTGAATGGATAATCTAAGCTGCCTATGTGGTTCAGGCATAAACAGCTCTGACTGTTGTCAGCGCTTTATTGTGTCCGAAGACCATCCAACAACTGCCGAAGCGCTGATGCGATCGCGCTTTACCGCCTACGCTCAGAAAAATGAAACCTATTTACTGAGCACCTGGGATGACAGCAGTAAGAAAAAACCCAAGTATATCGACTTTTCCAAAGAAGGCGATGTGGTGTGGACACAGCTGGACATTATTCAATGCAAGAAGGGCGCGAAAAACGATAAAAAAGGTATTGTCGAATTCAAAGCGCATTACACACTGGATGGTAAACCGTATGTGATGCATGAAATCAGCCGTTTTGTAAACAAGAACGGACGTTGGTTCTATCTGGATGGCCTGGTCAAATCTGTTGCCCGTGCCAACCAACAAGTCAACGAAGGTAAGAACAAACCATGCCCTTGCGGCAGCGGTAAAAAATATAAACGCTGCTGCGGAAAATAGCATAGTCGTTCTAAGATTCGGCGTTATTTCGGCTTTTGCTGCAAGCGGTACAAGGCAGAAATATCCTCTTCGCCAAAACCCTGCGCGATCAAATCTTGATAATCCTGAAGTGTTTTTTCAAGCAATGGCAAGGTCAATTCTTGCTGCTTGGCCATTTGCCGACAAATGGTCAAATCTTTATGATGCAAAGCCACTTTAAAACCCGGTTTAAAGCTATTTTTTATCATTGTTGGCCCGCGATGTTGTAAAAACCAGTTACCCGCGGCACCGCCTGAAATAACATCAATGACCTTATCCATATCAAGCCCTTGGGTCTGACCAAAACTTAAGGCTTCTGTGACGGCCTGATTGATGCCGGCCGCCATAATCTGATTCACCGCCTTCGTCGCCTGCCCACTGCCGGTTGGCCCCATATAAGCGATACGCTGACTCATCGCCATGAGCAATGGCTTAACCTTATCCAATACATCTTCGTCACCGCCCACCATCATCATGAGTTTGGCGTTTTTAGCCCCTTCTACGCCACCTGAAACGGGTGCATCAAGAAAGGAAATCTGTTTTTTAGCCAATACTGCAGCAGCTTTCCTGGCCGTTTTGACACTCACCGTGGACATATCCACCACAATCGTTCCAGGCTTAGCCGCCTGCTGAATTTGCTCGACAACGCTTAATACATCGGTATCGGTAGAAATACACAGAAACACCACATCGCAATCGGCGGCCAACTCAGAAATATTGACATAATGATGACAAGCCAATGTTTTAGCCCATTTTTCGGCCTTGTCTTGAGTGCGGTTATAAACACCCTGCAAAAAACCGGCCCGCGCCAGATTGCTGGCCATGCCAATTCCCATAGCACCGAGTCCAATCATGCCTGCTTGCATCTTATTTCTCCAGATAGGTATAGGCTTTTAAAGCATTTAACAATTCGTTCAGATAACGGGATTTTTCGGCAACTGACACTGCACTGGACTGCAGTTTTTCTGCATAGGCCTGCTGCAAAGTTTTACGATTGATATGAACATAATCTAATAAATCACTCACATGCTCGCCTTCCAAAAAATCGGCAATAGTATAACCATCTTTTGTCAGTTCAATATTAAGCGAATGAGTATCGCCAAATAAGTTATGCATATCACCCAGAATTTCCTGATACGCCCCCAGCATAAAAAAGCCGATCAAATACATTTCATTGGGTTTAAGCGTATGTACCGCCAATGTTTTTTCGATATTCTGCCGCTCCACATAAAAATCCACTCGCCCATCGGAATCACAGGTTAAATCCTGAATCACTGCCCGCCGCTCGGGTTTTTCATCCAGTCTGTGAATCGGCAAAATCGGGAATATCTGCTCGATACCCCAGGCATCCGGCATCGACTGAAATAAAGAAAAATTACAGAAAAGCTTGTCGGCCAGCTTTTCATCCAATTCCTGCAAAATTTCACGGTGACTGTAAATCGACATATCCAGCGACCGGCGAATCCGTTGTATCGCCTGAATATACTGCTGTTCATGTTGCGCCAGCCTGTGCAAATCAATATCGCCCTGTACAAACATTTGCCGTACCTCGCTGATTTCGAACTGCACGTTATGCCAGGTTTCCAACAGATTAGGCTGGGTGTAGGCGTTATTTTGTGCCGTTTTTTCGGGATAACGTTCCACATCGGCGACATTGGTAATCAATACCGCATGATGTGCCGTGATGGCGCGCCCCGACTCGGTAATGATATCCGGTTGTGGTAATCCCTGTTTTCGGCAGCATTCGGCAAAGGTAGCGACGATATTGTCGGCATATTCTGCCAGGCTGTAGTTTACCGAGCATTCCCGGCGTGAATGACTGCCATCATAGTCAACCCCCAGGCCACCACCGACATCAATCGTTGCAATCGGAACACCCAATCGCCGTAACTGCACAAAAAACTGGCTGGCTTCTTTCAGCGCCAATTTAATATCATGAATATTAGCGATTTGTGACCCCATGTGGAAATGGATCAAACGTAAGATATCCAGCTTTCCGGCCTGTTTTAAACGCTCGATTAGAGCCAATACATCAACCGGATGTAAACCGAATTTGGATTTTTCACCACCGCTATTTTGCCACTTTCCCGCGCTGATGGTGGAAAGCCGAATTCTTATGCCTAAGCAGGGTTCAACGCCGAGTTCAGCCGCTTGTTGCAAAATAAGCGTCAGTTCCGATGGTTTCTCGATTACAATAAATACCGTTTGCCCCATTTTCTGGCCAATTAAGGCCATCCGGACATAGGCTTTGTCTTTGTATCCGTTACAGACAATCACACCCTGACGGGATAAGCCCAAAATCGCCAGTAACTCCGGTTTACTGCCCGCTTCCAGGCCGATATTTTTGGCCGCTATGATATTTTCCACCACCGTACCCTGCTGATTAACCTTTATCGGATAAACTGGCAGATACTGCCCATCATAATCATAGCGCTGGCAGCTTTCTTGAAATGCTTTGTGCAATTGAAAAATTCTGTCACGCAATATATCGGGAAAGCGCAGTAATACAGGGAATGACAGTAGCCGTTTTTTTAAGGCTTGAGCTACCTCAAACAAATCAATTTGAATTTCAGAATCTTGCCGTGGTTTAACGCAAACATGGCCTGCCGCGTTAATCGAAAAATAACCCTCGCCCCAGAATGGAACGGCATACAAGCTCTCAGCGTCTTGTGTACTCCAGTCGTTTGTAGTCACAAATAATCCATTGATGTTATCGGTTGATTATGCTGTTATATTGTACCTGAAATACTTGATTTGAATGCTGATAACGCCGGCGGAGTCATGCGTTTCGTGGCTATAAAATCACCTATACAATGCCCGCTAATGGCAAACAAAAACAATAATTGATGTCCGAAAAACCTAAAATTTTACACCGAAAAACCATTGCCAAAAGCCAGCTATTTCATGTGGAATCTCTGTCCCTGGAATTTCAAAATGGTGAACAACGCGAATACGAACGCTTGATTCGCGGAAAAGGCCATGGTGCCGTCCTAATCGTGCCCTTGCTTGATGCAGAAACCGTTTTACTCGTCAGAGAATATGCTGCCGGCTTGCACCGTTATGAACTGGGCCTACCCAAAGGCAAGCTCGATGCGGGGGAGGACTGCCTGGCCGCCGCTAATCGGGAATTGCAGGAAGAAGTCGGTTATGCGGCACATAAACTTCATCACCTGACCTCATTATCACTGGCGCCAGCCTACATGGAGCACTGCATCGACGTGGTCATCGCCGAAGACCTGTATCCCAGCAAATTAAGCGGTGATGAACCCGAAGAACTGGAAGTCGTTCCCTGGAAGCTGGATAATCTCCCTGCATTACACGCCTCTGGCGAATGCACCGAAGCACGTTCGATTGCGGCATTGTATTTATGCCAGGATTATTTAAAAAACAAAACTTAACCCATTTTCAGGAATTAAAAAATGCTTGATGAGTCATGGTTTACTGAACCTGTCCCCAGTGAAGGTTCAGCTTTCTCACTTAAAATCAAACAAAAATTACATGAAGAACAATCGGATTTTCAATTTCTGGAAATCTATGAAACCGAAAAATTCGGCAATTTAATGGTTATCGACGGTTATGTCATGCTGACTGACCGGGATAATTTCTTCTATCATGAAATGATGAGTCACACCGCACTGTTTACCCATCCCGACCCTAAAAATGTCTGGATTATCGGCGGCGGCGACTGTGGCACCTTGAAAGAAGTTCTCAAACACCCAGGTGTTGAACGCGTCATTCAAATCGATATTGATGAGCGAGTAACGCGACTGTCTGAACAATATTTCCCGGCGCTGTGCGAATCGAATCACGACCCCCGTGCAGAACTTAAATTTATTGATGGTATTCAGTGGGTTAAACAGGCTGCACCGAACAGCGTCGATATTATCATCGTCGATAGTACTGATCCGGTAGGCCCAGCCGAAGGACTGTTCAGTGAAGATTTTTATCGGGACTGTTTTAATTGTCTGAGTGAAAACGGCATCGTAATTCAGCAAAGTGAATCACCCCTATACCATCTGAAACTGTTAAGCGATATGCGCAGCGCGATGTACAACGCGGGATTCTCTCACTTACAAACCCTGTTTTTTCCGCAATGTGTCTATCCTTCTGGCTGGTGGAGCGCCACCTTGGCGGGAAAATCAGATTTATCTGATTTTCGTCGGCACGATGCCGAACAAAAAACCTTTCCCACCCAATATTACAATGCTGACATTCACCAAGCCAGCAAGGCGCAGCCGGAGTTTTTTAAGCAGTCTATTCATATTTAACTTAAGCTTTGCCGTAACTACTCACATGGTAATCATTTAGTGGCCGTAGGGTATTGATTTTTAAGGACGCGTAGATACATCCATGTAGCTCTGTGCAACATCCTTGTTGCACAAGCCTGAAAAATCAATACCCTACGTCCAGTGTTTCTGAAGGGGTGAGTAGTTACGCTTTGCCAACAACGCAACGTGTCAATATTGTAAGTTATTGATAAATAATATATAGATTTATGGTGCTGCGATGGCAAGGCTAGGTTAAGTATTTTCTTTTATGCTAAAATATGAAAATGCATGCAAGAAAAACTTTATATTTAATTGAACGAATCAGCACCTTGATCCGTTCAGAAGAGCGTAAACAATTTGCTGTTTATGGACTGCAACCGGTCCACGGTCAAATTCTGGAATACCTGGCTCAATGCAATAAATTCAGCGATACGCCGGCGGCAATCACCGAATACCTAGGATTGACCAAAGGGACCGTGTCTCAATCCATTCAGATTCTGGTACGAAAAGGCTATATTGAAAAACGCACAGACTCTGACGATTTGCGCGTTGTCCATTTATCGCTAACCGAAGCCGGTCAGCAACTGGTGGCAAACTTTTCTTCAATTGAATTGTTTGATCGTATCGATAAAAAAATTGCAGCCGAAAAATTTACAACGATTGAGGATGCCTTGGTGAAAACCTTGACTGCTTTGCAACAGGCAAATCAATCGAAATCGTTTGGTCTATGTAAAACCTGTCAATATTTTGCAGAAATTGACAGCCATTACCACTGCAAACTGACTGAATTACCATTAACCCCCGCAGAAACCGAAAAAATCTGCCGGGAACATTTGCCCCCAACAACTTAACTTCACGACGAGTAACATTATGTTTGATCCAAAAGCGATAGAAGACATTGCCACCAAATTGAGCGGCGCTTTACCGCCCGGCTTGAGTCAATTCAAAGATGAAATGGAAAAAAGTTTCCGCGCCATCCTGCAATCTGCACTGGACAAGCTCGATTTGGTCACGCGAGAAGAATTTGAAGTACAGAAAGGCGTGCTGGCAAAAACGCGAAGCAAGCTAGAAGCCCTGGAAAAACAAGTCGCCGAGTTGGAAAAACGTTTACCGGTATCAACCGATCAAGAGACCTGATCCATCTCTTTGGCGGTATAAAAAGGCCCAAATGTTTTTAAGCATTTGGGCCTTTTTAATGCCTACTGTGAATCGTTCAGCGATTAGCTAGATCGGGAGGCGCGTTTGCGTTCGTTTTCGGTCAACAATTTTTTGCGCAAACGGATCGATTTTGGTGTCACTTCCACCAGCTCATCATCATCGATAAATTCCAACGCCTGCTCCAAAGTCATTTTCTGAATCCGCGTCAAGGTCAATGCCTCATCGGTGCCAGCCGCTCGAATATTGGTGAGCTGTTTAGCCTTAGTCGGATTAACGACCAAGTCGTTGGCGCGAGAATGAATGCCGACCAACATGCCTTCATAGACTTCATCGGCATGCTCAAGGAATAATTCACCCCGCTCTTGCAGATTGAACAAAGCATAGGCCAAGGCTTTGCCCGTCACCATGGAAATCAACACGCCACGCTGCCTGCTGCCGACTTCACCCGCTTTCATCGGGCCATAATGATCGAAGACATGATAAAGCAGACCAGAACCTGAGGTTGCCGTCATAAATTCTGTCTGAAAACCGATCAACCCTCGTGACGGCATCATGTATTCCAGCCGAATCCGGCCTTTACCATCCGGCACCATGTTAAGCAAGTCACCTTTTCGCTCACCCAGTTTTTCCATGATCGCGCCTTGATGAATTTCCTCCACCTCAATCGTGACCATTTCAAAAGGTTCCTGTTTTTCGCCATCGACTTCTTTAATGATGACTTCAGGGCGCGATACGCCAAGCTCAAAACCTTCTCGCCGCATATTTTCGATCAGGATAGACAGGTGTAATTCGCCACGACCGGAAACCTTGAATTTATCAGGATCATCGGTATCTTCTACCCGCAAGGCGACATTATGCTGCAATTCCTTTTCCAGTCGCTCACGAATTTGCCGGGAAGTGACAAACTTGCCTTCTTTGCCGGCAAATGGCGATGTATTGACCTGGAACGTCATGCTGACAGTCGGCTCATCCACCGATAAGGCCGGCAATGCTTCTACCGCATCAGGGTCACACAAAGTATCTGAAATCTGCAATTTATCAATACCGGTAAAGGCAATAATATCACCGGCTGAGGCCTGCTGTACCGGCACCCGCTCCAGACCATGAAAACCAAAAATCTGCAACATACGGCCTGATCGTGTATTGCCTTCATGATCGATAACGGTCAACGGCATATTGACCTTTACAGTACCGCGTTTGATCCTGCCAATGCCTATGACACCAACATAAGAGTTGTAATCTAATGTAATCACTTGCATCTGAAACGGCCCATCGACATCAACATCGGGTGGGCTGACTTGATCGACAATAGTTTCAAACAAGGGTGTCATGTCACCTTCTGTCACGTCATCAGTCAGGCTGGCATAGCCATTTAAGGCTGAGGCATAAACTATCGGAAAATCCAGTTGTTCATCGGTTGCCCCCAGCTTATCGAATAAATCGAAGGTTTGATCAATAACCCAGTCAGGACGAGCACCCGGCCGGTCGATTTTGTTAATCACGACAATCGGTTTCAAGCCCATAGCGAAGGCTTTTTGCGTCACAAAGCGCGTTTGTGGCATCGGGCCATCAACGGCATCAACCAATAACAGCACTGAATCCACCATGGATAATACACGTTCGACTTCGCCGCCAAAATCGGCATGTCCCGGCGTATCAACGATATTGATATGGTAGCCATTCCAGTCAATCGCTGTATTTTTAGACAAAATGGTAATGCCGCGCTCCTTTTCCAAATCGTTTGAGTCCATGATGCGTTCATCGATTTTTTCATGAGCGGCAAAGGTACCGGATTGTTTTAATAATTGATCGACCAAAGTGGTTTTGCCGTGGTCGACGTGTGCAATAATTGCAATGTTTCTGAGTTTTTCTATCACGTTTAAAAATATAATAAGTAGCTAAAAATACAGCGGGGTTAAAAAAGAAAGGCGGATTAACTCTGTTCCCAGGGTAGGCCTTCGTAGCGCCAGCCGCCAAGCGTGCCGCGATGTTTGTTGTCATCCAACGGCCCTTCAAAGCCATCGACGATGTTGATCAAATGCTGATAGCCTTCTGCCTCTAATGCTTGTGCAGCCGCCAATGAGCGCTGACCACTGCGGCATAGTAACAGGACTGGAGACGTTTTATCGGGAACAGTTTGTTTTAGCTGTTCGATAAAATCAGGGTTTGATTGCATCCCGGGAAATTCTTTCCAGGCAATATGAATAGCACCAGGTGGATGCCCGACAAAGCTATGTTCAATCGCTGTTCTAACATCAATTAAAACGGCTTTCGGATTTTGCTGAAGCAATTCCCAGCATTGTTTTGGATTCAGGTTTTCAATCATGATCTCTTTTTATGTTTTTTGGCCAATAAATAATGCTTCATCTCTATTTCCAACATTCAAATCGCCAATACGGGAAAGCTCCTGATAATAAACCAGGGTCAATGCATCAAACAGCGTTAACAATTCATTCCGTTGCAGTAGATAGTCGGGATTTGATGGGCCGAAACGAGTCAATTTATCGACGACAAAGGTTTGATAAAACAATAAACCACCAGGCTTTAAGGCTCCCATAATAGCCGGTGCCAAAGACCGGTCCAGAAAACGGCTCACCACAATGACATCAAACGCCTGATGTAAAAATGTTTCGGGCGTTATTTTAACCTGTTTTGTTTGAATGCGCAGGCCAGCGGACTGCGATTTTCCTTCTAATTTAGTCAATGCCACTGCAGAAATATCCCAGCCTTCAGTTTCAAGACCATGTCGCGCCAAAAACAGCGCATTTCCACCCAATCCACAAGCTAAATCCAAAGCCCTACCTTGGGTCGGCAATAAACAGGCATTTTGCTTCAAAACAGTTGCAGGTACTGCCGTTATATCCGAGTTCCGGTAAATTTGATCCCACTTATCCCGTTCCTGCATTATTCCGTCATTCCTACTCGATTCGATAACCAGGCCTGTAAATATTCGATAAATATCCGAACCTTGGTCGATAAATATTTTCGATGCGGATAAACGGCATGAATTGGCATGGGATCAATGGCATAGTCTTCCAGTATCGGTTGCAGCTTCCCTTTTTCAATATCCCGTCCCACAATATAACGCGGCAGCATAACAATACCTAAACCATTGATCGCACCAATACGAATAGGGTCTGCCATATTTGCCTGCATACGACCACTGACCTTAATTTCGAGCTTACCCAACACACCCTTGAATAACCATTTATTCCGCGGTGCCATGGCCCAATTTACCAGACAACTATGTTCCTCCAGGTCTTCAGGCTGTTCCGGCACACCTTTTTGAGCCAGGTAATCCGGTGACGCACAGACAACCAATTGTGATCGCGCCAATTTTCGTGCAACCAGGCTGGTGTCGCTGAGTTCTCCCAACCAAATTCCAATATCAAAGCCCTCTTCGATTAAATCGGTATGCCCGCCATGTAGCGCCATATCGACATCAATATGCGGATATTCTTTCATATAGTCGGTCAATGCAGGTGCAATCTGGGTTGCCCCGATCACAGGTGGTGCGCTGATTTTCAGTACACCACGCGGCTCATGCTGCAAATGCGTAATAGCCGCTTCCATCTCTTCCACATCCAGCAGAACCTCCTGACAGCGCTCAAGATAAGCGGCACCAGCCTCAGTCAAACTCAAACTTCGAGTAGTCCGATTAAACAAACGCGTATGTAATTGTTTTTCCAGGAACATGATATGTTTAGTCGCCATTGCCCGGGAAATACCCAACTCGCGTGCGGCAGCAGCAAAGCTGCCCGCTCGGGCAACTTTAACAAAAACATTCATGCTGGTTAGCTTATCCATTCAATCTCGATAAAAATGAATTAAAGAGTTGACATTTTAATTGTTTCTAAAATAAAAACAATCTATTTATTCTTTGCTGTATTGTAAACTTCTTATTTATCCGTACAATAGCACTCAATCGAAACAGAGCGCTATAAGCGAAACATGACGATCAGATGTAACTACCTCCTTGGTGTTGTATTACAAGTGGAACCTCCTCATAACACACTCCGCTTGACTTTTTAGCCTTCCCCGTAAAAACAGGGAAGGCTTTTTTTTGTCTGATTCTTTTATAGAAGTTCTCCACATAACACATATCCACCAAACCCCTAATAGTAAAAGGTATGCTGACTCCTGCGTTAACAAATTCGGGGAAGTTGTTCGCCAACCAGCATATCAATAATACGGTTGCCGCCAAACCCCGTTTCCAGTATCACCCGGCCAGCCGGACTTCCCTCTACCCGGCCGATGATGACGCTTTCTCTGCCAGCTGGATGCTGCTTCATTTGAGCAATCAAAGTTTCGGTATAAGATGCCGGAACCACCGCAACCAGCTTGCCTTCATTGGCCAGATAAAGTGGATCCAGTCCCAAAATTTCACACATCCCCCGAACCTCCTGTCGTACCGGAATTGCTGTTTCATCCAGAATGACAGAAACCTCGCTGGCTTCGGCAAATTCGTTTAGAACGGTAGCCAGCCCACCTCGAGTCGCATCCCGCATACAATGAATATCCGGACAGACTGTCAGCATCATCTCGATCAAGCCATTCAAGGTTTGGCAATCGGATTGAATCGTATTTTCCAGCGCCATCTCGCCCCGAGCATCGACAATGGCCGCACCATGGTCGCCGATATAACCATTGACGATAATGACATCGCCGGGCTTGGCCTTATCCGCCCGTATCTCCACGCCTTGTGGGATCACGCCAACACCGGCGGTATTGATGAACAATTTATCGCAAGCGCCACGTTGCACGACCTTGGTATCCCCGGTCACTATCGCGACACCGGCCTCTCGCGCGGCGCTTTGCATAGACATGACAATACGCCGCAAATCCTCGACGGCCAGGCCTTCTTCTATAATCATGCCACAAGTCAAATACAGCGGTCTGGCACCACCCACGGCCAGATCATTGACCGTGCCGGTCACGGCCAGTTTGCCGATATCGCCACCCGGAAAAAATAACGGATCAACCACATAAGAATCGGTCGTCAATGCCAATCGGTCTCCCTGCTGCTCAATAGCCGCCAAATCAAAACGTGCCTGGTCTTCCAATGGCTTTAAATAGTCATTATCAAAGCTTTTGACAAAAACATGGTCGATTAAGTCGCGCATGGCTTTGCCGCCACTGCCATGCGCCAGGGTAATGATGTCGGCATTGAAATGACGCTGAGAACGATTCATATCAAGATTCCTTTTCCACCGCTTGTCGTTTAGACAATAACTCAGGAATATTGCCAAAATTATAATACGCCGCACAAGCGCCTTCAGAGGACACCATCAAGGCGCCCATCGGCGTTTCCGGGGTGCAACTGCCAGCAAAAACCTTACATTCCCACGGCCGAATCACGCCTTTTAGCACTTCGCCACATTGACAGGATTTTGGATCGGCAATTTTAAGATTGGGAATCTGAAATTTTTGCTCTGCATCAAAACCGGCATAGGCTTCACGCATTCTGACACCGGAATGATCAATCGAGCCTAGCCCTCGCCATTCAAAAAACTCACGAATTTCAAACACCTGCTCTATCACCTTCAAGCCCGCCTCATTACCATTAGGCGGAACAATTCGGGCGTATTGATTTTCCACCTGACATCGCTGCTCGCTGATTTGCTTGAGTAGCATCCAGATGGAATGCAGAATATCCAGCGGTTCAAAACCGGTGATGACAATGGGTTTCTGATAAGCCTGTGATACAAATTGAAACGGCTGCTCGCCGACCACCATACTGACATGCCCGGGTGCCAGAAAGCCGTCAATCTTCATATCTGGTGAATCCAAAATAGCCTTGATGGTCGGAACCGTAGTAATGTGATTACAGAACAAGGAAAAGTTTTCAATCCCTTCCCGTTCAGCCTGTAACACCGTCAATGCGGTGCTGGGCATGGTGGTTTCAAAACCTAGCGCAAAAAAAATGACCTGTCGGCCGGGATTTTGCCGCGCCAGTTGCAAGGCATCTAGCGGTGAGTACACCATCCTGATATCCGCGCCTTCTGCCTTTGCCTGCAACAGACTTTTTTTAGAACCCGGCACGCGCATGGCATCACCAAATGTGGTAAAAATCACATCTGGTCTTTCCGCCAATGCAACACAATCATCCACCCGTCCCATGGGCAAGACACAGACCGGGCAACCAGGCCCGTGAATCAGTTCTATCCATTCCGGTAACATTGGCTCTATACCATAGCGAAAAATGGTATGGGTATGGCCGCCGCAAAACTCCATCAGTTGCAAGGGTCGGCTATGCTGTGCTTGTATTGACTCGGCCAGTTTATTGATTTGAGCGATCAATGCACGGGCTTTTTGGGGATCACGAAATTCATCGACAAATTTCATTGGCTCTCTCCTGAATGTTCGGCCAAAAAGCCGCGTTGATCAGCCAGCAAGGTATGCACCAAATCCCAAAGAATGTGATAACAACTTACATGCACTTCCTGGACTCGGTGAATGGAATCGGTTTCCACCACCAAACAATAATCCAGTATGCCTGAATGTTTCATGTCACCACCATCGCCCCCGGCAAATCCAATAGTACACAAACCTATTTCTTGCGCTTTACGAAAACCATTCATTAGATTGTTCGAATTACCACTGGTAGAAAAACCGACTACGGCATCACCTTGACACGCATGTGCATCAAGCTGCCGGGTAAAAATATGTTGTACGCCAATATCGTTACTGACCGCCGTAATCATTGCCATATCCATACACAGGTTGATCGCCGGCAAAGCCGGTCGACCGGTTGTCACCGGGTGCTGAAACTCTACTGCCAGATGGGCCGCATCACAACTGGAACCGCCATTGCCCATGGTAAAAAGACGCCCCCGATTGCGATAAACATTGGCCAGAGCATGGGCAATCTCGATCAATGCCTGACTGTTCTGGGCAAAAAATTGTTGTTTGATCTCAATAGAATGATGGGCTTTTTGTCGGATGGCTTCCAGTAATGCGTCATGCTCACTGGCGGCCTGTTTTTGATCTCCATGCAAAAAAGGGTACAGAGATTTTAATGACTCTTCCGCGGTCATGATGACTCCAATACCGTCTGACTGTCCTGCATGGCATCTAACTCTTGCTGCACCTCCCCAAGCTCACTGAGTAATGCCAGGGTTTTCTGAGCCTCATCCTCATCGATCCGGCTCATGGCAAAGCCAACATGCACCAGCACCCAATCGCCCACACACGATTCCGGGGGATGATTTTCATCCACGACACAAGCGATATTCACCTGTCGTTTCACCCCCGACACATCAACTTTGGCCAGTAATTGTTCGTAATCAATTATTTCAACAATCTGACCCGGTATACCTAAACACATTTTGTTTTCCCCTTTATGCTTCGAGCCAGCGCCACCATGGCCTGCCCAAATGCCAATCCACCATCATTCGCTGGAACTCTACGATGACTCAGGACATTAAACCCCACCTCTTGCAGATTCTTCTCCAGCAATTGAAAAAGTCTGCGGTTTTGTAAAACGCCCCCCGATAATGCAATCGCCTCCCAAGCCATTTCTTTTGTCTGTAAAGACATAACCATTTCGGCTAATCCTTGCGCCAATCCCAGATGAAAACGGGTGGCGATGACATCGACCGGCGTTCCGGCTTGTAAGTCATTTAGTAATGCCCGCCACATATTATCGGCCACTAAACAGGGAGGTTCATTTTGTCGGTCAATCAAAAAAACATATCCCCGACCCTCCTCACGGCTTAGCAATACGTCGCTGACCTGGTTTTCCAGCGCCATCGCTGCCTGGCCTTCATAGCTGATCTGTTCCCGACAGAGTCCCAGCGCAGCGGCCACTGCATCAAACAAACGACCCGCCGATGAAGCCTTAGGCGTGTTGATGTTTTTGGCCAGCATAACATCAATTGTGGTCAATGGTTTTTGCTGTAAAAACTGTATCAACTCAAGTCCTGAATAATACTTTGTCAGTTCCACCCAGTCGAAAGCTGCCCGTAAGTGGGCATAAGTGTTACGCCAGGGTTCTCGCATGGCTTGCACACCACCAATCAAGGCTGTAGGCCTTAATGTCGCCAGTCGTACAAAATCACAGTAATCGGCCAGTAAAAACTCGCCACCCCATAACTCGCCATCCTGCCCGTAACCTATGCCATCCAGCACGATACCCAACACTTTTCCAGCGTAAAGCGGCCAATCATTATCAGCGAGACAAGCGGCAATATGAGCGTGGTGATGCTGAATATTTACCCCTTCAATGCCTAATTCAGCCGCTTTTTGCATCCCCAGTTTGGTAGACAAATAATCAGGATGAGCATCAACCGCCAGAATTTCTGGCTGATGATTAAATAAACGCTGATATAGTTTAAGATTATGCTCATAATCTTTCAGCACCCTGGCATCTTCCAGATCGCCCATATGTTGCGACAAGACTGCTTGTCCATCTTTAATCAGGCAAAAGGTATTTTTAAGCTCACCCCCCATCGCCAGTAAATCAGGTCCCTGTTCAAAGCCTTCAGGTAATAGCAACGATTGTGGCGCATAACCTCTAGCCCGCCGAATCATCCGGCATTGTCCATTGACTACCTTGACGACTGAATCATCGACACGGTGTAAAACCTGCCGGTCATGCAACAAAAAATAATCTACCAGCCCAGTTAGCTGCCGCTGTACCTCGTCATTATCAATACACTGAGGCTGATTACTCAGGTTGGCCGAGGTCATCACCAGCGGCGCGGTCATGTCCTGCATCAACAACGCATGTAACGGTGTATAAGGCAACATGAAGCCTAAGACAGATTGTTCCGGCGCTATCTGACTGGCCAGCAAATGATCTGTTTTTGGGTGTTTTTCCAGCAACACAATGGGTGCCTGGGGTGACGCCAGTAAATCAGCCTCATATTCGCTGACGAGGCAATATTGGCGAATTATCTCTATGGATTTGGCCATCAGTGCAAACGGCTTGGCATCACGTTGTTTATGGTGCCTGAGCCTGGCAACAGCTTGTTCATTCAGCACATCACAAGCCAGATGAAAACCGCCAATCCCTTTGATGGCGAGAATAAAACCTTGTCGAATCAACTGGGCAGCACGGTCAACATCATCAATAGCCGGGATAGAATCAGCCTCTGGCTCCAGCCATAGCTTAGGTCCACAGACCGGACAAGCATTTGGCTGGGCATGGAAGCGGCGGTCGGCGGGGTTGTCGTATTCTGTCTGGCAGACAGAGCACTGCTTGAAGTGTGCCATACTGGTATGGCGGCGGTCATAAGGTATGCTGTCAATAATCGACAAACGCGGCCCACAGTGAGTGCAATTAGTCAAGGCATAACGATACCGGCGATTGATGGGATCGTTTATCTCATCCAGACAATCTTTACAAATGGCGGCATCCGCAGGCACTACTGTCTGCATAGCACCTTGCTGACTGGCAACAATTTCAAATGAATCACCAAACGGTGCGGGCAAAGGCTCTTGTTGAATACTATCAATTCTGGCCAACGGTGGACATTGCTCCCAAACAGCCCGGATAAAATCCTCCACCCGGCAAGACTCCCCCCAAACGTCAATCAACACGCCACTGCCATCATTCATTACTCGACCCGCCAGGCGATATTGGTCAGCCAAACGCCAGACAAACGGCCGGAAGCCTACGCCCTGAACAACGCCGCGGACATGCAGTCTTAAACTCGCAAGTGGTTGCTCTGTTAAATGAGACATGATCAATGCACCGTACACACCATACAAGGATCGGTAAATGTCAAAGTAACTGTCGCCAAAAGTTGAAAATTAATGAATGATATTGGGCTTGTTGACTGAGCGCGAATCATTCGGTTTATCAGGATTTAGGCAGACGTCAGATTGCCAATCCCAGTTTCGGGTATGTTGACTCCATCGTTTGGGGTTTTTGAGCTTTAGCGGCCTCATAGACCGCTTTACGCTGGATTAATATCGCCTGATCTTTAGCCTCATGGCGTTGGGCCGGTGTGACAAATTGAATACCACTATGCCGATGCTGGTGATTGTACCAGTCCACAAAGCCTGCGACCCATTCCCTGGCAGCCGCTATTGTCTCAAAGGGCTGTGAAGGATATTTAGGCGTATATTTAAGCGTCCTGAATAGGGATTCGGAATAAGGATTGTCATTACTCACCGCTGGCCGACTGAGTGAAGTCGCTACCCCCAGTTTTTGCAAGGTTGCCAGCATGGTTGCGCCTTTCATTGGGCTACCGTTGTCAGAATGCAAAACCACCTGCTCGCGTTGAATGCATTCACGTTGGCAGATATCGGTGATGACATCGGCCGCATACTGACTGCTTTCTTCCTGGTAGACCTGCCAGCCGACAATTTTACGGCTAAAGATATCCATAAACAGGTACAGATAAAAGAACTGTCCTTTGACTTGCGTTGCCAGATAGGTGATATCCCAAGTGTAAATCTGATTGGGCGATGTTGCGGTCAAGGCTTTCGGTTTGCTGCGCGAGCTAGGTGTCCGACTGGTATGCCGGTGTGATAATTGATTGGCCTCCCTTAAAACTCGATAAAAACTGGATTCTGAAGCAATATATTGACCACGCTCGGCCAATATCGGCACGATTTGATGCGGCGTACAGTCTTTAAATTCGTCCGAATTAGCGATAGCAAGTATCTCGGCTCGTTCCTCGTCACTGAGCTTATGGCTCGGGGTAAACTGACGCTGTGTCCGGCCATCGACGGATAGCGTTTCAGTTTTTGCCAACGCTGCAAAGTGCGTAAGCTGATGCCGATGATCTCGGCGGCTTTTGATTTTCTTGCGCCCAGGCCGACGGCTTCATCAAAATATTCCAACCATTGTTCGCGTTCTGCAAGAGAAATCATCACGCCTTTTCCTCCCAGAACGCTCGGCACTTTTTGGAGCACCAATAAGGCGGCGGCTTCTGCCAAGGCCTTTTCCTTGCGATTTAATTCTTTTTCCAGTTGTTTTATCTCATCCCGTAAAGACTTGTCTGATCGGGATTTTCCTGATTGTTCTGCTTTGTCGGTTTTCTTGATAAACTCGTCTTTCCAAACATCAAGATGATGCGGAAATATACCGTGTTGACGGCAAAAGGCATTTAACGCCTCACCTTCTAAAGCGACGCTTTCCATTAATAAAGCAAAACGCTCTGCCATTGACCAGTCAGCTGGGCGTTTATTCATCGGGGTGTCTGTCATAGGCGTTGTACGAGGTTTCTTTAGCCAGTTTTTAAGGGTAAACAAGTTTACATTCAATTCATCAGCGATACACTGTATCGTTTTATCACCACGTTGCAATACTTTTGATATGGCTTGTTCTTTAAATGCTTTACTATAACGTTGGGACATCGTTTTATTCCTCTGTTTTAATAGAGGCGACAACTAGTCTGACACAGGGGGGAATCGAATGATCGGATGATATGCTGAATGGCGACCGAGGTTTTTTCATCTTCTTCAACCAGAGTATCCTGTAATGCCTGCTCTAACAAGCGAGCAATCACTCCCACTACCATTCTGCCATTTAAATTCGGTACCTTACCCCCCAGTTGCCAATACTCGGGTCAGAGTAAAATTTATCTACCCCCCATTGGATCACGAAAGCGAAACAATAAGGAAATATATTTTTTACTCTGCCACTAAAAATACTTTATCATCGACAACCAGAATCCTGGGCAGGGTCGCCATCAGTCTGTCATCGTTTTAGCAACGGCTTCAGAAGCCCGATTTGCATGGCCTAACAAGCGGGTCTGCAAACTTAACCGTATCCATTGATACCAATCCTGCAAGCCTTCCCCTGTTTTGGCTGAAATCTTGAATACCTGAATACCGGGATTAACCCGCCGCGCATAGTCAATACATTGCTCAACATTAAAATCCAGATAGGGTAACAGGTCGATTTTGTTCAATAGTAAAATATCGGCCGCATGAAACATATCCGGGTATTTTATCGGCTTATCTTCGCCTTCTGTGACCGACAAAATGGCAACTTTAGCCGCTTCCCCCAGGTCAAAGGCCGCCGGACAAACCAAGTTACCGACATTTTCTATCATCAGTACAGAACCCTGCTGCAAAGATAAATGTTCCACCGCATGTCCCACTTGATGGGCATCTAAATGACATCCCTTTCCGGTATTGATTTGTACTGCTTTGACACCAGTTTCCCGTATCCTGTCGGCATCGCGGCTGGTTTCCTGGTCACCTTCAATAACCGCCATTGGAATTTCTTCTGTTAAGTCCTGCAAGGTACGGGTCAACAAGCTGGTTTTTCCTGAACCCGGGCTGGATACCAGGTTTAATGTCAAAATACCTTTTTCAGCGAACGCCTGCCGGTTGGCACGAGCATATTCATCATTCTTACTCAGAATATTCTGTTCAATCTGCACCATATGAGACTGGCTCATTCCTGGCGCATGAGCATACGCCGGGCCATGGCCGTAATGATGATCAGTCTCTCCATGTGTGTGATCGTGTTCATGATGAGTGTGTTTCCCCTCAATTCTGCTTTCACCTTCCCCGCAACCACATACTGTACACATTACTCCACCTCCAGTTCTTTTATCTTCATTTCATCACCGCCGGTTATCTGCAATTGATAGCCGCCACAATCGGGGCACTCATCAAACCGCTGTTTTACGGTGACTGTTTTTTCACATTGCATACACCAGGCCACACCAGGCTTATGAATGATGTTTAATTGTGCCGACTCTGCCAAGGTATTTTTCATCACCACCTCAAAACTAAAACGCATAGCCTCAATTTCAACACTGGCTAGTTCACCTATTTCCAGCCAGACAGTCTTAACTCGCTGAAACCCCTGTTTTTCAGCTTCTGTTTGCAAAATCTGTAACACCCCTTCACACAAAGACATCTCGTGCATATTCAGTTCAACTCCAGTTGATAAGCCTACACAAGAATCAAAAGCATGTGTCAGCCGATATATCAATCGCTGACATTTTTCGCCTTTACACTTTTTCAAGCTTAACAGAATTATGGATCATGTTCCCTGTGACTAAAAAATTCCATTCAGCAGTTTAAAATTCTCCAAATTGTCTCACACCAATTACCCTGTCCCGCTTGCAAAGAGTATATTGCTCACACAAAAAAAGGGCGCTGACTCTATAGCCAGCACCCTTGTCTGATTGTCTTGGTGTAGACTTTATTTACTGAATGTTAATACACCATTTTCAACATAGACCCGAATAGTGTCTCCCGGTCCAAAATGGCCCGCTAACAATTCAGTCGCTAACGGATTTTCCAGCTGATGTTGAATCGCTCTTTTCAGCGGCCTTGCACCATAAACCGGATCAAATCCTGCTTCACCTAATAGATCAAGTGCTTCATCGGTAATCGTCAGTTCAATCTCTCGATCTTTCAAGCGTTTAACCAGATGATCAATCTGAACTTTGGCGATTTCTCTGATCTGTTCACGGGTCAATGGGTGGAATACAACCACTTCATCAATCCGGTTGATAAATTCCGGTCTAAAATGTCCGGAAACAACTTCCATGACGGCATTTTTCATCGCATCATAGTTTTCTTCACCGGCCATCTCCTGAATCCTGTCAGAACCCAAGTTAGAGGTCATGACGATCACCGTATTACGAAAATCCACTGTCCGTCCCTGACCATCCGTCAATCGCCCGTCATCGAGTACCTGTAACAGAATATTGAAGACATCGGGATGTGCTTTTTCTACCTCATCCATCAGAATGACAGAATACGGTTTACGTCGCACCGCTTCGGTTAAATAGCCGCCTTCTTCATAGCCGACATAGCCTGGAGGCGCACCGATCAACCGTGCAACAGAATGCTTTTCCATAAACTCTGACATATCGATTCTGACCATGGAGTCTTCGGTGTCGAATAAAAACTCAGCTAATGCTTTACACAACTCGGTTTTACCCACCCCGGTTGGCCCCAGAAACAGGAACGAACCATTCGGTTTATTCGGGTCAGCCAAACCGGCTCGCGAACGACGAATTGCGGCACTCACTGCTTTTACCGCTTCATCCTGACCTACAACACGTTTACCCAGTTCCTGCTCCATACGCAGTAGTTTTTCTCTTTCGCCTTCCAGCATTTTGGAGACTGGTATGCCTGTCCATTTAGACACAACTTCAGCGATTTCCTCTTCGGTTACTTTATTTCGCAGCAACCGCATTTCTTGCATTTCAGCCTGTGATGCTAAGTCCAGTTCACGCTCAAGAGCCGGAATGACTGAGTATTTCAGCTCCGACATTTTAGTCAAATCACCGGCACGACTCGCAAATTCCAATTCCTGACGGGCCTGCTCCAGTTTTTCCTTAATACTCGCAGAACCTTGTACTGCCGCTTTTTCTGCTTTCCAGATTTCTTCCAGATCAGAATATTCTTTTTCCAATGAGGCAATTTCCTGTTCCAACGTCTCCAACCGTTTTTTAGAGGCAGGATCGGTCTCTTTTTTCAGTGCTTCACGCTCAATCTTTAACTGGATCAAACGGCGCTCTAACTTATCCATCGCTTCAGGCTTAGAGTCGATTTCCATACGAATACGACTGGCCGCTTCATCTATCAGGTCAATCGCCTTGTCCGGCAACTGTCGATCGGTAATATAGCGATGTGATAATGTCGCTGCCGCTACAATCGCAGGGTCAGTAATTTCTACCCCGTGATGTACTTCATAACGCTCTTTCAATCCCCTCAGGATAGCAATGGTATCTTCAACCGAAGGCTCATCAACCATCACTTTCTGGAAACGCCGCTCCAGCGCCGCATCTTTTTCAATATATTGCCGGTATTCATCCAGCGTTGTAGCACCGACACAATGTAATTCACCCCGTGCCAAAGCCGGTTTCAACATATTCCCGGCATCCATAGCGCCATCGGCTTTACCTGCTCCTACCATGGTATGCAGCTCATCGATAAACAGAATAATATTACCTTCCTGTTTAGCCACATCGTTTAACACGGCTTTTAAACGCTCTTCAAATTCACCACGGAATTTTGCACCCGCAATCAACGCAGCCATATCTAATGACAACAAGCGTTTGTTTTTAAGCCCCTCAGGCACTTCGCCATTCACGATCCGCTGCGCTAAACCCTCAACAATCGCCGTTTTACCGACACCGGGCTCACCAATCAACACTGGGTTATTTTTAGTTCGACGCTGTAGAACCTGAATCGTCCGGCGAATTTCATCATCTCGGCCAATAACAGGATCTAATTTCCCTTGTTCTGCACGCTCGGTTAAATCAATTGTATATTTTTCCAGCGCTTGTCTTTGTTCTTCCGCATTAGGATCGGTCACGCTCTCGCCTCCTCTGACATTCTCAATCGCTTGTTCCAGTTTTTCCTTGGTCAAGCCCAATTTTTTGAACAGGTTTTGTAAAAAACCACTGCTTTCCAAAGCTGCCAATGGAAACAGCTCACTGGAAATATACGCATCGTTTCTTTTTTGCGCCAATTTATCCATTAGATTCAGCACACGGCCGGTGTCGTTAGACAGTTGTACATCGCCCCCTGCGCCTTCAACAACCGGCAGCCGTCCTAACTCCTGCTGAATTTCATTTTGCAGCGCATTCACATCTATGCCCGCTTGCATCAACAAAGGCCGAATGCTTCCGCCTTGCTGATTTAACAACGCACTCATAACATGTATAGGCTCAATAAATTGATGATCCTTGCCTAGAGCAAGACTCTGTGCATCAGCTAAAGCCTCTTGAAATTTACTGGTTAATTTATCCATCCGCATATTGCGCACCTCACTTTTATAAATTTTTTCTTACATCTACTATGAGGGAACATCTTATTTTTTCAAGCCTGAACATAAAAATAGCTTTACTTTTAGTTTTTCGCCTAAAACCCAAGGCCTGTACAAATTCTTACAGTACTATCCCATACGCCGCTGTTGCATGCTAAAATAATCCACCATTCAGTCCCGATAGCTCAGCTGGATAGAGCGGCCCCCTCCTAAGGGGCAGGCCGGGGGTTCGACTCCCTCTCGGGACGCCATTTATCTATTCAACAACGTCGAAAAACTCCTTCTATAAAGACCTGTAGCGGTTTTATTATTCATTAGCGTCCAACAAGATACAGGTTAATCTGCTAGCACAAGCTTATACCATCAAAAATACTGGTCGACAGCGCCTTAAAAGAACCTCTACTTTTAAAAATAGTTTTCCAAAATTTAAGTGTGTGATTTGACCTATTTTTAATAGGTCAAATCACACACTGACGACACAAGAAATTTCTAACATGCATATTTTTTAAATAAATTCGTTAGGCAAACCAATTTGCAAAGCATAAAACATGCCAATTTTTGCGTCATTTTGTCACGCGGCAATATGCCACATTTTTATTTTTTCTAAAATTAATTAAACTTCTTTGCAACTTTGGGATGCAATGTTCAAGCAGTTACAAAGTTAGTAAACCTTACCTTCTTACGGCCTTTTCAGGCCGTTTTCTTTTTGTATCCAAATACAAGGTGTAAAAATGGCTTTTGAATCTTTGGATTTTGAAACTAAATTTATCGTTCCGACCAAGCTTCTAGCTGAAACAGTCTGGAATCAGGTTTCATCTGATTTGACCAACCTCTATCTGCATATCCGTCAGACGTTGATTGAGTTACATAGTACGATTGCCGAGCTAGGCAAAACTTGGTATGACAGCCCGATTGAAACCAGCAAACTATGGTTTGCACAATTACAGGATTATGGCGTTGAGCTTTATGCGCGATTCAACAACGACTGGAAACCGCAACTACAACAAGGCTACGAAACCTTGGCCAGCACAACCAGCGATTGGCTGGACCAGATCAAGAGTACGGTTGAATGGAAAACGCGTTTATGCAAACAATCAATAGTTTGCTGAACGACTATTTTGAATTGGTCAATTCTGTTTTGGCCAGTGTAAATTTGTAAGTTTTTTCTCCCTCTCATTGAGACTGTTCTTCTGAGCAGTCTCTTTTTTAGTTCTCTTCCAACTCTAAATCATCTAACTTAATCGGCCGCTCGAAAATAGCGACTGGAATGCCATTACTTGTTTGTAGCGCTTTTTTTAAAGCAGCACCTCGAACCACGGGCAACATCCCATTATTAGCTCTTTCTATCAGATCCAGTGCCTGATCCAGTTTAGTCTGATAATCTTGCAAATTATCATCCAAGGGTGGATGTACTTCGATATATAGTGTGTCTTCAAGCCAACCTACTTTTATAGGTTGATTAACGATATAAACCGGTGTTCGTACCTTGATCATCGGAAATAGTTTTTCAATATCTTCAGGATACATACGAACACAGCCGTGACTGACGCGCATACCGACGCCAAACGGTTTATTGGTGCTGTGTATTAAATAACCGGGAATACCTAAACGCATAGCATAAAGCCCAAGTGGGTTATCCGGCCCTGCTGGAACAACATCGGGTAAAGGGTCGCCGCTTTCGGCATGTTCCTTTTTTATGGAAGGCGGTGGAATCCAGACCGGATTGCGTTTTTTGCTTTGGATATAAGTTTTACCCAAGGGTGTATCCCAATCTTGTCGTCCGATACTGACCGGATGGGTAATAACCACCGGCTTCTCGCCTTTGGCAGGTTTTGGAAAATAGTAAAGTCTGTATTCCGGCAAATTAAGAATCAAGCCATCACGCGGGGCATCTGGCAAAATATAACTATTAGGGATAACGACACGCGTGCCTTCACCCGGTATCCAGCGATCGACATTTGGGTTGGCCAATAGAATCTGGTTTTGACCTAAGTCATATTCTCTGGCAATATCCAATAAGGTATCTTCATGTTTGGCAATCGCATATTTAATTTTATGTGGCGGGTCACCAATCAAACTATCTTTTGGGTTGGCAGGTAATGGGTAGGTTGTGGCGTGAGCCCAGCTGACTATAAGCCACCCTAAGATAAAAAAGAATAAACGCATCGTAAAAAATATTAGGTTAAAAACGTTAGTTTACAAGGCGCCTTACAAATACCAAAATCCATTGATTGTTTTCAGAGGAGGCAAAGATGGGATGTTGTGATGATCCAACCGAACCCGAAAAAATAAGCCGAAGCGACTGGGTGTTATTACAGGAGCAATATGGCAATTTACAGCGGGATTTATTTACCGGTGACCCTGAAAAAGTCATGCTCAAGGCGTTGCAAAGTGCGAGTACTTATTTACAAGAACTGGCAGCATTGCGCGCACATTATGATTCGGTCAGGCAGGCTGCTATTCGATTGTTGAATAAAGAAAGCCTAAATGTCTTGCAACGTATTGCGGAGCAGGAAAGCGACAGCGACATGGGCACTGCCGCCCGGCAACGCATTGCTGAATTGGAAAACGATACAGGTTTGTTTGGGCGTTTATTTCATTCCGAATAAGCACTCAGTTGCTGTAAGCCTCATTCGGTCTGAGGAATATCAGGATTTGCGCTAAACCCGTTCACATTTGATTGTTGCGCATTTTCCTGATTATTTTGATGAAGCAATGTTCCTCCGACAATAAAAAGCATGACTAATATATAAATGATTGCGGCAATGCGCCTGACTTTTTTGCCTGTACTTACAGAACGTTGTGTCATATCAATTTTAGTTAAAATGGCTGGAAAGCCTTAGTATAACAAGTCCAACCAGGCCTTTCAGCGCGCTGTCATGCTTTAACCTGTCATTGTCGTGCGCGAAAGTATAAAAAATGGCAGGCAAAACCGGGTTAAGCCAACATCGCCTGTTCATATTCATCCAGTTCCGATACCGGCCGCCGCGTTCGGCTGCATGGCTCGGGCTCAAATAGCCCTATGATAATATTCAAATCAATATAGGCTTCCTCGCCCAACAAAGGTTCTTCAAGGTTTAAGTCAAACATAGTTTTCTCTTTTGCAATATTTTTCTCATTATGCAAGCCAAATATTAAAAGTTGATGACAATGAGCTACCCAATCATGACCGGTTGCCGTCTTGCTCCCCAATTTCCTGGTTTATCCATGAAACGTCCGGCGCACGGTGTTCCACAATTCTCGCAACAGCCTTTTTCATCCAATCCCCATTCCGATAACTCATACCAATCCCGACCAATCAATAAATGACCGCACTGATGACAATAGGTACTTTCCGCTACTTTATGATGAACATTACCGACATAGGCATAACGCACCCCATTTTTCTGTGCGATATCGCGTGCCATCAATAATGTACTGACAGGTGTCGAGGGCTTGTCACGCATTTTCCAGTCCGGATGAAAAGCAGTGAAATGCATGGGCACATCTGAACCTAAGTTTTCGACCACCCACTGTGTCATCGCTTCCAGTTCAGCTTGTGAATCATTTTCGCCCGGAATCAGCAAGGTAGTCAGCTCCAGCCAGACCGATGTTTCATGTTTTATGTACTTTAAAGTTTCTAAAATGGGCTCTAAATGTGAGCCTGTAATTTTATGATAAAAATCTTCGGTGAAAGCCTTAAGATCGATATTCGCAGCATCCATCACGGCATAAAATTCTTCGCGCGGTTTCGGGCAGACATAACCCGCCGATACAGCCACTGATTTTATTCCGCGTTCACGACACGCCAATGCCGTATCGATGGCATATTCATGAAAAATAACTGGATCATTGTATGTATACGCGACACTAAGACAACCACTCGAAGCTGCAGCATCGGCAATCGCCGTCGGCGAGGCCTGACTCATCAAAGCATCCATTTCGCGTGATTTACTGATGTCCCAATTCTGACAAAACTTACAGGCCAAGTTGCAACCCGCCGTACCAAATGACAAAACGGCCGTACCGGGATAAAAATGATTCAAGGGTTTTTTTTCGATCGGGTCAATACAAAAGCCGCTTGAACGCCCATAACTGGTCATAACAATTTGATTATTGAGATTCTGTCGCACAAAACACAAACCACGCTGGCCTTCATGCAATTTACAAAAACGCGGACATAGATCACATTGCACACGCCCATCGTCCAAACTATGCCAATATTTTGTTGTGACAATATTGTCGCTGATTAAAGTATGCATAACATCCCCCTTGAATTTTTTACGTTAGCACCTATAACTACATTATGGGGATTGATTTATTAAGATAAAGTCTTAATGGTTGATCCGGTAATTATTTTTAGGTGGAGGGCAGAACGATGACTTCGATCAGACCTCCGGCAGTTGCCGGCACGTTTTATCCTGACGATCCTTCGGAATTATCCGCAATGATTCACTATTTTTTAAGTCAGGCCGATGATAGCTTGCCAGCGCCCAAAGCAGTTATCGTTCCGCATGCTGGCTATATTTATTCAGGCCCGATCGCAGCGAGTGCTTATGCGCCTTTAAAAAAAGCGGCCGATCAAATCAAGCGTGTCGTCCTGATAGGTCCTTCTCACCGGGTTGCATTTGAGGGTTTAGCTGTCAGCAGTGCCGACCAATTTGTCACGCCTTTAGGCGCTATTCCTATCGATAAACAAGCGGTCGAAGCTATTTTACACCTGCCTTTTGTTCATCTCCTGGATCAGGCACATAGCCTGGAACATAGTCTTGAGGTACAACTACCTTTCTTACAGTCTGTATTAAACGATTTTAAACTGGTTCCTATTGTGGCCGGTGACGCCAGTGCCGAACAGGTCAGCACCGTCCTGGAAATTCTCTGGGGAAAATCTGAAACCTTGATTGTCATCAGTTCGGATTTGAGTCATTACCATGATTATTTCACCGCCCAACAGATGGACCAGAACACATCACAACTGATCGAATCATTGCACTATGAACAACTTGATTTTGATTCAGCCTGCGGTCGTGTCCCTGTCACAGGGTTGTTACGCTATGCACGTCAGCATGGCTTGAAACCTAAAACCATTGATTTACGAAATTCCGGTGATACTGCCGGCGACAAAAACCGGGTAGTCGGGTATGGAGCTTATGTCATTAACCAAACAACATCAGAATATTCTGCTTAATATAGCACGCGAGTCGATTGAAAATGGCTATCGTACAGGTCATCCCAGGGCAATCGGGTTTAAATTACACCAAGAATCTTGAGTAAATAATCATTATCCCACCCTGCCATCATTCGCTTGGTTTTTACACCGACTTTGGCCGTTTCCTCGGCTTTTATTAAATTTAAGGCCATGTGTCGAATGACAGCTAAGTTTGAAGCACTATATCCTTTGCGGGTTCGGTTGCTATCCTCATCAAAAGCAAGATCAAGAACCCAATGCAAGTTATTTTCAATCGCCCAATGAGCGCGAACAGCATGCTCTAACTTGTTTGGATCGTTTGCGCTTAAACTGCTTATAAAATAGCGTGTTTCCTCGGTTATTTTTTCATCCACTTCTCTTGTGGCTGTGACGGCAATAATACTTTTTAATCCTGACCAGGAATGCTCCTTTTTAACCATTCAATCTCATCCGTGACACGAACAGAACGCGTTTCAATTCGCCCATGCTCACCATTGACGGTTTTTGTGGCAATTTCTGGCGATAAAGCGGATGTAAAATAGGCCTTTACATCCTCATGTAAGGTGCCATGATTTCCTTTTAAACTCAAAACATAGTCACCGCCTTGGTCGATAATCTGTTTGGCTATTTTCTTTTGGCACCCCATTGCATCAATTGTAATCAAAGCGCCTGCAATATCCAAACGCGACAGAAGTTTGGGTATGGCCGTAATTTCATTGGATTTATCATCCACTTTCGCCTGACCTAAAACCAAACTGTTTTTCCGCGACCAGGCGCTCACCATATAGATGGCTGACTTATTTGAGGCTTTATCAATACTGCGCCTTAAGCATTTGCCATCCATTGCAATAATATCTTCTTCAACCAAGTCCGCTAGATCGGCCACCCAGTTTGAGAAGCATTGACTAAATTGTTCCGTATCTATGGCGGCAAAAACAGCACCCAACGTATCATGTGAAGGGATTCCATTTTTCTAAACCAAGCTGTTCAGTGAACCAGCTTTCTTTAGCCTTTCCAAATTTTTCAATGGCCACCCAGTTATCGGCTCCACAAATAGTCGCACACAAGGTGATGAAAAATATATCAGTGAGTTGATGCTTCTTTCGCCGATCTACTCTTGGATCAGCAATCGTTGAAAAATGGTGGATAATTGAGGCCGTTGGGGTAACTGTCATTTATAATCAAAATGATAAAACCAATACCTTATCTAAATTATAATTTCAACCCTTTTTTAAACCCGATTGCGAAAATGCCTTTTCCGCGGCCTATAAAGATCCTCGTTTTCCGCCTGTGGAACGCAGTGAAATTCCACAGCTTGATATTTTTATTTCCATCCTGAGTGAACCGGAAGCCATGCAGTTTTCATCAGAAGAAGATTTATTACGCCAAATCAGACCTGGCGTCGATGGCTTGATTCTTGTTGAAAATGGTTATAAGGGGACTTTTTACCGTCGGTGTGGGAATCTTTACCGGAGAAAGTCCAGTTTTTAAGGCATCTTAAAAACAAAGCAGGGCTTCCTGCCGATTATTGGTCAGACAGTATTAAAGGGCTTTGTTGCATAAATCATAAGGATCCCCATATTATAGGGCATGGACAAGAAAAAAGAAACAACGCTACAAACTAAAGAATTGGTCGAATTACAATCAAGCCTTGATCAATCGAGGTTCATTAACGCTATGGTTCGAAGAATCCATGATCAAGCAATGGCATCAGCCTGAAAAGACAGGCTATAGAGGAAGCCCGATGACGTATTCTGATACTGCTATTCAATGCGCATTGACCCTGAGAGAACTCTTTAAAGCTGCTGCCGTTGAGAGCGACACAGGGATGTTTGTTGTCGTTAGTCCAGTTATTAAAGCTGTCTATCCAGATTCCTCATTACAGTACATTAAGTCGCCGCCAGCAAACTCTGGAGGTTCGGCTGCCTCGTTCAAGCAGTCGAACGCCAAGACACTTAGTCGTCGATTCGACCGGCTTAAAAGTCTACGGTGAAGGCGAGTGGAAAGTTCGCAAACATGGTGCCAGCAAGCGCAGAACCTGGCGTAAACTCCATATCATGGTTGATGCACAAACGCAGGAAGTCGTGGCAGTTGAGATGACGGCTAATTTTGTTGGTGATTCCGAAGTCTTGCCGGATTTATTAGAGCAGCTGGATGAACACGACCAAGTTGCCAGTGTGGCGGCGGATGGCGCTTATGATACGATCCAGTGTCATCAGGCGATTCGTAACAAAGGCGCCGATGCATTGATACCGCCGCGGGAAGGGGCGGTGGAATGGCCGAGTGATGAAGATGGGAGAACTCATCCAAGAACAGCGATTGTTCAACGTTGCGCTGAAATCGGGAGAAAGGCATGGAAACAAGAAAGTGGTTATCATCAACGCAGCCTGGCTGAAACGGCTATGTTTCGCATCAAAACGCTCTTTAGTGGCCAATTAAAAAACCGGACCTTTGCGGCTCAGATGGTTGAGGCGTATCTCCGCGTCGGCGCAATGAATAAAATGACAGGCCTGGGTATGCCTGAAAGTTATTCTGTTTCATGAATAAAGACTGGAATTTAAGAAAAGAGTACGCTGTGGATTATTTATGCAACAAAGCCTGATCAAACTATATTCACTGGAAGCCGTTGGATGGAAGAAGTTATTTTTTATCATAAGCCATCCAAGACGCTAATTGTTGCAGATTGGGTAGAGAATTTTGACCCAGCTACGTTAAATTGGTGGTATAGGGTTTTAGCTAAACTTGTTGGGATACTGTATCCTAATGGAAAGATGCCTCTTGATTGGCGATTAAGCTTTTTGCTCGGGAATAAAAATGAAGCGAAGAAGCATCTGAAAAAAATTCTAGCTTGGCGCCCTGAAAATCTGATTTTATCTCATGGTAAATGTATATTTGGAAATGCTCATAAGTTTATTGAAAAATCGTTTTTATGGTTAGAGGTAAATGCATAACAAATCGCTCAACTTGACCGCAAAAAGCGCCGCTCCTATCGTCGCTCTGCTTTTTTCGTCAAGTTAGCTTGGTCGTTATAACGCTGGCATCAGCGCCCTGCTAGTGCAATGCTCAGATGCCAGCACTAAAACCATGCTAGGGCGATAGAATCAGCACCACAGGTGCAGAAACAGGGTGACAGACTCAGTTCCAAAGTAAAGCGATTTAATCACGGCTTAGGCTTCGGAGAAGCCCTGAAGCCGTGCATACTTTCAACGCCTGCTAAAAGCTGTAGGGTATAAAGCTATAAACGCCGTGATGAAATAGCTTGACTTCGGAGCCTGCTAGAGTCTGTCTGCCGGAACCTGCCCCGCGATGCTTTCATTATGAGGCTATGAGCAATGGTGACAAATAAGGTACCATGCCCATTTAATCAAACTGGTTTAAATACTCCACAATGGCCAGATTGATAACCGCTTGCACTGGTAAGCCATGCTTTTCAGCAAATAGCTTAACGCGCTCTGTTATTTGTGGCGTTATTCTTGGGCGCATTTCCTTATCTGGTGCCGTTATGGTACTGGATACGGTACCAGACACAGTACCATTTTGAGTAGTTTGATTTGGTTTTCTTCGCTTTCTAGCCATTTTGTTAACCCCTGTTTTTAGTGAGTAAGAAAGAATGGTACCGTGTATGGTGCCTTGTATAGTGTCGATATCTTTCCCCCCATGTTATTAGATGGGGGTTAAAAGCTATAACGATAAAAAACAGAGGCCAGAGATGGCTTTTTCTTTCTCGGTAATAGTGAACGGAGGATCATGGGAATGAAATTAAAGAGCCGCCGCGTAACATCAGTTATCTTAAATCAAGCTCTCGATAACTTGGCATAGGCCAGCATCAACCATTTCAGCCCCACATTCTTAAAATTGATCTGCACCCGCTCCTGTGCACCTTCTCCTTCCACTTGCAACACCACGCCTTCGCCAAACTTCTGATGAATGACGCGCTGTCCCAGTTTATATTGAGCGCCCGCCATAGCAACACTGCTGTTATTAGCGGTTGGCGTTAGTTTTTGATTCAGATTGGCACGCAAACGGATTTCCTGCATCGATTCAGTCGGAATTTCCCGAATAAAACGCGAGGGTGAAGGATAGGTTTCTTTGCCATACAAGCGACGTGATTCAGCATGGGTCAAATACAATTGTTCACGCGCCCGGGTAATGCCGACATAACACAAGCGCCGTTCTTCCTGCAGCCGGGCAGGGTCGTCGGTTGATTGTTGCGAAGGGAACAAACCTTCTTCCATACCCACCAAAAAGACAATTTTAAACTCCAGCCCCTTAGCCGAATGCAATGTCATCAACTGTACACAATCCTCATAGTCTTCGCCCTGCGTATCGCCTGCCTCCAGCGCGGCATGCGCCAGAAACATATCCAGTTCCGATAAGTTTTCTTCGTTGTCGGCTTCATAATCAAACAAACGCGCGGCGTTGACCAGCTCCTCCAGGTTTTCAACCCGTGCTTCGCCTTTTTCACCTTTTTCTTTTTTATACAGTTCAATCAAGCCACTTTTTTCAACCACAAGCTGTACTTTTTCAAACAGTTCCAGCGCTTCGGCTTCAGCGGCCAGATTTTGGATAAGTTGTTGAAAGCCCTTCAGTGCATTAGCTGCGCGGGCAGTCAGGTGATTTTGTTGCCGCATTTTCAAACCGGCCTGCCATAAAGAAATACCTTCATTCCGGGCCAGTTGCCGAATATCTTCCAGCGTTTTATTGCCGATTCCCCGCGCCGGTGTATTGACGACACGTTCAAACGCGGCATCGTCATCCGGATTGGACATCAATCTTAAATATGCCAGCACATTTTTGATTTCCATTCGCTCAAAGAACCTCAGCCCACCGTAAACCCGATACGGTGTACCGGTACTCATCAACTTTTCCTCAAACTGCCGTGATTGGGCATTGGAGCGATACAAAATAGCGACATCGCTACGCAAACCACCTTCATTCACCCATTGCCGTATTTTCTCGACCACAAAATAGGCTTCGTCCTGCTCATTGAACGCTGTGTATAAGGAAATTAAATCGCCATCGCCGCTGTCGGTCCATAAGTCCTTGCCTAAGCGCTCTTCATTATTAGCAATCAGAGTATTGGCCGCTTTCAGAATATGGCCAGTGGATCGGTAATTCTGCTCCAATTTGATCAACTGATGATCGGGATAATGTTTGCGGAATGAATGAATATTTTCAATTTTTGCACCGCGCCAGCCGTAAATAGACTGGTCATCATCGCCAACCACAAACAAATTGTTCTGGCCCTCGGTCAATAAGCGCAGCCAGGCATATTGTATGGTATTGGTATCCTGAAATTCGTCGACTAGCACATGCCGAAAACGTTGCTGGTAAAAGCTCAGTAAATCTTCATTATCGCGCAGTAATTCATGGGTTCTGAGCAGCAATTCACCAAAATCAACTAACCCTGAACGATTACAAACCTCTTCATAAGCTTTATAAATCGCGATCATTTGTCGCTGAAACGGGTCGCCATCTTCAATCATATGGCGTGCACGGATACCTTCATCTTTTTGCGCATTGATATACCACTGGATCTGTTTGGGCGGGTATTTGCTATCGTCGATATTTAAATTGCGTAGCAAACGTTTAATCAACCGCAGCTGATCATCGGAATCGATGACCTGAAAGGTTTCCGGCAATTTGGCCTGCTTGGCATGGCGCCGCAGCAAACGATGCGCCAGACCATGAAAGGTTCCGATCCACAAATTACGTGTCGATTGTTTAAGCAACGCTTCCACCCGACCGCGCATTTCAGTCGCCGCCTTGTTGGTAAACGTCACCGCTAGAATATTTTGCGGTGATAAGCCATTCACCTTGATATGCCAGGCAATTCGGTGTACCAGCACCCGGGTTTTACCGCTGCCGGCACCTGCCAGTACCAAAACTGGCTGTTCCGGGGCAGAAACGGCAAGTTTTTGTGCATCATTTAAATGACTAATAATTGATTCGGTATCCATCTTAAACAACTGACAATATTGACTCAAACCGTCCAATATACCATTAAAACAGTGCTTACGATTCAAATATCCCGACTCTAATCCTTGCACAATTTTTCAAGCGGTGTATATTGAAAAGTTGACGTTTTGATTTTGGGACGTTAGTCCTAAACGTCAATGCAATCCACACAATAACAACAGGAAACATTGAAAGACGAGTAGCCTGGCTTAAAACCTGCCAGGGCAACTTATTTTTTCAGTATTTCCGATAACTTAACACGGGCAGGAAGGTAAAATCATGAGCTTTGATGTCAAACGTTTAATAAAATTCGAACACAATGTCGGTGCACAGGAAAAAAAATACCGTCTCTGGGGTGGTGCGGCGGCGATATTTATTTCGCTGTTTATTGCCAGCGTTCCTTTATTGCTTATTGGCTGTGTTTTAGTCGCAACCGGTTATTCAGGCTGGTGCCCAGCATACTCGGCACTCGACAAAAGCACACTTGAGCAAGATACCACCTCTTCTGACGCTGAAGATAAAGAAGATAAATCCGACAATTAACACATCAAACGGGGTAAAGCACAGCTTTATCCCGTTCGCTTATTTCCCACATTTTATCTATACTCGTCAATTTTAGACACCGCCCGGATCGTACCGTGCCAACATTATTTCCATTACCTGAAAATCATTCCAAACGTTTCCTGCTACACAATGAAGTTCACGCCCGCTCCTCGGTAATCCTGGAATTACCGTTCAGGGCCTCGCATTTGGCCTTGATGGTCAACCCTGAAGAAAAAAAACAAGATTTCCGCCATTTATTGACGCTATGTGAGCGCTTTGGCATCACCCCACCGACGCCCGACGCTAATCATTTCATGGCACCTTTCGGTGATTTTCAGTTACTGTGGGAACAACACAACGAATTTGTCACCTACACATTTTTTGTCAATCTCAGCACCTCACTACCCTTTACAGAACCGGCTTTAAAAAAGGCACCGGTCGATTGGATGGCAAAATTACCCGGGCAATTGATGGTGGCCAGCCATGCCGAAATCATCCCAGCCAACCAGCTCAACAACCTAGATGAAATCAGCGCATTGTTTTCAGGAAATGCCTTAATCGGTGCCGAAGTCAGTGGCGGGGCTGCTAGCGCTTATACTGATTTTCGAATTCACGCCGATGGTTTCAGTCGGTTTTTGATTATCGACAAGCATTTAAAAAAAGCACAAGCAGGTCGTTTGATTCAGCGTTTGTTTGAAATTGAAGTATACCGGGTAATGGCTTTACTCGCCTTTCCAATCGCCCGTCAACTGACACCGGTTTTAATTAAATCCGACCAGCAATTACGTACCATAACGGCAGCCATGGCTGAAGAAGACAGTGACGACAGCCGTTTACTAGATGAATTGACGCGACTGGCGGCGGAAATCGAAAACCATATCTCCAGTAACGATTATCGTTTTGGCGCCGCCAGCGCCTATTACAATATAGTCGTGCGGCGCATTCAGGATTTACGCGAAGTCAGAATCCAGGGCCTGCAAACCTTCAGCGAATTTATGAATCGCAGACTAGAACCTGCCATCGGAACCTGCCAATCAACCATCAAACGTTTTATGCGTTTATCTGAACGTATCAGCAATGCGGGTGAATTGCTCAGAACCCGGGTTGATATTTCTATCGAACGGCAAAACCAGGCCTTGCTCAAATCCATGAATACGCATGCCAAAATGCAATTAAAATTACAAAGCACAGTAGAAGGCTTGTCCATCATTGCCATTACCAGCTATGTCGTTGGCTTGATTGGGTCTATCGCCCAGGCGATGAAATCAGCCGGTTGGCAAATTAACCCCTCTATCGCGGTGGGCGTATCCATTCCCATCGTGTTAGTTGTTGTCGCATTAGGTGTGCGTCGCATTCACAAAGTTATCCAAAAAATAGATGATTAACCCAGCTTTGCTGGCATAAAACGTATGTCACCGACTCAACCTGAAGTCACCGTATTAAACACTTATGTCACCGACTCAACCTGAAGTCACCGTATTAAACACTAAGGTGTCTTATCGCCATCTTTTTTCTCATATTCACCTTCAATCACATGATGACTCGGTGTACCATCCTGCTGAAAGCCGGTTGGCGTCACCAGTTTATTTTCAATCACATAACGGGCGATTTTTTTACGCAAGCCCGGCACCAGGCAGGCAAAACCAATAGCATCGGTAAAAAAGCCCGGTGTCAGCAATAATGCACCACCAACCAGCAAAATCGGGCCTTCAATCATTTCGTAGGCGGGGACAATACCTTTATTTATACTTTCCTGAAAACGCAACCAGGTTGCCAATCCTTGCTTTCTCAGCAACCAGGCACCCAACATAGCCGTAAATACCACCATAAAAATAGTGGGAAAAACACCGATAATGCCACCAATTTGCAACAATAAATAGATTTCGATAAACGGTACGGTCAAAAAAAACAAAAATAAAATCTGTACAATTTTCATTTAAAATACGCCTTGGGTTCAAGTTTATAAGGATAGTCTGATGCACCAACTCATTTATTGTACCTGTCCCGACCGGGAGACGGCAGAAAAAATTGCCCGATATTTGGTCAAAACGCAATTGGCCGCCTGTATCAACATCATCCCCGGAATCACCTCGATTTATCAATGGCAAGGTGAAATCGAATCTGCTGAAGAACATCTGCTGTTAATCAAATCCCGCCAGGATTTATATCCTCAAGTGGAGCAGGCCATCATCCGTTTGCATCCCTATGAACTTCCCGAAGTTGTTGCAGTCTCTATGGCTCGCGCACTGCCTGACTATTTACATTGGATGGATTCATGCTTAATTTCAGAATAATCGCCTTATTACTGACCTGTTTCTGGACACTGCCTACCTCGGCCGTACAAGCGGCTGAACCTGGCACGGTTAAACAATTACTGAATAATTTTTCTGCCAAACTCAATTTATTTGAAGATGAATTGCTGCCAGCCGATCAGGCTTTCAAATTTTTTGCCACGGTTAAAGATGCACAAACGATTAGCGTGCGCTGGGAAATCGCCGATGGTTATTATCTTTACCGCAGTAAACTCAAACTAGCCAGCGATAACGCTGCGGTAAAAATAGGCCCGTTAGAATTACCCGAAGGCGAGCCGTATCATGATGAATCGTTCGGTCAGGTCAGAATTTATCACCAAACCATTGAACTCGATGTGCCGCTGATTCGGCAAAAGGCAGAACCTCTCAGCTTTAATTTGCTGGCTTCTTTTCAAGGCTGTGCCGACCGAGGCGTGTGTTATCCGCCGATGAAAAAATCGCTGCCCTTAATCTTGCCGGCTATGGCTGCAACCGGTCCATCCACACCCTCCCAAACCACGCCCTTATCCGAACAAGACCAGATTGTCCAAGCTTTGCACAATGACAGCTTCTGGGTCACCTTGTTAAGCTTTTTCGGCTTCGGTTTGTTATTGTCACTGACCCCGTGTATTTTCCCGATGATTCCGATTTTGTCAGGAATTATTGTCGGCCAGGGGCAAAATATCGGCACGCGAAAAGCCTTTTTTCTATCATTTTGTTATGTGTTAGCGTCAGCACTAATGTACACACTGTTTGGTGTGCTAGCCGCATTGTTCGGTAGCAATTTACAGACAACCTTCCAGCAACCTTGGATTATCGCCTTGTTCAGCACCATTTTTGTGTTGCTGGCGTTGTCGATGTTTGGTTTTTATCACCTACAAGTGCCCAAAGCCTTGCAAGCCAAATTGCATGATTTCAGTGACCGACATCGTGATGGCTCCTGGATCAGTGCCGCCATTATGGGTGCCTTATCATCCTTAATCGTCGGTCCTTGTGTTGCCGCGCCACTGGCCGCTTCATTGATTTATATCGGCCAGACCGGCGATGTCATACTGGGCGCATCAACCTTATTTGTTATGGGCTTAGGAATGGGCGTACCACTGCTGTTTTTGGGCACCTCTGCAGGCTCATTGTTACCGAAAGCTGGACAGTGGATGAACACAGTCAATGCCGTATTTGGCGTCATTATGCTGGCAGTTGCGGTATGGATGCTGGATCGTATTCTACCCTCACAAGTCACCATGCTGCTGTGGGCCATGTTGTTGATTATTCCTGCCATTTATTTGAATGCGCTCGACCCTCTCCCGGCGGACAGCAGCAACTGGCGCAAATTCTGGAAAGGCTTAGGCGTCGTTTTGATGCTGTATGGCGTGTTATTACTGGTCGGGCTAAGCGCCGGAAACAGCAACCCACTACAACCTTTAAAAGGACTTGGCAATGCTAAAGCCATCACTGCAACCACAGAAGGCGTCTCGTTTCAGCGCATTCACAGCAACCAGGCGCTCGATGAAAAAATCGCCCAGGCTGGGCGTGAAGGGCGCTGGTTAATCCTGGATTTTTATGCCGACTGGTGTATTTCCTGCAAGGAACTGGAAGCCTACACCTTTACCGACCCAGCGGTAAAACAACGGTTGCAACAATTTGTCCGAGTTCAAGCCGATGTCACGGCCAACAGTGCGGAAGAACAAGCACTATTAAAACGCTTCAATCTAATTGGCCCACCCGGCATTATCTTTTTTTCACCAGATGGTAAGGAACGTCCAGCTTTTCGTGTCATCGGCTATCAGGATGCCGCAACCTTTCTGCAAACCCTGAACAGGCTGCAATCTTCATGAAGAATAAACTGATTCTAGTTGCTGCGGCCCTGTTGTCACTCAGTGCCGGCATGCTGTTTAAATATTATCAAATCCAACAAACCGAACAACAACCCGCCTCGCCTTTATTGTCGATACGTTTACCCGACAGCGAGGGCAAGCTGCGTGATTTAAGCGAATGGCAAGGCAATATTCTGATTATCAATTTCTGGGCCACCTGGTGCCCACCTTGTCTGAAAGAAATCCCCGAGTTCATCAAACTCCAAAATGAACTGCGCGACAAGCATGTACAGTTTATCGGCATCGCCATTGAAGATCAGGCAACCATTGTGTCATTTTTGCAAAAAAATCCAATCAACTATCCCGTTTTAATCGGTGGCGATGCTGCCATAAGCTTATCGCAGCAACTGGGCAATCTAGTCAATGCTGTGCCATTTACCATAATCGTTGATACCAACGGCATGATTGTCTACCGTCACCCCGGGGAATTATCCCGACAAAAACTGATGCAAATATTGAAACCACTGCTGGCAGGAAATTAGGGCCTGTTCAAGAATACAGCAACCAACCATCGAGCAACAGCGAAAGCTATCAAGAATAATTCATGCGTCAATTTGTCGCATTGAAAGCATTAAATAATCAGCTAGGCTTTTATCCACGCTTTGGTTAGCTCAAACCAAACTGTGGGTTATCACTAGATTTTGAGTTGAAGCGGATTTAACGACCCCCCTGCACGGAGCATAAATGTACATTCAACTTGGCCTTATTTTTATTTTAAGTCTACTGCTTTCAGGCGTGTTGATATGGCATCTTAACTATCGTAAACAACAGAATCGACAGGCTCAATTAACCGAACTGTTACTCGCTATACAATCCTTCCCAGTACATTTGCACACCATGCAACAAATGCTGGAAAGAAGTCTGGCTCTTATTTCCGCCATCCCCGCTTTACCGTTCACGCCATCCACCTCTATTTTATTATCTCAGCCAGGTAATAAACTCATCTTTGCACAACGAGGTTTGAATGACAGACAAATTGCCCTATGGCAACATATCGCCATAAATGCTACCGAACAATCCATCGACACGATTCAGTTTCAGCCAGCTTCACAACAACAAAATTTATCCCCCTTTTTTATTGCACCGCTGAAAAACCACGAAACGCTGATGGGCGTGATCATTCTTCCAATTCCAGATTCCTTAAGAACCAGCCAGACACTGTTCTCCAGCGTACAAAAAATCGCCCAAGCCATCGAGACCTTGGTCAAACGCAAACAAGTCGCCGATGAACTGGTCCTCGGAAACAAAGTGATTGATATCAATCAACAAGCTATTTTTATCACGGATCAGCAGCACCAAATCATTCGTTGTAATGAAGCCTGCTGTACCCTGACCGGACAAAGCCTCAATCAACTATCCGACAAGAATTTCCTGACATTGCCATTCAACACCCAATCTGGTCTGACGCTAAATGACATTTTATGTCGCGTAGATACGCAGAAAAACTGGCAAGGCGAAGTTGTTATTAAGCATGATGAAGAGCAAAAAACCTATTGGCTAACCTTGTCAGCTATTAAAAATCCCAAGGATGAAATTACCCACTATTTATCTATTTTCACCGACCTGACTGAAATAAAGCGCGCCGAGCAGGCCTGTCAACAACTGACATATTTCGATTCATTAACTGGTCTGCCCAACCGAGCTTTATTACACAACAAAATCCAGCGAGCGATCGAACAGGCGAAAATAAAAAACCAACGTTTCGCTCTATTATGCCTGGATATCGATCATTTCAAAAAGGTAAATGAATCACTAGGGGCTGTTGCCGTTTTGAAAATCCCCCTTGAAATTCAATAACTCCGCCACATAGATTGTTTATTTTGACTCAAAAACAAGCAAACTATGCCCCGACAAATGCTTACGGATGAACTTTGGGAGAAACTGAAGATAATTATGTTGAAAATGGGAATTTATGACAAACCTTGTCTTCGAAAAACAGTCGAAGGTATTTTTATCGGGAATGGGAATTTATTGATGGGAGTATTGTGAAAGCACATCAGCATAGTAGTGGTGCGGCCTGTGAACAAGAAACAGCGATAGGGAAATCTGTCGCCGGGAACACCAGTAAAATTCATATGGCCGTTGATGCCTGTGGTCTTCCTATTCATTTCTCAGTGACAGGCGGCGAAGTTCATGACTGTAAAGAAGCACCGAAATTAGTTGCAGAGCTCCCAAAAGGTGACTATATAGTTGCTGACAGAGGCTATGACAGTGAAGCATTACGTCTTCAAATTAAAGACAAAGGGGCTGTTCCTGTTATCCCAAGAAAAAGAATTCAACTCGGGGAAATGATGAAATGGATTGGTGTCTCTACAAATATCGCCATCTCGTTGAAAATGTGTTTGCAAGACTTAAGCATTTCAGAGCGATCGCCACGCGATATGACAAACTCAAACGAAATTTTGAAGGCTCTATCGCTCTGGCTTGCGCCTTTTTATGGTTACCTATGTGAAATGGCAACAGCCCCTAGGCCATACCGCAGGCGATCAGTTTTTAAAGACCTTATCTAAACGTATTAGCCAGGTTTTACACAACGAAGAATTGCTACATACCGGCGGCGACGAGTTTGTCATTATCATTCCAGAACTAAGCACTAACAACCATTCCTGCGTTCTTGAGCTCACCCGTAAAATCCTGACCAGTCTGCAACAGCCAGTGGCTGTCAATGGCTATGAATTCATTGTTACAGGCAGTATCGGCATCAGTATTTATCCCAATGACACAGCAGATGCCAATGATCTGGTCAAATTTGCCGAATCGGCCATGTTCCAAGCCAAAAAAAATGGCCGAAACAATTATCAATGGCACAACAAACGCTTTACCTTACAGAATTTTAAATACATACAATACGAATCAGCTCTGCGCAAAGCTATCAAACAACAGCATTTATCAACCTATCTGCAACCGCAAACTGACTTGAAATCCGGGCGAATTATTGGTGCCGAGACCTTGTTACGTATTCATCAAGGCACATTAGCTGATATTTCACCGGCCGAATATATTCCGGTTGCTGAAGAAAGTGGACTGGTTGTCGATATTGGCGAGTGGGTTTTCAGAGCTGTTTGTCAGCAGGTCAGCAGCTGGCACCAACAGCACCGAATCCCCGATGAGTTTCACGCCATTGCTGTCAATATTTCACCCATAGAATTTAACCGACCAGACTTTATCGAAAAAATCAGCCAGACCTTACTTGAAACTGGTGCCCCTGCACAGTTTATCGAACTGGAGCTAACCGAAAGCGCCTTACAATTCCCATCAGATGAACTGTACGACAAGCTGACGACACTTAAAGAACTTGGCCTGTCCGTTGCTATAGATGATTTTGGAACCGGTTATTCATCACTCAGCCGACTTAAAAACCTGCCAATCGATGTCCTCAAAATTGACCGTTCCTTTATTCATGATATTCACATAACAGGCTCCAACAATCAGGCGATTGTTGAGGCGGTAATAAACATGGCCAAAGCACTCAATATAAAAACACTGGCCGAAGGCATTGAGAACGAAGCCCAGGTCAAACAGCTGCAATTATTGAATTGTCAATATGGTCAAGGCTACTGGTTTGGCAAACCTGTACCGGTTGAACAATTCGCATCATCAACCTTGCTTGAAACATCTTTAACCGCACAATTTAATTCATAAGTTATGGAGAACACAATGTCCATCATTCGACAGAAAAAATATCCCTGGTATTGGTTTATTTTTCTTTCGCTTGCTATTTCTGTTTCTGCTAGCGAAGAGGATGAACACTTTCTCGATGCCAGTCTGGAAGAAATTCTGTCCATTCCACTGGACACCAATGCTGTCAATATTCAAGAAAGCCATATTCATAAAGAGGGCGAATGGATGGTCGGTTATCGCTATATGTATATGGGCATGGCAGGCAATCTCTATGGTGAAAACTCCATCAGTCAACGGGACATCCTAAAGAAATACGCGATGACACCTTTATCTATGGACATGGAAATGCATATGGGTTCATTGATGTATGCACCTAGTGATGATGTCACATTGATGGCAATGCTTCCGTATAAATTCAATGATATGAATATTGTGACCCGCATGGGACAACGCTTCAGCACTCATTCCGAAGGTCTTGGTGATTTGAAACTGATGATCAATGGCGTTGCATTCAGAACCCGCTGGGATGAACATTTAATCAGCCTAAAAGGCGGTATCAGTATACCCACCGGCTCCATCAATCAACGCGGCGATACCCCTATGGGCAAAAATCAGCGCCTACCTTATCCCATGCAATTAGGTTCAGGCACGGTAGACTTCCTGCCCGGCATCAGCTATCAGGGACTCAGCCGGGATTGGAGCTGGGGGGCACAAATGATAGGTACTATCCGCACCGGAAAAAATGACAATCAATACCGCTTAGGCGATCGCCTCGATGGTTCGGCCTGGCTGTCACGCATCTGGGATAGCTGGTTCAGCACTTCAATCCGTATGAAAGGCATGTGGTGGGGAGATATACATGGCGCCGATCCGCAATTGATGGCGACTATGTCCCCGACAGCAGACCCTCAAATCAGAGGTGGAAAACGTATCGACATGCTGTTATCGGTTGAATTATATGCGCCGGATGGCACACTCAAGGGACAACACCTTGGCTTTGAAATTGGCCTACCTGTTTATCAGTCACTGGATGGGCCGCAATTGGAAACAGACTGGGTGATTTCAGGAGGCTGGCAATGGACATTCTAAATAAAAAGCTGGCTTCAGGGTTGGTACTGGTATTACTTTCATCGGTAGCGCTGCTTTCCGGCACACTGCTCAGTTTTGCCGAAAATGACTTTGTCACGCAAAAACAAAAAGTCATTGCGGCGGCGATATATAAATTCATAAAGTTTGTCGATTGGTCGAATACGCCCGAACAAAACGCTCACAGTTTTACCGTGTGTTTGAATCAATACGACCCAGCCTTTAAACCATTGACCAGTCGCAGCGTACAAGGCAAACCAATTCGGCTGCAAATACTGGACAAAAAAGCCGATTTAAACCAATGCCAGGCCATCTATCTGAACGGTCAAAACAGCATCGACTTGAACACGCTCAAACACAAACCGGTTCTGACCATCAGTGAAAACTCCGGTTTTTTGCAGCAGGGCGGTATTATAGAACTGGGCAACCACAACAACCGTTTGGTGTTTTCCATTAACCACGGAGCCGCTAAAAAGAATGGCCTGAATATTGGCTTTCAATTATTGGCACTGGCGCGGAAAGTTGAAGATTAAACAGCCTAAACGCTCGATCAGTCTCAAGCTGATCGGCTTAATGACAGCGACAACCGCACTCGCCTTACTACTGGCAAGTGTGGCCGTCGTGCATTTTTCCAAACAACTGTTATTGAACAGGATGCAGAAGGATTTGGCTGTCCTGACCAAACTGACGGCGATGAACAATGCGGCAGCTGTCATGTTTGAAGATGCATCAGGCATCAAACAAATGCTGGCCAATCTGCACATTGCACCGAATATTGAAAGTGCTGCCTTATATAATTCGGATGGCAAACTATTAGGCCGTTTTCAGCGCCAAAACAGCGCGTATTCACCGCCCGAGAATCTACCCGAAAGCGACATTGTCGTCTCCCCCGGACTGATCAGTGTTTCCCAACCGATCACGGTCGATAATGAGCGTATCGGTGGTATTTATATCGCCTCAAGCACCGTTCAACTAGAACAGCTGATACAGCAATTGATACATATTCTGGTCTATATCAGCCTCGGTGTGCTGTTGGTGACTATCCTGTTCGCCAGCTACTTACAACAGCTGATTACGCGGCCGATTCTGGAACTGACACGATTGATGAATAGTATCACCAATAGTCAGGATTTCAGTGCCCGAGCCAGACAAACCAGTAATGATGAAACCGGCACTCTAATTCAAGGCTTCAATCATTTAATGGATGAAATCCAGAGCCGTGATGAAACCTTGCAACAAAATAATTTGGAGCTGACACAAGCCCAGCAGGAAGCCCTGAACGCCTCGGAAGCCAAAAGTCAGTTTCTGGCTAATATGAGCCATGAAATACGCACGCCGATGAATGGTATCTTGGGTATGCTGGAATTGTTATCCGATACCCCCTTGCAGGACGAACAGCGTGAATTTGCCCGAACAGCACGCAATTCCGCCTTTGCTCTGCTCGATGTCATCAACGATATTCTGGATTTTTCCAAAATTGAAGCGGGCTGCCTAGATATTGAAATCATCGAAACCGAACTACGCCCTTTATGTGAAGACATTGCCGCCCTATTATCGGAACGAGCATTCGCCAAACAGCTGGAGTTAAGCTGTTTTATCCATGCCAATATACCGGACATTATTTTCAGTGACCCAACCCGCCTGCGGCAAATTTTATTAAATCTAATGGGCAACGCGATCAAATTTACCGAACACGGCGAAGTGATGTTGGAAGTCTCTATTGACCAACGCATTGACGCCGAACACTTATCCTTGAAGTTTTCGGTTCGCGATACCGGCATCGGCATACCCAAACATCAGCAAGACAGGCTGTTCGATGCTTTCAGTCAAGCCGATGCCTCAACCACCCGCCGTTTCGGTGGCACCGGCCTTGGCCTGTCGATCAGCCGGCAACTGGTCGAACTAATGGGTGGAAATATTCATATTGACAGCACACCTAGTCAAGGCTCCACCTTCTGGTTCAATTTGCCGGTAAAAACAGAGGAAAAAAACAAAGCCACATTAGATGAAATAGACGGTCACACGGTTCTGATTGTTGATGACAATGCCACTAATCGTAAAATTCTGGAACATTATTGTGATAACTGGAAACTACATTACTACAGTTTCGGCCATGCTCAAGAGGCCCTGTCAGCGCTGGAGAATCTATCTGTCGACTGCGCCATTGTCGATTATCAGATGCCGGATATGGATGGCTTGCAATTGGCCAAAGCTATCCACAACCTACCAAACTTTCAGAACTTGCCCTGCCTACTGTTAAGTTCAGCCACCGGCATCAAACAACACCCAGACATCAATATTTGCCTAATGAAGCCAGTGCGACAAACCTTGCTGTTCAAAAGCCTAGCAAAACTGCTGCTAAATAACACAAAGGTCGTCACATATACTGAAGAACGCCGTATTCCACACTTTAACGCACATACTTTACTGGCCGACGATAACGCTATCAACCAGAAAGTCGCTGGGCGTTTTCTGCAAAAACTCGGCATAACAGTCGATTTTTGCGAGAACGGCCAACAAGCATTGGACGCCTTAAACCAGAATGACTATGATCTGGTGTTTATGGATTGCCATATGCCGGTCATGGACGGCTACCAAGCCACCCAAGCCATCCGCGAATGGGAGGCTAAAAATAGTTTGCCGCGCACCCCAATCATCGCTATGACCGCAAATGTGCTACAAAGCGACCGAGAAAAATGTCTGCAAGCCGGTATGGATGATTATCTATCCAAACCAATTCAATTACAAAAAGTCATTGATATTCTGCAACAGTGGATTCCCACGCTGCAACAAGATGACCAGTATATTATCGAAGCAACCTTTGACAATTCACCCAGTGATGGTTTCTCAGCTGCCTTGCAAAAAAATGCCAAATCCTTGCATATGGATTACGCTTTTTACAAAGAATTGTTATTCGAATTTTATGATACAAACCACAACGCGATTGCCCGGATTACTTGCTTATTGAACTCAGGAGATATACAGCAAGCCCTTGAACAAATACACCGCATTAAAGGCATCGCTGGCAATCTCGGTTTTCAAGCGATATTCGATCAGGCTGGTATCACCGAATCCACCATCCGCGAAGCAACAGACGAAACAGACATTCAGCGTCATTTCAAACGACTAGCCGAGCTACTAAATCAACTGTTCCATAATATAGAAACATATCGTCATACATCAAAACAAACGGAAGCACCTGCCACAACGGCATCCGGTGATAATCTGGATCAAATACTTTATCGCCTGAACCGGCATCTACAGCGCCATAGTCATTTGGCCCGCAACGATTGCGATGCACTATCAAAGTGTTTACTGGATACACCTTATTCTGACGATATCCGACACATAGCTCGTGCCATCCAACAACTAGATTATGACAAAGCTCGACAGTTGTTAATCAAACTTTTAACAGCTTTGCACAACAAGGAAGAAAAAAATGCATCATAATGGCGTCATTTTAGTGGTCGATGATGAACCATTGAATATCAAACTGCTGATCAATATTCTGGAGGCAGAATATGAAGTGTTGTTTGCAGTAAATGGCAAGAAAGCTCTTGAACTAGCTACAGAATATCAACCCGACCTGGTGTTATTAGATATTATGATGCCAGGCATAGATGGCTATGAAACCTGCCAGGAATTAAAGGCTAATCCGGTGACCCAAGAGATTCCAGTGATTTTTGTCAGCAGCCAGGATAGCGACGATGATGAAGTCAAAGGATTGCATTGTGGCGCCATTGATTATATCAACAAACCCGTTAAAGCGCCGATTGTGTTATCGCGTATTCGTAATCACCTAGAACTGAAAAAAGCCCGCGACTTGCTCAAACAACAAGCCACCATTGATGCATTGACCGGCATCGCTAACCGCCGCCGTTTCGATGAATTTCTGCTGCAAGCCTGGCGTGCCATGCAACGCGAAGCCGAGCCACTCAGCCTGATCATGATTGACATTGACCATTTCAAAACTTACAACGATTTTTATGGCCATGCCGCCGGCGACCAATGTTTGCGGCAAGTCGCACAAGCCATGCAGGCAGTGATTACGCGACCTACCGATCTGTTAGCCCGCTATGGCGGTGAAGAGTTTGTTTGCGTATTACCCCTTACCGATCAACATGGCGCACACCATGTTGCCGAAAATCTGCGCCAAGCGGTGGAAAAACTGGGCTTAGCGCATGAAAAATCTCAAACCACCTCCATTGTGACGACCAGTATTGGCTATGCCTGCACTATTCCAACCCCCGATAAACTACTATCGGAATGGGTGAATAACGCCGACTACGCACTCTACCAATCCAAACAAAGCGGTCGCAATCGAGTCAGCGGTTTCAATCCATCCAAACCACAACAGTAATCCTATATTACTAGCAAAACCAAGGCATGGCGCGGTATCATTTACCGATCATTAGCTATCCACCTATAAATCATGACACTCAGCGTATTCGATATATTTAAAATCGGTATTGGGCCTTCCAGTTCACATACGGTTGGCCCAATGCGGGCGGCCTTGTTATTTGCCCAAAAATTGAAAGCTGAACAAAAACTGGACCAGGTCAACCGCATCTCGATTGAACTGTTCGGCTCGCTGGGCGCGACTGGAAAAGGACACGGTACCGATAAAGCCGTTTTGCTGGGCCTTGAAGGTGAAACGCCAGAACAGGTTGAACCTGATACCATCGAACAACGCTTGCAGAAGATTCGCCAGCAACAACAACTCATGTTGCTGGGCGAAACCACAATTCCGTTCAACGAAGCCAGCGACCTGTCTTATCACCTTGAATCATTACCGTTTCATAGCAATGGCATGCGCTTTAGCGCTTACAGTCATGGCAATCTTATCTTACAAGGTGATTACTATTCCATTGGCGGCGGCTTTATCAGCACAGGCGAAGAAAACGATACCGATAATGAAACCGATAAGGTCGATTTGCCTTATCCATTTCGCTCATCGGCTGACTTGCTCAAGCAATGCGAAGCGCACCAATGTACTATCAGCAGCCTGATGCTAGAAAATGAAAAATGCTGGCGCAGTGAAGACGAAATTCGCAAGCAACTGCTGCACATCTGGCAGGTGATGAAAGCCTGTACCGAACGCGGCTTTCAACAAACCGGCATATTACCCGGCGGCCTGAATGTCAAACGCCGTGCACCGGAACTGTATCAGCAATTACAACGCGATACCCTGCATGACCACTTACCTTTAGGTCAATTGGATTGGGTCAATTTATTTGCACTGGCTGTCAGTGAAGAAAATGCGGCCGGCGGTCGAGTCGTCACGGCGCCAACCAATGGTGCGGCCGGTATTATTCCTGCCGTGTTGCATTATTATTGGCGCTTTTGTGATGATGCCAGCGACGAGGGCGTTATCCGCTTTTTACTGACGGCGGGGGCTATCGGTATGCTGTATAAAATCAACGCCTCCATTTCCGGTGCCGAAGTCGGTTGTCAAGGCGAAGTCGGCGTCGCCTGCTCAATGGCAGCGGGTGCATTAACCGAGGTTTTAGGTGGCAGCATAGATCAGGTGGAAAACGCCGCCGAAATTGGCATGGAACATAATCTGGGATTAACGTGCGACCCGATTGCAGGTTTAGTGCAAATTCCCTGCATCGAACGTAATGCCATGGGCGCAGTAAAAGCAATCAATGCCAGTCGCATGGCCTTGCGTGGCACCGGCAATCATATGGTATCGTTGGACAAGGTGATTAAAACCATGCGCGATACCGGCGCCGATATGCAAAGTAAGTACAAGGAAACTGCTCAAGGCGGTTTAGCCGTTAATGTGATTGAGTGTTAATTTTTTGTCGTAGTTGCTGGATGATATGATGGCGTTTCTTGTGTGAAACTGTCTGTTGCATCATCAACGCAAAAGGCCACCATCGGCGCTCATCCACAATATAACCGGCCAAAGTGCTGATATGATCCAAGGTGCCTGATTTTGCATAAAGCCCTGGAGCCACTTCTGGCAATAAATCACGCCAGGGTAAAAAATCCCGTAATAATTCGGTCAATTGTCTGGCCGATAAACGGTTCTGCCGAGACAACCCTGCACCTTCTTGTAACACCACACCTTGCCAGTCGAAATAACGCTTTACGGTCGATTGCATATAGGTTTGCACATCGGCAAAATTAGCCGGCCGCTTAAATTTCTCGGCCGCCAGCATCAATACCAGTTGATTGGCAATAAAATTAGTCGAATATTTCATCATCGGCCGGATAATATCGGCTACACTGCGTTGGTTATAATGCGCATAAAACAATGGAACATTCGCTGGCACGCGCGCCCAGATTATCGTTTCATCTACATTAAGTCCTTGTTGACGCAGAAAAATAGCCAATAATTGTACAAAATGACGTTCAGCGTCGGTTCTGTCAAAACCGGTATTGATGCGCTCTTTAAAGCCCCGGATACGGCCCGCCTGGGTTTTAGCAAATGCAGTCAATGGCGTTTCAGGTTCGCCGGACATAATCTTACCGTGCTGGATTTGTAAGGCCAACGTATTAAAATTTGCCGCTAATGCAGTCGGAATGGCGTCATAAGGATTGGTGGTCAAACTACTACCGGGGACCTGTAAGTCTGCATCAAACAAACTGTCATCAATGGCAATGCGATCAATTTCGTCGATACCACGCGCGGCAATATGATGTGCCATGCGCCGAATTTCATCCGAGACCAGAAACGGATCACCGCTGGCCTTTATCCACAGGGTTTTCGTTGACCTATCAAAATAAAACGGCGTCATGAAATGATGCTTCTCGCCCCAATGCTTTAATGCCAGCCAAGCGGTCACCAACTTGGTGGTAGAGGCTGGAACCCGGGGTTCATCAGCTTTAGCTGCCAACAAGATTTTTCCACGTTGATTCACCACTAAATAGGTCGCATGGTGTAGAATAGCCTCCGCTTTTGCCAAGCTTAAACTCGTGAAAAGCATCAACCCTGACAAGGCCATGATATTCAAGCTAAATCGGGGGGTAAAAGCTGTTTTCATACGTTGCATGTAAAATTCTGTGTTTGAAAAATCTGTAAAATGCAGAAACTAGCAAATAAATGCAAGAAAAAATAAAGTTTGTGACGCGATTTGTCATGAAATGACATAAATCTGGACAAAACCTTACAATTTAGGCAAAATTAGCCCATCAAATACTTTGACTCGACACTTTCATGGCAAAAATCCTTGTTCTGAACGGCCCTAATCTGAATCTGCTTGGTATTCGCGAACCCGGGCATTATGGCAAACAGACCTTACAGGATATTGAACAGATATTATTGACCAAAGCCGAACAATTGCAGCATCATTTGCAATTTTTTCAACATAATGCCGAACATGAACTGGTCGAGCGAATTCATCAGGCTTTTGCCGAAAACAGCGACTTTATCATTATAAACCCCGCCGCTTTTACGCATACCAGCGTAGCGATTCGCGATGCTTTGCTGGCCACCCGAATTCCATTTATAGAAGTTCACCTGTCAAATGTCCATGCGCGAGAACCGTTTCGGAAACATTCTTATTTTTCCGATATTGCACAGGGCGTTATTGCAGGATTAGGTGGACATGGATATGAACTGGCCCTAGAGGCCGCTGATAAAATATTAGCCCAAGAGACATAACACCATGGATATTAGAAAAATAAAGAAATTGATCGAGATCATCGAAGACTCAGATGTCACTGAAATTGAAATCAGTGAGGGCGAAGAGTCGGTACGCATCAGCCGCCTGACGGCAACCAGCACGATTGTTCAGGCACCTGCCGCTGCTGCGCCAGCTCCGACAGCAGCACCTGCACCAATGCCAACAACGGAAGCTCCAGCTAGCACTGAAAACGCGGCTTCCGGTCATGTCGTCAAATCCCCAATGGTCGGCACCTTTTACCGTGCCGCATCACCTGGCGGCACGCCTTTTGTGGAAGTGGGGCAGAAAGTATCGGTCGGCGATACCCTATGCATTATCGAAGCCATGAAAATTCTTAACCAAATTGAATCAGATGCCAGTGGCACGATTAAACAAATCCTGGTAGAAGACGCGCAGCCAGTCGAATATGACCAGCCTTTATTCATCATAGAATAACCTTGGATAGCACAAATGTTCGATAAAATAGTTATTGCCAATCGTGGTGAAATCGCGCTGCGTATTTTAAGAGCTTGTCGCGAATTAGATATTAAAACCGTTGCGGTTTATTCCTCCGCCGACCGTGATTTAAAGCATGTTCGTCTAGCCGATGAAGCCGTGTGTATCGGTCCGCCATCTTCCACCGACAGTTATTTGAATATCCCCGCCATTATCAGTGCGGCCGAAGTCACCGATGCCGAGGCAATTCATCCCGGCTATGGTTTTTTGTCGGAAAACGCCGATTTTTCTGAAAAAGTGGAACAAAGCGGATTTGTCTTTATCGGCCCGAAAGCCGATACCATCCGAATGATGGGTGACAAAATACAGGCTAAAAAAGCTATGATTGCGGCCGGAATTCCCTGTGTTCCGGGAAATGGCGACCCATTAAGCGATGATAAGGCTGAAAACCTTAAATTGGCGCATGAAATCGGTTATCCAGTCATCATTAAAGCCGCTGGTGGCGGTGGCGGTCGTGGCATGCGCGTTGTGCATACTGAAGCGGCACTGATTAACGCGATTACAATGACCAAGGCGGAAGCCGGAGCGGCTTTCGGCAATCCAACCGTTTACATGGAAAAATTTCTGGAAGACCCGCGCCATATCGAGTTTCAAGTCATTGCCGATAGCCACGGTAACGCTATTCATTTAGGCGAGCGAGACTGCTCCATGCAACGCCGGCACCAGAAAGTAGTAGAAGAAGCGCCAGCACCAGGTTTGAGCGATGAAGAACGTGACCGGATGGGGAAATTATGCGCCAAAGCCTGTCTTGACATTGGTTATCGCGGTGCCGGAACCTTTGAATTTTTATATGAAAAAGGTCAGTTCTTTTTTATCGAAATGAACACCCGGGTTCAGGTGGAGCATCCTGTCACCGAAATGATTACCGGCTTTGATATTGTTAAAGAACAGCTGCGCGTTGCTGCCGGTGAAAAACTGTCTAAAACCCAGGACCAAATCACCTTTACCGGCCATGCCATCGAATGCCGTTTAAATGCTGAAGACCCGACTAACTTTATGCCGAGTCCAGGCAAAATCAATCAGTTTCATATGCCGGGCGGCCCCGGAATCCGTTGCGAAACCCATATTTATAATGGTTATGTGGTCCCCCCGTTTTATGATTCCATGATTGGTAAATTGATAGCACACGGTGAAGATCGAAACAGTGCCATTGCCCGGATGAAAACGGCATTGAGTGAAATGATTATCGACGGCATCAAAACCAATATTCCATTACAACAGGATATTATGGCAGACAGTGCCTTTGCCTTAGGCGGCCAGAATATCCATTATCTGGAAAAGAAACTCGGTCTCGATTGACCGATTCTGCACGCGGGGCAACATGCCCCGCCTCCTTACGTTTTATCTCAATCTTCCCTTATTTGCTATGGCCTGGCATCAACTCTCTGTAACAAGCGATAAAGAAACCGCTCCGAAACTATCTGATTTTTTCAGTGACTGCGGCGCGGTGTCTGTCACCTATATGGATGCGGAAGACCAACCCGTTTATGAGCCCGCCCCCGGTGAAACCAGAATCTGGCGAAAAACTCGGGTTATTGCCTTGTTTGAACTAGACATTGAGCCAGAACGGGTCAAACAAATCGCACAACAACAGTTTGTCGATTCCCCGTTAAATGACTGGACATTGGAACGCATTGAAGACCAGGCTTGGGAACGCGCCTGGCTGGAACATTTTAAACCACTTAAGTTTGGCGACCGTTTATGGGTTTGCCCGACCGGCCAGGAAATTGAAGAGACCGGCACAGTCTGCATGACGCTCGACCCGGGTCTGGCATTTGGCACTGGCACACATCCCACCACCGCGCTCTGCCTGGAATGGCTGGCCTGTCATGATTTAACCGGCAAAACCATCATCGATTATGGCTGTGGCTCTGGCATTCTGGCCGTTGCTGCCGTTTTACTGGGCGCAAAACAGGCACATTGTATCGATATTGACCCGCAAGCGTTAGAGGCAACCTACTATAATGCCGAAAAAAACCAAGTTACACATGCCATTCAGTGTTATTTACCGGAACAGTTTCCGGCCCAAAAAGCCGACATTGTGCTAGCCAATATTCTGGCTGGACCGTTGATTGAACTCTCTGAAAATATTGCTAAGCTTGTATCCGATAAAGGTTCTTTAGTGTTATCAGGAATCTTGAACGAACAAGCAGATACTGTCATTCAGGCGTACCAGCAACAGGGTCTGCATTTTTCAACGCCCCGGCCGCAGGAAGATTGGTGCCGGCTGGATGGTTACTATGTACACCCTATGTCCAGAATGTAGACAGCAGACTCGCGTCAATGCAGAACAATTACGCCACTCACATGGTATGCTGCATTGTAAAAACTGTGGCGTTTTGTTTGATGCACTGGCACTGATTTCCGACCATGCCGAAGAAGACATCGAGCTACCTGAAGAGGCGGTTTTAACCGTTGAAACAGCGCATCCTTCAAAAAAAACCACTGTTTTCTGGTCTATCGGTCTTGTTTTAGGTCTCTTGCTCCTTGTAGGCCAGATCATTTATTTTGAAGGCAACACGCTGCTACAAAATTCACACCTGCGTCCCTGGCTAGAAAAAGCTTGCCTCAAACTGCACTGCACGCTGCCCCCCTATCGAAATCTAAAACAAATACATCTGTTAAACACCGTCATCGAAACACAAAACGAAAATGAAATCACATTCAAGATTGTCTTGAGTAATCAGGCTAATTTTCCTCAACATTATCCGGCCTTAAAACTAACCCTAGTGGATTATTTAGGTCGGCCCTTTGCAGAACGGGTGTTTTCAGTTGATAATTACCGACCACCGTCTGTACGGATAGCGGCTAACCAAACCGTTGAAATCGAGCTGACAATCATCAGCCCGACTGAAAAAATCGGCGGCTATTCCTTCACTATTTTGTAATCATGCCTCAACATCCTGAACTTTTTTTAAAAAAACACGAAGAAAAACGCCTTAAACAAGGCCATCTCTGGGTTTTCAGTAATGAAATCGACAACCAGCGCAGCCCGTTAAGCCAATTTAATGCCGGCGACATCGTCACCCTGAAAGATGCGCAGGGAAAAGCGCTGGGTACCGCCTACGTCAACCCCAATACGCTGATTTGCGCACGTCTTCTGTCGCGTAAGCCAGACCTGAAAATTGCAGGCAGCTTTTTTAAAAACCGGCTAATGACAGCCTTATCCCTGCGTCAACGCCTGTTTGATAAACCGTTTTATCGACTGGTTTTTGCCGAAAGCGATGGTTTACCAGGCTTGATCATCGACCGCTTTGGCGATGTACTGTCTTTACAGATCAATACCGCCGGCATGGAGCGATTTAAAGATATTTTGCTCACAAGCCTCATTGATTTATTGGCACCTACAGCCATTATCGTCAAAAATGACAACAGTTCCCGGCAACTAGAAGGTTTATCGACCGAATCCGAAGTGATTTATGGGACCGTACCAGAGCCTGTGATTATTGAAGAAAATCATGCCCGTTTTTATGTCGATATCCTGAATGGTCAAAAAACCGGCTGGTTCTATGACCATCGCGTCAGTCGGGCGCGGCTGGCCGCTTTGTCCAGACAGCAAACCGTACTCGATTTATTCAGCTATTCAGGCGCTTGGGGAATTCCGGCAGCGATGGCAGGCGCCAGCAAAGTAACCTGTGTGGACAGCTCTGAACAGGCCTTGAAGAATGCCCAACATAGCGCAAAATTAAATCACGTGTCAGAACAAATGCAGTTTGCACAACAGGATGTTTTTGACTTTTTGAAACAGGCGCGGGAACAAAAACAACGTTATGACATCATCGTACTCGACCCGCCGGCATTGATTAAACGTAAAAAAGATTTTAAAGCGGGTTTTGAAGCCTACCGCCGTTTAAACCATCTGGCTTTGCAAGTATTGAATAAACAGGGCATTTTAATTTCAGCCTCCTGCTCGTATCACCTGAACCGCGCCAACCTACACGAAATATTACGCTCATCGGCCCGACACATCGACCGCCATCTGCTGTTTTTTGAAACTCAGGGGCAAGGTCCTGATCACCCTATTCATCCCGCATTGGCCGAATCTGAATACTTGAAAACCTTTTTCTGTACTGTATCACCTAGTCTCTAAACAACAAGTACTTGTTCAACGCAAAAAAAACGGCGTGTTGTTCAAAAACAACGTGCCGTAGAATAGAAGGATATATGAAAACTCTTTGGCTTCAAAAGATAAGCACATCTCCAAGAGTTTCATAGAGTATAGCCGGGATATTTTGTTGTGAAAATGTGACATAGTGTCGCGCGACAAATTGTCGCACCTTCCATAAACTCTGATGTCGAGCAGATATGCAAAAAAAACGGCCTGTTGTTCAAGAACAATAGGCCGCGGAGTAGAAGGTATATGAAAACTCTCTCGCTTAAAAATAAGCACATCTACAAGAGTTTCGTGAAGTATAGCGCAGCCATTTTGTTGTGAAAATGTGACACAGTGTCGCGCGACAAATCGTCACACCCTGTCATTGCTGTCTTTTTCTGCACAGTGAATACAAAAACTGGAATATGGCAGGGCCTTTAAGCGTTCTTTTTTTATCGGCTCGCCACACTTCAAACACAGACCATAGCTACCTTCATCTAAACGCGATAAAGCTTGGCGAATTTTATCGATTTCAATTTGTGTGGTTTCACCTAAAGATTCCAAAACCGGGTCATTTTCGGTTTCTACTGCCTGTTCTTCAAAATCCTTAGCCAACGGCGCATCGGTATGCCGAACATCTTTTGTAATCCGGTCGAGCCTATCTTCAAGCTCTTCCAGCATATCGATCAATTCATTTCGAACCTGATTCAAGTCTTTCAATGTCATCTCTTTTTTAGCGAGTCAGATTGAACTATACTCAGCTTTATTCAGTCGTTCAAATATCTTTATTCCTTCTGTTGTTATTATCATATAAAGGACACTTACATTATGGAAAATACCCTCACCCCTTTATTAAACGCCGCCAATCAAATTATCCTTGGAAAAGACCGACAAATTCGTTTAGCTGTCTGCTGCCTGATTGCCAAAGGTCATTTATTGATTGAGGATATACCCGGCGTCGGTAAAACCACTCTCTCCCATACCTTGGCACGATTATTCGGATTGGATTATCAGCGTATTCAATTTACCAGCGATATTTTGCCCGCCGATATTATCGGCAGTTCGGTTTTTGATGCCGAGCGCCATGAATTCCGCTTTCATCACGGTCCCATTTTCAACCAGATGATTTTAGCGGACGAAATCAACCGCTCCACACCCAAGGCACAAAGTGCATTGCTTGAGGCAATGGAAGAAGAACAAGTCACGGTTGAAGGCCAAACCTATCCCTTGCCTAAACCATTTTTTGTCATCGCCACACAAAATCCATCTCATCAAATTGGTACGTTTCCATTACCTGAATCACAGCTAGACCGATTTCTGATGCGTATCGAATTAGGCTATCCCAATCGTGAGGCCGAACGCGCATTATTACTTGGAAAACAGCGTCACAAAATCATTGCTGAATTACCGGTGATGTTAACGCCGGAACAACTCGATGAATTACAACAGGCTGTCACCGAGGTCTATGTTTCTCCGGCATTATTGGATTACTTGCAAAACATCATCGATTTTAGCCGCCAGTCTGATGAATTTGCAGCCGGTCTGTCACCACGCGGCGGCTTAGCTCTGTTGACAGCCTCTAAAGCCTGGGCCTTGATGGAACAACGCAATGCCGTAATTCCGGAAGATGTTCAAGCCGTTTTACCGGCTGTTGCTGGCCACAGACTTAAAGCTGGCAGTACCGATGCGGCTTCCATCGTCGCCCCTATTCTGGAAAATGTGCCGGTCGTATGAACGAAACCGTGTTAAGCCTGAAACAACGTTTTGCCTTGTCCCGCTTTATGCGTGGGGAAAAGCCTGCCAATGGCGCTTTGACTCTGAACCAGCGACGTATTTTTATACTACCGACGCGTCAAGGTGGCGGTTTTATCGTTCTGATCATCTTGCTGCTATTGATTGCCTTGACCTATAACAACAATCTGATTTATCTACTGGCCTTCATGTTGGCCAGTGTATTTTTTATCACCATCTTGCATACCTATCAGTCGCTGGCAGGTCTTGTGGTTAAACCATTACAAACGCAAGCGGCATTTACCGGAGAAAAAGCCGGGTTTAGTTTCAGCATTCAGAATCCAAGCGATCAGGAACGGTTTGATATTCAACTCAAACTTGAAACCGAAACCCTGCTCGATATTCCGCCACACCATCACGAAAAAGTACTGTTATTTAAATCGACAAAAAAAAGAGGGAAACTGCAAGCCGGCACATTAACCGTCTCCAGCTGCTACCCCTTAGGTTTATTTCGCGCCTGGTCGCCCTTACGATTCAAAATGGAGGCTCTGGTTTATCCTGCCCCAGCGACCGTCTTTTCCGTCTTTCCGGAAAGCGAGGGTTTTGAAGGTGAAAATGGTCAAAGTAAAAAAGGCGGCGATGATTTTTATGGCTTGCAAAGTTATCAACCAGGAGACCCCATTCGGCAAATACACTGGAAAAGCTATGCCAAAGGCCAGGGCCTTTTCAGTAAACATTATGGTGGCAATGCCGTTGCCGACCTATGGCTGGATTACAACCAAACACCAGGCCATGATGTTGAGCAACGCTTAAGCCATTTATGTCGCTGGATCATTGAAGCCGAAAAAATTGGACTGCATTATGGCCTGATTTTGCCCAATAAAAAAATCCCGTGTAACCACGGCCCAAGCCACCAGCACGCCTGTCTTGAAGCCTTAGCCTTGTTTTGACCATGAATAGCTGGATTCCACAAAAAAGTCTTATTTTTATGTTGATTGCATTAGGTTTAATTACCTTGCCACACAGTCAACATTTGCCCTTACCCCTGTTTTTGTTTTTTGGTTTGCTATGGAGTTGGCGTTTTATCGCCATCTGGAAACCTGAGTGGTTACCCGGAAAAACAACTGTTTTTTTATTGATGCTGACAGCTATTGGTCTACTGTATTCGCAGCATCAGGGTATCTTGGGGCGTGCCGGTGGCACCTCGCTGTTTGTTATCGCGCTGGGCCTGAAATTATTGGAAATTCGCGGTACCCGGGATATTTATCTGATTGTATTTTTAGGTTTTATTGTCGCGGCAACCGAATTTTTATACCAGCAAAGCATTATCATGGCTGTATATATTGTGTTGGTCTGTATTGTTTTACTGGCAACATTAATTACCATTAACGGTTTGCACGCAAAAATCCGCCCTACCTTGAAAAAAGCTGGCATCATTGTGTTGCAAGCGATACCGATTGCTGCGATCATTTTTGTTTTGTTTCCGCGGATTGAAGCGCCGCGTTTTAAATGGCTGGAGGCTGAAAAAAACCAGATTACCGGCCTGAGCGATACGCTTGAACCGGGGGCTATCAGTGAATTGGGGCTATCACCGGAACTGGTGTTTAGGGTTAAGTTTGAAGGTGATATTCCGCCGCCGGCCGAACGCTACTGGCGTGGTCCGGTTTTTTCCTATACCGACGGAAAACGCTGGCGGGAAAGCCCAAACCGTTTTTTTAAACGCTATATGGATACACCTCGCTTTAAAGGTAAAGCCTATCATTACACGCTGTTAATGGAGCCACAAAACAAACCTTGGGTGTTTGCATTGGAAATGCCGGCCCGCTTTGAAGCGCCATTGCAACGCAATGGTTTTTACCAATTGACGACGACTAAAGACCCGGCACAGCGAGCGGAATACAACATTACCTCTTATACTCAATTCAACACGGGGTATTTAACGAAAACCGAATTGAAAGATACTTTACAACTTCCAGGCAAGCCCTCCGAACGCATCGTAAAACTCGTCAAACAATTAGGTGGATTTGATTTAAAGCCAGAGCAATTCATTGCCAATCTGTTTAACTATTTTAGACAGGAAAAGTTCTTCTATACCCTGATGCCCAAAAAAATGGAAGACAACCCGATCGAAACCTTTTTATTTGACCGACGTTATGGTTTTTGTAGTCACTATGCCACAGCATTTGTTTATTTAATGCGCATTGCCGATATTCCAGCCCGAGTTATCGGTGGTTATCAAGGTGGTGAATTCAACGAAGCGGGTAATTTTTTGGAAGTCCGCCAGGCTAATGCCCATGCCTGGACTGAGGTTTGGCTGCAAGGCAAAGGCTGGACCCGGTTTGACCCAACCACAGCCATTGCACCAGAACGGGTGGAGCAAACTCTAGATATTGAACAGCAAATTGCAACCCGTACCCTCACCATCGTTCCACCAGAAATTCTACATCAATCAATGGATTGGCTGAAACGGGCCAAACAAATTTTGGGCAGTGTCGATTACAGCTGGCAACGCTGGATCATCAATTACAACCGTGCCAGCCAGCAAGGCATTTTCAAACACTTGGGGATTGAAGATTTGAAAAGTATTATTTACTGGTTATTAGTGCTGGTAGGTACGGCCACTCTGATTATGGCCCGCTTCATCCTGAAACACAAGGCTCAACCGGTCGATCCGGCGGTCAAACTCTATCATCAGTTTTGTCAAAAAATTCCGGATATAACACGGAAACCCGGTGAGACGCCCTATAGCTTTGCCGCACGCTGTCGCCAGGCATATCCCAAACACGCCGAAACTATCGACCGGATTACCCAACTGTTTGTCAAAATCCGTTACTATCCAAACAGCCCGAAAGAAATGCTGGAATACCTTAAAAAACAGGTCGATCATTTCTCCTGCACGTGAGTTTTCTCAGCACTGCGCGGCAACACCGCCGCATCTTGCGATTTCTGGCCGCTGCTAATTTCCGTTTGAGCGCTTTGTGCCAATTTTTTTTGTCGTTCACCTTCACCAAACAAAACGGCGGCCCCCATAAACAGTAATACCGCCAACCACATCACACCCATACGGCTAGGTTTATCCATCCAGAACATTATCCAACCGGGCTTTACCATGCCGACAATGAAAATCACAATAGACAGAATGAATAAATTTATCGCATAAACAATCATCGAATCTCACCAATTCCTTACATTTTATAAAATTGTCCATTATTATTACTTCACAAGGGCATTGCAACTTTGTTCATCGCCCTATCAATCAATTTCTGTTCAGGAGGTTTGTCATGGCGGGTTTTGGCGTATTTGTAACGGCATTGTTTATCTTTGCCATTCTATTGGTTTTCATGAGTGTCAAATCCGTTCCGCAAGGGATGGAATATACCGTGGAGCGTTTCGGTCGTTATACAACCACATTACGACCCGGCCTGAATATTATTGTGCCGATTATTGATCGTATTGGTAATAAGTTAAATATGATGGAACAAGTCATGGATGTGCCCTCACAAGAGGTCATTACCAAAGACAATGCCATGGTTAAAGTCGATGGCGTCGTGTTCTATCAGGTGATGGATGCCGCTAAAGCCTCTTATGAAGTCAATAATCTGGAACTGGCAATTATCAATCTGGTCATGACGAATATCCGGACCGTTATGGGATCAATGGTGTTAGATGAATTATTGTCGCAACGAGATACCATCAATGCTCAATTGCTGGGCGTAGTCGATCATGCCACCTCGCCTTGGGGCGTTAAAATTACCCGTGTTGAAATCAAAGATATTGCACCACCGCGCGATCTGGTGGATGCCATGGCTCGGCAAATGAAGGCAGAGCGCGAAAAAAGAGCGTCTATTCTGGAAGCCGAAGGTTTACGACAAGCCGAAATTCTTCAGGCGGAAGGCGAAAAACAAGGCGCAATTTTACAGGCGGAAGGCCGTAAAGAAGCCGCATTCCGTGATGCCGAAGCCCGCGAAAGACTGGCGCAGGCCGAAGCGAAAGCGACAGAAATGGTCTCAGAAGCCATTGCTAAAGGCGATATACAGGCGATCAATTATTTTGTCGCACAAAAATATGTGGACTCATTGAAAGATATTGCAGGTTCTGAAAACAGTAAACTGATACTGATGCCACTGGAAGCATCCAGCGTGATCGGCGCCTTAGGCGGCATCACCGAATTGACCAAACAAGCCTTGAGCAAGAAATCATCATGAGCGATTTTGTCATGATTTTCTGGTACTGGTGGATGTTGTCCGTATTATTTTTGGCCATCGAATTACTGGCCAGCGGCTTTTTCTTTCTGTGGATGTCAGTTGCAGCGGCCATTACCGGCATTATTTTGTTTTTAATCCCATCCACCAGTTTGGAGATGCAGGTGTTTATTTTTTCCCTGATGTCGTTTATGTCCATCATTTTGTGGCGTAAATACGGTAAGAATTACGCCCATCAGGAAACCGATCATCCTTTGCTCAATCAACGCGGTGCCCAATATATTGGCCGGGTTTTCACCTTGATTGAACCTGTAGTCAATGGCCAGGGAAAAATAAAAATCGGAGACTCCCTGTGGACAGTTTACAGCCAGCAGGATTATCCGAAAAACACCCGAGTTAAAGTCATTGGTGTCGATGGTACGATTTTACTGGTGGAAAAAGTCGATTGATCGACCCAAACAGCTTAAGTTTGGTTTAACAATTATGTTTTATGCTGATAAGCTGGTCTAACTTAATAAAATCCTGATGCGTTTACTTTTAGTTGAAGATGACATGATTCTGGGCGACGGCCTGAAAACTGGCCTGGAAATGGATGGCTATGCCGTTGATTGGGTCACCGATGGACTATTAGCTGAAGAAGCACTCAAATCCAATCAATACGAATTGATCGTACTCGACATCAATTTACCCAGAAAAAATGGTCTCGAAATTCTGCGACAATTGCGTAACCGTAGAGACAGTACACCCGTTTTATTACTGACTGCACGAGACACCGTCAGTGACAGGGTGCTAGGACTCGACAGTGGGGCTGATGATTATGTCGTCAAACCCTTTGATTTAAATGAAATCTATGCTCGACTGCGCGCACTTTACCGACGCCACACCTTGACACATGCCAAAAAACCGTTGATTGAACATAAAAATGTTAAATTAGACCCGGCTTCTCATACGGTATTTTTTCACAATTCAAAAATTGACTTATCACAAAAAGAATTTGAAATTCTAAAATTTCTACTGACCCATATCGGCCAGGTTGCCTCGCGTGCCAGACTTGAAGAGACCTTATATGCCTGGGATTCAGAAGTTGAAAGCAATACGGTTGAAGTCCATATTCATCATTTACGCAAAAAACTCGACAGTAAACTGATCCGAACCATTCGTGGTGTCGGTTATATCATTGATGAGGAATAAGCGGTCAGCGCCGCCATGTCTTTAATTCCCCATTCCTTAAAAAAACAACTACTATTTTTTTTGCTGTTGGCGACCACAGTGATCTGGGGACTCACGACTTGGTTTACCTATGTCAAAATGCAACAGGAAACAGCGGAATTATTTGACGCCGAACTGGCTTATTCTGCCGGTGTTTTACATGCTTTTGTTGAAAGCATGCTGCATGAAGGTTCTTTATCCGAGCATTGGGACCCTGAGCATGCCTCTAATCTATTACACAGCCACAAATTAGCACATCGTTATGCTGGAAAAGTTTCCTTTCAACTCTGGTCTTTAGAAGACGGTCTGATTTTGCGCAGTGAAAGTGCACCTGTTTTTCCCTTATCTAAAAATTACAATGGCTTTAGTGAAACTATTATTGATGGCTATTTATGGCATGTTTTCAGTATTGCCAATAATAATGGCGAATATGTCATTCATGTCGGTCAACGCGATGACATCCGAAAACACATTACGCAGGAAATCGCTCAACACCTAGCTTTTGTCCTGATTCCCGGACTAATACTGTTGGGTATGACAATCTGGGCCATTGTCAGTCGTATTTTAAAACCCTTAACCCATCTGACCGAACAACTGTCACAACGCGAGGCCGACAATCTGAAGCCTTTACCCCAACAATCTCTGCCTGAAGAAATTAAACCGGTCGTGAAACAACTCAATCAACTGTTTGAGCAATTAGAACAAGCATTTGAAAATGAGCGCAATTTTACCTCTGATGCCTCTCATGAGCTGCGTACACCGTTAGCCGGATTGATGACGCAAGTCCAGGTTGCAGCTAAAACCGATAACGATGACATTCGCCAACAAGCTCTCGACCAAGCTCAGCAAGCCGTCATACGCATGACCCGAATGGTTCACCAATTACTGACATTGTCCCGCATACAATCGCAAAATCAAACAGTAGAATTTTCGATCATCGATACATCTGCAGAAATTGTCATGGTCATTGGTGAACTTGAAGCTATTGCTCACCAAAAAAATATCAGTATTGAATTTATTTCCCACGAAATATTAAAAATCCGCGGGAATGGGACTTTATTCAGTATCCTGGTGCGTAATCTGGTTGAAAATGCGATTAAATATTGTCCACAAGGCAGTAAAATCAAAATCCAGTCGATTCGAGAAAAAAACATGCTCCACTTGAGTGTTGAAGACAATGGCCCCGGGATTCATGATCAAAACTATGAACGTTTAACACAACGTTTTTACCGCTGTGTGGAAACTGCAAACAAGGCTGAAGGCAGCGGTTTAGGCTTGTCTATTGTGCAACGCAGTGTTGCCTTGCATGAAGCCAAAATTTATTTTTCAAAATCCAAAATGGGAGGCCTGAAAGCACTGGTTATTTTTCCATTAATGTTTGATAATCCAACACACATCAAAAAGAAACGCACCCGTTTTTTTAGAAAAAAATCTTGACTCAAGCTTGCTATTGTCGTTCTACAAAACTGTTTGTGATTTATTATGGTCAAGCTGGGTTACCCCGAATTTTTTACAGACTGGATTCAAACATGAGCTTTGCAACCTTGAGTAAGCTGATTTTATTATTGATTTGGCCATTCATTTTTCTGATCTTACTTTATTTTTCAGATAAGGAGAAATTCAAACAACGCTGGAAAAAATTTAAAATCAAAGACTGGCGCAAATAATTGTTTGATTACTCAGGCGCTTCTTCAGCACACCCGTAATTCATTTCTGTCGCAAACAAGTCGAAAGAGAGATTGCTGGAATGACCGAATTTCATGTACAGAGCGTATCAGGTAAAATGGCTGATTTCATAATTATCACCTTATGCTATGGAAGTCTCTTTTGAAATCGTACCGCGCAACCGACAGGCTTTTGACCAGCAATATCAATTTGCCCAATCAATGGTTGGGCGTTTCCAGTTCATCAATGTCCCTGATATCCAACGTTTCAATATTCGCAGTTGGGAATGTAATGCGTTTATTGATCCTGAACAACATCATTTTGTCCCTCACTTTCGTGCGATTGATTTTGATTTAAAAGAAGGTCGTATTTTCCAAATTATCGAACAGCATGAATTGAGCCATGTTCTCCTTGTAACCGGTGATCCACCGGACGGCCTGAACCGAGTATTTTTTAATACCAGCGTGTTGGATATGATTCGTGCGGTAAAACAACGCTTTCCCAATATAAAAGTTTATGCTGGATTTGATCCACATCGCAGTGGGGTGCAGGATGAATGTTTATATATTCAACGTAAAACCGAGGCGGGTGCCGATGGCTTTTTTTCCCAACCCTTCTACGATATCCGTATGGTAGAAATTTACCTGGAGCAAATGCAAGGGCTTGAAACCTTTATTGGCTTGAGTCCCATCACAACGGAATCATCCAAACATTATTGGGAAGTCAAAAATAAAGTCCAGTTCCCAGCAAATTTTCGCCCCGATTATGACTGGAATATCACATTCGCCAATCAAGCGATTCAATTGGCAAAAGAAACTGGTAACAATATCTATTTTATGCCGATCAGAATCGATCTCGAAAAATACTTCTCAAAGATTGTATTGGACTAATCCCGATTAGCCTCAATCTACTTAAACTCTTCACACAAAGCATGTGTGAAGAGTGTTTGTCTTTAAACCTTATCAGTAACTAATCGCACGGTAATTATTTAGTGGCCGTAGGATATTGATTTTTAAGGACGCGTAGATACATCCATGTAGCTCTGTGCAACATCCTTGTTGCACAAGCCTGAAAAATCAATACCCTACGCCCAGTGTTTCTGAAGGGGTGAGTAGTTCCCCTTATCATTCCATTTACCCACAGCGTTCCACCGTGTATCGGTGTAATTTGACTCGGCTGTCCCCCAAAACCCTTAACCTCTTGATCAATATACAATAAACAGTCTGATAACGAGACTGAATTAACAGTTTTGTATGCCTTAAGTGGGTTGCGACTAAAGTTGCGTTAAATTTAGGATTTTGTTGTGGACAACATGTTGACGAAAGAATACGTCGTTTTTATCATCAACTTATCCACAGCTTTCATGCGCTTTTGAAAACATTTTCCAATGTTAACTAACAAATTGAATTTATTTATCTAAAACAGGTTATCCACAACTTTGATCAAGGCTAATAATAACTATAAGTTAAAAGATTTATTTGTTATGATTAGGCACTCGTGATGGTGGCATCGTAAACGATTACATCACCCTTTCCTGTAAACCCAGCATCTCGTCCTGAAGGACAAGGCTTTCTTAAGGAAATTATTGAACTTTTTCATCCTCGTCATTTATCCAGCACTATCGCTATTGATGGCAAGGATGAAAAGGTGCAATCAGGATGAGATGTTGGATTACAAGGTGCTGGGTAAATTCTGATTAATTTGTTTCCCTAATTTGGCCGATTTTTATCGGCCTTTTATTTCTTCTTAATGGCTAAAAATGAGTTCTATCTGGTCTAATTGTTTAAAAAAACTGGAAAATGAAATTCCAGGTGCTGATTTCAGTACCTGGCTAAGACCGTTACAAGCGGTAGAAGAAGGCGATACGTTAAAATTGCTCGCACCGAATCGTTTTATTATTGAGCATGTCAAACAACATTTTTTACCGAAGCTGGAAGATGCGGTATATGAATTTTCTAATGGCTCTTTAATCATCGAGTTTGAAATCGGCAGCAAAAAACCAACCGTTCAAATTCAACCTAAACTGTCGTCCAATAAAACGACTGGCTCAGCACCATCTACTGTTAAAAAAGCACCTAGCAACATAAACCGCGCATTTACATTTGAAAGTTTTGTTGAAGGTAAATCAAATCAGTTGGCCAAAGCCGCGTCCATGCAGGTTTCCGAAAATATCGGCAAAGCCTATAATCCGTTGTTTATTTATGGCAGTTCAGGTCTGGGGAAAACGCATTTGATGCATGCCATCGGGAATGCCGTTCTGGAAAAAAATCCATCAGCCAATGTGGTGTATCTACATTCTGAACGATTTGTTCAGGATATGGTGAAAGCCTTGCAGCAAAACACCATCAATACATTTAAGGATTACTATCGCAATGTCGATATTTTATTGATGGATGATATTCAATTTCTGGCTGGGAAAGAACGTTCCCAAGAAGAGTTTTTTCATACCTTCAATAATCTATTGGATAAAAAACATCAGGTCGTTCTGACTTGTGATAGTTATCCAAAAGAAATTGAAGGGTTGGAAGATCGCTTGAAATCGCGTTTCGGCTGGGGACTCCCGGTTGCTATTGAGCCACCTGATCTGGAAACACGTACGGCCATTTTGATTAAAAAAGCGCAGCAGCAGGGGATTGATTTACCACAGGATGTGGCTTTCTTTATCGCTAAACGTATTCCATCCAATGTCCGTGATCTTGAAGGTGCATTAAGACGCGTCATCGCTAATCATCGTTTCACCGGTGACGAGATTACCATCGAATTCAGCAAGGAAGCGTTGCACGATTTAATTTCTTTGCAGGATAAATTGGTTACGATTGATAACATTCAAAAAACTGTGGCCGATTATTTCAAGATTCGCGTCATCAACTTATCGTCGAAATCCAGAAAACAATCGATTACCCGCCCGCGTCAAATCGCAATGACACTGGCTCGGGAACTGACTTCGCACAGTTTCCCTGAAATTGGTGATGCATTTGGCGGACGCGACCATACCACGGTGATGAATGCGTGCAAGCGTATCAATAAACTGCGCGAGAGCGATGTTAAAGTGGCTGAAGATTACCAGAACCTGTTGAGAATGTTGTCACATTAAGGCGGTATAGATTGTGGATAAGCTCGGTATAAAATACCCCTTCGAGTTATCCACAGTTTTATCGACAGCTGACTGTCAGCTTTAGCCACATTTCACCCGTTCGGCAGCCAATTGTTTTTAAAGAATTTTTAACGGTTTTGCACAGATTTATACCTTGTTAATAGTAATAATAAAATAAAAGTATGAAATTCATTATAAATAGAGAGCTATTGCTTCCAGCGCTTCAACAAATCGTCGGGGTTATCGAAAAACGTCAAACCATGCCGGTTTTATCCAATGTGTTAATGCAAGTTAATGATCAACAGTTGACGTTGACCGGCAGCGATCTGGAAATACAAATGATGGCTAAATTAGCGATACAGCCTGAATCGGTGGGTGATATTACGGTACCTTCCCGAAAATTTTTGGATATTTGCCGTTTACTGCCATCTGAAGCCGAGATTAAATTTGAATTAAAAGAGGATAAATTACGTTTAGTTTCCGGTCGCAGTCGTTTTAGTTTATCCACAATACCAGCGGATAATTACCCGGAGTTTGTGGAAAGCGATTATCCACATCAGTTTTCCATTAGCACTGGAAAATTTAAAAAGGCACTGGCGAAAACAGCTTTTTGTATGGCCAGTCAGGATGTGCGTTATTATTTGAATGGCTTACTGCTCAATATCAGTAATTCAAAAATCAAACTGGTGGGTTCTGATGGTCACCGCTTGTCTTTTTTTGAAGATACTTTGGAAACGGCAACAGGTTATGAAGAGCGGATTATTATCCCGAGGAAAGGCGTACTTGAATTGAGTCGCTTGCTCAGCGATCCGGATTCACCGCTGGATGTTTATTTTTCCGCTAATAATATTAAAGTCGTCTATCAGAACATGGTGTTTTTCGCCAAACTGGTCGATTCCAAGTATCCAGATTTTAGTCGTGTCTTCAATCAAGCTTTTAATTCGCCGGTTATCATACAAACGCAATTATTAAAAGATGCCTTGACCCGAGTTGCTGTGTTGGCGAATGAAAAATTTAAAGGTATCACTCTGGATATCAGTGAAAATCAGATGAAAATCACAGCACACAATCCAGAGCACGACGAAGCAGAAGAGGAATTGCTGATGCAATACCCTGGGCCTGCCTTGTCGGTATCGTTTAATTCGCAATATTTGCTGGAAGCGGTTTCTAATCTGGATTCTGAAAAATGCTCGTTGATCATTGCCTCGAATAACAGCTGTTGCTTTATCGAAGAAATTGAAAATCCCGCTTATAAATTTATTGTGATGTCGATGCAATTGTAAAAAATATATGAGTGTGCGGAAACTGGATATTTTACGTCTTAGAAATATCCAGCATGCTTCAGTTGAGCCGTGTGCCGGGCTCAATTTTATTGTCGGAAAAAATGCCAGTGGCAAAAGTGCATTACTGGAAGCGGTTTTCCTGTTAGGTCGCGGTCGTTCATTCAGAACGGCTAAAACACAACAAATGATTGCATTCGATCAACACGATCTAGTGGTATCGGCACAGATTCAGGAAAATTATCAACAGACGCGCTTGGGCATTCAGCTGAAACAAAACAAGATACAATGCCGCATCAATCAGGAAGATTGCTCTAAAGCGGATCTGGCCTATCGACTACCGATTCAGATTGTGCATCCAAAAAGTTATCAGTTGTTAGATGGAGGCCCTCAGTTCAGGCGAGAATTTATTGATTGGGGTGTGTTTAATCATGAACGTCAATACCTGGACTGCTGGCGCCGGTTTAAAAAAGTTCTGAAACAGCGCAACAGCGCATTAAAGTCACATCAGTTCCAACAATTAGATATTTGGGACCGCGAATTCGTTTATTATGGTGAAATGCTGATTCGGTTTCGAAAACATTACATGGAGCTGTTAGAGCCGGTATTTCAGCAGGTCGTCCAGTTTTTTTTACCCGAAAACCAGATAAACTTTTGCCTTATGCAAGGCTGGCCTGATGAGCGTGATTTGGCTTTTGCGATCAGCCAAGATCGGGAAAAAGATATTCGCTATGGTTTTACGCATAGCGGCCCGCACCGAACCGATTTTGTTGTCCAGCTTAACCAGCATAATGTCAGAGATTTTGTTTCGCGCGGACAACTCAAATTGATTGTGCTGTCTTTATTATTGGCGCAAGTACAATTATTGGATAAAACCAATCAGCAGCAAGCCTGCCTTTTAATCGATGATTTAAGCGCTGAATTGGATTCAGAAAACCGCTTAAAATTGGTAAAATACTTGAGTTTATTAAATAATCAGGCATTCATAACAGCAAGCGATTTTTTGCATCTGAATGACTGGCACTTATCGGATGAAATAAAGATGTTCCACGTGGAACATGGTCACATTAGCGAAAGATGTTTCACGTGAAACATTGGCTGATCTCACAACAAACACCTCAAGACGGAAAACCTTATGAGTACAAACGACAAAGAATACGATAGCTCCAATATTACGGTGCTGAAAGGGCTGGATGCTGTTAGAAAACGACCGGGAATGTATATTGGTGATACCGATGACGGTACCGGTTTGCACCATATGGTATTTGAAGTTGTTGATAATTCCATTGATGAAGCGTTAGCTGGGTATTGCAGTGGGGTTGATGTGATTATTCATGAAAATGGATCGGTTACAGTTTCTGACGATGGCCGTGGAATTCCAGTCGATATTCACCCTGAAGAAGGGCGTTCTGCTGCGGAAGTTATCATGACGGTATTACATGCTGGCGGTAAGTTTGATGACAATGCATACAAGGTTTCGGGTGGTCTGCATGGTGTAGGTGTTTCTGTGGTAAATGCTTTGTCTGAAGAAATGATCTTGAAGATTAAGAAAAATGGCAAGCTGTATTATCAGAAATACAAAATGGGCGAGCCTGAGGAACCTATAAAAGTTATTGGTGATGCTGAAGGTACGGGCACCTCAATTACCTTTAAACCCAGCCGGGAAACCTTTTCCGATGTTGAATTTCATTACGAGGTTTTGGCTAAGCGTTTACGCGAATTGTCTTTTTTGAATTCAGGGGTGCGTATCGCGTTGAAAGATGAGCGCAATGGTAAAGAGGATGTATTCGAGTTTGAGGGGGGTATCAAGGCCTTTGTTGAGCATTTGAATAAAAATAAAACCCCTTTGTTTGACGATGTGTTTTATTTTACCACCGAGAAAGGGGGGATTGGGGTTGAAGTTGCCATGCAGTGGAATGACTCCTATCAGGAAAATATTTTTTGTTATACCAACAATATCCCACAACGCGATGGCGGTTCACATTTGGCTGGGTTTCGCAGCGCTTTGACTCGCACTATCAATCAATACATTGAAGCTAATGGCTTGGCCAAAAAAGAAAAGGTATCGACCACGGGTGACGATATGCGGGAAGGGTTGACGGCGGTATTGTCGGTTAAAGTACCTGACCCTAAGTTTTCGTCACAGACTAAGGACAAGCTGGTGTCGTCTGAAGTCAAACCGTTGGTTGAATCGGCTATGAGTGAAAAACTCAATGAGTTTTTGCTGGAGAAACCACAGACAGCCAAGACCATCGTCAATAAGATCGTTGACGCTGCCCGTGCACGCGATGCCGCACGGAAGGCGCGGGAAATGACGCGGCGCAAAACGACCTTAGATATTGCAGGTCTGCCGGGTAAGCTGGCCGACTGCCAGGAAAAAGACCCCGCTTTATCCGAATTATTTATTGTGGAAGGGGACTCGGCCGGCGGCTCTGCCAAACAAGGCCGGGACAGACGAACCCAGGCTATTTTGCCGTTGAAAGGGAAAATCCTGAATGTGGAAAAGGCCCGTTTTGACAGAATGATTTCATCCGATGAGGTCGGTACGTTGATTACCGCATTAGGGTGTGGCATCGGTAAGGAAGAATACAATCTGGAAAAACTACGCTATCATCGCATCATCATCATGACCGATGCGGATGTCGATGGTTCTCATATCCGTACGCTGCTGCTGACATTCTTCTATCGTCAATTTCCGGATTTAATTGAAAATGGCTATATCTATATCGCTCAACCGCCACTGTACAAGATTAAAAAAGGCAAGCAGGAGCACTATGTTAAAGATGATGCTCAACTCAACGAATACCTGGTTCAGTTGGCGTTAGATAAAGCCTTGTTATTTACCGATCCATCGGCACCGCCGATTCAAGGACAGGGTTTGGAAAAACTAGCCTTGGAATATATCGAGGTGCTGGCGGTTATCAAACGCCTGTCGCGTCGTTACGATGAAATGTTGATGCAGCAATTGACCTTCATGCCACCTTTGCATTCGGCGATTGAACAGGGTGAACAGGCTTTGCGGGATTGGTTTGAACAACTACAGCAACGCTTGAACAATAATAATGAAAAAGCCGTGTTTACTCTAGACCTGGATATCAAGGAAGCGGGCGAGTTTCAAGTCACCGTGCATAAACGTTTACACGGCAACACCAAAACATTCGTTATCACTCAGGCATTTTTCAGCGGAACCGATTATCAAAAAATCGAACGCTATGCCGCCGATACGGTGGATATGTTCAATGATGATGCCTTCATACAGATGGGCGAAAAAACGCAGCCGGTGCAAGACTTTCAACAGGCTTATGACTGGATGATGCGAGAAGTCAAAAAAGGCCAGCATATTCAGCGGTACAAAGGTTTGGGTGAAATGAATCCCGATCAGCTGTGGGAAACCACTCTGGATGCTAACAGTCGCCGATTATTGCAAGTGACGATTGAAGATGCGGTAGGGGCTGATGAAATCTTTACCACCTTGATGGGGGATGTAGTCGAGCCACGGCGCGACTTTATTGTCAAACATGCGCTCGATGTCAGTAACCTTGATGTGTAGGTAAAAGGATGCGTCAATATCTGGATTTAATCGATAAAATATTGCGTGAAGGCGTTGAAAAGGGGGATCGTACCGGCAGTGGTACCTTGTCTATATTCGGTCACCAGATGCGCTTTGATTTGCAGCAGGGGTTTCCGTTGGTCACAACCAAGAAGTTGCATCTTAAATCCATTATTCATGAATTACTGTGGTTTCTTAAAGGCGATACCAATATCGCCTATTTGAATGAACAGGGAGTCACTATCTGGGACGAATGGGCCGATGAGCAGGGCGACCTTGGCCCTGTGTACGGACATCAATGGCGTTCTTGGTCATCGGCAGATGGCGCTGTGGTCGATCAAATTGCACAGGTTCTCGATCAATTGAAACATAATCCAGATAGCCGGCGCATGATTGTTTCGGCCTGGAATGTGGCCGATTTACCTGATGAGTCGATGAGTCCGCAACAGAATGTCAAAAACGGAAAAATGGCACTGGCAGCCTGTCATGCGCTGTTTCAGTTCTATGTTGCCGGTGGCAGGCTGTCCTGCCAGCTCTACCAGCGCAGCTGTGACACGTTTTTGGGTTTGCCATTCAATATAGCCAGTTATGCTTTTTTAACGCATATGTTGGCTCAGCAGGCGAATTTAGCGGTGGGAGATTTAGTCTGGACCGGTGGCGATGTGCATTTGTATCTGAATCATTTGGAACAGGCTCGCCAGCAATTGAGCAGAAAGCCTTATCGTTTACCACAATTGCGGTTAAATCCTGCGCCGGATGTGTTCAGCTATCGGTTCGATGATTTTCAAATCGTCGATTATCAATGTCATCCGCCGATAAAGGCACCGATTTCAGTTTAAATCGTGAATACGACAGTCGTTTGCGCAATCTGTATCGCTAAGGCTGTTGTGTTACTAATCCTGGTAAACGGTGCACCGGTCATCAGTCGCAAGCTGTTTAAAAATCATGCCGCTTGGTCGGTTGATTTTGGTTTTAGGTTATTGGATCAACGGCCTGTATTTGGAAACAGTAAAACTTGGCGAGGGCTGTTATCTGCTATTTTAGTGGGGACATTGGCAGCACCATGGTTAGGGTTGTCGGTTACACAAGGTGTTTTATTTTCAGTTTTTACAATGCTCGGTGATTTGTTTTCAAGCTTTATTAAGAGGCGGCTAGGATATGTTGAGAGCAGCTGCTTTCGAGGGCTTGATACGATCCCTGAATCTTTGTTCCCTATTCTGATGTTACAACATGCCATAGGATTGAGCCTATTTGATTGCGTTTTAGTGGTTTTGCTTTTCTTTATATTGGAAGCTACTTTATCACCTATACTGTATGCGTTACATATTCGAAAAAGACCTTACTGACTGGGTAAAGCGAACGTATGCAGCCATTAAAAATTCTTACCTACAATATTCATAAAGGATTTAATGTCGGTAATCGTGCTTTTGTGTTGCATCAAATACGGGATGCACTACGGCACACCGAAGCCGATATTTTGTTTCTTCAGGAAATGCAGGGCGAACATTCAGAACATCCCCATCAATATCCAAACTGGCCACAAATGTCACAAACTGAATTTCTGGCAGAAAACACTTGGCCACATGCCGTCTATGGTAAAAATGCAGTCTATGCAAAAGGCCACCACGGCAATGCCATTCTCAGTAAACTGCCGCTGACGTGTTGGGAAAATATCAATGTTTCTCCATTTGTCTGGGCCAGCCGAAGTCTATTACATGGTGTTATTGAATTGACCGCTCAGGATACGGAATTACATATTATCTGTATTCATTTAGGTTTAATGGGGGGGGAGCGTCGACGCCAGTTTAAACAATTGTGTCAACGTATTGAACAAACGGTCCCTGCAACGGCACCTTTGATAGTGGCGGGTGATTTTAATGACTGGACAAGACAGGCCGGAAAATATTTTTATTCACATTTGAATTTAAAAGAGGCCTATCAGACTCTCCATCAGCGCTATGCCCGCACATTTCCGTCCTGGATGCCTTTTTTAACGATGGATCGGATTTATTTTCGTGGTTTTAACGCGTTACACTGTGAACGCTTACACGACAGCCCCTGGAATCATTTGTCAGATCACGCCCCGCTTGTCGCAACATTGGAATTATGTTGAAAATAGATCTCCAACAACTCTTTACCTTACCTAATTTACTGACGCTGTATCGCTTTTTATGTGTTCCGTTCTTGTTAGGGTTGGCCTGGAATGGCGAGGAAATGCTGTTTTTAGTACTGTTGTTGACGACCTTTATCAGCGATGTATTAGATGGCCTGGCAGCTCGTTTATTACATCAGGAAAGTGATCTTGGTGCGTTATTAGATAGCTGGGCCGATATTCTTGTGTACAGTTCGGTAACCTTGGCCACCACTTGGTTGCGACCTGAATTACTCAAGACTGAAAAAGCCTATGTAATATTGATTGTATTAAGTTATCTGTTACCCATCCTGGTGGGGTGGATGAAATTTAAAGATTTTACCCGTTACCACACCTGGCTGGTTAAACTAGCTGTTGCAACTATGGGAGGAAGTTATTTTTTACTGATGTGGTTTGATCTGTCGCTGCCATTTCATTTGGCTAGTTTTCTGTGTGCATTGGCGGCTGTCGAAGAAATCGCACTTACCCTGATGCTAGATACCATTCAATCCAATGTAAAAACAATCTGGCATGTCTTGCGGCAACAGGAAAAACATAACAATTAAAAAATTATCTTTTCACCCGCGATATTACTGTCCAGAAATTGGCGGCGGGCCTTATCAGAATCAAAATTACCAAAGGCCAATGACAACTTGGCATAGGCGGCCTCTAATGTCATATTCCAGATAAATTCAGCACCGTTTTCTAGGGGCTGTTGCCGTTTTGAAAATCCCCCTTGAAATTCAATAACTCCGCCACATAGATTGTTTATTTTGACTCAAAAACAAGCAAACTATGCCGCGACAACTGCTTACGGATGAACTTTGGGAGAAACTGAAGATAATTATGTTGAAAATGGGAATTTATGACAAACCTTGTCTTCGAAAAACAGTCGAAGGTATTTTTATCGCTTGCGAGTAGGTTGTCCCTGGAGATTTACCCACGGCTTTTGGTAATTGGAATGCGGTATATAAACGATTCAATGACTGGTCTCGTAAAGAAAAACTGATGGGTATTTTTAACGCCTTGGTTGTTGATCCAGACCTGGAATGGGAATTTATTGATGGGAGTATTGTGAAAGCACATCAGCATAGTAGTGGTGCGGCCTGTGAACAAGAAACAGCGATAGGGAAATCTGTCGCCGGGAACACCAGTAAAATTCATATGGCCGTTGATGCCTGTGGTCTTCCTATTCATTTCTCAGTGACAGGCGGCGAAGTTCATGACTGTAAAGAAGCACCGAAATTAGTTGCAGAGCTCCCAAAAGGTGACTATATAGTTGCTGACAGAGGCTATGACAGTGAAGCATTACGTCTTCAAATTAAAGACAAAGGGCTGTTCCTGTTATCCCAAGAAAAAGAATTCAACTCGGGAAATGATGAAATGGATTGGTGTCTCTACAAATATCGCCATCTCGTTGAAAATGTGTTTGCAAGACTTAAGCATTTCAGAGCGATCGCCACGCGATATGACAAACTCAAACGAAATTTTGAAGGCTCTATCGCTCTGGCTTGCGCCTTTTTATGGTTACCTATGTGAAATGGCAACAGCCCCTAATAGTTTCTGCGTTGTGATATAGACCGAAGTGCGTTTTTCAATGGGTGCAAAATAAACCGCTAATCCTTGCTTTTGACATTGATTTAATAAATACAAGGCAGACTGCGGATTTTTTTCATCAAGCGCACAGGCAGTACCGGAATGGTAAAGATCATGCAAAACACAATCGATACCGGTCAACTTTAGCTGACGGTAATCCAGTCCAGGGTAAGGGCGAATCAATAAAATGCGTGGACTGAAAATGGGCTTGAGATGGAGAGCCTGTTGTTGATAAGGTATTGTATCGACGTGAATGAATTGGCCGGCCTCATAACGCATATAACTGGAAAACCGAGCACTGATAAAATCACTGCTTAAGGGTAGAGAGGATAATAAGTGTACGCCTCGGTGGAGTGTCATGCCTTGATTCGGGTTTTGATACGGTACAAAAACACCCGCTGGATGATTTTGCACAATATAATCGACGGCACAGATGAAATTATCAAAGCCATTGGCATCAGGGTGTTGTAATGGTAAGTGACTCGACACTAATAACAAGGGAATGCTGAGCGCATTAAAATACAAACCTAGCGCAGCTGCAGTATAGGCGAGGGTGTCTGTGCCGTGGGTGATGATGATGCCATCATAGTTTTCTATCGTTTTAGATTCTATACACTGAACTAGACTTTGCCAGAATTCAGGCTGTAAATTTTCACTCAAGAGGGATGTTAATTGTACCGTTTTGAAGTGAATTTGATCAGCTTTTGCGTAATCTGTATTAAATCGCTGTAATAAGCTATACGTAGCGGCATCCGAGGTATCGACAGTATTTTTTTTAATACTTGAGCCAATGGTGCCACCCGTCATTACAAGCAAAATATTTTTCATAGTATGATGGGCGTTTACAGGTTATTGAATGACAGCATATTAAACAAATTTTATGAAAATATCATTGATTGTCGCCATGGCGGAAAATAGAGTGATTGGTTTGAACAATCAAATGCCTTGGCATTTATCGGCTGATTTGAAAAATTTCAAAAAAATCACCATGGGTTCGCCGATTATTATGGGGCGTAAAACATTTGAGGCGATTGGCAGGCCCTTGCCGGGCAGAACCAATATTATTGTCAGTCGTAATCCACAGTACCAGGCAGAAAATTGTTTGTTGTTTCCACAGCTTGATATAGCGTTAAACCACTGCTCCCAACATGATGAAGTTTTTATTATCGGAGGAGCAACTTTGTATGAACAAACTTTAGAGCGGGCACATCGACTTTATTTAACCCAAATACATCAGGCCTTTTCGGGAGATACTTATTTTCCTGAAATCGATAAACAGGCATGGGTTGAACTCGAAAAAACAACCATACACGATGATCCGGCGGTTGATTTTTCTTATAGTTTTATTTGTCTAGAAAAGAAAGTAGCGGATGATTTTGCTAATCAGAATGTGGGGTGTTGAGTATAAATACTGAGTGTAAAGCTGGGTTGAAAGATAGAGTAAAAAAGCGTATTTTCAGAGAATAATAAAATACTTATATTACCTTAAAGTACTTAAGGTATCTCTGACGGAGGAAGGCTATGTCAACACGAAATCTATATAACAGACGCCATTTTATGCAGCTTTCAGCATTTACCGCAGCTGCAGCAGCTATACCCGGTTTAGCCTGGTCAAATACCGGGCGCATTAAATCGGCGCCAACTCCGGGATTTAATCCAGATGTGGAAATTGAGTTTACAACCCGCAATGCACATATCCAGGTTTTAAAAAACGGTCCGACCACCAATGTACAAAAATATTACGCTCGCCTGTTAAAAGGTCCTGAAAATACGTTGATACCTTTAAGAGGTAATTATCTTGGTCCGATTTTAAATTATGAAAAAGGTCAGAAAGTCAGAATTTATTTTCATAACCGTTTAAATGAACCCTCCATCATTCATTGGCATGGATTACATGTTCCACAAAAAAGTGATGGTCATCCCATGTATTCGATTGCACCGGGAGAACGCTTTGTTTATGAATTTGAAGTGATGAATCGGGCCGGAACCAGTTTTTATCATTCGCATACCCATGAATTGACGGCTGAACAGGTGTATCAGGGACTCGCGGGTATGATTACAGTGACTGACGATGAGGAAAAGAAACTGGAATTGCCCGATGGCGAATTTAATATGCCGTTAGTGATTCAGGACAGAAGCTTCTCTAGCCGTAACCAGCTGCGTTATGTGCATGGGATGCACGGCAAGATGTTAGGTTTTTTAGGTGATACTATTTTGGTCAATGGGCAGCCTAATGTGACGTTTAATGTTAAATCACGCGCGTATCGTTTCCGCGCTTTAAATGGCTCAAATTCAAGAATTTACAAGTTGGGTTGGGATGATGGTACACCTTTGACGGCGATAGGTACTGATGCTGGCTTATTGGAAAAACCAGAAACCCGGCCTTATATCATGTTGGCACCCGGTGAACGGGTCGATTTATGGCTGGATTTTAGTGGTCGTCCGGTAGGGTCTGAATTAGTTTTGTACAGCTTGCCGTTTCGTGGTGCCATGCCGCCGATGTATGAAAGAATGCGTAAAGGTGGCGGCATGATGCGTGGTGGTATGGGAATGATGGGGAGTCGTTTAGCCCAAGGTGAAAAATTCGTGATAACACGTTTTAACGTGACAGAAAACGTGAGTGATTCTCCCCGTTTACCTAAAAAATTGGTTAATTTTCAACGTTTTACGGAAAATGACGTGGATAATGCACATCATCCAATTCCGATTGGCATCTCAATGAAGCCAATGGCGCCACAATTAAATGGCAAATCGTTTTCTTTGGATAGGATTATGAATTTTGAAAAAGTGCCTGTGGGCTCCATTAAGAAAATAAAGATATTCCATGATCATGGTATGAAAAAAGATGAACATGAGGCCGAAGGCGGAAAAATGGCTATGCGCGGTGGCATGGGAGGAATGGGGATGATGGGGGGCGGTATGATGTTATCTATGGCCCATCCTATTCATTTGCATGGACAACAGTATCAAGTTATTTCGCGCAAAATGGAAGGTATGCGCAAGGCTGAATATGACACCGTTAAAGATGGATTTATTGATACAGGCTGGAAAGATACCGTTCTAGTGATGCCGGGTGAAGAAATTGAAATCATCAAACCATTCCAGGATTATAAAGGCTTGTTTTTATATCATTGTCATAATCTGGAGCATGAAGATTTAGGTATGATGCGCCAATTTTTGGTCAGCTGATATAAACTACTCCGTTCTTGTTATAAGAGCAAGAACGGAGACGCATTATTAATGTTTGGCGGCAGTACCGAATGATTCGGTGGTATAGCGATATACTTTAATACGGCTTTGTTGCATAAATAATCCACAGCGTACTCTTTTCTTAAATTCCAGTCTTTATTCATGAAACAGAATAACTTTCAGGCATACCCAGGCCTGTCATTTTATTCATTGCGCCGACGCGGAGATACGCCTCAACCATCTGAGCCGCAAAGGTCCGGTTTTTTAATTGGCCACTAAAGAGCGTTTTGATGCGAAACATAGCCGTTTCAGCCAGGCTGCGTTGATGATAACCACTTTCTTGTTTCCATGCCTTTCTCCCGATTTCAGCGCAACGTTGAACAATCGCTGTTCTTGGATGAGTTCTCCCATCTTCATCACTCGGCCATTCCACCGCCCCTTCCCGCGGCGGTATCAATGCATCGGCGCCTTTGTTACGAATCGCCTGATGACACTGGATCGTATCATAAGCGCCATCCGCCGCCACACTGGCAACTTGGTCGTGTTCATCCAGCTGCTCTAATAAATCCGGCAAGACTTCGGAATCACCAACAAAATTAGCCGTCATCTCAACTGCCACGACTTCCTGCGTTTGTGCATCAACCATGATATGGAGTTTACGCCAGGTTCTGCGCTTGCTGGCACCATGTTTGCGAACTTTCCACTCGCCTTCACCGTAGACTTTTAAGCCGGTCGAATCGACGACTAAGTGTCTTGGCGTTCGACTGCTTGAACGAGGCAGCCGAACCTCCAGAGTTTGCTGGCGGCGACTTAATGTACTGTAATGAGGAATCTGGATAGACAGCTTTAATAACTGGACTAACGACAACAAACATCCCTGTGTCGCTCTCAACGGCAGCTTAAAGAGTTCTCTCAGGGTCAATGCGCATTGAATAGCAGTATCAGAATACGTCATCGGGCTTCCTCTATAGCCTGTCTTTTCAGGCTGATGCCATTGCTTGATCATGGATTCTTCGAACCATAGCGTTAATGAACCTCGATTGATCAAGGCTTGATTGTAATTCGACCAATTCTTTAGTTTGTAGCGTTGTTTCTTTTTCTTGTCCATGCCCTATAATATGGGGATCCTTATGATTTATGCAACAAAGCCTAAAAGACCTATCATTGACGCCCATCACGCCTAATATTTCGCTGTTGTCATCAATTACAATACAACAACTATCTTCATGGTTTTGGTATGGTGTTTTTATAAACTGCCAGTTATAAAATTTATTGTCGCCAAGACTAATTGGCCTAGTCCACTCATTTTTAAAAAAAGCTGTGACTTTTTCGCTATTTACTGATAGCTCACTTGGGCTACCTACACGTATATTCATTGTTTTTCCTCCCAGATTATTTTAAAGCATAATAGTTAACTATATTGAATCAGATAATAAAGTGCTAGACAGCGTTCTGTCTAGCGCAATAAGATAATCTTATGCAAAAAAATTTAAATCCTTCGAAAAGTATAGCTAAATCTTCGCAATCTGGGTGGAATATTTATTTATCCGCATTGCTAGACCGAAAAATTGCTGAGAAAGTGGAATAACGGGGGCGGGTCTTTGAGTTATGATTTTTCCGCAAGCGTGATGTCCTGCATCGTTTACATTAAGGGAGTGGCCTTAGGATGTTAAAGCCGTGCGATTGGGGTTTGATTAGAGTTACACCGGTTCCCAGACCAAGCTGTGATTGTCTCTCTGGACGTCATCCTTACTGAATTTGAAATCGCCAAATACCAAGACTGAAGATGATGCTGCCTAACACTGTCAAGCCTAATAGTGAATCCCACAATATTTCAAGGTCTGCGCCTTTAAGTAAAATGCCGTAGCCCATTTCAATAAAGTAGGATAACGGTGAAATATACATGGCGTATCGAAGCCCGGTCGGCATAGCTTCCGGCGGCGTCCAGGCGCCGGACAATAATATGATGGGCATGATGATCAACAGAACCAGCATGGATACCTGACCGAGATTACGACTGATTGAGGCAATAAAAAGGCCGATACCGGATGTGGCGAAGACATACAGGGCGGTTACGGCAAAAAACAGGCCTGTACTGCCTTGAATAGGAACATGAAATGCCGGTTGCATGATGCCATATAAACTCACGGCAACCGCGAATAAAATGACCAACCCCATCGCCAATACCTTGGGCAATAATATCTGTATCGGTGTTAATGGCGAAACCATCAGCTGTTCTATCGTACCGCGCTCTTTTTCGCGCACTGCAGCGGCGGCCGGCAACATCATCGACAACATGGTGATGACGGTCAACAATTCTGAAATAGACATGAACCAGCTGTCGGTTTGATTGGGGTTATAAAGAACCCGGTGGCGATCGTCGATTATCGGGACAGTTTGTATGTGTTCGGTGCTCAGACCCAGTTGCTGTAAACTGTAATTTTGTCCATATCGTCCGACCAGTTCAGCGCTATAGTCGCTCATCAACGTAGCCAGTGACATATTGCTGGCATCAAGTCGTAATTGTAATGCGACCGGCTTGCCCTGCAATAAATCATGTTGAAAATGGTTGGGAATATCCAGTATTGCCAGAATCTCGCCATTGTTCAGCAGTTTTTCAGCACTCCTGGCATCAGCCAGTTCGCCCTGGAAGTCAAAATAAGGCGGCCGAAACGCATATATCAATTCTCGAGATGCCGCACTGTGGTCATGATCGATAACGACAAAGGTTGCATTATAGAGTGTTATTTTGGCGCCACTACCTGCTAAATAAACGTCTGCGGTAAAAAAATAGGCAATTATGACCAACAATACCGGATCTCGATAGAGTTGCTTTAATTCTTTGATGATCATAACAGCCATTCTGCGCCACCATAGCGCCGTTCGTTGCATGCTCATTGCCGTGGTCTTTTATGAAAATTAAGATAGGCGATGATCCACAGCAGTCCGGCATAGAGCATTAAGGCGACCACATTTCCCCATAATGCATCCCAGCCCAGGCCTTTTAAAAAACTGCCCCAGGTCAGCCGTAAATAATACATGGCAGGGAAGGCATGGGCTAGAAGTTGGGTACTGTCACTGAGCGATGATAGTGGCATCATGAGCCCTGAATAAAGCATGGCGGGCACAAAGGTAATGACCATGGTCAACATAACCGCCGCTACCTGTGTGTTTACCAAAAATGAAATCAACAAACCAATGCCCGTCGTACAAATTACATACAAAACCGATACGGCAAAATAAAACAGTGGATTGCCTTTAAACGGCGCATTAAACAGAAAAATGACAATGCTCCACAGAATCAAAATATTGATGCATGAAATCAAGAAATAAGGCAGTAGCTTGCCCAGGATAAATTCGCCCCTACTGATGGTGGAGGCATAAATATTATAGATTGAGCCATTTTCTTTTTCTCTGACCACACCTAAAACCGTCAGCATTGGTGGGGTAATCATTAACACCAGCATCATCAGGCCCGATGCCATCGACCAGCTACTACGCAAAGCCTGATTAAATAAATATCGCGGATGCAAGTGCACCGGGTTTATCAAAGCCAGCGCCTGTTCTTGAGATATACCTCTTGTTCGAGCGATAAAATCGGCCAGTGAATGCGCGTTAAAATTGTTAATGATGGCCGATACATAGCCTTTTGCAACCTGCGCCCGATAGGGGAAAACACCATCAATAATACTTTGCACTGCTGTCGATTGGCCGGCCAGCAATTTTTCTTGGAATTTATCAGGAATAATCAAGGCGAAGCGAATATCACTATGTGCCAACAATGTATCCAATTGTTCGGCTTTCTGTACATCGCCACGGTAGGAAAAATAGCGCGAATCAATGAAGCGATGCAGAAAATCCCGGCTCAAGTGGCTTTTATCTTGGTCCAATACCGCAAACGGAATATTTTCCACATCGAGCGAGATTCCCCAGCCTAGGACCATCAGCATCAATACGGGCAATAAAAATGCCATGCTGAAAAACAAGCGATCCCGTAATATTTCTCGCCATTCCTTATAGGCTACGGCCCAGATTCGTTTTCTGTTCATCCTTTCTGCGCCTGTCTTTCCAGTGCTAAAATTCGATACACAAACACATCTTCTAAGGTCAGCGGCAACACCTTGCAATGGCTCAATGCCATGCCCTGTCGTGATAATAATTGCCGCAGCTGCTGTAGGGTCTGCTCGGTATCGTGCGTTAGCATATGAATATGATTACCAAACAAGGCGGCATCCTTAAACCCAGCCTGCTGTAGCGCTTGCAGGGCAGCCAGGGGCTGATCAACGCGAATGTCCAACAACTTTCCCGCTTCTTTTTCCAATGCCAGCTTCATATTCTGTGGCGAGTCATCGGCTATGATTTTACCGGCGTACATCAATGCCAGATGGTCGCAATGTTCGGCTTCGCTCATGTAATGGGTCGTCACCAGAATGGCAACCCGGTCAATCTTGGCTAGATGCACGAGAATCTCCCAAAACTGCCGCCTGCCAACGGGGTCGACGCCTGATGTCGGTTCATCCAGAAACAATACTCGGGGATGGTGCACCAAAGCACAGCTTAATGCTAGTCGCTGCCGCATACCCATCGGTAATGTGTTGACTAAGGTATGGCTAACCGTTTTAAGTTCAGCCAAATCAAGCAATTCGTTGATACGCTGCTTGATCGCTTTTCGTGGTACACCATAGATATTGGCGTAAAGTTGCAGGTTTTCCAGTACCGTCAAATCCTGATACAGGGAAAAGGCTTGCGACATATACTCTCCGCACATGAAAATAGAGCAAACCATCATGCACCGATAATTTGAAAATTCTCAGTTAAAAGTGAGCGCAAATTGTCGACATGCTTTTCTGGCTCAGAAAAGAATGTCTCGCAGGCTATTTTGAATTCTTTGAATGTTTCATAATACTGGTCATATAAGATTTCTTTCTTGAAATATCGCCAGTACCGTTCAATCAAATTAAGATTCGGCGCATACGGCGGTAAAAACACTAATTCAATTCGCGACATTTCAAGAAATTGTCTGACAGCCTTTGATCGGTAGTAGCGTGCATTATCGCAAATGATGTAAATAGTCCCAGCCTTCGGGTAACGTTCTTCAATCGCCTTACAAAGATCAATCGTTGCCTCGCCATTGATGGTGTCATAGAAGCGGCAGACAGTATCCAGAGAATCGATATTGACTGCACCGTTGACATTGAGACGTTGACGCCCGGTATTACTCTGAATCGTGAATTCCACACCACGCTTAATCCAACCACAAGCCATTACAGGATTATGTTGTGGATGAACACCATCCATGAACAATATCAAGTCTTCGGGCTGCTTGTCTTCCTTTAGTTGTTGATATTTCTCAAGGAACTCCAGTTGGGCTTTTGCATTAGCTTTGCCGGGTATCAGCTTGGGCTTTTTATAGACATAACCCAAGCGATGCAGCAAGGCTGTCACACCGCGTTCACTATAGCGAACCTGCCAACGCTCTTTAATGTAAGCTGCAACCGATTTAGCGGTTAAGTGAAGATTTTTCTGCAGATATTCATCCAACTCGGTCGCTTCTGAAACCGATAAGAAACTGGCACTTCCAACATGCTGAGTTTGTAGGAGTTAGCAAGACCACCTTTCTTATATTTTCGATAGTAGGTACGGATTGTATTGCGGTCAATGAGAAGTGCTTCGGCAACGTTTGTTGCTGACCAGCCTGAACCTAAAAGAATGATGGCTTTAACTCGGTCTGCATCACGTTTTTCTCGAAGCTCACCATGGGCTTCGCGCAAATCGGCTAATTCAGTCTCTGGAAGGGTGTAATTCGACATGGCCTTATTTTATATATTTCACTCCATTACGTCATCTTTTTATGCTAAATTCTCATTTGCGAAGAGTATATAACCAATACGTTCCTTGATCATTTGCCCTGCAAAACGCATATTAGCACCGGCCACTTCGCCTTCACCTGCCGTAGGCGGCAAGATGCCGGTCAGCATTTTGATCACCGTAGTTTTACCGGCACCATTGGCGCCTAACAAGCCAAATATTTCCCCTTGTCGTACGCTGAAGCTAATGTTATCGACTGCCCGAAATGCGCCAAAATCACGACATAACTCCCGCGCCGCGATAGCAACGCCAGATGGCCGCTTAAGCGGATTGGCGGTGTTGACGGGGATGGAGTGATGAGCGGTTCGGTCGACTTGTTTTTTGTGTCGAAGCTGTGCAATGAAGGTATCTTCTAAAGTGGGTTCTATGGCGAGGATGGATTTAAGGGGGATGTCTGGCACAGTTTGCGTGACTAAATTCGCAGCATCGTCCAGCGACTGCCGGTCGATGAATACTCTGATGGTATTGCCCATCACATCGACTTGCTCGAAACGGCTTTTGATGCCTTCGAGTGCCTTAGTCAGTGTTTCAGCTTCCAGTTCCACCACACTGCCCGGGATCTGCCTTTGAATGTCGTCTGGCTCACCAGACGCCAGAACCTGACCTTCATGCATCATCGATAGGCGATGAAAGCGGCTGGCTTCGTCCATATAAGCGGTTGAAATCAAAGCTGTCATGCCATGTTCTTGCAACAGCTCGGCCAGAATAGCCCAAAAATCCCGCCGCGAAACTGGATCGACACCAGTTGTTGGCTCATCCAAAATTACCAGTTCCGGTTGGTGAATCAGCGTACAGACCAGTCCTAACTTTTGCTTCATTCCGCCCGACAGGTTTTTCATGGCACGATCGCGGAATTGTTCCAGCCGGGTCATTTTGAGCAGTTTCTGTTTACGTTCAGTAAGCAGCTCTGGCGTTACAAGTCGAAGCTGGGCGAAAAAATCAATATTTTCTTCAACGGATAAGTCTGCGTACAAATTCAATCCTAGTCCTTGCGGCATAAACCCTAAGCGTTCTTTTACCCGTTCCGCCGCCGCTTCTGAATCAAGATTCACATTAAACACCTGCAGCTGACCCTGTTCGAATGCCAACACGCCGGCAATGGCCTTCATCACACTGCTTTTACCGCTGCCATCCGGGCCAATCAGACCATAAATTTCGCCACGCCTGACGGTTAAATCTAAATTCTGAATGGCAATCTGCTGTTTATAGCACTTGCCAAGGCCTTGCGCCCGAACAACAATTTCAGCCGACGGGGCAGCTACCATTGCGGCCTGGCCCAAGGTGTCTGTTGGCGCCAGCGAATGATGGCATCGGCTGGAAGCCCGGGTGTAAAACGATGCGCCGGGTTTTCATCCAGATACAGTTTAACGGCATACACCAGCTTGACGCGCTCATCGGGTGTTTGCACTTCTTTAGGGGTAAATTCGGCCTGCGAGGCAATATAACGCACAGTGGCAGGCAAGGGCTGGTCGGGGAAGGCATCGGTATAAATTTTGGCGGGTAGATGTAAGCGAACCTTGCCGATTTTATTTTCTGCCACATAGACCTTTAAATACAGCTTATCCAGATCGACAATATCAAATAAAGGACTGCCTGCCGTCACGACTTCACCGACATCGGCAATGCGGGTGGTAATCATGCCGCTGACTGGCGCCTTGATGGTTAAATCATCAAGCATGCTTTGGATTTCTGTCACCGCAGCGTGAGTTTGTTTGAGCTGGGCGGCAACGGCGTTGACGTCATCTTTCCGAGCTTCGATTTGTTCCCTGCCCAGTTGTGCTTCGGCCAATTGTTTTTCAGCCTGAATTAAAGCGGCCTAGGCTTGTTGCAGTTTTGCTCGAATTTGCGCATCATCCAGTTTAATCAATGGCTGGCCAGCCTGGACCTGATCACCTTCTCGCGCCAATAACGCGATGATGCGACCAGGCCATTTACTGGCGACCGTGTAATGGTCACCTTCTATGCGCCCATTGGCTTGCACCAGTCCTTCTGGTAATGGTGGTTGACGCTGGCTAAGCCACCACAGTACAAAAAACAGCGCAATGATAAAAAGTCCCGCTATTACGATAATGCTTGTTTTGTTGCTGTTTTTCATCATGACTGTTCTTTTTATCGTGAAAAGGCCGGGTTACAGAATCCCAATCGCCCAGCGTAGATTGATCTTGGCCTGCTGGTGATCAAAATACGCCGTGTTGTAGTTATCGTGCGTTGTTGTGCGTAGCTCCTCTGCTTTTAATACGTCGGTATTGGTTGAAAGCCCCTGTTGGTAGCGGTTGGTGGTGACTTTCAGATTTTCTTCGGCCTGTTCGATAGCCTGTTGGGTCACTTCTAAGCGTTTTTGGGTTTCTTGTACATCCAGCCAAGCCTGCCTGACCTGCAAAGCGATTTGGGTGGTGACATCGTTAAGTTGTTGCTTCAAGGCTAATGCTTGTGTCGCCAACGCATTGCCTTGATGACGGGTGCTGCCATCAAATAATTTCCAATCCATACCGACGCCGACCTGCCACATGCCTTCAAAGGCTTGATAACGGTTTTCCTGATATTTATAGCCGCCGTTGATTGCAATTTGGGGTAGGAGGGTCGCCTTGACACTCTTGGCCTGCTGCTCAAATGAGGTCATTTGCTGGGTTAACAGAGTGATTTCCGGTCTCATTTTCAACGCCTGTTGCGACAGTTCTTCCAAGGTACCAAGAGGGGCTTTGGGAAAATCGGTGGACACGGTAACCTGGGTTGTCAAGTCACGCACCAGTAGTTGATTGTATTGTGCTCGCATGATATCCAGCGTATTTTTAGCCTGCACCACCTGCTGCTCGGCATTAGCCAGTTCTACGCTCGCCGCCAATTTGTCATTACGAGCGACCATGCCTTGAGCATAGAGATTATTGACATCCTGGGCATGGGATTGGAGTGAATCGGCATGACTTTGCGCCACTTTCACACTGCTTTCTGCTCGTAACACATTGATATAGGCCTGCGCCACACGCTGTTTGATGGCTTGCAAAGTCACCGCCTGCTGTTGCTTGGTGGCGGCAAGATTCGCCTTGGCAGATTCAATAGTATGGCTAATTCGGCCGCTGGTAAAAACCGGCAGGGTGACCAGTGCTTTGGCGTTGCCGCTGCTCGGTTCACTCATGTTGAAAGTTGCCGTGCGTCCTGCAATCTGGGTTTTGGCCGCGGGCGTTTCACTGAGTTGAGTATAAGAACCGCCAATAGTGAGTTGTGGCAGACGCAAGCCCTGTGCAGAATCAAGCTGCTGCTGAGAAGACAGGGTCTGAGCTTCGGCCGATTTTAGTCGATAGTTATGTTCAATTGCCTGTTGCCAGGCCTGCTGTAAGGTTTCTGCCTGGATGTTGCCGGCAAATAACAAAATCATCAGACTGTTGAATAAAAGTGGAAGGATCACTCTATGAATATTATGCCGTAACATTAGGGGCTGTTGCCATTTCACATAGGTAACCATAAAAAGGCGCAAGCCAGAGCGATAGAGCCTTCAAAATTTCGTTTGAGTTTGTCATATCGCGTGGCGATCGCTCTGAAATGCTTAAGTCTTGCAAACACATTTTCAACGAGATGGCGATATTTGTAGAGACACCAATCCATTTCATCATTTCCCCGAGTTGAATTCTTTTTCTTGGTCACTGTCATAGCCTCTGTCAGCAACTATATAGTCACCTTTTGGGAGCTCTGCAACTAATTTCGGTGCTTCTTTACAGTCATGAACTTCGCCGCCTGTCACTGAGAAATGAATAGGAAGACCACAGGCATCAACGGCCATATGAATTTTACTGGTGTTCCCGGCGACAGATTTCCCTATCGCTGTTTCTTGTTCACAGGCCGCACCACTACTATGCTGATGTGCTTTCACAATACTCCCATCAATAAATTCCCATTCCAGGTCTGGATCAACAACCAAGGCGTTAAAAATACCCATCAGTTTTTCTTTACGAGACCAGTCATTGAATCGTTTATATACCGCATTCCAATTACCAAAAGCCGTGGGTAAATCTCTCCAGGGACAACCTACTCGCAAGCGATAAAAAATACCTTCGACTGTTTTTCGAAGACAAGGTTTGTCATAAATTCCCATTTTCAACATAATTATCTTCAGTTTCTCCCAAAGTTCATCCGTAAGCATTTGTCGGGGCATAGTTTGCTTGTTTTTGAGTCAAAATAAACAATCTATGTGGCGGAGTTATTGAATTTCAAGGGGGATTTTCAAAACGGCAACAGCCCCTATTGATACCTTGTAAATAAAACGTGAGCCTGTTTTACGATCTGCTGTAAACTGAAATGTATTGTTTAGTTTAACAAGGTTTTGAATATGCGTGGACGCACGGCTGTTATCAGCCTCATTATTATTCTTATATTGGTGGCGATAGTTTACTGGTTATTACAGCGCCAGCAGTATGAAACGACCGATAATGCCTATTTGAAGGCCAACAAGGTTTTGATCAGCGCCAAGGTGCAGGGCTATGTCAGTCAACGCTTGATCGATGATAACCAGCGGGTCAAACAAGGGGATGTGCTGGTTGTGATCGATGATCGCGACTATCAGGCCCGGCTGGCACAAGCTGAAGCCAACATGCTCGCCCAAAAGGCACAAATCAACCGGCTAAAAGCCATGAAACAGGTGCAACAAGCGCGTATCAACAGTGCCAAAGCAGATGTTGAGGCGGCAAAAATCAAGCTGGCATTGTTGCGTAAAGATTTAAAGCGTTTTAACAACTTGATACGACAAGGTTCGGCCAGTACGCAATCACTGGACAACATACAGACCCAGGTCAAGCAGACTGCCGCTGAATTGAGCAGCCATGAGGCACAGTTACTGGCAGAAAAAGGTCAGTTACTGACATTGGATAGCGACATCGAAGCGACGAAGGCCAATCTGAAAAGCGCCCAAGCGCAGTGGCAGCTGGCTAAACTGGATTTGGAAAACACCCGGGTTCGGGCGCCGTTTGATGGCATTATCGGACGCCGTGGCGTAGAAGTTGGGCAGCTGGTGACACCAGGGTTGGCACTAGCTTATTTGGTGGAAGACAATAAAATCTGGCTGGAGGCTAATTTTAAAGAGACTCAGGTGGAATTTATGCGTCCAGGCCAGCCGGTTGAGATTCATGTTGATGCTTATCCCGATAAAACCTTTTACGGTGAGGTGAAAAGTTTTTCACCGGCCACAGGCTCAGAATTCAGTATTTTGCCACCCGAAAATGCGACCGGAAACTTCACTAAAATTGTTCGCCGCGTGCCGGTAAAAATTGTGTTTGATAGCGATCAGGACATCCGTCTACTCAAACCCGGTTTTTCCGTTGTTGTCAGTGTCAAGGTTCGGTAATAATTATCACCGTAGGGGGCAATTCATGAATTGCCCGGACAGATTTATGAATCGACCCGACATCTGTACGGTAATTTCGCACTATGATAGGCTCAGTGAAACCAGCTAAACGAAATCGACGCTCGATACGTTTGAAAAATTATGATTACTCGCAGGCGGGAGTGTATTTTGTCACACTATGCACAGACAGGCATGTGTGTTTATTGGGTAATATTGTTGATAATGAAATGGTCTTGAATGATTTAGGGCGGATTGTGCATCAGGTGTGGATTGATATGCCTTGTTATTATGACAATATTGAAATAGGAAATTTTGTCATAATGCCAAATCATTTTCATGGCATTGTCTATATCACACACCCCGTAGGGGCAATTCATGAATTGCCCCTGCCAGGTTATGAATTTTTCGTATTGATTCATGGCTGAAGTGATTGTAAAAACTGCAGAAAAACCACTCACTAGCGCCCAGTGGATTGGCTTTTTCAGTATGGCGGTTGGTGTCTTCATGGCGGTGCTGGATATTCAGATTGTCGCCAGTTCCTTGCAGGAAATTCAGGCCGGCCTGTCGGCGACACAAGATGAAATTGCCTGGGTGCAAACCTCTTATCTAATTGCCGAAGTCATCATCATTCCATTATCCGGCTGGCTGGGCAAAGTGTTTTCCACTCGCTATCTCTATGTGATTTCAGCCGGTGGCTTCACACTGGCCAGCTTAGCCTGTGCCTTTGCCTGGAATTTACCCAGCATGATTGTGTTCAGGGCTTTGCAAGGTTTTCTGGGCGGCGCCATGATTCCTATGACCTTCACCGTCATCTTCATCATGTTTCCAAAACGCTTGCATGGCCCAATGACAATTGTATTGGGTTTGATTGTCACCATCGCCCCGACCGTCGGCCCGGTTCTGGGTGGCTATTTAACCGCAACCTACAGTTGGGAAGTATTATTTTTAATCAATGTCTTACCCGGTCTTTTGGTTTGTATGCTGGTGTGGCGGTATGTCGATATTGATCAGCCAAACTGGCGCTTACTGAAAAAAATTGATTTTGTCGGCATTATTCTGATTGCCCTGTGTTTAGGTTGTATGCAGTTTGTGCTGGAAGAGGGGTTTCGCAAACAATGGTTTGAGGACTCCCTGATCGTAACATTGACATTTATTTCAGTTGTCAGCGGTATTGCTATGCTCATTTGGGAGCTTAAAAATCCACATGCGATTATCGATTTATACGCCTTTCGCAATATCAATTTTGCCGTCGGTTGCTTATACAGCTTTGTGTTAGGTATCGGGTTATACACCATCATTTATTTAACCCCGATTTATCTGGCTAGCATTAAAGGTTTAAACAGCTTGCAAATTGGCTATTACCTGATGGTCGTTGGCTTGTTTCAATTGCTATCCGCTTTTATCGCCGGGCCGTTGGAAAAAAAGATGGATTTGCGCTGGATGCTGGCGCTGGGATTTGGTTTGTTTGCGCTCGGCTCGTGGATGAATACCGGCCTGACGGCCGAATCCGGTTACTGGGAATTTTTCTGGCCGCAAGCGGTACGCGGCACGGCGTTGATGTTATGTTTTTTGCCCATAAACACGCTGGCTTTAGGTCTGCTGCCGCCTGAAGAGGTCAATAATGCCAGTGGGTTATACAACCTGATGCGTAATCTAGGTGGAGCCATTGGCCTTGCGGTGGCCAATACCCAGATTATTTATTTCACCAAAGCCAATTACGCCATCTTTCGCGAATCAATTACGGCAACCGATTATCAAGCTCAGGCAATGTTACAGCAACTGACCGAGCTGATGGCTATGCACGGCCTGCCTGAGCCGCAGTTAGCTGCACTCAAACAACTCGCAGGGCTTGCCTTACGCGAGGCGGAAGTCATTACCTTTAACAACTTGTTTTTTGTTATTGCCATGATATTCGCAGGTTCTTTAGCTATTGCCCCGTTCCTGAAAAAAGTTGATCCCGAAAAAGTGGGTGAGAGACCAATGGAATAATGGTTTGCCAAGGGTGAATCCAATCAATTAGGGGTTTACAGAAGCGACTCAATGTAAGATGATAGTAACTAATTACTATCTTTTTTGGATTAACCATGTCATTGAATCGCAAACACCTTCCCGCCAATGAGCGTCGGGCTATCACCGTAGAAGCCGTCATTGAACTGGCCGCCAAACAAAATCCTGGAGATATCACGACGGCAGCGATTGCCAAACATATGAATCTGACGCAGGGGGCATTGTTTCGGCATTTTCCAAATAAAGAAGCCATCTGGCAGGCTGTCATGGAATGGGTGAAAGAGCGCATGCTGGCGCGGATAGATAGGTCAGCAAAGGCGGCTGCGACGCCGCTTGCAGCATTAGAAGCAGTATTCATGGCCCATATTGATTTTGTTTCCAGCTATCCGGGGGTCCCGCGTATGCTGTTTGGTGAGTTGCAGCGTTCTGAAGAAACGGCAGCCAAGTGTTTAGCGCGAGTATTGATAAAGAAATATGCCGAGCGTGTCGCTGAATTGATCGAAAAGGGTAAAAGCGAGGGTGAAATTGACCCGGCTGTGGACAAAGTGGCGGCCAGTATATTGTTTATCGGGAGCATACAAGGATTAGTGATGCAGTCATTGCTAGCCGGGGATATTGGCGGTATGAAAGACAAGGCGGTGGGTGTTTTTGCGATCTATCGCCGTGGCATCGAAGAAAAGTCATGAAAAATTTTTTAAAAAAAGCGATTGTTCTTCCGCTGATTGTCTTTATCGCTTTGGCATGGGTGATGTACAAGGTGATATCCAAACCACCGATTGAACATGAAAAACAGCATTTTCCCACTAAAACAGTGGAGATCATTAGCGCCAGGAAATTGCCTTTCCGTTATCATGCTACGGCGTATGGCTCGGTAGAGCCGGTTGTTGCCTTGAACGTCAAAACAGAGACTAGCGGCAAGATCAGTTATATTCACCCCGCGTTTAAAAAAGGTGCCAGTCTGGCTAAGGGTACCGTGGTTTTACGCATTGAGCCCACGGCTTTTGAGTTTTCGCTGGATCAAAGTAAGGCGGTGCTAGACAGTAGCCAATATTCTCTCAAGCAATTGGAGGCCGAAGAGAAAAGCCTTCGGCGTTCTGTCAAAATTGCCCAGAAAAATCTACAGATTGGCGAAAAAGAATTGGAACGCTTTCTAAAACTCTGGGAGAAGCGGCTTGTTCCTCGTTCCGCTGTTGATTCAGAAGAGCAAAAGGTTTTACAGCTCCGTCAACAACTTGAAGATTTACAGGGCAAACTTGCCAGCTATTCCAGTCGTAAGTCTGCGACCTTAGCGCAAATCAAAAAATCCAGAACGCAGCTTGCACAAAGTAAGGATACCCTAGGGCGTACCGAAATCCGTCTGCCTTTTGATGCGCGTATCGGTCAGGTTGCGGTCGAAAAAGGTGAGTATGTCGCGGTCGGCGCTTTATTGTTTGAAGCCTTGGGTATTCAGGCTGTCGAGATTAAGACGCAACTGCCTATAAATCAGTTTTTAGCTTTGATCAGTGGGCTGGGCTGGGACAATCTGAATCTTAAAAAGCCGGAAGATTTACAGGCCGTATTTTCAAGGCTTCAATTAGAGGCTAATGTGCGTCTGGTCGGTGACAAAAGTAAATTGGCCAAATGGCAAGGTGAGTTGATTCGCATTGGCGAATCTGTTGACCCTGTCCGGCATACAATAGACCTGGTTGTTGTGGTCAATAACCCTTATGCCGACATCATTCCCGGTAAACGTCCCCCCTTATTGAAAGGCATGTATGTCGCGGTCGATTTTTTCACCCCGGCACAAGCGAGGCTAGTTGTACCCAGAAAGGCTATCCACCAGGGGCGTATTTATATCGCTAAAGAAAATGACCGACTTGAAATTCGTTCGGTAGACATCCTTCATAAACAAGGGCCGCTGGTTGTGATCGAAACGGGAGTCAAAGCCGAGGAAAGCATTATTATTAGTGATGTGATTCCGGTCATTGAAGGGTTGCCGCTAAAACCTGTGCGGGCGCGTGGTTATGAAAAACGACTGGCCTTAGAGGCGCTCGGCGAAGCCGAGCTAGATACTGCCAATAACAGGGGGACGGAATGATTCGTTATTTTGCAGCCCATCCTACCCTCAGTAATATTTTAATGATGGCGATTATCGCCATTGGCCTTTATTCATTAGGTGGCTTAAATAAAGAATCCTTTCCGCTGCTCAAGCCCAGCAAGGTTCAGGTTAGCGTGGCTTACCCAGGCGCGAGTCCGGCGGATGTCGAAGATGGCATTTGCAAGCCGCTGGAAGATGCCACAGATGGCATCAGCTTTTTAAAAGAGCAGGAATGCGATGCCCGTGACAATATGGCTATTTTTACATTGGAAATGCAGGAAGCGGGCAATATACGACAATTTAGCGATGATATTAAAACAGAAATCGATGCCATCCAGAATTTTCCCGACAATATAGAGGAGCCTGTCATCAAGCAGTTGGGGCGAACCAACCCGGTTGTCAATATCGCGCTCACCTCGGATAAATTGACATTGAGTGAATTAAAGGCCCTGGCGGAGCATTATCGTGATCGCCTGATTGCTATGCCGGAAATTCCCATTGTGACAATAGAGGGATTTTCGAGTCATCAATTACAGGTCTTGATCCACCCCGACACACAAAAAAAATACCGGCTCAGCGTCAAGGAGATTGCCGACTTGATTGCCGCTCAAGCATTGGAATTACCGTCCGGGACGCTGGAGACTTCGGAAGTCACTTATCAGATCCAATTTGATAATGCCAGAAAAACAGTCGATGAATTGGCGGAACTGGTGATCCTCAATACGCCTACGGGTGGCGAAATCAAATTGAGCGATATTGCTATCATCAAGGATAAATTTGAAAAACCGGAAGAACGTATTGAGTTGAATGGAAAGCCGGCGGCACTGCTTAAAATCAGTAAAAACACCATAGATGATACATTAAACGTTGCAGATGCCGTGGCCGCATTTGTTGACAATGAGAATAGCATCCTCCCTGAAGGTACTCGGCTGACGATTGTCAATGATCATTCCACACTGGTACGCGACCGCTTACAGCTACTCCAGAGCAATGGTTGGCAGGGTCTTGTTCTGGCGACGCTTATGTTGCTGCTGTTTTTTTCATGGCGCTACACGTTTTGGATCGCTTTAGGATTGCCCATTTCATTTTTGGGCGGGCTTGCCATCATGGTCATATTTGGTGTGAGTATCAATATGATCTCAATGGTTGCCTTGTTGATGGCGATTGGTATTTTAATGGATGATGCCATTGTATTGTCTGAGAGTATTGATCATGAATACCGAAAAGGAAAATCAACACTAGATGCGGTTGTCGATGGCAGTCGAAAAGTGTTTCGTGGTGTGTTTTCCTCTTACCTCACCTCTGCCTTTTTATTTGGTAGCCTGTTAATGATGAAAGGCGATCTAGGGCAGATATTAGGCGTATTGCCTGTCGTTTTGTTAGCGGTGTTGACTGTCAGTCTGATTGAAGCCTTTCTGGTATTGCCTCATCATTTGAAACAATCACTGAATCATGTGTCTGGTAAAAAACCACCCGCATGGCGGCAACGATTTGAAGGCATGTTCAATCAACTTCGTCATGCGGTAGGGGGTGTCGCCCAAATGGCCATGCAGTACCGGTATCTGACCGTAGGGGTTGCACTGGCGATGTTGATTTTTTCGGTGGGTTTTATTGCCACGGGTACGATTAAATTCAAGGCATTCCCAGATTTAGAAGGTAATACGCTGGAAGCCAGGGTTCTGCTGCCGCAGGGTACGCCATTGGCGGAAACTGAAAGAGTGGTGGATATATTGCTTGATGCATTGCAACGCACCAATGAAGCGCTTAGCCAAAATGAAGTCGAGCCCCTGATAAAAAATGTACAACTTTCGTATGGCAAACATGGCGATGTTCCCGAGCAGGGTACGCATCTGGCCACACTGAGTATCGATTTACTGAATACCGAAAAACGCAACACCCGCCTTCCTGAATTGATCCGGCTTTGGAAACAAAATACCGAACCATTACCGAATGTATTGAATATTCAATATAAAGAGCCTAAGTTAGGTCCTGCGGGACGTGCTATTCACATTCGTCTGAGTGGGCCTAATCTGGATGACTTATCAAAGGCATCATGGGCGGTACAAAACGCACTCAGAGGCTATAAGGGTGTCTATAATTTGCTGGATGATCTTCGTCCCGGCAAGCCACAATATACCATCACACTTAAGCCGGGGGCATTGGCTGCAGGTCTCGATTCACAAAGTGTCGCTTTACAACTGCGGGCGGCGTATCTGGAAGGTGAAGTCAGAGAGATTTACAACGGCCGTGAAGCCTATGAAATTATTGCCAAATTGGATAGTTCGCATGGTCATGAATTATATGATTTTGACAATCTTAGCGTATTTTCAAAAACCGGCGAGGCTATTCCGCTGAGTCGAGTGGCCAATATTCGTGAAGAACGTGACGTTTCCCGCATAGGCCATATCAATCATCAACGCACGGTCAATATATATGGCGATGTCGATGCGGATATTGCCAACACCTCAGAAATCATTGCTAGTCTCCAGCCGTTTTTAGAGATATTGCAAAAGAACTACCCTGAAATCAGCTTCAAAATTAAAGGAGAGGTTGAAAATGGCACAGAAACCAAACAATCCATACTCTCCGGCTTCGGCCTGGGCGCATTTGCCGTATTCCTTTTGTTAAGCCTGCAATTTCGTAATTACCGTGAACCACTTATCGTCATGATTAATATTCCTCTGGCCTTGATCGGTGCGATTTGGGGGCATTTGATCATGGGGCTGGATTTTACCCTGCCGAGCATGATTGGCTTTGTTTCTTTGGCAGGCGTCGTGGTGAATGATTCGATTCTGTTGGTTGAGTTTGTAAAATATCGTGTCGCAGAAGGCATGATGCTTCACGATGCCGCCAGACAAGCGGTGCATGATCGGTTTCGCGCTATTTTTCTCACCTCTGTCACCACCATTGCCGGTATGACGCCCTTACTCTTTGAAACCAGCACGCAAGCCTTGATCCTGGTTCCTTTAGTTACTAGTATTGTGTTTGGTATGTTGACCTCCACGCTATTGATTATGATGGTATTGCCGGCGATGTATGCCATTATGGAAGACATCGGCTTTGTCACATTAACAACAAAGACACAGCAAACGGTAGCACATCTTTAGAAAAATAAAGGATTCGAGCCTCTGGCCTCGGCCTTCGGAGTGCTAAAAAACAGAATGAGGCTGTTTGTGTTTGTATGACGTTAAATTACATAATTAGATGTTTTAAAATGATTTTGTTTAGGGGCTGTTGCCATTTCACATAGGTAACCATAAAAAGGCGCAAGCCAGAGCGATAGAGCCTTCAAAATTTCGTTTGAGTTTGTCATATCGCGTGGCGATCGCTCTGAAATGCTTAAGTCTTGCAAACACATTTTCAACGAGATGGCGATATTTGTAGAGACACCAATCCATTTCATCATTTCCCCGAGTTGAATTCTTTTTCTTGGGATAACAGGAACAGCCCCTTTGTCTTTAATTTGAAGACGTAATGCTTCACTGTCATAGCCTCTGTCAGCAACTATATAGTCACCTTTTGGGAGCTCTGCAACTAATTTCGGTGCTTCTTTACAGTCATGAACTTCGCCGCCTGTCACTGAGAAATGAATAGGAAGACCACAGGCATCAACGGCCATATGAATTTTACTGGTGTTCCCGGCGACAGATTTCCCTATCGCTGTTTCTTGTTCACAGGCCGCACCACTACTATGCTGATGTGCTTTCACAATACTCCCATCAATAAATTACAGCCCCTAGTGTTGACAGTTATCAATTATATGCGAATTGCGAAATGCTGATAGGCGGGAAAGAGATTACTCAAGAATATGATGTCGAACATTTTTTTGACCGTTTTAAAACTAGAGAATCAGCCATTGAACTTAAACATCCAAGTGATAAAAAATATTCAATTATTGGAACCGAATCGACAGTGGACTTGTTCAAATTAATGATTTGAATCTGAATGCTAATTTTGAACGGTTCGACTCAAGCACTGCACTTGGAATAAAAGTAACAGGGAATAATGGTGCATTGAGGACGCATAATGTCTATATCTATCAATCTGCTGATTATTGCATATTCATCGCACAAGCGGTTCCGCCAGACATCATCAATCAACTGCACGGTAAGCAGAAAGAGAAAAAGATTATCGAATACACTTGGGTTAGAAACCGTCATGCCGATGTCGTCGATTTCTTTTTAGACGAGCACGGCAATATTAGCGGTAGAATTATTCATCCAGCCACTAGCCTGGATTGGGAAGAGTTTATATTTTATATCTATATCCTTGCCGTTGAGGCGGACAGGTTGGAGTACGTTTTTTCACAGGAAGACATTTTATAGTGATAGTTTCATCATTATGAAACTGACAAAGGCACAACTCTCTTGATGAAAACTATCAGGTGATATTGGATGTCCAAACTTAGGAAGTTATTGGGTTGACAGTCGCTTTTTTGTTAACTCGTAAGAGCAATTAACTTTTAGAATCAGCAACAAAGAAAAATACTACTGATCAGTAATTTCTAGGAACAGTATCCAATATTTCGCTATAATATTAGGGGCTGTTATTGATGGGAGTATTGTGAAAGCACATCAGCATAGTAGTGGTGCGGCCTGTGAACAAGAAACAGCGATAGGGAAATCTGTCGCCGGGAACACCAGTAAAATTCATATGGCCGTTGATGCCTGTGGTCTTCCTATTCATTTCTCAGTGACAGGCGGCGAAGTTCATGACTGTAAAGAAGCACCGAAATTAGTTGCAGAGCTCCCAAAAGGTGACTATATAGTTGCTGACAGAGGCTATGACAGTGAAGCATTACGTCTTCAAATTAAAGACAAAGGGGCTGTTCCTGTTATCCCAAGAAAAAAAGAATTCAACTCGGGGAAATGATGAAATGGATTGGTGTCTCTACAAATATCGCCATCTCGTTGAAAATGTGTTTGCAAGACTTAAGCATTTCAGAGCGATCGCCACGCGATATGACAAACTCAAACGAAATTTTGAAGGCTCTATCGCTCTGGCTTGCGCCTTTTATGGTTACCTATGTGAAATGGCAACAGCCCCTACTGCTCAGTAACTTATTTTCCTGTCATCATGCAAAATTCCGAAAAAGTACCGTACGGTACGATTAAAAGTGTTTCCGAAATGGGCGCATTAGTGCGGCAACATCGAAAATCTCAGAAAATTCGTATTGAAGATTTATCCGATATGGCGATGATAAGTGCTCGTCTGATCGGTGAATTTGAACGTGGAAAAGAGACCTGCCAGATTGGGAAGGTTCTGCAGATTCTGAAGTTTCTAGGCTTGGAGATTCGCATCGTTCCCAGAGGCTCTGAATGATTGAAGACGAACTAAACGTCTGGTTTGAAGATCAGATTGTCGGTTATTTATGGCGAAATAACCGGGGAGCTATGTCGTTTAAATATGATGACAGCTGGAATAAATTTTCGCTATCCATCAGCCTGCCATTACACAAACCCCATGATGATTTAACAGCACACCGTTTCTTCGCTAATCTTTTACCCGAAGGTTCTGCCAGAGACAGGCTTTGTAGGCGATTCAGATGTCCTGATACAGATTTTGATTTATTACGTGAAATCGGCAGTGAATGTGCTGGCGCTATTGCTATTCTACCGATCGAAAAAGATCCGGACCTTGATCAAAGTTATCAAAAACTGAATGATCAGTCTTTAAAAAACTCATTGAAACACATGGCGCATCGATAAGCCTTGAAGATAAACCAAGACTGTCATTGGCTGGCGCCCAGGATAAGGTAACCGTCCATGTGAAAGACGACGGGATTTACTTGCCAATCAATCAGACCCCTTCAACGCATATCCTGAAATTTGAGGTGAACGATTTTAAAAATGTTCCACTTTACGAGGTCTATACCACCTGGTTAGCCAAGGCTGTCGGACTTAATACCATCGATATACAACTGAAGGAGATGGATTACACCCGTTACACTCTTTCCAAGCGATATGATCGAAAAGAAGGGCAAAAGATAACCCGCATTCATCAAGAAGATTTTTGTCAAGCATTAGGGGCTGTATCCCCTTGAAATTCAATAACTCCGCCACATAGATTGTTTATTTTGACTCAAAAACAAGCAAACTATGCCCCGACAAATGCTTACGGATGAACTTTGGGAGAAACTGAAGATAATTATGTTGAAAATGGGAATTTATGACAAACCTTGTCTTCGAAAAACAGTCGAAGGTATTTTTTATCGCTTGCGAGTAGGTTGTCCCTGGAGAGATTTACCCACGGCTTTTGGTAATTGGAATGCGGTATATAAACGATTCAATGACTGGTCTCGTAAAGAAAAACTGATGGGTATTTTTAACGCCTTGGTTGTTGATCCAGACCTGGAATGGGAATTTATTGATGGGAGTATTGTGAAAGCACATCAGCATAGTAGTGGTGCGGCCTGTGAACAAGAAACAGCGATAGGGAAATCTGTCGCCGGGAACACCAGTAAAATTCATATGGCCGTTGATGCCTGTGGTCTTCCTATTCATTTCTCAGTGACAGGCGGCGAAGTTCATGACTGTAAAGAAGCACCGAAATTAGTTGCAGAGCTCCCAAAAGGTGACTATATAGTTGCTGACAGAGGCTATGACAGTGAAGCATTACGTCTTCAAATTAAAGACAAAGGGGCTGTTCCTGTTATCCCAAGAAAAAAGAATTCAACTCGGGGAAATGATGAAATGGATTGGTGTCTCTACAAATATCGCCATCTCGTTGAAAATGTGTTTGCAAGACTTAAGCATTTCAGAGCGATCGCCACGCGATATGACAAACTCAAACGAAATTTTGAAGGCTCTATCGCTCTGGCTTGCGCCTTTTTATGGTTACCTATGTGAAATGGCAACAGCCCCTAGGCTTAAAAGAGAAATACCAGCGTAGAGAAACACCCAACTTCGCGCAATGCTACCACTTAATCATCGAACACTCTTCCAGTCCGTTAATCGATGCGGAACAGCTGGTCAAATGGCAAATATTTAATTTAATCGTCGGAAATTCCGACGCCCATATTAAAAACATTTCCTTTATATATCATGAGCATGAGACACGGCTGGCGCCGTTTTACGATCTCGTCTGTACTCGAGCCATTGAGCACCTGGACGATACGCTGGCGTTATCGATTGGAAATCAGAATAACCCCAATCAAATAACCGAAAAAAACTTTTCGGAATGGGCCGAGCAATGTCATATTCGGCCCAAACGCATTATTCACATGGTTCATCAGATGCTAAGTGAGCTGGAAGAAAAGAGAGCTATTGTAAGAAGCACACTGGAAGAAAAGCACGGCGAACAACCAGCACTGCAACGCGTTGATCGCATTATTAAACAACAAACCAAGCGACTCAGAAAGAATCTATCATCTCTTTAATACAAACGAAAAAAATAAAAAAACGTTACCCATTCCCACAAGATTATGTAAAAATACGCTTCCTCAAATTTTCACTTCAACGGAGTCCGGTATGAGTACGTCTAACTATACCTATCAGCACAGCACAGTTGTGATGGCTTCGTTGTATCTACTGATTTCATCCGCCGCCATTACCGGCTGAACGTTCCAGATTTGACTCATTCAATACTGGGGCGTGTCCTCAGTATCAATCCTTTTATACTCTTACATTATTTGTCTGATTGACGAGGTACATGCCCCAAATACAGGAGGGACCATGTACGCACATAAACCAAACCGACATTTCAGAAACCTAATCCAACAACGCCTGTTAGCGCCGCAATCACTTCCGGTAGATAATCAGCCGGAGGTAGAACCGGATTGGGATGATAGTTTGATCAAGGTCTTTGATGTGGACAGCATGCAAGACATGATCGATAAACATCCTAGCCGCAGTAATCTGGCCCGGAATCATAGCCGTTATCTGGAATACCTAGGCGATACCGAAGGCTATCTGCAACAGGCGGTGGTGCCCGATGACATCTTCGCACAACTGGACCAGTTAGCGCATGATTTTCCCAATTTCCAGGAGGTGGTCGCCTTTTACCGCGAACAACTGGCCTTAATGGTTTACAGCGGCACCCAGGTTTTTGCGGCAACGCCTTTACTGCTGACCGGGCCGGCCGGAGTCGGCAAAACCGCGTTTTGTCATCGTTTGGCGCAGATCATACAGACCCATTTTGCCCTGATCTCATTCTCCTCTATGAGCGCTGGCTTCGTGTTGGTGGGGATGTCCTCAAACTGGGCAGAGGGCAAACCTGGAAAAGTCGTTGAAGCGCTGGCTATAGGCCATTACGCCAATCCACTCATGGTACTGGATGAAATTGACAAAGCCGACGGTGATCCGCGTTACGACCCATTAGGCAGCCTTTATCAGCTGTTAGAATCGGAAACGGCGGCGCACTTTATCGATGAAGGACTGGAAGTTCCGGCTGATTGTTCGCACATCGTCTGGGTGGCGACCGCCAATGATTTGCAGCGGATACCGGAACCGATTGTCTCCCGTTTTGTGGTCATTCCTATCAAAGCGCCGAACCCGGAACAAATGCGCTCTGTATTGGCCTCGATTTATCGACAAGTCAGGAAAAAGCATCGCTGGGGAGTTCGTTTTACCGAGCAGTTATCCGAACAACTGGTCGCCAAAATCACCACCAGTGAAATGGCCCCACGCCTGATCCAAAGGGAGCTGATCCGGGCCTGTGGTAGGGCCAGTCTGCGTCATAAGGATAATCCGGACAACATTCAGCTCCAGACCGATGATTTTTATATCCAAAACCCGTGGATGGAAAAAGAACAACGGCCCATTGGATTTGTATATTAAAAACCATATGAAAGACCGGATACCCTGAGTTGAATCAACCTTCAGCGCTGAGTGATAACAATCAGCACATCAAAGTCGTCGATGTGGCCGGTTTTAGAATAGCTGGGCTAGGTGGTGTTTTTCTGGGTAGAAATTGGCGACCCGGGGAACTTCCAAAATGGCAAAACAGGAAGCATTGGCTTAAATTCACACCGAAAAACGTAAAAAAAATACCCTTGAAATTGGATCATTCCATTTGGTATCACGAATTTGATCAGATGAAGAAAAAAATTAGGGCTGATATTTTAGTGACGCATGAAGCACCCAGTTGCCACCGATACGGATTTGAAGTGATTGATGAACTGGCTGAAGCGATAGGCGCACAAGCCATTTTTCATGGACATCACCATGAGTATTACAGAGATTCAGTGAACAATAACATTCAAGTAACGGGCGTAGCCATTGGTCGTGTCGTCAACCTGGCCGGTGATGAATTGATGACCATTATAGGAAACCATTAAAGTGAAAATTTATTTAACTTCTGATTTGCACACAGAACATGCTCAAGAAGATTTTGATCCATTCCATGACTACCCTTGTCTGCAATTTAATACACCTGATGAAGCGGATGTCATTGTTTTAGCGGGTGATATTGGCAATAAAACCTGTGGATTGGAATGGGCGTCCCATCGTTTTAAGGGTAAAAAAATTATCTATGTGGCGGGTAATCACGAATACTACGATGCCGACCTTAATATCCTGGAAGATTTGCGTTCCAAGGCTAAAGAACTGGGCATCTATTTTCTTGAAAATGAAGCGGTGATTATCGAGGACGTTCGCTTCTTAGGATGTACTTTGTGGACTAATTTTAATCAGTATTCACGATTAGAAACATTCATGGCGTGGAAAGTGATGAATGATTATTATTACATCACCTGTAAAGACTGGTGGGAAAACAAACAAAACAAAGAAAAAGCCTTATCTATCATGGATGATAAATTTGGGTTTGACTCAGAGCTTTTCTCTCCAGTGGTTGCTTATTGTCTTCATAGAAAATCGGTGGAATGGCTAGAACACAAACTTAATCAACCGTATGAGGGTAAAACCGTGGTGGTCACACATCATGCGCCCACCATGAATTTAACAGAAGATTATGCTTATGGTTCCCATTTAGAAAAATTCATTAAAAACAGAACCGATAAGATTGATGTTTGGATGCACGGACATATTCATGAGTCAGAAGATAGTGAAATAGCGGGTGTCAGGATTGTCAGTAATCCGCGTGGCTATCCCTTACCCGGACATTTATCTGAAAGTTTCGATGAAAAAAAATTAATATGGCTGTAACAACCTCCAGATTTTTAGATATTGAAGCCTCAAGTTCCCATAATCATGTCCGGTAGGGTGATAAGGCTTATCATCATGATTTAAAGGGTTCACCGGACGGGGATTCACATGCTGGCTCGCCTCAGCTGGAGAAGTTGTGGCAGTATTGACCGCAGGCTCGTCAGGTAAATTTCTGACGGAAGAAGCCCGACTTTGATCAAAAGATAAAGCATTAAACTCAGCTTGCAGACCATAAAACAAAAGTATGGCCTCTTTCGCTTGATTTTGTTGTTGAACGGATTGTCGTTTCTCCTGCAGTTTAGCCAAAAATAGTGGCAAACTTGTAGATTCAAAAGGATCGTGCTGATACTTATGACAAAAATCCCAATAAAATCGCAGCCATTTTTTTGTAAGAATACCGGACGTTGTCAGGACAGGGTTTATTCAGCAACAGCACATCGAAATGCTGTGACAAATCAACAGGAAGTTTAAGCATTGAATGTTAGTAACCGTTCACAACACTTGCCAAACCACCCAAAAAATCAGAAAATTCGTGTATGAGCAAACTCCCACTGGATTTCACCCAACCGCCACCTTTGCCTGAGACATTAGAAGAGTCTCACCAGGTGATTTTGACGTTGTGGGAAGCGATTAGGCAACTCCAAATCTGGAAAGAGGAACTGGAGGAACAATTAAATAATGGTTCCGACAATTCCTCAGCACCGCCCTCACAAGACAGCCCTAAAAACGCGCGGAACGCCACCGCAAAACCCCGACGGGGCGTAAAAAGGGGCGCAGACGGGCCACAAAAAGCACGAACGGACGTTATTGCCCGAAGACCAGGTCGACCACATCAAGCGCTACTATCCGCATGCAGTCTGTGGTTGTGGTGGAACAGTCCAGATAGATCGTTACCAACGCCATCAAGTTTTTGATTTACCTGAAGTGCGCTATGAAGTCACCGAACATCAGTGCTACGCAGGTTGTTGTCAACGCTGTGGACAGCACCATAAAGCCCATCTGCCCGACGCCGTTCCTGCCGGCCAAATGGGGCCGGGTCTGATTGCCTGGATCAACCTGATAAATGGCCGTTACCACCTGACCTTAAGACAGATTGAAAGTCTGCTCCAGGAACAATGGGGCCTGACCTTCAGTTTAGGAGCTATCAGCCAAAGCCAGAAAAAGCTCAATGACTGGCTGGCCCCCGTCTATCAACAAATCGGTGAAGCGGTTCGTGCCGCGAATCTCGGCTATGCCGATGAAACCCGACACTACCGGAATCGCAGCACCTACTGGCTCTGGTCCTTATCCACCGACCAGGCCGCCTACTTTCTGACCCACTATTCGCGCGGTAAAGGCGCGGCCAACGCTTTACTCGGCAACTTCAATGGCGTCTTAGTCACCGACCGCCATGGTGCTTACAACGACTATGCAGCCAATAAACACCAATATTGCTGGGCGCATATCATCCGTAACTTGGAAAAAATAGCCCAACGCCGGGGACAAGCAGGCAAAGACGGTCAAAAATTGCTGAGGCTGGCTCGATTAGGGGTACGATGCGCCAAACGCTGGCAACAAAGCGACTATCAAAGCCAGCATTATCGACAGCGACTGGAAAAGCTCCGTCAACGCCTCAAAACCCAACTGGAACAGAGCGCACTCATCCATGGAAAAACCAAAACCGGCAACAGCTGCCGCAAACTGCTAAAGGATTTTCCAAGGCTCTGGACCTTTCTGGACCATCCCGGTGTGCCGCTGACCAACAATGCCGCGGAGAGGTCGTTGCGCCCTTATGTTATCTGGCGGAAAATCAGTTTTTCAGTCAATCACACCGCGGCGATCAGTTTCGGCCGATGATCTTGTCCGTGATCGAGACCTGTAGACGGTTAGGGCTTAATCTGTATCAAACCCTCAGAACGATTTGCACTCAGGGTCTGACAGATGGCCAAGTCTCTTACCGCTTACCTATCCCTGAGCAGCAAGCGGTTATAAGGGTGTGAACGGTTACGCAAGATAAAGGAAAACAACTACGCCAGGAAAATGTATTACGCAGGCGTTGGTTTCCTGATTCAGTGACAGAATTACTATTGCTACGCTGGCAACATCAGCAACTGGGCGAGTTTCCAGTTCCTGAAGGTATAAACCCTGACAAGGCAGAGACCTATTGTCAGTATTTAATCAATGCATTCTTGGGATCTGTTGGCTTTACTGAAAAAATCATTCCGACTCGAATGCTTATCGATGGCGCTGTTATAGCGGCTGGTCTTGAAATACCTGCCTTTCTGGTAAATTTTGCAAGCGGAAAAATACAAACAACATCGCTCCCTCCTCAAGCCTGGCAACGGCTTTACAGCAATTGTCGAGTTGGCCAGAGCAAACAGGAATTAAAACTCGAACAAACAGAATTCAATTTGCAACTGGGTGAGCAATTGAATGGCAATGACAGCGTCATAAAGCGTTATGATCAATATCGACTCTATAAAAAACTCCGCAAACAACTGACCGATAAACGCGAGGATAAAAAACGATCTCATGCGCAATCGATCAAAATAATCGAGTCTTTTATGGATGAACATAAAGATCAAGTTGCCCCGCCGTTATATTATTTATGTCAATGGGCTATAGAAATGTATCGCAATGGTAGTTATACCAAAGCGAGATTAGCAGTCAGTACAGTACCTAAATACCTGGGGCAGCTACAAGAATTGGTTAACTTTGTTGGCAGTGAAGATTTGCTAACGCTTGATGCTGAAGAATTACTTGAAATTTACCAAGGTCTGGTGAATCGTAGTAAAACCCTCAAGGCGAAAGCCTATAAAGCCGGTCGTATTAAAGAATTCCACCACTTCTTGTTAAAATGCGGCTATTCCGGTCGTTTGAACTTAAACGAGCTGGAAGGTGTAAAAGCGCACGGAACAGCAGTTGATGCCAATTATCTTAATGAAACGGCATACCAGGCAACCTTAGTAGAACTAAACCGAGTAGATGCCAGACATTCACGCATCGTGACCATTCGACGATTGATAACCATGCTGGGGTATCGTTGTGGTCTGCGCCGGACTGAAGCCTGGAAACTGAGACTCTGCGATATCCAAATTAGCCATTATCCTGTGTTGTTGATACGGGCCAGCCAATACAAAACGGTCAAATCCCCACAATCCATACGACAACTTCCCTTAAAATCATTATTGACTCAACAGGAACTGGATGAGTTTCTGCATTGGGTCGAACAAAGGCGATTGGAGCAAGGCTTAGATGATTTTGCAACCGATTCCAGCTTTCTATTTTGCCATGAGCATAATGGATTAAGTCTCATTAAAGAAGATTTGATTTTTCCGGTGATACAAATGGTACTACGGGCCGTTACCGGTGACGATAGTATTCGCTATCATCATCTACGGCATAGTTGTGGAAATAACCTGATGCTGCGATTTCAAAAGATTACCTGGTCTGAGTTAGCATTAGAGAAGATAGAGCCTGTTGAATCAGAAACGAACAATTTATTCGGTTTGAGTGACCAATATCCATCACGAAAACATTTATTTCAAGTAAGCGCCTTGCTCGGTCATGCCAGTCCGGATATTACGCTGAGAAACTATATTCATTGTTGCGATTATTTGCTTCGGCATTATTTAAACCAGGCTCATGACGATACTCTGCCAGTGACATCAATTACAGCTATTAGTGGTATTGGCCGGGAATCCTTATATAAAAGTAGACAGCGAAAATACCCAGAACTTTCCGTTCTGCAAATTGCTAAACATCAGTTGCGAGAGAAAACTCGGTTAGTAAAAGATGAAAACAGTGCGAAACAGAATGAGCCGATTGACTGGCCAGAAGAACTATTACAACTGCCTCAATTGCATTTATTGGAAGAACCTCCCATTTCCATTATGCATCAGTTGATCGAAAATTATGACCCTGAACAGAAGGATGCTCGTTATTGGGCGGGAAAAACCTGTTATTCTGAATACCAAATACAAAAATGGCTTGATGCAGCATTATTTTTAGCACACATGAAAACCGGCAAGGGAGTGCCTAGACACATTCGTCCACAATGGTGGGGATTAGCGGATGCAGAACAAAAAAATGCTATCCTGATTCAAGAAACACGACAACAGCCACGTTGCATGCCCAAACCACATAATCAACAAGATGTTAAAGATGCCCAGTTAGCTTTACAACACTTGAAAACAATGAGAAACAGTACCCCTGAACTGACTAGGTGGGGTATTCAGTATTACCTGGAGACAAATGTTTCATCCCATTCCCACTTGAGAATGAAAACACTCGATGATGCAAAACGTTTTAAAGATTTTATTTTAGCGCTGGGTTTCACTAAAAAAAGAATCCATTGCCAACTAAAACCTCAAACCCGTCCAGGGAGCCTGCCAAAACATAAACAGGTTGAATTCTGGGCAAAAGAACTATCCATTCAAACGAATCAGATTACCGTGAGAACGCCTATTGAAAAACGTGGTTCAGATTTTGGATCATTAAGTATGCTTGTTGTACATGAAAATGGTCATGCATCATATGGTATTCGCTATGCGCTTTATATGACCGGCATTTTAATGTTGGTGGCAAATGAAATAAGTCTATAAATCGATTCAATAAAACATAAGAATTATGAAAAATATGAATGCTCCACTGGCTAGAAGCTGGTCATTTCGCCTAAAGGCGATTTACAGCACACTAAAATCATCGTCGGGTTCGTCCAGCTTCTGATTCTTGATGTGTACTAGTTCAAACCCGCTCTGTCTCTACGCTTTCAGGCGGTGAATCCTTCATGGCGGCTTTATCTCTGGCGCTGCTGGATGTTATAAGTTCAAGAAACGGTAGTCGTGTTCGTACTGTTGGTATTTCCTGAAGCTGATAATCAGCGTTAAATATTTTTCTAATAGTCGGCGCTAAAATCGATTAGGCGCAAGCCAGAGCGATAGAGCCTTCAAAATTTCGTTTGAGTTTGTCATATCGCGTGGCGATCGCTCTGAAATGCTTAAGTCTTGCAAACACATTTTCAACGAGATGGCGATATTTGTAGAGACACCAATCCATTTCATCATTTCCCGAGTTGAATTCTTTTTTCTTGGGATAACAGGAACAGCCCCTTTGTCTTTAATTTGAAGACGTAATGCTTCACTGTCATAGCCTCTGTCAGCAACTATATAGTCACCTTTTGGGAGCTCTGCAACTAATTTCGGTGCTTCTTTACAGTCATGAACTTCGCCGCCTGTCACTGAGAAATGAATAGGAAGACCACAGGCATCAACGGCCATATGAATTTTACTGGTGTTCCCGGCGACAGATTTCCCTATCGCTGTTTCTTGTTCACAGGCCGCACCACTACTATGCTGATGTGCTTTCACAATACTCCCATCAATAAATTCCCATTCCAGGTCTGGATCAACAACCAAGGCGTCAGCCCCTAGTAATAAATGATTTATTCATGTGTTGCTTCAATTAAGCAATTCTTGTAATGAAAATGGAGGGTCTATCTTGACTTTTCAGCTCTTAGCACGTAGCTTTAAGCGGCTTTATCCCAGTAACAATAGGTAAAAACAATTATAGAGCTAGACTTGACTATTTGAATTTGCCATCGTCTAAGAAAGGGTGGGCAACCGGACTTAAGACAATGGCTAGTGTCGATGAAATTGAAGCCTGTTTCGGGATGAAGCGGGATACGGTCTAAAAAATGGATCAGCAAACAAACCAGCCAATCCACAAAATCGGTCGTCTCTGGAAATTCAGGAAAAAATTGACGAGTGGATGCGCAAAGACGGAACAAGTGAGACTAGTGGTGAGTATGACGGAAAAGAATAAACAATTGACACGCTTCGGATTCAGTTTCGAACGAGGCGGCGCTCATACTTCCCGCACAATGATGCTTGAAGAGCTGAAATCGCTTTTATCCTATGTAAACCGTGTTGATGCTGTAAAACAAGATTACCTGCATGCGATAGACGATGAAAACTGCCTTGGTAAACGATCAGCCAAAACGCGTATTCTGACTTACCGACACCTTGTGGATCTTTATTCACTTGATCCGTCTAACGTTCTTTTTCGAGCTTTATTATATTTTTGGGATCGTGATACGTCAGGACAACCCTTACTTGCATTACTTTGCACTTATGCACGCGATCCTGTTTTTCGCTCTACCGCGTCTTTTATTTTAAAGTTCCCGGAAGGCGCAACTGTCTCACGTGAAGCTCTTGAGGAATATATTGATGACATTGAGCCAGGTCGTTTCAGTAAAGCAACGTTAAAATCCACAGCACAGAATATTAACTCGACCTGGACAAAATCCGGGCATTTGCAAGGCCGTACCAGAAAGATTCGTACACCGGCTATTCCAACTGTGGGAAGTGTGTCTTATGCGTTGCTACTCGGTTACTTGTCCGGTGTACGCGGGCAATCACTCTTTCGAACAGAATACATCGAATTGCTTGACTGTTCTTTCGATAAAGCCATCGAGTTTGCTGAAGAAGCATCACGAAAAGGCTGGATAGTATTCAAACGCGTTGGTAATGTGATTGAAGTTCTTTTCCCAAACCTGATAAATCAGGAAGAAATGGAGTGGCTTCGTGAGCAAAGTTAAGCGACTTATTCAATCTTATAGTAAACATATTGCTGTGCCATGGAGAGATGACGCAGCCGCAGCACAGCGGGTTATTTTTTTGCGTCTACAACGAAAATGAAGAACGCTGGCTGCGCGCCAGAATTGATGAATTTGAAATAGCCACCCGACAAGCTGAACATGATTGGGCAATTTTCGATTTAACGGATACATTTGCTGTCTGGTTATCTTCAGGGCGTTATGCAAAAAGTTATTTTCAAAAACCCCATTTACTACACACACTTTTACCTAAATACCTGACATTTTTAACTAAAGAATTTGAAAACTTTCTCCAGAAAAACAAGGTAGATGAAAATACTGTGGTTGCCATTAAAGGCGTGGGATCATTATTTGGATTTCTGAAAGTAAAAGATGTTGTCGATAAGTTTGCACCGATGGTTAAAGGAAGACTTGTCGTCTTTTTTCCCGGGCAGCTTCGAAAATAATAATTACAGACTACTGGACGGTTATGACGGGTGGAACTATCTCGCCATACCTATCACTGCGAATAAGGAATATTGAACGGGGGTTAATGATGAATAATCGAGATATTTACCAAACAGATCCAGCTACCCGTAAGTTGGTTAATGAAGGTGTCGCCAGTGTTAATGACGAAAAAAAAACCAGTCAGGCGCTGGCCGTACTCCCCCTGTGTCAGACTAGTTGTCGCCTCTATTAAAACAGAGGAATAAAACGATGTCCCAACGTTATAGTAAAGCATTTAAAGAACAAGCCATATCAAAAGTATTGCAACGTGGTGATAAAACGATACAGTGTATCGCTGATGAATTGAATGTAAACTTGTTTACCCTTAAAAACTGGCTAAAGAAACCTCGTACAACGCCTATGACAGACACCCCGATGAATAAACGCCCAGCTGACTGGTCAATGGCAGAGCGTTTTGCTTTATTAATGGAAAGCGTCGCTTTAGAAGGTGAGGCGTTAAATGCCTTTTGCCGTCAACACGGTATATTTCCGCATCATCTTGATGTTTGGAAAGACGTTTATCAAGAAAACCGACAAAGCAGAACAATCAGGAAAATCCCGATCAGACAAGTCTTTACGGGATGAGATAAAACAACTGGAAAAAGAATTAAATCGCAAGGAAAAGGCCTTGGCAGAAGCCGCCGCCTTATTGGTGCTCAAAAAAGTGCCGAGCGTTCTGGGAGGAAAAGGCGTGATGATTTCTCTTGCAGAACGCGAACAATGGTTGGAATATTTTGATGAAGCCGTCGGCCTGGGCGCAAGAAAATCAAAAGCCGCCGAGATCATCGGCATCAGCTTACGCACTTTGCAGCGTTGGCAAAAACTGAAACGCTATCCGTCGATGGCCGGACACAGCGTCAGTTTACCCCGAGCCATAAGCTCAGTGACGAGGAACGAGCCGAGATACTTGCTATCGCTAATTCGGACGAATTTAAAGACTGTACGCCGCATCAAATCGTGCCGATATTGGCCGAGCGTGGTCAATATATTGCTTCAGAATCCAGTTTTTATCGAGTTTTAAGGGAGGCCAATCAATTATCACACCGGCATACCAGTCGGACACCTAGCTCGCGCAGCAAACCGAAAGCCTTGACCGCAACATCGCCCAATCAGATTTACACTTGGGATATCACCTATCTGGCAACGCAAGTCAAAGGACAGTTCTTTTATCTGTACCTGTTTATGGATATCTTTAGCCGTAAAATTGTCGGCTGGCAGGTCTACCAGGAAGAAAGCAGTCAGTATGCGGCCGATGTCATCACCGATATCTGCCAACGTGAATGCATTCAACGCGAGCAGGTGGTTTTGCATTCTGACAACGGTAGCCCAATGAAAGGCGCAACCATGCTGGCAACCTTGCAAAAACTGGGGGTAGCGACTTCACTCAGTCGGCCAGCGGTGAGTAATGACAATCCTTATTCCGAATCCCTATTCAGGACGCTTAAATATACGCCTAAATATCCTTCACAGCCCTTTGAGACAATAGCGGCTGCCAGGGAATGGGTCGCAGGCTTTTGGACTGGTACAATCACCAGCATCGGCATAGTGGTATTCAATTTGTCACACCGGCCCAACGCCATGAGGCTAAAGATCAGGCGATATTAATCCAGCGTAAAGCGGTCTATGAGGCCGCTAAAGCTCAAAACCCCAAACGATGGAGTCAACATACCCGAAACTGGGATTGGCAATCTGACGTCTGCCTAAATCCTGATAAACCGAATGATTCGCGCTCAGTCAACAAGCCCAATATCATTCATTAATTTTCAACTTTTGGCGACAGTTACTTTGACATTTACCGAGAGCGGCAAGGGTACCTTTCTCTTGTTCCCAACGAATAACTTGTTCTCTACCGGAAAACCTAGCAATCTCGTTAATTGCAGTTTGAACTGGCTCCCAAATCCAGGAAAATTTTTCAACTTCCCAGTGCATCTTGAAAAATTGGTGCAAATCACCAGCGTGCAAGCCGCTTCTAGCCTCAGCAAATTCATTAAGCAAGGCAGCATCAGACGCCAAATTAGTAATAAAACGCATGTCTGGATTGCCGCGTATATCAGCCACACTAACTCTATCTACAGAGCACCCAATGGCTGAATCCATGTTTTCTTGAAGTGACTTGTTAGCTGAACAATCCGACAGTGAAAATGAATCTCCTATCTTTTCGTCGACTGATGAGATCAATAATGCAGGGTTTGCTCGAATTGGCGTAGAAAATGCATTCCACCCAAGGCGCAACACAAAGAGCGGCCGATGTTTTTCAAGATAATTTTTTCTATACTGTGCGTACGGGCCAAGGTAAAGCCACTCACCAAGAGAGACTAGCGCATAACTTCCAAAAGGCTTTATCCACTCACGAATCCTCTCAATAAACGCCATCGCCAAATCGTATTTGCCAACGGTGTACCACTTTTCAATAAACTCAAGGAGTCTTGGATGATGCTTTGAAACACCCAAATAGGGAACGTTTGTTTCAACCAAATCGTATTTGTGGGAAAGCAGAAACGCCGCCTTTACTATCCCTTTTGCAACAATGCCAATTTCTGACCGTTCATCATCCTTTTCACCCGCCAACGCCTTTGTCAGAAGCGGCCCAACCTCTTCCCACTTCAGTTCAAACAGCGATCCCTTGCCCAGACTGGCCTCCGGGTTAATAAGGCTACCGAGCACCGGCGCATCCTTAAATTGTTTGTAGAGCTCTTCCAGTGCCAGGCGCAGGTTGGTGTCGTCGCCAGCAAGAGCGAGCCACTCTTCCTTCTTGGCGCTGATTGCCAATCCAGAGCAGGCCACATTCAGTTCCGGCAATACGCGATAGCCACCCGCATCGGGGTATTTCCAGGCGGTAAGCGCCAGGGCGAAGGCGGCCAGTTCCACGCAGCGTTGATCCAGTTCTAGGCCGTGAATATTCTCCTTCAATACCGCATCCACCGCTTCACGGGCAGACAGATCCTCCAGATCCATCCGCATCGGAACCAGCATCAGAAAGGCAGCGACCAGAAAGTGTCCGGAGCCGCAGCAGGGATCGAGGGTTTTCAAGTCGGAGAGCTGTTCCGGCCAGCCATCGAAGGTTCCCGCAGCCGGTGTCCAGGTACCATCTTCTTGCTGTACAAAGCGCAGGTAATCCAGCGGTACACCCGGTATGGATGCCTTGCTGCGCAGTTCCTCTTCGCTGCAGGCGTTTTTCAGGTCCGATTCGGTGAGACGACGTGCCGCCCACCACGCCCCCAGGGAGTTATCCAACAGGAAGCTGACCATGTACGGTTCGGTGAAAAGCTGGGTAACGGCGGGCAGTTCCCTGCTACCTATCTTCACTTCGGAAGCGTTGACCTCATCTTTCTTTTTGGCCTGCCAGAATTGGTAGACCCAGCCCAGCGAGTCGGAAGCAGTAAAGACCTCAAGGGGCAGATCGGACACCAGGCGTTCCAGTTTTTGCTGATGCTCCGGTGGCAAAGTCAGTTGAAAGACCGGGGAGTCGAGACGGAAGATCTGCGGCAGCATGCGAGCGGCGAACCTAGCGGCTAGTTCCCAGCCATTGGCCGCATCTTCGTCGGCAGCCAAGTCTTCGCACTCTTCCAGGGTGATAGCTACCGGATCATCCGGGTCCGGGTACATGAGCAGGTTATTCTCGGCCAGGAAGCGGGCAAACAACATGCGGTGCCAATGCTCGTAGGCCACTTCTTCCACCAGCCTCTCTATCTCTTGCTCTCCCCTGTCGTTACGCAAGTCACCCAGTTGACGACCATGAACACGTAACTTGCGGCGCAGTTCACGATCCTGTTCGCTTAAATGGGTAAACGGGGTGGCTTCACCTACACCGAGTTGTTCCAGCGCAGCGCGGGCAGCCTCCTCGGCAGTGTCGCGGGCTTCCTTGATGGTTCGTTCGAGTTGATTGCGTAGTAATTTTTCAAGAGGCTGCATCATGCTCCTCCTGCTTTAAGACGACTCACCGGCCAATCTGGAAAACTGGCGTTCCAGCGGTCTATGTTGGCAACAACACAAGTTGCTGCGATGGGCTGTTGCCACCTGTTTTTTGGCCCTTTTTCTGGAAGTTGCCTTTTTAATTCTTTCATCAATCGTGAAATTGATGCATTCTCCAATTCCATTAAGCAAAGGTATTTGATTGGTTTGTCGTTTTTGTTCTCTGCCCAACGGTAAATGAATGAGTCTCGAAATTTAGTGACAAGCACTTTAACAAGGTTGCTAAGTTTCGCACTATCCGTATATTGGTCTGAATTGTGGAAATCCTTTATTTCTACAAACAGATAACTATCATTTAACTCTACGACAAAGTCTACAGCCTTCATGCAATGAGATAGCCCGTGAAACTTCGTGCTTGTTCTATCAGAATCATCAAACTTGAACCCATCCAGTGCATTTTGAAAGTTGATTCGAATATTTCCCTCTTCAAGTATCATTCTGCCCTCCTTCCATAGATTGCTTGATTTCCCGTTCAACCAAGAGGCCAAAAGTGTCATCAATCGCATTTGGAGAGATATTTAGGTAATTGTCTGTAGAAGTAACCTTAATTTCACCGATTTCCTGGTCTCGATACAGACTGTGATAGCGTATTTTATCTTCCGCTTTAGTTTGCAGATCAAACTCTTTCAGGATGACATAATCGTGAGTGGTGAGAAAAATCTGCACGCCCATGCGTTGCAGCTCGATGAGAATTTCTACCACGGTTTCCATCAGCTTTGGATTTAAATTGGTTTCCGGTTCATCCCAAAACAGTATGGAGCCATTCGTTAACGTTCCGTTTTGAATAAGAACCCATAAGAGCGCCAATTTGCGCAACCCTTCTGCCAAAAGGGTGAATTCCAGTTCACCTTGCTTGTTTTTTAGAAAAAACTCTTCATTTTTTGTGATTACCTTACCATCCATCGATTTCTGTAAGATGGCCAGTAATTGCTTGCGCGAAGCATCAATAGGACCTTTTAATGTTCCCAGAAAGGCCCTGTCAATAATGTCGGCATAGACCTCTTCAAAGTGGATATTCCGCAAGCTGTAAAGTGAACGAAACCCAGGTGCATTGGCCATCATGTCTTTAACCGGTATATAGACGGATTCGACAGGATGCTCTCTCCACTGTTTAGGGGTGCCACTTTCGGTTGCTTTTTCAGGTGTTTTTGTGTGGCTGGAAAGATTGAGTCGAATGCGTATTTTTTCTCCTTCTAAGGTTTTTCTCCAAACTTCAACAAAACCTTTACTGCTGACCGGAGAACGCTTGACCAAACGACCGATTTGATTTTTTGACGGAAGGTAAACTCTGTTGAGTTTTTCGGCCAGACCCTGTTGTGTTTTGGAAATATCGCAAGCTGAGTAGAGTGCTTTAAGTATATGCGTTTTGCCGGTGCCATTTTCCCCCACAAAGATATTGATACCCAAAGAGAAACCAATTTCCAATTTCTCGAAGGCTGTAAATCGTTCAAGTTTTATTTTTTCAAGCATTTCAGCCTCCTATTGAATCACCACCGGACCTTGTTGCAGGGCGGCTTTTAACTGTTGTTTAACCTCTTCAGTCCAAGCCTCAATATCCTCATCCGTTTTGAGAGTACGACGAGGCACCTGAATAAACTGTGCCTTGGGTTCGCAAAGTTCTGCTGCACCCATTGCGACATTATCAAAGCGGGCAGGCATAGCGGCAACACGATCGGCAAACATAGACAGAGCGCAGTTGTCGAGGGTTGAGAGTACATCAGCAGTGCTCTCAAGCTTTACCCCGGGTCGATCCTTAAATGTTAGTCGTTGTTCCGCTAACAACTGATTGCGCTGTTCAGGTTCCAGTTGCTGCCAGTTTGAATCATCTTCTAAACGTTCCATGCCTTGTTTGTGACTTGCCTCATATTGCTGATCCAGGCGATTGAGTTCATCCCGTAGTCGTTGAGTCAGGTTGGCAATGAGTGGTGTAATCAAGTCGGGTTCTTCGAGCAGTTGGCGCTGTTGCTCAATGGTTTTGACTTGAGCAAGAATCACCTCTGCATCTGCAATACCGGTGGCGTGAGCCGCCAGGCGTGTTAAGACTTGCCAATTTGGCCAGCATTTGCTGATACGCTCGGCAAGAATAGTCCAGACATCAATATGGTTGCCAAGCTCCTCGCGCCGGTTGTACAGGGACAGCAGTTGTTCATTGCCTGCGGTAAGGCGAATTTCATCGAGAAAAGTCGTTTCTGGCTGCTCTGGTTTAGGGGCTTCTCCGCCCGCTTGATTGGCGAGTTCGATCATTTTTTGCAGGAACTGCGGTACATAACTCAATTCTTCACCTTGTTTGACGGTTAGCCCAACTTTTTGTAACAGTTTACGAATCTGAATCCGTTGAGCCGTGGTAACAGTAGCGGATTCTACCTTGAACATCACCTTGCCAATGGATTTACGTTCCAGTTCTTTCGGGTCCATGGTTTGACCACGCTCGTCCTGGGCTCGAATGAGTCCAGCTATTAACAGCGCTTGCAGACCACCATCGACGGCATCACGAGACCAGCCAAAAGGCGCTGATTCAAACTGGGCGCGAATATCCGCACCCTTCTTGCCACCGGCAATGAAGCCCAGAATGGCTTTGCACACTGGATTCCTGACTGGTTCACCTTCATCGCCAACGGCCTTCAGCGCGTCAGGCGCGCCTTTTTTTGCTTTTTCATAGACTTTTGACCAACCGCTATGATCGGCGATATGAAACTGCGGGTAGAGCCGCTGTAACGAATTGCCTGCGGCTTCCAAAATCATATCCTGCAAATCATTGCCAAGAATTTCGTTACCGCCACCCTGGAAAACTCGGCTACCTGAGAATGCTTCTTCCAACAATTCGCGAATTTTCCCTTCAGCGGTTTGCTTGGTAGTCTCCATGGCTGCACGGGCTTCAGTACCTTCCGGCGTATTGGGGACGCCGCGTTTATCCAGGGTGGCGCTGGCCGCTTTGTAGTCGATCAGATGATGGCGCAGGTCATCGGCAGAGCGTTTTGGAATGAACACAAAAACCGTGGGTGATTGATTTCCAGCCTGGCGTGCATCGGCCCGCACGGAGTTTTCATCGATACTCCATCCATCGCGCACCCAGACGTATATGCGCTGATTGGCATCAGCCGGCAGGTTGGCATCAAACAGTGGGTAGATGTCACGCGTGACTTTTGAGTTACCCTGGGTCAGAGAGAGCTTGCGGACCATCTCACCGAATTTCTTGCGGATGCGGTCGTCACGCTCTGCTTCGATGCGATGCGCTTCGTTAGAGAGCGCGGATCGTTGGCTCAAGAACTCATCGAGCCAGGCAGCGCTTTCCTCGGTCTGAATACGGTATTCATCCCCGACCTTCATCAGCAGTTCGCATTTGTCGAGTAGCCCCGGCAGTTTGCTGCGAAGTGCGCCGGAACCCTGTGACAGGTCTTCAACCAGCAGGTCGGCCAGGGTATCTATTGTGGCGTGGATACCGATTTCATGATTACTACTGGCGAGTTTGTTTATGAGGAATACCAGACCACAGGCACGCGCCATGAGTTTTTCGTCATCAGTACCCTTGCTCCAGCTCATGGTTTTTTCGTGCACCTTGCGAGGCAGAATGCGTGACTGTAACAATTTATCTGCGGAATCAAAGTAGAGATAGTCTGCTGGTACGACATTTCCCAGAGGGTCATTTAAATTCGTTTGGATGACCTTGTGAATCATACTGAGCTGGTTACGGAGTTGACTATCCGTACCGGTTTGGTCAAGTACACGTAAGGTGTTTTCCCAGAAGCGGCGACGAACTGGAAGAATAGGATAATCCTGTGGAAAATAGGGAATATCATCCTGCTGATGACCAATGGTGGTGCCAGCAAGGTGCCTGGAAATCTCGCCCAGGTTGGTTTGCATGATTTGTTCAATGGGCGCTTTTGCTTCAGGTTTTTTGGCAAGAATAACCTGCCGTATGACGGCATCGACATCGGCATCGGATAGTTCGACGCGAATGGTAAAACGGCCTTCCAGCTTTTTCAGGTTACTGGTGCCTGTTACGGCTGTCTGGCCTGTACCGATAAATAGCAGTTTGCCGCCAATATTCTTGCTACAGGCTTCGACTACTTCCTGGACATCAATCGAGCGTTGGCTGTCTTCTCCAATGTATTGTTGAACCTCATCGAGTACCACAAGGGTCAACGGAAATTTGCCGTCATGGGTAAGCGCTTGACGAATGGTTTTGAGCATATCGTCGCTGGAGACATCCTGGACATAGGGATACAGATTGTTCAGGGTTTCGACACAGGAGGCAGGTGATGTGAATAGATTGGGTTTGGCCTTAACCAGGGCCTCATGCAAACCTTCGGCAACATAGAAATTGTCCAGCTCTTCTTCCCAGTCAAACCCACTTTGTTCTACCTGGCTACGGACTTGGTTCTCGATGCCTTCAGATTTAAGCCACATGACAAAACGGGCTACAGGGTACTGCTCTGGAAGCCCGACTGATTTAAAAATAATCCGTAAAAGAGCCAGGCGAACACTGCCGCTCGCACCAGCGCCCAGTGTGCCCGATGCGGCATGTAAACCACCATGTCGTTTAGCCTGTGTGCTGAGTTCTTTTAAATGATCCTGAATATTTTGTGGCAAATTAGCGATGCCGCGAGCTGTAGCGCCATCTTCAAAAACCGTATCAACCCAAAGCGCACGGAGCATTTTCACCAGGTGTGATTTACCAGAACCGTAGAATCCACTTACCCAAACGGCAGGCTGTTGCGCCTGGTCTATATTTTTTAAATAGGTTTCAAGGATGTGCTCCATTCCTTTTTGGTATTGACCATCACAAACGAAGGTTTCTAATTCATAACGGAGTACGGTAAATGTCAAAGTAACTGTCGCCAAAAGTTGAAAATTAATGAATGATATTGGGCTTGTTGACTGAGCGCGAATCATTCGGTTTATCAGGATTTAGGCAGACGTCAGATTGCCAATCCCAGTTTCGGGTATGTTGACTCCATCGTTTGGGGTTTTGAGCTTTAGCGGCCTCATAGACCGCTTTACGCTGGATTAATATCGCCTGATCTTTAGCCTCATGGCGTTGGGCCGGTGTGACAAATTGAATACCACTATGCCGATGCTGGTGATTGTACCAGTCCACAAAGCCTGCGACCCATTCCCTGGCAGCCGCTATTGTCTCAAAGGGCTGTGAAGGATATTTAGGCGTATATTTAAGCGTCCTGAATAGGGATTCGGAATAAGGATTGTCATTACTCACCGCTGGCCGACTGAGTGAAGTCGCTACCCCCAGTTTTTGCAAGGTTGCCAGCATGGTTGCGCCTTTCATTGGGCTACCGTTGTCAGAATGCAAAACCACCTGCTCGCGTTGAATGCATTCACGTTGGCAGATATCGGTGATGACATCGGCCGCATACTGACTGCTTTCTTCCTGGTAGACCTGCCAGCCGACAATTTTACGGCTAAAGATATCCATAAACAGGTACAGATAAAAGAACTGTCCTTTGACTTGCGTTGCCAGATAGGTGATATCCCAAGTGTAAATCTGATTGGGCGATGTTGCGGTCAAGGCTTTCGGTTTGCTGCGCGAGCTAGGTGTCCGACTGGTATGCCGGTGTGATAATTGATTGGCCTCCCTTAAAACTCGATAAAAACTGGATTCTGAAGCAATATATTGACCACGCTCGGCCAATATCGGCACGATTTGATGCGGCGTACAGTCTTTAAATTCGTCCGAATTAGCGATAGCAAGTATCTCGGCTCGTTCCTCGTCACTGAGCTTATGGCTCGGGGTAAACTGACGCTGTGTCCGGCCATCGACGGATAGCGTTTCAGTTTTTGCCAACGCTGCAAAGTGCGTAAGCTGATGCCGATGATCTCGGCGGCTTTTGATTTTCTTGCGCCCAGGCCGACGGCTTCATCAAAATATTCCAACCATTGTTCGCGTTCTGCAAGAGAAATCATCACGCCTTTTCCTCCCAGAACGCTCGGCACTTTTTTGGAGCACCAATAAGGCGGCGGCTTCTGCCAAGGCCTTTTCCTTGCGATTTAATTCTTTTTCCAGTTGTTTTATCTCATCCCGTAAAGACTTGTCTGATCGGGATTTTCCTGATTGTTCTGCTTTGTCGGTTTTCTTGATAAACTCGTCTTTCCAAACATCAAGATGATGCGGAAATATACCGTGTTGACGGCAAAAGGCATTTAACGCCTCACCTTCTAAAGCGACGCTTTCCATTAATAAAGCAAAACGCTCTGCCATTGACCAGTCAGCTGGGCGTTTATTCATCGGGGTGTCTGTCATAGGCGTTGTACGAGGTTTCTTTAGCCAGTTTTTAAGGGTAAACAAGTTTACATTCAATTCATCAGCGATACACTGTATCGTTTTATCACCACGTTGCAATACTTTTGATATGGCTTGTTCTTTAAATGCTTTACTATAACGTTGGGACATCGTTTTATTCCTCTGTTTTAATAGAGGCGACAACTAGTCTGACACAGGGGCATCCGATTGGGACATCGTTTCAATCTTACCCAAGTCATGCAGCAAGGCCGCTACAAGGGTTAATTGCGCTTCACGCTTTGACAGCGTTGAGAAGGCAATAGACTCCAGCCATTCGGCGCATTCCACACTGTGTAGCAACAACCCTCCGGGCATACTGTGATGGTGATTAAAACTCGCTGGTAGTGATATAAAAGGAGCGGCAATGTCTATTCGCGAAAACAACGTCGTCAGCAGCTTCTGCAAGCGCTTATCCTGCAAACGGGCGATCAACGCCAGTAATCGCAACAAAGCGTGAGGCTTGGGTGTTTTGTCAAACAGCGTTTGCAAATAGCTCAACGAATAGTCCGATTCGATCGGTTGCCAATAACGCAATAATCGCAGCGAATGCAGGGGTGCCGAAGACTTTGTGTTTCCCTTTAGCGGTCTTTGTAGCAATTCTGTTTCAACATATAGCACCGACTCCATCGCCGGTAACGACACCTTGTCTGATGCGGGAAGCCACACGCGCATACGGTGCTGATGAGGTAATTGTAACGTCATGATATGGCCGTTTTGCTGTGCCGAATGCTTGGTCAACACCGACTCAAGCTGACAGACTTGGCTGACTCGATTTGTCGCATTTTGACCTGGGTCAGCATGTGTCATACTGTGTTCTGTGACAGCCTGGGTCACCGTAGAAAATACCGCGTCATGTTGTGTCATAGTCTGTCTCATACGTTGTCCCTCCGCTGATTGTTCAAGATGGCATCCAGTTGATTGGCCAGGTAATTGAATAAGGCACTTGCATCGATGAATTTGATGCTCTGTGTTCAGTCAAAATCCAGGCTGACAGTGCATCGCGGTCACAAAGTGACTCAGGTAGACCCAGTCTGACCGATAATGACCTTGTGTCATCGGTGACACAAGCAAATAGTAAACAATCAGTCAAATGTGCCAGCACACTTGGATTTGTTAGATCCGTTTTATCCATCGAGCTTGCGGAATTAAACGATGAATCCAAAGAGCACTGTGAAATAGCGCCAGGATGACTTCCAGATAAATTAAGTGGTTGTGAATGGCTGTTAGACATTGTCATCCTCCTCGTAAATCGCCTCCTTACGATTACCTCGAGACGTGATGTGATACAAGGCACCTGCAAATTCCAGTCTTAAAGGTCTAGCCATTTTTCTTGATCATGAAAATTAAAAAAGAGCGTTGGTTGGTAACCGTTCACAACACTTGCCAAACCACCCAAAAAATCAGAAAATTCGTGTATGAGCAAACTCCCACTGGATTTCACCCAACCGCCACCTTTGCCTGAGACATTAGAAGAGTCTCACCAGGTGATTTTGACGTTGTGGGAAGCGATTAGGCAACTCCAAATCTGGAAAGAGGAACTGGAGGAACAATTAAATAATGGTTCCGACAATTCCTCAGCACCGCCCTCACAAGACAGCCCTAAAAACGCGCGGAACGCCACCGCAAAACCCCGACGGGGCGTAAAAAGGGGCGCAGACGGGCCACAAAAAGCACGAACGGACGTTATTGCCCGAAGACCAGGTCGACCACATCAAGCGCTACTATCCGCATGCAGTCTGTGGTTGTGGTGGAACAGTCCAGATAGATCGTTACCAACGCCATCAAGTTTTTGATTTACCTGAAGTGCGCTATGAAGTCACCGAACATCAGTGCTACGCAGGTTGTTGTCAACGCTGTGGACAGCACCATAAAGCCCATCTGCCCGACGCCGTTCCTGCCGGCCAAATGGGGCCGGGTCTGATTGCCTGGATCAACCTGATAAATGGCCGTTACCACCTGACCTTAAGACAGATTGAAAGTCTGCTCCAGGAACAATGGGGCCTGACCTTCAGTTTAGGAGCTATCAGCCAAAGCCAGAAAAAGCTCAATGACTGGCTGGCCCCGTCTATCTATCAACAAATCGGTGAAGCGGTTCGTGCCGCGAATCTCGGCTATGCCGATGAAACCCGACACTACCGGAATCGCAGCACCTACTGGCTCTGGTCCTTATCCACCGACCAGGCCGCCTACTTTCTGACCCACTATTCGCGCGGTAAAGGCGCGGCCAACGCTTTACTCGGCAACTTCAATGGCGTCTTAGTCACCGACCGCCATGGTGCTTACAACGACTATGCAGCCAATAAACACCAATATTGCTGGGCGCATATCATCCGTAACTTGGAAAAAATAGCCCAACGCCGGGGACAAGCAGGCAAAGACGGTCAAAAATTGCTGAGGCTGGCTCGATTAGGGGTACGATGCGCCAAACGCTGGCAACAAAGCGACTATCAAAGCCAGCATTATCGACAGCGACTGGAAAAGCTCCGTCAACGCCTCAAAACCCAACTGGAACAGAGCGCACTCATCCATGGAAAAACCAAAACCGGCAACAGCTGCCGCAAACTGCTAAAGGATTTTCCAAGGCTCTGGACCTTTCTGGACCATCCCGGTGTGCCGCTGACCAACAATGCCGCGGAGAGGTCGTTGCGCCCTTATGTTATCTGGCGGAAAATCAGTTTTTTCAGTCAATCACACCGCGGCGATCAGTTTCGGCCGATGATCTTGTCCGTGATCGAGACCTGTAGACGGTTAGGGCTTAATCTGTATCAAACCCTCAGAACGATTTGCACTCAGGGTCTGACAGATGGCCAAGTCTCTTACCGCTTACCTATCCCTGAGCAGCAAGCGGTTATAAGGGTGTGAACGGTTACGCACCGTATAATAAGCTTTGAAATCAGCCCGAACATTGGCCAGAATTAGGTTTACTTCATCCAGCGAAAATGGATCGATATGTGACTTTGGTTTTTTTAGCGGTTTAATTCCTCGGTAAGGTGACGTAAAATCAAACCTGTCAGCCGCTTCATTAAGAACCATCCGGAGAATCTTCATATACTTGTTGATGTATTCTGCAGATAACTGTTTGCCATTTTTGCGCGTCACTTTGGCGAGGGAAGCGCGAAATTTCAAAATATCTGCTTTAGTGATGTGGCTGACCTCCATTTCCCCGAACCATTCCATAATCCGGTCATTCAGCATCCGCTTCACCGTCACTTGATGCGAATGTCGCCAACCCACCTGCATTTCATCAAACCATTCGGCGGCAAAGTCCTTAAACTTGGGTTTGGCATCGCCGCTTAGAATTCGCTTGCGGGTTTCCAGTTGATCAAACTTAGCAACCATCGAACTATTAGGAAAATAGGTACGATAGTTGAAGATTCCTAACGTGATTTCCGCATCAATTTTATCCATCACCTTCTGTAAACGGTTACGATTGATTTTGGTATCTTCCAATGTGGTTTGTTCGCGGCAACGGATGTTTTGATATTTGAAGTCAAAGAACAATTTACCGGTTTCTCGACGTACTCGGATACTACCCATGGCAGAAACCTCCTTTGCTTAATGGAATAGCAAAATCGGACTCGGATTGAGTCATATCTGTTTCGATATGTTCCCAGATAAAAAGGATTTTGCGCCCACCAAATGGACGAATATAGTGGCGACCTTCCAGCAATACACTGTCCTTCAATACATTGCGGATCGTACGTGGGTCATACTTGATTTTTTCTGATAATTCGGCAGTGGTTAAATAAGTTAAAGACATAATCTTTCTCCAAATTATAATGTTCTGTAGTAAAATTAATATTTAAATAGAAGAGTATTTTGCTCTCCTGTAGAGCATTATAGGGTCAAAAAAATCTTTTGCAAGTTATTTTGGTCTGCAGTAGATTATTTTTTGGAGTTTAAGATGATTAAATGCCATCTATCTCGTATTATGGGCGAGAGAAAGTTAAAAATTAGTGATGTAGCAAAAGACACAAATATCAATAGAGGAACTATTACGCGCCTTTATCATGAAACCTATACAAGGATAGAAAAAGACGTAGTGGATACATTATGTGAATACTTTAATTGCGAAGTCGGCGATCTATTCGAGTATTTGCCCGATGAACATGTTACAAATGAGTCTGAATAGTTTAGCCTTGAAATATGCAAAAGAGGATTAGTCGTGCAAGCTATCCTCTAATAACGTGTTTTTGTGAGGTAAAACTGAAGAAGCTGTGGGGGGGCGATAATTATCCGCACACATAGCGAAAGCGGAGTGGTACGGATAATATGACATTATCAGTCAAAGGTGGTGGTTTGCAGTTCGGTACAATCCATGATGCCGATTCTGATTTTTACCTTGTTAATAACAGGCTTCGGATTATTTTCTATTTTCTTGGGTTGATCATTGGTTTTTTCAACACTTGGTGTCAAAAGTTCAGGTTTTGTTAGCGATAAGTCTTGTAAGTTTTCAGTTTGACCGGGCGTACCGAAAATTGCCAGTCTCACCTGTATCAAGTTTTGGACGAACTTATCTAGAATTTTATCGAAATCTGATTTAGTCGAAGCTTGAATCACGCTGCAGATTCCGAAAGTACTGGCAAAGAACATTTTAGCTCTAATCAGACCGACTAGCTTTTAAATTAGCCGAAAACAGAAATGAGGGTAAAGGTCAAAATCCTTAATTGAGATCAATGGGTTTTAATGGGCATGGCACAGATAGGGCACACACAGGGCACAGAGCAAAAATGGCCATTTGGGGGTAGAGGTCAAAATGGCGCGCCCGAGAGGATTCGAACCTCTGGCCTCGGCCTCCGGAGGGCCGCGCTCTATCCAGCTGAGCTACGGGCGCAGTGTGAATTGCGATCAAATTATACAGTCTTTTGAGTCATTCAATGATGACTGTTACCCTAAAGCCCAAAAACCGGATGACTGTAACCTCCGGAGGGCCGCGCTCTATCCAGCTGAGCTACGGGCGCGTGGTGAGCGGGTAATTATACCCAATTTTTTTGAGACTGTCTTGAAATCATTGCAGCTGAAGTGGGTTATAATAATGCAATGTCAACACCCATTCCACTTGGTCTTTATATCCATATTCCTTGGTGTATCCAAAAATGCCCTTATTGTGATTTTAACTCGCATGCGGTAAAAGATGATTTCCCCGAGGCAGTTTATGTGGATGCGCTGTTGATGGATTTAAACCAAGACCTTGAACTGTTGGTAAAACCCAAGCCTGTCCAATCAATTTTTATCGGCGGCGGCACACCCAGCTTGTTTGCGCCAGAATCGTTGCATCGTTTGCTTGAGGGTGTTCGGCAGAAGATTCCATTTAGTGGTGATGTCGAGATTACTCTGGAGGCGAATCCCGGCACGTTTGAAAGCGGCAAGTTTGCTGATTTTAAGGCGCTGGGCATTAATCGTTTGTCGATAGGTATTCAGAGTTTCCAAGATAAGCATTTAAAGCGATTGGGCCGCGTGCATAACGCCCGTGAAGCAATGGCGGCGATTGAGATGGCGCAGCAGGCGGGTTTTGACAATATTAATCTGGATTTGATGTTTGGCCTGCCAGAGCAAACAGAAGCTGAAGCTCTAGCGGACATTGAAACGGCCTTATCATTCAAAACGACTCACCTCTCCTATTATCAGTTAACCCTGGAACCGAATACGCTGTTTTATCGCTATCCACCACCTTTACCCGAACATGATGCGCTGTACCTGATTCAGAAAAGTTGCCAACAACGACTCATGGCAGCCGGTTTTCAGCACTATGAAATTTCAGCTTACAGCCAGCCAGGTAAAGAGTGTCAGCATAATCTGAATTATTGGCGTTTTGGTGATTATTTAGGGATAGGTGCCGGTGCGCACGGTAAAATCAGCCGTCAGTTACCCGGTGATATTATTCGTACGCTAAAAGCGAAAAATCCCCGGCAATATCTGTCTCAAGACTCGCTGCGTTCAATACAAAACATTGTAGATGAAGAATTACCTTTAGAATTTATGATGAATCAGTTGCGGTTGAAACAGGGTTTTGAATGGGTTGATTTTCAACAACGCACAGGTTTACCGGCCAGCCGGTTGGAGCCGGCCTTATCGCACTGTGTTGAACAAGGTCTGTTGGCGATTGAACAACAACGGGTTTTTTGTACCGCAAAAGGCTGGGATTTTCTGGATGCGATTCTGGAACGGTTTGTATAACAGCTTCTCAGGAACTTTTATTTGATTTTTTCATCACATAGCGCAGTTTTACCTTAACAAACAGGGAACAGACATGACAGATTCTGTGCAAACACCGGCGCAGTTAGATTTTCAGCAACTTAATCAATTCATTGATGCGCATATTATCGGTCAGGAAACATTGATTGAACGGATGTTGATCGCTTTGTTGGCCGATGGCCATATGTTGGTCGAGGGTGCGCCAGGGCTAGCTAAGACCCGAGCTATCAATGTACTGAGTAAAGGCATTGAAGCCGATTTTCACCGGGTTCAATTTACCCCGGATCTGCTACCGGCGGATTTAACCGGTACCGAAATTTTCCGACCACAACAAGGCATATTTGAATTTCAAAAAGGGCCTTTGTTTCATAATCTGATTTTGGCCGATGAAATCAACCGTTCGCCAGCCAAAGTGCAGGCGGCGTTGCTGGAAGCGATGGCTGAAAGGCAAATCACGGTTGGCAGTACGACTTATCCATTAGCGCCATTATTTATGGTGATGGCGACACAAAACCCGTTAGAGCAGGAGGGTACCTACCCCATAAGCGCCAACTTAAGCCATTAAATCATTGATTACGTGTTGAAAAATAAAGGTGTGGCCACCACATAGAGTCTTTTGCCGACAAAAGTGAAAACCCTATGAAAAAGCAGCCACCTCACATAGATACTCGTTTTGAACAATTTGTGCAAGAACTTCCAGAAGATTATCAACAACAAGCCTATGAATTTAAAGCCTTCACGCGTGCGCGCAAGATCCGTTCGCCCTTACAACTGTTACAGTTGGTGATGCTCTACTGTGGTCTGGATTTCTCCTTGCGGAGTTGCGCCGGCGAGGTGGCTCACTTACAGGGCTCACTTAAGTGATACGGCGGTAAAAAAGACTGGCGGCCTGCGTTCCTTGGGTAAAATCCTTGCTATCGGGCGTATTTGGGTTGCATCAGGTGGTTGACAGTGGTTCATTAAGCTTCGTTATTATTGATGGCTCGACCGTGCAGGAACCCGGTGCGACAGAAACCACGTATCGGCTACATATCGCGATAGATTTGATTTCACTGACATTGCGCCAGGTTGAAGTCAGTACGGACAAGATTGGCGAAAGCCTTGACCATTATGTGCTGGAATCGGGCGATGTCGTGTTGATTGATCGTGGCTACAATCAACCGAAGTCGTTGGTGCCTTTTATTGACCGAGGTGGCGATATTGTGCTGCGCTATAACGCACACAGCATGAATTTATACGAGCTTGACGAGCACGGCAAAATGATAAAAATTGACTGGGAAACGAAATTACAACGTCTCGGGAAACAAGCGGGGGCTATTCCGGTTTATTTGTGCCATGATACTAAACGAATCGCCTGCACGGTACATGCGGTTCCGTTACCTGCCGAAAAAGCGGCGCAAGCCCGGCGTAAAGCGAAACTCAGAGCGCAGAACAAAGGACGTACAGCCCAGGAAAAAACGCTCTATCTCAGTGAATGGGTCTTAATTTTAACGTCCGTGCCGGTCGAGTTGCTCAGCACCGAAACGGCTGCCGCGCTCTATCGTGTACGCTGGCAGGTGGAATTGGTGATCAAACGGCTGAAAAGCCTGTTGGCGATCAATCAATTACGTGCCCGTAAAGACAGTCAATTGGCCGAATTGTATTTACAGGGCAAACTTCTGTATGCGGTGGTTACGGAAAAGATCGCGCAGCGGTGTTTTACCAAGGCCTTGACGAAAATGGATGGGCCGCGTGCATTGACACCCTGGCGTTTGTATAAAACGATTGCTGAGGACATTAAATCAGGATTGAACGCCTGTTTTCCGAAGCAAGAACGCTTTCCCGAGCGTGATTATTTGAAATGATTCGCGTTAGCGAACGCCTTATGGGGTACGAAGCGCAAACGTTCGTTGCAGAGTCTACCTGAACCGATTTTGGGAATGATTCGACAATGCAGAGAGCTGGGCGTAAGTCGTGTTTAATCAAGTGGTTGGGGGCTTAAGTTGGCGCTTATGGGGTACCTACCCCTTGCCTGAAGCGCAACTGGATCGTTTTTTATTGTTCGTTAAGATCGATTACCCCGAAGCCGAGCATGAACAGGCTATCTTGCAACTGGCTAGACGTGAAGCGAAAGGCGAAAAAAGCACGCAAAAAACGCCGTTTACGCCAATCAGCCAACAGACCATTTTTAGTGCTCGACAAGAAGTGTTGGATATTTATATGGCCGAGCCTCTAGAGCAGTATTTATTGCAACTGGTGTTGGCGACGCGCAATCCTTCAACTTATGGAGAAGATTTGGCGAATTGGCTGCAATATGGTGCCAGTCCGCGGGCCAGCATTGCATTGGATCGATGTGCCCGTGCCCGCGCTTGGTTGCATCAGCGCGACTTTGTCAGCCCTGAAGATATTCAGGAAATCGCGTTTGATGTATTACGGCATCGCTTGATTTTGAGCTATGAAGCAGAAGCCGATGACATCAGCAGCGACCGCTTTATTCAAGAATTAATTAACCGCGTACCGGTGCCGTGAAGCCGATTATTCCGCGGCTTCCACAGCAACGTATCCAGATCGACCTGCCCGGTTTAATCCGGCTTGGAGCCTATGCTCGGATGATAAAGGCCGATCGTTTTCGGGTGCGTGCCAGCCAGGGGACAGGTTATCTCTCGGCGTTCAAGGGGCGGGGCATGGAATATGATGAAAGCCGCTTGTATCAGCCTGGCGATGATATTCGCAGCATAGATTGGAAAGTCACAGCCCGAACGGATAAACCCTATACCAAGGTTTACCGGGAAGAGCGGGAATGTCCGGTATTTATTTCCGTCGATAATCGGCAAACCATGCAATTTGCCACCCGCGGTGTATTCAAAGTGGTGCAGGCCAAACAACTGGCGGCATTATTGGCCTGGGCTGCGTTGCAACGCAGTGATCGGGTCGGCGGGCAGATTTTTAGTGATAATACTTGTCGGGAAATAAAACCCGCGCATGGGCGCTCGGCGGTACTTAAATATCTTAAATTATTGAGTGATGGAAGTGCATCGGCGGTTACCGATTTGACGACGGTGTTGATGCGTTTGCAGCATCATGCTCGGCCTGGTAGCCGGATTTATTTAATCAGTGATTTTCGTGGCATTCAAAGTGCCGAAAAAGCCTTACTCAAATTGGCGCGACATTGTGATGTCGCGCTGATTCAGGTGTTTGATCCGTTGGAGAAAGCGTTGCCGCCATCAGGTCGGTATTATTTTACCGATGGTGAGCGAGAGTTGTTGGTTGACGCCAGAGACCGGCAGCGCTTGTTGTGCTATCAACAGAATTTTCAAGCCCGTAAGACCTACCTTGAGCACATCAGCCGCAAATACAATATGCGCTTTGTGTCGTGCAGTACTCAGGATGACCCAGTCAGGATATTGAGCTGATGGCGAATGCGTTACCGTTACAGGATATTGTGTTACCCCCGGCTATTAGTTGGTGGCCGCCGGCTATTGGCTGGTGGCTATTGGTGTTGTTAGTGCCTTTGCTGCTTTACGGGTTATGGCGCTTGATTAAACAACTCAGGCGCAAAACGGCGGTTAAAGTGGCACGGAAGTTATTGCGACAGATTCAGCAGAACAAAGCCTTGACGCCTCGGCAAAAACTGGCGGCGCTATCCGCCTTATTGCGGCGGGTGGCCATCAGTACCCGGCAGGGGTCTGCGGTTGCGGGATTGACCGGTGAGCGCTGGCTGCATTATCTGGATCAGTCGCTGCCGGGGCAGTCGTTCAGCCAAGGTCCGGGGCGCTATCTGGCAGAGGCGCAATATCGTCCGGATGAGCCGGATGACTTGGATATGGCGGCTTTGTTTCAGCTTTGTGATCAGTGGATAAAACGACAACGATGATACATTTTGCATGGCCCTGGTTTTTATTGGCGTTGCCACTGCCGCTGCTGGTTCGTTATGGATTGAGCGAGGTTAGCAGCGAATCCGGGGCGGCTTTAAAAGTGCCTTTTCTGCAAGATTTTAATGTTTTGCAGGCCGATGCGCGGATACAGGTTAGGGCAGGACTGTTTTGGCTGGCATTTTTAGCCTGGTGTTTGTTGGTTGCCGCCGCAACCCGGCCGCAATGGCTGGGGGAACCGATAGAGCAGGCCGTCAGTGGTCGAGATTTGATGCTGGCGGTGGATGTTTCCGGCAGTATGGATGTGCAGGATTTTGTGATTGATGATTATCGTGTTGATCGCTTGACAGCCGTCAAAAAGGTCGCTAGCGAATTTATTGCGCGGCGGGTCGGTGACCGCATCGGTTTGATTTTGTTTGGTACGACACCCTATTTGCAGGCGCCTTTAACGTTCGACCGACAAACGGTTATTCGCTTGTTGAATGAGGCCTTTATTGGTATTACCGATGATGATCCGGCAACCTCGATTGGTGATGCGATCGGTCTGGCCGTTAAAAAACTTAAAAATCACCCGGCCGACAGTCGGGTATTGATTTTACTGACCGACGGTGCCAATACTGCCGGTGCGGTTGACCCCTTGCAAGCGGCGGAGTTAGCCGCACAATTTAAGCTTAAAATCTACACCATCGGGATTGGCGCGGATGAAATGATCGTGCGTGATTTTTTTGGTGCACGGCGGGTGAATCCCTCTCGTGATCTGGATGAAAAAACCCTGAAAGCCATCGCGGCAAAAACCGGCGGACGTTATTTCAGGGCGCGAGACAGTCAGGAAATGGCGCAGATTTATCATATCCTCGACCAATTGGAACCGGTGGAAACCGATCAGGTGTATTTTAGGCCGCGCAGTGAATTGTTTTATTGGCCTTTGTCGCTGGCCTTACTGTTTGCCACGATTGTCGTGGTGGCGAGGGCGCGTACATGATTAACAGTGATTTTCATTTTCTCCGGCCGGAGTGGCTGCTGGCCTTGCTTCCATTAGCGGTTTTGGCGCTGTGGTTATTGCGTCAGCATAAACGACAGGGTAATTGGCTGAATGTGTGTGATGCCGAATTATTACCCTATCTGTTGCAAACACGCGCTGGTGGTCGGGCGAAGGCGCGCGTGTTCTGGCCGTTGAGCTTGGCTTTTGTGTTAGCGGTAATTGCCCTCGCTGGGCCGACCTGGCAGCGGTTACCTGCACCGGCATTTCGTAACGATACCGGTTTGGTGATTGCACTGAATTTGTCGGTTAGCATGGATGCCGACGATATCAAACCGAGCCGCTTGCTACGCAGCCGCTACAAAATCACCGATTTACTGCGTCAGCGCAAAGATGGGCAAAGTGCCTTGCTCGTATACACCCGACAGGCGTTTGTGGTGACACCATTAACCGATGATGTGGAAACTATTTTAAATCTAGTTAGCGGTGTCAATACCGATATTATGCCGATACAGGGGCGTAATACACTGGCGGCCATTCGGCAGAGTGTCGATTTGTTAAAGCAGGCTGGCATTCAACAGGGCGATATTTTATTGGTCACCGATGCGGTTGAAGCGATAGATCCTGCGGCGTTGGAAAAGACACGTGGTCCTTATCGTATATCGGTATTGGCGGTGGGTACTGAAACGGGCGCACCGATTAAACAAACAGGCGGTGGTTTTCTGAAGGATAAAAACGGCAACATCATCGTTGCGCGTCTACAGGTGAAGCCGATGAAAAAGCTGGCCAGTCTGAGTGGCGGTATATTTCAAAGTATGACTGCCGATGATCGTGATATTCAAACCTTGACGCATTTTTTCGATCGTGCTGCGAAAGCTCAGGGGGCTAAAGATGCTCAGTTAAAACTCAATGTATGGCGCGACTTTGGACCGTATCTGTTGTGGCTGGTTGTACCGCTAGCAGCTTTAGGTTTTCGCAAAGGTCTGTTGTGTTTAGCCTTGTTGGTGTTATTGCCGCTGCCGCAAAGCAGTTGGGCGACAGAACACTCGGAAGTGTGGCAAAAATTATGGAAAACCGATGATCAGCGTGGGCAACAGGCGTTTAAGCAGCAACAATTTGAGAGGGCCGCTGAATTGTTTAAACAGCCAGATTGGCGAGCAGCGGCATTGTACAAGGCTGGGAAATATGAACAGGCCGCAAAGATTTGGCAGCAACAAAACAGTGCCGAGGCGGATTATAATCGAGGCAATGCGCTGGCGCAGGCTGGAAAATTGAAGGCGGCGATTGAAGCCTATCAGCAGGCGTTGGCCAAAAAGCCAGGTTTTGAGGCTGCGAAGAAAAATAAAGAACTGATTGAAAAATTGTTGAAACAACAGCAACAGAAGCAACAACAGTCGTCGGATTCAAAAAAATCAGAGTCGCAAAAAAATCAGCAAAATCAGAATCAACAGGACTCGTCTGATACGTCACAGAATGCTGAACAAAACTCAGTGCAGGATCAATCTAAATCGGATAACGGCGAACAACTGAAAGATCAGCGGGGCGATAGTTCTAAACAAACGGAAAGTTCGCCTAAAGATAAAAAAGAATCGGTACGAGATGAAGAAAAGCAGGCTAAGGCTAAACAACCGGCGGATGAATCTAAAGCTGACGCCGAACAAAAAGCGGTGACAACATCGGAAGCGAAAAAACCCAATGAAGATCAGCAGGCCGTTGAGCAGTGGCTCAATCGCATTCCGGATGAGCCATCGGGCCTGTTAAGGCGGAAGTTTCGCTATCAATATCAACAGCGGCGGCAATAAATGTACAGAGTTATTATTTTAATGATCAGTTTTTTGATGCCGGTCGGTGCTGTTTTTTCAGCGACGATTACGGCGACGGTCGATCGCAATCCGGTGGCCTTGAATGAATCGTTTCAGCTTGTTTTTAGTGCGAATGAATCACCGGACGGCGAGCCTGATTTTTCGCCATTACGACAGGATTTTACCATTATCAATCAAGCACAAAATAATCAGATACAACGGATAAATGGTAAAACCAGCCGCTTGATACAATGGACGCTGGTATTGATGGCAAAGCGTATAGGGCGGCTCGAGATTCCGCCAATTGCATTTGGTGATGATAGTTCCAATCCACTTACGATTGACGTCATGTCACCACAAAATGTCAGCGAAGATCGTGATTTGTTTTTAACGGTGGATGTGAATACGCGTGCGCCTTATGTGCAGAGTCAATTGCTTTACACGCTGCGCTTTTATCGCAAAGTGGCTATCAGTCAGGCCAGTCTGGACGAGCCGGAACTGGATGATGCGGTGATCGAGCGCTTGGGTGAAGATAAAAACTTTGATACTGCCATCAAGGGTGTGCGGTATCGGGTCACCGAACGGCGTTATGCGATATTTCCACAAAAAAGTGGTCGGCAAGTGATAAAGCCTGTGATTTTAATAGCTGAAGTCATTAGCGGACGGCAGCGTCGTTTCGGTTTTTTTGGTTCGCAGCTCACCGTACCTAAGCGCATACTATCTGAGTCTGTCGAATTAAATGTCAAAGCTATTCCGAATGATTATCATGGTCATTGGTTGCCGGCCGAGCAAGTTGTGTTACAGGAACAATGGTCAGAAGGCAGCTTGACTGTCAATGTTGGTGAGCCTTTGACGCGCACCTTAACGCTGCTAGCTAAAGGCGCGACGGATAGCCAATTACCCACATTGTGGCCCGATATTGAGATTGAGGGCTTGAAAAGTTATCCCGATCAGCCGGTATTACGTGAACAAAAAAAAGCAGATGGTCTGATTGCCTTCCGGGAAGAAAAGATTGCCTTGATTCCATCGAAACCCGGGGAATATCGATTACCTGAAATTAAAATCCATTGGTTTAACAGTAAAACTGAGCAGGAAGAAGTCTTGAGTCTGCCAGCGGTGACGATACAGGCGTTGGCAGTTAAAATGGCACCGGCATCGTCGCCAGCTGCACAAGACAGCACAGGCACGTTGCCAACAGCACCGCAAAAAACAGCAGCTAACGTGTGTCCTGAGCTATCTGCTCAGTCATCTGGAAATGCTAGCCTGTGGCGCGGATTGGCGGTATTTTTCGGCAGTGCCTGGCTGTTGACACTGGGGGGTGTGTTCTGGCACAGAAAAAAACATACGGAAAAGCCTGAACAAAAAACAGCTGATACGCAGGATTTTTCTGTGTTGAACAAGACTTTAAAACAGGTATGTTATGACAATGATGCTCAGGCGGCGAAGAAGATTCTATTGGAATGGGGGAAGCAGGCCTTTGGTGTCAGCAGTTTAAGTGCGATCAAGGCACATTGCGAAGCACGGCTGCGCGATCAGATCGATGTGTTGATGGCTAGTCTGTACGCGCCGGAAACAAAGCCTTGGGACGGTAAAAAGCTGTATCAGGCATTTGCTGAAAACAATGCTCGACAAAAAACGCGAAAAACGCAGAATGAAGGTGAATTGAAAGATTTATATCAATAAGGTTATTGATTATTGGCCAATTGACCTTCGGTTTTGGATAAGATGCTGGGAACGAGTTTTTCAGAAAAACCAGCGATAAAGCTCCAGATTATCAAGGTAAAGTAACTTTTAGAATTGAGGTCAATTTCTTCAGGTTTAGTGAAGTCAGGGAAAACGCTGCCGGTTATGACGCGGGCGCGGAAAAAATAATAACAAATCAAGGCGGCACCGACTCCGGTAATAATTCGAGTTACAATAAAATGTAATTTATGCAGGTTTTCCAGTTCTTTAAGTGTGATGGTTTCGATTCTGCTTTTTAAAGAAATCAGCATGCTGAAGCATGCTCCCATATAGCCGGTCATCAGAGCGGTAATCGCAAAATGGAGTTGGATTTTGGCAGATTTGGTTTCGGCAAGATCTGGCGTATCGGCGGTAATGGAGTTTAACCAAGTAAATTCGGGGCAATAATTTGTGCAATATTGATAAATACCATCGGGATGTAAAATGCCAATGGCGAGTAAAAATACACTGAGGATGATCGATAAGCCAAATAGTAAGCCGATTTTAAAGCGTGCTTTATTAGCAAAAATACTGCGCAGTTGTCGGTCTTCGTAAAACTTCTGCAAACTAATTAATAATTTTGTCAATAAGGCTTGTTTGTGGCTTAAAGCATCTGATTCTGTATCGACTGAATTTTGTGATGATTCTAAAGGTTGAGCGTGACGCTCAAATTGGTTTTTAAAAAAGCTATATTCATATTCAGGCAAGTAAAGTTCGGCATAATGGAGTCGGTATTGTAATTCCAGATTCAAATCGTCTGGGTCGAGTAAAGGCACTATGAGTAACTCGATGGCCTTAACCTTATCCCAGTCACCCGTATGGTTTAGTTCGTCCAGCTGTTTTTGAATGCAGGGAATCAGTGGATGGTCTTTATGTTTAAATTTTACGCGTTCAAAGTAGGCCGATAAGCGAGTGGCATTTTGGCGTGTAATTTGGTCAAAAAATGAACGCCCAAACCATTGATTAACCCATTTTTTGGCACACAGTAGCCAATCTTCAAAGCGCATTAGTTTTACCTTTTTCTAGTGGGCAAGATGATTCTCTTGTGATTAAAGGAAGGAGCTTTTTCCAGTTGTCTTAATTTACTATGCCCGTTAAGACAATTGGAAAAGGCTCCTGGCCTTTATGTTTGTTGTGGCGTTGATAGCGCGTTTTGTCTTTAAAAATATGCGCTTTGTTAAATTTTCGGGCGTATTTTGCCACCGGGTTCTGTTGGCCGAAGCTCGGCAACGGATTCGATTTGTTTCGTTTTTTCATGATTTTTTCCTCATAAACCATTAAGATATACAGTTCTCTGACTGTGAAACCGGGCAGATAATTCCTTATATGAGTTGCTTTTCCTTGAGATAAAGTATCTTATTCCCATTTGAAGTGTATTGACCAGTGAATTTCCAAAAAAAATTTGACGTAATTGTAATCGGGGGCGGGCATGCCGGCACAGAGGCGGCTCTGGCGGCGGCGCGTAGTGGTGCAAAAACACTGTTGCTGACACAAAATCTCGATACATTGGGGCAAATGAGTTGTAACCCAGCCATTGGTGGTATTGGGAAAGGGCATTTGGTAAAAGAGGTTGATGCGCTGGGCGGCACTATGGCGAAAGCCATCGATAAGGCTGGTATTCAGTTTCGTATTCTGAATGCCAGTAAAGGCCCAGCCGTACGTGCTACCCGTGCTCAGGCTGATCGTGTGTTGTATAAACAAGCGATTCGGGGCATGTTGGAAAATCAGCCGAATCTGGCTTTGTTTCAGCAGACCGTAGCTGATTTGATTGTGCAGGGCGAGCGTGTCATCGGCGTTAAAACGCAAATGGGGCTGTCGTTTAGTGCACAGGCTGTGGTGCTGACGACCGGTACTTTTTTAGGTGGGCGGATTCATATTGGTCTAGAGCAATACAGCGGTGGACGGGCTGGCGATCCGGCCTCTGTGGCATTGGCCGAACGTTTGCGGGAATTGCCTTTGCGCGTCGATCGGCTGAAAACTGGAACACCGCCGCGGATTGATGGCCGTACTATTGATTACAGCAAACTACAAGTGCAGCAAGGTGATACACCATTGCCAGTTTTTTCCTTTATGGGGCGTGTAGAGGATCATCCCGAGCAGATTCCGTGTCATATTACCCGCACTAATCCTGAAACCCATGACATTATTCGCGGCGGTTTGGATCAGTCGCCGATGTACACCGGTGTGATTGAAGGGATAGGGCCGCGTTATTGTCCTTCGATTGAAGATAAGGTGATGCGTTTTGCCGATCGGGATTCACATCAAATCTTTGTCGAGCCGGAGGGCTTGAATACTCATGAGGTATATCCAAACGGTATTTCTACGAGTTTGCCGTTTGATGTGCAATATCGGTTTGTGCGCTCGATGACAGGTTTTGAGCAGGCTGAAATTATCCGGCCGGGTTATGCGATTGAGTATGATTTTTTTGATCCGCGCGATTTAAAATCATCATTGGAAACCAAATATTTAGCGGGTCTATTTTTTGCAGGTCAAATCAATGGCACAACAGGCTATGAAGAGGCAGCCGCGCAGGGTTTAATTGCTGGCCTGAATGCGGCGCGCTTGGTACAAGAAAAAGAAAGCTGGTGTCCGGCTCGGGATGAAGCTTATATTGGCGTGATGATTGATGATTTGATTACCCGAGGAACGCGTGAGCCCTACCGTATGTTTACCAGCCGGGCTGAGTATCGCTTGTTGTTGCGTGAAGATAATGCCGATTTACGCTTGACCGAAAAAGGCCGGGCATTGGGTTTAGTGGATGATGAGCGTTGGCGTTTTTTTGAGCAAAAGCGGGAGCAAATCGCTGTTCTGCAACAGGGGTTATCCAAAAAATGGATTCGCGCTGGCACCGAGCAGGCGCAACAGGCCGAGCAGTTTTGGGGTAAGAAGTTGAATAAGGAAGCCAGTCTGATGGAGTTGCTGCGGCGCCCGGAAGTGGATATCGAGCAATTACTGCAGTTTCTTGATGATGCGCCGGAATTGTTGCCGCAAGTCGCCGAACAAGTGGCTATTCAAGCCAAATATGCCGGCTATATCGATCGCCAGCAAACCGATATCAATCGAGCGCGGCGTTATGATCATCTGCGGTTGCCTGAAACACTGGATTTTACTCAGGTTTCCGGTTTATCTAATGAGGTGAGCGAAAAATTAAAGCAGCAGCGGCCTGAAACACTCGGGCAGGCGTCGAGAATTCCTGGCATAACGCCCGCCGCGATTTCATTATTATTGGTTCATCTGAAGAAGAAAAGCGCCTGATGATGCGGTGTCGAAAGCTATTGGAAGATGGATTGCAGGCGATGAATGTCGATTATTCGGCGTCCCAGGTGGATGCGTTGCTGGATTTTCTGGCGCTGTTGATAAAATGGAATCGGGCTTATAATCTGACTGCAATACGCGACCCGGAAGATATGGTACGTTTGCATTTACTCGATAGTCTGACTGTATTACCTTATCTTAAAGGGAACGCGGTAGCTGATGTGGGTACTGGTGCGGGATTGCCAGGTATTCCATTGGCTATTTTTGCACCGCAGTGTGCGTTTATGCTGCTGGATTCGAATGCCAAGAAAACCCGATTTATTCAGCAGGTTATTTTGGAATTGAAACTACCTAATGTCATCGTCAAGCATGTGCGGGTTGAGCAATTTTCGCCTACGGAAAAATTTTCTACTGTGATTATGCGGGCATTTGCGGATACACCCAAAATTATCGCCTTAACCCGACATTTACTAGCGAAAGGCGGGGTTTTGCTGGCGATGAAAGGGCACGCTCCTGAGCAGGAGTTACAGCATCTTGCTCAGTCGTGGCGATTAATCCCGTTAAAGGTGCCAGGGGTTGAAGCGGAAAGATGTTTAGTTTGCATAGAGGGGCAAAATAATGGGTAAGGTCGTTGCGGTAACCAATCAAAAAGGTGGCGTGGGTAAAACCACCACGAGTGTCAACCTGGCGGCCTCGCTTGCGGCGGCTAAGCGAAAAGTTTTACTCATCGATCTGGATCCGCAGGGCAATGCGGCTATGGGTTGCGGTGTGGTTAAGGATGATCTTGAATATTCCAGTTGTGATTTGTTATTGGAAGATATTCCAGCACAGGAAATGGTGATCAGTAATTCTGAAATAGGCTTTGATATTATTCCCGGGAATGAAGATTTAACTGTCGCCGAAGTAGAGTTGATGGGAGTGCCCAATAAAGAGCGCCGTTTGGCGGATGCTTTGCTAGGGATTAAAAAAACGTATGATTATATTCTGATTGATTGTCCGCCATCGCTCAACATGCTGACCTTGAATGCGATGGTTGCAGCCGATAGTGTTCTGATTCCAATGCAATGTGAATATTATGCGCTGGAAGGGTTGAGTGCATTGATGGCAACTTTGAAAAATATTCGTGAAACAGTGAACCCCAGGCTACAACTAGAAGGAATTTTACGGACAATGTTCGATAATCGTAGTCGCTTGACTAAGGATGTGTCGGATCAATTGCAAGAATTTTTTGGCGACAAGGTTTTTCGAACCTGTATTCCGCGTAATATTCGGTTGGCGGAAGCGCCGAGTCATGGCGTGCCTGTCTTAATGTATGATAAATCGTCACGCGGGGCAGTTGCCTATATTGCCTTAGCGGGAGAAATGATTCGGAAAGAGCAGACATAATGGCAGTAAAAAAAAGAGGCTTAGGGCGTGGCTTGAATGCTCTGCTCGGCGATGTTGAACCAGTTATTTCAGCAGATAAAAAGTCGCAGACGGGGCAGCTTTTGCCCATTGAATTTTTACAACGGGGGAAGTATCAGCCGCGCCAGGATATGGATCCTGATAAATTACGCGAATTAGCCGACTCCATCATCGCGCAAGGCATCATCCAACCCATTGTGGTCAGGCAGCTGGCTGATGAAAAATATGAAATTATCGCGGGAGAGCGGCGCTGGCGTGCTGCGCAACTGGCGCAATTAAAAGAAGTTCCGGTATTGATTCGGGAGCTGGATGATCAGGCCGTGATGGCAATTACCTTGATCGAGAACATCCAACGTGAAGATTTGAACCCATTGGAAGAGTCTGAGGCTCTGCGGCGTTTGCTGGATGAATTTGGCTTGACGCATCAACAGGTGGCGACAGCCATTGGTAAATCCCGAACGACGATTTCCAATCTTCTACGGCTTCTGGATTTGGATTCGGAGGTAAAAAATCTGTTGGCAAAAGGGCAGATTGAAATGGGGCACGCGCGCGCTATGCTCAGTCTGGAGCCAGCATTACAGCGCGATATGGCTGCGAAAGTCGTCAGCCAGGGCCTGACTGTCAGACAGGTAGAGAAGCTGGTTAAGGCATTGCAGTCGAACGAAACAGCCGAGAAGCCGGCGGCACCAAAGAAAGACCCTGATATTGTTCGGTTGGAACAAGAATTAATGGAAAAAACCGGCACCAAGGTGATTATCAAACATGCGCCCCGAGGTCATGGCGAATTGGTCTTTAAATACACCACGCTTGAGGAGCTCGATGGTATTATTGAAAAGATTCAATAGATTGAGCGCGTTAGATCGAGGTGTGGTCAGGTCTGCCGTATTGTTCCTCAGGACAGGCTAAGTTATTGTTTTCTTGCTTTAATGAGAGGGGCTGGATATAATTTGAAAGCTTGATGTGTGAGGGGATGTAAGATGGCAGTCGAAAACCATTTTTCAACTGTCTCAAGGATTTTGGCGATGCAGGTCCTGATGGCTATTGTAGTAGCATCGGGATTTTTTGTGTCAGGTGGATTTGAAGGTGCCAAGTCTCCGCTTTTGGGGTCATTGGTTGCCTTGATACCGAATGGTTATTTTGCCTGGAAGATTTATTTGAGCAGGAATAAAGGTGCGAAAAAGATAGTGCGTGCCTTTTATAGCGGGGAAACAGCAAAGCTGATTTTGACGGCGGCATTATTTGCCGTTATTTTTCAAATCCCCGGGGTGAATTTATTGGCGGTGCTGGCAGGATATGTGGCAGTGTCATCTGTGTTTTGGTTGGCGTTACTATTGTGGCGCGATTGATGAATGAGAGGAAACATGGCTAGCGAAGGCGGAGCAACAGGTTATATTGTGCATCACTTAACCCCCCTGACGGTAGGTGAGGGATTCTGGACATTGCACTTGGATACCTTGTTCTTTTCAGCATTTTTAGGTGGGCTGTTTATCTGGTTTTTTAAAGGCCAGGCAGACAAGGCAACGGCTGGGATTCCGAATTTAACCCAAAATATTGCCGAAATGCTGGTTGAATTTGTCGATGGACAAGTGAAAGATACTTTTCATGGCAAAAGCCAGTTGATAGCACCATTGGGGCTGACTATTTTTTGCTGGGTGTTCTTGTGGAATTTCATGGATCTGATTCCAGTGGATTTATTGCCTGGTATTGCTGGTTTGATGGGCATGGAATATATGCGAGTGGTGCCGAGTACCGATCTGAATGCGACATTCGCAATGTCAATTAGTGTTTTTGTGCTAATTATTTTCTACAGTATTAAAGTAAAGGGCGTTTTTGGCTTCGCCAAAGAATTGACGTGTACCCCGTTTGGGCCGTGGATGATGCCTTTTAATCTGCTATTGAAGGTGGTTGAAGAAATTGCCAAGCCAATATCGTTGGGACTGCGGCTATTTGGTAACTTGTATGCCGGTGAGTTGATCTTCATTCTGATTGCATTATTGCCGCCTTTGATACAACCTATGCTCAGTTTTCCATGGGCAATTTTTCATATTCTGATTATCGTGTTGCAAGCCTTTATATTCATGGTGTTGACCATCGTTTATTTAAGCATGGCGCATGAGGATCACTAATTTTTTATTTTACTGAAATTACTATTACGAGGAGATTTTATGGAAATCGCATCTTTAATTGCTGAAGTACAAGGCCTGACTGCAATCGCTGTGGGTATCATTTTAGGTATGGGCGCTGTTGGAACCGCAATCGGTTTTGGCCTGTTAGGTGGTAAGTTTCTAGAAGGCGCAGCCCGTCAGCCAGAACTGGTTCCTATGTTGCAGGTTAAAATGTTTATCGTAGCTGGTTTGCTTGATGCGGTAACCATGATTGGTGTCGGTATGGCGTTGTTTTTCACTTTTGCAAACCCGTTCCTTTCAGCTGTTCAGTCTGCGGCAGGCTAAGATCAATCCATTAACGACAGCACAATGAGGAAAGCATCATGAGTATCAATGCTACTCTGATCGGGCAGATGATAACGTTTACACTTCTGGTATGGTTTACCATGAAGTACGTTTGGCCGCCAATCATGGAGGCGCTGGAAGAACGGAAAGCAAAAATTGCTGAAGGGCTTGCTGCTGCTGAAAAAGGTCAGGAAGAAATTAAACTGGCGGAAAAGAAAGCGAAAAACTTGCTGAAAGAAGCTAAAGAGCAAGCCGCTGAAATCGTCAGTATGGCGCAGAAACGTGCAAACGAAGTCGTCGAAGAATCAAAGGAAACTGCCAAGAAAGAAGGTGAGCGGATATTGCAGGCCGCAGAAGCGCAGATTGAGCAGGAAATGCAGCAGGCAAAAGAGGCATTGCGTAAGCAGGTAGCTTCATTGGCATTGCGTGCGGCCGAACAGATTCTTAAAGAAGAAATTGATAAGGCCAAGCATAAAGAAATTCTTGAAAAAGCCACAGAACAGTTGGGTTAAGCGATGACTGAATTATCAACATTAGCAAGACCTTATGCGCAAGCGGCATTCAAAAGAGCGAAGGAAGTTGGCGCGGCAGGCGTCTGGTCGGATTCATTGGCTTTTTTGGCGCAGGTGATGCAAGATAAGGCGTTGCAGGCTGTCGTCGATAATCCACGGGTTGAAAAAGAGCGGCTGTTACAGCTAATGCTGGATATCAGCAAAGGCTATATTCATGACGAAGCAGAGAATTTTTTAAAGATTCTGATTGAAAATGATCGTCTTAAATTAATTCCGCAAATTTCTGAGTTGTATGAACAATACAAGGCAGAAGATGAGGGATATATCAATGTTGATCTTTACAGTGCTTATCCAATCACGAAGGACGAGCAGAAAAAGTTTGTAACCAGCCTTGAAAAACTGTTGAGTAAAAAAGTTAACGCAACCGTTAAAGTCGATAAGACACTGATTGGCGGTATTGTGGCAAAAGCAGGCGATAAGGTTATTGACAGTTCAATCAGCGGCCAGCTTCATCAATTAGAAAAAAGGCTCTAACAATAGAGTGGGAAAAACAAAATGCAATTAAATCCATCTGAAATTAGTGATCTGATCAAAAAGAAGATCGAAAGCTTTGACGTCTCGGTTGAAGCACATACAGAGGGTACTGTTGTCAGTGTGACTGATGGTATCGTCAGAGTACATGGTTTGTCAGAGGCCATGCAAGGTGAAATGCTGGAATTTCCCGGCGGCTCTTATGGCATGGCATTGAACTTGGAAAGAGATTCTGTGGGTGTGGTTATGTTGGGTGCGTACCAGCATATCACCGAAGGAGACACCGTAAAATGTACCGGGAGAATTTTGGAGGTACCCATAGGCGAGGCTCTGTTAGGTCGTGTCGTTGACGCTTTAGGGAACCCAATCGATGGTAAAGGTCCGATTGAAACGGAATTGTCTTCGCCGATTGAGAAAATTGCACCGGGTGTTATTGCCAGGCAGTCTGTAGATCAACCTGTCCAGATTGGTTTGAAATCGATCGATTCGATGATTCCGGTAGGACGCGGTCAACGGGAATTGATTATTGGTGATCGTCAAACGGGTAAAACAGCCATTGCAGTCGACGCTATCATTAACCAAAAAGGCACAGGTATTAAATGTATCTATGTCGCGATCGGCCAGAAGCGTTCGTCGATTGCAAACGTGGTACGTAAATTGGAAGAGCATGGCGCGATGGATCATACTATTGTCGTTTCAGCGTCAGCATCGGAATCGGCGGCATTGCAATTTATTGCACCTTACACCGGCTGTGCCATGGGTGAATATTTCAGGGATATCGGTGAAGATGCGCTGATTATCTATGATGATTTAACTAAGCAAGCCTGGGCTTATCGTCAGATTTCATTGTTGTTACGTCGCCCGCCGGGTCGTGAAGCGTATCCGGGTGATGTCTTCTATATTCACTCACGGCTGTTAGAGCGTGCCGCTCGAATCAATGCCGCGGAAGTTGAAAAACTGACTAACGGTAAAGTTAAAGGTAAAACCGGTTCTTTAACCGCTCTGCCAATTATTGAAACACAAGGTGGTGATGTTTCGGCGTTCGTTCCAACGAACGTTATTTCAATTACCGATGGACAGATATTCCTGGAAACCGATCTATTCAATGCCGGTATTCGCCCTGCTGTTAATGCGGGTTTATCCGTATCACGGGTAGGTGGCGCGGCACAGACTAAAATCATTAAAAAATTGGGCGGCGGTATTCGTCTGGATTTGGCGCAATATCGTGAATTGGCGGCATTTGCTCAATTCGCATCGGACTTAGATGAGAGTACGCGTAAACAGATTGAGCGTGGTCAACGGGTAACTGAATTGATGAAGCAAAATCAATACAGTCCAATGTCGGTTGCGGAAATGGCTGTATCATTGTATGCCGCTAACGAAGGTTTTCTTGACGACTTAGAGGTTGAAAAAGTACGCGATTTTGAAAGCGCATTACAGGCGTATATGAAATCAGAACACGCTGACTTATTGGCAACAATCAATGAAACCGGTGATTACAACGCTGATATCGAAAAAGGTATTCGTTCCGCGATTGAGGATTTCATTAAAAACAATACCTGGTAAAGGGGCAGTTTAATGGCTGTTGGTAAAGAAATACGCACTCAGATTACGAGTATTAAAAATACTCAGAAGATTACGCGCGCTATGGAAATGGTAGCGGCAAGTAAGATGCGTAAAACAAAAGAAAAGATGGATGCAACACGGCCGTATTCGAAAAAGATAAGCCAGATTATTAAACATCTGGCTCATGCGAATCCGGAATATAAACATCCATTCCTGCAGGAGCGAGATGTTAAACGTGTTGGCGTCATCGTCGTCAGTTCAGACCGGGGCTTGTGCGGTGGATTGAATTCCAATCTGTTTCGAGTGATCTTGAAGCATTTTCAAGAGTGGGAGCAGGCTAAAATCGAAATCGATGTCGCTGTCATTGGGAGCAAAGGAGTCAGTTTTTTTAGTGGTATCAATGCCAATATTGTTGGGCAGGTCACTAAGCTAGGTGATACACCGCACCTGGAAGATATTGCTGGGTTGATTAAGTTGATGCTGGATGCCTTTTATCAGAAAGAGATTGATGCACTGTATCTGGCAAGCAATGAATTTGTGAATACCATGACACAGAAACCCGGTGTTGAGAAATTGCTGCCGATTTCAGAAACAGATCTGGAAGAGGATTTATCCGGGCATTGGGATTATTTGTATGAGCCTGATGCACAAGAGGTTCTGGATATCTTGCTGAGCCGTTTTGTCGAGGCGATTGTTTATCAAGGTCTGGTAGAAAATAATGCCTGCGAGCAGTCTGCCCGAATGGTTGCAATGAAGAGTGCATCGGATAATGCAGGAAATATCATTGATGAATTGCAATTGGTGTATAACAAGGCCAGACAAGCCGCCATTACGCAGGAAATTTCAGAAATCGTCAGCGGTGCCGCAGCGGTATAACTGATTTATAAAGAGTATTAAGAGGACGAAATAATGAGTTTGGGTAAAATCGTTCAGATTATTGGTGCGGTGGTTGACGTGGAATTTCCACGCGAGAGCCTGCCAAAAGTCTATGATGCGTTAAATGTTGAAAGTGTCGGACTGGTTCTGGAAGTTCAGCAGCAATTAGGTGATGGTATTGTTCGTACAATCGCCATGGGAACTACCGATGGACTGAGTCGTGGTGTTGAAGTCAGTAATACCGGTGAAGCGATTAAAGTACCGGTAGGACAGGAAACATTGGGACGAATCATGAACGTGTTAGGTGACGCGATTGATGAAAAAGGCCCAATTGGCGAAAAAGAGAAATGGGTCATTCATCGTGAAGCACCAAGCTATGAAGACCAGGCTCCTGCCAATGAATTATTGGAAACCGGTATTAAGGTTATTGATCTGGTCTGCCCATTTGCTAAAGGCGGTAAAATCGGTTTGTTCGGTGGTGCTGGTGTGGGTAAAACCGTCAACATGATGGAGCTGATTCGTAACATTGCAATCGAGCATAGCGGTTTCTCGGTTTTTGCCGGTGTAGGTGAAAGAACGCGGGAAGGGAACGATTTTTACCATGAAATGACCGATTCTAACGTTATCGATAAGGTATCGCTGGTTTACGGTCAGATGAATGAGCCACCCGGAAACCGTTTACGTGTTGCATTGACCGGATTGACGATGGCGGAATATTTCCGTGATGAAGGCCGCGATGTATTGTTCTTTGTCGATAATATTTATCGTTATACCTTGGCTGGGACTGAGGTTTCTGCATTGTTAGGACGGATGCCTTCAGCGGTAGGTTATCAGCCTACGTTGGCGGAAGAAATGGGTGTGCTTCAAGAACGAATTACATCGACAAAAACAGGCTCGATTACGTCTATCCAAGCGGTCTATGTACCGGCGGATGACTTGACCGACCCTTCACCCGCAACTACCTTTGCGCATTTGGATGCGACTGTTGTATTGTCCAGACAAATTGCGGAATTGGGTATTTATCCGGCTATTGATCCATTGGACTCCAGTAGTCGCCAGCTTGATCCTTTGGTTATTGGTGAAGAACATTACAATGTAGCCCGTGCCGTACAAGGGACATTACAGCGTTATAAAGAATTGCGTGATATTATTGCCATTTTGGGGATGGATGAGTTGTCAGAAGAAGATAAACTGACTGTTGCCCGTGCGCGTAAGATTCAACGCTTTTTATCCCAGCCGTTCTTTGTCGCTGAAGTCTTCACCGGTGCACCTGGCAAATATGTCTCATTAAAAGACACTATTGCTGGTTTTAAGGGTATCATTGACGGGGAATACGATGATATTCCTGAGCAAGCGTTTTATATGGTCGGTACCATTGATGAGGCGCTTGAAAAAGCCAAAAACATGAAATAAGAGAGTCTGACATGACAATGACAGTACATGTAGACATCGTTAGTGCTGAAAAGGAAATTTATTCGGGATTAGCGGAAATGGTCTTCGCATCGGCTGAATTAGGCGAGGTTGGTATTGCGCCTCGTCACGCCCCGTTTATCACTAAATTAATGCCTGGAGAAGTTCGGGTCAAGGTAAATGAAACGGAACAACAGTCCTTTTATGTGTCAGGTGGGTTGTTGGAAGTTCAGCCACATGTCGTAACCGTTTTAGCGGATACGGCGATTCGTGCTAAAGATATTGATGAAGCGGCAGCCTTAGAAGCTAAAGCTAGAGCCGAAGAGTCTTTGAGCGATAAATCGGGCAAAATTGATTATGCCAAAGCACAAGCTGAATTGGCCGAAGCCATTATGCAGCTTAGAACACTGGAAAAACTCAGAAAGCGTGGTATGTAGCGTTTTTTGATAAAGCTTAATAAAAAACCCGATATCAGTCATGATAGCGGGTTTTTTTTTGCCGAATGGTTTAAATCACAATAAATTCATCTAAAATTCTAAAAGGTTATGTATTTTAACCGGGATAACCCAGGTTAACTGTTCACTACTGAGATAAACTAATCAATAGGAAATGCTATGGCAATAAAAACAATTATTCTGGCAGCGGGGCAAGGGACCAGGATGCGTTCAGCTTTGCCCAAAGTATTGCATGACATTGCCGGAACACCTCTGCTGGAACACGTTTATGAGACTAGTCGGAAACTTGATAAGAATTCGATTTATATTATCTATGGACATGGTGGTGATACCGTAAAACGTCAGTTGGAGAAACTTGATGCCACATGGATAGAACAAAAAGAGCAAAAAGGGACAGGTCATGCGGTACAACAAGCAGTCGATTATATCGCTGATGATGATACGGTTTTGATTCTATATGGTGATGTGCCATTGTTGCAGCATCACACAATCGAAAAATTACTCAATAAAGTGGATGATGACAGTTTAGCCTTGCTGACCGTAAATCTTGATGATCCGAATGGCTATGGACGTATTGTCAGAAATTCAGAAGGTCGCGTTATTCGTATTGTCGAACAAAAAGATGCGGATATGGAGACGCTAAAGATCAAAGAGGGCAATACCGGAATTTTAGCGGTTAATGGCGGTAAACTGAAAAAATGGTTATCGCGACTTGAAAGCAATAATGCACAAAATGAATTTTATCTGACCGATGTGATTGAAATGGCAGTTCAAGACGGGCTTGTGATTAAGACAACTCAGCCTGAAAGTCAGGATGAGGTTTTAGGCGTCAATAATCGGGAGCAATTAGCGTATCTTGAGCGTGTTTATCAAAGTCGTAGGGCTAAAGAGCTGATGCAACATGGTGTAACATTGCGCGACCCCAGTCGTGTCGACGTTCGCGGCAGTTTTGAATCTTTAGGCCGAGATATTATCGTTGATGTCAATGTCATTTTCGAGGGAAAAAACACGATTGCGGATAATGTCAACATTGGACCTAATTGCATTATTAAAAATGCGACAATACAGGCGGGAGCGCAAATTTTAGCTAACAGCATTATTGATGAGGCCGAAGTCGGGCCGGCGAGCCGGGTAGGTCCTTTTGCACGGTTACGTCCGCAGGCAAAACTGGCAGATCATGTTCATATCGGTAATTTCGTCGAAATCAAGAAATCGACTGTTGGTTCTGGCAGCAAAGTGAATCATCTGAGCTATATTGGTGATAGTGAAATCGGTCAACAGGTGAATATCGGTGCCGGAACGATTACTTGTAACTACGATGGTGTGAACAAATTCAAGACCATAATTGGTGATAATGCATTTATCGGTTCAGATTCGCAATTGGTTGCGCCGGTTACGATTGGTGCGGGCGCGACGATTGGTGCAGGGTCAACGATTACTCGGGATACCCCCGAAAATCAATTAACATTATCGCGTGTCAAACAAATATCAGTCAGTCATTGGCAACGACCTGTCAAAAAGGAACAATAAAATGTGTGGAATTGTAGGTGGAATTGCAGAACGTAATGTCGTCCCTATTTTGCTGGAAGGTTTAAGAAGGCTTGAGTATCGGGGATATGATTCAGCCGGCCTTGCGGTAGTCAACGAAGGCAAAGTCATCAGAAAGCGTGCCTTAGGTAAGGTCAGTGAATTACAAGCCCAAATTGACCAGGATCCTATCAGAGGCTCACTGGGTATTGCTCACACACGCTGGGCAACGCATGGAAAACCGAGTACAGAAAATGCGCATCCGCATATTTCCAATGACGCTATTGCCGTTGTGCATAATGGCATTATTGAAAATCATGTGACATTAAAAAGTAATCTGGAATCGGATGGCTACGTGTTTACGTCTGAAACGGATACGGAAGTTGTCGTTCATAAAATTCACCAAAATTTGGCTGAAGCACCAAGTCTATTGGATGCTGTAAAAAAGACTATAACATCATTGGAGGGTGCTTATGCCTTAGGTGTTATCAGTAAAGACTATCCAGATACGCTAGTGGCCTGCCGCAAAGGCAGTCCTTTGGTTATTGGCGTCGGTATTGGTGAATATTTTATCGCCTCGGATATTGCCGCCTTATTGCCAGTGACGCAGCGCTTTATTTTTCTGGAAGAGGGGGATGTCGCTGAAATCAAAACCGATGCACTGGTTATTTATGATAAAGACGACAAAATCGTTGAACGGCCGATTAAAACCAGTCAACTCACATCAGATGCTGTCGATAAAGGGCCTTATCGGCATTATATGATGAAAGAAATTTATGAGCAGCCCTGGGCATTATCGCAAACCATGGAGGGACGTTTCATTGAGGGGCATTTGCAGGAACAAGCCTTTGGGCATTTGGCCAGCGAAATATTTGATCAAGTCCAATCAATACAGATTCTGGCATGTGGAACGAGTTATCATGCCGGACTGGTTGCAAAATACTGGTTGGAAAAATTAGCACGAGTTCCGTGTAATATTGATGTGGCGAGTGAATTTCGATATCGAAAGCCCGTCATTTCAGAAAATACGCTGGTGGTAACTATTTCACAATCGGGGGAGACCGCCGATACTTTGGCCGCCTTGCAGGAAGCTAAAAAGCTAGGCGTGAAATATGCGCTGACGATTTGTAATGCGCCGGAAAGCTCGTTAGTCCGTGAATCTGATTTGGCTCTGATGACGCGGGCAGGCCCCGAAATTGGTGTGGCGTCTACAAAAGCCTTTACCACCCAGCTTGTCGCCTTATTACAATTAGTGATTGCGGTGGGTCGGCGCTTTGAATTGAGCGAAGAACTTGAACGCGAAATCGTTTCGGAATTGTATACGTTGCCTGGTGCTGTTGAGAAGGTATTGAAGCTGGATGGTGAAATTGAACGATTGTCTCAGCAATTTGCTGAAAAACACAATGCCTTATTTTTAGGTCGTGGAACACAATATCCCGTCGCTATGGAAGGGGCGCTTAAATTAAAAGAAATTTCCTATATTCATGCCGAAGCTTATCCGGCAGGTGAATTAAAACACGGTCCCTTGGCATTAATTGACGCTGAAATGCCGGTTATCACGGTTGCACCGAATAATTCCTTGTTAGAAAAATTGAAGTCAAATATGCAGGAAGTCAGTGCGCGGGGAGGGCAATTGATTGTTTTTATGGATGAGACGTTGGCCGGGGAGGAAAGCGAAAATGTACAGATTATTCCCGTTCCTAAAGTAGCCAATATCATTTCGCCGATTGTTTACACGATTCCTTTACAACTATTAGCCTATCATGTCGCGGTATTGAAGGGGACCGATGTGGATCAGCCCAGAAATCTGGCAAAATCGGTCACTGTAGAATAGCTAATAGAGTATTTTATGATCAATTTTCAGCCATTCCTCAAACGGACGACTCGCAGTGTCCAGAGGAATGTGCTGCATAGGGATACGGCGTTCTTCGGGAGGCTTGGCAATTTCCTCGTAAATAAAGGCATCGTCAAAGCCTGATTTGGCCGCGTCAAAGCGCGTACTGGCAAAAAATACGCGCTCCAAACGTGCCCAGTAAATGGCGCCTAAACACATCGGGCAAGGTTCGCAGCTGGTATATAGTGTGCAGCCTGTCAATTGAAAGTCCTGTAAATTTTGGCATGCGGATCGAATCACCATGATTTCGGCGTGTGCGGTTGGGTCGAGATTCGGTGTAACTCGATTACCACTCGATGCAATAATTTTATTATTTTTGACGATGAGTGCGCCATAAGGGCCGCCATTGGCTTCATTTACATTCTGTGTCGCCAAGTCTATCGCCTGATGTAGAAAGTGTTGGTGTGAACTCAGAGCTATAGTCATGATTCTATTTGAGGCCTAAGGGGTTATCAGGATCAATGCCATCCATGAAAGGCAGTCTGCGATCTCGGTTGGTCAGCTGGTAAACCTTACCTAACCAATTATTGAAAACCGCTTTCGCCGTATCGCGCCAAGTAATATCGAGGTGTTCACGAATTTCGGATTCTGGAAAGGCAGGGAAAGCCATTTTTTTGTTTTTAGCGGAAATGACATCCTGCTTGTAATCTGTCAGGAGCGCTTGAACGATGTCATTAAAATAGTTTTCAGGAAAAGGGGGATAGTCAGCACGCTCATGATTAAAAAAACGGATGACTTCACGTTTATATTCTTTCATTAAACTGATGTCATCATATTCAGGATGTCCCTGAAAGAACACGACACGAAAACCATCCGGGCTAACGGCTAAATGAACCCCCGCGTCATCACTGGCCACTAAAACTTTTAAGCCGTGTTGTTCCATGTCTTTCTGAAAAACCTCATTAAAGCGAGAATGAGGAACATCAAATCGAGTATTGATTTCAATCACCAGAGGATGGAGGCGATCAATCACCTTGTGTGAAAAAACGCCCCAGCGTTTAGCGGGTAAGGGGGTGCGTTCAATACCATAACAATATTGGATTAAAGCATGTGTGGCCAGGCAAGAACATAAAATCGATGTGACGTTTTGTTTGGCCCAGGCAAATACTTCAGTAAGGGGTTGCCAGAATGCTTCTTGTTGTAAATGGGGGTGGGTGACGTTGGCACCACTGATAATTAACGCATCCAATCCATCCTGTTTTATTTGTTCGAAAGTTTCATAATACTGTACGATATGCGCCTTCGCTTCAGGGCCGCGTTCTAATCCTTCGATGGTAAATGGGTGAACATGAAACTGCGCGATTTGATTACACGCACCTAATAACCTGAAAAATTGACGTTCAGTCGCTTCCAGCGCCGCATCAGGCATGATATTCAGTAGACCAATATGCAATTCACGAATATCTTGTTGTTGTGCGCGGTCAGGCGGCAAAATTTCTTCGCCTTCAGCCTGTAAGCGTTTAAAAGTCGGTAAATTGGTATGAGCAACTAGTGGCATGGCAGAGTCAGGATTGTTTGGCAATCGCATCGGCGATTAAATGGATGAAGTCATCTTCACTCGTAACATTTGCCGTGTCTTCGGCGCTGACTGTATAGCCAAATTGGTCGGCGATAGCCTGATAGCGTGGAAGACGAGACTTAAACAAATGAGGGAAAACCCAGCTCACAAAATCATCGGGTGGAATTTGATTGCTGTCACGGTAGCCTCGCTCCGCCATATAAAGTGTAAGCTGTTCGTCTAAAAATGCTTCGCGATAATATAAAGGCTTTGGGTCGGACTTTGCGCGAGCAATTATCGTTTTCTCCAGGGATGGTGGGATTTTTATATAGATAATGAGTGTGTGTTCGGCGAGTGTTTCCAGAACACCGGGGTCATCAAGTTCACAGACACTACCGCCGGCATCATTGATAAAATTGGTGTAGCCATAGATTTGTTCTGCCTTTTCAATAAACGCCGGTACATCATTCATTGCCGCGATTTCAGCCTGTCGATGGAGATTTTGACGTCGTTTGAATTCGTCTAAGGGCAGGCCACCTAAATCAGGGTTACCTAACTTACCTAAAAAGCAGGAAACCGGGTCAAGATTGTCAAACGTAATGTTATTGCGAATGTAAATCGAATCATTCAATAATAATTTGCGTAAAAAAGGGACATCCATTGCCTGGCGTTTAACATTGTCCAAAATTGGTTCATCCAGGTATTTTGTTCCAATTCGGTAGTCTCCAGAATAATGAAACCATCGGCTTCGCGGTAGCTTTTTGGCTAAGGTTGTTTTGCCTGCACCAGACATGGCAAGTAAAGTAATGCTTTTGGACTTCCAGTCCAAAAAGTCTTGCGGTGACATTTTCATAGGGCTTAAAAGTCGTTCAATTTATCCAAGTCTAAAGGATCAGCATCGGTGGCCGTATGCATATCCGGATCGGAATAACCCAAATCATCGGGTTCCAAATCATCAAAAGGAGCGCTCCAGTCTTCTGGTGCTTCAATATAATCAAAGGTAGAATTGTACCAGCTATCTGAATCGTACTCGCCAATATCCCCATTGATGTATTGCACTTCGATCGTGTTATCCGAGTCTTCGATAGCAACTACTTTGAAGCTCAAATCATTTTCAACATCTTTATACCAGCGTCCAATAACAGGATCGGTTACCGTAGTCATAACAGCTCTCCAAAAGAAAAAGTGTTACCACTAAAGATACCAGAAAAATAAAAAAATGTATGTGTAAAAACCGTTTGACAGTTTTAAAGAAGTGAGTATAATGGCCTGCTCTTTCGCGATGGAATTGCGAAGTGCCGGGACGGCGGGGTTGGCGATGTTTTTTTGTTCCAACTTTTTTAAAAAGGATTTGACAGACGGATTTGGGTCTGTATAATGGTCGGACTCAACGGGGCAGGTTGCTCCGGACCGGTTATCCGGCCGATGCTCTTTAACAAAACAATCGAAATAATTTGTGTGGGTACTTGTGGTGGATATTTTAGACTGTACTAAGATATTCGACACAGATATTCATGTCAATTCTAAAGCAGAATTTACGTTGATTCTGGGTCGAGCCAAGATTGGATACTCGTCTTACAGAGTATCAAACATTATTAAACTGAAGAGTTTGATCATGGCTCAGATTGAACGCTGGCGGTATGCTTAACACATGCAAGTCGAACGGTAACAGGCCCTTCACCTAAATTTATTTGCTAAAGAGCAGTTGAGAACACATGCGATAGATTTAGGTGAGGGGTGCTGACGAGTGGCGGACGGGTGAGTAACGCGTAGGAATCTGCCCAGTGGTGGGGGACAACTTGGGGAAACTCAAGCTAATACCGCATACGACCCTCACCTAGAATTGAGTGTTTTTTATTGAGGATATGTTAGGAAGTCATTGTTCTGACATATTCAGTAGAGAACATTGAATTCTAGGTGAGGGTGAAAGCGGGGGATCTTTTTAGACCTCGCGCCATTGGATGAGCCTGCGTTAGATTAGCTAGTTGGTGGGGTAAAGGCCTACCAAGGCGACGATCTATAGCTGGTCTGAGAGGACGATCAGCCACACTGGGACTGAGACACGGCCCAGACTCCTACGGGAGGCAGCAGTGGGGAATATTGGACAATGGGCGAAAGCCTGATCCAGCAATACCGCGTGTGTGAAGAAGGCCTGAGGGTTGTAAAGCACTTTCAGAAGGGAGGAAAACACACGGGCCAATACCCCGTGTCTTGACATTACCTTCAGAAGAAGCACCGGCTAACTCCGTGCCAGCAGCCGCGGTAATACGGAGGGTGCGAGCGTTAATCGGAATTACTGGGCGTAAAGCGTGCGTAGGCGGTTTGTTAAGTCAGAAGTGAAAGCCCTGGGCTCAACCTGGGAACGGCTTTTGAGACTGGCAGACTAGAGTTGAGTAGAGGGGAGTGGAATTTCCGGTGTAGCGGTGAAATGCGTAGAGATCGGAAGGAACACCAGTGGCGAAGGCGACTCCTGGACTCAAACTGACGCTGAGGTACGAAAGCGTGGGTAGCAAACAGGATTAGATACCCTGGTAGTCCACGCCGTAAACGATGTCAACTAACCGTTGGGCGCATTGAGCGCTTAGTGGTGGAGCTAACGTATTAAGTTGACCGCCTGGGGAGTACGGCCGCAAGGCTAAAACTCAAATGAATTGACGGGGGCCGCACAAGCGGTGGAGCATGTGGTTTAATTCGATGCAACGCGAAGAACCTTACCACCCCTTGACATCCCAGGAATCCTTTAGAGATAGAGGAGTGCCTTCGGGAACCTGGAGACAGGTGCTGCATGGCTGTCGTCAGCTCGTGTCGTGAGATGTTGGGTTAAGTCCCGTAACGAGCGCAACCCTTATCCTTAGTTGCTAGCAGGTTAAGCTGAGAACTCTAGGGAGACTGCCGGTGATAAACCGGAGGAAGGTGGGGACGACGTCAAGTCATCATGGCCCTTATGGGGTGGGCTACACACGTGCTACAATGGCCGGTACAGAGGGCAGCGAACTCGCGAGGGTAAGCAAATCTCACAAAGCCGGTCCCAGTCCGGATTGCAGTCTGCAACTCGACTGCATGAAGTCGGAATCGCTAGTAATCGCGAATCAGAATGTCGCGGTGAATACGTTCCCGGGCCTTGTACACACCGCCCGTCACACCATGGGAGTGGGTTGCTCCAGAAGTGGCTAGTCCAACCTTTTAGGAGGGCGGTCACCACGGAGTGATTCATGACTGGGGTGAAGTCGTAACAAGGTAGCCCTAGGGGAACCTGGGGCTGGATCACCTCCTTACAAAGACAGCTAAAAGCCGTCATGAGTGTCCACAACAAATTATTTCGATTGAGAGAGAAGATGAGCCTGGGCCTGTAGCTCAGTTGGTTAGAGCGCACCCCTGATAAGGGTGAGGTCGGAGGTTCAAATCCTCCCAGGCTCACCAATTTTGCGTTGTTCTGCGTTAAATGCTCGCTCACGTACTAACGTACGCTACGCGACCATTTGCCTTGATCAACACAAAATCCGAATAATCTAAAAGGCGAATCAAAAGGATTGGTCATGATAGATTAAACGGGAGATGGTCTGGGAAAGCGGGAATTGCTTAACAGCAAATACCAGTTTACTGGGGCCATAGCTCAGCTGGGAGAGCGCCTGCCTTGCACGCAGGAGGTCGGGAGTTCGATCCTCCCTGGCTCCACCATCATGAGGCAGGTGGGAAGAAACCAATGCTATCTGATTTCGATAAAAACTATTATCGAGAACCGATAGCATTAGTTTTTAAAAAGACTAATAGCTCTTTAACAATGTGGAAATCTGTAACCGATTCTTAAACAGAATCGAAACGAGTTACATCAAACAATAGGCGACTATTGACTTGATGCTAATGAGTTCTCAAGCAGAAAAATCGTAGTGTCAGCTGACGATATAACACAACAGATGTTCAGCCGCAGTTTCGAAAGAAAGTGCAGTCAAACAGACTGATTGGGGTTATATGGTCAAGTGAATAAGCGCATACGGTGGATGCCTAGGCAGTAAGAGGCGATGAAGGACGTTGTAGCATGCGATAAGCCACGGGGAGAATGCAAACATTCTTTGATCCGTGGATTTCCGAATGGGGAAACCCAATCGACACCAAGTCGATTATCCTTACCTGAATACATAGGGTAAGGAGGCGAACCGGGAGAACTGAAACATCTAAGTACCCCGAGGAAAAGAAATCAACCGAGATTCCCTAAGTAGCGGCGAGCGAACGGGGATTAGCCCTTAAGTCCAGCACCATTTAGTGGAATGCTCTGGAAAGTGCAGTCATAGATGGTGATAACCCAGTACACGAAAAATGGTGCTGAATGAAATCGAGTAGGTCGGCGCACGTGAAACGTTGACTGAATATGGGGGACCATCCTCCAAGGCTAAATACTCCTTACTGACCGATAGTGAACCAGTACCGTGAGGGAAAGGCGAAAAGAACCCCGGAGAGGGGAGTGAAATAGATCCTGAAACCGTATGCGTACAAGCAGTGGGAGCCCCTCACCTTCAGATGGTATTCTGGTGTTTAAAACACCACGCCTCTAAGGTATAAAAAGCACCACTGAAGTTGAGACCAACATGTATTATGTTTATGTACTTCAATCAAAGGCAGATGAAGAAAAATTTTACCTGGGTAGCACGACGGATTTAAAACGACGTGTCGAAGAACACAATCAAGGTAAAAATAAGTCAACGAAAACACAGCAATGGACATTGGTGTATTACGAAGCTTATACAACAGAATCAGCAGCCAGAGAACGGGAGCATAAACTAAAACAAGATGGTCGAAGAAACGATTTTTAATGCAACGCATAAAAAAAGAGTTTAAAACAAACTAGGGGCCCCGCACCTAAATTAGGTGATGCGCCGGCGAGTCAAACATTACAACGTTAATAAAACGTTGTAGATACCGTACCAGAATAATTTAGGTGCGGGGTGACTGCGTACCTTTTGTATAATGGGTCAGCGACTTACATTTTGTGGCAAGCTTAACTGAATAAGGGAGGCGTAGCGAAAGCGAGTCTTAATAGGGCGAAAAGTCGCAAGGTGTAGACCCGAAACCGGGCGATCTATCCATGGCCAGGTTGAAGGTTGGGTAATACCAACTGGAGGACCGAACCGACTTATGTTGAAAAATGAGCGGATGAGCTGTGGATCGGAGTGAAAGGCTAATCAAGCCCGGAGATAGCTGGTTCTCCTCGAAAGCTATTTAGGTAGCGCCTCGTGTATAACTGTTGGGGGTAGAGCACTGTTTCGGCTAGGGGTCATCCCGACTTACCAACCCGATGCAAACTCCGAATACCAACAAGTTGCAGCACGGGAGACACGGCGGGTGATAAGGTTCGTCGTGGAAAGGGAAACAGCCCAGACCGTCAGCTAAGGTCCCAAAATCATAGCTCAGTGGAAAACGATGTGGGAAGGCCCAGACAGCCAGGAGGTTGGCTTAGAAGCAGCCACCCTTTAAAGAAAGCGTAATAGCTCACTGGTCGAGTCGGCCTGCGCGGAAGATTTACCGGGGCTAAGCTATGTACCGAAGCTACGGATTCATCCTTTAGGATGAGTGGTAGAGGAGCGTTCTGTACGCCTGCGAAGGTGAACTGAGAAGTTTGCTGGAGGTATCAGAAGTGCGAATGCTGACATGAGTAACGATAATGGGGTGAAAAACCCCACGCCGAAAGCCCAAGGTTTCCTGCGCAACGCTAATCGACGCAGGGTTAGTCGGCACCTAAGGCGAGGCCGAGAGGCGTAGTCGATGGAAAACAGGTTAATATTCCTGTACTTGTTATAGCTGCGATGGGGTGACGGAGAAGGCTAGGTCAGCGACCTGTTGGATTAGGTCGTTTAAGCGTGTAGGGAGAGAGCTTAGGTAAATCCGGGCTCTTGTTAATCCTGAGGCGTGATGACGAAGCATGCTTTTTAAGCGTGCGAAGTGATTGATGCCCGGCTTCCAAGAAAAACCTCTAAGCTTCAGGCTATGACGAGCCGTACCCCAAACCGACACAGGTGGGTGGGATGAGAATTCTAAGGCGCTTGAGAGAACTCGGGTGAAGGAACTAGGCAAAATGGTACCGTAACTTCGGGAGAAGGTACGCCCTTGGTAAGTGAAGCCCCTTGCGGGTGGAGCTGAAGAGGGTAGCATTAAACTGGTGGCTGCGACTGTTTAGCAAAAACATAGCACTCTGCAAACACGAAAGTGGACGTATAGGGTGTGACGCCTGCCCGGTGCCGGAAGGTTAATTGATGGGGTTACCCCTCACCTAGATTATTTATAAAATGTATTACGTTTATGTACTTTATAGTCGAGAAAAAGACACGTTTTATTTAGGTTATACCGCTGACTTAAAACAGCGTTTTAATCAACATAAAAACGGAGCAAATAAATCGACTAAAAAACACAAGATTGGATACTTTCTTATTATGAAGCTTACTTAACAGAGCAGGCTGCAAGAAAAGAGAAAGTAACTTAAAGCGTAGTGGAAAAGCGTATCATAGTTTGAAACAACGAATACGTGACAGTTTAGATAATCTAGGTGAGGGGGGAAGCTCTTGATCGAAGCCCCGGTAAACGGCGGCCGTAACTATAACGGTCCTAAGGTAGCGAAATTCCTTGTCGGGTAAGTTCCGACCTGCACGAATGGCGTAACGATGGCCACACTGTCTCCACCCGAGACTCAGTGAAATTGAAATTGCGGTGAAGATGCCGTATACCCGCGGCTAGACGGAAAGACCCCGTGCACCTTTACTATAGCTTTACACTGGACTTTGAACCTACTTGTGTAGGATAGCTGGGAGACTGTGAAGCGAGGACGCCAGTTCTCGTGGAGTCGTCCTTGAAATACCAGCCTGGTATGTTTGAAGTTCTAACCTAGGCCCGTTATCCGGGTTGGGGACAGTGTATGGTGGGTAGTTTGACTGGGGCGGTCTCCTCCCAAAGCGTAACGGAGGAGCACGAAGGTACCCTAATCCTGGTCGGAAATCAGGAGGTTTGTGCAAAGGCATAAGGGTGCTTGACTGCGAGACGGACGTGTCGAGCAGGTACGAAAGTAGGTCTTAGTGATCCGGTGGTTCTGAATGGAAGGGCCATCGCTCAACGGATAAAAGGTACGCCGGGGATAACAGGCTGATACCGCCCAAGAGTTCATATCGACGGCGGTGTTTGGCACCTCGATGTCGGCTCATCACATCCTGGGGCTGAAGCAGGTCCCAAGGGTATGGCTGTTCGCCATTTAAAGTGGTACGCGAGCTGGGTTCAGAACGTCGTGAGACAGTTCGGTCCCTATCTGCCGTGGGCGTTTGAGATTTGAGGGAAGCTGCTCCTAGTACGAGAGGACCGGAGTGGACGTTCCTCTGGTGTTCCGGTTGTCACGCCAGTGGCATTGCCGGGTAGCTATGAACGGACAGGATAACCGCTGAAAGCATCTAAGCGGGAAGCCCCTCCCAAGATGAGATCTCACTGGGACTTAAAGTCCCCTGAAGGGCCGTTGAAGACCACAACGTTGATAGGCGGGATGTGGACGTGCAGTAATGTATGAAGCTAACCCGTACTAATTGCCCGTGAGGCTTGACCATATAACACCCAATGAGTTTGGTGTTATGTGAGCGATGACATAACGTTTTGACTGCATGAGATTACAGATTTCTGCATCGAGGGGAAACCCTCAAGGCAACGGCCTTTACAGGCCAAAACAGTTTGCCTGGTGAACATAGCGAGCGTGAACCACCCGATCCCATCCCGAACTCGGAAGTGAAACCGCTTAGCGCCGATGATAGTGTGGCAGGTTGCCATGTGAAAGTAGGGAATCGCCAGGCTCTTAAAATAAAGCCCAACCTTAATACTAAGGTTGGGCTTTTTTGGCCTGTCGTCAAGTTAATCATGATGAGTACCATAGCGCCACTACAGTCTGGTCATAGACACATTCAGCACTCACACCGCCAAAATAACGAAACGCTGCATCATGTATCTGAATAAAGCGCGCCGTATCAATCGGTTTGTCCGACACACTGACATGCATCAACCGCGGTAAATGTCAAAGTAACTGTCGCCAAAAGTTGAAAATTAATGAATGATATTGGGCTTGTTGACTGAGCGCGAATCATTCGGTTTATCAGGATTTAGGCAGACGTCAGATTGCCAATCCCAGTTTCGGGTATGTTGACTCCATCGTTTGGGGTTTTGAGCTTTAGCGGCCTCATAGACCGCTTTACGCTGGATTATCGCCTGATCTTTAGCCTCATGGCGTTGGGCCGGTGTGACAAATTGAATACCACTATGCCGATGCTGGTGATTGTACCAGTCCACAAAGCCTGCGACCCATTCCCTGGCAGCCGCTATTGTCTCAAAGGGCTGTGAAGGATATTTAGGCGTATATTTAAGCGTCCTGAATAGGGATTCAAATAAGGATTGTCATTACTCACCGCTGGCCGACCCCTAAGAAAAATCATACCTGTCGCCTAGGAAATTTTAAATCAGGAGACAAAAATGAGCGTATGTTAGCCAAAATTTAAAGTACAATCAGTAGAAAAGCATTATCCAGAAGACCAGAACAATCGCTAGTAGAAATTGCAGTTTTGAAGCCTAAGAAAAATCATCGAAAAAACAGAGTTCATTCAAGATTGGAATACAGTAGAACGTTTTGAAGCCATTGTCATCTCACCGATGATCAGGCTAGCGCCTATTGTCGTGAACAAGGCATCTACTTACATCATCTAAATACCTGGAAAGCGGAATTTTTGTCAGAATCTAAATCAACAGAATCCGTATATAAACAGGCGCAAACAAAACTCAAACAAGAAAACAAGCGTTTGCATAAGGAGCTAAACCGCAAAGAGAAAGCGTTATCAGAAACAGCGGCTTTACTGGTGTTATCAAAAAAGTGCCAAGCGATCTGGGGGAAAAGGCGGCCGATTAATCGCCTACTCAGATCGCCAACACTACAGCGCACTCATTGATGAAGCCGTTGACAATGGAGCGCGGCAGAAATTAGCCTGTGAACTGGTGGGTATATCAGCTCGAACCTATCAGCGTTGGAACCGGGGAGAAGGACTCTCAGAAGACCTACGACTGCACAATACAGCGCCTGTGCACAATCAATTATCCGAGGCCATCAAGCAAGAAATCATCACCGTGATTAATAAACCGGAATACAGCGCTTTAACGCCGCATCAAATCGTTCCGAGGTTATTGGATTTGGGCTGCTATCTCGCATCAGAATCAACCTTTATCGTGTCATGAAAGCCCACAACCAGCTTAAGCACAGAGCTAAAGGAGCCGCAGGTCAGCATAATAAACCGCAGTCACTCAAAGCCACACAGGCCAATCAAATCTACTCGTGGGATATTACGTATTTATTAAGCCCCGTCAAAGGGCAGTATTTTTACCTCTACATGGTGATGGACATCTATAGTCGGAAAATCGTAGGCTGGCAAGTTCATGATGCCGAATCAAGCGCACACGCTGCTGATTTGATCGAAGATATCGCTCGCCGGGAAAACATCGACAAAAAGCAATTGGTGATACATTCTGACAACGGCAGTCCGATGAAAGGCGCAACATTAAGGGCCAAATTGGTCGATTTAGACATTGCCACGTCGTTCAGCAGACCTCGTGTCAGTAATGATAATCCTTATTCAGAATCGTTATTTAAAACAGTCAAATATCATCATACCTTTCCAGAAAACCCTTTTAAAACATTAAGCGAAGCCAGGAACTGGGTTGAAGCTTTCGTTTGTTGGTTCAACAATGAACATCAACACAGTGCGCTCAAGTTTGTAACACCCAACCAACGCCATAACGGCTTAGACAGCGCCGTACTCGAAAAAGAAAACGAGTCATCGAGCAAGCAAAAAGAGACAATCCAGAGCGATGGAATGGACGACAAACACGAAATTTAACGCCCATTGGCCATGTTTATCTTAGGGGCTGTTGCCATTTCACATAGGTAACCATAAAAGGCGCAAGCCAGAGCGATAGAGCCTTCAAAATTTCGTTTGAGTTTGTCATATCGCGTGGCGATCGCTCTGAAATGCTTAAGTCTTGCAAACACATTTTCAACGAGATGGCGATATTTGTAGAGACACCAATCCATTTCATCATTTCCCCGAGTTGAATTCTTTTTCTTGGGATAACAGGAACAGCCCCTTTGTCTTAATTTGAAGACGTAATGCTTCACTGTCATAGCCTCTGTCAGCAACTATATAGTCACCTTTTGGGAGCTCTGCAACTAATTTCGGTGCTTCTTTACAGTCATGAACTTCGCCGCCTGTCACTGAGAAATGAATAGGAAGACCACAGGCATCAACGGCCATATGAATTTTACTGGTGTTCCCGGCGACAGATTTCCCTATCGCTGTTTCTTGTTCACAGGCCGCACCACTACTATGCTGATGTGCTTTCACAATACTCCCATCAATAAATTCCCATTCCAGGTCTGGATCAACAACCAAGGCGTTAAAAATACCCATCAGTTTTTCTTTACGAGACCAGTCATTGAATCGTTTATATACCGCATTCCAATTACCAAAAGCCGTGGGTAAATCTCTCCAGGGACAACCTACTCGCAAGCGATAAAAATACCTTCGACTGTTTTTCGAAGACAAGGTTTGTCATAAATTCCCATTTTCAACATAATTATCTTCAGTTTCTCCCAAAGTTCATCCGTAAGCATTTGTCGGGGCATAGTTTGCTTGTTTTTGAGTCAAAATAAACAATCTATGTGGCGGAGTTATTGAATTTCAAGGGGATTTTCAAAACGGCAACAGCCCCTAATCCGGATAAGGAAAATTTCAACACAACAGAATGTCAAGCAGCTTAATAAAATTCATTTCGTAAATTATTGCAAAAAATGCGACAGGTTGGTTGACATTTAGCGCCGGGAAAAGGACAATACAAACACCACAAAATAAACCGTGGTCTCCACGCCATTAATCAATACGCCCCGAAGCTCCCCAGGGTCTACCTGACATTGCTCTCCGGGCACCATGTCTAGCACGGGCTGGTAGTACCGTTTTGATGGACAAGCCACCGTTTCTGATGATGGCCTGGCTGAAGTTGAAAAGTTATTCAGGTCTGAAATACGCTAGCTGTATATCTTTAAGCCCTATTTGAACTTTAAGCCTATTTGAACGAAGCGTGTCGCGCAGCCCAGTCGGCGCTGGAATTTAGCGACAGCCTCGGGGTCTGTGCGTTTCTGCCGTTGGGCGTTCATTAGTTCCAATCGGATTTTTTTTGATTTTTTCATGAGTTTTTTGAGTTTTGTTGATTAAAAAATTCCAAAATACCCCTACCTATCCCCCAACAAAACCCACAAAACCTAAAAATTGGGGTTTTGTAGGTTTTGTTGCGTCCTTACATTACGTTTTTGGGGAAAAATCAGGGTGTATCTGATAGATTGTAGAAGGACGGCCGCCTGTTTTTCCGGCTGGTAATCTTTTCTCACGAACATACCCGCACTCATCCAGAACATTTAACGCTTGTTTCACAACGCCGGTGTCCGATAGCCCAGTCCACTTATGCATGACAATATCGCGGGCTTTAAAACCATCGGATAACTTGCCTTGCTTTATCTTTTTTCAGGATGGTTTCAGCATTGACTTCATCCATCGACACGGCCGTGTTGTAAACCCGGATAGCGTGCTGTTCCAGATAATCAACCCAAAGCAGTGCCTTTTTAAGGGGTGCAGTGTCAATTAAATCTGTGTGGCTGGGATTGTCTGTCAAGTGGATGATTACTGCCAGACTCGGCAGTAAAGAAGCGTACTTACCTAGATGCTGTTCCATAACGGGATGAATATCATCACCTCGCAAGCGTTCTTGTAGCCTTGTGTACCAGTCATCAAACATCACTTGTGCATCAGGCGTAAAACTAGCCGGTTTCTCCCATCCTGCCCAGTTATCAAGGCGGGTAAAACATCAAGCGCTTGTTGTTTTACTTCGCCATCCCTCCGCTTGCGGTGTGGTTTGTAAGGGTGTGAGTCCGGCCAAACCATCAACTGAAAACGACTGATTAACCCGTCATTACCAGCACCACCACAAGTCGCTTGATTCAGGTAAGGGCGCAGGACACCGGGTTGGATATTACCCAGCATAGCCAAGCAGGTGCTCTCAATATCCACCGTACCGCGCCCAATCCGGTCGAATTGATAACGCTTTTTACCTTCAAAGCATTCCAGATAAAAAGCCCTGTCATTACTCCTGTCTTCGCGCTCAATGGTTTTCAAAAAGCCATAGATTTCATCCCGGTACAACATAATGCCATTGGGGTTTTCGCCTAAAATCTCGCCAAGTTTTTCGATAGTGCAATCATTCACAATATACCGCTTGCGGGTAGGTTTTTCGGCCTCTACGTTGTTTTCGCGTAGCATCTGTTCAGCCTCAGCAAACTTTTTATTTTTTACCAAACCGCGTGCAGTTTTTTAGCTTCATCCCGCCCTAGTTCAAGCAATGTGCTTTGTACTTCATACTCTTGTAATTCAGCTTCAAAAGTTTCTTTGGCTTTGATTTCAAGTTTTTCCAGTGGGCTTTTTCCTTCTTCAGCCAGTGGCGACTTAAACGCGCTCGGCCGCCCGACATTCAACCCCCAAAGGTTTGGGCACACCACCCAGTCTGCGTGTTGGTTTGGCGAGATATAGCCTTTTTACCGATAACAGCAGACAAAGTGTCAACGGCCAAAATAATTGAGCCAGTTTCGGCCATTAATATTGAGCCACTTTTCCAGAGAAATAGTTATTTGTTAAGTTTAGATTTCAGTCGATAACTTTCGCCTCCCAGCATAAAAATGTGTGAATGATGGATGAGCCTATCTACAATCGGCACGGCCACATTGTTGTCGAAAAAGAACTCACCCCAATTCGTAAATTCTTTGTTGGTTGTCAGGATGATTGAGCGGTATTCATAGAGCGCATTGATCAATTGAAACAAGTTGTGCATACCTTGTTTATTCATCGGTAGATAACCGAGCTCATCAATGATCAACACATCAAATTTGAGTAGCTGATTGATTTTCTTTTTCAACTCGCCTTTGAGTTCAGCTAATTCCAATATTTCCATAAGAGCCAAAGCCGTGTTGAAGCTGACTTTATAGCCTGCATCAATCGCTTTAAGCCCCAGACCAATAGCCAGATGCGTTTTACCCACACCTGGCGGCCCGATAAAGACGACGTTATCTCGATTATCAATAAAGTTAAAGTCACACAGGCTATTCATTTCACGCTTGCTGATCGTGGTCTGAAAGCGATAGTCAAACTCTTCCAGGCTTTTATGCAAGGGAAAACCTGATCGCCGTCTGTTTTGTTCAATACGTTTACTGTTGCGTTGATTTTCTTCATACTCAACCAGACTTTGTGCAAACTGTAGATAAGAACTTTCATTTGCCTCAGCTTGGCTTAATAACGGCTCAAGATGTTCTGCAATGGCTGACATGCGTAGGCTTCGGAATTTCTGGGTGACCTGATCAATGGATGACATGGCTCTCTCCTTGACCGCCAGGGTGGCCATTTAGCGCAGCATAATGCGCTAATGCACTATTACCCTGATTAACTTGATCCTGTGTGACTTGCTGACTCTGTGAGTCGTTATTTTCTCTGGGTTTTGTTGGAAAGCCAGCAGACGTTCTCTTAACCCTGTTGCTGTTAAGCGCGGTGTATTGATCAATCGTGATAAATGTTCTGCTTCAATAGCACCATATTGTTTGCAATACGCGCTGACTATTTGTTTAGCGCCCAAAAGCTGGTCTTTATATATTTTGGGTGAGGTCGTTTTAAGTAAGGCGCATAAAGCCTGAGTCTGCTCTGTGTCACCTAAAATGTGTAAAAGCTCAGCTTCTAAGTCTTTTATCCTCTGGGCTTTATCACGGTAATGATCGGTGTTCTTGATGACTTGACCTTTCTCGATGCTGATCAGGTGTTCAGCAATTTTGTTACCTGTTTCTAAATCACTGATGATTAACTGACCTGTTTCGGTTTTGACACCGACACGGGCACTTTGATAGGCCATCGGCACGGAGTATTTATTGGATTGCCAAGCGATAAGTCCTGTTTTATCGGCTTTACGTGTAGCGACAGTACTTGCTGAATAAGACGCTATACAGGAAGGTGTCAAATAAGGCTGCATATGAGCCTGTTCTGACTGATCATAATATTCTCTGGGTTTTTTACCTGTGCTGCCATGAACACGTTGATTAGCGGTATTATCCAACCAGTCAGAAAAATACTGTTCTAATTCATGCCAGCTGGCAAAGCTTTCACCATAGAGCCCATTGTTTTTGGCATACTTTACACCTGCTTCAACCTTGCCCTTGCTTTCTGGGTCATAGCCTTCACAGGCATGAATACGAAATCCAGCGGCGGTTGCATACTGAAAAAAAGCTGATTAAGGTTTAATTCCCTGAAGGTTTCACTGATAACCACCAGTTTAGTTTGATCATAAACACATTCCTCAGGCATGCCGCCAAAATAACGGAAGGCGACATCATGCTGTTTGATCAACATCTCGGTATTAATCGGCTTATTTGATAAAGATACATGCATTAAACGAGAATAAGACAATACGAAGACCATTAAATAAACGGTGGTTTCAACACCATTAATCATCACGCCACGCAGTTCACCGCCATCAACCTGACATTGTTCGCCAGGCACCATATCTATGACAGGCTCATAGTAACGGGCTTGCTTAAAACTGATTTCTTGCTTCAGTGCTTGAATATAGCGTCTGACAGAACGATCTGACACGCTCAGTGTTTCAACCTTGGCCTTCAGTTTACGTAACACTTTAACCGCTGATAAATCGGGATAGGTTTGCAGCAGTTGAATAATGTAGTCCCGATATTCATCTAGTTTCTTAGTTCTATCGGTATCGGACAATATCTCAGTAATTTCTGTTTCTGGCATGTTGAGATATTTACTGACGGTATTGCGAGAAACACCCAATTGTTTGGCAATCTTACGCTTCGATAAACCATTGCCTTGATTGTGTAATGCTTTGATCTGATGAATCACGATCCACTCCTTCATAACGTTCCCTAGATAAATAGAGGGACTGTTACAGCTTTAATATAAAAAAGAAAGTCTGGAAAAGTGGCTCAATATTAATGGCCAGTTTTGGCTCAGTTTAAATGGCCATTAACAACAAAGCAACCATCACCGACACGGCCATATAATCGGGTGCACTCGATATTTGTTTTGAAAAGTCATCAACCCATCATCTCGGTGAGTGCGGCCTGTGCTGCAAGCCAGCGCTCACAAGGCAATGGCATCATTAACGGCACCAAAACCCGCCAGCGTCGATTATCGGGCTTTGATGAGGCAGTGCTGTAAATGATGCAGGCAAACTCACTCCATAAAGCGAGTGTAAGCTTTTGTTTTATATCACTTAAAGACAAGTTGCCATCGTCAATATCCTGCCAAAGCATCGTCATTGAATCGTGCGCCAGAACTGCGGTTTTGGTTTTTTCGTTCGCCGTGTGCGGTGCAATGGCGCGCGCATCGGTTTTGGGCAGGGTGACTGGATTCTGCGCCATTTCGATTAAATCATCGAACGACAATCGTTTGCTGGAACGTGGTTGTGTTACGTTTTCGAATACTGTACAAATTTCACTCATTTTCACACACCCCACTCGTCGCTCAGGGCGCGCAGGGCTTCGATAAAGCCCAAGCCATACCGTCGCATCATGAAGGCGATAATATCACCGCCAGCCGCGTCACAGGCGAAGCATTTAAACGCACCTGTTTGAACATTCACGAAAAAGCTGCCGGGCTTATTGTCTGCGTGAAATGGGCACAGCTCTCCATCATTCCACTCGCGACCATTAAGTTTTGCGCCGGGCAGTTCATATTTGAAAAAATCTAACGGATGGATTGCGTTTTTGATATAATTAACATTGAGTGATTTGGTTGTCGCTCTCATTTTGCGGCCTCCTCATTTTTTGAGGGGGCGCAGTCGCGCTCGGCGATACGGGCGTTAAGCCATTGATTGACTTCGGATTCAAGCCAACCGCTGGAACGCGCAGAGAGTTTGATTTGGCGGGGAAATAGACCTCGCGATGCCATTTTATAGAGTTGGCTGCGTGAAAGGCCGGTTTGGGCGATAACGTCTTTGATTTTTAAGATTTTCATTTACTTTTGTCCTGTAAAAAGTAAATGAACGCGAAGCATAAAAATAAATAAAACAAAAAAAGTTTACTAATTTATTTATTTGGTTTATCATTCAACTGTGGATGATATTCATTGTCCGCGTTCATTTTTTATTGATGAATAATCAAAAGCTTCGTGAATATGCCGCCAAGCCATCACGAGGCTTTTTTGCGCTTGTCTAAAAAAGACAAGCGCATTATATCGCAAAATGACCATCAGTGTCTTTTTGCTTTGAATAAATCAGACACAATATATTGTGCCTAGCTTCAGGCTTAAAACACAATATATTGTGTTTTCTTATTATTCAACAACTTACCAAACAAGATAAAATTTTGTAAGCTATATCAATTAGTTGAGTGTGTTTTGCATAACCGGCAAGCATTGCCGGTGTGTGGGGCAAAATCCGCGCTGCAATCACTTGCCCGCAGCTTGTTTAAACGGAATGACGGTCGCGCCTTGCTTTAATCCGTCCAGATAGTCTGACCAAGCTTGCATCATCTTTGCGCGTTCCTGTAAATGTTCGGCGTAATTGTAAGCCGCCCGGACTGAGTCACGCTCAGAGTGGGCAAGCTGCCGTTCAATCGCGTCACGGTTCCAGCCCTGTTCGTTTAACAGTGTGGATGCCATTGAGCGGAAGCCATGCCCGGTCATTTCCTCTTTGCTGTAACCTAAACGCCTTAATCCTGCCAGCACGGTATTTTCAGACATTGGCCGGGTATTGGTGCGGATACTTGGAAAAACATATTTACCAGCCCCCGTCAGGGGTTTGATTTCTTCCAATATCGCGATAGCCTGCCGGGATAACGGCACGATATGAACCTGTCGCATTTTCATTTTTTCAGCCGGTATTTTCCACTCTGCATTGTCCAGGTCGATTTCTGACCATTCCGCTTGTCTGAGTTCCCCAGGCCGAACAAATACCAATGGCGCTAACCGCATGGCACACTTGCTGATAAAGTGGCCTTTGTAACCGTCAATGGCGCGTAAAAGTTCGGCTATTTGCTTGGGTTCTGTGATGCTGGCAAGGTGCTTTTTCTTGACCGGTGGTAATGCGCCTTTCAGGTCTTGGGTGGGGTCGCGTTCGGCTTTGCCTGTCGCTACGGCATAACGAAACACTTGGCTACAATTCTGCATGGCTCTGTGGACTGTTTCCAATGCGCCTCGGGATTCGATGCGTCGCAAGACAGCCAGTAACTCTGGCGGGGTGATTGTGCTTATTTGTCTTTTACCTACCCACGGGAAAATATCTTTTTCCAGCCGTGTCAGTATTCTGCCTGCGTGGTTTTCTGTCCAGTTGGGTTTGTGTCGATTATGCCAGTCACGCGCCACCGCTTCAAAGCTGTCAGAATCACTCATGCGTTTAGTGGCCTTTTTATGTTCGCAGGGGTCGATACCGTCAGTTATTTGCTCTTTGACGGTATCTCTAATCTGTCGCGCTTTTTTTAGAGTGATGGATGGATAAACGCCTATCGCATAAGTTTTGCGTTTTCCGTGTATGCGGTAATCCAGTCGGAAGTATTTACTGCCATTGGGTTTGACCAGCAAATACATGCCTTTTTCATCGGCGATTTTATATTGCTTGGCTTTTGGCTTAGCGTTACGGATGGCGGTGTCTGTAAGAGGCATGACGGTATCAACTCCGGGTTAATTAAATGTACCGTCATTTATACCGCCACAATTGACGGTATGTCAATGGATTCTATTGGACGCTATAAGACATAAAAAAAGCCATGAATCGTTATAATTCAAGGCTTTATGGACTTTCTTGGACTTGTCTGGAAGTTGAATTGGTGGAGGCGGCGGGAATTGAACCCGCGTCCGCAAGTACTCCGCCTTAAGGTCTACATGCTTGTCCCATGCTTTTAATTTAACTGATGACTACCCGATGGGCCAGGAAAATCATCAGCGATTCCGATTGGTTTTAACGCTTTCGACTCCGGACGAAGTCTAGGCGCGATCTTATGTAAGATGACCCCTGAATGTCCCGAAGGACTCTGCACGCATAAGCACATGCAGTCAGAGGAGTGGTGCTGTTTTTAAGCAGCTAAAGCCACTGAGTAGTTTTCGTCGTTTGCGAATACTTTAAAGTCAGTATGTTTTACGAGATGTACTGTCCTCGGCATGCACTCAAGGTTTTGCTACCTGCGTCGAAGCCAAGTCGCCCCCTAAGTCTGTCCATTATATGACAAATTAATTCGAAATAGTTCATTATTTTTTTAAATTTTTTCCAACAAAAATTATTTTATCAATCTTCACCTTGTAAACGGGTGATCCAAGGGGTATCGGCTAAAGGGTCGACGTGAAAGATCAAGGCGTCAGATTTATGCAACAAACCTTCTTCACCAGATGCATTGGGATTGAGTTGTCTTTTCTGAAGAAAGTCTATCCAGCGTTGACTGTTGTAAATGACCAGGCCGCGTAAACCGAATGGATTGCTATAAATTTGATAAGCCACATTATTTTCGGTAAAGCCAGGGTTGCGTTGAATCAATGATAGCAATTTCTGTTGGTGATGTCCTGCTAACTTTTTAAGAAACGAATCGGGGTGTTCAAGGATTAATGTTTTTAAAAAAGGTTGGAGTGAATGTTGGGACTGATGCTGTTGTAACGCATTGATTTCTCGTTCAGACAAGGTAAAACTTTCAGCAACCAGGTAGTGCTGGTCAATATTGCCATCATTGGCAAATAAGGTGATTTTTTCAAGGTTTGGATCTTCGACGGCGGTTAGAAACGAACGCGGTGCGCGGATATGTTTATCGATGGTAATGACCCAGGGTAAGGCACGGCCGGTACGTTTAAAGCGTTCTTTGACGCTTTCGATAACGCCGCAGCGTGAGAGTTCTGTTTCGCGCCCGTGTGGTTTGACCAGAAAAGCATCGACTGCAGTAATTTGAGTATGGAAACCAGCGGCCTTGAAATCCTGAATAATAGTGGAGTAGCGCGGTTGATAGGGAATCCCTGTGCCATCGTAGAGAATATTGATGCCGGCTTCCTTGGCGTGTTGTGCCACCATATCCCGTAGTCGATTGGCAAAGGGTTCTACATAAACATAGTCGTCACTGTGGTGGTTGGCTGCGGTTAGTACATTGTATAGATCACTTAATTTACGGAATTCGTCCAACGAGGCAATGACATAGTTGTCTCCGCATTGAGCGGTAGCAATTTCTTCGACGGCTGTTTTTCCTGCGCCGGCCCCACCCATGCTCATGAATAATTTAGGTTTTAGGACGGGAATTTTCCCTTCAAATATTTTTTGTCGGGTATTGATTAAGATACGCTGTATGCTACAGAGTCTGTCATAGGCGATTTCAACGGTTCGTTCCAGGCGTTTATCACCATCGGCGGCGGCAAGCAGACGTTTTTTAAGTGGCTCGTTATTGGCAACTTTAAACAAATGCTTTTTATCGCCTTCACATTCTTTTAGAAGATCCAGAAACTCCATGTGGCTGGGGGTGCGTAGGCCGGTCAGCATATTGACATCCAAGCAAAATAGAGGGGCAACACCATCTTCTCGAATGGGGATACCATCAATCAGGCGTTTATCTGGATGTCGGAGGTATTCTGTACCAGGCAGATAGCCAATTATTTTTTCGGCAATACTCAAAGGACTGTCGGCTAGGTGTTTACCTTCGCTGAATGGATCTTCAGTAATGCTATTCACTGGAACTAGTCCGCCGGTCACGGTGACTAAACACAGCACACCATCTTCTGTGGTATGGGATAGAAACGGAATGCCGGATAGAAAATATTTGTTTTCCGGCCAGGTGCCGTAGCTGTTAGCTTTGTTTGCCAAGGTTTTATTGCAGACTGGATCTAAGGCATGTTGAAATGCGAGGCTGATTTGCTTAAGGTCGCTATCTGGGCTATGAAGAATAACTGCGTCGCCTTTGGCCAGTCGTCTAAAATCAATACCGGCTTCGTAAACAGCTTTAAAGGCCGGCAAGTGTCCTAGCGTGCTCATAAATAAATCAAGTGTAATGCGATTGCCATAGGAAAATGGCCGTACATGTCGCATTTCCTGATAAAAACGCGCCAGCCTGTCAGCAATATTTTCGGTATAAATGACAAAACCGTTATTGTCGAATATCGCGGTGTCTTTGTTTTTCTGGCCATCAAGCACCAACTGGCCAATGGTGTTACGAAAGCGTTTTCGAGTGGTGGCGGAAATAATGATTCCTGGTCGGTGATTGACACTGGCCTGGTCTTTCCAGTCATGAAAAATATCCCGATGAATACGGGTGAATAACATAGTCAGATAGGTGACACGCTTGGTTTGATCATGTGAAACGGTTGCTTCGGCTTCGCGCGACAAGGTGGATAAAAGGTGTGTGCCTTGTAAGATAGCCAGCGTCGTTCTGAGTTTTTTTAACTGGTTGGCGGCGGGAAATTTCTTATTATCATTATTATTCATACGCTTATCCTGTCAATCTGTAACCTGTTTGGCTTGAGTATTGTAACCTACTGGACAGGATGAAAGCGTTTAAATGCGAAGAAGCTAGAGCAGGGTGGTTTAGGCTATAATTATCGGTTAAACGTAATTAAAGACTTAAGTGTTTACTCAATAGTGTGCGGGCATGTTAGTCCGGTTGCGGTCAATGAGTTACCCAGCCTTGTCATTGTCGTGTCATGAAATTATTTATTTTTTATCAATAGCTTATGTTATTAACGATAAAGCTAGGTTAAGCTGATGCTGTCTTTTATTTTGTGAACTCTTTTTTGCATTTTGTAACTTAAAAATTCAAGGATAATTTATGAGCAAGTCCATCGTTCTTACAGGAATTACCACTACAGGAACGCCCCATTTGGGCAATTATGCCGGCGCGATTCGGCCCGCAATTGCCGCCAGTAAAAATGATGATGTCAGGCCATTTTATTTTCTGGCTGATTATCATGCCTTAATTAAATGTCATGAACCTGAACGAGTAAAACAATCGAGCCTAGAAATAGCGGCAACCTGGCTGGCTTTAGGGTTAGATACCTCCAATGCCGTGTTCTATCGTCAGTCGGATGTGCCTGAAATACTGGAATTGACGTGGATGTTGACTTGTGTAACAGCAAAAGGTTTGATGAATCGGGCGCATGCTTATAAAGCCGCTGTGGCCGAAAATGAAGAAGCCGGCGGTAAGGACCCGGATAAAGGCATTACCATGGGCCTGTTCAGTTATCCTATTTTAATGGCGGCCGATATTTTAATGTTTAATGCCAACAAGGTACCGGTTGGAAAAGATCAGATTCAGCATATTGAAATGGCACGCGATATTGCCAGTCGATTTAACCATATTTATGGTGAACATTTTACCTTGCCGGAAGCTGTGGTGGAGGAAAATGCAGCAACATTGTTGGGATTAGATGGGCGCAAAATGAGTAAAAGTTATAACAACACCATCCCATTGTTTGAAAATGAGAAAAAATTCCGTAAATTGATCAATAAAATCAAAACCAACTCCTTGGAGCCTGGCGAGCCTAAAGACCCAGAAGGCTGTACTTTGTTTGGGATCTATCAGGCATTTGCCCGTGACTCTGAAGTGGCTGAGATGCGTCATCGTTATGCCGAAGGCATTGGCTGGGGTGAAATGAAAAAGATTTTATTTGAAAAAATAAACGAAGAAATCGCACCGGCACGGGAGCGCTATCAGGCTTTATTAGATGCACCTGAGCATATTGAAGAACAATTGCAAGAGGGCGCACAAAAGGCACGAGCGATTGCAACACCATTTATTCAGGAACTTAGAGAAGCTGTAGGCATTTCAAAAATCACAGCCTAAAACGCTATTCATCCTTCGGTCATTACTTAATAACACGGGGTACACAAAACTTATGGATACAAGGAGACTTTCTTTTGGCCACTTTCCATGGCAAGGCTGGGTTAAATGACGACTATGGTTCCTGGGCAACGTTGGATGAGTAATACCGAAGCAGAATTAGGCTTGGGTCTTATTCTGGAGGTCGAATTCAACCGGGTTACCGTGTTATATCTGGCGACGGGTGAGCGACGAGTCTATGCTAAGGCCAATGCGCCGTTGACGCGTGTACAATTTTCGCCGGGCGATAGCATAGAATCGATCGATGGCGAAAAAATCAAGATTGATGCCGTTCAGGAGCAAGATGGTCTTCTGATCTATATCGGTAAAAACGAAAGCGGGGATTCTGTCACGCTGGAGGAAATGGATCTGAACCCCCATATTCAGTTTAACAAGCCGCAAGATCGTCTGTTTAGTGGTCAATTCGATTCACCCGCCTGGTTTCAATTGCGGTATGAAACCTGGCGGCGGCAGGAAGCGTTTCAGCAGTCATCGGTTAAAGGATTACAAGGCGCTCGAGCAGCGCTGATTCCACATCAGATTTATATTGCTCATGAGGCCGCTAATCGGATTCAACCACGGGTTATGCTGGCCGATGAAGTTGGTTTAGGTAAAACTATTGAAGCCGGGCTGATTATGCATCACCGGCTACTGAACGGGTTGAGTAAGCGTATTCTGGTTATTGTACCGGATGCCTTGTTGCATCAGTGGCTGGTTGAAATGATCCGGCGCTTTAATTTACGTTTCAGCCTATTTGATGAAGAACGTTGCCAAGTGGCCGCAGAAGTGGGTGAAAATCCATTTTTAACCGAGCAGCTCGTGTTATGTGGGCAGGGGTTTCTAGCGCAACATCCTAAGCGACAACAACAGGTTCTGGATGCGGGCTGGGATATGGTCGTGATCGATGAAGCCCATCATATCGAATGGGATGAGCAGAATCCTAGCGCTGAATATCGTTTTGTTGAAAACCTTGCCTTATCCACGCCTGGCCTGGTTTTACTGACAGCGACGCCAGAACAGATGGGGGCAAAGAGCCATTTTGCCCGCTTAAGATTATTGGATCCAGACCGGTTTTATGATTTTGAGCAGTTTCAGGCCGAACAGAAACAGTATGAGCCAGTTGCTGAAATTGCCCATCGACTGCTGTCCGATAGCGCTTTGACGATTGATGAAATTGACACGCTGCAACAACTTATTCGTCATGATCACGCCGAGAAATTGCTGGCGCAAGTGAATCAGGCCGATGATATCAGGGCAGTGCGGGATGAATTGATTCAGTTGTTGCTTGATCAGCACGGAACCGGCCGCATTTTGTTTCGTAATTCTAGACAGACCGTCAAAGGTTTTCCTGACCGGCAATGTCATGCTTATTCTTTGTCGGCAAACGGGGCAGCTGTGGAAGATGTTTATCAAGATTGGCTGCTGAAAAAAATAAAACAACTTGGGTCTGAAAAAGCCTTGCTGATCTGTCACAAGGCGGAGACAGTCGTCGCACTGGAAAAATGGTTGCGGGAAAAACACGGCATTGCCGCCGCCGTTTTCCATGAGGGCATGAGTATTGTCGAACGCGATCGGGCAGCCGCTTATTTTGCTGACCCGGAATCGTCGGCTACGATACTGCTCTGTTCGGAAATCGGTAGCGAAGGTCGAAATTTCCAATTTGTGCATCATCTGTTGTTATTTGACTTGCCGGATAACCCTGATTTATTACAGCAGCGCATAGGTCGCTTGGATCGTATTGGCCAGACCCATGTGATTCAAATTCATATTCCGTATATTGAAAACAGCCCGCAGCATGTCTTGTATCGCTGGTATCACGAGGGCTTGAATGCCTTTCAGCATAACTGCAATGGTGCCGCGCAAGTACTAGAACAGGTGCAGCCAGAGCTATAGCAGGCATTGATGCAAGCCGACAACAGTGACTGTGTTGAGACACTGATTGCAAAAACACAGCAGGTGTTAAAGCAGGTGGAAGAACAATTACACAAGGGTCGAGACCCTTTGCTGGAATTGAATTCATGTCGTCCCGAACAAGCCCGGCAGTTGATTGAAGCACTGAAAAAGCGAGAGCTCGATGGCTCTTTATGGCCCTATATGGAGCAAGTCTTTGATTGTTATGGCATCAATACCGAATTTCATTCCGCCGATTGTTATATCCTGACGCCGACTGAAAATATGCGGGAAGCACATTTTCCGGGATTGGAAGATGATGGTGTTACTGTCACTATCAACCGCGACATTGCGTTGGCGCGTGAAGATATGCAGTTTTTGACGGATGAGCATCCAATGGTGATGGCAGCAATGGATAGGGTATTGTCCAGCGAAACTGGAAATGCTTCGGTTGCCGTGATTCAACATCCAGCGTTAAAAGGCGGGCAATTTTTGTTGGAGATGTTGTTTATCGTTGAATGCAGTGCACCGCCCGTATTACAAATCAGCCGGTTTTTACCGCCCACCCCAATTCGGATTTTAATTGACCAGAACCAGAATGATCGTAGTGATGAAATCAGTCATCAAAGTATGATTGACACCGGTGACCGTTTTGACAAACAACAAATTGCTCAGTTTTTGAATCATCAGCGTGAAGTTATCAACGCCATGATACGTCTGGCAGAGCAGGAAGCAGAACGCAGAATGCAGGTACTGATTGATGCAAGCTGTCAACAATTATTGCTGACATATCGGACAGAAATCAAACGCCTGACACGCTTGAAGCAGGTGAACCCTGGCATTAAACAAGACGAAATCGAACAGCTCAAAGAACTCGCTTTGTTGGGGCATGATAATATTCAACAGACGCAGTTGAAACTCGATGCCGTTCGTTTTGTGATTACAAAATAAATCCGAACTATTGTTTTGGCGTTATTCCAATATAAACCGAATGAGGTTTTGCGGTGTAAAGCGCGTCAATTAAACCTATTGCCTAACCAATATAAAGCATGTTTGAACTTTACCTAGACAGCGCCGATGTGGCGCAAATCACCCATTTTCAACAATTTTTACCGCTAAAAGGGATAACGACCAATCCAACGATTCTGGCACGCTCAGGCTGTGGTGTGAATGCACTACTTGAGCAAGTCACACAGGTCATGGGGCCTGTGGCACGCTTTCATGTGCAAGTCGTCAGTCAAACGGTTGAAGATATTGTAGATGAGGCGAAACAATTAAACGCCTTGCCCTACGATATCGTGGTTAAAATCCCGGCGAATGAAAACGGCCTGGCGGCGATTCGGCACGTCAGCGCCAATAATATTCCGGTTTTAGCGACAGCAATTTATACCGTCCAACAAGGCTTTATGGCGACGTTAGCGGGAGCGGACTATCTGGCTCCGTATGTCAATCGCATCGAAGCCAGTGGCGCAGATGGTGTTGAAATGGTTGGGGATTTACAACAACTGTTACACATGCATCGGCCCGAGTGCAAAATTTTGGCTGCCAGTTTTAAAAGTATCCACCAGGCTATGGCTGTGATTCAGACGGGCATAGCCGCCATTACTTTACCTTTGGATGTGGCGACCCAGCTTCTAAGACACACGGGGACAGAAGCGGCCATCAAGCAATTTAATCAGGATTGGCAGCACACATTTGGCGATAAAAAATCATTTCAAAGTTAAGTGTTGTCAATTTAGTGTGCCAAATCTGCTCTATACTTAAGCCGGTACAGTCAATTTACTGAGCAGAATAAAAATAACCCACAATTGCCCTGAATTATGAAAGTTTCAGCATTACCGAATTTGTATCAATGGTTTATCCGAAATAGTGCTGTCGCTGTAGGGTATACCATACTGGGTTCTTTCAGTATCTATTTATCGGTGTTATCAGGCTATGTCAGTCCTTTTTGGCCGGCGGCTGGCTTGGCATTGGCGGCGGTATGGGTTTATCGCAGTAAAATTTTGCCCGGTTTAGCATTGGGCATTTTTTTTGCTGACTGGTTGGCTTTTAGCACTGATACGGGTAAATTTTTTAATGAAAATTTAGCCATCGCTTTGTTGAGTGCCGCTGGCAGTTTGTTACAGGCTGTTATCGGGGTGCGGGGTATTGAATATTTCAATGGCCGGAATAATCCATTGCTTGACGATAAAAGTATCTTGATTTTTTTGGTCGGGGGAATGTTAAGTTGCCTCATCGCGCCTGTTTTTGGCGGTGTCGGCTTGGTAATGTTTAAATCCATCCCCTGGCAAGATGTGATTGATTTGAGTTTTATACTCTCCGCACATGAAAATAGAGCAAACCATCATGCACCGATAATTTGAAAATTCTCAGTTAAAAGTGAGCGCAAATTGTCGACATGCTTTTCTGGCTCAGAAAAGAATGTCTCGCAGGCTATTTTGAATTCTTTGAATGTTTCATAATACTGGTCATATAAGATTTCTTGAAATATCGCCAGTACCGTTCAATCAAATTAAGATTCGGCGCATACGGCGGTAAAAACACTAATTCAATTCGCGACATTTCAAGAAATTGTCTGACAGCCTTTGATCGGTAGTAGCGTGCATTATCGCAAATGATGTAAATAGTCCCAGCCTTCGGGTAACGTTCTTCAATCGCCTTACAAAGATCAATCGTTGCCTCGCCATTGATGGTGTCATAGAAGCGGCAGACAGTATCCAGAGAATCGATATTGACTGCACCGTTGACATTGAGACGTTGACGCCCGGTATTACTCTGAATCGTGAATTCCACACCACGCTTAATCCAACCACAAGCCATTACAGGATTATGTTGTGGATGAACACCATCCATGAACAATATCAAGTCTTCGGGCTGCTTGTCTTCCTTTAGTTGTTGATATTTCTCAAGGAACTCAGTTGGGCTTTGCATTAGCTTTGCCGGGTATCAGCTTGGGCTTTTATAGACATAACCCAAGCGATGCAGCAGGCTGTCACACCGCGTTCACTATAGCGAACCTGCCAACGCTCTTTAATGTAAGCTGCAACCGATTTAGCGGTTAAGTGAAGATTTTTCTGCAGATATTCATCCAACTCGGTCGCTTCTGAAACCGATAAGAAACTGGCACTTCCAACATGCTGAGTTTGTAGGAGTTTAGCAAGACCACCTTTCTTATATTTTCGATAGTAGGTACGGATTGTACGGTCAATGAGAAGTGCTTCGGCAACGTTTGTTGCTGACCAGCCTGAACCTAAAGAATGATGGCTTTAACTCGGTCTGCATCACGTTTTCTCGAAGCTCACCATGGCTTCGCGCAAATCGGCTAATTCAGTCTCTGGAAGGGTGTAATTCGACATGGCCTTATTTTATATATTTCACTCCATTACGTCATCTTTTTATGCTAAATTCTCATTTGCGAAGAGTATACGTGGTGGGTAGGTGATAGTTTAGGCGTTATTGTCTTTACGCCACTGTTACTTTGCTGGATTGGTCAGCCTGAAACGGTCTGGCGGCAGCGTATTAAAATGGTCGCATTGCCGCTGCTGATAACCAGTATTCTCTTGTTTGCTTTTTTCCAGGTCAGTACGGTCCTCGAACAAAAGCGTCTGTTTGCCGTGTTTCAAAAAAATAGTGCGCGTGTTTCCACTGTTTTGCGAGATAATTTTTCTGACCAGGAAGCATTAACTGAATTTATCAAGAACTTTTTTGATATTGTGCCTGAGGTGTCAGCCCAGAACTTTACGACTCTGGTTAAACCGTTATTGGCTAAAAATTCTTATATTCGTGCGTTTGAATGGATTGAAAAAGTCCCAGCTTTTAAAAGATCGCAATTTGAACGCGACTTAAATCTTAAAATTACAGAATGGCGTCAATCCGGGCCACCTGTACCTGCGGCAGACCGGGAGGCGTATTATGTGATTCGTTATCTTTACCCGGTCGAAAATAATTTGGCTGCCTGGGGGTATGATGTGGCCTCATACCCAGTTGCACAGAAAGCACTGTATGCGGCGCGTGACTCAGGGAGAACCCAGGTCATTGCACCGGTTAGATTGATTCAGACCAAACGGCCTAAAGCCGGCGTAGTATTTTATGCGCCGGTTTATGCTAAAGGCTATACACTAAAAACCGTAGAGCAGCGGCGTAATGCGTTTTTAGGTGTCGTGGCCACAGTTTCAGTGATTGATGATATGCTGAGCGATTTTTTTACCCAGTGGCCAAATCTTAAGCTTTTTGTGCAGATTACTCGAAAAGGCCAGCCTATTTATCAGAACTATACACATGAAGATCTGAAAGTATTAAATGACTTTAAAACAACTGATACCATTCAGATTGCAAATCAAACCTGGAATATTTCCTATTTTCCCGCGCCATCTTTTGTCGAATCGGTACATATTTATTTTTACAACCTGATTATTATCGGTTTTATCTTCGCGACATTAGTGACAGCCGGTGTATTGATGCTGACAGGACGCACTCTTCGCACCGAACAACTGGTTAAATCGCGAACGCGGGAACTGGCTGAAAGCGAACAAAAGTTCCGGGCTTTAATTCAATCACAACAGGCGGTTTTTTGGCAGGCAGATACAGAGAGCTTTCAATTTACCTTTGTGAGTGAGCAGGCCAGGACTATTTTAGGGTATCCGCCAGACAAATGCCTGGAACATGATTTTTGGCTAAAAACCATGCACCCGGATGATCGGAAATGGGCACCAGCATTTTGCCGGGAGCAGACTGAAGCCGGAAAAAGCCATCAATTCGATTACCGTATGCGGCATGAAAATGGTCATTTTATCTGGGTCAGGGATATTGTCACGGTTGAAAAAGACGCAGGCCAGAATCTGACACGTATGATGGGGGTGATGGTTGATGTCACCGAATATTATCACATTGAAGAAGAATTGCGTTTTAAAGAACGCAAATACAGAACCTTATTTGAAAGCAGTTTTGAAGCCTTGATTATTTTCGATGTTGAGCGCTTTAAAATTGTCGAGGCGAATGCCAAAACATTGCGTTTATTTGGGTTACCTAAGCAGGGCCTGGAAAGGGTGGATCCTATGAGTTTTTCGCCCCAGTTTCAGGATAATGGGAAACCTAGTTTACAGATGGCGCAGGAGAAAATGGCCGAAGTCATTAAACAGGGACGGGTTGAGTTTCAATGGACCCATATCAATGCAGCAGGTGAAAATATTTTATGTGCCATCAATATGACATTGCTGCCTTCATTGGGTGATCAGTTGGTGCTTATCAGTATTCGCGATATTACTGAACAAAAAAAATCGGAACAGGAGATTGCTGAACTCGCATTTTATGATGCGTTGACAGGGTTAGCGAATCGGCGCCTTCTGTTAAATCAACTGCAAACTGAAATCATCAGTGCCAAACGGAATAACGTCTATGGTGCTGTGATTTTTATGGACTTAGATCGATTCAAGGTTTTAAATGATTCCTTAGGCCACCATGTTGGCGATGAATTACTCAAACAGGTCGCAGGCAGAATTCAATCAGTATTACGCGATGAAGACCTGGCAGCGCGTTTAGGTGGCGATGAATTTGTTGTATTGATTCGGCCGCATGCGCAATCACAGGATCAAATTCAAGAAGCGTCACATAAAGTGGCCGAAAAAATTCGTAAAGCATTGGAGCAACCGTATTTTATGGGTGAATATGAGCATATTTGTTCATCGAGCTTTGGAATCAGTATTTTTCCAGAAGAGGGTGTGTCGGCAAACGCGATATTACAGCAGGCGGATAAGGCTATGTATGCGGCTAAGGAGCAAGGCCGCAATGCGGTGTGTTTTTACCACATCACCATGCAGCAGCAAGCCGATGAAAGGCTTTTTTTGGAGAAGGAATTACGCAGAGCGCTAAAACAAAATGATTTCACTCTGGTGTATCAGCCACAGTTAGACAGGGATGGCAATGTGCATAGCGCCGAGGCATTGATTCGTTGGCAGCATGCCGAAAAAGGTGTCATTTCACCGGCGCAATTTATTCCATTAGCCGAAGAGACTGGGTTGATCATCGAAATCGGCGAATGGGTGCTCAACCAGGCTTGTCAGCATTTAAGACAGTGGTCAGAGCGCGGGATTTTACTGGATCATGTTGCGGTCAATGTCAGCGCCCGGCAATTTTCTCAAGCTCATTTTGTGGAAAGTGTACGGCAGGCGATAAAGCGCTCTGGCATTCCAGCGTCGGCCCTGTTTATCGAACTCACAGAAGGGATCTTGCTTAAAAATATCCATGAAACAGTCGAAAAAATGCGTGCCTTAAAAGAAATCGGGGTAAAAATATCCATCGATGACTTTGGCACCGGTTATTCTTCTCTGGCCTATTTAAAATCATTGCCACTGGATCAGCTCAAAATCGATCAAAGTTTTGTGCGTGATATTTTAATCGATCCGAATGATGCGGTGATTGTCGAAACGATTATCCATATGGCCAACAACCTGCAGTTAGAAATTGTGGCCGAAGGGGTAGAAGATAAAGGGCAGAAAGAATTTTTAGAGGCGCGTGGCTGCGAGATTTTTCAGGGCTATTATTTCAGTAAACCGTTATCGGTTGAGGCCTTTACTCACTATATCATGGCCTAGCAGAATACTGACAGACACCATTTCTAAACAATAACCGAATTTTATGCCTTGACTACCACGCGGTTACGGCCTTTCTTTTTGGCTTGATACATAGCATCATCCGCACGCTTGATAAAGTCCTCAGCCGTTTCATTCCCGGACAATGAACTGACACCCATGCTGGCAGTTAGTCGCAGGGTTTGCATTTCATAGGCTAAGGTATGCTGTTCAATAGAATGACGGATTCTTTCAGCAATGGTGCGGGCTTTGCCTAAGCCGGTGTTACTCAGCAAGACCACAAATTCCTCACCGCCATAACGAAATACCATATCACAGTCGCGTATTGATTCTGTAATCCAATGAGCAACGCTACGCAACGCAAAGTCGCCGCATTGGTGACCATAAACATCATTGATTTGTTTAAAGTGATCAATATCAATAAAAATTAGCGATAGTGGTTGTTGATTGCGGTGGCTGAGACTATATTCCCGACGAATGGCATCATCGAATGCCGTCCGATTTTGAAGTTGGGTTAATGGATCGGTATGTGCCATATTAATGGCATGCTGATACAGGCTGGCATTTTTTAAAGGATAAATCAGACAGCACAACAGTGTCTCTAGTTGTTCCAGATCATGTTCTGTAAACGGCTGTTGTTGCCGCATCAATTTTAATTCACCTAAACCCTGCTGCTCGATAGACAGGCTGTAATTACAGGCATAACGCGTTTCAATGCCTTTTTTATAGAGTAAATTGAAGTCGGTGTTTTGATAAACGAAGCCACTGTGTGGAATCAGCGTTTGAATTTTTTCGCTGAAGATGGTGATGATTTGCTTAAAATCCAGCGTGGTTTGTAGTGCACTACTGATGTCGAAATGCTTTAAATTAGCGGCTTGTGCAGAATCCAGCGTTTTATTGTTTACAACGGATAATGGTATAACTTTTGAATCCATGACAACATCCTCATGTCTTGATGATTTTGTATGGAATCAAGCTATTTCTATGCCAAGTTAATAAAGTAATTAAAAAACAATGTGTTATTATTATTTTAATAAGGGGTGTCAAAAAACCGGCAAAACCATGCCGCCCCTATTCATTGCCTATATTCGGGATAAACAATCATCGTAGCCACTCTGCAATTATTTTGTTACATTCGGTTTTCCATTGACAGTCTGTATCTAGGCAATTTTCAGATTTATCTGAACGAAAACAGGGGCGGTTTTGCACGGCTTTCTGGATGGCTCTCACCAGTTCTACTTCAGAATCAAGCGTGTCATAATTTTTAATGCCAAGCAAATAGGCCAGATGCTGTAGATTGACTATCGTAATGCCGCCATCTTCATGGCATTGCTGGAGATAGATATGGATGAGTAGTTCTGCGGGATTTTTTTTACGATTGTGCTGTTTTTCTGAATCATCCTGAGTAGCAGGGCAATCGGGTTTAAATTACACCAAGAATCTTGAGTAAATAATCATTATCCCACCCTGCCATCATTCGCTTGGTTTTTACACCGACTTTGGCCGTTTCCTCGGCTTTTATTAAATTTAAGGCCATGTGTCGAATGACAGCTAAGTTTGAAGCACTATATCCTTTGCGGGTTCGGTTGCTATCCTCATCAAAAGCAAGATCAAGAACCCAATGCAAGTTATTTTCAATCGCCCAATGAGCGCGAACAGCATGCTCTAACTTGTTTGGATCGTTTGCGCTTAAACTGCTTATAAAATAGCGTGTTTCCTCGGTTATTTTTTCATCCACTTCTCTTGTGGCTGTGACGGCAATAATACTTTTTAATCCTGACCAGGAATGCTCCTTTTTTAACCATTCAATCTCATCCGTGACACGAACAGAACGCGTTTCAATTCGCCCATGCTCACCATTGACGGTTTTTGTGGCAATTTCTGGCGATAAAGCGGATGTAAAATAGGCCTTTACATCCTCATGTAAGGTGCCATGATTTCCTTTTAAACTCAAAACATAGTCACCGCCTTGGTCGATAATCTGTTTGGCTATTTTCTTTTGGCACCCCATTGCATCAATTGTAATCAAAGCGCCTGCAATATCCAAACGCGACAGAAGTTTGGGTATGGCCGTAATTTCATTGGATTTATCATCCACTTTCGCCTGACCTAAAACCAAACTGTTTTTCCGCGACCAGGCGCTCACCATATAGATGGCTGACTTATTTGAGGCTTTATCAATACTGCGCCTTAAGCATTTGCCATCCATTGCAATAATATCTTCTTCAACCAAGTCCGCTAGATCGGCCACCCAGTTTGAGAAGCATTGACTAAATTGTTCCGTATCTATGGCGGCAAAAACAGCACCCAACGTATCATGTGAAGGGATTCCATTTTCTAAACCAAGCTGTTCAGTGAACCAGCTTTCTTTAGCCTTTCCAAATTTTTCAATGGCCACCCAGTTATCGGCTCCACAAATAGTCGCACACAAGGTGATGAAAAATATATCAGTGAGTTGATGCTTCTTTTTCGCCGATCTACTCTTGGATCAGCAATCGTTGAAAAATGGTGGATAATTGAGGCCGTTGGGGTAACTGTCATTTATAATCAAAATGATAAAACCAATACCTTATCTAAATTATAATTTCAACCCTTTTTTAAACCCGATTGCCCTGTCCTGAGTAGGCAGAGTTATTGATTTATTCTTATTATTGGTCATCACTTATCCTCATTTTTAGCCTGTGTCGAACAGAGTGCAATGCACACCCTGTTCGACAGAGTTCGGTTTATTATTTCTCCGGCCATGTCCAATTGCGTATTTCCGGTTTATCGATACCAAAACGGGTAATGTATTCCTTATGTTCGACTAACTGGTTTTGCATAGCTTGTTTGATATGTGCGCCGGTAGCAGTTAATTTTTCAACCCGGTCAATAACATCAATGACTAGGGGCTGTTGCCATTTCACATAGGTAACCATAAAAAGGCGCAAGCCAGAGCGATAGAGCCTTCAAAATTTCGTTTGAGTTTGTCATATCGCGTGGCGATCGCTCTGAAATGCTTAAGTCTTGCAAACACATTTTCAACGAGATGGCGATATTTGTAGAGACACCAATCCATTTCATCATTTCCCCGAGTTGAATTCTTTTTTTTCTTGGGATAACAGGAACAGCCCCTTTGTCTTTAATTTGAAGACGTAATGCTTCACTGTCATAGCCTCTGTCAGCAACTATATAGTCACCTTTTGGGAGCTCTGCAACTAATTTCGGTGCTTCTTTACAGTCATGAACTTCGCCGCCTGTCACTGAGAAATGAATAGGAAGACCACAGGCATCAACGGCCATATGAATTTTACTGGTGTTCCCGGCGACAGATTTGCTTGTTTTTGAGTCAAAATAAACAATCTATGTGGCGGAGTTATTGAATTTCAAGGGGGATTTTCAAAACGGCAACAGCCCCTAGATGGTAGCGGTCGAGTTCATTTAAAACGACCATGTCAAACGGTGTGGTGGTTGTACCTTCTTCTTTATAGCCTCTCACATGCAGGTTTTTATGATTACTTCTACGATAGCTTAGGCGGTGGATTAACCACGGATAGCCATGAAAAGCGAAAATAATGGGTTTGTCTTTCGTAAACAGCGAATCAAAATCACGATCAGATAAACCATCGGGATGTTCTGATGGTGGTTGCAAGGTCATCAGATTGACGACATTGACGACGCGTACTTTCAGGTCAGGAAAATATTGACGCAATAATGAAACTGCGGCGAGTGTTTCCAGCGTTGGCACATCACCGGCGCAGGCCATCACGACATCAGGTTCTGTGTTTTGGTCATTGCTGGCCCATTCCCAAATGCCGATGCCAGCGGTACAGTGCTTAATGGCTGCATCCATGGTGAGATACTGGAGTTCCGGCTGTTTGCCGGCGACAATGACATTGATTTTGTCCCGGCTGCGCAGGCAGTGGTCAGTCACCCATAACAGCGTATTGGCATCAGGGGGTAAATAAACCTGAATGATGGCGGACTTTTTATTGACAACGTGATCGATAAAACCGGGATCCTGATGACTGAAACCATTATGATCCTGACGCCAGACATGAGATGTCAACAGGTAATTGAGGGACGCAATTGGTCGACGCCAAGGGATTTCTTTGGTGACTTTCAGCCATTTTGCGTGTTGGTTGAACATCGAATCCACGATATGGATAAAGGCTTCATAACAGGAGAAAAAGCCATGGCGACCGGTGAGCAAATAACCTTCTAGCCAGCCTTGGCATTGGTGTTCGCTGAGGATTTCCATCACCCGGCCATTGGCGGAGAGATGATCATCCCCATCCAGTGTTTGGGCCGTAAACACGCGATCTGTGGCATCAAATAACGCAGATAGGCGGTTAGATGCCGTTTCATCGGGCCCCATGAGTCTGAAATTTCGGCTATCCTTATTGGCCTGCATGACATCCTTGAGAAAGCAACCCATGATACGGGTGGCTTCGGCGATAGTCGTTGCCGGTTGGCGGATATCGACAGCATAATCGCGAAAATTTGGCATTCGCAATGCCTTGAGCAAAATCCCGCCATTAGCGTGCGGATTAGCACCCATGCGGCGCTCGCCAGTTGGTGCCAGTTCGGCCAATTCATCGATGAGTTTGCCGTTTTCATCGAACAATTCTTCCGGCCGGTAACTCCGCATCCACTGCTCCAGCATTCGCAAGTGCTCGGGGTTTTCGCTCAAGCCGGATAAAGGCACCTGGTGTGAGCGGAAGGTATTTTCTATCGGTAGGCCATCAACCTCTTTCGGCCCGGTCCAGCCTTTGGGGGTGCGCAGAATAATCATGGGCCAGGTGGGGCGTTTTCGAAAACCATTTTGGCGGGCGTCCTGTTGAATGGTTTTTATGTCATCTAGCACCTTATCCAGGGTTGCCGCCATCTGTTGATGTAATAAATCAGGGTCATCGCCTTCAACAAAATACGGTCTATAGCCATAACCAATAAATAAGGCATTCAGTTCATCATGATCAATACGTGCAAAAACAGTCGGGTTGGCAATTTTATAGCCATTTAAATGTAAGATGGGCAACACAGCACCATCGCGTTCAGGGTTTAAAAACTTATTGCCATGCCAACTGGTTGCTAAGGGGCCGGTTTCTGCTTCACCATCGCCGACCACACAGCAGGTGATCAGGTCGGGGTTGTCGAAAACAGCGCCATAGGCATGTGACAATGAATACCCTAGTTCACCCCCTTCGTGAATTGAGCCGGGGGTTTCCGGTGCCACATGACTGGGGATACCGCCAGGAAATGAAAATTGCTTGAACAGGCGTTTCATGCCACGCTCATCCTGAGAAACATTCGGATAAATTTCGCTGTATGTTCCTTCCAGATAGGTATTAGCGACTAATCCCGGGCCACCATGGCCTGGGCCGGTAATATAAAGAACATTGAGGTCGCGTTGTTTAATTACCCGATTGAAATGAACATAAATAAAATTCAGCCCTGGCGTGGTGCCCCAATGTCCGAGCAATCGTGGCTTGACATGCGAAAGCTCTAGAGGTTGTTTCAACAATGGATTGTCCAACAGATAAATCTGGCCGACAGATAAATAATTTGCGGCCCGCCAATAGGCATCCATTCGCCTTAATTCGTCTTCTGAAAGCGGTTTCTCAAAATTTTCAGTCGGTTGCTTCATTGGTTTTTTCCATGAGTTAATGAATCGGTGTGTATTGCAATCATTTTTTCTTCATTCGTTGGTATTATCCAGACGTTAACAGCACTGTGTTCGCAGCTTATTTTTGTCGCATTTTGGCGGTTGGCGTTGTCATCAAGTTCAATGCCTAACCAGCCAAGTCGCTGACAAATCTTTGCACGAATCTGTGGTGCATGTTCACCAATTCCAGCACTGAAAACCAAGTTATCGAGTCCTTGAATGGTGGTTGTCATTGAGCCGATGGCGCGAATGATACGATAGACATAGGCGTCAATCGCAAAACCGGCATCGGGATGGTCGCTATTGAGTAAAACCTGCATGTCGCCACTAATGCCCGATAAGCCGAGAAGCCCTGATTGATAGTGCAGCATATCGGAAACTTCGCTCACCGAAAGCTGTTTTTGCCGGAGCAGATACAGCACTATGGCAGGGTCTATCGCACCGCAACGGGTTCCCATCGGCAGACCGTCAAGCGGCGTAAATGTCATGGTAGTCGCCATGCTTTGCTTGTTATGTAAAGCGCACAGACTGGCACCTTGTCCAAGATGAGCGATGATCGTTTTGCCGGTGGCTGCTGGGCCGACATAATCAGGCAGGGCGTTGGCGATATATTCGTAAGATAAACCATGAAACCCATAGCTGCGGACGCCTTCTGTAAACAAGTCTTTAGGCAAAGCGAAAGTTTGTGCGACTTTAGGTTGGGTATGATGAAAGGCGGTGTCAAAACAGGCAACTTGAGTTAAGTCGGGGTACAGCTGATGTAAGATGTCGATAGCGGCCAGATTATGCGGTTGATGCAATGGGGCCAATGGAATCAATTTGTGCAGCTGCTGCATAACATCAGAATCAATGACTACTGGTCGGGTAAATTGATGTCCACCATGAACAATACGATGGCCGACGGCCTGTAAATGAAAGCTGGCAAGATGATCAGCTAGCCACTGCATCAGTGTTGCTAGGGCTTGTCGATGGTTGTCGGCGACAGTTTTTTGTTTAGGTTGGCTATTGCCGTCGTCGCTTAAGTCCTGAACTGAGAAATAAGAACCCTTAGGGATGCCAATACCTTGGATTTGTCCCCGGTATAAACAGGTGAGCTGTCGCGCTGAAAAAACAGCAAATTTGATGCTGGATGAGCCGGTGTTGATGATAAGAAGAACGGCTCGCATGTCATTTATACCGTGAGTTTTAGGGTGAACGGCGCTTTTGGAGGTATTCCAATAGGCTGGTAGTGACCTAGCTGTTTTAAAATGCTGGAATACATAACGTGTTATCAACTTGATGGATGCTCTGAAGATTCATTAGACCACCTGTCTTATCTGAGGACAAATATTATTTTCGTTTAACCGGTGACGTTAAAATATCTGCAATAGCCGTGACGATTTCATGACTATCAATATAATCACTATGATTGATTTCCCGGCCGGAGATTTCCACCGCATTGTGTGAATGCAGATTGCCGGGCGCATTGATGGGCTGTTGCGTTGCACCTAAGCGTTGTTCCCATTTTTGATCAGGGTTGCGTTGCAAAAAATCTAATAGGTTGAAGGTTAAATTATCTAACATACTTTTAGCGCCAATAGCTATTTTGCGGGCGTCTTTTTCGATATTGGATAAGGCTAACGCCGTATCAAAACGGGAATAAAAATTGTGCGCTTCGCCGACTAAATGCCATAAACCACTATAGAATGGCCCGACATAGCTGGCTTGTTCCTGGTTGGTGTGTAAGGTCGAGGGATCTTCTATACATTTGCTGACATGGCGGCGTTCGATGTCGGGCGCTAACATGATGTAGCGGTCGACAAAAAATAAATCTTTCCAATGATTACTTTTTGCTTCAGACTGGCTCAAACGGTGAATACGTTTTTCCAGGTCATCAAAATACTGAGTTTGTTCGGGCCGGGTTAAGGAGGGTTGAGGTAGAATCTCTTGGTTGACTAACTGTCGAAGCATATGGCAGACGAGGAAATTCCCCATGCTGTGGCAGAGCAGGTTAATAGAGGGCTGATTGGGTAGCAGGCGCAAGCGTGCAATCAGGTTGGCAAGGCTGGTGGCAGAACGTATGGCTTCAGTTTGATCACTATTGTAACTGAAGACATTGCCATTAGAAGGCCAGGAAAAGCCGATAAAAGCGGTCAGGCTACCCGGTTTTACAGATTTGGCACGTAGTTTTTTCTGATCTTTGCCGCCGTCAAGCGGGTCGGTTATCAGATCATCCTGCAGGCTGGAAGTATGGCGCATGGAATCGGTCAAAATACTGAACCAGGTCTGTGCTTCATGAAACTTGACATTAAAACCATGCACACAGACGACAACATTTCCGATACGTGGATTAGCGAGATAGTTATCCATGACTTCGGTTTGAGAGTCGACGACATTGGCTGAAGCCGGGATTGTTTCATTTTCAACTTCAGCTAGGTAATGTGACATATAGGCGTGCATATCGACAAAATGATAACCGCCACGTTGTAATTTGATGCGTTTATCCCGACTTTCATTTCGACCTAAATTTTCATTATCGCGGTTAGTCGCAAAATAACGGATAGACATGATAAGACTCCAGTTACACCTGATAAGGGAATAAGGTGAGTAGCGCATTGAGCGCCGGATTTAATGCGTTAGAAGCATCAATTTTTTTCGCCATATCCCAAAGTGGCTGTGGTGCTGTGTACATGTCACATCGTTCGATAAGCTGTTTGCCCCATGCTCGTACCGATTCGTTCAGTTCGTCATCTAAATAATAACGTTGGCTTTCGTGTTGTAAGAAGCCATTGGCATGAAGATTGTTGCTGGTATCGCTGACATACCATTTATCATCATAAGCAATTTTTGCATGCAGAGTACCGCCGCCAATGCCATCCCATTTCTTTTTCATGAATATACGTAGGGCACCACTAGCATCCGGCATGCCATTGACCTGTTCAAGCAAATGTGCGGCATATTTGACGATGGCACTGCTAATTTGAGGGACATCGATGGTTTCAGGTGAGTTTGTCACAATATTGATAATGCGGCCATCTCGAACGGCACGTTTTATGACTTCCAGGGTAGGGTTGGTTTTTGCACCGGGAATAGGCGGTAAAACATAAGCCTGTATCAAGGTGAATTCAAAGCCTGAAATTTCAAAGCCACTTAATACGCCGATAAGTCCGTTGAAGGTTGAATCAGGCCCAGGCATTTCATGGGTAGCCAGCCCGATAATATCGCCTTTTTTATCCGGTTTTTGAAAATGAATATTTTGACGAATGAGGTTAGGTTTCTGATGCAGGCGGGCTTGTTGAATCCACATATCATCTTCTGCTCTTTGTACGGATTGTGCCAGTTCACCTTCAATAAAAAATTCCCCATCAAGCCAGTCAAAAAAATAACTACCATGAATATTCCGGCCACCCACGATTGCAGAAGCATCTTTTTGATAGCCATTGGCAATGGCTGATTTTGAATGATTGGAATCGCCTGGTGTACCGCGTTCATCATTGTTAAAAAAGCACAGGCTGATATTCGGATGTTGAGCAAGCGGGGCTAGAAGGCCACCTAAAACGGCTCCGCTATCCGGGTCGATGACAATCACCGTAGGGTCGCGAAATGCGACAGTTCTATCCACGGTTATGTGACACTTAGCACCGGCATCGGCTAATTGTAATAATTTGTCACGTAGTTTAACGCCCAGGTGATAGGGGTCGGCCGGTTTATCTGCGTAGTGTTTCCAAATCGTATAGTCATAAGTCACCTCTTCACCGGCTTCAGCCAGTGCAATCAGGCGGTCGATGTCTGCCAGGCGTTGATTAAAGGCCTTAAAGCCATCAGCCATAAACACCACGCGATTACCCCAGACGAATTCAGGCTTACTCATGCCGGCCTCAGGGGTGACGATTTCTTGAATTTTGTTTAATACCTCATAACGGATAATATCGTTCCGGTGATAGGGTTGGCCGCTGCTAAATAGTGCCATTTGTTTGTCAATGCTGTAATACATGGGCTCCATGCTGGGGATATTCAAATTTTTGCGGAGCTGATTGAGTTGCTTTAACTTGTCATTAACTTCATTGGCAATTGTGTCGGGCGTTTTATAAACGCGCCCATCGTTTAGAGTCGCTTTTTGATGCAATAATAATTCACTGAGGATTGTGGCATGCAGATTGTCGGCCATAACCTCGTTACGAATTTTATTCGCTTCAATCTGTTCAGCTGTTGCATCCGTGCCATCCTGGTTCTTTTCAGCCGGCATGACGGCATTGATTACGTCCTCTGAAAACTGGGGTAATTGGCCGGCCTTGTTAATGCGCGCCATATCCTCGCCAATCAGTGAGCGATCGCCTGTCGCCAGGGCGATTTGCAGATGTTTGGGCGGAATATTATAGGGTGCCAATGCATATGAGAGCTGGCTCAGTGTTTCGGCTGCACGTTCGGTCTGGGCAATTTGCTCATCTGTCACAACGGGGGCGCTGGCAGGGTCTATATTAGGCTTCGCTGTGAATTTATACCATAGGGTAGGGTTGTTGTTGTCATCCGGTTCAAGTTTCAGATAAAAGGCAGTGTTAGAAGATTTTGATTTATGAACGTGATAGGTGTAATTTTTCGGCCCGCCCAATTGCTCGCGGATTGAGCGGTCTGGGTTTAAGCCCAATGCTTTAAAAGCATCTTTTTGCAGGAGCCCTGAAGCATCCGCTGGTTTATGTGAGTCCATGGCCTCAGGTGGCATCTGATAACGGTCTTTCAGATCCCCCTATGTCAACATACCTGTCGCCTAGGAAATTTTAAATCAGGAGACAAAAATGAGCGTATTTAGCCAAGAATTTAAAGTACAATCAGTAGAAAAAGCATTATCCAGAAGACCAGAACAATCGCTAAAGCAAATTGCAGTTACTTTAGGTGTGGGTTACTCCACACTTCAAAAATGGATTCGGTTAGCTAAGAAAAATCAACTCGAAAAAACAGAGTCAAACATGTCAAAAGAAAAAAGCCCTCAAGATTGGAATACAGTAGAACGTTTTGAAGCCATTGTTCATTGTCATCATCTCACCGATGATCAGGCTAGCGCCTATTGTCGTGAACAAGGCATCTACTTACATCATCTAAATACCTGGAAAGCGGAATTTTTGTCAGAATCTAAATCAACAGAATCCGTATATAAACAGGCGCAAACAAAACTCAAACAAGAAAACAAGCGTTTGCATAAGGAGCTAAACCGCAAAGAGAAAGCGTTATCAGAAACAGCGGCTTTACTGGTGTTATCAAAAAAGTGCCAAGCGATCTGGGGGAAAAGGCGGCCGATTAATCGCCTACTCAGATCGCCAACACTACAGCGCACTCATTGATGAAGCCGTTGACAATGGAGCGCGGCAGAAATTAGCCTGTGAACTGGTGGGTATATCAGCTCGAACCTATCAGCGTTGGAACCGGGGAGAAGGACTCTCAGAAGACCTACGACTGCACAATACAGCGCCTGTGCACAATCAATTATCCGAGGCCATCAAGCAAGAAATCATCACCGTGATTAATAAACCGGAATACAGCGCTTTAACGCCGCATCAAATCGTTCCGAGGTTATTGGATTTGGGCTGCTATCTCGCATCAGAATCAACCTTTTATCGTGTCATGAAAGCCCACAACCAGCTTAAGCACAGAGCTAAAGGAGCCGCAGGTCAGCATAATAAACCGCAGTCACTCAAAGCCACACAGGCCAATCAAATCTACTCGTGGGATATTACGTATTTATTAAGCCCCGTCAAAGGGCAGTATTTTTACCTCTACATGGTGATGGACATCTATAGTCGGAAAATCGTAGGCTGGCAAGTTCATGATGCCGAATCAAGCGCACACGCTGCTGATTTGATCGAAGATATCGCTCGCCGGGAAAACATCGACAAAAAGCAATTGGTGATACATTCTGACAACGGCAGTCCGATGAAAGGCGCAACATTAAGGGCCAAATTGGTCGATTTAGACATTGCCACGTCGTTCAGCAGACCTCGTGTCAGTAATGATAATCCTTATTCAGAATCGTTATTTAAAACAGTCAAATATCATCATACCTTTCCAGAAAACCCTTTTAAAACATTAAGCGAAGCCAGGAACTGGGTTGAAGCTTTCGTTTGTTGGTTCAACAATGAACATCAACACAGTGCGCTCAAGTTTGTAACACCCAACCAACGCCATAACGGCTTAGACAGCGCCGTACTCGAAAAAAGAAAACGAGTCATCGAGCAAGCAAAAAGAGACAATCCAGAGCGATGGAATGGACGACAAACACGAAATTTAACGCCCATTGGCCATGTTTATCTTAATCCGGATAAGGAAAATTTCAACACAACAGAATGTCAAGCAGCTTAATAAAATTCATTTCGTAAATTATTGCAAAAAATGCGACAGGTTGGTTGACATTTAGCGAGATTGAAACCGAGTAATAACATGGTAATATCTGTTTTGCTGATCGGATGGCCGGCAAGATCGGTAAAATTTTCACTCATAGCGCTTCTCCGTAAATGACTCTAACCTTCAAGCTGGGTTGTTCTGATACTAAACGCTTAATGGGTGCGAATGCAAGGCATCATTATTGTTTAAGATTTTTTAAGATACCTTCTAAGGGGACAAGGTTCAGGCGAATTCGGAACAGGACGTCGTTGTTTTTCAGCAGGCCGAAACAGTCGTAGCTTCTGAGCTGGATGTCGGTTTGATTTAAGGTATTGTGGGGTGATTCTGGATGTTGGTGAACCAGAATATGCAGTTTTTCATTATCCTTAACCTGCTTGAGAATGTGACGATCCACCGAAATCTCATGCGAGGTGTAAACCATTGGATTTTGTTTGAAATCATGTCCCTCCATCTGTGCTTTTTCAAGCAATGCGCCGGAGCTTAGGCTGCATGGAAATATTTCGGGATAACATGCAATATGGGCGAGTTCGTCAAAATAGTCAGACGGTTCGGCTAAGGAGCCGGCCAGAAAATTTTTGACATTGCCTTTGTTGATGAATTTTCGTTTCAGAAAAAAAGCCGTGTCAGGCACACAGCTTTTATCTGGCAAGGCATTCAAATCGGGTAATTGGTTAAGCTCTGTTTCCGCTAAAAACAACGGCGCGGGCGTTTCTTTTTTGTAGCCAAGTAAAATGGTCTTATTATCAGCTTTAATGGCAATCCGATTGGTCAGGGTCAGCTCGGGAATGGTCTTGATCAGGGTTTTTTTTAGAATGAATTCAAAGTCTTGCTGTGGCCTTAAGGCGTTGACAAAGGTAATTTGATAATTGCTGAAGCGAAGTTGGTTTTCTTCGATAATCTGATTCTCATGATGCGCAATGCGATGCAGATAAAACTGATATTCAATCAGCGTGTTGAGCTGAAAGCCCAGTACAATAGGGCCTTTAAAAGGGTTATGGGTGATTTGCAGCCATTTGTGTTTGTCATGAAACAGATTGAAATCATCCGATGCATTACGGGCAACTTCCAAGTGAATCTGATCGAAAGAGAAGGTGTTTTGGGTCATTGTTCGATAGCCTTATGAATAAAATCAGGGTCGATACTCGGTTCTGGCAATGTCTGATCGAACCAGAAGTTTACAGGGTACTCAAGGCCCATACCCAGCATGTAATTGTACAGGGACTTTTTAAGGCCGCGACCTAACATATCATGATCGGTATTGACCGAGTCATAAAAATCAATACCATTTTCGGCAAAGTATCGGTCTGTTTCAGGCAATAACGTAATGCCGAACTGTTTCGGATTTTTCCCGACAGGGCTATGAACTGTGGCGGCAAAACGGTGCCAGTAGGCCGATTGAAAACATTGATTCAGCATCATTTGGCGTACCATTTCCAAAGCATCGATAGTTTCCTGGGTCGTCTGGCTGGGGAAGCCATACATTAGATAGGCATGAACTAGAATACCTGCATCGACAAAATTTCGCGTCACCCGCGCGACCTGTTCGACACTGACGCCTTTTTGCATCAGTTTGAGCAGACGGTCGGAGGCGACTTCAAGACCACCACTGACGGCGATACAGCCGGCGTCGGCCAGTAATTGACAACGCTCGGCGTTAAATGTTTTTTCAAAGCGGATATTGCCCCACCAGGTGACAACCAGGTTGCGGGCTAGCAATGTTTCAGCCAGTGCAAACAGTAATTTAGGTGGGGCGGCTTCATCAACAAAATGGAAGCCCGTCTGGCCGGTTTCGGCGATGATTTGTTCCATCCGGTCAACAATAATCTCGGCACCGGCCTCGTCGTAGTGGCGGATATAGTCCAGACTGATATCGCAAAAACTGCATTTTTTCCAATAACAGCCATGCGCAATGGTGAGTTTATTCCAGCGTCCATCACTCCATATTCTGTGCATGGGGTTGAGCATTTCGCAAAGCGATAAGTATTGATCCAGCGCTAACCCTTCATAGCTGGGATAGCCCGTTTGTTGGTGCGGAAAATCAGTCTGCGTGGCGGTTTGTGGATGATAGACCAGGCGTTCGTTCTCCAGGGTGTAGGTGCGGCATAAATCGCTGGTCGGACATTTTCCCTGAAGATGATTGAGTAAATTCAACAGTGGGCGTTCACCATCATCCAGGGTAATGAAATCGACAAATTCAAAAATTCTGGGCTCTTTCAGGTCGCGTAATTCGGTATTGACATAGCCGCCGCCCAAGACAATTTTGCAGTGGGGACGGATACGACGGCAGATTTTCGCAATCTGTAATGCACCCAGAAGATTGCCCGGAAACGGCACCGTAATGCCGACCAGATCAGGTTGGACGTGGTGTAAATGATGATAGAGGCGTTGTTCAAGTGTAGTCTGAACCAGGGTTTCAGGCTGCTGAAGCTGTTGATACAGATTATCAAACGACGGTGCGGAAGCGGCCAATTGTTCGCCATAGCGTGAGATCTCAAACAACGGATCGACACCGGTTTTGATGACATCGCATAAATCATTGATAAATAGCGTTGCCAGGTGTTTAGCCTGATCCTGAATCCCCAGTTCACCAAAGGCCTGTAACAGTGCATCACCGGTGTGCTGTTCCATTTGATAAAGGCTTTCAAATGCCGGCCCCTCCGGTAGAAAACGGCGGCTGACGATGCGCAGTGCCAGTGATGGGTCCTTGCCTTGTAAAAAGCGCACACATGGCTCGACAACGCGTTTGATGGCTTCAAAATGGCTGAAAAAATGATAGATACTGTCGGGGAGTTCGTCATCGTCAAATGCAGAAAAATTATCCTCGACCACGGCAAAGATGTTATCCATACCGGTACGACTCAATAACGCCAGAAACAGCTCAATTGCCAGATCGCGCTGTTCAACCGTATAACCTTGTTGCCGAAGAAAACGCGTAAGATAAGCCGTTGCAGGATACGGCGTATTGAGTTGAGTCATCGGTGGCGTCAGCAGCAGGATGTTCATGCAGTTATTGTAGCAAGGGCCGGTAAATACAGTAGTGTATACTCTTCACATAGGGATACAAAGCCGATATTTTTGGCAATCAAGCGGGCACTTTTAGCTTGTCTTGTGTCCAATGGTTTATTTACCGATTATTCTACAAATATGCGTGCATTTTTACCCGGTCTCATTCTGCTGCAACTGATCACGGCGGCATTGGTTTTGGCCGCGATGGGTCTTGAAGACATTCAATTAAGCTGGGTGTTGGTCGGCATTGGCTTGATTTGTGCCGTGTTGACTGCATTCTGGTTTTCAGCGATTGCCAGTAATTTATTCAATGAAGAATTGAAACTGTTGCTGGATAAACATGCTGCTGAAAAAAGCAGACTGCTCAAACAAGCCGAACAGGAAAAAGCCCATATCGCTGAACAAAAGCTAAAGCTGCAAGATCAGCATGCGCGTGAGCGCGAAAACATATTGCTTGAGGCCGAACACGAAAAACGGCGCATGCTGGAGGAAAGTTATCGAAAAATAGAACAGGAAACCCGCAAAGCCAATCGCCGTGCCAATCTCAAGGTTGGCCTTGCCTTTGGCCTGGCGGCGACCGCCGGTGGTGTCATGATCGTTAGCCAGCTGATCACCTTGGGCATGATGGTCATGGTCGCAACCGGCAGTGGCCTGACCGGCTACATTATCCGTGCCCGACATGAGCGGCTGGCGTATAAAAATAAGCGTTTGCTTCAAAACCTGGGTCATGCTGCACCACCCAGGCTCGAGCAGTCAGAATAAGCACTGTGGCGACAGCTAATATTTCTCGGCAACCGGAAACCGTGTAAAAATTTCCGATACGGTAGATTGTATGGTTTGTTGTAAATTATCGAGTTTATCCTGGGTGATACGGCCGATGGCGATACCTTCCCAGATCATTTTATTTTGTTTGCGATCGACGATATCAATATTTAATGTTCCTTCCTGATAATCATCAACATGCAGTTGATAGCCGGGCCATACGCCATAGTAGAAATTGTAACGATAGTCATAATAGCCCATGGACACTGGGGTTTGATGGATTTTTTGTTTATTGACAATGTTGGTGTGAAAATTGATCAATAGGTCAGGGTTTTTATCGGTGTAGGTAAAGCCGCGCCGTGTCATTTCTGCGGTGGTCGCCTGTTTCAGGAATTGGCTGAGCAGTGATTCGTAGCGCTTGTCGGTATCTAAGGGTTTGAAATAACCGAAAGTTTTATATCGGTTGAAATCAACCTCAGGATTGATGTTGCTGTGTATTTTGGGGGTGATGCTGCAGGCGCTGCTGAAAAGAATCAGTGTGGTCAGTATCAGTTGTAACAAAATTTTCATAGGCGGTTCCATAAATATGTTTATTGTGATGATCAATGTTTTTGTTGCCTGCAAGCTCCATGTATAAGTGTTTGTCCTGACGTTTATGACGGACTAAACGCCGAACGGGTTCAACATTTATTTATTGACAGGCAGTTGCAACATTAATGCCTTGCCATCGCCTTGCATCAAAGTAGCAGGGTATTGGCCATTCCATTTTTCGATTGAGCGGTAGCGTATCAAGCGATCAGTGATTGAGTTAGCAATGAGTTGATTAGCTTTTGCTCTAGCTTCGGCTTCTTTAGTGATTTGATAAGCCATGGCATCGGCACCGATGCGTTTTTTCTCCGCTTCAGCTTTAGCCTGGGTGGTGACTTCGATAAGACGGGTATTGGCTTGGATTGTTTTAATGCGTTGATTTTTCTCCGCCTGCTTTTCAACCATCGCTAAACGTTGCTCTTCCTGTTTGGCAAGTTGCACTTCCTCGATTTTTTTGAGGATGATATGCGGCAATTTGATTTCGCGCAAGGCCACATCATTCAGGTGAAACGGCAGTTTTTTGAACTTATCTCCGAGCATGGCGCGAACTTCTTTCGCAATAGACGTTCGGTCAGCGGCGATTTTTTCCGCTTGGTATTTGCCGATAACATCACGAACGACATCGCGGACAATTGGGTTGATCAGTTTTTCAAAATAGTTATTGCCATATTTGGCCAGAATATCGCTGGCTTCGGTTTTGATTGGTGTGTATTGAACCGTCAATTCGATACCGATGGGCAAGTTTTTATTATCGAGTACCTGAATAATCGGCTTGTTAATGACGCCTTCGCGTGCCGGCAAAGGTTTGCCTTGATGGTAAGTAACCGTGTGCATTTTGACATCAAAAATACGGATTTTTTGTACCGCCGGTATTTTAAAATGAATGCCGGGTTCTTTTTCATCCGGGTCATATTTGCCAAAAGTACTGAGCACGCCTACGGTGCCGCTTTCTATGGTGTATATCATTGAAACTACCAGCCAGATCACAATGACACCAGCAAAGACGAGCAAGCCGGTTACAGCGGTGGGTTTTTCCGGTTTTATATTCATTTCCATGAGGTATCCTGAAATTGGGGGTGTTGAAGAGAGTATAAGTTTCAGTATAGAACAATCAGGCATGAAACTCAGCGAGTATTCAGGTTTTTATGGCAAGCTATAAAAATTAACGATACGATGTGATTGTTTTGATGTTATGTGTGGCTGTTTATGGAGTAAAAAATGGAAACATTAGATCAGATTTCAACACAATTGGCCTTAACCATGGGGGTGGCTTGGGCCAGTGGGATCAATTTGTATGCCACGCTGTTGATGCTGGGTTTGATGGCAAATACGGGGAATATTGCTTTGCCGCCGGATTTGCAGATTGTGGCGAATCCATTGGTGATTGGCGCGGCAGGGTTAATGTATTGCGTAGAGTTTTTTGCCGATAAAGTGCCCGGTGTCGATACCGGCTGGGATGCCATTCATACCTTTATTCGCATTCCGGCCGGCGCTATGCTGGCGGCCGGTGCGGTAGGCGACTTGAATCCAGCGGTCGAGCTTGTGGCAGCGATTGCCGGTGGCAGTGTCGCTGCTGCAAGCCATGCAACCAAGGCTGGGAGCCGGGTGTTGATCAATACCTCGCCCGAACCTTTCAGCAACTGGGCGGCATCGATAGGTGAGGATGTAGCCGTTATAGCTGGCGTTTGGGCTAGCATCCAACACCCAACGATTTTTCTAGTGCTGTTCGTATTATTCATACTGCTATTAATCTGGCTATTGCCCAAATTGTGGCGTGGCATTAAAAAAGTATTACGCTTCATTGCCGGCCTGTTCCGCCGTAATCGGCAAACGGCACCACCGGAAGCCTAAATATAGCCCCGTTCTAACACCGGCAACACCCAGTATTGAATGCCGGCACCGGCAAAATTTTGTTTTAGATGCTCCAGTAGGGGCTGTAATTGGGGTTGCTTGACATACATTTGAAAACGCACCTGTTTTTGTCGGCCGCTGACTTGTTCGACCAGAGACAATTGGTCATGCTTGATCGTGTGGGCGTTGACGTTCAGGCTACTGAAGCCATCGGAATCGATGGCTAGCAAGCAATCCACCATAGGCTCCTCAAGTAAGGGCGGAACATTGATGGTAACTTGGAATTCAGTGTAATTCATACCTGCTCCTGTTTGGGTTCGCCGAATTTTTGATACAAGATCGGCAGTAAAATCAAGGTCAGAAAAGTGGAGGACAGTAGTCCGCCAATGACAACGATGGCTAGTGGTTTCTGAATTTCAGAGCCGGGGCCGGATGCAAATAACATTGGCAGCAGGCCAAAGGCAGTCAGACTGGCCGTCATTAACACGGGGCGCAGTCTGCGACTGGAACCGACAATAATGACTTCAGATACGGCCATGCCGGTAGCGCGTAACTGGTTAAAATAACTTAACAAGACAACGCTGTTAGGGACGGCGATGCCCAGCAGGGCGATAAAGCCAATAGAGGCCGGAACCGACAAATATTCACCCGACAGCCATAAGGCCAGAACGCCGCCGATCATGGCCAATGGAATATTGGAGAAGACCAGGGCGGCTTGTCGAAGTGAGCCAAACGTGCTGAACAATAATAAAAAAATGAGCAGCAGCGCGATAGGAACAACGATGGTCAGACGTGCGGCCGCCCGTTGTTGGTTTTCAAACTGGCCGCCCCATTGCAGAAAATAGCCGGTTGGTAGTTTTATCGAATTTTGAATCGATTGTTTGGCTTCATCGACAAAACCGACCAGATCTCGGTCTTTCACATTACAACGTACCACAATAAAACGCTGGCTTTTTTCACGCTTGATGGAGACCAGGCTATCAACCTTTTCCAATTTGGCGACTTCCGATAGCGGAATTTGTTGGCCGGATGGCAAGGCCAGTTGCAGGTTTTTAAAATGCGTGATGGGCGTTTGTCCTCGTATAATCAGAGGCGTTCTGCGGATACCTTCCTGGATGATGCCGAGCTTAAGACCTTCAATTTGCGCACGTAAAATCTGTTCAATCTGGTCCACATCGAGACCAAAGCGGCCCGCCGCCAGACGGTCGATTGTCACTTGCAAATATTGCATCCCTTCATTACGACTGGTGAATACATCACTGGCGCCAGGAATGGTTTTAATCAGGGCAGCAATTTCTTCCGCCTTTTGATTAAGGAGGTCAAGGTCATCACCAAATAACTTAATTGCGACATCGCCGCGAGAACCGGTCAACATTTCGGAGACACGCATCGCGATGGGTTGAGTGAAGCCGAAGGCGATTCCTGGCATGCCCTTCATGACCTGGCGGATGGATTCGATCAACTCTTCTTTGGTTTGCATTCGCCATTCGTCTTTAGGACGCAATTCTAGGAAGGTGTCGGTTTCATTCAAGCCCATCGGGTCGAGGCCGATTTCATCGGAACCGGTACGGGAAATGATATTGGTGACTTCAGGGACATTTTTCAAGATAGTGCGCTGCACCTGCATATCCAGCGCAATAGAATCTTTCAGAGTAATTGACGGTAGTTTTTCCAGCTGTAGCACGATACTGCCTTCATCCATGATCGGCATGAAGGTACTGCCAATCTGGGTGAAAATAAAGGCGGCAAACACGAGCATCGCCGCAGCGCCGATGAATACTTTTTTACTGTTATGAATGCTCCAGTGTAATAAAGGCATATACAGTTGATGTGCTTTTCGGGCCAGCCAGGGTTCCTTGACGACACCGGCCTTGAGCAGGTATGAGGCAAAAACAGGGATGACCGTCAAGGATAAAATCAATGCGCCGGCCAGCGCAAAAACGATGGTCAGTGCCACCGGGGAAAACAGTTTGCCTTCTAAGCCTTGTAAGGAGAGTAACGGTAAAAATACGATGATGATGATAAATGTGCCGGAGATGACCGGGATAGCGACTTCGCGGCTTGCTCGATAGATAACATGCAGGCGCGGCAGGCGCTTGGATTTTTCGGTTTCGGCAAAATGGGTCAGAATATTTTCAACCACGACAACGGCGGCATCGACCAGCATGCCGATGGCAATGGTCAATCCACCCAGGCTCATCAGATTGGCCGACATATTCATGAAATGCATCATGATAAAGGTAAATAAGGCAGCCAGCGGCAAGATCAGGGCGACGACAATAGAGGCCCTTAAATTACCCAGAAATAAAACCAGTAAAATGACCACAAATGCAATGGCTTGTAATAAGGCATTATTGACCGATGACAGGGCAGAGCCTACGAGGTCGCCACGGTCATAAAAAATATCCAGGTGCACACCTTCAGGCAAGGCTTGACGTAATGTCGCTAGTTTTTGGTGTATTTCCTTGACTGTTTTGCCGGCATTCGCACCCCGTAGGCTCAGTACCAGGCCTTCGACAGCTTCGGATTGACCATTTTTGCTCACAGCCCCATAGCGGGTGAGTGCATCGATCTTGACATCAGCTACATCGATGACGCGAATGGGCGCGCCATTGCGTTTATCGATGACGATGTTGGCAAGATCGTGTAGTGTTTTAATTCGGCCTTCGGCTCTGACCACCAATGTTTCTTCACCTTGATCAAGGCGGCCGGCACCGTCATTGCGGTTATTTTGTTGTATGGCCTGGGTGAGTTGCGCCATACTGATATGCCGTGCGGCCATCCGAATATTATCGGGAATGACAACAAAGCTGCGTACCAGACCGCCTAAGCTGTTGACATCGGCAACGCCGGGAACGGTGCGCAAGGCAGGTCGGATGACCCAATCCAGTAAACTACGGCGTTGCATCAAGCTCAGGTCGCCGCCTTCAATAGTGAACATCAGCATTTCACCTAAAGGCGTGGTCATTGGTGCGATGCCACCTTCTACACCGGCAGGTAAATTACCCCAGGCTACGCTCAAGCGTTCGGCGACTTGTTGCCTAGCCCAATAAATGTCGGTGCCTTCTTCAAAATCGAGCGTAATATCGGCCAGCGAGTATTTGGCAATTGAGCGTAGCATGGTTTGATGCGGAATACCGAGTAGCTCCACTTCAATCGGCGCTGTGATACGTGCTTCAATTTCTTCCGGCGGCATGCCCGGCATTTTGACAATAATTTTGACCTGGGTGGGTGATACATCAGGAAATGCATCGATCGGAATGCGTTGAAAGGCGGTATAGCCGCCGCCAATCAATAAACAGGTTACCAGCAACATTAACAGACGCTGTGTCAGCGCCATACGAATCAAGGCAGCCATTATTCCTCCCCTGACTGGTCAGCCAGTTGTGATTTAAGCAGGGTTGTGCCTTTAACAACGATCAGGCTGTTTTCCGGTATATTTTTAACCAGGCTGAAATTATCTTGAGCGCCAAGAATCGTTACCGGTTGTGCAAAAAAACCGGTTTCATCTCGAACAAACACATAAGGCGTATTGTTAAATTGGATCAGTGCCGTATTGGGGATTTTGAAGGCATGGCCTTGAATCTTGCGGTGAAGCTGGGTATTGATTTTCTGTCCTGGCCGGATGCTGTCCAGACCCTGGTCAACGCGGGCGCGTACCAATACAGTTTGATTGCTGGGATTGACGTTGCGCGCAATAAAAAACACGGTGGCGGATACCTTTGTACCCGGTATGCGTGCAATATCGCCCTTCTGGATACGGGAAATATCATGCTGAGGAATATTGATTGTCAGCCACAATTGGCTTAGGTCGGCTATGTTGAATAAGGGCGTCAGAGTATCGACCCGTTTTCCAGGCAAAATAAAGCCTTTTAATACGATACCTTCGATCGGACTGGTAATGGTCAAAATATCATTGAACTTCCCCGACTTGGCCAATTGCTTGATGGCCGTTTCCGACATGCCAGTAATCTTGAGCATTTGTCGGGCTTCTTTGTAGTGCGAGGTCAAAATATTAAATTTTGTTTTGGCTTGCTGCCAGCGTTTGGCGGCAATAATACCTTCTTCATGCAACTCCTTGTTACGGATGAATTCGGCACGGGCCAGTTGTAAATCGTTTAAAGCTTGTAGGAAATTTAATTGTAGTGTTAAAAATTCAGAGCTTTTCAGGCTGGCTAAAGGTGCGCCTTTTTTAACATGATCGCCCAGTGTGACATATATTTTATCAATCAGGCCCGGCTGTGTGGCGCTGACGATATAGCTGTGCGAGGGTGGAATGGTTATTGTGGCCGGTGCATTCAACAAAGGAATACTGGTTGAGAGTTCGGGTTTGGCAAGCTTGATACCCAACTGGTTTATTTGATCCTGGGATAAGGCAATATGATCGGATGCCCATAAAGCCGTGCTGCTCAGCAGCAAAACAATAAAACTGAAAAAAGTCATAGTTGTCACTTCAGATTTTGTAACAGCTCAAGGTTTTAGGGGCTTATTCGCCACTGAAGACGAGCCGTTTGCAGATTTTAGTGTCATACATCAGGTCACATTAGTATTTATCATGGCGTTGACCTGAAAGGTTAGGGGGAGTGCTGGATTAAATTAAAACGGTGGCGCACGGGGCGCGGAAAAGGAGCGGAAGAGGGTAGACCGGGGTAAAGGCGGGGTAAAGGCGACCTGGTATTTAATAAAAACCGCTGTTTTCAACTTTGGGGTCGGGGCGTTTAAAAATTCGCTGCTCTTGGTGTTGCAGGTATCTTTTGGTGTCAGCGAATGTGTTTGCCGAATGGAATGATGGATGCCAATAGTCATCGAGTCAGGTTCGACAGCAGGCATACTCAGTGCTTTGCCGGGAAAGGCGGGTGCAAACAGCCCTTCAAGATGAATGCCCTGGTCTGCACTGGACTGATGCACATGCGCATGTGCTAACGGCGCAATGCCTTGCAACAAGAACAGTATCAACAGGAATAGTGTGTGGCCATATTTAAGCATGCGCTGATATTAAGGCAAAGAAGCGATTAAAGCAAGTGAGTAACCGCAACGCGCCTATCGGGTTACGATTAAAATTGGCGCTGAATGGTCGGCGGCAGGCAGCACTTCACCGATGGTATAAAATTGTTGATGAAAAGGCGTATTTTGAGCCGGATAATCTGTATCTGGAATGGCGGCGAGTAACCCTCCTGATGTTTGTGGGTCAAACAATAAATCGAATAATGGATTCTGGCGCAATGTCTCCGGCCAGGCGGAAACACCGGTTAGAGCAAGGTTTTGAGGGTACAGGCTGCTGCGGATCTGTTGTTTGGCAAGGGTTTCTGCGCCAGCCAGTGTCGGAATCTGATGTAGGTCGATGCGGGCGCGGCAGTTGGATGCCAGACACATTTCCAGCAAGTGACCATACAGACCGAAACCTGTGACATCGGTGCAGGCGACGACATTCAAGTCGGCTAGCATTTGGGCGGCGGCTTGATTGCTTTGTAGCATTTTACTGATGGCATGCTGATAGACGCTGCCATCACAGCGATTTTGCATGGCAGCGGCCAGAATAACGCCGATGCCTAAGGGTTTGGATAACACCAGTTTGTCGCCAGCTTGTAAGCCAGATTTATTGAACAGGCGGGCTTGTGGCAACCCATTCGCAACCAGTCCAATCGACAATTCGTTGGCTTCAGAGCTGTGTCCGCCCAGTAAACGACACTGATGGCTTTGCAGTTGATCGACAATGCCTTGCAGTAAAGCCGTGAGTTCACGACGCTGAATACGTTGTCCAGCATAGGGCAGGGTAAGCAATAATTGTACTGAATCTGGTTTGAGATTCATGGCGTATAGATCGCTTAACGCATGGTTGACCGCAATGCGGCCAAATAGCCAGGGGTCGTCAATAAGCGATTTAAGCGCATCGACACTCTGGTAAATCGTTTGTCCTCCAGGGTTAACCTGTACCGCATCTTGTGGCCTATAACAGCCCGGTCCCAATACCTTTTCCAGGCTGTCTTGTAACAATTTTGCGCCGATTTTGGCGCCGCAGCCATTGCAGCGCCGTTCGGCATTATGCGCTTGATGACGCTCATTATCTTCGATGAGGACAGGTGGCACAGCTAATGCCGCGGGCATGGCCAAGTCAGGAAGAGCATGAAATTGCAGCATAAATTTTCGATCGATATGGTCTTTCCAGCGCCAGACCCAATCGCCAGAAAAGGCTAGAAAATATTTGGAGCCGACGGCGGTTTTTTCGCCTAAGGCGAGCAGGCTCAGAAAATCGCGTTGAGGATGATATTTTTTTAAAGTCTGTTTTAACAACACAGCACGCAGGTTATCAAACAGGACAGGCGCTTGTCTGACTGCATAAACACCGGCTTTAGGGCATGGAGTTTTGACAATATGGGCAATATCGCCGGCGGCAAAAACATGATCGAAATAAAGACTTTGCAGTGTCGGTCTGACTGGGATAAAGCCGGTTTTTTCAGGGTCGAGCGGTGTTTGTTTTAACCATTCCGCACCACTGGCCTGGGTACACCAGATAATTTCATCAGTGGCCAGGGTTTGCCCATTCGTACCTTGCAACTGACCTCGATTGACCTGACAGACTCGGAAATGAGTATGAATCTGAATGCCATATTTTTCGAGTTGTTGTTTGGCACGTTTCCTAACCTGTGGATGATAGCCCGGTAGGATGTTATCGGCTGCACAGAGCAAATGAAATTGCAGCGGCTTATCGCGGAGCTGTAATGCACGATAGGCCATGGCCAGAATGATCTCCACGCTGCCAGCACCGCCGCCGACTACGGCTACACTGTTTATCGTGTGTTGGCGGATTTTTTTTTGAATCTTTTGCCATTGGGCATAAAAGCGGGCGATGGGTTTGACGGGCGTGCTGAATTCGGCGGCACCTGGAATAGATTGGTTTGGGGTGGAGCCAATATCGATTGAAGCAATATCGAACTCAATGGTTGGGTGGTCTTTCAGTGTAATGTGGTTATTGAGAGGATCGATATGGATGGCTTGGTCTTTGATATAACGAACGCCAGCCCACAATGCCAGTTTTTGTAAATCGATATGTGTTTGCCTGAAGCTGTAATGCCCTGCTAGCAACCCCGGTAACATTCCGGAGTAGGGTGTCATCACTTGGGGGCTGATGAGTGTGATTCGCACACCGGGTAATGGCATCATCGCCCATTGGCGCAGCACGAGCGCATGGCTGTGGCCGCCGCCGATGAGGACTAAATCTTTAAAAACAGGCGCGTTTTTCATACGGCATGTACTCGATTTTGAGTCACCCATTTCTGAATCTCGGTGGCATTACCTTTAAACAGAATGGTGACCGGTTTTTTTTGTAATTGATAGTGATACATAGGGTCGTAATATTCGGTCAGCAAGCGCTGAATGGGCATTTCAAATTTGTGACTGTTGCCGGTTACGAAAAAATGCGCCAGCGCCTGCCTGAACGCCTTGTGGATTTCGCTGTAACGGACACCGCCCAGGCGGTTTTTGATGCGTGCCAGATTATTCAGCACAAAATTCTGGAATTGTTCTTCCGCTTGGGTGCCATGATGCTGTTGATAACGGGGCCAGTTATGGTCAATATAATCTTCACGAATAATGCTGACTCTTTCTTCGGTAGAGCGCTCAAGAAATAGACGCGGTGCGGATGTCATTTTATTGAATAAGGCTAAAGGGGTTTGAAGGCGGCCGATTCGTTTACCTTCATCTTCCAGAATCAACAACGTTTCTGGATGGTAATGCCTGTGTTTCAGCAAGGCTATCGACAGGCTGTTTTCAAAATTGATTTGACTGGGTTGAAAGTCCTGGGCATCACGACCAAAGGCGGAACCTTTATGATTGGCCAAATGTTCCAGATCCAAGGTGTGTGGTAAGGTTTGCAATACTCGGGTTTTGCCGGAACCTGTCATGCCACTCAAAATAACAATCGGTTGTTGTGCCACGTTTTGTTGCAATGTCTCCAGCAGGAACCCACGCATGGCCTTGTAACCGCCTTGAACAAACGGGTAATGAATGCCGTGCTGTTTGAGCCAGTTTTGCGTGGTGCGCGAACGCAGGCCGCCGCGGAAACAATATAAATAACCATTTGGATGCCGCCGGATAAATTCAATCCATTGCTGCAAGCGTTGCGCTCGAATGTCGTCCGTTGCCAATTCCAGCCCCAGTGCAATAGCAGCATCCTGGCCCTGTTGTTTGTAACGGGTGCCGATCAATTCACGTTGCAGGTCATCTAAGAGCGGCAGGTTATGGCTGTTTGGAAATGCGCCTTTTGCAAACTCGACCGGCGCACGCACATCCATCAATGGCGTGTCATTTAAAAAGATAGCGTGGAAGTCGGCGTTATCCATTGTTGACATATCAGTCCGTAGAATGGATAGAGCGACAGCGAAACCCATCAAAACTAACATCAGTCGTTTTTTGTGTTGACTGTGTGCCAAGCAATAAGCCATGAACACTGATATCTTCATCAATGTCGGGCCAATGAATACCCTCACCATCACCAAGTAATTCCCAGTTACGCAATTGTTTTTTGCTCGCGTGTGCCAGCCGGGGAAACCAGACCAGTGGGACGCTAATCGTACGTCCATCGACTAATTCAACCACTAATGATTCATCTGTGTATTGAACATTCAAGGCTTGAGGGTGTTGTTTAATCGCTAAAGTATTCATTCCAGGCCTCCAATAGGATTTTTCTATTATCATGCACCAGCCCTTCCAGTTTTTTCAGTTCTCTGGCAGAAAACCGTGTTGAACTCGCTAATGTAACAGGCTGAAGCCAAAATTTTGCCAACATGTTGTCACGTTGTATATGGATGTGTGCAGGTTCTCCGTTTTCATTGCTATAGAAAAAGAAACGGTATGGACCAATTCTCAGTATTGTGGCATATCGTTGTACGTTTTAGACCTGCATTACTTTAACCACGTATTGCAAAAAAACCTCAAAAAAGTCTATCATGGTTTTGCACGGTGTGTGTCGGTTGAACAAGGAAGCTAAGCGTCAACATTAAAAAAATCTGGACGATTAAAAAATTATCCGTATAATAATCGGGATTGGCAGGTTGTTTTGCCAGCTTTTACCTTTTCGGTAAAAGGTTCTTGGCCCAGGTAGCTCAGTCGGTAGAGCAGGGGACTGAAAATCCCCGTGTCGGCAGTTCGATTCTGTCCCTGGGCACCATACTTACTCTTCCGCCAGCCAGTCTCTTGGCTTTAAATAGTTTTCATATAAATCCGCTTCTGGACTGTTCGCTTCGGGCTGCCAGTTATATTTCCATTTTACTAAAGGCGGTAATGACATCAGAATGGATTCGGTTCGTCCACCGGATTGTAGGCCGAATAGCGTGCCGCGATCATAAACCAGATTAAATTCCACATAGCGTCCACGACGATAAAGCTGAAAATCGCGTTGTTGTTCGGTGTAAGGTGTGTTTTTGCGTTTCTCGACAATCGGCAGATAAGCCGGGATGTAATGATCGCCGACACTTTGCATGAACGCAAAACTCCTTTCAAATCCCCATTCATTCAGATCATCAAAAAACAAACCACCAACGCCGCGCGTTTCGTTGCGATGTTTCAGGAAAAAATAGTCATCACACTGCTGTTTGAAGCGAGGATAAACATCCTCGCCAAAAGCACGGCACGCCTCACGTGCAGTTTTATGCCAATGTAGCACGTCTTCTTTGAAAGGGTAGTAAGGGGTTAAGTCAAAACCACCACCAAACCACCAGATAGGCTCATGTCCTGGCTTTTCTGCGACGAAAAAACGCACGTTAGCATGGGATGTCGGTACGAACGGGTTATTAGGATGAATCACCAGCGAAACCCCCATAGCCTGAAAGTTGCGGTTAGCCAGTTCCGGTCGGGCTGCCGTTGCCGACGCCGGCAACGATTGCCCGTAAACATGTGAAAAATTGACGCCGGCCTGTTCAAAAATTTCACCGCCACTCAATACCCGGGTGCGACCGCCGCCCCCTTGTTCTCGTTCCCACTGATCTTCAATGAAGCGTGCTTCAAGCTCCTGAGATTCAAGGCTTTGACAGATGTTATCTTGTAGCTGATGTAAATAATGACGTATTTCAAGAAGTTTTTGATCCATTGTTTTTCCCGGTAAATAGAAACATTCTACAGCGTGATGACAGCCGTTTCACTGAGAAATTTTTATGCTTTCCCTTGTATTTTTTTAGACAGGCACAATTTATTAAGGGCAACATTTTTTTAATCAGGAGATAAGTATGAAAAAATCAGTTTACGCCTCTTTTTTGATGTTAGGCATCATGAATATTGGTCCAGCGTTAGCTGCTGACCCGATAAAGGCGCAAAAACAATCACCGGCTGCACAATCTGTACAATCTAAAGTGGATAAGAATGTAGCAGCCCAAGCATCGGAGGAACGTAAAAAAATTCTGGCCGATGCTGTGAACGCTATCGTCAATACTGAAAAAGCATTAGGGGCTGTTGCCATTTCACATAGGTAACCATAAAAAGGCGCAAGCCAGAGCGATAGAGCCTTCAAAATTTCGTTTGAGTTTGTCATATCGCGTGGCGATCGCTCTGAAATGCTTAAGTCTTGCAAACACATTTTCAACGAGATGGCGATATTTGTAGAGACACCAATCCATTTCATCATTTCCCCGAGTTGAATTTTTTTTCTTGGGATAACAGGAACAGCCCCTTTGTCTTTAATTTGAAGACGTAATGCTTCACTGTCATAGCCTCTGTCAGCAACTATATAGTCACCTTTTGGGAGCTCTGCAACTAATTTCGGTGCTTCTTTACAGTCATGAACTTCGCCGCCTGTCACTGAGAAATGAATAGGAAGACCACAGGCATCAACGGCCATATGAATTTTACTGGTGTTCCCGGCGACAGATTTCCCTATCGCTGTTTCTTGTTCACAGGCCGCACCACTACTATGCTGATGTGCTTTCACAATACTCCCATCAATAAATTCCCATTCCAGGTCTGGGTCAACAACCAGGGCGTTAAAAATACCCATCAGTTTTTCTTTACGAGACCAGTCATTGAATCGTTTATATACCGCATTCCAATTACCAAAAGCCGTGGGTAAATCTCTCCAGGGACAACCTACTCGCAAGCGATAAAAAATACCTTCGACTGTTTTTCGAAGACAAGGTTTGTCATAAATTCCCATTTTCAACATAATTATCTTCAGTTTCTCCCCAAAGTTCATCCGTAAGCATTTGTCGGGGCATAGTTTGCTTGTTTTTGAGTCAAAATAAACAATCTATGTGGCGGAGTTATTGAATTTCAAGGGGGATTTTCAAACGGCAACAGCCCCTAGTGGCTTTGGAGGCGAATAAAAAGGATGAAGCCTTGTCGTTATTAGAGAAAGTGACCGGCAAGCTTAATCTTATCATGGCGCGTGATCCCGACCTGGCATTAGCACCCGTTGATATTAATGAAGTTGTCATCGATGTTTATACCGATGTCGATAGCATTAAAGCAATGGTCAAAGAAGCTAAAAAGCATTGGATAAAGGCCGTTTGCAGGAAGCACGAAATTTAATTAAAGGCTTGGCCAGTGAGATTGTGATTTCAACGACCAGCATTCCATTGGCAACATACCCAGATACCATTAAAACAGTGGCACCTTTAATTGACCAAGGCAAAATTGAAGAAGCTAAGCAAGCTTTACATGATTTGTTAAACACTTTGGTTGTGACAGAGCATGTCATCCCATTGCCACTATTGCGGGCGAATCTGTTGATTACAGAAGCTGAATTATTGGCTGAAAATAAAAAACGTACCGATAAGGAAAATAAAACTCTGACTGAATTGTTAAAAGCGGTCAGACATCAACTGGAATTGGCTGAGGTGTTAGGGTATGGTGATGAGGATGCTTTTGAACCGATGTATGACCAAATAAAAGCAATCGAGAAAAAGATTGCAGGCGGTAAAGGCGGAAAAGGCTGGTTTGATAAATTGAAACAACAGTTTTCGACTGTTTTCAAAAAATAATAAAAGCGCCGGTTATATCGCCCGGATATAACCGGCTTTAAAAACAGAGGAGAGGCAAAATGAATACAGAAAATACCAATATAGATCCACAAGACGATGATAAACAACACCTACCCGAATCCTGGGGTGCTTTACTGGCCTTAGGGATGATTATGATCATATTGGGTGCTGTTGGATTGGGTATGAGCGTGACGTTTACCATCACAACAGTCATGTTTTTTGGGTTTTTATATTGTTGGCGGGGTTAACCCAATTAGTGCATGCGTTCGTATCTGATAAACTGAAATCCTGGAAAAGTCGTGGCCTTTATATCGTCACAGCTATTTTGTACACGTTGGGCGGACTGGTTTCCATTTTCAACCCAGTTTTGGCTTCGATCGGCCTGACAATCATGTTGGCGGGTATGTTTTTGGCTGTCGGTATTTATCGAATCAAGGAAGCAATCAGACAGCAGAACGAAAATGAAAAATGGATGCTGATGATGTTTACCGGCGTGACCAGTTTGATTTTTGCTATTGTCGTCACCGTAGGGATGCCTTGGACGGCTTTATGGGTCATTGGCTTGATGGTTGCTATTGAACTGGCCATGAATGGCGCATTACTGGTGGGTATCGCACTGGAGAAACGGGCGCAGGAAAAGGAAGACATCTAATTTGTCCAGGCTTCTTGAACTGGCAGTTGCTATTTTTGATAAACAACTGCCAGGCCTGGGTCTTGTGAGTATTAGGGCATAATATCAGGAGAGTAGTAAACCAATGACTTCGAATGTAACGCCCACGATTGCTAAGCTGCCTGTGCGGCAGTGAACATCGCCAGGCCGCTGTCATGTGGCTGGGTGTGTTTCTAAGCTGCCTGTGCGGCAGTGAACTGAAGCGGGATTTGGCTTAATTCTCGCAAGTTTTCTAAGCTGCCTGTGCGGCAGTGAACTTCTGTATGAAATCGGCAAAAAGATCTGCAAATTTCTAAGCTGCCTGTGCGGCAGTGAACTCGGAATAATAGCACTGGCATGGTGTACTGATTTTCTAAGCTGCCTGTGCGGCAGTGAACAGGTGGCTGACCAATTTTATCCGGTTCATTAATTTCTAAGCTGCCTGTGCGGCAGTGAACTAATTACCCGCTTAATAGTGCAGTTGATAACTTTTCTAAGCTGCCTGTGCGGCAGTGAACTACTGCTTTTAAAAGGTTTATCAGAACTTAATTTTCTAAGCTGCCTGTGCGGCAGTGAACAGCATGTTGAGCGAGGCTATAACGAATAGCATTTTCTAAGCTGCCTGTGCGGCAGTGAACGAAATATACTCACCGCACATGAAAATTTAGCAAATCATGCACCGATAATTTGAAAATTCTCAGTTAATAGTGAGCGCAAATCATCAACATGCTTTTCTGGTTCAAAAAGAAATTCTCGCAGGCTGTTTTGAATTGTTTGAATGTTTCATAATACTGTTTGTATAAAACTTCCTTCTTGAAATATCGCCAGTATCGTTCAATCAGGTTGAGATTTGGTGCATAAGGCGGCAAGAAAACCAATTCTATTCTCGAAGTCTCCAGGTACTGGCTAACCACCTTTGATCGGTAGTAGCGCTAAATGTCAACCAACCTGTCGCATTTTTTGCAATAATTTACGAAATGAATTTTATTAAGCTGCTTGACATTCTGTTGTGTTGAAATTTTCCTTATCCGGATTAAGATAAACATGGCCAATGGGCGTTAAATTTCGTGTTTGTCGTCCATTCCATCGCTCTGGATTGTCTCTTTTTGCTTGCTCGATGACTCGTTTTTTTTTTCGAGTACGGCGCTGTCTAAGCCGTTATGGCGTTGGTTGGGTGTTACAAACTTGAGCGCACTGTGTTGATGTTCATTGTTGAACCAACAAACGAAAGCTTCAACCCAGTTCCTGGCTTCGCTTAATGTTTTTAAAAGGGTTTTCTGGAAAGGTATGATGATATTTGACTGTTTTAAATAACGATTCTGAATAAGGATTATCATTACTGACACGAGGTCTGCTGAACGACGTGGCAATGTCTAAATCGACCAATTTGGCTCTTAATGTTGCGCCTTTCATCGGACTGCCGTTGTCAGAATGTATCACCAATTGCTTTTTGTCGATGTTTTCCCGGCGAGCGATATCTTCGATCAAATCAGCAGCGTGTGCGCTTGATTCGGCATCATGAACTTGCCAGCCTACGATTTTCCGACTATAGATGTCCATCACCATGTAGAGGTAAAAATACTGCCCTTTGACGGGGCTTAATAAATACGTAATATCCCACGAGTAGATTTGATTGGCCTGTGTGGCTTTGAGTGACTGCGGTTTATTATGCTGACCTGCGGCTCCTTTAGCTCTGTGCTTAAGCTGGTTGTGGGCTTTCATGACACGATAAAAGGTTGATTCTGATGCGAGATAGCAGCCCAAATCCAATAACCTCGGAACGATTTGATGCGGCGTTAAAGCGCTGTATTCCGGTTTATTAATCACGGTGATGATTTCTTGCTTGATGGCCTCGGATAATTGATTGTGCACAGGCGCTGTATTGTGCAGTCGTAGGTCTTCTGAGAGTCCTTCTCCCCGGTTCCAACGCTGATAGGTTCGAGCTGATATACCCACCAGTTCACAGGCTAATTTCTGCCGCGCTCCATTGTCAACGGCTTCATCAATGAGTGCGCTGTAGTGTTGGCGATCTGAGTAGGCGATTAATCGGCCGCCTTTTCCCCCAGATCGCTTGGCACTTTTTTGATAACACCAGTAAAGCCGCTGTTTCTGATAACGCTTTCTCTTTGCGGTTTAGCTCCTTATGCAAACGCTTGTTTTCTTGTTTGAGTTTTGTTTGCGCCTGTTTATATACGGATTCTGTTGATTTAGATTCTGACAAAAATTCCGCTTTCCAGGTATTTAGATGATGTAAGTAGATGCCTTGTTCACGACAATAGGCGCTAGCCTGATCATCGGTGAGATGATGACAATGAACAATGGCTTCAAAACGTTCTACTGTATTCCAATCTTGAGGGCTTTTTTCTTTTGACATGTTTGACTCTGTTTTTTCGAGTTGATTTTTCTTAGCTAACCGAATCCATTTTTGAAGTGTGGAGTAACCCACACCTAAAGTAACTGCAATTTGCTTTAGCGATTGTTCTGGTCTTCTGGATAATGCTTTTTCTACTGATTGTACTTTAAATTCTTGGCTAAATACGCTCATTTTTGTCTCTTGATTTAAAATTTCCTAGGCGACAGGTATGTTGACATAGGGGGGTAGCGAGCGTTATCACAAATGATGTAAATCGTTCCTGCCTTCGGATAGCGTTCTTCTATCGCCTTGCATAGATCAATGGTCGCTTCACTATTGATCGTGTCATAGAAGCGGCAGACTGTATCCATCAATTCGATATTGACAGCACCATTTATATTGAGTCGTTGACGCCCAGTATTACTCTGAATTGCAAAGTCAACACCACGCTTGATCCAGCCGCTAGCCATCACAGGATTGTGCTGTGGATGAACACCATCCATAAACAGAATCTCGTCGTCAGGCTGCTTATCTTCCTTGAGTTGCTCATATTTTTCAATAAAATCCTGCTGCGCTTTGGCATTGGCCTTGCCAGGAATCAATTTAGGTTTCTTATAGACGTAACCCAAATGATGCAGCAAAGCGGTTACACCGCGTGTGCTATAGCTGATATCCCAGCGACGCTTAATATAGGCAGCAACAGATTTAGCGGTTAAGTGAAGGTTTTCCTGAAGATACACATCCAGTTCTTTTGCTTCTGAAACAGAGAGGAATCCGGTACTGCCTGTATGTTGCGTCTCAAGGAGTTTTTCAAGGCCACCTTTCTGATATTTCCGAAAGTAGGTGCGTATCGTATTGCGATCAATGAGAAGTGCTTCAGCAACTTTTATTGCTGTCCAGCCTGAACCCAGCAAAATAACGGCTTTGATTCGGTCGGCTGCCCGCTTTTCTCGCTGCTCTGCATGTGCCTCACGCAGCTTAGATAATTCAGAATCAGGAAGGAGGTAGTTGCTCATGTGGGTATCTTATTTATTTCATGGAGCTATGTCATCTTTTTATGCTAAATTATCATTTGCGAGAAGTATAGCCTTCGCATAAATAGCGCAGTATTTTTTCTAAGCTGCCTGTGCGGCAGTGAACTCCACCAGAATACTTAAATCGTCCAGGGTTTTTTTCTAAGCTGCCTGTGCGGCAGTGAACGTTTCAGGATAACCCAGCCTTTTTTTGTCTTATTTCTAAGCTGCCTGTGCGGCAGTGAACACTAAAGGATGATGCAAAAGCAAAAGAGATCTTTTCTAAGCTGCCTGTGCGGCAGTGAACATTAAATTATTGATCGGACATCCAGGATCAATTTTCTAAGCTGCCTGTGCGGCAGTGAACTTTTAAAAGCAACAGCAGCTAGAAGACCTGATTTTCTAAGCTGCCTGTGCGGCAGTGAACCAACTAATCCTCCCTGAATATATTTGATTTTCTTTCTAAGCTGCCTGTGCGGCAGTGAACGTTCATCTGATTTTTGAGTGTTTGAAATTGCATTTCTAAGCTGCCTGTGCGGCAGTGAACAAAGCCGGTGATTTTTCTGCCCATACATTAACTTTCTAAGCTGCCTGTGCGGCAGTGAACAATGAAGTATTAAAAGAGATAGGGGACAACTGTTTCTAAGCTGCCTGTGCGGCAGTGAACATCATGGGACGTTCAGAATTACGTTCAGTAATTTTCTAAGCTGCCTGTGCGGCAGTGAACATCAAAAAAATATCCTAACGAATATACTCATGTTTCTAAGCTGCCTGTGCGGCAGTGAACCCTTGCTTACCTTGCTTGCCCGCGGCTGACGGTTTCTAAGCTGCCTGTGCGGCAGTGAACCTAATTCATCATAGTGTTTTTTTGCTTTTTTCTTTCTAAGCTGCCTGTGCGGCAGTGAACGATTGTATTGCTTGTAGCCCCCGCGAAATAAGTTTCTAAGCTGCCTGTGCGGCAGTGAACTTGCACAAAATGAGGGAAATGGATTTGTAGTATTTCTAAGCTGCCTGTGCGGCAGTGAACTTAGGGAGTTATCATGCAAAATTTAAGTAATATTTCTAAGCTGCCTGTGCGGCAGTGAACATCTGGTGTGATATTTGCATGTATTCCGTAAGTTTCTAAGCTGCCTGTGCGGCAGTGAACAGCCACGCTGGGCGATGATCAAAACAGTCAACTTTCTAAGCTGCCTGTGCGGCAGTGAACATGTGAAAATCCGCTGGCAAATTCTTACGTGGTTTCTAAGCTGCCTGTGCGGCAGTGAACCTAACGAAATTTCAATAATGCCTGGTGCTGATTTTCTAAGCTGCCTGTGCGGCAGTGAACTTTTTTCAGATTCAATTGTTACAATTGAATCTTTTCTAAGCTGCCTGTGCGGCAGTGAACTATACACACCACCTACAATTGCACAAATCGCTTTTCTAAGCTGCCTGTGCGGCAGTGAACGCAAATTCTCACATGGGGAAAAGCACGCACAGTTTCTAAGCTGCCTGTGCGGCAGTGAACAATCATTAATTCCAAAATTTAAATATATGACGTTTCTAAGCTGCCTGTGCGGCAGTGAACATCCCGGGCAATATACCCAGCGTAAATTTGATTTTCTAAGCTGCCTGTGCGGCAGTGAACATTGATTGTCGCGCCAAGTGACATATCGCCGGTTTCTAAGCTGCCTGTGCGGCAGTGAACTGAAGCAGGGAGTACTAAGTGATATGTCGATCTTTCTAAGCTGCCTGTGCGGCAGTGAACCGTGGATATACGATTGTTGATCGCACAGGATTTTTCTAAGCTGCCTGTGCGGCAGTGAACGATACATTTCTTTTTCCGATGATTGTACCCGATTTCTAAGCTGCCTGTGCGGCAGTGAACTAATGATTGCATCTGCCTGATTTTCCATACCATTTCTAAGCTGCCTGTGCGGCAGTGAACAAATTCAAATTTGAAACATTTGATAAATGGTGTTTCTAAGCTGCCTGTGCGGCAGTGAACGTGACAATCCCCATCACGCAAGATATGTTGATTTTCTAAGCTGCCTGTGCGGCAGTGAACCATATGAAGCGGATTCATTATCATATACTGAATTTCTAAGCTGCCTGTGCGGCAGTGAACGCTTTGCTTGTCTGTAGTCCTTATTCCGCGGGTTTCTAAGCTGCCTGTGCGGCAGTGAACTTATTTTCACTCTGACCGAACAGGGTGGGTATTTTCTAAGCTGCCTGTGCGGCAGTGAACTTATTATTATCAGATAACGCTGCAACGATAATTTTCTAAGCTGCCTGTGCGGCAGTGAACCAGGGAATTGTTGTTGAGGCGGACGCCCTTTTTTTCTAAGCTGCCTGTGCGGCAGTGAACAGCAAAATCATTCAAATTATTATTTGACTTTGTTTCTAAGCTGCCTGTGCGGCAGTGAACTTATTATTATCAGATAACGCTGCAACGATAATTTTCTAAGCTGCCTGTGCGGCAGTGAACTCAAAGGAGGAAATGAGAACAGTATCAGATTGTTTCTAAGCTGCCTGTGCGGCAGTGAACTTGGAGGAAAATCGTATAAGTGGATAAGTGTTTTTCTAAGCTGCCTGTGCGGCAGTGAACCCTTGCTTGCCCTGGAGCCCACGGCTGACGCATTTCTAAGCTGCCTGTGCGGCAGTGAACAGGCTGCAATCACACAATCAGCCCAGGTTTTTTTTCTAAGCTGCCTGTGCGGCAGTGAACCACGCCTGGGGTCTGAAACGCCTATATATCAATTTCTAAGCTGCCTGTGCGGCAGTGAACCGAATCCCAATGTACCTAATGAAATTATTAGTTTTCTAAGCTGCCTGTGCGGCAGTGAACATGTTCCAAACTCTAAAAATTTAGCATATCGATTTCTAAGCTGCCTGTGCGGCAGTGAACGGATATTCTGTTGATGCAGATTATTCAAAAAATTTCTAAGCTGCCTGTGCGGCAGTGAACTCGTTTCTGATTTCCATACACTTCTTGCTCGATTTCTAAGCTGCCTGTGCGGCAGTGAACACCTTGTGAACTGTTTTGTATTCAATATGGATTTTCTAAGCTGCCTGTGCGGCAGTGAACAGGAAAATAAAAAAATGAAAGTACAAGCATACTTTCTAAGCTGCCTGTGCGGCAGTGAACCAGAGTTGATGACGATTAATTTCATTGCATACTTTCTAAGCTGCCTGTGCGGCAGTGAACTTTCAACTAACGGAGCACGTGACAGTTTTGGTTTTCTAAGCTGCCTGTGCGGCAGTGAACAAGAAAAATATGACCGTCAACAATAACAATACTTTCTAAGCTGCCTGTGCGGCAGTGAACTACCCCACCAGTCGTCTCGATTACAAAAATCGTTTCTAAGCTGCCTGTGCGGCAGTGAACTATTTCTGAATATGCATCTTCTGGTTTAATGGTTTCTAAGCTGCCTGTGCGGCAGTGAACAGTTTCGTTTTTTAATTGTTCAAATAACTCTTTTTCTAAGCTGCCTGTGCGGCAGTGAACATTTATTTATGTCGGGTGCGGCATTGTTAGACTTTCTAAGCTGCCTGTGCGGCAGTGAACGCGGGCTGGCGGGTGAATTATTTAATGCAAATTTTCTAAGCTGCCTGTGCGGCAGTGAACATCTTGCAAACAATGTAAAAATTACAATTTCTTTTCTAAGCTGCCTGTGCGGCAGTGAACGTTGCAACAACATTCCCTTTCGATTGTGTTGCGTTTCTAAGCTGCCTGTGCGGCAGTGAACAAATAAAACGTGGAATAATCAATATTCCTCCTGTTTCTAAGCTGCCTGTGCGGCAGTGAACTAACTTCTGTGATTTGTGCTTCAGTATTTGCATTTCTAAGCTGCCTGTGCGGCAGTGAACTGATGTTAGTTGAGCAATTGATTAAAACTCCCTTTCTAAGCTGCCTGTGCGGCAGTGAACAAATACTGGTCTCTTTTTGTTGCCAACCTTTTTTTCTAAGCTGCCTGTGCGGCAGTGAACTTTGTTTATATTCACTTTGATCCATCTGTAACTTTCTAAGCTGCCTGTGCGGCAGTGAACCACAGTTAAATCCTGTCACGCTCAATAATTCTTTTCTAAGCTGCCTGTGCGGCAGTGAACTTAATGTGCCTGACTTTTTAAAACAATGATCTTTTCTAAGCTGCCTGTGCGGCAGTGAACTTGCAACAACGTGTTCGATTCGACCGTAAAAATTTCTAAGCTGCCTGTGCGGCAGTGAACTAATTGTGGCAGCAATTGCCGCGCTCACTGCATTTCTAAGCTGCCTGTGCGGCAGTGAACCTCTCAAGTCGAACGTCGATTTTTTGATTTATTTTCTAAGCTGCCTGTGCGGCAGTGAACCTGCATCCAATAAATGCTTGCAGATCTGCAACTTTCTAAGCTGCCTGTGCGGCAGTGAACCTGATGCTGATATTTATTTAATCAATTACGAATTTCTAAGCTGCCTGTGCGGCAGTGAACTATCAATATCGTACGTCAATCTAAATTGTGAATTTCTAAGCTGCCTGTGCGGCAGTGAACGACCCCGGGCAATATACCCAGCGTAAATTTGATTTCTAAGCTGCCTGTGCGGCAGTGAACTGTAGTATAAACCACAAAAAAGTAGTTACAACAAAAACTTAGGGTTATTTTTTGACTTTTACCCATTTTTTTAGCCTTGTTGTAACTTATTGTTTTTTCTATTTTGTTAAAGAGCCATGAAAACTTTGGTCATGCTATCAATCATTTTTGTGTTTTCAAAAAGTACTTGAGCATATGAAACATTCAGTTTTGCTTGACCACTACAACATGGGTCATAAAAACCATGGAACGGTCGCGGTTTTGCTTAAACCAAATTGATCAAACTTCCCTTCTACAGAATTATCAAGCAAATCAGAAAAGATAAGATAACGTCGATACTTTTTACCCGTTGATGCGCTTTCCAATTCCATATAGGGGTTATCTAGTCCTTTCTGAAACATTTTGGCTTTGTATTGTTTTTGCTCTTTTTCAGTAATTGTTCCACGAGCTAATAAACGACGATACTTAGCGGGCGACATGGTGGTTTGAATACGGGAAATTACGCGAAAAGTGGTATTTTCCGGAACGAGTTTTATTTCTGCAATGTTACAGTACCCAACTAATCCACCTAACCATTGCATTTTCTGTAATTCCGTTAATCTTTCAGCATTGCTATGAATACGCAGCAATCGCCCCAGCTTGATTTTGTATTCAGGGAAACTCACACCTATATCTTCAGCGTCCAATGTACACAAGGCTTTGTGAAATTTTGTATAAACCTTGTTCAGCAACACATTTTCCCGCATTTCAGCATCAGGCAGTATACGAATGTCAATATAATGATCCATTGTTATAGTCCTTATAATCTGATTCTGGAAACATAGGCCAAGCCTTTTTTCCCCAGATAAAAGCTGGATACGCCAGCGTTATCAATCAAAGTTTTCAGCTCTTTGGCTTTTTCCTGTTCTATATCTAGGCTGATTTCCAGTTGGCCGCTGGCTTTGGTCAATAGTGAAACCACTTCACCTTCTCCCTTTATTCGTTCCTTTCGCATATAAGGGTTCCCCCAGACTCTTTTCTTTTTCCCCGTAGTGTACCGATCCATAAAATCCTTTTTAGTAAAACCTCTTTTCGATATGCCACTAATTCCTCCACTTTTCGTTTTGGCTGAACTCATATCAAATTGCTTTTCCAGTCGACTCATTTGAAGATACAATCCGGAGCAATAAAACATGATCGGCTTCACTCTTTCTTTGCTATCTAAATATTGCGCATCGGGATAGTGTGTATTCAATACCTTTCTGGCTTCATTCACCTTTCCTTCATCTACGACCGGTTTTTCTTTATTCAATAATTCAAGCCGAGAAATAATTGCCAACGGGTCTGTCTGAATAGACTTATTTATTGGTACATCGTTAATAATAAATTCACAAAGTTCATCAAAATCCAGAGCTAACACACCCCAAAATGACTGTGAATAATCGGAAGTGAAAACGGGATCGTTCACTTTGATTGCACCAGTAAAAGAATTTTGATCGGTACTCCCAGTCATATTACGAATGTAAACGACTTCATTGTTTTTTATTTTCGGTTTGTCTTGAAAAGAAATTTTCTCTTCCAACGCTTTGAAAAAGTAGTTTTCTGAACGTCTGGATTGATAAAGCTTGCGTTGATCACCAATCAAGCGATTCAGAACACCCATGACGGTATCTATCGTTACATCACGCTTGATAAAATTTTCTGCTTTATCGAGCTTTTGTCCTGATCCTATAAACCCTCGCCCTTTTTTGGGCATATCTTCGTTATTGCTTCCATCCAGAAAGGAATTGCGCCAACTTGCTTCATAATCAATAATGATCTGCATCAAAGACCTCCCATTTATTTTTCATAGAAGTAACAAGCATATTCCGATTCTGGCTTTTCAGAAATACAACTTTCATCCCGCTTGATCCGCATCATTTTGTTGCTATCGTTGTAGTCCACCAGTATTTCATCCACATACATATAGGATTTGGCCTGACGAATAGATAGCTCAGCAATACGCGACAAGGTATGCTCCACTAATGCCTGTATCGCATCATTGTTAAGCAGAATTCCCTGCTCACCTTCTTCAAAAATAGTGCCTTTGCGGACATAGTTTGGATGAAAGGTGGCAACTGGATTTAATTTCGGATTTAACGATTGAATAAAATCCTGCACGGCCCCTGCAACTTGTTCGCCTTCTCCTTCCTTGATGACCATCGCCGCCCGGTCAAACTTTTTGTCTAATGAAATAAACTGTAATTGCTCAATACTAATTGAACCGTAGGATAAGTATTCAGTATCGCCAAATGTGGTTTTGGAAAAGAAAGAAGAACTATCCCGTTCACCGGCCTGGCCAAATTGTTCAAAATTTCCATTACCCAGTTGATCAACAAAATCCTCAAATAAAAGAGGACTCGTGCGCTTACACTGGCTGGATGGTACAACATAACCACGAATTAAACCTGTGACCGATGCAAGAACATTTTTTAGATTTTTTTCTGCTGCATAGTGCAAATCAAAGGCTTGTTCCCGGAAAAGATGATGGCGAATGCAGTTTTGACTGATATACAAAGGCGTTTCCTTAAAATCAATATCGGTTGGCTCCTTTCTGTATTTGTAACCCGTATCCTTTACCTTGCCTGACAGGTTGGTATAGCCTCTTAGCTTGGGTAATGTATGATTATCAGCCGTCGTGCCATTTTCCTGGGCTAGATTGGTTGGCCCATTCCAATTCACCACCCCATGCCCCAGGGCTTTGACTTTAAAATCCACGCTTTTGATTCCGGTGATTTTTTCCATAGTTTTAATCCTCATCATTGAATTGCTTGATTGAAATTGCCCCGATGGGCTGTTTGATTCCTTGTGCGTAGTAAATGGCAAAAGGATGTGGTTGTGCCTCGACTTTTTTCAGGTCAAATGGCGTGTAACTTAAATAAACGGGTTTTTCCGGGTCTCTGGCTTCGTTTATCAACACCTTGTCGTTATAGGATTTTTTAACACCATCCACGATGTTGTGATGTTTTTTAGCCATAAAGGACAATAAATTTTGTTTACTGTCACCATAGCCACAAATTTCATCAACGGGTGCGGTAAGTTCTCCAGGCTCTTGTACCGCATATTGATCAAGAAAGTTTTTGTCTGAAAAGCCCTTAACCTCACACACCGCCATCTGGACAAAGCGATTATCGCCCCGAAGAGAATGTTTTTTGATTTTGACAGGTGACTCTTTCTTCAGCCTGATCCGCACCGGATCCATTAACTTGCTTTCCAGCACTTGAACACTGGTTTTGAGCGATTGAATAAAATCCTGCTCAATGGCTTTAAGGCTGGTCTTATCACCATAAAACTGTCGATAAAGGTCATATAATTTGGTCAATGTAACCTCTTCGTTATTGTCCAGTTTGTCCTGCAAGAATTCATTCCAAGCCTTTGCGCTTTGCAAACTATGCAAACGATTTAGAAACCGCGCACAAGCACTTTGCTGTTTACCGCTTTGCGCCAGACTATTGGGTATGGCAATGGTGTACTGGCAGACTTCTGTATGTTCCGCAAAGCGGTTTAACCGTCCCATGCGTTGCAGCCAGTTTTCCGCATGGGTAAATTCACTGATCATATTGCGGCAACTGATATTCAAGGCCGCCTGAACGATTGGACCGCTGCGTAGCAAGTCATATTGCCATTGGCCTTGCTGACCAAACTGCTCTATCGTTTTTTGAAATAAGGTTTTCTTGTCGCTATTGGTGAATTTTGAATGCAGTAATAGCGCATTTTCCTGTTGCTGATTATGAATAAAGCTCAGCTGTGCTGTTGTTGCGGTATTACTGATGACGAAGGTTTGCGCCGGTTGCTTCCGGTAGAGAGAATTGGATTCATCTTTTGTTTTTTCTTCAAAAGACTCAAATACAATTTTATATCGGCTTTGGTTAAAGCTGGGAACTGAAACTATATCTTCATTCTGAATATCCAAGAACTCACGCACAAAGTAATAATTTGGCGTGGCTGAAACCAGCAGCGCTTTTCCTTGTTCATATTGTAATGCCTTGCATTTGACTAGTTCTGCAAACAACAGATTAAATGCGGGCATGTTGATGTATTCATGAAATTCATCGAATACGATATGCGCCGTCATAAAATCCACCAGATTAGTGACCTGACGGTGGGTAATTATGGCATTGGTTAGCTGGTCTATCGTGGTAATTACAATATCCCCGGTAAAAAAATCCTTTTCGTCCGTTTCCTGCTCTTTTCCGCTGACTTTCTGGAGCTTGAACTCCCCGGTAAAAATTTCAATCGTACTGTCTGGCAAATATTCTGATTGCATTAAGTCATGATACAAGCCCTGACAAACCTGTACCCGTGGACAAATCCATAAAATCCGTTGTACATCCGTATTTAACGCCCATTCCAAAGCAATCTTGGTTTTACCGCATCCTGCCGGGCCTTGTAGCACTTTAACATTACTCTCGTCTGCAATCGTTTCCGCAAGTTTCCGTGCTGCAATGGCTTGTTGCTTGTTTCGTTCACTATCGGCATTGGGCATCTGTTTAAATTGTTGTAAACATTGCTCGATCTGGCGGGACAAATCCGTTTTTTGTTCCAGTTTATCCACCATTAACTGTTCCAGTGTTTTTTCCTCCAAATGCTGGGCTAATTCTTCTGCCGATAAAGCAGAAACCAATCGGTCGGCTGTAATGATAGCAGTTCTCGCCAGATTGTTTTTGGCATTTTTCAGGATATTGGTTTTGTAATCAGCAACCTTCTCACGGGAGGAATAAATTTTGTATTCTGGCAAAAAATAACGTTCCAGATCATCAACGGCATCGGCTGAAATTTCATCCTTGGGTAAGGTAATTTCCAGCCGGTCATCCTGTAGATACTGACTGGCAAGATAATTGACTCGCTTGAGTATTGTTTGCATGGTTTTACAAACATCATTCAATGCCTGTTCACCAATATTGTTTTTGAGCTGATCGTAAAATGTAATCAGTTTTTTATGATCATTTTTTGGGTTTCTAAGCGGCTTGGCATGATGCCAGTAAATCACATGAGCAACCCTTTCCAGACTTTCCTTGTTGCCGCAGTCATCCTGATTCAATAATTGAAACAACAATAATGAAACTTCATTGTGGGTAGGATGTTTTTCAAACGAAAATTTACCCGTTTTCTTATCAATATGTTGTCCTTCTTCAGGGATTTCATCTGGACATGTTTTCTTTTTCAATTCATTTGCTAGCCAATCCTGAAAACCAGGCTCTACTTTTCCGGAGTCGTGCATACACCCTGCGATACAGGCTGCTTTTGCCAGTTTATCATCATTCACTAATTGTTTAACGAGCTGATAAGCCAAAAAACCAACCGCAAATAAATGTTGATATAAAGGTTGGCGTTTTGTATTGGCGAGAATCTTATCCGTTTTAAACTGGGATTCATCCATTATTAACTCCTCTTCAGTGTAATTAACGGGGACATAGCCCCAATCGTTGAATTTTTCTTTATTCCCCACCACCCACAACAATTCACTACGGCTGCGGCTCCTGATCCAATGACAAGAAACGGCGGTATTTTTGGTTGCTGACTTGCGTAACAGTTTTTTTACCGCCTGCAAGCCTTCTTCGGTGATGACAGTTTGCCAGGTGCGGCTGCCGATGCGGTTGGCGAAGGCGTCCAGTACCCTGCGGGTGCGGTTCAGGGCTTTTTTCTCGCATTCGGAGACGAAGGTGACCATCATAAAATTATTCCAGGTGTATTTCGTTGAAAAGGCATCAAATCAGATGCATAATGATGCTTATTTTTTATGTAATGGTAACCAATATGCGCACCACAATAAATATTGATGATGACTTGTATCAACACGCTGTTCAGCTAACCGGAAAAAAGGAAAAAACGGCATTGGTCCGAGAAGCATTGAAAGCACTGATTGAAAGAGAAAGTGCCAAACGATTGGCAAAACTGGCTGGTAGCGAGCCGCAACTGGAGAATATCCCTCGGCGACGAGCTGTAAACGAATGATTCTGGTCGATACTTCGGTCTGGGTTGATTTTTTACGCGCAGGAGATTTGCACGTTTCCCATTTGCTGGAAGCCTCTTCTGTGTGTATGCATCCGATGGTGATCGGTGAACTGGCAACCTGAAAAACCGCGAGCAACTCATGGCGTTATGGCGAAATTTGCCAAAAGCAATAGAAGCCTCCCATGATGAGGTTCTGTATTTTCTTGAATGCAATGCCTTGTCAGGTAAAGGAATTGGTTTTATTGATCTGCATTTATTGGCCTCAACCGCTTTAACAGAATCCGCTTTTTTGTGGACACGAGACAAACGATTGCAGCAGATTGCGAGTGCATTAAACATCGCTTATTCTCCCTCCTGAACTTTGTCCCAGTTTTGTAATGCGGTCTCCTTCACGCATTCAAACATGAAATCCAGCGCCTTGTGTTGGGTGAATTTTTGCAGGATTTGCTGGCGAAATTCCTGTTCGCTCATTTTTTCTTTGGCACAGATAAAGGCCCAGGGCAGGATGATGGCATCTTTGATTAAATCGGCGACATCGAACACTAACGCGCCGCGTCTGGTTTTACCATGCATGACGGCGAATCCATGCGGAATCCCTAATACCCAGAGTGTCGTCGCACCCAGCCCATAGGCCAGATAGTTACCGTGATTCAAAAATGCATTGGCGTCATCTGTGCTGTCAAAATTACGGACAAAATCGCCAGTTTGAGTACGCGAAACGGCGATTTTGTAAAGGCGTTTGGTCAGTTGCGCTTCGGTCAGTAACAATTGGGTGACGTTGGGTATTTGATCAATTTTTTCGGCAAAGCCAGCTAATGCCTTGTCAATGTCGTCGTTATCAACTGCAAACCCTTCTAGTTGCAAGTCCTTGTCTTTTGACCAAGTATGGCGGATAAATTGAATGCGTTGTTGTTGAAACTGTTTGGCAACGGTTAAGCGCTTTTGTTCTTCAAACCAGAAGGCCAGCCAGCCTTGTACATATTCAGTGGGACGGTATTCGCTTTGTGGTGTCAACCATTCAATTTCATTCCCCATCAGTAAAGGCGTACCACCGCCACCACAAAAGCCAATCAAAACACCGGCGGATGCCAGCATTCTGACCGCAGCCTGAGTGATGGATGTGCCGGTTCCCAGTAACAGTACGGTGGTATTGGCGATGGGGATATTCCAGTACTGTTTTTCTTCCTGGGCTTCGGTCAGATAGAGAACGCGGCCGTCTTTTTGCATCACTCGGCATTTTTCCAGGTAGTAGATGTTGGCGCGTTTGGAATGAAGGATGGCTTTTAAATCGGTGAGTTGTTCCATACGGGTAACGATGTTGAGATGATGAAGACAACTGAATCATAGTTCAGTGGCTTGATATTACAATCTGATGTTACGCGGTGGCTCTTTAATTTCATTTCCATGATTCGCCGTTCACCATTACCGAGAAAAAGCCATCTCTGGCCTCTATCTTTTATCGACACAGAGACCACAGAGCGCACAGAGTTATCCCCTGGTTCCCGCTGCTCTTGCGTGGGAATGAGGGAATCACAATTGCACCTAGGCACTGACTGCTATTTATCCAGCACCTCAGAATACCTCGTCATTCATGGCGAGGAGGAAAAGGTGCAGTATTTTTCTTAAAGAAAACCTTGTCCTTCAGGACGAGGTGCTGGATAAATCGTACTCACGCAGGTAGCGAGGGTACGATAAAAGAGATCGCAGAGTTATCGTTTGTATCGTTTAATGCCCTTGAGTGGTCTGGATTCATGCTGTTATCAACGACTCTGTTGAAATATCTGTTGTTTATCCTTGCTGCACGGTTTCATTCTCTGTGCTCTCAGTGGTCTGAAGTGTCTATATGGGGTCCTACGCAGGAGTGTGGGAATGAGGGAAGAGTTACTGCGTAACATCAGTTACAATCATCGTTGATGGTGGGGAGAGGAGGGTGGCCTCACACGTGATGGGCTAATGTCTTTAGCGTGTGAGGCTGGTTTAGGGGGGCTTAAAGTGCTTGTTTGATGCGATCTAGCGCGTTGCTTAAGTTTTCCATGCTGGTTGCGATGGAGATACGAATATGGCCTGGGCAGCCGAAGGCCGTGCCGGGCACCAGGGCGACGCCGGCTTTTTCGATTAAATATTCGGCAAAGTCCAGGTCTGAATCGATACCGCTGAGTTTTTCCAAGGCTTTTTGGATATTCGGAAAAACATAAAAGGTGCCGTCGGTAGCCATGCAGTCGATACCATCAATTTTATTCAGTTCTTCAACGACAAAATCATGGCGTTTTTTAAATTCCAGCATCATATCATCAATACAGCTTTGATCGCCTGTTATGGCAGCTTCTGCAGCAACCTGTGAAATTGATGTGGGGTTGGATGTGCTTTGTGACTGGATTTTACGCATGGCGGCGATAATTTCAACGGGGCCACCGGCATAACCGATACGCCAGCCTGTCATGGAGTAGGCTTTGGAGACGCCATTTAACACCATGGTGCGTGGATAAAGATCGGGACAAGCATTGAGAATATTCACAAAGCTGCCTTTTTGCCACAAGATGTGTTCATACATATCGTCGGTTGCAATCACGATATCGGGGTAGTCCAGTAGCACTTCGGCCAGTGCTTTCAGTTCGTCCAGGCTGTAGGCGACGCCGGTAGGGTTTGACGGGCTGTTAATAACCATCAGCCGGGTTTTATCGGTAATCGCATTGCGTAGCTGCTCTGGACTGATTTTAAAGTGTTGCGCCTGAGTGGTTTCAACGATGACCGGTGTGGCTTCCGCCAGTAAGACCATGTCGGGATAAGAGACCCAGTAAGGTGCTGGAATGATGACTTCATCGCCTGGGTTTAACAAGGCTTGAGCCAGATTGTAAAAACTTTGTTTACCGCCGCAGGATACCAAAATTTGATTAAGCTGATAATCAAAACCATTGTCGCGTTTGAATTTGTCGATAATGGCTTGTTTAAGACTTGGAATACCATCGACAGCGGTATATTTGGTAAAGCCTTTGTTTAATGCGTCGATAGCGGCAGCTTTGATATGATCGGGGGTGTCGAAGTCGGGTTCACCTGCACCGAGTCCGATAATGTCCTTTCCTGCCGCACGCATTTCCGCGGCTCGGGCGGTAATGGCTAACGTTGGGGAAGGTTTAACCGCTTTGACTCTGTTTGAAAGTTGAATGGTCATGATTCCTCAATCCAAAACATGTTAAATAACTCAATATTATAACGCGATGTTATATAATGCCCTAATTTAAAAGGTTGTTTTTGTTCGTGAAAAAAGCATTTGAAATTCAGAGTCGTTATCAGCCTGCAGGTGATCAGCCGGAAGCCATCGCGCGCCTGGTCGAGGGGTTGGAAGATGGTGAATTGCATCAAACCTTGCTTGGTGTGACAGGTTCCGGGAAAACCTTCACCATGGCCAATGTGATTCAAAAGACGCAACGGCCGGCGATGATTCTGGCACCTAACAAGACATTGGCGGCACAGTTGTATGGGGAAATGAAGGAGTTTTTCCCAAAAAACAGTGTTGAATATTTTGTATCTTATTATGATTATTATCAACCCGAAGCCTACGTGCCTGCGTCGGATACTTTTATCGACAAGGATGCCGCATTAAACGAACATATCGAGCAAATGCGATTGTCGGCGACTAAAGCGTTAATTGAGCGGCGCGATACCATCGTGGTGGCGACGGTTTCGTCGATTTATGGGCTTGGTGAGCCGGCCTCTTATTTTAAAATGGTTTTACATCTGGTACGGGGCGATATGATCAGTCAGCGCGATATTTTGCGGCGATTGGCGGAAATGCAATATACCCGCAACGATACCGATCTGCGGCGTGCGACCTACCGGGTGCGCGGCGATGTGATTGATGTATTTCCGGCTGAATCTGAAGAACAGGCGCTCAGGATTGAATTGTTTGATGATGAAATTGAACGCTTGTCGATGTTTGATCCGTTGACTGGCGAAGTATTGTACAAACTGGCGCGTTTTACACTGTATCCCAAAACGCACTATGTCACACCACGTGAAAAGCTGCTCAGTGCGGTCGATGCGATCAAAGATGAGCTCAAGCAACGCCTGGAACAATTACGCGACTTGAACAAGCTGGTTGAAGCGCAGCGCCTGGAGCAACGTACCCTGTTTGATATCGAAATGATTTTGGAGGTAGGGTATTGCTCTGGGATCGAAAACTATTCGCGTTATTTATCGGGGCGAGGGCCGGGCGAGTCACCACCGACCATGTTTGATTATTTACCCGATGATGCGTTGGTATTTATTGATGAAAGCCATGTCACCATTCCGCAAATCGGCGCCATGTATAAAGGGGATCGCTCGCGTAAGGAAACATTAGTGGAATACGGATTTCGGTTGCCATCGGCATTGGATAACCGGCCGCTGAAATTTGATGAATTTGAACAGAAGGCGGGGCAGCGTATTTATGTTTCGGCGACGCCCGGCCCTTATGAAAAAGAGCATTCGGGTGTTTTTGTCGAGCAGGTCGTGCGACCGACCGGGTTGTTAGATCCTGTGATTGAAGTACGCCCGGCATCCACTCAGGTGGATGATTTGCTGTCCGAGATCCGTATCCGGGTTGAGCGTAAAGAACGGGTATTAGTGACCACGTTGACCAAAAGAATGTCGGAGGACCTGACCGATTATTTGATGGAGCACGATGTCAAGGTACGCTATCTGCATTCCGATATTGATACGGTGGAGCGGGTGGAAATTATTCGTGACCTGCGTCTGGGGCAATTTGATGTGTTGGTCGGGATTAACTTATTGCGGGAAGGATTAGATATTCCAGAAGTTTCACTGGTAGCGATTTTGGATGCCGACAAGGAAGGTTTTTTGCGTTCTGTAGTGTCTTTGGTACAGACGATTGGTCGGGCCGCCCGTAATGTCAATGGCAAAGCTATTCTGTATGGCGATCGTATCACCGAATCTATGCGGCAGGCGATCGAGGAGACAGAGCGACGACGGGAAAAACAAATTCAATTCAACAGGCAGCATGGTATCGAGCCTAAAACCGTGTTCAAGTTGGTCACCGATATTCTGGAAGTCGCGATTCCGGGGGCGGGTACGAAAGTGGCCAAAGTTGATAGCAAAGTTGCAGAAACCCTGGCTGATTACCATGCCTTGTCGCCGAAACAAGCGGCGAAGAAGTTAAAAAAATTGGAAGATCAGATGTATCAGGCGGCAAAGAACCTGGAGTTTGAAGAAGCTGCGCGTATTCGCGATGAGATTAAATTATTGAAAAGTGAAATAGTTGTTTAAGGAGAAAAACATGAAAACGATTTTAATTACCGGGGCTAATCGCGGCATTGGTCTGGCTTTCAGTCAGTTTTATGCGCAACAGGGTGACCAGGTTCTGGCCTGCTGCCGTCATCCTGAAGCGGCAACCGATTTGCAACAGTTGGCTGAAAAACATCCAACCATCCAGTGCTATCAACTGGATGTATTGGATCGGCAAGGCATCGATGATCTCGCCGAAGACTTGGCCGATGTCACGGTTGATATTTTAATCGCTAATGCGGGAATTTATGGTGATAAACCGGAACATCCGTTTGGAAAGCTGGATTATGAGGCATGGTTGAGAACATTGGAAACGAATGTATTGGGTGCGGTTAAAACAGCAGAAGCTTTTTTGCCACACTTAAAACACAGCAAAAAACCCATCATTGCCGCGATCAGTAGTCTGATGGGGAGTATCGCGGATAATGGCAGTGGCGGCAGCATTTGCTATCGTTCCAGTAAGGCGGCGTTGAATGCGGCGATGAAGAGTATTGCTATCGATTTAAAACCCGTCGGAATTGGTGTGCTTATTTTTCACCCGGGATGGGTGCAGACCGATATGGGCGGGCCTAATGCATTGATTGATACAGCGACCAGTGTGAAGGGCATGATGGCAGAGATCAATCAATTCGATTTGTCTAAAACCGGGCAGTTTATCAAATATGATGGTACACCAATGCCTTGGTGATTGATGTGAGGTTTATATAACCATTAAAGGCTAGCCCAGATGCTAGGGCAATTCTGGTTAGTGGAAGTTGCCAGGTTATGGGATTCGGCACGAGACGAGTGGAAAATCGCCCATCACCCGACAGCCTCTTACATGTTTGATGCGAAAATATAGCTTTCAAATTGTTCTAGAGACAACGGTTTACTAAAGTAATAGCCTTGAGCATAATCACAGTTTTCGACCAATAGCTTGAGCTGTTGTTCTCTTTCTACGCCGGTAGCAATAACACGAATTTTAAGACTATTAGCCAGGATTGAAATCCCGTTAATCATGGCGGTATCGGCGTTGTCTTGTGTCATTTTATGAATAAATGAGCGGTCGATTTTAATATAATCGGCCGGCCGTTTTTTCAGGCAGGTTAAAGAAGAATAGCCGGTGCCAAATTTGTCCAGTGCGATTTTAATGCCTGCTTCCTGTAAGGCGAGGATGTTGGCATGATAATGTTTGTTTTCTTCCAGAAATAAGGATTCGTTGACCTCGAAAATGATCCGGTCTGTAGAGATTTGTTTATCATTCAAAATCGTAATCCATTCTTGGTGACAGTTGCTGGTATTGTATTGATGAACCGACTGGTTCAGTGAAATGGAGAGCCGTGGTAGGTTAATCTGAGACCAACGCTGAAAGTGTTCTGTAATTGTGGTGATGACCCAGGTGCCAATCTCCTTAATAATGCCGCTTTCTTCTGCAATCGATAAAAATTGCTCCAGTGGGATGTTACCGTGCTGTGGATCTTGCCAACGTAACAATGCTTCGGCAAAAACGACTTTGTGGCTATGGATATCGATTACCGGTTGATATTCTAGTCTGAATTCATTATTGCGTAAGGCTTTATGGATACGGTTGATAATGGTTTGTCGATGTAGGGTTTCTTGTTGCAACTCGGGCGTGAAAAAATAAAAATTATTGGGTGAATGAGTTTGTTTTTTAGCCTGATACATGGCTTTATCGGCATTTTTCAACAATTCGTCCAGGCTATCGCCATTATCGGGATAGACAGCGATGCCGATGCTGCCGGAAATGAAGATTTGTTGGTTTTCAAATAGTACCGGCTTGGAAAATTCAGTAAAAATCTTTTGTGCAATACGCTCGGCATCGCTGGCTTTTTCCAGTTCTGGCGCCAGGATGACAAATTCATCTCCGCCCAAGCGCGCGATTGTATCGGATTCACGAGTCGCCAGTTTTAATTTGCGCGTTGTTTCTTTTAAAACGAAATCTCCGGCAGCATGGCCTAAATGGTCATTGATCCATTTGAATTTATTCAAATCCAGCAGCATAAGAGCTAAGCAGGATTGATTGCGATGTGCTAGTTTCAGTGCACTTTTCAGCCGGTCGGCGAGTAATATACGATTAGGAATTTGTGTTAATGGATCATAATTTGCCTGAAGTTTGATATTAGCCAATAGAGCCTGCTGGCTGCGAATATCGCGAATCACCGAAATCATTTGGCTGATATGGCCTGATTTATCGCGTAACACGGCTGTGGATTGCCAAACCGGGATGCTTGAATTTTGGCCGTGAAGCTCGGTCTGTCCCTGCCAGAAATAACGTTTTTGGAGGGAGTGTTCAGGGTTTTGCCAATCAAAGTCGGACTTTTCTGTCATTAACAGGCTGGCGGGCTGATATAAAACAGCCGCAGGCGAAAAGTCTGTGAGTTGGGTAAAGCCTGGATTAACAGAAATGATACGGTTTTCTGCGTCACAAATAACTACGGCATCGGGGGTGTAGTCAAAATAGGACAGTTTTACCTGGTTGATTTGTTGAACTGTGTTAGGCGATTGCTTTTTTATCTTGCCCAATATTCGACAGATCATGCCGCGCTCGTTGAGCTCCGGTTTGATATAACTAAAGCAAGATTATGTGGCATAATATATTCCCATGACATACCCTCTTAAATTTCGACAAAAAGTCTTTGCGGTCAAAGAAAAATATGGCCTGACCTTTGAACAGACCAGCGAACGTTTTGATGTGCCGATACGCACCTTATTTCGCTGGCAAAAAAAGCTTGAACCCTGTCTGACTCGAAATAAACCGGCCACAAAAATTGATATGGAAGCGTTGAAGAAAGATGTTGAGCGTTACCCTGATGACTATCAATGGGAAAGAGCGAAACGGTTTAACGTGAGTCAACGGGCGATTGGTTATGCCTTAAAGCGTTTGGGTTTCAGCAATAAAAAAAACACTCAAACATCCAAAAGCGGACGAGCAGGCACGGTCTGATTTCCAAGCGAAAATTGTGGACTACGAGTCCAAAGAGCGACCTATTGTCTATGTGGATGAAAGTGGTTTTGAGCAAAGTATGCCGAGAACGCATGCTTATTCACCGGTAGGCGAGCGGTGCTACGATGTCCATGATTGGCATGCGAAAGGGCGAATTAATGCGATTGGCGCTATGATGGGGTCCGCTTTGGTAACAGTCAGCTTGTTTGAAGGCAGCATTAATGCGGACACTTTTTATGCCTGGTTAACCCAGGATTTGTTACCCAAACTGCCGGAACAGGCTTTCATTGTTATGGACAATGCTGCTTTCCATAAACGTGCAGATATTTTAGATGCCATCAAGCAAACAACCTGCACTCTTGAGTTTCTTCCGCCCTATAGTCCAGACCTTAATCCTATTGAACGCAAATGGGCACAAGCTAAAGCGCTTCGACGACAGCATCGCTGTGATGTCGATACGTTATTTTGCAAATATTTAGATTATGCCAGTTTATAATGCTCTAGCTATATGCAGATGATAAAAAACAGGTCGCCCGGTTTTATCCAGATAACGGAAACTATAATCGACAGGTTCATGCGAAAATAAACAAACATTATTCTGTGTTTTAACCAGGGGGCGATCAGCCGAGTGAATATGTTGAATAAAAGACGCATAACGTGCGCGGTGGGTTTCTTTCTCTCCAGGCCAGTTCCAGTAAACACGGTCTTCAGTCGGCAACCATTCCCATCGGCCCTCTGTTTCCGTTGATGACGGTATCGTTTTTTTACGCTTGAATAGATGCGGGGGGTGTTGCCGGCTGTCATGAAGCTGGAAGAGTTTAACGCATAGGTCTTTGAAGAAAATATGCGGAACCGGGTTTTTAATCACGACGTCCTGGCAGCCTAACTGCATTGCCTTGATGGAGAGTTGAAAATCTTGCCAGGCACTGACCAGAATGGTGGGCAGGTGTTTATTTAATGATTGTAAGCGTTCTAAAAAATTGATGGCGCGACGGGTTTGATCACCCACATCCAAGATCAGGAAATGATAGTGATGAAAGCGAATTTTATAAAAGAAATCATTTTCATCATGAATGCTTTCAATTTGATAGCCCTTGCAGGCAAAGCGCATTTTTAATTGCTGGAGCAGCAGATCATTTTCGTCCGAGCTTTGATCCAGATAAAGTATTTTATAGTTATTTTCCATGGCTGTGAGGATTAAAGCATCATACGCTGAAATTCATCGTAGAGATGTCGATGATAAGTAATGCAAAATAAAATTGGTGGTGAAAGCGATAAGTAACAGGATGATACCTAAAGCCAGACCTAACTCAAAATTGCCTTTGCTGGTTTCCAGTGCGATCGCTGTCGTCATGGTGCGGGTGACGCCTTGAATGTTGCCCCCAAGCATCATGGCGGCGCCGACTTCACCGATGGCGCGACCAAAGGCGGTGACGACGGCGGCTAACAAGGCAAGGCGGCATTCGCTCATGATCGTCTGAATTTTTTGTACTGTATTTGCTCCTAATAACTGTAATGTCTCTAATAAACGGGTATCGCCTGATCTGACGGCTACAATAGTCATGCTTAAAATTAAAGGTAGAATGAGGACTGTTTGGCCTAAAATTACGGCATTTTCAGTATACAGCATCCCCCATTCACCCAGTGGACCACGGCGACTGAGTAAACCGTAAAAAATCAAACCGACCATGACCGTTGGCATGGCAGTCAGGGTTTGCAAAATATGTTGTAGGGCGGTTTTGCCAGGAAATGACTTTATCGCGATTAATACGCCGCAAGGCAGTGCGATGAGGCTGGCGAAAAGACAGGCGGTCAGTGAAATAGTTAACGAGGTGGCGACGATATGCCAGGTTTCTGGGTCAAAATTTAAAATCAAAGCCAGGGCAGCTTGCAAGGCTGTGAAAAAATAATCCATCGCTTCATCGACACCAGTGGCCTGATTTGCCGCCGGATTTTTCCAGTAGTTGAATCGAATGCATGACCATGCCTCGGTCAACGGCTTTACACATGTCGTAGATGGTTAAGAGGGCGATTTGGGTGGCGGTCAATGCCTCCATTTCAACGCCGGTTTGGCCTTGGGTTTTGACGGTGGTCAGGCAATGTACGCCGCCGTTTTCAGGCTGGGGGGTGAGTTTTATCTCAACATGGGTAATGGGGAGTGGGTGACACAGCGGGATTAAATCGGCGGTTTTTTTGCTGGCCATAATGCCGGCAATGCGCGCAATGCCGAGTACATCGCCTTTTTTATGTTGGCCGGATTCGATCAATCGCAGGGTGTCATCCTGCATGCTGATAAAGCCTTCGGTGATGGCGGTGCGAGAGGTGATGGCTTTGTCGCCGACATCCACCATATGTGCTTCGCCGGATTGATTAAAATGCGTCAGTTGAGTCATTGTCAGATAATATATAAAGCATACGATTGTAATATTGAGTGGGGTGCTATGTCGATTAAAGTCCGTTATTTTGCCAGTTTAAAAGAACAGTTAGGGCGTGCCGAAGATGATTTGGCAACGGTGCGAGAATATACAGTCAGTCAAGTCTGGAGCGAGGCCAACCCCGGCCTGGATATGCCTGATAATGTGTTAATTGCCGTCAATATGGCTTATGTCGATCAGACAGCGGTCGTAAAAGATGGCGATGAGGTTGCCTTTTTTCCGCCGGTTACAGGAGGGGAAAGATGAAGGTCAGCGTTATAGATAGTCTGTTTGATCCTTGGCAAGCGGTTGCCGATTACCAACAAGGCTTAACGGCGTTAAAAGGAAAATATGGCGCGACCTGTCTATTTGTCGGCACCATGCGTGATTTCAATCAGGATGATTCGGTTAAAGGCATGTATCTTGAGCATTATCCCGGCATGACTGAAAAACAATTGCTCGCGTGTTTGCAGCAGGCCGCCGATAAATGGCCAGTGCTGGATGCGTTGTTGTTGCATCGGGTTGGGAATATTTATCCCGATGAACCGATTGTCGCTGTGGCCATCTGGAGTTCTCATCGCGGCGATGCCTTTGATGCTTGCCGCTTTGTGATGGAAAGCCTGAAATCAAATGCGCCATTTTGGAAAAAGGAATTGCTGGCCTCCGGCGAATCCCGCTGGGTGGAGAAAAACACGAATGGTTACGCTAAAAAAACATAGCAGATGGAGGTCAGCATCTTCATATCTGATGTTACGCAGTAACTCTTCCCTCATTCCCACACTCCTGCGTAGGACCCCATATAGACACTTCAGACCACTGAGAGCACAGAGAATGAAACCGTACAGCAAGGATAAACAACAGATATTTCAACAGAGTCGTTGATAACATCATGAATCCAGACATCAAAGGCATTAAACGATAATTCTGTGATCTCTTTTATCGTACCCTCTCTACCTGCGTGGGTACGATAAATCCAGCACCTCGTCCTGAAGGACAAGGTTTTCTTTAAGAAAAATAGTGCACCTTTTCATCCTCGCCATGAATGACGAGGTATTCTGAGGTGCTGGATAAATAGCAGTCAGTACCGAGGTGCAATTGTGATTCCCTCATTCCTACGCAAAAGTGCGGGAACCAAGGGATAACTCTGTGTGCTCTGTGGTCTCTGTGTCGATAAGAAATAGAGGCCAGAGATGGCTTTTTCTTTCTCGGTAATGGTGAACGGAGAATCATGGAAATGAAATTAAAGAGCCACCGCGTAACATCAGTTCATATTTTATAAGGCGGGCTCTTCAATCAATTTTTGATAACGCGCAATACTGTCGAGAATTTCCTGTTTGGCTTCATCAGGACCCACCCAGCCATCTAATTTTACCCATTTCCCTTCTTCAAGGTCTTTGTAATGCTCGAAGAAATGGGCGATTTTAGCCAGCTTTTCCGGCTGAATATCTTTATATGAATGAACTTTATTGTAGTAGGGCGATAATTCAGGTGTGGGGACGGCCAGTAATTTTGGATCGGGTCCAGCTTCGTCGCGCATCAAGAGCATGCCGACCGGGCGACAACGGATAAAACAGCCGCTCAGCACCGGCGAGGGGGTAATGACCATGACATCGACCGGGTCACCGTCTTCAGACAGGCTTTGTGGGATATAGCCGTAATTACTGGGGTATTGCATGGATGTGCCCATAAAACGGTCAACCTGCAAGGTCCCACTATATTTATCGACTTCATATTTGACCGGGTCGCTGAATGCCGGTATTTCAATAATGACATTGATAATGTCGGGGATATCGCTGCCCGATGAAATGTGTGAGAAAGCCATTTCGCTCCTTCAATGAAGATTAAATAAGGTATTATAGCAGCTCAATTTTAACAGTTTGATTAAACCGATTGATGGGAGAAACAGGTGTTTTGCCGTAATCATGCCAAAAACAGGAGTGATAAGTGAAAGGTTGTTTGCGAAAAATGGAGGTTTTCTTAACGGAGCCGGTGAGTTATCAAATGCCGTTGGGCGAGGCGCGGATTGCGTTGAATCCCTTGATTGGCAAAAAAATTCAGTTACATTTTACGGGGCAAATTTTTTGTATTCATTGCAATCGAAAAATTAACAAGAGCTTTAATCAGGGCTATTGTTATCCGTGCTTTACCTCATTGGCACAATGCGATATGTGTATCATGAAGCCTGAAACCTGTCATTTTGACCAGGGGACTTGTCGAGAGCCTGACTGGGCTAAGCAGTTTTGTTTCCAACCACATTACGTTTATCTGGCTAATTCATCGGCAATCAAGGTTGGGATTACGCGTGAAAATCAGATTCCGACCCGATGGATCGACCAAGGGGCAGTGCAGGCATTACCCATTTTAAAGGTGAAGTCACGTTATATTTCAGGATTGGTTGAGGTGGCGATAGCTCAGCATGTCAGTGATAAAACCAGTTGGCAGAGAATGCTGAAGAGCCAGGCAGAAACCGTGGATTTAGCCGCGCGACGCGATCAGCTGTTAACCGAATGCGAGCAGGAAATTGCAGAAATTGGTCAGCGCTTTGGCGATGACAGTATAGAATTTCTACCCGATGCCGAGGTTGTGGATATTTTCTACCCGATTTTAACCTATCCGGCTAAAGTCAAATCATTTAATTTTGATAAAAACCCGGATGTCAGTGGAGTACTGGAAGGTATTAAAGGCCAATATCTGTTGTTAGATACCGGGGTGATCAATATTCGTAAATTCGGTGGCTATGAAGTTGAGCTTTCTGTTCCTGATTAGTCCAAATTCTAGTGCAATATCTAGGAGGTTGTCGGATTTAGGAAAATTCTACTGCGACAGTAGGAAATCAAGGACAGTTTTCCCACTCGTCTCGTCACGAATTCCTAAACCCGACAACCTCCTAGGCTGGAGTGAGGTACGTAAACTTTTGTTTTACCTGTCAGGCGTTATCTCTTACAATTCAGATGTTGTTCATCAACACAAAACCTTGGAATGATTTTATCCTGTTCAACTAAAGGCGTTGAGTACGCAGGGTAGCTTGGTTTGATATTATAAAAATACCCGGAGGATAGTATGTTAAAAATTCGATTGCTGGTTTCTGCTTTATCGTTAGCAGGCTCCATGTCTGTTATGGCGGCCGAAGCCTTACCGACCACGGCGCCTGCACCTGCTGATAACCCAACAACCGCTGAAAAGGTGGCGCTAGGGAAAATGTTGTATCACGACCCGCGCTTGTCATCTAGCGGAACAGTGTCGTGTGCCTCTTGCCACAATACGATGCTGGGGGGTGAAGATAACCGAGGTGGCTCTGTCGGTGTCGGTGGCCAGGTTGGGGGGCGTAGTGCACCCACAGTTTGGAATGCGGCATTTAACAAAGTTCAATTTTGGGATGGTCGTGCGGCTAGTCTGGAAGAGCAGGCAGCAGGGCCTGTGACGAACCCGATTGAAATGGGTATGAAAAGCTGGGATGAGGTGGTCAAACGCCTTAAAAGCATAGAAGGCTATCAGCAGGCGTTTGAAAAAGCCTTTGGTAAAGATTCTATTTCCAAAGATACGGCAACAAAAGCGATTGCAGCGTATGAACGAACGCTGATTACGCCAAATAGTGCATTTGATCGCTATGTCAAAGGTGATAAATCGGCGATGACTGAGCAACAAGTTCGGGGCATGAATAAAGCGGTGGAATTGGGCTGTACTGGTTGCCACAGTGGTCCTGCATTCAATGGTCCGGGTATGTTCCAGAAATTCCCGGTTAATAAAAATGGCTATTTTGAAGCTCAATATGGTTTCAGTGATGATAAAGGCCGCGCGGAAGTAACCGGTAAGAAAGAAGACGAGCATTTATGGAAAGTGCCGACTTTACGTAATGTCGCTTTAACGGCACCGTATTTTCATAATGGTAAGGTCAAAACATTGGAAAAAGCGGTCTGGTTGATGGGCAAACTACAATTGGATAAAGATTTGTCTGAAGAAGATGTCGCTGATATCGTCGCATTTTTGAATGCATTGACAGGCGAATTTCCTAAACAGGAGATGCCAAGATTACCTGGCATGCCAGGTCGAACCTTTAATTAGAATAACGGGGCTTGCGTAAGACGGTTTTAACGTCACGCAAGCTCTGGAACTATTTGATAAAGGGCGTATAAAAGTACGCCCTTTTCTATACCGGGTTTACTGTTTTATCAAATCTAGGTATTCCTGTTCAGTCATTATGGTTATCCCTTTTTCGCGGGCAGCATCCAGCTTTGTTTGCCCCACTTTTTCACCGATAACCAGATAATCGGTTTTACCGGTCACGCTGCTAGCAACTTTTGCGCCAAAACTTTTCGCTTCTTTTTTCATCGCATCACGACTACCATGTTGCATGGTTCCTGTGAAGACGACGGTTTTGCCGCTCAGCGGGTGATTTTGAGTCTGCCGGGTATCGTGTGTGGTCGATTCAATGTTAAAGCCTAAAGCATATAATTTTTCAAATAGAGGCCGGATTCTTTTAAAACCTTTGATAACAATATGAGCCGTTTTTTCTGCAAAGCCTTCAACCGCGACGATATCCGCTTCGGTTAACTCAAAAATGGATTCTAAAGGGTAATGCGCCAGCAATTTTTCACAATTTCCGAGTCCCATCCGAAATACGCCAAAAGCCGCCAGGAAACGCCAGTCTTCCACCGGCTCGATTCGGCTGCGTACTAATTCATCGACCAGATTTTGGGATTGCTTGGGGCCAAATCCCATCGCCTCAAATTGTTCGGCATTCAACTGATAGATGTCATAAACATTTTTTATGCCATGTTCATACAGTTTTTTGATGGTAGCAGGACCAAAGCCATCGTTATTTTTTAATACTTTAAAAAAATGTTCCATCGTATGCGTGATTTGGGCTGGACATTCCAGATTATTGGTGCAGACCAGATAATCGTTATCCCAGACCAGTTCAGTGCCACAACTGGGGCAATGGCTTGGGATTTCAGGCGTCACCGGTTTGATAACAGCTTCAATTTTAGGAATCACCTCGCCTGAACGGGTCAGCCGGATGATGGCACCCGGCCCGATACCTTTTTCCTTGACCATTTTGTAATGGTGAGCGGTGGCACGAGATAGTAGTGCGCCACTCAATCGCACCGGCTCTAGTTCAGCCACCGGGGTGATACGGCCTGAACGTGAGGTCTGCGGAATTACTTTCAGTACTTTGACTTCGGCGGTTTCAGTATTGGCTTTATAGGCAATTTGCCAGCGATGATGATGACGTGTTGCGCCCATAATACGTTTGATTTCGGCATCGGTGACTTCAAGAATAACGCCATCGACATCATAATCGACACTATGCCAGACATCGTTGACAATTTCGTCGAAATGCTCGGCCAATGTTTTCCATGGACCTTCCCAGGCCGGTAGTAAGGCAAAGGGGTAAAATACCGCAGCTTTATCCTCAATGGCTTTGAGTGCATGCGGGTCCAGCTTTTTTTCCTTAATGATACTGGCCTGAAAATTACGGCTGTTATCGTAAATTTTAGCTAAATGCTGATTGAAATAGTGTTTGTTCACGACGATTTCACCGGCGCCTAAGCCGCGTTGTCCATTGTTAGCGACAACTAGGCCCCGCTCAAAGACACGGCTGATATCCTGGCCATAGCGACCATCACCTCGGGTGTAGAGTTTTTTTCCATCATCATAGGCGGCGTAGCCATCTAGTTTAGGTGTGACACGGAAAATAAGCTGATCAAAATCTTTGCCAATTTTCTCGGCTGCTTTTTCTACCCGTTTGGCCCAACGTTTGATTTCCTCGAAATGATAGGCTTTATCGGTTGAAAGCATGGTGACCGGGAGTTTTACCGTTTTACCTGCAAATGCAGGTTCTGCTTCAACCTGATGTAAATAGGGATGATCGGGATGGCGTTTTTTGAGTTCAGCCAGAAACAGAAAATCATAAACAGCATCACTGACAATCGGTTCGCCGCCTCGGTACAGTGCATTACAAATGGCTAATAGTTCTAGGAGTTCGTCATCATTGAGCTCTGACACAGCCTCTGGCTGTTGGATGAGGTATTGCAATTTATTTTCAGGTAAAAATTTAGGTTGAATATCAGCTTGTTGAAGTAGTTCTGTTTGTGTAGAGGTCAGCATTGTGTGATCGGGTTCGTGTTTTAAAAATTTGTTGTAAGGGTTTAAGTTCGAGTTCAGAAAAGGGCGGTAGTTTAATTATCAAACAACATGGTTTTTCTTTATTGAGCTGCTAGAATTATGAAAACTTCTTCAAGATTATACGAGAATCTACTTTTGGAAAAAGATTTATCAATGGGGCTGGTGTTGCTCGAAAGTCATCTAGATGGAATGCTGGAGCGGGTTCAACAGAACAGTGCCGCTTTAAAACGGTTTCAGAAATTCGAGATGGGCTTGCTTGGTCTGAACACGTTGGCCGAAATGATTGAGTATGTTTTAACCTATACTCAGAACTTTTTTGAGCTAGATCATGTCAGCTTCTGTCTGATTGATGAAAATAATGAAATTAGTCGTTATCTGGTCGAAGACCGTTACGATTATAAAAATCGGCAAGGCCTGATACTATTGAGTGAGAAAGATTTCTTTTATGACCGCTTAGGCGCTATGGCGCGGCCTTATTTGGGCGCTTATATGCCAAAATTATGCGATTATTTTTTTCTGGAACAGGAAAAGCCGGCATCTGTGGCTGTTTTGCCACTAAATCGTCGCGGCAGGATATTAGGCTCGCTTAATCTGGGCAGTTTAAAGCCGGATCGGTTTTCGATGAGCATGGCGACAGATTTTATCGAACATATGATTTCGGTTATCAGCATTTGTCTGGAAAATAATCTGAATTTTGAAACCATGCGCCGAACCACGTTAATCGACACTTTGACCGGCGTTAATAATCGTTTTTTCTGGGAGCAGCGCATTGATGAAGAATTGGATCGCAGTAGCCGCAATAATCAACCCTTAACCTGCTTGTTTCTGGATATTGATTTTTTCAAAAAAGTGAATGATGTTTATGGGCATCAGGCCGGTGATTATGTGTTGACGGAAGTTGCTGGAACCATAAAGAAACAATTACGCAGCAATGATGTCTTAGCGCGTTATGGCGGGGAAGAGTTTGTTGCTTTGTTATCTAATATCGATGAGGGAAAGGCCGATGAGATTTCCGAGCGCATCCGTTTAGCTATCAGCCAATTAACATTAAACTATAACGGTGATGATATACCGGTTACAATTTCTATTGGCTCAGCGTCTTATCAACCTAATAGCGCATTTTCCTGTCCCTCGTCAGACATTGCCGAGGCTTTGATAAAGCAAGCGGATACGGCGTTGTATGAGGCCAAGAGAAAAGGCCGTAACCGGGTGGAAAATGGTGGCCGAATTGCCACAATCAATCGTCAACTCGATCATAAAATTGCTTAAATGCCGTTTCAATGAAGTCATAAGTTTACGTTGGAAGTGCTGGCACGAATTCTTGTTGTCCTGAGCTTGCGAGCACCTCATCTATTCCCACAAAAATGTCAAAACCTCCCGCAGTAAAGTCGCACCCGGTCAATTTAGTCCAACACTATGAGCAACAGGTTGAAGAGCAAGGTTTGATTTTTGACCTGGCACAGTTGAATGTTGTTCAACATCTGCAAGTTATTCTCGATCAGTTAGCCGCAGAGTCTGTGCGGAGAAAGCGCTGGTTTGGGCGGAAAAAGAAGCCGTCGTCATCTCAGGGTGTCCAGCATTTATATATCTATGGCGAGGTAGGACGGGGCAAATCCATGTTGATGGATATGTTTTATCACGCCTGTCCAATATCCCAAAAACGGCGGGTTCATTTTCATACCTTTATGCAGGAAGTTCATCAGTTTGTTCACAACTGGACGCAACAGGGCAATGTGATGTCAGCAATGGGGGAAGAGATTAGCCAATCTGCTCGTTTATTGTGTTTTGATGAATTCCATGTAACCGATATTGCCGACGCTATGATTATGGAACGTTTGTTTCAAAGTCTGTTTGATCAAGGCGTTTGTGTCGTGATTACATCAAATCGACATCCCTCCGATTTATATCAAGGGGGACTATTACGCGAACAGTTTTTGCGTTTTGTGAATAAGTTGTTGAACAAGGTTGATGTGGTGGAATTGACGGCAAAGCAGGATTATCGGCGGCAAGGCGTGGCTTCAGAGCAGCTGCGTTTTATTTATCCTCTAGGGCAGGATAGCACAGCCTGTCTCCAGCAACGTTATCATCAGTTAAGCGATGCCGGTGTGGTTGAAGCAGGCATCGTACAAATATCAGGCCGAAAGATTCAGGTTGAAGCCTGGCACGGGCGGGTTTTATGGGCAACTTTTTCGCAATTATGCCGTGAATCATTAGGGGACTTTGGGAGAAACTGAAGATAATTATGTTGAAAATGGGAATTTATGACAAACCTTGTCTTCGAAAAACAGTCGAAGGTATTTTTTATCGCTTGCGAGTAGGTTGTCCCTGGAGAGATTTACCCACGGCTTTTGGTAATTGGAATGCGGTATATAAACGATTCAATGACTGGTCTCGTAAAGAAAAACTGATGGGTATTTTTAACGCCTTGGTTGTTGATCCAGACCTGGAATGGGAATTTATTGATGGGAGTATTGTGAAAGCACATCAGCATAGTAGTGGTGCGGCCTGTGAACAAGAAACAGCGATAGGGAAATCTGTCGCCGGGAACACCAGTAAAATTCATATGGCCGTTGATGCCTGTGGTCTTCCTATTCATTTCTCAGTGACAGGCGGCGAAGTTCATGACTGTAAAGAAGCACCGAAATTAGTTGCAGAGCTCCCAAAAGGTGACTATATAGTTGCTGACAGAGGCTATGACAGTGAAGCATTACGTCTTCCAGCCCCTAGGTAGTCGTGATTTTTTAGCTCTTGTTGGGCAGTTTGATACGGTCATTTTAGAGGCTATTCCAAAACTTTCGGCCGATGAATTTGACGCAGCGCGGCGGTTCAGCATATTGATCGATATTTTGTATGAAAACAAGCGCTTATTGATTTGCAGCTGCGAGGTTAAAGCCGCCGAAATTTATACCGAAGGTGACGGCGTTTTCGAATTTCAGCGCACGGTGTCTCGGTTAATCGAGATGCAGAGTCAACAATATCTTGCAGAACATAATCAACAGGTAGAGAATAAGGAAAAGACAGTCACGCAATATTCGGGCTAATCATCTTAAGCGGAGGACGCATGATTCACAACATGATTCGACACCAGCGCATTGAAGCGATTATTGGTAATATCATGAAAGTGAAAATTTCCAATATTGCCCAATTACAGGATATTGCGCCCTGTTTTGGCGATCTTGCCCGGGTGGAGGATGGGAGCGGCTATTTTTCATTGGCGCAAGTAATCAAGATTACTGATGATGAAGTCTCTCTGCAGGTTTTTTCGGGTACTCAGGGGCTTTCAACCCAGGCTTCCATTCTGTTTTTAGGCCATTCCATGCAGGTAACCTATTCGGCCAATATTTTAGGGCGGATTTTTAATGGTGTCGGTGAGCCGATGGATGGTGGTTCATCCCTGGCTCCCGACCCTAAAGTGTCGATTGAATCCGTGACGGTGAACCCGGTTAAGCGGCTATTGGCATCAAATATGATTCGGACCAATATTCCGATGATCGATGTTTTCAATTGTCTGGTTGAAAGCCAGAAAATTCCCATATTTTCCATTTCCGGCGAACCATACAACCCTTTTCTGGCCCGTATTGCAATCCAGGCCGATGCGGATATTGTAGTTTTTGCGGGCTTAGGGTTGATTTATGATGATTTTCATTTTTTTCGTCATCAGTTTGAGCAGGCCGGGGTGTTTGCCCGGACTGTCATGTTTACCAACCTGGCTTCCGATCCGATTGTCGAGCGCCTGCTGGTGCCGGATATGGCGTTGACTGTGGCCGAGCGTTTTGCGGTGGAAGAGGGTAAAAGAGTTTTGGTTTTAATGACCGATATGACCGCCTATGCCGATGCCATGAAAGAAGTCGGTATCGCCATGGAACATGTGCCTTCGAATCGGGGGTATATGGGGGATTTGTATTCGCAATTGGCCAAGCGTTATGAAAAAGCCTGTGATTATCAAGGGGCTGGCTCGGTGACGATTTTGACCGTCACCACCATGCCGGGCAATGATGTGACTCACCCAGTGCCGGATAATACCGGCTATATCACCGAAGGGCAGTTTTATTTGCATGACAATATGATTGACCCTTTCGGTTCCTTGTCGCGATTGAAACAGCATGTTATCGGCAAGGTGACACGGGAAGATCACAGTCAGATTATGAACACTATGATCCGCTTTTATTCTTCGGCGGTTGAGGCTGAACAAAAACAGGCAATGGCATTTGATTTATCGGACTTTGATCTGCGATTGTTAAAATTTGGCCAATTATTTCGACAACGCTTTATGGATATTACGGTTTCGATTCCGCTGGAGGAAGCACTGGATTTATGTTGGCAAACGTTGGCCGAGTGTTTTGAAGCCGAAGAACTGCTGATGAAGCAGGCGTTGATTGATAAATATTTCCCCGGCCGGAATACGGATCAGGTCATGGAAGCAGGGGGCTAATATGCGTCGATTAACCTTTAACAAAGCGGCCTTACATCAGCAAATACGCTTGTTGAAGCGGTATCGACAGTTTTTGCCGTCATTGGATTTAAAACGAAAACAATTATTACAAGAACGTGCCAAGGCTCAAGCGCGCTTATCTGATACACAAAAGCAGCTGGAATTATGTTTGGACTGGGTTGAAACCGAACTGCCCATGTTGGCAGATTCGCGGATTGAGGTGGAAAGCCTGGTTAAGATTCGGCGTATCAAAACCACTGAGAAAAATAGTGTCGGTATTCGCTTGCCGGTATTGGAAGCGGTTGAATTTGAACCTGTGCAGTATTCTTATTTTTGCAAGCCGCATTGGGTAGATGGCTATATCCATAAAATGCAGCAGGCGCTGAGGCTGAATATTCAATTATCGATCGAGCAGCAGCGTTTGGATATTCTGCAACAAGCACTCAGAAAGGTCACGCAGCGGGTGAATTTATTCGATAAGGTTTTGATTCCACAAACACTGGATAATATTCGAAAAATACGCATTTATTTGTCAGATAATGAGCGCGCTGCGGTTATTCGGTCAAAAATCACTAAGCAAAAAAGAGCGGGCTAATGGCCATCGTCCGTTTAAAAAAAGTCACTGTTACAGGTCTTCGGAAAGAGAAGCAGGCGGTGCTGGAAAAATTGCAGCAATTAGGGCAAGCACATTTGATTGCTTTGAATCCACAAGCTGCTAAAAGTCAGGGTGAATTGCGGCAACAAAATCGTGATGTATTGACGGCGTTGAAATACCTCAATCAATGTCCCCGAAAACGGCCACAAATCGATGACATGGATGATTTCGATTTGGATAAGACCATAGCTCAAATACTGGATATTAAAGAAAAAAGTCGACAATTATCGGAACAATTGGAACAGGTTCAGCTTAAGATCAAGCATCTTGAGCCGTGGGGTGATTTTAAATTGCCGCCGCTGGATGCTTTGAAGGGTATTCGCTTATGGTTTTATCGCGTACCACGGCATTTGCTGAAAAAAATAGCCAAGAACTTGATTTGGCAAGTTGTCCATGAGGACAATATTCATTGCTATGTTGTGGTTTTATCGACCAAAGAGCCGGCGCGTAATGCGATGCCTGTTGCACGATCCCATACCGGTTCAGTGCCTTTATCCACGCTTCGAAAACAGGCTTTGCGCATCACTCTGGAGCTTGAAGACTTGCAAGCACAACGTGAATCCTTAACCCGTTGGATTACGTTAATTTCTTTTAGCCTGCTCAAATATCAAGATCGGCTCGATCTTAAACAAGCGATGTTGATGGCCCTGGATACGCCAGATTTGTTTATTATTCAGGCATGGCTGCCTGAGGCGGCTGAAGCTGAAATGATACGCTTTGCTCGCAGACAGCAGCTGGCGCTTTTGTTTGAAGCACCGGTGCCTAAGGACACGCCGCCAACCTTATTGAAAAACCCAGAATGGATAGCTGCCGGTGAAGACTTGATTCGATTTTATCAAATACCGGGATATCGCGAATGGGACCCCTCCGGTATCGTGTTTTTCTCGTTTGCTACATTTTTTGCCATGATTATGTCTGATGCAGGCTATGCCAGTGTGCTGGGGTTGATTTTACTGTTGAAATGGAAGCACGCAGGTCAAACTGAAAAGGGACGAAGAATGCGCATTCTTGCGTTGTTTATCGTGCTGTTCTCATTGCTTTGGGGCGTGATAACCGGCAGTTATTTCGCTATCCCATTACCGCCTGAGTCAATATTGGCGAAAGCTGCGATACTCGATTTATCTGATTTTGATCAAATGATGCGATTGTCGATTGCCGTGGGGGTCGCACACCTGATACTGGCGAATCTGATTAAAGCCTGGCAATATCGAAAAACGACGCGTGCACTGGCGTCCGTAGGCTGGGCTGTGTTGGCGGCGGCAGGGTTTATGGAATGGATTGAGTTTGGGCAGGCAGACGCAACGATGAGCCCAAGTCGAATCGGTATTGTGACAGGATTGGCATTCGTTTTATGTTTCAGCAGCTCTCGCCCACTTTCCCGTCCACAAGATTTATTCTGGCGTCTATTGGAGGGCGTAAAAAAAATGGCCCAGGTTTCGCAGATTTTTGGTGATGCTTTGAGCTATTTACGTCTGTTTGCATTAGGGCTTGCAAGTGCTTCTTTAGCGCTGACATTTAATCATCTGGCCGGCAATGTTTACCACGCTATGCCCGGGGTGGGCTTGTTTTTGAGTTTGCTGATTTTGTTGGCAGGACATCTACTGAATTTGATGTTATGTTTAATGAGCGGTGTGGTGCATGGGTTACGCCTTAATTTTATTGAGTTTTTTCATTGGAGCCTGTCAGATGAAGGGTATCCGTTTAAAGTTTTTGCTTGTCGGGAGGAAATAGGCCATGGTTGATTTTATTATTGTGTTGTTGGGTTGGAGTGGCTTGTATGCACCGATGGCATTAGGCGCTATTGGCAGTATCATTGGCTGTGCAACCGCAGGGCAGGCGGCAATCGGTGCAATTCTTGATTCAGAAACAGGGCATGGTCGATTAGTGGGGGTTTCTGCGATGCCTTCGTCACAGGTTATTTACGGCATTGTGATCATGTTTACCTTGCAACGCGCCATCAATCCCGATAATGCACCGGCTATTTTTGCCATTGGCTTGTTATCAGGGCTGGCGTTAATGTTCAGTGCGATTTATCAAGGCCGGTGTTGTGCTTCGGCAATTAGTGCTGCGAAGGCGAAACCGGAAATTTTCGGTATTTCGATTGCGCCGGCGGCGATTGTTGAGGGGTTTGCGGTTTTTGCCTTTATTTTTGCATTGGTCATCAGTGCAGGTATTCCACAGGGCGCAGTATGAAAAAAACACATAAAACACTGGTTTCATCCGGGGTTGAGCAACTGATTGAACGGCTCAGAAACGAAGGTGTTGAGGCTGGCCAAGCTGAGGCTAAAAAAATTATTGATGAGGCTCAGGCGCGTGCCGACTGGCTTGTGCAAGAAGCCGAGCGTGAAAGTGAGAAAATTCTGAAACAAACGCATGAGGATGCAGAGGCGATTCGGAAAGCCGCTGAAGACGCCTTGAAACTGGCTGCACGCGATGCGGTAATAAAATTACGCGATACGTTACTAAACAGTTTCAGTCAGGAAGTTGCCCGTACTGTGAACCAGAAAATGGCGGATAAAAACGTACTGCAGCAATTATTACAATCACTAGCGGGGACGGTTCGGGAAAAAATGGCGTTGGATGAACGGCAAAAATTAGTCTTTCATTTGCCTGAAACGGTGATGGGGGTTGAGGAGTTGAAACAGCATCCCGAAGAATTGACCCAAGGCGCGTTATCGCATTTGACGTCAGACTTTGCTGAACAGATGCTGCGTAAAGGCGTTACGATTGAAGTGGATCCGAGTCTTGAATCTGGCATCGTGATTCAGTTAGTGGATGAGAAGATCCGTATTGATTTTACTGAGCAGACGGTGAGTGATTTGTTATTGAACCATTTGCAGCCGCGTTTTCGGGCGTTATTACAAGGTATCGTTAAATGAATGGCGTCAAAAATCGCTATGTCATGTTAATGGCCAGTCTGCCGCCACATTCGGCCGATTTTTTTGCAACCCGTTATCCACCCATTTCGGCGATTCAACTGCAACAACGTTTGGCCTGGTTAAGCCCTGAAGATGCGGCAGATTTAAACCGGATTCAAGGTATTTTATATTGGTCAGAGGTCATTGATGGATCCGATGCGGAATTCCTACAGCATGTGCAGGGAGTATTGCAACAAATTGATAACTGTTATTTAAAAGCTATTATCCTTTGGCGATTGCAATTGCGGACACTGGTTGCCGCCATGCGTTTAAAACATCATCAGCCGCAACAGGAGGTTAGCATGCAAATGTTGGCAATGACGCCTTTTGCCCGTGACATCCTCAGAAACTGGCAACTGCCGGATTTCGGTTTGCGCTATCGTTTTCCCTGGATCAATGACATCGATGCCTTGATTCAACAAGAATCTTATCTGGCATTGGAGAAATATTTACTGAAACTGATCTGGCGCTATTATGAGCAGCAAAGTCAGGGGCATTTTTTTGATTTCGAAGCGGTCGTTGTTTATGTATTACGCTGGGATCTGGTGAATCGCTGGAATCAGCAGCATGGACAAAAAGCCCGGCAACGCTTTGTCGAGATCATGCAACGCCAGGTTGAGGAGGCGGTCTGATGCAGAAACAACCCGAGTTTTCAGCCGAGGTCATCGCCATTCAGGATGATATTGTTTCCATTCGCATGCTGGATGCTGAGCACGCAGCCTTGATGAAAAACGAAGTGGTTTATATTTTGCCGAAGCGTAAACAAGAGGTCGATTATCAACCGTACCTGAAAGCGGAAGTGCTCCGAATCAAAGCGGATACTGCAGATGTCCAGGTCTATGAATCAACAACCGGTGTGGGTGTCGGTGACCCGGTTGTGCAAAGTCATGAAATGCTGTCGGTTGAACTCGGGCCAGGGTTGTTGGGACAAGTCTATGATGGCTTACAGAATCCTCTGGATGTCATCGCCAACCAATATGGTTATTTTTTGCCTAAAGGTGTTGATATACCCGCCTTGGATCGAAACAAAAAATGGGCATTTACCCCTTGTGTTCGCAGTAACGCACAGCTACAGGCCGGTAGTGTCATAGGTTCTGTGGTGGAAAATCGCTTTAATCATAAAATAATGCTGCCGTTTGATTTGCGTGGTGACGTGGAACTATGCTGGATTCAGGAAGGTAATGTCACGATTGATGAAGCCGTTGCGCAAATTAAGCACGCTAACGGTGAGTTGCAAAATATCACACTGAAGCAAGATTGGCCGGTCAGAATCCCATTGCCACAGTATTTGCTGAAACACAACTTGGCTAGAAGATGCTATCCACAGCAGCCTTTAATGACGCAATTGCGTATCATCGATACCTTTTTTCCGATTGCGCGGGGTGGTACGGGTTGTATTCCGGGCCCTTTTGGCGCCGGCAAAACCATTTTACAGAATTTGCTGGCTAAAAATTCCGATGTTGATGTCGTGATCGTGGTGGCCTGTGGTGAAAGAGCCGGTGAAGTGGTGGAAACCATCAATACTTTTCCGCAGCTTAGCGATCCGAAATCATCGGGGTCGTTGATGGAACGTACCATCATTATCTGTAACACATCATCGATGCCGGTTGCGGCGCGTGAAGCGTCAATATACACCGGCATAACATTGGGAGAATATTACCGGCAAATGGGGCTGAATGTTTTATTGATTGCCGACTCGACTTCGCGTTGGGCGCAAGCGATGCGGGAAACCTCCGGGCGGTTGGAGGAAATTCCTGGCGAGGAGGCTTTTCCGGCTTATCTGGACTCGGCCATAAAAACAGTTTATGAGCGGGCCGGTGTCATAGAAACATCACCGGAAAACAGTGGCTCATTAACGATGATCGGTACGGTTTCACCGGCCGGCGGCAATTTTGAAGAGCCTGTGACTCAGGCTACCTTGAATACAGTAAAAACATTTTTAGGATTGAGTGCGGATCGTGCTTACAAACATTTTTATCCCGCTGTCGACCCGCTCATTTCATGGTCGCGTTATCTTGAGCAGTTGCATGACTGGTATGCACAAAACCTGCAGCCGGAATGGACTGAAATGGTGCAACGCGTTATACAATTATTGAAACAGGGTGATGCGGTGTTGCAAATGATTCAGGTTGCCGGCGAGGAAGGCATTACCTTGGATGATTTTGTGGTTTACCTTAAAGCGCAGTTTGTCGATACCGTTTATTTGCAACAGGATGCGTTTGACGCTGTCGATGTGGCCGCACCGCTTGCTCGCCAACATGAAAATTTTGCCCTGCTGACAAAAATAGTGGAACATGATTACGTATTCAGTGACAGAGAGCAGGCCCGGCATTTTTTTACACAATTAAGCCATTTATTTAAAAATTTGAATTATGCGCCTTTTAAATCACAGGAATATCAGAAATTGATCGATGAAATCATCCAATTGACCCATTTGACGTATGAAAAAAACTAATCGACAGATTGTATTAGATACCGAAACCACAGGCTTAAACCCGAAAGAAGGACACCGTATTATTGAAATCGGCTGTGTTGAACTGGTCAACCGCAGGCTTACCCAAAATCATTTTCATGTTTATATCAATCCAGAACGTGAAATTGATCAGGAAGCCATCGACGTTCATGGGATTACGAACGATTTTTTGCGGGAAAAACCTAAATTTGCCGAAATTACAGATGATTTTTTCAATTTTGTCGCTGGTGCCGAGCTGGTTATTCACAATGCGCCATTCGATGTCGGTTTTTTAAATCATGAATTATCTTTGATCAAAGATGAACAACGTCGGATTGAAACGCAGTGTACGGTGTTCGATACCCTGGTTTATGCTCGCAAAAAACATCCGGGTGCGCGTAATACGCTAGATGCTTTATGTAAACGCTATGGTATTGACAATAGCCACCGTGAACTGCATGGAGCCTTGTTAGACGCCGAGATTCTGGCCGATGTCTATCTGTTAATGACAGGAGGCCAAGCCTCGTTACTGGAAGAAGATAATCTGTCGGATGCGATGCATGTTGAAGAAATTATCCGTTTACCGGCAGGACGCAAACCTCTGAAAGTGATTCAATGCAATGCGGCTGAGCGTGACAGCCATCTCAATTATTTAGAAGGCTTGAGTAATGTCGGCGGCGCTAAAATATGTTGGGAATAATGGCTGGCAGGCGAACTATGGATAATACGAAACCACAGAATTTGTATTCTGTAGAACAAACCCGTCAACTCGACCGGTTGGCCATTCATCAATTTGGCATTGCCGGTATTGAATTGATGCGGCGCGCAGGTTCTGCGTGTTTTGAAATTTTGCAGCGACAGTGGTCATCTCCTCGTCATATGACGGTGTTTTGTGGGGCTGGAAATAATGCCGGTGATGGTTATGTGATTGCCCGCCTGGCTTTGGCAAAAGCCTGGACGGTTACGGTCTACAGCCTGATTGATCCAAGTTCGCTTAAGCAGGATGCAAAAACGGCATTTGAAGACTATGTTGCCGCAGGGGGGGCTGTGCTTCAATTTCACCCGGATATTGAATTGACAGATACACTTGTCGTCGATGCTTTGTTGGGTACAGGGCTAGCCAGAACAGTGACGGGAGATTTTAAAACAGCTATCGACATGATCAATGCGGCGCAATGTCCGGTGGTGGCGGTGGATATTCCTTCAGGCGTGCAGGGTGATACCGGCTGCGTCATGGGCTGTGCCGTTAAAGCCGATGTGACCGTGACTTTTATTGCATTGAAGGTTGGCTTGTTTACGGCGGATGCAGCCGATTATTGTGGGCGCATACACTATGCCTCGCTCAATATCCCACAAGCGGTGTTTGACGATATGGAGCCATTCGCTCGCTTGATTGCGCCTCCCGCCTTGGCTTCAAGGTCGCGAGCTAGTCATAAAGGCCAGCATGGCCATGTGTTGCTCATCGGGGGCGATTGTGGCTATATGGGGGCGATTCGATTGGCGGCGGAAGCGGCGTTACGCGCTGGCGCTGGGCTGGTTTCGGTTGCAACCCGCGCCGATCACAGCCATTTGATCAATTCCGGGCGTTTCGAAATCATGAGTCATGCCGTTGAGCAGGCGGAAGATTTAACGCCCTTATTGGAAAAGGCGACTGTCATTGTTATCGGGCCGGGGCTGGGTTTGAGTGATTGGGCAAAAAGCCTATGGCAAAAGGCGTTGTTATCAGGGCGGCCAATGGTTGTTGATGCCGATGCATTGAACCTCTTAAGCCAAAATCCACATAAGAATAGCAATTGGGTACTGACGCCGCATCCTGGAGAAGCGGCACGATTATTGGCAACGGATACGAATACGATTCAACAAAACCGGTTCGAGGCTGTATCAAGGCTGTTTCAGCGTTATGCGGGTGTTTGCGTGTTAAAAGGCGCAGGGAGTTTGATTGCCAGCGAACACGGGTTAGCGGTTAATTCTACCGGTAATCCGGGGATGGCCAGTGGCGGCATGGGCGATGTTTTGGCCGGAATAATCGGTGCGTTGTTAGGGCAAGGGTTGAGCTTGGTCGAGGCCACCGAAACCGCCGTTTACACGCATGGTTTAGCGGCCGACCGGGCGGTGCAGGCGGGCGGCGAACGGGGGTTGTTGGCAGGTGATTTATTACCGTATATCAGGATGTTACTGAATTGACGCAAATTTCATTAGCAAACGCGAAAGCAACGGAGCGGCTGGGCGCAATTTTATGGCAAGTGCTACCCCCTTCATGTCTGGTGTTTTTGTACGGCGATCTGGGCGCAGGCAAAACGACGCTGGTTCGTGGGCTGTTACGGGCGGCAGGCTATCATGGGACAGTCAAGAGTCCGACCTATACTCTGGTCGAAGAATACCGGTTGGCACAACGAACGGTGTATCATTTTGATTTGTATCGTTTGACCGATCCGGAAGAGCTGGAATGGATTGGCATGGATGATTATTTACGCGATAACAGCTTGTGTCTGATTGAATGGCCACAAATGGGGCAAGGTTTTTTGCCGGCTGCCGATGTGATTATTCGGCTTGAGATTGACAAGCAGCAGCGCCAGGCTGTGCTGGAATCGGGGTCGGAGGATTTTGAAAATAGATTTTTATTGAACTGGAAAAACAAAGACATACTGCTATAATCTAATCAAGAGTATAAGATAAAGGTTTGGCATGATTGGTTTTCAAGGGGGGCGTATGTCTAAAATATGGAAAGTCGTGGCATTTTCTGTGTTGTTAGGGCTGGCGCAAACGGCGAGCGCAGCCCCGGTCACCGTTGATGCGCTACGGCTATGGAGCGCGCCGGATCATTCGCGCATGGTATTTGATGTTTCAGCAACGCCATCTCATCAGGTTTTTTTGCTGGATAATCCACCGCGACTGGTGATCGATATTCATAATGCGAAATTGCGGAAGAAGCTTAAGCAACCGTCTGCCAAAAATCCGTTTTTTTCACGTGTTCGCAGTGCCCAACGCCATAAAAAAGATTTACGCATCGTCGTCGATCTGAAACAGCCTGTTAATCCCAAAAGTTTTGTTCTGAAGCCCCGTAAACATTATGGTCACCGACTGGTTGTTGATCTTTATCAGAAGTCACTAAAAGGATCTGGGCAGGTCAAACAGGCTAAAAAGACAGTCACCAAAACGGTTAAAAACAAAGCACGCGATATTATTGTCGCCATTGATGCCGGTCACGGTGGCGAAGACCCAGGCGCACATGGTCCACATGGCACCCAGGAAAAAAAGGTGGTGCTGGCGATTGCTAAAAAGTTAGCCAAGATGATCGATCGGCAGCCGGGTATGAAAGCCGTTTTGGTGCGTAAAGGGGATTACTTTATCAATTTAAGAAAACGGATGGCGATTGCGCGTAAAGAAAAGGCTGATTTATTTGTTTCCATTCATGCCGATGCCTTTAAAAACCGTAACGTAAAAGGTGCATCGGTGTTTACATTATCTCGTCGGGGTGCATCGAGCGAGGCGGCACGCTGGTTAGCTAAACATGAAAATGATTCCGACCTGGTTGGTGGTGTCAGTTTGGATGAAATGGATTCAACGCTGGCCTCGGTGTTGCTGGATTTATCACAAACGGCGACCAAAGATGCCAGTCGGAAAGTGGCCGCGAATGTGCTGAAACAACTTCGCCCTATTGGGCATTTACATAAAAATTCAGTTCAGAAGGCGGGTTTTGTGGTGTTGAAGTCACCCGATATTCCATCTATTTTGGTTGAAACAGCGTTTATTTCCAATCCAACTGAAGAGCAGAAACTTAAAAACCATCGCCATCAACAAAAAATTGCTCGGGCTATTTTCAAAGGTATCCATGCGTATTTTAAACAATATGCACCGGCAGATACCTTGATGGCCGCTTTGTATAGCGAGCATCCAAAACATGTGATTTCACGCGGCGAAACCTTATCCGGTATTGCCCAGCAATATGGCGTCAGCATGAGCGCCATTAAATCCGCAAATTCTCTGAATAACGATGTCATTCGGGTGGGACAAGTTTTAAAAATCCCAACATCTTGATTATCACGCATGTTAGTCGGGAAATTTTCTGAGTATTTCAGTAGAATAATCGTAACTAGGGGCTGTTGCCGTTTTGAAAATCCCCCTTGAAATTCAATAACTCCGCCACATAGATTGTTTATTTTGACTCAAAAACAAGCAAACTATGCCGCGACAACTGCTTACGGATGAACTTTGGGAGAAACTGAAGATAATTATGTTGAAAATGGGAATTTATGACAAACCTTGTCTTCGAAAAACAGTCGAAGGTATTTTTTATCGCTTGCGAGTAGGTTGTCCCTGGAGAGATTTACCCACGGCTTTTGGTAATTGGAATGCGGTATATAAACGATTCAATGACTGGTCTCGTAAAGAAAAAACTGATGGGTATTTTTAACGCCTTGGTTGTTGATCCAGACCTGGAATGGGAATTTATTGATGGGAGTATTGTGAAAGCACATCAGCATAGTAGTGGTGCGGCCTGTGAACAAGAAACAGCGATAGGGAAATCTGTCGCCGGGAACACCAGTAAAATTCATATGGCCGTTGATGCCTGTGGTCTTCCTATTCATTTCTCAGTGACAGGCGGCGAAGTTCATGACTGTAAAGAAGCACCGAAATTAGTTGCAGAGCTCCCAAAAGGTGACTATATAGTTGCTGACAGAGGCTATGACAGTGAAGCATTACGTCTTCAAATTAAAGACAAAGGGGCTGTTCCTGTTATCCCAAGAAAAAAGAATTCAACTCGGGGAAATGATGAAATGGATTGGTGTCTCTACAAATATCGCCATCTCGTTGAAAATGTGTTTGCAAGACTTAAGCATTTCAGAGCGATCGCCACGCGATATGACAAACTCAAACGAAATTTTGAAGGCTCTATCGCTCTGGCTTGCGCCTTTTTATGGTTACCTATGTGAAATGGCAACAGCCCCTACTCGCACGATAATCATTTAGTGGGCGTAGGGTATTGATTTTTCAGGACGCGTAGATACATCCATGTAGCTCTGTGCAACATCCATGTTGCACAAGCCTGAAAAACTCAATACCCTACGCCCAGTGTTTCTAAAAGCGTGAGTAGTTACAAATAATCAATTTTCTGGAACTTTGCATGCGTATTCATCGGTTACCGACTCAACTTGTTAATCAGATTGCGGCAGGTGAGGTCGTTGAGCGGCCGGCTTCGGTGGTCAAAGAGTTAGTGGAAAACTGCTTTGATGCCGGCGCGACACAAATAGATATTGAGATTGAACAAGGTGGTGTCAGATTGATGCGCATTCGCGATAATGGCTGCGGCATCGACAAGGACGATTTGCCATTAGCTTTATCCCGTCATGCAACCAGCAAAATTTCTTCACTGCAGGATTTAGAAAAAATCAATAGCATGGGCTTTCGGGGCGAAGCATTGCCTAGCATTAGTTCTGTTTCTCGTCTGGTTTTGATTTCTCGAACGGCTAATGCTGAATGTGCCTGGAAAGTCAGCGCTGATGGCACAGAAACCGATTTTGACCCACAGCCTGACCCACATCCGCTCGGAACGACGGTTGAAGTCAGGGATTTGTTTTATAACACACCGGCTAGACGAAAATTTCTGAAAACCGAAAAGACTGAATTTTCGCATATCGAAAATTTGATCAAAAAAATGGCCTTGAGCCATTTCGATGTTGGCTTCAGACTGTTGCACAATCAGCGAGAAGTCTTGAACTTTAAACCCGCTAAGTCAGAAGCTATGCAGGCGCAACGAATTGCGGCCGTGTATGGATCAGCCTTTATTGAAAATGCCGTATCAATCGATGTTTCAGCCTCCGGCTTGCTGTTACAGGGCTGGGTTGGGAGGCCAACATTTTCGCGTAGTCAAGCGGATATGCAGTATTTTTATGTCAATGGACGTTTAGTTCGAGATAAGCTGATCAGCCATGCCGTTCGACAAGCTTATCAAGACGTTTTATATCATGGTCGGCATCCGGTTTTTGTATTGTATTTGACTTTGGATCCTCAGCTGGTCGATGTGAACGCGCATCCGGCTAAGTTGGAAGTTCGTTTCAGAGAGGGGCGATTGGTGCATGATTTTTTGTTCAGCGCATTGCATAGGTCACTGGCTGAACAACGCCCCGGGCAGGTGGCAGATAGCCCCATAATACATGAAACGACGGTTGAGTCGGCATCACTCAAGCGCGATGATGGGGGGGTGAAATCATCAAAGGCATATCAGTCATTTTCCGAGGTCCCTCAGCAATCGGCTTTGCCTTTGACCGTCGCCGAGGAAATTCAGGCTTATGCCAAATTGTACCCGCAAGAAACCAATACGGTGGCTCTGCCAAGGGGGGGCGCGGATAATAAAACGATACCTCCCTTGGGATTTGCACTGGCGCATATTCATCAAATCTATATTTTGTCCGAAACCGAAAATGGCATTATTCTGGTTGATGCGCATGCCGCACATGAACGTATTTTGTATGAGAAGCTAAAACGACAGTATCACCAAGGCTCGGTGCCTATGCAGCCTTTGTTGTTGCCCTTAAAGATTCAGGTTAGCCAGAGCGAGGCAGATTGGGTCGAACAGCAGCAGGATTTTTTTGCCAGTTTGGGTTTTAGTTTGACGCGTTCCGGGCCGGAAGCGGTCGTGCTGCGTTCGGTACCGGCTTTGTTGGGAAAGGCGGATGTAGAATTATTGATTAAGGATTTATTGGCCGATTTAGCGGAGTTTGGCTTGAGTGAAAGGGTGTTGGAAAAAAGCAACGAAATTCTGGCGACGATGGCTTGTCATGGCGCCGTTCGTGCCCGTCGTAAATTAACCCTTGAGGAGATGAATGCATTGCTCAGAGAGATGGAAAAAACGGAAAGAATCGGGCAATGTAATCATGGTCGGCCGACCTGGGTTGAGTTGTCGCATAGTGATTTGGACAAGTTTTTTATGCGGGGACAATGATGATGGCTGAAAAGCAGCCCCCAGCCGTATTTATCATGGGGCCGACGGCATCGGGAAAAACGGCATTGTCGATTAAATTAGCTCAGCAATGGAATGGCGAAATTATCAGCGTGGATTCTGCTATGGTATATCGCGGCATGGATATTGGGACGGCCAAGCCGACATTAGCAGAGCGCTGCGGTATTCCCCATCATCTGATTGATATTTTGGACCCTGCAGAAACATTTTCTACCGGCCAGTTTAAAGCGCTGGCATTACAGAAAATGGCCGAAATAACGGCACAGGGAAAAATCCCCATTTTGGTCGGTGGAACGATGTTGTATTTCAATGTGTTGTTAAATGGGCTGGCAGAATTACCGGAAGCCGATTCAGTCATTCGACAACGGCTGGATCAATTATTGGCAGAGCAAGGTGTACACGCCTTGCATCAGCGTCTTGCAGAAATCGATCCGGAAGCGGCCGCGCGTATTCATCCGAATGATCCGCAGCGGATTCAGCGAGCATTGGAAGTTTATGAAATCAGTGGGCGTCCAATCAGTGATTTCTTTAAACAGCAAATGAGCGCAATTCCTTATACTATCTGGAATGTAAAATTAGTGCCACCGGATCGAAAAATATTGCATGACAGGATTGCCAGGCGCTTTGACAGTATGTTAAAAGAAGGGCTAGTGGAAGAAGTCAGGCGCTTATTTGTCCGGGGGGATTTGAATGTGTCTTTGCCTGCTATTCGGGCGGTGGGGTATCGTCAGGTTTGGTCTTATCTGCAAGGCGATATGGATTATGATGTCATGCGTGAAAAAGGCATTATTGCCACCCGTCAACTGGCTAAGCGGCAGTTCACCTGGCTTAGAAAACTGGATGTTGGGAAAAGTTTTGATAGCGACGATGATTTTTTAGTACAGAAAGTCGGTCATTACATAGATTTATCATGAAAAACATGAGGTTATAAATTGCAGATGAACTTCATAAATAACAACATGTCATAGTTCAGCACAAAGTATTATGATGCGGCATTTTAATCTGAAAAATGCAAAGCAGGATGGTCTACTTTGTGCGTATTTTTAATATGCTGACACGATATTGTTGTTTATATTTTCATGATTTTTGGGCGGCCTGGGCAATATTCGGTTTTATGGGTTGATGATGCCGCGAAATGGGTTTTAAATTTATAATAATAAGGAGAAAGTGGATGTCAAAAGGTCACAATTTACAGGATATTTTTTTAAATACGCTCAGAAAAGAGCATGTGCCAGTTTCTATTTTTCTGGTGAATGGTATTAAATTACAGGGCAAAATTGATTCTTTTGATCAATATGTCATCATGCTGAAGAATACGATCAACCAAATGGTGTATAAACACGCTATTTCAACCATTGTTCCTGGAAAGCCGGTCAAGTTGCCGCGCGAATCTGAACAATCTGATGAATAATTTTTAACGAGAGGTATATTTTTGTTTGAAAGACCTGATGCCGGTGAACGGGCAATATTGGTTCATTTAACCTTACAAGCCGGGCAGGAAGACCTGGAAGAACTAAAAGAATTAACACGTTCGGCAGGTGCTGAGCCTGTCCATGTGATTACGGGTAGCCGTTATCGACCTGATCCAAAAAATTTTATCGGCTCTGGAAAGCTCGATGAAATCAAGCAGGCTTTGGAATTTTATCAGGCTGATATTGTTCTGTTCAATCATCCCTTAAGCCCTAGTCAGGAGCGTAATCTCGAAACGGCGCTGGATGTTCGGGTCGTTGACAGGAATGGCTTGATTTTGGATATTTTTGCCCAGCGCGCTCAGACCTTTGAAGGGAAATTACAGGTGGAGCTGGCTCAGTTAAGGCACTTGTCTACTCGCTTGGTGCGGGGTTGGACGCATCTGGAAAGGCAAAAAGGTGGGATTGGTTTGAGAGGGCCAGGTGAAACCCAGCTGGAAACAGACCGTCGATTACTCGGTATGCGTATCAAACAAATTCAACGGCGATTGGTAAAAGTGGACAAGCAGCGTGGGCAAGGACGGCGCAAGCGAAAAAAAGCCGAAATTCCTTCCGTTTCTCTGGTTGGTTATACCAATGCTGGGAAGTCAACATTGTTTAACACTCTGACGCAATCGGATATTTATGCGGCAAATCAATTGTTTGCAACATTAGATCCTACTTTGCGGCAATACCGGATTCAAAATGGTACTGAGCTGGTGATGGCCGATACTGTTGGTTTTATTCGACATTTGCCTCATGAATTAGTCGCAGCTTTCAAATCGACGTTGCAAGAAGCAAGTGAAGCAGATTTATTGCTCCATGTGGTTGATGCAAATGCAGCCGATCGAGATGAGACTATTTTTCAGGTGAATCAAGTATTGGAAGATATCAAGGCAAGTACGGTTCCACAATTGCTCGTTTACAACAAAATTGACCTGTTAGATGGTGTTGCTCCCCATATTGATTATGATGATGAAGGCAAACCGGTTCGGGTTTGGCTGTCTGCCAAAACTGGTGATGGTTGTGAATTACTAGACCAAGCTTTGTCGGAAATTTTTGCCAGCCAAAAGGTTATCAGAAAGTGTGTGTTGTCTGCGAAACAGGCCGGTATTCGGGCCAGATTATTCGATTATGCGCGTATTTTGCATGAGCAGACAGATGATTTTGGTGGCTGGAAGTTGAAGATTGAGATCGATAAAAAGCATTTAGGACTATTGAAAGAAGTTGAGTTGGAAGAGGTGGGCTAACGGCTAAGCTTCTCGGCATTTTTTGTAATCATAGTGGATATAAACTTTAATGTTATTTATCCTGTTAAATTAGGTACAATAGAAACAATGTACGAAGATCATGATGGTCATGATTGAGTACAATGTTTGCTGGAAAAAATACAAACACAAGTAAATTGGAGCACTGAATATGGCCTGGAATGAACCCGGTGGCGATAACAAAGATCCCTGGAGTGGGCGAAATGATCAGGGGCCGCCTGATCTAGATGAAGCAATACGTAACTTGCAAGATAAAATAGGCGGTTTGTTTGGCGGCGGTGGAGGCTCAGGTGATGATTCCTCTAAGAAAGGTCTTTTATTTTTATTGATTGCAGCCGTTGTTTTATGGTTGCTGAGTGGTTTTTATATTGTTGATGAAGGAACCCGGGGCGTGGTGACGCGATTTGGGCGTTATGTTGAAACCACACAGTCAGGTTTGAATTGGCATTTGCCTGCACCTATTGAGCAGGTACAAATTATTGATGTTAAACAACAGCGTTTCATTGAAGTCGGTTATCGTTCTGGTGGTCGCCAAGGTATGGGGTCTGTGCCCCGTGAAGCCTTAATGCTGACTAAAGACGAAAACATTATTGATGTTCGGCTAGCCGTGCAGTATCAGGTTAAAGATGCGAAAGATTTTGCGTTCAATGTTTATAATCCGGCGGCAACCTTGAAACAGGTGACAGAAAGTGTTGAGCGTGGCGTGATCGGCCAGAACACGATGGATTTCGTATTGACTGAAGGGCGTAGTGAGATTGTGTCCGAAATCAAACATGAAATTCAGACGATTATGGATTCTTACCAGGCTGGTATTCTGGTTACCAGTGTGAACTTACAGGATGCACAACCGCCTGAACAGGTTCAGGGTGCCTTTGAAGATGCCATTAAGGCGCGAGAAGACAAGCAGCGGCTGATTAACGAAGCTGAAGCCTATGCCAATGATGTCGTGCCAAAGGCACGCGGTGCAGCTTCGCGTCTGGTTCAGGAAGCAGAAGGTTATCAGGCGAAAGTCGTTGCTAAAGCGACAGGTGAAGTCAGTCGCTTTGATCAAATGCTGAAAGAGTATAAAAAAGCACCTGTGGTGACGCGGCAGCGAATTTATATTGAGACGATGGAGAGCATGTTGGGTAATACACCTACTGTGATGATTGATGTAAAAGGCGGTAATAACTTGATTTATTTACCCCTGGATAAATTAGCACCGCAGACAGGCAAGAAGGTTTCGCAAGAGCCTAAAACGAGTTTGCCAAAATATGTTCAACAACCAAAGACAAGAACCGATACAAGAGTACGAAGCTCTTTTCGCGGCCGTGAAACAAGAGGGAGGGTGGCACGATGAATAAAATAATTGTTTCGATTGTACTGGTTGTCGTCGTGGTTTCGATGTCGGTATTTACAGTTTCAGAAACTGAGCGTGCCATTAAGTTTCGCTTTGGTGAGATTGTTGAAATGGATTTTGAACCCGGTATTCATTTCAAAATTCCGTTTATCAATAACGTGAAAAAATTTGATAAACGTATTTTGACGCTGGATTCTAAGCCTGAGCGGTTTTTAACGGCTGAAAAGAAAAATGTGATCGTCGACTCTTTCGTTAAATGGCGTATCGGTGATTTAAAAACGTTTTATACCACGGTAGCAGGGGATATCACGCAGGCTAATGTGCGTTTGGATCAGATTATCAAAGATGCATTTCGTAGCGAGTTCAGTAAGCGGCAAATCAATCAGCTGGTCTCCACAGACCGGAAAATTGTTCGGGAAGCTTTGATTGCTAAAACGACAAGCTTGGCGGACAAGCTGGGTATTGATATTGTCGATGTACAGGTCAAGCGTATTGATTTACCACAAGACGTCAGTGCATCGGTTTATCGTCGGATGGAAGCTGAGCGGGAAAGAGTAGCCCGAGAGTTTCGTTCGCAGGGCGCTGAAGCGGCTGAAAGGATTCGGGCAGATGCCGATAAGCAACGCGAAATTATTTTGGCCAATGCGTTTCGTGACGCTGAAATACTTCGTGGTGAAGGCGAAGCGAAGGCAGCCGATATTTATGCCAAAACCTATGGAAAAGATGTCGAATTCTTTAATTTTTATCGAACTATGGTGGCCTATAAGAAAACCTTTGATAAAGAAGGCGATATGCTGGTATTGGAACCGAATTCCGATTTTTTCAAATATTTCAAAACACAGAAATAATTTTAAGTTGATAGTTTGAGAAGGCTTTTTGCCTGAATAAGACGCTCCACATTGTGGGGCGTTTTGTGCGATTAGGATATTAAAAAATGCAAACACAAGATTCCTGGTTATTACCCGAAGGAATAGAAGAAGTATTGCCGGGCGACGCTGCTCAGCTCGAGCAACTAAGACGAAATTTACTCGATGTTTTTTCGGCTTGGGGATATCAACTGGTTTTTCCACCACTGATGGATTTTCTTGATTCATTGTTAATTGGAACAGGACATGATCTGGATTTGAATACCTTCAAATTGACCGATCAAGTCAGTGGCAGAACCTTAGGCATTCGCGCCGATATGACACCGCAAGTGGCAAGAATTGCTGGTCACCATATGAGCCATAGCGTTCCGACACGGCTTTGCTATGTTGGGACGGTATTGCATACACTAGGCGATGAATTGGACAAAGACCGCAGTCCGGTACAGATCGGTGCTGAACTGTATGGTTATGATGGATTGGAAGGCGATTTTGAAATTATTCAGTTGATGCTGGAAATGTTAGCGATGTCAGGTATCGAACAGATTCATCTGGATCTAGGGCATGTCGGCATTTATCGGGCATTGGCTCGGCAAGCTGGCGTGACTGAGCGACAAGAAGCTGAATTATTCGATGTCTTACAGCGTAAAGCGATACCAGAAATGGATGATTTATTAAATGCCTTTTCTTTACATGAAAAAGACAAACAAACCTTTAAAGCATTAGCTACTTTGCATGGTGGGTTGGAGGTTTTTGAACGCGCCGAAACTGTTTTGAAAGGTTATGATGATTCTGTGCAGCAGGCGTTGGCAGACTTAAAAGCAATCGCCGAAAAGTTGAGTAAAATTTATCCTGCATTGCCGATTAACTTTGACTTGGCTGAATTGCGGGGATATTACTATCACACCGGAATTGTTTTTGCGGCATTAGTGCCGGGGTTGGGTAAAGAAATTGCCCGAGGTGGTCGCTACGATAATATCGGCGAAGCTTTTGCGACAGCTCGCAGTGCAACGGGCTTCAGTGCTGATTTGAAACGATTGGCAAGGCAGTCGGTAAATAGCAGAGATATGTCTGATACGATTGTTTTTGCGCCGTATTGTGATGATGAGGCATTACGAATTAAAATTCGGGGTTTGCGTGCTGAAGGTGTTACTGTTATTCAGCAATTACCCGGTCAAAAAGGGGATGCAAAAAGTATGGGCTGTACCGCATTATTGGCGCAGGAAAATCAAAACTGGATTGTTAAAGCATTGGACTGAAAGTAAAAATGGGAAAAAATGTTGTAGTCATCGGCACACAATGGGGTGACGAAGGAAAAGGTAAGTTGGTCGACTGGTTGACTGATCATGCGGCGGCAGTAGTCAGGTTTCAGGGCGGACATAACGCAGGCCATACATTAGTCATCGATGGTAAAACGACCGTACTGCATCTCATTCCATCAGGTGTATTGCGTGAAGATGTCGAATGTATGATCGGCAACGGTGTTGTTTTGTCTTTAGAAGCTTTACTAGAAGAGGTCGAGTTGTTGGAAAAATCGGGCATTCCTGTTCGGCATCGGTTAAAAATCAGTGAAGCGTGTGCCTTGATTTTGCCTGTGCATATTGCCTTGGATCAGGCGCGAGAAAAAGCGCGGGGTGGTAAAGCGATAGGTACTACCGGCCGAGGTATAGGCCCTGCTTATGAAGATAAAGTCGCGCGGCGTGGATTAAGGGCAGGCGATTTACGTAATACCGAGGAGTTCAGTCGCCGACTGAAAGAATTGGTGGATTACCATAATTTTATGTTGACCCAGTATTTTCAGGTCGAAGCGGTTGATTTTGAAAAGACTCTGGAGTCTGCATTACGTCTGGGTGAACAAATTCTGCCAATGTTGACGGACGTGGCTGAAGAGATTAAGCAATTACAACAACAGGATAAAAATGTTTTGTTTGAAGGCGCACAAGGGGCGCTGTTGGATATTGATCACGGCACTTATCCCTATGTGACCTCATCGAATACAACAGCGGGTGGTGCGGCGACTGGCACAGGTATTGGCCCACTTAATCTGGATTATGTTTTGGGAATTACCAAGGCTTATTCTACACGTGTCGGCAATGGTCCGTTTCCAACTGAATTAAATGATGGTTATGGAGAGCATTTAGGCATAAAAGGGCATGAATTTGGTGCAACGACAGGTCGTAAACGGCGTACAGGCTGGTTTGATGCGGTGTCTATGCGTAAATCAGCTTTAATGAACAGCTTGAGTGGAATTTGTCTGACAAAGCTGGATGTGCTGGATGGTCTGGATAAAATTGGTATTTGTACTGGTTATAAAATCGATGGGAAAATAATTGATACAGCACCGCTCGGCGCTGACCAGTATGAGGTATGTGAACCGATTATTGAAGAAATGCCCGGCTGGGAAACGACAACACGTGGTATTACTCGTTTCGATGACTTGCCGGAAAATGCAATAAATTATATTCGGAGGCTGGAACAATTGGTTGGAGTCAATGTCACAATCCTTTCTACTGGGCCTGATCGCGAAGAAACAATTGTATTGGAAAACCCATTTAAATGAAGCGGGATTTAAATTTTGTTTGAATACAGGTATAATTATCTGTTAAAGCCCTGGAATCAGGGCTTTTTTCTTGGTTTGAAGTGCGTTTGTGGGGCATAAGCATACGGATAGAGGCATATTTAAACAAATAAACGGTTGGAGTTTTAACAATAAATGACACAAAAACTTTATATACAAACAAACGGTTGTCAGATGAATGAATATGATTCTGACAAAATGCGTGATGTGTTGAAAGCGTCGCATGGTTTAGAAATTACCCAAAACCCTGAAGATGCCGATGTCTTATTGTTAAATACCTGTTCAATTCGTGAAAAAGCTCAGGAAAAGGTTTTTTCAGCCGTTGGGCGCTGGAAAAAGATTAAGGACAAGCGTCCTGACATTATTATTGGCGTAGGTGGCTGTGTTGCAAGCCAGGAAGGCGAAGCTATCCAAAAGCGTGCCCCTTATGTTGACATTGTATTTGGTCCACAGACTCTACATCGGTTGCCCGAGCTTTTAAATCAAGCGCGCCGCGGAAAACAAAAGGTCGTTGATATTTCATTTCCCGAAATCGAAAAGTTTGATTCCTTACCGGAGCCTCGCGCAGAAGGCCCTAAAGCATTTGTTTCTGTCATGGAAGGCTGTAGCAAATATTGCACCTATTGTGTTGTTCCCTATACACGAGGTGAGGAAATCAGTCGGCCATTAAATGATGTGATTGCAGAAATTGAGTCGCTCGCTCAACAAGGTGTACGTGAAATCAATTTGCTAGGACAAAATGTTAATGCCTACCGCGGTGAAATGGATGACGGTGATATTGCTAGCTTCAGTTTGCTGCTACATTATGTTGCCGCCGTTGATGGCATCGATCGGATTCGTTTTACCACGTCGCATCCTTTGGAATTTACCGATGATATCATTGAAGCCTACACAGAAATTCCACAGCTAGTCAGCCATCTTCACTTGCCTGTCCAAAGTGGCAGTAATCGTATTTTATCGGCGATGAAGCGGGGGCATACTCGGGAAGATTATTTGCAAATCATGGAAAAGATAAAACAGGCACGGCCTGGTATCAGTCTGTCATCAGACTTCATTATCGGTTTTCCGGGTGAAACCGATGAAGAGTTTGAAGACACGATGCGTTTGATTGAAGAAGTGGGTTTTGATTTCTCCTATAGCTTTATCTTTAGTCCGCGACCGGGTACGCCTGCTGCAGAGTTTGAAGATGCTATTCCGATGGACGTAAAAAAACAGCGGCTGGAGCGATTGCAGACGCGCTTGACAGAAATGACGCAAGCTATTTCCAAGTCTATGATTGGGACTGTACAGACCGTATTGGTGGAAGGTGTTTCACGTAAAAACCCACTGCATATGACGGGGCGAACAGAAAATAATAGAGCCGTTAACTTTGCTGCCCACCCACGGCTGGCGGGGCAGTTTGTCGATGTATTGATTACGGAAGCGTTGCCGAATTCATTGCGTGGTCGTCTAGTTGAGTCTTCCGTCGAAAAAATTGTTCAAACGGCTTGATGAGCGAATCGTGTTTTTCTCAGGAACTTACTTTATTACCGGCTGACAACCAGCGTTTGTCTGATTTTTGTGGGCAATTTGATAATCATCTCAGGCAAATCGAGCAGCGTCTGCATGTCGAAATCTTGAATCGTGGCAATTCTTTTAAAGTAACGGGTGTAAAGCAGGCCGTTATTGCCGCGTGTACAGTCATGAAAAAGATTTATGAAATGAGTGCAGATGAAGAGATTACGCCGGAGCAGGTTCACTTAAGTATGCAAGATGCCAATATCGAACAATTGATTGCCGAGCCTAAGCAGGAATCATTTAAATTGCTGCATATTAAAACGCGGCGTGGTGTTATCAAGGGTCGGGGTGAAAATCAACAAAAATATCTGCATAAAATCCTGACCCATGATATCAATTTTGGTGTGGGTCCTGCGGGTACCGGTAAAACCTATCTAGCTGTCGCCTGTGCGGTGGAAGCCTTACAATCAGAACAAGTCAGGCGTATTGTTCTGGTCAGGCCAGCCGTTGAGGCTGGTGAGAAGTTGGGCTTTTTACCTGGCGATATGGCGCAAAAAGTTGATCCGTATTTACGACCACTTTATGATGCGCTGTATGAAATGCTGGGTTTTGAAAAAGTTGAAAAACTGATCGAGCGGAATATTATAGAAGTTGCGCCGCTGGCTTTTATGCGTGGCCGTACATTGAATGATTCCTTTATCATTCTAGATGAAGCGCAAAATACAACCACCGAACAAATTAAAATGTTTTTAACCCGTATCGGTTTTGGCTCTACTGCTGTTGTGACAGGCGATATCACCCAAATTGACTTACCGAATGAGCGTTCATCAGGCTTGATTCATGTCTTAAAAGTCTTAAAAGACGTTGAGGGTATCAGTTTTACCTTTTTCGATACTAAAGATGTGGTCAGACACCCTTTAGTTCAACGCATTGTCAGTGCCTATGAGCGCTATGAACAAGAACAATCTTCTTGATCTTCAGTTGGTAACTGATTGTTCTGATTTACCTGACAGGGATCAGTTTAAGCTGTGGGTTGAGTTGGTTCTGTCAGATCAACAGCGCTCAGGTGAGATCGTTGTGCGGCTGGTTGATGAGGACGAAAGCAGTGGCTTAAATCAGACTTATCGGCATAAACCGGGGCCAACCAATGTATTGAGTTTTCCATTTGAAGCACCAGCGGAAATACAGACGACCTTGCTGGGTGATTTGGTTATCTGTGCGCCTGTTGTCCGTCACGAGGCCAAAGAACAAGGTAAATTACTAGAACATCATTGGGCGCATATAGTTATTCACGGTGTTTTACATCTACTTGGTTATGATCATATTGATGATAATGATGCTGCTGTGATGGAAGCCTTAGAAATTAAATTGTTAAATAAACTTAAAATTCCAAATCCCTATCACGAGGATTTAATAGATGACTGACGAAAACCCTCCGAGTAGCTCCTCACCATCGAAAAGTTTTATTGATCGAATTGGTCAAATGTTAACCGGTGATCCGCAAGACCGGGAAGATTTACTCGAGTTTCTGCATGCCGCACATAAAAAACATCTACTTGATGCCGATGCTCTGTCCATGATTGAAGGCGTATTGCAAATCAGTGAAATGCGTGCCAGGGACATTATGGTGCCTAGAATACAGATGGTGGTTGTGCCGCATGATGCCGAACTCGATACTATCTTGCCGTTAGTGCTCGAGTCCGGACATTCCCGCTATCCTGTCATCGAAGGCGATCGCAGTAAAGTGGTCGGTATTTTAATGGTCAAGGATTTGCTGGCTAATGTGTTGAAACAGAAAAGCCTGAAAGTTGAAGAAATTATGCGGCCAGTCAGTATCGTGCCCGAGAGTAAGCGTTTGAATGTATTGTTGAAAGAATTTAGAACGCAACGGCATCACATGGCGATTGTGATTGATGAGTATGGTATGGCAGCAGGGCTAGTGACGATTGAAGATATTTTAGAGCAAATCGTTGGCGAAATTGAAGATGAGCATGATGCCGAAGAAGAGACATATGTTCAGCAAAAAAATAAGTTCGAATTTTTAATCAAAGCCTTGATGCCGCTTGATGAATTCAATGCCTATTTTGACGCAGATCTGGATGATGAGGAATGTGATACTCTAGGCGGATTCATTGTCCATCAATTGGAGCACCTACCTAAAAAAGGTGAAAAACTTAAATATGGTGACTTTAGATTTGAAGTGGTCAGGGCTGACAATCGACGGATTTATCTAGTGAAACTCAAGCTGAAAAAGAAACCAGAAAAAGAGGCAGTGGATTGATCGGTGTATTCAACAGATTGTCACTGTTTGAATAGAAAATCTGTCTGGGTATTGAGCAAATGTTCGCCGAGCTTGTCGTTAGCATGGTTGAATTTCAGGCCATAAAAATAACAACCTTTTGAATTTCGATGATGGCGGATGGTTGCATCAATTCGGAACACTTTTCCATCTTTGAAAATCAATTGTAAAGATACATTTTTATTTCGAGGAAACTTTTTACTGCATGCAATCAAAGCGCCCTTACTGCTGATGTCCACTAGATTGACCATAAGCTTTGATGCGCTGAATAGGCTCCGAATCAATACAACAGTTGTGATATCTTTACGAATATAACGTACTGCGGTACGTTTGTTGATGAAGCCGGTATCCTCGTCGAGATCGCGAAAAATATCATCGTCTTGTTTTTGGTCTTCAGATGTTGGTGTCATTAGCCGAAGGTGATAAACAATAATGCTTTTAAGTATTGACCTAAATGAGTGAAATTGCAATTTTTAAGCTGCATAAATTTGCTGAGTTGTTCAACTATTAAGGTATTATCGGCAAGGCGAGGGTTAGCGTGTATTTTTCAAATTATTATTGGCCAGCATGAATCAGTTGTTTAAATATTTTTTTATTGTCGGTTTGCTTTTGCTAGAGATTCAGCATTCTGTTTTTGCCGATGAAAAACAAAAAATAAGCATTGTTTTTTTAAGCCAAGAAAAACAAGTGCCTGCTGCCTTATCCAATCTTGATGCGTTTGTTCAGCACAAGGGTCTTAAAGGTGCTGAAATGGCGGTTGCGGATAATAATACGACAGGCCAGTTTACCGGGCAGAATTTTGAGTTGAAGCATGTCATTATTCCGCTTGGTGAAAGTGTATTGGCGGCTTTTAAGCGGCATGCGAGCGATTCTGATTTGTTTGTCGTCAATGTGTCCGATAATCAACTATTGAAATTGGCCGACCTGGATGAGGCTAAAACCAAGCTGATTTTTGATGGGGTCAGTCGAGCCGATGAGTTACGAAATGAATTTTGCAGGCATAATGTGTTGCATATGTTGCCCAGTCGTGCCATGCGTGCCGATGCTTTGGCGCAATATATGTTAAAGAAACGCTGGCAGAAATGGTTTTTAGTGGTTGGTCCGACAAAAGATGATAAACGTTTTGCCCAAGCGTTACATCGCGCGGCAGAGCGTTTTGGCATGGATATTGTTGCTGAAAAACAATGGTTACATACCTATGACGCCAGACGCACGGCGCAATCAGATGTGCCGGTTTTTACCCAAGATGTCTCGGAGTATGATGTTCTGGTTGTGGCCGATGAACAAGGGCTGTTTGGCGAATACTTCAGTTATCGAACCTGGTTGCCAAGGCTGGTTATCGGTACTCAGGGGCTGGTTGCCACGGCCTGGCACAGAACCCATGAACAATGGGGGGCTGTGCAAATGCAGAACCGTTTTAAAGATTATGCCGGGCGATGGATGGAGGAAGAGGACTACGGTGCCTATTTAGCCGTAAGAGCCATTGGTGAGGCGGCGACGCGCACCCAATCGAATAAGATCAGTGATTTAAAAGCTTATTTGCTCAGTGATCAATTAGCTCTGCAAGGCTATAAAGGTCGACCTTTGTCATTCAGGCGCTGGAACGGGCAGTTGCGGCAACCGGTGTTATTGGCGGCGGCTCGCTCTTTAGTTGCCGTAGCGCCTTTAGACGGCTTTTTACACCCTAAAACAGAGCTGGATAGCTTAGGCTATGATCAGCCCGAAACACGTTGTCATCTCGGAGAGTAGCATGTTGAAACAGGTTGCAGGTATTTTAGGTTTGTTGTTGGCAGTCAATGCTGGGGCCGATACCGTTTATGTCACGCTGGAAAAAGATAATGCCTTAGCGGTTGTGGATGCCGAGGCGGGAGCATTGATAAAAACGGTTACGGTAGGTCAGCGTCCGCGCGGAATTTTGCTCAGCAAAGACGGCACACAGCTTTATGTGGCAACCAGTGATGACGATACTATTAAGATAATTGATGCTGAAACCTTGGCCGAAATTGGCCAGTTGCCTTCGGGAGAAGATCCTGAAACCTTTGCACAAAGTCCGGATGGCGCTTTTCTGTATGTTTCCAACGAAGATGATAACCAGGTCACGGTTATTGATATTAAACAGCGTAAGGTCGTGGCGAGGATTCCTGTCGGTGTCGAGCCTGAAGCAGTCGCGGTAAGTCCTAATAACAAATGGGTGGTCAGTGCCTCAGAAACCACCAATATGGTGCATTGGATCGACCCTGTAAGCCATCAAGTTGTCGCCAATACCCTGGTCGACCCGCGTCCGCGCGGCGCCAGCTTCAGTGCCGATGGCAAGCAGCTTTGGGTAACATCGGAGATGGCAGGGAGTTTGATGATTATTGATGTCGCCAGCAAGAAAATCATCAAAAAATTGGCCCTCAGTATTCCAACGGTCACAGATGATAAAATACAGCCGGTCGGGGTGGTGATTGATGCCGCTCAGCGGTGGGCTTATGTCGCCATGGGGCCGGCTAATCGTGTCGCTGTGATCAATGCTCAAACGCTGGAAGTGGAAAAATTTCTGCTGGTTGGTCAGCGTGTCTGGAATTTGGCCTTTTCGCCCGATCAAAAACGTCTCTACACAACGAATGGTGTCAGCAACGATATTTCGATCATTGATTTGGACACACATAAAGTCATTAAATCCGTTGCGGTAGGACGTTATCCATGGGGCATCGTGTCAAGACCATGAAAAAGCCGGCGCTGGAGATTGAACAATTAAGTTTTGCCTACGGTAAAAAAAAGGCCTTGGATCATGTCAATTTGACGATTCAGCCAGCCGAATGCTGTGTTTTGTTAGGACCGAACGGCGCTGGAAAAAGCACTTTATTTGCACTGATTACGCGACTTTATGATTGTCGTGAAGGGCGTATTGCCTTGTGCGGCTTTGATATTAAGCAGGAAAGCCTCAAGGCATTGGCAAAATTAGGCGTCGTGTTTCAACAGACGACATTGGATCCGGATTTAACCGTTCTGCAGAACCTGCATTATCATGCCGCCTTGCATGGCATGAGTCGAAAGCAAGCAGACCAGCGCATTCAGCAGGAGCTGGAGCGGTTCGAAATGTATCATCGTCGCAAAGAAAAAGTCCGGCAGCTTAATGGCGGGCATAAACGTCGCGTGGAGATTGCCCGGGCTTTATTGCACAAACCGCAATTATTATTGCTGGATGAACCGACTGTGGGCCTGGATATGCCTAGCCGACAAGGTATTGTCGAGCATGTCCATGCATTGGTGAAGGATGAAAAAATAGCCGTTTTATGGGCCACGCACTTGGTTGATGAAATTTATCCGGATGATAAGCTAGTGATTTTGCATCAAGGCAAGATTAAAGCCGATGGTGTGGTAAGTGAGGTGCTGCAAAAAACGGGCACCGAGACCATTCGAGAGGCCTTCAGTCGGTTGACGGAGGGTATGGCGACATGAGGATTTTACATTATTGGCGGGCATTGTCCGGCATTGTCAGTCGAGAAGTTTGGCGCTTTCTGTATCAACGGGAACGCTTTATTGCTGCGCTGGTCAGGCCATTGGTCTGGCTGTTTGTATTTGCCGCAGGATTTCGCGCCGCATTGGGTATCGCTATCACACCACCCTATGAAACCTATATTCTGTATGAGGTTTATATAACCCCGGGACTGCTTGGCATGATCCAGCTTTTTAATGGTATGCAAAGCTCCTTGTCAATGGTATATGACCGCGAAATGGGTAGTATGCGGATACTGATGGTAGCACCGTTGCCACGTGGATTTCTGTTAATGGCAAAGCTTGTAGCAGGCACGTTTGTGTCTATCTTACAAGCCTATGTGTTTTTAGGGATTGCCTGGCTGTATGGTATTCAACCACCCCTGGCAGGCTTGCTCTGGGTTTTTCCAGCTTTGGTTTTGTCTGGCATGATGTTGGGTGCGTTGGGTTTGTTGTTATCGTCTTTTATTAAACAACTGGAAAACTTTGCCGGAGTAATGAATTTCGTGATTTTCCCAATGTTTTTTATGTCAACAGCCTTGTATCCTCTGTGGAAAATCAAAGAATCCAGCGAATGGCTGTATTGGATTGCTCAATACAACCCATTTTCCCAGGCAGTTGAACTCATCCGCTTTGCTTTATATGGTCAATTAAATCAATATGCGTTGATTTATACCGGTGCGGCCTTTGTTATTTTTATGCTGTTGGCCATTTTAGGCTATAACCCGTCTAAAGGCATGATGATGCGAAAAGGACGGGGCTGATGCGTGCAGCGTTAGGCTTTAACCTGTAGCGTAAATGTGACGGGGCCATCATTGATCAAGCTCACCTGCATATCGGCTCCAAATTGACCAAATTCAGTATTGGGGTAAACCTTCTTCGCCCGTTGTTGCAAGTAGTGGAATAATTCACGCCCTTTTTCTGGCGGCGCAGCTGAAGCAAAACTCGGGCGGTTGCCTTTTTGTGTGTCTGCTGCGAGGGTGAATTGCGGAACTAACAATAAGCCACCGTTTATATCACGCAGGCCCAGATTCATTTTACCGACTTCATCCGAAAAAATACGATAATTCAAGATACGTTCCAATAAGCGGTCGGCCTGCTGTTCAGTATCATTTTTTTCAATGGCGACCAGAGCCATGATGCCTTGTTTAATGTTTCCAATACAGTGCGAGTCGACCGAAACCTGGGCCTGAGTCACGCGTTGAATAATTGAAATCATGATGTTGTTTAGAACAAAAATAAAATGTAAAGCTTAAAAAATAACAATAACACAATAACCAGCGCCACTTTGTACATAAAGGGTTGAGCCTGCCAGAAATGAGCTATGGTCTCTGCGGTGTAATGGTATTGATGCTTTACTTTTCCAATGAGAACTGGCATTTTTCGCCACAGCCAATACAAGCCATAAAGTCCCACAACCCAACTTAAATAGAAAAAAACTAAATGACTTTGGAATTTAGTCAGGCCAAAGCCATGTATCAGTAATTCTTCGACTAAAAAATCCAGGCCCTCGTATATATAGTGTAATAAAACAAAGCTGTAATGGGCAATTTCATACGGAAAATAAAAAAGCAACAGGAATATGGCTATTTTTAATAGCAGGCGTGTTAATGCGTTTTCATAAAATGCTTTTAATGCCATATTCTAGTTTTTATGGAGGACTTAAATCTGAATTAAGAGCTGAAAAATAGCAGCGAGTTCAGTTTTAGTTTTAAAAATATTGAGATGTCTTCATGATATAAAGTATAGGTGTAAACGACTTTTTGTTTAATGAAAATTGAACAAAAATATGCCATAATAACCGGTTCATTTTTTGTTGTGTTAATCACTGAGAGCCATGTCCGAAAGAAAAATTCTCGTTACCAGCGCATTGCCTTATGCCAATGGCCCTATCCATCTGGGGCATTTAGTTGAATATATCCAGACCGACATCTGGGTTCGATTTCAGAAACAACGGGGGCATTGTTGTCATTACGTCTGCGCGGATGATACACATGGTACGCCAATCATGTTGCGCGCTGATCGAGAAAACATCACGCCGGAGCAGTTGATTGCCCAGGTGGAAAAGGAACATCGTGCCGATTTTGACGATTTTGGCGTGGCTTTCGATCATTACCACAGCACACATTCTCCTGAAAACAAAGAACTTTCAGCGCTGATCTATACGCGATTACGCGATGCCGGGCATATCAGCAAACGTACGATTGTACAAGCCTATGATCCGGTGAAAAAAATGTTTCTGCCAGACCGGTTCATTAAAGGTGATTGCCCGAAATGCGGCGCTAAAGATCAATATGGCGACAGTTGTGAAGCCTGTGGCGCAACCTATTCACCCACCGATTTGAAAAATGCGGTGTCAGTGGTCTCAGGCGAAAAACCTGTCGAAAAAGAATCAGAACATTTCTTTTTCAATCTGGCAGATTTCAGTGACATGCTGGCAGAGTGGGTTAATCAACCCGGCCATTTACAGCCGGAAGTCCGGAATAAAATGGCTGAATGGCTGGAAAATGGCTTGCAGCAATGGGACATTTCCCGCGATGCGCCTTATTTTGGTTTTGAAATCCCGGATGCGCCAGGTAAATATTTTTACGTCTGGCTGGATGCGCCTATCGGTTATATGGCCAGTTTTAAAAAATTGTGCGAACTGAAAGGTTTAGATTTCGATGATTATTGGGGTAAGGACAGCGCGGCCGAGTTGTATCATTTCATTGGTAAAGATATTATCTATTTTCATGCCTTGTTCTGGCCTGCCATGTTATATGGTGCCGGTTTCAGAACACCTAGCGCGGTCTGGGCGCATGGCTTTCTAACCGTCAATGGCGAGAAGATGTCCAAATCGCGTGGGACCTTCATTAAAGCGCGCACCTATTTAAATCATCTCAATCCTGAATATCTGCGCTATTATTTTGCCGCGAAACTGACTGCTGGCGTCGATGATCTGGATTTGAATTTTGATGATTTCAGTCAGCGGGTCAATTCCGACCTAGTCGGGAAAGTGGTTAATATCGCCAGCCGTTGCTCAGGATTTATCAAAAAACGATTTGATAACACCTTGTCGGCTGAATGTGCTGAGCCGGCATTGTTTCAGCAATTTATTGATGCCAATGAGGTGATTGCCGCGTTGTATGAAAAACGTGAATTCGGCAAGGCCATGCGTGAAATTATGGCGCTGGCCGATAAGGCCAATCAATATATTGACGAGAAAAAACCTTGGATTATCGCCAAGGAAGAAGGTCGAGATGCCGAATTACATGCGATTTGTTCCATGGGTATTAATCTATTCAGAGTGCTGGTTGCTTATCTAAAACCTGTATTGCCGGTGTTAGCGGGCAATGCCGAGCAGTTTTTGAATATCGAATCGCAGTCTTGGCCGGCCACTGCCGAACCGTTACTGAATCATGCTATCAATAAATTCAAACCGTTGATGACGCGTGTTGAACCGGAAAAAATCGCGGCGATTATTGAAGATTCCAAAGAAAACCTGGAGAAAACAGCTGAAGCACCGGTTAAAAAGCACGAGCCAATTGCCGAGACGATCGAGTTTGATGATTTCGCTAAAATTGATTTACGCATCGCTAAAATCATCAAGGCTGAACATGTTGAAGGGGCGGATAAATTATTGCAATTGACCGTAGATATTGGCGATGAAACCCGGACTGTTTTTGCCGGCATCAAATCGGCCTATGCCCCCGAGGATTTAGAAGGCAAAATGACCGTTGTGGTGGCTAACCTCAAACCGCGCAAAATGCGTTTTGGTGTCTCTGAAGGCATGGTGTTGGCGGCAGGCCCTGGCGGTAAAGACCTTTGGGTATTGCATCCTGATCAAGGCGCTAAGCCTGGTATGCGCGTTAAATAATCCGCTTTATACGAGGTTTTCATGTTTTGTTATCACTGTCAGGAAGCGAAAAAAAATAAAGTTTGTGATACGGCCGGAATTTGCGGCAAAAAAGCCAATATTTCGAGTCTTCAGGACTTATTGATGTATAGCCTCAAGGGCTTGGCTTTTTATGCTGATCATGCGGTCAAGTTTAATTTAGTCAGTGTCAGGACGCATCGATTCATGGCCAAGGCGCTGTTTTCGATGGTGACCAATGTTAACTTTTCGGCGACTGATTTTGTGCAGTTGATTGATGAAGCCGTGCGTCGACGTAATTCGATTCGGGATAAACTGCTAATCGCTTGGCAGGAGAAGCATGGTGAGGCTTTCAATGAGCCGCTTCCTGAAGAAGCGTTGTGGCAATACGAGAGCGTGGACGAAAAAGCCTTTACCGAGAAGGGAGAGCAGGTCGGCATACCGTATTATCTGGAAAAATATAAGCTGGATACTGATGTTCATGCTTTGCAGGAATGTTTGCTTTACGCGGCAAAAGGATTAGGTTCGTTGGCCGTACATAATCTTGAGCTCGGCGTTGAAGAGACAAACTTTTACCTGTTTTTGTATCAGGCGTTGACGCTGACCTTAAACACCGATAATCAATTGGATGAAGTCTGGACAATACTGTTGGAGAGTGGACGCATAGGGCTAGCCGCTATGCATCAGCTAGAGCGTGCAAATGCACAGCAATTCGGTGAGATGGAGCCGACGACGGTATTTTTGGATACTTGGGACAGACCAGGTATTCTGGTTTCTGGGCATGATTTACGCGATATAGAAGATTTGCTGGTGCAAACTGCCGGTACTGGCGTGGATGTTTACACCCATGACGAAGCAATGTCGGCACACGCTTATCCGGCGTTAAAAAAGTTTTATAACCTAGTCGCGAACTATGGCGGTGCCTGGCAGGATCAAAAAACACAGTTTCCCAAGTTTAATGGGCCTATTCTGGTCACCACCAACAGTATTCAGCAGCCGAAAAAAACCTATGAAAACAGATTGTTCAGTACCGGTATGGTGGGGTGGCCGAATGTACCACATATCCCCGATCGCAAGCCTGGGCAGCGTAAAGACTTCAGTGCCTTGATCGAATTGGCCAAAACCTGTGAGCCACCTGCGCCACTAATGGAAGGGGAGCATATCACAGGCTATGGTTTGTCGGCATTGAAGCGTTTACTGACGCCGATTGCCGAAGCCATAAAAACGGGAAAAATCAAACGTATTATCGTGTTGGCGGGCACTGACGGACGTCACAAAGAGCGTCGTTATTACACTGAGTTGGCTGAAACGCTGCCTGAAAACACCTTGATTCTTTCGGCAGGCGATGTCCGTTATCGTTTTTTTCAGCATGATTTTGGGAAAATAGATGATATTCCACGGTTGCTCGATTGTGGACAGAATTACGACTTTAATGGCATCCTGGATTTTCTTGAACAATTGCAACAGGCTCTGCAGCTTGAACAGTTCAATCAGTTGCCGGTGTCATTCAACATTGCCTGGTATGAACAAAAAACGATTTTGATGATGTTGGCTTTGTTTGCCCGAGATATCCAAAATGTTCGGGTCGGCCCAACCTTGCCGCCTTTCTTTACGCCAAACATTTTAGCCATGCTTGAACAAAAATATAGCTTGAAAGGTATCGACAGCGTTGAAAACGATATTGCTGCCATGTTGGCGGGGCAGTAAAGTGCTATGAATCGAGCACGGGTCGATGAGATCGACGCCATTTTGCCGCAAACGCAATGCACGCAATGCGGCTATCAGGGTTGCCGGCCTTATGCCGAAGCGATTGCGGCAGGTCTTGCCGATATTAACCAATGCCCACCGGGTGGTAAAGCCGGGATTAAAAAACTGGCTGCGCTGCTGAATCGACCCGAAAAACCACTAAATCCAGTACATGGGATAGAAAAGCCGCGCCAGGTGGCGGTGATTATTGAGGCCGATTGCATCGGCTGTACCAAATGCCTGCCGGCTTGCCCGGTCGATGCCATTATCGGCAGTAATAAGCATATGCACACCGTGATTATGACAGAATGCACCGGCTGTGAACTGTGCATTGCACCGTGTCCGGTCGACTGTATTGAAATGCAGACACTACATGATGCCGAGCCCTGGAATGAGAACATGGCCAATCACGCGCGGATGCGCTATTACAACAAATTGCAGCGACAACAACAGGACGCCCAGGCTAAGGCTGAGCGTCTTGCAAAACAAAAACAACGGCTGGCGAAAATAAAGTCGCGACAAAAAACCGTCACGCGATAGATTTTTTAAGAAATTCATCTAAACTTGATAGGTCTTGATTTAAGTAACTTAGGAGTTTATCGCTCATGAAGCTGACGCTGGAAAAATTATTCGACCAAATCCATAAAGTCCCTCAAATTCCTGAAGTTGTTCGTGAGCTGATCGCTCAAGTGAACAATCCTGATTTCGATTTTATGGCGGTTGCCAAAAATGTCGAGAAAGAACAAGTGATTGCACTAAAAGTGCTACGTTTAGTCAATTCCGCCCACTTTGGGCTGTCTCGAAAAATTGGCTCGATTGATGAAGCCGTCGTATTGCTTGGCATGGGACAGCTTAAAACCCTTGTTATTGCATCGGGTATTGTCAGTTCGGTTTCTGATATTCCTGGTATCAATATTAAAGAATTCTGGGCGGATAGTTTTTTAACCGCAACCTATGCCAAATGGTTGGCTGAACAAGCTGGACTTGAAAATAGTGAAACGGTTTATACCGCAGGCCTCTTGAGTGGTTTGGGAACTATTTTAATTCACTTGGCTGATCCAAAAGCAGCCAATGAAATTGATCAGCATGTCAAGGCGGGTGAATCTCGGCCTGAATTTGAACGTAAACGAATCGGTTTTACCAGCGAAGAAGCCTGTGCAGCCTTGTGTGAACGCTGGAAGTTTGCACCTGAGTTGGTCGACACCGTGCGTCAATCGGGTGAGCCTTTAGCGTATGATCCGGTTTTGCCTGAAGCCTGTTGTGTTTATCTAGGTCGTTTTATCACTCAGGCTAAACGCCACGGTTTAAGTCAAGATGAGATGATGGCCAATTTTCCGCTGGATGTCTGGAAAAAATTGGGCTTTAGCGAAGAGCAGTTGAGTGAAAAATTGACGGAACTGTTGACGCTGGAATCAGGTTTGGACGGTTTGGCTGATTAGTCTCGCAATATGGACAAGGATGTTACTCAATTAGTCATTGAGCATGACGATAGCAACCGGGTGCCGGATCATCAGGTTGTAGCCATGGCGAGATTTATGAATCCAGCCGCGAGCTTCAATTTTTTTGCCTAAATAAATTTCTGGATCGGGAAACAGCGAAAGATACTTGCGGGCGATTTTTATCGCAAACTGATCTGAAAACTTCAAATAAACATTATGGCGTGTTGATTGAATGTGCTGGACGGTTCCGGTAACACGTTTCCAGCCTTTATGGTATTTTCCTTTGATGTCGCTGTAAGGTTGTGGCGCAAAATAAGGCTGCCCCCATAATCCCAGTTTTGCATTTTCGGCTTTTTGCTGTGCTGAGATCAGGGTATCGATATAGTTGAGATTAGGCGGATGTACAGTCACAAATGCCAAACCATTTTTTACCAGCAATGCATTGATATGGCTGCCGTCTTCAGTAAAAACATGGGCAATTAAACGGCCATATTTATCCCGTTTTTCAAAGCCTGTTTCCAGGCGAATCTTAGTGTTTTTTAAGCGATTAGATAGCCACTGTCGAGCCTGCTCACCTATGGGCTCGCCGGTTTGATAACGGCTTTCAATCTCTGGTGTGTTGATACCTGATAACCGTACTTTGGTCTTATCATCTAAAATGATGGTATCACCATCATAAACATATCTAACCTTATGCCAGGCATAGCCAGGCTTGATGGATAGGACTTTGGCATTTTTATGGGGTTTATCAGAATAATGCTTCTGTCCATATTGATCTTGCCAGACAAAAATTTCACTATAGGCAGCGCGCTGGTGAAATAAGACTAATAAGAGTAAAGAGAATACAATTCGACTTTTTTTATTCAGCATAGTGCGATTAAATGACGGTTATAAAGTCAAGGTATAGCAAAATTTGGAAAAATGTGTTGCAAACAAGACGTAAAAGTTAGACATTACATTTCATGTGTACAGCATATAAGATAATCTGGTCTGATTGAGTTTTTGGTGCGATTTTTTATTGAATGATAAGGTGTTGGCTATGAGCAGACGCAAACGAATAGATAGGCTGGAAGAAGAGGAAAGCCAAGATCGCTGGCTGGTCTCGTATGCTGATTTTATTAGGGGCTGTTGCCATTTCACATAGGTAACCATAAAAAGGCGCAAGCCAGAGCGATAGAGCCTTCAAAATTTCGTTTGAGTTTGTCATATCGCGTGGCGATCGCTCTGAAATGCTTAAGTCTTGCAAACACATTTTCAACGAGATGGCGATATTTGTAGAGACACCAATCCATTTCATCATTTCCCCGAGTTGAATTCTTTTTTTCTTGGGATAACAGGAACAGCCCCTTTGTCTTTAATTTGAAGACGTAATGCTTCACTGTCATAGCCTCTGTCAGCAACTATATAGTCACCTTTTGGGAGCTCTGCAACTAATTTCGGTGCTTCTTTACAGTCATGAACTTCGCCGCCTGTCACTGAGAAATGAATAGGAAGACCACAGGCATCAACGGCCATATGAATTTTACTGGTGTTCCCGGCGACAGATTTCCCTATCGCTGTTTCTTGTTCACAGGCCGCACCACTATTATGCTGATGTGCTTTCACAATACTCCCATCAATAAATTCCCATTCCAGGTCTGGATCAACAACCAGGGCGTTAAAAATACCCATCAGTTTTTCTTTACGAGACCAGTCATTGAATCGTTTATATACCGCATTCCAATTACCAAAAGCCGTGGGTAAATCTCTCCAGGGACAACCTACTCGCAAGCGATAAAAAATACCTTCGACTGTTTTCGAAGACAAGGTTTGTCATAAATTCCCATTTTCAACATAATTATCTTCAGTTTCTCCCAAAGTTCATCCGTAAGCAGTTGTCGCGGCATAGTTTGCTTGTTTTTGAGTCAAAATAAACAATCTATGTGGCGGAGTTATTGAATTTCAAGGGGGATTTTCAAAACGGCAACAGCCCCTACATTGTTGTTCGCTTTTTTTGTGGTGATGTATTCGATTGCTCAACTTAATAATACCAAATACGATTCTTTGGTCGAGGCTTTAGAAGATGCATTTACATCCAAAAAGCAAAAACCAATCACCGCTGAACAGCCAATTCCAGCCGAGGATTCAGTCACCGTGATACAGCCGATAAAGCTGGATGATCCAACGGATGAAGAAAAGCGTAAGCGGCAACGGCTCAGCGATGAAATTTTACATGAACGACGTATTTTGGCCAAGGCTTCAGAAAACTTACATGCGGTTTTAGAGCCTTATATTAAAGATGACCTGGTATCGGTAAAGCGCAATGATTTCTGGTTGGAACTGGAAATGAAAAGCGACTTACTGTTTTTAAGTGGCGAAGCTGAGTTGTCAAAAAAGGCCTCTCCTGTTCTTAGAAAAATTGCGGAAGTGTTAGGGCGGATGCCGAATATGATCAATGTTGAAGGTCATACTGATAATATTCCTATCGATACTGTCGAATTTCCATCTAATTGGGACTTGTCGGCGGCACGGGCGACCAGTGTCGTCAGGGAATTGATAAAAGATCATATCAATCCGAAAAGATTAGCGGTGGTCGGTTATGGAGAATTTCATCCTGTGGCCGATAACAGTACTGAAGAAGGTCGGTTTAAAAACAGGCGGGTTTTGTTGGTGGTGATGTCTCAGGCATTTGCGCGTTATGGGGCAAGCGATGAAGAACGGGCACGATTATTGAATTATAAAAGGTAGTGTCAAAAAACAGGCGTAGGGTTTTGGACAGACAGTAACGCATGAGTGCAAGGTAACCGTATGAAAATTTGGGCAGTCTCCAATCAAAAAGGTGGCGTGGGTAAAACAACGACCGTCGTTTCATTGGCCGGATTATTATCATCCTGGGGTTTTCGCGTGTTATTGGTTGACCTGGATCCGCATGGTTCATTAAGCAGTTACTTCGGATTGGATCCTGATGGTATCAAGGCCAGTGTGTATAACTTGTTTCATGATGCCAGTCAGAAGAAAGCCATCAAAACGGAAGCCTATATTCGAAAAACAAAATTTGAAAATATTTCAATTCTGCCAGCATCGACAGCCATTGCCACGCTTGATCGACAGGTTGCATCAATGGGGGGCATGGGGCTGGTTGTCTCTAACGCCTTAAAAAAAGTCTCCAGTCAATATGATTATGTCATCATCGACAGTCCGCCTATGTTGGGTGTGTTGATGAGTAATGCATTAGCGGCATGCCAGCATCTTTTGATTCCTACCTTGGCTGAATTTTTGGCTTTAAAAGGTTTGGAGCGCATGTTGCATACCTTTGATATGGTATTCCATTCGCGTAAAGTGAAACCGGCGTGTACTATTATTCCGACGATGTTTGACAAGCGAACCCGGGCAGCACGAGAAAGTTTGGTGGCATTAAAAAGTGCTTATCCTGATAAGGTTTGGGTAGGCTATATTCCCGTAGATACTAAAATTAGAGATGCCAGCCAGGCTGGTGTTCCCGTTTCATTATTTGTAAAAAATTCCAAAGCGGCGGATGCCTATGCGGAATTGTTGGAGACTTTGTTGCAAGATGACATCGACCATGACAGAAAAATGGCATGAACGCGGACTGGCAATCAATATGATTATTGACGCATTGGATGCAATACATGAAACCTAAACAAAAAGCGGCAACAAAGCAGATTGCTCAGCATGAGCAGGCGCTCGACCTGTATTTTAAAAATATGCTTGGCGATTTGCTAAGCGGTCAGGCCGCGCCTGAACCTAAGATCGAAGTCAAAGCACACCCTAAACCTAGAATCAAGCATGTTCAAAAACCTGTACCGGTTGTCGCTAAGGAGGTGGTTGTAGCGCAAACCAGGCAAGCGGCGACTAAGACAGAAGGCAAAATAATGCCGCTTTCGGTGATGCCTGAATGGTCACAACAGGAATTTCAGGCATTATTCTTTAAAATCGATAAAATGATCCTGGCGGTGCCATTGACTGAGTTATTGAGAACAATTACCTTCGACCGGAAAGTGATCAAGATTCCAGAGCAACCCAGTTGGTTTATGGGTTTGATGGATGAATTGGATAGTCGTGTTGGCGTGTTGGATAGTGGCCAGTTGATTTTGGGAAAAAGCCGCGGCATGCAGCGGAATATGCAGGATAACCCGTATAAAAGTATTCTGATTACGGCCGATGGTCGATGGGGGTTGGCGTGTGATGGTGTCTTGTCTATTGGCAAATTGACGCCGGAAAAAGTCCGCTGGCGAACTTATCGGGAAAAACGACCCTGGCTGGTTGGTACTGTGATTGATGAATTAGTTGCCGTGATTGATATTCAAAAGCTGGTGCCGCATCGAAAAAATGAGGTGTAAGGTCGTTTCGGTAAACCCAGCACCTCGTCCTGAAGGACAAGGCTTTCTTAAGGAAATTTTTATCCAACACCTTAAACCTTACCCTGTTCGGAGCAAGATTCTGAAGTAAGGTGCTGGGTAAAATATCAATATTCGACTAGGGGCTGTTGCCGTTTTGAAAATCCCCCTTGAAATTCAATAACTCCGCCACATAGATTGTTTATTTTGACTCAAAAACAAGCAAACTATGCCGCGACAACTGCTTACGGATGAACTTTGGGAGAAACTGAAGATAATTATGTTGAAAATGGGAATTTATGACAAACCTTGTCTTCGAAAAACAGTCGAAGGTATTTTTTATCGCTTGCGAGTAGGTTGTCCCTGGAGAGATTTACCCACGGCTTTTGGTAATTGGAATGCGGTATATAAACGATTCAATGACTGGTCTCGTAAAGAAAAACTGATGGGTATTTTTAACGCCCTGGTTGTTGATCCAGACCTGGAATGGGAATTTATTGATGGGAGTATTGTGAAAGCACATCAGCATAATAGTGGTGCGGCCTGTGAACAAGAAACAGCGATAGGGAAATCTGTCGCCGGGAACACCAGTAAAATTCATATGGCCGTTGATGCCTGTGGTCTTCCTATTCATTTCTCAGTGACAGGCGGCGAAGTTCATGACTGTAAAGAAGCACCGAAATTAGTTGCAGAGCTCCCAAAAGGTGACTATATAGTTGCTGACAGAGGCTATGACAGTGAAGCATTACGTCTTCAAATTAAAGACAAAGGGGCTGTTCCTGTTATCCCAAGAAAAAAGAATTCAACTCGGGGAAATGATGAAATGGATTGGTGTCTCTACAAATATCGCCATCTCGTTGAAAATGTGTTTGCAAGACTTAAGCATTTCAGAGCGATCGCCACGCGATATGACAAACTCAAACGAAATTTTGAAGGCTCTATCGCTCTGGCTTGCGCCTTTTTATGGTTACCTATGTGAAATGGCAACAGCCCCTACACTAAAAGCATAAAATTTTAATCCGCTTTATCTAGGAAGAGTGAGCAATGAGTGAAGATACAAATCAAAATGATCCCCTAATGCAATGGGTTACTTTTTATTTGGGCGATGAAAAATATGGCATCAATGTGATGCAGGTTCAAGAGGTGCTCAGATACAGTGAAATAGCACCGGTACCGGGTGCGCCGAACTATGTGCTTGGCATTATTAATTTGCGCGGCAATGTGGTTACGGTGATTGACACACGCAATCGTTTTGGTTTGCCTTCGAAAGAAACCGATGACGCTTCAAGAGTGGTGATCATTGAAACAGAAAAGCATATTATCGGGATTTTGGTTGATAGTGTTGCCGAAGTGGTGGAATTAAAGGCTTCCGAGATTGAAACTGCACCGAATGTAGGTAATGAAGAGAGCTCAAAATATATTCAGGGTGTGACCAGTCGTGATAATGAATTACTGATTCTGGTTGATTTAAACAAATTATTGAGTGAAGATGAAAAAGCTGAATTGGATATGATCTGATTCTCATGATTGACATCCCACCGGTTACCCCGATTGCTCCTGTAAAACAGCCAAAAAAAATAAAGCGGGAGGAAGGCGCTAAAAAACGGCCGGTTAAACCTGAAAAACAGGATGAAGAATCGGTCGATAAAGACACGGCTTTGCCCCATATCGATGAAAGAGTCTGATGACAACTGTGTTCTTGATTGCCTTAAGCGGCATTAATTTAATCCTGTGCTTTGCGGTAATCAGACTGGTGATTATTTGTCGGCGGTTGGGGCGGGATGTCTCTGAGTTGGAAAACCAGGTCGCCCGAAACAGCAAAGATATTGCCGGGCTTTGTTCCGCTGCGGTTAAAGTGGATGCCAATTTGCAGCATAATGCGCATTTTCTATCTGAAATACAGGCAAAACTAACAGACTTGGAGCAGTTAGAGCATGATAATTACGGTGTATCGCCTTATCAAGATGTCATCGCCCGTATTCACCAAGGTGCAACGCCTGAGCAATTAGTAAAAGACTGCGGCATCAGTCAGGAAGAAGCCAAATTACTGATTCGGTTGCATACGGACAGCGAAGCATAGTTATTTTGTATCTACTCACCCTCTCTAAAAAGCAGGTGTAGGTTGTTGATTTATCAGGCTTGCATAACAGGGATGTTATGCAGAACTACATGGATGTATTCACGTGTCCTGATAAATCAATGACCTACTCCGGCTAAAACACAACCGGGTGAGCAGTTACGTTATTTTTTTAGAATGGGGATGAGTATTTTGACGCTATAATGTTATGATGTAACATATCATAAAAATCATAAGGCTTCTAAAAATGAATTATCAGGGGGATAGAAAACATATTTCTCAAGGGCTGTTGTTGCTGTTATTCATTTCTACATCTGTCTATGCAGAGCCAGAGCATGTTCAAACATTGGATGCGTTGGTGATTCATGCCACGCCGCCACAAGCTGCTGAAACAGCCTTGCCAGTATCGATGCTGAGTGGCGATGAATTGCGTATGAAAGCCAGTTCAACCCTGGGTGAAACACTGCAAAACGAGCCGGGTATTAGTAGCCAGTCATTCGGTCCCGGTGTGGGGCAGCCGGTGATTCGGGGGCAATCCGGTGCCAGGGTGCAGGTTTTGCAAAATAGTCTGAGCAGTCTGGATGTGTCATCCTTAAGTCCGGATCATGCTAATAGTACGGAATCGCTGTGGGCGGAAAAGATTGAGGTTCTAAAAGGGCCGGCTACATTATTGTATAGCAGTGGAGCGATTGGTGGAGTTGTCAATGTATTGGATAATCGCATCCCCGATATGTTGCCTGAAAAAGCGCTGCAAGGTGCGATTGAGCAACGTTACAATACCGTCAATGAAGGCAAGTCGACCGCATTCAAGCTGGAAGGGCGCGCGAATCAGCTGGCTTGGCATTTAGACGGTTTTTACAGGGATAGTATCAATTTGCGAATACCGGGTTATGCCATCAATGGGCAGGCAAACAGCAGTCAAGGCCGCCTGCAAAATTCTAATACTCGGGCCCGTAGCGGCACGGCGGGTTTTTCCTGGGTTGGAGATAATGGCTTTGTTGGAGTTTCGGTGAATCATTTGAACAATAATTATGGTATTCCGCCGGCAGAGGAGGCCGCGTCGGTGCGTATTGCCATGCAGCAAACCCGCTATGAGATGAAGTCGGCAGTAAATTCACCATTCGCCTTTGCTGAAAAATTACGTATCCAGTTGGGTTATAACGATTACCAGCATACGGAGTTGGAAGGCGGGGCAGCCAGCAATGTTTATAAGCAAGAGGGTTTTAGCAGTCGTCTGGAGCTGGTGCAAAAACCTTGGGCTATTTTTGATCACGGCGTGGTGGGTGTGCAAACCCGAAATAGTCGCTTTTCAGCCATTGGCGCAGAAGCGATAGTGCCAGCCTCAGATATCAATGGTTTTTCATGGTTTACCATGCAGGATATTCACACTGAATATATGACCTATGAGCTGGGTCTGCGGGTAGAACAACAATGGATAAGCCCAGAGAATTTGCCCGAAAAATCGCATACCCCAGTTAGCTTTTCGGCCGCGGCTATTTGGAATGTTTCTGAAGAAGATAGTGTGACGCTGACATTTACGCGGTCGCAACGAGCGCCTGGTGTTCAGGAATTATTTTCCGATGGTCCGCATTTAGCGACACAGAGCTATGACCGAGGTAATGCCAATTTGATTGAAGAAACCTCGCATAATCTTGAATTAGGATTACATATCGATCACGAAAAGGTGCAAGCTGATATCAATTTATACCAGAATTGGGTGCAGGATTACATCACTCAAATCAGTAGTGGGCAGTTTTTTGATTTAAATAACGAGATATTTATAACGAGTTGTACATTGAATTGTTTGCCGGTTTTCAATACGCAGCAACGTGATGCCGAATTTCAGGGCTTTGAAGCGCAGATTAATTTACGCTTGGCTGATTTTAAAAACGGTTCACTGAATACGCAAGGGTTTGCTGATTATGTGCGAGGTCGGTTTAGTGGTGGGGGTGATGTGCCTCGTATGCCGCCATTGCGTTATGGCATGGCTTTATCCTGGCGCAGTCTGGACTGGATGGCGGATATGCGCATAACGCGTGCGGAAAAGCAGAATCATCCTGGGTTAAACGAAGCGGAAACGGCGGGTTACTGGTTGTTAAATCTTGCGGCGCAGTATCAACTGAATGCAGGCGATGATGCTGAAATAAAATTATTCGTAAATGCAAATAATCTATTAGACCAAGATATTCGCCACTCTGTTTCCTATTTACGGCAATTTGCTCCTGAGCCGGGTAGAGGTGTGGCTATGGGTGTCAGGGTGACGTTTTAAAGTATGACGACTATCAACAAGATTGAGCGTATATTGAAAAAAGTCGAGCACGACTGTCTGCAATCGGGTTTGCGGCTGACAAAAAAACGCCGTAATGTGTTGCAGATTTTATTGCAAGAACAAGAGCCTTTATCGGCCTATGATATTGTCGAGCGCTATAAAATAACGATGGCCGAATCGCTTTCGGCCATGTCTGTTTATCGTATGCTGGATTTTTTATTAGCGGCCGGGTTGGTACATAAACTGGAAACGACTAATCAATATTTAGCCTGCTCCCATATTATTTGTGAACATCAGCATCAAATTCCCCAGTTTTTGATTTGTGATCAATGTCATAAAGTTGAAGAGGTCGGTTTATGTAAACAACTTTTAGATGAGCTTAAAGCCAGTATTGAAAACACGGGTTTTTCTTTGTTGAGTCAACAATTAGAGTTGCATGGTTTGTGTGCACATTGTAAAAAACAGGAATAGTTTTTATCTTTTTTGGAGTGGGGTCTTAAATTGTTGCAAGTCTGTTTTATAGTGCCTTTAAATTGACAGGGATACATAAAAGGACTAATTTGCGAATTAAGCTTTGCGTTAGAGAGTCTTATTCTAGTGTAATGGCTAAATCGGTAAAAGAGTTTTTGTTGTGATGAATTTAAATAGCCGGTTCAATCTAAGCAAAGAGGGTGGAGTCCATGATACCTGTAGATGGTGATTTTATTTTATCTGTCGCACCACGTTTGTCGGGGAGTAGAGGTGAATCTCAGTGGCGAATTGTGGCTGAGATATCGGGCGTTTTTTCGTCTACCCTTAGCAGCTACGAAATAAATACCCGATTACGTATTGCTCACTTTATGGCGCAGATAACCCATGAAAGTGCTGGGTTTTGTACGACAGAAGAGTTTGCCACGGGCGCTGCGTACGAGGGGCGAGAAGATCTTGGAAATATTCACCCTGGAGATGGTAGACGCTATAAAGGGCGAGGATTGATTCAACTGACAGGTCGATCCAATTACAGGAAAATAGGACAGATGCTCAATTTGCCTTTAGAAGATAAGCCACAGCTCGCTGGGCAGCCGGTTATTTCTTTAAAGATTGCCTGTGAATACTGGAAAAGTCGAAATATAAATGACGCGGCCGATCGGGATAACTTAATTAAGGTAACAAAACTCGTTAATGGCGGCCTCAATGGTTTGGATGATAGGCGACAGTATCTGCAAAAAGCAAAAAGGGCGCTGGCCACTATTGAAGGCATAAGAGTAGCCATCAATGAAGGCGGAAACTCGATTGTATTACGACGTGGATCTTTTGGTGAATCCGTCAGAGAGTTACAAGAGTTTTTAGTGGGCAAAGGCTATAGCATTGCTATTGATGGTGATTTCGGAGCGGCGACAGAACTTGCTGTAATGTTATTTCAAAAAAATCATAACGTGACAGTAGATGGAATTGTAGGGCAGAAAACATGGGCCTTGTTGAAAGCATAGTGTAATAAGTATAGATTTTCTGGATGTAATCATTCTGTCATATTTGGTGCTTATAATCGACCTTTGCTAGAGAATCAGGTCAAAGGTTGATGAAGCAATTATTTATTAATGCTGTATTGGTAACCGTCATGGCGACTACGGGTGCCGTCGCGAAAAATAGCCCAGTGGTCGAGGTGGACAGTGAAATGTCATTGCGTGCCGCGATTGATAGCGCTAATCATGATGACCGAATCAAAAAGATCATTTTCAAGAATAACGTGTATATCGAATTGAATGCACCGGTTATTTATTCTGGGACACAAGAATTGGAAGTTTTCGGAAATAATGCTGTCATCGATGGGCATAATGCAGGTTCCTTTGAGTTCGGTGAGGATTTGGTTGCGATTACTGATGATGCAAGCCTGATTTTTAATACGGCCTCAAATATTACCATTCATGCACTTTCTGTAGTAAACAGTGCAACACGCGGCATAGTTATTAATATTCCATTAGATGCACACGGTACGGATATTGAAGTAACGCTAGATCGGGTCAATATTTCGAATTCGGCTTTATATGGTTTGCATGTCGATGACAATGCCGATGCGTTTGATAACGGTCTGGTGGGTTCTGATATTGGCGTAAATTTAAAAATTTCACATTCATCATTCACTCAAAATGGTACTGGTGCGATTGATTTTGATGGTGTTCGGGTTGATGAGCGTGGCTTGGGTGGAATTTATGCTGAAATCACCGATACACACATTGATATGAATGGTGGTGATGGAATTGAGCTGGACGAAGCGGGGCCGGGCGATGTTGTGGTTAATATGAGGCATGGCACATTGAATGAAAATGGGTTTTTTAATCCAAAAGATTTGGATGATGGGTTTGATATTGATGAGGCCGGTGCGGGTGATGTGGAAGTCATGTTTTTTGATATTGAAGTAAAGTCAAATCAGGATGAAGGTCTTGATTTTGATGAAAGTGGCGAAGGCGATGTGTATGCGGTATTAAGGCAAGTTACGGCGATGACGAATTTTGATGAAGCTATCAAAATCGATGAAGAAGGAGAGGGTGATATTTTGGTGCGTATGGCAAAAGTGATTGCTGATGATAATGGTGATGATGGTATTCAATTGACTGAATTAGGCGAAGGTGTCATCAATGCCTGGTTGAAGAAAGTCAGTGCTACAAATAATGTAAAATATGGCATTAAGTTGGAACAGAGAGTGGTTGAAGATGAGGTGCGTCTACTTGGTGTACCGGGCAGACTGAAAGTCAAAAAAGTAGTACTGAGCGGAAATCATAAAGGCAATACAATCAAAACAAATAATGTGAACGTCATTTAAAAATAACCGCTTTATTTGACTGCTGTAAGCCCTTGTTCAGTTAGATTGGCAAGGGCTTTTTTGTTATCCGAGGAGGTGGACAGGTCAAAAAATCAATAGTTACTTCTCATTATTCGTTCGTGAATGCAAGTTGTAAATACTCAGAATGATCAGGTTTAGCCACAGGTCGATAGCGGATATATTTCCTGGAGCGGGACAGTCTATAGAAATTGTACGAGGGGAGGTCGACGAAAAGCTTGATAATGTTCATGGTGCCGAGGAGAGGACTTGAACCTCCACGGGGTTGCCCCCACTAGCACCTGAAGCTAGCGTGTCTACCAATTTCACCACCTCGGCTAAGAGACTTGATTGATCAAGTTAGTGAATCAATAATTCTAATGATACATTATATATCTGTCAAATGTTTTTTATTTGTATATGTGTTTATGTTGGTTTGCTGCCTTTTTACGGTTTTTAAATTTGATGTTTTCAATGTGGGCTTGTTTAATAGGTATTAATCACTATATAAGGTATATTAATTAACACGATTTGTGATGTTTGACTTTAGATAAAATTGTTTTCTGATGAACAGATTTTAACCAATTCGTGTAAGAATATTAAAAGAAACAAGAGTTTGGAACCTATCAATGAATGATAAAAAGAACAATCAGGGAACTGATAAGAATTATAAAGACCCGTATTTTGAGCGGGAAGCAAAAAAGTATGATAAGCCAATTCCCAGTCGGGAGTTGATTTTGCAGCTGATTCAAGAAGCCGGAAGGCCTTTGCGGCGGGATCAGATTGCACAGAAACTTGGGCTTGAAAGCGATGAGGAACGGGAAGCCTTACGTCGGCGTTTGCGAGCCATGGAGCGCGATGGACAACTGGTGTTCAATCGACGCCAAAAATATTGCCTGGTCAATAACCGAGATTTAATTACAGGCCGTATCATTGCGCATCCAGATGGCTTCGGTTTTTTAAAGCCGGATGATGGCTCTGATGATTTATTTATGTCGCCTCGGGAAATGCGATCTTTAATGCATAATGATCGTGTCGTGGCTCGAATTCAAGGGGTTGACCGTCGCGGACGCCGTGAGGGTGGTCTGGTTGATATTTTGGAGCGCGGAACCCGGCAGATTGTCGGGCGTTTGTTTAGTGAGCACGGGGTAATGTTTGTTGTCTCGGAAAACAAACGCATGACACAAGATGTTTTGATTCCGCCTGATGCTTTAAATGGTGCTAAAAAAGGCCAGATTGTCGTTGTTGAGATTGTTGAATATCCAACCCAGCGTAGTCAAGCTGTTGGCAAGATTGTCGAAATACTGGGCGAGCATATGGCGCCGGGTATGGAAATTGATGTGGCGATTCATAATTATGAATTACCGCATGTGTGGCCGGAAGCGGTCGAAAATGAAATAGCAAAATTGTCGCCTGAGGTCGCTGAAGCTGACAAACAGGGGCGGACAGATATACGTCATTTACCCTTAGTGACGATTGATGGTGAAGATGCACGTGATTTTGATGATGCCGTTTATTGTCAGAAAACCCCTAAAGGCTGGAAGTTATTGGTGGCGATTGCTGATGTATCGCATTATGTGAACATCAATACGGCACTGGATGAGGAAGCCAAAAAACGCAGTACCTCGGTTTATTTTCCAGAGCAGGTTATTCCCATGCTGCCGGAAATTCTGTCTAATGGCTTATGCTCCTTAAATCCGCATGTTGACCGTTTGTGTATGGTTTGTGAAATGCAGATCAATGAAGAAGGACGCGTCATTCGATCACGGTTTTATGATGCGGTGATGCAATCGCATGCGCGGTTGACCTATGATGAAGTCGCTAAAATGCTGGTCACGGGAAATAAGCGATTACAGAAAAAACATGCCGCGTTAATGCCGCATTTAGAACAGCTCTATGCTTTGTATAAGGTCTTGCGTACACAGCGGGAACGGCGTGGGGCAATGGACTTTGACACTCAGGAAACACGGATTATTTTTGGCCAGGATCGGAAAATTGAAAAAATTGTGCCGGTTGAACGCAATGATGCGCATAAGCTGATTGAAGAGTGTATGATCACGGCCAATACTACGGCAGCACGTTATTTAAACCGGAAGAAAATTCCTCGCTTGTTGCGGGTTCATGAGCCGCCGACACAGGAAAAAATACAGGCATTACGCGAATTTTTAGGCGGCTTGGGGTTGCATCTAGGGGGAGGTGATAAACCAAGCCCTCTGGACTTTATGCAGTTGCTTGAGTCAGTAAAGGGGCGGGATGATGCGCACCTGATTCAGACCGTATTATTGCGTACCATGTCGCAAGCGGTGTATAGCCCTGAAAATAAAGGCCATTTTGGGTTGGCTCTGGATACTTATACACATTTTACCTCACCGATTCGGCGTTATCCGGATTTATTGGTGCATAGAGGTATCCGGCATTGTTTGCAGGGCAAAAAACCGGAGACTTTTTTCTATGGTTTTCCTGATATGGCGGTATTGGGTGAACATTGCTCGGCGAATGAGCGGCGGGCGGACGAAGCAACCCGCGATGTCGAGAGTTGGTTGAAATGTGAATATATGCAAGATAAAGTCGGTGAGGTGTTTACCGGCTTGATTACCGCAGTGACCGGATTTGGTTTTTTTGTCGAACTAAAAGATATTTTTGTCGAAGGTCTGGTTCATATTTCAAGCTTACCGCAGGATTATTTCCATTTTGATGCACCGAATCATCAATTGCTCGGTGAACGTACCGGTATTCGCTTCCGGTTAGGCGATGTGGTAAACGTCAAGGTTGTACAGGTCAGCCTGGACGAGAAGAAAATTGATTTTGAATTGGTTGGCGTTGCCAAAAAGCGGCGTAGCAAGGCGCAAACCAAGCCTGAAAAGAGAGCTAAACATCTGGCTAAAAAAGCCTCAAAAGCGAAAAAATCACAGAAAAATACGAAAACCGTCGATAAGAAAAAACACTCCAGGAAGAAAAGGCGCTAAATGAGTCAGGCAAAAGTTTTTGGTATTCATGCTGCACAAGCAGCCTTAGATTATTCGGCCGATAAAATCAAACGCGCCTGGGTGGATCATCAACGCCAGGATAAGCGCTTGATGCCGTTGCTAGAGGCATTGAATAAATATCAGATTCCGGTGGTTAAAGCCGATCGCAAAAAACTGGATGGTTTGGCGGAAGGAAAAAATCACCAAGGCATCATTCTTGACATTCAATTACCTGGCGTACGCACTGAAGCCGATTTAAAATCGGCTGTGCAAAGCCTGGATACGCCAGCCTTTTTTTTGGTGCTGGATCAGGTGCAGGACCCTCACAATCTCGGCGCCTGTCTGCGTACCGCTGATGCCGTGGGAGCCGATGGTATTATTATTCCAAAAGATAATTCGGTTGGGATTACCTCGACGGTGTGCAAAGTGGCCAGTGGCGCAGCAGAAACAGTGCCTGTCTATCAGGTGGTGAATCTGGCGCGCACCCTGCGTTGGTTGAAGCAGCAACAGATTTGGATTTTTGGTAGCTCGGGAGACTCAGAACAATCGGTATTTGCAGCAGATTTAACACTACCTTTGGCTTTGATCATGGGCACTGAAGGGACAGGGATGCGGCAATTGACGGCTAGGCAATGTGATTTTCGGGTGAAAATCCCGATGCAGGGTACAGTTGAGAGCCTGAATGTGTCGGTGGCAGCCGGTATCATGATGTATGAAGTCAGAAGGCAACGCGGGATGTGATGAAACGGCTGCTAATTTATGTTGTGTTGAGTGTAATGATCAAGCCGGTTATGGCGGATGTGGATAGTCGCTTGATACAGATGAATTGTCAGATATGCCATAGCGGGGGCACTACACGTTTGGCCCAATTTAAAGGTTTGCCGGAAACCGAGCGGGTAATCGTTTTGCGTGATTTTAAAACCGGCAAACGTCCGTCTTTGGTGATGGGGCGTTTGCTTAAAGGTTTGAGTGATCGCGAGATTGAGCAATTGGCAAAGCGGATAGATTTATGATCGACCGGCGCAGATTTTTGCATTTGAGTGGTGCGGCGTGTTTGGCGTCAATGACAGGTTGTGGTGCTACACGCCTCGCCTCACCTTATTCGGCGCATGTCGTTGTGATTGGTGGTGGATTTGCCGGGGCGACAGCGGCCAAAACTCTGCGTTTACTTAATCCACATCTTAAAGTCACTTTAGTTGAAGCGAATGCGTATTATATGACCTGTCCAACCAGTAATTGGGTGTTGGCCGGCATTAAATCAATTCGGGATTTGCGTTTTGACTACCGTGCATTAAGCCAAAATTATGGGGTCAATATGATCATCGACAGAGTCACCGCTGTTGATGCTGCGCAGAAAACGGTGATATTGCAACGCGGAGACTGTTTGCACTATGATCGGCTGATTATGGCGCCAGGGATTGATTTTGTGTGGGATGATATTGCAGGCTATGATGCCGAAATCGCCCAGCGTGTCCCACATGCCTGGCAGGCCGGGCCACAAACGCGCTTACTTTGGAGACAATTGCAAGCGATGCCGGATAATGGACTTATTGTATTGCTGGCGCCGCCGAATCCCTTTCGTTGCCCACCGGGGCCGTATGAGCGTGCTAGTCTGATGGCCTATTATTGTCAGCGTTATAAGCCTAAAGCCAAGATTCTGATTCTCGATCAGAAACGCAGCTTCTCCAAACAGAGCCTGTTTATTCAAGGCTGGCGTAGATTGTATGGTTATGGTGCAGATAACGGCCGGATCGAATGGCAGTCGATAACAGATAACCCGGTGGTTGCCTTAATGCCTAAAAATACCCTGGAAACTGATTTCGGTGACCGCTTCACGGCCGATGTGTTAAATATTATTCCGCGCCAAAAAGCTGGAAAAATTGCACAGTTAACCGGGCTTGCTGATGACAGTGGCTGGTGTCCTGTGACGCCTTTAAGCGCAGAATCAACCCGTATTCCCGGTATTCATGTGATTGGCGATGCCGCCACTTATGCCGGGATTCCGAAATCTGCCTTCGCCGCTAATTCCGAAGCGAAAGCTTGTGCTATGGCCGTCGTCGCCTTATTAAATGATGAGCTACCGCAGGCACCATTATGGATGAATACCTGTTTCAGTCTACTATCGCCAAGTCAGGCCATTTCAGTCAGCATGGTGTATAAACTCAATAGTGCACAACAGATCGAGAAGGTGAAAGGCGCCGGTGGGGTATCGGTAAAAACCGATACGGCATCATTACAACATGAGTCTGAATTTGCGCGTCACTGGTATCAAAGCATTACTCGGGATACCTTTTCCTGAGCCTTATCAACTATTCAGAGCGGGTCTCATTCGCCAGTGATTTTAATTGATACAGGAGATCCAATGCATCGCGCGGGCTTATATTATCTGGCTCGATATCTTGCAACAGACCGATTGCCGGGTGAAACTCCTGGCCGGAAAATAAATCCAGTTGATGTGAGCCGGCGTCGCTCTGTTGATTCAGATAGGATTGGTGTTCAAGCTGTTGCAGTTTTTCACGCGCTTTATGAATGACAACCTGTGGGACACCTGCTAATGCGGCCACTTGTAAGCCATAGCTTTGACTAGCCGGGCCATCTTTAACCGCATGCAAAAAAATAATTTTGTCGCCATGCTCAACAGCATCTAAATGCACATTATGAATGGCGGAATGCTCCTCACTCAGTAACGTCAATTCAAAATAATGGGTAGCGAATAAGGTAAAGGCTTTGGTTTTTCGTACCAGATAATCGGCACAGGCCCAGGCTAGCGACAAGCCATCAAAGGTACTGGTGCCACGGCCGACTTCATCCATTAACACCAGACTGTTGCGGGTTGCATTTTGTAGAATATTGGCGGTTTCCGACATTTCCACCATAAATGTCGAACGGCCGCTGGCCAGGTCGTCGGACGCACCGATACGGGTGAATATCTTGTCAATTGGCCCGCACACCACGGATTTCGCTGGTGCATAGCAGCCACTGTGTATCATCAATACAATTAAGGCCGACTGCCGCATATAGGTGGATTTACCACCCATATTCGGGCCGGTAATCATTAGCATTTTACGTTGATTGGAAAATGAGAGATCGTTGGCGACAAAGGGAATATCAGAAACCTGCTCGACCACCAGATGACGTCCGGCTTCGATTTCAATGCCAGCCTTATCGGTCAATTGTGGTTGACACAAGTTTAAAGTTTCGGCGCGTTCGGCGAAATTACTCAAGACATCCAATTCAGACAGTGCATCGGCGCAGCGCTGAAAATCGATAACCGATTCGGCCAATTTTTCCAACAATTGCTCATAAAGATTTTTTTCAAAAGCCAATGCTTTCTCACGCGCGCTCAACACCTTATCTTCAAAGGCTTTTAATTCTTCGGTGATGTAGCGTTCGGCATTTTTCAGGGTTTGTTTGCGGGTGTAATGCGGTGGCGCTTTGTCAGAATGCAATTTTGACATTTCGATATAGTAGCCATGCACCCGATTATATTTGACTTTTAAGGTCGTAATGCCGGTGCTTTCGCGTTCGCGCTGTTCCATTTCCAGCAAAAATTGATCGGCATTCTGACTGAGGTTGCGCAGCTCATCGAGTTCTGGATGGAAGCCCGGTGCAATCACGCCGCCATCCCGAATCAGAACCGGTGGATTATCAACGATGGCCGATTCAAGCTCGGCCACCCATTCAGGCTGCTCGCGCAATTGTTGCGCCAGTTGTTTTAAATGAGGATTATCGATTTTCGATAATGCCTGCTGCAATGCCGGCAGTGCAGCCAATGTCGTTTTCAGGCTGATTAAATCGCGTGGGCGTGCCGTTTTTAACGCGATACGCGCAGAAATACGTTCGATATCACCGGTTTGCCGCAGAATATCTTGAATCACCAGGTAGTGTTGTTGTGATAATAATGATTCAACACAACTAAAGCGCTGATTTAAAATGTCCTGATTGCGTAAAGGCCGGTTGAGCCAGCGGCGTAGACAACGGCTGCCCATTGCCGTACTGGTTTTATCGAGTACACCCAGCAGGGTAAATTCCAGATTGCCGCTGGGGTGATTGTCCAGCTCAAGATTGCGGCGGCTGGCGGCATCGAGCAGAATGCAGTCGCTATGATGTTCAACAGAAATCCCTTGAATGTGGGGCAGGGCGGTTTGCTGAGTGTCTTTGATATATTGCAACAAGCAACCGGCTGCACCGATGGCAATGTTTAAGCTTTCACAACCAAAGCCTTTTAAATCATGCACATTAAATTGTTTCAGAATCAGCGCAGTCGCTGAGTCAGTATCAAAATGCCAATGCGGACGTTGACATAGCCCCGTGCGTTTTTTGAGAAATTCCGGTACCGGAATTTCTTCAGAATACAATATTTCAGCGGGATCAAGCCGCTGAATTTCAGCCATCAACAAGGTTTCGTTCTCGACTTCTTGCAGGGTAAGCTTGCCACAGCTCAGGTTCAGCCAGGCCAGGCCGTAGCTGTTTTGTTGTTGATGGAAGGCTAATAAAAGAGTGTCTTTGCGGTCTTCTAGCAATGCCTCGTCGGTGACGGTCGCCGGCGTGATAATCCTGACGACTTTACGCTCGACAGGGCCTTTGCTGGTCGCAGGATCGCCGATTTGTTCACACATTACCACCGATTCGCCCTGTTTGAGCAGGCGGGCAATATAGCCTTCGGCAGCATGATACGGAATACCGGCCATCGGAATGGGTTCACCCGCAGACTGGCCGCGACGGGTTAAGGTAATATCAAGAAGTTGCGCGGCCTTTTTGGCATCATCAAAAAACAATTCATAGAAATCCCCCATCCGATAGAACACCAGATTATCCGGATGTTGGGCTTTGATGCGCAGGTATTGCTGCATCATCGGGGTGTGTTGGTTTTTTGATGGTTTCATTGAGTAGTGCGTGATTTATGTTTGTAAGATGAAAAAAGGGCAAATTTTAGCAAAATAGTGAGAGTCTGGCGCAAATATACGCCTCGTCGTATATGGATGCAGCTTGACAGTGGTTCATTGTTTATCGAGGGTAAGGGAAAAGGGAGAATGTCAGAGAAATGTCATGTGTGGAGAGTATAATGTCCCTATATTCAACTTGCTAAGTGAATATGATAGAATTCACATATTTTTAAACGAGGTACAGCAATGGCGAAAGAAGACCAAATTGAAATGGAAGGGAAAGTGATTGATACGCTTCCTAACACGATGTTCCGGGTGGAACTGGAAAACGGACATGTAATTACCGCACATATTTCCGGTAAAATGCGAAAGCATTATATCCGTATTTTAACGGGGGACAAGGTCAAGGTTGAGATGACGCCTTATGATTTGACCAAAGGCAGGATTACCTTCCGCATGCGCTAATAATGCCCTGGGCATAAAGCACATGCGGTGATAAAGGCCTGACACGGCACCATTTTTGCACTGACGGGGAAAGTTACAATATTTCCTTTGTTTGTCAGATAAGTTTTAGTGATCATCAATCGAAAATAAAAATAGATGCTGCGTTAGTTTATTGGCATCAGGTCTTTGTTATCGATTGAAAAGGCCAAATCATCATTGTTAACGGTAACCTGGACGTGCCCGCCTTTGGCCAGTTTTCCGAACAGTAGTTCATTGGCTAATGGCTTTTTGATTTTTTCCTGAATCAGGCGACTCATGGGTCTTGCACCCATTTTAGGGTCGCAGCCATGTTCGGCCAGCCATAATCTGGCGTCTTGATCCAGGCTTAAGGTGACATTCTTTTCGGCCAATACGGCTTCCAGTTCAAAAATAAATTTGTCGACAACCTGACCGACGATTGAAATATCTAACGGCTTGAATTGAACGATGGCATCGAGCCGATTACGAAATTCGGGTGAAAAGCTTTTTTCAATCACCTTCATGCTATCGGTCGAATGATCCTGTTGGGTAAAGCCGATAGATGCACGACTGCCTTCTTCGGCGCCGGCATTGGTTGTCATGACTAGAATAATATTACGGAAATCGGCTTTCCGACCGTTGTTGTCGGTTAAGGTGCCGTGATCCATAATTTGTAACAGAAGATTAAATACATCAGGATGCGCTTTTTCCAGCTCATCTAGCAATAACACGGCATGCGGATGTTTGGTTACGGCCTCTGTCAAAAGGCCTCCCTGATCAAAACCGACATAGCCTGGAGGTGCGCCGATCAAGCGGGAAACGGTATGCCGCTCCATGTACTCTGACATATCAAAGCGAATCAGTTCAATGCCTAGGACTTTGGCTAATTGGCGGGTGACTTCAGTTTTACCTACACCTGTTGGTCCTGCAAACAGGAACGAGCCAATGGTCTTGCTGGTGTCGCGTAAGCCTGAGCGGGATAGTTTTACCGCATTAGCCAATTCGGATATGGCTTGATCCTGGCCAAAAACCAGCATTTTGAGATTATTCTCAAGATTCTGCAATTTATCGATTTCGTTGGACGATACCGTTTGTACGGGAACTCGGGCAACTTTGGCGATAACTTCCTCAATATCACGACTGTCGATCACTTTTTTACGCTTTTCCTGTTTAAACAAGCGTTGCCGCGCTCCTGCCTCATCGATAATATCGATGGCTTTGTCGGGTAAGTGACGATCTGTGATGAAGCGCGAAGATAATTCCGCAGCCTGTTTTAAAGCTTCCGCGGTGTAGCTTAAATCATGATGTTCTTCAAAACGCGATTTTAAGCCCTGCAGAATTTTAATGGTGTCTTCAACCGAGGGCTCCAGTACATCAATTTTTTGAAAGCGGCGGGCCAAGGCATGATCTTTTTCAAAAATGCCGCGGTATTCCTGATACGTTGTCGAACCAATGCAGCGCAGCTGGCCGGAGGCGAGAACTGGTTTAATCAGGTTTGACGCATCCATTACGCCACCGGAGGTTGAGCCGGCACCGATAATGGTGTGAATTTCGTCAATAAACAGAATCGAATGAGGTTCTTTTTTGAGTTGATTAACCAGCGCTTTAAGGCGTTTTTCGAAATCGCCGCGGTATTTTGTACCCGCGACCAATGCGCCTAAGTCCAAGGAATAGATGACATTATCCAACAAAATGTCGGGAACATCCTCCTCGACGATGCGCTTGGCCAAGCCTTCGGCAATCGCAGTTTTACCAACGCCCGATTCGCCCACCAGTAATGGGTTATTTTTGCGGCGCCGACATAAAATCTGTATGGTGCGCTCGATTTCCTCTTCACGACCAATTAGCGGGTCGATTTTGCCAGCCAACGCTTCTTCATTCAAGTTAGTGGCATATTTTTCTAATGGGGTTTCCTGAATCGGTTGTGGCGCTGTTTCTGGTTCGGCATGATGGTCAACAAAGTCTTCGTTGTTATCGTCGCTTTTAGCGATACCATGCGCCAGATAATTGACCACATCCAGTCGGGTGATGTTTTGTTTGCCCAATAAATACACAGCATGGGAATCTTGTTCACTGAACAGGGCGACAAATAGATTTGCGCCGGTAACTTCTTTTTTCTCAGAAGCCTGAACATGAAATACGGCGCGTTGCAAAACACGTTGAAAGCCCAATGTGGGCTGAGTTTCCCGATGGACGCCTTCAGGAATTAAAGAGGCGGTTTCATCGATAAACTGATTGAGTTCAGCACGCAAGGTTTTAATATCGCATGCGCAGGCCTTGAGAATAGGTTCAACCGTTTCATTATCCAGCAAGGCCAGGAGTAAATGTTCAACGGTTATAAATTCGTGTCGTTTTTGGTGTGCTGTCGTGAAAGCCGTATTCAGGGTGACTTCCAACTCTTTACTTAACATAATTTAAGCCTCTTCCATTGCGCACATCAAAGGATGATGATGTTCGCGCGAATATTCGTTAACGATATGGACTTTGGTTTCTGCCACATCTTTGCTATAGGTACCACAAACGCCAACACCTTGTGTATGAACTTGTAACATGACCTGGGTGGCTTTTTCTTCGGACATGTGGAAAAAATCAGTCAGGATTTCAACCACAAAGTCCATTGGCGTAAAATCATCGTTTAACAGGATGACCTTATACAGAGGTGGTTTTTTTAGTTCTGGTTTTGCCTCCTGTACAAGCAGACCACTATCGTTATCATGTAAAGGATTCGTGTCGGACATCGTTTTATATCGTCTGATTATTATTACCTAAGTCTTAAAATAGTGCTTTCAGATGAAAATTTCAATCTTTACAAACACAAAAATGACAATTCTTGTAAAATAGTTGTTGTTTAGTGTGTCATTCCAGCTTGTTTTTTGAAATACGCGGCAGGCACAGAATATGACTGTTTTAAATTCAAATCGTTCGCTAAAAAGTGGAGTCAGTTGTGGTTTGGAAGCCTCATGTCACGGTTGCTGCCGTGATTGAACAAAATCAGCGTTTTCTCCTGGTTGAAGAACAAACCTCAAGGGGCTTGGCTTTTAATCAGCCTGCAGGACATCTGGAAAACAATGAAGACTTGCTCGATGCAGTCAAGCGCGAAGTCAAAGAAGAAACCGCTTGGCGCTTTGAGCCAGATTATTTAATCAGTACGCAGTTATGGCGGCGCTCAAGTACAGAGCCTACTTTCTTGCGGTTTTGTTTTGCAGGATATGTTCATTCCCATGATGCCAATCAAGCGCTGGATGATGGTATTTTGGCTGCACACTGGCTGAGTCGTGACGAGATTGCGCAAAAAAATAATTTACGTAGCCCTTTAGTGTTAGAAAGCATTGATGAATATCTGAATGGCGAGCGTTATCCTTTATCAATGCTGAAATCATTTATCGATTTAACATGAGTAAACATATTATTGTCGGCATGTCGGGTGGCGTCGATTCGTCCGTCACAGCTTTGCAATTATTGGAACAGGGTCATCAAGTGACAGGACTGTTCATGAAAAACTGGGAAGAAGATGACGGCACCGAGTATTGTACGGCGATGGAAGACCTAGCCGATGCACAGCAGGTTTGCGATCGTTTGGGCATCCCGCTGAAAACGGTCAATTTCGCCGCAGAATACTGGGATGAGGTGTTTGAAGTCTTTTTATCGGAATTCAAACATGGCCGAACCCCGAATCCGGATATTTTGTGTAACAAACACGTTAAATTCAAAGCCTTTCTGGACTATGCGTTGGAAGACCTGAATGCCGAATATATTGCAACCGGGCATTATGCGCGTGTACGTGAAGTCGATGGGGAATTCCAATTATTGAAGGGCTTAGACCCTGGCAAAGAACAAAGTTATTTTTTGTACGCTCTAGGCCAGAAAGCGTTGTCCAAATCCTGGTTTCCCATTGGCCACTTGCATAAAACCGAAATTCGGAGACTGGCTGATAAAGCCGGTTTTGCCAATGCACGCAAAAAAGACAGCACCGGTATTTGTTTTATCGGTGAACGTAAATTCAAAGAATTTTTACAACGTTATCTGCCAACCCAACCCGGTGATATAAAAACCGATACAGGGCAGGTCATAGGACGTCATCAGGGCTTGATGTATTACACCCTGGGACAACGGCAGGGCTTGGGGATTGGCGGCGTTAAGAATGCGCCGGACGAGCCTTGGTATGTATTGGAAAAAGATTTGGATAATAATGTTTTAATCGTAGGGCAAGGGCATGAACATCCGATGATGATGCACTCCACGCTAGAGGCGATCAAACTGGACTGGTGTAATGACAGACCTTTGACAGAACCGATAAAATGCGCGGCCAAAACACGTTACCGTCAGGCGGATCAAGCCTGTCATGTCGAACCGATTGACGAAGACCGAGTCAAAGTGGTTTTTGACCGGCCGCAAAGAGCAATAACGCCCGGCCAATCTGTGGTTTTTTACCAGAACGAGGTTTGTCTAGGGGGCGGTATTATCGAATGCCGTTACAATTGATATTTATTTTTTTTAGACAGGATAGGATATGACCCACTCGCTTACTGCAATTTCACCCATCGACGGCCGCTATGCCAATAAAGTTGATGCTTTCAGGCCCATTTTTAGTGAATTTGGCCTGATACGCTATCGCGTTGAAGTAGAAGTCCGCTGGCTACAAGCTCTGGCCGATCACCCGCTGTTGATCGAAGTACCGTTTTTATCGGCTGATGCCACTGCCGCACTCAATGATATTGTTCAGCATTTCAGCGAACAGGATGCAGCGCGGGTCAAGGAAATCGAAAAGACGACCAATCATGATGTCAAGGCCGTTGAATATTTTCTGAAAGAAAAAATTACCGGAAATAAAGAGCTGGAAAACATCGCGGAATTTATCCATTTTGCCTGCACATCAGAGGATATTAACAATCTGTCCTATGCCTTGATGCTAAAGCAAGGGCGTGCAGTTTTGTTAAAGCAGATGGATGAGTGTGTTCAGGCGATCAAACAGGTTGCACTGGAGACTGCTGAGCAACCGATGATGTCGCGCACGCATGGACAAACGGCCAGCCCGACCACAACCGGCAAGGAGTTTGCTAATTTCGTCGCACGTTTGGTGCGGCAAAAACGCCAATTTGAACAGGTTGAACTGTTAGGCAAAATCAATGGCGCGGTCGGTAATTACAATGCACATGCTGTGGCTTTCCCTGAAATTGACTGGGCCGAGTTCGCCGAGCGCTTTGTTCGTTCGCTGGGCCTGGATTGGAATCCCTATACTATTCAAATCGAACCGCATGATTATATCGCTGAATATTTTCATGCTTTGTCCCGCTTCAACACCATCTTGCTGGATTTTGACCGCGACATCTGGGGGTATATCTCGCTCGGCTATTTCAAACAAAAAACTATTGCAGGTGAAGTCGGTTCATCCACCATGCCGCATAAGGTCAACCCGATTGATTTTGAAAATTCAGAAGGTAATTTAGGGCTGGCCAATGCCCTGTTTGGTTTTCTAAGCGAAAAACTACCGGTCTCACGTTGGCAACGTGATTTAACCGACTCCACGGTGTTGCGTAATATCGGTGTGGGCATAGCGCACACGAGTATCGCCATTCAATCGACCCTGAAAGGCATTTCCAAACTACAGATTAATCCTGATGTGATTGAACAGGATTTAAACGACAACTGGGAAGTGTTAGCCGAGCCGGTACAAACCGTGATGCGTCGTTATGGCATCGAAAAACCGTATGAAAAACTTAAAGAGCTGACCCGCGGCCAGCGCATTACCGCTGAAGGCATGAAAGCATTCATCGAAAAACTGGATATTCCCGATGCTGCCAAAGCCGTATTACTCAAATTGACGCCACGAGACTATACCGGCTACGCGGCTAAACTTGCCAAAAAAATTGATGAATGAGAGTGCCGTAACACGACAACACATTGAACAACTGGCGCGGCAACTCGGCGAAAAATGCCTGGCTCGCCGTATCGTGCTTGCTACCGCCGAATCCTGTACCGGCGGTGGCATTGCCAGCGCCATCACCGACATTGCCGGCAGTTCGCAATGGTTTGATCGCGGCTTTGTGACCTACAGCAACGCCGCCAAAATGGATATGCTAGGCGTCCGGCAGACAACTTTGGCCCAATTTGGTGCCGTCAGCTTTGAGACTGCTCTGGAAATGGCGACAGGTTGTCTTGAACAGAGTCAGGCCGATATGGCCGTATCGGTCACAGGTATAGCCGGCCCAAGCGGCGGTTCAGAAGAAAAACCCGTCGGTACGGTCTTTTTTGGATTGGCCACAAAAAATAAAACACGCACAAAACATCAACTATTCAGCGGCAACCGCCATCAAGTTCGATTGCAAACCGTTTTTTATGCATTGCAGCTTTTGTATAACTAACTGATGTTACGTGGAACAGCTCATATGCTTTTGTAAGTTTTGATTATTCGTAACTGCTCACCCGGTTGTGTTTTAGCCGGAGTAGGTCATTGATTTATCAGGACACGTGAATACATCCATGTAGTTCTGCATAACATCCCTGTTATGCAAGCCTGATAAATCAACAACCTACACCTGCTTTTTAGAGGGGGGTGAGTAGTTACGATTATTCAATAAATAGTGGTTTTAGGATGGGTGCCACTATATGGTTGCAGCGCAAAAAACCGTTGCTGAGAGGCGATAGCGAACCCCATCGAAATGAGCAATCTAAATGATGGGTTCGCTACCGATCTACCCGGAATACAATTTTTTGTTATAAAATCAATGATTTATATTGTGTTGTGCGTGCAAATAGCTGATTTATATACGCTTGCCAGAGTATTGCTATAGCGTATCAAAAGTATGCAGATTGCGTAACATCAGTGACTAATTGTTTGCGAGAAAATAGGTTTTGACTGTTCTGCAATTTTAGCAAAAAAATACGGATTTTCTCTTAGTCGCAATAGAGCGAGGGATGACTAGTGCTTAAACATCGCGGTTTGGCTCCTGAAGATAAAATATTTTTCGAAGCTGGACGCCTCGAAAAACTTCGCCAAGCGGTAAATGATCTGACTTATTTACTGCGTCGCGGTTATGCGCAAAAAGCCGCCGCGGAACTGGTTGGAAACCACTATCAACTAATGGCGCGCGAGCGCCTTGCTCTTATCCACGCCGCTTGGGAGTGCGAGTCGCGCAGGTCGCCCATAAGGCCTGAAGATCTACAGGGGCGCAAACTCTGCATTGATGGCTTTAATGTACTCATCACGCTTGAAACTGCGTTAGGCGGCGGCATACTGATTCATGCCATCGACGGCTGCTATCGTGACATCGCCAATGTTCATGGTAATTACACTTTTCGTATAGAAACCGAAGAAGCGGTAACATTAGCAGCTAAGGCCATCAAGACGCTTGGCGTGGAAATGGCCACATGGTATTTTGATCGCCCGGTTTCCAACAGTGGATGTGTTACCACATTGATCAACGAAATGGCTCAACGCTTGCAAGCTCCCATGCATGCGGAAACCGCTGATAAAGTTGATGCGCGCCTTAAGGCCTGCACCAATGTCGTCGTTACCGCTGATGCCGCTATTCTCGATAGCGGCGTTGAATGGTTCGATTTAGCGGGGTGGATTATTGAACACCGAATGACGAGCAAAGCGGTCATTATTGATTTATCAAAACAATCGATATGAAAAAAAATGTCGCCTATCTTTACGATCCTGTTTGTCTTGAGCATGATACTGGGCCTTGGCATCCAGAGAAAGCAGAACGACTACGAGCGATTGAACAAACGCTGACAAGCCTCAAATCCCAGCTGGTGCTGTTGCCACCGAGTTGTGTCCCGGAAAAGCTGCTGCTGCAAGTCCATACGCCCAAACATATTGAAACAGTCCGTTTTGCTTGTGACATGGAACGACCGCTAGATGCCGATACCATTTGCGTACGCCGTTCATGGGATGCGGCATTGATAGCGACAGGGGCTGGAATTGTAGGTTTAGATGCGTTAAAAGCAGGGCAGGTTGGCCGTGCTTTCTGTGCCATTCGGCCGCCTGGGCATCATGCGACACGAAATCAGTCAATGGGTTTCTGCCTTTTCAACAATATCGCCGTTGCCGCCCGTTATGCTCAATCGATTGGCTATGAAAAAGTAGCCATCATTGATTTCGATGTGCATCATGGCAATGGTACGCAGGATATTTTTTATGATGATGGTTCGGTGCTTTACCTTTCGACGCATCAGTATCCTGCCTACCCGGGAATGGGCTCGTCGGATGAATGTGGCCGCTGTGAAGGTAAGGGGACAATATTCAATTTTCCCTTTCCACCCGGCAGTGGTGATGCTGAATTGATTCCTGTGTACAGCGAAAATCTACCTCATATTCTGGCTGATTTTGGCCCCGATATTATTCTTGTCTCCGCCGGTTACGACCTCCATGAAGCCGATCCTTTAGCTCAGCTGGAGGTGACATCCGAAGGTGTACGCGCTATTGTTCGGGCGATATTAGATGCCGCCGATGCGCTGCCGACACTATTTTTTCTTGAAGGCGGTTACGATGTAAAGGCGTTGAGTGAATGTGTCTATGCAACAGTGGAAGAAATGATTAAACAGGGCAGCCGATAATTTTGTTGAACTATCTTTCAGCACACCAACAGTTTTAGTCCAATATCGATAGTTCAACTTTCTGTGTCAGCGATGTTGATCGGCGCTTCAGGTTTATTTTTAATCTATTTTTAAGACCTTGGCGCCGCGGATTTTTCCGGTCTTTAATTCCAGCAATGCGGTATTAGCCTGTTCCAGTGAGAATATTTGAATTTCGGGTTTAAGTTTCATTTCAGTGGCAAGCGCCAGAAATTCGCTGACGTCACTTCGGGTAATGTTTGCGACACTCTTAATTTCTTTCTCTTGCCAAAGATGCAGCGGATAATCCAGTTCCAGCAAGCTGTTTTTGCTGCCTTCCTTGCGAATGGCATTGATTACCAATCGGCCACCGGGCTCCAGATTAGCTAATGCCCCAATAATGGGTGGCCATACGGGCGTGGTGTCAATAATACACTCCAGCTTGTTCGGTGCCCGCTCTGTCGTTTCGCCACTCCAGACAGCACCCAGCTCCAGAGCAAATGCGCGTTCTTTTTGATTACGGGCAAAAACATAAATTTCAGAGTTCGGGTAGAGATATTTGGCCATTTTTAAAACGATATGTCCTGATGCGCCAAAGCCCGTCAGACCAAGACGCTGCCCATCCTGCAAGCCGGTTAAATGTAAGGACCGATAACCAATAGCGCCAGCACACAATAAGGGCGCCGCTTCTTCATCGGAGAAAAACTCAGGAATAGGATAAGCAAAGTCTGCGGCAACAACCATAAATTGTGCGTAGCCACCATTTGCATCACGCCCAGTTGCTTGAAATGAAGAACATAGATTTTCATGACCGGACAGACAGAATTTACAGCTTCCGCACGCCAAATAAATCCAAGCAACGCCAACCCGGTCACCTGTTTTAAAAGAACGTACATTATGGCCAATTGCTTCAACCCAGCCAATCACCTGGTGTCCTGGAATTATCGGTAAATGTGGTGGCGGTGTTCGCCCCTCGATTTCATCTAACTCGGTATGGCAGACGCCGCAGGCTGAGACTTTCAATAAAATTTCATCTGCAGCAGGAACCGGAATATCAATCTCTGTCAGTTCCAGCGGGTTTGAGTTTTCTTGAAGACTGCATATCTTTTTCAAAACCATTGCTTTCATTGTTTCGCCTCTTTTTGAATAATTGAAACCACGCTCTCATATTAACTGGCAATTTTCTTGTAGGCATCAATAAAGCAATGAATGGTTAAATACCAGTAATTATGAGGGAATTCAAGTTAAAATGTGTCGAAGATACCGGTGAACTATTTAAGGCTTCAGTTTATTTAGGTTGGTAACAATGGAGAATAGCATATGAATGCATTGCAGCGCATGATTAAAGATATTGAACAGGAGGCCAGATTGACGCGTCACCTTACCGGTAAAGAGGCTTTAGATCCCCGAGTCATCGCGGCAATGAGACAGGTTCCAAGGCATGCATTTGTTCCTGAAGACCTGACTTATCTTGCATATGAGAATGGTCCGATTCCTATCGGTGCGGGGCAAACTATTTCTCAGCCTTATATTGTCGCTCTGATGACTGATCTACTGAAGACCCGACCGACTGATCGTATATTGGAAATTGGAACCGGATCCGGTTATCAGGCCGCCGTTTTGTCACAGCTAGTACAAAAAGTTTATAGTATTGAAATCATCGAAAGCCTGGCTGAAAAGGCGCGCAGCCGGCTTAGTAAACTGGGTTATGATAATGTTGAGATTCGTACAGGTGATGGTTATTTCGGTTGGCCAGAGCATGCGCCTTATGATGGCGTTATCGTGACGGCGGCGGCACCTTATATTCCTCCGGCATTGATCGAACAATTGAAAAACAGTGGCAGACTGGTGATTCCGGTTGGTTTGCCGTATGGCTATCAGGAATTGAAAGTGATCGAAAAAACAGACGATGGAGAGCTCAAAACTCAAACCATTCTGAGTGTCAGCTTTGTCCCTCTCACCGGCAAACACGACCTAGATTTAACTGACTACACCTGAATAGTGCTCGTCATGTAAGAATAATGACACTATCAAAGATTTAATGCCTCTTTTATCAAGATAGATTTCCCTTCGATAAAATGAAATTCTAAAAGAATTCTCGAGGAGGTCTGAGGATAAGAATCAGTCTATTTCGAAATGACAAAGGAAGAAGACTTCAGTGAGGCTGCACTATATCTCTCTATCCCGCACAACACGACAGTTCTTTGACATTTTTGTTGAAGGTTTGAGCGCATAATTTTATGCCTTCTACCATGGTGAGATAAGGGAATAATTTAGCGGCTAGGTCTTCGACGGTCATGTTGTTGTGTATCGCTAAAACGGCTGTCTGGATCATTTCTCCTGCCTCTGCAGCGACAATTTGAGTGCCGATCAATTGTCGGGTGTGTTTATTGATAACCAGTTTGATAAAGCCTCGACTATCAAAATTAGCCAGGGCGCGGGGCACGTTATCTAAGGTTAAGACACGGCTTTCGGTTTCGATTCGTTGGTATTGGGCCTCGGCTTCGGTGAGTCCTGCCGTAGCCATCTGTGGGTCGGTGAACATGACGGTAGGCATGGTAGATAAGTCGATTTCAGCATGGCCACCTGTCATATTGATACCGGCACGGGTGCCGGCGGCAGCGGCGACATAGACAAATTGTGGCAGGTTTGAGCAATCGCCGGCAGCGTAAATATCTGCGATATTAGTTTGCAGTCGGCTATTGACCAAAATTGCGCCATTTTGGGCCGTTTTGACGCCGATTTGTTGTAGGTTCAAATTTGCCGTATTAGGCGTTCGTCCTGTCGCTACTAATAATCGGTCACTGTGTATCTCGCCGTGTGATGTCTTGATGGCGAATTTGGCGCCGCGGATAAAATGCTTGTGGTAATGAACGGATTCCGTTTGTGTGTGGTTTAGAATAATCATGCCTTCTTGTTTAAAGGCTTGTTCTAGTGCTTGGCCAATTTCAGGGTCTTCGCGGTACATCAGTGTGTGACGGGCCAACACAATGACCTGGCTGCCGAGTCTTTGATAGGCTTGGGCAAGTTCTAGTGCTACGATGGATGAACCTAATACGGCTAATGTTTCTGGAATCTCGGGTGATTCTAATGCTTCAGTTGATGTCCAGTAAGGGGTTTCGGCTAAGCCTGGTATGTTTGGAATATGTGGGGCCGAGCCGGTCGCAATCAGGATCTTATTAGCAGTGATTTCCTCATGGCCGGCATCGTTTTCGATAATCAGAGTATGTACATCTTTAAACCGGGCTTCGCCTTGTTTTAGCCGGATATTCGGGTTGTTTTGCAGAATATTTTCATATTTTGCGGCACGAAGTTCATCAACACGCTCTTGTTGCTGTTGTAATAACAGTTTACGGTTAATGACAGGCTTTTGTTTTTTGATGCCTGGGAAAGGGTGGTTTTTTTGCAGGTGGGCAATATGCGCTGCTCGAATCATGATTTTGGAGGGAACACAGCCAATATTGACACAGGTGCCACCAATAATTGGTTTTTTCTCAATCAACGTGACTTCAGCGCCATTTTCAACGGCTTTTAATGCACAGGCAAAGGCGGCAGAGCCGGTGCCGATGATGGCGATATGTTGCGCTTTTTGTTGAGCATTGTTGCTGTTGCAGCAGGATGTGTTTTTTGAGGTTGATTGTGTTGCGGTATCATCTAACACCTCAACCTGATAGCCATGTGTCTGAATCATGTCGATCAGTTGTTTGAGGCTATAGTCTGAAGCCGGAAAATTGAGTTCAGCGCGGCCATTATCGTAACTGACCTTAATATTGACGCCAGCGAGCGCATTCAAATCCTTTTCAATACTGCTGGCACAGCTTGAACATGTCATGCCGGTGATTTTAAGTGTTTTCTGTATCATTTTTAGTGTGTTTTATTGGTATGAACGGAAGCCGGGTAGCCCACGTTTGTGGTGGCCTTGATAAGTTCTTGAACGCTTGTGCGTTTGGGCTCAAACTGAATCGTGACCGTTTTTTTATTAAAATCGACCGTGGCATTTTTAACACCGGCGACTTTTTCAAGCGCTTTGCGAATAGTGATTTTACACATGGCGCAGGTCATGTTTTGAACATCCAGCGTGACGCTTTTCAGTTGTTGTGTGACTTGACTGGTGGCGCTTATGGCGTTGGTGAACAGGGCTGAACTGATTAACAGGGTTGAGATTAAAAGGGTGTTTTTTGTAAACATCGTGTGTGACTCCTTATAAGAAATAGGGGGCATACCAGGGAAAAGCCAGCAGTGAAAGAATAGCGATTGATCCAATCCAGAATAAAATACGCTGGCGCCGCTGAATATCAGGCAATGTGCAAGATGCGCCATCTTGACAGCTCTCTTCATCAAGATACAGTTTGTTAAAGCCCATCCAGATAAATAATAAGGTCAAGAAAAAGAAAAAAGGCCGGATGTTTTCCATCGAGGTCAGGGTGCTCATCCAGGCGCCTCCAATCCCTAACGACATCAGTAACAACGGGCCGACGCAGCAGGCCGATGCGCCGATGGCTGCAAGAACGGCGCCGACACTCAGCCAGGTGGTGGATTTATCCCGGGTATTTTCCGATTTTTCGTGTGGTTTTGATGGCATAGCATTTTCCTCCTATTCATTTTAAATATAGTGTAAACTCTGGTCTATAGAACAGAGTCAAGTGTTTTTTAGGTATTTATGATATGGCGTATACCATTGGCAAATTAGCTAAAGCGGCGGGCGTTACGTTGGAAACGATTCGCTATTATCAGCGTAAAGGGCTGATCGAAGAGCCCGTAAAACCGCTGCAAGGCTATCGGCATTATTCAGAGCAAACAGTTCAGCGCTTACACTTTATTAAACGGGCGCAGCAACTAGGTTTTACCTTGAAAGAAATCAATGAATTGCTGTTTTTGGATAGTGGGCATTGTGATGATGTCAGGCAGCTTGCGGAGCAGAAGTTGCAGCAGATTGAGGCACAAATCAATAGCCTGACAGCGTTGCATGGTGCGTTGCAAGATATGGTGAGTGGTTGCGGTCGGGCTAAAGCAGATAATCGCTGCTCTGTGATTGATGCATTATCGCAAAATGGCGAAAAATAATTGAATTGATCAGCGTTGGGGCTGAACGGGGTTAAAATGCTAAGAACACTCATTATTGCAAGACATGCGAAAGCTAAAAGGGGGCTTGCGTATCAGAATGATTTTAAACGGCCATTGTCATCGAAAGGAAAGACTGATGCATTATTGATCGGGACATCATTAAAGAAAAAGGGGCTTATTCCTGACCTTGTGATAAGTTCGGCGGCTAAACGGGCTAAAAAGACGGCAAAAAGAGCAATTACCGCGATGGTGTATCCGGGCGATCTTGTCCTTAAGCGAGATTTGTATTTATCAGGCTGTAAAGCCTACCTGAAAACAATAAAAGCGCTTGATGATGAAATAACATCCGTTATGCTCGTGGGTCATAATCCTGATTTAGAGGAACTGGTTTATGAGCTGACCGAGGAAGATGTGATGATTCCGACAGCGGGTGTTGTCTGTATTGAAATAGATTTAGCGCATTGGAAAGACATAAAAAATGCCCACGGTCGGATAACGGACTATTTGGGGAGACTGAGCGAATAACGCACTCCAAACAACAGTGTGAGTGAGGCGTTGTCAGATCTTGCGCTGATCTGGCGGTAGAGGTGTAGGCTCAGTCGGTTTGGGCTGTAAGAATTTTTTCAGGTTTTGATTAAATTGTTCAAGTTGTTTTTGCAGTTGCTGACCTAAAGATTCGGCTTCGTGTTGAAACCGTGGAATGATTTCTTGTTCCAGTTGCTGATTGAGTTGTTCGCCCAGAATGTCCAGGTTTTTTAACAGATTCTCAAATACATCACCAGAAAAGCTACGCAAGGTTCGGCTGGCATCGACTTTCCAGGCATGATTTTCAAACACCAGATACGTTGTGACAATTTTCTTTTTGTCGTTATATTGAAGGATGGTTTCAACCCGGGCATGGGGTTTTTCGATGATTATTTTGCCCGTTGATATTTGTGCGCCAGACAAATCCTGATCTAATGGTGTAAGTGTATCGCTGTCAGCTTGTCGTACAAAGCGCTTTGCTCGATCAAGGTCATGCTTGATCATAGCTTGCCAGAAGGCGGCCGTAACTTGCTCGGGTTGTTTTGGCGTTTGACAGCCTGATATTAGGCTGGTGAGCAATAAAAAAAATCCGGCCAATAAAGCCGGATTTTTGCTTACGCCATAAAGATCAGTCTTCACCGGCAAATACACCCAAAAGCTGTAATAAGCTCAGGAACAGGTTGTAGATTGAAACATACAGCGAAACAGTTGCCATAATGTAGTTGGTTTCACCACCATGAATAATGGCGCTGGTTTCATACAGAATCATACCTGACATCAGTAGGATAAACATGGCAGAAACAGCCAGCGACAAGGCCGGGATATTGAAAAATAATGCCCCTAAGCTGGCCAGAAAAGCGACCAGAATACCGATCATCAAAAAACCACCGATAAAACTGAAATCTTTTTTCGATGTCAGGGCATAGCCGGACAAGCCTAAGAAGATGACACCGGTACCGCCTAAAGCGGTCATAACCAGTTCATGGCCATTGCTGAAGGCATTGAGGTACATATTTATAATCGGCCCTAAGGTCATGCCCATGAAGCCGGTCAGCATGAAAACAAAAAGGATACCCAATGCGCTGTTGCGGAATTTTGTGGTTAAAAACAACAAACCAAAATAACCGACAAAGGTAATCAGCATACCGGGGTGGGGTAGATTTAGCATCATTGAAACACCTGCCATTGCCGCACTGAATAACAGTGTGAGTGACAATAGAAAATAGGTGTTTCTAAGCACACGGTTGGTCGCCAGGACGCTTTGTGTGGATCGTGATGTTACAGTGTTTACTCTCATTGCTTTACCTTTAAAGTGTTTACATGCGGATAAGACTTGATAATCTTACAAGAGTTTCATTATTTTTGTAATAGCTGGATCAAGTATTTTCAAAACTGCCCGCCTCGAATTTAACCCAGCCTTGCCATTGTAGTACCATACGACAACTTATGTTATTGGCAAGGCCGATTAAGATTATGTGCGGAGCAATCTTACAAAAAAGGCTGCTGGACGACTTTACATTTTTAAGACGGGATGACAACGGATGAGTGAAAACACTTTAACACCTTACGAAGCGATAGGGGGTGAAACGACGCTGCGCTTTTTGGTCGATCGTTTTTATCACTACATGGATACCTTGCCTGAAGCAAAGCCGATTCGCCATATGCATGCCGATCAGCTTGATAATGCAAAAGACAAGTTATTCAAGTTCTTATCGGGCTGGTTGGGCGGGCCGGACTTATATATACAGGAATTTGGTCATCCCATGTTACGGCGGCGTCATTTTCCATTTTCAATCGGTCAGGCCGAGCGCGACCAATGGATGCTGTGTATGGATAAAGCCTTGGGCGATATTGAAATGCATCCACAATTTAAAGACCATCTACGTAATGCGCTGGCTGACTTGGCAACACATATGATCAATCAGGATTCATAAGGACATGAGTGCAAAAGACGGTTATCAGATTCGTTATAGTAATCGGGCTAAACGGGTGCGGCTGGTAGTTTCAGCGGACAAAGTTGAAATAGTCGCACCGCCTGGCGTGCCAGAAGGGCAGTTACATGCGTTCGCCGCCGAAAAGAAGGACTGGATCAGCGCGACCTTGAAAAAAGTTCAGTATAAAACGCAGGCGGTTAAGCCACTGGCACCGGAACGCTATGAAGAAGGTTGTCTGATTCCCTTCAAAGGGGATTTTTATCCGCTACATATCCAAACCCAAGAACGAATACGGCAAGCTATTTTGACATTCAAGCCTGAGCAGGGCTTTACGCTGAACATTCGAGCGCAAGATCAATACAGCGATACGATCCGCCTCATCGTGCGGCAATGGATGTTCCAACAGGCGGCGGAAGAAACCGATCGCTATATTCAGCATTACGCGCCAAAGCGGCAATTATGGCCGCAGCAGGTTCGGATCAAACAGCAAAAAGCTCGTTGGGGCAGTTGCTCTGCCAAAAACAATCTGAATATCAATGGCTTGTTGATTATGACGCCGCCACAGGTGATGGCGTATGTTGTGGTGCATGAGCTGTGTCATATCCGCCATAAAAACCATTCAGCAGCGTTTTGGCAATTAGTTGCCGAGCATATACCCGATTATCAGGAATGCAGGCATTGGCTCAAGCAGCATGGCCAGCGTGTGATGTGTGGGTTTTAACTATTGCAGCCAGCCTTTATGTTTAAAAAACAAATAGGGCGCAATCGCCGATAGAATCATGATAAAAATGGCGGTCGGATAACCGTATTTCCAATCCAGTTCAGGCATGAATTCGAAATTCATGCCATAAATACTGGCGACCACGGTGGGTGGGAGAAAAATAACGGCGGCGATGGAAAATATTTTTATGATTTGATTTTGGCGAATATTGATAAAGCCTTGAATCGAATCCATCAGAAAGTTGATTTTTTCAAATAAAAAAGCGGTATGTGACTGTAGGCTGTCGATATCGCGCATGATTTTACGGCAAATTTCCAACAGCTCGGGTTGTTTTATTAAATGACGTTGCAGAAAGGATAACTCCCGCATGCTGTCCATTAAACACAGCCGAATCTTGCCATTACTGTTTTCCAGTTTTGCCAGTTGACTGATAGCCGCTTGTAAATCGGTATTTTCATTTTCCAGGACATCCTGACTAAGATCACCCAATTTACTGTGTAGTTCTTCAACAATATCGGCCAGATTTTCTATTTTATGTTCCAGTAAGGTGATCATCAATTCGCTGACCGATTGGCACGAAATCATTTTATGGCGTGCTCGCATACGGAACAGTCTGAAATCGGCAATATCGGCTTCTCGTATTGTAATTAAGCGTTTTTTTTGTAGGATGAAGGCAACGGTTTCAGTCTCGTGCCGACCCTCGGTTTGCGATAAAAACAAGCTGTGTAGGTGGAGGCCAGATTCATCGATAAAATAACGTGCCGAAGTTTCGATTTCTTCCATATCATCGGATTCGGGTAGCTCATCACGAATCAGGTGTTCTAATAAATCGCGTTCGCACTCATCAGGCTCTTGGGCATCAATCCAGTCGGCCTGTTGTAAATCGGCTGGGGTAACAGGAGATTCGCAGTCTAATTTATGAATCAGATTATGATGAATTTTAAACAGTCTAAGCATTATTGAATGATGATGTCGGAAAGTTGGCGCCAAGGCTGACTGGATTGTTCAGTCAATGTCTCACCATCATGTTGAGTGATAAACAGAGCGGCAATACCAATCTGGTTTGCAATGGCCAGACCTTTTTCAGCGCCGACACAGAGCAACGCGGTTGACCAGGCATCAGCAATGGTCGCATCGTCATGAATCAGCGTGACAGAAACCGTATTATGGGTAACAGGGCGGCCGGTACGCGCATCCAGAATATGGCTGAAACGTTGGCCGTTTTGATCGAAAAAATGGCGATAGGTTCCTGATGTCATCACCGCGACGGCATCGTGGCGTTTAATCGTCAGGATTTTATGCAGCCGGGTTTGTCCAGGCAAGGGGCGCTCGATGGCGACTCGCCAGGGCTTGTTGCCTGGCTTCTGGCCACGAGTTTCCAATTCGCCGCCAATTTCGACCAGATAATTTTCAATCTTGTTTTGCAGCAGGATTTGACCAATACGGTAAACGCTGTAGCCTTGAGCGATTGAAGCAATGTCGATTTCAAGTTGAGGTAGGCGCTTGCGTAAATGGGTGGCATCGACAATTTCCAGATTTTGATAACCAATGCGTTGTTGGGTTTGCTGTAATGCGTCGTCCGCAGGTTTTACGGGATGATCGGTATTGAATGCCCATAACGAAAATAATGGTTTGCTGGTGATGTCGTAGCAGCCATCGGTTTTTTTGCTCACCTGTTGTGCTTTTTTCACCAGTTGTACGAATTCTTCGCCGACTTCAAACGGTTCGCTTTTAGAAAAGGCGTTGAATTGTTCAATGACCGAGTCAGGGCGATAATTGGAGAGCAGTTTATCCAGTCGTGCCAATTCCTGATCAACCTGCTGTTTTAATGCGGTCGAATCAACCCCCGGTTTCCAGAATGAAATATGGTATGAGGTGCCTTGTGTCAGGCCAGCAAAACGCTGTAATGACTCCGGCGGCGAGCAGCTTAAAAGCGCTGGAATGATCATAAAAATAAGCAATCTTTTTAAGTTCATCATTGTTTAGGTTATCACAGGCTTGATTAACCAGAAATAAATTACGCCGGCCAGAATAATCCGGTAAATCACATAAGGCCACATGCCAAATTGGTTTAACCATTTTAAGAAGTAATGAATCGCAGTTAGTGCGGTAATGAATGAGGTGAGGGTGCCGACTAAAAAGGCTAGCCAGTCAACGGGGGCATTGGTAATGGCGACTTCCAGTAATTTAACCGATGCGGCCAGAGCTGTAATCGGAATGGCAAGCAGGAAAGAAAAGCGTGAAGCGGCTTGCCGGTCCAGGCCTAGTAGCAAGCCGGCGGTAATGGTCGCACCTGAACGTGAAGTGCCAGGAATCAGGGCGATAGATTGCGCAAGGCCCACCAGTATGGCGTCTTTCCAAGTGATAGAATCAATAGTACGTTGTTTTTTACCAAACACATCGGCTGCACCCAGTAATATGCCGAAAACCAGGGTCGTGACGAAAATAATCTGTACTGAACGTAAATGGGTGTCGATGATATCGAGTAATAGCAGGCCAAACAAGCCGGTCGGAATGGTACCGATGACAACGGCCCAGGCTAGGCGGCTGTGCCCAACATGCTGGCGTTGCTGCACTGAGCGGAAACCATCATTCAGTAGTATCAGGACATCTTTGCGAAAATAAAGTATTACAGCCAATAGCGTACCGATATGGACAGCCAGATCGAAAGCAACGCCTTGATCTTTCCAGCCGCTGAAAACCGGGGTCAGAATAAGGTGGGCAGAGCTGGAGATGGGCAAAAATTCGGTGATTCCCTGGACGATGCCTAAAATCAGAGCATGTATAAAATCCATTACTGTATCCGATAATTTAAGAAGAGGGGCGATGATAAATATAAAAAAGGCACCAAACCGAAATTTGATGCCTTTTGTGTGTCAAACTTCGTATGATTTAATGAATATCTTTCCAGTATTCACGTTTTAACAGATAGGCGACAATGGTAAACAGCAAAATATAGAATAGAACATATTTACCCATGGATTTTCTTTCCAACTGTACCGGCTCGCCGATATAAACCAAGAAATTGACCAAGTCGTTAACAAAGCGGTCGAACTCTTTTTCCGACATTTTGCCATTATCTTTTGGAATCAGTTTGGTAATAACAGGTTTGCCATCAATTTTCTTGATCGATGCGGTTTGTTCGCCTTGTAATTGCCATAAAACATTTGGCATGCCGACATCTTCAAAAACACGGTTGTTGACACCATAAGGCCTGGAAGGATCGGTATAGAAGCTTTTCAGGTAGGTGTACAGCCAATCGGCACCACGCACGCGTGCAATAAGGGATAAGTCAGGTGGTGTGGTTCCAAACCATTTCGAAGCATCTTTCGGGTTCATTGCAGAATGCATCTGATCATAGATACCGGCGCCTAATGGTGCAATATCATTAAGCACCTTATCTTCATCTAAGCCTAAGTCAATCGCTATACGCTTGTAACGAATGTATTGGGCGGAGTGACAGCCTAAGCAATAGGTCACATAGTTTTTTGCGCCCCGTTCGAGTGATTGAACATCGCTCAAATCAATGTCAGCATCTTCAAGCTCAACTTCAGCCCCTGCAGAATAAACACTGAAAGGCACGACTAATAACAAAATATAAAGTAATTTTTTCATAGTTAATCAAGGCTTTCTTTTAGTTTTTTTGCAAATCGAATCAGTGCATTAATCATTGCTGTCCGATCCGGCCTTCTTTTCATGACGGTATTGCCATGGCTATCTTTAACAGGCGTTTGAGGAAAGATTTCATTGAAGAACTCAATCCAGCCAGGAACCCGTTCTTCCAATGAAGGTTGATGGGTTAGCCGTGTGGGCACGGGTTTAGTTTTTTCCCAACGGGTGTAAAGCGGCATGAGCAGGAAAAAGCCAAAATAAATAACAGTCAATATTCTGGCGACGAGGGTCGCGCCCGGTGTTGCTGGCTGTGTACCCAGATAGCCTAAACCGATGAAGCTGATAATAAATAATAAAACGGCTTTTTTATAAATACCGCCACGATAACGGATGGATTTGACTTTACAGCGATCCAGCCACGGCAGTAGAAATAAGACGACAATGGCGCCGCCCATAGCGATCACACCGGCGAATTTATCGGGGACGGCCCGTAAAATAGCGTAGAACGGTGTGAAATACCAGACAGGTGCAATATGTTCAGGTGTTTTTAATGGGTCGGCCGGGATAAAATTGGCGTGTTCCAGGAAGTAACCGCCCATTTCCGGCATATAGAAAATAACGGTAGCAAAAAAGAATAAAAAGACGCCAATCCCAACAATATCCTTAACGGTATAGTAAGGGTGGAAGGGAATACCATCGACAGGCACGCCAAACGGGTCTTTGGATTCTTTGATTTCAATGCCATCCGGGTTATTAGAGCCAACTTCATGCAAGGCAACAATATGCAGGAATACTAAAATCAACAGTACCAGAGGAACAGCGATGACATGGAATGCGAAAAAGCGGTTTAAGGTGGCGTCCGAAATAACGTAGTCGCCTCGAATCCATAAGGATAAATCGTCACCAATTACCGGGATGGCACTAAACAAGGAAATGATAACCTGCGCTCCCCAATATGACATTTGTCCCCAAGGCAACAGATAGCCCATGAAGGCTTCAGCCATCAGTGCAACAAAAATCAACATGCCGAAGATCCAGATCAGTTCGCGGGGTTGTTTGTACGAGCCATAGATCAGCCCTCTGAACATATGCAGATAAACGACGATAAAAAACGCCGAGGCGCCGGTCGAGTGCATATAGCGCACCAGCCAGCCCCAGTTGACATCGCGCATGATGTATTCAACCGAGTCGAATGCCAGCTCGGCATCCGGTTTGTAGTTCATGGTCAGTAAGATGCCGGTAATGAATTGATTGACCAGCACAAACAGGGCCAGGGAACCAAAGAAGTACCAAATATTAAAGTTTTTGGGCGCATAATAGTGCGCCATATGTTCGTTCCACAATTTAACCAGTGGGAAACGACACAGAAACCAGTCTGTGCATTGACCTATTTTATTCTTCATGCGCTAGCCTCCTCGTTATCTTCGCCGACCGTGATGAGTGTATCCTTGACATATTTATGGGGAGGAATTTCTAGGTTGGTGGGCGCAGGAACGCCTTTATAAACACGACCCGCCAGATCGAACCATGAGCCGTGGCAGGGACAGAAAAAGCCTCCTTTCCAGTCATCACCTAAGTCAGGCGGAGCAATTTCCGGACGGAAGGTTGGCGAGCAGCCTAAATGCGTACACAAGCCAACCGCCAGAAAAATCTCGGGTTTGATGGCACGGAATTCATTTTTACAATAATCAGGCTGAAGCGATTCATTGGACAGTGGATCAGCCAGCTTGTCGGTGAGTGTCGTCAGGGTTTCAAGAACATCGGGTGTTCGGTTTAACACCCAGACTGGTTTGCCGCGCCAGGCAACGCGAATCAGTTGGCCTGGTTCCATTTTGGTCAGGTCAACATCGACGGGGGCGCCGGCCGCCATGGCTTTAGCGCTCGGTTGCATTTGCGAAAGGAAAGGTACTGCGATAAAACCAGTACCGACTGCTCCAACCACGGTAAGTGCCGAGGTTAGAAACTGGCGTTTTGATTTATTGACGCCTTCGTTAGTCATGGGTAACGCTCCTGTGTTTTATTTTTTGACGCACTATCGACGCGTCTTTTTTAATTAATCCCGCTCAATATACCGTACTCGTTAGGTTTATTGAAGTGAGAATTTATATTTTTTTATTTGTCGATAAGGGGATGAACCGCCATGTAGCAAATAGCGACAAGATTAGGTGCAAAGCTACATTTTTTGCACAAGATAGGTGCAAATAAAAAGAAAGCGGTAAGAATCAGGGATGCAAAATTTGAGTCAAGTGCTGAATGAAAAGCTCATTTTCATGTGTTTTTCCAACTGTAACGCGCAAACATTGGTCGAGTAAGCCGCCTTGAGGGGAGAGATTTTTGATTAGAATACCGCATCGCTTGAGTGATTGAAAAACAGTGTCCGCCTCAACCGTATTACTTTTGAATAAAATAAAATTGGCTTCAGATGGGTAAACGCTCAGGCCGTCAATTTGTTTAAGGGTGTCAAATAGCCATTGCCGTTGCTGACGGATTTGTTGTGTTTGTTCAATCAAAAAATCAATTCGGTTCAGAGCGAATTCCGCGGTGAGTTGAGTCAGGCTGTTAATATTGTAAGGGAGTCTGATTTTATTCAGCTCGGTAATAATATCGCTATTTCCGGCCAAAAAACCCAGACGGAGCCCTGCCAGGCCCAGTTTTGAAACCGTGCGCATAACCAGAAGGTTATTGAATTCAGGTAACTGCGGCATAAAGCTAGCGTCGGTAAATGGGGCGTAAGCCTCATCGACAATGACCAGCCCTTCGCTAGCTTCGATGATATCGAAAATATCCTGCTCAGCAAATAAATTACCGGTTGGGTTGTTGGGGTAGGCCAGAAAAATGATGGCAGGCTGTTGCGTTTTAATGGTGTCAAGCATGGCTGGCATATCCAGACTGAAATCGGCCTGTAACGGAATGCCAAGGTAGTTTAGTCCCAAGCTGAGTGCAACCTGTTTATACATGACAAACCCCGGCTCGGGTGCCATGATGCACGAATTTTGTTTTAGCGCCATCAATAAAATCTGAATAATCTCATCTGAACCATTGCCCAGTAAAATATCCGCCTGCACCGGAACCCGGTTGGTTTCCCGCAGGCTGCAGGTCAATGAGGTGGCAGCAGGGTCAGGATAACGATTGATGGCACAATCTTGTAACTGTACCAGCCATTCTTGTTTGATGGCGTCTGGCCAGCTGTAAGGGTTTTCCATGGCATCCAATTTGATCAGATTATGGGCATCGGCCACTTTATAGGCCTGCATGGCTTTAAGTTGCGGTCGGAATAAGGATTGAACAAGGTGAGTCATGGTCATTTTAATGTGTGGGTATGTCCCGGAAAGACTTAATCCGTAGGCTGGGTAGAGCGGTAAGCGAAACCCATCAAAACAATATCAGAGTAAATGATGGGTTTTTTAGCTATCGCCTTCTATCCATCCTACAGTCTGATATTAATTGGAACATAGAACAGAGCATCATTACGTAGGGCAATTTATGAATTGCCCCTACATGGTTAGGGTTAACTCGGCTGTAAATTCATCATACAAGTTATGTCTGCGTAACATCAGTTATTTAATCCTGTATTCGGCCGAACGGGCATGAGCCGTTAGACCTTCGCTACGCGCTAGAATTGAGGCAATTTCGCCTAAGCGACTCGCGCTTTTTGGAGAGCAGTTAATCAGGCTGCTGCGTTTTTGAAAGTCGTAAACCCCTAAAGGCGATGAAAAACGCGCCGTGCCAGACGTTGGCAGAACATGATTAGGGCCTGCACAATAATCGCCTAAGGCCTCGGCTGTATAACGACCCATGAAAATAGCACCCGCATGCTGGATTTTTTGACATAGATCTTCCGGGTTTTCGACAGAAAGCTCTAGATGTTCCGGAGCAATATGGTTGACCACGTCGGCGGCTTGATCGAGGCCTGCAACTTTGATGAAGGCGCCGCGATTTGTCAGCGAGCTGCGGATAATATCGGCACGTTCCATTTCTGGCAATAGTTTATTGATGCTAGCTTCGACCTGATCTAGAAAATCGTGGTCTGGGCTGATTAAAATAGCCTGTGCATCTTCATCGTGTTCGGCTTGTGAGAATAAATCCATTGCAATCCAGTCTGCTGATGTTTGACCATCGCAGACCACTAGAATTTCAGACGGGCCTGCGATCATATCAATCCCAACTTTACCGAAAACCAGTTTTTTGGCGGTAGCGACGTAGATATTGCCCGGGCCGACGATTTTATCGACAGCCGGGATGGTTTTAGTGCCGTAGGCTAAGGCAGCGATGGCCTGGGCGCCACCAATTGTAAATACGCGATCGACACCGGCAATATAGGCGGCGGCTAAAACCATCGGGTTGGTTTCATCGTTTGGAGTTGGCACAACCATAACGAGTTCTTTGACGCCAGCAACTTTAGCTGGAATTGCATTCATCAAAACCGACGACGGATAGGAGGCTTTACCGCCAGGCACATACAGGCCGACCTTGTCGAGCGGGCTGATTTTTTGACCTAAAACGGTGCCGTCATCTTCTACGTATTGCCAGGATTCGAGTTTTTGTTCTTCAGCATAGGCACGAATTCGGTTGGCTGCAATTTGCAAAGATTCGGCTTGATTAGCTGATAAATTATCCCAAGCGTTTTGCAATACGGTTTTGGGCAATTCGAGTTCAGCCGCTTTTTTAATCTGGCGGTGATCGAATTGATTGGTTAATTCAATCACGCTGGCATCGCCGTGTTGGCGAACCTTACCAATAATTTCTAGAACACGCTGATGGATTTCTAGGTCGTCTGCCTGATCAAACGCCAGGCGTTGGTCTAATTGGTTGAAAAAATCGCTATCGGCAAAATCGAGTCGTCGTATTTTCAGCGTGTTCATACCGTTACCTATTGGCTAAAGTCGTTTCGAATTGGTCAAGCAAAGCTTGAATGGCTTGATGTTTCATTTTCATCGCCGCTTTGTTGATGACCAGGCGGGATGTGATGTTGATAATTAAATCGCGAGGCTCTAAGCCATTCGCCTTTAAGGTGTTGCCTGTATCGACTAGGTCGACAATATAGTCAGCCAGCCCGACTAGTGGTGCAAGTTCCATAGAACCATACAATTTGATGATATCGGCCTGGATGCCGCGATCTGCAAAATAGCGTTGTGCGGTTTTGACATATTTGGTTGCGACTCGGACACGGCCCGAAATTTCAGGGGCATCGACCGGCGCTGCCGTCATCAGGCGACAGCCTGCAATGCCAAGATCCAAGGGCTCATAAAGATTGTCCGAACCATGCTCTAGAAGCACATCTTTGCCGGCAATCCCCATGTCGGCGGCACCGTATTCGACAAATGTCGGAACATCGGTAGCTCGAATGATGACGAGTTCTACGTCATCCCGGGTTGTTTTTAAAATCAACTTCCGGCTTTTTTTAGGGTCGTCAATGGGGGTGATGCCTGCTTCCTCTAACAGGGGCAGGGCATCTTCGTAAATACGTCCTTTAGAAACGGCAATAGTCAGCATAATCTTTCTTTTTAACCTGGAATTCGGCGAATAGAGGCGCCAAGCTGCGCCAGTTTTTCTTCAATATGCACATACCCTCGATCGATATGATAAATACGATCAACGAGGGTTTCACCTTCTGCAACAAGTCCGGCCAGTACCAGACTAGCTGAAGCGCGTAGATCGGTGGCCATCATTGGAGCGGCAGTTAGTTTGTTAATGCCAGTGACAATGGCGGTATTGGATTCGAGTTTGATATCAGCGCCCATACGTTGTAGTTCCTGGACGTGCATAAACCGATTTTCAAACACGGTTTCAGTGATAATGCCAACCCCTTCGGCAATGGTGTTCAAAGCGGTAAACTGAGCCTGCATATCGGTCGGGAAGGCTGGGTATGGCGCGGTTCTTACGCTGACAGCTTTAGGTCGTCTGCCATTCATATCCAGCTTGATCCAGTTTTCACCGGTGGTGATTTCAGCGCCGGTTTCGCGTAATTTATCCAGCACCGCATCGAGTAACTCAGGATTGGTATCTTTTAACAAGACCGAACCCTGACTGATTGCGGCGGCAACTAGGTAAGTACCTGTCTCAATCCGGTCGGGCAAAATGGAATAATGTAAATCCGGTTGGCCTAAGCTTTCTACGCCTTGAATCGTAAGAATATCGGTGCCGATGCCTTTAATTTTAGCGCCCAGTTTATTGAGAAAATTTGCCAAATCAGTCACTTCAGGTTCTTTGGCGGCATTTTCTATAATGGTTTCACCCTCTGCGAGTGTCGCGGCCATTAACAGGTTTTCAGTGCCGGTTACGGTGATTTTGTCCAATACGAGTCGACAGCCTTTCAGACGATCGACTTTGGCATGGATATAGCCTTGTTCAACCCGAATTTCAGCGCCCATTTTCTCCAGAGAGGATAAATGGATATCGACAGGACGGGTGCCAATGGCACAGCCGCCGGGCAGAGAAACATGCGCTTCGCCGAAGCGAGCCAATAAAGGCCCTAAGACCAGAATTGAGGCACGCATGGTTTTGACCAGCTCATACGGCGCTTCGAATTTGTCAATGGTATTACTGTCGACCTCGATGTTCATTTTTTCATCGATGGTCAGTTGAACCCCCATCCTGCCCAATAATTCCATAGTGGTGGTGATATCATGTAAATGGGGAATATTACCAATGGTAACGGGGCATTCGGACAAGAGTGTGGCCGCGAGAATCGGTAATGCGGCATTTTTTGCGCCCGATATTCTAAGTTCTCCGGTCAGAGGTTTTCCGCCGCTTATTAATAGTTTATCCATCAAGTTTAGCTTTTGTTGTACAGTTTTGAATAAAATAATCTGAATTATCAAAGCCGCTCAAAGCGGCAAGTGCTGTGAGCTGTTCGGGTATGTTCTTAAAACAGATTTTTTGTTGGTGACGCACAGATTGTTTAATCCATTCAATCAATAAAGCAAGCCCTGCGCTGTCGGCGCGTTTGACCGGGCTTAAGTCAATGACCAGGTGCTTTGTTTGCGTCAGGTTTTGTAATAAACGGGCGGTATTTTTATCGATACGATTAAAGGTGAGTTCACCGTGCAATTTGTATTCACCGGAATCCTGTTTTAACAATTTAATATTGTCCACGTTTATTCCGATGCTTTTTTGAAAAGAAACTGGCCGATGACTTCTTCTAGCACGATGGCTGACTGAGTAATATCAATAGCGTCGCCATCTTGCAAGTATTCATCAGAGCCACCGGGTTCGAGGCTGATATATTGTTCACCGAGTAATCCAGCGGTAAAGATGCTAGCGGTAGTGTCGGTCGGTAAAGTGTTGAATTGTTTGTCTATTTGCATTTCAACAATGGATTCGTAACGGGTTTTATCCAGTTTTATGGCGGAGACACGGCCAACGGTCACGCCGGCGACAGAGACTTTGGATTTTACTTTCAAGCCACCTGAGTTCTCGAAACTGGCTGTAATCGTATAGGTATTGGACGTATCCAGATAACTGCTCAGATTACTGACTTGTAATGACATATAAAAAAGAGCAGCAATGCCACAGGCAACAAAAAAACCAACTAATGTGTCCTGAGTATAGGTATTCGACATGTTAAATATCTCCAAACATGAGCGCTGTAAGAATAAAATCCAGCGCCAAAACAGAAAAGGCTGAATTGACTACGGTTCGAGTGGTCGCCCGGCTGACGCCTTCTGATGTCGGGATGGCGTCATAGCCTTCGAACAAGGCAATCCAGGTGACGACAAAGCCGAACACTAGGCTTTTTATAAAACCATTGATGACATCATCATAAAAATCGATTCCGGCCTGCATTTGTGACCAAAATGAACCATCGTCAACGCCAAGCATACCTACGCCAACCATATGGCCACCCATAATACCGACTGCGCTGAATAAAGCGGCGAGTAAGGGCATGGAAAAAATGCCGGCCAGAAAGCGGGGAAAGATAACGCGTCGAATCGGATCAACGGCCATCATTTCCATGCCGGACAATTGTTCAGTCGTTTTCATTAAACCAATTTCGGCTGAAAGGGCAGAGCCTGCGCGACCGGCAAACAACAGGGCTGCGACCACAGGACCTAATTCTCGTACTAAGGAGGCGGCAATCATGACGCCTAGCGATGCTTCTGCACCGAAATCCGACAAGGTGTAATAGCCTTGCAATGCCAACACCATGCCGACAAACAAGCCTGAAACTGTAATCAGTAAGAAGGATAAGACGCCGACAGAATAGATTTGTCGGATAAATAGGCTTGGTCGTCGTAAAACATCGACGAGGCCGGGTAAACTATGCAGCAGAAAAAAGGTTGCACGGCCTAATTTAGCAAAACGGCTGCGGGTTGACGCACCCAGATATTGAAAGATTTGCATCATGTCTTAACTCAACTGATTTGACATTAAATCGTCAAAATAATCGGGGGCAGGGTAATGGAAATGCACCGGCCCATCGGCTTTACCTTGCATAAATTGTTGAACCCATTCCGAGTTGGAGGTTGCGATTTGTTCGGGTGTCCCTTCGCCGACAATTTTACCGTCAGATAAAACATAAATATAATCGGCAATTGCGGCTGTTTCTTGCACATCGTGTGACACAATGATACTGGTCAATCCCAGCGTTTTGTTGAGGGCTTTGATCAGATGAATTAAGGCGCCCATCGAAATCGGGTCCTGCCCGGTAAATGGCTCGTCATACATGATCATCATCGGATCCAGCGCAATTGCGCGGGCTAGTGCGACTCTGCGGGCCATACCGCCGGATAATTCTGAAGGCATTAAATGCCGCGCCCCGCGCAGCCCAACCGCTTGTAGTTTCATCAACACCAGGGTGCGAATCATCGATTCTGAAAGCCGCGTATGTTCCCGTAGTGGGAAGGCGACATTTTCATAGACATCAATATCTGTTAGCAAGGCGCCTGACTGAAACAGCATGCCCATTTGTTTGCGTAACGCAAACAGTTCGGAGCGTTTTAGCTGGTGAACATTTTGCTGGTTGACTACAACCGAACCAGATTGTGGCGATAATTGACCGCCAATTAATTTCAATAAGGTGGTTTTTCCGGTCCCACTTGGCCCCATGATAGCCGTTACTTTGCCGCGCCGAATATCGAGGGATATGTCATCGAAAATTTTGCGTTGGCCGCGCATGAAAACCAGGTTTTTTATCGTGACAATATTATCCATTGTGGTTTTTCGTTGTTGCAGGATGTCTGGTTTTACTCATAGGGCTCAGATTGCATTCATCATCAGTCTGGAAAACCGTGTATTCTCCACGACATTGCCAGTTTAAGTCAATTAAAGCCACTTTCCAAAGCAGGCGTATATAATTCACGATAACATAAGTGATTGATTTTCAATCTCTATACCTTTTTCGGGCCGGATGAGTAGAGCAGTGAGCAAAACCCATCATCATTTACCCGGCGTTACCAACAATTCATTAAAAAATTAACTCTTTATGGGCCATCAATGGCAAGGCAGGATTTAAGCATACTGACGATTGTTTTAATGGGTTTCGCTTACCGCTCTAGCCATCCTACAAATTTAACCCAGTCTTGCTGTTATCGAAGTGCGTGAAAATTTTAACCTTATTTATCAGTAGGTTATGTTTTTGCTGGTAAAGTGGGCTTAAAACCCATCCAAGTCAGAACGGGATCATGCCATAATATCCCGATTTTTTAACTGATTAAGAGATTTATGCTGATTAACTTTCTTGCGCTCATCGGAGGCCTCGTGGTTTTAGTGGTTTCCGCCGATAAATTTGTGATAGGAACCGCTTCAATCGCTCGAAATATGGGAGTTTCGACCTTATTGATTGGGCTGACGATTGTTGGTCTTGGAACCTCAGCTCCAGAAATTCTGGTTTCGGCGATTGCATCTTTCGAAGGGAATGGCGGGTTGGCTATTGGTAATGCGTTGGGGTCGAATATCGCTAATATTGGCCTGATTTTAGGCTTGACAGCCATGGTATCACCATTAGTTGTGCATTCAGGGTTGTTGAAGCGCGAGTTGCCGGTTTTGGCTTTGATCTGCCTTATGTGTTTTTTGTTAGCGTTTGATGGTTTGAGCATCGGCGACAGTATCTGGATGCTGATTGTCTTGGGCGTGTTTATTGTTTGGCTCATTCAGTTAGCCCGGCAAGGTCGACAGGATGAGCTGACGAAAGAATTGGAAGCGGAAATTCCTAAAGATATCAGCATGTTTAAAGCTATTGTCTATACGCTGTTAGGGCTGTTTGGGCTGTTGGTGAGTTCACGTATTCTAGTTTGGTCGGCGGTTAATATTGCAGAGGCGTTTGGGGTGAGCGATATGGTTATCGGTTTGACCATCGTCGCTGTGGGTACCAGTTTGCCCGAATTAGCCGCGTCAATTACGAGTGTGTTGAAAGGTGAGGACGATCTAGCCGTCGGCAATATTATTGGCTCTAATGTCTATAATCTTTTAGCTGTGTATTCTTTGCCCGGGTTCGTGGCAGGCATCAGGCTTGATGAGACTGTTTTAGTCCGAGATTTTCCGGTTATGTTAGGGTTGACAGCAGTTTTGTTCATTATGGGCTATGGTTATAAGCAAGTCGGGCGTATCAGTCGGGGCGAGGGGGGGCTACTAGTTTTGGCTTATATGAGTTATCAATGGGTCGTTTATCACGCTGCAGTTACGCCGGTTACAACATGAAGTCAGGTGCGTACAATTTTAAGGCATTAGCTGTGGCCGTCATCGAGGCTGAAAAGAATGCAGTGGCAGCCTTAGTAGAGCGTATTGACGACCAGTTTGTTCACGCCTGTCAATTGATGCTGGCGTGCCAGGGACGGGTTATTGTGACTGGCATGGGGAAATCAGGACATATTGCCGGAAAGATTGCCGCGACCTTGGCGAGTACCGGGACACCTGCTTTTTTTGTACATCCGGGTGAAGCTAGTCATGGGGATTTGGGCATGATTACTCGCCAGGATGTGGTTTTGGCCTTGTCTAATTCTGGCGAGACCGGTGAAATATTGACGATTTTGCCGATTATCAAACGTTTGCATGTGCCATTGATTGCGATGACAGGTCAGCCGCTGTCATCGTTGGCGACTTTGGCTGATGCGCATTTGAATGTTGCCGTCGAAAAAGAAGCCTGTCCTTTAGGTTTGGCGCCGACGGCTAGTACGACGGCGGCCTTGGTGATGGGGGATGCATTGGCGGTGGCATTGCTGGAAACGCGTGGTTTTTCCCGTGATGATTTTGCCCTGTCCCACCCGGGAGGCAGTTTAGGGCGGCGTTTGATTATGCGGGTGAGTGATTTGATGCATCAGGGTGAGAAATTGCCATGCGTAAAACCCGATACTCTGGTGGCGCAGGCATTGCTGGAAATGACAGAAAAAAAACTGGGTATGACGGCCGTTATCGATGACAATCAGCATGTTCTGGGTATTTTTACCGATGGTGATTTACGCAGGATGCTGGAAAAGCGTGATGATGTGCATCAGACCACGGTTGCCGAGGTGATGACTTCGCCATGTACTACTGTTGATTCGCAACTTTTAGCGGCTGAAGCAATGCAGATTATGGAGCAAAAGAAAATTAATGCATTGCTGGTCACCGATGAAAATCAACGTTTGGTTGGGGCATTGAATATGCACGACTTGCTGCGTGCCGGTATCATTTAACCTGGCTGTTACTACTCAGTGTATTTAGGTGTTTACTATCAGTCACTTACTCCAGAAGACGTCGTAAATACATCCGTGTAGGCTTGTATGTGACATCCCTGTCACATACACTTCTTCCGTAAGCAACTGATAGTAAACTATTTCTCTTTATAAATACGCTAAGTAGTTATCCACCGTTTTGCACAAGCTACGGGTGGATTATTGAGTAATGTGTTACAGGACTATAATGGCAAGTCTGGATTAAGGATGCAAAATATGGTTTCCGAAAAGATTTTGAAAAAAGCGCGATCAGTGAAATTGCTGATTTTGGATGTCGACGGCGTATTGACCGATGGGCGCTTGTTTTTTGATGATCAAGGTGTGGAATATAAATGTTTTCATGCACGGGATGGTCATGGTATTAAATTGTTGCGTCAAACTGGCGTAGAAGTTGCCGTCATTTCCGGGCGAAAATCCAATTCAGTCGCCATTCGCATGAAGAATCTAGGTATTGATCTGGTTTATCAGGGGCATGAAGACAAAATAGCCGCGTTTTATGAGATTCTGGAAAAACTTTCGATTGCGCCTGAGCATGCTGCGCATGTCGGTGATGATTTACTCGATTTGCCAATAATGAGGCGGGTAGGGCTGTCGGTTGCGGTTCAAGATGCTAATTTTGCTGTTAAGCAATATGCGGACTGGTGTACGCAAACGCCTGGAGGTTTGGGGGCTGTCAGGGAGGTCTGCGATATGATTATGCAGGCGCAAGGTCGTTTCGATCAGGTGTTGAAGTTGTTTTTGTCATGATGCAGCAAAGCGCCCGATTTTATGGCGTACTCGTTATTCTGGCCGTTTTATCCTACGTTCTGGTGCGTTTGAATACACCAGAACAAGAGCAGGTCACTGTAAAACGAAATAATCCGGTCGATTATTTCAGTATAGATTATCAAAAAAAAGAAATGGATGAGGCCGGTCAACCGAAAAGCTTGTTGGTGGCCGATAAGCTGACGCATTATGCTGGTGATGGTACAACCCATTTGCAGCATCCTGTAATGACGCTGTATAACAATGATAATACGGCACCCTGGGTGATTCGCTCGGAACGGGGTATTTTGCAGGCTGATGGGGATAATTTACTGTTGCAAGGCAAGGTAAAAATACAGCGCGAGGCGCGTCCTGCGCATGATGAGTTGATTATAAATACTTCGGAATTACAGGTGCATTTGCCGACATCGTTCGCGAAAACAACGCAATGGTCAGAAATTATCAGTGCAGCAAATAGAACGACCGGTATTGGGATGCGTCTGACGTTCAAATCACCGATTCAATTAACCTTATTATCACATGTTAAAGGATATTATGAAGTTCGCTAGTTTTTTGTTGATGGCATTGCTTTCTTTTGCGGCTATGGCGTTGGAAAGTGATTCAAAACAACCCATTTATATCGATTCAAATACGGCAACGTATAACGACAGGGCGCAGACCAGTGTTTATACCGGCAATGTCGTGACCGTTCAAGGCACGCTTAAAGTATGGTCGGATAAGTTGGTGGTCTATTTGAATAATGGCGAAATCAAAAAACTGGTTGCTACGGGCAAGCCTGCTCGATTTGAACAAATTCCCTCTGAAGGTGCAGAAAAAATCACAGGGCGGGCGTTGATTGGCGAATATTATCCCGCCAAAAATTTATTGATTCTGAAAAAAAAGGCTGAAGTTTGGCAGGGCGAGCATAAGACAGCCAGTGAATTGATTCGTTATGACAGTCGAAATTCATTGGTTATGGCTGGCGAAAAATCCTCTGATTCAAAGCGTGTTCATTCCGTATTCAAACCTCGTAACGTTGAGGAAAATAAGCCATGAGTCGTTTGACGACTATCGATCTGGTCAAGCGCTACAATAAACGTAATGTGGTTGATCATGTCAGTCTTGAAATCAATACCGGGGAAGTCGTCGGCTTACTCGGGCCAAATGGTGCCGGGAAAACGACCAGTTTTTATATGATTGTGGGTTTGATCAGGCCGGATAGTGGACAAATCCTTTTAGATGACCATGATATTACGCATTATCCCATGCACAGCCGAGCCCGAATGGGCATCGGTTATCTGGCACAGGAAGCGTCGGTTTTTCGTAAATTGAGCGTGGCTGATAATTTACGGGCGGTGATTCAGATCAGAGAAGATTTGACTGAAGGACAAGGAGAGCTTTTGATCGACGAACTATTAGATGAATTCGGGATTGCGCATCTGCGTGATCAGAAAGCTATGGGGTTGTCTGGTGGCGAGCGTCGACGTGTTGAAATTGCCAGGGCTTTAGCGACCGATCCGCAATTTATTTTATTGGATGAGCCTTTTGCGGGTGTTGATCCCATTTCTGTTATTGATCTGCAAAAAATTATCTTTCATCTTAAGCAGCGGGGTATTGGTATTTTAATTACTGAACATAAGGTGCGTGCGACACTGGAAATATGTGATAGGGCTTATATACTTAATGAAGGTAAAGTCATTGCAACCGGCACGACGTCAGAGATTGTCAGCAATGACTTGGTTAAACAAGTCTATCTAGGTGAAAATTTCAGTTTGTAACTATCGATGAAGCAATCACTCCAACTTCGACTCGGGCAAAGCCTGACCATGACGCCGCAATTGCAGCAGGCGATTAAACTGTTGCAATTATCAACGCTGGATTTGCAGCAGGAAATTCAGCAGGCGCTGGAATCGAACATGATGCTTGAAATTGATGAAGAGGAAAAAACCGATCGGATTGAAAAAAAGATCGATAGCAGCGATCAAATGACCAGTGAAGGATCACAAACCGATATTCCAGATGAACTGCCGATTGATAGCAGTTGGGAAGATGTTTTTGAATCATCGATTCCCTCGATGGCAGGCAGTGAACCTGGCGAAGCCGTAGAGTTTGAGAATTTTCGCAGTAAGGTTGAAACCTTGCAGGATCATTTGGTATGGCAGCTGGAAATGAGCCGTTTCAGTGAACGGGATCATGCGATTGGTGTTGCCATTATTGATGCGATTGATGACGATGGTTATCTGATGCAATCAGTGGAAGAGATTCATCAGGGTTTAAGTCAACAATTGGATGATCTGGAAGTCGATGAAGTGCAAGCCGTTTTACATCAAATTCAAAATTTTGACCCCCTTGGCATCGGTTGCCGTGATTTGGCCGAGTGTTTAACCCTGCAATTAAAACAATTACCGCCTGATACGCCATATCGCCAGCAGGCTTTAATGTTGGTGGATTATCTGGAGGAATTGGTCGCTCATCAACGAAACCGGTTAGCGCGACGATTGGGGATGACCGAAACGGAGTTCACTCAGGCTATTGGGGTGATCAAGCGCCTTGATCCAAAACCGGGCGCTTATTTTAGAAATTTTGAGCAGGAATATATTATTCCCGATGTTTATGTCATGAAGCGAAATGGCGAATGGCAGGTTAGCTTGAATCCTGAAATTGCACCGAAATTGCGTATCAATCCAGTGTATTCGGGTTTGATCAAGCGGGCAGATAATAGCCAAGATAATGTGTTTATGAAAGATCATTTGCAAGAGGCGCGCTGGTTTATCAAAAGTTTGCTCAGTCGGAATGAAACATTGCTGAAAGTGGCACAAAGTATCGTCAGGCATCAACTGGATTTTTTCGAACATGGCCCAATTGCGATGAGACCTATGGTGTTGCGGGATGTCGCCGAAGAGTTGGAGCTGCATGAATCAACCATCTCCCGGGTAACAACCCGTAAGTATATGCATACACCTAGTGGTATAATTGAATTCAAGTATTTCTTTTCCAGTCATGTTTCAACCAGTAATGGGGGGGAATGCTCGGCAACGGCTATTAAATCTTTGATAAAAGAGTTTGTCGCTTCGGAAAAACCAACCAAACCATTAAGTGATAGTAAGATAGCCAATTTATTAAAGGAACAAGGGATCAATGTGGCGCGTAGAACAGTGGCCAAATATCGCGAAGCCATGTCCATCCCCCCATCCAGTCAAAGAAAAAAAGTTCTTTGACGTATTTTTATTATTAACAACAGGAGTTATTCATGCAAATCAGTGTAACGGGTCATCACGTCGAAATTACCGATTCATTAAGAAATCATGTCGAAGATAAGATCAAAAAATTAAAACGGCATTTTGATAATGTTGTCGATATTCATGTGATTTTGACTGTTGAAAAGCATGTGCAGAAAGCGGAAGCCACCGTACAGATCAGTGGGGCAAAATTATATGCCGAAGATTCACAAGATGATATGTACACAGCAATTGATAATATGGTAGACAAACTGGATAGACAAATTATCAAGCATAAAGAAAAAACCAAAAACCATCGTTAACACCTTTACAGGATAACGTGCGTTTTTTCTATCTACACAATGCTTGTGGTGTTTCCTATTGCGCCACAAGCATTTAAAAATCACTCATTAAATGAAGTTGCTCATCGTCAGTGGCCTTTCTGGCTCCGGGAAAAGTATCGCTTTAGATACCTTGGAAGATTGCGGATATTATTGTATCGACAATTTACCCGTTACCTTGCTTGAAGATTTTATTCGGCATGTCATGCTGGATGATAAAAAAACCTACGAAAAAACAGCCATTGGTATCGATGCCAGAAATAAATCAGAGGCCTTGTTAAAGTTTTCTGAAAATCTGGATTTTATTCGCTCTCAAGGTATCGATTGTGAAGTTTTATATTTGCAATCAGAAGAAAATGTATTGCTGAAGCGCTACAGTGAAACACGTAGAAAGCACCCTTTGACTGATGGGAATAAACCCTTAGTAGAGGCGTTGCGGGCTGAAAAGGATATGTTGCGGCCCATTGCTAAATGCGCTGATATCGTTATTGATACCAGTCATACGCATTATCACCAGCTCAGAGAAATTCTAAAAATCCAACTGGGAGAAGGGCATCAAAAGCAAATGATTATTCAGTTTTTATCATTTGGTTTTAAATATGGCCTTCCGCTTGAAGCTGATTTTGTGTTTGATGTACGTTGTTTGCCTAATCCCTTTTGGGTGACTGAATTACGTGAATACAGTGGTAAAGACCAGCCTGTTATTGAATTTCTACAAAAAGAAGATATGGTGCAACAGTATTTTATGGATGTCCGGAGCTTTGTTGAACGATGGGTGCCACGTTTTGAAGCGGACAACCGTAGCTATTTGACTGTTGCGATGGGGTGTACGGGTGGACGGCATCGTTCGGTTTATCTGGTGGAAAAGTTAACAGGCCATTTTAAATTAAATAACCAAAATGTTATTGCCAGACATCGTGAGTTGCAGCGATAATGGGCATATTTGCTCTTTGTGTACGACAAAAAAACTGCCGGTATGTTGAAGTTTTTATACGGAGAGCGTATCTAAATTCTAGGGCGAGCGAGCAACGCATGGAGCCGTTGCCGGGAGCGATAGCGAAATCTATCAAAATTAGTTTTTAGCTATATTAAGGATAGAAGCCTGCAGTCGAACGTATTTGAGGAATGGTATGATAAATGCCAGGATAAGTTTGCAGGCGCTTTTGATAATCTAAACACCACAGGGCTTTTTAGGATTTTTATGCCAAAAACAGAAAAAAAACAAACTGAATCCTTGTTAGATCGTGCAACTGAAGTACTCAAAACAGGGTCTCAGTACAAAATAAGGGATTTTGTTCATTCATTATTTCCTGCTGAAACAGCCCATATTCTTGAATCATTAGAGCCTGAGCAGCGGAAAAAAATCTGGGCGGTTATTCCACCCAATGTTATGGGGGAAATTCTGGTCAGGGTGAACACCGAAGTTGGCCAGTCCTTATTAAAAATCACCGATCGTAATGATTTGATTAAGGCTACCGCGGAAATGGAATCCGATGATATGGTGGACTTGCTGCAGGTATTGCCGGAGCCATTATTATCGCAAGTTATGGATGCGATCGGTTTACAGGAACGGAGTCGCCTAGAATCAGCTTTAGCTTTTGATGAGCATTCGGCGGGTGGGTTAATGTCCATGGATATTATCACCATCCGCTCTGACGTTAACCTGGATGTTGTCTTGCGTTATTTACGTCAACGGGGGGAAATGCCGCCTAATACCGACAGTTTGATTGTTGTGGACAGGAAAGATCACTTTAAAGGTCTTTTATATTTAGATAAACTTTTGACTGTCGATGGGCATACCAAAGTTGCGGATGTAATGGATGTCAATGCGATAGCGATTCCATATTCCATGCCTGCGCATGATGTTGCGATTATGTTTGAACAACGGGATATGCTTTCAGCGCCAGTTATTTCGGATGATCGACGTGTTTTAGGGCGGATAACCATTGATGATGTGGTCGATATTATCCGTGAAGAAGCTGACCATAATATTATGAGTATGGCTGGCTTAGATGAAGAACAGGATATGTTTGCGCCGGTTTCAGTGAGTGCTAAGCGCCGTGCACATTGGCTGGGAATCAATTTGTTCACAGCCTTTTTGGCATCATGGGTCATTGGCTTGTTCGAAGCAACTCTAGAGCAAATTGCAGCGCTTGCCGTTTTAATGCCAATTGTTGCGAGCATGGGCGGTATCGCAGGAACCCAGACACTGACCTTGGTGGTCAGAGGGTTGGCTTTGCGTCAAATCAGTTCGGCCAATGCGAAGCGGCTGTTTTTTAAAGAAATGGCTGTCGGTGCCATTAATGGTATATTGTGGGCCGTTGTGGTCGCGACAATTGGTGGCTTATGGTTCCAAAGCATGAGTCTTGGCTTGTTATTGGGCGCTGCGATGATTATTAACTTGATTTGCGCCGCATTGGCGGGTGCCGCTATCCCAGTGATACTGGATAAAATTGGCATTGACCCAGCGCTTGCTGGGGGGGTTTTGTTGACAACTGTGACAGATGTTATCGGCTTTATGTCGTTCCTGGGGTTGGCGACGATTTTCTTAATGTAAATAAAGCGTAACTGCTCACCCGGTTGTGTTTTAGCCGGAGTAGGTCATTGATTTATCAGGACACGTGAATACATCCATGTAGTTCTGCATAACATCCCTGTTATGCAAGCCTGATAAATCAACAACCTACACCTGCTTTTTAGAGGGGGTGAGTAGATACAATAAAGCTTTAGTTGCGAAGAGCTTGTGGCTTGGAATGGGTAAGGCGGGTTCGCCTTACCCGCTTTTTAAGTATTTATTTTAAAGACAATAGTTCGCTTCGGCCCTGGGTTTCAAAATTCAGTTTACCTTCTTTTGCCAGCCAGCCTATCGCGCGCTGGGCATCATTACGATTTAATCCAGTTTCTTTAGTGATTTTTGACACACTGGCTTCCCCGTTTTTATCCAGGTATTCCCAAATTTTTCCAGCCGCTTTACCAATTGCAATTTCAGACATGATGACTCCTTAAGTTTAAGATAGTTAGGGTTTTTTTACAGATTCTTCAGGTAAAACAATATTCAGTTCTAATGTTTCTTGATCGGCATCCTGTTCAAGATGAACAGAGATAGCATCTTGATCGACATCAACATATTTTTTTACCACGGCCAACAGTTCTTTCTGTAGTTCAGGAAGATAAGAGGGCTGGTTTCTGGCGTTTCGTTCATGGGCAATCAAAATCTGTAAACGTTCTTTTGCCACTGAAGCGGATTTAGGCTTGGTGGACTTAAAATAATCTAACAGGCTCATCATTTGCTCCTGAATAGCTTGCCAAACAAGCCTTTTTTCTCTTCTTCAATAAATCGATGCGGACGCTCTTCTCCCAGGTAGCGGGCGACAACATCGCTATAAGCTTGTCCGGCATCACTTTGTTCATCCAGGATGACTGGGACGCCAGAGTTGGATGCGTTGAGAACAGACTGAGATTCTGGAATAACACCTAATAAATGTAAAGATAAAATATCTTGAACATCATCAACGCTTAGCATTTCACCTACTTTGACGCGGGCAGGCGAGTAGCGTGTCAATAGCAAGTATTCCTTGATGGGTTCATCACCTTGTTCGGCACGCCGAGATTTGCTGGAAAGAATGCCTAGCATACGATCAGAGTCTCTAACAGAAGCGACTTCAGGGTTAGTGACAACAAAGGCATCATCGGCAAAATACATGGCCAGGTTGGCGCCACGCTCAATACCGGCTGGAGAATCGCAGACAATGTATTTGAAGTCCTTGCTCAGTTCTTCTAGAACCTTGCCTACGCCTTCTTTGGTCAAGGCATCTTTATCTCGCGTTTGTGAGGCGGGGAGAATATACAGTTGGTTGCAACGTTTGTCTTTGATAAGCGCCTGGTTTAACGTTGCTTCCTCATTGATGACGTTGACAAAGTCATAAACGACGCGTCGTTCACAACCCATAATTAAATCCAGATTACGCAAGCCCACATCAAAATCGATAACGGCTGTTTTATGCCCTTTTTTAGCCAGGCCCATGGCTATCGCCGCGCTGGTTGTTGTTTTTCCAACGCCGCCTTTGCCTGATGTTACGACGATTATTCTAGCCAATGGTTTTCCTCCGGGAATATTAAATAGACTCTATGATCAGAGCGTGTTCTTGTAAAAAAATCTGTACGGGTTTGTTAAGATTGTCGGAATCAATTTCATCATTTATTTTGTAATTTCCAGCAATGGAAATCAATTCTGCCTCAAGCCTGGAGCAGAAAATCCGGCTGTTGGGATTGCCTTGTACACCCGCTAAGGCACGGCCTCTAAGTGCGCCATAGACATGAATATTGCCTTCAGCCATAATTTCTGCACCAGCGCTGACGGTTGCCGCAATAATCAGATCGCCACGTGAGTAAATGCGTTGACCTGAGCGGACGGGAGTATTGATAAATTTGTTTTCGACAGGTTCTGCAGGTTGTTCAATTGTCACAGAGGGTTTAAGCGTTTCGACTTTTTTTTCTGAGACAGGATGAGTGACGGCTTGTGATGAGTGGTATGGAATGCCTAACGTTAAGGCTTGTTGGTTTTGTTCGTCGTTTCCACCTCGGATGCCGACCGGTAAAAAATGATTCGTCCGTAATAATTCAATTAAAGTTTGCACATCTAGCGATAAATCATGACTATTGATGTCATGTAAATCAAGCACAATGGGAGAGTGTTTAAAAAAATCCGGCGCTTGGCTTATTTTTTCAAGTAATTGATGCTCAATTTGAGCGAGATTGGCACTGTGCAAGATAAGCACGGGCACATTAAGTGTGGCATTCTTGAATTCCAAAACGGGTTTTGCGGGTTCGCGCGTATCAATCGACATTGATTATAAAAACTGTTACCTGTTAGTGGGTTAAATAATAACATTTGTTGTCCGAAAAATCATAACCTTAATGCAATTTAATGAGCATTTGTAGGGTTGAATTAAAGGTGGTGCATGGACATCACGCCAAAGAAATCAAAGCCAATGGGTTAAGAATGTTTTTGAGATTATCTGTTTTATAGATAGCCTCGTAAAACTGTTAAATTATCAGTAGATTGGAAGGCGTAGTTGGCGTGTTATTTAGACTCACGAACTTGCATTTGTAAGTAATATCCATTACCTTAATCAGTTCACGCAAGGCTAGGGGTGCTTTTATGGTTTTCTCATATGCGAAGACCATAAAAAAGCTGAGACAAACCCTTTGAACCTGAACCGGCTAATACCGGCGTAGGAAAGCCACCTCTTCCCTGCGCTTAACAAATTCATGAATTTGGAGATAAGCATGAGCGCTGTCCGTAATGAAATTACTGGGGATTTAGCCAGTAGTATAAAAATTGATTCCTATCCCGCATCCGAAAAAATTTATGTTCAAGGCAGTCGCCCTGACATCCGGGTTCCAATGCGTAAAATCACACTCTCCGACACCCCTGCCCAATTCGGTGCCGAAAAAAACCCGCCATTGTATGTATACGATACCTCCGGCGTTTATACTGACCCGGATGTTGCCATTGATTTGCACAAAGGGTTAGCGGCAATTCGGGCAGGCTGGATCGAAGAGCGGGGTGATACTGAATTGTTGGATGGGCCAAGCTCTAAGTTTGGACAGGAGCGCCTGGCCGATCCTGAAACGGCAGAGTTGCGCTTTCAATTGACGCGAAAGCCGAGACGGGCGAAATCCGGTGCAAATGTAACGCAAATGCATTATGCCAGGCAAGGTATCATTACGCCGGAAATGGAATATATCGCAATCCGTGAAAATCAAAATATGGAGGAAATGAAAGCCTATTTGAAAGGCCGTCATCCCGGTCAGCCATTAGGTGCCAATATTCCTGATGTCATTACCCCCGAGTTCGTACGCGATGAGGTAGCACGGGGCCGGGCGATTATTCCGGCTAATATAAATCACCCTGAATCGGAACCGATGATTATCGGGCGTAATTTTCTGGTGAAGATTAACGGTAATTTAGGTAATTCGGCGGTGACTTCTTCCATAGAAGAAGAAGTTGAAAAAATGCTCTGGGGTATCCGGTGGGGTGCCGATACCATCATGGATTTATCGACGGGTAAAAACATTCATGAAACGCGCGAATGGATACTCAGAAACTCACCAGTACCGATTGGCACCGTACCGATTTATCAGGCACTGGAGAAAGTAGATGGTAAGGCCGAAGAATTAACTTGGGAAATTTTCCGCGATACTTTGATCGAGCAAGCCGAACAGGGCGTGGATTATTTTACTATTCATGCCGGTGTCAGATTGCATCACGTTCCGCTGACTGCCAAGCGTTTGACCGGCATTGTGTCTCGTGGAGGCTCAATCATGGCAAAATGGTGTCTAGCGCATCATACCGAAAGCTTCCTCTATACGCATTTCGAAGAAATCTGCGACATTATGAAGGCCTATGATGTGTCCTTTTCTTTAGGTGATGGTTTACGGCCGGGGTCAATTTATGATGCCAATGACGAAGCACAATTTGGTGAGCTGGAAACCTTAGGTGAATTAACCCAAATCGCTTGGAAGCATGATGTGCAAACCATGATTGAAGGACCGGGGCATGTGCCGTTACATATGATCAAGATCAATATGGAAAAGCAGCTGGATGATTGTCATGAGGCACCATTTTACACCCTGGGCCCACTGACAACCGATATTGCACCAGGATATGATCATATTACCTCAGCCATCGGTGCCGCTAATATTGGCTGGTATGGCTGTGCCATGCTGTGCTATGTCACACAAAAAGAACATCTGGGGCTGCCAAACAAGGAAGATGTGCGTGAAGGTATCGTGACTTACAAGATTGCGGCTCATGCTGCGGATTTGGCGAAAGGACATCCAGCCGCTCAAGCGCGTGATAACGCGATGTCTAAAGCACGTTTCGAGTTCCGCTGGGAAGATCAATTCAATATTGGTCTGGATCCTGAAAAAGCTCGTTCATTTCATGATGAAACCTTGCCGAAAGACTCGGCTAAAGTTGCGCATTTTTGCTCCATGTGTGGTCCACATTTCTGTTCTATGAAAATTTCACAGGATGTGCGTGATTATGCGGCAGAAAAAGGTTTGGATGAACAGGAAGCCCTGAAGAAAGGAATGGATGAAAAATCCGAACAATTTCTTAAAGAAGGTGCAGACATTTATCGTAAACTCTAACAAAGAATAGACGGCAGGCGTTCTGAATCTCACTGTCATTAAAGTCTTTAAGGTGCATTTTTGAAATTGGAAATGCTTTATTTGATGACAGCGACTCAGCGCCTGCTTTCCTTTATGTTAATTGAGCAAAAAAATGGGAATAAAAGCAGATAAATGGATCCGGCGCATGGCAGAGCAACACGCTATGATCGAGCCGTTCGAACCGAACCAGGTTAGGGAATCCGAACAGGGTCGGATAATCTCTTATGGTACATCGAGTTATGGCTATGATGTGCGCTGTTCTGATGAATTCAAAATTTTTACCAACATCAATTCCGCCATCGTTGATCCTAAAGATTTTGCCGAAGACAGTTTTGTAGATGTTCAGTCCGATGTCTGCATTATTCCGCCGAATTCGTTCGCATTAGCCCGAACAGTCGAGTATTTCCGGATTCCGCGGGATGTGCTGACGATTTGTTTAGGGAAATCAACCTATGCTCGATGTGGCATTATCGTCAATGTTACACCACTTGAACCCGAATGGGAGGGACATGTGACATTGGAGTTTTCCAATACGACGCCTTTGCCGGCAAAAATATATGCGAATGAAGGTGTTGCTCAAATGTTGTTTTTTACCGGCGATGAGGTTTGCGAAACATCGTATCTTGATCGTGGTGGCAAATATCAAGGTCAGCGCGGCGTTACCTTGCCTAAGGCCTGAGTCTAATGTAACGGACTGTTCTTCAGGTTAATATTGGCTGTGATCGGGGTGGGTGGCATTTGAATGAAAAAGCCTTTTTCTGTCAGGCTTTGCATGACCTGATTGACATCCACTCTGGCTAACGTGCGTTCCGGAGCCAACGCCAACGCCATAACAAATTCCAGTCTCCCCAAGCTTTCGAGTAAGGTTTCGGGGACCTCAGAAAAATCATCTTTTTGTTTGATGTACAAATAAAGCTCATCTTTCTTCAGGCTTTTGTAGATAAAACACTGCATTTTATTTCAACAATCATGGTTTAAAAGCGTCTATTTTAACAGCTTCGGGTAAAATAGGGCTTTTCTCTGTCGCGTTAAATAACCATGACTGAAAATTCTGAAAATTTTTTCAAATCAGCCTGTCTTTTTGAGGCATCACTGATTTTAGTCGCCCTGTTTTTAGGCTGGATTGCAGACATCAATCCTTTTGTTGCACTGTATTTTTCAGAGCAAGCTGTGTTTTACGGTATCATCGGCACCGTGCCGTTGTTTTTGTTGTTTATTGTCATGCAAAACTTGCCGTATGCTGAGGTGCAAAAAATTCGCCGTTTGTTGCTCGATACTTTGGGTCCCGCTTTAAGTCATTGTAATTGGGCGGATTTTATGGTGTTGGCCGGTATTGCGGGAGTTGCCGAAGAAATTTTGTTTCGCGGTGTCTTGCAGCCCTGGTTTGAGAATCATTGGGGGCTAAATGGTGGATTACTGTTAAGTAATCTGATTTTTGGTCTGGTTCATGCGGTAACACCTGTCTATTTTGTGATTGCAACATTGGTCGGAATCTATCTGGGCCTGTCTCTGGACTATGGCGGTGAACGGAATCTTTTGACCCCCATTATCATTCATGGGCTATATGATTTTTTGGCCTTTATGGTCATTATCAAGGCCTATAAACGCGAGCAGGGAGTATAAGTATGGCGGAAAATAAGGAGCTAAGAAAACACTGGTGGGTTGTTTATAGTGTTGTTTTGACAGTATTGATCTATAACCTGATTTGTCACTATTTTGATGCACAGATTCAGTATGATTTAGGGGAGGAGCAGCGCGTGTTGATTCGAACGTTCCTCTATATTGCGGCTATTGTGTTATTACCTTTAACTAACCTGCTTCGATTTGTATTGATACGTCTCAATCAAACCATGCCAGGTGATAAATCAGCCGAAGATCGTTATTTTATAACGATTGTATGGACTCAACTGGTGATTGAACTGATTGCCAGCTTCGGCTTGATTATGTTTATTTTGGGGGATGGATACAATACGTTGTATATTTTTAGTGTTATCGCTTTATTAGGTGCGGGCCTACATCGTCCTAAACAACAAGATTTGGATGGTATCAAAGTGGCGCTGCAAACACAGCATGATGTGCCTAAGGCCAAGCGATGAATTGTTGATTATGTTTGTATTTTGCTATAATGAAAAGTTAACAAAAAACTCAAGGTACTGACATGCAAGTGATACAGGAAGCGCTCACATTTGACGATGTTTTGCTGGTGCCGGCACATTCAACGGTGTTACCTAGGGATGTGGATATGGCGACTCAGCTTACGCGAAACATTAAATTGAATATCCCCCTGGTTTCGGCAGCGATGGATACCGTTACCGAAGCCCGCCTCGCGATTGCCATGGCTCAGGAAGGCGGTATCGGTATTATTCACAAAAACATGACGGCTAAAAAACAGGCAAAGCAAGTCAGTCAAGTTAAAAAATATGAAAGCGGTGTCATTAAAGATCCAATAACGGTGACTTCTTCGGCAACGGTTCGGGATGTGATCGAATTGACGCGTAAAAAAAATATATCCGGCGTACCTGTCGTCGATGGAGAGTCATTAGTCGGCATTGTGACCAGTCGGGATCTACGCTTTGAAACGCGCTTAGATGAGCCGGTTGCTTCGGTCATGACGCCAAAGGATAAACTGGTTACCGTTAAGGAAGGCGCTGACCCTAAACAAGTCATTGCCTTGCTGCATCAACACCGGATTGAAAAAGTTCTGGTCGTTAATGATGATTTTCATCTGCGCGGTCTGATTACGGTCAAGGATATTCAAAAAGCCAAGGATTATCCTAACGCTTGTAAAGACAGCCAGGAAAGATTGCGTGTCGGTGCTGCGGTGGGTACCGGAGCGGGTACGGAGGAACGGGTGCAAGCCCTGGTCAATGCAGGTGTCGATGTGATTGTCGTCGATACGGCGCATGGTCATTCACAAGGCGTACTCGACCGGGTGCGCTGGGTTAAACATAATTTTCCGGATTTACAGGTTATTGGCGGTAATATTGCTACCGCTGAAGCGGCTAAAGCATTAGTTGAAGCGGGCGCCGATGGCGTTAAGGTCGGGATCGGGCCGGGGTCAATCTGTACTACGCGTATTGTCGCTGGCGTTGGCGTACCACAAATTACGGCAATCAATAATGTTGCTGAAGCATTGAAAGATACTGATGTGCCGTTAATTGCCGATGGCGGTATTCGTTTCTCCGGCGATGTCGCCAAAGCTTTAGCGGCCGGTGCGCATTGTGTGATGCTAGGCAGTATGTTTGCCGGGACAGAAGAAGCACCAGGCGAGGTTGAGCTTTATCAAGGTCGGTCATATAAATCCTATCGCGGCATGGGCTCTTTAGGTGCGATGTCGCAAAAACAAGGCTCCAGCGATCGTTATTTTCAGGAAGAGGCCGACAGCGTCGAAAAACTGGTGCCAGAAGGCATTGAAGGCCGTGTTCCTTATAAAGGCACATTGCTGACCATTATTCATCAATTATTAGGGGGTATTCGTGCCAGCATGGGTTATACCGGCAGTGAAAATATCGAGATGATTCATCAAAAAGCACGATTTGTTAAAGTGACCAGCGCCGGTATGCGTGAAAGTCATGTGCATGATGTCACGATTACCAAAGAAGCACCGAATTATCGCTTGTCATAAGCAGCATCCAAACCCGGTGACAAAAGGGCTCGAATGAGCCCTTTTATTATTTAACTTTTAAGAGACGATTGACGTGACACAAGCAAGCAATATCCATTCCGACAAAATTCTGATTCTGGATTTTGGTTCCCAATACACCCAATTGATTGCCCGACGCATTCGCGAAATTGGGGTCTATTGCGAAATTTACTCCTGTGAATGTAGTGAAGACGAGATTCGTCGCTTTGCGCCTAAAGGCATTATTTTGTCCGGTGGCCCGGAAACAGTGACGAGTCATGAAACCCCGCGTGCGCCGCAATATGTTTTTGAGGCTGGTGTACCGGTATTGGGTATTTGCTATGGCATGCAAACGATGACCGAACAATTAGGCGGCAAGGTTGAGGCTTCCGAGCATCGCGAATTTGGTTATGCTCAGGTGCGTGCGCATGGGCATTCGCGTTTGTTAATCAATATAGAAGATCATACCTCCGAGGAAGGCTATGGCTTATTAGATGTATGGATGAGCCACGGCGACCGGGTGACTGAAATGCCCGAAGGTTTCAAATTGATCGCCAGTTCAGAGGGTGCCCCCGTTGCCGGTATCGCCAATGAAGAAAAAGCGTTTTATGGACTGCAATTCCATCCGGAAGTCACACATACCAAACAAGGCGGACGTATTTTAAAACGCTTTGTCATCGATATTTGTGGTTGCGAGGCATTATGGACCGCCAGCAATATTATCGAAGACAGCATAGCCGCCGTGCGTAAAAAAGTAGGTAGCGATAAAGTTATCTTGGGGCTTTCTGGTGGTGTGGACTCCTCCGTTGTGGCCGCATTATTGCATGAAGCGATCGGTGACCAGCTCACTTGTGTTTTTGTTGATACCGGACTTTTGCGTTTACACGAAGGTGATCATGTCATGGCGACCTTTGCCAAGCACATGGGCGTTAAGGTGATTCGGGTCGATGCTGAGAAACGCTATCTAGATGCCTTAGAGGGCGTGACCGATCCTGAGGCAAAACGTAAAATCATCGGTAATCTCTTCGTCGAAATTTTTGATGAAGAAGCATCTAAGTTGACCGATGCAAAATGGTTGGCGCAAGGAACTATTTATCCCGATGTCATTGAATCGGCTGGCGCTAAAAGCGGTAAAGCGCATTTAATCAAATCACATCATAATGTCGGCGGCTTGCCTGAAAATATGAAACTGAAACTGGTTGAACCTTTACGCGAATTATTTAAGGATGAAGTTCGAAAGATTGGCGTCGAACTTGGATTACCTGCCGACATGGTGTATCGCCATCCATTTCCGGGGCCAGGATTAGGGGTTCGAATCCTGGGGGAAGTTAAAAAAACCTATGCCGATTTACTACGCCAGGCCGATGCGATTTTTATTGAAGAATTGTATAACCATGATCTTTATGACAAAGTCAGCCAAGCATTTGCTGTTTTCTTGCCAGTCAAGTCAGTCGGCGTTATGGGCGATGGCCGTCGCTACGATTATGTCATTGCACTTCGGGCAGTCGAAACCATTGATTTTATGACGGCACGGTGGGCGCATTTACCATACGATTTCCTTGATCTGGTCTCTCGCCGAATTATCAATGAAATCAATGGTATTTCCCGAGTCACTTATGATATTTCAGGTAAACCTCCGGCCACCATTGAATGGGAATAACAGCCGAAGATGAAGCCTGGATGCGATATGCCATTCGACTGGCCGAACGCGCTGAACAACGTGGAGAAGTGCCGGTTGGTGCAGTTTTAGTAAATGCGGCGGGTGAGTGTGTGGCAGAAGGCTGGAACAGTCCCATTTTGCATCATGATCCCAGTTGTCATGCTGAGATAATGGCAATCCGGCAAGGAGGCAAAACGTTAGAAAATTACCGTTTAATCGACACCACGCTGTATGTTACATTAGAGCCGTGTGTGATGTGCATGGGGGCCATTATTCATGCGCGAATTCAACGGCTGGTATTTGGTGCTTTTGATCCTAAACGCGGCGCGGTATGTCATGCCTTGCAGTTGGCTGATGCTTCCTTTTTAAATCATAAGGTTGTTTGGCAGGGCGGGGTGCTGCAAGAGGCTTGCAGTGAATTGTTGACGGATTTTTTTAGATCTAAACGGCGGCAGAGAACACAATCATAAAACTGGGCTTGTCACGTCCAGTGCCTTGTTCGGGGGGAGTTCAATTTCTTTTTCTTTTTCAATCATGACGTTTTTCTGAATTTGATCGTCTTTGGTCAACCAAATCAGTAGATCATAATAACTGCGGATATTTTCGACATAACGTACCGGTTCTCTCCCGCGCGCATAACCATGTTTGGTTTTTTTGTACCACTTGGGTTTGCTGAGTAAGGGGAGTATTTTTTTGACATCAAGCCATTTGTCCGGATTCTTGCCCATTTTCTGAGCCAAAATTCTGGCGTCCTCTAAATGACCAAAACCAATATTATAGGATGCCAGCGCGAACCAGATGCGATCGGGTTCAGGAATTCGGCTGGGGATTTTTTGTAAGCGTTGTTTAAAGTAGCGGGCGCCACCGTCAATACTTTGAGCCGGGTCAAGCCGGTTTTTTATTCCCAGTTGCCTGGCTGTGGCTTGGGTAAGCATCATCAGTCCCTTGACACCGGTGGGTGAGACAGCTTTAGGATTCCAGTGCGACTCTTGGTAACTGATTGCGGCCAAAAAGCGCCAATCCAGCTGATATTTTTTTGCCGTAGCCTTAAAAAGTGCTTCGTATTTTGGCAAGCGTTCTTTTACATGTTTGCGAAAGGTGCAATTCCCAACATAATTTAGGTTGTTGATATGGCCATAATGTTTTTCCAACAAGGCTTTTAATGTACCATCCTGTTTGATTTTCTGAAAAAAACGTACGATTTCCTGGTATAAACTGTCATCATCAGACAGTGGCAAAGCCCAGGCTAAATGTTGAGGTTCGGCCAAATTAAATGCGATATTGAGTTTGGGATAATAGCTGCGGATAATCGCGGCTTGATGAGAATCGGCAATGGTGAAATCGATCAGACCGACATTGACTAAATACAATAAACCATCGCTGTCTAGTTTACTGTTTTCTTGCCATTCGAGCTTTGGATATTGTTTTTTTAACCGGTTCAATGTGGCCACATGGCTGCTGCCTTTAACTACTTCTAATATACCCTCGCTCAAATCGGCAATGGTTTTGGGGCGTTTGTAGCGGTAAACGACTTGTTCGGTAATGGTTTGATAGGGTGGGGCGAAACGCATTTTTTGTTTGCGTTCTTCGGTGACGGTCAGGCCGGCAGCGGCAATATCGGCTTTGCCTGCCGCAATATCCTGCAAGATAGCGTCAAAACTGTCAGGGAAGATAAATTCTACCTCGACCTTTAATTGTTTGGCGAATAGCTGAACTAGGTCATACTCTAGTCCGGTTAGACCTTCGGGGCCTTCATAATAGGTTGTGGGGTCCTGTCGGGTAAGGACTTTCAGTACCCCCGTAGAACGAATTTGTTCCAGTTTATTAAACCCCAAATGTTGGCTGGAATGATTTTCACAGGCAACCAGTGTCAATAAAACAAGGCCAATGATTAAAATTAGAAAGGCGTTGCGCTGAATATGTACGGCGGGCAAATGCTTACCTGAGTTTTTTGTAAGTGTTTATTAAGCCATTAGTTGAACAATCGTGACTGTTGATTTCGTCATCATTTTTCAGTTCCGGCAGAATGGCTTTTGCCAGTATCTTGCCTAATTCTACACCCATTTGGTCAAATGAATTTATGTGCCAGATCACACCCTGGACAAAAATTTTGTGTTCATAAAATGCGATTAAAGTGCCCAGTGTTTTGGGTGTTAGTTTTTTAAATAAAAAGGAATTAGAAGGTTTATTGCCAGGGAAAATTTTCGAATTGATCAGCACTTCATCTTTTCGTTCCTCTTCAGTGAGGTCGGCTAAGACTTCTTCGCGGGTTTTGCCCAGCATCAGTGCACGAGGCTGCGCTAAAAAATTTGAAATCAGAATATCGTGATGTTCGGGTAAATCATAATGACTTTGCGCTGGCGCCAGAAAATCACAGGGAATTAGCTTAGTGCCTTGGTGCATTAGTTGATAAAACGCGTGTTGACCATTAGTGCCCGGTTGTCCCCAGATGATGGGGCCAGTTTGGTAATCGACAATATGGCCTTCCATATCGACACGTTTTCCATTACTTTCCATATCGCCTTGTTGAAAATATTCGCTAAAGCGGCACAGGGATTGGTCATAAGGCAAGATAGCATGGGATTCGGCTTCAAAAAAGTTGTTATACCAAATGCCAAGCAAGGCCATGATAACGGGAATATTTTCGGCATAAGGCGTATGGCGGAAATGCTGGTCGGCTTCGAAAGCACCTTCCAGTAATTGCTCAAAGCGGTCCATGCCGATATAGACAGCAATGGATAGTCCGACTGCCGACCATAGGGAATAGCGGCCACCGACCCAGTCCCAGAACTGAAAGGTATTCACCGGGTCAATACCGAATTTTGCGACATTTTCTGGGTGGGTTGAAACAGCTACAAAATGTTTTTTGATCGCTTCGTTATCACCAATTGCCTCAAGAAACCAACGTTTGGCCGAGTTCGCGTTGGTCATAGTCTCCAAGGTATTGAACATTTTGGAAGCGACGATAAAAAGGGTTGTTTCAGGATCAAGCTGGTTCAATGTATTAACCAGGTGGGCCTGATCAACATTGGAAACAAAGTGAATGTCCAGGTCAGGCCGTGCATAGGGTTTTAAGGCAGTACAAACCATTTTAGGACCTAAATCAGAGCCGCCGATGCCGATATTGACAACCGTTGTGATTTGTTTGCCGGTGATGCCGCGCCATTCGCCCGAACGCACTTTTTCGGAAAAAATGCGCATTTTTTCCAGTTCCTGATTGATTTTTGGCATTACGTCTTCACCGTTTACATACACCGGCGTATTTGTCCGGTTGCGTAAAGCGGTGTGTAAGACAGCGCGTTTTTCGGTGATGTTGATGGTTTCACCGTTAAACATCTGTTCGGTTTTTTGTTTGAGGTCGGCCTGTTCGGTCAAGGCCAGTAACAGGCGCAGTGTTTCTTCACTAATTCGGTTTTTTGAAAAATCGAATAATATGTCATTAAAGGTGAGTGAAAATTTCTTGAAGCGGTCGGGGTCGGCCTGAAATGCCTCCTTCATGGAAAAGTTTTGTGCGAAATTATTGAAGTGTTGTTGTACCGCGTTCCATTCTGCAGAGCTGGTAAGTTTTGACATATTTTATCTTTTTTCTTGTTGAAGAGTTTCAAATTGTGCAGGCACACCCGAATTTAAAATCCAAGATATTATAAGTGACTGGCCAGTATTGCACCATAACCATAGGCTTATCATTGTTATTTCAGCCATTCGATGATGTGTTCCTCAGGATCGTTGACTTCTGATTCCTTCATCGCATAGCTACGGATTGAAACACCGGCCTCGTGTACGGAATCTGGATTGCCGGATAGCAACGGATGCCAGCCAGGCAAAGGGTCGCCATCGGCCAGCAGGCGATACGCACAGGTGGTTGGCAGCCAGGTGTATTCAGTAAAATCATGCTGTTTTAAATCCAGACATTCCGGTACCAGCGTGCAGCGTTCCGCGTAGCGGGTGCAATGGCAGTTGTCCAGATTGATCAAGTCGCAGACGATACTGGTGAAATAAATTTCGCCGCTGTCTTCATCTTCCAGTTTATGCAGGCAGCATTTACCACAATGATCACATAATGATTCCCATTCGTCAGTTGTCATTTCGGATAAGCTTTTTTGTTCCCAGAATTTCATAATGCTATTTGTTCCATTAGATAACATAGACAATCTTGCCGGATAACGCGTTCATCGAGTGTAAGCATAGACGGCATTGTCGCGCAGCGGGTAAGCAGTTCGTTTTGATTAAGCTCAAAAAAACGGCTGCTGACATCTTTACCCGATTCATCAATGGCCAAAACGGGCAATTTTTGCAGAAATTTTACCCGACCAAAACGTGTGCCAGGTTTTATTTCTGTAAAATTCAAGCGTTCCAGGTCTTTGTCCAGTATCAATTGATGGCTGTTTTCGTCAAAACCGAAAGTAATGTCATCCGCAATTTTGACCTGGGCTACGGTATGGTAAACCGCGATATCCCGGTGCGGGAGTGCGCGTTGGCTTAATTCGGATAAATGCAGACAACTGTTCAGGTAGTCGAAAGCGTGGTCAATGCCATGGTCTTGATCGGGCCGGCCACATTCAAGCGTTACCGCAGGGCATAATTCAGCGAAACTGAGTGATTGAACACCTTTAGGATGGGTGAAATAAACAATGAGTCGGCCAAATAAAGCCGCCAATTGTAAAAATGAATTGTCGAGCTTATTGATGCAGGCGTAATGTGGATTCAAGCCGGTATTATTGTGTATATCGATGCTGGCGAAGAGGTTTTTGGCTTTCATTTTGTCGAAAATGTACTGCATCAAACGTATTTCTTCGCAATCGGCCTGTTCGGTCCCTGGCCATACTCGGTTGTAATCCGGTTGATTGTCCAGCCGTCTCAGCTTAGCTTCCGCTGCCAGCGTATTGCCAAAAAAAATCGACAGTGACCGAGGCAGGGGCTTGTGTTGATAATGCTTTAAGAGCCGTTGCAAGGCATAAAAGCCGGTCGGCTCATTGCCATGCAGCAAGATGGAGATAAACAACGGCTGGGGTTTTTCGCCTTCAAGATGCAATAAAGTCGGTGCGCCTAAAATTTTGTGCAGTTGCTCGGGCTTTGCCGTCAACACAGCGGGCGGTAGTCGGTCGAGTTCCTGCAAAATGAGTGTCATGCGATTAATACTCCCATTCGCTGACGGGCAAACCGGTTTGTTGCAATTGTAAATAGTGTTGTGTCATTTGTTTGAAGTGTTTTCCATGTTTTTGTATATATTTCCGTTGCCATTGACTGCCGGTTTGTCGATTATTGACGCGTTGGCGGATAAGCTCCAGATAGTCTTCGCCGTCTTTTCTGTCAATATGTAACGCATCGAGTCCTTCTAGTGCGGCATCGATAAAATGATGCTCCAACCACCAATGGAGCCTATGCTTTTGCCCATTTTTCCAGCCGATATGGGCATCTAGGCCAAAACGGGCGGCTTGGTAAAAATTATCTTTAGCCTGTGAAAAACCGATCGGCAAACCATTGTCGATGATGTCATCGGTAAATTTTTTGCACAAGCCATAAAATAAGGCCATATTGGCAATGGCGTCAATCACTGTAGGGCCAGCTGAGGGGGTACGATGTTCGATACGAATATGTGGCATGCCGTTGTCAGAGATGCCAATCAGCGGTCGGTTCCAGCGCCAAATCGTGCCGTTATGTAATTTTAAATGGGCAAACTCTGCGATTTCGGTGTCTTTGCATTCCGGCAATAACACGGGGAAGTGTGCATGGTTTTCTGAAAAACATTCCATAATGGAATGCTTGGCAAAATCGGTGCCGAAACTGACGCGTTTCAAAGGGCCACCGGCGACACCGGCGTAGCCGCCTGTCTCGATCGCTTGTTCAAACAATGGGATGCGTGTTTCGCTCCACAAATCATGCCCAAAAAGGAAAGGCGCATTCGCGCAAGCGCCAACCATGATAGATGAGGCGATAATAGCGGCGTTATAGTAATGATGAGCCAGTTCAGCCGGCACCTGAATGTGTATTTGAAAAGATGTTGTCGCCGCCTCCATCATGACATCATGATGATCGAGTTTTAAATGTTCATGACCGATAATATCAAGATGAACCGGTTTACCACGCGAGTTTAGAATTTGTTCATTCAATGCCCGATAGCGATTGCGATCTGACATGTTGTGCAAATTGAGTTCATCAGCCTGCAAAGTTGGCAGTGTGCCTATCATCAAGAGTTGCTTATCCAGTGTGCTGGCATGTCGAAGAGCCTGATCCCAGGTTTGTTGAAACTGCTTATGCATTTGGCGTAAACCATCGCCTTGCAGGGGTTGCGGTACACTGTTCAATTCCAGGTTAAATTTTGCTAGCTCTTCACAGGCTAACGGATTATTGAATGATTGCAGGAATTGATCATTGACCGGGGCGGGTTGCATGATGTTATCGACAATCCAAGCTTCAATTTCAAAACCAGCAACTGGATGTTGGCTGGAAAAGGCATTTTTCTGCAGCATAGTGTCCAGCATGCGCGTTTCCTGCGTTAGTTTTTGTTGGAAGAGTAAAAAATCTTCCGGTTTGAAATGCGCGGCTTCAATTTCCTGCCCCATGGGCCTATGCCTTTTCGTTTATCAATTGATGCGGTTGGCGGCCTGAATCAACGTGCTCGGGTTTTCCAGCTTGTACGGTCATGATGCCGGTGGTCACGCCTTTTGCATTCAGTTGTTGTTTTAACCTATCCAGAAAACGGCTGATTTTATCTGCCGTTGCAGGACGATCACTCCAAAAACGGGTATTGACAACCTGGCCGACACAGTTCATGCGGCAATAGACAGTGCCAAGCCCCGGTGGGGATACAGTAATATTGACGGCCCATTTTTGCATATCTTCTGAGGTTTTATCCTGTTCGGCCTGTTGTTCAATTTCCAGTCTTACTTTATCAGGCTTGCCTTGATTTAAAAAGGGCAGTTCCAATAACCAGACCTGTTTATTGCCTTCTTCTTTAGGTAAGGAGTTGATTTGATCCATAACAATTCGGGCTAAAACCTGGCTGGATTTTTGTTGTAGTTGTCGAAACAAATCCCGGTCCTGTTCGGTTAAAGGTTGTGCTTTGTCGACTTCCAGGTGACGCGTGATTTGTTCGGATAGTTGCAATAATTTGAGTTTAAAATCATTCTCAATGGCAGGCTGTATCGTGGGAGAAGGGTTAAATACTTTGCTTTCCAGATAAATCCCTGAGTCGCGCAGCTGTTGTTTTAAAATGGCCGGGTTGCTAAGTTGTGTAGGTTTCGGTAACAGCAACAAGATTCGTCGGGCAATGTGTTTGAGTTGTTCGGGAACCGATTTTTGTTGTTCGATATGCTTAATTTGATGAGACAATTCCTGCAGCAAAACTGGCGCCGATTGCTGTTTGGGTAAATATTCACGAATGCTGTGTTGAATGCGTTGTGTATCGGTTTGTGTCGTTGCTTTGGGCGTTTCAAGGTATTGCAGAAGCTTAGGCCTTTTCGGATCAAATGTCAGTAGGATCTGCTGCCCACTTTTGACAGCCTGTTTCTTCAGGCCTTCAATCTGGTTGAATTCGAGGGTCACGGTATCATTATTTTTGGGTATTTCTGCGGCGTTTGCTTGCACTGGAAGCAATTTACCGGTGAGGGTTTTTGCGGTGATCTGGTCGATTTGAAAACGCAACGCTATTGACGATGAGCGTTGAGGTGTTTTTTCAGCATTTAATGCTTGAATTAAAGTTGAGATACTTTTTTCGCTGTGTACTTGCTTGAATTCGACGGTAGCTACGTTTGTATTATTTGGCGTGGGAATAGGGTGGCGTGATTTCGTGTTGTCGCGTGTTGCAGGAGGGACCTGTTTAAAGGTTAAAACCGGTTGTTGAGCGATGACTTGCAAGCGCAGCGTTTGATTCTTATCAATATGTACGGGTTTTTCCGCTATTAGAGACAGAATGCGTTCGTTAAGTTGAATCTTGATCAGCGTGACATCTTGGTTTTTCTGGGTTTCCACAACCTTGGCATCAATAATTTGACCGGTTTTCAGCAGGCTGGCGGGCGCTGTTTTATCAATCCGGTTTAGATAAGCTGTCAAAACCTGTTGAATATCCATGGTATCAATTCAGCATTTGCCGGATATGTTCAATCTCATCCTTGGCTTGATCTAAAATATTGATACTTTGATCAGCATCTAATTGACCCGCCGCCAGTTTTTTATACGCGGGCAGTTCGTCCATTTTTGGCATTTTTTTGATATCCACTTTACCGATATAACTGTGTAATTGAGAGATCATGACGATATCGGTGTAATCCGGCTCTGTCTGTTCATCGCGATACCAGTTTTCAGAATGTTTGATCACCGCATTGAAATCTTCCGGAAAATCCCATTTCTGAATAATCTTGAGTCCGATTTCAGTTTTTAATTCGCGAATGGTTTCGGCCAGGTCTTTCGGGTTGTCCAGAATATCGATATTTTTGTCGGCATAAGCCAGTATCGGCACCACACCAATATCATGTACCAGGCCTGCCAGCATGGCACGGTCAGGATCAAAGCCCGGTGTCTTGTGGGCCAATACGGCGCTAATCGCGGCGACATAGCTGCTATGGGTCCAAAGTGACTGCATTTTACGGCGAATGGAATGGGATTTTGCGCTGAACACGGCTTTTATGGCAAATGCGGTAATAATGTCTTGTGATGCTCTAAGACCAATGCGTGTCAAGGCTTCTGGGCAGCTTTCAATTTTTCGGCGACCGCGATATAAGGGACTATTGGCGATTTTGATCAAACGCGCGGTAATACTGGGGTCAATTTGAACGACTTTCGCAATCTTGCTGTTATTGGCTTTTTCATCATTGATGGCGCGGCGAATTTTAAAGGCGACATCAGGGATAGTCGGCAGTATCAATTTATCCGATTGCATAAATTTATAGCAATCTCGATATAATCGATTTTTTGCCATACCGGGTTTGTTCTGGAGTTGCTCTGTGGGCGTCATGTGTTAAGCGATACTATTATCTGAAATCTTAACTTCTTATTTTAGTTGAAGTTTGCTTAAATGGTGGTGATTAATATGCAGTAACAACCTTGTGGAGCTTGATGTTATGAAAAAATTGTATAAAGACTGGAGCATGGATAAGGCTCTACATTATATCTATATCAATGAAGTTATTTTTATCAGTTTGATTTTGCTGGTCTTTATCGGTGAATTATTGGTGGATGTATCGGAGCGTGTGGCTTTGTTTTATTGGTTATGTGTCACGCCAATTTTTTTATATTGCTCCTGGATCAGTGAAAAAGCTAAGGAAATCAGTACCGGCGTCAAAAATAAAGAATTGCTGCATTATGAAATGGTGTACTGGGGCAGCGCCATGATTTCGGTATTATTGATTTTTTTACTGTGGCATGCCGATATGATTCGTCCCTCAGGTGCCGCGATGAGTATTCATATCATCCTAGCACACACGATGGTTTTACTGGGAATTCTGTTAGGCACACATTATTATTTGGTGGGTGGATTTCTGTTTGGAACGGCTGCATTGAGTGTGGTGTTTGGCGGACAGTTTGGGCTAGACCTGGTGTTATCGATTCCAATTATCTGGTTGGGGTTTCATTTGGAAAAAACATTGATTTTCCCAACCTTGAAAAGAAAAAACGATTTTTTAAAAGCGCTTGAAGAAAATAAAAAAACTGAAAAAAATTAACAGGATGAGTCATGCAAAAATCTTTACATCTGGATGCTTATAAATGTACCGGTTGTCTGCAATGCGAAATGGCGTGCTCGTATGAAAAAGAAGGGGCGTTCAATCCCGCTAAATCGCGTATCAAGGTCTTTACCTTCCATGATTTAGGGCGTTTTTCGCCGTATACCTGCACGCAATGCAGCGATGCCTGGTGTCTTCATGCCTGTCCTGTGGAAGCGATTACGACCAATGTGACAACGGGCGCTAAGGAAGTTAACGAAACGCTGTGCGTCGGCTGTAAGGTGTGTACCATTTCCTGCCCGTTCGGTACCATCAATTACAATACCGACACCCATAAGGTTGATAAATGTGATTTATGCGGTGGCGATCCTGCCTGTGCTAAAGCTTGTCCAACCGAAGCCATAGTTTATATTGATGCAGAACAGACCGGTTACAACAAGATGCGGAAATACGCTCAATTCAATCTGACGCAAGGAGAATAATCATGGCCTGGACCGAAAAAGTTTTGCGCGTTAATTTGACTAATAGAACCATCTCTGTCGAGCCGCTCAATATGAAATGGGCAAATCAATATTTAGGACAGCGCGGATTGGGCAGCAAATATCTGAGCGAGGAAATCGATCCGAAAGTTGAGCCGTTGTCGCCTGCAAACAAACTGATCATGATTACCGGCCCTTTGACCGGCACGATGGCGGCAACCGGTGGGCGTTATTCAATCGTGACTAAAAGCCCATTGACCTCAGCCATTGCCTGCTCTAATTCCGGTGGATTTATCGGTGCTGAAATCAAAAATGCCGGCTGGGACATGATTATTTTTGAAGGCAAAGCCGATTCGCCGGTTTATTTATACATTGAAAATGACGATGTCAAGATTTTGCCCGCTGATGATTTATGGGGCAACAGCGTCTGGAAAACCGACGAAATGTTGCATCAAAAGCATCAAGATCCACTACTCAGAGTTGCCTGTATTGGCCGTTCGGCAGAACAACAATGCTTGTATGCCGGCGTTATTAACGATTTACATCGTGCCGCTGGCCGCTCTGGTGTTGGTACCGTCATGGCATCAAAAAATCTAAAGGCGGTCGCCGTTAGAGGCACAAAAGGCGTTGGCAACATCAAAGACTTTCCCCGATTTCTCGACGTCACTAATCAGGCCAAACAAGTGCTGGCCGGTAACAGCATTACCCATGATGGCCTACCAACCTACGGAACTCAGGTGTTGATGAATGTCATCAATGAAATTGGCGCTATGCCGACCCGTAATATGCGTGACGTGCAATTTGAAGGTGCCGAGCGTATTTCCGGCGAGGCCATGCATCAAATTCGCGCTTCCGACAATAAGGCTAATCTAACCACCAATGCCGCCTGTTTTGGCTGTACCATCGCCTGTGGCCGGATTTCCACCATCGACAAGGGACATTTTTCCATTCAAAACCCCCCTGTGTCAGACTAGTTGTCGCCTCTATTAAAACAGAGGAATAAAACGATGTCCCAACGTTATAGTAAAGCATTTAAAGAACAAGCCATATCAAAAGTATTGCAACGTGGTGATAAAACGATACAGTGTATCGCTGATGAATTGAATGTAAACTTGTTTACCCTTAAAAACTGGCTAAAGAAACCTCGTACAACGCCTATGACAGACACCCCGATGAATAAACGCCCAGCTGACTGGTCAATGGCAGAGCGTTTTGCTTTATTAATGGAAAGCGTCGCTTTAGAAGGTGAGGCGTTAAATGCCTTTTGCCGTCAACACGGTATATTTCCGCATCATCTTGATGTTTGGAAAGACGAGTTTATCAAGAAAACCGACAAAGCAGAACAATCAGGAAAATCCCGATCAGACAAGTCTTTACGGGATGAGATAAAACAACTGGAAAAAGAATTAAATCGCAAAGGAAAAGGCCTTGGCAGAAGCCGCCGCCTTATTGGTGCTCAAAAAAAGTGCCGAGCGTTCTGGGAGGAAAAGGCGTGATGATTTCTCTTGCAGAACGCGAACAATGGTTGGAATATTTTGATGAAGCCGTCGGCCTGGGCGCAAGAAAATCAAAAGCCGCCGAGATCATCGGCATCAGCTTACGCACTTTGCAGCGTTGGCAAAAACTGAAACGCTATCCGTCGATGGCCGGACACAGCGTCAGTTTACCCCGAGCCATAAGCTCAGTGACGAGGAACGAGCCGAGATACTTGCTATCGCTAATTCGGACGAATTTAAAGACTGTACGCCGCATCAAATCGTGCCGATATTGGCCGAGCGTGGTCAATATATTGCTTCAGAATCCAGTTTTTATCGAGTTTTAAGGGAGGCCAATCAATTATCACACCGGCATACCAGTCGGACACCTAGCTCGCGCAGCCAGCCGAAAGCCTTGACCGCAACATCGCCCAATCAGATTTACACTTGGGATATCACCTATCTGGCAACGCAAGTCAAAGGACAGTTCTTTTATCTGTACCTGTTTATGGATATCTTTAGCCGTAAAATTGTCGGCTGGCAGGTCTACCAGGAAGAAAGCAGTCAGTATGCGGCCGATGTCATCACCGATATCTGCCAACGTGAATGCATTCAACGCGAGCAGGTGGTTTTGCATTCTGACAACGGTAGCCCAATGAAAGGCGCAACCATGCTGGCAACCTTGCAAAAACTGGGGGTAGCGACTTCACTCAGTCGGCCAGCGGTGAGTAATGACAATCCTTATTCCGAATCCCTATTCAGGACGCTTAAATATACGCCTAAATATCCTTCACAGCCCTTTGAGACAATAGCGGCTGCCAGGGAATGGGTCGCAGGCTTTGTGGACTGGTACAATCACCAGCATCGGCATAGTGGTATTCAATTTGTCACACCGGCCCAACGCCATGAGGCTAAAGATCAGGCGATATTAATCCAGCGTAAAGCGGTCTATGAGGCCGCTAAAGCTCAAAACCCCAAACGATGGAGTCAACATACCCGAAACTGGGATTGGCAATCTGACGTCTGCCTAAATCCTGATAAACCGAATGATTCGCGCTCAGTCAACAAGCCCAATATCATTCATTAATTTTCAACTTTTGGCGACAGTTACTTTGACATTTACCGAAACAAGCCGGAATACTGGCACGCCTCTGGCGGTCTGGAATATGAAGCTGCCTGGGCTTTAGGGTCTGATTTAGGTATTGATGACCTCGATGCTTTGACCTATGCCAATTTTATCTGTAATGAAGATGGCTTTGATCCTATTTCATTTGGTTCGACACTGGCTGCGGCTATGGAAATGTATGAGCAAGGCCTGATCAGTAAAGAGCAGACGGGTGGTATCGAATTGAAGTTTGGCAATGTTGAAGCCCTGGTCAAAATGGTGGAATTGACGGCTAAAGGTGAAGGCTTTGGTAAGGATCTGGGGTTGGGTTCTAAGCGTCTGTGTGAAAAATATGGTAATCCAGACTTATCCATGACGGTTAAAGGTCAGGAGTTTCCGGCTTATGACCCACGCGGTATTCAAGGCATGGGTTTGACCTACGCTACCTCAAACCGGGGTGCGTGTCACCTGCGTAGTTACACCGTATCATCGGAAGTTTTGGGCGTACCGGAAAAGACCGACCCGTTAACGACAGAAGGCAAGCCGGAATTGGTTAAAGCGTTTCAGGATGCCACCGCCGCGGTTGATTCGTCCGGTTTGTGTGTATTTACCACTTTTGCCTGGACGTTAGATGACATTGCGCCTCAGCTTGATGCCGCCTGTCAAGGCGATTGGACGACTGAAAAACTGCTGGAAGTGGGTGAACGAATCTGGAATCTTGAGCGGAAATTCAATCTGGATGCCGGCCTGACAGGTAAAGACGATACGCTCCCTAAGCGGTTGCTGAAAGAAGCCGCCAAAACCGGCCCGGCTAAGGGAAAAGTCAATGAATTGGGGAAAATGTTGCCTGAATACTATCAATTAAGAGGCTGGACGGCGGAGGGTGTTCCTGAGCGGGATACATTACAGCGCTTAGGATTGGTGTAATCATGCATTATGTCATCATTGGCGCAGGCCCCGCCGGTGTGATTGCCGCCGAAACTTTGCGCAAATACGACAAAAACAGTGCGATTACCCTGATTGGCGATGAGCCGGAGCCGCCATATTCCAGAATGGCGATCCCTTATTTGTTAATGCAGAATATCGAAGAAAAAGGCACTTATTTGCGTAAAACCGGCGACCATTATCAACGATTGGCGATCGACTTATGTCATGATCACGTCATTGGCTTGGATACCGCGCAAAAGCAGATCCATTTACAGAACGATAAGACCTTAGGATATGACAAATTATTGATCGCCACAGGCTCTCATCCGATCAGACCGCCGATTACAGGGATGGATTTGCCCGGCGTCAATTACTGCTGGACATTGGCCGATGCTCGCCAGATTGCCGCAAAAATTAAGCCTGGCGCCAAAGTTGTTTTGATGGGGGCGGGATTTATCGGCTGTATTATTCTGGAAGCTCTGGTCAAACGAGGCGCCGAACTCACCGTGGTTGAACAAGGCGACCGCATGGTGCCGCGGATGATGAATGAAAAGGCAGGTAATCTAATCAAGCGCTGGTGTATCGATAAAGGGATTCGGGTGTTGACATCAACCCGGGTTGAGGCTGTTGAAGTTGGCCAGGCGTCTCCTCTATCAATCAAATTAGCCGGTCAGAGTGCAATTCCAGCCGATTTATTGGTATCGGCAACCGGTGTGCGCCCGAATATAGCTTTTCTGAAAAATACCGATATTAAAACAGAGCAGGGCATTCTCATCGACCGCCATATGCAAACCAGTGTACAGGATATTTATGCGGCGGGTGATGTGGCACAGGGGCTGGATTTTTCGACCGGGGAAAATACGGTTCAGGCAATTCAGCCTACCGCAGCCGAACATGCGCAAATTGCTGCTAAAAATATGCTGGGGTTGCCCGGCGCACGTTTTCAAGGTGCGGTTAATATGAATGTGCTGGACACGCTTGGACTGATTTCCAGTTCCTTTGGATTGTGGATGGGGGCAGATGGCGGCGATCAGTCTGAATGCTATGATCCTGAAAACTTTAAATACCTGAATTTGCAATTTGCAGACGATGTGCTGATTGGCGCAACCACGATTGGGTTTACCCAGCATGTTGGTGTTCTGCGTGGGCTGATTCAGAATAAAACTCATTTGCAAGACTGGAAGCCACGCTTGCAACAAGATCCCAGCCGGGTGATGGAAGCTTGGCTGGCAACACATCAGGTGCTGGCTTGATGCAAGTCACCTTTAAGCTCTATGCATCGTTGATGCCGTTGTTGCCGCCGGGCACAAAAGGTCATGCGGTAAGTGTCGATATTGATGATGACACCACCTTGCAGCAACTGATCGATCGATTCAATATCGACGATCAGCAGGCCTTTTTAGTTATGGTCAATGGTGTCTATGTGCCGCAGGAAATGCGGCACAGCTATGCTTTAAAGGCTCAGGATGTGGTCGCTATCTGGCCAAAAGTTGCGGGGGGCTAAATGCTGCCGTTTAAGACACTTCGCCGAAAACAGCTTCCACTAATTCATCCAGCTTGCCAGTTTGCTCTAGTGCGTACAGGTCATCAAAGCCACCAACGTGAATATCGCCGATAAAAATTTGTGGCACGGTGCGGCGTTTGGTTTTTTGCATCAATGCCTGACGTAAGCCTGGCTGTTTATCTACGTTGATTTCCTCATACTTGAGTCCTTTGCGATCCAGGAGTTTTTTAGCCATGGTGCAATAAGGACACAGGTTTGCCGTATAAACTTTAATTTTTTTCATTTGTTTTATAATATTCTAATTTAGTGATGGGTATTTTAGTTGGATGCCGTGTCAAATTCAATGCTAAAGGCCGTCGCGAGTGTATCAATCAGTATTTTGGCAGCATGAGATAGGGAATCAGCAAAAGCAATGATGCCATCTTCATGTCCCAGCATACTGATGATACCCTGCGTACCGAGTTGATGCCGGTCAAATAATTGTTCGACCGCCTGTGCCATTGCCGGTGTTCCATAAGCGACATCGGCCTGGGTGCAGGGAATATTCAAAGCCTGGGTTTGTCGCCAGATCGTTGGGCTGTGGACATGAATGACAGTCTGGATGCATTGGTTTTGTCGGTACAGCATGGCATGGGTCAGGGCTTCGGATGATGGCTTACTCAGGCCTGATGATTTGAGTGTATTGTGGTCAGGGTCAGCCTGCTCGATTAAGGCCAGGTGATGCAAGGTCAGTTTAGGGAGGTGACCGGTTTGAGTCCCACTGATATAAAAACGCTGTGATTTGCCGGCGCGGAGGCTGAGATTACCAAAGCCATAGCCTTGATAACGAGCTGGATTTTGGCCAATCAATTCCAGCTGCAACATGATCTTGCGCCAGGCATTCAATTCGGCCAGGGAAAAATCAATGGAAATCGCTTGGTGCTGGTGGCGTAAATCGTATTTAATGACGCCTTCTTGTTCAGTCATAATCAAAATGTCATGGAGTTGTGTGAAAAACAGTTCAACGCATAAAGCCGATTTCCAGCATCACAAACGGCGTCAGGCCTATTGTGCCGAGTGGCTGAAAAGCTGGGAAAAAGCACTTAAAAGACCGCTGCGCCTGTCTGTGCTGATGGGCATTTTACAGACTGTATTGATTATTATACAGGCTTGGTTTCTGGCCAGTGTGTTGCATGCGCTGGTTATCGAGCATAAAAACATAGCGGCGTTGTCTGTTGAATTGAGCGTGTTGCTGGCGGTTTTTGGATTGAGAAGTCTGTGTATCTATGTCTTTCAGGTGCATAGCTTTAAGCTGGCGGCAAGTGTGCGTCTGCGCTTGCAAAAGCAGCTGCTAGATAAACTGGACAATACACTGAAGGCGACAATGCGCCAGTCTAGTGGGGAGATGGTCAATATCATTCAAAACCATGCTCAGGCGTTGGATGATTATTTTCAACGCTATTTACCGCAAAAACGTCTGGTTATGTGGGCGCCGCTGTTGATAGTGAGCAGCGTATTTTATGTTAATTGGCTAGTTGGGGTTATTTTGCTGGTGACAGGTCCTTTGGTGCCGTTATTTATGATTTTAATCGGCATGGGGGCAGAGTCAGCCAGTCGCCGGCAATTTGTGCAGATGTCGCGCATGAGCGGTTATTTTCTGGACCGGATTCAAGGGCTTGAAACCTTGAAGTTGTTTGGTCAGGCACAAGCCGAGCTAGCGCGAATTGGCGAGATTTCCACGCAATTTACCGAAAAAACCATGGCGGTGTTGAGCATCGCCTTTTTGTCATCGGCAGTGTTGGAGTTTTTCAGTGCTGTGGCGGTGGCGCTGGTTGCCGTTTATGTTGGCTTGGGGCTTTTGGGGCTGGTTCATTTTGGCCCGGCTGCAGATATCACGCTGCAACAGGCTTTGTTTGTGTTGCTGTTAGCCCCTGAATATTTTCTGCCCTTGCGCCAGTTATCGGCCTTTTACCATGATCGGGCACAGGCGCTGGCGGCAGCCGATCATCTGCTCAAACTATTGGATGCGCCTGAATTTCCGGCAAATTCTGTATTACTGCAAAATCGGGTTCAGACATCAGTGCTTGCCTGTGACAGATTATGCAAACACTATGGTGAGAGTATTGTTCTGGATCATGTTTATCTGTCCATAAAGCCAGGTGAGAAGGTTGTTTTGACAGGCGAATCAGGCGCCGGTAAAACGACGCTGCTAAAATTACTTGTCGGCCTGGATCAGCCCGATGACGGGGAAATTTATTTGCAGGGTCAACTCAGTTCTCGATCAGAGCGTCTGGCAAAGATTGCTTGGGTGGGGCAAAAAAATGCACTATTCAGTGGTAGTATCGCCGATAACATCAGTCTGTTCGATTCTGATATTCCGCTTGAACAGATTGAACAGGCGGCCTATGCCGCCGGCGTTATGAATTTTGCGCAAGACTTGCCCGATAAGCTGAACAGTCTGCTGGGCGAAAACGGCTTTGGTTTATCCGGTGGACAGATTCAACGCATTGCGTTGGCACGGGCGTTTGTTAAAAACAGCGGCATTATTATATTAGATGAACCGACAGCCCATTTGGATCCTGTGACAAAACAGACCTTGCTCGATGTCATCGAACGATTGTTTGCCGCGAAAACCGTCTTGATTGCCAGTCATGACAGCACGGTTATACAGCGTTTTGACAGACACATAAGTTTGCATAACGGGCGCATCGCATGAAGGATTTGTGCTATTTTCTACCCCTGTTTAAACCCTGGTGGGGGCGTTTGCTGGGCGGCGGTGTGCTTGCCGTACTTACCGCGCTGGCGGCGATTACCTTGCTCGGCTTGTCGGGTTGGTTTATTTGCGCGGCTGCCGTTGCCGGCGCAATGGCGCCGGATGGTGTGGCGGTGACTTTTAATTTTATGCAGCCGGCGGCTGAGATTAGGGCGCTGGCCATCATTCGGACACTGGGGCGTTATGGCGAACGCTGGTTGACGCATGATGCAACATTCAAGGTTCTGGCTGAGATTCGATACTGGTTTTTCAGTCGCCTGATTCGGTTAACGCCGGGGCAGTTATCGGGCAAGCATTCTGGTGATGTGCTCAGCCGGATTACCGTTGATATTGATGCATTGGATGCCATTTATCTCAGAATTTTGTTGCCATTGGCGATTGTTGTGACAGCTTCGGCGTTGGTGCTGGCACTGGTTTCCGCCTATTCGGCACAATTGGCGTTGATTTTAGCGCTGGCCTTAGTTGTCGCCGTTGGTGTGCTGCCATGGCTATTTTCATACTGCAGTGAAAAATCGGCGCAGCAGGAGGTTGAGCAGAATAACCGGCTGAAAATCGCTTTACTCGATTATCTGCACGGCTTGGATGATATTCTGGCCTATCAGGCCGGTGAGCGTCTGAAAAAATCCATACTGGCAAAGACGAATGGCTTGCTTGCGTGGCAGCGTCGAAACCAGCAGTTCAATGCCTTGTCTTCGGCGCTGTTGTTTTTAGTGGCACATTTAACATTATTCGTTTTTTTGTATATAGGTGCCCGTTTTGTGCCACAGACGATGACGGGCTCACAATTGGCCCTGTTGATTTTTGTAGTATTGGCCTTGTTCGAGTGGATGCTACCGTTTAACAGTGCCATGCAAATGTTGGGTAAAACCCGCCGCTCGGCTCAGCGCATCCGGCATTTAACAGAGATGGCTCCGGCTATTTTAACGCCTAATCCTGCGCCGCTGCCGGATGATAACGCCATTCAACTGCAACACATCGCTTTTCGTTATACAGAACCCGGCCCCTGGGTGTTGAAGCAGCTTGATATTTTTATACCGTCAGCTCAGAAAATAGCTATTATCGGGCACAGTGGCGTCGGTAAAACCACTTTGCTGCATTTACTGCTACGTTATTTTGACCCCCAGCAGGGCTCAGTCAGCTTAGGCGGTGTGGATTATCGGCAGATCGAATTTGATGCGTTAATGACGCGCTGCGCATTATTATCTCAGCATAGTCGGTTGCTGTTAGGGTCTGTGCGTGATAATTTACGCCTCGCTAAACCCGATGCGAGCGATGCAGAATTAACGGCCGCATTGACTGAAGCCGGTCTTAGGGCATGGTTGCTGCAGCTGCCGGATGGACTGGACAGCTGGCTCGGCGAGCAGGGCGCGAATGTATCGGGCGGGGAAGCTCGGCGCATTGCATTGGCTCGGGTTTATCTGAAAAACGCACCGATTGTGTTGCTTGATGAACCTTGTGAAGGTCTGGATGCCAAAACCGAGCGGGATGTTTTACAACGGCTTGAAAGCATGATGCGCAAGAAAACAGTCATTATGGTTACGCACAGAACGGCCGGTCTGGACTGGATGGATGTTGTCTATGAACTTAAACAAGGTGTTTTACAAAAGGTCACCCGATGAAAGAAAAAATTTGTATTCAGGAATTGAGTCCGACGTTATTGCAACAAGGCAAAAGTAAACGCCTGGCGGCAATTCGTGACAAGGTCAGTGGACAATCAAAAGAATCCATACAACCTCAGCGCAAAGCGGCTCCGCCAACAGCGCTGGAACAGGCACAACAGCGTATTGATCAGGCTTTGATGGAGTGGCTGGCACGTTATCCACCGGCTAAAAAAAACCGCTTTTTCAAGATTCGTTTTGGAATGGATATCGAGCAGTTGAAGCAATTACCGATTCAGGAAATCTATCAACGTCTGGCGATTGCCGAACACGCGCCTGAGAAAATTGCAAAACTGGATTATAATGGCCGCCCCGTTTTTAAACGATTTCCAAAGCATAATAACCGCTATGAAAAGCTACCGCATAGAGCCTGACCAGGATTATCGCGACCAAAGCCTCCGGCAACATGAAGTGTTAAGCCCGGAAGCCTTGGCCGAAGATGCCGTTAAACATTATGATGATTGCTATCGGGATTATCTGGCGGCTTGGTGTAACCGGGACAATCTAGCCTTGCATTATGGCTATTGGGACAGCGACAAACCCTACCAGCAGCATCAGGCCTTGATAAATAAAAACCGGATATTGTATGACAAGGCTGGAATTAGCGCTGAAGACAAGGTGCTCGATGCCGGCTGTGGCATTGGCGGCAGCAGCATCTGGATGGGACGGGAAAAAGGCAACCGTGTGACCGGTATTACCATCAGTCAGCAACAGGCGCATTATGCACGTCAGCATGCCAAACGCCATGGTGTGGCTGACAAGGTTGACTTTGAGGTGGCCGACTTTTGTCAAACACCGTTTGAGGATGCATCGTTTGATGTGGTCTGGGCGCTGGAAAGCTCTTGTCATGCCCTGAGGAAAGGTGACTTTTTGAAAGAAGCCTGGCGGCTTTTGCGGCCGGGCGGTCGTTTGGTGGTTTGTGACGGTTTTTTATTGCAGCGTGAATTTACGCCCAATCAGTGGCAGGCGGTGGTGACTTGTCTGAACGGCTGGGCAGTGCCCAATCTGTGTTCTCGTGAGGAATTTACAGGCTTACTGGAAGGATTGGACTTTAATGACATCAGCATCCATGATATTACGCCACAAACCTTGCCTTCGGCAGATTATATGTACAAGGTCGCTAAACGTTTGTATCCAGTGCAGAAAATAAGCCAATGGTTAGGGTTGCGTTCCAAAGCGCAAACGGCCAATTACTATGTTGGATTGGCTCAGCATCAATTGTTTGATGAAAAACTGACCGAATACCTGATTTTTACCGCACGGAAATAAACTATGCAGCGCATTACGCAGTTATTTCCGCTTTGGGCTATTCTGCTCTCGCTTGCCGCTTGGTTTTATCCCGGTAGCTTTGTCGGTTTAAAAAGCTGGATTATTCCTCTATTGGCAACGGTTATGTTTTGCATGGGGATGACGCTGACCCTGAACGATTTTAAAAAAGTCTTGAAGTCACCTCGAATTATTGCCATTGCAATTGGTATGCAATTTATGTGCATGCCGTTTTATGCCTGGGCAATTTCTCGCCTGCTGGAGTTGCCGGCTGAAATTTTGGCCGGTATGGTTCTAGTTGGCGCCAGTGCGGGCGGAACGGCTTCGAATGTTATTTGTTATTTAGCCCGTGGCAATGTTGCATTATCGGTGTTGATGACAGCGGCATCGACTTTGTGCGCGGTGGCCTTGATGCCGCTGTTAAGCTGGCTATACCTGCATCAGATTATCGAAGTTCCACTCTTGAAAATGCTTAAAAGCATTGTCTTGTTTGTGTTATTACCGGTACTGTCAGGAACGCTTTTGAACACAGTGCTTAAATCAATGACAGGCGCTATACAGCCGTTATTTCCACTATTGTCCAGTGTGTCGATTATTTTGATTATCGCTATTATCGTGGGCTTAAATCATGCCAATTTACAGCAATTGGCCTGGCCGGTCATGCTGGCGGTTGTCTTGCACAATCTTTTAGGTCTGCTGACCGGTTATCATCTGTGTCGGTGGCTGAAGTTTGACCGACAAACCGCCCGCACGGTCAGTATCGAAGTCGGTATGCAAAATTCAGGGTTAAGCGTGGCCTTGGCGATCAAATATTATTCACCCTTGGCTGCGCTGCCCGGCGCATTGTTCAGTATCTGGCATAATTTGTCCGGTAGCCTGCTGGCCTTTTTTTGGCGACGTCAGCGTCATGCGTAAAAAAATTCTGTTCTCACTGGTATTGATTTTAGCTGTATTGAATAATGCTTGCAGTCTGGTTGAAGCTGTTACTCATCGACAAGCCCTGAGCGACTATGCAGAAGAGTTGTTCCGGCGGCAAAATGAGCTGACCACAATCATCATGATGCTGCCTGAGGAGGACGATGTGGTTTATCAGGCCGAAATGGATATGCATGCTGCCTGTAAATTGTTAAATGATTATGCTCGATTAACGATGGAAGGAAAAAATACCGGTATTTTATTTCAACGCAAGGTCAAAAATTCACTGCCAGCCTGTGATGCGGCAATTCAGAAACTAGAAGCGATTTTAGATGTTCAATGAAAATTCAAGGTAAACGGCGTGATATTCTGCAACTTGGGAACCCTTGTTTACGATGTCTTGCCCAACCCATTACCAATTTTACATCCGATCAGAGCCGTCAACTGATAGCCGATTTAAAGGCTACGTTAGCTAGCACCGAAGGCGTCGGTCTGGCAGCACCACAAATTGGCGAATCTTTTCAGGCCGTGATTGTCGCCTCCAGGCCGACCGCGCGTTATCCGAAAGCACCAGAAATGTCGCCTGTTTGTATGTTGAATCCCGACATGACCGTGTTGGATGAGCGACAACAAAAAGATTGGGAAGGCTGCTTAAGTATTCCAGGCATTCGGGCTAAGGTGCCGCGTTATCTGAAAATCAAAGTGCATTATCAGGATGAACAAGGCGAATCCCATAGCATACGACTGGAAGGTTTTGTCGCTCGGGTTTTTCAGCATGAATTTGATCACCTGCAAGGCCTGGTCTATCTTGACCGCGTCGAAACCAACTTGGATATTATTTCAGAATCTGAATTTTTGAAACAGATCGTATAAATGTTCTATTCGTCTCAATGACGATAATCCTCCGCATTCAGTTGATATTTTTTTAATTGCTGATAAACCGCCCGGGTTGATATTTCCAGGAAGTCAGCCATTTTTTTGATGTCACCTCGATAATATTTTAAGGCGTCCTGTAAAAATCTTACTTCAATCTCTGTAATTGACTGTTGCTTTAGTTTTTTTAATTCCAAAGGCAAGGGGAGGGCTGAGGTATCAATATCCAGTTTTAAATCAGTTATTTCTTCTCCATGAGCGAATAACACACTGCGTTCTAGTGTATTTTCTAGTTCCCTGACATTACCCGGCCAGTGATAAGCTTTAATTTTTTGCATGACTTCTCGGCTGACCGAGGTTACGGGTTTATTATGTTTTTGGCTCATCTGTTGCACAATATGATGGACCAATGCGGGGATGTCTTCGGGTCTTTCTCGTAACGGTGGTATTTCCAGGTTGACGACATTGATACGATAGTACAAATCTTCACGGAACAGACCTTGGCTGACTTTATCTTGAAGGCCGGTGTTAGTTGCGGAAATGATTCGTGTGTCGACTGGTATAGTCTGTTTTCCTCCGACTCTTTCCAGTTCGTTTTCTTGCAGTACTCGGAGTAACCGAGTCTGGGCGGCGGCAGAGAGTGAGTCCACTTCATCCAAAAACAGGGTACCGCCATCGGCTCTTTCAAAATATCCTCGATGCACTTCAATGGCCCCGGTAAATGCGCCTTTTTCGTGACCGAATAAAACACTTTCAATCAGGTTTTCTGGAATAGCGCCACAATTGATCGCGACAAAAGGTTTGCTGCAACGATGGCTCATTGCGTGAATAGCACGCGCTATCAGCTCTTTACCGACACCGGTTTGCCCTTGAATCAACAAGGTTGCCGAAGTAGGAGCAATGACTTCTATGGATTGCAAAACCTGTTTCATTCCCTCTGAGTTCGCAATAATCACCGGTGGCTTCTGTTTCCGGGTAGGGTTTTTGCTTTGTTTGCGCCATATTTTCAGCATGCTTTGTTCGATTTTGGAATGCAGCTTGGCAATATCCTGTTGGTTTTTATGCTCGTTGAGATTATCGCGGTATACAACACCGGCTTTATGTTTTGCGGTTTCCTGGTTGAGGTGAATATACACTTCACAGCAGCCGTCATGGTTGGCAATGCTTTTGGCAATTTCAACTTTGGCGTAACCAAAGTTACGTGCTGCAATTCCGCCGAATACACTGGATGTCATACCACATAGGCTTGGAAAATTGACCACTTTTTCACCAAAAGGACAGCGGCTGTTGCAAACCTTGATACTGTCTTGAGTGCTTGAAGATAAAGAAAACTTACCACCAATATTGTTTTTGAGCCCTAAAATCAATTCGATATAACTTTCTCGATCGAGTGTATTTTCTTTATTGCTATCGGCGCGATAAATCTCTTCAAAATAACAGCCCGCTGTGCGTGCAATATGTTCAATCAATTGTTGTGCTTGTTCTTGTCCTGATTGTTCGCTGGCGTGCATCAGCTCAAGAATAAACGTTTGTAAAAAAAATACAGGAGTTAAATCTGAAAGAGAGGTATCGGTCATGGTATTGTCTGTGAAGTTATACTTCACTTATTGAAGCACAACTTCATATTGTGCGTAAACATAAACTTCAAGTTGTTGATAATTAAGGGATGATTTTTTTAAAAAAATGGCCTGAAAAATGCTTTGTACAAGTAGCCAGGCTACGAAATTGTTTACGCTGAAGCGTCTGATGATTTTCAAAGCTACTGTGGCAATGTTTTTTTAAATATGAGGTCATAACCATGAATGATAATAAACCCCCTTTAAATCCACATCCTTTAAGTGAATATGTTGCCTGGGCAGGAAACAGAAATCGTGAGCCTATTTTAGGTGTTCTGAAAGAGAAGCTGCCAGAAGAGCCGGGGCAGGTGTTGGAAATGGCTAGTGGCAGTGGTATGCATATCAATTTTTTTGCACCGCATTTCAAACATTTACATTTTCAGCCTTCAGATAAGGAAACGGAAGTTTTTGAAAATATCAAAAATTTGACTCAGGAAAAGGGTAATGAAAATATCGCGGATCCAATTCATCTTGATTTAACCAATCCTGATACCTGGTTTAAGGACGATATGAAGAATGCTTTTTCGGCTATTTTTTGTATCAATATTTTCCAGGTTGCCCCTATTTCTATTGCCGATGGCATGATGGAATGCGCCGAACATTTATTGAATGAAGATGGTTTTTTGATGATTTACGGTCCATTTCAGGTTGAAGGCGAGTTCACTACAGAATCAAATGCAGAATTTCATAATACCTTGAGTTCGGCTGGTGTACCGGAATGGGGTTTAAAAGATGTTGCAGATTTAAAAAAAGCGGCTGCAAAACATGGGTTGGAATTGAAGGAGCAAATCAGTATGCCGGCAAATAATTTCTCACTTATTTTCGGAAAAATTTAAATATCATGCACCCTAAGGTTGTTTTTTTTAATTGTCATCAGTTATTACACTATGAATCAACAATGTTCAGCAGTTATTATGGGCGTTGGACCCGAACGTGGTCTGGGCGCTACTCTCGCAAAACTTTTGGCGGTCAAAGGCTTTCACGTTTTCATCGCCGGCCGGACTGAAAAAAAACTGCATGTGGTGGCCGAGAGTATCCGCAAAAATGGTGGCAACATAACGGCCGTAGTGGCTGATGCCATCCATGAAAATGATGTGCGTCATTTGTTTGAAAAAATTCGCTCGCAGGATGCCGCTTTGCAGATTGCTGTTTACAATGTGGATAGCAATATTCCGTCTCCCATTCTTGAAACCGATACGGACACCTTTACCCGGTTGTGGCAACAAAATTGCTTAGGGGCTTTTTTGTTTGCCCAAGCCAGTATTGAATGTATGAAGGTTAATCAGCAGGGCACTATTTTTTTTACTGGAGCGACAGCATCACTGAGAGCGAGGCCACCTTTTACTGCGTTTGCCAGTGCAAAAGCGGCCTTAAGAGCGTTGGCCCAAGGCTTGGCTAGGGAATTTTCTCCAGCTGGGATCCATGTGGTTCATACGATTATTGATGGTGTGATCGATGGTGATCGTGCAGCTCAGCAGTTTCCAGAATATTACAAGGCTAAAGGCAAAGACGGTTTGCTGCAGTTGCAAGCTATTGCTGAAACTTACTGGGCTATTCACTGCCAGCATCGTAGTGCCTGGACTCATGAGCTGGATCTTCGACCCTATAAAGAACCTTTTTAGGTGAATAACATGACAGAAAAAATAGATTGGAAATTACAGGGGAGTTATTTTGAGACCTGCAATTGTGAAACGGCTTGTCCGTGTGTGTGGTTACAACCCCCATCGCATGGTGATTGTAAGTTATTGGTGGCTTGGCATATAGAGGAAGGTTTTTTTGGCAGTCAAAGCCTGAGTGGGCTCAATGTGGCATTGGCCTGTTATGCACCAGGACATATGAAAGAAGGAAATTGGCAGGCGGCTTTATATATCGATGATCGGGCGAATGAGTCACAGACACAGGCACTGACGCAAATATTCGGTGGTCAACAAGGAGGACATTTAGCCATTCTGATGACTTTTGTCAGCGAAGTGTTGGGAATCAAAAAAGTAAAAATTGACTATCAGGAGCAAGGGAATAATCGATTTATGTCTATTCCGGGTATTGCACAAGCGGAAATCGAAAGTATTCAGGGATTTTCAGGCGCCGAGTCAAGCATCAGTAATCCACCTTTATGTGTTGTTAGCAGTCATGCTTCCACGGTGGCTAGATCAAAGCAATATCGCTACAGCGATTACGATAAACAATGGCAGTTCAGTGAGCGCAATGGTTATTATTCGCCCTTTGTCTATCAGCCCTAAGTAAATTCGATATGCCAAAAATCTTTATCCTGCTGATTAGTATAACCTTGGCAGCGTGGGGTTTTCTGATTTACCAGCAACAACAAATGCCTCAGATGTCCATGGCGAATGAAACAATGCCTTTCGATGCAGCACAATCCTGGCAGCTCAATGATTTTATCGTCGTTTATGTCATGTGGAGCGTCATGATGGCCGCGATGATGCTGCCTTCTGCGCTGCCTATGATTCAGATGTTTAATAAAATCAGCCAGCAGCGTTATGGAAAGGGATTTTTGTTCAGCTTGATTTTTAGCTTAGCCTATCTGTCGGTCTGGTTACTATTTAGTGTGGTCTTGACCGTGGTGCAATGGAAATTTCATGATTATCAATGGCTTTCGGGAAGGATGGGGCATACTAATGACGTTGTAGCCGGGGTCTTATTGTTATTTTCCGGAGGATATCAATTTACACGTTTTAAGAATACCTGTTTGAAATACTGCCGGTCACCGGCTGGTTTTTTGCTCAATTCCTGGCAAAACGGTCGAGCAGGTGCTTTTGCGATGGGCTTTAAACATGGCATTATCTGCGTGGGCTGTTGTTGGGCGCAAATGCTCATTATGTTTGTAGTCGGGGTGATGAACATCACGGCGATGGTTTGGATTACATTATTTATTCTGCTGGAAAAAAGTTTGCCAAAAAGAGAAAACATAATGCGGATTGCATCTGGTGTTTTATTGTCCTTGTGGGGGTTTAGGTTACTTCTTTTCTAAGTTATCAGCGATGAATTTGAGTTGCGTTTAATTCCAGTACAATTTATGGGTTGATGCTAAAATGCTCGAATTTCAACATCTGCTTTCGGGTTATATTGAATATGCTACATCTGATAGAAAAGATTAGTGTTGTGCTGAATCATGGCTGACAAACCCGTTACTGCCATACCTCGTACAATTTGGGCGCTCGGTTTTGTCAGCCTGTTTATGGATTTGTCCTCGGAATTGATTCATAGCTTGTTGCCGGTTTTTTTGGTATCGACGCTTGGTGCTAGTGCATTGACTGTCGGTGTGATCGAAGGGATAGCCGAAGCGACAGCGCATATTGTCAAGGTATTTTCCGGCTCCATCAGTGATTTTTTTGGCCGACGCAAGTTGTTGTTACTCATAGGCTATGGCCTTGCAGCATTAAGCAAGCCACTTTTTCCAATGGCAGACTCGGTTTTTACTGTATTTACAGCTCGTTTTCTGGACAGAATAGGCAAGGGTATCCGTGGTGCGCCACGCGATGCATTAATTGCCGATGTCGCACCGGCAAAAATTCGGGGTGCGTGTTTTGGCTTGCGGCAATCTCTCGATACCATCGGCGCTTTTCTTGGTCCATTAGCGGCCATGCTTTTATTATTTCTGTTACATGGCGATATGACAGCGGTCTTATGGTTCGCTGTGATTCCATCTGCCCTAGCGGTATTGCTTATTTTGCTGGCAGTTGATGAGCCAACTCTTCATACACCTAGACAGATATCTAACTCACCTTTGTGTTGGCACAGTCTGAAACAATTTTCAGTGCATTATTGGTGGGTGATTTTGATCGGGATTTTCTTTACCTTAGCTCGCTTCAGTGAAGCCTTTCTGGTATTGCGCGCGCAGCAGAATGGCTTGTCCATAAACTGGATTCCAGCGATTATGGTTATCATGAGCTTAGCTTATGCGCTATCGGCTTATCCCGTCGGTCGTTTATCCGACCGCATCAATAAAAAATGGCTATTAGGTATCAGTCTGCTCTGGCTAATTATCAGCGATATAGTGCTTGCTTTGGCACATGGCGAACTATCGATACCGATGCTTTTTATAGGTGTTGCCTGTTGGGGGTTGCATATGGGGTTCAGTCAGGGAACGCTGGCAACATTAATCGCCGAAACTACGCCGCTACATCTGAAAGGCACGGCATTTGGATTGTTCAATTTTATCAGTGGGATTTTTATGCTGTTAGCCAGTCTGATTGCGGGCGGGCTATGGACATATTATGGTGCCGAATTTACCTTTTATTGTGGGGCTGGGTTTGCGCTTTTAGCGATGCTTGTGCTGGTTGTTGAGAGTCGTATTAAAAACACAGGTTGAGATTGATTTCCATATATAAGGTTTAAGCCTCTATCTTTTATTGACACAGAGATCACAGAGTACACAGAGAATGAAACCGTGCAGTAAGAATGAAATTAAACTACAAACGTAACTACTCGCACGGTAATCATTTAGTGGCCGTAGGGTATTGATTTTTAAGGACGCGTAGATACGTCTATGTAGCTCTGTGCAACATCCTTGTTGCACAAGCCTGAAAAATCAATACCCTACGCCCAGTGCTTCTGAAGGGGGAGGAGTAGTTACCTACAAACTATAACTCTGTGTGCTCTGTGATCTCTGTGTCTATTCATTAGACCTATCCGAGTCCGATCATCAGCGCTTACCGAAATTTCTTGGGAATCGTCATTCCGGGGTAACGCAGTGGAAATTAAGGAATCCATAAAGTCACTGCGTAACATCAGTAAATAATCTATTGATTTATAGACTGTTTTGATGGTTTCTGGAGGCGGTAGCCGAAACCTATCCTTTAACCTATCTCAGGAAACTGTGCAGGCTTTTTTCGGCCCCATGCGTTAAAAAAGTCCTGCAGGGTTTATTCCTAATTGATTGAAATGCCCGCGTTTCAGGTGTAATCCCAGTATTTTCCCCATTGCATTGTATATAGGATGACAGTCATAGCGAGAGATAAGTTACTTCCAAAAATATAAATAAGAATGATTTGCATTTATGAATGTAAACGCATTATAATCATCTTTTATTTTTTGGAGGTGTTGAAATGAAGTTAAAGCAATCAGTGTTGCGGGTCGCTGCAGCGCTATCTTTAATTGGGGTAAATGTGGCATTTGCTGAAGTGGATAAGGAAGGGGCACCACAGTCAATGGCTGAAATGTGGAAAGTGATTCAAGCGCAACAAGCTCAAATTAATCAATTGACCCAACAATTGGAGGAAAAGAAAGCTGCGGCTAAAACAGTAGATGTTTCTGATTTGGATAGAAAGACCAATGTATTGGCGAAAGAAGTTGAAAAAATTCGGACACAGTTATTTATTCCTGATGAGGTGGAATATAAAAGTGAATATGGCCTAGGGCCTGCGGCATCTAAAATTTATAAGGTGAGCAAGGGGTTGTCGATTGGAGGATATGGCGAAGCAAGTTATCAAGCAAAAGTCGATGATAAGGCGGGTACGCAAGATCAGGCAGATTTTGGGCGTTTGGTGATGTATTTAGGCTATAAATTTACGGATAATATTCTATTTAATAGTGAAATCGAATTTGAGCATGGTACAACCGGTAAAAGCGGCGGGACGGTTTCTGTAGAATTTGCGGCAGTTGATTTTTTGCTTGATCCACGCGCCAATGTCAGGGCCGGAATGGTATTGATGCCAATGGGCTTTATCAACCTGATCCATGAACCGACGTTCTTTTTCGGTAATAACCGACCTGAGGTGGAAAGACGGATTATTCCAAGTACATGGCGTGAAATTGGTGTGGGTTTGTTTGGTGAATTAGCACCGGGTTTAAGCTATACCATGTATGCTGTGAATGGTATGGATGCGAAAGGCTTTAGTGCATCCGGCATTCGTGGGGGGCGTCAGTCGGGAAGTCAGGCTAGAGCTGAAGATTTGGCATTTGTTGGGCGTGTTGATTATACACCGCAGAGTCTGCCAGGCGTATCCTTTGGCGGTTCAGCCTATTTGGGCAATTCAGGACAAAATCAGACGTTTAACGGTCAGCAGGTTGATGCGTTTACACAATTGTATGAAGGCCATGTTCAGGTTAAATATCGAGGCCTGGAGTTCAGGGCATTGGGTTCTTGGGGGCATGTCGGTGATGCGGCAGTACTGAGCGCAGCGAATGGCTCAACCGTTGGCTCAGAAAACTATGGTTGGTATACAGAAGTTGGGTACGATGTGATGCCGTATTTGTTTGCCAATAGCACTCAATACCTGGCACCATTTTTTCGTTATGAACGATTGGATACGATCGCCAGTGCGCCGACAGGGTTTGCAGATGATTTAAGCAAAGACAGGGAAATTTTTCAGGTGGGTGTCAATTACAAGCCTATTCCGAATGTCGTGATCAAGGCGGATTATCGTAATTGGGATTCAAAAGGTGGGGATTTACCGGATGATTTTAATCTGGGTATTGGATTTATTTTCTGATAGCATCTATCACGGTGATGAATCAATAAAAAAGCTTCCGATTGTTTCGGAGGCTTTTTGTCTTTTTAGATGAAGGTCATATGCAAAACAAACACACGCCTTTCAAGGGCATTATTTTAGGGTTGATATTTTTATTGGTCGCTGTTCCTGCGGCGAGTAAAATTTTCTATAGTAAAAATGAAGCGCTGGTATTGGCTTTTGGTAAGGATGCGACGGTGGAAATGCTGTCATTATTTCCAAGCGAACAGCAGCTTAAAAAAATTGAACAATTGGCGCGGGTTAAAATGGAAAGTTCATTTTTTACTTTTTATGTCGGGAAAAAAGCCGGGAAGGTTTTGGGGTATGCGGCTATTGAGAGTCATGTTGTCAGAACCAAGCCTGAAACCTTGATGGTTGTCTTGGATTCCCAGGGTAAAGTGACGGCTATTCATACGCTAGCCTTTCATGAGCCGCCAGAATATCAGCCACCGCAGCGTTGGTATGAATTACTCTACCAGCGTGACTTGGCTCAATTACGCTTGAGCGGGGATATTCAAGGTATTGCGGGTGCCACCTTGAGTACTCGGTCGGCAGTTGATGTAACACGTAAAGTGATGGCTGTTTTTCAAGTGATGTTAAAGGGAACTTAAACGATGCGATTTTTTGTGACAGGTGAGCAAAACCGGCAATTATTATTGAATACGTTGATTCTGATGTTTCTGGGCTATATTGTATTGCTGTGGATATCCAATGCTTTGCTGTATTTTCATAAAATGGACTTGACGGCAGCGTCGGTCGTTAATTATTACCTCGGTTCAGAGGAAGAATTTACGCATCCTAAAAGCTATCAGAGCATGTTGGAAGTGAGTCATTTTCATTTTTTTGCCATGGGTATGCTGATTTTGACATTAACCCATTTAATGATCATGACGACGATGCCGGTATCGGTAAAGGTCTGGTTGAGTACGGTAGTTTATATTGCGGCTGTAGCCGATGAAATTGGCGGTTGGTTAGTGCGTTTTGTACACCCCTCGTTTGCCTATTTCAAAATCGGGGCCTTTGTGTTGCTGGAGCTATCACTTGCAGCCTTAGTGATTGCTGTCTTGGTGTCTTTATATAAAATGCGGCAACAGATGGCTGGCAGGAAATAAAGTAGCCCTGAAAAAGTTAGATGGTTTAATAAATACGTTCTAACTTTTTCAAGGTTAGCATCAGGCGGCTTGGCGCTGAAGTGCGTCGTTTTGTTCAAGTTCTGAATAGAGTCTATAGCCATTGTTGAAGTTTTCGGACCAGATATCGTTATTCATGATTTCCCGCATTTCAACCTTAAAAGGGTAACGCATGCCGCGATGATCACAGCCTTCGCCAATTTGTTGCATTTTAAAGCCTTCTCGGCTGATAACACGCGCTAAGGCCTTGGTGCCAAGAAAATACCAATTATCGATATTATTGGCTTGACTATAGAGGCTGGCGGCTCGGAACAATCCCCAAATTAAACTCTTGTTGATGTGTCGACGGCTGTAAAGCTGAGTGACATCTTTACTTATCTGGCTGTCAGCCTGGGCGTTCAGGCCTAAGGGCGGCTCTTCATCTGTTTTACGTTTGCGGATATCTTGAATCAAGCAAAGCCTTGAGATTTCGATAGATTGGCTGTGTTGCGCATTGTTGTCTTGATCGATAGCACAAAGATCCTGCAATGGGAGTGATTCATCCCGTGGGAATACCATACGCATCGCGCCAATCCATTGACCGGTTTGTTTGTATCGAATGATGAAGTGAACGGAGTCATCATCCCATTGATCCACTTCCAATGCTTCAGGAAAACGGGCTTTATCTTCATAACCCATTTCTTCGCAGTAAACCTGTGTTAATGGCCATCTAAACTGACCCACTAGCGGACAACAAAAATGACCCCTTTTTTAACCTAAGGGGCAATTGTCCCGTATGCTTTCATCTTTTCTTGAGCTTTAGAAAAGGAGAAGGCTTTGAAGGAGTGGTGTATGATTCATAAAATAAAATCGTTATATGATGATGGCAACGGCTTGGGTAAAAGGCCATAGCTCGGCAACTGGGTATTTCAGTCAACACGGTGCGCAAGTATCTGGCGATGGATGAAGTGGCGATGAGTGCTTATCTGTCCAATCGGCCACGGCACAAACAGCTGGATGATTACCGGGACTACATTATCCATCTGCTGAAAACCTTTCCCCAGCTGAGTGCCGTCAAGGTACAACGTAAATTGAAAGAAAAGTATCCAGAACTGGAGGTTTCGTCCCGTTCAATCCGTCGTTATGTCAATACGCTCCGGGAAACGGTTGCCTGCAAATCAAAACGGTATTATCAGCCCGTGCTGGACATGGTGCCGGGGAGCAGTGTCAGGTGGACCCTGGGGAGCTTCGGGGCGTGTTGATTAATGGCGTGGAAACCACGGTTTACTTTGTGGTGTTTGTGTTGTCCTTTTCCCGGTTGATGCATGTCAGTGTGTCGGACAAACCGATTGATACGGAGCGCTTTATCCAGATGCATGATGCGGCGTTTCGTTATTTCGGCGGTGTAACAGCCGAATGTGTCTATGATCAGACCAAGTTAGTGGTGATTGAAGAGCTGTACCGGGAATTGACGGTGAATGCGCGCTTTAATGAATATGCCACGCACGCGGGGTTCAGAATACACGCTTGTGAAGGCTATGACCCGGAAAGCAAAGGTAAGGTCGAGGCGGGCGTGAAATATGTCAAAAACAATGCCCTGTACGGCGAGGTATTTGCAGACTGGGCAGAGCTTGAATCCTATCTGGCCGACTGGCTGGACAACACAGCCAATCAGCGGGTGCATGCGACGACCGGCAACGTGCCACAAGTGTATTATGATCAGCACGAACGTGCACAGATGAAACCCTATCTGTCTCCGGCAATGGTGCAGGCCGATGAGGCATTGATGACCCGCAAGGTGGACAAGACCGGGCTGATTTCCTATCAGTCCAACAAATACTCCGTCCCCATGGCCTATCAGCAAGCCACCGTGGGCATCCGTGTTGAGGGGAATACCTGATTATCATGGACCTGGAAAGGACAAAGAAATCGCCCGGCATCCTTTGACCACAGGCCACGGCAACATCAGCAAAAACAACCATCATTACCGCGACCCAGCGCAGCGGATTGAACAGTTAGAGCAAGCACTGCGGGCGCTTGTCGGGCAAGCTCAGGCCGATACCTTGGCCGCGCTTCTCAAGCAAAGCGAACCCAAAATCTATAAAGACCAACTGGCCGGCGTCATTCAGGAAATCAAAAACATCAACCGGTGACAGCGGCACTGCTGGACAAACTCTGCCAAAGACCCAGGCTCAGCGCCACCCAGGTTCGAGACTTCCTGGACGCCTATCAGGCGCATCCGGAACGCCTGACCCCGGCCGATGCGGTGCCAGTTCATGCCCCAGAAGGTCAACTGGATGCCTACCGTGCCCTGATCACCCAGGAGGTCAGCCATGTGTCTCATTGAACAGGTTAACCGGCAGTGTCAGCATTTAAAGCTCAGTAGCCTGACCACCGCCTTGCCGGAACTGCTGCAACAGGCCGAAACCAATGAACTGTCCTATCTCCAGTATACCGACCTACTGTTAGGGCATGAAGTCAAAACCCGCAATGACAAGCGCCTGAGTGCCAATCGAAGAAAGGCCGGCTTCCCGATCGAAAAACACCTGGAAAGCTTTGATTACCGGCATCAGACCACCATCACCAAACGCCAGGTCAATCAACTGCTGGACTTTGACTTTATCGACAATCGCCACAACCTGATCTTTATCGGGCCGCCGGGTGTCGGTAAAACCCACCTGTCTATCGGTATTGGCCTCAAAGCCATTGATGCCGGCTACAAGGTCTTGTTTGTCAATGCCTTATCACTGGTCGAAACCCTGGAAGTGGCCGAACTTAAAGGCGAGCTGAAAAGAAAATCAGCAGCCTTTGTAAATTTGATCTGCTCATTATTGATGAACTGGGCTACCTGCCCATGAACAAACAGGGTAACTACAACCTGTTCCAGCTGATCAATGCCCTCTACGAATACCGCTCAATCATCCTGACCACCAATAAGGATTTCACTGCCTGGGGTGAGTTCTTCGTGGATGAAAATGTGGCTGTACCCATTATTGACCGGCTGATTCATCATTCAAAAATATTCATGTTAGGAGGGGAAAGCTATCGTTTAAAACAGAAAACCAACACATAATAATTTTTTTTTGATCCAAGGGGGTCAAAATTATTGTCCGAAAGGGGGTCAATTATTTTGGCCATTGACTCATCAAACATTTTAGTTCCTCAAATTTTCTAACGTGTAAGTATATAATGACACCAGAAAAAAATAAATCTATCTCGTGTGTGGGCATTACATCAAAATAATATTAAAGAAACCTTAAATTTTAAGCGCTAAATCGTTATCTTTTATGACAATTCTGAGACAATGCCCAAAAGGGCTTCTGAATTTAAGGTTTAGCCAGGCTGTTAATGTCGGTCAGCAAAGGCCGGCTTTTATCAGATTATTTTTCAAACTGAATAGGGGCTGTTGCCGTTTTGAAAATCCCCTTGAAATTCAATAACTCCGCCACATAGATTGTTTATTTTGACTCAAAAACAAGCAAACTATGCCGCGACAACTGCTTACGGATGAACTTTGGGAGAAACTGAAGATATACTCTTCGCAAATGAGAATTTAGCATAAAAAGATGACGTAATGGAGTGAAATATATAAAATAAGGCCATGTCGAATTACACCCTTCCAGAGACTGAATTAGCCGATTTGCGCAAGCCATGGTGAGCTTCGAGAAAAACGTGATGCAGACCGAGTTAAAGCCATCATTCTTTTAGGTTCAGGCTGGTCAGCAACAAACGTTGCCGAAGCACTTCTCATTGACCGCAATACAATCCGTACCTACTATCGAAAATATAAGAAAGGTGGTCTTGCTAAACTCCTACAAACTCAGCATGTTGGAAGTGCCAGTTTCTTATCGGTTTCAGAAGCGACCGAGTTGGATGAATATCTGCAGAAAAATCTTCACTTAACCGCTAAATCGGTTGCAGCTTACATTAAAGAGCGTTGGCAGGTTCGCTATAGTGAACGCGGTGTGACAGCCTTGCTGCATCGCTTGGGTTATGTCTATAAAAAGCCCAAGCTGATACCCGGCAAAGCTAATGCAAAAGCCCAACTGGAGTTCTTGAGAAATATCAACAACTAAAGGAAGACAAGCAGCCCGAAGACTTGATATTGTTCATGGATGGTGTTCATCCACAACATAATCCTGTAATGGCTTGTGGTTGGATTAAGCGTGGTGTGGAATTCACGATTCAGAGTAATACCGGGCGTCAACGTCTCAATGTCAACGGTGCAGTCAATATCGATTCTCTGGATACTGTCTGCCGCTTCTATGACACCATCAATGGCGAGGCAACGATTGATCTTTGTAAGGCGATTGAAGAACGTTACCCGAAGGCTGGGACTATTTACATCATTTGCGATAATGCACGCTACTACCGATCAAAGGCTGTCAGACAATTTCTTGAAATGTCGCGAATTGAATTAGGGGCTGTTGCCGTTTTGAAAATCCCCTTGAAATTCAATAACTCCGCCACATAGATTGTTTATTTTGACTCAAAAACAAGCAAACTATGCCGCGACAACTGCTTACGGATGAACTTTGGGAGAAACTGAAGATAATTATGTTGAAAATGGGAATTTATGACAAACCTTGTCTTCGAAAAACAGTCGAAGGTATTTTTTATCGCTTGCGAGTAGGTTGTCCCTGGAGAGATTTACCCACGGCTTTTGGTAATTGGAATGCGGTATATAAACGATTCAATGACTGGTCTCGTAAAGAAAAACTGATGGGTATTTTTAACGCCCTGGTTGTTGACCCAGACCTGGAATGGGAATTTATTGATGGGAGTATTGTGAAAGCACATCAGCATAGTAGTGGTGCGGCCTGTGAACAAGAAACAGCGATAGGGAAATCTGTCGCCGGGAACACCAGTAAAATTCATATGGCCGTTGATGCCTGTGGTCTTCCTATTCATTTCTCAGTGACAGGCGGCGAAGTTCATGACTGTAAAGAAGCACCGAAATTAGTTGCAGAGCTCCCAAAAGGTGACTATATAGTTGCTGACAGAGGCTATGACAGTGAAGCATTACGTCTTCAAATTAAAGACAAAGGGGCTGTTCCTGTTATCCCAAGAAAAAAGAATTCAACTCGGGGAAATGATGAAATGGATTGGTGTCTCTACAAATATCGCCATCTCGTTGAAAATGTGTTTGCAAGACTTAAGCATTTCAGAGCGATCGCCACGCGATATGACAAACTCAAACGAAATTTTGAAGGCTCTATCGCTCTGGCTTGCGCCTTTTTATGGTTACCTATGTGAAATGGCAACAGCCCCTAGTGTTTTTACCGCCGTATGCGCCGAATCTTAATTTGATTGAACGGTACTGGCGATATTTCAAGAAAGAAATCTTATATGACCAGTATTATGAAACATTCAAAGAATTCAAAATAGCCTGCGAGACATTCTTTTCTGAGCCAGAAAAGCATGTCGACAATTTGCGCTCACTTTTAACTGAGAATTTTCAAATTATCGGTGCATGATGGTTTGCTCTATTTTCATGTGCGGAGAGTATACTTTGTAATGATAAGACAGGTGCTTATCCTATAACATCTTCCGTACGTCATGGAATAAAAAGGGTATCGAGGGATTGGGATAACTCATAGGGATAATAATATAAGTAGTTTGAAGGATTTAAAAGGTAGAAGTGTTGCTTTTGGAGACCCTCTATCTGCATCTTCAAATTTATATCCTAAGTGGAAGTTAAAAAGAATATAATATTGATAGTAAAATAGATATAAAAAGTATTTATCTAAGCAGTGCGGCATCTATTACATTATCCGTATTAAATAAAAAAGTTGATGTAGGATTTATTTATAATGACGCTCGTACATCCGGTAATATTATGAAAAAGTTCCCAAAGGTTTTAAAAGATACAAAAATCATTTTTACAACTGATATTATTCCTGCAGACCCACAGATTGTACGTAAAAATTTAGAAAAATATAAAGTTGTTGCCCTCCAAAGAGCATTAGTTAAAATGTCAAATGATATTGAGGGTAAGAAATGGTTACATGATCTATTTGGAATTGATAGATTAGAAATTACAGATGAAACAGAATATTTTTTATTAAAGGAAATAGTAATGAAATTGAAACCAGAGTTATTAGAAAGGTAAGATTAAATGGGTATAGAAATACATAGTTTAAAAAGAGTTACTCAAGTAGTGTAGTACTTGATGTAAAAGATTTGAAAATAGATAATGGTGAATTTGTTTCCATCATTGGTCCATCTGGTGCAGGTAAATCCACTTTCTTGAGAGCATTAATTGGCTTAGTGGAAAGTGATACAAAAGACATAGTTATTACAGGGGAAAATCAAAATCAAATATGGAAAAGAAAAGGCAAAACAAATCTTTCTATGATTTTCCAAGATAGCAACTTAATATTAACATTTTCAGTTTATTACAATGTTTTACTAGGAAGGTTGGGATATTTAAAAGGATGGAAAAAGATATTCTTTAGATTTTCAGATGAGGATAAAAAAATAGCTTTAAAATCTTTAGAACAAGTTGGGTTAGAAGAATATACATTTAAGTCTACGATTAATTTATCTGGCGGACAAAAACAAAGAGTAGCTATTGCCAAAGCATTGGCGCAAGAAGCAAATATTATTTTAGCAGATGAACCAATTTCGAGTTTAGATCCAGAAAAAGAAAGGGTATTGAACTTATTGATAGAAATTAATAAAATGAATAATACAACTGTATTAATAAACTTACATCAACTTGATTTGGCAAAGAAATATTCTAATAGAATTATTGGCTTACGTGAGGGCAAGGTAGTATTTAATGGCAGCCCTTTAGATTTTAACGATAGAGATTATAAATATTTATATGGATTAACTTATGACAAATAGCAGTATTAAAGTATTAAGTAATGGGGTTACTTGGAGTATACCAGGGATGAATGACATAAAAGAAAATAATATTGGAATGGGACTCATGACATTGTTTGCAACAATTTATACTTTGATTCTGGTATATGTTAATTACTCAATTTCATACAGCTTATTATTATTATTATTTACTTATATAATTCATTCAATTTATAGAAGTATGTATATTAAATACTTATATGGTAGAACCAATTTTCTAAATAATATAGTATATACAAAAGAGATGACAAATAAAATTTTATTTAATAATCCTTGGTGGTGGAATAAAATTATAGGTAGTAATTTACCACTTTATTTTGCGATTATTTTGTTTGTAATACAAACTTTTAATAGAGTAGAATTTTCATTAATAGAACTGATAGATGGATTAGAACCTGCTGGAATATTAGTTAAAGATTTATTATCACCCAAGTGGGAGTTATTACCAGAGGCTATTTTTATATATGGAATGCAAACAATGGATATAGCACTGGTTGGAACCTTTATTGGTATTATTATTGCTATACCTTTTAGTATATTGAGTGCAAGGAATATAGTAACAAGATTAGTATTTGGAGATTTTATCTATACTTTTTTTAGAAGTATAGCTGCTATTATAAGAGCAACACCGGTTTTTTTAATTGGTTTATTTTTTGTTGCATGTGTTGGATTAGGTCCTTTCCCCATAAGCGCCAACTTAAGCCATTAAATCATTGATTACGTGTTGAAAAATAAAGGTGTGGCCACCACATAGAGTCTTTTGCCGACAAAAGTGAAAACCCTATGAAAAAGCAGCCACCTCACATAGATACTCGTTTTGAACAATTTGTGCAAGAACTTCCAGAAGATTATCAACAACAAGCCTATGAATTTAAAGCCTTCACGCGTGCGCGCAAGATCCGTTCGCCCTTACAACTGTTACAGTTGGTGATGCTCTACTGTGGTCTGGATTTCTCCTTGCGGAGTTGCGCCGGCGAGGTGGCTCACTTACAGGGCTCACTTAAGTGATACGGCGGTAAAAAAGACTGGCGGCCTGCGTTCCTTGGGTAAAATCCTTGCTATCGGGCGTATTTGGGTTGCATCAGGTGGTTGACAGTGGTTCATTAAGCTTCGTTATTATTGATGGCTCGACCGTGCAGGAACCCGGTGCGACAGAAACCACGTATCGGCTACATATCGCGATAGATTTGATTTCACTGACATTGCGCCAGGTTGAAGTCAGTACGGACAAGATTGGCGAAAGCCTTGACCATTATGTGCTGGAATCGGGCGATGTCGTGTTGATTGATCGTGGCTACAATCAACCGAAGTCGTTGGTGCCTTTTATTGACCGAGGTGGCGATATTGTGCTGCGCTATAACGCACACAGCATGAATTTATACGAGCTTGACGAGCACGGCAAAATGATAAAAATTGACTGGGAAACGAAATTACAACGTCTCGGGAAACAAGCGGGGGCTATTCCGGTTTATTTGTGCCATGATACTAAACGAATCGCCTGCACGGTACATGCGGTTCCGTTACCTGCCGAAAAAGCGGCGCAAGCTGGCGTAAAGCGAAACTCAGAGCGCAGAACAAAGGACGTACAGCCCAGGAAAAAACGCTCTATCTCAGTGAATGGGTCTTAATTTTAACGTCCGTGCCGGTCGAGTTGCTCAGCACCGAAACGGCTGCCGCGCTCTATCGTGTACGCTGGCAGGTGGAATTGGTGATCAAACGGCTGAAAAGCCTGTTGGCGATCAATCAATTACGTGCCCGTAAAGACAGTCAATTGGCCGAATTGTATTTACAGGGCAAACTTCTGTATGCGGTGGTTACGGAAAAGATCGCGCAGCGGTGTTTTACCAAGGCCTTGACGAAAATGGATGGGCCGCGTGCATTGACACCCTGGCGTTTGTATAAAACGATTGCTGAGGACATTAAATCAGGATTGAACGCCTGTTTTCCGAAGCAAGAACGCTTTCAGCGTGATTATTTGAAAAGCGTTAGCGAACGCCCGAGAAAACGTTCGTTGCAGAGTCTACCTGAACCGATTTTGGGAATGATTCGACAATGCAGAGAGCTGGGCGTAAGTCGTGTTTAATCAAGTGGTTGGGGGCTTAAGTTGGCGCTTATGGGAATTTAGGGATACCTTTAGGTTTAGTAATTTTTGGTGAATCGAGTTTATCAATAACAACTATGATTAGTGTTACAACAGCAATTTTTGCATATACATTTGGTACATTTTATTATTCGAATGGTAAAAGTTCAGTTAAAGAATCATTAAAAAAAATTGTCAAACTCCCAATAATATGGGCAATTATTATTTCAATAATAATAAACTTAAACTTTTTGAATATATGATTAATTTTCGAATGCTTTTAGACTATGCGGGACATACATCTATGGTAATACAATTAATGTTATTTGGAATGTTTTTAAATAACATTACACTTAAGTCAATCAATATGAAATTGTTGAGTAATGTAATCTTAATAAAATTTATTTTACTTCCAATACTTGTTTATTATATGTTAACCTTTATTGATTTGCCATCACAAATGAAATATATAATGTTAATGCAAATATTGATGCCTATAGCTATTGTAAATATAAGTTTAGCAGCTCTATTTAATTGTGGAACAGGGACTGTTACTGCTGCAGTGTTTATTACATCATTCCTCTTCTTGTTTATTAATATAATAACTCCGACATTATTAAATGTTTTTGGGGATAATACTCTAATCCTTGAGTTCTTACCTTTGCTACAATACGTGGGTGAGTAAGCATATATACAAGAAGCACAAGAAGTGTCACACACGGTGCTAAAATAGGCAGTATAAAAAAAGAAGGGCTGAGTAAAAAGTGCAATAGCACGTAAACTTGGATTAAGTAGAGATTGGAATGACCCCTATAACCTAGACACTGGGAGTATAACAAATTCTGTGTCAATTAGATAAAATATTGAACACAGAAGGATTACTATAATGAACCCCATAAATCAAACCACTAAAAACAACTTTCTTATTTCAAAATGATAAAATAAAGCATAGAAAGTAAGGAAAGATAAAATGAGTGTAAAAAGAAAGATAGTGTAAAATAAAGTTCGCAATTTTTACTATTGGAAGATTAGCATATTTAAAAATTGCGAACTTTATTTTACACTATCCTATGGACACTTTTTACCCTCTTGTTTGGTAGGGTTATTATAGCTAAAAAGTACCGTGTACAGGGCTTTTGATGGGGATGAATTTCATAGATATTATGTGTTGTCAAGGGTTATGAAGCAATAAGAATCTGTGCTTGTGCCTAAGGGGGTTTGGGGCTATATTTGTGTATTATTTAGGTGCGAAAGTTAAGTAATAATGTTACAAAATACCATCACGTTTCATCTTCTCTCTGATTGCCAATCTAATATATGCTGTAAGAGTACCATCTTGGTATTCATTAATTGCATCTTCCCACTCTGGAGCTATATGAATAAGTTTTGCCTTTGCTTTTCTTTTTTGTGCCTGTACTCTTAGCCTTGGTTTGCTCTTTAAGGCTTGCACCCTGTGTTACTTTATCCAAATCATCTAATACGTTTTTCTAGCCATTTTAATACCTTTATATATAAAAATTATATACTATTTATATATTTAATATATGAATAGTCTCTTTGATTAAATTTTTAATTTCTTTACTTGCCTTACTCTTTTTGTCATATTCAATAACATTCTTTCCTTCTCCTACTGAACGGTCAAAGTCTACTCTTGTTCGTAAAATACTATCCATCAATTCAAAGTGTGATGATTTATTTAGGAATATTACAAGGTCATCTATCTTGCTCTTTCTTGGATTGAGATTATTAAGAAGTACTTTAACAACTACTGTATCATTTATTACGGTACTTATTGCCTTAAGAGTCTTTTCAAAGGTCTTAACTCCCAAAAGTTCAAAGTTCTTATCACTTACTGGAGTAATGACAAGATCAGCAGATGCAATAGCAACTCTTGCCATATCACTATCAAATCCACCTACATCAATTACAGATATTCTATTCTCACTATCTCCCTGAATATACATCTTGAAATCATTAACTGTTCCAAATTGTTTAACTATTAAAGGATTTAGTTTCGTATTTTGTTTTCGTATTTCATTGGTGTAAAAGAGTGTTTGCTGAACATCAAGATCTACGAGTTCTATAGCATATTTTTTGTTTTGTAGTCCTGTAGCTAAATTCCAAGCTATGGTACTCTTGCCAACTCCACCTTTTTGGTGTGAGAGTACTATTAACATGGCTCCCCCCTTTTTTTAAATTATATATTATAATTATATACTTTATATATATATTATATTAAATGGTGATATAATTAAATTTAATCCAATGCTTTTAATGAAAAATATATAAATATTTTTTCTATAATACTCCTGTAAGCCTCCCTAAATTCGAACCACCTAAAACAGAATAATTCTGATAAAATAAATCAGGAGAGTTCATGCGAAGAAGTAAGTTTACAGAGAGACAGATTGTTGGTATTTTAAAAGAGATAGAAGACGGTGCACCCGTTGTTGAGACACTGAGAGAAAAAGGTATCAGTAAAGATACATATTACAAATGGAAACGTAAATATAGTGGCTTAGAAAGTGGCTGTCAACGGCCAAAATAATTGAGCCAGTTTCGGCCATTAATATTGAGCCACTTTTCCAGAGAAATAGTTATTTGTTAAGTTTAGATTTCAGTCGATAACTTTCGCCTCCCAGCATAAAAATGTGTGAATGATGGATGAGCCTATCTACAATCGGCACGGCCACATTGTTGTCGAAAAAGAACTCACCCCAATTCGTAAATTCTTTGTTGGTTGTCAGGATGATTGAGCGGTATTCATAGAGCGCATTGATCAATTGAAACAAGTTGTGCATACCTTGTTTATTCATCGGTAGATAACCGAGCTCATCAATGATCAACACATCAAATTTGAGTAGCTGATTGATTTTCTTTTTCAACTCGCCTTTGAGTTCAGCTAATTCCAATATTTCCATAAGAGCCAAAGCCGTGTTGAAGCTGACTTTATAGCCTGCATCAATCGCTTTAAGCCCCAGACCAATAGCCAGATGCGTTTTACCCACACCTGGCGGCCCGATAAAGACGACGTTATCTCGATTATCAATAAAGTTAAAGTCACACAGGCTATTCATTTCACGCTTGCTGATCGTGGTCTGAAAGCGATAGTCAAACTCTTCCAGGCTTTTATGCAAGGGAAAACCTGATCGCCGTCTGTTTTGTTCAATACGTTTACTGTTGCGTTGATTTTCTTCATACTCAACCAGACTTTGTGCAAACTGTAGATAAGAACTTTCATTTGCCTCAGCTTGGCTTAATAACGGCTCAAGATGTTCTGCAATGGCTGACATGCGTAGGCTTCGGAATTTCTGGGTGACCTGATCAATGGATGACATGGCTCTCTCCTTGACCGCCAGGGTGGCCATTTAGCGCAGCATAATGCGCTAATGCACTATTACCCTGATTAACTTGATCCTGTGTGACTTGCTGACTCTGTGAGTCGTTATTTTTCTCTGGGTTTTGTTGGAAAGCCAGCAGACGTTCTCTTAACCCTGTTGCTGTTAAGCGCGGTGTATTGATCAATCGTGATAAATGTTCTGCTTCAATAGCACCATATTGTTTGCAATACGCGCTGACTATTTGTTTAGCGCCCAAAAGCTGGTCTTTATATATTTTGGGTGAGGTCGTTTTAAGTAAGGCGCATAAAGCCTGAGTCTGCTCTGTGTCACCTAAAATGTGTAAAAGCTCAGCTTCTAAGTCTTTTATCCTCTGGGCTTTATCACGGTAATGATCGGTGTTCTTGATGACTTGACCTTTCTCGATGCTGATCAGGTGTTCAGCAATTTTGTTACCTGTTTCTAAATCACTGATGATTAACTGACCTGTTTCGGTTTTGACACCGACACGGGCACTTTGATAGGCCATCGGCACGGGTATTTATTGGATTGCCAAGCGATAAGTCCTGTTTTATCGGCTTTACGTGTAGCGACAGTACTTGCTGAATAAGACGCTATACAGGAAGGTGTCAAATAAGGCTGCATATGAGCCTGTTCTGACTGATCATAATATTCTCTGGGTTTTTTACCTGTGCTGCCATGAACACGTTGATTAGCGGTATTATCCAACCAGTCAGAAAAATACTGTTCTAATTCATGCCAGCTGGCAAAGCTTTCACCATAGAGCCCATTGTTTTTGGCATACTTTACACCTGCTTCAACCTTGCCCTTGCTTTCTGGGTCATAGCCTTCACAGGCATGAATACGAAATCCAGCGGCGGTTGCATACTGAGAAAAAAGCTGATTAAGGTTTAATTCCCTGAAGGTTTCACTGATAACCACCAGTTTAGTTTGATCATAAACACATTCCTCAGGCATGCCGCCAAAATAACGGAAGGCGACATCATGCTGTTTGATCAACATCTCGGTATTAATCGGCTTATTTGATAAAGATACATGCATTAAACGAGAATAAGACAATACGAAGACCATTAAATAAACGGTGGTTTCAACACCATTAATCATCACGCCACGCAGTTCACCGCCATCAACCTGACATTGTTCGCCAGGCACCATATCTATGACAGGCTCATAGTAACGGGCTTGCTTAAAACTGATTTCTTGCTTCAGTGCTTGAATATAGCGTCTGACAGAACGATCTGACACGCTCAGTGTTTCAACCTTGGCCTTCAGTTTACGTAACACTTTAACCGCTGATAAATCGGGATAGGTTTGCAGCAGTTGAATAATGTAGTCCCGATATTCATCTAGTTTCTTAGTTCTATCGGTATCGGACAATATCTCAGTAATTTCTGTTTCTGGCATGTTGAGATATTTACTGACGGTATTGCGAGAAACACCCAATTGTTTGGCAATCTTACGCTTCGATAAACCATGCCTTGATTGTGTAATGCTTTGATCTGATGAATCACGATCCACTCCTTCATAACGTTCCCTAGATAAATAGAGGGACTGTTACAGCTTTAATATAAAAAGAAAGTCTGGAAAAGTGGCTCAATATTAATGGCCAGTTTTGGCTCAGTTTAAATGGCCATTAACAGTGGCGATATAAAGAAGTTACGTACTTTAGAAAAAGAGAATATTAAACTCAAAAGATGTATGCAGAGATGGCATTAATGAATGAAGCTCTCAAGGATGTGATAGAAAAAAGCTCTAACGCCTGATGAAAAGCGAGATACAGTAAAGCATATAGTGATGCATTTTTCACTAAGCGTTAATCAGGCTTGCACGATGTTAAAGATAAGTAAGTCAACATATTATTACGTAAGAAAGCCCAAAGATGATAGTCAAGTCATAGAAGCTCTCAATATACTCTTCGCAAATGAGAATTTAGCATAAAAAGATGACGTAATGGAGTGAAATATATAAAATAAGGCCATGTCGAATTACACCCTTCCAGAGACTGAATTAGCCGATTTGCGCGAAGCCCATGGTGAGCTTCGAGAAAAACGTGATGCAGACCGAGTTAAAGCCATCATTCTTTTAGGTTCAGGCTGGTCAGCAACAAACGTTGCCGAAGCACTTCTCATTGACCGCAATACAATCCGTACCTACTATCGAAAATATAAGAAAGGTGGTCTTGCTAAACTCCTACAAACTCAGCATGTTGGAAGTGCCAGTTTCTTATCGGTTTCAGAAGCGACCGAGTTGGATGAATATCTGCAGAAAAATCTTCACTTAACCGCTAAATCGGTTGCAGCTTACATTAAAGAGCGTTGGCAGGTTCGCTATAGTGAACGCGGTGTGACAGCCTTGCTGCATCGCTTGGGTTATGTCTATAAAAGCCCAAGCTGATACCCGGCAAAGCTAATGCAAAAGCCCAACTGGAGTTCCTTGAGAAATATCAACAACTAAAGGAAGACAAGCAGCCCGAAGACTTGATATTGTTCATGGATGGTGTTCATCCACAACATAATCCTGTAATGGCTTGTGGTTGGATTAAGCGTGGTGTGGAATTCACGATTCAGAGTAATACCGGGCGTCAACGTCTCAATGTCAACGGTGCAGTCAATATCGATTCTCTGGATACTGTCTGCCGCTTCTATGACACCATCAATGGCGAGGCAACGATTGATCTTTGTAAGGCGATTGAAGAACGTTACCCGAAGGCTGGGACTATTTACATCATTTGCGATAATGCACGCTACTACCGATCAAAGGCTGTCAGACAATTTCTTGAAATGTCGCGAATTGAATTAGTGTTTTTACCGCCGTATGCGCCGAATCTTAATTTGATTGAACGGTACTGGCGATATTTCAAGAAAGAAATCTTATATGACCAGTATTATGAAACATTCAAAGAATTCAAAATAGCCTGCGAGACATTCTTTTCTGAGCCAGAAAAGCATGTCGACAATTTGCGCTCACTTTTAACTGAGAATTTTCAAATTATCGGTGCATGATGGTTTGCTCTATTTTCATGTGCGGAGAGTATAATTATGTTGAAAATGGGAATTTATGACAAACCTTGTCTTCGAAAAACAGTCGAAGGTATTTTTTATCGCTTGCGAGTAGGTTGTCCGGAGAGATTTACCCACGGCTTTTGGTAATTGGAATGCGGTATATAAACGATTCAATGACTGGTCTCGTAAAGAAAAACTGATGGGTATTTTTAACGCCCTGGTTGTTGACCCAGACCTGGAATGGGAATTTATTGATGGGAGTATTGTGAAAGCACATCAGCATAGTAGTGGTGCGGCCTGTGAACAAGAAACAGCGATAGGGAAATCTGTCGCCGGGAACACCAGTAAAATTCATATGGCCGTTGATGCCTGTGGTCTTCCTATTCATTTCTCAGTGACAGGCGGCGAAGTTCATGACTGTAAAGAAGCACCGAAATTAGTTGCAGAGCTCCCAAAAGGTGACTATATAGTTGCTGACAGAGGCTATGACAGTGAAGCATTACGTCTTCAAATTAAAGACAAAGGGGCTGTTCCTGTTATCCCAAGAAAAAGAATTCAACTCGGGGAAATGATGAAATGGATTGGTGTCTCTACAAATATCGCCATCTCGTTGAAAATGTGTTTGCAAGACTTAAGCATTTCAGAGCGATCGCCACGCGATATGACAAACTCAAACGAAATTTTGAAGGCTCTATCGCTCTGGCTTGCGCCTTTTTATGGTTACCTATGTGAAATGGCAACAGCCCCTAGTGCGTTGTGAATTAAGGAGCCAGTGTATTTCTAAACAGATATGGTTCCCATTCTAAATAAATTCAATTAAAAAGAAATACGTAAGATTGCCTAGAGTTTAGAGTTTCGGAGGTATAAAACCAGCAAATATTTTTCCAAAAAACCATTGACATGGCACAGCAGATAGCGTTGCCGCGCCTTGCATGCCCTCATTTGAAAATCTAAAGAAAGGCATGCAAGGCGCGGCCTTCAGAAGAGAAATCAAACCAACTTCTGGAGGCCGCTGTGAACACGAAAGGATATTCGGGTATCCCCCGTGAACTGGGTTATTGGATAACATTTTTGAGTAAAGCGCTACCCCTACGTTCCGTGGGTACATTTATCGAGCTGCTGTTTGGCGCCATGCTCACGCCGATGGGCTTTGTCACGGAAGCGTACCTCGCCCTCCCCATGCGCAACCACTGGAGCAGTTACTACAAGTGGTTGCAGAAAGGAAAATGGTCCTGGCTGGGACTGGCGCGGCAGTTCGTTCGGCTGATGCTGAAGGTGGTGAAACCGGATGTTATTCATTTGGCCATTGACGATACACTGACCCTGCGGGCTTCAAAGAAGGCGCCGGGCAGCCAGATGCATCATCAGCATGGCAACAAGCCGAATCTGGCGGCGTATGTGCGTGGTCAATGCTGGGTAAGCCTGGCCTGGGTGGTGCGTTCCGGGCAACAGGCCGTGGCCTTGCCGCTGTTGTCCCGATTGGTGCCTGCGGCGGGCAATACGGGCAAACGGGTTGCAGCTCAGGTACTGATTCGCGGCATTTACCGGCTGTTGGAGGGCCATCGGGTTCGGGTGTTGGTCGATAGCTGGTATATGAAGGGCGTCTTTATCGAATCGATGCTGCGCCGGGGCTTTGCTGTAATCGGTCAGGTTCGGATCGATACCCGGTTGTATAATGAACCGCCCCGACGGAGAAAAGGGCAGCGTGGCCGTCCGCGGAAATACGGCCGGAAATACACGCCCGAACGGATTGCGCATTTGAAGCGCACCGTGGTGACCTTGCCCTTGTATGGAAAAGAACAGACGGTGCGTTACCGCAGCAAGGTACTGTTGGCCCGGTTTCTAAACGGACACAAGGTGCGTGTGGTCTGGTGTGAATTTCAGCGGGATGAAGGCCAATGGACAAAAGCCCGGCTGCTGTTGAGTACCGATGTCAGCTTGACTCCGGAGCAAATGATCGAGAGCTACGCGGAACGCTGGTCGATTGAACCGATGTTCCATCAACTGAAGCAGGCCTGGGGACTGAAAGAAGCCTGGCAGCAAAGCCGTCAGACCCTGCATCGTTGGGTTCATTTGACCCAGGTGGGTTATGGTCTGTTGCAGTTATTGCGCCTGCTGGACAGCGAACAGGTTGCCCAACTGTGCCGATATTCGCCCTGGCGGAAAGACAATCCGGTCACGGCGGGACAAATCCGCAGGGGGGTGGTGATGATTTTTCGCCATGTTCCGGTACGACAATGGTGGAACCGTAAATGCAAAAAATTCGAACCGCCGGATGGGTGGGAGACGGAAGAAAATGACGGGAATTACGCAAATAGCGGATTCTGAACGACGATCAACAAACGGAAGCTTGCACACATCACGCCAAATGAATGGGGTGATTGAGTGAGTTCGCTCTAAACTCTAGTTAGGTAACATTTCATAAATTCTAGATACTAAGATAGCGCTGTTTGCCTATGATGTCATATTTTTTTACACCAATTTTTGGAGTCTTATCAATAAGAAATATAAAACCTTTTAAAACAATAGCCTAAAAAAATGGCACTGCTTTTGCTTTCAATCTAATTGAGCTTAACATTTTAACTATCGGAGAAAAAAATGATAAAAGTTTTCACTATATTAATTGGTATTTTATTTTCAACTGTTGCAAACTCAGCACTTGTGTCTTTTGATGTTTATGCCAAAGCAAATAGCAGTTCAGGTGGCATAGGACTAAATACTGGCCTAAGTTTTAATACTGGTGATTTAATTACTGGATCTGTTGACAGTAACGATTTATGGCATAAGCGCCAACTTAAGCCATTAAATCATTGATTACGTGTTGAAAAATAAAGGTGTGGCCACCACATAGAGTCTTTTGCCGACAAAAGTGAAAACCCTATGAAAAAGCAGCCACCTCACATAGATACTCGTTTTGAACAATTTGTGCAAGAACTTCCAGAAGATTATCAACAACAAGCCTATGAATTTAAAGCCTTCACGCGTGCGCGCAAGATCCGTTCGCCCTTACAACTGTTACAGTTGGTGATGCTCTACTGTGGTCTGGATTTCTCCTTGCGGAGTTGCGCCGGCGAGGTGGCTCACTTACAGGGCTCACTTAAGTGATACGGCGGTAAAAAAGACTGGCGGCCTGCGTTCCTTGGGTAAAATCCTTGCTATCGGGCGTATTTGGGTTGCATCAGGTGGTTGACAGTGGTTCATTAAGCTTCGTTATTATTGATGGCTCGACCGTGCAGGAACCCGGTGCGACAGAAACCACGTATCGGCTACATATCGCGATAGATTTGATTTCACTGACATTGCGCCAGGTTGAAGTCAGTACGGACAAGATTGGCGAAAGCCTGACCATTATGTGCTGGAATCGGGCGATGTCGTGTTGATTGATCGTGGCTACAATCAACCGAAGTCGTTGGTGCCTTTTATTGACCGAGGTGGCGATATTGTGCTGCGCTATAACGCACACAGCATGAATTTATACGAGCTTGACGAGCACGGCAAAATGATAAAAATTGACTGGGAAACGAAATTACAACGTCTCGGGAAACAAGCGGGGGCTATTCCGGTTTATTTGTGCCATGATACTAAACGAATCGCCTGCACGGTACATGCGGTTCCGTTACCTGCCGAAAAAGCGGCGCAAGCCCGGCGTAAAGCGAAACTCAGAGCGCAGAACAAAGGACGTACAGCCCAGGAAAAAACGCTCTATCTCAGTGAATGGGTCTTAATTTTAACGTCCGTGCCGGTCGAGTTGCTCAGCACCGAAACGGCTGCCGCGCTCTATCGTGTACGCTGGCAGGTGGAATTGGTGATCAAACGGCTGAAAAGCCTGTTGGCGATCAATCAATTACGTGTATTTACAGGGCCCTGTATGCGGTCAATTGGCCGAATTGTATTTACAGGGCAAACTTCTGTATGCGGTGGTTACGGAAAAGATCGCGCAGCGGTGTTTTACCAAGGCCTTGACGAAAATGGATGGGCCGCGTGCATTGACACCCTGGCGTTTGTATAAAACGATTGCTGAGGACATTAAATCAGGATTGAACGCCTGTTTTCCGAAGCAAGAACGCTTTCAGCGTGATTATTTGAAAAGCGTTAGCGAACGCCCGAGAAAACGTTCGTTGCAGAGTCTACCTGAACCGATTTTGGGAATGATTCGACAATGCAGAGAGCTGGGCGTAAGTCGTGTTTAATCAAGTGGTTGGGGGCTTAAGTTGGCGCTTATGACGATTTATGGAGTGCTGGCCCTTTACCACGGTGGTCAAATGCTAATGGTCTTGTGACTAATTTAGTTGCAACAGGAACAGATGAATCGGGGCAAGCCAGTGGTACTTTAATTGGAACCTATTTTCCCAGCTGGACACAAAATGGTTTAACAGCTCCTTATGGATCTCTTGTTGGTGAGATTAATAATGTATTCTTCTATTTGGGTACAAATTTCAATTTAAATGCTCCTGCTACAGGAACTCTATCGCTTTATTATTGGGATAGCGATTCTTATAATAATAGTCAATTTGTCACTGTTTCAATTGAAAACAGTGTGTCGACAGTTCCTACTCCTACGACATTTTGGTTATTCGGTTCCGGGTTAATGGGATTGATTGGATTGCAAAAAGCCAATAAGTGGGCAGCATAAAGTCACGTTGCATTAAATTCATTCACAATTTCTGTCTGCCTTAATGACATGGATTATGAAATTTGACTAACACAGCATAATTTTTTTCCAGCCACTTAAATGTGAACTAGAGTTTAGAGTTTCGGAGGTATAAAACCAGCAAATATTTTTCCAAAAAACCATTGACATGGCACAGCAGATAGCGTTGCCGCGCCTTGCATGCCCTCATTTGAAAATCTAAAGAAAGGCATGCAAGGCGCGGCCTTCAGAAGAGAAATCAAACCAACTTCTGGAGGCCGCTGTGAACACGAAAGGATATTCGGGTATCCCCCGTGAACTGGGTTATTGGATAACATTTTTGAGTAAAGCGCTACCCCTACGTTCCGTGGGTACATTTATCGAGCTGCTGTTTGGCGCCATGCTCACGCCGATGGGCTTTGTCACGGAAGCGTACCTCGCCCTCCCCATGCGCAACCACTGGAGCAGTTACTACAAGTGGTTGCAGAAAGGAAAATGGTCCTGGCTGGGACTGGCGCGGCAGTTCGTTCGGCTGATGCTGAAGGTGGTGAAACCGGATGTTATTCATTTGGCCATTGACGATACACTGACCCTGCGGGCTTCAAAGAAGGCGCCGGGCAGCCAGATGCATCATCAGCATGGCAACAAGCCGAATCTGGCGGCGTATGTGCGTGGTCAATGCTGGGTAAGCCTGGCCTGGGTGGTGCGTTCCGGGCAACAGGCCATGGCCTTGCCGTTGTTGTCCCGACTGGTGCCCGCGGCGGGCAATACGGGTAAACTGGTTGCCGCCCAGGTATTGATTCGCAGCATTTACCGGCTTCTGGAAGGTCAGCGGGTGCGGGTGTTGGTCGATAGCGGGTATATGAAGGGCGTCTTTATCGAGTCGATGCTGCGCCGGGGCTTTGCTGTAATCGGTCAGGTTCGGATCGATACCCGGTTGTATGATGAACCGCCCCGACGGAGAAAAGGGCAGCGTGGCCGTCCGCGGAAATACGGCCGGAAATACACGCCCGAACGGATTGCGCATTTGAAGCGCACCGTGGTGACCTTGCCCTTGTATGGAAAAGAACAGACGGTGCGTTACCGCAGCAAGGTGCTGTTGGCCCGGTTTCTAAACGGGCGCAAGGTGCGTGTGGTCTGGTGTGAATTTCAGCGGGATGAAGGCCAATGGACAAAAGCCCGGTTGCTGTTGAGTACCGATGTTAGCTTGACCCCGGAGCAAATAATCGAGAGCTACGCGGAACGCTGGTCGATTGAACCGATGTTCCATCAACTGAAGCAGGCCTGGAGACTGAAAGAAGCCTGGCAGCAAAGCCGTCAGACCCTGCATCGTTGGGTTCACCTGACCCAGGTGGGTTAGGGTCTGTTGCCGTTATTGCGCCTGCTGGACAGCGAACAGGTTGCCCAACTGTGCCGATATTCGCCCTGGCGGAAAGACAATCCGGTCACGGCGGGACAAATCCGCAGGGGGTTGGTGATGATTTTTCGCCATGTTCCGGTACGACAATGGTGGCACCGTAAATGCAAAAAATTCGAACCGCCGGATGGGTGGGGGACAGAAGAAAATGACGGGAATTACGCAAATAGCGGATTCTGAACGACGATCAACAAACAGAAGCTTGCACACATCACGCCAAATGAATGGGGTGATTGAGTGAGTTCGCTCTAAACTCTAGTAAGATTGCGTATGTATGAAAAATCTATTGTCTTGGATAGCAAATATAAAAAAGCCCCGACAGTAGGACTGTCGAGGCTTTGATTACAGTTTAAAAAAGGGTTGGCTTACATCATGCCGCCCATACCACCCATGCCGCCCATATCAGGCATTGCAGGTGCAGCTTTTTCGTCAGCAGGTTCATCAGCAACCATAACTTCAGTTGTAATCATCAGGCCAGCTACCGATGCAGCATTTTGTAATGCTGAACGAGTAACTTTTGCTGGGTCCAGAATACCCATTTCGATCATGTCGCCATATTCGCCAGTCGCTGCGTTGTAGCCAAAGTTACCTTCGCCTTTTGCGACTTCGTTCAGAACAACAGAAGGTTCATCGCCTGCATTGCTAACGATTTGACGCAGAGGCTCTTCCATCGCACGACGCAGAATATTGATACCGACAGTTTGATCATGGTTTGCACCTTCCAGGTCTTTGATTGCGGCTAACGCGCGAACCAGAGCGGTACCACCACCGGCAACAACGCCTTCTTCAACCGCAGCACGGGTAGAATGCAACGCATCTTCAACACGCGCTTTTTTCTCTTTCATTTCAACTTCAGTCGCTGCGCCAACTTTGATTACGGCAACGCCGCCAGCTAATTTAGCCAGACGTTCTTGCAGTTTTTCTTTGTCGTAATCTGATGTAGCTTCATCAATTTGTGCGCGAATTTGATTAACGCGACCTTTGATTTGCTCTTCAGAACCAGCACCATCAATGATTGTGGTGTTTTCTTTAGTGATTTGTACGCGTTTAGCAGTACCGAGTTGATCGATTTCGGTTTTTTCCAGAGACAGACCAACTTCTTCGGAAATGACGGTACCGCCTGTCAATATCGCAATATCTTCCAGCATCGCTTTACGACGATCACCAAAGCCAGGTGCTTTAACGGCTGCAACTTTGACGATACCGCGCATGTTGTTGACAACCAGAGTCGCCAGTGCTTCGCCTTCGACATCTTCAGCGATGATCAACAATGGGCGGCTCGCTTTTGCAACGCCTTCCAATACTGGAAGCAAGTCACGGATGTTGGAGATTTTTTTGTCGAATAACAGGATGTATGGATTTTCCAGTTCGACACTCATGCTTTCCTGGTTATTGATGAAGTAAGGCGATAGATAGCCACGGTCAAACTGCATACCTTCGACAACATCCAGTTCGTTGTTCAGGCCTGAACCTTCTTCAACAGTAATGACGCCTTCTTTACCGACTTTTTCCATCGCTTCGGCAATGATTTGGCCGACAGCTTCGTCAGAATTGGCTGAAATAGTACCAACTTGAGCGATAGCTTTACTGTCTGCACAAGGAATGGCTGTCGATTCGATGGCTTTAACCGCTTCAACGACAGCTTTGTCGATACCGCGTTTCAAGTCCATTGGATTCATGCCGGCGGCGACAGATTTTAAGCCTTCATTGACGATAGCCTGCGCCAAAACAGTTGCTGTTGTGGTGCCGTCACCCGCAATGTCAGAAGTTTGTGACGCCACTTCTTTAACCATTTGCGCGCCCATATTTTCGAATTTGTCTTTTAATTCGATTTCTTTAGCGACAGATACACCGTCTTTGGTAATCGTAGGCGCGCCGAAGCTTTTTTCCAGTACGGCATTACGACCTTTAGGGCCTAAAGTTACTTTTACGGCATTTGCCAGAATGTTAACGCCAGCTACCATTAAGGTGCGGGCATCTAATCCAAATTTTACGTCTTTTGCTGCCATTTTTTTTCCTTCTTAGAATAAATGGTGAGTTAGAAAATATTGATGTTTGTTGATTAGTCTAAAACGGCCATGATGTCATCTTCACGCATGACGATCACTTCTTCGCCATCTACGGTGACTTCATTGCCGGAATATTTACCGAACAATACACGGTCGCCAACTTTGACATCCAGCGGGCGGATCTCGCCATTTTCCAGTAGTTTGCCATTTCCTACAGCAAGAACGGTTCCTTCACTGGGTTTTTCAGCGGCAGAACCGGGTAAAACAATACCGCCTGCTGTTGTAGTTTCTTCTTCTACACGTTTAATGATGACTCTGTCGTGTAATGGACGTATTTTCATCAATGTCTCCTGAACAGTTAGTTTAATAAAATGGTTTTTTTGTTATTAGCACTCGGTGCTGATGAGTGCTAATAATAGTCAGCTTTTGCATTCTGTCAAGTACTTTGGCATTATTTGTCGCTCCTTTGCCTTTCCAATAGTGCTATGAACGACAAACAATTACTCCGTTACAGCCGCCAGATTATGCTGCCACAAGTCGATATCGAAGGTCAGCAAAAGCTGCTCAACGCCAAGGTATTAATCATTGGCGCCGGTGGGCTCGGCTGTCCGGCATCTATTTATCTGGCGGCGGCTGGTATTGGGCAAATCACGCTGTTTGATGATGACAACGTCGATTTAACCAATTTACAACGACAGATTGCCCATACCACTGAAGATATAGGGATGGAAAAAGTTTTTTCAACCCGGGATACGTTAAAAAAAATCAATCCGGAAACGATTGTTTTAGCGCATCCTGTCCGTCTGGAGGGGGCGAGGTTGCAGAAGGAAGTGGCTAAAGCTGATGTGGTGCTAGATTGCAGTGATAATTTCACGACCCGTTTTGCTATTAACAGTGCCTGCGTTCAGCAGAAAACCGACTTGGTGTCCGGTGCGGCAATACGGTTTGAAGGCCAGGTTTCTGTGTTCAGGCCGTGTCTGGATGAAAGTCCGTGTTATAACTGTCTTTATCAAAACCTAGGTGAAACAGCGCAAAACTGCGCAACGCATGGTGTTATTTCGCCCATCACTGGCATTATCGGCAGTATCCAGGCTTTGGAAGCGATTAAAGTATTACTCGATATAGGCGAGCCTCTGGTGGGGCGCTTGCTGTTATTCGATGGGCTCAGTATGGAATGGAACAGTATGCGATTTAAAAAAAATCCATCCTGTCCAACCTGTGGCGCACGCTAACAGAAAAGGCTGTTACATTAGAAAGCCGATCCTGGTCACGGGCGATTATAATTTTGACATGTTTCGGCGGGCTTTGCTGTGTGGTCGCTGCCCGCCTTCGCATTTATCCGGTGCTTAACGGTTACGCTGTTTACGTTTGCCAGATTCTGTATTGCGTTTTTTGGTTTGGGACGACTGAGCATTGATTTTGCTGATATTCAGAGGACGGCCAGCGACGCGTACTTTTTTCAGCGCCTGAAATAAATCTTTGGGCATGCCAGCGGGTAGTTCAACTGTACTGAAAGTATCTTCGATTTTGATTCGGGCGATATGTTCGCCATCAATGCCGATTTCGTTTGCGATAGCGCCTACAATATTACCGGGTTTAACCCCGTGCTGTTGGCCGACTTCGATCCGAAAAAGCTCCATCTCAATAGCGCTTTTACGTTGTTTGCGTCGCGGTTCAGGGCGATCATTTCTGTCTTGTTTCTGACGTGATGATGACTCAGTTGAGCGTGATTTTCGAGGGCTGTCTTTTACGAGCAGTGGCGTATCGCCTTGGGCGATTTTTGCCAGTGCGGCTGCAATTTCAACAGCAGGAACATCATGTTCGCTCTGATATTGCTCAATAAGCTGTTCAAAAAAGCTGAGTTCATCTGTTGCCAGAGTATCTGTAATTTGTTGTTTGAAGCGTTTGATTCGGGTGTTATTGATAAATTCGGTAGAGGGTAGCTGCATTTGCTCAACCGGCTGGCGGGTCGCACGTTCGATATTTTTTAGCAAACGACGCTCTCGCGGAGAAACAAATAAAATGGCATCTCCGGTTCTGCCGGCGCGGCCCGTTCTGCCGATACGATGCGTATAAGACTCAGTGTCGTAAGGAATATCATAATTGACTACATGGGTGATGCGTTTAACATCTAGGCCGCGTGCCGCGACATCGGTGGCAATCAAAATATCCACTTTGCCTTTTTTTAGCTGTTCAATTGTACGTTCACGAATAGCCTGCGACATATCGCCATTGATGGCGGCGGCCGAATGTCCCCGGGCCTGCAATTTCTCGGCCAGTTCGACCGTGGCTGTTTTGGTGCGCACAAAAATAATCATACCATCGAATTCTTCCGCTTCCAGAATCCGGGTGAGGGCATCGAGCTTATGTACGCCGCTGACTAACCAATAACGTTGACGAATATTCTCTGCTGTCGCAGTTTTAACCTTGATAGTGATTTGTTCAGGGTTATGCAAATAGTTTTGGGCAATCTTGCGGATTGCTGTTGGCATGGTGGCTGAAAATAAAGTGGTTTGATGCTGTTTTGGCAATTGTTCCAGAATCCATTCCACATCATCAATAAAGCCCATGCGTAACATTTCATCGGCCTCGTCCAGAACCAGGCAGGTCAACTTATCTAGTTTAAGTGTGCCTTTGCGCATATGGTCCATCACTCGGCCGGGTGTTCCAACGACGACATGAGCGCCGCGTTTTAGTTGGCGGAGCTGAATGCTGTAATCTTGACCGCCATAAATAGGTAAAACATGGAAACCCTTGATTTTGGAGGCATAGCGTTGAAAAGCCTCGGCTACCTGAATGGCTAGTTCCCGGGTCGGGGCTAACACGAGAACTTGTGGATCTTTTTGTTTGATGTCCAGACGCGATAACAAAGGTAAGGCGAATGCCGCCGTTTTACCTGTGCCGGTTTGGGCTTGGCCGAGTACGTCACGGCCGTCCATGATATAAGGGATGATTTCCGCCTGGATAGGCGAGGGCGTTTCGTAGCCGACTGTTTTTAATGCCTTTAAAACAGGTTCTGATAAACCGAGACTTTGAAATGATGGTGTTGGTGTAATTGATTCTGTCATTAAATGTTGAGTGCTTGAATGGATAGGGAGGTCAGCGAAGTGTTTAAGTCTTTATTCGCTGGTAAGTTAAGTCTTCTTATAGACTTTAAGGCCCAATATTTTTTCCACTGCAAGTTGTTCGAAAGCGGTTTTTTTCAGGATAGTACAGGAAGGAGAAAAGATTGAGTGGTGGGTCGTGAGCGATTCGAACGCTCGACCATCGCATTAAAAGTGCGGTGCTCTACCGGCTGAGCTAACGACCCGTAAGAAAGAATGCGCATTATACGGATAAGATCAGAGGTATGCAAGTTTTTTGTGACTGTTTTTAAAAAACGAGCTGAAGAAATCAACGAAAAAAGACTTGACTTTTGTTAACTATTGAAAAAATAACAGCTAAAAAAGTTGTGCACAAAAACTGTGGATAACTTTGTGGATTAAATGCGAAAAAAGGGCTGAAGGGCGCAGTTTTGTTACAGTTGTGTTAAATTGTGTAGAAAATAGACAATTATAAAAGTTTAATAATATCAATTGGTTGTGTGGAGTTTTGTTTTTTTGATGACATCCTCCAATAATAAAGTGACGTTATCTGACGATTTTATAGCATTGTGGAAAGATTCGTTTATAACAGCTTGATTGCTGGAGACCGAAGTGGATTATTTTTAAAAAAGTCGGTCTCCATGCTGTTTATATCTCAATCAATTTGAAGAAACTTTTTGGCGCACCACAAATAGGGCAAGCCCATTCTTCCGGAATATCTTCCCAGCGTGTACCCGGCGCGATACCGCTGTCGGGGTCGCCTTTTTCCTCATCATAAACATGTTCGCATTCCATACACCGGTATTTTCTATAATTTGCATAATCAGACATGATTTTTTTCCTTAAACTTGGATAGTTTTGCCGTTTTCTGCCGATTGGTTAATCGCGACGATGGTGCGGCAATTAGCTTTAGCATCTTCAAGGCTAAGTGCCGGTTGTTTGTCGTTTAAGACACAGTCGGAAAAATGTTCAATTTCCAGGGTAAAGTGATTCGCTGCTGGAAGGCGCTCTTCGGTTTGTTGACCGGCTTCTGTCCACCAAGAAATGATGGGAGTATCCCCGGGCAATTGCCAGACATTGTGACATTTCAAGCCCCCCTGAGTACCAATAATCTCGTATTCGGCGCGACGGGCACGTTCAAAGCTGAAATCAAACTGGGCAAAACGACCCTCACCAAAATCCAATACACCGCTTTGACTGACGTCGGCGCCACTGTCGGTGTATTTTGCCAGGCTAGTGGCGGCTTTGGGCAAGCTATCGAAGTGGCGACGGATAGTATGAATAGCGTAGCAGCCAATATCCCACATGGCGCCGCCGCCATGAGCGACATCTTTTTCCAGCCGATAAAGGCGAGCGGGTTTCATCATAAAGGAAAAACAACTGCGTACGTTACGAATCTCGCCGATGATACCTGAGTCAAGAATTTCTGCGACCCGTTGATGTTGTGGGTGGAAGTGATACATAAAACCTTCCATCACTTTAACCTGTTTTTCGGCAGCGGCGCTTTGGATGGACTCGATATCAGCGACTGTCAATGCCATCGGTTTTTCGCACAAGACATGTTTGCCTTTTTCAATAGCGCGCAAGGCCCACTTGGCATGTTCATCATTGGCCATCGGTAGATAAACGGCCTGAATATCAGGGTTGTCGAGCAATTGCTCAGGGTCATCATAGGTTTGGACATTTGATGCCCCGGCACCATACTGTTCCAGGGTTTCGCGTGCCGCACCAGGACGTCGGCTAGCGATGGCGACAAGTTCACTGTTTTTGGCGGCAATAATAGCCGGCATCAGGCGTTGGTTGATACGTGCTGCGCCAAGAATGCCCCATTTTAAGGTTTCTGACATGGTTTTTTCCCTTTGGTCTGCGAAGACTATAAACATAACGGGAATAAAATGACTTGTCCAGATGTAAACTATTTAATCCATATAGGCATTAAAACGACAACAAGAATGAGATGTAGGCATGAATCAAAAAACTAAACAAATTGCCTTGTTCGGTGAAGTGCTGTTTGATCAGTTTCCAGACGGCAAACAAGTACTCGGTGGTGCACCGTTTAATGTTGCTTGGCATTTGCAGGCATTTGGGGTGGAGCCTTTATTTATTTCCCGTGTTGGAAAGGATGACAATGGCGAAAACATTCTGGCGACCATGCAAAACTGGGATATGCGGATCGATGCCGTGCAAATTGATACGCAGCATCCGACTGGGTGTGTGCAAATCCAGTTGCAAAATGGAGAGCCGAGCTATGACATCGTGGCGGATAGTGCCTGGGATTTTATTGATGTGACAGCCTTGCCAGATTTGTCTAACATCAAGCTTTTTTATCATGGCTCGTTGGTGTTCAGGCAGACGATGAGTCGGCAGTGTTTAGCGCGGATTTTAGCGGGCGATTTTAAGCGCTTTGTCGATGTCAATCTGCGCGATCCCTGGTGGTGCAGGCATCGACTTGAACAGATGATTGAATCGGCGACATGGTTGAAATTAAATACAGACGAGCAGCTGCAGTTACAAAAAGAAATAACAGGTTTCGGCGGTAATCTGATTGTGACAGCCGGGGCGGCGGGGGCTACTTTTTTGCCGCAGCAGGGCGAGGCACTGACAGTGTCGCCAACACCGACTATGGTTGTCGATACCGTTGGGGCGGGCGATGCCTTCAGTAGTATTGTTTTGTTGGGTATTCTGTCTGACTGGCCTATGCCACTTACCTTCGAACGGGCACAACAATTTGCAAGTCGGGTGGTGGAGCTACAGGGGGCGACGACTCAGGATAGAGCATTTTATCAGGATTTTATTCGGCAGTGGCGGCTGTGACGGTGTGAAAACGGCTTATCGAAAAAGCGTCGATAGGCAGGTCGGTTTTTCCTGTATCAATCAGCTCAGCCATGATTTTTCCGATGATGGGCGAAAGCTGAAAACCATGCGCAGAAAAACCGAAGGCATGGTAAACCGAATCAAATCGTTGTGAGCGGCCGATAATCGGTAGATTGTCTGGGGTAAAGCCTTCGATGCCGGCCCAGGCACGAACAATACGTGTGTTTTTAAGTTGCGGGAAAAAATCCAATACGGTCTTAGCACTTTTTGCCATTTGCGGCCAGTTTATTTCTGTGTGTTCTGTGTCAAAATCTAGTTTTGCTACTAGCGCGCCGCCAATAATGACAGTGCCATTTTGCATTTGTTTGAATGAAAGCTTGCGACTGGCAGCGCCGATTACTGGGTCGATAAAATGCGGCAAGCGTTCTGTAACCATTAGCATCAATGCTTTTGCCGCGGTAAATGTCAAAGTAACTGTCGCCAAAAGTTGAAAATTAATGAATGATATTGGGCTTGTTGACTGAGCGCGAATCATTCGGTTTATCAGGATTTAGGCAGACGTCAGATTGCCAATCCCAGTTTCGGGTATGTTGACTCCATCGTTTGGGGTTTTGAGCTTTAGCGGCCTCATAGACCGCTTTACGCTGGATTAATATCGCCTGATCTTTAGCCTCATGGCGTTGGGCCGGTGTGACAAATTGAATACCACTATGCCGATGCTGGTGATTGTACCAGTCCACAAAGCCTGCGACCCATTCCCTGGCAGCCGCTATTGTCTCAAAGGGCTGTGAAGGATATTTAGGCGTATATTTAAGCGTCCTGAATAGGGATTCGGAATAAGGATTGTCATTACTCACCGCTGGCCGACTGAGTGAAGTCGCTACCCCCAGTTTTTGCAAGGTTGCCAGCATGGTTGCGCCTTTCATTGGGCTACCGTTGTCAGAATGCAAAACCACCTGCTCGCGTTGAATGCATTCACGTTGGCAGATATCGGTGATGACATCGGCCGCATACTGACTGCTTTCTTCCTGGTAGACCTGCCAGCCGACAATTTTACGGCTAAAGATATCCATAAACAGGTACAGATAAAAGAACTGTCCTTTGACTTGCGTTGCCAGATAGGTGATATCCCAAGTGTAAATCTGATTGGGCGATGTTGCGGTCAAGGCTTTCGGTTTGCTGCGCGAGCTAGGTGTCCGACTGGTATGCCGGTGTGATAATTGATTGGCCTCCCTTAAAACTCGATAAAAACTGGATTCTGAAGCAATATATTGACCACGCTCGGCCAATATCGGCACGATTTGATGCGGCGTACAGTCTTTAAATTCGTCCGAATTAGCGATAGCAAGTATCTCGGCTCGTTCCTCGTCACTGAGCTTATGGCTCGGGGTAAACTGACGCTGTGTCCGGCCATCGACGGATAGCGTTTCAGTTTTTGCCAACGCTGCAAAGTGCGTAAGCTGATGCCGATGATCTCGGCGGCTTTTGATTTTCTTGCGCCCAGGCCGACGGCTTCATCAAAATATTCCAACCATTGTTCGCGTTCTGCAAGAGAAATCATCACGCCTTTTCCTCCCAGAACGCTCGGCACTTTTTGGAGCACCAATAAGGCGGCGGCTTCTGCCAAGGCCTTTTCCTTGCGATTTAATTCTTTTTCCAGTTGTTTTATCTCATCCCGTAAAGACTTGTCTGATCGGGATTTTCCTGATTGTTCTGCTTTGTCGGTTTTCTTGATAAACTCGTCTTTCCAAACATCAAGATGATGCGGAAATATACCGTGTTGACGGCAAAAGGCATTTAACGCCTCACCTTCTAAAGCGACGCTTTCCATTAATAAAGCAAAACGCTCTGCCATTGACCAGTCAGCTGGGCGTTTATTCATCGGGGTGTCTGTCATAGGCGTTGTACGAGGTTTCTTTAGCCAGTTTTTAAGGGTAAACAAGTTTACATTCAATTCATCAGCGATACACTGTATCGTTTTATCACCACGTTGCAATACTTTTGATATGGCTTGTTCTTTAAATGCTTTACTATAACGTTGGGACATCGTTTTATTCCTCTGTTTTAATAGAGGCGACAACTAGTCTGACACAGGGGGCCGTGAGCGGAACCGCTTCTTCAAATTGTGCGGTCAGTTGATTGGCCCAGGCACCGGCGCAATTGACCAGGATTGGGCTGGAAAAGCGCCCCTGTGATGTGCGTATTTCCCAAGTATTGTCAATTTGTCGCAGCTGATAGACTTTTGTGTGGGATAAAAATTTAGCCCCAAACGATTCGGCCTTGTGGCGAAAGGCTGTAAGCGCATGATAGGGTCGGCCGTAACCATCGGTTTTGCAGAGCAAAGCACCGACACAGTGCGGCGCCAGGGCTGGAACGCGCTGATAAAGCTCTTTTTGCCAATCAGTTCTTCATGTCGATAGCCCAAACTTTGCACCTGTGCGGCGCGTTGTTCGAGTTTTTCCATATCGGCTGCGTTTTCTGCTACCCGCATACCGCCTGGAAAACGGGCGTCACAATCGGAGTCGGCCCATATTTCAACGCTATGCCACATCTGTGTTGCGGCTACAGACAGTGGGATTTCGGCCGGATCGCGATTGAGTAATCGTAAGCCGCCTGCATTTGCGCCGGAAGCATGTCGTCCGGGACTGTCTTTATCAACTACAATGCAGCGGTAACCTCGCATGCTCAATTGTAATGCGGTGGAGGTGCCAATCAGACCAGCGCCGACGATTAAAACATCTGCATCCATGAGCTATTCCTCGTATTCCAGTCTGGAAAGTTGTTGTAAGGTTAATGGCGTAACGGGTGGTCGACCGCGGAAAATACCGGCATTAGCAATATGGCAACCGGTCTCAGTCGCAACGATATGGGCGACGCTCAGGCTGCATTGACGCCCCTGACACGGTCCCATGCCGCAGCGGGTAAAGTATTTTACCTGATTGCTATCATCATGGCCTTGGGCGATAGCGTGTCGAATTTGGCCGGCGGTGATTTCTTCACAGCGGCAGACTAGCGTGTCGTCCGCAGGATTCAGCCAGGATTCCGGGATGCGGAAATAACGCTCAAGAAAAGGCCTGATGGCGCGATCTGTACGTAGGCATTTTAAATCCTGTTTCGCCAGCCGGTCACGTTGATGATGAGAAATTTTCCCGGCCTTGAACAGGCAAGCCAGCGCCGATAATCGACCGGCATATTCGGCAGATTTTGCACCATAAATACCCGAACTGTCGCCGGCGATGAAAATGCCGTCAAGGCTGCTGTGTCCCCAGTTATCCGTGACTGGTTGCCAGCATTGCTGGCTGTCGTTCCAGCGATGCTGACGGCTTTGTTGCATAAATAATCCACAGCGTACTCTTTTCTTAAATTCCAGTCTTTATTCATGAAACAGAATAACTTTCAGGCATACCCAGGCCTGTCATTTTATTCATTGCGCCGACGCGGAGATACGCCTCAACCATCTGAGCCGCAAAGGTCCGGTTTTTTAATTGGCCACTAAAGAGCGTTTTGATGCGAAACATAGCCGTTTCAGCCAGGCTGCGTTGATGATAACCACTTTCTTGTTTCCATGCCTTTCTCCCGATTTCAGCGCAACGTTGAACAATCGCTGTTCTTGGATGAGTTCTCCCATCTTCATCACTCGGCCATTCCACCGCCCCTTCCCGCGGCGGTATCAATGCATCGGCGCCTTTGTTACGAATCGCCTGATGACACTGGATCGTATCATAAGCGCCATCCGCCGCCACACTGGCAACTTGGTCGTGTTCATCCAGCTGCTCTAATAAATCCGGCAAGACTTCGGAATCACCAACAAAATTAGCCGTCATCTCAACTGCCACGACTTCCTGCGTTTGTGCATCAACCATGATATGGAGTTTACGCCAGGTTCTGCGCTTGCCGCTAAATGTCAACCAACCTGTCGCATTTTTTGCAATAATTTACGAAATGAATTTTATTAAGCTGCTTGACATTCTGTTGTGTTGAAATTTTCCTTATCCGGATTAAGATAAACATGGCCAATGGGCGTTAAATTTCGTGTTTGTCGTCCATTCCATCGCTCTGGATTGTCTCTTTTTGCTTGCTCGATGACTCGTTTTCTTTTTTCGAGTACGGCGCTGTCTAAGCCGTTATGGCGTTGGTTGGGTGTTACAAACTTGAGCGCACTGTGTTGATGTTCATTGTTGAACCAACAAACGAAAGCTTCAACCCAGTTCCTGGCTTCGCTTAATGTTTTAAAAGGGTTTTCTGGAAAGGTATGATGATATTTGACTGTTTTAAATAACGATTCTGAATAAGGATTATCATTACTGACACGAGGTCTGCTGAACGACGTGGCAATGTCTAAATCGACCAATTTGGCCCTTAATGTTGCGCCTTTCATCGGACTGCCGTTGTCAGAATGTATCACCAATTGCTTTTTGTCGATGTTTTCCCGGCGAGCGATATCTTCGATCAAATCAGCAGCGTGTGCGCTTGATTCGGCATCATGAACTTGCCAGCCTACGATTTTCCGACTATAGATGTCCATCACCATGTAGAGGTAAAAATACTGCCCTTTGACGGGGCTTAATAAATACGTAATATCCCACGAGTAGATTTGATTGGCCTGTGTGGCTTTGAGTGACTGCGGTTTATTATGCTGACCTGCGGCTCCTTTAGCTCTGTGCTTAAGCTGGTTGTGGGCTTTCATGACACGATAAAGGTTGATTCTGATGCGAGATAGCAGCCCAAATCCAATAACCTCGGAACGATTTGATGCGGCGTTAAAGCGCTGTATTCCGGTTTATTAATCACGGTGATGATTTCTTGCTTGATGGCCTCGGATAATTGATTGTGCACAGGCGCTGTATTGTGCAGTCGTAGGTCTTCTGAGAGTCCTTCTCCCCGGTTCCAACGCTGATAGGTTCGAGCTGATATACCCACCAGTTCACAGGCTAATTTCTGCCGCGCTCCATTGTCAACGGCTTCATCAATGAGTGCGCTAGTGTTGGCGATCTGAGTAGGCGATTAATCGGCCGCCTTTTCCCCCAGATCGCTTGGCACTTTTTGATAACACCAGTAAAGCCGCTGTTTCTGATAACGCTTTCTCTTTGCGGTTTAGCTCCTTATGCAAACGCTTGTTTTCTTGTTTGAGTTTTGTTTGCGCCTGTTTATATACGGATTCTGTTGATTTAGATTCTGACAAAAATTCCGCTTTCCAGGTATTTAGATGATGTAAGTATACTCTTCGCAAATGAGAATTTAGCATAAAAAGATGACGTAATGGAGTGAAATATATAAAATAAGGCCATGTCGAATTACACCCTTCCAGAGACTGAATTAGCCGATTTGCGCGAAAGCCATGGTGAGCTTCGAGAAAAACGTGATGCAGACCGAGTTAAAGCCATCATTCTTTTAGGTTCAGGCTGGTCAGCAACAAACGTTGCCGAAGCACTTCTCATTGACCGCAATACAATCCGTACCTACTATCGAAAATATAAGAAAGGTGGTCTTGCTAAACTCCTACAAACTCAGCATGTTGGAAGTGCCAGTTTCTTATCGGTTTCAGAAGCGACCGAGTTGGATGAATATCTGCAGAAAAATCTTCACTTAACCGCTAAATCGGTTGCAGCTTACATTAAAGAGCGTTGGCAGGTTCGCTATAGTGAACGCGGTGTGACAACCTTGCTGCATCGCTTGGGTTATGTCTATAAAAAGCCCAAGCTGATACCCGGCAAAGCTAATGCAAAAGCCCAACTGGAGTTCCTTGAGAAATATCAACAACTAAAGGAAGACAAGCAGCCCGAAGACTTGATATTGTTCATGGATGGTGTTCATCCACAACATAATCCTGTAATGGCTTGTGGTTGGATTAAGCGTGGTGTGGAATTCACGATTCAGAGTAATACCGGGCGTCAACGTCTCAATGTCAACGGTGCAGTCAATATCGATTCTCTGGATACTGTCTGCCGCTTCTATGACACCATCAATGGCGAGGCAACGATTGATCTTTGTAAGGCGATTGAAGAACGTTACCCGAAGGCTGGGACTATTTACATCATTTGCGATAATGCACGCTACTACCGATCAAAGGCTGTCAGACAATTTCTTGAAATGTCGCGAATTGAATTAGTGTTTTTACCGCCGTATGCGCCGAATCTTAATTTGATTGAACGGTACTGGCGATATTTCAAGAAAGAAATCTTATATGACCAGTATTATGAAACATTCAAAGAATTCAAAATAGCCTGCGAGACATTCTTTTCTGAGCCAGAAAAGCATGTCGACAATTTGCGCTCACTTTTAACTGAGAATTTTCAAATTATCGGTGCATGATGGTTTGCTCTATTTTCATGTGCGGAGAGTATAGATGCCTTGTTCACGACAATAGGCGCTAGCCTGATCATCGGTGAGATGATGACAATGAACAATGGCTTCAAAACGTTCTACTGTATTCCAATCTTGAGGGCTTTTTTCTTTTGACATGTTTGACTCTGTTTTTTCGAGTTGATTTTTCTTAGCTAACCGAATCCATTTTTGAAGTGTGGAGTAACCCACACCTAAAGTAACTGCAATTTGCTTTAGCGATTGTTCTGGTCTTCTGGATAATGCTTTTTCTACTGATTGTACTTTAAATTCTTGGCTAAATACGCTCATTTTTGTCTCCTGATTTAAAATTTCCTAGGCGACAGGTATGTTGACATAGGGGGAACTGTACAGCAATTATTAGACTTGATGTTGAAAAAAAAATTACTGTATCGTGATGTCTCCCTGCAGAACTTTCTCAATGGACAATTTCTCGGCAAGGATACGGAATCATGAAAACAATCAATTTACGTATTTGGCTACCTTTACTCATTTTTGCTTTTACCAGCAGCATGATTATCGGCCTATTTTTCTATCATAGTCATGAGCATAAACTGAATTTACTCAAACAAAGCCAAAGCTTTATTCAGTTCAACATGGCAAGGCTACAACGTTTACTGGAAACCGCCACCGAAACCCATGATATGGTTGCTTACGAATTCAGCGCACTGGCGACAATTCCAGAAATATCCACATTCGTACTCGCGAATGAAAATGGTGTCATCATCGAGTCGATCCATTATGACTGGATTGGTAAAAATATTGCCGATGTTTACCCTTATTTTTCTGCCGAAACACTCAAACAGGTCTTACAGGAAAAGCAAGCCCAACTCATCACTCTTCAGCATCCGGTTTTGATCCAAGCCTATTATCCAGTTCAAGCACCCAGTCAAAATGGTGAACTCCGATCCTTAAAGTATGGCGTATTGGTTTTGAGCTATGACTTATCTCAGCCATTAGCTCAACTTTACTATGACACATGGTCTGAAAGCTTAATCTTTATCTTTGTTTCGTTCCTATTATCATTACTGCTCATTGTTGTAATAAATCGCATGGTGACAAAGCCCGTTGACTACCTCTGCCGTCAGATGATTCAGTTTGCTAAAACAGAACATCCCGTACAAATCAATCTGACGGGAAAAGGGGAATTAGCGACTTTAGGTCAAGCTTTCAACCAATTAGTCACCCGCCTGACGATAAGCAAAAGTCTTCTGTTACAACAGAAAAACCTCTACCAGACTCTCAGTCAAGCGAATCAGATGATAACCCGCGTCAATGATGAGCGCAATTTATTACAGGAAGCCTGCCAAATTATTGTCGCACACGATGGTTTTATTTTTGCCCAAGCCACATTGCCTCAAGCAGACAACCCTCTTACCGTTTCCGCAGGCTCTCCGAACTTAGAACCCATCTTTGTAGTACAACCCTCTGAACCCAATAATCATTTAGGCTCAGATCCCCTCATTATCAACGATGTACAGAACACAACTCACCCATTGCCACAACGGCCTGCAGCCCCTATACAAGCCTGCGCCTTCTTCCCGCTGACTCAATTCAATAAAACAGTGGGGCTGCTAGCCCTGTATTCTGATCAAGCCCAATTTTTCAGCCACGAAATTGTACAACTGCTGCAAGATTTAAGCCTTGACTTATCTTATGCACTGGAAAAAATTCATCTGGAAAAATTACGTCAAAAAATAGAAGCTGACTTGCGGGAACGCGAAAAACGCCTGGACGTTACACTTAATTCAATTGGTGATGCCGTCATTGTCACCGATAGCAAAGGCCGAATCACACGCATGAATCCAGTTGCAGAATCCCTAACCGGCTGGCACTTCGCCGAAGCTAAAGGCAAACCCTTAGCCCGTGTTTTCCATATCATCAATGCAATAACGCGCAAGCCCGCACAAAACCCTGTGGAAAAAGTCATGGAACACGGCCAAATTGTTGGCTTAGCCAACCATACAGCGCTGATTGCAAAAGACGGAACTGAATACCAGATTGCCGATAGTGCCGCTCCCATTAGAGATGACGATGGTTCTATTCTCGGTATTATTCTGGTTTTTCACGATGTCACCAAAGAATATCAATTACATCAACAAATACAAAACAATGCCGAGCGCTTTCAGCATGTCCATGCCATAACCGGCGCTTATGTTTGGGAAACTGATGCTGACGGCCACATTACCTATATATCCGAACAATGCTATGCGATTAAAGGCTATCGCGCCGAGCAACTCATCGGCCGCAAATTATTTGAATATATGCCGGAAGACAAAAAGGCCCAGCTAAAAGATATTTTGCTTAATATGGCAAATCATAAGCAAACAAAATTCTCACTACGAGTAAAGAACACTCTCCCCGATGGCCGCATTGTTTGGGAACAAATCCGCGGTGGCGGATTGTTTGATGAAAAACAGACACTGGTTGGCCTGCGCGGAGCAGGTATCAGCATCACCGAGCAAGTTGAAGCGGAAGAGCGGATTAAAAAACTGGCTTTTTTTGACCCTTTAACCCATTTACCCAATCGCCGTATGTTTCTTGATCGGTTAAAAAATGCCGTCACCGCCGCGATGCGCCACCATAAATTCGGCGCTATTCTTTTCATGGATCTGGATCATTTTAAAAACCTGAATGATTCGCTTGGGCATGACATCGGCGACGAACTACTAAAACAGATCGCACAACGCCTTCGCACCCAGCTTCGTGGTGAAGATACTGCTGCACGACTAGGCGGCGATGAATTCATTATTCTATTTACCGAGCTTGGTGACACCGAAGATAGCGCCATCGCCCATGCCCATATCGTGACTGAAAAAATCCAACAAGCCCTAGCAAAAGAATTTTATCTTAAAGGCCATAGCTATCATTTAACCTTGAGCATCGGTATCACGCTATTTCCTCAACCGGATACAGAAATCCATGATTTGATCAAACAAGCAGACACTGCTTTGTATCGTGCAAAAGCAGCCGGTAGAAACCAATATCAATTTTTCTCCAAGGAAATGCAAGAGGCCGTAGACCAACGCCTGACAACCGAAAAAGAACTCCATTCCGCTTTATTACAAAATCAACTACGCCTTTATTTTCAGCCTCAAGTCGACCAGAACCAACAAATTATTGGCGCCGAGGCTCTGCTACGCTGGCATCACCCAGAAAAAGGTATACTCTCTCCGGCTGCATTTATTGACATTGCTGAAGAATCTAGTCTGATTCTAAAAATAGGTGACTGGGTTCTAAAAACAGCATTCCAATATCGCCAGCAATGGCGACAAAGTGGTCTGTTAAATGAACAACAAAAGCTTTCCATCAACATCAGCCCAAAACAGCTAAGACAAGACAGCTTTATCCCAACTGTCATAGAATTACTTAAAAAACATCAGATTGATGGAAATTTATTTATTTTTGAAATTACAGAAAATGTATTTCTGCATGATCTTGACGCCATTATCCAAAAAATCAATCATCTCAGGAATTATGGCATCTGGTTTTCAATTGATGATTTCGGTACCGGCTACTCATCCTTAGCCTATTTAAAACGGTTACCCATCCGGGAGTTAAAAATTGATCGTAATTTTGTCAAAGATATTGGCCATGATACAAACGACCAAGCCATCATAGACACTATTATCGCCATGGCCAAACACATGCAATTACAAGTCATTGCCGAAGGCGTAGAAACCGAGCTTCAGCTAAACTTTTTACATCAGCATGGCTGTTTCCATTACCAAGGATATTACTTCAGCAAACCTTTACCTCAAAGTGACTTTGAAAATTTTGTTCGCCAAAGCCGTAACATTTAGCGCTCTTGAAAAGCATGGCTAAAGCCCCGGGTCACAGGTTTTAACAAATAATCCAAAATACTCTTTCTGCCTGTGACAATGCTGACCTGAACGGTCATGCCGGGAATGATTTTCATTAAATCCGGGTTGTCACCCAAATGGTTTTTCGACAGCACAATACGGCTCAGATAATAAGGATTTCTTTTTTCATCCAGGTAGGTTGAAGGTGAAATCTGATCCACAGTGGCTTCGACATAACCATACTTACTGGCATCATAACTATCTATTTTAACTTCAGCTTGCTGACCAACGCTGATATGACCAATGTCTTCCGGCAAAATACGGGCTTCGACAATCACATTACCGTCCATCGGCACAATCTGCAAAATCACATCCCCCGGCGCTACCACCGCATTCTTGCCAGTGATTGAGATACCTTGAACAATCCCGGCAATAGGCGCATAGACATCAAGACGATTAACCTTGTCTTCTGCCTTGATCAAAGCCTTTTCCACTTCGGCCAATTGGCCAGTCAATTCCAACACTTCAAATTCATTTTCTTTATGGTGTTTGTCCATAATCTCCTGATAGCGTTGCCTGGCTTCCTGCATGGCCATTTGGGCGACTGAAATGCCGCCCTCGACGGATTTGACCTGACTTTCCACACTGGCCAGACGGCTTTTGCTGGACAGTAAATCCGTCTGGGAGATGACATGGGTAGCCGCCAGCCTTTCTCGCATATCCACTTGTTTTTGTAATAATGCCCGTTCTTTTTTCAGGGCTTTGAGCTGGTTTTTCTGTTTTTCCAGTTCCCGGGCCTTTTGGCGAGACTGCGATTTCAAAACGGCCAGTTCGCTTTGCAAACTCTCCTGTTGGGCGTAATAGCTGGCCAATTCCTGCTTGGCCAGCGCTGGGTATTTTTTACTCAAGGTTGAAAAATCCGGTTGCCGACCTTCCTCGATGGCCCGGATGCGCTCCAGTTTTAGCAAAATACTGGCTTTTTTGATTTGCAGTTGTTCAAAATCCGCCATGGAGGCTGGCATGGCAAAGCGCACCAGTAATTCTCCCGGTTGGACTTCATCACCGTTTCTGACCAGAATTTCACTGATAATCCCGCCTTCAAGATGCTGGACATCATATATTTTTCCGGTGGGCACCACTTCCCCTTTGGCGTGCGTCACTTCATTGACCTGGGTCAAAGCTGCCCAGAGTACAATGGCAATAAACAAAAACAAACTGAAATAAATACCCAGTTTGATAGTGGGTTCTATTCCTTGTTCTTCCAATTGAATGGCTTGTGCCAGAAACCGGGCACGAGCCCGGGTTAAACTGCCAGCCGGTTTGTGTGTTACGTTTTCGCTCATGCTTCTGCTTCCATCAAAATTGAAATGGCTTTGTCGGCTTCACCGATAAACTGGACAGCCCCTTGTTTCATCACGACCACTTTATCGGCTAGGCGAATATGGCTAGGGCGGTGGCTGACCATGACAATGGTGCTGTGTCCTTTCAGCGTTTTAAGCTGCTTCATAAAGCGGGTGTCACTTTCAAAATCCAACGAGGCACCGGGCTCATCAAACAAAATGATGCGAGCGGGACTGACCAGTGCCCGTGCAATGGACAAGGAACGTAAAAACCCCGGGGGATATTGTTCGGCCGTTTTATCGGTCAGGCGGGTATTAAAGCCTTCTGGCAGGGCCAAAATGTCCTCGAGAATTCCTGCTTTTTCAGCGGCGGACTCAAGTTCTGTATCGGTGGCAAGGCCATTGGCCAAACGCAAATTCTGGGCAATAGTGCCATGAAAAAGGGTGGTATATTGCGGCACATAGGCGATTGAGCGACGTAATTCCAGGATATTCAGTTGACGCATATCCACCCCGTCGATATGAATGGCACCCCCCTGTGGGCTGTACATACCGACTATGGATTTAAGCAAGGTCGATTTGCCTGATCCGGTATAACCGACGATGGCCACCATTTCTCCAGGCTGAATATCGACGGACACGCCCAGTAATGCCGGATCCTGGGATGGGCCATAGCGGAAACTGACCCGGTCCAGTCGGATATGGCCTTTGATGTTTTGCAGCACCAAGCCTTTGTTGACCCCTGATTTTTCCGCCGGAATTTTCATCAGTTGATTGATTTGGCGAATGGATTTAAAGGTTTGCTGGAATTTTGAAATGGACAGAAAAGCACCTTGCAGCGGTGAAAGAATCCGCCAGACTAAAGCCATAGTAGCAATCAGGCCCCCCATGGTAAGGCTGCCGTCAATCACGCCTAGCGTTCCCATGGCCAATACCGCTAACGCCGTTAATGTCATTATGGCCTGAGACAGACTGCTCATGACAGAATTGATAATAAACGTCTGATAATTTGCCATAATCGCTTCGCCCGATACTTCTCTAAAGCGTTCCCACCAGACATTCTCGGCGGCGATCGATTTGATTTCCTTGCGTCCTGACAACGTTTTCAGCAACATGTTTTGCTTGTTGGTTCGGGCTTTTCCCGACCGGTTGATGCGGCGGTTTAATTCGGGCACAAATACCAGCCCGATGAGCAGATAAACAAAAATCATCACGAATGGAATCAAGGCAATCGGCCCGGATAACACCGCAACTACAATCAGAAACAATAATACAAACGGTAATTCCAGCACGATAGAGGCGTTGGCACCAGTAAAAAAGTCCCGGATAGCATCAAATTGTTTCAGTTGGGCAAGCTGGGCCGCGACGGTCGAGCGCTCGATACTCAAAGGCGGCAACGACAACAATTTCTTAAAGGTTTCCACGCCGATCAAATAATCCATGCGGCCTGCGACCGTTCCCAACAACCGAGCCCTCAAAATTCGCAGCCCGAGGTCAGCAGCAATCAATATCGCCACACCCGAAAGCAACATGGGCAGGCTGTCCAGCGAGCGGGTGCCAATGACTTTATCGTAAATTATCATGATAAAGAGCGGAACCAACAGAGCGACCAGGTTGATGACGAAAGTCATCCCCAATAAATGAATAATCAGTTTCTGAAAGCGGGCGAGCAAATCGGAAAACCAGGGGTTATTCGAAGCACTAGCACCGGGCAGTCCATGTGAAATGTTTTTATCGGTAAATAAGTAGGCAGTTCCCGGGAAATTTAATTGATCAGCGGCCTGGGTTTTCTCCGTTTCGCTCTGTGCATCGAAATAACGGATCATGCCGTTTTCTTGCGCCAGCAGAATATAGACTTGCTCATTGGAGGTGATAAACAAGGCCGGATACAATTCGGCTTGTAATTGATTCAACGCAATCGTCTGCGGCGAACTTTCGTAGCCGATGTTGACTAAAATATTGCGTAGATCAACCAAATCCAGTTCATTGGCAAAATGCGGCAAGGCTTCGATCAATTCCCGATCGATGTTTTTCCAGCCCAATGCTTTTAGCAGTGGGAACAGACAGGCAGCATAAGGGCATTGGTCGGAAAAGTGTTCAATTTGTTTTTCCCGCAAGGCCCGGGCAAACTTTTCAGCGACATCCGGTGATTTTGACGAGGAGTCGGTCGATTTCTTTTGCATCGTTGTCATAATAATTCGTGCATGGCTACTGGCGTGGCTGCAAAGTGCCATCCTGTAATTGGAACTGACGATGACACAGTTTCAGAAAAGAGGGTCGGTGCGAAACAATGACGATAGTCTTGTTTTTTTGCTGCATGATTTTCATCACGTCAATTAAACGTTTGTCATTTTTAATATCGAAATTGGCATTCGCGTCATCAAACAGAATGATTTTTGGGTCGCCCACCATGGAACGCACCATGATAATCATCTGTTTTAATCCCTCTGGCAGATTATCCATCGCTAAATGTCAACATACCTGTCGCCTAGGAAATTTTAAATCAGGAGACAAAAATGAGCGTATTTAGCCAAGAATTTAAAGTACAATCAGTAGAAAAAGCATTATCCAGAAGACCAGAACAATCGCTAAAGCAAATTGCAGTTACTTTAGGTGTGGGTTACTCCACACTTCAAAAATGGATTCGGTTAGCTAAGAAAAATCAACTCGAAAAAACAGAGTCAAACATGTCAAAAGAAAAAAGCCCTCAAGATTGGAATACAGTAGAACGTTTTGAAGCCATTGTTCATTGTCATCATCTCACCGATGATCAGGCTAGCGCCTATTGTCGTGAACAAGGCATCTACTTACATCATCTAAATACCTGGAAAGCGGAATTTTGTCAGAATCTAAATCAACAGAATCCGTATATAAACAGGCGCAAACAAAACTCAAACAAGAAAACAAGCGTTTGCATAAGGAGCTAAACCGCAAAGAGAAAGCGTTATCAGAAACAGCGGCTTTACTGGTGTTATCAAAAAGTGCCAAGCGATCTGGGGAAAAGGCGGCCGATTAATCGCCTACTCAGATCGCCAACACTACAGCGCACTCATTGATGAAGCCGTTGACAATGGAGCGCGGCAGAAATTAGCCTGTGAACTGGTGGGTATATCAGCTCGAACCTATCAGCGTTGGAACCGGGGAGAAGGACTCTCAGAAGACCTACGACTGCACAATACAGCGCCTGTGCACAATCAATTATCCGAGGCCATCAAGCAAGAAATCATCACCGTGATTAATAAACCGGAATACAGCGCTTTAACGCCGCATCAAATCGTTCCGAGGTTATTGGATTTGGGCTGCTATCTCGCATCAGAATCAACCTTTTATCGTGTCATGAAAGCCCACAACCAGCTTAAGCACAGAGCTAAAGGAGCCGCAGGTCAGCATAATAAACCGCAGTCACTCAAAGCCACACAGGCCAATCAAATCTACTCGTGGGATATTACGTATTTATTAAGCCCCGTCAAAGGGCAGTATTTTTACCTCTACATGGTGATGGACATCTATAGTCGGAAAATCGTAGGCTGGCAAGTTCATGATGCCGAATCAAGCGCACACGCTGCTGATTTGATCGAAGATATCGCTCGCCGGGAAAACATCGACAAAAAGCAATTGGTGATACATTCTGACAACGGCAGTCCGATGAAAGGCGCAACATTAAGGGCCAAATTGGTCGATTTAGACATTGCCACGTCGTTCAGCAGACCTCGTGTCAGTAATGATAATCCTTATTCAGAATCGTTATTTAAAACAGTCAAATATCATCATACCTTTCCAGAAAACCCTTTTAAAACATTAAGCGAAGCCAGGAACTGGGTTGAAGCTTTCGTTTGTTGGTTCAACAATGAACATCAACACAGTGCGCTCAAGTTTGTAACACCCAACCAACGCCATAACGGCTTAGACAGCGCCGTACTCGAAAAAAGAAAACGAGTCATCGAGCAAGCAAAAAGAGACAATCCAGAGCGATGGAATGGACGACAAACACGAAATTTAACGCCCATTGGCCATGTTTATCTTAATCCGGATAAGGAAAATTTCAACACAACAGAATGTCAAGCAGCTTAATAAAATTCATTTCGTAAATTATTGCAAAAAATGCGACAGGTTGGTTGACATTTAGCGCTAACGACAACAAACATCCCTGTGTCGCTCTCAACGGCAGCTTAAAGAGTTCTCTCAGGGTCAATGCGCATTGAATAGCAGTATCAGAATACGTCATCGGGCTTCCTCTATAGCCTGTCTTTTCAGGCTGATGCCATTGCTTGATCATGGATTCTTCGAACCATAGCGTTAATGAACCTCGATTGATCAAGGCTTGATTGTAATTCGACCAATTCTTTAGTTTGTAGCGTTGTTTCTTTTTCTTGTCCATGCCCTATAATATGGGGATCCTTATGATTTATGCAACAAAGCCAAATCGCTCCATCACTCAGGCGTGTCAACTTTTCAGCGGGAATTGCTGAATAATGGATCGCTGGTTTGTCTTGCATTTAAACTAGTGTTAGATAGGAAGGCGCTTACATGGAGAAGATATCTCTAAAATGAACTATTCTTAAAGAAAGGTTCAGTATTCAACAGATTGGATTAAATATTAATTGTGAGGTAACAAAATGAAACAGTTTTCTTATGATGAAGCATTTTCGAGAAATATAGGCTGGGTAACAGAAAATGAATTAGAGCTTTTGCGTTCAAAGAAAGTAGCTGTCGGAGGGCTGGGTGGGGTTGGCGGGAGTCATTTGATTGTGCTGGCCCGACTAGGAATTGGCCATTTTCATATTTCAGATTTGGATACGTTTGAAATTGCTAATTTCAATCGGCAATACGGCGCATGTATGACGACATTGAATAGACCTAAGGCAGAGGTAATGGAGGAAACGTTAAAAGACATTAACCCGGATGTTAAGGTTACAAATTTTCCAAATGGTATTACATTGGATAATCTGGATGAGTTTTTGCGTGATGTGGATATTTATGTAGACAGTCTGGATATTTTTGCGCTACCTATTAGGCGTGCAGTGTTTATGCGCTGTTATGAATTGGGGATTCCGGCAGTTACTGCTGCACCAATGGGAATGGGTACTTCGATGTTGGTTTTTATGCCAGGTAAGATGGATTTTGAAAGTTATTTTGATTTGGATGGCTATTCATTTGAAGAGCAAATATTGAGATTTGTTATCGGTGTTTCACCTAGTGTGATGCAACGAGCATATCTTGTAGACCGTTCGGCTGTTAATTTTTTGAAAAAGAAAGTTCCCTCTACACCTATGGGGATTGAGCTTGCAGCAGGTGTGGCATGTACCAATATTTTAAAGATTTTGTTGAATAGAGGTGGGGTTATTTATGCCCCATGGGGATGCAGTTTGATGCCTATTTGAACAAATTTAAAAAACTTGGCGGCCATGGGGAACAAAAATCCTATTCAGCAGATATTGTTTTGGCGTTTAAAACAACTTTTGGATATTAGATGAGTTTATTGCTTAAAGTGACCCTTATTATCCAGAAATAAAAATAAGGGGTCAGAGATGTTTTCATATTGACTCATTATATATTGGGTGCGAGAATGAGGACATTGTGCAATGTTTAGGCGGGTGAGTCAGTATGCTGGCGGAAGAAGATATCAGTTTTATCAAGGCGCATATTAGCGAGTGGTTGGCTGAACAGTCATTAGGCAAGCCGCCGGTGGTGTATGAAATTGAGCTGCGCGAGCGGATGGTTCGGGTGGAAGAGGCGTTAAAACATCAGGGAGATGAGCTAAAAGCCCAGCGTGAATTGATTCAGACGATTCTGACTCAAATGGATAAGCGCTTTGAGCAGACAGCAAAGCAGATTGAGAATTCAAGATTGGATATGGAGAAGCGTTTTGAGCAGCTCGATAAGCAGATTGAAAATTCAAGACTGGAAATAGAGAAGCGTTTTGAGCAGGTTGATAAACGTTTTGAGCAGGTCGATAAGCAGATTGAAAATTCAAGATTGGAAATAGAGAAGCGTTTTGAGCAGGTTGATAAACGTTTTGAACAGGTCGATAAGCAGATTGAAAATTCAAGACTGGATATGGATAAGCGTTTTGAGCAGGTAGATAAGCGCTTTGAGGAAATTACCAAGCGTCTGGATCGTTTTATGTTTTGGTCGTTGGGTATTACAGTAACTTGTGCGATTTTCGTGGTTAATTTTTTAAAGTAAAAGGCATCAATAGGGTCGGAGTCCTTTTATGCCTAGAAAACCCAGATTCATTTTGCCAAATGTACCCGTGCATGCCATTCAGCGTGGTAATAACCGTCAGGCTATTTTTTTTTGATGAAGCTGATTATCGGGTTTATCTGGAATGTATGAAAAAGGCAGCTAAAAAATACGGATGTCTGATTCATGCTTATGTGTTGATGAGCAATCATGTGCATTTGTTGATAACGCCTGAAAATAGGGAAAGTGTAAGTCGTTTTTTTCAATATATTGGACGTATTTATGTGGCTTATATCAACAAATCTTATGGACGAACCAACATTATGGGAAGGGCGCTTTAAAGCCAGTCTTATTGAGGAAGATCAATATCTTTTAAATTGTTATCGCTATATTGAGTTGAATCCGGTTAGAGCGAAAATGGTGAGTCGGCCGGAAGAGTACGTTTGGTCAAGTTATCACTATAATGGATTGCAAAAGCAGGATGACTTGATAACGCCGCATACTTTATATTTGCAATTAGGCAGGACGTATGAAGAGCGGCAGCAGGCTTATCTCGCTTTATTCAAGACAGCGCTGGGGCCAGCAATTGTGACAGAAATTCGTAGTTGTCTACAAAGTGGGATGCCGTTAGGCGATGAGCGGTTTAAGCGTCAGATTGAACAGCGATTAAATGTCAGTGTGGGTCAAGTAAACCGTGGGCGTCCACGTAAGAATGTGTGTAAAAAGTCTGACACACCTATGGCCTTTTAGGTACAACTATTGATAATGCAAGGGATAGGCGGGTCGTTAACAGGGCAATCGGGTTTAAAAAAGGGTTGAAATTATAATTTAGATAAGGTATTGGTTTTATCATTTTGATTATAAATGACAGTTACCCCAACGGCCTCAATTATCCACCATTTTTCAACGATTGCTGATCCAAGAGTAGATCGGCGAAAGAAGCATCAACTCACTGATATATTTTTCATCACCTTGTGTGCGACTATTTGTGGAGCCGATAACTGGGTGGCCATTGAAAAATTTGGAAAGGCTAAAGAAAGCTGGTTCACTGAACAGCTTGGTTTAGAAAATGGAATCCCTTCACATGATACGTTGGGTGCTGTTTTTGCCGCCATAGATACGGAACAATTTAGTCAATGCTTCTCAAACTGGGTGGCCGATCTAGCGGACTTGGTTGAAGAAGATATTATTGCAATGGATGGCAAATGCTTAAGGCGCAGTATTGATAAAGCCTCAAATAAGTCAGCCATCTATATGGTGAGCGCCTGGTCGCGGAAAAACAGTTTGGTTTTAGGTCAGGCGAAAGTGGATGATAAATCCAATGAAATTACGGCCATACCCAAACTTCTGTCGCGTTTGGATATTGCAGGCGCTTTGATTACAATTGATGCAATGGGGTGCCAAAAGAAAATAGCCAAACAGATTATCGACCAAGGCGGTGACTATGTTTTGAGTTTAAAAGGAAATCATGGCACCTTACATGAGGATGTAAAGGCCTATTTTACATCCGCTTTATCGCCAGAAATTGCCACAAAAACCGTCAATGGTGAGCATGGGCGAATTGAAACGCGTTCTGTTCGTGTCACGGATGAGATTGAATGGTTAAAAAGGAGCATTCCTGGTCAGGATTAAAAAGTATTATTGCCGTCACAGCCACAAGAGAAGTGGATGAAAAATAACCGAGGAAACACGCTATTTTATAAGCAGTTTAAGCGCAAACGATCCAAACAAGTTAGAGCATGCTGTTCGCGCTCATTGGGCGATTGAAAATAACTTGCATTGGGTTCTTGATCTTGCTTTTGATGAGGATAGCAACCGAACCCGCAAAGGATATAGTGCTTCAAACTTAGCTGTCATTCGACACATGGCCTTAAATTTAATAAAAGCCGAGGAAACGGCCAAAGTCGGTGTAAAAACCAAGCGAATGATGGCAGGGTGGGATAATGATTATTTACTCAAGATTCTTGGTGTAATTTAAACCCGATTGCCCTGGGGTCGTTAACAGGTTCGATGGCTTGGTTTTGGCGCGTCATTGGGGCACAATTTCAGGTAAAATAACTGGCTTCCGAATCCTATCATCTTGTGCTATGCGTTTTTTTTATACCAGCCTGTTTTGTTTGCTTTTACCTTTTGTGTTGTTGCGCCTGTATTGGCGCGGGATTAAACAAGCTGCTTACCGGGCGCGTTGGCAGGAGCGGTTGGGGTTTTTTACACAGTCTTATCCTGAACATTGCATCTGGTTCCATGCCGTTTCTGTGGGCGAGGCGGAAGCGGCTTTTCCTTTGATTAAGCGTTTGCAACAGCGCTATCCAGACCAGCCCATTTTAGTGACAACGACTACGCCAACAGGGGCTGCGCGTGTTGCCGAGGTTTTAGGCGACAGTGTCAGCCATGTTTATTTTCCTTATGATATTCCCTGGGTTGTTTGCCGATTTTTAAGTGTTTTCAAACCCGTTATGCTGGTGGTGATGGAAAAGGAAATCTGGCCGAATCTATTCAGGCAATGCGGCCAGAGACAGATTCCTTTATTTATAATCAATGCGCGCTTGTCGGCGCGTTCTGCAAAATCTTACCGCTGGATTAAAGGCTTGGTTAAGCCTGCTTTGGAGAATGTGCAGATGATTTTAGCGCAGACTGAGGACGATCGTTTGCGCTTTATCGACATTGGTGCGGCATCCGATAAGGTGCAGGTAAGTGGCAATTTAAAATTTGATATCGAGTTACCACAACAACTGATTGAACAAGGTAAGGCGCTTAAAGGTGATTTGTTTTCTGGGCGTTTTGTCTGGATTATTGCCAGTACGCACCCGGGCGAGGAGGCCGTTTTTCTGGCGCAATATGCGGATTTAAAACGCCATATCCCAGAGCTGTTACTGGTGATTGTACCTAGACATCCCGAACGCTTTGATAGCGTTCATCAACTGGCCTTGCAGTATGGTTTGCAGGTCGAAAGACGCAGCAGGCAGGCGTCCATTTCTTCCGCAACCGATGTATATCTGGCCGATACCATGGGCGAGTTAAAGATGTTATATGCGGCGGCCGACGTTGCTTTTGTTGGCGGTAGTCTGGTGCCGGTCGGCGGGCATAATATTCTGGAGGCTTTAGCGGCTGGAACGCCGGTTATGTTTGGCCCGCACATGGTGAATTTCAAGGAAATTGCCCGCCAGGTTTTACAGGATGGCGCGGCTGTTCAATGTCAAAATAAAGAAGATGTGGCAGGGCGACTGCTGATACTTTATCAGGAGCCGGCTCTCCGACAAGCATTGGTGGAAAAAGGTCATCGCTTCATTCGGAAAAATCAAGGGGCACTGGATAAAACGCTAGCTATGCTGGAGAATCAGGGGTTTACTCAGCCTGAGAGGCTTAAATGATGCAAAATCATCATGATATATTTAAACAGCTGATTCCGTTTATTTTGCTGCTTGGCTTGTTTTGGCTGAGTTATTTGATTCTGGAAGCGTTTTTAGAATCGTTGATTTGGGCGTTTATTTTGGCCTATGTGACATGGCCGCTGTATCGTTGGATCGATAAACGCTTGAATTATCAGCAATTGTTAAGCGCTTCTGTCATGACACTACTGATTTCGTTAGCCATTTTTGTTTTGATTTATGGCCTAGCAGGCCTATTGCAGGACGAAGTCAAAACTGCTTATCAGACGCTGTACCAGGTTCTTAAAAATGGCGAATTAACATTGCCGGAAGCCATTCGTAACCTGCCCGGATTGGGGCATTATTTGCAAGCCTGGCTGGATAACTTTAATGCCGATAAAGCCAGTATTATAGCGCCCTTGATTAACGAATTGAGACAGTGGGTTGGGAATTTTGCCACCTTCTTGGGTAGTGTCGGTCATTATATTCTTAAATTAGGTGTGGTTTTGGTGACCTTGTTTTTTTGTTACCGCGATGGTGAAGAAGCAATAAGACAAATGCGTTCAGGCATTTTACGTTATGCAGGTAAAGATGGTGATGTTTATTTACACGCCGCTGCCCACACCACGAGGGCGGTTGTGTATGGCATGGTATTGGCGGCGTTGTCGCAGGGGATTCTGGCGGGTGTAGGATATGCCTTTGCCGGGGTTAATGCACCTATTTTGTTTGGTGCGCTCACGGCGTTGCTGGCCTTGATCCCTATGGGGGCGACACTGGTCTGGATTCCAACCGGTATTGCCTTGATTTTAAGCGGACATATTTGGGCGGGCGCGGGTTTGCTGGTATGGGGGTTTACCGTGGTCAGTACCGTCGATAACCTGATTCGGCCGATTGTGATTAGCGGCGCGAGTAAAGTCCCTTTTTTAGTCGTCATGTTTGGCGTGTTGGGTGGTTTGACTGCATTTGGAGCGATTGGGCTGTTTATCGGGCCGGTTATCCTGGCGGTTTTATTGACCGTTTGGAAACAATGGATAAGGCAGCAAGCTGAAACGTCCGAGGTTTGATGAAATTTCGGCGCAAAATACCACGACAATAAGGCATTGTGAAATTTAACAGGTATTAGGGGCTGTTGCCATTTCACATAGGTAACCATAAAAAGGCGCAGTCATGAACTTCGCCGCCTGTCACTGAGAAATGAATAGGAAGACCACAGGCATCAACGGCCATATGAATTTTACTGGTGTTCCCGGCGACAGATTTCCCTATCGCTGTTTCTTGTTCACAGGCCGCACCACTACTATGCTGATGTGCTTTCACAATACTCCCATCAATAAATTCCCATTCCAGGTCTGGATCAACAACCAAGGCGTTAAAAATACCCATCAGTTTTTTCTTTACGAGACCAGTCATTGAATCGTTTATATACCGCATTCCAATTACCAAAAGCCGTGGGTAAATCTCTCCAGGGACAACCTACTCGCAAGCGATAAAAAATACCTTCGACTGTTTTTCGAAGACAAGGTTTGTCATAAATTCCCATTTTCAACATAATTATCTTCAGTTTCTCCCAAAGTTCATCCGTAAGCATTTGTCGGGGCATAGTTTGCTTGTTTTTGAGTCAAAATAAACAATCTATGTGGCGGAGTTATTGAATTTCAAGGGGGATTTTCAAAACGGCAACAGCCCCTATTCGGTATGACTGAATAATGTATTAAGAATGATATATATAACAGAGGAAAAGATGACAATCGAACAAGATTTGCAGACAAGAAGCGATACAAAATGCGAGTTATGCGGTGCAGATAACGACTTGGCTGTTTATACGGTGCCGAATAGCCCGGAAGAGGGCGTGGTGGGCAGTGTTTTAGTATGCAGAACGTGCCTTTCGCAAATCGAAGGCGATCAGGACCTGGACGAGCATCATTGGCGTTGCTTGAATGACAGCATGTGGAGCCAGGTGCCTGCGGTACAGGTGATGGCCTGGCGTATGCTGAACCGTTTGCAACATGAAAGCTGGGCGCAGGATTTATTGGATATGTTGTATCTGGAAGATGACGTGCTGGACTGGGCTAAGGCTGGAGCCGACAATGCCGAAGCGGACAACGAGGTGAAGCATCTCGACAGCAATGGTGCAGTGTTGGCGGCGGGTGACACAGTGACCTTAATCAAGGATTTGAATGTCAAAGGCGCTAATTTTACCGCCAAACGTGGCACTCCTGTGCGAAACATTAACTTGGTTGCCGATAACCCGGAACAGATTGAAGGCCGGGTGAACGGCCAGCAAATTGTGATTTTGACGCAGTTTGTCAAAAAATCTAAATAAGTCTTTTTGAAAACACTGCATCATATTCCTACCCATTTAGTGCTGGGCTTTTTAGGGAGTGGCAAGACCACGGCCATTTTGCATCTGTTGGCGCAAAAGCCCAACTTAGACTTAATGCGCACAAAGGCAATGCATTTTTTAGGATGAAAACAGACCAAAAAAGGGTTGAGCGGTGACTTTCTCACCGCTCTTTATCATTCCCCGCTCATGTTCCAGCACGATAAAACAGTTGGCAAGACTCATGGAGCGTAAGATGCCGGATCCTTGTTTGCCGGTGGTTTTGACCTGCCATTCGCCATTTTCCATTTGCTGTAATATGCCGCGGACGATTTCGGTGCGGCCCGGTTTTTTGCGTATGTTTTCCAGGGTTTTGACCTGTAATGTGGGCGCTAGGCGGGGGAGGACGATGCCGAGTTTTTGTTCCAGCGCCGGTTTTACAAATAAATAAAAGGTAACCATCACCGCAACAGGGTTGCCGGGCAGTCCGAAAAACAAGCATTGGTTCAGACGGCCAAAAGCCAAAGGGCGGCCGGGTTTTATCGCCAGTTTCCAGAAGTTGATCTGGCCGCAGGCTTGCAGTGCGGTTTTGGTATGGTCAGCCTCGCCGACCGAGACGCCGCCAGATGAAATAATCACATCTGCATATTCGCTGGCCTGTTGGAACTGACGCTGCAAAATTTCCGGGTCATCTTTAATGATGCCGAGGTTGATAATTTCAATCGCCGGTGAATCAAGTGCGGCCGCCAGGCTGTAACGGTTGCTATCAAAAATGCCGTTTTCTGGTGGTTTCTGGCCGATGTCAAAGACCTCGTTACCGGTTGAGGCGATGGCGACGCGCAGTTTTCGTTTAACGCTGATTTCACCGTTGCCGATGGAAGCTAACAGTCCAATATCCGGCGGTGTCAGGCATTTGCCACGCGGCAGAATAATTTCGCCACTTCGCAAATCTTCACCTGCCCGGCGAATATTGTCGCCCGTTTTATGTTGCCCATCGATGAGGATGTAGTCATCACCCTGTTCGACATGTTCTTGCATGACGACGGTATCGGCGCCAGATGGAATTTTTGCGCCGGTCATGATGCGGATGCAATGTCCCGGCAATAGCTGGCAAGGGCGGTTATCGCCAGCATGAAGGGTATCGCTGATGGCAAGTTTTTTGCGGCCTTGTTGTGGAATATCCCGGCTCAGAATGGCAAAGCCATCGACCGCTGAATTGTCATGTGGCGGTACATTGAAAGGCGCTGTGATATCGGCAGCCAGTACCCGGTCTCTGCTTTGCCCGACAGGGCAGGTTTCAGCAACGGAGAGTGGTGTAATCAGTGCAGCAATACGGGCTTTGGCTTCATCGACCGACATTAAGCCGGTTTCGAAAATATCCTGGCAACTCGGTTGTTTGTTAATCATGGCTGTTGTTTTATTTAATCAGATGCTCACGGCTATCATGGATGCCGAGGTTGTCGACCCAATTGACTCGAATAAGATCGCCCGATTTAACGTGATTCAGTACAAAACTGAAATACGGGTCTTTGGAGATACTGCCGCTTAGATCAGCCTGAATGACGCGCTCACCATTTAGGCTGATGTCGAGTTCTTGAATAAAATGAGCCGGGATAAACTGGCCGGTTTCGGGGTCACGATTTCGGCCATTTTCCATTGGGTGTGCAATTAAAATCCGGATTTGCGCTTTTTGTTGACGCCGTTTACTGCGAATGCGAATACTGGAATTAGCCACCGCAGCCTCCAATAGTGACTTTGACGGCTTTTTGGGTGCGAAGCAGTTGGCCGTCGCGGGTTTCGGCAATCACAATTACATTTGAACTTTTCGCCATTTTCAGGCGTAAAGACAGGGTAGGCTCTACTCGTGGTGATAGCTGAAATTGGGCGGATAAAGGTTTGGGGTTTTTTTCAACCAACACGCTGATTTTTTGAATATCGGGCAGGCTGCTGGTAATGGTTAAGGGAACGACGGCGCCATTTTCGGCAACGCGGGGGAGTTTTAAATGAATTTTGTTGGTGTCGATAAAATTAGCTGTTGGAAACAGGGTTTTCAAGGTTTCCGGGTACGGTGTTGTGCTAAACAAGCGTTCAGGCCAGTCGGCCCAGGCAAATGCAGACTTTAGCCCAAACAGGCTACAGATTTGTATGAGCCGTTTAACGAAATGTCTGCGTGATTTGGCCAATGAATTCCCCTCGCTCGATAGCGGCTTATGACACAACTTATGATTATATCCTTATACCGGGCTGCATAAAACCAGCATCGGTTTTATGCAGCAGGAAGGGGCGAATTATTCCTCTTCAATTTGATCGCGGGGTTTGGGTTTGTTATGCATCAGCAGGAAATAAACCACCGGGATAACGACTAGTGAAAACAGGGTGGAAGCGATAATGCCGAAGACAAAACTCCAGGCTAACCCTGAAAAGATTGGATCCAGAACAATGATAGCCGATCCGAAAACAGCCGCGGCCGCAGTCAGGAAAATCGGTGTCATCCGAACGGCGCCGGCTTCAATCAAGGCTTCGGCCAGGGTGGTTTCTTCATCCCGGTTCCAGGCGCGTTCAATAAAGTCGATTAGAATGATTGAATTACGCACGACGATACCAGCGAGTGCAATCATGCCGATCATGGCGGTCGCGGTAAAATAAATCGGGGTGGCGTAGCCTGCAACGGGCTCGGTAAACAGGTTGATAAACCAGAATCCCGGCATGATGCCGATGACGGTCAGCGGAATGGCAATCATCATGACGCCAGGAATGCCGAGTGAGCCGGTTTGCGCAACTAGCAAGACATAAATCATGATTAACGCGGCGGCAAAGGCCAAACCTAAATCGCGAAAGACATCGACGGTGATTTTCCATTCGCCTTCGCCGGACATTTCAACCCGGTAGCCTGGGGGTAACGGCTTTTCGTCCAGGCTGGCATACATATCGAGTACCGCTTCGGCCGGTGCACGTCCGGCCATTTCAGCGGTAATATACATCAATCGATGCAGGTTTTTATGATAGATCGTCTGATCCCCCCATTCATTTTGCATACTACCGATTTCACTCAATGGGATCAGTTTTCCCGAAGCCGTTTTAACCCTGAGCGTCAATAAATCGGTGGCGGATGAACGTAATGCCCTAGGCAGTTGTACATTGATTAACAGGGGTTTGCGTTCACTGACAATATGAACTGAGCCTGTCACTTGTCCGTTTAATGCCGTTTTTAGGGTGTTCGCAACCTGGGTGACGGTGACGCCATGCTGTGCCGCTTTTTCCCTGTTTAGAATAAAATGTACTTGTTTATGCGGTTCATCAATCATGTCATCGATATCGACGACACCCGCAAATTGTTGCAGCCGGTTTTTGACATCATTCGAAACCCGGACAATATCGTTGTAACTGGCCTGAGGAGGCCCATAAACTTCAGCCACAACGGTTGCCAGAACCGGCGGACCCGGGGGCAATTCCACAATTTTAATATTAGCGCCATACTGTTGTTCAATACGGTCTATTTCAGGGCGAATACGCAAGGCAATTTTATGCGACGAAAATTCGCGTTTTTCCTTTTCCACCAGGTTGATGCGGATATCGCCGACATAACTGCCCTGACGCAGATAATAATGGCGCACCATGCCATTGAAATCCATCGGTGAGGCTAGGCCGATATAGGATTCAAAATCGGTGACTTCATTGACTGTCGCCAGATACTGTTCCACGGCGCGTGCGACGGCATCGGTCTGCTCCAACGTGGCGCTGCGCGGCATATCGATAATAAGCTGTAATTCATTTTATTATCGAATGGCAATAATTTCAAGGGCACAGCTCGAGTGACGGCCAACAGCGTCGCACCGACAAAGGCGATGAAAATCACCAGCAGAAACCAACGACTGCGAGCAGGTGTTTTAATAAGTGGCGACAGTGTCTTGCTGTACCACCGGTAAGGCCGTGATTTTTTTAAGTCGAAAGGCTTGTCATGCTGCTTGCCATAATCTTTTTTGAGTAGTTTGTAGCTGGCCCACGGGGTGACAGTGAAGGCGATGATCAGCGATAACAGCATTGCGACCGGTACATTGAAGGCCATAGGCGCCATATAAGGCCCCATCATGCCGGTAATATAAAACATCGGAATAAAAGACAGAATGACGGCGAAGGTGGCGACGATGGTCGGTGGCCGGACTTCATCGACAGCGGTCAACAAGGCACGCAAAGGCGGCTCTTTTTTCATTTTATAATGACGATGGATATTTTCTACATCAACGATAGGGTCGTCCACCAGTAAGCCTAGCGACAGAATCAAGGCGAATAGAGTTACGCGGTTGATAGTGTAGCCAAAAAGCAGATCGCACAGCAGCGTGATGGCAAAGGTCAACGGTACCGCGATAGAGACAATGAATGATTCTTTCAGTCCGAGGGTCATGGCCAGCAACACAATGATGGTGATGATCGCGATACCAAGATGTTCGACCAGTTCGTTAACCTTGTGATTCGCTGTTTCGCCATAATTTCGGGTGATATTGATTAACACATCATCTGGAATCAGGCTGCCTTGCAACTGTTCGGTCAGGGCCAGAACCTCTTCAGCGACGGTAACGGCATTGCTGCCTTTGCGTTTGGCAACGGCAATCGTGACCATTTGCCGGCTTTCACCCGTAGTAGCTTGTGGGCCAACGGCATGTCCGACCCGTTTCATGTCTTTGACGGCAGGTCCGAAACCGATTCGGGTGTAATGATTAGGGTCTTCCGGGCCGTCCATAATAGTGGCGACATCACGTAAATAAACCAGCCGGCCATTGACATTTTTAATGACTGTAGCGCCGACTTCATCCGGTGTTTTAAAATGTGGCCCGGCTTCTAGCAAAATTTCTTGATTATCGCGTGAAAACGCGCCGGCCTGGAGATTGACATTGGTATTGGCTAAGGCTTGTTGAATATCCAGCAATGTGGTTTTGCGCGAAGCCATTTTTGCCGGATCCGGATAGACCGAAATTTTTCGGGCAGCGCCCCCTACGACCCAGCTTTTACCGACGTTATCGACGCTTCTCAGGCGTTCGAGTAATTCATCGGCAATGCGACGAATGGCCATTGAGTCATAAACCGGGTTTTGCGGCGACAGGGTCAGAAACACGATAGGAACATCGTCAATCTCGACCGGTTTGACAATCCAGTCGGTGACGCCGGGCGGTACCAAATCCTTGTTCGCCATGATTTTATCCCGAGTTTTGATCAGACTGGCCTCCATGTCTTCACCGACATAATAGCGTACCGTCACCAGCGCTTGTCCCGGGCTGGAGACAGAATAAACATATTCTACGCCGGGGATTTGATATAACAGACTTTCCAGTGGTGTGGTCACCAGCATTTCGATTTCTTCACTGGATGCGCCAGGATATTGCACAAATACGTCCATCACCGGCACCACAATTTGCGGATCTTCTTCACGTGGTGTCAATACTAGCGCCGCAGCCCCTGCAAAAATGGCGATAATCAAAAACAATAATGAAAGCTGAGATGTGGTAAACAGCTTGACGATGCGAATGGTCAAGCTGTCGGCATGGTTTTGCTGTTCGCTCATTGCTGTAAACCTGTATTGATCAGAATGGTTTCACCTTCCCGTAGACCGGATAATACTTCGACCTTATCGCCGTAACGTTTACCGGTACGAATATGGCGGGTATAAACTTGATCGTTTTCAACAATTTTTATCGCCTCCAACTGACCGAAATGGAGTACGGCAGAGGCCGGAATCAGAATAATTTGCAGGTCTTTTTCACAGCTTTGTTCCATCCAGGCAAACAAGCCGGGAACCAGGCCTTCCGATGAAGGTAAGCTGGCCTTGATCAATTGCGTATGCGTGAACGGGTCGATTTCTGGGACAATTTCATCGACGGTCGCAAGTAAGGTACGATTTAAGGCATCGATGCGTACATTGATTTTCATGCCTAAGTGAATGCGTTTAGCGCAATGGGTCGGAATAGCCGCTTCCGCCCTCAGGTCATCGGCTTTTTGAATGACAACCACAGCAACACCGGGCAGACCCATGTCGCCTGGTTCTTGCAAGCGTTCGCTGACGATGCCATCAAAAGGGGCTTTGAGAATATTTTCGTTTAAATTAGCGCGTATGCGTTTTACCCGGCCTAATGCCTGATTAACCATGGCGCGAGCACTGCGGGCCTGGGCGATGATGGCATCATAGTTTTGCCGGGTTGCTGCACCCTGGCTGAACAGTTTTTTAATGCGTTTTTCATCGGCAATCGCTTGCGCGGCTTGCGCACGCGCCGCATTTAGCGCGGATTGGGCTTCTTGAAAGGCGGCCTCAAGATCAGATTTGTCCAGAACCGCTACAATATCGCCTTGTTTGACACTGTCGCCGGCATTGACCTTGACTTCAAGAATCCGGCCGCTGAATTTAGGTGCAATGCGCGCGACACTACGGGATTTTATCGCGCCCGGCCAGGCGATCACATTGCCGCTCAGCTGTTTTCCGACGGTCAGGGTTTTGGCGCCGACGGGAAGTGGCGATAGTTTTCTTTCGGTATTGCCGGGTGGCACCTTGTCAGGGCCGCCGATGATGCCTAAAGAAAGCAGTATGGCAAAAAGCAAAAGGGTGATAGCGGCCGTATTGATGAGCCATTTTTTTTGTAGCAAAGTATGCATGATTTAATCCCTGTTTGATCCGATGGCTTGATTGAGTTGCGCCTGTGCACTGAGTGCGTCAAAGTAGGCGGCAATGTGGCGGGCATGGGCCTGATCGCGAGCCACCTGAGCTTCAATAAAACGAGTGACGGTGACGACGCCTGAATCGCGTTGCGCAGTAACCATGCGTAAGGCTTCTTCTGCCGCAGCAACGGAAGCTTTAGCGACATTGACCCGGTTCAACGCTTCAGTGAGTTTTAAACGCGCTGATTTGACGTCATTTTCAATTTGTAGCCGGGTTTTGGTCAGGTTTTTACGCGCGATAGCGAGTTGGTGTTTAGCCTGGTCAACTTTGGCGCTATCACGAAAGCCGCTGAATAAAGACATTTCGACCATCACTCCGGCGGTCACATTATCCCGGTTGGTGCTGAAATCGATGTCTTTGCTGTCTGAGCCATAATTGACATAAGCGCTGGCGCTGGGCAAATGAACGCCTTGAGCGGCGCGTAATTTCTGCCTGGCCATTTGCAAACGTTTATCGGCTGCCCGATAATCTGGACGTTGCTGCATGGCTTTGGCTAGAAGCTGGGTAAAATCTTCCGGGGTTTCCGGTAATTTGGGCTTATGACTTGAATCTAACGTCAGTGCTTGTTCTGCCGTCAAACCCATTAAAATTTTAAGGCTGGTCTTTATCAGTTCCACCGTATTGGCGGCGTGAATTTCCTGATCATGTGCGGCGGCGGCCTGAACTTCTAAGGACAGGACGTCGGATTTTAATTCAGTGCCGGCGGCATAGCGCAAGCGGCTTTGTTTTAATTCGCTTTCAACCGCCTCAATGGCATGCAAAGCGACTTTATGATTTTCCAGTGCAGCAAGATAATGATAAAAACTGCGGGTGACCATTTCGATTAATTGGTTGCGCACCGTGGTTTTATCGAATTGGGCAGCATCGACCGCCGATTGTGCCGCCTTGCTGCCATAATAATCTTGACCGCCACGGAACAAGGAATATTGTAGACTGATTTCAGGGCGGTAATTATCGACCCCGCCCGGATGGTTGAAATCGGTGCCGCCGGTCAGGTTAAGACGGCGTTGAGCAATAATCATGGCAAAGGCGCGGGCTGGATTGTCGGAATGTTCATAACCCAAACGTGCTTTGACTTCCGGGTAAAAGGCAGACAGCGCTTGGTCTAATTGTGCTTCAGCCTGTTGGATTCTGTTTTGCATGATTTGCAAATCAGGATTATGCAGCAAAGCGTAATCAATGGCTTGTTGCAGGGTAAACGATTCAGGTGTCAGGGTGTTGGCCATCGGAAACGTGCTTATCCCCAAACAAAGGCCAGCTAAAGCCAGGATTTTTTTTGCATAACGCATAATGAATTCCAGAAAAAACAGTATTTTAATAGGTAGTAATATTCTATACTAAAAAAATGTACGGACTCAATGGTTTTAAATCTTACTTTTTGAAAACAACCCTCGGCGTAATTATAGGGCTGATTGGCTTATTTACCCAGCCTGCTGGTGCTGAATCGAAGTCGATTGATAATGCCTGGAAGCTTAAGCCCCTTGTGTTGAATGATTTACAAGGCAAGCCGCATAATCTTTATGACTGGCATGGCAAGGTCATTTTATTGAATTTCTGGGCAACGTGGTGCGGGCCATGCCAGGTGGAGATTCCAGATTTGATACGCTGGCAACGCGATTACGCAGGCAAAGGCCTTCAGGTTGTCAGCGTAGGGCTGGATGAGGTTCGGAAACTGAAAAACTTTGTTCGTACCGTCGGCATCAATTATCCGGTTCTACAGGCTGACCCGGAACAGCAATATAGCCTGCTACGGCAATGGGGCGACCCATTTGGCGTATTACCCTTTAGCGTTGTAATTGGGCAAGATGGACATTTAATTTTTATGCAGCAAGGTGTTTTCAGGCAGGAGGCGTTTGATCGCTTTGTGAAGCCATTGCTTAATTAGTTCAATACCGCTTTCATAATAGGCTGCAACTGTCTGAAAATAAGAAACTTTGGACGCTTGTCGGCAAATTCGCGTAAAATTAAGTGCTTGAATATCCATAAATTATGAGGGGATGTTATGAAAAAGTTTTTAATGTGTGTTGTGTTGAGTGTGGGATTCAGCGCACTTAGCTATGCCAATGAGAGTGAGTGGGATGGGTCTGTGCTAGATGATGCTACGATCAAAAAAATTCAAGGTGCGCAGTTTAACTATAAAAGCTGTGTCGCCAAAGAAATGCAAAAGAAAGGCTATGCCAGTATCGAGAGTAGAACGGCGACAGGTGCCATTATCAAACAATGTGAGCCGGTGCTGGCCGATATGCGGAAAGTTTATCTGGAGGCAAAAGTACCTGCCGTCATCGCCGACCGGCATTTGAAAACGATGCGGATTAAATTAACGCGGCGATTGTTGAAGCAGTTAATGTATCAGGAAGCGGCAAAAGCGGCGGGAAATATTAAGTAAGGAATGAAGAAATGAATAATGTTTATAGCATTGATTTGTCACTACGACCGACAACCTTTGATTTGTGGCATGTTTGTTTGGCGGCAACGGTGGTTTTGTTGGCCTTTATTCTGATTGCGGTATTGTTGTCGGTGCTAATAGGTCACAGGCGCTGCGTCAAGAAAGCAGAGCAAATGCGTCAGCAAATGGCGGCGAACGAACCTGAAACTAAAGTGGTTGAAAAAATTGTTGAAGTTGAAAAGGTGGTTGAAGTTCCAGTTGAAAAGATAGTCGAAGTGCCGGGGCCTGCACCAGAGCCTGTTGTACTGAAAGAAGCGACACCTGAGGCAGCGTTACAATTGCTGGGGATGTTGCAAAAAGAAGCGCGTTTTATCGATTTTATCAATGAAGATGTCAGTCAATATGGGGATGCCGATGTGGGTGTTGCCGCTCGGGTGGTTCATGAAGGCTGTAAAAAAGTGATTGATGAACATTTTAGTTTGACCACAATCCGTCAGGAAACAGAAGGCAGTAAAGTGACGTTGGACGAAGGGTTTAATTCGGCCGAGATTCGTTTGACAGGGAATATTGTCGGCAAACCGCCTTTTACCGGCACATTGATTCATAAAGGCTGGCGTGTTACTGAATATCATTTGCCGAAATTAACAGAAAAGCATGACCCGAAAATTATTGCCCCGGCTGAGGTTGAGTTATGAGTGAGTTGTTTGGACATGTCACTAATCAGGATGAGGCTGATAATCAGTCGCTTGAGTCGCAGAATTATGACGCTGAAGCACACAGAGATTCCGAAGGTCCGCGTTATTCCGTTGGTATAGACCTGGGAACGACGCACAGCGTCTTGTCCTATGTTGACTTGCATCAATCCGACGATGAAGTTGTGCAGGATGTTATGGCGGTTCCGCAATTGATTGCGCCAGGTGAAGTTGAGGAAAGAGAGCAGCTGCCTTCATTTATCTATTTGCCCCATGAGGCGGAGATTTCCGAGGGTGAAACGGCATTGCCGTGGACTGAAAAACCCGACTTTTTGGTGGGCGAAATTGCCCGTAATCTGGGTGGAAAAACACCGATTCGTCTGGTGGCCAGTGCAAAAAGCTGGCTGTGTCATGCGGGCGTAGATTGTAAGCAAGCAATTTTGCCAGCCGATGCGCCGGATGAAGTGGAAAAAGTATCACCATTTCAAGCAACCCAGGCCTATTTGCAGCATCTGGTGGATGCCTGGACCTATGAACATCCCGATGCCGATTTAGCTACGCAGGATGTCACCATTACGGTTCCGGCTTCATTTGATCCGGCTGCACGTGAACTAACGGCTGAAGCCGCGCGCTCAGTAGGATTGAATCAGGCTATTTTGTTGGAGGAGCCGCAATCGGCGCTGTATAGCTGGATTGAGAACAGCGAAGGCGACTGGCGGAATCATGTCAATGTCGGCGATATTATTCTGGTTGTCGATATCGGTGGTGGAACGACCGATTTATCCTTGATCGCTGTTACCGATCACGAGGGTAATCTGGAGCTTAACCGTGTTGCTGTCGGCGACCATATTTTGTTAGGTGGGGATAATATGGATTTGGCTTTGGCCTATGCGGTTAAAGCCAAGCTCGAGAAAGACTGTGGTAAGCGATTGGAAGCCTGGCAGGTTCAATCTTTGACCCATGCGTGCCGTGATGCGAAGGAAAAACTATTTAATGATCCCGAGCTAGATAGTATTCCATTGGTGGTGGCTAATCGGGGTTCATCGTTAATCGGTGGCAGCCTCAGAACTGAATTGACACGGGATGAGTTAAATCAGATTCTAGTTGAAGGTTTTCTACCTGAAGTCCCTATCTCGGAAAAGCCAATTTCACGGCCACGGTCAGGGCTACGATCTCAAGGTTTGCCGTATGCGCAAGATGCGGGTATTACCCGTCATTTGGCGGCGTTTTTAACCAAGCAAGTCGCCGCAACCGATGAACTGGATGATATAAAATTACCGGAAAATGCGTCATTTTTACATCCTAGCGCGGTGCTGTTTAATGGTGGTGTGTTAAAGGCACAGGTTTTGGCCGAGCGGCTGATGGCGATTATCAATAGCTGGTTGCAAGCCGAACAGGCACCGGATGCGCGATTGTTACAAGGCGCCGACCTGGACCTGGCGGTCGCCCGAGGCGCGGCTTATTATGGCTTTGTTCGCAAAGGCAAAGGCGTTCGTATTAAAGGCGGCACTGCGGCATCCTATTATGTCGGCGTCGAGAGCGCTATGCCGGCCGTTCCCGGCATGCCGCCGGAAATAGAAGCGTTGTGTATTGCGCCATTCGGGATGGAAGAGGGGACCGAAGAAGCCTTACCTGATGATGTGTTTGGTCTGGTAGTTGGCGAGCCAGTTAGGTTCCGCTTTTTTGCCTCGAAAAGCCGACGGGAAGATAAGGTCGGAACACGGCTGGATTTCTGGACTGAAGATGAGCTCGAAGAGCTGGATGAAATCGAAATCACTTTGCCGGATGAGGGGCGGAAAGCGGGTGAAGTTGTGCCTGTTCATCTATCTGCCGCCGTGACTGAAGTTGGAACCTTGGAGTTGCATGCTGTTTCTCAGCAGGATGGGCGACGTTGGAAAATTGAGTTTGATGTTCGCGCAGGCGAAGAATCCAGCTAACCTGGTTGAGCTATACAATAACAACTGAGTAGTTAGTGTAAATAAGAAATGTGATGGTTTTTTATATTTACTTATCAATTACTTATCGTTTGTTGTTGATGAATCTGGGTTAAATGATAATCCCCGGCCTATCTCCGTCGGGGATTTTTTTGAGTGTATTACTGGACTGAAGGAATAAAGGTCATTATAATACACCGCTCTTTTGAACAAGAAAGCCCAGGTAGCTCAGTCGGTAGAGCAGGGGACTGAAAATCCCCGTGTCGGCAGTTCGATTCTGTCCCTGGGCACCATTCTTGTGCTGTCCTAATCTTCCTCCCATTTTTAAAAGCCTATCGGCCACGCTTTTCAGCGTGTATGATAAAGCTCTGTCTTGTTTTTGTTGCTTAGCTTATGCAAAAAACCCATCATATAAACAGTCTGATAGACCGTTTCGGTCGACACGTTAATTATTTACGTGTTTCTGTGACCGATCGCTGTGATTTTCGTTGCCAGTATTGTATGGCCGAAGATATGACGTTTTTGCCGCGCGCGCAGGTTTTAACGCTGGAGGAAATTCATTTTATTTGTCAGGCTTTCGTCGAGCTAGGTGTGCAAAAGATTCGGGTCACGGGGGGGGAGCCGTTGGTGCGGAAAGGTGTGCTGGGTTTGTTGGGTGAGCTAGGCTGCTTGAGCAAACTGAATGAATTGGTGCTAACGACCAATGGCTCGAAGCTTGGGCAGATGGCCGCAAATATAAAAAGTGCAGGAGTCAAGCGTGTCAATATCAGCCTGGATACACTGGATAAGGAAAAATTTAAAATTCTGACGCGGACGGGTAATTTGGAGACTGTATTGCAGAGCATAGATGCAGCGGTACGAGCCGGTTTTGAACGGGTCAAAATCAATGCTGTTGTGCTGAAAAATCGTAACCATACCGAAGTGACTGATTTGGTTCAATTTGCCGTGGATAAAGGTATTGATATTAGTTTTATTGAGGAAATGCCGCTAGGCGTTATCAGTAGCCACGATCGCGCCGATGTTTTTTATCCCAGTCATTTAATCCGCCAGGATTTGGCCGCCCAATTTACATTGACTCAGGTTCAAGACAAAACGGGTGGTCCGTCGGTTTATTATCAGGTAGAGGGGGCAAACACACGGGTGGGGTTTATTTCGCCACATAGTGCCAATTTTTGCAGCCAGTGTAATCGTGTTCGATTGACGGCAGAGGGTCGTTTGTTGTTATGTCTGGGAAATGAGCATTCAGTGGATTTGAAGCAAGTGGTGCGCGCATTTCCGGGCGATATGAATAAGCTTAAGCAGGTGATTATTGATGCCATGCAGATCAAACCGGAAAAACACGAATTCAATTTGCAGGAACAACCCATTATTTTACGGCATATGAATTCTACCGGCGGTTAAGCTAGGCGCTTGCACTCAATATCTGAGTCAAAATAATAAATACTCTTTCTGTCTGCTTTTTGCCATGGTTGTCGTCAAATTTTAACGTTAAAGGCCGTTAAAAATGTTAAAATAGGCCGTTTAATCTCGCATTCATGATTTATTGGGATAAGCACTTTTCATGACAAAATATATTTTTATTACGGGGGGCGTTGTCTCGTCACTCGGTAAAGGGATTGCCGCTTCATCATTAGCTGCAATTCTGGAAGAGCGTGGTCTTAAGGTGACAATGACTAAATTGGACCCTTATATCAATGTCGATCCGGGGACGATGAGCCCGTTTCAGCATGGTGAAGTGTTTGTGACGGAGGATGGCGCGGAAACTGATCTGGATTTGGGACATTACGAGCGGTTTTTGAAGACCACCATGTCCAAAAAGAATAATTTCACGACAGGGCAAGTTTATGAAGAAGTTTTGCGCAAGGAACGCAAGGGCGAGTATTTAGGCGCGACGGTTCAAGTCATTCCGCATATTACCGATGAAATAAAACGCAGGGTTTATGCCAGTGCTGAAGATATGGATGTGGCGATTATTGAGGTCGGTGGCACGGTAGGTGATATTGAATCATTACCATTTCTGGAAACGATACGCCAGATTGGCGTCGAACTCGGTCATGAGCGGGCTATTTTTATTCATTTAACATTAGTTCCCTATATTCGCTCAGCCGGTGAAATCAAAACCAAGCCGACTCAGCATTCAGTTAAAGAGCTGCGCACCATCGGTATTCAGCCAGATATTCTGATTTGTCGATCTGAGCAACCTATTCCCGCCAGCGAGCGCTCTAAAATTGCCTTGTTTACCAATGTAAACGAGCGTGCCGTTATTTCGGCGATTGATGCCGATACGATTTATCGCATTCCACTGTTGTTGAACGAGCAAGGGCTTGATGACATCGTAGTGGAAAAATTACGCCTGGATGTCCCTAAAGCTGATTTATCCGAATGGCAGCGCGTGGTCGATGCGCTGACGCACCCAGTCGATGTGGTCAATATTGCGATTGTGGGCAAATATGTCGATCATGTTGATGCCTATAAGTCGTTGAACGAGGCATTGATTCATGCCGGCATTCATACGCGCCATAAAGTTAATATTCAGTATATCGATTCAGAAGCCATTGAGGAACAAGGTGTTGGCGCCTTAAAGGATCTCGATGCGATTCTGGTGCCGGGCGGATTTGGTGAGCGCGGCGTGGAAGGTAAAATTGCCAGCGTGCGCTATGCTCGGGAAAACAATATCCCTTATTTAGGGATTTGTTTGGGTATGCAGTCGGCCGTGATTGAGTTTGCCCGCAATGTGGCGGGACTCGAGGGGGCCCATAGCACCGAATTTGTCCCGGATGCCTTGCACCCTGTCATTGGCCTGATTACCGAATGGCAGGATCAGCAAGGGCGTGTCGAAGTGCGTACGGAAGACTCCAACCTGGGTGGAACCATGCGCTTGGGCGCACAAAAATGTCGCTTACAGCCGGACTCCCTGGTTCATCAGGTGTATCAAAAAGATGTCATCAATGAACGCCATCGACACCGTTATGAGTTCAATAACAATTACCTGGAACAACTGGAGCAAGCTGGTTTGCGGTTTTCCGGTAAATCGATTGATGGGCGGTTAGTTGAAGTCATTGAAATACCTGAACACCCGTGGTTTTTGGCGTGTCAGTTTCATCCAGAATTTACCTCGACACCGCGTAAAGGCCATCCGTTATTTTCCGGTTTCGTGCAGGCGGCGGCAAAATATCAACAACAAGCGAGTCAACAATGAAATTATGTGGATTTGAAGCAGGCCTTGATCAGCCCTTTTTTCTGATTGCGGGCACCTGTGTGATTGAAAGTGAACAAATGACACTGGATGTTGCAGGTAAGCTGCAAGAAATCACCCGGGAATTAGGTATTAACTTTATTTACAAATCTTCTTTCGATAAGGCAAACCGCTCTTCGCACAAGAGTTTTCGGGGGCCAGGGCTTGAAAAAGGCTTGCAGATTCTGGAGAAAGTTAAACAGCAATTACACGTACCGGTGTTGACCGATGTGCATGAAGATACGCCACTAGAAGAAGTCGCCTCGGTTGTGGATGTTTTGCAGACGCCGGCGTTTTTATGTCGGCAGACCAATTTTATTCAGGCTGTCGCTAAACAGGGAAAGCCTGTCAATATCAAAAAAGGCCAGTTTATGGCGCCGTGGGATATGAAGCTGGTATCGGATAAGGCTAAAGCGGTGGGGAATGATCAGATTATGGTCTGTGAACGGGGCGTCAGCTTTGGCTATAATAATCTGGTTTCTGATATGCGTTCTTTAGCGGTAATGCGTGATACGGGCTGTCCTGTCGTTTTTGATGCCACACACTCTGTGCAATTGCCGGGAGGGCAGGGAACTTGTTCAGGCGGTCAACGCGAGCACGTGCCGGTTTTAGCTCGGGCGGCAATGGCGGCGGGTATTTCGGGTATTTTTATGGAAACCCATCCTGAGCCTGAAAAGGCTCTGAGTGATGGTCCAAATTCCTGGCCGCTGGGCAAAATGAAAGAATTACTCGATGTTTTATTAACCATAGATCGGGCTGTCAAAGCCGGCAGTTTGATTGAAACAACTTTATAAGGGCAAAAACAGCATGGCTGAAATAGTAGATGTAAGAGCAAGAGAAGTTTTGGATTCACGTGGTAACCCAACTGTTGAGGCTGAAGTCAGATTGGCTTCAGGTGTTATCGGGTCGGCAATGGTGCCATCAGGCGCGTCAACCGGTGAGCGTGAAGCGATTGAGTTGCGTGATGGTGATAAATCTCGCTATTTGGGTAAAGGCGTTTTGAAAGCGGTTGAAAATGTCAATACTGAAATCCGCGCAGCCGTTATGGGAATGAATGCGGGTGAGCAAAAAGCGTTAGATCAGAAAATGATCGAACTTGATGGCACCGATAACAAAGGTCGATTGGGTGCAAATGCTATTCTAGGTGTGTCTATGGCAGCGGCGCATGCGGCGGCACAGGAAGGTAATTTACCTTTATATCGTTACCTGAATGCTACAAACGAATTTATTTTGCCAGTACCTATGATGAATATCATCAATGGTGGCTCTCATGCAGATAATAGTGTTGATTTGCAGGAATTTATGATTCTACCTGTTGGAGCGCCAAATTTCCGTGAAGCGATTCGCTATGGGGCGGAAGTTTTCCATAATTTGGCTAAAGTTTTGAAAGGCAAAGGTCTGGCAACAACGGTGGGTGATGAGGGCGGTTTTGCGCCAAACTTGTCGTCTAACGAAGAGGCTATTGAAGTCATTTTGGAAGCCATTGAAAAAGCTGGCTACAAAGCGGGGCAAGATATATATCTAGGAATGGATGCGGCGAGCTCTGAATATTTTAAAGATGGCAAATATGAGTTGGCATCAGAAGGCAGAAGCTTTAATTCAGCAGAAATGACTGAATTCTTTGTCGAGTGGGTAAACAAATATCCAATTATTTCAATTGAAGATGGTATGGATGAAAATGACTGGGATGGCTGGAAAAACCACACTGAAAAATTGGGCGATAAAATTCAATTAGTTGGAGATGATTTGTTTGTAACCAATCCGGCTATCTTGAAAGAGGGCATCGACAAAGGTATTGCCAATTCAATCCTGATCAAAGTGAATCAGATCGGTACATTAACCGAAACATTGGAAGCCATCAGCATGGCAAAAGCGGCCGGTTATTCGGCTGTGATTTCCCATCGTTCAGGTGAAACGGAAGATACTACTATCGCTGATTTAGTAGTTGCAACAGGTACAGGCCAGATCAAAACCGGTTCGTTGAGCCGCTCTGACCGTGTCGCTAAATATAATCGTCTGATGAAAATTGAAGATGAATTAGGTGATAAGGCTGTTTATGCTGGTCGTAGCGCATTTAAAATGCTCTAAAACATCACATAAATGGGGGCTGTCGCATCCATTTTTCTGATCAGGTGGATACTGCTAGGGTATCCACCTTTTTTGATAGAGCTTTATGATCATCAAAGTACTTATCGCTGTTTTAATCCTTTTAATATTGCAATTGCAGTATCGTCTTTGGTTTGGGGATGCCAGTATCGGTCAGATATTGGATTATCAAGCCCGTCTTGCACAATTACAACAACAATCTCAGTCTGAAAAAGAGCGTAATCGGGCATTGTATGCTGAAGTGCAAGACCTGCGTAAAGGTAAACAAGCGATTGAAGAACGCGCCCGTTATGAATTGGGCATGATCAAGAAAAACGAAACTTTTTTTCAGGTACTTGAATGACGCGCAAAACAAAAATCTGGGCTGTCGTGCCTGCGGCCGGTGTCGGTAAACGTATGCAGGCCGATAAACCTAAACAATATTTAACACTAGCGGGAAAAACCGTCATCGAACATACCTTGAATCGCTTGCTGGATGCGGCTGTGTTTTCGGCCGTCGCTGTAGCTATTTCTGAACAAGATCCATACTGGCCGGAATTGGCGGTTGCCAGACACCCGGATGTGATGACCGCTGCGGGCGGTAAAGAACGGGCCGATTCGGTATTGTCAGCATTAAAAGCCCTGACAAAAGCTCATGAACAGGATTGGGTGATGGTGCATGATGCGGCAAGACCCTGTTTGACGACAATGGATATTTTGGCATTATTGCAGCAATTAGAGCAGGATGAAGTCGGTGGAATTTTGGCTGTACCGTCACATGATACGCTAAAAAGTGTAGAAGATGGTGTGATTATGGGCAGTGTCGATCGCGATAAAATCTGGCGCGCCTTAACTCCGCAAATGTTCCGCTTTGGACTGTTGCGTGATGCCCTGCAACAGGCTGAAGGCAATGCGGCGATCACCGATGAAGCAAGCGCCTTGGAACTTAAAGGTTTCAAGCCGAAGATTGTCGAAGGGCGTGTCGATAATATTAAAATCACTCGTCCGGAAGATTTAGCGCTGGCGCAATTTTATATGGAGCAACAATGATTAGAATCGGACAAGGCTATGATGTGCATCGTTTTAAAGATGGTGGTGAGGTTATTTTAGGCGGTGTCAAAATTGACTATGAAAAAGGCTTAGAAGCGCACTCCGATGGCGATGTCGTCTTGCATGCCTTATCGGATGCCTTGTTAGGGGCTGCAGCCTTAGGTGATATTGGTAAGCATTTCCCCGACACCGATCCTGATTTTAAAGGTGCAGATAGTCGGGTTTTGTTACGTCACGTTTATGCCATTGTAAAAGATAAAGGCTATCGGCTGGTTAATGCCGATATTACCATCATCGCGCAAGCACCCAAGATGGCACCGCATATTGCGACCATGTGTCAAAATATTGCGGTAGACCTTGAGGTTGATGTCGATCGTATCAATGTGAAAGCCACAACCACCGAAAAGCTTGGTTTTGAAGGCCGCAAAGAAGGCATTGCCGTGCAAGCTGCTGTGTTGATCGAATCTGTGTGATTGATGCACAAATAGATTGGCCTAGAGCCTGGGGTGGCGTATCTGGTTCGGGACTCATCAAATCGACAGTAGATGATTTCCAGGTTATCGAAGAATTATCTTTCGAGCCTGCCGGAGAAGGCGAGCATGTTTTTTTATACCTTGAAAAACAGGGTGAAAATACCGATTATGTGGCTCGGCTTTTGGCGCGGTTTGCCGGTGTTAGGCAGCGTGATATTGGCTATGCCGGACTCAAAGACCGGCATGCGCGCACCCGACAATGGTTCAGCATCTGGTTGCCCGGTAAGCCAGAACTTGAGTGGCGGGACATTGAAACCCAGCAGATTAAAGTACTGCAGGTCAGCCGCCATTTACGCAAACTAAAGCGCGGCGCTATTCGCTGTAACCATTTTCAAATTAATCTTCGTGATTGGCAAGGTGAAAACAGCCGTCTGCAACAGCAGTTGCAACAGATTAAAACGGCCGGTTTCCCCAATTATTTTGCACAGCAGCGATTTGGCCGTGATGGGCAAAATCTCAACAAAGCACTGGCCATGTTTAACGGCCAGCGCGTCAAACGACAGCACCGGAGTCTGTATTTATCCGCTGCCCGCTCATGGTTGTTCAACCAGATTTTAGCCGAACGTGTGCGTCAAGGGAATTGGAATCAGCTGATTGGGGGAGACATTTGTCAGCTTGATAACAGCCATAGTTTGTTTGAATACGATGAGTCGGATAAAACATTGCCGGAACGATGTCAGGCCGGTGATATTCATCCAACGGCTGTGCTGTTTGGGCAGACGACAAGCGATTTACCCGAAATCAGTCAACGCATATTGCAGCAGTATCCAGAAATCACAGCTGGATTGTCCACATTTGGCTTGACGGCCGATTATCGCGCATTGCGTGTCATTCCTCAAAACCTGCATTGGCAACAAATCGGGACATCGCAATGGCGGTTTGTGTTCAGTTTACCGGCCGGTGCTTATGCAACGGCATTGATGCGTGAGCTGATAACAACCGAGCCTCCGTAAAAACACGTTTTGCCTGTCGGGGCGTATTTTGAGAATATAGCCTAAAAACAATATTGACAGAGGAGGACGCGTGATGAAAACACAGGTCTTGTTTCTGGTTTTTGTGGCGATCTTGATAACGGTGTTTATCCGTTTAAATCCGGCACAACGTTCCACCACTTCTGATTATGATATTTATCAGTATGTAGAAGAGTGTAAGGCCGAACTGGGAATTCAGCGCGATTTGCCCGTTGTCTCCTGTTTGGATGGCAAAAAGATTCCTATTTATGTCGATAAACAGGAAATAAACAGTCACAATTGGTCTACATTATCGCAAGGCAAACAATGCGATAATCCACATTGGTTGGGTGGCGATATTGGTTGTTGGACATATTCCCATCTGCAAGTGATTCCACTGGATGAAGACAATGTAATGGTGGTGAATTGTCGGCAAAAAGGTAATCAGAATGACAAAACCTGGTATCGCGATACACAAAGTAATTTAGGAAAAGACCAGAACCAGCGCAAACAGGCGATTTTGCAAGCGAAAACAGCCGCAGAAAAACAACAGCTTTATTATCTATACAATACCTTCAATGATTTAGGTATTATTTTCCGCAATATCCGCACTGGAAAGGCCTGCTATTTAACCCAATATGGCAAACAATTTACAGGCTTTATTCCGCCACTTGATAAACCGCTCCCCGCTAAATCAGACTATTTGAAAAATTATAACCCCGATCATGCCCGCCCCCCCGAAGGTTTTCCGGAAGAACTCTGGTATCGGGATGCGAACCAGGCTTTTCGTTCGCCACAGCTTACCGCTCAGGCAGGATGTATCAACTGTCATAATGCACATGGTTTCAAATACAGTCCTTACATCAATTCCAGTCATGGTTTGCCAAGTATCTACAGCATGAAAGACTTGCCTATGCTGTTAGTGGGTAAGCCCTTTATCGATCATTTTCGAAAGGAAGGATTTTTGCAGTTAGATACTACGCCGGTCAACGGTGAAAAGCAGATCTGTACACGTTGCCATAAAATAACAACAGCTGGAACCTGCGGTTATTTGTTTGATTTTGCGACCGGACATCCAAATATGAAACTGCATAAGTGGTTGACACGCAATAAAAAAGAAAACTGGATGCCGCCTGTTGACATGGGGGTACAGTCGGTTTATAAACATACTAAAAGGATGAGTTGCTGTTGTAAAAACCCGTATGCAAAAGGCTGCTTGACGCGGCAATTTGGCCCAACCGAATCAGATCTCGCTGAAGGATTTTTAGAGGGCCGAGGCTGGGTCGAATCAGAAGGTCCGGGAGATTGTGACAACTGATACACAAAGGATGTATTTGAAGACTCTATGTTGTATAGATTAACCGAAGGAAAAACTTTTTAAAAAAGAGTGAACTTTTTACATTATTAGCACTCTACCTATGCGAGTGCTAATAATACGAATAAAAAATATCAACGGAGGGCAACATGAGTAATGAATTAACACTACCTGCCAATTTATCAGTTGGCACATTTGATACTTATGTCAACGCCATTGCTCAGCTGCCTAGGTTGTCAGCTGAGGAAGAACATAAATTAGCTGTGCGTTTTCATGAGGAAGGCGATATAGACGCCGCTCGTCAATTGGTTTTATCTAATTTGCGCTTTGTCGTACATATTGCCAAAGGCTATAGTGGTTATGGTTTGCCATTACCTGACTTGGTTCAGGAAGGTAATATTGGCTTAATGAAAGCGGTTAAACGTTTCAACCCAAATATGGGAGTGCGTTTGGTTTCTTTTGCTGTGCATTGGATCAAAGCTGAAATCCATGAATTTGTGATTAAAAACTGGCGTATCGTAAAGATTGCGACTACCAAAGCGCAGCGTAAATTATTTTTTAATTTGCGTAAATCTAAAAAAAAACTGGAGTGGCTGACTAAAAATGAAGCCGAGCATATTGCAGATGAACTCTCTGTCGATGTAAAAACAGTGTATGAGATGGAAACCCGGCTAGATGGACATGATATGGCATTTGATCAGCCTGGCGATGATGTATCAGATGAAACAAACTTTGCACCGGTTAATTATCTGGAGCAACGCAATGCGGATCCGGCTGTGATTTTAGAAAAAGATGATTGGCAAGGGCATGAGGAAGACTTGTTGTCAAAAGCGATGGCAAATCTGGATGAGCGTAGCCAGGATATCCTGACCAGTCGCTGGTTATCCAGTGAAAAAGCAACCTTGCATGAGTTGGCCGAACGCTACAATGTCTCAGCTGAACGCATTCGGCAGCTAGAAAAGAATGCGATGAATAAAATAAAAAAAGCGGTTGTTCTGGAGGCTTAAAAAACACTTGAAAAAACACCGAATACCCGTATAATACCTCAACTCTGCCGAGGTGGCGAAACTGGTAGACGCGCTGGATTCAAAATCCAGTTTCTTCGGAAGTGCCGGTTCGATTCCGGCCCTCGGTACCAAATAAAAGAAAGGCTCTACATTTATTTGTAGGGCCTTTTTATTTTCTGTATCAGTTCAAAAAAATAATTTGATAAGCATTTCTTATTTTTGGCAGTGTTTGCAAAAAAAACTGCTGCGCTGAGCAATTTTAATCTGTTGAATCGTTTGGCCGCATTGCAGGCAGGGCTGTTCTGTTCGGCCATAAACAGCCAGGGATTGCTGGAAATAGCCGGGCTTTCCCTGGGCGTTGACAAAATCCTTTAGCGTTGTGCCGCCTTGGTCGATCGCGTGTTGCAATACGGTTTTAATGGCTTCGGCTAATTTTTGGTAACGTTTGAGGGATATTTTACCGGCTTGGCGGTTTGGATGGATACCGGCCATAAAAAGAGCTTCACTGGCGTAAATATTACCGACGCCAACGACAATATGACTATCCATAATAAAATTTTTGACGGCGATTTTACAGTTTTTGGCTTTTTGATAAAGCAGGCTGCCGTTAAATTGGGGAGATAAAGGCTCCGGCCCTAAATCTTTGAATAATGGATGCTTATCGATAGATTGATCCGTCCATAAAACGGCGCCAAATTTGCGTGGGTCATTCAGCCTGAGGGCGTTACCATCGGTCAAGACAAAATCAATATGGTCATGTTTTGCGGCTACTGTGTTGGCGGGAATAATTCTTAAATTTCCAGACATGCCAAGATGCAGAATAACGCAGCCGTTGCTAACCTCCATTAATAAATATTTTGCCCGCCTGAAAACCGCTCGGATATGGTGCCCTTGAAGTTTTTCATGCAAGTTGTCAGGCACCGGCCAGCGTAATTGCATTTGCCGGACAATGACCTGCTGAATGGTTTTATCGACAAGATATGGTTTGATACCGCGGCAGGTGGTTTCGACTTCGGGAAGCTCGGGCATTAATTTTGTTTGCGTTTTCGCCAGATATAAAAACCGGATACCAGAAAGATAAGCGGCAACAGGATCAGGAAAAAGGTGCTGAGCAAGCCTAGCGTCAGATCATTGAAGTGCAAGCTTTTGCCGACGCTGTCCCGCGCTGGAATGTCAATGAATTGATCATTATGGGTCAGCCATTGGATTATGCGCAGGCCAAGTTCCAGATTACCGACGTTGTTCAGGTAAGCATTGGCGAGAAAGTCGGCATCACCGATGACAATAATGCGTTGTTGCTGACCTGTTTTGAGTGTCCGGGTCAGGCTGTAGGCGAAATCCAGTGGCCCCATCTGGTCCGGGCTGTCGGCGTCAAATTGACTATCGGCTGTTGCAGGATCGCTTTCGAGCCAGGCTTGCGTGTCACTTTGCAGTAGTGTGTGCAGATTAAATTCGCTGCTTTCAGTATTTTGTAATACGGCGACGCCCGGGAATATCGTCATGTCTTTAAAGGCTGTGGTCACGGGGTGGGAAGGATATTGGCTGATCAGGATAAAGCCTGGGTTGTCTACGCCATAAAGTGACGATTGCGAGCCGAGCAGTTGGCCACTTAATTTTTTAAGCCCTAGGTGGTGCAATAACGGATGCAGGAAGCTGCGTTCCGGGTCGGTTAGCAACAGAAGATTACCACCGTGTTCTAGATAATTTGTAATTTGTTGCATCTCAGCGGGTAATAGCGCAACACCTGGTTCTGTCAGAACCAGTAATGATGAATTATCTGGAATTGCGCCGGTTTTGGCCAGGTTAAGCGATTGCGGATGAATGCCGCGTTTTTGTAGTTCGGCACCAAACAAGCCTAGATCAAAATTGGCCTGTCCTTCAAGGGAGCGTTCGCCGTGTCCGGTCAAAAAACTTAGCCAAATATCCCGACTGCTCGCTAATTGCAGCAGGGTATTGGTCAGGCTGTTTTCATCCAGGTAAGTTATTTTTTCATGTTTACCCTTGTATTCAACGACGACTGCACCGACTGAGCTGAGATGGTATTTTTTGCTCAATTCAGGGTGCGCTTTCGGGTCGCTGTAGTCAATGGTAATCGACGGTTTAACGCGTTGATACTGCGCCAATAAATCGGCAATTTGTTGGCGCAGGCTAGGATCGGAAATCAGGACGTGAATTTGGATCGGCGCCGATAATTTTTGTAAGACTTTAATGGAAACAGGCGATAGGGTGTTGTTTTGATTTGCGGTTAAATCAGTTTGTGTATGGTAACGAGTGCTAAGCCAGGCGGCTGCAATCAGCAGTGACAGCAAGGCAAAAGTTTTTAAAATGGCGTTCAACCACAGTTTTCGGTGAATATGCGGGGTGATTTTCATTTTTGCAGGCGCTCGTATTCCAGACGAAAAATACTGAGAATCAGAAAGGTGGCGCAAAATAGCACAAAATACAGCACGTCCTGGCTGTCTAGCAGGCCGCTTTGCAGATTCTGGAAGTGACGCAGCATGGAAATGTATTCTAAGACATCGCTACTCTGATTTTTTAAACCGGCTTTCCAATCAATAATCCAGAGCAGTAACAGCAAGCCAAAACTGCCAATAGCGGCGATGGTCGGATGACTGGCGAGACTGGACAGATAGAGACCTAATGCGGCGAATGCCGCGGTTAATAGTAGCAGACCAAGAAGATTGCAAAACCATTTGCCAAAATCCAGTTCGCCGCCAAATAACAAGGCGAGTGACATTAAACCAGTCATGGCGACGATGCAGGTTAGTAAGCCGATAATCGACAGATATTTTCCCAGCACGATGTCGGTGGTCGAAAGCGGGGCAGAAAGCAACAGTGTCAACGTTTTGTTGCGTCGTTCTTCACACAGTGTACGCATGGTCAGCAAGGGGGTGACCAGCAGTAGAATAACGGCGGCGTTGCTGAACAAGGGGGCGACGATAATATCGGTAATGCCGGGGGCATGGCTGATTTGAGCCAGCCGCGATTGAAAGGCGATAAAGGTTTCGATTTGAGTCAGAAACAGATAAGCCAGAATGAACTGAATGACCGCTAACACCGACCAGGCCAACGGTGACAGGAACAGCGATTGAAATTCCCGGCGTGCAATAGTAAATATCATGCGTGTGTTTGCGTGGTCAGGCTGATAAAAATATCTTCCATGGATTTTTTGAGTGGGGCGATAGCTTCAAGTCCCCACCGATTTTCCAGTACACAGGCTGCCAGTATATCCGTTACGGCAGTCTTTGCGTGGAAATGGACAATATAGTCGTGAGGCGATTGGACTTCTACTGCGGTAATGCCATCGAGTGCTTTGATGGTGTCGATATCGATCGGTTGTCGTGTGCGGAGTTTGATGCGCTCCGTGTTCATCAGCCGATTCAGGCCAGCAATGGATTCTTTCAGGATAAGTCGGCCTTGGTCGATGATTTGGACATGGCTACAGGATTGTTGCACTTCCGATAAAATATGGGTGGACAGAATAATGCCGTGTTCTTCACCTAATTGTTTAATCAGTTGGCGAATTTCCTGGATTTGAATTGGGTCTAGGCCGACGGTGGGTTCATCGAGTATGATCACATCGGGTTCATGGAGGATCGATTGGGCAATACCAACTCGTTGCTGAAAGCCTTTTGATAATTGATTGATCAACCGATGGCGCACGGATTCAAGGCCGCAGCGCTGCTCGGCCTTGTGTACGGCTTTCGCGCATCGTTGCCGTGGAACGCGATGCAGGCGGGCGCAATAGTGCAAGAATTCATGGACAGTAAGGTCTTTATAGAGTGGTGGCGTGTCGGGTAAATAGCCTAATGCCGATTTGGCCTGTTTGGGCTGGTCGAGAAGGTCGATGCCGTTGATTAAAATCTGACCGGCACTCGGTGCCAGGCAGCCGCAAAGCATCTGCATCGTGGTTGTTTTGCCCGCACCATTTTTGCCTAGAAACCCGAGTATTTCGCCTTTATTAAGGTTGAAGCTGACATCGTCAACGGCACATTGACGGCCATAAAAGCGGGACAGGTTTTTGGCTTCAATCAGTGCTGTCATACTTTGACAGGCTTAAAGTTGGGATTGCAGAAATTGAAGTTCATCGCGGTATTTTTGACGCAGCAGCAAGAATTTCCAGCGTGCGCCACCACATTGACGCCACAACATAGCCGAGCGAATACCGGCCAATAATAAGGCGCGGATACGATTGACGATGGCTTGATTTGACAGGTATTCCGGTTTTCCATCAACCATGATTTTAGGGGGAATGGTACTGATGGTTCTGTGATATAAATCGGCTAGACTGGCCAGAACATTATCGTGTAGCAGCTCAAAATAATCTGCCTGGGATTGCGCTTTTTGTACGCCTTCGGCTACAGTTTTGAGCATTTGTGGGCGATTGGATAATTGCCGTTCTAGATAGACTAACGAGGCCGCATAGCGTGCCTGCTGAGGGTGCAGAATTTGTTTTTTAGCCAGATGTTTTTCCAAAAACGTCAGACCTATCTTCAATCCTTCAAGATCGCCATAAACCGATAAAACGCTATCAGGATGGGTTTGCATAATACTGCCAATGCTGGCTTGCATGGCCTTTGTATCGGCTTTTCCAGTTGAGGCTAATTGCTCGACCAGCGCGCAGGCCTGCGCAATACCGGCCAGAGCGATGGTTTGATGGGTAAATGATTTTGCCGTCATGTTCGTACAGCATCCATTTTTCTTTGTTGAGTTATATTCACTTGTAAAAGGTCGTTGAAATATAAATTTAGTGTGAACTTTTAATAAAAATGGTGCTGTATTAACATGGCGCGCTGGCCTGGCAGACAGGCTTGACTGGTTTGCCTGCTTTCAGCCAAGATTTGAGTCCTGTCGATAAATGATTGATATGCTCCAAACCCAATTTTTTAGTCAGGAAGTTCCCGACCAAACCACTGCGATGACCTGAACGACAAACCAGAATGACTGGCTGGTCGGGTGATTTCCGGAGCTGGTCAAATTGGGTGAGCCAGGTTTGTGTCAAGGCATTGCCGTCTTTATCAAAAAATTGTAATGGAACGCTGCCGGGGATAACGCCGGTTTGCTTCCACTCTTCTGGAGTTCGAACATCAATAATCAAGACATCGCCTTGTTTTTGCAGGGCTTCGACCTCTTCGACAGAGAGATTTTTAAGATCTGCGGCCCATAAAAGACCGGAAAAGAGTAGAAAAAACAAAAAGGAAAATAATGATAAGGTGTTTTTCATGGGTTAGGTTGCATTGCTAAGAAGTTGGTTGGTCCACTCAATACTTTGCAGATAAAGTTGACTCATATTGGGCGGTAAAGATGATTGTACCTCAGTAAGCGAATTTTCCCATTTTTCATAATCTAAAACAAGCGCCAACACCTGGCCTGCTGTCCCTGAGTGATGCAAGATTGCATCGCTGATATTTTTCTCTAGAGGAAGTTGAGCTATGATTTCATCTAGTGGGGCATCCATGAGGCTATCTAAGCCGGAGAACATACCAATCATAAATAAGGTTTCGGCTTTTTCGGAAAAATGGGGTGCCAATAATTCACATATTTTGGCGCGAACCATTAGGCTTTGGATAACGACGAGTGGTTTTTCAGTCATGGACGATAATGTCAAAATATTGATCCACTGCTTTAATTGGTTTAAGCCTAATAGTGATACGGCATGTGAAATCGATTCTACGCGGCGCGGGACTGCGAAAAAGGAAGAGTTTATATAATGCAGTAGTTTATAGGCCAGGCTAGGGCAATGATTGATAATATGACTGATTTCGTTAAAAGACACATCAGGTTGGTTAACTTTAGCCAATAAATTCATAACACCTGTTTGATTGACTTCTTTTCGTTTGCCCTGAATTGTTTCCGGTTTTTTGAAGAAGAATCCTTGAAAAAGGCTGCAGCCTGCTTGCTGTAGAATTTGAAATTCTTCATGCGTTTCAACTTTTTCGGCCAGTAAGGTCAGTTGATAAGGTTTGAGTTGTTCAATTAAAGCCAGTGTTTTTTTCATCGGCATTTGCATGATGTCAAGCTTTATGATGTCAGCAAATTCCAATAAAGGCAGCCATTCCGGGGTTAGAATAAAATCATCCAGTGCCAGCGTATAGCCTTTGTTTGAAAACTCTTTTAACGTTGAAACCAGTTCGGGGGTTATATTGATGCCTTCTAAAACTTCGATAACGACACGATCTTTAGGTAAGTGTAAGGGGGTTTTGTCGAGTAGGTTTTGTTCGGTAAAATTAACAAAAGCCTTTGCACTACCAACAAGATTATTTAAACCGATTTCAAGCAAAGTATCCGAAATAACCTGGTTCGTTGCTAAATGTGCATCATCAGGGTTGGATATATCAAAATTACGCCCTCGAAACAGAATTTCATAGGCAAAAATATCTAGATTATGGTCAAGGATTTGCTGGCGCCCGATCAGAATTTCTTGCATAGTTCGTTTTGATTATAGTTATCATATTTGTTGCAACAACGATGCTTGCCATCATATTATGATGACGTACACTATTTATTCTAGTAGAAAAAAATAAAGAGGAGAGAAAAATGACTGAAACAGTAGTTTTAAAAGTAACGGGCATGAAATGCGGTGGTTGCGAAAATAATGTGAAACAGAAACTATCGGAATTAGAGGGCATTACTGAAGTAAAGGCAGATCATAAAGCCGATTCGGTTGAAGTTAGCTTTGATGCGTCAAAAATTGATCTGGCGGCTATTAAGCAAGCTATTACCGATGCCGGCTATGTCGTTAACGATTAACATAAAGTTAGTACAAAATATTCAGTAGCTTATGCATAGGGCGGTTGGCAATATTCGAGTTAATTCTCGTCCGATGGCACAACGATAGTGGTAGACGATATGAATAATGAAATACAGACAGATTCAACACCTGAAATTCGACTCTCTATTTTAGGGATGAGTTGCGCTGGTTGTGTGGGGGCTGTGGAAGGCGCATTAAAACAAGTGCCAGGTGTGGAATCTGTCAACGTTAACTTTGCCAATCATACGGCGACAGTGCAGGGTAATGTCGATCCTGAACAATTGAAACAGGCCGTGCAGGAAGCGGGGTATGACGCTGCGGTGATGGAGGGCCTAGAAGACCCCGCTGAAGAAGAGCAGCAGGAAATGGCGCGTTATCAAAAGCTGATAAAAAAAGCGATTGTCGCCGCAGCGTTTGGCTTTCCATTGATGATTGCTGGCCATTTAGGCTGGCTGCCCGAAATAGACAGCGAAGCCGGTCAGGTTTTTTGGCCCTATGTGTCATTGATAACGTTGGGAATTTTATATTATTCCGGGGGACATTTTTTTCAAGGAGCGATCAAGTCGTTTAAATTAGGGCAGGCCAATATGGATACCCTGATTGCTTTGGGAACCGGAGCGGCCTGGTTTTATTCGACCATTTTAATTGATTTTGCCGATAAAATGCCGTCTTTGTCGCCGCACGCTTATTTTGAAGCCTCGGTGATTATTCTAGCCTTTATCAATTTCGGAAGTGCATTGGAAACCCGCGCCCGGGGCAAAACATCCGCTGCAATTCGTGAATTGATTGGCTTGCAGCCTCGTACTGCACGCGTGATACGAGACGGTCAGGAAATGGATGTACCAATCGAAGATGTTGGTTTGGGTGAAACTATCCGCGTCCGGCCCGGGGAAAAAATCCCGGTAGATGGTGAGGTGATTGAAGGCCATTCCACGGTGGATGAATCCATGCTGACGGGGGAGTCCATGCCCGTTGAGAAAACTGTGGGCTCAGAAGTTGTCGCCGGAACGATGAATATCAAAGGTAGCTTTTTATTCAAAGCAACCCGAATCGGCCGAGATACCGCGCTGGCGCAAATTATTGAAAGTGTCCGTCAGGCGCAAAGCACTAAACCGGCACTTGCCCGGCTGGCCGATAAAATCTCGGCCATTTTTGTGCCAGCCGTAGTCGCTATTTCTGTATTCACCTTTTTTGTCTGGCTGATTTTTGGCCCCGAACCTTCATTAGGCTACGCCTTTGTCACGTCGATGACGGTTCTGGTGATCGCTTGTCCATGCGCACTAGGGCTGGCAACCCCAATTTCTGTCATGGTGGCCGTCGGTCGTGCGGCACAAATGGGTATTTTAATTCGCAATGGCGAAGCCTTGCAGGTTGCCGGGAAAATAAGCAGCATCATTTTGGATAAAACCGGCACAGTGACCGAGGGTAAGCCAAGTGTGACTGCAATTGAAGCCTTCACTGGTTTCAAAAAAGATGAGGTATTACGATGCGCAGCCAGTCTTGAGGCCGGCTCAGAACACCCTTTAGCGGCAGCGATTTTGGCGGCAGCCAAAGAAAAATCGTTACCGCTGACTAAGGTGAGCAAGTTTGAAGCTATTGCTGGACATGGTATTTGTGCTGAAAGTGAGGAGCAGCCGATGTGTTTTGGCAATGAGGCTTTGATGGAAAGCCGGGGGATTAAACTGACGACAACACAAAAGAAAAAACTGGATGGATTGTCTGAACAAGGTCAAACGGCTATGCTGCTGGCTGTCGATGGCAAAATTGCCGGTATTATTGCGGTATCTGACCCGATTAAAAAAGATTCTTCCGAAGCGATTAAGCGATTGCAAGGGCAAGGTATTCGCGTGCTGATGGTGACCGGCGATAATGAAGTGACGGCAAAAGCTATTGCCAAACAGGCCGGGATTTCTGAAGTACGGGCGCAGGTATTGCCAGAAGATAAAGCGAAAGTCGTTAAAGAACTGCAGGGTCAAGGCGAAATCGTTGGCATGGTCGGTGATGGTATCAATGATGCGCCAGCTTTGGCTCAGGCAAATGTCGGTTTTGCTATCGGTACAGGTACTGATGTCGCAATAGAAAGTGCCGATATTGTGATTATGCAGGGTTCTTTACTTAAAGTGCTCGATGCCATCGCCTTATCGAAAGCAACGGTTTTAAATATTAAACAAAACCTGTTCGGCGCTTTTATTTATAACAGTATCGGCATTCCAGTCGCAGCGGGCGTGTTGTATCCTGTTTTTGGTATTTTATTGAGTCCGATGATTGCGGGGGCTGCGATGGCCATGTCATCGGTGACCGTCGTGACTAACGCGAATCGCTTGCGTTGGATAAAGTTGTCTGAAGATAATGATGAGTAGCTTTAACTTAAGCACAAAAAAAGCCCGGATTATCCGGGCTTTTTTTTGTGGGTGGGATTTTAAGTCGCCAACGGCCCTTGCTTGGGGATACTGCTATCCGTTTTTTCAGGGCTGGCTTCTTCAGTATTGCCATCAGTTGATGCCGGTGGCTCTGAATCTGGCTTGGGCGGGTCAATTTTTTCCCCTTTCATCAATTTGGCGATTTGATTTTTATCGATCGTTTCCCAATCCATCAGCGCTTGCGCCATATTATGCAGAATATCGATATGCTGTTTCAGGATATCTTCGGCGCGTTTGTAGTTGCGATCAATCAGGTTACGAATTTCGTCATCGATCATTTGTGCCATTTTTTCCGACATGGGTTTGGCTTGTGGGCCCATATAGCCTAAACCTTCACTTTCGCCATAATCCATTGGTCCTAAATTGTCAGAAAGCCCCCATTTTGTCACCATGTTACGTGCAATCTGGGTAGCGCGTTCAATATCATTCGATGCACCCGTGGTAATTTTATTTTTTCCGTAAATCAGAGCTTCGGCGATTCGGCCGCCAAACAAACTGGCAATCTGGCTTTCCAGTTTGTCTTTACTGGCACTGTATTGATCTTGTTCCGGTAAGAACATAGTAATCCCTAAAGCACCGCCACGAGGCATGATGCTGACTTTGTAAACCGGATCATGTTCAGGCATTAACTGTCCGACAATGGTATGTCCCGCTTCATGGTAGGCGGTCATCAACAAATCTTCCTTGCGCATGACCATACTGCGTTTTTCAGGACCCATCAGTAACTTGTCCCGTGCTTTATCCAGGTCTTCCATGGATACGATGCGTTTATTAGCGCGCGCCGCAAACAAAGCGCCTTCATTTAACAGGTTAGCGAGTTCAGCACCTGAAAAACCCGGTGTTCCACGCGCCAGGTCCCTCAGATTGACATCTTCTGCCAATGGGATTTTTTTGGCGTGAACCTTGAGAATTTGCTCCCGGCCTTTGATATCGGGCAGATTGACAGTAATTTGACGGTCAAAACGTCCTGGTCTGAGTAGAGCCTTATCCAACACATCGGCACGGTTAGTCGCTGCAATGACGATAATGCCTTCATTGCCGCTGAAACCATCCATTTCGACCAATAATTGGTTTAAGGTTTGTTCGCGTTCATCGTTGCCACCGCCCATGCCAGAGCCACGATGGCGACCGACGGCATCGATTTCATCAATAAAGATAATACATGGCGCACGTTTTTTGGCTTGTTCAAACATGTCGCGGACACGAGAGGCGCCGACACCGACAAACATTTCAACAAAATCAGAGCCCGAAATCGAGAAAAAAGGCACCTGAGCTTCCCCGGCAATAGCACGAGCGAGCAGGGTTTTACCAGTACCTGGAGGGCCGACCATCAGTACACCGCGGGGGATTTTGCCGCCCAATTTTTCATATTTAGCCGGGTCTTTCAGAAAATCAACCATTTCGGCGACATCTTCTTTGGCTTCTTCAACGCCAGCGACATCTTTGAATCCTACTTTAATCTGGTCTTCTTCCATCAATTTGGCGCGACTTTTGCCAAAACCCATTTGGCCGCCGCCATTTCCGGCTTGTTGACGACGCATAAAGTAAATCCAAACCGCAATCAACAGCAGCATAGGACCCCAGGACATGAAAAATTGCATCAGGGCGGAGGGCCGTTGTGGTTTGGCGACTTTTATTTTGACCCCATTGGCCAACAAGTCGTCAATCATATGGGCGTCATCCGGGTTGTAGGTCGTAAACCGTTCGCCATTGGTGCGACGACCTTTGATTTCTTCACCATCGATGGTGACTTCGGAAATGGCTCCACTCCGCACGTCTTCGATAAAGTCAGAGTAGGAGAGGGCGTAATTTCTTTCATAGGATGGCGATGTTCGATTGAACATGGCAACCGCAACAACGACAATCACTGTCAGTACAAAAATCCTTGTGATGTGTGATTTCATGCCTAAACCTCTTTAGTAGCAATAATACTCAATCTCATTTGTCCTCTTTTCAGGAGGATAAGTTCAATTTTGTTTAAAATGGATAAATTACCTTTATTCTATACTAAATGAGTCTTGAATAACGGCTATTTAGCCTTTAGAGTCTTTAAACTACCCTGTTCATCCATGAAAATTTATGGATGAACAGGGTAAAAGCGCGACATCATTTCTTAGGTTTAGATGAATGATGTTGCCACCACCAATGCCAAAGCGAACGGACATCGTATTGTAAGCGAGGTAAAATCAAAGTAAGCGCAATTTGCTCTACGGCGGCTAAAATATACAGGAAAACCGATAGCCGGAAGGGCCAGGCAATATCGAATAGAAACAATGGAAATAAAGACAGGCCAATAGTGGCCGCAGCCGCTTTAGACAACCAGGTATGATAGCCGGTATAGGTGTCAAATTTTACGGTGGCAATTGTCGCAGGAACTAAATAACAGGCTAAAATGATGTAGAGATAGCGATCTTCCCGATGAACAATGTCGGGCCATAGCCACCAACTACCAAATCCGATGGTCAGGTAAATCACTAAATCGGCCCAAGTATCCAGCATGGCACCGAAAGGGCTGCTGAGTTTCATCACGCGGGCCACCAATCCGTCCAGAATATCACTTATAAAGGCAATGGCCAAAATAAACATGAAAGCATCGCCATAACCGTGCCAAGCGAGCCAAAGCATGACCGGCGCCATAATGAAACGAGAACAGGTGAGCATATTAGGCACAGTGTATAGGGCTGAAATTTTGGCTTTCATGATGTTGAGTCCTGAAAAAAGCGGTTCATAAGCTGCAATCACATGAATGTGCTTCCGCCCCTTGCTATTGCTGTCACAAATTCTGCTTTAAAATGGCTAACGATCTCTGACGATACCGGGCGTTGTTCAGTTTTACCCATAAATTAGTGACAAAATAACCGTAGGGCATTTTGGGGCCATTTGAAATATGAGGTGTTTTATAAAAGGGTAATGTTGCATTTTGGTGATGGCCAATATGGTTGTCCAGGCCAATGAGCGCATAATGGCTAAAGCTTGAAACATTGACCCAAGCTAGGCTGGCACAGGAGTTGTCGTGTAGCAACCCCCAGTGTTGATAATAATTGATGGTTTCCAATAAACGTACACCAGACAGCGCTTGGTAGAGAAAAACAAACCCCGCAGTCCATCCAAAATAAAACAGGATGAAAATCAGAAAAACAGCTTCGAAAAGCAAGCCGTGAAAGACGCGGTTATTCATAAATCGCAGTGCTGTAGGGGGGGGATTTTTCAAGCGGTTTTGTTCGTAACGCCAGGCAAAATTGAAATTTTGACGATACACTCTTTGCCAATAATGGTTGAAATCTTCATTCAAGCGGGCTGTGGCAATATCATCTTGTGTTGCGACATTAGGGTGATGCGCATAAAGGTGACTGATTATAAAATGTTCATAACAGACGGTGCAGAGCAACATTTTCCCTAACAATCGGTCATATTTATTGCGGCGATGAATAAGTTCATGCGCGACGATGATGGCGGAGCTTCCTGAACTGGTGCCCACTAAAATGCGCAGGACGATAATATTGACCAGAGTATTTGCAATAGTTTGAATAGAGTGCCACTGTAATTGACTGGCATAATGCAGCATTAAACCGATAATAAAAAAATGCAGCATTGCCAAGGTATAGAGAATAGCCTTATAAAAACTTTCTGGCGCTGGAGTTTCAGTATTATCGGTTGAGATGGCGGGGCTTAACCAATCCATTAAAATAATTATCCATAATGGTAATGTCCACAGCATAGCGGCCAGTGCAGTGTGTGGGCCCGTTATCAAAAAAACAGTGACACTGAGTGGAAAAATAAAACTGAAGAGATATTTTAAGTCATTTAACATGCCGAGCATTTTGCAACGTGATAATCTTTTTAAGCCCATAGAAAATAGGGAGCTGTAATTTAAAGCGCCAGCCAACTAGGCGTAAACACGCATATCCTGTCCAAATGCGTCGCCAATGACGATCAACCTCCGCCGCTTGAGAAGACTTTCGTAATATTTCATCCAAGTATAACTGAATGGCTTGCTGTGCTTGAAATGTATGACCTGATGCAGCATTGTCGATACTAATATGTACCATGGCAATGCGAGGGTCGATGTTCCAATAACGCCACTCATCCACCAGTTTGAGGTAACCTTTGCCAAGTCCACTAAGTTCAATTGCCATGTTAAGTCCCAGTAATTCGGGTAAAAAACGGCCGGAAAAACTGGCAAGCGCCAGCATAAAAACTGGTAAGTCAAAAGCACTGTCAATAAACCCCTGATGATTGCTGAAAGCCTGACTGTGTACCGGCGGCAATTTGATGGATAGGCTTTCTAATAAATGCTGAAAAATAGTCGGGTGATTTTGTTCCAATTGGCCATTGCCGAGTTCATCATCATAAATACGAAACAGGATTTCGCTAATTTCAGGGTAAGCGGCTTGCAGGCGTAAGCTGTTTTGCAACCAGCAGCCATCAATCAAAATCATAGGGGCAATTTGCTCAATACCCCAGATATAAGCTGGTTTGGAGATTTTAGGGGTTCCGTGCAGAGGCCGGTAGGCGTCAACTTCGCGGCGATAACAGGATTCAATATACGCATCAAAACGGGCATGATCAAAATGTTTGAACGGACTGATGTTGAATAGTGTGCAATAACGAAGTCGCCGGGATAACCATTTTTCGACAAGCGGTTGTCTATCCGGGGTAAGGTCAAGGTTTATCAGCTTATGATACAAAGCTCGGTTAGTTAATGATGGCGGCTGTTTTTTAAGCTGTCGAGATGACATGATGGGCTTAGGTGATATGTAGGGGGGTATGGGACGATCGGCAGACTGATTTTTAAGCCATTTCCGCCATAATTCTTGTTCGGATGCCGTAAAAACCCCATGCATGGGCCCCTTAAATGTAAAGAGTTGTAATAATCGACTGTTTTCCGGGTGATTTTGGTCGACATAAGGGGACTGGCGGAGAGCCTTTAAAAAATCGTCTGTATTTTCTGGCAGCCCATGCAACCATTGTTCTAAGGGAATACCCTGTAATTCAATGCCGGTGTGATGTCCGAATGCGGCGGGTAATTTTCTTTGCAGCATTTGGCCGAGTTGTTCTGCGACAGATAAGGGTTGAGAAAAGAAATGGTTTAATTGATTTCGACAATCGTTTAATGCCTGCGGGTAAAGATGGAATCCTTGTTGAATACGAGACCATAACAGCGGCCTGTCTTTAATAAACAGCGTCAAATAGGATTGAATAGTTTGTTGTATTTTGGCAATGGCCTTTTGTTTACGCTTTTGATGTAAATTGAAAAAAGGGGCATTGGTTTTGAAGTCAGGGTGACAAATGTTGATTAAGTTAGGTGTTTGACAATAAGCCAATGTAAAGCCCAATATTTCAGGGAATAACAGTCGTGGGAAAAAGCCTAAGGCAAGCTGTATCGTGGCAAGGTCAATCATGACCGATAGTACATCATGGTGCCGATCGAATGACTGATGCAGAATACGAGCAGATTGGCGGCCTGTCGTTTCCAATAATGCGCGACAGGATGGTAATAAATCAGCATGGCCGGATGCATTGAAACAAAGCTGCTTATAAACGGCCTGCATTTGCAGGTTGAATTGTATTTGGCTACAACTGGCCGGGCAAATGTTTTGCAACCAGGTTAATTGTGTCAGAAGAATTGGTGCCGACTGGTGCAAGGTTTCCTGTTGAAACAAAGCGTTATGAAATTTGGATGGTAACGGAGGAATGGGTTTTATGGATAAGGTGTTGATTTTTCGATCGGTGTATGTCGATTGCAGGGACTTTACTTCGGCCGACTTGAGTGCGTTGCGTAGAAAATGCCAAGCGGTTGTCAGTGTACTGAGATCGACTTCCGTATGTTGCAGCAGATAGAATAAATTTTGGCTATCTAAGGCTAAGGCCGTTTCGTTGGATAGGCGATTAAAAATATTATCCTCCAGGCTGAGGTTTTGTGGATCAAGCGGGTGGTCTGTCGTTTTCATCACAAGGCTTAGTGATTAAATAATCGTTGATAACAATGGCGTCAAGCCCACTGGTCATAAAAACAGCGAGAGCGTCTTCAAGCGTATGGACTAAAGGTTTACCCATGATATTGAAGCTGGTGTTCAATACCATTGGAATTCTAGTGTGTTGATAAAAACACTGTATTAAGTGATAAAACTTTGGATTCCAGGCCTCTTTTACGGTTTGTAGTCGGGCGCTGCCGTCAACATGGCAGACTGCGGCGATGCTTTGTTGGCGTGATGGTTTAATGCGCAAGGTTTTATCCATATAGGGTGATTCTTGATAGTCCATGAAAAAATCTTCAGCATGTTCGTGCAGCACAGAGGGGGCAAATGGACGGAAAGATTCGCGAAATTTAATGTGCTGATTAATTTTATCCTTCATTTGTGCCGACCTGGGGTCGGCCAAGATTGAACGGTTGCCCAATGCTCTAGGGCCAAATTCTGCGCGGCCCTGTATCCAGCCGATAAGTTGTCCTTGGCTCAAGCGCTGGGCGGTTTTTTCACAAATGCTATCGGGCAAATATTGAACAGTCAGGCCGCGCTGATATTGGCAAAATTTTTCAATGCTGGTATTTGAAATTGAAGAACCAAGATAGGGCGTCAGTGGGTCGGAATTAATGCGCATGGGGTTGTGGGTGGGTGAATCTTGCACCAAAGCAAGCCAGGCCGCGCCTAAGGCAGTGCCATCATCGGCTGGCGCCGACGGGATAAAGATATTTTCGAAGGCTGTACGGGGTTTTATTTGTCCATTAAAAGCTGAATTGAGGGCACACCCGCCGGCTAATACCAGTTTTTTCTCCCCCGTTTTGTGTTGCAGATGCTGTAGTAGTTGCGCCATCAATTCAGCAAAAAAGTATTGGCCGGTATAGGCCAGGTTGGCAGCCTGCTCAGGCGATTGATCGGGTGTGCGGCGAAAAGCGGTGAGTTTTTCCAAATTGCGGAATAAATGGCGATTGCTGTGTGTGCATTTAAATCCTTGCAATGTAATGGTCGATTTTAATAACTCATATAAAGCGCGATCGAGATGCCCATAAGGGGCTAAGCCCATTACCTTCCATTCCTCGCCCTTGAGCCAGTTAAAACCACATAATTCAGTGATTTTCATATAATAGAAACCTAGACTGCCAGGGCCTTTGGATTCAAATATCGGTGAAAGTGTTTGATTGTTATAGTGATAAAACGCCATTGCACCTTTTTCACCAAAAGAATCGATGATGGCACAAGCCGCCGAAGAAAAGGGACTGCTATAACATGCTGCCGCGGCATGAGTAAGATGGTGTGGAAAATCATGAAAACGGATTCGGCAAGCGGGATAATGTTCGGCAAGAATACGGGTTAAATTAAGCGCGGCTGCGTGTATATGATGGCGCTGACAGGCAATCATATGATGCAATTGATAATTGGGCAGCGGTGAGCGCAGTTTTTTAAGGCCGGTTTTTAATAAGCCCGGGGCCTGCAAGCCACCTAATAGCATGATTATATTTTCATATAACGGCCGCTTTCTTTGCCAATTGATGGCAATGACAAAGTCATCGCCATCCGGGCAATATTGGGCCAGGATGTCTTGAATATGAATTAAAGGGTCTGGCTGACAGTTCAGTGCGCGCTTGTGTTGTAAATATCGTTCACTTGCCTCGGCAAAGACCACATGGCCGTCACTATCTACGATCGCCAGTGCTGGATCATGATAGGTGACAGATAGGCCAATGTAATAACGTGTCATCTTTATGACCGCCGCTGCATTTGTTGCCAGGATTGTTTTTGTTGCGCATGATAGTGTCTAGTGCTGATGGCAAGACGCTGTGCTTTTACCTGGCTGCTGAAATGTGTAAATTGCGCACATAAAGAGAAATACTCCGCCAGAATGGTTGTAAAAATGCGGCGGTCTTTATTTGATTTATGATGAGCGATTATCAGGGCCTGGGGTAAATAGCGCCAGAAAAATCGGGCATTTTTACCACTTAAGATACGATAAAGGTATTTTATCTGGCCTTGGCGATTACGATATTGGCTTTGTAGCGTCGGGTCAATCAATTGCAGATGGCGTAAGACGCGCTTGAAATAGGCTGCGGGTCGATAGATTGCTTCCACAATTTGTAAATAATTTAGCTCGGCTTGCTGTACAGACAAATGATTGGGAATAAAATTAATTACCGCATCGGAATTATTGCCGCTGCTGGGTTGAATGTAGCGCTGTTGTTGTTTTAAACGCACCAGTAATGGCGTATGAGGTAATGCATTGAGCAGTCCAGCCATGACAATGGGGGCATGACTGGCATTGATGAAGTCTATAAATTCCTGCACTGTTTCCTGATCGTCATGATCAAATCCATAAATCATTCCCATCATGACACCGGAGCCGGTTTGTTCGCTGATAAAACGTAATTTATCGAGCAATGATGTGTTGCCGCGAAGATTTTGTTTTTTCTGTGTTTCCAATAACGAGGCGGTATTCGGTGACTCCACCCCGTAAAAGCCATTGATAAAATGCGCTTTTCGAAACCAATGTCGCAATTTAGCCATGATTGCTGTGTCATCGGCCAATCGCAGGGTTAATTCGGTATATTTAGGGTGGTGATAACCAATTTCTTCACCGATTTTATGAAGGTTTTTCAAGACTAACAGCGTTTTTTTGGGGTGACCGATAAAATTATCATCTACAATAAAGACCTGGCCATACCAGCCTAACTGTTTTAACTGACGAAACGAATGCGCTGTTTTTTCCCAGGGCGTAACACGGAACGCTTTACCGAAACGACTGGGAATATCACAAAACTCACATTTTTCAGGACACCCCCGGCTGATTTGTACGGCCATATGGATATAATTATCAAGCTTTATGGAAGAATAATCCGGCTGAAAAAAATCCTCTGCTGGTCCGGGCGTTCCGCGATAATATTGATGGTTTTTCCCTTGGCTTAAATTGAGCATCAGTGCGTCCATGATGCTTTCGGCCTCGTTTTCTACTAGGTGGTCGGCAAATAGCTTCAATTTGGAGTCGGGCGTTACGGCCGTTCCGCCAAGAATCACTATCTTGCCCATCCGTTTGCTGATTTTTGCCAGTTCTAACAGATTGTTTTGTTGCGCCGCCATGCCGCCGATAAAAATATGATCGGCATCGTCAATCAGCTGATCTAAAGGGCGTGGGTCAATATTCTTATCAATCAGCTGTATGTTGTGGTAGTACGGTTTTAAAAAGCGGTACAGTCCCATTAGGCCGAGGGGGGGTAACAGTCTTTTTGGCAATCCAAATTCACTACTCGGCATATAGCGACTTAAACTATAACCATAGCTCCAGAATGTATTTTGATTATCAAACTCTGGATAAATGAGTACAGCCTTATTGGCAATGATTGTATTCATGAAACGATCGACCTGAGTAAAGGGTAATTCAATGATTACCTATTCTCTTTTATAAGCCGTTAAGGCTGATCGGGTCAAGGTATTCAGGTTCAGGGAGTATTCAAAATAATATTTCGATAGAGATATAACTTCAATATCAATAGCTTGACTATAAGCGGGTGGCTTTATCAATGAAGATATTACTGTCGCAGAAATGCGCTAAAAGGGCGGCTGAAAAGACGTGAAATAGTGTGCTCTGATACGGTCTATCAGGGTAATTTTTCCACTTTTACAAAGATTTTAAGTTGAGTTTGCCCTGTGCTTCTTGAGTGGCGTAGAAATCCATTTTGTTGGGCAGTATCAGAGGATGATATTTCACCAATCGCTATCCATTGACCTGCTGGAACAATTAGAGTGGTTGCCGCTTCCTGGGTGGAAATGCTTTGATTGTTTTCAAAATGGTCGCGCCAAGGGCGGATGCTCAACTGTATTTTATCGCCAGACATCTGTGGGGTGACACTAAAACCGGTCGTGATTTCTAGCCACTGGGTATCAACATCATAAGATGCTAGGTAATCACGATTACGCCAGAGCCTTAGGCGATAAAAAGGGCGGTTTTCTCCGCTTTTGATGAAAGCCGGTTTGCCTTCTAGTGTGCGCAGGGTTTGTATGCTGTTATGACGATTCAGGGATTGGGTATCGCCGTATTTCCCATGCAGATAACGACTCTCCGTAGAGAGATGTCCCTGCAAACTAGCTTCGAGCTGTTCGCTTGATTGGGCGCGACTTTGGGTGACGTAAATCATGAACTGGTTAAGCGGTGTGTCCAGTTTTTTGATCAGTGCTGATAAAGACGATAAGTTTTTAGGTCTGACTTTTAAAATCAAGCTGTCGTGAGCGGCAATGATCTGTTCGTTGTTTTCCAGCAAGGGAGCAATAATCGGTTGTATTGAGTTAGCCGGGCGATTTTTCAGCGTAATGATTTCCATCACGGTATCGGCACTGACACCGATACCGTAGGTGAAGCATAAAATAATGAGTAGAATAAAACGCTGCATTTACACGGTGTCGTAGAGCGCTTGATATTGCCGTGCGCTATTGGTCCAGGAAAAATCTTTTTTCATGGCGCTGCGCTGAATTTTTCGCCAGAGCGGTTTGTTGTCGAATAGAACCAGGCTGCGTTTAATGGCCTCAAGCAAGGCATCAGATTCTGGATGATTGAATGCAATGCCGGTTGCGGTTTCATTTTTTAAGCTTTCGGGCAATGCGTCTTCAATGGTGTCGGCCAAACCGCCAGTTTTACGAACAATGGGGATGGTGCCATAGCGTTGGCTGTACATTTGGTTAAGCCCACAGGGCTCAAAGCGCGATGGCATCAAAAATATATCGGAGCCTGCCTCGATCAGATGGGACAAGGCTTCATTATAGCCGATGGTGACGGCAATTTTTTCAGGATACAGGCGCGAAAATTCCTGTAAATTATATTCGACGCTTTTATCGCCACTGCCGAGCAGTACAAATTGTAAAGGCAGTTGAACCAGTTCTGTCAGGTTTTTAAGCATGAGGTCGATGCCTTTTTGCTCTACCAGGCGGCAGACCATGCCAAAGATTGGCACTGATTCATCTTCAGGCAGCTGCATTTGTTGCTGTAACTGGATTTTGTTGATGACTTTATCTTTGAGGCGGTGAGCCGAATAATGGCCTGGAATTAAGGGGTCGGTTTCGGGATTCCAATCGTCCATATCAATGCCATTGAGAATGCCGTGTAGCACATCATGACGGTGACTGAGTAAACCTTCAAGCCCATAACCAAATTCAGGGGTTTGAATTTCCTGAGCATAGGTCGGGCTGACCGTCGTTAAGATATCGGCAAATGCCAAACCGCCTTTTATGAATGACAGCATGCCATGATATTCAAGCGCTTCCGGGTGCCAAAGCTGGCCCGGTAAATTCAGTTGAGAGAAACTGCTGGCAGGAAACAAGCCCTGGTAGGCTAAGTTGTGAATGGTAAAAACGGAGGCGGGTGGTTGGCTTTCTAATGATAAAAATGCGGGTGCCAGCCCGGTTTGCCAGTCATTACAATGCACAATATCGGGTTGCCAATCCAGGTAAGCGCGATTCATGGCGACTTCGGTAATGATGCGACAAAACAAGGCAAAGCGCTCGGCAATATTGGGCCAGGGTATGCCGTGTTCATCCACATAAGGATTGCCCGGGTGATCAAAAAAAGGGCGATAGTCAACCAGCCACACTAAAACATTCGAATCGGGTAGTTGGGTTTCAAGAATATTGACTTCCCGATTATCGACACGAACCGTACAAATATAGCGCGGTTTGTCTTCTAGTGTTAAAGCCTGGTAGTTAGGCAGAATCAGTCTGATGTCGTGGCCGAGCTCAGCCAGCGCTTTAGGCAAGCTGCCGGCGACATCCGCGAGTCCACCGGTTTTAATCAAAGGATGTGCTTCAGATGTGGCAAACAGTATTTTTTTCATAAGGTTTAATCTTAAAGCTTGAGAATAATGCCACCTAAAGGCGGTAGTGTGACGGTAATGGAGTGATTTTGATTCATCCAGGGAACAGGCTCTGATAAGGCGACGGCATTACCGGTATTGCTCCCACCGTAATAACTGGAATCGGAATTGAATATTTCGATGTATTGGCCTTCTTCTGGTACACCGATACGGTATTGCTCTCGTACCAGCGGGGTAAAATTGAGAATAATGACTAAAAATTCCTGTTCTGTTTTACGCAAGTAACTGATAACCGATTGGTTGACATCATGACAGTCAATCCAGTCAAAGCCTTTAGCATCAAAGTCATATCGATTCAAAGCGGACTGTGTGCTGTAGAGTTTGTTTAAATCTTTAATCAGTGTTTTCATACCTTGGTGTTGTGGATAGTCCAGCACATACCAATCTAGCATCTGATTGAAATTCCATTCCGTGCCTTGCCCGAATTCCTGCCCCATGAATAAGAGTTTTTTACCTGGATAGGTGAACATATAGGTATAGAGTAAACGCAGGTTGGCAAATTTTTGCCATTCATCGCCCGGCATTTTATTCAGCATGGAGTTTTTGCCATGTACCACTTCGTCGTGCGAAAAAGGCAGGATAAAATTTTCCGAGAACGCATACAGCATGCCAAATGTGAGTTGGTCGTGATGATGTTTGCGATGGATCGGGTCCTGCTGCATATAGGACAGGGTGTCGTGCATCCAGCCCATATTCCATTTCATCGAAAATCCCAGGCCGCCGGTCCAGGTCGGACGTGTGACTTGTGGCCAGGAGGTGGATTCTTCAGCCATGATGACCGTGCCGGGAAGCTGTTCATGGGTGACTGTGTTTAGATGTCTTAAAAAGTCAATTGCTTCTAGGTTTTCATTACCGCCATATTGGTTAGGAATCCAGTCGCCTTCCTCGCGAGAATAATCCAGGTATAACATGGATGCGACCGCATCGACACGCAAGCCATCAATATGAAATTCTTCCAGCCAGAAAATAGCGCTGGCCAACAAAAAGTTGCTGACTTCATTGCGTCCAAAATTATAGATCAGCGTGCCCCAGTCACGGTGTTCACCTTTACGTGGATCCTCATGTTCATACAGGGCGGTGCCATCAAAGCGAGCGAGTGCAAATGAATCTTTTGGAAAATGCGCCGGCACCCAGTCCAGCATCACGCCAATACCATTTTGATGGCAATAATCCACAAAAAAGCGGAAGTCGTCGGGGGTACCAAAACGGCTGGTTGGGGCATAGTATCCGGTGGTTTGGTAGCCCCAGGACGCATCTAAAGGATGTTCGGTAATCGGCAGTAATTCAATATGGGTGAAACCGGTTTCTTTGACGTAATCAACCAGCTGTTTGGCCAGAGTACGGTAATTTAGAAAATTCCCTTGAGCATCCCGTTTCCATGAGCCTAAATGAACCTCGTAAATGGACATGGGTTCATGTTGCCAGTCAAATTTTTGCCTTTGACTGATCCATTGGGCATCATGCCAGGTGTAGTTATTTTCATCGGTGACGATGGCAGCCGTTTTAGGACGGAATTCAAATTGTTGTCCATAAGGGTCGGTCTTGACCAGAATTTCATCGCTGTAGCGATTTAAAATTTCAAATTTATAGAGTGCGCCTTCGGTTAAATTTGGGATGAAGAGTTCCCAGATGCCACTGCCGCCGAGGTTACGCATCGGATGGCAGCGGCCATCCCACTGATTGAAGTCACCTATGACACTGACGCGGCCAGCATTCGGTGCCCAAACAGCAAAATAGACACCATGAATATCATCAATCGTATGTAAATGGGCGCCTAATTTGCGATAAATATGCCAATGCTTGCCTTCACCAAACAGGTGTTGGTCAAATTCAGATAACACGGGGCCGAAGTCATACGGGTCATAATTGATATGATCATGGCCTTGTTTATCGGTCCAATGCAGTAGGTAATGTTCATCTTCATCCAGTGAGTCGGGGGCCTTGCAAATAAACAGGTCGGTGCCCTCAATACGCTTGAATTCCGGCCCTTTAGCGCCTAAACGAACCGTTTCGGCATGGGGCATGAATACGCGAATTAAATCTTGATTATTAACGGTATGCAAACCAAGAACCGAAAACGGATCATGATGCTTGGCATGGATTATTTTCAAGGTATCCGAATCGAGTAATGGGCCACTGATTTGCTTTTCCATGGGGTGCTGCCTCTGTTATAGGTGTTGTTATTAACTATGGATAGTACCAAATTCACTGGTTGGAATGAAATTTGTGTTAAGACTATTGTGAAAAGAGCCAGATTAGACAACAATAGGGCTGTAGCCCGTATTTTTATGACGGCTCAAGATATAAGCGCTTATCAAAGCACGACTTGTATTCTGAACGCCGAAATAAATTTATTGATTTAGGATACAATAAAAAAAAATAAACCTGTCAAGGGGGAAATATGTCGAACCATGGTAAGTCAACGGAACGTTTTGTCAGTCATCTCACCCGAAATACGATTGCCTTGATTTTAGCCGGTGGGCGAGGTTCTCGTTTAAAGGATATGACTAATTGGCGCGCTAAACCCGCCGTGCCTTTTGGTGGAAAGTTTAGAATTATTGACTTTCCTTTATCAAATTGCATGAATTCTGGTATTCGTAAAATCGGTATTTTGACGCAGTATAAAGCGGATTCTCTGATTCGGCATATTATGCAAGGTTGGGGGTTTTTGCGGGGTGAATTCGGTGAATATGTCGATTTAATGCCGGCGCAACAACGTCATTCAGAAAATGATTGGTATTTAGGTACCGCCGATGCTATCTATCAAAATATCGATATTTTACGGCATCGCAACCCGGAATTTATTTTAGTGTTGGCAGGTGATCATATCTATAAAATGGATTATGGCGCCATGTTGGCCGATCATGTGGCGAATAATGCAGATTTGACTATCGGCTGTCTTGAAGTTCCTCTGGAGGATGCCAAGGAGTTTGGTGTGATGCACGTTGATGATGAACGCCGCGTCATTGATTTTGTTGAGAAACCAGAAAATCCACCAGTCATGCCTGGTCGGATGGATACGGCATTAGCGTCGATGGGTATCTATGTGTTCAATGCTGGTTTTTTATTTGAACAATTAATCAAAGACGCCGATACCCCAGGGTCAAGCCGTGATTTTGGTAAAGATATTATTCCGGCAGTGATCGAAAAATACCGGGTGAATGCTTATCCTTTCCTTGATTTACAAGGCGGGCAAAGTTATTGGCGTGATGTGGGTACGATTGACGCCTATTGGAAAGCCAATATGGAATTGATTGGCGTAAAACCAGATTTGAATTTATATGATAAAACCTGGCCAATCTGGACTTATCAGGAACAAACACCGCCGGCAAAATTTGTGTTTGATGATGATGACAGGCGTGGACAGGCAATTGATTCGATGGTGTCGGGTGGCTGTATTGTCTCAGGCGCTAAGGTTAAGCATTCGTTGTTGTTTTCAAAAGTCAGAGTGAATTCATATTCATTGGTTGAAGATTCAGTTATTTTGCCGGAAGTCAATATTGGTCGCCATTGCCGAATCAAAAAAGCGATTGTTGAAAAAGGTTGCGATGTACCGGAGGGGACGATTATTGGCGAAAACAGAGCCGATGATGAAAGGCGTTTTCATGTCAGCCCAGGGGGAGTGGTGTTGGTGACGTCTGAAATGTTAGGCCAAAGACGCCATTATGTCCGGTAACAAAATAAGGTTGGTGTTGTGTTGGCACATGCACCAACCTGAGTACCGTGACCTCAGGACAGGGGAATATGTATTACCATGGACTTATTTGCATGCTATTAAAGATTATGTCGATATGGCAGCACATTTGGAGGCCGTTCCCGATGCACGAGCCGTTGTTAGGGGCTGTTGCCGTTTTGAAAATCCCCCTTGAAATTCAATAACTCCGCCACATAGATTGTTTATTTTGACTCAAAAACAAGCAAACTATGCCGCGACAAATGCTTACGGATGAACTTTGGGAGAAACTGAAGATAATTATGTTGAAAATGGGAATTTATGACAAACCTTGTCTTCGAAAAACAGTCGAAGGTATTTTTTATCGCTTGCGAGTAGGTTGTCCCTGGAGAGATTTACCCACGGCTTTTGGTAATTGGAATGCGGTATATAAACGATTCAATGACTGGTCTCGTAAAGAAAAACTGATGGGTATTTTTAACGCCCTGGTTGTTGACCCAGACCTGGAATGGGAATTTATTGATGGGAGTATTGTGAAAGCACATCAGCATAGTAGTGGTGCGGCCTGTGAACAAGAAACAGCGATAGGGAAATCTGTCGCCGGGAACACCAGTAAAATTCATATGGCCGTTGATGCCTGTGGTCTTCCTATTCATTTCTCAGTGACAGGCGGCGAAGTTCATGACTGTAAAGAAGCACCGAAATTAGTTGCAGAGCTCCCAAAAGGTGACTATATAGTTGCTGACAGAGGCTATGACAGTGAAGCATTACGTCTTCAAATTAAAGACAAAGGGGCTGTTCCTGTTATCCCAAGAAAAAAGAATTCAACTCGGGGAAATGATGAAATGGATTGGTGTCTCTACAAATATCGCCATCTCGTTGAAAATGTGTTTGCAAGACTTAAGCATTTCAGAGCGATCGCCACGCGATATGACAAACTCAAACGAAATTTTGAAGGCTCTATCGCTCTGGCTTGCGCCTTTTTATGGTTACCTATGTGAAATGGCAACAGCCCCTAATTTCTCGCCAATTTTAATCGAACAGATTCAGGGTTACAGTCAACAGCTTCAACATTATTTTGAATCGCATTCGCCGCCTAAAGATCCGTTATTAGCAGCCTTAGTCACAGAATTAGACGCGTTAGAACACGTAGAGCGACTTAAACTCATCGAGAATTGCCGAAAGGCCAATAAATTACGACAAATCGAGCGCTATTCAGCTTTTAAGCAATTATATGATATTTCGGAGTGTCTACTGGCGATGCCAGAAGCGGTTCGTTATATCAATCAGCAATTTCTAATTGATCTTGTCGTTTGGTATCACTTGGCCTGGTTGGGTGAAACGGTAAAGCGCAGTGATGAAAGAGTGCAAGCCTTGATCGAAAAAGGGAAGGATTTCTCAGCGGATGATCGACGCCTTTTATTGCAGATTATTCAGGATATATTGACGACTATTTTGCCACGTTATAAGGCATTGGCTGAACAGGGCAGCATTGAGCTTTCGGTGACGCCATATGCGCACCCTATCATGCCGTTGTTGTTAGATATCCATTCTACCCATGAGGCGATGCCAAATGCGCCATTACCGGACATTGACGGCTATCCCGGCGGGGAAGAGCGGGTAAGATGGCATCTTGCGCAAGGGTTGGAGTGTTTTGAACAAACTTTTGGGTTCAAGCCACAAGGTTGCTGGCCTTCAGAGGGCAGTGTGAGCCGGCGGACGTTGGAAATCTTGTCAGAGTTTGATTTTAAATGGACCGCATCAGGTGGGAATGTGTTGAGAAACAGTTTGAAGGCTTCGGGGCAAGAGACGCAATCGATTCACCATCCATTTAAACTGGAAGGTTTACCAATACAGTGTTTTTTCAGAGATGACGGCCTATCGGACTTGATCGGTTTTGAATACTCCAAATGGCATGCCGATCATGCGGTGAGCGATTTAGTCCATCATATCGAAAATATTGGACATTTTTTGAAACAGGATGGTGTCGTTTCGATCATTATGGATGGCGAAAACGCCTGGGAATATTTTCCTGAAAATGGCTATTATTTTCTGTCTGCGCTTTATCAGCGTCTGGCCGAGCATCCTGATATCACACTGACAACATTTTCCGAATGTTTGAAAAATAATGAGCCTGTCATGATGCTGGATAAACTGGTTGCCGGCAGTTGGGTGTATGGGACGTTTTCAACCTGGATTGGAGACCCTGATAAAAACCGGGGCTGGGAAATGCTAGCCGAAGCCAAGCATGTGTTTGATAAGGTTGTTGCAACAGGTCAGCTATCGGGCAAGCAGCGCGCCGAAGCTGAGAAGCAACTTGCTGTGTGCGAAGGTTCTGACTGGTTTTGGTGGTTTGGCGATTATAACCCAGGCGATGCTGTCAGCACTTTTGAGAAACAATTTCGATTAAATCTTAAAAACCTCTATCACTTTCTTTCTGTTGAGCCGCCAGACTATTTGTTTCATTCCTTTGCAACAGGAAGTGGCGCCCCAGATATGGGGGGCGCCATGCGTCGAGGAAGTGAAGAAGAATGAGTCAACATAACTATGAATGAACATCTGAAAAAGCGCCGGGCAGGCATTTTATTGCATATTACATCGCTACCAGGCGATGGCGAGAACGGTGTATTAGGCACGGAAGCGTTTAATTTTATCCATTTTTTACATGATACTGGCGTCACAGTCTGGCAAACTTTGCCTTTAGGTGTTCCACATGGAGACGGTTCGCCTTATCAATGTATGTCGGCCCATGCGGGTAATCCGGCTTTGATTGATTTATCGGATTTGGAGCAAAAAGGCTGGTTACAGCCCTCGCAACGTAGTTTTGATGGCTGGCATGATCATCAACTGATGACATTGGCATACCAGGGTTTTTTGGAGCTGGCTGATAAAGATGCGCAACAAGCGTTTAAGCAGTTTTGTGAAGATAAAGCCTTTTGGCTGGATGATTTTGCCTTGTTTTATGCTCTACATGATGAATTTAACCAGCAAAGCTGGAATACCTGGCCTGAACCTTTAAAACAGCGTCACCCCCGCGCATTAGCGGCCGCCCGGAAACGTCTGCAGGCCATGCTCGAGGTGATTAAATTTGAGCAATTCATTTTTTTCTCGCAGTGGAAAAAATTAAAGCAATGCGCAAATGAACACGGTATTTTGTTATTTGGCGATATTCCTATTTTTGTCGCCTATGACAGCGCCGATGTCTGGGCTAATCGTGCTGCATTCAAGTTGAATGAAGAGGGTGAAATGGTGGTTGTGGCTGGGGTGCCGCCGGACTATTTCTCGGAATTTGGTCAGCGCTGGGGCAATCCACATTATGCCTGGGCTTATCATGTTGAAACCGGTTTCAAATGGTGGTTAGAACGTATTCAAACCCAGAATGAATTATTTGATATTTTGCGTATTGATCATTTTCGGGGGTTGGAATCGGCTTGGGAAATTCCGGCTAATGAAGATACCGCAGTTAATGGGCAATGGGTCGAAGCGAGAGGTGATAAATTATTACGTGCTATTAGTCAACACTATCCCGATTTAGCTTTGGTTGCCGAAGATTTAGGGATTATTACCGATACGGTGGAAAAATTACGGGATGATTTTGAATTGCCCGGGATGAAAATTCTACAGTTTGCATTTGGCAACGGTGCTGGAAATCCGTATTTACCTCACAACTGCGTTCCAAACAGCGTCATTTACACAGGCACACATGATAATGATACTACTTTAGGCTGGTTTAATCGCTTATCGGATGGCGAAAAACATCGTATTTATGAGTATCTTGGTTTTTCTCAAACGACGATGCCTTATACCTTGATTGGAACGGCGTTCGCATCTGTGTCGAGCCTGGCTGTGATTCCGATGCAGGATATTTTATGCCTAGACTCTGATTGTAGAATGAATATTCCAGGGACGATAGAGGGTAACTGGCGTTGGCGCTTTTCCTGGGATCAACTGACCGATGAATATGCCGGGCGGTTAAAGCATCTGATTGGGTTATTTGGCAGGAATTTGTAGCACCGACTATGGTTGGGCATAAGCGGTGCTACAAAATGCTTCAAGCTTCAATCGTCATCATGTCGGCGCGATTGTTTGGGGATGGGTAATACCGGAATATGGTAGCTTTCGATAATTTGAATGATTTCCTCTGAATTTTTGTCGATGAGGCGTTCTAACATGGCTTTTCTGTCGTTATCACCATAACGAACCGCCATACTCATTGAAAAATCAAATTTTATATCCGGTGTTGATTGCATAGGCAGGACAATATAGCTGCCTTCCGGGCTCTTAGATGTGATATAACCGGATAACGGACCCCACAAAATTACCATATCGATTTTTCCAGCTCTCAGGTCTTTTTCAATTTGCATGGCGACATTGTTCTCATCGTCACCCGTCATACTCTGATAGGGAATGCCTTGGTCCAGTAAACCTATTTTTTGTAGCCAGGCTGTCCCAGGGCCTCGGTCAAACATGGCGATTTTCATGCTTTCAATTTTTTGCAGTGGTTGATCGGCCAGTTGTTCAGGCGAGGTGATGTGATCCCAACCGCGTCCTTTGGCAATGACTAGCGTATAAGTTGAATGGAAATAGGGTTTAGTCGTCTTAGCAAAATCAAATCCGGCCGGAACACCCATGACAACATCACATTTAAATTGGTCGGTTCCTTCAATTTCGGATTTTAGTGTGTTACGAATAAAGCCGATTCGTTGTGGAAACCAGTAATATTCCAGTTCCTGACCGAGTTGCTCGGCAAACAATTGTGCAATCTTGTTTTCATACCCGGTTTGTTCTTTGGTCGAGTAGGGCGGATTGAGCGGGTCGGCGCAGACACGGAATTTTTCCGCAGCATTCACCGAAAAACTATAAATAAACAGAAATAAGAAAAATAGTTGTGTTCGAAACATATTTAAAGAATGAATAAAAGTTAATGATAAGGGTAACGATACCATTAACTGACAGACAAGCTAAATAAAAAGTTCGATGCGCACTAAATCCGAGAAGACTGCTTTGCTCAAGATTTTTTTGTACCTCAAAAAGAAAGGCCTTGACTGAGAACAGCCAAGGCCTTGTTTGCTCTTTTAAATAAGTTGAAACTTATTTATTATCAGGCAGTGCAAATACAGTCAGTGTACCGCCCAATTTTGTGAAAGAGCTTAAGCTTCTGTATGCACCTACGGCGCCCAAGCCTTCAGAGTTAGAAGACTCTTCACCAGTATCTAGGCCCGCAGCGATACCGATACCGGCCCAGCCACCAATACCAGACAAGACGCCAACGTATTGTTTACCGTTGTATTCCCAAGTATTGACGTTGCCGATAATACCTGAAGGCGTTTTGAAGCGATACAGTTCTTTGCCTGTTTTCGCATCAACCGCTTTCAAGTAACCTTCCAGGGTGCCATAGAAAACGACGCCGCCAGCAGTTGCAACAGAACCAGACCAGACAGAGAATGGTTCTTTATTTGACCAAACGATTTTACCTGTTGTGGCATCCCATGCGGTGAATTGACCGAGGTTATGAGAACCATCAGGTTTTCCAGTCAATACGTCACCTTGCGCAGGACGCATGGTCAAGGTTGCACCTACATAAGGCTGACCCGCTGTGTATGAAACTTCAAAAGGTTCATAGTTCATGCACAGGTGGTTGCCTGAAATGTAGAAGTAACCTGTTTGTGGTGAGTAAGAAACAGGTTGCTGGTTTTTAGCACCCAGTGCCGCAGGACAAATGTCGGTAGTGTTTTCGTCTTCACCGTGGAATTCGGTGGAATAACGATCAACAACTTGTGGACGGCCAGTTTTCATATCGACGTGGCTTGCCCAGTTGACTGTTTTGTCGAATTTTTCAGCGACTAACAATTCACCGGTAACGCGGTCTAAAGTATAGCCAAAACCGTTACGGTCGAAATGCACGATAGTTTTGCGCATTTTGCCGTTGATTTTTTGGTCAACCAGAACGGTTTCGTTGATACCATCGAAATCCCACTCATCATGTGGCGTCATTTGGTAAACCCATTTGACTTCACCGGTGTCGGCATCACGTGCCCACAAAGACATAGACCATTTGTTATCACCTGGACGTTGTACCGGGTTCCAAGTAGAAGGGTTACCTGAACCGTAATACACCAAGTTCAGATCTGGATCATAGCTGTACCAGCCCCAAGTGGTGCCACCGCCAATTTTCCATTGGTCGCCTTTCCAGGTTTTCAAGCTGGAATCTTTACCCACTTTTTGAACTTTGCCATCTTTCCAGGTTGTGGTTTTGTTAGGGTTGATCAAAGTATCTGAATCAGGCCCCATGCTGTAACCTTTCCAGCGCAGTTCACCAGTGCGAATGTCATAGGCTGCAAGGAAACCCCGAACACCGAATTCACCACCGGCGATACCCGTCAGAACCATATCTTTAACGACTAATGGTGCATTAGTGTTGGTCATGCCCAGTTTAGGGTCGCCGTTTTGAACGCTCCATACGCGTTTACCGGTTTTAGCATCCAGTGCAGTCAGAACAGTGTCAGACTGTTGTAGGAAAATTTTTCCATCGCCATAAGCCAAACCACGGTTGACGGTGTCACAACACATCACAGGGATGGTGACATCTGCATCCATTTGTGGTGTGAATTCCCAAATGACGGATTGTGTTTTGGGGTCAATCGCATAAACCGTATTAGGAAAAGGTGTATGAATGTATAAAATGCCATTGATAAACAATGGGCCACCTTCATGGCCACGTAAAACACCTGTTGAGAAAGACCATGCAGGTTGCAGATATTTTACGTTTTTAGTGTTGATTTGATCCAGCTTGCTATACCGGGTACCTGCATAGTTACCTAATGCAGTGGCCCAGTTAGCCGGGTTTTGGGTCAGTTTTTCAACGCCGCTGTTAGCGCTTGAAAGGGTAGGTGCAGCAAGTAAAGTAGCTACAGTCGAAGCAAGCAGCCAGTTTTTTACAGGCTTCTTCATATGTTTCCTCCTGGTATCCTGTTACGCGCCAGAATACGATTTCATGTTATTAAGACTAATATTAGTTTTAAAGCTTTGTTGGATGGCTTTTACTTTTTTCAGTTTAAGCTTAACCTGAATCAAGCGGTTACCGCCTTTCCAGATGCGTAAATTGAATGATTTTGGGAAAAAAGTCAACTTTAAATGACAAAGAAATGACAACGGAACAATGGAGAATCGCTTTAGTTTTTTGGCTAAGGGCTTGAAATTTCAGAAAACTGAACCGTTGTTAATGATCGCTTATGAAAGTGGGATAGATAATCTGATGGCTAAGTTGTGGTGGGCGAAGAATCGGAAGCACGGATATGCCGACTCTAGATGCGAAGTGTTTGCTCAAATTTTTACCAACAGTGCTGGCTATAGTCTGTTTTGATGCTAAAGTTATAGGCATTATGATAATTCAATACATTGACACCCCTGAAAAACTGGCAGAACTTTGTCAGAGCATTAAAAATGAAAGCTGGATTGCGCTGGATACCGAATTTCTGCGTGAGAAAACCTATTATCCCAAATTTTGTCTGTTGCAAATTGCAACGCCTGAATGGGTGGCTTGCGTTGACCCATTGGTTTTACGGGACCTGACGCCTTTGTTTGAGGTCTTGTATGATGAAAATATCACAAAAGTTTTGCATGCGTGCCGTCAGGATCTGGAGATTTTTTATCAAATAACCGGTCGCGTAATGGCGCCGGTTTTTGACACCCAAATTGCTGCACCGTTGCTGGGTTTTCAAGAAAACCCAGGGTATGCGATGCTGGTATCGAGTTTTCTAAATGTGAATTTGAGTAAAGCGCATACCCGAACCGACTGGAGTGAACGGCCATTAAACCAGGATCAAATTCAGTATGCCGCTGATGATGTCATTTATCTTTGCAAAATTTACCAAAAAATGACCGCGCAGCTGGAAAAATTAGGGCGTCTGGACTGGTTGAAACAGGATTTTGAAATATTGACAGACCCAGCCTTGTATCAAATTGATCCTGAGCAAGCCTGGCTTAGAATCCGGGGCAAAAACAAATTAACCGGGCGCCAGCTATCCATCGTGCAATTATTGGCGCAGTGGCGAGAAATGACGGCCCAGCAAAGCAATCGACCCCGCAATTGGCTGATGCGCGATGATATATTGTTTGAGTTGGCAAAATTGCAGCCTGTCACTGTGGCGGAATTGGCCAAAATAAGGCAGATCAATGATGGGCTTATCAGGCGCCACGGCAAGGTGTTATGTGACTTGGTCAAACAAGGCCGGGAGCGCGCACCGACGCCGCTTAATGAAAAAGGGCGGCCTGGGAAGAAAGGCGCTCGACAAGAAGCGGTTTTAGACGTGTTGACCGCCGTTGTTAGGATTCGTAGCGAAGAAAATGCATTGAATCCGGTGATTTTGGCTGGACGAAAGGACTTGGAGCGCTTGTTGGACGGCGATCCGGAAACGCCGGTTTTGCACGGCTGGCGTTACAGTATGGTGGGCAAGGAATTGGAAGGGTTGCTGCAAGGGCAATTAGCGTTACGTATTTCGCCCGACACTGTTAGCCTAACGCCTTCTGTAGCAATGCCGGTGGCAGAGTAAACCAGGCTTTATAGGCGGCAAAGCCGGCTAGAATTAGGAAAATAACGCCGCTGATTTTATGCAATAAAGCCATAGAGAAACGTTGCAGAATGGTGCGGCCAGCTAACACGCCAAGCGCTGATGTCAAGCTTAAAGCCAGCGTTGCGCCTAGCCAGACGGCGTAAATGTTGGCTGTACTGCTAAAGGCAACAACGGCAAGTTGTGTTTTATCGCCAAATTCGGCCAAGGTAATCATTAAAAAAGTCGTCAAAAAAATACCATGGCCTTTTTTCTCAACAATTTCCTCATCGTCATCCTCCTCATGACCAAACAGCGAAAACAGGCCGAACAGGGCAAATAATATCGCAACGGCGCTGGCCACAAGATAGGCTGGAATCCAGTTAGCTAAGGCGGCACCGAAAACGACTGCTAATGTGTTAAGCAAAGCAAAAGCCGTGATTGCGCCTAAGATAACCGGTAGGCCGCGATGCTTTGAGGCCAGCGTCATGCAGACGAGTTGGCTTTTATCACCCATTTCGGCCGCTACGATCAAAATGAAGCTGGACAATGTAGTGGCCGACAGGCGGGCAAAATCAGTTGAATTAAAATAATCGAACAATGAGGACAGATAATCCATGAGTCAATTGAAGGGTTAGGTTAGCCGAGAAATTGTTCCATGGCCATCATGACGATAAAGCCAAACATCAACATAAAGGTTGCAATTCGGGAGCGGCCTTTAGCATGTGTTTCTGGAATAATTTCTTCGCTGATCACAAATAACATAGCGCCTGCTGCAAAACCCATGGCTAGCGGAAGGATTGATGAAAAGGCTGTGACCATAGTGATACCCAAAAGGCCGCCAATAGGCTCGACCAGACCGGTAAGTGTGGCAATGGCGACAGCTTTCCAGCGATTGACACCAAGCCCAACTAAGGGTAAGGCCACTGCAAGGCCTTCTGGTATGTTCTGTAAGCCGATGGCGATCGCTAAAATCATACCGTTTTTAGTGTCACCCGTGCCAAAGCTGACGCCCACCGACATACCTTCCGGGAAGTTATGAATCGTGATGGCGACGATAAACAAGGAAAGTTTTTGCAGGGTTTCAACATGAGTGTCGGAAACCGAGTCAAAATGCAAATGGGGGAGTTTTTCATCAGCAAAATGTAAAAATAACGCGCCGATAATCATGCCGGCCGAGACCATCCAGATGCCGGTGTCAGCAGAGAGCTGATTGCCAAACTCAATGCCGGGGAGAATCAGGGAAAATGCTGTTGCCGCCAACATGACGCCAGCCGCCATACCTAATAAGCTGTTAAACAGACGGTCAGAAATCTGCGTGAGAAATAAAGCGGGTAGCGCGCCAATGCCGGTTGCCATACCGGCCATGATGCTGGCGAAAAAGCCAATGACAACGATTTTTCCAAAAAGCAAATACAAACTGCCGAAAATAATGATTTGGCTGACTAAAAATAAGCCGATGAAGCTCGCCCAGCGCTGTGCTGTTGGCAGCGCCATGATTTTTTTGAATGTGCTGTTGGCTTGGATTGTTGCAACGTGATCGTCAAAAAAGGTCTGTATATTGGCCATAGCATTTATTTTTTTAAGATAAGAGTTCTCGTATTATATGCAAAAACCTTCTAAAAGTAAGGGCATAAAACATGGCATTTTCTTTGTCGAGTCAATGTGTGTTGATTCTGTTATAATCAATCAGTTTTGATGCCGGATACAGTTTCTGTGGCGGGCGTTTCTTGTTAATTTACAAACCGACTTACGGATTCCAAGTGGATCAAAAATATATTCGAAATTTTTCTATTATTGCTCATATCGATCACGGTAAATCAACATTGGCCGACCGTTTTATTCAAATATGCGGAGGACTGGCCGAGCGTGAAATGGAAGCGCAAGTGCTCGATTCTATGGATTTAGAGCGTGAACGCGGTATCACCATTAAAGCTCAGAGTGTGACGCTGCATTACAAGGCCAAAGATGGTCAGGTTTATCAGTTAAATTTTATCGATACGCCGGGACATGTTGATTTCTCCTACGAAGTATCAAGGTCGCTGGCCGCGTGTGAGGGCGCGTTATTGGTTGTCGATGCGGCTCAAGGCGTGGAGGCGCAGAGTGTGGCAAATTGCTATACCGCGATTGAGCAGGGCCTGGAGGTTGTGCCGGTATTGAACAAAATCGATTTGCCTTCGGCCGAACCTGAGAAAGTCATGGCCGAAATTGAGGATGTCATCGGGATTCCGGCCGATGAAGCGTTAAAAATCAGTGCCAAGACGGGTATTGGTGTCGAATCGGTGTTGCAGCAATTGGTGGAAAAAGTACCGCCACCGAGTGGTAAGGAAGATGAGCCATTGCAGGCATTAATTATTGACTCCTGGTTTGATAATTATTTAGGTGTGGTGTCGTTGGTACGGATTGTCAATGGCTCTTTGCGCAAAAAACAGAAGATCACGGTGATGTCCACCGGCAAATCTTTCCAGGTAGAAAAACTAGGTGTTTATACGCCTAAACAACTGGAGAAAGAGAGCTTGAGTACCGGGGAAGTCGGTTTTATTGTGGCCGGCATCAAAGATATTTTTGGTGCCCCGGTCGGCGATACAATAACGGCGACTGATCGTCCCGCAAAAGAGCAGTTGCCGGGGTTTGAAAAAGTTCAGCCGCGGGTATTTGCCGGATTGTATCCAGTCAGTTCCGACGATTATGGCAATATGCGGGAAGCATTGGATAAATTACGCTTAAATGATGCGGCGCTGAATTTTGAGCCGGAAACCTCGCAGGCCTTAGGGTTTGGCTTTCGCTGTGGCTTTTTGGGCATGCTGCATATGGAAATTGTGCAGGAGCGCTTAGAGCGTGAATACAATATCGATCTGATTACGACCGCGCCGACGGTTATTTACGAGGTTGAGTTGCATTCGGGCGAAGTGATTATGGTGGACAATCCTGCCAAACTGCCGGATGCAGGGTCAATCACCGAGATTCGCGAGCCGATTATTCTGGCCAATATCCTGGTGCCACAGGAATTTCTGGGTAATGTTATCAGTTTGTGTATTGAAAAGCGCGGGGTACAAAAAAATATGCAATATACCGCGACCCAAGTATCTTTAAATTACGAACTGCCAATGAGTGAGGTGGTGCTGGACTTTTTTGATCGACTGAAATCGGTGAGTCGGGGTTATGCATCATTTGAATATGAATTTGTGCGCTTTGACCCGTCACCGTTGGTCAAGCTGGATGTGTTGATCAATGGCGATAAAGTCGATGCCCTGTCGATTATCGTACACCGTGACTTGAGCCAGAGCCGTGGCCGCGAATTGGTTGAAAAGATGAAAGACCTGATTCCAAGACAAATGTATGAGGTGGCGATTCAGGCGGCGATTGGCTCTAAAATTATTGCGCGCTCAACCGTTAAGGCGATGCGCAAAAACGTTACGGCGAAATGCTATGGCGGCGATATTTCGCGCAAGAAAAAACTGCTCGAAAAACAAAAAGCCGGTAAAAAGCGCATGAAACAAGTCGGCAGTATCGAGATTCCCCAAGAAGCCTTTCTGGCCGTTTTGCAAGTTAAAAAAGACTGATTCAACCCACTTAAAAGGAATATACATGGATTATGATTTTTCATTTTTTCTGCTTGTCGCAACCGTCGTAACAGGCATTGTTTGGGGTGGTTATTTAATCTATCTGAAAGCGAGCGGGCAGGTTTTTTTGGAAGAAAAAGAACCCTTGCTGGTTGAATATGCGCGGTCTTTTTTTCCGATCGTTCTGATCGTTTTATTGTTGCGTTCTTTTTTGGTCGAACCCTTTCGCATTCCATCCGGCTCGATGATGCCGACTTTGCTGGTCGGGGATTTTATTCTGGTCAATAAATATGCCTATGGCATCCGTTTACCTGTCATCAATAAAAAAATCATCGAAGTTGGTGAGCCTGAGCGGGGCGATATTGTCGTATTTCGTTTTCCGAAGAACCCTAAAGTCGATTACATCAAGCGTGTCGTCGGGTTACCCGGCGATAAAATTGCCTATTACAACAAAAAGGTCTATGTCAATGGCAAACTAGCTAAGCAGACCTCGCTAGGCCGTTATCAAGGGGTCGGGCAAGGGCGCAATATGACCGGTGCTGAATTATTGCTGGAGGATTTGATAGGGTTGGAGCATGAAATTTTGATCATGCGCGGGGCGCCTACGGTTGAAGGTGTTTTTCAGGTCCCGGCAGGGCATTATTTTGTGATGGGTGATAACCGGGATAACAGTAATGACAGTCGTTACTGGGGCTTTGTGCCAGAACAAAACTTGGTGGGTCGGGCCTTTTTTATCTGGATGAATTGGGATTTGGAAAATAAAGGTATTGCATTTGAGCGTATTGGCACTGTTCTGAAATAGTCTATCCTTGTGATATATGTTTCCTGATTGACTCTAAAAAAGGTCTTGTTATGAACAATGCAATGCAAAAACAAAAAGGACTCACGCTGATTTCTATTGTTTTTATTCTGGTTTTTATTGGTTCGGTGGTGTTGTTGGTGTTGAAAATTGCACCTATTTACATGAATCATAACAATGTTGCCAATGCGGTCGAGGCGTTGAAAGAAATGCCTGAAATCACCAGGATGAGCCGGCGAGAGATTGAAATGACATTGCTGAAGCGGTTTAATTTAAATTATGTGGAGGATGTGACCATGGATGATGTTGAAATTGTCAAACGGCCTGGCTATGTCAAAGTCAGAATTGCGTATGAAGTGGTGCAACCTATTGTGGGAAATTTAAGCGTTTTGGTCGAATTTGATGATTCTTTTGAAAAAGGTGGCGAGTGATCAGAAAACCTGAGCAACTAGCGAAAAAACTGGGCTTGCAGTTCAAGCGGCCCGAATTGTTCAAAATGGCGCTGACACATCGCAGTATGGGCGCAAAAAACAACGAACGCCTGGAGTTTCTGGGTGATTCAGTATTGGGCTTTGTCATTGCGCAAGCCTTGTTTGAGAAATTTCCAGCCTCGGAAGAGGGGGTTTTAAGTCGCTTGCGGGCGAGTCTGGTGAATCAGGCATCGTTGGCTGAGTTGGCGCGACAGCATAATATTGGCGATTATCTGATCCTGGGCGCTGGCGAATTGAAAAGCGGCGGATTTCGGCGGGACTCGATATTGTCCGATGCGATGGAAGCTATCATGGGAGCGATTTTGCTTGACCAAGGTGTTGCCGCATGCCAACAATTCATCCTGGGATTATTTAAAGAAAAACTGGCGGCATTAGATGTCGGTAATTGGAATAAAGACCCTAAAACCAGGCTTCAGGAAATGATGCAGGCTCGGCAAAAAAGTCTGCCTGTGTATGAATTGGTCAATCAGGCGGGTGCGGCGCATCAGCAGACCTTTACTGTTAAATGCGTGGTTCCCGTTCACCATGAAACAACGGAAGCGAGTGGCGCTTCGCGCAAAAAAGCCGAACAAGCCGCCGCTGAAAAAATGTTGCAAAAACTGGAAGGAAACGTATCGTGAAAAGTGGCTATGTTGCCTTGGTCGGACGGCCGAATGTGGGTAAATCCACGCTGATGAATCATATTGTCGGTCAAAAGATCAGTATTACGTCGCGTAAACCACAAACGACGCGGCATCGAATCTTAGGTATTCATACCACCGAACACGGCCAGATTGTCTTTATGGATACCCCGGGAATGCACCGGGACGAAAAAAAAGCCCTGAATCGGTATTTGAATAAAACCGCCGACACCACCTTGCTGGGCGTCGATGTCGTGGTTTGGCTGATCGATGGGCTGAATTTTCAGCCTTATGACGATGTTATTTTCAAAAAACTTGAACGTGCCAATCTGCCGGTTATTCTGGTGATTAACAAGATTGACAGGGTCGAGGACAAAGAAGCTATGTTGGCTTTTCTGGCCGAGGCGCAAGATCGCTACCCTTTTGCTGAAATTGTACCGATTTCTGCCTTGAAGAAAACCAATCTCGATGAATTACAAACGTGTATTTATAACGTATTGCCCGAAGGCGGGCTGATTTACCCGGAAGACCAGATTACCGATCGTCCCGAACGCTTTTTGACGGCGGAAATTATTCGCGAGAAATTGACCCGGCGATTGGGCGATGAATTACCTTATGCGCTTACAGTCGAGATCGAGCGCTTTGAGGCACTGCCAAATATCACTAAAATTTATGCCGTTATCTGGGTGGAGCGCAGCAGTCAGAAAAATATCGTCATTGGCAAGCAAGGTGAAATGCTTAAAAAAGTGGGCATGGATGCACGCCGCGATATTGAATTATTATTGGGGCAGAAGGTTTTTTTGCAACTTTGGGTCAAGGTCAAAAAAGGCTGGTCAAATAACGAACGCTCTTTGCAAAGCTTAGGGTTCAGTGATTCCTGACCGTGAGCCGGACGACTGTATTGCGGCAGCCCGCATTTGTGTTACAACGCAAAAACTACCGTGAAACCAGTCTGATTGTGGATGTGCTGACCGAAAACGAAGGCGTTGTGTCGCTTGTCGCTAAAGGCATCCGGCATAAAAAAACAACATTAGCCGCCATTTTACAACCCTTCGTCCAACTTGAGTTGTCCTGGCGCGGACAGTCAACGCTAAAGCCTTTGCTTCAGGCTGAATTATCGACTGACTTCTCATTGTCAGGCATGGCGCTGTATTGCGGTTTCTATGTCAATGAGCTGGTGCATTGTTTTTTGCATCCCTATGACCCAAATCCTGATGTTTTCAGACTTTATCGGCGCTGTCTTGCCGATTTGCAATCGGCTGAAAATGTGGCATCGGTGCTGCGTTATTTTGAACTGGATTTGCTGCGCTGTGCTGGTTACGGTGTCTCGTTGGATCAGGACAAGCATAGCGCCTCGATAAAAGCCGATATGCGGTATCGTTTTGTTGAAGGCGAGGGCTTTGTCGCCGATACAAATGGGCGGGTGAGCGGCGCAACTTTATTGGCGTTATATCGGAGAGAAGCATTAGATAGCCTGAAGTTGCAGGAAGCCAAGGCCTTGATGCGTGAAGTTATCGATGATCTGCTAGCCGGGAAAGTGCTTAAAAGCCGTGCGGTTCTTACCTCAATTATGCGTTATCGTTAAAAGAGTTTAGAGCTGAAAATGCACCCTGCCTGTTTCAATATTGTAAACGCCGCCAACAATATCAATTTCGCCGTTTTCTTTCATTTTATTGAGTAATGGGCTTTGTGTACGAATTTGTTTCACCATGAGTTCGACATTACGGCTGGAAACCTTTTCCACTAAGGACATGTTGTTCAATGTCACAGCTTGTCGATATTCAAATTCGATTTCCTCGATTGCAGGCTTTATTTTTTGTAATAAGCCCGTCAAATGATCTAGTTTAGCGCCCGAACAAGCACCTTTTATGGCGCCACAACGGGTGTGTCCCAACACAACAATGAGCTTGGCACCTGCAAGTTTGCAGGCAAATTCCATGCTCCCCAATATGTCATCATTGACTATATTACCGGCAATACGAACACTGAAAATATCGCCGAGGCTTTGGTCAAAAATCAATTCAGCTGTGGTACGCGAATCGATGCAGCTTAAAATAATAGCCAGAGGGTATTGGCCGGAGACGGTTTCATTGATGCGCTGGAGTAAATTGTCATGTGTTTTCAGATTGTTGACAAAGCGTTCGTTGCCTTGTTTTAGGATGTTAAGCACTTGATCTGGTGTTAATGACGCCTGTAATTCTTTGGTGGCGGGCTTGGCCGGCTCTATGGGAGGCAGTATGCCATAGCCACGCAGGTTCTGAATAATCAGTTTAATATTTTTTCGTTTAGCTTCGGCTTTGAAGTTTTGAATGATCTCGTAAATATCGTAATCGATATATTTAGCATAGGTTGCATCAATGACAACGGTTGAGCGGTTTGGCAGTCTGTCCAGATGATGTAAGAGATTGGCTTTATTTAAAAAGGATACATTTTCAGAGAGCGTGATGATTGTTTTATTGGCCTTATGATGTTCATGTAAATAAAAGCCGACTTTTTGATTTTCCAGCAAAATGAAGAAAATGGCAAAAGCCAGGCCAATGGCAATCCCCATCAGCAGGTTAGTCAGCAGAAGACCTGACACCGTGGCGATAAACGGGATGAAATGATAGGGGCCGACGTTATACATTTTTACAAATAAATTCGGCGTCGCCAGTTTATAGCCCACCACTAATAAAATTGCAGCGAGTGAGGCGAGGGGAATTTTATTGAGCAGTTCTGGAATAAATAACGTACTAAGCAACAAGATAACACCATGGGTTATCGCTGCGATTTTGGTTTTAGCCCCAGCTTGAACATTGGTTGAGCTGCGGATAATGACTTGGGTGATCGGTAAGCCACCGAGTAAACCAGAGCAGATATTGCCAATCCCTTGCGCTTTTAATTCTCGATTATTGGGCGTAACACGCTTATAAGGGTCAAGCTTGTCGATGGCTTCGGCACTGAGTAAGGTCTCGATGCTAGCAACCAGCGCCAGGATAAGGGCTGTCTTGTAAATGATGAAATTATTCAGTTGACTAAAATCGGGGAAAACGAGAAGTGTTTTCAGTTCAGCGGGGCTGGAGATAGCCGGAATATTGACTAAATGTTGTGATGACAAGGCCCAGTCAGGCTGCCATATCTTAAAGCCTTCGTTGAGAAAAATTGACGCGAGAACAGCAATAACGCCGCCATGAAGCCAGTGTGGGACAGATAAGCGTTTAAATGGTTTACTCTCCCATAACAGAAGAATAAACAAGCTTAACAGGCTGATACTGATCGCTCCCGGCGATAAAAAATCTAGCATATTCTTAAGCTCGGACAGCGTGGTGAAATCATCATTTTGAACAAAAGATAAGTCACCTTCATAATCGGCATCATAACCAAACGCATGTGGAATTTGTTTTAAAAAAATGATGATGCCAATACCTGCGAGCATACCGCTGATCACAGCGGAGGGGAAATAATAGCCGATAATCCCGGCTTTCAAATGCCCCATGATAAATTGAATACAGCCGGCTAAAACAACAGCTAATAAAAAACTTTCGAAGCCAAGCTCCTGAATCGCATTGAATACAATCACGGTTAAGCCGGCGGCCGGTCCGCTGACACCCACATGTGAGCCACTGACAACGGCGACGATGGTGCCACCGATGATGCCGGCAATCAGGCCGGAAAATAAAGGTGCGCCGGAGGCTAGTGCGATGCCTAAACATAACGGTAGCGCAACGAGGAAAACAACAAGCCCTGCGGGAATATCGGAACTAAGACTTGAAAGATAAGGAACCTGTTTTTGCAAGCCTTTTTTAGTCATTGTGTTGATTAGCCTTGTTAAATGATAGCTACCCATCATATCTGAATTTATAAGGTAGAAAAACCCTAAAATTTATTCATGTAGGACTGTTTCAAGTGACAGCTCTATGTGATAATAAGCGGTTACAAATGAGCTAAGAAGCCGGAGGCGGCTTCTTAGCTCATTTGAGATTTAAGTGTTTTACACGAACTCAGGCAAATAACTATGGATGAAAACAAGAAAAAAGCGTTGAGCGCCGCGCTGATGCAGATTGACAAGCAGTTTGGAAAAGGCTCGGTGATGCGGTTGGGCGATGTTGGGGCAAGTCGCGATATAGAGGTCGTATCTACGGGATCTCTGGCGCTCGATATTGCCTTGGGCTGCGGTGGACTCCCGCGAGGTCGGGTTGTTGAAATTTATGGGCCTGAGTCATCGGGTAAAACGACATTGACACTGGAAACCATAGCCCAGATGCAAAAATTGGGCGGGACGGCCGCTTTTGTCGATGCAGAGCATGCGCTGGATCCATCTTATGCCGAAAAAATCGGGGTGAAGGTTGAAGACTTGTTGGTCTCGCAACCGGATACCGGTGAGCAGGCGTTGGAAATTACCGATATGCTGGTGCGCTCCGGTGCGGTCGATATTGTCGTCGTCGACTCTGTTGCCGCATTAACGCCTAAGGCCGAGATTGAAGGCGATATGGGTGATTCGCATATGGGGCTGCAGGCACGTTTGATGTCACAAGCCTTGCGTAAATTAACGGCCAACATCAAGCGCTCCAATACGCTGGTTATTTTTATCAATCAGCTGCGGATGAAAATCGGTGTTATGTTTGGTAATCCGGAAACGACGACTGGGGGAAATGCTTTAAAATTTTATGCCTCGGTACGGCTTGATATCCGGCGAACTGGAGCCATCAAAAAAGGTGACGAGGTGATCGGCAATGAAACCCGGGTAAAAGTGGTTAAAAATAAAGTCGCGCCGCCTTTTAAGCAAGCTGAGTTCGAAATTCTATATGGCGAAGGGATCTCGTTTTATGGTGAATTGGTCGATTTAGGGGTTAAATACGGATTTATCCAAAAATCAGGCGCTTGGTACAGTTATGGGGATCAGAAAATTGGCCAAGGCAAAGATAATGCCAAGCAATTTTTCAAAGATAACCCGGACAAAGCGAAAGCTGTTGAAGATGCTATTCGGGCCGAAGTGTTTGGTAACAGCGACACTGAAGCGGAAGCGCTACAAGACGATGATAAAGCGACTGAATAATTGTGGAGCAGTCCAGGCAAACGATTAAAGAAGTTTGTTTGAGATTATTGGCGCGGCGTGAACATAGCCAAAAAGAGCTGCTGACCAAACTGAAGCAGCGAGGCTTGGACACAGAGCAAGCGAAAATAGTCATCGACGAACTGGCTCAAGAAAATTGGCAGAGCAATGAGCGGTTTTCTGAGAGTTTTGCTCGGCAACGTATTCGAAAAGGCTATGGCCCAGTAAGAATTTGTTACGAATTACAGCAAAAAGGGGCTGCTGCGCTTGATTTGGACAAGCTGCTAGATGATATGGCCATGACCTGGCTGGATGTGATCGAACAGGTTTATCTGAATAAATATCCACAGTCAACATCGATAACGTTGGCAGACTGGTCCAAGCGTTATCGGTTTTTACAACAGCGTGGATTTAGTGCAGACTTGATCAAACAATTATCACAACATTTGAAGATTAAAATTGAGCGTTAGGAACGACGAGTCTATGAAAAAAATGAGCAGCGCCGCATTGCGTCAGGCCTTTTTAGATTACTTCAAGCAACACGATCATGAGGTCGTGCCCTCCAGCTCGCTGGTGCCGGGTAATGATCCGACCTTATTGTTTACCAATGCTGGAATGGTGCAGTTTAAAGATATCTTTTTAGGCCGGGAAACACGACCTTACAAACGGGCTGTTTCTAGCCAGCGCTGTGTGCGGGCGGGCGGCAAGCATAATGACCTGGAAAATGTCGGTTATACCGCTCGTCATCATACTTTTTTTGAAATGCTTGGCAATTTCAGTTTTGGCGATTATTTCAAAAAAGAAGCAATTCACTATGCTTGGGATTTTCTGACGCAAGTACTAGAAATTCCACCTGAAAAACTTTGGGTAACTGTCTTCAAAGAAGATTCTGAAGCCGAAGCTATCTGGTTGGATGATATCGGTATTGATCCTAAACGCTTTTCCCGGATTGGTGCCAAAGATAATTTCTGGTCGATGGGCGATGTCGGGCCTTGCGGACCGTGTAGTGAAATCTTTTACGATCATGGCGAAGATGTGGCCGGCGGGCCGCCAGGCAGTCCGGATGAAGAAGGTGACCGCTATATCGAAATCTGGAATTTGGTATTTATGCAGTATGACCGGGATAAAGAGGGTAACCTGAATCCACTGCCGGCGCCGTCTGTCGATACCGGCATGGGGCTGGAGCGGATTGCCGCTGTTGTCCAGGGCGTACACAGCAATTATGAGATCGATTTATTCCAGAATATTCTGAAACATGCGGCGCAATTAGCGGCGGTGGATGATTTGGAAAACAGCTCATTGCGTGTTATTGCCGACCATATCCGCTCCTGTTCTTTTTTGATCACCGATGGCGTTTTGCCTTCAAATGAAGGGCGTGGCTATGTGTTGAGACGCATCATTCGTCGAGCGATTCGGCACGGCTATCGCCTAGGCATTCATGAGACCTTCTTTTATAAGCTCGTCAAGCCCTTGGTCGACGAAATGGGTGATGCCTATCCTGAACTCAAGCAGGCTCAGAGCCAAGTCGAACGGGTATTGAAAAAAGAAGAAGAGCGCTTTGCTGAAACGCTGGAGCAAGGCATGAAAGTGTTGGAGTCCTGTGTGGAAAAGCTCGATGGTCGGGTTATTCCTGGCGATGTGGTGTTCCTGTTGTACGACACCTATGGTTTTCCAGTCGATCTGACGGCCGATTATGCTCGTGAACAGGGGTTGAGTGTCGACCATGCGGGCTTTGAAGTGGAAATGGCTAAACAGCGTGATCGCGCTCGTGCGGGAGGACGTTTCAACGCCGATTATGATCAGGATATTGTTCATGACAGCCAGACAGAGTTCACCGGCTATGACAAACTGGAAGATCAAGCCACAATCAGTGCTCTGTTTAAGCAAGGTGAGCCGGTAGACCATCTGGAGCAAGGGGAAGAAGGAATTGTTATTCTAGATCAGACGCCTTTTTATGCCGAATCAGGCGGTCAGGTCGGTGATAGCGGGATTATTAAAACGGCATCGGGTGTGTTTGAGGTGGAAGATACTCAAAAACAGGGGGCGGACTTGTTTTTGCATAAAGGCAAAGTCATTCAAGGTTATCTGTCCTGTAATGACGCTTGCCAGCCTTGTGTCGATCAAGCAAAACGTAAGGCAACTGAATTGAATCATTCGGCGACTCACTTATTACATGCCGCGCTTCGGCAGGTATTAGGCGAGCATGTCAATCAGAAAGGCTCATTAGTCAATGCAGAGCGCTTACGTTTCGACTTTGCCCATTTTGAACCGATGACGGCGCAAGAACTGGCTGAAGTTGAACGCCTCGTCAATGAGCAGATTCGTTTGAATAATCCAGTCAAGGCCGAAATTATGGCCAAAGATGATGCAGTTAAGGCCGGTGCTATGGCTTTGTTTGGTGAAAAATACGGCGATGAAGTACGGGTGCTCAAGATTGGTGATTTTTCGACAGAATTATGTGGCGGTACGCATGTTAATCGGGCCGGCGATATCGGTCTGTTCAAAATTATTAGTGAATCCGGGGTGGCTTCAGGTGTCAGACGAATTGAAGCCGTTACAGGAGAAGCCGCTTTAAGCTGGTTGAGTGCGCGTGAACAGGCCTTGATGGGGGTTGCGCATATGTTAAAAAGCAGCCCGGAAAAAGTGTTGGATAAGACTCGCCAATTACTGGATAAAAACCGAACTTTGGAAAAAGAGGTCGAACGCCTGAAAGCCAAGTTGGCCAGTAGTGCTGGCGGTGAATTGACAGCACAAGCGGTTGATGTGGAAGGTATCAAGGTTTTAGCTGTCAAGTTGGATGATGTTGATAATAAGGCCTTGCGGGCGATGATGGATCAACTTAAAAACAAACTGGGCAGTGCGGCGATTGTTTTGGCAACCGTCAATGGTGATAAAGTCGGACTTATCGCGGGCGTGACCAAAGACCAGACCCACCGAATCAAAGCGGGAGACTTGGTGAATGCAGTGGCGACAAAAGTTGGTGGAAAAGGTGGTGGACGCCCTGATATGGCGCAAGCCGGCGGTACTAATCCAGCGGCTTTGGAAGATGCGCTAAAGTATGTCCCGGACTGGGTTCAGCAACAATTACAAGCATAAAAAAATGGCATTATACGTTTATAAATTTGGAGGAACCTCGGTGGGTTCGGTTGAGCGCATCAAAGCGGTCGCCGAAAAAATCAAAAAAGCCCATGACCAAGGTCATCAACTGGTGGTTGTGGTTTCGGCGATGAGTGGCGAAACCAATCGTCTCACTGCATTGGCCAAAGAAATGCAGGCCCAACCCAGCGAGCGGGAAATGGATGTTTTGCTGTCAACTGGTGAACAAGTTACCATGTCGCTATTGTCGATGGCATTGCATGCGCTTGGCTGCGATGCTTGCTCATATACAGGCAGTCAAGTCAAAATCCTGACCGATAGCAGTCATACCAAGGCGCGTATTCAGGACATCGATGATCACAAAATTCGTCAGGATCTGGAGCAAGGTCGGGTCGTTGTCGTAGCAGGGTTCCAAGGTGTCGATGAAAAAGGGAATATTACCACCTTAGGGCGGGGGGGCTCAGATACCACGGCCGTCGCTTTAGCGGCGGCCTTGAAAGCCGATGAATGTCATATCTATACCGATGTAGATGGTGTTTATACCACCGATCCAAGAATAGAGCCTAAGGCGCGCCGACTCGATAAAATAACCTTCGAAGAAATGTTGGAGATGGCCAGTCTCGGTTCTAAAGTCCTGCAAATTCGTTCGGTGGAATTTGCCGGCAAATATAATGTCGCATTAAGAGTTTTATCATCATTTAAAGAAGGTAATGGCACACTTATTACCTATGAGGAATCACAAATGGAAAAAGCCCTAATCTCTGGTATTGCCTTTAATCGGGACGAAGCTAAACTGACGGTAACCGGAGTGCCGGATTTGCCGGGTGTCGCCTCAAAAATACTAGGGCCGATTGCGGAACAAAACATCGAAGTCGATATGATTATTCAAAATATCGCCGATGACGACACGACCGATTTTACTTTTACCGTACATCGAAATGATTATCAGCGGGCCTTGGAAATACTGAAAAAAGTGTGTCAGGAAACCGGTGCAAGACAGGTGACAGGCGCAGATAATATTGTTAAAGTTTCCATCGTGGGTGTCGGTATGCGCTCCCATGCTGGAATAGCCAGCACCATGTTTAAAACACTGGCGGACGAAGGAATCAATATTCAAATGATTTCAACCTCGGAAATTAAAATTTCTGTGGTTGTAGATGAAAAATATTTGGAGCTGGCGGTACGTTCTTTGCACAGTGTTTTTGGTTTAGATAAAAAAGAACAGGCGTAAAGCTTTTTTTTAATAAAAAAAACACGTATAATACGCGGCTCTGTTGCCGTTTTCGTCAACAGTAATTTTATAGATGCAGGGAGATATTATGCTTATCTTAACTCGACGGGTTGGAGAAACCTTAATGATAGGTGATGACGTAACCGTTACCGTTCTGGGTGTTAAGGGTAATCAAGTTCGTATTGGTGTCAATGCACCGAAAGAGATTTCGGTACACCGTGAAGAAATATACGAACGAATTAAAAAGGAACAAGAAGAGTCTTCTTCAAATTCTGAAGAATAAACAGTTTTAGGAGAGTTGGCCGAGAGGCTGAAGGCGCTCCCCTGCTAAGGGAGTATGGGTTTTATCGCCCATCGAGGGTTCGAATCCCTCACTCTCCGCCACTAGAAAAGTCATTATTTTATGGAAAAAATAGTTGACATAAAATCGCTAAAAAAGGATAATAAACGGCTCAACAAGGCGCCCGTAGCTCAGCTGGATAGAGTACTCGGCTACGAACCGAGCGGTCGGGAGTTCGAATCTCTCCGGGCGCGCCATGTTGACAACCAGACAATTCCCCTGTAGCTCAGTTGGTAGAGCGGGTGACTGTTAATCACTAGGTCGGCGGTTCGAGCCCGTCCGGGGGAGCCATATAAAATAAGGGCTGTAGCGGTTTCCGTTACAGCCTTTTTTTATGGCTGTAGTAAATTTATCACAATTTATTTATGTTTTCTGCATACCCGGCCAAGTGTCGGCTGATAAATGTGCATACTTCAGAACCTTTTCAGATCAGCCCAGCCGCTAAGCTCTTGCAACACATGAAGCGGTGTTTCGTTTGAGCATGCCAACTAGCCAGCCTGAGTATATCGTAAATCATGCCAGCGAAAATCACTAATTTCAGCTCGTTTAAGCGCCTTGCGCTAGACGTGATTATTCCTCAATAACGTCCTGAAATGAATGGTTGCTTATGGCTTTGTTGCATAAATAGTCCACAGCGTACTCTTTTCTTAAATTCCAGTCTTTATTCATGAAACAGAATAACTTTCAGGCATACCCAAGCCTGTCATTCGCTAAATGTCAACCAACCTGTCGCATTTTTTGCAATAATTTACGAAATGAATTTTATTAAGCTGCTTGACATTCTGTTGTGTTGAAATTTTCCTTATCCGGATTAAGATAAACATGGCCAATGGGCGTTAAATTTCGTGTTTGTCGTCCATTCCATCGCTCTGGATTGTCTCTTTTTGCTTGCTCGATGACTCGTTTTCTTTTTTCGAGTACGGCGCTGTCTAAGCCGTTATGGCGTTGGTTGGGTGTTACAAACTTGAGCGCACTGTGTTGATGTTCATTGTTGAACCAACAAACGAAAGCTTCAACCCAGTTCCTGGCTTCGCTTAATGTTTTAAAAGGGTTTTCTGGAAAGGTATGATGATATTTGACTGTTTTAAATAACGATTCTGAATAAGGATTATCATTACTGACACGAGGTCTGCTGAACGACGTGGCAATGTCTAAATCGACCAATTTGGCCCTTAATGTTGCGCCTTTCATCGGACTGCCGTTGTCAGAATGTATCACCAATTGCTTTTTGTCGATGTTTTCCCGGCGAGCGATATCTTCGATCAAATCAGCAGCGTGTGCGCTTGATTCGGCATCATGAACTTGCCAGCCTACGATTTTCCGACTATAGATGTCCATCACCATGTAGAGGTAAAAATACTGCCCTTTGACGGGGCTTAATAAATACGTAATATCCCACGAGTAGATTTGATTGGCCTGTGTGGCTTTGAGTGACTGCGGTTTATTATGCTGACCTGCGGCTCCTTTAGCTCTGTGCTTAAGCTGGTTGTGGGCTTTCATGACACGATAAAAGGTTGATTCTGATGCGAGATAGCAGCCCAAATCCAATAACCTCGGAACGATTTGATGCGGCGTTAAAGCGCTGTATTCCGGTTTATTAATCACGGTGATGATTTCTTGCTTGATGGCCTCGGATAATTGATTGTGCACAGGCGCTGTATTGTGCAGTCGTAGGTCTTCTGAGAGTCCTTCTCCCCGGTTCCAACGCTGATAGGTTCGAGCTGATATACCCACCAGTTCACAGGCTAATTTCTGCCGCGCTCCATTGTCAACGGCTTCATCAATGAGTGCGCTGTAGTGTTGGCGATCTGAGTAGGCGATTAATCGGCCGCCTTTTCCCCCAGATCGCTTGGCACTTTTTGATAACACCAGTAAAGCCGCTGTTTCTGATAACGCTTTCTCTTTGCGGTTTAGCTCCTTATGCAAACGCTTGTTTTCTTGTTTGAGTTTTGTTTGCGCCTGTTTATATACGGATTCTGTTGATTTAGATTCTGACAAAAATTCCGCTTTCCAGGTATTTAGATGATGTAAGTAGATGCCTTGTTCACGACAATAGGCGCTAGCCTGATCATCGGTGAGATGATGACAATGAACAATGGCTTCAAAACGTTCTACTGTATTCCAATCTTGAGGGCTTTTTTCTTTTGACATGTTTGACTCTGTTTTTTCGAGTTGATTTTTCTTAGCTAACCGAATCCATTTTTGAAGTGTGGAGTAACCCACACCTAAAGTAACTGCAATTTGCTTTAGCGATTGTTCTGGTCTTCTGGATAATGCTTTTTCTACTGATTGTACTTTAAATTCTTGGCTAAATACGCTCATTTTTGTCTCCTGATTTAAAATTTCCTAGGCGACAGGTATGTTGACATAGGGGGCATTTTATTCATTGCGCCTTGCAATTCTGAAACCTTTGATACCGGCAGAAAACGGGGAGATAAAGTAGTGCCTGTATTTTTAGAAAGACACCACTTGGTCAGCGGTTAGCGGCTATTATTTTTTCTTATCAATAATATTCCCCGCATGCAGGCCGCATTCTTTTTTGTTTTCACCTTCCCACCACCAGCGGCCGGCGCGTTCGTGTTGATTAGGGAGTACGGGTCGAGTACAGGGTTCGCAACCGATACTGATGTAGCCGTGCTGGTGCAATTCGTTATAAGGGACTTGCCAGGCTTCAATATAATCCCAGACCTGAGATGAGCGCCAGTTGAGCAAAGGGTTGAATTTTATCAAGGGCCTGTCTTCGCTAGAAAAGGCAGTGTCTAATTGGACTTCTGGAATATCGCTACGGGTATCCTGGCTTTGATCCTTGCGTTGGCCGGTTATCCAGGCATCGAGTTGCGCCAGTTTTCGTTTTAACGGGGATACTTTGCGAATACCGCAGCATTCCTGATGACCATCTTCATAAAAGCTGAATAAGCCCTTTTGTTTGACAAAGGGTTCGAGCTCGGCGGGATCTGGATTGAGCAGTTCGATGTCAATGTTGTAATGCGTTCTGACTTTTTCGATGAAACGATAGGTTTCAGGATGCAGGCGACCGGTATCCAGGCTGAAAACCTGAATATCGCGGCGAATTTTTAACGCCATATCAATTAACACGACATCTTCTGCGCCGCTGAATGAGATGGCGATATTATCGAAATTTTCCAGTGCGACTTTTAAAATAGGCATTGGTTTTTTGTCTTTTAATTGTGCTTGGTAATGAGGCAGGTCGAAGTCAGTCATAGTGTTTGTGCAAAATAATGTTCCAGAAAGTCATCAAAACTCAAGTGGTCGCTATTTTCGATTTCTTTTTGTTTAAGATGCGACATACGCGCGAGTTCTTTGAAATAGTGCTGCCGCTCTTCAGGCAAAGGCTGTTGTTTGAAGTTTTTGTTATGTTGAGCGGAAATATTCAGCCCATAGCGGCCAAAGGGGATTTCTTGTTCGCGCATTTCGGCCAGCATTTTTGCCGAAGGGGTTAAGTCCGGGTCTTTGACCAAGGTGAAAAAATGGGTCAGGGCATCTTGATAGGGTTGGCCTTTTTCGTCCTGATCCAGAATTTCGCAAATAGGGTGCATGTTTTGCAGGATTTTTGTCGCCCAGTCTTGTAACGATATTTGGCCCTCGGCGTGTTCAAGCATTAAGCCGGGTTTGCGGCCTTCATGGGCGACTTTGAGCTGGTTACGGTTGTTTCGTGCGTATTCGTCGTGTTGCTGATCAGGGCTGTCTTGCAATAAACAATGGAGCAGGAAGGCTTCGAGAAAGCGTGATTTATCGGCATCGATGCCAATCGGATTGAATAAATCAAGGTCTAGGGAGCGCACTTCAACATAACGCACGCCACGTCGCTTTAAGGCTAAGGTAGGTTTTTCGCCGGAATTGGCAATCTGTTTAGGGCGGATGGTGCTGTAAAACTCGTTTTCAATTTGCAGAATATTGGCGTTGAGTTGACGATATTCCCCATCGACTTTCACACCAATTTTTTCGTATTCCGGGTAGGGTGTTTCGATAGCCGTACTTAAGGTTTCGACATAACCATCGAGTGAATTGTAATCAATGTTGAGTTGTTCCTGGTTTTTGCTTTTATAGCCGATATCACTCATGCGTAACGAGGTAGCATAGGGATGGTACAGCGTATAGCTATCAAATTCATCAAATTGCGCCATCAGGTGTGGACGGCTTTTGAAGAATTTTTTGCAAATTGCGGGCGATGCGCCAAACAGGTACAAAATAAGCCAGCCCTGGCGCTGAAAATTTCGAATCAAACCGAAATAGCTTTCGGAAATGAAATGATCAAGGCTGTCAAAAGAGCCGCTTTGTTGGTGTAGCAAAGGCCATAAGGCGACCGGTACGGAATAGTTGAAATGGATACCGGCAATCGCCTGCATGGTCCGTCCATAACGATACCAGAGTCCTTTGCGGTAGACATGTTTCATCTGGCCGATATTGGAGGTGCCGTATTCGGCAATACGAATACTGTCGTCGCCATTGATACCACAAGGCATGCTGGTGGTTAACAGCATTTCATCGTGCAGGTTTTGATACACAAAGCGATGAATGTGCTGCATAAACAACAGGCTTTCATTGATATCGGAGAAAGGTGGGGTAATAAATTCCAGCAGAGCTTCGGAATAGTCCGTTGTGATATGCGGATGGGTTAGCGCTGCGCCTAATGATGCGGGATGATCGCTTTGTGAAATACAACCTGAAGAATCAATGCGCAGGCTTTCTTTTTCAATGCCTTTCAGACCGTGTTTCAGCAAGTGCTGTTGTTGGTGTGCAATGATATATTTTAAGCGGGACGATGACGGATGCGTGTTCATTAATCAGGCTACGCGAATGACGCGTCTTAGGTATAATCGACCTATTATAGAGTGTTGTCGAGATTTTGAGAACCTTATCGACAGCATGCAGGCCGGGGTAGGCGTTAATGCATAAAAAATCAAGGGTTTGTTTTGTATTATGAACGATAAGGTGTTACACACATTACGCACGGTTTTTGGCTATGAGCAGTTCCGCGGTCAACAAGCTGAAATTATCAGCCAGCTGATTGCGGGTAATGATGTATTGGTTTTGATGCCGACCGGAGGCGGGAAATCCTTGTGTTTTCAGATTCCAGCCTTGCTGATGGATGGGGTGGCGATTGTGATTTCGCCATTGATTGCGTTGATGGAAGATCAGGTTAATGCCTTGCATCAGCTTGGTATCCGTGCCGCCTTTTTAAATTCAACCTTGTCATTAGATGAGGTTCGGCAGATTGAGGCGCAGCTGCAACAGGGCGCGTTGGATTTACTTTATATGGCGCCGGAGCGTTTGAACAATGAGCGCACCTTATCGCTGTTTACCCGCACAAAAATTGCTTTATTCGCAATCGATGAGGCGCATTGTGTGTCGCAGTGGGGACATGATTTTCGTGCCGATTATCTGCAATTGTCGCTGTTGCAGCAGCGCTTTCCCGATGTGCCGCGCATTGCCCTGACAGCGACTGCAGACAATAAAACCCGCGCTGAAATTATCCAACGCTTAGGTTTGGAGCAGGCAAAAATTTTTGTCAGCGGCTTTGATCGGCCTAATATTCGCTACAGAATTGTACATAAACAACAGGCGCGACAACAATTATTGCAGTTTATTCAACAAGAACATGCGGGCGATGCAGGTATTGTTTATTGCTTGTCGCGAAAAAAAGTCGAGGCGACGGCCGAGTGGCTGAATGAAAAAGGTATTACCGCCTTGCCTTACCATGCCGGTATGAGCAATGAATTGCGGCAACGTCATCAGCAACGCTTCATCAAGGAGGAAGGCTTGGTCATCGTTGCAACGATTGCATTTGGCATGGGCATAGACAAGCCGAATGTACGCTTTGTCGCGCATTTGGATTTGCCTAAAAGTATCGAAGCCTATTATCAGGAAACCGGCCGTGCCGGTCGTGATGGGCTGCCAGCGAATGCCTGGATGGCGTATGGCTTGCAGGATGTGATTTCCCTGCGTCAAATGATGGCCGGCTCTAATGCCAATGAAACGCACCGGCGGCTGGAATTGCATAAGCTTGATGCCATGCTGGCCTTGTGTGAAACCATTCATTGCCGCAGACAGGATTTATTGGCTTATTTTGGCGATATGCTGGAGGCGCCTTGCGGTAATTGTGATACCTGTCTGGAGCCGGTCAAGACTTGGGACGGAACAGTGGCGGCACAACAAGCCTTATCCTGTATTTATCGTACTGGCCAGCGCTTTGGTGCGAGTTATTTAATCGACGTGCTGCGCGGCAAGGATAATGACCGGATACGACATTTTGGCCATGATAAACAATCAACCTTTGGAATTGGTAAAGAGTTAGATGAACAACGCTGGCGTTCGGTGTTTAGGCAATTGGTCGCGCGTGGTTTGATTGAGGTTGATTTTGAAGGGTTTGGTGCCTTTAAACTCACCGAGGCGTGCCGACCTGTATTGCGCGGCGAACAAACCCTGATGCTGCGCAGCGATATTCAAGTCAAAAAAGCGCGTTCAGGCACATCCAGGAAAGTGCAGCCTGATAATCCGTTATGGGAGGCATTACGCGCTAAACGCCGGGAAATTGCGCAGCGCCAGGATGTCCCGCCCTATGTTATTTTTCATGATGCCACCTTGATGGAAATGGTGGCGGCAAGGCCGAAAACATTGAGTCAGATGGCGCATGTTTCAGGTGTCGGTGAGCGTAAACTGGCACTTTATGGGGATGAGTTTATCGCGGTGATTCAGCAGTTTTCAGGTGTTGACATCAAGGAAAAAAGCAGTGATACGGTACAGGAAAGTCTGGACTTGTTTCGATTAGGGTACACGGCTGAACAAATTGCTGAGCAGCGCGAACTTAAAGCAGATACCATTTATCGACATTTATCGGTCGCAATTGAGCAGGGACAGATTGCATTGAGCGAGGTGGTATCGTTGCCGGACTCTGAAATAGACAAGCTGCAAGATGCCATATTATCGCTGCCAGATGATCAGAATAATCGTCTGAAGCCGGTTTATGAACAATTCTCGGGTGTCTATTCGTATGGGATTCTGCATTGTGTCAAGGCGTCTTTAACACACGAGATTGAAGCGTCTTCGAGCTGAAACTACAGCTTGCCCTGGTTAAGCCGGGGCTAAGTCCTGTGTTTGGCTTGAAAAGTGGTAATGATCTTTTAAACAGTGTGTCAGCCATTTGTCCAGAAAATAATTGAGTCGCCATTTATAGTGCATGATGGCAACAGATTCGGTGGCTGATTTGTACACGTACGATACCGGATGACGGGCGTGGTCGCTTAAAACTTCGGCCAGTTGGGCGTCAAAATAGATGCGGATGACGACCTCGGGCATCATGAATGTTTCCAGTTCATCGCCGAAACGATGAGAGAGTTTGATGGTGACGGTGTAACGGCTTTGTTCCAGCATTTCAAGATGAATGGCGGGTTTGTTCTTGCACAAGCCTACAGCTTCAGTTTTTATCTGTTTGAGTTCGGGAATCAGACGCAGCAGTTTTTGGTAATTGGATTCACAAAGCTTTTCCAGGCACCAGGAGGTGTTGATAGGTTGAACATGTCCCATGATTCAATCTTCCCGGTAACAGGCACAGGCGCTGTCGGTTTCCCATAATACAACCTGGTCGATATTGAATCCCTGGTTTTTTAAATGGCGATAAATCATTTTGCTTAAAACTTCAGCAGTCGGGTGTTCATCCAGTAACATAAAACGCTCGTTATTGGCGCGTAAAGCCGGTACTAAGGGATCATCTTTATGCAGTAAAAAGTTGTGATCGAGTTGGTCGTCAATATACGATTTGACGCTGGCTTTGATATCTGAAAAATCACAGACCATAGCTTGGTCGTTCAGCTGTTCCTGGCGAATGGAAATAGCCGCTTTGACGCTATGGCCATGCAGGTTGCGGCACTTCCCGGGATGGTTCATCAAGCGATGTCCGTAGCAAAAATAAACCTCCTTGGTGATGATGTACATACAATTCAGCCTTTTATGCTTTTGATTATCGCGGCGATTTCGTATTGATCAGGCGCTTTTTCTGTGCAGCGCACAACTTCAATCAAGGCGGCCATCGGGGGCGTGAGTGATTTTTTAGGTTCGACACAAACATCCATGGCCAGTCCGGGTTCAAACGGGGTGTCAGCGATAAATGATAAGCCGGCACCGCTGAGCGATGTGCAGCGGCCACGTTTTTCATCACTGCCGTCAAGGGTTTTGTAGGTAATGTCACAGTCGACATTCATGCGCATATAGTTACGTTTTTCATCATAATCTAGCATCGCTATTTCCTCTGAAGTAAACGGTTATCATAACAAAATATTTAGCGTTTAATTTATAGACGCACTTGAATGATTTTTCCAGGTTTTGGCTTAGGCTTTTTATTGAGACCGGGATATACGTAGCGTAAGCACGGTATTAGCCCAATAGTGTTGCGTAGCCCCTCGTAGGGCACCTGCCCCTATAAGGTTGTTTCTTTAATATCAAATATTCAATAGTAAGTGGGCCGGTGCTTCGAGGCATTCTTTTATGGTGCCGAGAAATTGCACGGCTTCTTTACCGTCAACCAGGCGGTGATCATAGGACAGTGCTAAATACATGATCGGCCGAATAACAATTTCACCATTTTCAACCACTGGGCGTTCTTTGATCGCATGCATACCTAAGATGGCACATTGTGGCGGGTTAAGGATGGGGGTAGACAGCATGGAACCAAAAATACCGCCATTGGTAATGGTGAAGGTGCCACCGGTTAAATCATCCACACTGATGGTGCCGGCTTTTGCTTTGCCGCCAAATTCGGCAATACTTTTTTCAATGCCGGCAAAATCAAGTTGATCGGCATCTCGGATGACAGGAACGATGAGGCCGCGGGGTGATGAAACTGCAATACCAATATCGTAATAGCCATGATAGATAATATCGTTACCATCTATCGAGGCATTGATGGCCGGGAAGCGTTTTAAAGCTTCAATCGAGGCTTTGACAAAAAATGACATAAAGCCGAGTTTAACCTCATGTTTTTGTTCAAAGCGTTGTTTATATTGCTGGCGAAGATTGATGACCGCCTGCATATTCACTTCATTGAAGGTGGTCAGCATGGCGGCATTTTGTTGGGCCTGCAGCAAGCGTTCGGCAATTTTTGCCCGTAGCCGTGTCATGGGGACGCGTTGTTCCGGACGTATTGGGGAGGAGGTGGCGTAAACCGGCGTTTCTATATCCTGCGTAGTCGGGATTGCGCTGGGTTCGGTTGATTTTTTGGCTTCTGCTTGCGCTTGTTTTTCCAGATAATCCAGAACGTCTGTTTTTAAAATACGGCCATGCTTTCCCGTACCCAGAATTTTTTGAGGGTCCAACTGATTTTCCTGGATTAAGCGCCTGACGGCGGGACTTAGTGGAATATCGGCACTGGCGTTGGTGGTTGTTTCGGTGTGCTCTGGTTCTGCAATCGCTTGTTCTTCCATGATGGCGAGGACTTCGCCGGCAGTGACCGTTGCGCCATCAGGTTTGATGATTTCTTTCAGGACGCCTGTGGCTGGCGCGGGAACTTCCAGCACCACTTTATCGGTTTCCAGGTCGACCAGGGTTTCATCCTTGGTAATCGAATCACCGGGCTGTTTGTGCCAGGCGACCAGTGTTGCATCGGAGACTGATTCAGGTAAGTCCGGGACCAGAATTTCATGTTTCATTGTTATTTCCTATCAGGTTTCCATAGAGGGCTGATTGAACGACGGCGCGTTGTTCTTGAATATGTGTTTTGAAGCTGCCAACCGCTGGCGCTGCCGAAGCTGGACGCCCAACATACTCAATATTGGCATTGGTATCAAGATTGTTGTAGAAATGATGTTTGCTTTGATACCAGGCACCTTGGTTTTTGGGTTCTTCCTGGCACCAGACATATTCCTTGATATTGGGATATTGTTGAATAATGCTGCGAAACGCCTGCGCAGGGAAGGGGTATAATTGCTCGACCCGAATGATGGCGATGTGATCTAGTTTATCGCGGCGACGTGCTTCGAGCACATCATAATAAACCTTGCCCGAGCACATGATCAAACGCGTGATGCGGGCTTTATCCAAGTCGTCTATTTCGTCAATGACGGTCTGAAACTGTCCTTGGCTCAATTCTTCCAAGGTGGACACAGCCAGTTTATGTCGCAGCAGGCTCTTAGGGCTCATCACAATCAAGGGCTTGCGGTATTGTCGGATTAACTGTCTGCGCAGCAGGTGAAAAATCTGAGCGGGCGTGGTGGGGTAACAAACCTGAATATTCGCGTCGGCACACAGTTGTAAATAACGTTCCAGCCGTGCCGAGGAGTGTTCAGGGCCTTGGCCTTCGCAACCATGCGGTAGCAACATGACCAAGCCGCTCAAACGTCCCCATTTTGATTCACCCGAGCTGATGAATTGGTCAATAACAACTTGGGCACCATTGGCGAAATCGCCAAATTGCGCTTCCCAGATGACCAGCTTGTTAGGTTCGGTGGAGCTGTAGCCATATTCAAAGCCTAAAACACCTTCTTCCGACAGTAATGAATCGAATATTTGCGGGCGCGCCTGATTTTCAGCCAGGTGTTTTAACGGGATGTAAGGCTCGCCGTTGATTTGATTGTAAATAATCGCGTGACGATGGAAAAAAGTGCCTCGGCCTACATCCTGGCCAGTTAAGCGGATTTCGTAATTTTCCAACAATAAGGTGGCATAGGCCATGGTTTCGGCAAACCCCCAATCCAGTGGCAACGCGCCAGCCGCCATTTTATTGCGGTTTTCCATGATTTTGGCGACGCGTGGATGCAGCTCAAAGCCAGACGGCAGGCGTTGCAGCCTGTCATTACAAAAACGAATCCGCTCCAGGGCGACACGCGTATCGGCCGGCTCTTCCCAGCTTTTATAGAGAAAAACATCCCATTGGCGGGAATAAGAATAACTGGTGTTATCCAGAATCGGACGGGAGACGACCTGTTCCTGATCCAGTTTATGCTGATACTCTGTCTCCATTGCCTTGGCTTCGTCGGCGCTGATCAGCTGCTCCTGAATGAGTTTTTCAGCATAGATTTGACGCGTTGTCGGATGATTATGGATGATTTTATACATAACGGGCTGGGTGACGGCCGGTTCATCCGCTTCGTTATGTCCGCGGCGGCGATAACAAATTAGGTCGATGACAACATCTTCATGAAAGCGCATGCGGTATTCGAGTGCTAATCGGGTGACAAAAATAACCGCTTCAGGGTCATCACCATTGACATGGAATACCGGCGCCTGAATCATATTGGCTACATCGGTGCAATACAGCGTGGAGCGCGCATCGAATGGATTACTGGTCGTGAAGCCGATTTGATTGTTTATCACGATATGGACGGTGCCGCCGGTCGAAAAGGCACGGGTTTCCGACATATTCAAGGTTTCCATGACCACGCCCTGGCCTGCAAACGAGGCGTCGCCATGGATCAGAACCGGGATGACGGTGTCAACACTGCCTTTTCCGCGTCTGTCCTGTCGTGTCTTGACTGAGCCTTCCACCACAGGATTGATGATTTCAAGATGGGATGGATTGAAGGCCAGGGTGACATGTAGCGGGCCACCTGAGGTCTCGACATTGGAGGAAAAGCCCATGTGATATTTGACGTCGCCCGTCAAGGCACCGGGTGAGGATACATGGGTGCCTTCAAATTCACCAAACAAGGCCGCTGGGCTTTTACCGAGTATATTGACCAGAACATTGAGCCGGCCACGATGCGCCATGCCGATAACAAGCTCTTTTGCCTGCTTTGTACCCGCGAGCTGAATCAGTTCATCCAGGATGGGAATCAACGATTCACCACCTTCTAATGAAAAGCGTTTTTGGCCGACATATTTGGTATGCAGGTGTTTTTCGATGCCTTCTGCGGCTGTGAGTAAGTGCAACAGCCAGCGTTTTTGTTCGGGATCGGTCAAGCCGGGGCGCGAGCTTTCCAGTTTGGTTTGAATCCAACGTTTAGCATCGGTATCGACAATATGCATGTATTCTGTGCCGATACTGCCACAATAAATATCCTTCAGTGTGGTGATGATTTCCCGCAGAGGCATGCGGTCCTTGCCATATAAATTACCGGTATGGAACAGAGTATCCATATCCGGCTCTGCCAGACCGTAATATGCCGGTTCAAGGTCGGGCGGGATGTGAATATCTTTCCCTAGTGGATTATTGTCTGCAATCTGGTGGCCTTTCATGCGGTACTGATTGATCAGGCGGGCGACGGCAGATTGTTTTTTGACGCTTTCTTCTGTAAAGCCTTGTAATTTGGCTAAACGCCCGGGAGAGCTGACGGCAAGTTGTGCAAACCTTTCCACAATCGGGCTGTGCGGGATGTCATGCTGATTCGGCTGACGAATTTCGCTGAACTTTTTTTGCCAGCTTTCAGGGACAGAATCAGGGTTTTCCAGATATTGTTCATATAAGTCTTCGACAAAGCTGGCGTTATTACCATACAAGGCCGAAGTGTCGTAAAACATTTTGACAAGACTCATGCAAAATTCCAGTTTTAGCAAGTGATGCTTAATGATAGGCCGTAAGTGGTATATTACCAAGTCAAAATGACACACACGATTCAAATTGTATCTTTCAAGACTTTAGCTGGTGCAGCACTAGAACAACATCATGACTGAAAAAAGAATAGTAATCAAAATCAATCAGAAAAAAATGCAGGATACAGTATCCTCTATCGAGCCCGAGATGATTACAGAGTGGAATATTCCACGGCTTATTATGTTTTTTTTAGGACTTATATTAATCATTGGAATGGTATTTTTTTGGGTGGCTAATCAATCCGAAGAAGAAGCTAATGGCAGGCTGGTGCATAATGCGCAAAGTGATAATGAAGTGAGAAATACGCGTACTGAAATTGATAATGTAATGACTTCGAGCGTAGTTAAAAAAGAGAACGATTCATTTCCTATCAAAACCGAAAAGACTGTAGCAGTTGAAGAACCAGATGTTCACATTAAAAAAGATACCGCTAATATTACAGAGAAATATAAGTTTCCAGTTAAAATCAATATAGCTGATAAAAGAGTAAGTCGGGCTGTTATTGCTTATTCATTAAAACAAAAGGAGCCTGAGGAGGTTGTGACACATAAGCGCCAACTTAAGCCCCCAACCACTTGATTAAACACGACTTACGCCCAGCTCTCTGCATTGTCGAATCATTCCCAAAATCGGTTCAGGTAGACTCTGCAACGAACGTTTTCTCGGGCGTTCGCTAACGCTTTTCAAATAATCACGCTGAAAGCGTTCTTGCTTCGGAAAACAGGCGTTCAATCCTGATTTAATGTCCTCAGCAATCGTTTTATACAAACGCCAGGGTGTCAATGCACGCGGCCCATCCATTTTCGTCAAGGCCTTGGTAAAACACCGCTGCGCGATCTTTTCCGTAACCACCGCATACAGAAGTTTGCCCTGTAAATACAATTCGGCCAATTGACTGTCTTTACGGGCACGTAATTGATTGATCGCCAACAGGCTTTTCAGCCGTTTGATCACCAATTCCACCTGCCAGCGTACACGATAGAGCGCGGCAGCCGTTTCGGTGCTGAGCAACTCGACCGGCACGGACGTTAAAATTAAGACCCATTCACTGAGATAGAGCGTTTTTTCCTGGGCTGTACGTCCTTTGTTCTGCGCTCTGAGTTTCGCTTTACGCCGGGCTTGCGCCGCTTTTTCGGCAGGTAACGGAACCGCATGTACCGTGCAGGCGATTCGTTTAGTATCATGGCACAAATAAACCGGAATAGCCCCCGCTTGTTTCCCGAGACGTTGTAATTTCGTTTCCCAGTCAATTTTTATCATTTTGCCGTGCTCGTCAAGCTCGTATAAATTCATGCTGTGTGCGTTATAGCGCAGCACAATATCGCCACCTCGGTCAATAAAGGCACCAACGACTTCGGTTGATTGTAGCCACGATCAATCAACACGACATCGCCCGATTCCAGCACATAATGGTCAAGGCTTTCGCCAATCTTGTCCGTACTGACTTCAACCTGGCGCAATGTCAGTGAAATCAAATCTATCGCGATATGTAGCCGATACGTGGTTTCTGTCGCACCGGGTTCCTGCACGGTCGAGCCATCAATAATAACGAAGCTTAATGAACCACTGTCAACCACCTGATGCAACCCAAATACGCCCGATAGCAAGGATTTTACCCAAGGAACGCAGGCCGCCAGTCTTTTTACCGCCGTATCACTCAGGTAGCCCTGTAAGTGAGCCACCTCGCCGGCGCAACTCCGCAAGGAGAAATCCAGACCACAGTAGAGCATCACCAACTGTAACAGTTGTAAGGGCGAACGGATCTTGCGCGCACGCGTGAAGGCTTTAAATTCATAGGCTTGTTGTTGATAATCTTCTGGAAGTTCTTGCACAAATTGTTCAAAACGAGTATCTATGTGAGGTGGCTGCTTTTTCATAGGGTTTTCACTTTTGTCGGCAAAAGACTCTATGTGGTGGCCACACCTTTATTTTTCAACACGTAATCAATGATTTAATGGCTTAAGTTGGCGCTTATGAGGTTGTGACAGGGTGGGTTAAGGCAGATAAGGCGAAGGCGGTTGGTGTCTATTTTTTTACCGAAATCAATCAGATGAAAGGAAAGGTTTTATTCCATAAATGGTATCTGAATAATAAAATAGTATTTAGCAGAAGACTTAATATACTAGGAAACCATTGGAGAGCTTCAACCAGTAAATTGATTACTTATTCTCAAAAAGGCGAATGGCGTGTCACGTTAGTTAATCGAAATCAGCAGGTTTTAGCTGAAATAAGGTTTTATGTTATTTGATTAACCCATCTTTTCCAGAAATAACAAGAATTATTTTTATGTGCACAATGGAAAGGCTGGGTTAATGCTTTTGTTTTTATAAGATTATATATATAATATCTAGGTTTATTTTTATTTATAACCAAGAGGATATTATGACCGAATTGAGTAAGCTTTCTGAAGCGGAACTGCAAGCTATGATTCAAAATGCTGAAAAGGCATTAAGAGAAAAACAGGAAAGTAAAAAGAAAGAAGTCATCGCTCAAATCAAGGCATTAGCCGATTCTGTCGGTATTAATGTCATTATTCAGGATGGTGTAAAACAATCTTCTCGGAAAGGCGTTAAGGTTCCACCGAAATATCGGAATCCGTCTAATCCAGAGCAAACCTGGACTGGTCGTGGCGTGCCCCCTAAATGGATGCAGGAACTGATTGCAGCCGGGCATGATAAATCTGAATTTGAAATTCAGTAAAACATTTAGCGTAGCGCATAAAATGGCTTAAAGATTATCTGCGGGAGCGGCCCACAGTTGCGATCTAATCGTGGCTGATGCCGCTCCTGCAGCCGCTCAAATCCCATCAAAAAGACCTCCCACCTCTAATCGCGTTGCTTTCAAGATAAGCATTGGCTTGATATTTCAAACCTGGGTTTTATCGATTGTCTCGTTCTGTGTATAACATCAGTCAATATAACGTTTATTCAAGTCATTGTAGGCGTCAATACGGCGGTCACGAAAAAATGGCCAGATGTTACGGACGTCCTGACTGCGCGTTAAATCCAAATCCTGTATCAGAATTTTATTTTCCTCGTCGTTAGCGTGCTGGAGAATTTCGCCTTGAGGGCCTGCAATAAAACTGTTGCCCCAGAATTGAATACCGCCGTTTTGATCGGGTGCACACTCAAATCCAATTCGGTTACAACTGATAATCGGTAAACCATTGGCAATGGCATGACTGCGTTGAATTGTTATCCAGGCATCAAGTTGGCGTTGCTTTTCGGCGGCTGTGTCGGCAGGCTCCCAGCCAATTGCAGTCGGGAATATCAGTATATCCGCACCCGCCAGGCTCATTAAGCGAGCAGCCTCTGGATACCACTGATCCCAGCAGATCAATACGCCAAGTGTGCCAATCGAGGTTTTAATCGGCGTAAAGCCCAAATCGCCCGGGGTGAAGTAAAATTTTTCATAATAGCCCGGGTCATCCGGGATATGCATTTTGCGATAACGGCCGGCAATCGCACCATTCTTATCAAATACGACGCAGGTGTTGTGATAAAGGCCGGGCGCGCGTTTTTCAAACAGAGTCGAGACAATCACAATGCTATTGTCTTTAGCGACCCGGCTCAGTAAATCCGTGGTCGGGCCGGGGATGGTTTCGGCTTGGCTAAAAACAGCGGTATCTTCGGTTTGGCAGAAATACGGGCCACAATGTAGTTCAGGCAGGACGGCCAGGTCAACATGCTCCCTTGCGGCCTGTTCTATTTGCCGGATGGAGTAGGCCAGGTTCTCTTGTTTTTTGAGTTTACAAGGTTGTTGTATGGCGCAAACTTTAAGGTGGCTCATAGGGCAAGTTCCAAGGTTGCTGGAAACTGCATGGTCATGCAATGCAGGCTTCCATATTGGTGAACAATGGGACGACAGGGGATAGGGATGATGTCCCGTTCCGGAAAACATTGGGCGATGCGGCTTAAGGCAATTTCGTCGTTGCGGTCGCCATAGACCGGTACTAAAACGGCATGATTGATAATCAGAAAATTGGCGTAGTTCGCCGGCAAGCGTTGGCCGTTGTCATCGTAAATAGGTGCGGGTAAAGGCAGTGCCACCAATTGGTAGGGTTTGCCGCTGGCTGTGGTGAAGGTTTCCAGTTGTTGGCGCAGTTTTTGCAGTCCCGGATAGTGCGGATCATCAGGGGTGTCAGAGGTGCTGTAAGCGATGATTTCAGGGCTGCAAAAGCGAGCGAGGGTGTCGATATGGGCATCGGTATCGTCGCCGGCCAGGTTGTTTTGCTGTAACCATAGGATTTTTTCACAACCGAAATGGTTTTCCAGGGTACGGCTGATGGCAAAACGGTTGTAGTCCGGGTTGCGGTTGGGATTTAGTAAGCAGTTTTCGGTGGTCATCAGGGTAGTGATACCATCGGATTCAATACTGCCGCCTTCCAGCACAAAATCGATATGTTGACAGGACAAACCTGAAAAAATAGGATGTTGCAGTAACTGTTGATTTAATTGATTGTCTGCAGTATGTGGGTATTTATTACCCCAGCCATTGAATCTAAAATTCAGTAACCGCGCCTGCCGGTCTTCTTCGATAGTCAAAAAAGCTGTGTCTCGTAGCCAAATATCATCGTAATTGGCCTGGATGAAATGGGTTTGCGTCGTTGTGTTTAACAGCTGTTCGATGTGTTGTTGATGCGCTGCATCACGACACAGAATAATCAAAGATTGATAATGGCTGATGGTTTGTGCAATGAGGCTATAACTGTCTTCAACTTCGGCTAGGTTGTTAAAATCACCTTCGCTATGTGGCCAGGCGATCATGACGGCAGATTGGGGTTCCCATTCGGCTGGAAAACGGCGCATGATTAGTCCTCTCCTGTGTGCTGTAACATTTCGGCGGCATGATTACGGGTATTTTGAGTGATACGAACGCCGCCGAGCATACGCGCGAGTTCTTCAATGCGTTGCTCTTGGCTCAGCGTTTGTACGCTGGAACTGGTGACCGCTGCTTCGGTGTTTTTTCTGACATGCAAATGTTGATGTGCTTGCGCGGCAACTTGCGGCAGGTGTGTGACGCATAACACTTGCCGGTTATCGGCGAGCTGGCGCATTTTGTGCCCTACAATTTCAGCAATACCACCGCCAATGCCGGAATCAACCTCATCAAAAATCATGGTGGGCACCGTTTTATCGCTGCTGGTTGTAACTTGAATGGCTAGGCTGATACGCGATAGCTCACCACCTGATGCGACTTTTGCCAGCGGTTTGGGTGGCAGGCCCGGGTTGGCGCTGATTAAAAACTCAATGTTATCCAGGCCATTGGGCTTTGGCAGTGATGACAGATCGGTTTCGATCTGAATAATAAATTCGCCTTGCGGCATGCCGAGTTCCTGAATCATCGCACTGATGCGGCGGGATAAAATTTTGCCTTGCTGTAGCCGGCGTTGGCTTAATTGCTGAGCTAACTTTTGATATTGCTGAGAAAAGTTTTCACACTGTTTTGAAAGCTGTTCAATCCGTTCATCGCTATGGCTCAGAAGGTCGAGTTCCTGTTCGATCTGTCGGGCTATTTGCGGTAATTGTTCGGCTTGGCAATGATGTTTTCGGCTTAAATCCATAATCAGGCTAATTTGGGCATCCAGATCAGCTAGGCGGCCGGGGTCAAGTTCCTGCGATTCTAGAAAGCGGCGGAGCTGATGACTGGCTTCGGAAATCTGAATCTGGGCTTCTTCCAGCAAGGCGGTTATTTCATCTAACTCAGGTGCATATTGGCTTAAATCACTCAGTACAGTGACAGAGTGTGCCAATGACTGGTTTAAAGATTGCTGATCATTATCATAGAGTAAATCAAGTTGTTGTTGGCCTTGTGTCAAAATCAAGCCTAAGTTGGATAATTTACTGTGTTCTTCAGAAAGGGCCTGAAAATCAAATTGTTCCAGATCAAGTTGTTGCAGTTCTTGCAGCTGATAACGCAGGAATTCTTCACGTTCGGCTTGATCTTTGTTGTTTTGAGTTAAACGCTCAAGTTCGGTTTGGGTTTGTTTCCAGTCTTTAAAAACCTGGTTTAACTGGGCGACTAAGGGTTGGTTCGAAGCAAAATTGTCCAGCAGCCTGCGCTGTTCGTCATGTTGTAATAAGGTCAGGTGGGCATGTTGTCCATGAATTTCGACCAGTAAGCGTCCTAGCGCTTGCAGACTCTGAAGTGTGGCAGGGCGATTGTTGATCCAGGCTTTGGAACGGCCATCCTGATTGATGATGCGGCGGATAATGCAATGTTGCTCATCATCGAGTTCGTGTTCTTGTAACCATTCTTTCGCTTTCGGTGCATCACTCAAATCAAATTCAAGCGAAATTTCAGCGCGTCGGCTGCCAGGGCGGATAAATCCGGAATCAGCACGATCGCCAAGCGCCAGCCCTAACGCGGTCAGTAAAATGGATTTACCGGCGCCGGTTTCTCCGGTTAAAACAGACATGCCTGGCTTGAGTTCAAGCATGAGGTTTTTAACGACGGCCAGATCAATGATGTTGATAGTTGAAAGCATGGTCGGGACTGTGTTAAACAGGCAGTTAAAGCACTTTATTATATATGGTAACCGCTACTCCAGTTGAGTTTATCACGCAAAATACGAAAGAAATCATGGTTTTCAGGATGCAGAATAATCAGTTGTTTGGCTTCTTTTTTGATTTTAATAATATCGCTAATGCGTACATCCGGAATCTCCAGATGATCGCAAGTCACTAAGGCGTGGATTTGCTTAGTCTGGCTAAAGCGGATTTCAATTTCGCAATCATCATCAATAACGACTGGACGATTGGATAAGGTATGTGGATTGAGCGGGACTAAAACCAGCGCATTCAATGAGGGCTGAATAATCGGGCCGCCGGCTGATAAAGAATAGGCTGTGGAGCCTGTCGGGGTGGCGATAATTAAACCATCGGAGCGCTGCGTATTAAAGTAAGCACCGTTGATGGAGGTGATGATTTCAATCATGCTTGGCGTGACCCAACGATGGATTACGACTTCATTCAAGGCAGTTTGCTGATGAATTATGGCATCATCCCGAATGACCTGGGCATTGAGTAGGCTACGTGATTCTTTTTGGTAGTGACCTTGCAAAATAAGATCCAGGTGAGTTGCCAGCTCATCGGGCGAAATATCGACTAAAAATCCGAGATGGCCTAGGTTGACGCCAATCAGAGGGATTTGATCGTTGACGATAGCCCGTGCAGTTGCCAGAAAAGTGCCATCGCCACCGACAACAATAACAACATCGCACTGTTGGCCCAACGACTCAAGTGGACATGTCGTGTAATCAAAGCCCGATGCATATTGCTGGCTGTGTTCGGTCAGAAATATACGATAACCTTTCTGGGCTAAAAAACGCCCCAGGCGGCAGAGGACGCTGATAATTTCAGGTGCATTAGGTTTGGTTGTGATGCCAATATTCTTAAAAGTATAAGATTGCATGGGTGATGAGCGGCCAGTCGATTAAATGATATAGTCTTAATTTTAAAACGATTATAGTCTCATGTTTTATTATTCATTACCTTTATTTTTTACGCATATCAAGTGGTTTTCCCTATCTGAATTATTGGGTGTCGCCTTGCTTTTATTATTTGTTCTAGGCTTGACTGCGCCACCGCCTGAGCAAAAAGAGGAATTAGTGCAGTCATTATTTGACGAACATTATGTACATTTATGCTGGTTGGGCTTGAAGCCTTTATGGGCTGTGTTTTGGCCCTGGTTTTTGTTTTTTAATCTGGCTGTTTTTACTGTCGATAGCCTGGTGCTTGCAGGCCAGCTCAGTGCATCGAGTTGGGATGACGTGTATTTTGTTTTGTGTTTACCCAGCATACTCTGGTCAATAGCCGTCTGGCGGAATTCAAGTAATACACAGTATCGGATTTGGGCGGCTTTAGCGCGCTTGATGACTTTGGCGGTGTGGTTTGAATATGCGTTAAAGTGGGTGATACGCTTTGATTATGCACGCATTTTTTTCAATTGTAATGAGGTCGTGTTGGACTATGCAGCTTGTTTTTAGACGATGAAAAACAGGACTTGGTTTTTTTTGAGTGTACTGATGATGAGTGCGGTTTTATTAGCGTCTGAGAGATTGATGGTCGGAAGATTTTCGGTCGGAGATTTGTCGGGTTGGACGTCTCAGAAATTTAACGGCGAAACCCATTATCGCTTGAAATTTGATCACGGTGACCAAATATTAGAAGCCGATAGCCAGCAAACAGCTTCTGGCTTAGTTAAAAATCAAACGGTTGATTTAAGCAAAACGCCTTTTTTGAATTGGCGCTGGAAGGTGATCAAGTGTCCTGCTGCCAGGGATAGGGATGAGCGAAGTAAGGCCGGTGATGATTATGCGGCCAGAATTTATGTCATTAAAAAAGGAGGATTGGCCTTTTGGCGTACGAAGGCCATAAATTATGTGTGGTCAGCGAATCAGGCTCGAGGCAGCGTATGGGAAAATGCATTTGCAGGCAGGCAAGCTATCATGGTGGCGGTCAGAGGTCAGGACGATGCCGGCGGTGAGTGGAAGGTGGAAAAAAGGGATGTCCGCAAGGATTTTAAACGCTTTTTCGATGAGGATATTTTGGTAATCGATGCGATAGCGATTATGACCGATACAGATAATGCTGGCGGGCGAGCCATCGCGGAATATGGCGATATTTATTTTACAGCAGATTGACAGATGGAAATATAGCTGGTAGCTTTGCTCGCTGGCACTCGTTTGTGCTGAGTGCTAATGGGTGAATCTTATGCATACAACAATTGATAATCACAATTTAAATGAAAGATCGCTGCAACTGTTAAAGGCGTTGGTCGAACGTTATGTGCAGGATGGCCAGCCAGTAGGTTCCAGGGTTTTATCAAAAGATAGTCAGCTGAATTTGAGTCCGGCCACGATCCGCAATGTGATGGCTGATTTAGAAGATATGGGGCTGATTCGTTCACCGCATACGTCAGCGGGGCGGGTGCCGACGGTGAGTGGTTATCGTTTGTTCGTCGATAGTTTGTTGACGGTTCAACCGGTCGACAAGAAGTTGTTAAACAAGGTGAATAGTGAATTTAATGCCTCAATGGAAAAGGATGAGGTGGTGGAGAAAGCATCCCGAATTTTGTCAGAGGTGACGCGGATGGCCGGCGTCGTGACCTTGCCTAATCGGGAGATTGTTCAGTTCAGGCATATTGAGTTTCTGAAATTGTCTAATAATCGAATTTTGGTGATTTTTGTCGCCGATGAACAGGAGGTTCATAACAAAATCATCCATACGGATCGTACCTTTTCGGCCGCAGAATTACAGCAAGCGGCGAATTATCTGAATTCAATTTATGCCGGCCAGAGTCTAGCGGAAGTTCGGGAAGCAATCGTGCAAGACCTGGAGCATAATCAACATCAGGTGAATCAGGCAATGATTGATGCCGTGACGATGGCGCAACAAGTGTTTGAAAACACGTCGCATGAGGACTACGTCGTCAGTGGTCAGACTAACCTGATGGATTTTTCGGAATTATCCAATATGGAGCGATTGAAACAATTATTTGAAGCCTTTAATCAAAAGCAGTCTGTATTACATTTATTGGATAAGTGTCAACATGCCGAAGGGGTTCAGATTTTTATCGGTGAAGAATCGGATTATGAGCCGTTCCAGGAATGCTCGCTTGTAACCGCCCCATATAGCGTCGAAGGCCAGGTATTGGGCGTCTTGGGAGTGATAGGACCGACCCGGATGGCATATGAAAAAGTAATTCCTTTTGTGGATGTGACGGCAAAATTATTGGGTGCGGCCTTGAAGAGTCGATAATTGACCCCATTACTGGATTTATTAAATAAATATTTCATTGGAGCGAATGATTATGAGTGACAAACAACCGACATCTGAACAGGATTTGCCGGAGCAAGAGCTAGATTCTGCCCAAAATGATGCTCAGGCAGAAAATACAGCGGATGACGATATTGAAACACTGAAGAAAAAGCTAGCCGAGGCTGAAAAAAAGGCCGAGGAAAATTGGGATAAGGCGGTGCGTGCGGTCGCTGAAATGGAAAATATGAAGAAGCGTATTCAACGTGATCTTGAAAATGCGCATAAATATAGTCTAGAGAAAATTGCTAAAGAATTGCTGACTGTTATTGATAGCCTTGAGTTAGGCATCTTGGCTGCAAATAGCGACCACCCTGAGGTGCAAAAGCATAAGGAAGGTAGCGAGTTAACTAAAAAGCAATTGGAGTCCGTATTTTCCAAGTTTAATATTGAAGCCATTGATCCAATAGGGCAGCCGTTTGATCCAGAAAAGCATCAGGCTATGTCAATGCAGCCGACATCGGAGGTCGAGCCCAATACGGTTATCAATGTGTTTCAAAAGGGATACACCTTGAATGACCGTTTGATTCGGCCTGCGATGGTCGTTGTGTCCAAAGCGGATGACTCGCAAAAGCCCGATGAAAACACAAAAATTGATGAGCAGGCTTGAAATTGCAATAACGAGCCGCATATTAGAACTAACAAATTAATTAAGAAAACGGGAGAGATCAATGGGAAAAATAATTGGAATTGACTTAGGAACCACAAATTCCTGTGTGGCTGTGCTGGAAAACGGCAAACCACGTGTGATTGAAAATAGTGAAGGCGCAAGAACGACGCCTTCGGTTATCGCATTTACCGATAACGATGAGGTTTTAGTCGGTCAAGCGGCTAAGCGGCAAGCCGTAACAAATCCTGAGAACACGTTATTCGCCATCAAGCGCTTGATTGGGCGTAAATTTGATGATGATGTGGTACAAAAAGACATCAGTATGGTGCCTTATAAAATCGTTAAGGCTGAAAATGGTGATGCCTGGGTTGAGGTGCGTGGTAAGAAAATGGCGCCACCTGAAGTGTCATCAAGAGTTTTGATGAAGCTGAAAAAAGATGCTGAAGCATTTTTAGGCGAAGAAGTCACTGAAGCGGTGATTACGGTGCCGGCTTATTTTAACGACTCACAACGCCAGGCGACTAAAGATGCCGGACGGATTGCCGGTCTCGATGTCAAGCGGATTATCAATGAGCCAACAGCAGCGGCATTGGCTTATGGTATGGACAAAACACCAGGTGATGTAACATTGGCTGTTTATGATTTGGGTGGTGGTACGTTTGATATTTCCATTATCGAAATTGCGGAAGTCGAAGGCGAGCATCAGTTTGAAGTATTGTCTACCAATGGTGATACCTTCTTAGGTGGTGAAGATTTCGACTTGAGAATCATTGATTATTTGGCGGATGAGTTCAAGAAAGATACTGGCATTGATTTGCATAACGATCCATTGGCGCTGCAGCGTTTGAAGGAAGCTGCCGAAAAAGCCAAGATTGAACTGTCATCAGCAGAACAAACCGATGTCAACTTGCCTTATGTGACGGCTGACGCTTCAGGGCCTAAGCATTTAAATGTCAAACTGACTCGCGCGAAACTGGAATCTTTGGTTGACGATCTGATTGAAAGAACACGCAAGCCGTGTGAGCAAGCGTTGAAAGATGCTGGATTATCAGCTTCCGACATCAATGATGTGATTCTGGTTGGTGGTCAGACGCGTATGCCTAAAGTTCAGGAGATGGTGAAAAACATCTTCGGCAAAGAGCCGCGCAAAGATGTTAACCCGGATGAGGCGGTGGCATTAGGTGCTGCGATTCAGGCGGGTGTATTAGGTGGCGATGTCAAAGATGTCTTGTTGCTGGATGTGACACCACTATCTTTGGGTATTGAAACCATGGGTGGTGTGATGACCAAGCTGATTGAGAAAAATACCACGATTCCAACCAGTGCATCACAGGTATTCTCGACAGCAGAAGATAATCAGACTGCGGTAACGGTACATGTCTTGCAGGGTGAGCGGGAAATGGCATCGGCGAACAAATCGCTAGGGCGGTTTGATTTGACCGATATTCCACCTGCACCACGAGGTGTGCCACAAATTGAGGTAACCTTTGATATTGATGCCAATGGTATTTTGAATGTATCGGCTAAAGACAAAGCGACCGGAAAAGAGCAGTCGATTGTGATCAAGGCATCAAGTGGACTGTCTGAGGAAGAGGTCGAACGCATGATAAAGGATGCTGAGGCACATGCCGAAGAAGATAGAAAGCTAAAAGAGCTGGTGACGGCGCGAAATGCTGCGGAAGGCATGATTCATGCGACTGAAAAATCACTGGAAGAGCTTGGTGATCAGGTTTCCGGTGATGAAAAATCGGCGATTGAAACAGCAATCAACGAGCTGAAAGAGGCAGTTAAAGGTGATGATAAAGACGCGATTGAGGCTAAAACCAAAGCCTTGACCGAATTGTCAGGAAAATTAGCCGAAAAAGCTTATGCCCAGAAAGGTGGTGCGGAAGCTTCAGCAGAATCTGCCGCTGGCGCAGGGGCTGAATCGGCTTCTTCAGCAGATGACAGTGTTGTTGATGCTGAATTCGAAGAAGTTAAGGATGATGATAAAAAATAAGTCGATAAGACTTTTGTAGTAGAAGAACTGCGTCAGCTTTTGGCGCAGTTCTTTTTGTTTGTGAATGCAGAAAAAGTTAAAAAACAGCGGGTTTGATGTGTTCGTTGACTTCATTTGTGAGGGGTGGCTGGCATGTGACGAACTCCGTTAAATGCACGTTAACTGAAGCCGGATGCGCGTTGCTTTCTGCGGTTCAGCAGGAACTATGTTAAAATTAACGGTTTTCGATTTTGACGCGCAATGCATATTTTTAGAGTGTGTATTGCGCATCAAAAACACACTATAAAGATCAACACAGAGGGTAAAAAATCTCCTGCATTTAAATAGAAAAGGGAGGTTGATTGAATCATGGCGAAAGAAGACTATTATAAAATTTTAGGGATAGCCAGAACGGCCAGTGAAGTCGAAATCAAGAAGAGTTATCGGCGGCTAGCGATGAAGTATCATCCCGATCGCAATAAGGATAATTCGACAGAGGCTGAAATTAAATTCAAGGAAATCAAAGAGGCTTATGAGGTGTTGTCCGACCCGAAAAAAAGGTCTGCTTATGACCAGTTCGGACATGCCGGTGTGGATAACTCATTTGGTGGTGCTGGTGGTTTTAGCGGCGCGGAAAGTTTCAGTGATATTTTTGGTGATGTATTTGGGGATATTTTTGGTGGCGGCGGTCGTCAGCGCAGCGGTGGTGCACAGCGTGGCGCGGATTTACGCTATAACCTGGAGTTGACGCTTGAAGAGGCTGTGCATGGAACCGAAGCAACGGTTAAAGTGCCAGTCATGGTCAAATGTGACGAATGCGGCGGCTCGGGTGCTAAAAAAGGCAGTGCTCCTGTTACCTGTACTACCTGTCATGGTCATGGTCAGGTCAGGATGCAGCAAGGCTTTTTTTCGATTCAGCAAACCTGTCCAACTTGTCACGGCTCGGGGCAGAAAATCAAAGATCCTTGTCGTAAATGCCATGGACAGGGGCGGGTTCAAGAGACTAAAACCTTGTCGGTCAAAGTGCCTGCTGGCGTTGATACTGGGGACAGGATTCGATTGGCCGGTGAAGGCGAAGCCGGGGTTATGGGCGGCCCTGCCGGCGACCTTTATGTTCAGGTTCATGTCAAGGAGCATCCGATTTTTACCCGGGAGGGTGCGGATTTATATTGCGAGGTACCGATCAATTTTCCGACAGCTTGTCTGGGTGGAGAGCTGGAGGTGCCAACTTTAGATGGCAAAGTTAAATTAAAAATACCGGCTGAAACACAAACCGGAAAATTATTTCGTTTGCGCGGAAAGGGTGTAAAACCGGTGCGGGGCGGTCCGGCCGGTGATTTAATCTGCCGAGTCGTCATTGAAACACCAGTGAAACTGAATAAAGAGCAGCGCGAATTACTGGAAAAGTTGCGTGATTCATTGTCGGGTGGCGGCAAGCATCATAGTCCTCAGGAGCATTCCTGGACGGATAGTGTTAAAAGCTTTTTTGATAAATTGACAGGATAAATCATGATACGAGTCGCTGTTGTCGGTGCTTCAGGGCGTATGGGGTTATGTTTGATCAAAGCTGCCGCATTATCTGCAAAAACAGAGTTGACTGCGGCTGTCAGTCGGCCCGGTAGTTTGGCGGTTGGGCAGGATGCCGGGGAGTTGGCCGGTATTTCGCATATTGGCATTACGGTGACTGATGATTTGTCTGCGGCAGTCGATTTATTTGATGTGTTGATTGACTTTACCCGTCCGGAGCCTTCAATGGAGTTTATTGAAGTTTGTCGCCTTGCGGGCAAGAAAGTCGTTATTGGCACTACAGGCTATGATGACAGTCAAAAACAGAGAATTCAGGAGGCAGCCCAAGACATTGCTATCGTCATGGCTCCAAATATGAGTGTGGGTGTGAATTTGACGTTGAAGTTGCTGGAAATGACCGCGCAAGTGATGGGTGATTACACAGATATAGAAGTGATTGAAGCGCATCATCGGCATAAAGTAGATGCGCCGTCGGGAACAGCTTTGAGAATGGGCGAGGTAATCGCCGACACATTAGGGCGTGATTTAAAAGCCTGCGCAATTTATGGCCGGGAAGGTGTAACCGGTGAGCGTGATCGTAAAACTATTGGTTTTTCCACCATACGTGCGGGTGATGTTGTCGGTGAGCACACTGTTATGTTTGCCGATGAAGGTGAGCGTGTTGAAATTACACATAAAGCCACCAGTCGTATGACCTTTGCAAATGGTGCGGTTCGCGCGGCTGAATGGCTTGCCGATAAAACAAACGGTCTGTATGACATGCAAGATGTCTTAGGCTTGAAAGCCTGATTGTGACTGATTGATAACTCTTGGGCAGAATCGTAATTTTTACCGATGACCCAGGTTGGCACGGGGAGCAGCTGCGGCTGTCTTTTGCTAAACGGGGATTTGGAGCTGACTATGTTTCATTGACCTGCTGTCGATTGCAGTGTCAGCCAGGCTTGCCATGCATTCAAATTCCAGGTTTTAAGTCATTGCCGGATGCCGTTTTTGTGCGCGGTGTGCCGGGTGGTTCATTGCAAGAAGTCATTTTTTATCTGGATATTTTGCATGCACTGAAAATTTCCGGAGTGCCGGTCTATAATGATGCGGGCGCAGTTGAGCGAAGTGTCGATAAGGCCATGACCAGTGTATTGTTGCAGCAGGCGGGCTTGCCTACGCCGCCGACCTGGGTGTTGCGTGACAGAGATGAGGCGTTGGCCATTGCAGAATCTGAGCTGACGGCCGGTCATTTGTTGATCAGTAAGCCAATATTTGGCTCACAGGGTGAAGGGATTCGGCGCCTTGAAAAAATGACCGACTTGTTCTGGTTGACCAGTAGCCAGGGAATTTATTATTTACAGCGGTTCATTATGTGTCGCGGAAACGGCTATTCGGATATTCGGGTTTTTGTGATTAATGGCCAGGTAATGGCGGCTATGCGTAGAATGGGGCAGTCATGGTTGAATAATGTCGCCAAAGGTGCTGTGTGCGAGACGATGAAAATATCGGAATATGTATCGGATTTAGCGATCCAGGCCGTTACAACCTTGCAAATGGATTATGCAGGTGTCGATATTATTCAGGATGACGAAGGAGGCTATCATATTATTGAGGTAAATAGCATTCCGGCCTGGAAAGGCTTATATAAAACGACTGGGCTTAATATGGCGGACTATCTGGTAGCGGATCTGATTGAGCGTTATTTATCCTCATCTTTCAAATGCGGTGTGAATTAACATGAGACAGGCATTGGTCGAGGCGTACCGGAAGGCGTGTGAGGTTGAATTGCAAGCCTTCAAGCCGGGCAATGTGAGTGTTTATAGCGATGGTCATGACATGACAGTCGAGGATTTTAGAATTAGTCTGGATGTTAGTTCCGGTCCTATCTGTGATCCGAGCTATTCATTGGGTAAGAAAATATACTATGCCGTCCGTGCGACGCGGGAAGCTGTAGGCTGTAATACAAATTTGGGGATTATTCTTCTTTGTGCACCATTGATTCATGCGGTACAAAATCGGCAAACTGGGCAGGTATTGCGGGACGCATTGCAAGATGTGTTAAAAGCGACAACAAAAGATGATGCGGATTGGGTATTTCGTGCCATAACGCTGGCATCGCCAGGCGGGCTGGGCGATTCGGAGCAGGCGGATGTTTCTGAAAAGGCCTCGGTCACCTTGCTTGAAGCGATGGAAATAGCTGCAACTAAGGATAGAATTGCTTATCAGTTCACATCTTGTTACAAAGATATTTTTGAATTTACAATTTTGCTGTATAATTCCATTCTAGCGAAATTTGGTAATTTTTATTGGGCGGCATTGGCTGTTTATGCAGGAATGCTAGCACAATATCCTGATAGCCATATTGAGCGCAAATATGGTCGGCAGTATTCTGGCTGGGTTTCTTCGCAGATGCGGGAGATTCAGAAGGCATTGATCAATACCGATAATCCTGAATCATTGCTTCCGCTTCTATATGAAGTGGATCAAGCATTCAAGGAAAAAGGGATCAATCCAGGTACGACGGCCGATATAACAGTGGCAACTGTACTGGTGGTGTTTTTGGAGCAGTTGGTCAATAGAGAATTCTGTTGATTGGGCATAAATGGATTTGCCGATTTTTTTTGATTCATTCTTATTATTGTTTTTATTTTCTTTAGGAGAGAAAAGTAAAATGGCTAAAATCAACAATTTACGTGTTGGCGAGTCTCTGGTTGGTGAAGGTAACGAAGTTGCTCACATTGATTTAATGATTGGACCTCGTGGTTCAGCAGCTGAGTCTGCATTTGCAAATTGCCTGACTAACAACAAAGACGGCTTCTCCAGCTTGTTGGCTGTTGTTGCTCCTAACCTGATGGTTAAACCGGCTACTGTTATGTTCAACAAAGTCACCATTAAAGGTTCTAAACAAGCTGTTCAAATGTTTGGACCAGCACAGCGTGGTGTTGCCATGGCTGTTGCTGATTGTGTTGAAAACGGCACAATTCCTGCTGACGAAGCGGACGATTTGTTTGTTTCTGTGGGTGTATTCATTCACTGGTTGGCCGATGATGACGCTAAAATCCAGGAATACAACTACAAAGCGACTAAAGAAGCGTTAGAACGTGCTGTTGCAGGTTCACCAACTGCAGCTGAAGTTGTTGCGCAAAAAGCGACTGCTGAGCATCCATTCGCTGCAAACTAAGTTTCAGTTTAACAGCTGAAGAAATACCCCGCCCATGCGGGGTATTTTTTTGCCTGCTATTTTTGCTGATTTATTATGAACCCGGTATCAGGATAATGATTGAATTTCAGAGGCTGTCAGTTTGCCGAAATGCAAGCAGCTAGAAACCAAGGCAGTTTTTATGCCAAGACGGATTAGCTCTTGTAAGTCGGTTAACCCTCGAATACCGCCGGCGGCAATAAAATTTTTGTCCGGATAATGTTGGCGATAATAGGCCAGCTTTTTGAAGTCGGGGCCGCTGTTCATGCCGACCTTGTTCAGTGTCATCAGAATGACTGAATCAGGCCAGAAACGGCTGTCGTCAAAGATTGATTGTGCCCCCAACGGGGTGTCGTTTTGAAAGTCCAGGGAAAGAATACTATTGGCTGGTAGTGGTGCTTTTATCTGTGTTTGGGATTCAGTGCCGAAAACGATACGGTAATTGGATGGATAGCTATATTGATTCATCTCCACTACGCTTAAGCCATTATCCACCCAAAATGAAATATCGGGGTACTGCTGGAGCAAATTCTGAATCAGTTCGGTGTGGCTGCCTTGATTCAAAATGGCATCTAAGTCGGCAATATAAAATTGCTTGAAAGGATAAAGTGTCAAAAAATGCTGGATGACCTCAAAAACATCTGCTGATGGGCAAAGTGGTGTGCACAGTGGTTGATAGTTTGAGCGCTCTCCGGCCTTAGCTAGAACCACATGCTGATTTTTTAAGTCAATAACAGGGATAATGTGCATTGGTGAAAATCTTAATCGTTGAGTTTATTACCGGTGGCGGCTTAGCGGCTGAAAAGGTGCCTGAATCGCTTGCCCGGGAAGGTGATATGATGCTACAGGCTTTATTGGCGGAACTCAATGTGCTAAAGGGCCTAGAGTGTGCTGTCATGCTCGATTGGCGTTATCAAAACAATGTCTCGGGACAGACCTTAACAAAAATTATCGTGCAGGAGAGCGAAAATTTCTATCGGGTTCTGGCACGTACCTTGCCGGATTACGACGTGTTTTGGCCTATCGCACCGGAAACCGACCATGCCCTAGCTGAGATGGTTAGATTGAGTGCTGAAATCGGTGTAAAATACGCAGCCTCTTGTCTATCGGCAATTGATTTATGTAGCGATAAATTGGCCACGATGAACGTGTTGAAATCAGTTCTACCTGTACCTGAAACCCACAGCTTGACCGTTTTTACGCCAGAATTTCCACCCGCATGGGTGGTAAAACCGATCGATGGAGCAGGTTGTGAACAGACGATATTGGTTTCTGACCATCAAAGTTATCGGCAATGCCTGGCCGAAATAGACCAGCCTGAAGCCTTCATCGCACAACGCTATGTTGCAGGCAAAGCCATTAGTCTTTCCGTATTGTTTAAAGCAGGGCAGGGTTGGTTATTGTGCTGTAATGAGCAACAGATAAAAATTGACGATAATCATTTTGTTTTAATGGGCTGTCGAGTGAATAGTGCGATTGACCATTTAGCTTCTTATCACGACGTGATTGACGCTATTGCACGCCGCATTCCTGGGTTATGGGGGTATGTCGGCATTGATTTGATTGAAACGCCGGACAATATGCATGTTGGAAAACATCAACTCCGGGTACTGGAAATCAACCCGCGCCTGACTACTTCCTATGCTGGAATTCAGGCTGCAACCGGTATCAATGTAGCCGAACAGGTCTTGCAATTGTTTGATGGTGAGCCGGATATGACACGATTACGCAACGAAATGGTTACCTTAAAACTTCGAAAATGACTCAATTCATCATTGGCTGGGATATTGGCGGTGCGCATGTCAAAGCGGCGTTGTTAACTAAAGATGGCACGCTAAGAAATTTGGCATTACAGCCCTGTCCGTTATGGAAAGGACTTGATTATCTCAAACGAGCCGTTTTGGCGATTGAGCGACAATTTATCACGCAACCCTGTCAGCATGCCATTACCATGACGGGTGAGCTGGTTGATTTGTTCGACAATCGGGTACAAGGTGTTGAAGCGATTATTCACTCAATGCAAGCGTTTTTTCCAAACCAGTCTGTGCAGATTTATGCCGGTAATCACGGTTTTTTAACGCCCTCAATGATTGACCCGGCGCAGTGTCTGAGGGTTGCATCGGCAAATTGGCTGGCCAGTGTGCATTTTGTAGCGGCTCAGGTTGCGAATGCTGTCTTTGTCGATATTGGCAGTACCACGACAGATATATTGTTGATCGAAAACCATGCCCCCAATGCATTGGGTTATACCGATTATCAGCGTCTCGTGTCCGATGAGCTGGTTTATACCGGCATTGTTAGAACCGCCGTCATGGCAGTGACGCAACAGGCTGTATTTAAACAGCAAGAAATGTCGCTGATGGCAGAATTTTTTGCCAGTATGGCTGATGTTTATCGACTGAGCGGTGACTTAAACGAAGCGCATGATTTGAGCGATACGGCCGATGGCGGGGCAAAAACACAGGTTGCGAGTGCGCGCCGATTATCCAGGATGACGGGCTATGATTTTGACGAAAAAGATATGTCGTTGTGGCATGATTTTGCCGAGGACATTAAAATTCGGCAAAAAACAAGAATTATGCAAGCGATAACACGACAGATTGAGCGTGGCAGACAGCAGGATATAACCTTGGTGGGGGCAGGTATTGGGCGTTTTTTGGTCAAGGAAATTGCACAGGATATGGGACACAGCTATATCGACTTTGATAACCTGGTCGAAACAAAAATGCAGGCCAATACATTGCACAGTTCAGATTGTGCACCGGCCGTTGCCGTCGCTAAGTTGGCGTTACAATCAAGCCTGGTATAAAATCCCGAAATGACAGCTGCAAAACTCCAAATTCATCCCTTACCGTATTTTCCTGATTCTGCGGACTTGTTTTCCGCCATTGCCAACAAACCTTGGGCGATTTTTTTGGATAGTGGTTATCCGATAACGCATCAGGGGCGATTCGATATTATAGCGTGCGACCCGGTTGTGACGCTTGAAACCCGAGGCCAGAAAACAACCATTAAACAACAAGGCGAAGTATTGGTATCAGAAGCAGATCCTTTTGCATTGGTTAAACAGTTTTTAGATGTTTCGCTGTCCAGTGAAGAGGATCTACCCTTCAATGGGGGGGCAATCGGCTATTTTTCCTATGATTTGGCAAGGCGACTGGAAAAACTACCCGAAATCGCCGAAGACGCCGAGCAGATTCCAGAAATGGCCGTTGGCATTTACCATTGGGCGGTGATTGTCGATCATCATAAACAGCAGACACATCTGATTGGCCATCATTTAAGTGAAGATGTTTGGGAAACATTGATCGATCAGTTCAGTCTGTTACCGGCTGTGCCGCAGGATGACAGTTTTAGTGTGTTGGAAACGCCTGTTTCCAATATGGATCGGGACTATTACGCTAAAGCCTTTGACAAGATACAACATTATTTAAAAGAGGGGGATTGCTATCAAGTTAATCTGGCGCAGCGTTTCAGCGCTCCCTGTCAGGGCAATCTGTGGCTGGCTTATCGCTATTTGCGTCAAATCAATGCTGCGCCTTTCAGCAGTTATATCAATCTGCCGGATGTACAGGTGTTGAGTTCTTCGCCCGAGCGTTTTTTAAGTGTTAATGATGGCGAAGTAGAAACCAAGCCGATTAAAGGGACGCGATCGCGTAAATTCTCCGAACAACTGGATGTGCTGCAAATCGGGGCGTTGATAGAAAGTCGTAAGGATCGCGCCGAAAATGTGATGATTGTCGATTTATTGCGTAATGATATCAGCAAATGCTGCAAACCCGGATCGGTCAAAGTGCCCCGCTTGTTCGATATCGAAAGCTACGCCACCGTGCATCATTTGGTGAGCACCGTCAAAGGCGAGTTAAAACACGATCAACATGCGCTTGATTTGTTGCGCAGCTGCTTTCCGGGAGGCTCGATTACCGGAGCACCAAAAATCAGAGCGATGGAAATTATTGAAGAATTGGAACCACACCGACGCGGTGTTTATTGTGGTTCGATCGGTTATATCGGCTTTAATGGTAATATGGATACCAATATTGCGATTCGCACGCTGGTACATTCAGATGGCTGTATTCGGTTATGGGCGGGGGGCGGCATTGTCAATGACTCCAGCATGGAAGAAGAATATCAGGAAAGTTTTGATAAGGCCGCTGCCTTGTTGAACGTGCTGGCACATTTTAAAGCGTCATGACAACCGTCATAAAAGTGGGCGGCAGCTTGGCTAAAAATGGCCGATTAAGCGACTGTCTGAGCCGAATCGACCAATATTATCAACAAAACACAGTCCTTGTGCCAGGCGGAGGTTGTTTTGCCGATCAGGTACGTGCTGCACAGCAACACTGGCAATTTGATCAGCAAACCGCGCACCACATGGCGCTATTGGCGATGCAACAAATGGCGCTGCTGTTTAAAGCGTTACAACCGGGGTGGCATCTTGTATCGAAGACGAAAGAAATCAGCTGCTACCCTAATGATATCCTGATCTGGCAACCCGATATTGCAGAGCTGGATGCGGCCGGTGTCGAAGCGAGCTGGGAGGTTACCTCAGACAGTTTGTCCGCCTGGCTTGCCGAGACGATTAACGCCGATAGACTCATTATATTAAAATCGACACTGATGGCGGTCAGTGCCAATATTGACGCATTACAACAAGCAGACATTGTGGACCCAGCATTCCATCGTTTTATGCATGCAAGTATACCGTTTGACGTGCGTAATTATGAGCAGCTGTAACGTGTTATTTTCTTTTGTCGATGATGAACAGACATGATGGAACTATGTATTCAAAACTAAGACAATTCGTCCGGAAATTTATTAATCAGGCCTATTATAAAAGCCGGGAATCCCTGCTTGGGCATCATAAACGCGATATTGTCGTGGTTCATGTCGATGCTGCCTGTGATAGCTTAGAAGACAGCCGGGAACAATTTGAAGATACATTGGAAAAATTTAAAACTCTGTTGACACTGCCTGATCTGTCGCTGGAATACCGTTATCAGCAACTTAAAAAGCAATATGACTTTTGCCGCATTAAAACTGATGAAGTAAGTCACAGAATTCGGGCCATTGAGGAAGTTTCCGAAGCCTTGTTCGAGGAATGGGAGCAGGAGCTGGATTTATACAGTAACCGCACGTTAAGAATGCGCAGTAAGCAGCAGCTGGAAAAATCACGTCGACAATATAAAAAACTGATTAAAGCAATGAAAAAAGCCGAGGCGCGTATTTATCCGGTATTGAATGCCTTTCAAGATCAGGTTTTATTTTTAAAACATAACCTCAATGCGCAAGCGATTGCTGCATTACAGCAGGAATTTGCGGTGATCAGTTTGGATATTTCTAAACTCATTGCCATTATGGAAAAAACTATTGCTGAGGCTAGCCAGTTTGTGTCGGTATTAACCGAACAAAAACAATTACCAGGTTCGACAACATAAATCGACGGCGGGAGCGGCCAGAGCTGGCCGATCCCTAACACATGATTACATATTGCCTAGGTTATACAAGACATTGTTTTGTCGATCACGTGGATCTGGACGTTTACGGCGATTTTGTTCCATTCGTTGCTTGGTATAATCGGCAATCATTTGCTCCCAGCTATCGAATTTGTCATAGCCTTTAAAACCCGCGTTTTTCCGTTCCTGGAATAGTTTTTTACCTTCTTCAATCAATTCTTCCGGCGTTTTGCCGTCAACAGTATCTAGGAATTCCTTTTTATCCCGAATCGCATCCCTGAGTGACCAAAAAGAAACTTCAAACTCGATCCGTTTTTCTACCGGCAAACGGTCTTTAATATAACTGACAGAACGGTTTGCAGTGCGTAGACTACGACCATTGATTTGATTGCCTTTGCTGCACGCCGTCAAAAACAAGCATAAAATCAGGGTAAGAATTGTGGGTAAAGCTTTCATAATTAACCTCAAAAAGATTGGCATTGTATAGTTTATTTTAATTTTGAATTCAAATGCTTAGGGTTATAACAAGGAGATAGTCAAGTTAAATTGTACCGCATCAGTCAGAGAATTTCCTGTTTTTAAAAGACACTGCGTCAAAATCAGGTTTGTAGATAGGGGAGGTGTTAGAGCGGTATGGTCTGAAGCTATTTTTGTTGTATATAGAGACTTTTGCGGAATAGTAAGAGCACATTGAAAACCAAATAAACAGCACCAGGAAGCGATCGGGTATAGAGGTTATCAATAAATGGTTTAGATGGTGATTACACGCTAGGCGCGAATCACTATCTAAACCTGTTGATTTAAGCTTTTTTCTTGCCTGTTATCATGGCTTTTATTAAATTTTCATGGTGTAGACGACTCGCCACAATAACACCTGAGATATGCAGGAAAATTAGGGGCTGTTGCCGTTTTGAAAATCCCCCTTGAAATTCAATAACTCCGCCACATAGATTGTTTATTTTGACTCAAAAACAAGCAAACTATGCCCCGACAAATGCTTACGGATGAACTTTGGGAGAAACTGAAGATAATTATGTTGAAAATGGGAATTTATGACAAACCTTGTCTTCGAAAAACAGTCGAAGGTATTTTTTATCGCTTGCGAGTAGGTTGTCCCTGGAGAGATTTACCCACGGCTTTTGGTAATTGGAATGCGGTATATAAACGATTCAATGACTGGTCTCGTAAAGAAAAACTGATGGATCCAGACCTGGAATGGGAATTTATTGATGGGAGTATTGTGAAAGCACATCAGCATAGTAGTGGTGCGGCCTGTGAACAAGAAACAGCGATAGGGAAATCTGTCGCCGGGAACACCAGTAAAATTCATATGGCCGTTGATGCCTGTGGTCTTCCTATTCATTTCTCAGTGACAGGCGGCGAAGTTCATGACTGTAAAGAAGCACCGAAATTAGTTGCAGAGCTCCCAAAAGGTGACTATATAGTTGCTGACAGAGGCTATGACAGTGAAGCATTACGTCTTCAAATTAAAGACAAAGGGCTGTTCCTGTTATCCCAAGAAAAAAGAATTCAACTCGGGGAAATGATGAAATGGATTGGTGTCTCTACAAATATCGCCATCTCGTTGAAAATGTGTTTGCAAGACTTAAGCATTTCAGAGCGATCGCCACGCGATATGACAAACTCAAACGAAATTTTGAAGGCTCTATCGCTCTGGCTTGCGCCTTTTTATGGTTACCTATCAACAGCCCCTAAAAACAAAGTGAAATTTGTGGATGCCTCGTGAATTTCTTCCCAAAATTCCTCTTCTTGCTCATTTTCCTTTTCATACTCATCATCGCGCTCATCTTCATCCGCATATACGTTATCGATTATGCTGAATTCACTCGTTATCTCTGCGAATGGACCAAGGCCTTCTTCAATGGCATAGAGTTTTAGGCCACTTAGGGTCACTACAAACAAACTTAACAATAAAGCAAAAATCATATAAGCGCCTGCGGGATTATGCCCAACATAATGGGTTGGTTTTTTTTTCATGAGCTCTTTCAGATATTGAATAACTTCAGTGGGTGAATATAGAAAACTACTGAAGCGTGCATACTTACTGCCAATGAATCCCCAAATCACTCTGAATATAATCAGGCCGAGTACGGTATAGCCAGAATAAATATGCCAAAGGTTCTCTTCCTCTGCGGTGAAATATGCAATGAAAAAAGAGGTGACCAGCGACCAATGAATGCGCATTGACCCTGAGAGAACTCTTTAAGCTGCCGTTGAGAGCGACACAGGGATGTTTGTTGTCGTTAGTCCAGTTATTAAAGCTGTCTATCCAGATTCCTCATTACAGTACATTAAGTCGCCGCCAGCAAACTCTGGAGGTTCGGCTGCCTCGTTCAAGCAGTCGAACGCCAAGACACTTAGTCGTCGATTCGACCGGCTTAAAGTCTACGGTGAAGGCGAGTGGAAAGTTCGCAAACATGGTGCCAGCAAGCGCAGAACCTGGCGTAAACTCCATATCATGGTTGATGCACAAACGCAGGAAGTCGTGGCAGTTGAGATGACGGCTAATTTTGTTGGTGATTCCGAAGTCTTGCCGGATTTATTAGAGCAGCTGGATGAACACGACCAAGTTGCCAGTGTGGCGGCGGATGGCGCTTATGATACGATCCAGTGTCATCAGGCGATTCGTAACAAAGGCGCCGATGCATTGATACCGCCGCGGGAAGGGGCGGTGGAATGGCCGAGTGATGAAGATGGGAGAACTCATCCAAGAACAGCGATTGTTCAACGTTGCGCTGAAATCGGGAGAAAGGCATGGAAACAAGAAAGTGGTTATCATCAACGCAGCCTGGCTGAAACGGCTATGTTTCGCATCAAAACGCTCTTTAGTGGCCAATTAAAAAACCGGACCTTTGCGGCTCAGATGGTTGAGGCGTATCTCCGCGTCGGCGCAATGAATAAAATGACAGGCCTGGGTATGCCTGAAAGTTATTCTGTTTCATGAATAAAGACTGGAATTTAAGAAAAGAGTACGCTGTGGATTATTTATGCAACAAAGCCCTTTTATAGTATTGTCATTATTCATTTCGAGTCCTCATCGAGTGTGTTTTTGAGTATGTGGATTTATAGGGAGTCATACTGTCAGGAATATTAGGGTGGTTAATGCAATTTGTCTATAGCAGGAAGTCGAATTATAAAATACTTTTCACGTATGGGACTACGGCCATATCAGTGGTTCTTTTTTGATGAATTTATGGCATACAGCGCATGTTTTTTCTGAATAACACAAAAACACGAAGGCTTTTTGCAGGTTATAATAGAAAGTCAGCTTTTTGTCAGGTGATTGGACCTTAAAAAAACCCCTCTATGTTGGAATTTATCCAAACTTTAAAGCAGCGTTATCACGCCGTTTTGTCACGTGTTGATGTGAAACATCCTCGATGGCATGAATACCAGCGGCGGATAGAGCAGTTGATCTATGCCGAAGCCTTTATCCGTAAAGGAGAAGTGCTGGACCAGGAAGCCTCGTTTCCTTTGCAGATTGCGGTCATCGGCCCGACACAGGCGGGTAAAAGTTCTGTCGTCAATACTTTGTTAGGCCGTGATCTGGCGGGGGTGAGTCCTTTAGCGGGCTATACCGTGCATCCACAAGGATTTTGTAACCAGCACTCAATCGCCGATTGTAAGGGGCTACAATATTATTTTGGCCGCTTTCAACAATTATCAGTCGAGCAATTGAGCGCGCAACGCTATGATTGCTATTCACTGGCTGAAAATAATGCATCTTCCGCATTATTGCCCCCTTGCGTGTTATGGGATACGCCCGATTTCGATTCGATTGATGCGGCAGATTACAGGGAAGGCGTTATTCGCACCATCGCCTTGGCAGATATTATTATTTTGGTTGTCAGTAAAGAAAAATATGCGGATCAATCCGTCTGGGAAATGATGAAGACGATTGAAGCGTTTGCACAACCGACCCTTATTTGCCTGAATAAACTGACGCCGGACAGCGAAGCCTTTATTATTCCATCATTGCAGGAAAAATGGCTGCAAACTCGTCAGGATGTTTTTCCACAACTGATACCGCTACATTTTGATAAACACAAAGGAAGCCCTGCCTGGCCTGCAGATCAAACGCAGGCCTTAATGGATTGTCAGCAACAGGTTGCCCGAAATAAACATGCCTTGCAATGTCATCAATTGCTCTGTCGGTTCTGGGATGACTGGTTAGAACCTGTGCGGGCTGAAATCAATGCTGCCGAGCAATGGCGTCACATGGTGGATCAATGTATCGCTCAGGCATTGGAAGAATATCAACGTGATTATCTTAATCATCCGCATTATTACGATACCTTTCAGGATGCCTTGGTTGAATTATTGAATTTACTCGAAATTCCAGGGCTTTCCCGCGTATTGGGGACAACACGCAGAATTGTGACCTGGCCGGTACGACAGCTGATAAACCTGGGGCGTAAGAATACGTTAGACGGTGTATCGCATGAAGTCACCTTGCTTGAGCAGTTGGCAACGCATGTCCTGATTCAATTGAGCGAGAAGATTTTAGAAAAAGTCGAGACCGATACGCTTAATAGAGAATGGTGGCAGGATGCCGCCTCCGTCCTGCGCCAACAAAAGAATAAATTACAAGGCCGCTTTGCCCAGGAAGCTGAAAAATACCATGAGCAGTTTCAGCAGGACGTTGAGCAGACGGCAAAGCGCTTGTATCGTGAACTGGAACAACATCCGATGCTGTTGAATACCTTGCGCACCACTCGGGCGACAACCGATGCCACGGCGCTAGCGGCCGCTATTTACGGCGGTGGTATCGGCTTGCATGATCTGGTGTTGACGCCGGCAATGCTATCGATTACCTCATTGCTGGCAGAAAGCGCGGTGAGCAGTTTTATGTCTAAACAAGAGGCCGAACTCAAACGGCATCAGTTAAAAACGGTCAAACAACGGTTATTTGAAGACCAATTGCAACATGCCTTGAATGTCATTCCACAGCAATTACCGGTCGAAAAACGGTTCAATATTTCAGCCCAGCAATTAAAACAGGCTGAAGATCAGTTAAATGAGAAAAGAAATGGCTTACGCATACTCTGAATGTGTTAAACAGGCAAAAGACTGGGCGCAACAGGCGCTTGCCGGACACCTGCTTTCAGAAGAACAGGTTCAGGCCTTGCTTGAAATTGAAGACAGAACACCGGACAGTTTGTTTCAAGACATCGAAACACGGCCATTGGTTGTCGCCTTTATGGGGGGCACCGGTGTCGGTAAAAGCACCTTGTTAAATCGCCTGGCCGGCGCGCCGATTGCGCGTACCGGTGTCGAACGACCGACGTCCCGCGAAGTGACCTTATTTCACCATCAAAGTCTGAGCATTGACCAGCTGCCTGACGGCTTGCCACTAGAATCGATTAATATCGGCAGCCATCAAAATTCGCATTATCAGAATATTTTATGGATCGATATGCCTGATTTCGACAGTGTTGAAACGGCCAATCGACAACTGGTTCTGGAATGGCTGCCGCATATCGATGTGTTGATTTATGTCGTCAGCCCCGAGCGATATCGTGACGCTAAAGCCTGGCGGTTATTGTTGCAAGAAGGGGCAAACCATGCCTGGCTGTTTGTCTTGAATAAGTGGGATTTAGGCGACAGTGTTCAATATGAAGATTTTAAAACACAATTAAAACAAGCCGGTTTTGACAATCCGGTTATTTTCAAAACCAGCTGTGCCGATACCGGTTCGGCTGATGAGTTTGAACAACTGGTCGCCTATCTTGAAAAATTATCCAACGCACATATTGTCAAGTCGCTGGACCAGCGCGGAAAAGCGATACGTTTTGAACAACTGGAACAGCGGCTTGAAGCGCTAGGTCAAACGCTGGCTGCAGAAAAATTTCAGCAACTGGAAAAATTTGCCCGGCAACAATGGCGGCAGCGTGAAGATATGTTTAAACAGGCGTTTGAATGGCCGTTAAAACAAGCTGCCCAGAACTATGCTGCAAAAGGCGGTGGTAAAACTGAGATTGAGGTGTGGGATCAGTGGGCGCAAAGCCGTTTTGATGATGTTATAGATGATGTGCTGTTTAAAGCTGCCCAATTACAGATTCCGTCAACTGTATTAAAACAAAGCTTGAAGAAGCTGGGACAAGAGGTTGGGAAACAAGTCACCGCGAAAACTGAACTGGAATGTCGTAAAGCCTTGATCAATCCCGGAAACCGGATACAGCGATGGACGCTCAAATTTCTGAAACTGTCAGAATTTTTGTTACCGCTAGCGGCCATGAGCTTTGTCAGTTATCAGGTTTTTATCGGCTATTATGAAAGCGTCGAGCGTGGTGAACCTTTTCTAGGTGTTGATTTTGTGGCGCACAGCATTCTGTTGATTCTATTAAGCTGGCTGATTCCCTTTTTTCTGCATAAAAAACTGCAGCCCTCATTACAAAAAACTGCCGAGCGTGGTTTAAAAAAAGGAATGGAGTTGGCTTTGGCCGAATTAGAACAGCATATTCTGCAAGCGATTGAAGCCGAAAAACAACGCAGTCAGGCGGCACGCGAGGCATTGAGTTCAATCATCCAGATGTGCCGGGATGGTAAACGACAAAATATTGAGCATGCAACGGATCAGGCGTTACAGGATTTATTGATGAGTAACTGATGTTACGCCGTGACTTTTTTATCATTCCTCAAGTAAGACTAAAATAACCCAATAGCCGGGAGGTCGCATTATATTGAGTCAATTTATCACCGGTTATCGTTTCGTGTGTTGAGTAGAATAAATATAATCAGCCGCTTCATATTTAAGTCGTTTAAAGAGGTCGGGTAAAAAAATTAAGGCTATCAATAAGGTTAAGCCTGCAAGTGCGGCAAAAAGGAGATTTGCTTGCTGATTTAAAAATCGAAAGCCTAAGCCGTAAAACAGTGCCGAGAGCAGAATAAATATCCAGTTAAGCCAGTTCACCGCAGCAAATACTCGACCTTTGTCTTTTACCGGCGGGCGGGCCTGAATAAAGGCTAATAATGGCACCGAATAAAAACCGGAGGCGACGCCTAATAAAAAACATAAGGCGAACGCGATAAGCTGGATGTTGAAAGTGGCCGTTGGGAAAATCTGGATCTGTTCTAATAGTTCAGGCGTGTTTTTTAACTGTTGAAATAACACGAATTCTTCAGTCTGTGGCTGATGCACGGGCAATAGGCTTAAGGTCAGTAAGCACAGTATCAGCACGCTTATCGCCGGTTTGATCAGGCCGAGTCGTATTTTGCCAGCCGATAGACGCCCCACAATCAGGCTGCCTGCAGCGATGCCCAATGAGGTGACAGCAACCATCAAACTGGTTTCAAAATTGTTCAGGCCGAGTTGAAAGCGGCCGAAGGCGTTAATTGCCGTGAGTGCTACGCCGCCGACAAACCAAAACCAGGAATAAATCAGCATGATGCGGAACATCAATTTATCCTGCTGAAAAACCTCAGCCAAGGTTTTCAGCACGCTGATGAAGGAATGACGGTTGAGGCGGCGTTCAGGATCAGCGGCAGGATGCTTAGCGATGGCGAGTGAGGAGAGGGTGCCAAATACAGCGATACCGACAGTAATAATACCGGCCAAGTACATTTTTCCGACCAAAAAATCAGCCAGCAAGCCGGCAACGGCGACCCCCAGAATTATGGCTAAGAATGTGGTCATTTGGGTTAGCCCGGTCGCTTGTGATAAATCATCCAGGCGTACCAGTTCAGGGAGACCGCCGTATTTGGCCGGACCAAAAAAGGCGCTTTGTGTGCCGAGTAAAAAAGTAACACCGGCCAATAACCACAGATAAAGCGGTACCTGTTGGATTAGAAAGGAGGTATACGTCATGGTCAGAAAAGCGCCAACACCGAGCAAGGCGATGATGATTTCGGCGATTTTACAGGCGACCATCATGCGGCCTTTGCTGAACTTGTCGGCTAAATCGCCGGCAATGCCGGAAAAAAGCAGGAAAGGCAGTGCAAAAAGAGACTGAACAACGGCTTGATATTCAACGCCCAACATCAAATAACCAACCCCCAGTAATAACACCAATTGTTTAAATACATTGTCATTGAAAGCGCCTAGCGCTTGGGTCAGTAAAAAGGCGAGAAATGAGCGGTTTTTGAAAGGTAGTGGGGGAATATCGTCTGTGGATGGTGGTTGATCGCTTTTGCTCATGTATCAGCTCCAGGTGTGGAGGGTAGAATTAAAAAAAGGCAATAATCATCCCTTGAACCACCGACTCATTGACATTGGCTAAACCAAATTTGTGGAGCCAGTAACTGTATTCGGTGCCGACATATAACGTATCTTTTTTCCAGCCCGCCAAATCGCCTACGTCAATCAGCATTTGTGGCTGCGCCAGAATGATAAAATTCCCGTTGGCATTGGTATAACCAAAACGAAAATCGGTAAATCCACGGAACTTGAAACGGATATCGCCAAGACTGAAGGGATAACTCCAAACCGGGGTGACCTGTAAGCCATATTTTCCGGAAATATTGTCGTCTTTATAGGCGGTAATATCCAATTGCAGATAATCAAAATAGCGATTGGATAAATCAAAACTGATGCCGCCCAGCCAGGCTTTGAAATTATCGGATTCAGGTTTGTTGCTGATATTGATACCGGCAACCAGTGAAATATCGCGGACAGGGCCAAACCAGAGCTGATTTCCAGAGAGCTTGTTTAAGCTTAAATAACTATAAACCTCGGCATACACCTCAACCCCGATGTCGCTGCGGAAAGCGGTATCGACAAAGAAGAAATTTGTGCCATAGCGCCAGCCATCGGCGTGTTCGACCGTGATGGTGGGGCGGTCGTTGTCGCCAAGCTCAAAATCGCTGCCGTATAAAAATTGAATATTTTGGCTGCTCCAATCAATGGCCGAGGCAATCGGCACATAAAAACATAAGATCAGAAGGTAAAACTTAAGGCGCTGCATCTTATGGCGTAAACGATTTTAAATACAGCTGGATTTTTTCGACCTGTGAGTCGGACAAGATATTTTCGAAAACAGGCATTTTAGTTTTGGGGTTGAAATGCCGCGCATTCATGATGCGTTGTTTTAAAACGGATTCGGAGTAGATTGCTGTAGGGTTGACGGGGGTATTTAAGTCGGGGCCAACAGACCCACCGCTGCCATTGATCGCGTGGCAACGGATACAGTAGCGACTGAACAGGTTAAAACCAGCCTGTACATCAGCGTCAGTCGATTGCGGGACGGCGTTACTAAAGAACTGTTCAGCGGGTTTTATTGCAATTTTTGTTAATTGAAAAGGCCAGGCATAACGCCATTTTTCCTTGTCTGTGCTGTCTGGCCAGACCAAATAAAACGGTGCGGGCGTGGTTTTATTCTCGCCAAACTGAAATGGCTGCCAATGACCTTTCTTAACGCTCAGATCCTGAAATGCGAGATAACCCTGATTAGTGGATACATCGGCATACGGCATGGTCGCCTGATAACCATCTTTAGCTGTAAAGACAACGATAGCTTGCGATAAATCACCGGCATATTGTGTGGCTAATTGCTTAATGATTGGACGCAAAGCGATGGCACGGTAGTGTTTCTCGGTTTTATAGACAGGGTCATGCTGGATTCGTACGGTTTTGGCAGGATAACGCGATGCTAAGGTATCTACAGATAACTTAATAGACGGCCAGGCAGATTGCCTGGAAACGTCTGCAATAGCCATGTGGCTGAGTAAAACTAAAAAAGGCAGTGCGAAAAATTTAAATACTTTCATGTTGAATACAATGGGCAATGATTTCAGCAAGTTTAGAGGAATCAATGGGTTTTGTCAGGTAATAATCAAAGCCGGAATTCAAGGCACTATCGATTTTGTTCTGTTCGGCAAAGGCGCTGATGGCAATGGTTGTTAAAACAATATTATATCGCTTTATTTTTTTGATCAGATCCAATCCTGATAATACCGG
>NZ_JAEHGD010000001.1:1794109-1852418 GCF_016097405.1 methane-oxidizing endosymbiont of Gigantopelta aegis
ATAATACCGGCATATTCAAGTCAATTAGGGCAATATCGTAGTTTTTTTTCAGAAGCTTTTCGAGTGCGAGTTGGCCATTGACGGCGGTATCGTAAGTACAATTGAGTTGATCGAGAATATTTTGCAATAACAAAATATTGATCGGGTTATCTTCTGCGATCAAAATACGTTGCTTATGTGACTGAGACGGATGTTTTTCAATAGCGTTTTCATGGCCTTGTTTACTCTGCTCGGATGTGTTTTGTAGTGGAATTGAAACGGTAAAGGTGCTGCCTTTGTTGAGCTGGCTTTTCACACTAATGTGGCCGCCTAACAAACAGACTAATTCATGCGTAATAGCTAAGCCCAGTCCAATGCCTTCTTTTGAAAAATCACGTTCATCAATTTGGATGAATGGCGTAAATATACGCTTTTGATCGGTTTCAGAAATCCCGCAACCGGTGTCTTTAATGACAATTGTCAGGCGTTTATCGTCGCCTGTGACAGATAATTTCACAGAGCCATAGCTAGTAAATTTAATCGCATTGTTTAACAGGTTAACGATAATTTGACGTAATCTTTTTTCATCTGTCGTAATCATTGAACAGCAGCAATCAATTTTGACATCGAAATGGATGTTTTTTTCCTTAGCCTTGAGTTTGAAAATGGAAATAATATCGTCCCAAAATGGTTTGCATTCAAAGGTTTGTAAATGGAGCTTGAGCTTGTTGGTTTCGATGCGGGAAATATCGAGCAGATCATCGATCAAGGTCAATAGATGCTTGCTGCAATGTTCGATAATATTGATATGCTGCTTATTGTTCTCTGATAAATCATTTTGTCTCTGTAATAGCTGAGTAAAGCCGATAATGCCATTTAACGGTGTACGCAATTCATGGCTGATATTGGAAATAAACCGGGATTTGGCCTGATTGCTGGCTTCGGCTTGATTTTTGGCTGCTTGTAGCTGGGCGGTGCGTTCTTTAACAATGGCTTCACTGGAAAAAAAACGGCCACTTAATAACAACAGCCCGGTCCCCAAAAAACTGACAAATAACAGGCCGATGATCAGTACAGACCACATCATCCAGTGCGTTGAACTATCAATATGGTTTGTAAACAGGTAGGTCAACGTCCAGTCTAAATTATGAATTTGAATCGGGTAGCGGAGTTTTTCGTCATAATGGCTTTTTTGTTGCCCGATAAAAATTGTTCTGCCTGTTCTGTTGTCCAGGATGGAAAACGTATTGGGGGTAAGCGGTGGTGTCAGCTTTAATATGGCACTGAACAATAGCTGTGGGTCAATGACAAAGCTCACCCACTCGGTTTTATCGCTTGTCTGATGTACGGGAACCTCAAACTGTAAAAACTTTTGAAAACGTATGACCGGTGAGAATGTGGCGTATGTTTGTGCTGACAAGGCAGAAATAGGCGGGTGAACAGCTAAGCCAAGCGTGTTTAACGTATTGTTAGCTGAACAGGCCTTGATCGAAACGGCGTGATCGGAGTGTCTAAGCTGATACCAACAAATCTGTTTGATTTCCGGGAAGTCTTGCAGATAGATTGACGTAAAGGGTTTGAATTCATTGTGTTCAATTTTTTCAGAGTTGATAAAAAAAGCATGAATGGCGCGGAGATTTCTGACATGTTCACGCAGACGATCGTCAACCAGATGGGTAGTCGATTGTGATTGCACGGTAAAATATTCATATTGGCGTTGATATTCCAGTTTTTGAATAAACAGGAAAAATGTGGTCACTAGAATAAAGGTAATCAGCATCGGCAGACCTAACAACATGCCTCTACGTTTCCAGACTGCGCTGTCGTGATGGAAAACAGTCAATAGCAACGGCGCAAAAATCAGCACACCAATACTGTCACCGATCCACCAGGTTAGCCCGTTAGGCCAGATTTCAGACGGTTGCAGGATACCGGCCCAGAACATGGTGGCAATACCGATGCTGGCAGAAATAAGGCTGGCCAAAGGGCCGCCGATCAATAGGAAATACACGATTTCCCGGGTGGTTAGTAAGTCATTGGGAAAGCCGATGGTACGTTTTATCAGGTCGCTGCCAAACCAGGCATTTAAGGTAGCACCGGTGCCTGTGGCAATATAAATAGGAAATAAAGCGGTATCGAAACCAAATGCCCAGGCACTGATACAAAAATTACCGATAAATATACCGGGCCAGATTTTGGGGCCATAAAACAGCATGGCGACCAGGCCAACACCGGCAGGTGGCCAGATTGCACCCGCTTGGCTGGGTGGCACGGCCAGTTGGAGTCCAATTAAACCCAATACAAAATAGCTCAATGCAATGACAACAAGGCGTAAAAGATAGTGGGTCACTGACGTTAACATTTTATAAGGGTACTGTTTTCAAAGTTGTCGAGATGTATCAAATTGTAGAGAGGCTTTAGGAATTGTCCAGCGTATATTCGCAGGCTCGTAATGACCTTGAATAAGCTTTTAGGCTGTCGAAAAAATGACAGTTGTATTTTAATCTATTGATAATAAAGATAAAAAAAATCTGGTTCATTTTTTGCTAAAGAAATTGTAACACGGTAAAAAAATGAATGATTATGCAACAGATTATGACACCTTCAACGGATAAAACGTGCCAGTTAACCGATGCGTTTAATTTGTTCAATCAATTATCAGAAGACTTAGCACAGGCCTACCAGGGGCTAGAGGCTCAGGTTGCTCGCTTAAATCAGGAATTGACGGCAGCGCGTAGCGCCAGGTTGCAGACGCTGATGGAAAAGGAAACGCTAGCCACACGCTTACAACAGATTCTAGCGGCCTTGCCAGCCGCCGTTGTGGTATTGGACAAGTTGCGTATTGTCATTGATTGCAACCAGTTGGCAATTGACTATTTAGGTGAACCTTTGATTGGTTTGGCCTGGGATGATGTTTTGCAGCGGCGTCTGTTACCGGTCACCGATTGTCCTCAGGAGCGCAGTCTGGTCGATGGGCGTCGATTGAATATAACCTGCAACTCATTAGGTGATGCGGCTGAGCAGATTGTTTTGCTGTCCGATATCAGTGAGCTTAGGTCATTACAGGATTTACTGGCACAGCAACAACAATTGTCGGCAATGGGAGAAATGGTAGCTCGTATGGCGCATCAAGTTCGAACACCGTTATCGACTGCAATTTTATACGCCTCCCAACTTAAAAAAACACACCTGCCTGAACAGCAACGACAACAATTTGCCGGCAAAATAATGGAGCGCTTGCAATATCTGGAACGGCAAGTCAACGATATGCTGATTTTTGCCAAGCAAGGCAAAATGACGATGGAAAGCTTTTCGATACGACATTTATTGGCGCAGCTTCAAGATAGCAAGGCTGGAATGCGCTGTAAATTGATTGTCGATGATCAAAGTGGACTTGAGTCTATGCGAGGTAATGAAGATGCTTTGCTAGGGGCGTTGATTAACCTGATCAACAATGCCGAAGAAGCTTGTGACACAGAAGGGGTCATTAAAATAAGTCTTCGTTGTTCAGCCAATGGCTGTTTAAGCATTACGATTCAGGATGATGGTCCTGGTATTGACCCGGCTGTACAGCAACGCATTTTTGAACCGTTTTACACGACAAAAGCGAGTGGTACAGGCTTAGGGTTAGCAGTGGTGAACAGTGTCGTCAAAGCCCATGATGGGCATTTGACGTGTCGTTCGGAGGTGGGAAAAGGAACGCAGTTTATTCTGGAATTACCCTGTATTGATACTCACTCCGTATCCCTGTCCAGCCTGGAAAATAAGGAGGCTCAGCATGAAGCTGCATGATATTTTGATTGTCGAAGATGATAAAGACCTGGCTGAAGCTCTGGCGACAACACTGGAATTAGAAGGTTATCGCGTTGTGACAGCGGCTAATGGCACAGATGCCCTGGTTTGTTTGAACAAGAGCGTTTTCCGTTTGGTGGTCAGTGATGTACAAATGCCGGTGATGGATGGGTTTGAGCTGTTGCACAATATCCAGCAAAAATATTCGCAGTTACCGGTATTGCTGATGACGGCCTATGGTACGATTCCAAAAGCGGTTTCGGCCATGCGCGCCGGGGCGGTGGATTATTTGATCAAGCCGTTTGCCGCCGATATTTTGGTCGAAAAAGTGCGAGGCTTGATCAGCACTCGGCAAGCGACAGGGCATAATGCCATTGTGGTCGCCGAAAATATGCAGAAGCTGTATGGCTTATGCCGGAAAGTCGCTAAAACCGATGTCACTGTGTTGCTAGAAGGCGAGAGTGGCTGCGGGAAAGAAGTGTTGGCGCGCTATATTCATCAGCATTCAGGTTATCAGAAAGGACCTTTTGTGGCGATAAACTGTGCAGCAATTCCTGAGAACATGCTGGAAGCGATATTGTTTGGCTACGAAAAAGGGGCATTTACTGGCGCGGTACAGGCGAGTGCAGGTAAATTCGAGCAGGCACAAGGTGGAACGCTGTTACTTGATGAAATTTCAGAAATGGAATTGGGTTTGCAAGCGAAATTATTGCGGGTATTGCAGGAAAAAGAAGTGGAGCGGCTGGGTAGCCAGAAGAAAATCAGTCTGAATATGCGGGTATTGGCGACGACGAACCGGAAATTGAAAAATTATGTTGAAGAAGGTCGTTTTCGGGAAGATTTGTATTATCGTTTGAGTGTTTTTCCGTTGAAAATTCCACCACTCAGAGAGCGCAAACAGGATATTTTGCCATTGGCAGAAGGTTTTGTAGAAAAGTATTTCAGTGGCGGCAACAGCTTACCGGTTTTTAGTGAGCCTGCCCAAGAAAAAATGCTGGCCTACCCGTGGCCCGGTAATGTACGTGAACTGGAGAATGTCGTGCAAAGAGCGCTGATTTTGCAAAGTGGTGGACAAATTCAGAGCCAGGATCTGATTTTTGAAGGCATCGATGCGCTGAATGATTTTTCAGAACCGGAACAGGTCGTGACACCAGTTGAGCTCAGTTCAGAAAATGAAGTCAGTAAATTGGGCGAGGAAGTCAAAACTGTAGAAGAAAAAATTATTTTGAAAACTTTGCAGGAGCTCAATGGCAGCCGTAAGCGTACGGCTGAAAAACTGGGTATCAGTCCGCGCACCTTGCGTTATAAAATCGCCAGAATGAAAGAATCCGGTGTCGCTGTGCCGTGTTGAATGGTTTAACAGGCATCCGCTGTTATTTTGGCATAATTGGAATGAAAAATGCTTGTCATTTTATAAAGTCTATCTGTCGTCAAAAAAATGGCAGATTAAACGGTTGAGAATAAGGTAATGTGATGAGCGAAATGAATGTCGATCAAGTTTTAGCACAAATGCGGGCCATGTCGCTGGAGGCTGGCAATAAGGTTAAGGAAAGTCAGAGCAGTGGCGATTTTTCGGCTATGCTTAAACAATCAATTGATGCGGTCAATGATACTCAGAAGGCGGCCGGCCAATTATCCAAACAATTCGAGCTGGGCAATGAAGATGTCAGTCTGGCTGAAGTGATGATTGCTTCGCAAAAAGCCAGTGTATCTTTTCAAGCGATGGTACAAGTTAGAAACAAGCTGGTCGAAGCCTATAAAGATGTTATGAATATGCCAATGTAATCAGAGACTTAAAAAACAATGAGTGAGCAAGAGGCGGCGAGTACAATTAATTCTGATACCGGCACGCAGTTAACGACGACTGAAGAGGGTGAGACATCCGGGCATCCGGCGTTACAGGCTCTGGCTAAACTGAATATTAACCGACAAATCGGCTTGATGTTGGGGTTAGCCTTGAGTGTCGCTATAGGCGTCGCCATTGTTTTATGGTCACAGACACCCAGCTACGATTTACTCTATACCGGTGTTGCCGAGCAAGACGCCTCTGAAATCATTGATGTGCTCAATGAAATGGGTGTCGATTATCAGGTCGATACCGGCTCTGGTGCGATCATGGTGCCAGCGGGTAATGTGCGGGAGTTAAAGCTGAAATTGGCAGCACGAGGATTACCGCGTAGTACCAGCGATAGTTTAGGCTATGAGTTACTCGATAAGGAAACCGGCTTCGGCACCAGTAAAAATATTGAACTGATGCGATTCCAACGTGCATTGGAAGGCGAAATTGCTCGTACCATCATGACTATTCAAACGGTAAAATCCGCTCGGGTTTTACTGGCGATTCCAAAACAATCGGTTTTTGTTCGTAAGCGAAAAAAACCCAGCGCTTCGGTGGTAATTTCATTGTATCCAGGACGAAGCCTTGAAAAACAACAGGTCGAGGCCATTATTCATCTGGTTGCCTCCAGCGTGCCGATGCTCGAGCCAGGCGAGGTAACCGTTGTCGATCAAAAAGGCCGTTTGCTCAATAGGGGCTGTTGCCATTTCACATAGGTAACCATAAAAAGGCGCAAGCCAGAGCGATAGAGCCTTCAAAATTTCGTTTGAGTTTGTCATATCGCGTGGCGATCGCTCTGAAATGCTTAAGTCTTGCAAACACATTTTCAACGAGATGGCGATATTTGTAGAGACACCAATCCATTTCATCATTTCCCCGAGTTGAATTCTTTTTTTCTTGGGATAACAGGAACAGCCCCTTTGTCTTTAATTTGAAGACGTAATGCTTCACTGTCATAGCCTCTGTCAGCAACTATATAGTCACCTTTTGGGAGCTCTGCAACTAATTTCGGTGCTTCTTTACAGTCATGAACTTCGCCGCCTGTCACTGAGAAATGAATAGGAAGACCACAGGCATCAACGGCCATATGAATTTTACTGGTGTTCCCGGCGACAGATTTCCCTATCGCTGTTTCTTGTTCACAGGCCGCACCACTACTATGCTGATGTGCTTTCACAATACTCCCATCAATAAATTCCCATTCCAGGTCTGGATCAACAACCAAGGCGTTAAAAATACCCATCAGTTTTTCTTTACGAGACCAGTCATTGAATCGTTTATATACCGCATTCCAATTACCAAAAGCCGTGGGTAAATCTCTCCAGGGACAACCTACTCGCAAGCGATAAAAATACCTTCGACTGTTTTTCGAAGACAAGGTTTGTCATAAATTCCCATTTTCAACATAATTATCTTCAGTTTCTCCCAAAGTTCATCCGTAAGCATTTGTCGGGGCATAGTTTGCTTGTTTTTGAGTCAAAATAAACAATCTATGTGGCGGAGTTATTGAATTTCAAGGGGGATTTTCAAAACGGCAACAGCCCCTAAATCGGCCGAAAAAGTTACATCGCCGGAATTATGTTGTAAAGGCGCTAATTCCGAATTCGTTAAAGCGGTTCCATCAGCATGGAATAATTGGCCTGGTTTCAGGTTTAAACTGCTGCTTTGATAAATAACGGTTGTTTGCCCGGAAACTGAGATGCCTTTTAAAGCTGAAGGTGCATACCCCGGCTCTTCCGCTTTAGGGCGCTTGCGCATCTGACCTTCTTGCAAATGGATTAGATGATTTTCCAGTTTATTGACAGTTTCTTTCAAGCGTTTTAATTCGTCCCGAAGCTGTTTTATCTCACGGCTTTTATCCGTATCACTCAGTGTCAATTCTGATGTGGCTGAACTGATTTGTGGAACGGCTCCGGTGAATACCAAGGCCGACAGCAATAGGGATCGGGTTGAGGGAAATGGTTTGAAAATCATGAACAAGCACCCTCCGTGCAAGCTATAAGTTAATGTACAGCAGAAGGGTGGAGACACAATGTGACTAAAAGTACAGAGCGTTTTCGACTTCAGCCCTCCGCTGTTGCGAATCGCTTTAAGGCAGGTCTCCGGGCTTATAAGCTGGCTGGTCCGGGGTCTGTCACCTTCCCATATCATCACGATACAGTGGTTGTCGGCAGACCCTGAAGCGCAAGGCTTCGGCTTTATTTACCGTTGCGGGGGCGGCGTCGGCTTTGTATTAAACGCACCGACTTCCCTTTTAAGTTATGTGTTATACACATAGCACCAAAAAGCAGATAGCCATTATAGGTAGAAAATAGCGGTTGTCAATTGATAATGAAAATTATATGCATTTATGTTAGTCGCATAGTGGACAAACTGCTGGTTGATTACTCACCTAGAGCACGTGCAATAGCATCTTGCCAGAAATTCAAAGGTTCGACGACAGGCTCCGGGCAGCTATCGTAGCCCTGATATTCGATGCCTTTGAAAACATCGTTTTTTAGCCATTGATAGGCATCGGGGGAACTGATTTTAAGTCGCTCGGGAATTAAAATATATTGCGCAAACAGTTCGGCCAGTTTTTCCTGGATACGGCCGTTATAACGCCCTTCATTGACTTCCCATAAATATTCAAAGGCTTCAAACCACTTCGATGGCCATAACGCCAGATGCGCCTGACGGATTTTACGGCTGGTTTCGCTATCGGTGGAGATTTTTCGATACCAGTAGAAAAAAAATAGCTCATCTTCACCATTCCAGAAATGGAAATTATCAATAGTGTGGGCAATTTCATGAACCAGAATAGGCAGCCTGAAATCGACTCGGTATTTCAGGCCAATATCGCGGTATAAATTACCATCTTTAGCTTTGTCGAAGGCTTTAGCGGTAAAAATAATTAAATTTTGGCCGCTGAAGACTTGGGCGACCGTTTCACCGCGGTATCCTGTGCCCGGTACCATCATTAACGGCTTGGTCTGGTCTGTCCAGGTACTGGTGTCATAATCTTTTGGAAAGGCATCATGAATCAAGGCGCGAATTTGGACGGGGATGTTTTCGAGCGCTTTGTTAAAATTCTGATGCGGTTTTGCATGATTGATTTCACGGCGAAGAAAGGGTGGGATTTTGCGAATGCCTTTTTCGAATACGCGCAAGTGATCGGCATTAAAGCGTGGCGATTGATAATCATCACTGTGTTTGATGATCAGTTTAGTATCGTAAAACAAGGCCAATGCGCGGGCGGCGGCCTCTTCGTTGTCCCAGTAAAGGCTTAACACACAGCGTTCCGGTTCGGCCTGGTGTTGGCATTGCTGTCTGAAATCTGCCAAATCGGCCAGGTGGTTAGGGTGTGTGTGGTCGGTGAGTACTTCGACTGAATATTTTTGTAAATCCGGGTTGTGCTGCTGATAAAAGTGGATGATTTGTTCCAGTCGCGCCCGATTAAAGTAGCCTTGTTCATGTGTCGTGCAAATCAGGCTGTTATCCGTTGACAGGGTGAAAAAACGATTCTGGAACAGGGGTTCGGGTGGCGCTGGCTCGGCTTGGCAAAATGGGCTAAAAGGAATGATAAAAATGAGCGCGAACCAATATGCTGGTATGTTCAATTTTATCATCGGGCGGTTATTCGTCCAGGCCTGTGATGTTCCAAATACGCTCAATCGGTGTCGGATTTTGTTGATCTAATGGGGGCGGGCCATCTGGATAGTTTTGTTCATAGACACGCTTGGCATCAGCGGCTAAGTCGGCCAATCGCAGTTTGTCATAAGCTTTTTGCAAAATCAGCAAGGCATAAGGTACCGCGGGCGTTCGTTGATAGTTTTCAATGACATAATTGGCGCGATCGGCGGCGGCAATATAGGCGCGGCGGCGCATGTAAAAGCGGGCGATATGGATTTCCTGGCGGGCGATATTGTTTCTGAGCGCAACCATGCGTTGTTTGGCGTCGCTGACATATTGACTGTTGGGAAAACGACGAATCAATTCAGCAAAGTTTTCATACGCTGTCATCGCATCGCTCAAATCGCGTTGCGAGCGATCTGTCGGCAAAAACCGGTCCAGAAAGCCGATAGTGCGGTTGTAGTTGACCAAACCCTTTAAATAATACGCATAATCGACATGCGGGTTGCGTGGATGCAATTTGATGAAACGATCAGCGGCGGCAATCGCAGCTTCCGGGTTATCGTTTTTAAAATAGGCATAGGCAACATCAAGCTGGGTCTGGGCGGCATACTGGCCAAATGGATAACGTGCTTCCAGCGCTTCATACAACTTAATGGCTTGATTGTAGTTTCCCGTTTTCATGGCGGCGCGGGCTTTGTCATGGAATTTTTTCGCATCCCAGCCGCTGTAATTTTCCGAGTCATCGGCGTTTTCGGACGAACCTAAAGATTTTAATGTTTCGCAGGCCGGCAACAAGAAGGTGAATACGCAAAGTAACAGAAGTTTTGCCAAAATAAATCGCATAATAATGAGGACACGTTGTAATATAGACAGTTTTTCGAATTTTATACTAAACAGGGAGGACGTGAGTAGCTGATTTCCTGAGTATAACGTAAGTTAGGACGAATATGGCGATTTTGACAGCAAAAGTCCCCGATACGCTGGCGGGTAAGCGATTGGATCAATGTTTGGCGGCATTGTTTGGCGATTATTCGCGCAGTAAGTTACAAACCTGGGTCAAGGCCGGGAAAGTTCAGGTCGATGGACGGCAGCTCAAGGCCCGGGATAAACTGGAAGGTGGGGAAACCATTACCCTGGATGCAGAAGCTGAAGTCGTGATGGAAACTGAAGCCGAAGATATTCCGCTGGATATTGTGTATGAAGATGAATCCCTGTTGATTGTCAATAAACCGGCAGGTCTGGTGGTGCATCCGGCAGCTGGAAATTGGCAGGGTACCTTGGTCAATGCCTTGCTCAATCATGCACCGGAACTAAACACCTTGCCTCGCGCAGGTATTGTGCATCGGCTGGATAAAGCAACCAGTGGCCTGTTGATGGTGGCTAAAACATTAAAGGCACATCACAGTTTGACTACGCAATTACAAGAACGCACTATTAACCGGGAATATTTGGCGTTAGTAAAGGGCTGGATGACGGCGGGCGGTACCATAGACGAACCGATTGGTCGCCATCCGGTGGATAGAAAACGCTATACTGTTCGTGCCGAAGGTAAACCTGCGATAACGCATTACCGGCTGGTGCAACGTTTCAAACGCCACACCTTGATTCGAGTCAAATTGGAAACCGGCCGCACCCATCAGATTCGCGTGCATATGGCGCATATTAAATATCCACTGGTCGGCGACCCGGTCTATGGCGGCCGCTTCCAACTGCCGGCGGGGTGCAGCGAAACATTAGAGCAGGCGTTGCGTGGTTTTAAGCGCCAAGCCTTGCATGCCACCTTATTGGGGCTGATTCATCCTGAAACTGGTGACTATAAGGAATGGCAACAGCCGTTGCCGGATGACATGCAAAACTTGCTTGATGTCTTGGCCGAAGATGATCTGGATTGAACCGGACTGGCCGGTACCGACCACGATTCATGCCGTGACGACGTTGCGAGACGGCGGTATCAGCCAACCACCTTACGCCACTCTGAATCTGGCGGCGCATGTAGGTGACCGGCCTGAGCATGTTGCCGAAAACCGGCATATTATTCGACAGGAATTGCAATTACCCACCGAGCCATTCTGGTTGCATCAAGTACACAGCGCCATAGCAGTTCCCGCAACAGCCGATTCAAGTATCACACAGGTTACAGGGGATGCCAGTTTCAGTCGACAAGCCGGTATTGTCTGCGCGGTGATGACGGCCGATTGTTTACCCATTTTACTGGCTGATGAACAAGGAGAGACGATTGCGGCTATTCATGCGGGCTGGCGCGGGCTGGCAGCCGGTATTATCGACAATACCTTCAAGCAGCTACCTGCTGATCATCGTTATCTGGCCTGGTTAGGGCCTGCTATCGGGCCGGATTGTTTCGAAGTGGGTGACGACGTCAGAGTCGCTTTTGTTCAGCGCGACAGTGCATTTGAAAGTGCCTTCAAAAAACAACGCTGTGGCAAATGGCTGGCTGATATTTATCAACTGGCGCGGATAAACTTGCGGAAATTCAAGGTTGACCAGATTTATGGCGGCGACCGCTGCACGGTCAGCGAGCCAGATTGTTTTTTTTCATACCGTCGTGACGGCCAGACCGGCCGCATGGCAACGTTAATCTGGAGAGATTAAACGTGGATTTAATGCTTGTTTTTATCATTATATTTACCGCTGTAGGCGGCGTGCTCAGTGTGTTGGCGGCTGCCATGTTTTTATTGCTTTCGGATGCACGTAGAGAGCAGGTTTTGCCTCATGGCATTAGTTTTGCTACCGGCGCATTGCTGAGCGCATCCTTCTGGGGCCTTATTCCTCACGCTTTTGAAGAGGTCGAGCCGGAACAAATTCATGCCGTATCCGGCACGATTCTGATGGGTATTTTGTTGTTTTTTACCTTGGAAAAATTACTGGTTTGGCGCCATTGTCATTCTCATGCTTGTGAAGCGCATAGCGATCAGGATGCACATGCCAAGCATTCGGCCGGGACTTTGATAATTATCGGCGATGGGATACATAATTTTGTTGATGGCGTCTTAATTGCGGCCGCTTTTCTGACCGATGTGCAATTAGGTATCGTCACCAGCCTGGCCGTCGCCGCGCACGAGATTCCGCAGGAAGTTGGAGACTTTGCGATTTTACTGCACAGTGGCTACAGCAAACGCAGCGCTTTGTTTTATAACATCCTGTCCAGTTTAGCGACCGTCGTCGGTGGCGTTTTAGCGTATTATTCTTTGGCAGATTTGCATTATTATCTGCCGTATTTCCTGGCCATGGCCGCCGCTAGCTTTATCTATATCGCTGTTGCCGACTTGATTCCATCGCTGCATGAAAAAACGGATATAAAAACCTCATTGCAACAGATTTTCTTTATCGCCGCCGGTGTGCTGTTGATTTATCTTTTCCATAGCCTGGCGCATAACGATGAGGCCCATGCAGCAGGCGAGCCTATGATCATGGAGGACACGCATCAATGAGAATGGATAAAGAACAAATAGAGCTATTGAAAAACAGTTTGAAATCCCTGGATTCTGCCGCGCATATATACCTTTTTGGCTCCAGAACCGATGACAACAAAAAAGGAGGGGATATTGATTTGCTGATACGCAGTAAAAAACTGAAGAAATCAGATATCAGAAAACTGAGACTGGATTTTTATCAGAAATTTGGTGAACAAAAAATTGATATCATACTGGATGATGGTAAACAAAACAGTGCCTTCATTGATAAAATTAAACAACAAGCCATTGAGTTATGAATCATAGCCAACGCATACTGATTGACAATATACAGGCTCTGGAAAAGCAATATTACTGGCTGGAGCGGTCTTATTCGATTTGTCGAAAAATACCGATCAGAGAAGAATATAAACCAGAAGAAATGGATGCCTTGGAAACATTGTTATTTCCAATTTAATAGAATGGCTGTCAGCGCCAGAACAAACCCGGTTAAGGCGCAGCTTCAGCATTTGGATTAACAGAGTCTTACAGCCACCGGGGCAATCAGCACAAACGACATCAAATCTTAACGACTTAGTGGAGATAAAAACCATGATCGCACAACGTATACCGCAGTGGATACAAGAAGGTGAGCAACGTGGTGAAGCTAGAGGGGAAGTCAGAGGCGAAGCGAATACACTCTTAAAACAACTGAATCTGAAATTTGGCGTATTACCTGCTTGGGTGGAACAGCGCGTCAATGCAGCGGATAAAAAACAACTGGATGTCTGGGTGGCGCGGATTCTTACAGAGGATACATTAGAAAAAATATTTCTTTAACCCAGCATTATAAGGAAACAGGAAACGAAATCGCCCACGAATCTATTCAAGAAGGGCTGCAACAGCTTTTTGCTGATGTTTTAAAGATAGACCAACGCTTCTCGACGTCATGAAAAAAACGATAGCTTATTGTCAGCGCTTTAGCTAAAAGGCGTTCTACCGGGCAGGCCTAGAAACACAGCTTTGCTGTTTTTTGTAGCCGTTCATTGGGTGGATAGATGGCAGCGCCTTTTTTTGCGGTCTGACATTGTTTATCTTTATTACCAATAAAGCCATAGGCATCACTCAGCATGATGAACATACCGAGTTCAGGATTTTGTTTTATTGCTTTCTCGGCCCAATTGATAAACAAAGGGATTTTGCTTGTATCATGATGCTCAATACTTTGATAGAGCAAGGATTGCATGAGTAGTTTTTCTGCAAAGCGATTAAAATAAAAATCATGCAGGGCAAATTGTAAGTTTCCGTCCGTTGCATACATATATTTAAAAATTTCCCGCTCAGCCTTTTCAATATGTATCAGCATGGCGCTTCCGGCTAGTCCTAGTACAAGGATAAAAGCCTGGAGAGACGTTAATGCCATTTTGCTGATTTTGAGCGGAACTGTCTTTAGTTGATGCCTGAAAACGAGATAAATCAAAAACAGCCATAAAAACCAATGTACCGATGAAATATAAAAGGGCAGTTCAACCTGGGTGTGTAAGGTAATAGGGAATAACATGGCCATATAGGCACCTCCCCGCGAAAACCCACATTGATAAAGTGCTTTACACACAACGATTAAAATCACCATCAGTCCGGCAACGGCAACCAGCCCCCCCTCAATAAACCAGAATAAAATCTCATTATGCGGATGACTGGTTGTTGCAGATGTGACGGCGGCATCGGGGTGCTGTGCTAGAAATTTAGCTTTTTGTTCAACCCAGACACGTGGAAAGCTACCAATGCCATAACCGAAGAGGGGTTTGTCTTTAATTAAATTAAGGCCGATGGCATACATGGTTTGTCGGGCTGAGGCGAACTCCCCTTCCGTCATTTTCTGGGTTTTATCCAGCGTACGAGAAAAACCGGATTGTCCTGTCATTCCACTTGCTAAGGAAGCTAATAGTAGGGGCTGTTGCCGTTTTGAAAATCCCCCTTGAAATTCAATAACTCCGCCACATAGATTGTTTATTTTGACTCAAAAACAAGCAAACTATGCCGCGACAACTGCTTACGGATGAACTTTGGGAGAAACTGAAGATAATTATGTTGAAAATGGGAATTTATGACAAACCTTGTCTTCGAAAACAGTCGAAGGTATTTTTTATCGCTTGCGAGTAGGTTGTCCCTGGAGAGATTTACCCACGGCTTTTGGTAATTGGAATGCGGTATATAAACGATTCAATGACTGGTCTCGTAAAGAAAAACTGATGGGTATTTTTAACGCCTTGGTTGTTGATCCAGACCTGGAATGGGAATTTATTGATGGGAGTATTGTGAAAGCACATCAGCATAGTAGTGGTGCGGCCTGTGAACAAGAAACAGCGATAGGAAATCTGTCGCCGGGAACACCAGTAAAATTCATATGGCCGTTGATGCCTGTGGTCTTCCTATTCATTTCTCAGTGACAGGCGGCGAAGTTCATGACTGTAAAGAAGCACCGAAATTAGTTGCAGAGCTCCCAAAAGGTGACTATATAGTTGCTGACAGAGGCTATGACAGTGAAGCATTACGTCTTCAAATTAAAGACAAAGGGGCTGTTCCTGTTATCCCAAGAAAAAAGAATTCAACTCGGGGAAATGATGAAATGGATTGGTGTCTCTACAAATATCGCCATCTCGTTGAAAATGTGTTTGCAAGACTTAAGCATTTCAGAGCGATCGCCACGCGATATGACAAACTCAAACGAAATTTTGAAGGCTCTATCGCTCTGGCTTGCGCCTTTTTATGGTTACCTATGTGAAATGGCAACAGCCCCTAGAACTGTGATAAATTTTTTATGCTTGGAAAGTTGTTTATGCCTGCTAGACAACATCAATATAGTTGCGACAATTAATGAGAGTAACCCCATCCGTGAACCGGACGATACAATCACAAAAACCAGTAAGGCTGATCCAATCACCATGCCACCCTTTATCCAGACCGGAATGCCGGAAAAAGATGGACGACTGATTAAGTACAGCCCAATAATAAAACCAGATGTTAAAAAGCTTGCCTCTACATTGATTTGCTGAAATACACCAATGGGAAGATGATTCCCATCAAATGGAATCCATTTATGTAATATAGAAATATCTGTAATTTGCGCGATACCGATCAATGCGTGAAGCACTGATGCCAGAAATAAGATATAGAGTAAATAATCTATCTTCCCACTTTTGAGCTGTGTTTGCAGCAGAGCAAATAAAAAAACAAATCCGCCTAGAATATAGAGCTGACGAAAAAACCATATTTCTGCTTGAGGTATATTGGAGAACAGGCCCGATATAATTAATATTACCGGGAATATTAAACAATACAAGAAGGCTGGGTTATATTGAATGCTTCCTTGTCTGAAACGATAAATCAGTGTAAAGCAGCTAAAAAACACAGACACTAGCCAAACTGCAATGTTAAAAGGCACTGCTAGCCCCAGTCCTCCGATATTAGGGTGCATATAAAAGGGGGCAACAAGAAAAAGAATAATTAAGCTAATAAAAGGGGCGTCTAGGTTTGTTATTTTCTGCACTCGTAGTTCCTTTTTTAATTATTAGCATAGTGTAGCTGAAATTCACGACCCATAAAAAAAGCCCCAGCATTACTGCCAGAGCTTTTTATTGTAAAGTCTAAGCTAGCAGACTATTTACAATAACCTTTTGAATAACAAGTAGCTGATGAATTTACTGTCCATGTTACAGCGCCTGAAGCATATGTTCCATCTAGAATATATGTTTCACCTTTGAGACCTTTTTCTGCCTTGCTAGCTGAGCCGACAGCAGTTGCAGTAATTTTGAATGTAGGGTCTGACCACTTAACAGATACTTTGTTGACGTATTGGCCATTTGTCGCATTTGTGGCAGCTGTTGTTACAGCAGGGTCAGAAGAACATGAGCTTAAATCTCCTTCCGTTTGCGCACAGACTTCAGCGGCTGATTTAACAGCTGCTGTCGCCAGAACCACTTCAGAGAATTTTGATTTTGCTGTGTATTGTTGATAAGCCGGGATAGCAATTGAAGCCAGGATGCCAATAATGGCAACGACGATCATTAATTCGATTAATGTAAAACCTTGTTGTGTATTTTTCATGATGACTACCTCTTGAGTTTGGAAAAGTCGGCAAATAGTGCTGCCTTACTGGTGTTTAAGCAGATAGCGTGCCAGTTGTAAGTTGTTGTTTTTACTTGGGTGCGATAGAGGATAGATGGGCTTTGGGTGTTCTTTTTGTCAAAAAGTGACGCAAATGGTCACTTTTATCCGCTATTTACAATAGCCTTTGTTATAACAGCTTGAATTGACAGAATCTAAGGTCCAATGCACCGCACCGGAGTTGTAACTGGCATTAAGAATATAGGTTTCACCCTCTAAGCCATTATTATTGATTGCTATTGCTGTAATCTTGTCGCCATCTGCGTTGATTGTAACAGTACTGACATATTGACCATTAGCAGCACTGGCGGCAGTAGCTTTAGGTATCGGGGCATCTGTGCTTTCATTGCCACAGGAGGCTAAACCGCCGGCAGCCTGGGCACAGATTTCAATAGATGTTTTGAGTGCAGTAGTGGCGGTAATGACTTCTGAGAACTTGGCTTTAGCCGTGTATTGTTGATAGGCCGGTATAGCGATGGCGGCCAGGATACCGATAATAGCCACCACAATCATCAATTCGATTAACGTAAACCCTTGGTGTGTTTTTTTCATTTTTTGTCTCCGTTTAAGAATACTTAGTAGGGTTAAAGCAGGATTTATACCATAGTTATAAAAAACAAGGCATAACGTGAAAGCGTCTAAATGCCGACAATTGACAACGATGAGTCCACTTTTATGTGTCTTTCCGCCCTAACAGGTGCACATAACGCCCCATATCCCGATAAGTGGGCTTACGGCAGTAGCGGTATTCTAATTGGAATAATTGGTTTTTGTCGGTTTGTGCCAGGGCGTCGGGAGGGAGGTAGTCATGGAATATGCGGATGCCGGTGTGCTGGTGGATGCTAAACCCCATCTCGGCCAGGGACTCCTGCACGATGTGCGGATATTGAGGATTGGGTGGCGTTAGTCTGTGGCCTTTGCCGATGTAGCTGTCATTGAGTAGATTGGGCAGCCGCCAGCCGCCTTTTAGCGCATTGCTGTAAACCATGGCGTTGCGGTTATAAAACAGCAGCGATAAATAGCCTCCGGGTTTGACTTTGTTGGCGATGGTTTTTAACGTCAGCAAAGGGTCGGCCAGCCATTCTAGTACGGCATGGAACATGACCAGGTCAAATTCGCCGATGTCGGCGGCCAGAGATTGTGCCGAGCGATGATGAAATTCGGCGTGTAGACCGGCCTGTTCAAACCGATCTTGTGCCCGCGCCAGCATTTTTTTGGAAATATCGCATAGCAGCAGGCGATGGCCATTTTCTGCAAACCATTGGCTGATTTGGGCGAAACCACAACCGGCATCCCAGATGTCAAGCGGCGGGCCTTGCTGTAAAACGGATAGGTCTTCTTTTAACAACTTGAGTCGCCATTGGCCTTTGTCTGTGGCATAGACTTTTCGGTCAAAACGGTCGATCAGGCTGTCGAAATTGCGGTCTTGTTTCATGGGTGTTCGGGGGGTAAGCGATAGCCTTCACCGGTGCCGAGTAGGGCGGCGATGATGTTTTTCTGGATTTCCGAGCTACCGGAAAACAGGCGACTGGCGAGGGCGTCGCTAGTCCAGCGCAGAAAGGGTTGCTCGCCAAGCAGGGCGGCGCTGCCGATAATTTGCACGGCATCGAGGCTGGAGGCGACAAAACTTTCGGCACCATACAGCTTGGTTTGGGCGCTGGCTAGGGTGATGCGCTGTTGGCTGTCTTTTAGGTGTGCGCATTTTTCTAGCCATAGGTTCAAGGTATCTAACCTGAGTTTCATATCGGCAATTTTATGACTAATGGCCTGGTTTTTACCGAGATGGCTGCCGTTTATGCGGCGTTTGCGGCTATGGTCGATGACGCATTTGAGTTGTTCGGCCATGATGCCGCTGATGCCGGCGAATATAAAGGCGCGTTCCAGTTCCAGCGCCTGCTGAATGAGCAGGTTACCGGCGCCGGCTTTACCGAGTAGGCGCTGCTCAGGAATAAGGCAGTTTTTGAGTATGACATCACCCATGGTCGCGCTTTTGCAGCCTTCAACATTGGGGCCGTGACAAAATTCGGCACCGTGGTCGTCCTTTTCTACAATAAATGCGCTCAGGCGGCTATCGAGCCGAGCGTAAACAATCAGCATGTCGGCTATCGGCGTATTGGTAATAAAGCGTTTATGGCCATTGAGTAGAAAGCCGCTATCGGTGCGCTGTGCGTTCAAGGTTAGCCGAGTCAGGTCTGAGCCGGCTTGCGGTTCGGTAATGGCATGGCCGCCGATCCATTGGCCAGTCAGCAATTTTTCAAAATAGTGACGTTGGGTATCGCTGGCGTGATGAAGTAGCGGAAATAGGCTACCCCACAGATGGGCGTTGAGCGATAAAATCAGGCCGGTATCGAGGCTGGTCTGGCCCAATTGCCGGTGTATCTGGACTAAATCCTGAAAATTATCGCCTAGCCCGCCTGCATCACGGGCAATGGCATGTTTGAACAAGTTTTGTTGACCCAGAGTTTGTAGGCGTTGGCGGGTGGCTTTCAAGTCTGTGCTGGGTGTGTGCATCATTTAAATAGTTCGGTGAGTGTGGAATAATCAATTTTGCCGCTGTTTAAAGACGGCAGACGGTCGACAATTTTAATCTGGCTGGGTAGCATGTAGGCGGGCAGGCGTTTGCGCAAGGGCTGTATGATTTCAGTCAGTGCTGTGTTTTGTGATAACACCAGTGCCGCAGCCGGGCGTTGGCCGGCGGTTGGGTCGGCAATGCCAATTACGGCGCATTGGGCGACATGTGGATGACGAAGAATGGCCGCTTCAATTTCGGCCGGTTCCACGCGAAAGCCTGAGCATTTTAACATTCGATCCAAGCGGCCGTGATAGTCATATTCGCCGCAGGCGTTTAATGACACTTTGTCGCCGGTGGGATAATGGCCCGCTTTTAATTTGGGGGCGTTCAGCTTGCCTTGTTGCCAGTAGCCGGAAAAATTATTGGCACTTTTTACCCAGAGTTCGCTATTGTCCGGCGCGATTTTTAAATCAGCATTTGCGGCGGCGATGCCGATGGGAATGGGGCGGTTATCGCTTAAGCGTGTGCGATCCACCGGCCAGTAACAGCAGACATTGGTTTCAGTTGGGCCGTAGAGATTATAAAACGCGGTTTGGGGCAATAAGTCAGTTAGCGTTTTTAAGGTGGCAGTGGGGAAGACTTCGCCAGCAAACAGAATTTGCCGCAATTGCGGCAGCGGCGTGTTGGCTAGGTCGCCTTTTAAGACTAGAAAAGACAATAATGAGGGTACGGTGTACCAGGTACTGATGGCCTGTTTAGCTAGCCATTGGCTTAGGCGGCTGGGCGACAGGGTTAATGCTTGAGGGACAAAGCTGACCGTTGCGCCACGACTTAAGCTAGAGAACAGGTCAAACACGCTCAAATCAAAATGAAACGGTGCGAGCGAGGCGACCTTATCGGTCGAAGACAAGGTGAAAGTGTCTCCGGCCCAGTCGGCAAAATTTAGCATAGCGCGATGGCTGAGAGCGACGCCTTTAGGATGGCCCGTTGAGCCGGAGGTATAAAGAATGGCGGCAATCGATTCGGGGTCGGCCGGATAAAGAGCGTGTTGTTGTGCCGGCAGTTGGAACGGCAGCCAGGTGATGCTGTTAGGTTGCCAGTCGGGCTTGTCACCGAATCCAATCACGGCAGTAGGCTGGGCGTCTTCGAGGATATAGCGCAAGCGGGTAGCAGGGTTTTTGAGATCCAACGGAAGATAGCACGCTCCAGCATAGACAATGGCCAGAATAGCACTAGCGGCATCAACGCCGCGATCCATAGCGACGGCAATGCGTTGGCCAGGTTTGAACAAGGTGCTTAAATGACGCAGGTGCTGTTCTAATTCGGCATAACTGAGTTGGCTTTTCGCATCTTGCAGCGCAATCTTATTTGGGGTTTTATGGCATTGTTGGGTAATAGCTTCCAGCAAAGACATCGGCTATTGATCCAGTAATTCAGCGACAAGCAGTTGATGCAAGGTATCTATTTGCGCTGGCGATACCGCCGGTTTGACAAAGTTGTAGCTTAAATTTAAGCGGTTTTGATAAATGCCGGTTAAAAAAGCGAGCGAAGGCGGTGATGTGACCTGGCAGATGTGGAACATGGTGTCAATTTTTGCACCGGGAAAGCCATTATCCGGTAGGTTTATGTTACCAATATCTGAAAACCAGAATGAGCTACGTTCTTCGCCGGAGCCATAAGAAAGACGCAAAGTTTTTCCGTATTCTTCTAGCGATAACCAACTGCCCGCCCACATCAGCGGCAAAAAGGCATAATCGAGTTGTTGGCGTATCACCTGTTGGTTTTGCTGTTTTAAATAAGTGAATAATTGATTCCGGTCTTTTACGATGTCACGCGGAGCCTGGGCAAACAAGGCGCAGACATGGTTGCCGGTGACGGGTGTCAGCGCTCGCTGTTTGCGTAGATTGAAGGCGTAGGGGGTGCAATAGGCCTCACCTTCAGCGGTTGGGTTAAGTCGCTCTAAAGCCCGCATCAGACAGCCGATGTAATACAGGCTGGTGCCGGTTAGGCCGCAGGTTTTACGGGATAAGGCTTGGATGGTTTTAGTTTGTTTTTCGGTTAGTCGGTGAATGGCAAAGTCCAATTGTTGGGCCGGTTTTTTGATTGGAAACGGCTGAATGCTTTTGAGGTTATCGAGCCGGTCAATATAGCGTTTACCTTTCAATAACAGGCCTAGTTTTTGCCACCAGCAGAATTTGTCTAGTTGCAGATTAACCAGCGGTCGGCTGGCGGGTTGCCCAAATTTCTGACGCGTGCTGTCATCTGCGGCACAGAGATATTGCAAAATCAAATCCGCACCCCGGGCATCGCAAAAAGGGTGTATCCAGCGACAGAAAAAGGTGTGTTGGCTGGGGCTTGAAATGAGATGAAAGGAAATCGGTTGCAGGGTTTCTCTGGGCTTGCATTCGTTGACCAGCTCAAGCAGTGTGTGGTGATGGAATACCGACTCATCTTTGGCATTGTCTGTTAATTTATGCTGGCTTAAAAACGTCGGTGCTTGGTCGGTTTTACACCAATAAAAGCGCCGTCCGCGTTGTTCCAGACGGGCGTTGGCAAGCGGAAATTGCTGAAAAAAACACCGAATACGATGGTTTAATTCTTCGATATTTGGGAATTGATCGAGCTCCAGGGCAAAGCAGCCATAGCTGCCAGCTAGGCCATCATTACGGATTTCTTGATCCATCGCTAAGGTAAAACTGTCGGCTGGGTTCAGGCCTTCGATAATCGCTGCGTTGTTCTGACTCATGGTTTTTTGTGCCGCAAAATCCAACTTTCCAGGGCATTGAAGCTTTTGACGTTATCCGGCTCAATTTCGTTATCCGGTAATGTGACGCCAAACTGGTCCTCGATAAACATAATCAAGCGCATGATGCCCATGCTGTCTAAACCGGCTTCAAGCAAATCGTCATCATCGGAAAATTGGGCGGGATTATCGACAAAAACCAGTTCTCGAAAAATAAAATCACGTATTTTTTGTTTTATCATTAAAGCGCTTCCTGTGGGTTGCTTAAGACCGTATTGTCCGAATATCTGGGCTGTGTTGCAATAATTTGTTTAGCGTGATGTAACGCGCTACAGGTTGGTAACACAGCAGAGGCGATCAATCTGGTAATTGATGTACATGCAGAAATTCGCGACAAAATAATGCTTTCCATGCCAATTCCCTTATAATTTGTACATTTTTTCTGAGCGCGTAAAAGTATGTACCCATTTCTCCGTTCTAAAATCTCACAGCTTTATTTTCAACCGGCTCCGGCGAGTGGTGTTGGTTTGTTCAGGCTGTTGTTTGGCTTGGTGACCTTGCAAGAGGTTTTGTTTCTGCTCTATTTCAATCATCTCATTTTCGACCCCATACCTTATATGGATGTCGAATTTCCGATGATCCCGTTTTTTCTGTGCCTTTGGGCCATTGTCGCAGCCTGTGTGGTATTGGGCTATCGTAGTCAGCCGATGATTATCGCCAATTATCTATTCTGGGTTGTGTTTGTTCATTTTACGCCGATGCAGCGAGATTTTGATGGTGGATTTGATTTGTTCATGATTGGCGTCAATTTTTTTCTGATTTTTATGCCGATTGATAAGGCGTTTTCGCTGGATCAATTACGCAAAAAACTGGCGATGCCATTTAAACATTATTCGGAGTATCCACAGGAGACTGTTTCGCGTTTGGCTTATGTGTTGCCGGTTACGATTTGCTTGGGCTTTTTATATTTCGATTCGGTTGTGCATAAGATGTTTGCCGAGCATTGGCGTAACGGTTTGGGCGCCTGGTTGCCGTCATCTATGCCGTATTACGTTTCTGCGTTGGATATGCAATGGCTGCTTGATCAGGAATGGCTGCAAAAACTGATTGGCTATACCATTATTCTGTTTCAGTTCAGCTTTGTTTTTCTGGTGCATTATCGCCTTTTACGACCACTTTATTTTTTTATCGGTGTGGGTTTGCATTTGGGGATTACACTGACGTTCAATATTTACCCTTTTGGATTGGGGATGTTGATTTGCTATGTGTTGGTTGCGCCATTTTTCTGGTACCGGGCTTTATCGGCGTGGTTGACGGCAAAAACACCGCGATTGATAGTGTTTTATGATGAGCTATGTCCCTTATGCAATCGTACCGTTTTGATTTTGAATCATTTCGATGTGTTTTCCTGTGTCGATTTTAAGGGTGCGCAAAGCTGGGCTAAGCATTACCCTGAATTGAAAGCGATTGAGGCAGAACAGCTACTAAAAGACCTGTATGCCTTAGATACACAGGGAAAGCTTTATGCCGGAGTCGATACTTATGCGCGTATTCTAATCGCCATGCGTTATACCGCACCTTTCGGCTGGCTGCTGTTGGCGCCGGGTGTTCACGTGCTAGCCTCTATGATATATCGCCGTATTGCGGATAATCGGCTTCGGGTCGATTGCGGGGAAGGCTGTGAAATCGCTACTTCTAAACCGGGTCTAACGTTTTATGATCGGTGGTTTACATGTTCTGAGCCAAAACAAGCGCGGCGTGTCATCAATCGTTTGTCTAAAATATTGATACTGATTTTCTTGCTGCAATTGAATACAACAATCCATTATGGCCTGCTGTATCGGTTGCATGTCGATTTGCAGCAATCGCCGGTGACGCGCCTTTTGTCTGGCATCAGCAATAATTTGATCATGTTGTCGCAGGCGTTTTTAGGGATTACGCCGCATGCATTGTATTTGCATGACCATTTTGCCGGCTATGAGCATATTATTGCGATTACCTATCAAAAGGAAGGGGAAACTGAGGAGCATTGGTTGCCGTTTGTTGACGAACATGGCCGAATTCTGGCGCCAAACTGGGGTCGCGTGCATTCGATGTGGGCCAATATTGCGGTGACGCCGAATATCGATAACCAGCGTTTGAAAAAATTTATCATGAAGGTGACGGCTTTCTGGGGTATCAAATCCGGTCTTGATTTAGACAAGACGGTTTTTCATATCAAAATGAAAAAAATATCATCACCCGTAGTCTGGCGTAAAGGCTTGTTGAAACAAAACTTTTCAGGCGATTGGCGGGAGATTGGCACGGCTAAATGGCAGGGTAGGGAGGTTGACATTGTTTTGCCAAAAAATATCAATGTTTTGTAAAAAAGGGTGTTGATTCAAAACTACGGCCGTGATATAAAATACCCGTGCTTAACCAATAGTACATTAAATAAATATAAAAACCTTTTTTGGAGGATGTTATGAAAAAAGTATTGTCTCTTTTAGCTATGACTTTAATGATTGTCGGCCTGACAGGTTGTATGGATGATCCAGATGGTTCAAAACAAAAAGTTTCTAGCTCTACTTCTTCTATCCAGTTGTAATTCAACCGATTAGAACGAGAATGAGGAAAAGGCCTGCTTTAGCGGGCCTTTTTTTTGGCGAGGAGAGCACTCGGATATCACATAAAAAAGCCCGGAAATGTCCGGGCTTTTTTATGTGATAAGTAGATCTGAATTAGGGGCTGTTGCCGTTTTGAAAATCCCCCTTGAAATTCAATAACTCCGCCACATAGATTGTTTATTTTGACTCAAAAACAAGCAAACTATGCCGCGACAACTGCTTACGGATGAACTTTGGGAGAAACTGAAGATAATTATGTTGAAAATGGGAATTTATGACAAACCTTGTCTTCGAAAAACAGTCGAAGGTATTTTTATCGCTTGCGAGTAGGTTGTCCCTGGAGAGATTTACCCACGGCTTTTGGTAATTGGAATGCGGTATATAAACGATTCAATGACTGGTCTCGTAAAGAAAAACTGATGGGTATTTTTAACGCCTTGGTTGTTGATCCAGACCTGGAATGGGAATTTATTGATGGGAGTATTGTGAAAGCACATCAGCATAGTAGTGGTGCGGCCTGTGAACAAGAAACAGCGATAGGGAAATCTGTCGCCGGGAACACCAGTAAAATTCATATGGCCGTTGATGCCTGTGGTCTTCCTATTCATTTCTCAGTGACAGGCGGCGAAGTTCATGACTGTAAAGAAGCACCGAAATTAGTTGCAGAGCTCCCAAAAGGTGACTATATAGTTGCTGACAGAGGCTATGACAGTGAAGCATTACGTCTTCAAATTAAAGACAAAGGGGCTGTTCCTGTTATCCCAAGAAAAAAAAGAATTCAACTCGGGGAAATGATGAAATGGATTGGTGTCTCTACAAATATCGCCATCTCGTTGAAAATGTGTTTGCAAGACTTAAGCATTTCAGAGCGATCGCCACGCGATATGACAAACTCAAACGAAATTTTGAAGGCTCTATCGCTCTGGCTTGCGCCTTTTTATGGTTACCTATGTGAAATGGCAACAGCCCCTATTGTTTTTTCATAAAATAATACAAATAGGTGCATTTCAATGTCATTTCGTTATCGGTAAGTTCGTAAAAAGAACAGGTTTCGTATTTCTCACGCCCTGGTGCCGTTTGTCTTTTTAATTTGCCATCTTCAATCGAGTATTTAAGTTTGATGCTCATCATCCCTGTACGACCGCTGACGACGTCTTTACCTTCGACAGTCATTGTATTGTCAGATTTAAATTCCCAAATAGAGTCTTGTGCGCGTTTTTCTTTGTGCAGTGCGGGTGCTGCCGCATAAACATGCCATTTTCCTACAATTTTAGAATTATCTTCCAGTTTGACTTCGGCATTGGCTGTGCTAGAGAGTACGGCGAAGGCGAGTAAAGTGGTTAGGTGTTTTATTGTTTTTTTCATGGTGTTGTACCTTGTGTGATTGCGTTAAAGCTTATGATAACTTAAATTTTATCGGTATTGAAATGAGCTATGAATAAACGCTTTTTTTGTAAGGATTAAAATGATAAAGTGATTATTCAGCATAATAATAACGTAAAGGTGAATGAAGGGTGAATAGAATGAAAATGAAATTAATTGTTTTAAGCCTGCTGATGAGTTTTTCCGGTTTGAGTTACGCGCTGGCCGTGGACGAATGGAATTATAAGGAAGTGACCGGTGACTTAAAACCTAGCCCGGGGTGTAAAGACAAAGAAGTGGCAATTAAAAAGGTTGAAAAGAAGCCGGATTCATTCAAAGGTTATAGCCGCTTTAAGAAATACTCCAATTTGCTTTGTGAAAATATGGGTTATGGTTGGACGCTGGATAAAGTCATTGATGAAGGTAAAATTGTTTGTGATGAATGCGGTGGCGATTATACCGGCAAGTACCGTTGTCAGGCGGTCAATGTTACGGTTAACTGTAAACAAGTTGCACGTTAATATCGGAAACGTTGTGTGACAGCTTGTTTAAGCCGGGCAATATTTTGAATACGGCCCGGCTTATTTTTGTTCTTCGCTCAAAGAGAGCTTCGTTCCAGATAACTTGTCGTGCCAGGCTTGTTTTTCCGGGTCGATTAAAATCCATAAAAAACCCAATCCCAAGCAGGCCCAGGATAGCAGTGCACTGAAGAAACGAATGCAGGCTTGTGGCCAGCCGATAGTTTTGCCTGATTCAGTATGTAATACCATTTTCCAGCTTTTCAGCCCCAATGTTTGGCCGCCGTGTGTCCAGAACCAGGTATAAAACAGGAAGCTGACCAAAAATAGCCAGGCGGGATAAAGGTATTGATCGGGCGTAAAGGCTTTGCCGCCATTGAAGGGTAAGGCAATTGCAGTGGCTAAAAAAAGGATGGCCAGTAGTAAAATGGCATCATAAAACATAGCCGCTAGGCGGCGAAAAAAACCTGGTCTTGGTGTTGGTTTTGGAGAAGTAGGACCAGGTTTTTCGGTTGTGTATTTCACTTAATCTTTAAATGGCGCCAGTTTTTGTCCCAGATACATGCTTATTGCAACCAAACCGCCTTGCATAATCAGGGCGAAGATAAAAGGGGGTTTGTGTAAGAGCAATATGGCGAGATCAACAACGAAAAGACTGGCTAATAGTGGATGGTCAATGAGACCGTCAATGATTTTTTTTAACATATGTTATCCCCGGCTAATCTGAATGAATGATGTTGTCCTGAGTTTGTCGCATCAATGCGGGTTCAGGGCGGTTTAAACTTGCAGTCTGTTAAAATAGCAGACCTACGTTCGAGTAAACTTAAAAGATTTTACTATATAAAAAAGGGAAATGTAAAAGAAAGCGTCGGCTGGGCTAGAGCAAGGGCTCAAGGTATAATAGGTGCGTCTAATCGAAAATCACACAAGTACAGTGGGCGATAAAAAAAAGGAACATACCATCTTAAAATTTTTCAAACGATTCATTCCCTCTACAAATGGACGGGATAGTAAAAATCATGTGCCACAGATTTATGCACGTTCGGAACATAATGTTTCTCGGGCGCAGATCAGTGACAATGCGCTAAAAGTCTTATATCGACTGAAGAAAGCCGGTTTTGATGCCTATTTGGTTGGCGGTTGTGTCAGGGATTTGCTGTTGGGCCGTGAACCTAAGGATTTTGATGTTGTGACCAATGCGCGGCCAGAGCAGGTCAAGGCGGCATTCAGAAATTGTCGTTTGATAGGCCGCCGATTTCGCTTAGCGCATGTTTATTTTGGTCGTGAGATTATCGAAGTCGCCACCTTCAGGGGGGATGAAAGTGAGCAGGACGATCTACTGCGTGTGCATGAAGATGGTCGCTTGTTGCGGGATAACGTGTTTGGCACGATTGAAGAGGATGTCTGGCGACGTGATTTTACTGTCAATGCCTTGTATTACAATATTCGCGACTTTTCCATTGTCGATTATACCGGCGGCATGCAGGATCATGCCGAGGCTGTCCTGAAATTGATTGGCGACCCGGAAGTTCGGTATCGTGAAGATCCCGTCAGGATGTTACGCGCCATTCGATTTGCCGCTAAACTCGGTTTTAAAATCTCTCCTGAAACAGAAAAGCCCATTCATACGCTGGCTTATTTATTGGAGGCTATTCCGGCCGCACGTTTGTTTGATGAAGTTTTAAAACTATTTTTATCAGGCTATGGTGTGCAGACTTTTGAAATGTTGCGCCATTATGGCTTGTTCAAAATTTTGTTTCCAGCAACAGAGCAGAGTCTGGCAAAGCAAGAGAGTGAATTTCCACGCTTGTTTGTCGCTAGAGCGCTGAAAAACTCAGACGAAAGGATTGCCCGTGGCAAGTCGGTGACGCCGTATTTTTTATTGTCGGCATTCTTGTGGGAACCTTTGCAGGATCGGGTGAAAGAAAAGTTGCAGCGAGGGGAGAGTGAAATCAATGCCTGGCAGCAGGCCGTGAATGAGGTCTTGAGCGAGCAGGTTAAAGTGGTCTCCATTCCAAAAAGATTCACTCAATCAATGCGTGATGTTTGGTTTTTGCAGTCGCGGTTTAATCGACGTACTGGCACCCGGCCTTATCGCTTATTGGCACATCCCCGTTTCAGAGCGGCTTATGACTTTTTATTGTTACGCGCTGAAACAGGCGGAGCAGATCAGGCTTTGGTCGACTGGTGGACGAAATTTCAGTTTGCCGATGAAGCTGAGCAGCGACGGATGACTCAACCGGCAAAAAAAACCGGAAAAGGGCGTCGCAGAAGGCGCAACCATTTTCGTACAGATAACAAGAAAAAGACCGAGCAATGAAGGCACAAGCTGAAATAGAAGTGTATATCGGCTTAGGGAGCAATCTTGAGCAACCTGAAGCGCAGATAAAGTCAGCCCGAAAAGAAATTGCAGCATTGCCGCAGGTGGCTGAATGTGCATTTTCTTCTCTTTATCGCAGTGCGCCAATGGGCCCACAAGACCAGCCTGATTATGTCAATGCAGTGATGAAAATCACGACCGACTTGTCGCCAATGGCGCTATTACACGCTTTGCAGGAAATAGAAAATAGGCATGGTCGCGTGCGGGCCAGACGCTGGGGTGAAAGGACACTGGATTTGGATATTTTATTATATGGCGATCAACATATTGTGCAGCCTGATTTGATTATTCCGCATATCGGCATCGCCGAGCGAGCGTTTGTCCTGTACCCTTTAGAAGAAATTGCAGGGTCTGATTTAGTGATTCCAGGACAGGGTACATTGGCACAATTACTTGCTGCCTGTCCGTTAAATGGGCTCTGCAGGTTGCCAGCATGAATCCATATAAGATAAATTCCGAACGCAGGCTTTTGACGGTTAATCATTTAGCTGAAATGAAGCAGCAGGGTGAAAAAATAGCTTGTTTGACGGCGTATGATGCGAGCTTTAGTGCGCTGTTGGATGAAGCCGGGATTGACGTTATTTTAGTTGGCGATTCCTTAGGTATGGTGATCCAAGGTAATAGCAGCACCGTTCCTGTGACGCTGGATGATATGGTCTATCATAGCCGTTGTGTAACGCGCGGGCGGCGCCGTGCTTTTGTCATCAGTGATATGCCTTTTATGAGCTACAGCACGGTGGAACAGGCATTACAGAGTGCGGCGCGCTTGATGCAGCAAGGTGGCGCACAGATGGTAAAACTGGAAGGCGCGCATGCTGACATCGTCAGCTGTCTGGTTGCTCAGGGCATACCGGTTTGCGGGCATTTAGGCTTGTTGCCGCAATCGATCAATCAGTTAGGCCGCTATAAAATTCAAGGGACAGTATCAGAAATGGCCGAACAAATGATTCAGGATGCGCTCAATATTGAACAGGCGGGCGCTAGTTTATTGGTTCTGGAGTGTGTTCCGGCGGCATTGGCGCAAACCATCACCCGACAGCTTGAAATTCCCGTTATTGGCATCGGTGCAGGACTGGATTGTGATGGACAGGTACTCGTGCTGTACGATATTTTAAATATTGAGTCCGGGCGTAAGCCTAAGTTTTTTAAAGATTTTATGACGGGCTCTGCAAGTGTTTTAGAGGCGGTTAAAAAATATCGGCAGGCTGTTAAAAAGCAAACCTATCCAGCGCCAGAGCATTGCTATTGATGAAAGTTGTTCGAACTATTTCTGAGTTAAGGCGAGTCTTGACAGGCTGGCGTCAGGCAGGCGATAGAATAAGTCTAGTGCCGACTATGGGTAATCTGCATGCCGGTCATCTGCAACTGGTGACTATGGCCCAGCAGCAGGCCGAGCGGGTCGTGGTCAGTATTTTTGTCAATCCAACCCAATTCGGACAAGGGGAAGATTTTGAAAGCTACCCCCGGACAGAAGCCGAGGATATTGAAAAACTTAAGGAAAGTGGTGTCGCTTTGGCTTTTATACCGTCACTGGCTGAAATGTATCCAGGGGCGCAACAGGTTAGTCTTCACGTTACAGGGCTTGCAGAACGCTGGTGTGGCGCCAGTCGCCCTGGGCACTTTGATGGCGTGGCGACGATTGTGGCGAAGCTTTTCAATTTAATTCAGCCAGATAGTGCGGTTTTTGGTGAAAAGGATTATCAACAATTGGCGGTTATCCGGCAGATGGTCCGGGATTTGAATATTCCGGTTTCGATTGTCGGGGCGCCGATTGTCAGAGAGCCGGACGGACTGGCGATGAGTTCGCGCAATAGTTATCTGACGCCGGAGCAGCGTGCGATTGCGCCGCGTTTGTACCAAGCCTTGTGTCAGATGCGGGATGCTATACAAAGGCAGGAGGCTGATACGGAAGCTATTCTTCAGGCCCAACAAACGCACCTGCAACAGGCTGGCTTCAAGCTGGATTATCTGGCGTTGTGCAATGCAGAGACATTGGAACCTGCGCACCCGGACGATCAAGATCTGGTTATTTTGGTGGCAGCCTGGCTAGGAAAACCCAGGCTCATTGATAATTTGCGCTTTTCGCGATTTTCTGGAAATAAAACAAAAACAGGTTGTAGATGTTAAAAAAAATAGCTGGAACAGGGTTGTTACTATGCTGTATTTTTTTTGTGGGGCAGGTGCTTGCCGCGCCGCAAATAGCCGATATTATTGTTCAGCTTGAACAAAACAGAATGCAGCTTAATCAGGAAAAAGATGAAGCCCTTATCAACCAGGCATTGGAGCGACAATCAGAATTGCTGGCAACCTTAATGCAACAGGTCAAGCAGTCTTCTCATTTGGTTTTACCTAAAGGGGTCAGCGAGAAACGCCGTAATTTTCTCAAATCCAGGATTGCGGTCAATCAAAAACTCGGCAATAAACTGGCCGTGTTGCGCGATAAGGCGGAACTGGAAGCGGCAAATACGCGGCAGGCCATTGGCAAATATCTGCATTATTTAAACAATGCAGCAAATAGTTATGCTGACATAGAAGAGCTGGTTTCCTATTCACAAAAATTATTGGAAAAAAGCCGGGCGCTGAATAAAACATTAAAGGTACCTGAGCATTTGCAGCCACTTGAAAGCAAGGTTGCCGCCGAGATGCAGGCAAAACTGGCCGAATTTGAAGCGGTCAATGGGGTTTATCAGGACATTCTAGATTTTGCCATCAGTAATCCGCGGCAGATTGTGACAACCCACTGGTTTCAGGATTTATCCCTGTTTTCTGTTATCAGTTATATCAATCAATTTGATTGGGCCAAGCAAGCCAATCGAAAGTTGATTGCATTGAATATCGATGTAGGCGGTGTCGGGGTTTCTGTCGCCATTATCTTATTGGTTTATTTTTCTTATCCTTTTGTCTTTAAATGCACCAGTTGGTGTATTGAAAAATATATCATTGATGAAGGTGCAGAAAACCAAACCTTAATTTACCACGAAATCCGCAAACCTGCCCGAGCGTTGTTGGTGTTTTTTGGGATTGATCTGGCGACCAATGCATTTTTCTATCGCACCGATTTCAGGCCAGTTATCGAAAAAATCACCTTTGTCATTTATTGTCTACTTATCATTTGGTTATTATTCAAAATTCTCGACAGCGTCATTCTAATACATATCAGTCGTATCAGCCGAACCAATAAGGCCCTCCGTAAAGAGTTGTTCAATCTGGGGATTCAAATCATAAAAGGCCTGATTTTGGTCACCGTACTTGCCATTTGTTTGAGCCATTTTGGTATCAATGTCACGGCTATTGTGTCAACTTTGGGGCTAGGTGGTCTGGCTTTTGCATTGGCGGCAAAAGATACGCTATCTAACTTCTTTGGTGGTATTACCATCTTGTTCGACAATATCTACAGTATGGGGGATTGGGTGCAGATTGGCGAGGTGGAGGGCACTGTCGCGGAGATAGGGCTGCGCAGTACCACGATCAGGACGTTTGATAATGCTTTGATCACGATTCCCAATGCGCAGGTATCTGTCTCCAGCGTTAAAAACTGGAACCGTCGGGCCGTAGGGCGGCGCATCAAAATGTATATCGGCGTCACCTATGAAAGCGATATGAATGATATTCGCCAAGCTTTAGAGGATATTCGAAGTCTGTTGCGGGAACACCCCGGAATAGCCAACCCAAAGCAAAAAAATATTGTTAAACGTCGGCATTTTAAACTTTCTTCTCAGGAAGATTCACAAGGCATAAAAACGACACAATTGGTATTTTTAGACCGATTTAACGATTTTTTCATTGATATTTTGATTTATTGTTTTTCCCGTTCGGTCAACTGGGCGGAATGGCTGGCGGTTAAGGAAGATATTTTGTTCAAACTGGATGAAATTTTAAAGAAAAACAACCTGGAGTTCGCCTATCCAACGCAGGTCTGGATTCAGAAAACCCCGGATACCGACAAGCTGTCGGCTATTGATGCGGAAATGGTCAAAAATTGAGGCTTGCTATCAATTCGGGTAAAATGAATTATTCCCAAGACTAAAGTTTCAAGAAAATGCAGATAACCATGCTAAAAGCAAAGCTCCATCGCGCAACTGTAACCCATGCCGAATTAGGCTATGAAGGGTCTTGTGCGATAGATGGCGATATTCTGGATTTTGCCGGTATCCGGGAATATGAGCAAATTCAGATATATAATATTAACAATGGTGAGCGTTTTACCACCTATGCGATTCGGGCCGAAGCGGGTTCCGGTATTTTTTCCGTCAATGGTGCCGCCGCGCGGAAGGCCTGCCCGGGCGATTTGCTTATCATTTGTACCTTTGCGCAAATGGATGAGCACGAACTGGACGCTTTTAAGCCGACATTGGTGTATTTTGACGAAAAAAACAATATAACGCACTCAAGCCATTCCATTCCAGTTCAGGCCGCTTGAGCGGCATCAAGTCGTCGCGGTTTCGGTCATATTGATTTCGTTTCGGGCTTCATCCGCTAGGGTAATGCTCTGTTCCATGTCGATAAATACTTTTTGAAAACCAATCCGTTTGTCGGCGTTAATAATTAGCGGTGCCTTGATCGAACCTTTGACCGTCGGTTTGTTATCCGTGCTGTTTTCTTCATCGGTATGCAGCAAAATCAGCAGCAGAATGTCAGAGTTCTCGTCAAGCTGCAGGCGCGCGGTTTCTTCTTCACTTAATGAAAAATTGTAGTTGATGTTGAAGGTGGCAGGTGTCGTAACGGCGAAGGTCAAATCGGCATCATCAATAGACTGTAACCAAAATAGTGCCTTGTTGTCCTCTTGATGAAACAACTTGAAGCGCTTTTGATCTTCAAAGCCGGGCAGGCCGTCAGGGAACTGGATGATTGAATCAGGGTCGATTTGTTGTTTGCCGAGCAGGCTGGACTGAATTTCCATCATGATGCATGTCTGAAGTCAGGAGTTAAAAAGATAATGTATCTTGCTAAGGTATAACATAAATTTATTTTTTTACAAGCCGGAAGCCGAGCATTGCAACCGGCCGGTCTTGTGTGTATTCTGCCATTTATGCAAATAAACATGATTGCCGTTGGCAACAAAATGCCCACCTGGGTCGAACAAGGCTACCAGGAATATGCTAAACGCTTACCCCATGAATATCGCTTGATTTTGAAGGAAATCAATCCAGGAAAACGGGGGAAAAATAGCGATACGGCCCGGATTGTTCGGGATGAAGGTCAGCGTATGTTACAGGCTGTGCCTGCAGGTGCCTATGTGGTGACATTGGATATCCCCGGAAAGCCTTGGAGTACCGAACAATTGGCTAAGGCCATGCAGCGTTGGCAGCAAAACAGCCAGCAGGTCGCGTTGATGATTGGCGGGCCGGAAGGCCTGTCCGATCAGGTTCGGGAGCAGGCGCAAGAGTCCTGGAGCCTGTCGCCTTTGACTTTTCCTCACCCTCTAGTGCGTGTGATTGTAGCCGAGCAGATTTACCGCGCCTGGAGTATTCTTAAATCACACCCCTATCATCGTTGATGACAGAACAAATTATATTAGCCTCAGGTTCTCCCAGGCGGCGGGAATTATTGGACCAGATTGGCGTCACATATCGTGTGCATGCGGTCGATATTGATGAGACTGTTTTGCCGGGTGAGCCGCCGGATGTTTATGTACAACGTATTGCCGCTGAAAAGTCAGCATGCTGTGTGCAACAGTTCAAGCCAACGATTCCGGTGTTAGCGGCCGACACCAGTGTGGTGTTGAATGGGGCAATCATGGGCAAACCGAGAGATGCAGCAGATGCTGAAGCGATGCTGACGGCATTGTCGGGGCGGACGCATCAGGTTTATACGGCAGTGTCATTACGGCATCGATGTCAACATTTCGAAGCGCTAAGCGTGACTGATGTTTGTTTTAAACCCTTGACGCAGGCTGAAATCCGCGCCTATTGGCGCAGCGGAGAGCCTATTGACAAGGCTGGTGCCTATGCGATTCAGGGCTTGGGAAGTGTATTTATTCAGTCGCTATCAGGAAGCTACAGTGGTGTGGTGGGGCTACCATTATTTGAAACTGCCGCGCTTTTACAGCAACAGGGAATCAAAATTATCCAATGAGTGAAGAAATTTTAATCAATGTGACCCCGCCAGAAACCCGTGTGGCTGTGGTTGAAAACGGTGTGTTGCAAGAGCTGATCATCGAACGGATGCTGCAAAAAGGATTGGTCGGCAATATCTATAAAGGCACTGTTTGCCGGGTTTTGCCCGGTATGCAGGCCGCTTTTGTCGATATTGGCTTGGGTAAGGCGGCTTTTCTTCATTTGTCCGATTTCAGCACCAAGGAGCTGGAAGCCCGGGGCTCGGATAACATTGAGCATTATCTGAGAGAAGGGCAGACGATTTTAGTGCAAGTCACCAAAGACCCGTTAGGCAGCAAGGGTGCCCGGCTGACTACAGAGATTTCCATTCCGTCGCGCTATCAGGTTTATATGCCTTATGCGAAAACCTGTGGTGTATCGCAACGTATAGAATGTGAAACAGAGCGGGCACGACTCAGAGCCTGTATCGAGGCCTATCAACAAAAAAATGACACCGGCGGCTTTATTGCTCGAACCGCTGCTGAATGTGTGGAAGAGGCTGTTTTGATCTCTGACATGACATTTTTGCTCAAATTGTGGGAAGCGATACAGGAAAAAGCACGCAAAGCGCCAGGTAAAACCCTGATTCACGAAGACTTGCCGCTCAGTATTCGCACCTTGCGCGATTTGTATAAGGAAGGTCTTGAAAAGGTGCGCGTCGATTCAAGAGAAACCTATCATAAACTGATTGAGTTTTCCGAAGTGTTTGTGCCTGAGGTTGTGCCGGTAATTGAGCATTATTCGGGTGAACGGCCATTGTTTGATATTTACAATATCGAAGATGAGATCGCCAAGGCCTTAGAGCGGCGCGTGCAACTGAAATCAGGTGGGCATTTAGTGTTCGATCAAACCGAGGCGATGACCACGATCGATGTCAATACCGGTGGCTATGTCGGCGGCCGCAATCTGGAAGAAACCATTTACAAGACTAACCTGGAAGCGGCGCAGACTATCAGCCGACAACTTAGATTGCGCAATCTGGGCGGAATTATCATTATCGATTTTATCGATATGAAAAGTGAGGAGCATAAAAAACAGGTGCTGGATGCATTGCAGCGCCATCTCGATAAAGATCATGCCAAAACCAAAATCACCGAAGTTTCGGTTCTGGGTCTGGTTGAGATGACGCGCAAACGTACTCGGGAAAGCCTGGAGCATATTTTATGCGAAACCTGTCCGGCCTGTTCCGGGCGGGGCGTATTGAAAACAGCAGAAACCATTTGTCTGGAGATTTTTCGCGAGATTATTCGTGAAGTACGACAGTACAAGGTCAAGAAAATTCTGGTTCTGGCTTCGAATGAAGTGGTCGAGATGTTGTTAGATGAAGAAGCGGATATGTTGGCTGAGCTGGAAGTGTTTTTGGGAATTTCGATAAAATTTCGTGCCGAAACGGAATATAACCAGGAGCAATACGATGTTGTTCTGCTTTAGCTGTTGTTCATTATCGATTCAGTTATTCTGACCACCTGTTTGCGTTGTGATTCATCATATCACCCGGGCGACCCGGCACTTGATTTTCTGGTCATTATTGATACTGGCTTTAGGCTCTATCGGCATTCGCCTGGGATTATTGGCTGTTGAACACTATAAAACCGAATTAGAGCAAAAAATTGCCGAGTTTGGCGGCGTGAAGGTCAAAATTGGTTCGCTCAGAGGCGGTGTACAAGGCATTAACCCCGAGATTATTTTACGCAATATTTCGATATTATCGCAGGATGAAGAAGGCCAGTCTGCAATACAGCTTAAACAGATTAGAGTGGGGGTGAATGTTTTTCAATTCATTCAGAGTCGGGATGTGTTGGCGTCGACCTGGATTACGTTGGTAGGCACTCGAGTCACTGTTATACGTGATAAACAGGGCAATATTTCGATTAAAGGCCTGGCTGTCAGTGAGGATGCGATTCCAGCCTGGATGCTCAGTTTCAGACACTATGAAATTCTCGATACGGAAGTGATTTGGCGAGATCAGCAGCATCCGCCGCAATCTTTCAAGGATGTGGATTTCTTATTAAAAAGCGATGAAACTCGGCGCGACTATGATATTCATGCTGTGGCTTTATTACCACCTCCCTATCACGGCTCTTTGCGCTTGTCTGCACGCTTGCAAGGTGATCTTTTTGCGGCTAACGTAGCGGCCGGCGATGTTTATATCGAAGGCAAAAATGTTGCCTTACCCGAAGCATTGTCGCAATCTCTCATAGAGGATGCCGCGCTGACCAGCGAGGCGGCTGATTTTAAAATCTGGCTACAATGGCAAGATCGCAGATTACATGCCTTGGCAGGGCAATGGACGGGCGGTGAATTTAAGCTGCAACAGGGGCAGACTGAACAGGTTTTTGATGACGTATCCGTGCTGTTTTCCTGGCAACGGCAACAGCAAGGTAGTCGGTTGGATGTCGTGGATTTACAGCTGCAAAAGGACGATAAGGTGATTCCTGCAATGCGGTTTAGTGTCGTCTTCCGGGAAAACTCTGTCGCGGGCGTCATCAGTACGCTGGATCTGACTTCGCTAAGGTTTTTTACGCCATTTATGCCGGCGGATTGGCTCAGTGCTTATTCACTGACGAAATGGCGGCAGGCAGGTCTATTGCAGAATACAGCGTTCTATGCCGATTACACGGATAATACTTATGCCTTATCCGGTCAATTTGAACACTTAAGTCTGGATTTGTCGCCAAACTATCCTTCGTTTTCAGGGCTTTCTGGCACTATTCAGGGTGATAACGATGAAGGTATGCTCAAGTTAGACAGTGAGGCGGGTAGTGTTACCTTTCCTGATTTATTCAGGGATCCCTTGCAATTTAAGCAAATTCAAGGCGAGTTATCCTGGAAGCAGAGTGAACAGAGCTGGTTTCTTCAAAGTCATCAATTACGTTTGAAAACGAAGGAACTGGATGCGGTGGCGGCCTTGAGTCTGCGAGTACCTAAAAAAGCGCAGAACGCTATCGAAATGGATATGCGGCTTGGCTTTGACAGTTATCAACGGGTACAAAATATCGGTCGCTATTTACCAACTGGCATCATGAATAAGGATCTGGTGTACTGGTTGGATAATGCCGCCATTTCCGGCGTGATCAAAAATGGACGGATGCGCTTGCAGGGGCCCTTGGATCAGTTTCCATTTCAGCACGGACACGGTAAGTTTGAAGTCTTGTTTGATCTGAATGATGGTGTATTGCAATATTCTCCCGTTTGGCCGCGCTTGAGTCAGCTGAATGCGCGTGTACATTTTCTGGCCAATACATTACAAATTGATATCGATCATGCGCACTCGAAGAAACTGAGCAGTCACTTCGCTCAGGTTGTGTTGCCGGACCTTGAAAAGGGCGAGCGAGTGCAAGTCAAGGCCAAGGTTGATGGAAAAGTGGATGATTTTCTGCATTTTTTACAACAAACACCTTTGCACGGAACAATCGATAATGTCATTGATGCAATGCAGGCCAAAGAAAAGACCCAAGTAGCGTTTAATTTGGATATTCCTCTGCTTGAAACAGCAAAAAATTTCCATATAGCAGGACATTTTCATCTTAATCAGGCATCTTTGCAGCTTAAGTCATTAGCACTTCCCATTGAAAATATTCACGGCACCGTGACGTTTACCGAACGGGGCTTGTTCAGTGATCAGATAAAAGGGACGTTGGCACGCTTGCCCTTACAAGCCGATATTTCTTCTGATGCACAGGCGGTACGGATTCGTAGTCGGGGGAAAATGAAGACAGCCGTCCTTTATCAATTATTCCCTGCACTAAAAAACGATACCATCTCGGGTGTGTTTAATTATAAAGCGATTGTAACCCTGCCAGATCAGGCGACTTCGCCGATAAACATTGATGTTTATAGCAATCTGAAAGGTGTTGCGTTACCTTTACCCGCACAATTGGGCAAAACTCGCCAGGATGTAAAAAAGCTGGCGCTCAATATCAAGCTGAAAAAAAATCAGAACAAAAAGATTTACTTAAATTATGCCGATTTATTCAAAGCTGCGTTAGTTCTGGAAGGAGAAGCCTCTCACTTGAAAATGGCGCATGTCTTGATTGGCAAAGGCAAGGCGCGCTTTTTAGCTGTACCGGGGATATATGTCGATATGCGCCTGCAGCAGCTGCATGTTGAACAATGGCTGGCCGCATTGACGGCTGTGTTGAAAGGTAAGAATAACGCGACTGACGTTCGCCGTATCAATTTGGCGATTGATCAGGTCTGGTGGGAAAAACGGCCGTTGGGGCCGCTTAAATTACAATTAAATCCCGGAAAACAATTTTGGCAGGGAGAGCTCGATTGTCAGATTGCACGTGGCGAATTATTGATTTCTGTTCGGCAAAATATCGATAAAATCACCTTGCAACTGGATGAGCTGAATCTGGATGCGTTGCTGGCATCCTATTCTGACGAGGGTGGCGCGATTGATTCTGACCCCGGGTCAATGCCATTGTTTGATATTTATGCCAAAAAACTGATTGTGAATGGGCGCGACCAGGGTATGTTGTTGATTGAAACGGCACGGCAAGATGAGGCGATTGCATTTAAGAGAATAAGCCTGGTGGGTGAATATGGCGCAGTGGATATGACAGGACACTGGCGTAACACACCCGTAGGCGTTAAAACCGAATTGACGGGCAAATTACATAGTCAGGACTTTTCAATGTTTTTGGATCGACTGGGGTTTGCTAATGACTTACGGGATACCTCCGCCATGCTCGATTTCTCATTGGATTGGGTGGGGGCGCCCTATCAAGTCGCGTTGGAAATACTTGAAGGCAATGTGGAATTTAAATTACACGGCGGACGCATTGCCAGTATCGAGCCCGGTGTAGGGCGTTTGCTTGGGCTCATCGCCATTCAACAATGGGTGAAACGCTTCAGTCTGGATTTTACCGACATTTATCAAAAAGGACTGGCCTATAACCAAATCAGCGGTCGTTTTGAGTTGACTGCAGGAATAGCCCGAACGCAGAATTTGCTGATCGATGCGATTGCGGCGCGCATCAAAGTTGCAGGATTGCTCAATCTGGCACAAAAGACGATCAATGCCCATGTTTGGGTTGTCCCTAAAAGTTCTGCCGCCGTGCCTATTGCTGGTACAATTATCAGCGGTATTGCCTCAGCCTTAACACGGGCTATCGACGAGGATTATAAAGAAGGGTATTTCTTCGGTTCTGAATATAAAGTCACGGGGAAATGGTCGGATGCCAAAGTGACGCCGTTACATGAAAATGACGGGGTTATTCGAAAATTTTGGCAAAATCTGACGGTTTCACCCAAATAAACTGTTAAACAAGAGACAAAAAATGACAATATGTGCCGCCATACAAATGGCATCGAGCCCCAATGTGAGCGCCAACTTGCTGAGTGCCGGGCAATTGATTGCAGAAGCCGCCGACGCTGGGGCAAAGCTCATTGTTCTACCTGAAAATTTTGCCATTATGGGCGAGCATGAGCAGGATAAAGTCAAGGTCAGGGAAGTCGAGGGCGAAGGGCCGATTCAGGACTTTTTGTCCAATACCGCTAAAAAATATGGCGTCTGGCTGGTGGGAGGAACGATTCCATTGGTTGCCAATGCCGATAATAAGGTCCGCGCCGCCTGTCTGGTCTATAACGACCAGGGTGAGCAAGTAGCCCGTTATGACAAGATTCATTTATTTGATGTCAATGTACCGGGAACAGATGAAGTTTATAAGGAATCGGATTCTATCGAAGCCGGCAATTATATCGGCATGGTGGATACGCCTTATGGCAAACTGGGTATTGCCGTATGTTATGATTTGCGTTTCCCCGAATTTTTCAGAACAGCGGCAACTGAGGGCGTTGAGATTTTGGCAGTGCCTGCTGCCTTTACGGCCGAAACAGGTGCTGCGCATTGGGAAGTATTATTGCGCGCTAGGGCGATTGAAAATCAATGTTATGTGATTGCATCCAATCAGGGTGGATTTCATATCAATGGCCGGAAAACCTTTGGCCACAGTATGATTATCGACCCATGGGGCGTTATTCTTGACTGTTATAAAACCGGCACCGGTTTTGTGCGTGCTGATATTGACCTGGAAAAGTTGGAAAAAATGCGCCAGTCCTTTCCGGTTTTACAGCATCGACGCTATTTTATTGCCAATGAATAAAGTACTGCTCTGTTTAATGATAGCCGGCGTGACAGGGGGGTGTGCGGCTAAGTCACCTTATCGTGATACTTCCGAGTTGGAAATGCCGCCAGTTATTGAAGCGCAGGAAATGCCTTTTTCCAAGCCATCGTCTGTTGTCGAGAAAAAACCAGCACAGAAGTCCTTCGTTGCGCTTGATGACAGTCAGTCGCCGCCGGTTGTCATGATTGAAAAATTATTGGACAGAAGCTGGGAGCTGGTGGGGCAGGCCTTAAACGATAAAAAGATTGAAATTGTCGATAAAAACCGTGAAGCTTGGATTTATCGGGTCAAGTACGATGCCAGTCAGGATAGTGGCAAATATTTTGGAAATGTTCATTTTCTCTGGTTTGAAGACGACTATGGCGAAGCGGAATATGAGATTAAATTAAACTGGAACGGTACCGAAACAGAAGTCCATGTTCGTTTGCTAGAACAGGCCGAAACGAATGATGAGGATGAAGATCTGGCAGATGGCTCAGAAAAACTGGCGCAAACGATTTATCAGGCGGTCAAGGCGATCGTCAATCCGGAGGAAAAGGAACAATGAGTGTATTGGAGCAAGTTTCTCAATCTTTGTTATACCCCCAAGGGTTGCAGCATCGTGATATTGAACAGGTGATGAATCACTTGCTCAGCGTGCCGGCGGATCTGGCGGATATTTATTTCCAGAGCACGCATTTTGAGTCTTGGCAGTTGGAGGACGGCATTCTCAAACAGGGCAGTCACAGTATCGAAACGGGCGCCGGAATACGTGTCGTGGCCGGCGAAAAAACCGGCTTCGCTTATAGTGACAGATTGGAATTGCCGATTTTGCTGGAAGCGGCTGCGAATGTTAAAGCCATTATTCGGCAGGGACAAAGTCGGCAAGTGAAAGTTCTGGCTAAAAACGACAGCACAAGCCTGTATGCGCCGGTCAATCCATTAACATCGATGGCGGATGATGAAAAAGTCGCCTTTTTGAAAAATATCGAACAACAAACGCGTAAGCTCGACCCGCGCATAGAAGAAGTCATGATCAGTCTGGTCGGGGTGTATGAAAATATCTTGATTGCCAGCCAGGATGGAGCGTTGACAGCCGATATTCGGCCACTGGTGCGATTTAATGTGACCGTGATTATGGCACAGGATGGACGCCGCGAATCAGGCAGCATGGGCGGTGGTGGCCGTAGTGATTATAGCTATTTTATGCAGCAGGATCGGGCCATGGCATTTGCCCGGGAGGCAGTGCGCCAAGCTCAGGTCAGCCTTGAAGCAGTCGAGGCGCCGGCCGGTACGATGACCGTCGTTCTTGGCCCTGGCTGGCCCGGCATCCTGTTGCATGAGGCTATCGGTCATGGTTTGGAAGGCGATTTCAACCGAAAAGGAACATCAGCCTTCAGTGGGAGAATCGGTGAAAAGGTTGCCTCGGATTTATGCACCGTGGTCGATGACGGCACTCTGGCCGGTCGGCGGGGTTCATTGAACATCGACGATGAAGGTGTCGCCTCTGAAAATACCGTTTTGATTGAAAACGGTATTTTAAAAGGCTATATGCAGGATAAACTGAATGCGCGGCTGATGGGCGTGGCGTCGACCGGTAATGGACGCCGCGAATCCTATGCTCATTTACCATTGCCGCGGATGACGAACACCTATATGTTGCCGGGGCCGCATCAGGCAGATGAAATCATCGCTTCAGTCAAAAACGGTCTGTATGCGCGTAATTTTGGCGGTGGACAGGTCGATATTACCTCGGGCAAATTTGTGTTTTCCGCCAGCGAAGCCTATTTGATTGAAAACGGCAAGATTACCCGACCTGTAAAGGGCGCGACTTTAATCGGTAATGGGCCGGATGTTTTAACTCGGGTGTCTATGGTTGGCTCCGATCTTGAGCTGGATACTGGGGTTGGCACATGTGGCAAAGAGGGGCAGAGCGTGCCGGTTGGAGTAGGGCAGCCAACGCTAAAAATTGATAGTTTAACCGTGGGCGGGACACAGCTTGCCTGAGCATAATTCTATAAAGTCAAATAAAACCGTGCAAACACAAGAACAGATCGAAACATTAAAGAATATTGTTCAGGATTTGCTGAACGAAGCTAAAAAACAAGGCGCAACTGCTGCAGAAGCAGGCTTGAGTGTCGATGACGGGTTGTCGGTTACCGCACGCTTAGGCGATGTCGAAACTGTTGAGTATCATTGTGACCAGGGCTTGGGTGTCACTGTTTATTTTGGCCAGCGTAAAGGCAGCGCCAGCAGCAATGATTTATCACCCGAATCTTTGCGCGAAACGGTAAGTGCTGCCTGCAGTATTGCCCGCCATACCAGCGAAGACCCGTATGCGGGGTTACCGGAGCCCGAGTCATTGGCGACAGAGTTTCCCGACTTAGACTTGAGTCACCCTTGGGGACTGAGTGCCGAACAGGCGATCGGATACGCCATACAATGCGAAAATGCGGCACGCGGATTTGACCCTGCGATCAGTAATTCAGAAGGTGCCAGCATAAATAGCCATCAAGGTATTCGGGTATTTGGCAATTCCTTAGGTTTTTTGCATGGCTATCCGAGCACTCGCCATTCCATAAGTTGTTCGGTACTGGCTGGGCAAGGTGATCAGATGCAGCGCGATTATTGGTACACGCTATCGCGTAAAGCTGAGGATTTGGAATCACCCGTACAGGTCGGTGAGAAGGCCGCCGAGCGTACGATCAAACGTCTGGGCGCACGTCCCCTTAGCTCGCGTCAATGCCCGGTGCTATTTTCAGCCGATGTGGCAAGCAGTTTGTTTGGCTCATTAGTTGGCGCACTGAGTGGCGGTAACTTGTATCGTAAAAGCTCGTTTTTACTCGATAGCCTGGGACAGCAGATATTGCCGGAATTTGTGCGGATTCATGAACAGCCACTATTGCCGGCCGCTTTAGGCAGTGCTAGCTATGACGCCGAAGGCGTTGCGACCTGCGCACATGATCTGGTTACAGAGGGTATTATTAAGTCCTATGTGCTCAGCAGTTATTCGGCGCGCAAATTGGGTCTTAAAACCACTGGCAATGCTGGTGGCGTGCATAATTTAATCATTGAACCGGGTGAGATGGATTACGCAGGATTGTTACAGGAAATGGGAACCGGATTGCTGGTCACAGAGTTGATGGGGCAAGGCGTCAATATGGTGACAGGTGATTATTCCCGTGGTGCATCCGGCTTCTGGGTGGAAAATGGCGAGATTTTGTTCCCGGTGGAAGAAATCACCATTGCTGGTAATTTAAAAGAGATTTTCAAACATATTGTCGCCATCGGCAACGATGTCGATTATCGAAGCAATATTCGGACAGGTTCTGTTCTAATTGCGCAAATGGCTATCGCAGGTGAAGCATGAATATCACAACATTACGTAAAGTTTATCAATTGAAAATATCCCTAGATGGTGCAAAGCCACCGATTTGGCGTCGAGTACTGGTGCCCAGTTCGTATACGTTGGCTGATTTACACGATGTTATTCAGATCAGCATGGGCTGGTACGATTGTCATATGCATCAATTCATTATCAATGGTGAATTTTATGGTGTTCCTGAGCCGGATTTTGATTTCGATATAAAACCAGAGCAGAGCGTTCGTCTGAGTAGTGTACTAAAGCGCGAGAAAGACAAGATTCAATACGAGTATGATTTTGGCGATGGCTGGAGTCATACCATTATTTTGGAAAAAATATTGCCTTTTGATCCCAAACAAAAGCTACCTTACTGTGTCACTGGTCGCAAGGCATGCCCACCTGAAGATGTTGGTGGTATCTGGGGGTATGCAGAATTTCTGGAAGCCTGGGATGATCCAGAGCACCCCGAACATGCAAATTTCCGAGAGTGGATGGCGGAAATAGGCGATGATTTTGATCCCAATATCTTTGATCGGGATGAAGTCAACGACATGCTGGCGCAGTGGGCGAGTCCTGGCGATGAGGATGGTTGACAGTTCGGTCAACGCTGCTGTAATTGACTAAGTAGGGCTGTAAGTGTGTCCAGCCCCATTTTTCTGAGCAGATGAATATTGTTTTCAGGGATAGATTCTGGATCAGACGGGTAGTGTTTCAGTGCTTTTTCGATGCTGGCTTCGCGAATGAGGTGCAGCATGGGGTAGGGCGAGCGGTTGGTGTAATTAGCCGGGTCATTGTCATCACTGCCTTCAAAGCAGTAATGGGGGTGAAAACTGGCGAGTTGATAGATGCCCTCGAAGCCGTGCTGATATAAGAGCTGTTCGGCCAGACTTAAAAAATCGAGAAAAGCGTCAAAGTGTGTAAAGGCTTCGGGGTAAATTAGCAGCGTGGTTTCCGTTTCCGGATGTTGATCTAGATAGCGGCATTCAGAAATCAGATTGAATAAATGATCTTCTAAGTTTTGCCCTGATAGACATTGATAGCGGATACGGTTGTTTTGAAATTCACGTTTGGCGAACGGGCAGATGTTGAGCGGAATGATAAACGATTCAATCCACTGGCGAGTTAGGTTAATTGCTGAGTTTTGAGGCATCTGTTAAGGCAGGGCAACACGTTGCAAAGGTATTGCCCTTCGTATTTAAGTGTGACTAATGCCTTCGGCGATGCGTTTTTCACGCGCTTCTTTGGCATGTTCTAGTTTGGAAAAAACGCGCAAAATATCGGTGGCAGACAGGATGCCGACTAGTTTGCCATTATCTAGGACGGGTAAGGCACCGATTTTATGATCAGCCATAAGGCCGGCGGCTTCCGATGCGGGTGTGTCTGGCGCGACGGTAATGACGCCACGACGCATGATATTCATGACTTTTTTAGGTACGACATGTAGCTCGTGGCTTTTCGGGCCGCCTTCAATCGCATTCGAGTTGCTTTTAGGGCCTAGGGCTTTGTATAGGTCTCGGTCCGAAACAATGCCGACAAGTTTACCTTTTTCCAAAACCGGTAAATGGCGAACTTTTTCATAATGGACCAGGAAAAAGACCCGGTCGATCATGTCATGGGGTTCGACAGTAAAAACCTTGGCGGTCATTAATTCTTCAACACGCATTGATAACTCCCTCTGATTTAAATGGATAAAGCATAAGTAAAATAGGGTAAATATACAAGAGTTAAAGCAACATAACGCTAATTACGCTAAAATAACCGGCTTATTTTTGAGTGGTGTTAATCGTTATGGCGTGATAGGCGCATCTAGTGATTGGCATCTTCTGGCAAAACACAATTATGGAGTTTTTATGCGTATTATCCTGTTAGGCAGTCCAGGTTCTGGTAAGGGGACACAGGCACAGTTTATTTCTAAAAAATACGGTATTCCGCAAATTTCAACGGGCGATATGTTGCGTGCCGCAGTACGCGAAGGGACACCTTTAGGCCAGGAGGCTAAAAAAATTATGGATGAAGGCGGTTTGGTGTCCGATGACATTATTTTAGGCCTAATCAAGGAGCGGATTGCGCAGGATGATTGTAAAAACGGATTTTTGTTAGATGGTTTCCCTCGCACCATTGCCCAGGCGGAAGGCTTGAAAAAAATGGGTGTTGATATCGACTATGTGATTGAAATCAATGTCGATGATGAAGAAATTATCAAGCGCATGGCGGGTCGGCGCGTTCATCCGGGATCGGGCCGCACCTATCATGTGGAATACAACCCGCCGAAACAGCCTGGCGTAGATGATGTGACCGGGGAACCTTTGATTCAACGTGATGATGATAAGGAAGAGACCGTGCGTAAGCGACTGCAGGTCTATCATGAGCAAACACAGCCTTTGGTTGATTACTACGCTAACCCTGAAAATCCGGCAAAATTTGTTTCCATACCTGGCGTGGGTGCGGTTGAAGATATCACGGCGAAAATTTTTGCTGTGTTGGATCAAGCAAAATAAAGTGGAAAATTAAAATGGCAGGTAAAACTTTATACGATAAGTTATGGGATGATCATGTCGTTAGCACCGAAGATGATGGTTCGGCTTTGATTTATATTGATCGACAATTGGTGCATGAGGTGACCTCACCCCAGGCTTTTGAAGGCCTTAGGTTGGCTGGTCGAAAACCTTGGCGTACTGAGCGTAATTTAGCGGTAGCTGATCATAATGTTCCGACTACTGATCGCGATAAAGGGATTAGTGATCCTGTCTCACGTTTGCAGGTGGAAACGCTGGATAAAAATTGCCACGAATTTGGCATTACCGAATTTGGTATGGACGATCTCAGACAGGGTATTGTGCATGTGGTCGGTCCTGAGCAAGGCGCGACGTTACCTGGAATGACGGTCGTTTGTGGCGATTCACATACCTCGACGCATGGCGCATCCGCAGCATTGGCCTTTGGCATTGGTACTTCTGAAGTCGAGCATGCACTGGCGACACAATGCCTGGTGCAGAAAAAATCTAAAAACATGTTGATTCGGGTCGATGGCAATGTGGCACCGGGGGTGACGGCTAAAGATATTGTACTGGCGATTATCGGCAAAATTGGCACGGCTGGCGGTAACGGTTACGCGATTGAATTTGCAGGTGAGGCGATCAGGCAGTTGTCGATGGAAGGGCGTATGACAGTGTGTAATATGGCGATTGAAGCCGGTGCTCGAACCGGTTTGATTGCTGTCGATGATACGACGATTGATTATTACAAAGACCGTCCTTTTGCGCCTAAAGGCGAACTCTGGGATAAGGCCGTAGAGGCCTGGCGGCAATTGCATTCTGATGCCGATGCCGAGTTTGATAAGGTAGTGATATTAAATGCGGCCGAGATCAAACCGCAGGTGACCTGGGGAACCTCGCCCGAAATGGTCGTGGCTGTTGATGCCTGCGTCCCTAATCCTGCCGATGAAACCGATACCGTGAAACAGCAAAGCATGCAACGTGCATTGGAATACATGGCATTAACCCCAGGTCAGAAAATCACCGATATTCAGTTGGATAAAGTTTTTATCGGCTCTTGCACCAATTCACGGATCGAGGATTTGCGTCAGGCGGCTGAAGTTGCCAAAGGTAAAAAAGTGGCGGCTAATATTAAACAGGCTCTGGTGGTACCCGGTTCTGGTCTGGTCAAAAAACAAGCCGAGGAAGAAGGATTGGATAAAATTTTTATTCAGGCCGGTTTTGAATGGCGTGACCCAGGCTGTTCTATGTGTCTGGCGATGAATGCCGACCGTCTGGAGCCGGGCGAACGCTGCGCTTCGACATCCAACCGGAATTTTGAAGGTCGACAAGGCTATGGTGGGCGTACGCACTTGGTGAGTCCGGCGATGGCCGCCGCCGCTGCGGTTAACGGCCATTTTGTTGATATTAGTAAGCAGCAAGGAGCACAAGTATGAAGGCATTTACGCAACTGAAAGCTATCGTGGCCCCACTGGATCGGGCTAATGTCGATACCGATGCAATTATTCCAAAGCAGTTTTTAAAATCGATCCGTCGCGCGGGTTTCGGCCCTTATTTATTCGATGAGTGGCGTTATCTGGATCGAGGTGAGCCGGAGATGGATTGCACAAACCGGCCATTGAATCCTGACTTTGTTCTAAACAAACCTCAGTATAAAGATGCTCAGATCTTGTTGACCCGGGAAAATTTTGGTTGTGGCTCTTCAAGGGAACATGCGCCATGGGCCCTGGAAGACTATGGTTTTCGCGCCATTATTGCGCCGAGTTTTGCCGATATTTTTTATAACAACTGCTTCAAAAATGGGCTGTTGCCGATTGTGCTCGATGCTGACGTGGTCGATAGTCTGTTCAATGAAATCGAGCCGGACTATCAACTGGCGATTGATCTCGAGGCACAAACAATTACCACACCAACGGGGCGGACGATACCTTTTGATATCGACGAAAACCGCAAATTCCGCTTGCTGAACGGGCTTGATGATATTGCGCTGACGCTACAGCAAGCCGATAAGATTCGCGCCTATGAGGCGGAGCGGGCCAAGCGCGCACCGTGGTTATTTCAGTAAAACTCGACGATTAGGCGCAAAGCGTAAACTATTTGACGATAAGGTTAACAATGACGAAAAAAATTGCAATTTTACCTGGTGACGGGATTGGCCCCGAGATTGTTGCCGAAGCACTGCGGGTGTTGACGTTTTTAAATGCGGACATGAATCTTGGCTTGGAATTTGAGCAAGGCTTGATTGGTGGGGCCGCTTATGATGAATATGGGACGCCATTGCCACAAGTGACGCTGGACTTATGTCAGGCGGCCGATGCTGTTTTATTAGGGGCCGTTGGCGGGCCAAAGTGGGAGCCTTTAGATCATGCGGTACGTCCCGAACGTGGTTTGCTGGGTATTCGCGCAGAATTGAAATTGTTTTCCAATCTGCGTCCGGCCATTTTATATCCGCAACTGGCAGATGCGTCGAGCTTGAAATCCGAGATTGTTTCTGGCCTGGACCTGATGATTGTGCGGGAATTGACCGGCGGTATTTATTTCGGTCAGCCGCGTGGCGTCAGAACACTGGAAAACGGCGAAAAACAAGGTTACAACACACTGGTCTATTCAGAATCTGAAATTCGGCGCATTGCTCATTCAGCTTTCCAGATTGCACAAAAACGCAACAAACGCTTATGCTCGGTGGATAAGGCCAATGTGCTGGAATGCACCGAATTATGGCGTGAAGTGATGAATGAGGTGGCGACACAATACCCGGATGTGACATTGAGCCACATGTATGTCGATAATGCATCGATGCAATTAGTCAGAGCACCCAAGCAGTTTGATGTGATGGTGACGACGAATATGTTCGGAGATATTTTGTCGGATACTGCTGCGATGCTGACAGGCTCCATCGGTATGCTGCCTTCAGCCTCGTTAGATGAATCTGGCAAGGGCATGTATGAGCCGATTCATGGCTCTGCGCCGGATATTGCAGGCCAAGGGGTGGCCAATCCATTGGCGACTATTTTATCGGTTGCCATGATGCTGCGCTATACCTTTGCCGAGGCGACAGCGGCCGATCGTATCGAAGCCGCTGTCAATGCGGCCCTGGATGCAGGCGTTAGAACAGCCGATATTTTTGCCGAGGGGAATAACAAAGTGAGCACATCGGAAATGGGTGATGCGGTTATCAATGCGCTAAAGGTAGGAGTCTGATATGTCAAAAACTTATGATGTCGCCGTCGTCGGTGCAACAGGTGCCGTCGGTGAAGCAATGTTGTCGATTCTGGAACAGCGTGATTTTCCGGTCGGTCATGTTTATGCGTTAGCTAGCAGCCGTTCAGTGGGAAAACGGATTCCCTTTAAAGGTGGTTCGGTTGTGGTTGAAGACTTGGCCGAGTTTGACTTTTCTAAGGTACAAATTGGTTTGTTTTCAGCCGGTGCCAGTATTTCAGCAGAATATGCGCCAAAAGCGGCGGAGGCAGGGTGTGTCGTTATCGATAACACGTCGCAATTTAGGTATGACGATGATATTCCGCTGGTGGTGCCGGAAGTGAACCCTGAGAAAGTGGCAGAATACAAAAATCGCGGCATTATCGCCAACCCGAATTGCTCAACCATTCAGATGCTAGTGGCATTGAAGCCAATTTATGATGCGGTGGGCATTGAAAGAATCAACGTCTGTACTTATCAGGCTGTTTCCGGCACGGGTAAGCCTGGCATTGAGGAGGTTGTTAAACAAACTGCCGCCTTGCTGAATGGTAAACCGATTAAATCTGAAGTTTATCCTAAGCAAATTGCATTTAATGTTTTACCGCAGATTGATGTATTTCTTGATAATGGTTATACCAAGGAAGAAATGAAGATGGTCTGGGAAACGCGCAAGATTTTTGGCGATGATTCGATTCAGGTCAACCCGACCGCGGTGCGGGTACCGGTATTTTATGGCCATTCCGAAGCCGTGCATATTGAAACGGGCGAGAAAATTGCGGTGGAAACGGTGCGAGAACTTTTGCAAAAAGCACCGGGCGTCACTGTCGTCGATACCCGTGAAGATGGCGGTTATCCAACAGCTGTGACCGAATCCTCAGGGCATGATGATGTGTTTGTCGGACGGATTCGTGAAGATATTTCACATCCTAAGGGATTGAATTTATGGGTGGTTGGCGATAACGTCAGAAAAGGAGCCGCATTAAATAGTGTTCAAATTGCTGAAGAACTGGTAAAAAAATATATCTAGTCTAGGGGCTGTTGCCATTTCACATAGGTAACCATAAAAAGGCGCAAGCCAGAGCGATAGAGCCTTCAAAATTTCGTTTGAGTTTGTCATATCGCGTGGCGATCGCTCTGAAATGCTTAAGTCTTGCAAACACATTTTCAACGAGATGGCGATATTTGTAGAGACACCAATCCATTTCATCATTTCCCCGAGTTGAATTCTTTTTTCTTGGGATAACAGGAACAGCCCCTTTGTCTTTAATTTGAAGACGTAATGCTTCACTGTCATAGCCTCTGTCAGCAACTATATAGTCACCTTTTGGGAGCTCTGCAACTAATTTCGGTGCTTCTTTACAGTCATGAACTTCGCCGCCTGTCACTGAGAAATGAATAGGAAGACCACAGGCATCAACGGCCATATGAATTTTACTGGTGTTCCCGGCGACAGATTTCCCTATCGCTGTTTCTTGTTCACAGGCCGCACCACTACTATGCTGATGTGCTTTCACAATACTCCCATAGTCCCAGCCTTCGGGTAACGTTCTTCAATCGCCTTACAAAGATCAATCGTTGCCTCGCCATTGATGGTGTCATAGAAGCGGCAGACAGTATCCAGAGAATCGATATTGACTGCACCGTTGACATTGAGACGTTGACGCCCGGTATTACTCTGAATCGTGAATTCCACACCACGCTTAATCCAACCACAAGCCATTACAGGATTATGTTGTGGATGAACACCATCCATGAACAATATCAAGTCTTCGGGCTGCTTGTCTTCCTTTAGTTGTTGATATTTCTCAAGGAACTCCAGTTGGGCTTTTGCATTAGCTTTGCCGGGTATCAGCTTGGGCTTTTATAGACATAACCCAAGCGATGCAGCAAGGCTGTCACACCGCGTTCACTATAGCGAACCTGCCAACGCTCTTTAATGTAAGCTGCAACCGATTTAGCGGTTAAGTGAAGATTTTTCTGCAGATATTCATCCAACTCGGTCGCTTCTGAAACCGATAAGAAACTGGCACTTCCAACATGCTGAGTTTGTAGGAGTTTAGCAAGACCACCTTTCTTATATTTTCGATAGTAGGTACGGATTGTATTGCGGTCAATGAGAAGTGCTTCGGCAACGTTTGTTGCTGACCAGCCTGAACCTAAAAGAATGATGGCTTTAACTCGGTCTGCATCACGTTTTTCTCGAAGCTCACCATGGGCTTCGCGCAAATCGGCTAATTCAGTCTCTGGAAGGGTGTAATTCGACATGGCCTTATTTTATATATTTCACTCCATTACGTCATCTTTTTATGCTAAATTCTCATTTGCGAAGAGTATACCAAAAGCCGTGGGTAAATCTCTCCAGGGACAACCTACTCGCAAGCGATAAAAAATACCTTCGACTGTTTTTCGAAGACAAGGTTTGTCATAAATTCCCATTTTCAACATAATTATCTTCAGTTTCTCCCAAAGTTCATCCGTAAGCATTTGTCGGGGCATAGTTTGCTTGTTTTTGAGTCAAAATAAACAATCTATGTGGCGGAGTTATTGAATTTCAAGGGGGATTTTCAAAACGGCAACAGCCCCTAAGCTTATTCCAAATACTCTTTTTGGAAAACATTGTGACGGGATTATTCGGTAGGAGAACAACGTGCGCAATTTGAACAAACCTTTGGCCATTGTCTCTCTTTTAGCGCCGATGAGTGCGCACCCTTTGGGGATTGGAGACATTAAATTGCATTCGGCGCTGAATCAAAAGTTGAATGCAGAAATTCCGCTGATTGTTTCTAAAGACGAAAATCCCGCCAATATCAGGGTCAGTCTAGCGGCGCCGGAAAAATTTGATGAAGCTGGGGTGCCGTGGAATTACTTTCTGACTAAAATAAAATTCAATACGCAAGTGCGGCGGGATGGCTCGGTGGTCATTAAACTAACCTCCAATGAAGCATTACGCGAGCCGTTTTTGGATTTTCTGCTTGAAGTAACCTGGGATAAAGGTAATTTATACCGGGAGTTCACCGTTTTAGTTGACCCACCCAGCAGTTATACCCAACCGGTCATTCCTGTCGCACAAACGGCGGTTTCGCCTGCATCCGCTCAAACTCAAACCAATAAACCGGCTACTGATGCGACCATTCGGGTTGAAAATGAACGGCTGGCAAGCCATGAATACGGCCCCACTCGGCGCAGTGATACCTTATGGGATATTGCGGCAAGACTCAGGCCGCGTAAGGATATTTCTATCGAACAAATGGTTGTCGCCTTGTATGAAGCGAACCCGAAGGCTTTTTACAAGAAAAATGTGAATGCCTTGATGGCTGGGAAAAAACTGAAAATTCCCGATGTTGACAGCATTTTAAAACTGTCTCGAAAACAGGCCGCTGATATTTTTCGGCAGCAATATCAACAATGGCAGCAAAAATCCACAAAAGCTGCTAAAGCTCAAAAAACGACGAGTGCCGCTGAAGCCTCAGCTAAAAAAACGGGCAGTCAACTGGAGTTGATTGCGCCGGTGGAGTCGGCTGTTGAAGAAAGTGCAAGCGTTGCAGCACTGCAGGCGTCAACTGAAAAATCAGCAGAGGCGACAAAGGCAACGGCTGAACATGAAAAAGGCTCGACAGCTCAGCTTGATAATCAGGCATTATTGGCGAGACTTGAAAAACTTGAGCAACAATTGACGGCTATGCAGCAGTTGCTGGCGGTCAAAGATGCGAAATTAGCGGCTTTGCAACAAGCCGGTCAGTCAGGTGCCATAAAAACAGCGACAAAAGCCGAGGTTACAGCAAAGCCTGTGGAAAAATCAAAAACTGTTGTGAAAAAGGCAGTCGCTAAACCGGTACCTAAACAGTCAATTAAAAAGCCGCTGACACCTTCGTCCCAGGAAGAAGAAAGTAGTTTTTTCAGTGATTTTTATTACATTATCGTAGGCGGCGCCAGCATTTTGATTTTAGGCTTGTTAGCCTGGCTGTGGACCAGGAAGCGTCGGGCGGAAGAAGAAATGGATGCCGACAGCATGTTTTCGGCATCCAGTCAGATTGTTATGCCTGACTCAGAAATGAATAGTCAGTCAGAGAGCTCAATCGTGTCTCATGAAGGCGAAGCTTATGATGTCGGGACGGTCGGTGAAAGCTCCTTCTTGAGTGAGTTTACACCCAGTGATTTTGATGCTTTCGATGCCGAGCAAAGCGAAGTCGATCCAATCGCAGAAGCCGATGTTTATTTGGCCTATGGTCGCTATCAGCAAGCGGAAGAGCTGATGCAGCAGGCGATTAAAGAACATCCTGAACGTAAGGAATGCAAGCTGAAGCTGTTGGAAATCTTTTATGCCAGTGAAAACAAAGCTGCATTTGCAGAATATTTGAGTGAATTGGAGCAATCGGGTACAAAAGATGAGGATCCTGAATTCTGGGCAAAAGCTGTGGAAATGCAAAAGGAGTTGGGGCTGGAGAGCAGCGCCTCGGATTCAACGGCGACAGCAAGTCAGAAAAATGATAATGAACCAAATCAGGATAAGTCGTCTGCTGATTTAGGTGCCAATAATCTAATTGATGAAACAGAACTCGATAATATTTCTTTGGATATCTTCGGCTCGTCGAGTAAAGATGATGCGGCTGATAATAAGGGTTCGGCTGAAACTGATGAGAGCACGGTTTTAGACCTGGACTCAATGGAAGATCTGGACTTTAATCTGGATAGTTTTGCGAGTGAGGATGTCGAGAAAAACAAAACTGATGAAAAAGTTGAAGATGATATTGAGTCATTAGATTTTGATTTGGATATTGGCACGCTATCTGAAGAAATCGATAAAACAGCTCCGGCTAAAGATGATAATGAAGATTTGGAGACCTTCGATTTCGATACGGCTTCAGAGCCCGTAACACAAAAGCCTGCGACTGAAGAGAATGCGGATGATGAGTCTTTTGACTTTGACTTTAATTTTGAAGAAAGCAGTTTTGAAGTTAAAGATGAGAAACCATCTGTGGCAGATGGTGAGGTATCTGATCTGACTGATATGGATGAGTTTGAAACCAAATTGGATCTTGCTAGGGCGTACATTGATATGGGAGACCTTGATGCAGCCAGAACAATTGTAGATGAGGTTTTAGCGCAAGGGAATGAGCAACAAAAGAAAGCAGCTCAAGAAATCATTGATTCATTGTGAGTAACTACTCACCTCTTCAGAAACACTGGGCGTAGGGTATTGGGCTTGTGCAACAAGTACAGCACCATTTTTCACTGCCAACTTATTACAATACAATGCGTAAGCTAATGAAATACAGTAATTCCTACTAAGAAATATTTATCTTTATAATCAATAACTTATGAATTTGTTTTTTCGCAAACTTTTTTATTAAATCTTAGGGGCTGTTGCCATTTCACATAGGTAACCATAAAAAGGCGCAAGCCAGAGCGATAGAGCCTTCAAAATTTCGTTTGAGTTTGTCATATCGCGTGGCGATCGCTCTGAAATGCTTAAGTCTTGCAAACACATTTTCAACGAGATGGCGATATTTGTAGAGACACCAATCCATTTCATCATTTCCCCGAGTTGAATTCTTTTTCTTGGGATAACAGGAACAGCCCCTTTGTCTTTAATTTGAAGACGTAATGCTTCACTGTCATAGCCTCTGTCAGCAACTATATAGTCACCTTTTGGGAGCTCTGCAACTAATTTCGGTGCTTCTTTACAGTCATGAACTTCGCCGCCTGTCACTGAGAAATGAATAGGAAGACCACAGGCATCAACGGCCATATGAATTTTACTGGTGTTCCCGGCGACAGATTTCCCTATCGCTGTTTCTTGTTCACAGGCCGCACCACTACTATGCTGATGTGCTTTCACAATACTCCCATCAATAAATTCCCATTCCAGGTCTGGGTCAACAACCAGGGCGTTAAAAATACCCATCAGTTTTTCTTTACGAGACCAGTCATTGAATCGTTTATATACCGCATTCCAATTACCAAAAGCCGTGGGTAAATCTCTCCAGGGACAACCTACTCGCAAGCGATAAAAATACCTTCGACTGTTTTTCGAAGACAAGGTTTGTCATAAATTCCCATTTTCAACATAATTATCTTCAGTTTCTCCCAAAGTTCATCCGTAAGCATTTGTCGGGGCATAGTTTGCTTGTTTTGAGTCAAAATAAACAATCTATGTGGCGGAGTTATTGAATTTCAAGGGGGATTTTCAAAACGGCAACAGCCCCTATTATTCATCAATGACTTACATGATTTTTTCAGCGGGAATTGCTGAATGAAATACAAAATAAATATTACAACTCCACCTGACAGTATAAAAATGGTGCTGTACAAGGATGTTGCACAGAGCTACATGGATGTATCTACGCGTCCTTAAAAATCAATACCCTACGGCCACTAAATGATTACCGTGCGAGTAGTTACCATTGTGAGTCAATACATTTGATAAAAAAAGGCCGGCTCAGCCGGCCTTTTTATTGTGAGATGGATTTTTCAAAATGCACAGCCAGGTTTGACGCCTAGCTTCTTGAGTATGATAGCCAAAGGACAGAATCCAGTGAAAGAGGCTTGCAGAAGGTTTGCGCCCACAAAGGCGGTAAACCAGAGCCAATTCAAGGAATGCCATACCGCAAGCCCGACACTGATTAAAATAAAACTGCCGGCAATAGCCATCACCATGCGATCAATTGTCATTGTTACCTCCTATTTCAGGCGCACAACGCCCATAAATTTAAGCATCATTTTTTCATAAAATGGCTCGCTGATGCCTTTTCTGACTTTTCGCATAAAATATTTTTCAAAGCCAATCTTAGCTAAATGTACCCATTTTCCATGACTTGACCAAGTTGTATTTCGTGGTGGAATTTGCGGGATCGCCAGAAACGCGACGCCGGTGTCGCCTAAATCGGCCAGGCATAAGGCACTCAGGCTGGGGAGTTCAGAAGGCTCTTTTCCTTCCAGCTCATTCAGAATATTATGTGCCGTTGCCGTGACCATCGACTCAATCATATAGCCGGTTTTAGGTGTACCCACAGGAACAGGGGTTTTTCCACTGGCGGCAATGCGACACACACACCGACGGAATAGATATTCTTAAAGGTCGGGTTGCGCTGGTGTTCATCGACAATAACAAACCCCCGAGGATTCGTCAGCCCTTCTACGCCGGCATTGCGGACTGCATCGATACCAGTAAATGCTGGCAGCATCATCGAGTGCTTGAAAGGTACTTCATGCTTTTGTTTTTCATTGCCGCTGTCATCGACTTCGGTGACATACATCATGCCGTCTTCAATTTTATCGACTTTGGCATTGGTTATCCATTTGATGGATTTGTCACGCAATGCACTTTCCAACAAGCCTTTGGTGTCGCCAACGCCGCCGAGGCCAAGATGGCCAATATAAGGTTCTGAAGTGACAAATGTCATCGGTACCTTATCGCGGATTTTACGTTTACGTAGCTCGGTTTCCAGAATCATCAGGTATTCATAGGCAGGGCCAAAACAGGAGGCACCTTGCACCGCACCGACAACGATGGGGCCTGGATCTTCCATGAACGCTTCCCAGTCTTTTGCGGCAAGCGCGGCATGATCGACATGACATACAGATGTAGTATAGCCTTCAGGGCCGAGGCCGGGGACTTCATCGAAGGCCAATCGTGGGCCTGTAGCAATAACCAAATAATCGTAATCGACAGCGGTGTCATCGGCTAGATGAACTTTATTGTTTTCAGGATCAACCCGGGTCGCCGCTTTCTGAATAAACTGAATACCTTTTTTCTTGAAAACAGGGGCTAATTCAATTTTAAGATCTTCAGGTTTACGCCATTTAGGTGGAACCCAAGGGTTTGATGGAACAAAATGAAAGGTTGGTGAGTCGGAGATGACGGTAACCTCATGGTTATTTTTTACCAGTTCTTTCATTTCATACGCCATTGGTACGCCGCCAATGCCCGCGCCTAAGACAACAATTCTAGCCATAACACTTTCCTCTTTTTTGTTTTAAGTTTTAACAATGTATATTTGTAACTACTTAGCATATACATTTAATATCAGTCACCGGCATCTAGAAGATGCCGTGAATACATCCCTGAAGGCTTGAATGTGACATCCATGGCACAAACACTTGTTTTGTAAGTAACTGATATTAAA
>NZ_JAEHGD010000001.1:1859070-1936604 GCF_016097405.1 methane-oxidizing endosymbiont of Gigantopelta aegis
AAAGTGGTGCTTCACCCATTGATGCCCTGATCGAAAGAGCGAATTTTCTGAATTTGACGGTGCCGGAAATGACCGTTTTGGTAGGCGGCATGCGGGCCTTAAATGCCAATGCAGACGGTTCCTCGCATGGCATATTGACTGCGAAGCCGGGTGTGTTGACGAATGATTTTTTCGTTAATTTGCTGGACATGTCCACGCGCTGGGAAAAGTCGGCCGATAATGCGGGAGTTTACCGCGGACTTGATCGAAAAACCAATCAGCTCAAGTGGACGGCAACGCCGGTTGACCTGATATTTGGCTCTAATTCAGAACTGCGTGCGGCTGCTGAAGTGTATGCAGCCGATGATGCCAAGCAGAAGTTTGTGAATGATTTTGTCAAAGCCTGGGTTAAAGTGATGCGTTTGGATCGTTTTGATTTGGCTGCCAAATAACACGGCGGGGCGAATCAGGCAGAAGTGCTGTGCAATAATACAGTACTTCTGCCGTTTGTTAAATTATTGCAGCAATATCGTGGCGCTGATCAGCAGGGCGCTGCAAACGATGGCCAGCAATGTGCTGCTGTGGTTGGATTCAAGCTGGCGGCGTAGCTGTTCGATTTCACGGTGGCTGTCTTCCAGTTGTCGGCGCGACTGTGTGGCGCTGTCTAAAGCCTGGAAAACCAGGGTGGGAAGTTCCGGTAGATGCTCTGCAATTTCAGGGAACTGGTCCATGGCTTTTTGCAGCTTGGCTTTAGGCCCCATGCGCTCTTTAAACCAGTTTTCCAGAAAGGGTTTGGCGGTTTGCCATAAATCCAGCTCAGGATAAAGTTGTCTGCCTAAGCCTTCGATATTCAACAAGGTTTTTTGCAGCAATACCAGTTGCGGCTGTACCACCATATCAAAACGGCGAGCGGTCTGGAACAGGCGCAGTAACAACAGACCGAACGAAATATCCTTCAAGGGTTTGTCGAAAATAGGTTCACAAACACTGCGAATGGCCGCTTCAAATTCTTCGACCCGCGTCGTGCGTGGAACCCAGCCGGATTCGATATGCATTTGGGCGACACGTTGATAATCGCGGTTGAAAAAAGCGAGAAAGTTTTCGGCCAGATAGCGCTGATCTGACGGCGACAGTGTACCGACGATGCCAAAATCCACGGCCAGATATTTGGCGGGTAGTTCGACAAAAATATTTCCAGGGTGCATATCGGCATGGAAAAAATTATCCCGAAACACCTGGGTGAAAAAAATTTCTACACCGCGTTCGGCCAGTAGTTTAAAATCAGCGCCGCCAGCTTTGAGTTGTTCGACTTCGCCGACCGGAATCCCGTAAATACGCTCCATGACCAGCACTTTCTGGCGGGTCAGAGGCCAGTGAATTTCCGGCACATATAAGGCGTCGGAATGTTCGAAATTACGGCGTATTTTGCTGGCGTTGGCCGCTTCTCGAACCAGGTCAAGCTCGTCCAGAATAGTTTTTTCAAATTCGGCGACCACTTCAGTAGCGCGTAAGCGCCGGGCATCTTCCCAAAAACGCTCGGCCAGTTTGGCCAGTTCATACATCAGAGCAATATCGGCTTGAATCCGCTTCTCAATTTCAGGTCGAACGACTTTGACGATGACGTCGTCGCCATTTTTTAAGGTCGCCGTATGGACCTGAGCGATGGAAGCTGAGGCTAACGGTTCGGCGTCGAAGTGTTTAAAGGTTTCAGCAATCGGCTGGCCGATTTGTTGTTCGATAATCTGACAGGCTAAGTCATTGGGAAAGGGGGGGACGCGATCTTGTAATTTAATCAGTTCATCGGCAATGTCTTCTGGCAGTAGATCTTTACGGGTGGAAAGCGCCTGGCCGAACTTTACATAGATAGGCCCTAAGTCTTCCAGTGTCTTCCGAATGCGCACGCCACGGGGTTCGGGTTTTTTTTTGACCCAATAAACCGGTGATAGGAAAACCAGGTAACGGATGGGCCGGAACAAGGGCAGCTTCAGGACAATTTCATCCAGTCCGTGAATGATCATGACCCAGTTAATATGGAATAAGCGCAGCAGTGTTTTAGGGCGAATCACAGTGTTACCTAAAAAGGGTTGTAAGGATTATGTGAGAGTATCTGTCAGGCGTTTTATTCTGGCTTCCAGGCGGTCGACATCGCTACGCAGAACATCTACCTGCTGATAAAATATTTCAGCTTCTGCGATGGCTGGCAAATCACGGCTTTCTTCCTGCAGAAATTCTTCCAGATTCAAGCGAAAGGTTTCCAGTGTTTGCTGGCTCCAGGCTTTGCCACTGCGGAAAAGTGTGCCAATTTTATGCGCAATCACATCACCGGTCAGTTTGGCGAGTTGTTCTTCCAGGTCTATATCCAGTTTTTTGAATAATTGCTGAAACTGATGTCCGCTATGGGTATCGCCTTCGATTTTGAGTTTATCCTCAGTCTGGAGTGTGTCGGCAGCGAGCAGAGTGAGGCCTAAGGCACTGAGGCTGCCTTCGATACGCGTATCAATGTCGCCGACATAATCTTCCAGAACCTGAATGCTGTTTTCGGTTGGACAAAAAAATACGGTCTCGGCAAACGGTTGAATGGTGATAGCGATGACTTTGCCGGATAACGGTTGTAAAAACACCGTGGCATCTTCGTCTAATGCCAGGTATCGATTCAGTGCCGTTTCCAGAACGCCGGTCAGAATGGGTTTTATCAACATACTGGCATCAGAATTTATAACCGCGATGGATCGCGACAATGCCTTGGGTTAGATTAAAATATTCACAGCGCTCAAGGCCGGCATTTTCCATCATCTGTTTCAATTCATCCTGTTTAGGATGCATACGGATCGATTCAGCCAGATAGCGATAACTTTCTTCATCTTTTGCAACCAGCGCACCGATTTTAGGCAGCAGTTTAAATGAATAAAAATCATACACTTTTTCGGTGATTTTATCGGTCGGGTGCGAAAATTCCAGCACGATGACCCGGCCGCCAGGTTTCAACACCCGGGTCATTGAGCGTAATGCCGCATCCTTATCGGTGACATTTCTAAGTCCAAAACCAATGCAGACGCAATCAAAGGTGTTATCGGCAAAAGGCAGGCATTCGGCGTTGACCTGGGCGTATTGGATGTTATCGACCAGGCCTCGGTCGATCAGTCGATTGCGACCGGTACGCAACATGGCAGCATTGATGTCGGCTAGCACCACCTGACCTTTGGGGCCAACTCTTTTTTCAAATAAGGCTGTCAGGTCGCCGGTGCCGCCAGCTAAGTCGAGTACCTTGTCACCGGCCCGGACATTGGCGAGTTGAACGGCAATTTTTTTCCAGAGACGATGAATGCCTAAAGACATTAAATCGTTCATGATGTCGTATTGATCGGCAACCGAATCAAAAACGCCGCGCACCATTTTGACTTTTTCGTCTTTGGGCACTTCTTTAAAACCAAAATGGGTCGTATTTTCGTGTGTCATAATTTTTTTAAGTATTCGAGGGCGCCTGGCGTTCGATGCCTTGCGCTTTAAGTTCATTCAGGTAGTGTTGCCACAGGCTATCGTATTCATTGCCGAGTTTATATAATAAATCCCAGGAATAAATGCCACTCTCATGGCCATCGCTGAACTGGAAGGCTACGGCATAATTGCCAACCGGTTTGATATTGGAAATTGTGACATTTTCCTTACCGGTTTGCAGGATCTCCTGGCCAGGAGCATGGCCTTGTGCTTCAGCCGAGGGCGTAAATACACGCAAATATTCACACGGCAGATGGAAGATTGTGTCATCGTCAAATTTGACTTCGAGGATGGCGGAAGCCTGATGGAGCTTGAGTTCAACAGGGACTTTTCCGGTTGGCTCTGCAAATAGGCGCATACTCATAGGATATAACGACTCAAATCTTCGTCTTCGGCAAATTCAGTTAAATGACTGTCAACATAGGCACTGTCGATGACAACAGTTTTGTCGCCTAGGTCAGGCGCCTGGAATGAGATGTCTTCCAGTAATTTTTCCAAAATGGTATGCAGTCGACGTGCACCGATGTTTTCTGTGGTTTCATTCACTTGCCAGCCCAGTTCGGCGATGCGTTTGATGCCGTCCTCGGTGAATTTGAGGTCAACACCTTCAGTTTTCAGCAAGGCTTGATACTGTTCGGTCAATGAGGCATCGGGTTCCGTCAGGATACGAACAAAATCATCGGCCGACAAGGCATCGAGTTCAACCCGAATAGGGAAACGTCCCTGTAATTCAGGAATCAGATCCGAGGGTTTGGTCAAATGGAATGCGCCGGATGCGATAAACAGGATATGGTCGGTTTTAATCATGCCGTATTTAGTGCTGACCGTGCTGCCTTCAACCAGAGGCAGCAAATCACGTTGCACGCCTTCGCGAGAGACTTCGCCACCGCTGCCGCCTAATTCCGAGCGCTTGCAGACTTTGTCGATTTCATCCAGGAAAACAATGCCATTTTGTTCTACAGCTTCCACTGCAGACAGCTTGATATCGTCTTCGTTTATCAATTTAGCCGCTTCTTCTTCTTGTAAAACTTTCAGTGCATCCTTGATTTTTAATTTTGTTGTTTTAGAACGGTTGGCGCTTATGTTTTGAAACAAGCCTTGTAATTGACTGGTCATTTCTTCCATCCCCGGTGGCGCCATGATTTCAACGCCTAATGGGGGTGAATTCACATCAATTTCGACTTCTTTGTCGTCCAGGTCGCCTTCGCGCAGTTTTTTGCGGAATTTTTGCCGAGTGCTGGTTTCGGTTTCAGAGAGCATGCCGCCGTCGGGTGCAGGCAGCAGAATATCGAGAATTTTTTCTTCAGCTGCCTCATAGGCTTGGTGCTGAACCTTTTCCATAGCCTCTTCGCGCGTCATTTTGACGGCAGTATCGACTAGATCTCGGATAATCGATTCAACATCGCGGCCGACATAACCGACTTCGGTAAATTTGGTCGCTTCGATTTTAATGAAAGGGGCTTTAGCTAGTCTAGCCAAACGCCGGGCAATTTCGGTTTTACCGACACCTGTCGGACCGATCATCAAGATGTTTTTAGGGGTGATTTCATCACGCAGTTCTGGCGCAACGCGGCTTCTGCGCCAGCGGTTTCTAAGCGCGATGGCAACCGATCGTTTAGCGCCAGCCTGGCCGATAATATGTTTGTCCAGTTCACTGACAATTTCTTTAGGTGTCATTTGGTTCATTATGAATTTGGCTCCGCGTCCAGTTCTTCAATGGTCAGATTGTGATTCGTATAAATACAGATGTCGGCGGCAATGGTGAGTGACTTTTCAACAATGTCACGTGCGCTGAGTTCGGTGTTTTCCAGTAAGGCGCGTGCGGCGGATTGGGCAAACGAACCGCCGGAACCAATCGCCATCAGATCATATTCCGGCTCGATGACATCACCGGTGCCGGAAATAATCAACGAAGTTTTGGCATCGGCAATGGTCAGCAGGGCTTCCAGTTTACGCAGGGCACGGTCGGTACGCCAGTCTTTGGCCATTTCTACGGCAGCCCGGGTCAGGTTGCCACGGTGTTTTTCCAGCTTACCTTCGAAATGTTCAAACAAGGTGAAGGCATCGGCTGTCGCGCCGGCAAATCCGGCAATAACACGCTCATGGTACAGGCGGCGAACTTTGCGGGCATTACCTTTCATCACCGTATTGCCCAGTGTCACCTGACCATCACCACCGATGACGACTTTGTCGCCACGGCGTACTGATAAAATTGTTGTTCCTCTGAAACTCACAGTCTTTTCACTCATAATATTAATGGTCTAATTCTACATGGTTTAATCCGAATTTTACACCAGAGTGCTGTCATGGTGATTTTATTCGGGCCGATATTCGGTGGCATTGGATTTTATGGGGTCATAATTAAATCAATCTCTTTAACTTGTTGCGACTTGATATGGAAGCCACGCATTTCCAGGACACCTTTGGTATTCAGCGAAATAATCAGATAAATCGCATCCGGGTAGTTGGCGCGTTGAATATCGTGTTGCGAGGGTTCGGCGCTTGCTGTCGGATGCGAATGATAAATCGCCAGCAGCTGTTCGCCTTTTTCGCGCATGGTGTTAATGGCGGCTATTTGCTGTTTGGGGTCGAGTTCGAAACGTGTTGCAGGGTGTTCTGCGATGTTATCGATGGGGTAAACACTGGTAGCGGTGTCATTGTTGCCACCGACCAGTCCACAGATTTCCTGGTTGGGTGAAATTTGCGCCTGATGCAACAGGTGTTGAGTGAGTTTTCTTGGGATATATAGTGCGTTCATGACAGATTCCATAAGCCAGAGGTTATTCTGGGGTTGCCGGCCAGGTCGATATGGGTTTGGATCGTGCTGAATCCGGCTTGAGAAAAGATGTGTTGTACAGCCGCTTGTTGGTCAAAACCGTGTTCGATCAGTAAGTGGCCGCCGGGATTTAAATGCTGCGGTGCCTGTTGGACGATATTCAAAATATCGGCAAGCCCCTGTTGGGCGGCGATGAGCGCTATTTTCGGCTCGTGTTGAACATCGCCTCGCAAAAGATGTTCGTCGGAGGTATCAATATACGGCGGGTTGCTGAGGATAAAATCAAATGTATCTGTTGTTAACTGACTGAACCAGTCTGACACCCTGAATTGGATGTTATTTGCCCCTAGGTAGTTGGCATTTTCTTTGGCGACCTGTAGGGCAGCTTCGCTTTTGTCTGTAGCGATCAGGGTGGCTTGTGGCCGCTCAAGCCCTAAGGTGATGGCGATAATGCCAGAGCCGGTACCAAGATCCAGAATACGGCAGTCTTTTTGTGGGATAAGAGGGAGGCTGATTTCAATCAAAAGCTCGGTGTCGGGCCGAGGGATCAAAACATTCTCGGTCACTTTGAAGGGTCTGGACCAGAATTCCCGCGTGCCGGTTAAATAGGCGATCGGTTTATGTTGCAAACGTTGTGCAATCAGGTTCTGATAGCGTGTGTTTATGTCGGAATCAAGCATGGTTTCAGGCCACGCTTTCAAATAGCTACGGGGTTTTTTGAGGCAGTGGCACAGTAGTACTTCGGCATCTAGCCAGGCGCTTTCAGAAACATCTTTAAGCTGAGTGTAGGCCTGTTGTAGTGCTGATTGGATGCTGTGTTTAGCTGTCATCGCTGAGTTGGGTCAGTAATTCTGCCTGGTGTTCGTTGATCAAGGGCTGAATGACATGCTCAAGACCGCCTTGCATGATTTCATCCAATTTATAGAGGGTCAAGTTGATGCGATGATCGGTGACGCGGCCTTGTGGATAATTGTACGTGCGGATGCGCTCAGAGCGGTCGCCGCTGCCAACTTGTAATTTACGCGTTTCGGCTTGCTCGGCCTGCTGTTTTTCCTGTTCTGCGGCTAACAGGCGCGATTGCAATAACGACATGGCACGGGAGCGATTTTTGTGTTGTGAGCGTTCATCCTGACATTCAACAACGACGCCGGTTGGAATATGCGTAATACGGATGGCCGAATCTGTGGTGTTGACGTGCTGGCCACCTGCACCTGATGAACGAAAGGTATCAATTCTCAAGTCAGCCGGATTGATTTGGATTTGGTCGATATTTTCGGCTTCCGGCATGATAGCGACGGTACAGGCTGATGTGTGGACACGGCCTTGTGATTCGGTTTCTGGTACCCGCTGAACACGGTGCGCTCCGGATTCAAATTTAAGTTGGGAGTATACATTCTGGCCTGTGATGCGCAGAATGATTTCTTTATAACCGCCATGTTCGCCGCGATTTTCGTTAATGGTTTCAACTTTCCAGCCCTGTTTTTCCGCATAGCGCTGGTACATTTTTGCCAGGTCTCCTGAAAAAATAGCCGCTTCGTCACCGCCTGTTCCGGCGCGAATTTCCAAGAAAATATTGCTGCTGTCTTTGGGGTCTTTAGGGAGCAGTAGTATTTGCAATTGTTGCTCTAACGCTTGCTTTTTCTTTGTTGCAAGCTGAATTTCTTCCTGAGCCATTTCGCGTAAATCCGGATCGGTATCCTTAGCCATTTCTTGTGCCGACTCCAGGGTTTCCTCGTTGTCGCGATAACGTGCATAACACTCAACAATAGGTTCAAGTTGAGCGTATTCCTGGCTTAGGCTGCGAAATTTATTTTGGTCGCTTTGGATTTCAGGTTGCGACAGCAGGCCCGCAATTTCTTCAAAACGATGACTCAGGTTTTCCAGTTTTTGTTGGATTGATGGTTTCATGTGGGGTCTGATAATTTAAACAGTTCCCGAGCGGCGGCAATCAAATCCTGGCGCTCATTGGCACCGGCTTCACGTAATTGCGTGCTGGGAGTGTGGATAAGTTTATTGGTTAGGTTATGCGCTAAGCGTTGTAAAACCTGTTCGGCAGGCTGGCCATTTTTAAGTTGGCGTAATGCTTTTTGCAGTGATTCATCGCGAATCTGATCGGCATGCTGACGGAAGTCGCGAATGGTGGATTGTGCCGATTGTAAGCGCAACCAGCTCAAAAAATGCTCGACCTCGGTGTCAATGATTTCTTCGGCTTGTTCGGCGGCGCGGCGACGAGATTCCATGTTGTCGTTGATGGTGTTTTTTAAGTCATCAACGGTGTACAGGTAAACGTCGGCCAGTTGTTCCACTTCAGCTTCAATATCTCTTGGGACAGCGAGATCAACCATAAAAATTGGTTTGTGTTTGCGTTTTTTGATTGCGCTTTCCAGCATGCCTTTGCCCAGAATAGGGAGTTGGCTTGCGGTTGATGAAACGACAATATCCGCTTCAGCTAAATGAGCAGGAAGCTCGGCTAATGCGATGGCGTAGCCGTTAAATTGGCTGGCCAGCATGTGTGCCTTGTCAAAGGTACGGTTGGCAATGATTATACGGCCAACGCCATGTTGATAAAGATGTCTGGCTGTTAATTCAATGGTCTCGCCGGCACCTATCAATAGCGCAGTTTGTTCGCTTAGGTTATCAAAGATTTGTTTGGCAAGTTGGACTGCGGCGAAGGCAACCGAAACCGGGCTGGTGCCAATGGCGGTATCGGTACGCACTTTTTTGGCAGCAGAAAAAGTATGTTGGAACAAGCGACTTAAATTTTTACCCAGGGTGCCTGCTTCATAGGCGAGTTGATAAGCCGTTTTCATCTGTCCCAGAATCTGGGGTTCACCGAGTACCATGGAGTCGAGTCCACAGGCGACACGGAACATATGGCGAATTGAATTCGATTCTTGGTAGCTATACAGATAAGGCGTAAAATCAACAGGGTCGATATCCTTTTCGGTGGCAATCCAGTCAATGAGTTTTGTCGTATTGTCTTCTGATGTGTGGCAGTAAATTTCAGTTCGATTGCAGGTTGAAAGGATCGCAGCCTCGGAAATATTAGCTGCCAGTTTTAAGCTTTTTAATGCACGTGGTAAGATTTCCACAGGGAATGCCAGCCGTTCGCGAATTGCAACCGGAGCCGTGTTATAGTTAATCCCTGTCGCGATAAACGTCATCGAGTGTTATCTATGTTTAATGGAAAAATGTTTGTATTCTAAGGAAAAAAGGATGTTTTACCAAGTAGAATCGGATAATGATGTGAACCTATGGTGTTTTCTAAGGTTCTATGAAGAAAATTTTTTGCAAAAAAATCAGGTAAGCTGAAGCAATGAAAAAATGGATAAAGTTAGTAGGACTGGTCGTTGTTACAGGGTGTTCGAGCGTGTCGGAAAAGGCGCCGGTACAAGATGTTGTTAAGCCTTTGGAGCCGAAAGCGGAAAAATCTGCGAAAATTGAAAAACAAACATCAATTGATCCCGATACCTTGTATTTGTTATTGGCAGGTGAATTGGCGGGCCAGCGGAAAGCTTATAATGTGGCACTGGATGCCTATTTGCAGGCCGCGCAACGGGTGCGTGATCCGCGAGTGGCTGAACGTGCGGCGCGGATTGCTTTGTATTTAAAAGACCCGGAAAAAATTGAGCAAGCTGTTCAGTTGTGGTTGAAGGTCGCTCCTGATGATTTGTCTGCTCGAAAAATAGCCTTGCTGTCCGCTATGCGCAATGCGGATAAGGCCTTTGCTATTGAGCAGCTGAATGCTTATCTGAAATTGGATCCGGCTGGATTTGAATCCGTTTTGCTGGAAATGACGAAGGTGATGGCACGTAATGGCCGAGAAAATCAGATGCTGGCAATCTTGAATGAATTAGCCGCGCAACATCCCGAGCAGGCAGCAATTTTTTACGTTAAGGCACTGTTGGCCGCAAAACGACAGCAGTATGAGCAGGCATTGGATGCGATCGATCAAGCATTGGCGATTCAGCCTAATTGGAAAAAAGCAATCATTATGCGGGCGCAAATTAGTGTGCGAGCAGGGAAATTAGATCTGGCGGAGCAATATTTGCAGGATGCTATCAATCAATATCCGGACGATATTAAATTCAGGAAAATGCTGGCCCAAGTTTATATGGAGGCTGAAAAATACGACCAAGCTATCGATATTTATCATGATATTCTCGATATCGATGAAGATGATGCTGAAAGTCAATTTGCAATTGCGCTGATCTATTTGCATGAAGAAAAATTGGACGATGCCAAAGAAATATTCCGCAAGTTGCTCCATGAAAAGGCTTGGGAGGGGCAGGCAGCTTATTATCTAGGGCGGGTTGCGTTGATGCAGGAGCAGCCGGAAGAAGCGCTGGTATGGTTTGATCGTGTCACGCAGGGGCCTTATGCATTTGAAGCGCGATTGGCGGCTGTTTCGGTATTGATGGAGCAAAAGCAGTTCGAGCAGGTTGAATCGAGGTTGTCGGAGTTAGAACGTGATTTTCCAAGAAAGAAAGTGACTTTAATGTTGCTGAAATCGGAGCTCTATAATTCTACTGGGCGACAGCAGGAAGCCTTTGATTTGTTGTCAGAGGGCTTGATGCAATCCCCGGATAATAAAGACCTGCTGTACGCGCGAGCATTGATAGCAGAGCAGCTTAATAAGCTGGATATTCTGGAGCGAGATTTGCATAAAATCCTACAAAAAAATCCAAATGATGCGGCAGCGTTGAATGCATTAGGCTATACCTTGGTCGAGAAAACGGATCGCTATCAAGAGGCGGAAAAATATTTGCAGAAGGCATTATCTTTAAAGCCTGATTCGGCGGTGATTATTGATAGTTATGGCTGGTTGAAATATAAGCAAGGTGATCTGCAGCAGGCATTGACGTTGATTCGTAAGGCATATGAAAAGCAGCCGGAGGCCGAGATTGCAGCACATTTAGCGGAAATCTTGTGGAAGCTGCAAGCTTATGATGAGGCGAAGGGAGTTTTTGATGAGGCTTGGGAAAAGCATCCTGGTGATAAATATTTACTGGACTTTAAAAAGCGTTTTTTGAATGACTCATAATCATGTTGTATTGGCTGGCTGGATTGTTTTTGCTTTTGTTTCAAGGCTGTGCGCAGCAGCATATCAAGCCGGTCGAAAATTATGCTTTAGTGCGTCCGCAGGCGCTTTATTCGCTTGAGCATTGGGTTGCAGAGGGTAGAGTTGCCGTCCATTCGGAAGAAGAGTCATTTAGCGCATCTCTGGTATGGATGCATCGGCAGCATGTAGAAGATGTGTTGGAACTGGCGGGTCCGTTTGGTCAAGGTCGAGTGCGTATAACGGTTAGGAAGAATATTGTGATCGTCGACGAAGGCGGCCGGCAGCAAAAATATTATCAGTCCGCCGAAAAGGTTTTCAGGCGGTTTTTTTCTGTGAATGTCCCGGTAGAGTCATTGCGCTATTGGTTGCTGGGCGTGCCGAGTCCAGAACAGTCTTATGTGCTGGATAATAGGGGGTTCTTTCAGGCAGGGTGGCAGGTTGAATATAGTTTGCTGCAAAAGGCCGGGGTGTTTTATTTGCCCAAAAAAATGCGTTTGAATCATCGGCAGGTAAAAATAAAAATTATTGTGGATCAATGGAAAATAAAGTGAATGGTGTGCTGCGATCAGGCTGGGGTGAGCCATGGCCAGCGCCGGCAAAACTAAATTTGATGCTTAGAATCATCGGTAGAAAGGATGATGGTTATCATTTGTTGCAGACTGTTTTTCAGATGCTGGATTTGTGTGATTGGCTTACTTTTCATCCTTTGAGCGAGGATGTTGTTCGGCTTGAAAAAACGATTCCGGGTGTGGCTGAAAATGAGGATCTGACGGTGCGGGCGGCTCGGCTATTGAAGCAAGAAACGGGGTGTCAGCAAGGCGTTAGTATCGAGATTGATAAAAGATTGCCAATGGGTGGCGGTCTTGGGGGGGGGAGTTCTGATGCAGCAACCACATTATTAGTGTTGAATCATTTATGGCAGCTGGGGTTGTCGACTGAAAAACTAATGTCACTTGGTTTGGTGCTTGGGGCTGATGTTCCTGTATTTGTGTTTGGTAAAGCGGCCTGGGCTGAAGGGGTCGGTGAAAAATTATGTACTATTGATGTGCCTGAATCCTGGTATGTTGTCATAAAACCAGAGGATCATGTGGATACAGGTGAAATTTTTTCAAATAAAAATTTGACAAGAGATAGTAAACCCATCAAAATATGCGACTTTCTAGCGGGGGACAGCAGAAATGATTGTCTCGAAGTGGTTCGCAGGAAATATCAAGCAGTTGATAAGGCGTTGAAAAGCTTGAGTGCTTTTTCACAAGCAAGGCTTACAGGAACTGGGGCATGTGTTTTTGCCGCTTTTGATAAAAAAGAAGAGGCGGAAAAAGCAGTTGAAGCTTTGCAGGATGATTGGCAGGTATTTTTGGCAAAGGGTCAGAATATTTCGCCGCTCCATCAAAAATTAAAGCATTATTAATTGTTTTAAATTCAAATATTGGGCTGTCGCCAAGCGGTAAGGCACGGGGTTTTGATCCCCGCATACCCAGGTTCGAATCCTGGCAGCCCAGCCATTTATCTCCATAAATAAATCTCTTTAGGGGTGCTTTAAATGAATGATGCCTCGATGATGGTATTCTCAGGTAATGCCAACAGAGCATTGTCTGAAGGTATTGTCAGAAAGCTGAATATGCGGCTTGGAATGGCGGCGGTAGGGAGATTTAGTGATGGGGAAATTGTAGTTGAGATAGAGGAAAATGTGCGGGGCAAGGATGTTTTTGTCATTCAGCCAACGTGCTCACCTACAAATGAAAATTTAATGGAATTGCTGATTATGATTGATGCCTTGAAAAGGGCGTCAGCATTACGGATAACGGCGGTAATTCCTTATTACGGATATGCTAGGCAAGATAGGCGGCCGCGTTCGGCAAGGGTGCCGATTACGGCAAGAATGGTTGCTGACATGATTGATCAGGCGGGTGCTGATCGTGTGTTAACGGTCGATTTGCATGCTGATCAAATACAAGGTTTTTTTTCAATACCTGTTGATAATGTATATGCGTCACCAATTTTGCTTGGCGATGTGTGGCGGCAAAAATACGAAAATTTGATAGTGGTTTCGCCTGATGTTGGGGGTGTGGTCAGGGCTAGGGCTTTGGCAAAGCGCTTAGGGGATGCGGATCTTGCGATTATCGATAAGCGTAGGCCGAGAGCGAATGTATCCGAAATTATGCATATTATCGGGGATGTTTCGGGGCGGACCTGTATCATGGTCGATGATTTGGTAGATACGGCCGGGACATTGTGTCATGCGGCAAAAGCGCTTAAAAATCAAGGGGCCTTGAAAGTTGTCGCCTATTGTACGCATCCCGTTTTGTCTGGAAACGCGGCAGCAAATGTTTCCGAGTCGGTGTTGGATGAATTGGTTGTGACCGATACCATTCCGTTGACTGATGAGTTGAGAAAAATTGATAAAATAAGGCAGTTGAGTGTTGCTGAGATGTTGGCTGAGACGATTCGTCGTATTGCGGCAAGTGAGTCGGTCAGTTCACTTTATGTAGATTAAAAAATTGTATAAATACTTGTAAAGCAAGTCCTGGAGAGAAAGATGTCTAATGTGTTTGAGTTTGTCGCTGAGAGTCGTGACACAACCGGAAGAAGTGCTGCTAAGGCGGCTCGTCGGCAAGGAAAGGTGCCTGCCGTTATCTATGGTGGCGGTGGTGAGTCGATTAACTTGATGCTCAAGCATGGTGATTTATTAAAGCATCTTGATCGTGAAGCGGTTTATTCTAGCATTTTAAATATTGAAATTGATGGAAGAAAAGAAAAGGTATTGCTGAAGGATTTGCAGCGCCATCCTGCTAAGCCGATTGTGTTACACGCTGATTTTTTGCGCGTAGATGCGACGCACAAGGTTCGAATGCATGTGCCAGTACATTTCTTGAATGAAGAGAAGTGTAAAGGCGTCAAGCTAGGTGGTGTCGTCAGTCATGTTATGGTGGATGTCGAGGTGAGTTGTCTGATTGCAGATCTTCCGGAGTTTATTGAGGTTGATTTGCTTGATTTGGATATTGGTGAATCGTTGCATTTATCAAACTTGGTGCTGCCTGAAGGTGTTGAGATTCCAGAGCTGGCGCAAGGTCCTGATCATGATCTGGTTGTTGTTCAGGTGATCAAGACCCGTGGCGAAGAAGTTGCCAGTGAAGAGGCAGAGGTGCCTGCAGCTGAAGAGTAGAAATGATTAAGTTGATTGTTGGTCTGGGTAATCCTGGGTCACAGTATAAGAAAACCCGGCATAATGCCGGGTTTTTGGTTTTAGATAGGTTGGATTCTAGTTTCTCTGGGAGTTGGCGTTTAGAGTCTCGTTTTAATTCGGAGGTTTCTGAGGTCTATGTGTCGGGCTGTAAGGTGCTGCTGCAAAAGCCGCTTACGTTTATGAATAAAAGCGGTGATGCGGTAGTTAAGTTGGCTCAATATTATAAGATTTCACCGGATGAAATTTTGGTTGTGCACGATGAATTAGATTTTGATTCAGGTGTGGCGCGGTTAAAGAAAGGTGGTGGGCATGCGGGTCATAATGGGCTTCGGGATATTATTCAAAAAATAGGAAGTCGAGATTTTTACCGTCTGCGCATTGGTATTGGTCGTCCTTCGCAAGGTAAAGATGTTGCGAATTATGTGTTATCAGCTGCGACAGCATCGGAGCTAAGCGATATACAAGATATTGCTGATCGTGTTGAGGCTTTATTGCCGGAAATTGTGAAGGGTGATATCGTGCGGTTGATGACAGAATTTAATAGTAGAGATAAATAGCAACAAAAATAAAAAAAAGTGTTGCAATGGTTTTTTTTTAGCTGTAGAATTCACCGCTCATTCGCTGCAGTGGTCTGGCGAGATTGACTTTTTGCGGTAAGCAAAACAGGAAAATGACGGTTTAGGAGGGGTTCCCGAGTGGCCAAAGGGATCAGACTGTAAATCTGACGGTTCTACCTTCGGAGGTTCGAATCCTCCCCCCTCCACCATTCTCAAATTGGAAAATGCGGGTGTAGTTCAATGGTAGAACTCCAGCCTTCCAAGCTGATTACGTGGGTTCGATTCCCATCACCCGCTCCATCCGTATTCCAGTGAAATAAGCTCATATAGCTCAGTCGGTAGAGCACTTCCTTGGTAAGGAAGAGGTCACCGGTTCAAATCCGGTTATGAGCTCCAATATTGAACAGGTAATGGTTGTTAGTAAGGTATTGACTCATGGCTAAAGAAAAATTTGAAAGAACGAAGCCGCACGTAAACGTCGGCACCATTGGTCACGTAGACCATGGCAAAACAACATTGACCGCGGCGCTGACAAAAGTCATGGCGGAAAAGATGGGTGGAGAAGCGAAAGCCTTCGACCAAATTGACAATGCGCCGGAAGAAAGAGAGCGCGGAATCACCATTGCGACCTCGCACGTGGAATACGAATCAGAAAAGCGCCATTATGCGCATGTTGACTGCCCAGGTCACGCCGACTATGTTAAAAACATGATTACCGGTGCGGCACAAATGGACGGTGCGATCCTGGTTGTATCTGCTGCAGACGGCCCGATGCCACAAACACGTGAACACATCCTGCTGTCAAGACAAGTGGGTGTGCCTTACATCGTCGTATTCCTGAACAAAGCCGACATGGTTGATGACGAAGAGCTCATCGAACTGGTTGAAATGGAAGTTCGTGAATTGCTTGATGCCTATGATTTTCCAGGTGATGATACACCTATTATCGTCGGCTCAGCACTGAAAGCCTTAGAAGGCGACACCAGCGAAATCGGTGTTCCTGCCGTTGAAAAACTGGTTGAAGCTCTTGATGAATACATTCCAGAGCCAAAACGTGCGGTTGACGGCCCATTCCTGATGCCGATTGAAGACGTATTCTCAATCTCCGGTCGGGGTACCGTAGTAACCGGTCGTGTTGAGCGCGGTATCATCAAAGTTGGTGAAGAAATTGAAATTGTTGGGATCAAAGAGACCCAAAAAACCACCTGTACCGGTGTTGAAATGTTCCGCAAGCTGTTGGATCAAGGTGAAGCGGGCGATAACGTAGGTGTCTTATTAAGAGGTACCAAGCGAGAAGAAGTCGAACGGGGTCAAGTATTGGCGCACGTCGGCACCATTACGCCACACACCCATTTCAAAGCCGAAATCTACGTTCTGTCAAAAGACGAAGGTGGACGTCATACACCATTCTTCAATGGCTATCGTCCGCAGTTCTACTTCAGAACCACAGACGTTACCGGTGCTGTTGAGCTGCCAGAAGGCGTTGAAATGGTAATGCCAGGTGATAACGTTACCGTAGAAGTTAAACTGATCGCGCCTATCGCGATGGAAGAAGGTTTACGCTTCGCGGTACGTGAAGGTGGTCGCACAGTAGGTGCGGGTGTTGTTGCTTCAATTATTGAATAATATTGTATTAACAAAAGAGCTGGTGTATAATCACCAGCTCGTTCGGTTTTCTGAATAGGTCAGTGGCTCAATTGGTAGAGCAGCGGTCTCCAAAACCGCAGGTTGGGGGTTCGAGTCCCTCCTGGCCTGCCATTCAGTTGATTTTCTAAAATTCACTCCAAATAAAACTACATGAACGCACAGGCAGAAGATACGGCCGAGTCGTCCGTACTTGATATACTTAAGCATGTACTGGTTGCGGCACTGGTTGTTGGCGCAATTGGCGCTTTCTATTATTACTCCGAATTTTCATTGCTCTACAGGGTGTTAGCTCTAGTTGCGGTTATGGTAATTTCCGCAGGTATTTTTTTGACGACATCAGTTGGGAAAAGTTTGTGGGTGTTTATGCTGGAGGCAAAGCAGGAGGTCAGGAAGGTTGTTTGGCCTACCCGTGAAGAGACAATGAGAACAACCTTGCTGGTTTTTGGTATGGTTTTTATTGTGGGTTTCATTTTGTGGTTGCTGGACATGTTTCTGTTTTGGGGTGTTAAGTTGCTGACCGGTCAGGGAGGCTAAGGATGGCGCTACGCTGGTATGTGGTTCATGCCTACACTAATTTTGAAAACAAAGTAAAGCAGGCGCTCGAAGAAAGAATCGAGCGAGAAGGGTTGCAGCAATACTTTGGTAAGATTTTAGTGCCGACTGAGGAAGTTGTCGAAATGCGGATGGGGCAGCAGCGCAAAAGTGAGAGGAAGTTTTTTCCTGGCTATGTGTTGGTGCAGATGGAGTTGACGGATGACACATGGCATTTGGTGCGCAATGTGCCGAGAGTGCTTGGTTTCATTGGTGGAACAACCGATAAGCCAGCGCCTATTTCAGATAAGGAAGCAAATGCTATTTTGAATCGGGTTGAAGAGGGGGTGAATAAGCCTCGTCCGAAAGTGTTGTTTGAGGTAGGTGAGACAGTACGAATTATTGATGGGCCATTTAAGGATTTTAATGGCACGATCGAAGAAGTGAATTATGAAAAAAGCATGTTAAAAGTTTCAGTACTGATTTTTGGGCGAGCGACAACGGTAGAGCTTGACTTCAATCAGGTTGAAAAGCTTTAAGTATGTTTTTGTAGATGTCCCTGCCCTTAAAAGGGGCGGGGATTTTTGTATATGGGGAGCTGTAAGGCGTTTGTACCCGGATGGAGTAAAACATGGCTAAAAAAATAGAAGCATATATTAAACTGCAGGTAAAAGCGGGTGAGGCAAATCCAAGTCCTCCAGTAGGGCCTGCTTTGGGTCAGCATGGTTTGAATATCATGGAGTTTTGTAAGGCGTTTAACGCTAAAACTCAGGATGTGGAAAAAGGCATGCCGATTCCTGTCGTAATTACTGTTTATAATGATAAAAGTTTTACTTTTATTACTAAAACGCCACCTGCATCGGTTCTGTTGTTAAAGGCTGTAGGGGCGGCAAAAGGTAGTGGTACGCCAAATACTGTTAAGATTGGTAAAGTCACACGCGAGCAGCTGGAAGAAATTGCCAATATAAAAATGCAGGATCTAAATGCGGCTGATATGGATGCCGCGGTCCGGATTATTGCTGGCAGCGCCCGTAGTATGGGCTTAGATGTGGAGGGCGTGTAAATGGCAAAATTAAGCAAAAAAGCCAAGCTGATTAAAGAGAAAGTTGATAGCAATAAGCAGTACAGTATTTCAGAAGCTGTGAAGTTGTTGAAAGAATTCGCCTCCGATAAGTTTGACGAGTCGATTGATGTTAGTGTCAACCTGGGCGTGGATCCTAGAAAATCAGATCAGAATGTTCGTGGGGCTTCGGTATTGCCACATGGTACAGGTAAAACTGTGCGCGTTGCTGTCTTTACGCAAGGGCCAAATGCCGATGCGGCCAAAGAAGCCGGTGCTGATATTGTCGGAATGGAAGACTTGGCTGAACAGGTCAAAAAAGGCGAAATGGATTTTGATGTGGTGATCGCCTCACCTGATGCTATGCGTGTGGTTGGGCAGTTAGGTCAGATTTTAGGGCCTAGAGGTTTGATGCCAAATCCTAAAGTAGGAACTGTTACACCTGATGTGGCAACTGCCGTGAAAAATGCAAAAGCAGGGCAGGTAAGATTCCGCACAGATAAGGGTGGTATTATTCATTGTTCCGTAGGTAAGGCTTCGTTTGACGAAAAGGCGATTAAAGAAAATCTGGAATTTTTGATTGCAGATCTTAAAAAAGCCAAGCCATCATCTGCGAAAGGTGTTTATCTGAAAAAGATTGCTTTGTCTTCGACGATGGGTCCAGGTCTAAGTATTGATCAGGCGAGTCTCGAGGCATAAAAGATTTGAAAAGACTTTGGGTTGCCGGTTTTCTGGCAACCGTCAAAGACCGTAGGTGCGTAAAGCTTAATTTACCTACGCAGACGGAGGCTTTAACCGGGATTGACTGGTGAAGATCCGTATAGGGGTATCCAAAGGATACAAACACAAAAATCCAGGTTTTAGCCTGGAAAATGACCGGAGGTAAACTGTGGCATTAAAATTAGATGACAAAAAAGCCGTCGTCGAAGAAGTTGCTACAATCGCCGCTCAAGCTCATTCTGCCGTTGCTGCGGAATATCGTGGATTGACTGTAACCGAATTAACCGAGTTGCGGAGAAAAGCGAGAGAGACTGGCGTTTATCTGCGCGTGGTCAAGAATACATTAGCTAGACGGGCTTTAGAAGGTACAGAGTTTGAATGTATGAAAGATGGTCTGGTTGGGCCATTGCTTCTTGCGTTCTCAATGGAAGATCCAGGCTGTGCAGCTCGCTTGATTGATGAATTCGCTAAAGAACATGACAAATTGATTCCTAAAATTGTTGCCATTGGCGGTCAGTTGTATGATGCATCTGAGCTTAAACGTCTGGCGGCATTGCCGACTTATGATCAGGCTATCAGCATGCTGATGTCGGTCATGAAAGCGCCGGTTGAAAAATTTGTTCGGACTTTGGCTGAACCACACGCAAAATTGGTACGCACAGTGGCTGCGATTAAAGATCAGAAAGAAGCAGCTTAAGCTTCTTTCAACCAGTTATTAACCAGAAATATTATTTAGAGGAAAAAAACATGGCACTTTCACAAGAAGAGATTCTGGAAGCGATTTCTAACATGACCGTTATGGAGGTCGTTGATCTGATCTCTGCAATGGAAGAGAAATTTGGTGTATCTGCTGCAGCAGCCGTTGCTGTTGCTGCACCTGCGGGCGGTGGCGATGCCGGTGGCGCAGAAGAAAAGACTGAGTTTGATGTTGTAATGACTTCATTCGGTTCAAATAAAGTTTCAGTGATTAAAGCCGTTCGTGCAATCACAGGTCTTGGTCTGAAAGAGGCAAAAGAAGCCGTAGAAAGCGCACCAACTGTATTGAAAGAAGGTGTTAGCAAAGAAGAAGCCGAAGAAGTGAAAAAAGCACTGGAAGAAGCCGGTGCCCAAGTCGAAATCAAATAAAATTTGATTAGATCCAGGCATAAGCCTGATTAAGCAAGGGCTGGTGACATAACTGTCGCCGGCCTTTTGCCGTTTGCAAAGCAGCGGTAGTAAATAATTTTTGACCACAAGGTATGATAGCAATATGGCCTATTCTTTTACCGAAAAAAAGCGTATCCGGAATAATTTTGGAAAAAGTACCGAGGTACTTGAAGTTCCTTATCTGTTAGCCACACAAATCGATTCATATGCCAGTTTTTTGCAGTCGGGGGTTGACCCTGATAAACGTGAGAATCGTGGATTGCATGCGGCTTTTCTAGGGGTTTTCCCGATAGTTAGTCATTCGGGGTATGCGGTTCTGGAATATGTGAAATACAGATTAGGAGAGCCTGTTTTCGATGTAAAGGAATGTCAACAACGGGGTGCTACCTATGCCGCACCGTTAAGGGTGTTGGTGCGATTAGTCATCTATGATAAAGATGCACCAGCGAGTGCGAAAGTCGTTAAGGATATCAGGGAGCAGGAAGTCTACATGGGCGAGCTGCCTCTGATGACCGAAAATGGCACCTTTGTCATTAACGGTACCGAGCGGGTTATTGTTTCTCAGTTACACCGATCTCCAGGTGTGTTTTTTGATCACGATAAAGGTAAGACGCATTCATCTGGAAAATTATTATTCAATGCGCGCGTCATTCCTTATCGTGGGTCATGGTTGGATTTCGAGTTCGATCATAAAGATGCGGTCTATGTACGAATAGACCGTCGACGTAAGATCCCCGCAACTGTATTATTGCGTGCCTTGGGGTATGACAACGAAGAAATGATCAAGATTTTCTTCGAAACCAATAAATTTACGCTGTCTGACGATAAAATCATTTTCCATTTGATTCCTGAGCGCCTCAGAGGGGAAATGTCGACTTTTGATATCAAGCATGATGGAAAAGTCATTGTCGAGGAGGGGCGCAGGATTACCGCCAGACATATTCGTCAGATGGATAAGGCAGGGATTACAGAAATTGAAGTGCCTAAAGAATATTTATATGGAAAGATTCTGGCACATAATATTATTGATGATGAAACCGGCGAATTGATTGCTAATGTCAATGATGAAATAACTGAAGAGTCATTAGATAAGTTGATAGAGGCGGGGGTTTCAGAAATTGAAACACTTTATGTCAATGATTTGGATCGAGGGCCTTATATTTCCAATGCAATGGCGCTTGATGCAACGACAAATCGACTGGAGGCCTTGGTTGAAATTTATCGAATGATGCGTCCAGGTGAGCCGCCTACAAAAGAATCGGCAGAAAATTTATTCGAAAACTTGTTTTTTACAGAAGACCGATATGATTTATCTGCAGTAGGTCGAATGAAGTTTAATCGCCGTCTGGGCCGCGAAGAAATTGAAGGGCCTGGAACGCTGAGCAAAGAAGACATTATTGATGTCTTGAAAGAGTTAATCAAAATTCGTAATGGTCACGGTACGGTAGATGATATTGATCATTTGGGTAACCGCCGAGTACGGTCGGTCGGTGAAATGATCGAAAATCAATTTCGAGTCGGGTTGGTGCGTGTAGAACGTGCGGTTAGAGAACGCTTGACTTTGGCCGACTCTGAAGGCTATATGCCGCAAGAAATTATCAATGCCAAACCTGTATCCGCTTCGGTCAAAGAATTTTTTGGTTCGAGTCAGTTGTCACAGTTCATGGATCAGAACAATCCTTTGTCGCAGGTAACGCATAAGCGAAGAGTCTCCGCGTTAGGGCCCGGTGGTTTGGCGAGAGAGCGCGCTGGTTTTGAGGTGCGCGATGTACATACCACGCATTATGGACGGGTGTGTCCGATTGAGACACCAGAGGGACCTAATATTGGCCTGATTAACTCATTGGCTGTCTATGCTAGAACCAATGAGTATGGCTTTCTGGAATCACCGTATCGTCGGGTTGTCGATGGTTATGTGACCGATCAATGCGATTATTTGTCGGCGATTGAGGAAGGTGAGTTCGTTATTGCTCAAGCCAGTGTTAAAATCGATGAAAATGGGAAGTTGAAAGAAGGCTTGGTGTCTTGTCGTTACAAAGACGAATTTACGTTAGCCTCTGCTGAAGACGTGCAATATATGGATGTTTCGTCCAAGCAGATTGTATCGGTTGCAGCTTCCATCATTCCATTTCTGGAGCATGATGATGCAAACCGCGCCTTGATGGGGTCGAACATGCAACGGCAGGCGGTTCCAACGTTGCGTGCTGAAAAACCATTGGTCGGTACAGGAATGGAGCGCGTGGTTGCGAAAGACTCCGGCGTGGCCGTAGTTGCAACGCGGGGTGGTGTCGTTGAAACTGTGGATGCGGAAAGAATCGTTGTCCGGGTTAATGATAGTGAAACCATTGAAGGAGTGCCCGGAGTTGATATTTACAACCTGACTAAATATACCCGTTCAAACCAGAATACTTGTATCAATCAGAAGCCATTGGTTAAAACAGGCGATATTATCAATAAAGGTGATATTTTGGCAGATGGACCGTCAACGGATATGGGTGAGTTGGCGTTAGGGCAAAATATGCGTATCGCTTTTATGCCTTGGAATGGCTATAACTTTGAAGATTCAATCCTGGTGTCAGAGCGAGTCGTCAAAGAAGATCGCTTTACGACGATTCATATCGAAGAAAAAACCTGCGTGGCGCGTGAAACTAAGCATAGCCCGGAAGAAATTACCGCCGATATTCCAAATGTCAGCGAAGAAGCCTTATCTAAACTCGATGAGTCCGGGATTGTTTATGTCGGTGCGGAAGTGAAAGGTGGGGATATTCTGGTCGGCAAAGTGACACCTAAAGGTGAAACCCAGTTAACGCCAGAAGAAAAATTGTTGCGTGCAATTTTTGGTGAAAAAGCGGCCGATGTGAAGGATACCTCGCTACGTGTACCGGGCGGCGTTCGTGGTACGGTCATTGATGTGCAAGTTTTTACCCGGGATGGTGTCAAGAAAGATAAGCGGGCGTTGGAAATCGAAGAGCAGGAAATTCAGCGATACAAAAAAGATATTGATGAACAACTGAAAATTGTTGAACAGGATATCTACAATCGTGTTGCGGATTTATTGCTTGGAAAAATTGCCGAAAAAGGTCCGGAAGGGCTGAAAAAAGGTGAGGAAATCAGTCAGGAGTATCTCGATGGACTGAAACAATCCGATTGGTTGAAGATCAAGACGCAGGATGAAGAGGTTAATCTGCAATTAGAAAAGGTTACTGAGCAGATTGAACAACAACGCAAGGACTTTGAAGCCAAGTTTGAACAAAAACGCAATAAGATCACGATGGGTGATGATTTGCCGCCAGGTGTTTTGAAAATGGTTAAAGTTTATCTGGCGGTTAAAAAACGAATTCAACCCGGCGATAAAATGGCAGGGCGGCATGGTAACAAAGGGGTAATTTCTCAAATTGTACCGATAGAAGATATGCCGTATACCGAGGATGGCGATCCGATTGATATTTTGCTGAATCCACTCGGTGTGCCATCACGGATGAACGTAGGACAGGTTCTGGAAACTCATCTAGGTTGGGCTGCTAAAGGACTGGGTGTGAAGATCGGAAAGATGCTGGAAGCGCAAGCTAAGGTTGCCGAGATTCGTGGATTTTTGGAAAAAATTTACAACAGCAGTGGTAAAAAAGAAGATTTAGATTCCTTTACGGATCAAGAAATTCTGGAAATGGCGAAAAACCTGGTCGATGGTGTGCCGATGGCGACACCGGTATTCGATGGGGCGAGTGAGGACGAAATTCGTGCCATGCTGCGATTAGCGGATTTGCCTGAGTCAGGGCAGACAACATTATATGATGGTCTGACGGGGGAACCGTTTGAGCGTAAGGTTACTGTGGGCTATATGTATATGTTGAAACTGAATCACCTGGTTGATGACAAAATGCATGCTCGTTCAACGGGTCCGTATAGCCTGGTGACTCAGCAACCGCTAGGTGGAAAGGCTCAATTTGGTGGTCAGCGTTTTGGAGAAATGGAGGTCTGGGCATTAGAAGCATATGGTGCTGCATATACCTTGCAGGAAATGTTAACTGTGAAGTCCGATGATGTCACCGGTAGAACACGAATGTATAAAAATATTGTCGATGGTAATCTGACGATGGAAGCCGGTATGCCGGAATCCTTTAATGTATTGGTCAAAGAGATTAAGGCTCTCGGTGTCAATATTGAATTGGAACAAGATTGATTGTTTTAATGAGTGTCGGGATTTCGGTTGATTACAGCTTGCAAACAGAGAGGGTAAGCTCTTGAAAGATTTAATGAATTTCTTAAAGCGTCAAAGTCGTAGTGAAGAGTTTGACATGATTCGTATAGGTTTGGCTTCCCCGGATATGATCCGGTCATGGTCTTTCGGTGAGGTAAAAAAGCCTGAAACGATTAACTATCGCACATTTAAACCTGAGCGTGATGGTTTGTTCTGTGCCAAAATTTTCGGGCCGGTCAGTGATTATGAGTGCTTGTGCGGTAAGTACAAGCGCTTGAAATACCGTGGTGTGATATGTGAAAAATGTGGCGTCGAAGTAACGTTGTCTAAGGTTCGTCGTGAGCGAATGGGGCATATTGACCTAGCCAGCCCGGTTGCACATATTTGGTTTTTGAAATCATTGCCCTCTCGGATTGCATTGCTGTTGGATATGACATTGCGCAGCATTGAGCGGGTTTTATATTTTGAATCCTATGTCGTTCTGGACCCAGGTATGACGCCTTTGGAAAGAGGGCAATTACTGACAGATGAAGAATATCTGGAAGCCGTTGAAGAGCATGGCGATGATTTCGACGCCAAAATGGGTGCTGAAGCGATTTATGATCTCTTGAAATCGATTGATTTGAAAGAAGAGGTCAAGATGTTGCGGGAAGAAATTAACGCGACAAAGTCAGATACCAAAATTAAAAAATTCACTAAACGGTTGAAGGTTATTGAGTCTTTATTGAATTCAAACAATCGGCCTGAATGGATGATCATGACGGTCTTGCCGGTCTTGCCGCCAGAGTTACGTCCACTTGTACCATTAGATGGTGGTCGGTTTGCGACATCTGATTTGAATGATTTATATCGCCGGGTCATTAACCGGAATAATCGTTTGAATCGATTACTGGATCTGAATGCGCCAGATATTATCGTGCGTAATGAAAAACGCATGCTGCAGGAGTCTGTTGATGCGTTACTGGATAATGGTCGACGTGGTCGTGCCATAACGGGTACTAACCGTCGGCCTTTAAAGTCGCTTGCCGATATGATCAAAGGTAAGCAAGGCCGTTTCAGACAGAATTTGCTGGGTAAGCGGGTCGATTACTCGGGACGATCGGTTATTGTGGTCGGGCCAACTCTGCGCTTACATCAATGTGGTTTGCCCAAGAAAATGGCTTTGGAATTATTTAAGCCGTTTATCTTCAGCAAGCTGCAGTTAAGAGGTTTGGCGACTACGATTAAAGCAGCCAAGAAAATGGTCGAGCGGGAAGGTGCCGAGGTTTGGGATATTCTTGAGGAAGTGGTCAGAGAACATCCGGTTTTATTAAATCGTGCGCCTACACTGCATAGACTGGGGATTCAAGCATTTGAGCCCACTTTGATTGAAGGTAAAGCAATTCAATTACATCCACTGGTGTGTAGTGCTTTCAATGCCGACTTCGATGGCGACCAGATGGCGGTTCATATTCCACTAGCCATTGAAGCGCAGCTCGAAGCGCGTACTTTGATGATGGCGACAAACAATATTTTGTCGCCTGCCAATGGTGAGCCGGTTATCAACCCATCGCAAGATGTTGTATTGGGGCTATATTTTATTAGTCGTGAAAAAGTCAATGCAAAAGGCGATGGTTCTTATTTTGCCGATGCGGATGAAGTTGTTAAGGCGTTGGATCATCGTGCGGTTGAGTTGCAGAGTAAAATTCTACTACGGGTGCATGAAAAGTTGATACAGCCTGACGGTAGTTTTGAGAGCAGTGTCAAACGCTATGAAACTACGGTTGGGCGTGCTTTGATTTGGCAAATAGTGCCGGATGGCATGCCATTCGACATTGTTAATGTCGATATGACTAAAAAGAATATATCTAGGTTGATTAACTTCAGTTATCGCTATTTAGGTATTAAACAAACAGTTATCTTGGCCGATAAGCTCATGTATTTAGGTTTCCGATGGGCGACGCGTTCCGGCGTTTCGTTTGGTATCGAAGACATGGTGATACCTGAGAAAAAAGCCGAAATTATACGCAACGCTGAGGCTGAAGTCCGTGAGATTCAAAGTCAATATGCATCAGGTTTGGTGACAGATGGTGAGCGATATAATAAAGTTATCGACATCTGGTCGCATGCAAACGAGCAAGTTGCTCGCGTCATGATGGAAGGTTTAGGTGAAGAGGAAGTTGTTGATAAGGATGGGAACGTTGTTAAACAGAAATCATTCAACTCAATTTTCATGATGGCCGAATCAGGAGCGCGGGGTTCGGCAGCTCAGATTCGGCAGTTGGCTGGGATGCGCGGATTGATGGCTAAGCCGGATGGTTCGATTATCGAAACGCCTATTACGGCAAATTTCCGTGAAGGCTTGGATGTATTGCAGTACTTTATTTCAACACATGGTGCGCGGAAAGGTTTGGCCGATACGGCGCTGAAAACCGCGAACTCGGGTTATTTGACCCGGCGCTTGGTCGATGTTGCCCAGGATTTAGTGATTTTCGAACAGGATTGTGGGACTCAAAATGGATTGACTATGTCGCCGATCATTGAAGGTGGAGATGTTGTTGAACCATTGTCAGAACGTGTCTTGGGCCGTGTCGTCGTCAATGATGTGATGTCTGCCGATGGTTCTGAAGTCATTATTCCTGCTGGCACGATGATCGATGAAAACCTAGTGGCTGTGCTCGAAGAAAACAGTGTAGATCAATTGCTGGTCAGATCTATTATTACCTGTGAAACTCGTCATGGAGTTTGTGCTAAATGCTACGGGCGGGATTTAGGGCGTGGTCACCTGGTCAATATTGGTGAAGCCGTTGGTGTGGTTGCCGCACAATCCATTGGTGAGCCGGGTACTCAGTTAACCATGCGTACATTTCATATTGGTGGGGCAGCCTCAAGAGCTGCTGCTATCAGTAATGTTCAGGTCAAGCTGGATGGAACAATTAAATTGACCAATATGAAAACGGTTCGTAATAGAGACGGTCAGCTCGTTGCAGTATCGCGTTCAGGTGAAATCGGAATTATTGATGCGTACGGCCGTGAACGAGAACGTTATAAAGTTCCTTACGGTGCGGTAATCACTGTCGATGATGGTAAGCAGGTGTCAGCGGGCGATATTATCGCTAACTGGGATCCACATACACATCCGGTTATAACCGAGGTTAAAGGGTATGTTGAACTCAGAGATTTCATCGATGGTGTTACGGTACAGGAACAAACCGATGAAGTCACGGGTTTGAGTTCTAAGGTGGTTATTGATCCAAAGCAACGGAGTGCGGCGGGTAAGGAATTGCGACCTATGGTTCGGTTGGTCGATGAGCAGGGCAATACCATTAATTTGCCTGGAACGGATATTCCTGCGCAATACTTTTTACCTGCAGGTGCGATTGCCAGCATCAGTGATGGCGGTGAAGTTCAGGTTGGTGATGTGTTGGCTAGAATTCCACAAGAATCAAGTAAAACACGTGATATTACCGGGGGTCTACCTCGTGTAGCCGATTTATTTGAAGCACGGAAGACAAAAGATCCTGCGATTTTGGCTGAAGCGACAGGGATTGTTTCGTTTGGTAAGGAGACAAAAGGTAAACAGCGGATTATTATTACCGATAAAGAAGGTGAGCAATATGAAACGCTGATTCCAAAATGGCGACACATCACAGTGTTTGAAGGGGAGTTCGTTGAAAAAGGCGAGACGATTGTTGAAGGTGAGTTGACGCCACATGATATTTTAAGGTTGCGTGGTATAGAAGAGCTTGCGGTCTACCTAGTTAAGGAAATTCAGGATGTATATCGTCTGCAGGGTGTAAAAATTAACGATAAGCATATTGAGGCGATTATTCGTCAGATGTTGCGGAAAGTTGAAATTACCTCGGTTGGCGATAGTGATTTTGTAAAAGGTGAGCAGGTTGAGCGTGGTACTGTCAATGCCATTAATGAGCAGCTTGAGAAAGAAGGCAAGATTCCTGCAACGTATGAATCTGTGTTGCTGGGAATTACGAAGGCGTCATTGGCAACAGAGTCCTTTATTTCTGCGGCCTCATTCCAAGAAACGACACGTGTTCTGACAGATGCTGCGGTTCGGGGTATTGCTGATCACTTATATGGATTAAAAGAAAATGTGATCGTTGGGCGATTGATTCCTGCGGGAACTGGATTGGCTTATCATGAGCAGCGACGCAAAAAACGCTCTGCCGATGCAAAAATGGAGGCGGAAAATGTTGCCAAAAAAGTCGATACAGGTGAGGTTGAAGAAGCATTGAAACAAGCCTTAAACACAGAGTAGTAAATTTTAAAAATTTGGCTTGACCTGGTTGGAGTTTAGGTTTAATATACTCTGCTCACATAAGCCAATTAGCTTAGGCTGGTTACAGGGGAACCGCTGTACATATGTAGAGCGGTTCCTTTTGTTTTCTGGCAGAATAAATTTTATATCGGAGTAATTAAGATATGGCCACGATCAATCAATTGGTTCGTAAGCCTCGCGCTAAAAAAATTGAAAAAAGCAAGGTGCCTGCTTTAAAAGCCTGTCCTCAAAGACGCGGCGTATGTACGCGGGTCTATACTACAACGCCAAAGAAACCTAACTCGGCATTGCGTAAAGTGGCAAGGGTGAGGTTGACTAGTGGGTTTGAGGTGAGTAGCTATATTGGTGGTGAGGGGCATAATCTTCAGGAGCACTCGGTGGTGCTGATTCGAGGTGGTCGTGTAAAGGATTTGCCTGGTGTGCGCTATCACGTAGTGCGAGGCGCTCTAGATACGTCGGGTGTTGAGGCAAGAAGAAATGGTCGCTCCAAGTATGGCGCAAAAAGACCTAAAAGCTAAGGGTTGAGAGAATGTCAAGAAGAAGAGTCGCGGCAAAAAGAAATGTAATACCTGATCCACGCTTTGGCAGCGAGATGCTGACTAAGTTTATGAATATGGTGATGCGTGATGGTAAAAAATCTGTAGCAGAAAAAATTGTATATGGTGCATTAGATACCATTGCTGAGAAGGGGCATGAAGAGTCGCTAGAGGTATTATCAAAGGCGCTTGAAAATGTTCAACCACGAGTGGAGGTTAAGTCGAGGCGGGTAGGTGGTGCCACCTATCAGGTGCCAGTAGAGGTTCGTCCGTCTCGCCGGGTGGCTTTGTCTATGCGTTGGTTAATTGATGCGGCGCGTAAGCGAAACGAAAGAACAATGGCTGCAAAACTGGCGGGTGAGCTGTTAGACGCTTTTGAAGGGCGAGGTTCTGCGGTTAAGAAGCGTGAAGATACGCATCGTATGGCGGAAGCGAACAAGGCGTTTTCACATTATCGCTGGTAGTGGGTTGAGAGGTTTTTGTGGCGCGTAAAACACCTATAGAGCAGTATCGTAATATAGGCATAATGGCGCATATTGATGCCGGAAAAACTACGACAACCGAAAGAATACTGTATTATACAGGGGTTTCGCACAAGATTGGCGAGGTTCATGATGGTGCGGCCACAATGGATTGGATGGAGCAGGAGCAGGAAAGAGGGATTACGATAACATCGGCTGCGACGACCTGCTTTTGGTCAGGAATGGCGGGCCAGTATCCTGTGCATCGTATCAATATAATAGATACGCCTGGTCATGTGGATTTTACGATCGAAGTTGAGCGGTCGCTGCGCGTTTTGGATGGTGCATGTGCTGTTTTTTGTGCTGTTGGCGGGGTAGAGCCTCAGTCCGAGACAGTGTGGCGGCAGGCAAATAAATATAAAGTACCTCGATTAGTCTTTGTAAATAAGATGGATCGATCGGGTGCAGATTTTTATCGAGTAATAGCTCAGATAAGAGAACGCTTGGGTGCGAATCCGGTTCCGGTTCAATTGCCGATTGGTTCTGAGGATGCATTTGCAGGTGTTATTGATTTACTTAAAATGAAGGCGATCTATTGGCATGATGCTGATAAAGGGGCTTCGTTTGAAGAGAAAGAAATTCCGGAAGATCTAGCGGCGGTAGCGAGCGAGTGGCGCGAGAATTTGATGGAAAGTGCTGCAGAGGCAAATGAAGATCTGATGGATAAGTACCTTGAAGAAGGTGTTTTGTCAGAGGCAGATATACGGAAAGGGCTTAGGCTGTTAACTTTGGCGAATGAAGCAGTGCCTGCCTATTGCGGGTCAGCTTTTAAGAATAAAGGTGTTCAGAGTCTGCTAGATGGTGTGGTTGAATATCTGCCATCGCCGATTGATGTGCCACCAATTAAGGGGCATAAGGAAGGTTCGGATGATGTTGTCGTATGTCCGGCAAGTGATGATGCGCCATTTGCAGCATTAGCTTTTAAGATAGCGACGGATCCTTTTGTCGGGAGCTTGACTTTTTTTAGAGTCTATTCGGGTGTTTTGAATTCGGGTGAAGCCGTATATAACCCGGTAAAAGGCAAGCGTGAGCGAATAGGGCGCTTAGTGCAAATGCATGCGAATAGCCGGGAAGAAGTGAAAGAAGTTAGGGCTGGTGATATTGCAGCTGCAATTGGGCTGAAAGATGTCACAACAGGTGATACGCTTTGCGATGCTTCTGATTCTGTAATTTTGGAAAAAATGGATTTTCCAGAGCCGGTAATCTCGGTTGCGGTGGAGCCAAAAACGCAAGCGGATCAGGAGAAAATGAATGACGCCTTGGCGAAGTTGGCAAAGGAAGATCCATCATTCCGGGTGCATACGAACGAAGATTCCGGGCAAATCATTATTTCCGGAATGGGCGAGCTTCATTTGGAGATCATTGTTGATCGTATGCAAAGGGAGTTTGGTGTTAAAGCATCAGTTGGTGCGCCGCAGGTTTCGTACAGAGAAACGATAAAAAAATCTGTTGAGGCAGAAGGGAAGTTTATAAGGCAGTCAGGCGGGCGTGGGCAGTATGGACACGTCTGGTTAAGGCTGGAGCCTTTGGAAAGAGGTGCTGGGTATGAATTTGTCAATGAAATAGTTGGTGGGGTTGTTCCTAAAGAATATATTCCTGCAATTGACAAAGGTGTACAGGAGCAGATGGAAAATGGTGTGCTTGCCGGTTTTCCTGTGGTAGATGTTAAGGTTAGTTTGTTCGATGGGTCATATCATGATGTCGATTCGAATGAAATGGCTTTCAAAATAGCAGGATCTATGGCTTTCAGGGATGGGGCGAAGGCTGCGAATCCGGTGATACTTGAACCGATAATGAAGGTTGAAATAGTAACACCGGAGGAATATATGGGGGATGTTGTCGGCGATATCAATAGACGTCGCGGGATGATCCAAGGTATGGATGATTCTCCAGCGGGAAAGACTATACATTGCGAAGTACCGCTGGCTGAAATGTTTGGTTATGCAACTGATTTACGCTCAGCGACTCAAGGGCGGGCAACATACAGTATGCAGTTTGAAAAATATAGTGAAGCACCTGCAAATGTTGCGGAAGCGATTATAGAAAAAGTATCTTAACTCTTTATTTATTATAGGTATTGACTCATGGCTAAAGAAAAATTTGAAAGAACGAAGCCGCACGTAAACGTCGGCACCATTGGTCACGTAGACCATGGCAAAACAACATTGACCGCGGCGCTGACAAAAGTCATGGCGGAAAAGATGGGTGGAGAAGCGAAAGCCTTCGACCAAATTGACAATGCGCCGGAAGAAAGAGAGCGCGGAATCACCATTGCGACCTCGCACGTGGAATACGAATCAGAAAAGCGCCATTATGCGCATGTTGACTGCCCAGGTCACGCCGACTATGTTAAAAACATGATTACCGGTGCGGCACAAATGGACGGTGCGATCCTGGTTGTATCTGCTGCAGACGGCCCGATGCCACAAACACGTGAACACATCCTGCTGTCAAGACAAGTGGGTGTGCCTTACATCGTCGTATTCCTGAACAAAGCCGACATGGTTGATGACGAAGAGCTCATCGAACTGGTTGAAATGGAAGTTCGTGAATTGCTTGATGCCTATGATTTTCCAGGTGATGATACACCTATTATCGTCGGCTCAGCACTGAAAGCCTTAGAAGGCGACACCAGCGAAATCGGTGTTCCTGCCGTTGAAAAACTGGTTGAAGCTCTTGATGAATACATTCCAGAGCCAAAACGTGCGGTTGACGGCCCATTCCTGATGCCGATTGAAGACGTATTCTCAATCTCCGGTCGGGGTACCGTAGTAACCGGTCGTGTTGAGCGCGGTATCATCAAAGTTGGTGAAGAAATTGAAATTGTTGGGATCAAAGAGACCCAAAAAACCACCTGTACCGGTGTTGAAATGTTCCGCAAGCTGTTGGATCAAGGTGAAGCGGGCGATAACGTAGGTGTCTTATTAAGAGGTACCAAGCGAGAAGAAGTCGAACGGGGTCAAGTATTGGCGCACGTCGGCACCATTACGCCACACACCCATTTCAAAGCCGAAATCTACGTTCTGTCAAAAGACGAAGGTGGACGTCATACACCATTCTTCAATGGCTATCGTCCGCAGTTCTACTTCAGAACCACAGACGTTACCGGTGCTGTTGAGCTGCCAGAAGGCGTTGAAATGGTAATGCCAGGTGATAACGTTACCGTAGAAGTTAAACTGATCGCGCCTATCGCGATGGAAGAAGGTTTACGCTTCGCGGTACGTGAAGGTGGTCGCACAGTAGGTGCGGGTGTTGTTGCTTCAATTATTGAGTAAAAAATAATGTCGAATCAAACTATCAGAATCCAATTGAAAGCATTTGATCATAAATTAATTGATCAGTCTGCTGGAGAGATAGTAGAGACAGCTAAAAGAACAGGGGCCCAGGTTCTGGGTCCCATTCCACTGCCTACTAGAAAAGAAAGATTTACGGTATTGATTTCTCCGCATGTGAATAAAGATGCTAGAGATCAATATGAATTAAGAACGTACAAACGCTTGCTAGATATTGTTGAGCCTACGGATAAAACCGTTGATGCCTTAATGAAGCTAGATCTTGCTGCAGGCGTAGATGTTCAAATTAAGCTGAAATAACAGCGAAATAGATAAAGTTGAGGAATTGGCAGATGTCAATAGGTCTTATTGGTCGTAAACGTGGTATGACCCGAATTTTTGGTGAAGATGGACGATCAGTGCCTGTAACCGTTCTTCAGATTGAAGCGAACCGAGTGGTTCAAGTTAAAGATCTGGAAAAAGATGGTTATAAAGCGATTCAGGTCGCGGCAGGTGAGAAAAAATCTTCGAAAGTAAATAAAGCGATGGCGGGGCATTATGCTGCTGCAAATGTAATGGCCGGTCGTGGTTTATGGGAATTCAGACTGGAAGACGGCGAAGGTGAAGATTTGACAGCCGGTTCCGAACTGAGTCTCGATATTTTTGAAAAAGGACAGGTTGTTGATGTTCGTGGTGTCAGTATTGGTAAAGGTTTTCAAGGTGGCGTAAAGCGGCATAACTTTAGAATGCAGGATGCTACCCATGGTAACTCAATATCGCATAGGGCGCCGGGTTCAATAGGGATGTGTCAAACACCGGGGCGTGTATTCAAGGGTAAAAAAATGGCAGGTCATATGGGTGCGGTTAAAACAACTATGCATAATCTGACCATTGAAGCAATTGATACTGAAAGAAATCTGATTTTAGTGAAAGGTGCTGTGCCAGGTCCTAAAGGTGGTGATGTAATGATCACGCCAGCGATAAAAAAACGGAATAAGGGGTAATTGGCAATGACTTTACAGATTCCTGCATTAAATGAAGGTGATTCAGCCTCTGCTGTCGAGGTAGCTGAACAAGTTTTTGGTCAAGATTTTAACGAAACACTGGTTCATCAGCTGGTAGTTGGTTACTTGGCAGGTGGGCGTGCTGGCACTAAGGCGCAAAAAAACAGGTCAGCTGTAAGTGGTGGCGGCATTAAGCCATGGCGACAAAAAGGGACAGGTCGTGCAAGAGCTGGTACAATACGCAGTCCACTGTGGCGGACAGGTGGTGTAACTTTTGCAGCTAAACCTCGTTCGTTTGAGCAGAAAATTAATAAGAAGATGTATCGCGCTGGAATTCGGTCAATATTATCCGAATTGTTGCGGCAAGATCGTCTGGCTGTCAGTCAAGATATAGAGCCAGCTACGCCGAAAACAAAAGATATGGCGGCTAAATTGAAAAATGTAGGCGCTAAAAGGATATTGATAGTTGCAGAGGAGGTGAGTGAAAACTTAGCCCTGGCAACTCGAAACATTCCCTATGTTACAGTGGCAACACCATTAACGGTTGACCCGGTGACACTGGTAGGTGCTGATAAGGTGATAGTAAGTCCTACTGCATTAAAGCAAATTGAGGAGCGTTTGGCATGAGTATAGAAAGAGTCAAATTAGCCGGTGTGATTCTGGCGCCTATTGTGTCAGAAAAAAGTTCAATTGCTGCAGAGGATAATAACCAATTCGTATTTAGAGTTGAAAAGTCAGCTAATAAATTACAGGTTAAGAAAGCTGTCGAATTGATGTTTGATGTAGAGGTTGATTCGGTAAGGGTGTTAAATGTAAAAGGTAAGGTCAAACGGTTTGGTCGTACTTTAGGCAAGCGTTCAGACTGGAAAAAAGCTTACGTCAAGCTGAAAGCAGGTCATGAAATTGATTTTGCATCGGCATAAAACAAGTTATTGAGCAATAGGAACGGTAGAGAAGAATGGCTATTCTAAAATCCAAGCCAACATCGCCAGGATCAAGGTTTGTTGTAAGAGTTAAAAATGATGAGTTGCATAAAGGAAAGCCTTATGCACCACTGCTGGATAAAAAAAGTAAGACGGGTGGGCGTAATAACCAAGGCAGAATTACGACGCGTCATGTCGGTGGTGGTCATAAACAGCACTACCGAATTATTGATTTTAAAAGAAACAAAAAAGATATTCCGGCTATTGTCGAGCGGATTGAATATGATCCAAATAGATCAGCGAATATTGCACTAATTTTGTATAAAGATGGTGCAAGGCAATATATTATTGCGCCAAAAGGACTTAAGGTCGGGCAGGAAGTTTTATCGGCAGAAGCGACTCCGGTAAAAACAGGGAATTGTATGCCCTTGAGAAATATGCCGTTAGGTACCACGATTCACTGTGTAGAATTAAAGCCCGGGAAAGGAGCGCAATTGGCAAGAAGTGCAGGTACTTCGGCTCAGTTGGTTGCTAAAGAAGGGATGCATGTTACTTTGCGTTTGCGTTCAGGCGAAATGCGTAAAGTGTTGGCAGATTGCCGGGCAGTTGTTGGTGAGGTTTCGAATTCCGAACATAATCTTATTTCATTAGGTAAAGCGGGTGCTTCACGCTGGAGAGGGGTTCGGCCAACAGTAAGAGGTGTCGCTATGAACCCAGTTGATCACCCGCATGGTGGTGGTGAAGGTAGAACATCCGGTGGCAGACACCCTGTTTCACCTTGGGGGACTCCGACTAAAGGTTATAAAACGCGTAAAAATAAACGTACTGATAATATGATTGTCAGACGCCGTAAGCAAAAATAAGAGGTGAAGTGTGCCACGTTCAATTAAAAAAGGTCCATTTATTGATCATCATCTGCTGAAAAAGGTAGAAGAAGCAGTTAAGACCAATAATCGGAAACCGATTAAAACATGGTCAAGAAGGTCTATGATAAGCCCGGAAATGTTGGGCTTGACAATTGCAGTACATAATGGTCGTCAGCATGTGCCGGTACTGATCTCAGAAAATATGGTAGGACACAAGTTGGGTGAGTTTGCCCCAACACGAACCTACAAAGGGCATATTGCCGATAAGAAATCAAGATAAGGTGCAGTGATGGAAATATCAGCAAAGTTAAAAAATGCTCCGCTGTCTGCTCAAAAAGCGAGATTAGTTGGTGATCAAATACGTGGTTTGCCTGTTGAGAAGGCATTGAACATCTTGCAGTTTAGCTCGAAGAAAGCGGCTGGGATCATGAAAAAAGTATTGGAATCTGCTATTTCCAATGCTGAGCACAACGAAAGTGCAGATATAGACGAATTGGTCGTGTCTACTGTGTATGTGGATGAGGCGAGTACGTTAAAAAGAATCAGAGCGAGAGCAAAAGGTCGTGCAAACCACATTCTGAAAAGAACGTGCCATATAACAATTAAAGTAGCAGAATACGAGTAGAGGCAAAAAATGGGTCAGAAAGTACATCCTACAGGCATTCGTCTTGGTATTGTAAAAGACTGGACATCAAGATGGTATGCAAATAGCCAGAACTATCCAGTATTTCTGTTACAAGATTTAAAAGTGCGTGAGTATATTCAAGAAAAATTAGCGCATGCATCGGTTAGTCGGATCCAAATAAACCGTCCGGGCACTAATGCGCATATAACCGTACATACTGCGCGGCCAGGTATTGTTATCGGAAAAAAAGGTGAAGATATCGATAAAATGCGGCAGGTAGTGTCCAAAATGATGGGTATGCCTGTGCAAATGAATGTCGAAGAAATCAGAAAGCCTGAGCTTGATGCGAAATTAGTAGCAGAAAGCATTGCACAGCAGCTGGAAAAAAGAATTATGTATCGTCGGGCAATGAAGCGTGCGGTGACAAATACAATGAGACTCGGCGCTGAAGGGATAAAGATTAATGTTGCTGGTCGGTTAAATGGGGCAGAAATTGCGCGTGGCGAATGGTATCGCGAAGGTCGTGTTCCATTGCATACATTGCGTGCAGATATTGACTATGGGACTGCGGAAGCAAATACAACATACGGGATCATTGGCATTAAAGTCTGGATCTTTAAAGGTGAAGTATTTGATTCTGATGCAGTTAATGCATCAACTGGCAGTGTTTCTAAAAAATAGTTGAAGGAAAAATAAGATGCTTCAGCCTAAAAGAACAAAATTCCGCAAACAGCATAAAGGTAGAAATACCGGTATCGCTGTGCGTGGCTCATCAGTAAGTTTTGGCGAGTATGGTCTAAAAGCTACAACTCGTGGTAGAATTACTGCCCGCCAAATTGAGGCGGCTCGTAGAGCGATAACGCGACATGTAAAACGGGGTGGTAAAATTTGGATTCGTATCTTCCCAGATAAGCCAATTACCAAAAAACCACTAGAAGTTAGAATGGGTAAAGGTAAAGGTAGTGTAGAATACTGGGTTGCCCAAATCAAACCAGGCACAATGTTATATGAAATTCAGGGTGTCCCTGAAGAGTTGGCGCGAGAAGCTTTTAAATTAGCAGCAGCCAAATTGCCTGTAAAAACAACTTTTGCAGTACGGACAATAATGTAATGAATGCAAGTGAATTACGTCAAAAGACGAAAGAAGAATTAAATTCAATGTTATTGGATTTATCGCGTGAACAATTTAACTTGAAAATGCAAAAGGCGACAGGGCAGTTGTCCAAGCCTGATCAAGTTAAGAAAGTAAGGCGCGATATAGCCCGTATTCATACGATATTAAGAGAGATGGCGAGTACAGCATCATGACAGAAAAAAGTGAAAAATTACGTACTGTAGTTGGGCGTGTGATCAGCAATAAGATGGACAAGACAGCATCGGTTCTAGTTGAGCGACGCGTAAAGCATCCTGTTTATGGAAAAATTATCAAGCGTTCAACTAAACTCTTAGTACATGATGAAAACAATATTTGTAAAGAAGGTGATGTTGTAACCATCACATCAAGCAAGCCATTTTCTAAGCGGAAATCGTTTCGTTTGGTTGACGTTGTTGAAAGTGCTAAATAGAAGCATTCAAGATTAAACAATTTAAGTTGGGAATTTAAAATGATTCAGATGCAAACTAACCTTGACGTAGCCGATAATAGTGGCGCAAAAAGGGTCATGTGTATCAAAGTATTAGGCGGGTCGCATAGACGTTACGCCGGTATTGGGGATATTATTAAGGTCAGTGTTAAAGATGCAATGCCTCGCGGACGCGTAAAAAAAGGTGAGGTTTATAATGCATTGGTCGTGAGAACAAAAAAAGGTGTTCGTAGACCCGATGGTTCGGTAATTCGTTTTGATGGAAACGCCGCTGTGATTTTAAATACCCAATTACAACCATTAGGTACAAGGATTTTTGGGCCTGTTACTCGTGAATTGCGCGGAGATAAGTTCATGAAAATTATCTCGTTAGCCCCTGAAGTGTTGTAAGGAAGGTTCAAAAATGCAAAAAATTAAACAAGGCGATGAGGTCATCGTACTCACAGGAAAAGATAAAGGGAAGCAGGGAAAGGTAACTAAAATTTTTAATGAAAAAAATAAAGTTTTAGTACAAGGCGTTAATGTCGCCAAAAAGCATCAGCGTGGAAATCCAAATGCTGGAGTAGCGGGTGGTATTATCGAAAAAGAAATGCCAATCCATATTTCAAATGTCGCACTTTATAATCCTGAGACACAGAAAGCTGATCGTGTAGGATTCAAGTTTCTGGAAGACGGTAAAAAAGTTAGATATTTTAAGTCGACAAACGAAGTTGTTGATGCGTAAGGAAGAGAGATGGCCAGATTAGAAACCGAATATAAAGAAAAAATTATCCCTGCGCTAAAAGAGCAGTTTGGATACAAGTCCGTGATGGAAGTTCCCAAGATAACCAAAATTACTCTTAATATGGGTGTAGGTGAAGCTGTCGCAGATAAAAAAGTATTGCAAGCCGCCTTATCCGATATGGAAAAAATCGCAGGACAAAAGCCGATTATTACCTTAGCCAGAAAATCAATTGCAGGATTTAAAATTCGCGATGATATGGCAATAGGATGTAAAGTAACTCTACGTCGAGAAAGAATGTATGAATTCTTCGATAGGCTGGTGAGTATCTCAATTCCACGGATACGAGATTTTCGTGGAATGAGCCCTAAAAGCTTTGATGGGCGTGGAAATTATTCAATGGGTATCAAAGAACAAATCATTTTCCCTGAAATTGATTACGATAAAATTGATACGCTAAGAGGTTTGGATATTTCCATTACAACAACGGCTAGAACCGATGAAGAAGGTTTGGCTTTGTTAAAGCTTTTCAAATTTCCATTTAAGAACTAAAGGGCGGAAAATGGCTAAAAAATCGATGATTGCACGAGAAAATAAACGTGCAAAATTAGTCCTCAAATATGAACAGAAAAGAAGGGCGCTGAAAGAAATTATCAGAGATCCAAATTCATCATTTGAAGACAAAGAAGCAGCTCAGTTACAACTTCAAAAGCTACCGCGTGATTCGAGTCGATGCAGACAGAGAAACCGTTGTAATTTGACGGGGCGTCCGCATGGATATTACCGGAAATTTGGTCTTAGTCGAAATAAATTAAGAGAAGCGACAATGCGCGGTGATGTTCCGGGCTTGACAAAAGCAAGCTGGTAATGGAACAGGTTTTGGAGATATAAAATGAGTATGAGTGATCCAATTGCAGATATGCTGACCCGGATAAGAAATGGTCAGTCTGCGGGAAAGAAAAGTGTTAAATTGCCTTCGTCAAAATTAAAAGTTGCTATTGCAAAAGTATTAAAGGAAGAAGGTTACATTGCCGATTATTCGACAGAAACGAATGGTAGTCACACTCAGATGACTATCGATTTAAAATATTATGATGGCAAGCCTGTCATTGAACAGGTGAAGCGGGTAAGTCGCCCGGGTTTACGAATTTATAAATCAAAAGATGAATTACCTAAAGTATTGGGTGGTTTAGGGATCGCTATTGTTTCTACATCAAGTGGTGTAATGACGGATCGTGCGGCACGCGCAATTGGTCATGGCGGTGAAGTTATTTGTACGGTTTGCTAAAGGGAGTTTGTCATAATGTCTAGAATAGCAAATGCACCCATAAATGTTCCATCAGGCGTTGAAATAAAAGTCGATCAAGACAATGTTGTTGTCAAAGGTAAAGGCGGTGAAATGTCCTTTAACCTCTATCAAGGCGTCAGTGTAGAAGTCGATGGAAATGTGATTCGGGTGAAATGGGATGATGCAGTAAAAAATTCCAGAGCCCAGGCAGGAACGGCCAGGTCATGTATTAACAATATGGTGACAGGTGTTTCTGAAGGATTTCAGAAAAAATTAGTTTTGATTGGGGTTGGGTATAGGGCGCAAGTTCAAGGAAAAAAATTAACATTATCGTTAGGCTTTTCCAATCCAGTTGAATATATGATTCCTGAAGGAATTACCATTGAAGCTCCTAGTCAGACTGAATTAGTGGTCAAAGGGGCTGATAAACAACAGGTTGGTCAGGTTGCAGCAGAAATCCGAGCTTTCCGTCCACCAGAGCCTTATAAAGGTAAAGGTGTGCGCTATGCTGATGAATATGTCGCAAGAAAAGAAGCCAAAAAGAAGTAGGTTAAGTAATGGATAAGAAAGCATCACGTTTGAAACGCGCTTTAAGACAGCGTTGTAAAATAAAACAATTAGGTGTCAATAAGTTAACAGTGCATAAAACAGCTAAACATATTTATGCACAAGTTATTACCGTTGATGGTACTGCGACATTGGCTAGCGCTTCAACCACTCAAGCCGATATAAAAAATTCTGTAAACTATACAGGAAATAAAGAGGCAGCTGCTGCGGTTGGGAAAATGATTGCTGAAAGAGCAATCGCGGCGGGTGTTACTAATGTAGCATTCGATCGTTCAGGGTTTAAATATCATGGTCGTGTTAAGGCATTGGCAGATGCTGCACGTGAAGCTGGTTTGAAGTTCTAGGGGTATAAAAATGGCAACAGCACCATCTCAAGGTAGTAGCGACGGATTAAAAGAAAAATTAGTTTCTGTTAGGCGTGTAGCAAAAGTAGTTAAAGGCGGTCGTGTTTTTGGTTTTACGGCTTTAACAGTGGTCGGCGACGGGCAAGGCCGCGTTGGATATGGCGTTTGTAAGGCAAGGGAAGTTCCCATTGCAATACAAAAGTCGTTGGAGCAAGCGCGAAAAAATATGCGTACCGTCGCTCTAAAAGACGATACATTGCAATATACAGTTGTATCGAATACTGGTGCGGCAAAAGTCTATATGCAGCCTGCGTCTGAGGGTACTGGAATAATAGCCGGAGGCGCAATGCGTGCAGTATTTGAAGTCGTTGGTGTTCATAATGTATTGGCTAAATGTATTGGAACGAATAACCCTATAAATGTCGTCAGGGCTACAATAGAAGGGCTTTCAGGAATGCATGATGCTAAAACTATTGCCGCTAAGCGTGGTTTAACAGTCGAAGAAATTACTGGGTAACAATCATGGCTGATAAAAAATTAAGCTTAACCATGACCAAAAGTAAAATTGGTCGACTCAAAAGCCATCAAGCCTGTTTGAAAGGTTTGGGCTTGAAAAGAATTCATCAAACTGTTGAGGTGATTGATACGCCAGAAAATAGAGGGATGATTAATAAAATCGCTTACATGTTAAAAGTTGAGGAAGTCTAATGTATTTAAACACTATACAATCAGCTTATGGGTCTAGAAAGGATCGCAAACGTGTAGGCCGAGGCATCGGGTCCACATTGGGTAAAACTTGTGGAAGAGGTCATAAAGGGCAGAAATCGCGTAGTGGTGGTTTTCATAAAGTTGGTTTTGAAGGTGGGCAGATGCCTTTGCAGCGGCGGTTGCCCAAAGTCGGCTTTACCTCGCGAAAGAAAAAATATTACGCTGAAATTCGCCTTAATGAGTTGATGAAAATTTCAAGCGAGATTGTTGATTTGACAGCGTTGATAGAGGCTGATTTAGTTCCCGCTTTTACAAAAAAAGTAAAAGTCATTAAGTCAGGCGAAATAACTAAACCGGTTACAGTGAAAGGTTTGTTTGTAACGGCAGGGGCAAAACAATCAATTGAAGCTGTTGGTGGAAAGGTAGAGGAATAACGTGAGTACTTCAAGAGCTGAAATGGCAAGTAAAATGAGTGGATTTTCAGAACTGAAGACACGGTTGCTTTTTGTTCTTGGAGCATTCTTCGTTTACCGGGTTGGAGCGCATATACCAGTACCTGGAATTGATCCGAAAGCACTTGCAGTTATGTTTGAACAGCAAAGCGGCTCAATTTTAGATATGTTTAATATGTTCTCGGGCGGCGCATTAATGCGGCTGAGTTTGTTTGCATTGGGTATTATGCCTTATATTTCAGCATCAATTATCATGCAGTTAATGACGGTTGTGGTGCCGCAGTTTGAACAATTAAAGAAGGAAGGGGAGTCAGGACGCCGTAAAATTTCCCAGTATACTCGGTATGGAACTGTCTTTCTTGCAACATTTCAAGCCATTGGTATTTCGATCGCATTACAAAATCAGACGGCAGGTGGATTAGCTGTTGTTATCAGCCCAGGTCTCAGTTTTATTGTTATTACAACGATTACGCTGGTAACAGGAACAATTTTTCTGATGTGGCTTGGTGAGCAGGTTACTGAACGTGGCATTGGTAATGGTATATCGTTGATAATCTTTGCAGGTATCGTTTCAGGGTTACCTTCTGCGATTGGAGGTACATTGGAACTGGCACGCACGGGCGAAATGAACAGTGCGTTTATCGTTTTATTGTTCTTGGTTGCGATTGCAGTGACCGCATTGGTTGTATTTGTTGAGCGAGGACAGCGGCGGATTATTATTCAATATCCTAAGCGTCAACAGGGGCGTAAAATGTATGCTGGCCAAAGTAGCTTTCTGCCTCTTAAATTAAATATGGCAGGGGTTATTCCACCGATTTTTGCATCAAGCATTATATTGTTTCCGGCGACCATTGCAGGCTGGTTTGGGAATGCGGAAGGCTTTGGATGGCTGCAGGATATCTCGACAATCTTGTCGCCAGGGCAGCCTGTTTATGTTTTATGTTATGCGGCAGCAATCGTCTTCTTCTGTTTCTTTTATACGGCGTTAGTATTTAATTCTAAAGAAACAGCCGATAATTTAAAAAAATCGGGTGCATTTTTGCCTGGTATTAGACCAGGGGCGCAGACTGCGGCTTATATTGATAAAGTTTTAACGAGATTGACATTTGTCGGCGCCTTTTACATAACATTAGTTTGCTTGTTGCCAGAATTTTTAATCGTCTATTGGAATGTCCCATTTTATTTTGGTGGAACATCATTATTAATCATAGTTGTTGTTGTCATGGATTTTATTTCGCAAATGCAGACGCATTTGATGTCGCAGCAATATGAAGGGTTAATGAAGAAAGCCAAGCTGAAAAAATAATTGGAGTATGAGCTGTGAAAGTAAGAGCGTCAGTTAAAAAAATATGTAGAAATTGTAAGGTTATCAAGCGAAAAGGTATTGTTCGGGTTATTTGTAAAGATGCCCGACATAAACAACGTCAAGGATAATATTTTGTTGCGCTGGATTTGTCGAAATGCTATAATTCTGCGCTTAACTTCAGAGTACTGTAGTAGGAGTATCTAGATGGCACGTATTGCCGGAATTAATGTCGCTGATCATAAACATGCGGAAATCGCATTGACAGCTATTTATGGTGTTGGCCGCCAGACAGCACGAAAAATTTGTCAAGAAGTTGGTATCGAACCATCGGTAAAAATAAAAGACTTGGCAGAAGATCAATTGGAGTCAATCCGTAAGGTGATTTCTGGTATGACGGTTGAAGGCGACTTGCGTAGAGAAGTCTCCATGAACATCAAGAGATTGATGGATTTGGGGTGCTATCGTGGTATCCGACATAGAAGAGGTTTGCCTTTAAGAGGCCAAAGAACACGTACAAATGCACGTACGCGTAAAGGTCCACGTAAACCGATAAGAAAATAAGATATTCTGGAACTTAAGCAATGGCATCACAAAACAGATCAAAAAAACGCGTTAAAAAAACAGTGGCAGACGGGATTGCGCACGTACATGCTTCCTTTAACAACACTATTATTACGATAACAGATCGTAAAGGCAATGCTTTATCTTGGGCGACATCTGGAGGGTCAGGTTTTCGCGGGTCAAGAAAAAGTACGCCTTTTGCGGCGCAGGTAGCTGCTGAAAAAGCAGGGCAGGTTGCGCGTGATTTCGGTATGAAAAATCTTGAAGTTATGATTAAGGGTCCTGGTCCAGGTCGTGAATCTGCTGTTCGGGCATTAAATAATCTCGGCTTTAAGATTTCCAATATTGTTGATGTGACTCCGATACCTCACAACGGATGTCGTCCACCTAAGAAACGTCGCGTATAAAAAGTTTTCGGAGTAATAAAAATGGCAAGATATCTAGGACCAACGTGTAAGTTAGCTCGTAGAGAAGGAACGGATTTATTTCTAAAAGGAAGAGGTAAGTCGCTAGAAGGGAAATGTAAGCTCGAACAAAGACCAGGTCAACACGGTGCAAAAAGAACGCGTAGCTCTGATTATGCGCTTCAGCTTCGTGCAAAACAAAAAATTCGTCGTATCTATGGCGTTTTAGAAAAACAGTTTAGAAATTATTATAAAGCAGCTGATTTGAAAAAAGGTGCAACAGGTTTAAATCTGTTGAATCTTTTAGAGTCACGTTTAGATAATGTCGTTTACCGTATGGGATATGCCAGTACGCGTGCTGAAGCGCGTCAACTCGTATCCCATAAAGCGATTATGGTTAATGGCCAAGTGGTAAATATCCCGTCATATCAGGTTTCTATAGACGACGTTATTTCAATTCGTGAGAAAGCTAAAAAACAACAGCGTATTATTGATGCACTGGGTGTGGCCGAACAATATGGTTTTCCAGCTTGGGTTGAAGTTAATGTTAAAGAAATGAGCGGAACTTTTAAATCGTTGCCAGATCGTGCTGATTTAGGATCAGACATTAATGAGCAATTGGTTGTTGAGCTTTATTCTAAATAATTAACCCGAGATTAAACTATGCAGAATTCCATTGCTGGCTTATTGAAACCCCAGTTAGTAGAGGTTGTTAATCAGACGGCAAATCATTCCCGAATTGTTATTGAGCCATTAGAAAGAGGCTTCGGTCATTCATTGGGAAATGCACTAAGACGTGTCATGTTATCATCAATACCTGGTTGTGCGGTAACCGAGGTTCAAATTGATGGTGTATTACACGAATATACGGTCGTTGAAGGTGTTCATGAGGATGTTATTGATATTCTTTTGAATTTGAAAAAACTGGCTGTTGTTCTTCATTCTAAAGACAAAAATGAAGTTAGTTTGTCTTTAACAAAAAAAGGGCCGGGTACTGTTACAGCAAGTGATTTTGATTTGCCGCATGATGTTGAAATTGTCAATCCTGAATTGGTTATTGCAAATCTAACTCAGGATGCGAATTTTAGTGTGACTGTCAAAGTCGAACGTGGCCGTGGCTATGTTCCCGCATCTGTTAGAAAAGAAAGTATGGACAATATTCCGGTTGGTGTTTTGATGGTTGATGCAACCTTCAGTCCAATCGATAAAGTCGCTTATCATGTTGAAAATACACGGGTGGCAGAGCGGACTAATTTAGATAAGTTGGTTTTCGAGCTTGAAACCAACGGAACTGTTGATCCGGAAGAAACCATAAAATTAGCGGCAACCATTTTACATGAGCAATTGTCTGTGTTTGTTAATCTAGATATAGTTGATAAGCCAGACGGTGAGCCAGAGCCAAAACCAGAACCTGGGTTTCCACCTGAATATCTGCGTCCGGTCGATGATCTTGAGTTAACAGTGCGCTCAGCTAATTGTTTGAAAGCAGAAAATATTTTCTATATTGGGGACTTGATTCAACGAACAGAAGTTGAGTTATTGAAGACGCCCAATCTAGGTAAAAAATCCTTAACTGAGATTAAAGACGTTCTTGCGACAAAAGGGTTGGCGTTAGGTATGCGTTTAGAAAATTGGCCGCCTGAAGATTTAGCCGATCAATCTCAAAGTTAAATTTAAACACGTTATAGGTCATTTTAGAAATGAGACACCGTAAGTCTGGTAGACAGTTAAATAGAAATAGTAGCCATAGAAAAGCAATGTTTAGCAATATGGCGACATCATTGTTCAAACACGAGTTGATTAAAACGACTTTGCCTAAAGCGAAAGAGTTACGGCGGGTGGCTGAGCCTTTAATCACTTTGTCAAAAACGGATTCTGTCGCCAAACGTAGACAAGCATTTGCTAAATTACGTGACAGAGAGGTTGTTACAAAATTATTCAACGAATTAGGTCCTCGTTACCAAAATAGACCAGGGGGCTATTTAAGAATTATTAAATGTGGCTATCGTCCTGGGGATGATGCGCCGATGGCTTATGTTGAATTAGTCGATCGTCCTGAATTGGACATTGATGAAAACGAAGAGTAGATAAAATTAAAAAAGCCGGGTAACCCCCGGCTTTTTTAATTCAAAATGTTGGCTTTTACAGAAGCCTATGTATTACATAGTCTCCACACAAAGACAGTGTCATTAATGTCCTCCTTCTTTTTAGCCGAAAAATAAACCACTGAAGTTCCATCTTCATGTGTGAAGAGAGTATATGATTTTTAAGGCGTTATTTTTTAGCTAATGCTTGGTTAAATGCATTAGCAAAGGAAGTGTTAGGTCGCTTGGTGGCCGATTTTTTCTTAACGGGTCTTTTTGCGCTTGTCTGAGATTCATTGCCCTTTTTCATCGATAACGAAATTCTTTTTCGTTCTATATCAACCTCTAATACTTTCACTTTTACAATTTGTCCGGTTTTAACGACTTCTTTGGGGTCATTAATAAAACGCTCGGCTAAGTGAGAAACATGTACCAAACCGTCCTGATGAACGCCAATATCAACGAAAGCGCCAAAGTTTGCCACATTGGTGACTACGCCATTCAAAAGCATGTCCGGTTTTAAATCCTTTATTGAGTCAATGCCTTCTTTAAAATCTGCGCTTTTAAATTCGGGGCGTGGATCGCGGCCGGGTTTCTCCAGTTCGCTTAAAATATCCATGACAGTCGGGAGGCCAAACTCTTCGGTTGTGAAGTTGGCAGCCTCAAGTCGTCTTAAATAATCGCGTTGTCCAATTATGGCAGTGATTGTTTTGCCTGTCTCGTCAAGAATGGCATTGACGACAGGATAAGCCTCAGGATGAACGGCTGAGGCATCAAGCGGATTTTCCCCATTCATGATACGGAGAAAACCGGCGGCTTGCTGAAATGCCTTCTCGCCCAGCCGCGGAACTTTTTTAAGTTCAGAGCGTTGTTTAAATGGGCCGTTTTGATCACGGTAAGCGACGATATTTTCGCTTACCGTGGCATTAAGGCCGGAAACCCGTTTCAATAAGGCTACCGAAGCTGTGTTGACATCGACACCTACGGCATTCACACAGTCTTCGACTACTGCATCCAGGCTTTTGGATAATTTATGCTGGTTGAGATCATGTTGATATTGACCGACACCAATCGATTTGGGCTCAATTTTGACCAGTTCAGCCAAAGGGTCTTGTAATCGACGAGCGATTGAAACAGCGCCACGTAAAGAGACGTCTAAATCAGGAAATTCCTTGGCGGCGAGTTCTGAGGCTGAATAAACCGATGCGCCCGCTTCTGAAACTATGATTTTTGTAAGCTTTAAATCAGGGTATTGTTTGATCAGCTCTGAGATAAGCTGATCGGTTTCGCGGGAGCCGGTACCATTGCCAATGCTAACTAAATCGACTGAGTATTGTCGGATAAGTTTCGCTAGTATATCGACAGATTGTGTCCATTGTTTCCGGGGTGGATGGGGATAAATCGTTTCTGTTGCCAATAGTTTGCCGGTAGGGTCAACGATTGCCACTTTAACGCCGGTTCGTATACCCGGGTCAAGTCCCATTGTGGCTCTGGGGCCTGCTGGGGCGGCCAATAATAAATCTTTTAAGTTGCTGGCGAAAACACGGATCGCTTCCTGTTCTGATTGCTCGCGAAGGCGCATTTTTAAGTCCAGGTCAATGCGGGTGAATAACTTAATTTTCCAAGCCAAGCGCGCTGTTTGGGCGAGCCAGGCATTACAAGGTGAATCATCCTTCGTGGTATCAAGGCGTTTGGAAACCTGTGATATAGCGTACTGATGGCCGAGTTCTTCATCTTGCGCCGGGGATAAATTTAAGCTCAGAAAATCTTCATTTCTGCCCCGGAATAGAGCGAGCGCACGGTGGGAGGGTATTTTATTGATGGCTTCTTGATAATCAAAATAATCCCGAAATTTTGCCGCCAGATTTTCTTTGCCAGCAATAACTTTAGACGTCAACACGCCATTATTCCAAACATACTCACGGAGTTCGCTGATCAACTCGGCATCTTCAGATAGTTGTTCCATAATGATTTGCCGAGCACCGTCTAAAGTAGTTTTTATATCAGGGAAGCCTTTATCACTATTGAGGAAAGCTTTTGCACTGTCTTCCGGGATTGCATCACGGTTTGTTTTTAACAGATTAACTAGGGCTTCTAAGCCTGCTTCGCGTGCAATTTGAGCTTTTGTCCGACGTTTTGGCTTAAATGGCAGGTATAAATCTTCAAGCAAGGTTTTGCTATCGGCAGCATTAATCGAATTTTCGAGTGCCGGGGTTAATTTATTTTGTTCAGCAATACTTTTTAGAATAACTTGCTTGCGATCTTCCAGTTCCCGCAAATAAATTAAGCGTTCTTCCAGCAGGCGCAATTGCGTATCATCTAGGCCGCCGGTCATTTCCTTACGATACCGTGCAATAAAAGGCACCGTAGCGCCTTCATCCAAAAGTTTGACAGCAGCATTCACCTGGTGACGACTGGCAGAAAGTTCAGTAGCGATGTATTCGATAATATCCATTTCGACTGATTTAAAGACTAAACGCACAATTTTATCCTAAATTTAAAAACCTGCGCAGTTAATGTGATTCATTCATCAACAAGGCTAAATGTAAGCGGTCAGAAATATTGAGTTTTTTAAAGATGGATGTTAAATGTGCTTTGACAGTTCGTTCCGAAATATTGAGATTCTGCGCAATTTGTTTATTATTTTGACCGGTTGCAATTCTTGTCGCCACATCAATTTCCCGTTTGGAAAGACTCGATAAGGCTATTGGTGTATCAGGTGACAGCGTATGCGTGTTGGTATCATGTTTTGCTTTAGCGATCATGGACTGAATTACTTGGGGGACAAGTTTGCGATGAATCCAGATTTCGCCTGATTGGATGCTAGATATTGCCTTGATCAACAGCTCAGGTGGCTGAGTTTGCTCGAAATAACCTGATGCGCCATGTAATAAAGCTTGAATCTGTTTTTGTTCTGGCCAGCGATGGCCAATGATCAGATAATGAGGGGCATGAGAGGGGGCAATACTGAGCAATTCAGGTGTTCTATCAATAGCGCACGCATCCAGTAGAAGAATATCGGCATGATGTTGTGGCTCTAGTGTAGCAATAATCTCAAGCGAGTGAATTTCGGTCAAGTGTGATTTGCACATTCCGCTGATTTGTGGATTAGAGGAATAAAGTAAGATGTTGACCACAACAGTTATGTCCTAATCAATAGAAGCAAGATCTATTTTTTCCACCCTTGAAAGCATCACTCCAGCAATCCCTTTTTGCCTTGTCGTCGGTAAAAAATAACTCACCGAATGCCGAGTCAATATGTGAAGCATAATGAATAAAAATCATGCATCTTACACATGCGTATTTTTTTAACATATATTTAGCTTAATTTATGGGATTCTGTGTAATTTAAATATATTACTGCTATGCTTTTACTACGGTACGGTAGCGTCATGGCGATATGAATATTTATATACTATTCTTTTTTTCTTGGGATAACAGGAACAGCCCCTTTGTCTTTAATTTGAAGACGTAATGCTTCACTGTCATAGCCTCTGTCAGCAACTATATAGTCACCTTTTGGGAGCTCTGCAACTAATTTCGGTGCTTCTTTACAGTCATGAACTTCGCCGCCTGTCACTGAGAAATGAATAGGAAGACCACAGGCATCAACGGCCATATGAATTTTACTGGTGTTCCCGGCGACAGATTTCCCTATCGCTGTTTCTTGTTCACAGGCCGCACCACTACTATGCTGATGTGCTTTCACAATACTCCCATCAATAAATTCCCATTCCAGGTCTGGGTCAACAACCAGGGCGTTAAAAATACCCATCAGTTTTTCTTTACGAGACCAGTCATTGAATCGTTTATATACCGCATTCCAATTACCAAAAGCCGTGGGTAAATCTCTCCAGGGACAACCTACTCGCAAGCGATAAAAAATACCTTCGACTGTTTTTCGAAGACAAGGTTTGTCATAAATTCCATTTTCAACATAATTATCTTCAGTTTCTCCCAAAGTTCATCCGTAAGCAGTTGTCGCGGCATAGTTTGCTTGTTTTTGAGTCAAAATAAACAATCTATGTGGCGGAGTTATTGAATTTCAAGGGGATTTTCAAAACGGCAACAGCCCCTAGATCAAACCGGGAAAATTGCACAGTCGGTTGAAGACCATTTGGACTATACGCTTATTGAGGATGAAGTTATTGCCTTTAATCAATTGCGTTCTTGTGGGATGGCTGTTGTTTTATTGGATTACACACTGCGCCAACAGTATTCAGCTGAATTTATACGTATGTTATTCTCGTATAATTCTGAACTGATCGTTATCGTTATTGGTAATGGTTTACACGAACAAGACATCATCCCGTGTCTGTTAGCCGGTGCAAAAGGCTATCAGGAGATTGATGTTTTACAGACCTATGTAAAAAAAAATGATGGCAGTGATTCAGGCAGGAGAAGCTTGGGTATCAAGGCGACTAGTTGGGCAATTGATTACTTATGTTTCACAACATTTTATTCATGAAGATAATAAATGTTTAGAACCTTAATCGTGATTCCGGCCCGGTCAGGTTCAAAAGGGGTGACTGATAAAAATATTCGTCTTTTAGGGGCTGTTGCCGTTTTGAAAATCCCCTTGAAATTCAATAACTCCGCCACATAGATTGTTTATTTTGACTCAAAAACAAGCAAACTATGCCCCGACAAATGCTTACGGATGAACTTTGGGAGAAACTGAAGATAATTATGTTGAAAATGGGAATTTATGACAAACCTTGTCTTCGAAAAACAGTCGAAGGTATTTTTATCGCTTGCGAGTAGGTTGTCCCTGGAGAGATTTACCCACGGCTTTTTGGTAATTGGAATGCGGTATATAAACGATTCAATGACTGGTCTCGTAAAGAAAAAACTGATGGGTATTTTTAACGCCTTGGTTGTTGATCCAGACCTGGAATGGGAATTTATTGATGGGAGTATTGTGAAAGCACATCAGCATAGTAGTGGTGCGGCCTGTGAACAAGAAACAGCGATAGGGAAATCTGTCGCCGGGAACACCAGTAAAATTCATATGGCCGTTGATGCCTGTGGTCTTCCTATTCATTTCTCAGTGACAGGCGGCGAAGTTCATGACTGTAAAGAAGCACCGAAATTAGTTGCAGAGCTCCCAAAAGGTGACTATATAGTTGCTGACAGAGGCTATGACAGTGAAGCATTACGTCTTCAAATTAAAGACAAAGGGGCTGTTCCTGTTATCCCAAGAAAAAGAATTCAACTCGGGAAATGATGAAATGGATTGGTGTCTCTACAAATATCGCCATCTCGTTGAAAATGTGTTTGCAAGACTTAAGCATTTCAGAGCGATCGCCACGCGATATGACAAACTCAAACGAAATTTTGAAGGCTCTATCGCTCTGGCTTGCGCCTTTTTATGGTTACCTATGTGAAATGGCAACAGCCCCTAGGCGGTAAACCCTTGTTGGCCTGGACGACAAGGGCGCTGCGTAAGTTAGGCCGGAGTGATTGTTTGGCGATTGTGTCTACCGACTCGAAAAAGTATCAGGCGTTAGCGGCATCGATAGGTGTTGATGCGCCTTTTTTGCGTCCTCGGCAATATTCTACAGATAACGCAAGTACGGCTGATGTTATGCGCCATGCCTTAAACTGGTTCGAAGCCGAGCATGATTATAGGCCTGAGCAGATTATGTGTTTACAACCGACATCGCCCTTCAGGCGGGTAGAGCATATTCAAACAACATTAGAATGGCTTGAGCAATCTGAAGCGGTCATAGGATGTAAATCGTTGCATCGTGATTTGACAACAGTGTTTTTTTGTCAAAACGGGTGGCTCAAAGCGGTTAATCGTTCTAAACCAATGCAAACTAGGCGGCAAGATATCCAATCGTTATTGACACCGAATGGCGCCATGTATGCTTGTAAATCTGACTGGTTTATGGCGAATAACACATTTTACCCGGATAATACCCGGCCGTTGTTAATGGATTCTATCAGTAGCATGGATATTGATACTGAAACAGATTGGAAAATTGCAGAAGCTTTGATCGAAAAAGGGCTGGTTTATGAAGACTAAAGTATTGGTGACCGGTGCAGATGGTTTTATCGGTTCCCATTTAACCGAGCTATTGCTTCAAAAGGGTTTTGCTGTAAGAGCGTTGGCGCAATACAATTCATTCGCCTCACATGGCTGGCTTGATGATGTGTCGACATCTTCTGCATTAGAGATTGTGTCAGGGGATGTAAGAGACTCGGCTTTTGTTATACCTTATGCCAGGATATTGATATTGTTTTTCATCTTGCCGCGCTGATTGCGATTCCGTATTCCTATGTGGCGCCAGAAAGTTATATTGATACCAATGTAAAAGGTACGCTGAATATCTGCCAGGCGGCACGAGAGATGGGGTGAAACGGCATAAGCGCCAACTTAAGCCATTAAATCATTGATTACGTGTTGAAAAATAAAGGTGTGGCCACCACATAGAGTCTTTTGCCGACAAAAGTGAAAACCCTATGAAAAAGCAGCCACCTCACATAGATACTCGTTTTGAACAATTTGTGCAAGAACTTCCAGAAGATTATCAACAACAAGCCTATGAATTTAAAGCCTTCACGCGTGCGCGCAAGATCCGTTCGCCCTTACAACTGTTACAGTTGGTGATGCTCTACTGTGGTCTGGATTTCTCCTTGCGGAGTTGCGCCGGCGAGGTGGCTCACTTACAGGGCTACCTGAGTGATACGGCGGTAAAAAAAGACTGGCGGCCTGCGTTCCTTGGGTAAAATCCTTGCTATCGGGCGTATTTGGGTTGCATCAGGTGGTTGACAGTGGTTCATTAAGCTTCGTTATTATTGATGGCTCGACCGTGCAGGAACCCGGTGCGACAGAAACCACGTATCGGCTACATATCGCGATAGATTTGATTTCACTGACATTGCGCCAGGTTGAAGTCAGTACGGACAAGATTGGCGAAAGCCTTGACCATTATGTGCTGGAATCGGGCGATGTCGTGTTGATTGATCGTGGCTACAATCAACCGAAGTCGTTGGTGCCTTTTATTGACCGAGGTGGCGATATTGTGCTGCGCTATAACGCACACAGCATGAATTTATACGAGCTTGACGAGCACGGCAAAATGATAAAAATTGACTGGGAAACGAAATTACAACGTCTCGGGAAACAAGCGGGGCTATTCCGGTTTATTTGTGCCATGATACTAAACGAATCGCCTGCACGGTACATGCGGTTCCGTTACCTGCCGAAAAAGCGGCGCAAGCCCGGCGTAAAGCGAAACTCAGAGCGCAGAACAAAGGACGTACAGCCCAGGAAAAACGCTCTATCTCAGTGAATGGGTCTTAATTTTAACGTCCGTGCCGGTCGAGTTGCTCAGCACCGAAACGGCTGCCGCGCGCTCTATCGTGTACGCTGGCAGGTGGAATTGGTGATCAAACGGCTGAAAAGCCTGTTGGCGATCATCAATTACGTGCCCGTAAAGACAGTCAATTGGCCGAATTGTATTTACAGGGCAAACTTCTGTATGCGGTGGTTACGGAAAAGATCGCGCAGCGGTGTTTTACCAAGGCCTTGACGAAAATGGATGGGCCGCGTGCATTGACACCCTGGCGTTTGTATAAAACGATTGCTGAGGACATTAAATCAGGATTGAACGCCTGTTTTCCGAAGCAAGAACGCTTTCAGCGTGATTATTTGAAAAGCGTTAGCGAACGCCCGAGAAAACGTTCGTTGCAGAGTCTACCTGAACCGATTTTGGGAATGATTCGACAATGCAGAGAGCTGGGCGTAAGTCGTGTTTAATCAAGTGGTTGGGGGCTTAAGTTGGCGCTTATGGGGTGAAACGGTTACTACAGACATCCACCAGCGAAGTATATGGCTCGGCTGTTTATGTGCCGATTGATGAACAACACCCGTTACAGCCACAATCACCCTATAGTGCCTCCAAAATTGCAGCCGACGCCTTGGCAATGAGTTTTTATTATAGTTTTGATTTGCCTGTGACGATTGTGCGGCCTTTTAATACCTTTGGGCCGAGACAATCTGCTCGGGCGGTTATTCCGACTATTATCAGCCAAATTTCCGCAGGACATAAGCAAATAAAATTAGGTGATCTTACTCCAACCCGTGATTTCAATTATGTGATAGATACCTGTCGAGGCTTTATCGCGCTGGCAGAAGCCGACAATGTTATCGGCGAAACAGTTAATATAGGAACAGGAAAAGAAGTGTCTATTGCAGATGTTTTGGCTATGATAAAGGAGCTGATGAACAGCGATATTGAATTTATCAGTGAAAGCCTGCGTATGCGCCCTCCAAAATCTGAAGTTCAGCGATTATGCTGTGATAACCAGAAAATGTATCAACTGACAGGGTTTCAATCCGAAATTACTTTGCGAGAAGGATTACAAAAACAATCGAATGGTTTTCTGATAGTGACAATTTGCTTAAATATCCAACGTCGACCTATGTCATTTAGTGTTGAAACAGCTCTCATTTAATAGTGTGCCGGATATGATGACGCAGGATATAGCTGAATTTATTGACTTTACCCGTTCTATTTTTGCCTGTAACTCATTCATTCCTTTACATGAACCTCGTTTTAGCGATAAGGAAAAGCAAAGTTTGAGCAATGTGATCGATGACGGATACGTTTCTTCAGTAGGAGAACAGGTTGAGCAATTTGAACAGGAAGTTGCACGATTTACCGAGTCACATTTTGCGGTAGCTACTGTAAATGGCACGGCGGCTTTACATAGTGCTTTAGTCGTTGCCGGCGTAAAGGCTGGAGATGAAGTCCTCACTCAGTCCTTATCGTTTGTCGCAACCAGCAATGCTATTCGATATTGTGGTGCTGATCCTGTTTTTATCGATGTGAACAGGCGTACCTTAGGGATGGATGAGATTAAGCTGGAAGCATTTTTACAGGAATATGTCGAGATTCATGATGATCATGCTGTCAATAAATACACAGGCAAAGCTATTCGTGCTTGCCTGCCTATGCATACGTTTGGTCACCCTTCCCAGATCGACAACATTGCGCGCTTATGTCAGCGTTATAAGATTACGTTGATTGAAGATGCGGCTGAGGCATTAGGGAGTCACTATAAAAGCCGAGCGTGTGGTTGCTTTGGAGAGTTGGGTGTGTTCAGTTTTAATGGCAATAAAATAATCACCACAGGCGGTGGTGGAATGGTAGTCACAAGCGATGAGCAATTGGCCAAAAAATTAAAGCATCTGACGACAACGGCAAAAAAACACATCCGTGGGCAATCAGTCATGATGAACTGGGTTATAACTATCGTATGCCAAATCTAAATGCGGCTTTGGGATTGGCGCAGCTCGCAAAACTGGATGACTTTATCGCGAATAAAAGGGAACTGGCGCAGCTTTATTCGGAATGGTGTGCCAAACGCGGCATCAATTTCATTTGGGAACCCGAGAATGCGACATCAAATTATTGGCTGAATGCTATTTTATTGGACAATAAAAACAACGCGATCAGTTTTTACAGCAAACGAATGCACACGGTGTTACCCCCTATGTCAACATACCTGTCGCCTAGGAAATTTTAAATCAGGAGACAAAAAATGAGCGTATTTAGCCAAGAATTTAAAGTACAATCAGTAGAAAAAGCATTATCCAGAAGACCAGAACAATCGCTAAAGCAAATTGCAGTTACTTTAGGTGTGGGTTACTCCACACTTCAAAAATGGATTCGGTTAGCTAAGAAAAATCAACTCGAAAAACAGAGTCAAACATGTCAAAAGAAAAAAGCCCTCAAGATTGGAATACAGTAGAACGTTTTGAAGCCATTGTTCATTGTCATCATCTCACCGATGATCAGGCTAGCGCCTATTGTCGTGAACAAGGCATCTACTTACATCATCTAAATACCTGGAAAGCGGAATTTTTGTCAGAATCTAAATCAACAGAATCCGTATATAAACAGGCGCAAACAAAACTCAAACAAGAAAACAAGCGTTTGCATAAGGAGCTAAACCGCAAAGAGAAAGCGTTATCAGAAACAGCGGCTTTACTGGTGTTATCAAAAAAGTGCCAAGCGATCTGGGGGAAAAGGCGGCCGATTAATCGCCTACTCAGATCGCCAACACTACAGCGCACTCATTGATGAAGCCGTTGACAATGGAGCGCGGCAGAAATTAGCCTGTGAACTGGTGGGTATATCAGCTCGAACCTATCAGCGTTGGAACCGGGGAGAAGGACTCTCAGAAGACCTACGACTGCACAATACAGCGCCTGTGCACAATCAATTATCCGAGGCCATCAAGCAAGAAATCATCACCGTGATTAATAAACCGGAATACAGCGCTTTAACGCCGCATCAAATCGTTCCGAGGTTATTGGATTTGGGCTGCTATCTCGCATCAGAATCAACCTTTTATCGTGTCATGAAAGCCCACAACCAGCTTAAGCACAGAGCTAAAGGAGCCGCAGGTCAGCATAATAAACCGCAGTCACTCAAAGCCACACAGGCCAATCAAATCTACTCGTGGGATATTACGTATTTATTAAGCCCCGTCAAAGGGCAGTATTTTTACCTCTACATGGTGATGGACATCTATAGTCGGAAAATCGTAGGCTGGCAAGTTCATGATGCCGAATCAAGCGCACACGCTGCTGATTTGATCGAAGATATCGCTCGCCGGGAAAACATCGACAAAAAGCAATTGGTGATACATTCTGACAACGGCAGTCCGATGAAAGGCGCAACATTAAGGGCCAAATTGGTCGATTTAGACATTGCCACGTCGTTCAGCAGACCTCGTGTCAGTAATGATAATCCTTATTCAGAATCGTTATTTAAAACAGTCAAATATCATCATACCTTTCCAGAAAACCCTTTTAAAACATTAAGCGAAGCCAGGAACTGGGTTGAAGCTTTCGTTTGTTGGTTCAACAATGAACATCAACACAGTGCGCTCAAGTTTGTAACACCCAACCAACGCCATAACGGCTTAGACAGCGCCGTACTCGAAAAAAGAAAACGAGTCATCGAGCAAGCAAAAAGAGACAATCCAGAGCGATGGAATGGACGACAAACACGAAATTTAACGCCCATTGGCCATGTTTATCTTAATCCGGATAAGGAAAATTTCAACACAACAGAATGTCAAGCAGCTTAATAAAATTCATTTCGTAAATTATTGCAAAAAATGCGACAGGTTGGTTGACATTTAGCGGTTATGACGCGTCCGGTATGGGAACCTTTGCATCGTTTGCCCATGTATCAACACTGTTCATCCCGTGATTTATCAACGACTGAATGGCTAGCCGACCGGCTCGTCAATATTCCTAGTAGTGTTAGAGTGAGCTGAGTATATGGCGCGAAAAATTTGTGTGGTAACCGGATCACGCGCTGAATACGGTTTGTTGTATTGGTTATTAAAAGAAATTGAACAAGATCCCGCTTTGCGCTTGCAATTGGTGGTAACGGGTATGCATTTATCCCCTGAATTTGGTTCAACCTGGAAACAGATTGAAGCTGATGGCTTTAGCATAGACTGGAAAGTTGAAATGCTTATGTCATCCGATACGCCAACGGCGATCAGTAAATCGACTGGTTTAGGTATTATCGGCTTTGCCGATGCTTTAGCGCGATTGGCCCCGGATATGCTGCTGGTTCTAGGTGATCGTTTCGAAATTTTTTCGGCTGTGGTTGCGGCATTGCATGCCCGGATTCCGGTCGCTCATATCCATGGTGGAGAATTGACCGAGGGTGCGGTCGATGAGGCATTACGTCATGCCATCAGCAAGATGGCACATCTGCATTTTACCGCAACGGATGTGTATCGAAAACGGGTCATTCAGTTGGGTGAATCCCCTGATCGGGTCTTTAATGTCGGTGCCTTAGGTGTAGATAATATTCAAAAATTGAGTTTATTACCCAAGGATATCTTGTTAAAAAAAACGGGGTTTAGTCTTAAAACACACAATTTGCTGATTACTTATCATCCCACGACACTGGAAAAAAGCTCTGCCGAAAAACAATTGGCTAATTTGCTCGCTGTTTTGGATGAATTACCTGACACCCAGTTGTTTTTCAGCAAGCCCAATGCCGATGCCGACGGTCGGATTATTGCCAGTATGATTGATCAGTTTGTCGCTGAAAATAGTGATAAAGCCGTTTGCTTTGATTCTTTGGGTTGTCTGAAGTATCTATCCTTAATGCGTCTGATGGATGCGGTGGTAGGTAATTCCTCTAGTGGCTTATTGGAAGCGCCTAGCCTGAAAGTGGCTACGCTGAATATTGGTGATCGTCAAAAAGGCCGGATTCGTGCCGCCAGTGTCGTCGATTGTGAACCATCGGTCAGTGCGATACGGCAAGGGTTGGCAAGCGTGATGTCTAAAATCTTCAAGCGTCGGCTTGAAACGGTTGAGAATCCTTATGGTGGCGGTGGAGCTGCTAAAAAAATCAACGCCATAATACGCACTTACGAGTTGGATACTATTGTTAAAAAGCAATTTTATGATTTACCAAGGTCAGAAACGGATAATAAAAATTAAATGAATTCAGATCATTGTTACATTATTGCCGAGGCCGGCGTAAATCATAATGGCCATCTTGATACGGCATTTGAACTGATTGATGCTGCCTTCGATGCAGGTGTCGATGCGGTTAAGTTTCAGATCTTCAAGGCCGAGCAACTCGTCACGCAGAATGCGGAAAAGGCTGCGTATCAGAAGCAAAATACGGGAGATAAGCAATCACAATACCAGATGCTGAAACAGTTGGCGTTGAGTCAGCAAGATTATGTTGCCTTAGCGCATTATTGCCAGCAGAAATCCATTCTTTTTTTATCGACAGCATTTGATGATGACAGCCTGCGTTTTTTGGTGGATGAACTTGACGTTGAATGTTTAAAAATTGCGTCTGGCGATGTGACCAATGGGCCTTTTTTACTGGCACATGCACAAACAGGAAAAAATATCATCTTGTCCACCGGGATGGCGACCTTAGCGGAAGTTGAGCATGCCCTGAGTGTGTTGGCCTATGGCTTTCTTGACAAGGACGCTCGGCCTACGGATGAGGCGTTATTAGAGGCTTATTTGTCTGAACAAGGCAGGCAGCAATTACAACAAAAGGTGACCTTGTTGCATTGTACCTCCGAATATCCGGCGCCTGCGGAAACGATCAATCTGAAGGCGATGGATACACTGGCACAGGCATTTTCCTTGCCGGTGGGATATTCAGATCATAGCGCCGGGATTGCGATACCGGTAGCTGCCGTTGCTCGTGGTGCTTGCGTGATTGAAAAACACTTTACCCTGGATAAAAATCAGATTGGCCCTGATCATAAAGCTTCGCTTGAACCGGATGCCCTGAAAATGATGGTTGATAACATTCGGCAGGTTGAGGCGGCTTTAGGCTCCCAGGTCAAGCGTCCGCAAATGCCTGAAATGGCAACCCGGAAAGTCGCCCGAAAAAGCCTGGTCGCTGCACGCAAAATCAAAAAAGGCGAAATTTTTACCGAGGAAAATCTAGTTGTCAAGCGCCCAGGAACAGGAATCAGCCCCATGCAGTATTGGCAGCTTTTAGGGCAGGCCAGCTCTAAACTCTATCAGCCTGATGACTTGATTGAATAATGGCTAAAAAGCGCATTTTATTGGGGTGTGGAGGTCATGCGGGTGTTTTACGAGCCGTGTTGATGCGCTCTCAACTGTCTATCGAAGGCGTGATTACACCAGATTTAAAGCCTGGTCGATGCTGGTTTGATATTCCTGTGTTAGGGGGTGACGAATTTCTGACGGATAAAGATGCCGGTCGCTTTAATCTCGTTAATGGATTAGGTTCTTTGCCGTATGATGGCGGTAGACGTAAAGCTTTGTTTGAATCTTTCACGGCGATGGGTTTTAGCTTTGAAACCGTGATAGACAAAGGCGTGGATAGAATAGGGCTGTTGAATATCGAGCAAGGCGTACAGTTGCTACCAGGGGCAATTATACAAAATGGCACTAAAATTGCTGAGAATACAATAGTTAATACCGGTGCGATTATTGATCATGATTGTTGTATAGGTGCTCATGTTCATATCGCACCGGGAGCCGTCTTGAGTGGTGGTGTGACAGTGGGCGATGGTGTGCATATCGGAACAGGCGCATGTGTCATTCAAGGTATAACGATAGGTGCTGATGTCGTGATTGGCGCCGGATGTATTGTGACGCGCGATGTGGTGGCCGGAAAAATACTTTATCCAGCGCGTTCAGTCGAAAAATAATCAGGTGAAATATGGCGGAGCATTGGCGGCAAAGTTTGATTAAACCCGATGTGTCATTGCGGCAAACGATTGCCGTTATCGACAAAACAGCATTACAAATTGCTTTGGTTGTCGATGACGATAATCAATTGCAAGGTGTGGTGACAGATGGCGATATTCGGCGTGCATTGATCAAGGGCTTGTCGTTAGAAACTCGCGTTGATCAAGTAATGAATAAACATCCTAGAAAAGTACAGATCGAAGATTCTGTGACAACGATAAAAGCTATTATGCAACAGAACCAGTTAAGTCAACTGCCCGTTGTTGACCGGCAAGGGCGTGTCGTCGGTTTGAAAACACTGCAATCCATGTTTTCCCGGCCTACATATAACAATCCGGTATTTTTATTGGCGGGGGGGTTAGGCTCCAGACTTCGTCCTTTGACAGATCATTGCCCGAAGCCGTTATTACAAATTGGTGGGAAACCGATACTTGAAACCATTATCGAACAATTCGTGGATGCCGGATTCAGTCAATTCTTTATTGCAGTCCATTACTTGGCGGATCAGATTAAAGATTATTTTGGTGATGGCCGCCAATGGGGTGTCAATATTCATTATATTGAAGAACAAGAGCCTATGGGAACGGCGGGCGCCATCGGGCTGTTGCCGGATGACCTGCCTGAATTGCCTTTGTTAGTCATGAACGGGGATATTCTGACGCAGGTGGATTTTCCAAGACTGTTAGCGTTTCATCAGCAAGAGCAAGCAAGAGCTACGTTATGTGTTCGCCAGTTTGAATATCAGATACCTTATGGTGTTGTTAGCCTGGAGCGAGATAAAATTACCGGCATCGTAGAAAAACCGATACACAGTTGTTTTTCCAGTGCGGGCATTTATGTGTTAGATCAGTCCTTAGTCAATCAAATTCGGCAGCAAAAACGAATAGATATGCCCGTGTTGTTAAATCAGTTGATTGAAAACGATACTAAAGTGGCGTTATTTCCAATTCATGAATATTGGCTGGATATAGGCCGAGAGGCAGATTTTTTAAGGGCAAAAGGTGAATTTGCGCATATTTTTTGACAAATATGTGAACAAGTGCCGAAATGGCGATAGAAAAATTTAAAGAATTGTTTGTCATTGTCGATACAGTTAGCGAACAGAAAATAAATGCAATTTTATTTTTAGACATAAACGCTAGGAGATAAGATCATGGCAATGGTAATCAATACAAATATCGCATCGATCAACAGCCAAAGAATGTTGAACAAAACGAATATGTCGTTAGCCACTTCAATGGAAAGGTTGTCATCCGGCCTTCGAGTAAATTCGGCAAAAGATGATGCGGCAGGTTTGGCAATTTCAGACCGAATGACATCACAAATCAGAGGCATGACAGTTGCGGTCAGAAATGCCAATGATGGTATTTCGATGGCACAAACGGCTGAATCAGCAATGGGTGAGTTGACTAATACACTACAAAGAATGCGAGACTTAGGGGTACAGGCAGCCAACTTTGGTGCGGTTGCATCAGGCGACCGACAAAAATTACAGGAAGAATTCAGTCAGCTGGGTAAAGAGGTTAAACGGATTATCGAAAATACCTCATTTAATGATAAATCAATTCTGAAAGGTAGTTTGTCACAAGCAAATTTTCAGGTTGGAGCGAATACGGCGGCGAATAACCAGATATCAATAACAGTGGGTAATCTGTTGTCTGCTTCAGGGTTGCAAGATCTTGTGAAAGCATCCCCTGTCAGCATTGGTTCGGGGGCTACTTCCGTCAATGTCAGATCTGCCATTGATGTGATTGATTTGGCGATAAAATCAATTGATACGAATCGTTCCAAATTAGGGGCGGTGCAAAACCGGTTTAACACTACGATTGCAAACTTGCAATCTTCGATTGAGAATCAGTCTGCAGCACGGTCAAGAATTCTAGATGCGGACTTTGCGGTAGAAACGGCCAATTTAAGCCGTTCCCAGATTCTACAACAAGCCGGTACAGCCATGTTAGCGCAGGCGAACCAGTCATCACAGTCTGTGTTGAGTCTGTTGAGGTAAGTGGGTATTTTGAGAGTTCCGGTTTGGACCGGAACTCTTGTTTAAAAAGTATTGGGGTGAACAATGAACAATGACATAAATAACATCGGTAAAGTTGTTCCATTACCCACGGCGCCTGTCTCGAAAAAACAACAGAATAATCAAGCCAATCCATTGACTCGTTTACAGGACTTAAGTCAGGTTCGGCAAAAAGATCAGAAGGAAGCAGTGAATCGTCAAGATAATTTGGAAAAAGGAAATGTTTTAGAGGCTGATTTCGGTCAGCTAAAGCAAGCCGTCAAGGATGTGAATGCAGTTTTTCAAGAGACGCAAAGAAATTTGCAGTTTCAAATTGATGAGGACACTCAGGAAATGGTCGTGAAAATTGTGGATAAAGAATCCGGCGAGGTTATTCGGCAAATTCCATCCGAGGAAATGTTGGCGTTGACAAAAAGGATGCAGGAATTAGATGCAGCGGGTCAGCACGGGTTAGTTCTTCGGGATAAAGCCTGAATGGTACACAGATGAGGGTATAGTTATGGCAATTGCGTCAGCACTCGGCATTGGGAGTGGAATTGATATCAATGGTATTGTCAATCAGCTGGTTCAGGCCGAAGGCCAACCGGCTTTTGCTGCATTGGATCGACAGAAATCGACTGTTGATGCCAGGCTGAGTGCAATTGGATCGTTAAAAAGTGCGTTATCTGACTTTCAATCATCATTCACGAAATTGAAGTCAGGTACGGCATTTGATGCGAATAAAGCAAGCTCATCGGATGAGCAAGTGATTGTGGCTACAGCCGAATTTGGCGCGGTGCCTGCACGTTATTCGGTTGAGGTGACGCAGCTTGCATCAGCGCATAAACTAGTCTCAGGCGGTGCAGGTTTTTCTGATATGAATGCAACGGTCGGAACAGGAACACTGAATTTATCCGTAAACGGTCAGACTTTGGCATTGACGATTGATGCGAATAACAACTCGTTACTGGCGATTCGTGATGCAATCAATGGTGCGACTGATAACCCGGGTGTGAATGCCAGCATTATCAATGTCGATGATGGTGCGGGTGGAACGGTATCGCGTTTGGTACTGTCATCGCAAGAGGTTGGAACGCAGAATACAATTTCTGTGACGGCAGTGGATGATGATGGCAATAATACTGATGCGAGTGGTTTGTCACAGTTGGTTTTCGATCCTGCAGGCTCCGGGGTAACTAATATGCAGGAGCAAACTCAGGCTCAGGATGCCATTATTCAAGTTGATGGGCAAACGGCGACACGCAGCTCGAACTCAATTTCAGATGTGATTAATGGGGTGACGCTGGATTTAAAAAGTGCTCAACCGGGTAATACGATCAATATCGCGGTGGAGGTTGATACTCAAGCCATTAGCGAGTCGGTTAAAGGGTTTGTCGATTCATATAATGCTTTGTTTTCATTGTCGCAGTCTCTCGGTCGTTATGGCGGGCCAGAAGGCACCAATGGCGCATTACTGGGGGATTCGACATTACGGAATATTATGAACAAGGTGCGTCAGGATTTGGGTAGTCCGGTGGCGTCAACCAATAGTTCCTTGAATACATTGAACATGATTGGAATAGACATTGATAAAGATGGTCTGATGACGCTGGATTCCAGTAAATTTGAAAAGGCGGTTAAATCAGACTTATCTGCTGTCAGTGCATTGTTTTCATCATCAGATGGTGTTGCGAGTCGTTTACAAAATGACTTAGATACTTATATTCAAGCAGGCGGTATTTTAGAAACGCAATCAGATTCATTAAGCAAAAGGCTTCGTGATATCAGTGACCGCCGGGATACGGTACAGCTTAGGTTGGATAATCTACAGCGACGCTTGCAAAAGCAATTTATTGCAATGGATGTCGCCGTAGGCCAGTTCCAATCGACGGGAGCTTATTTGACACAACAGCTCAGCGCATTAAATCGATAAAACGGAGAAGAATATGTATCAAGCTACAGCGAGAAAAGGTGTAGGGCAATATGCGAACATTCATACTGAAACATTGATGGAAGAAGCGTCTCCACATCGATTGATAGAGATGTTGATGGATGGTTTTCTGGCGCGCGTGTATGCTGCAAAAGGAGCAATGCAGAGATCCGATTTTGAACAGAAAAGTCTTTATATTTCTAAAGCTATCGGTATTGTCGGGGGATTGATCGAAGGGCTTGATCTTGAAAAAGGCGGTGAACTGGCGGAAAATCTATATAGCCTTTATCAGTATATCAATAACCAGTTACTACAGGCCAGTCGAGATAATGATGAAGCCATATTGGACGAGGTTGTGGTTTCCCCCTATGTCAACATACCTGTCGCCTAGGAAATTTTAAATCAGGAGACAAAAATGAGCGTATTTAGCCAAGAATTTAAAGTACAATCAGTAGAAAAAGCATTATCCAGAAGACCAGAACAATCGCTAAAGCAAATTGCAGTTACTTTAGGTGTGGGTTACTCCACACTTCAAAAATGGATTCGGTTAGCTAAGAAAAATCAACTCGAAAAAACAGAGTCAAACATGTCAAAAGAAAAAAGCCCTCAAGATTGGAATACAGTAGAACGTTTTGAAGCCATTGTTCATTGTCATCATCTCACCGATGATCAGGCTAGCGCCTATTGTCGTGAACAAGGCATCTACTTACATCATCTAAATACCTGGAAAGCGGAATTTTTGTCAGAATCTAAACTACAGCGCACTCATTGATGAAGCCGTTGACAATGGAGCGCGGCAGAAATTAGCCTGTGAACTGGTGGGTATATCAGCTCGAACCTATCAGCGTTGGAACCGGGGAGAAGGACTCTCAGAAGACCTACGACTGCACAATACAGCGCCTGTGCACAATCAATTATCCGAGGCCATCAAGCAAGAAATCATCACCGTGATTAATAAACCGGAATACAGCGCTTTAACGCCGCATCAAATCGTTCCGAGGTTATTGGATTTGGGCTGCTATCTCGCATCAGAATCAACCTTTTATCGTGTCATGAAAGCCCACAACCACAGGTCAGCATAATAAACCGCAGTCACTCAAAGCCACACAGGCCAATCAAATCTACTCGTGGATATTACGTATTTATTAAGCCCCGTCAAAGGGCAGTATTTTTACCTCTACATGGTGATGGACATCTATAGTCGGAAAATCGTAGGCTGGCAAGTTCATGATGCCGAATCAAGCGCACACGCTGCTGATTTGATCGAAGATATCGCTCGCCGGGAAAACATCGACAAAAAGCAATTGGTGATACATTCTGACAACGGCAGTCCGATGAAAGGCGCAACATTAAGGGCCAAATTGGTCGATTTAGACATTGCCACGTCGTTCAGCAGACCTCGTGTCAGTAATGATAATCCTTATTCAGAATCGTTATTTATCAACACAGTGCGCTCAAGTTTGTAACACCCAACCAACGCCATAACGGCTTAGACAGCGCCGTACTCGAAAAAAGAAAACGAGTCATCGAGCAAGCAAAAAGAGACAATCCAGAGCGATGGAATGGACGACAAACACGAAATTTAACGCCCATTGGCCATGTTTATCTTAATCCGGATAAGGAAAATTTCAACACAACAGAATGTCAAGCAGCTTAATAAAATTCATTTCGTAAATTATTGCAAAAAATGCGACAGGTTGGTTGACATTTAGCGGTTTTGATGAAAGAAGTAAAAGAGGGTTGGGAAGCCATTCGGGATGAGGTATCTTGATGGGGGAACAATCTCAAGCGCAACACCTTGATGTTTGGCAATCTGAATTTGAAGATATGATGCTGAAAATTCGGCAGGCGATTGCAGAAAGTGATTGGGATGCTTTGAACGTTATGCTGCAGCAACGTCAAAAATGGCTGGAAATTTTTTGTCAGCAATTTAATACTGAGGAATCTAATGTGCAGGATGTTTCAGAATGGCTGAAACAGCTGAAGCAGGATGATCGAGAATTGATGGCGCAAATCCAACGGCAACAGCAAGCAATCAGGCAAGCACTCGCTGATCTTGACAAAGGGCGTAAGGCTATTAACGCTTATCAAACTTGATAACTGATGTTACGCAGCGGCTCTTCAATCACATTTCCATAATCTTCCATTCATCATTACTGTGAAAAAAATTCTCTGGCCTCTATCTTTTATCGACACAGAGATCACAGAGCACACAGAGTTATAGTTTGTATCGTTTAATTCCATTGACTGAACTGGAACCATTCAGTTATTAACGACCCTGTAGAAACATTTGTTGTTCATCCTTACTGCACGGTTTCATTCTCTGTGTTCTCAGTGTCTATTCATTAGACCCATTCGAGCCCGACCATCAACACTTACCGAAATTTCTTGGGAATCGTCATTCCGGGGTAACGCAGTGGAAACTAAGAAAACCATAAAGGCACTGCGTAACATCAGTTGATAATTCAGCCACTCGCTATTTCTGAAAGCATTTCTTTAGCGGCCTGGTTTTCAGGTTGCTTTTTCAAAATATAATCCAGCATTATGCGGGCAGCGTCTGCGTTATTCTGTTCTTTATAGAGTATCGCTAGTTTGAGCTGGTTTAAAATATCATCAGGATACTTAGAAATATAAAGATTGTAATGGTCAATCGACGCCATAATCTTGCCATTGATGCGCAAGCATTCGGCATATAAAGGCATGTAAAGGTCAGAAAGCTGGGCCAGGCATTGTAAGGCCAGTTCGGCATTTGAGAAATCTTTCATATCAATACAAATGCCCGCAATTCGACTCAATGCATCTTCATACAGAGAGGTATTCTCGCTATCGATTATGTGGTGATAATACTGTAGGGCCGCTTCGGGATTGTGCTGCAATTCGGAAAGGTAGGCATTGACAAGGCTGTAAAAAGGTGCGACCTCATCTTGATCAGGATAAGCGGAAATGGCTTGAACGAGGTCTTCTAAGCTGTCTGTTTTGCCATGTTTAAACAAGGTTCGCGCCTTTTTGCGTAACAATGACAAATCAGCCTGGTTTTTCGCTTGTTTAAAGTGACGCGTATCTTCTTTTTTTAGCACGATTTGGAACTGTTTAGCCATTTCTTGAAAAGCAGGCTGATACTTTTCGGGGATAGAAATGTCTGGGTGCTGGTTTTGCCACACAATGGCACGGCCATAGCTTTGATCCTTTTGCCATTGATTCAGAATTTTTTCAAAGTCGGGTGGCGATAACGATTCCTGCTGCCGGTTTTGGATGCGCTCTAAACTGTTGCTCAGTAAATCGATCAGGCGTTTTGTACCTTCCAAATAGGCTTCGTAATAGCTGTGGCCAATTTCTTTGGCTTCCTCGGCTGACCAGTCATCATGAAAGGGGCGAAGTGTTTTCAAAAAACTGCGGGTGCCAAAATTCTTGACCAGTTTGCTGAATTTTCGGTATTTGCGATTCAGAGTTTTTTCAACCTGATCGAGTGCTTTCTTGTCTTTATAGTTCTGAATAATGCCATTTTTATCATACATTTCAGTATTGATCGTTAATGCTTTCCGGGCTAAATCGGCAATGGCTTCCAGTTGAAATATTGCACGCTCAAGTTCAGCAATCATGTTTTGAAATAGCATTGAATCGGCTTGATATTCCGGCCAATTGGATGAATTATTTTTTGTTAAGCTGATTTCATCGACAGGAATATGGCTAATCGCAGGAATTTTTGCGGCTGATGGCGAAGGGTTGATCAGTTGACAGCCTTGCGCTTTAAGTTGAGCGGCTTGGTATTCGAGTGTTGAGATTGCACTGGCAAAATCGCATGATGTCGGGGCTTGTTTGCCACTGTAAGTTTCAACGGTTAATGAGGTTAAATTAAAGCGTGGTCCGGCTTTATGTTCATTGCTGCCTTTAGCATGAGTAAAGCCTTCGGGAGTAAAGCAGAGATCGACACCAAACAATAGAATGCGGGAAAATCCAAATTGATGTGCCACACTAATCGCTGTGTTCGTGACCGTAGGCCCGGCACCTGTGATATTCTGTGGATTTAATTTAGATTGCCAAGGGAGGCGGTTGCCTAAGTAAAGGGATTTTCCCTGCCACTGATTTAGCAGGCCAGGAAAAATATGATAAGAATGAACCAAGGTGACATCTTGGCCATATTTCAGCATTTCCTTGCTGACATCGAAACTGAGTTCGGTTGGGTCCACCGAAAAAATAAAATCGGGTATCAGATCAATCGCTAATAATTGCCGGGCAATCCGCGAAACGGTAAAGATGACTAGTTTGTCCCGGTTTTGTTGAATCCAGGGTAGAAAATTATCCAAAGATGGGCCGCCAGCCAGAATGGCTACGGTTTGGTTTTTGAAATGCTGGTTCAATATTTGAGCGGGAATAATATTGTCGGCCAAATTGTTAAGCTGCTGGGTAATAAATGTTTCATTACCCAGTGCCATATTGGCTTGCCAATGCAATTGTGACAATAATTCCGTAATGTGCCAACTCAGTTCCGCATATTCATCGATGTTATCTTCTTCTGCGCATAAGGCATTAAAAGAACGAACGCTATTGATATACAAATAATCCTGGATGGCATGTTGTTTTATGGTGTCATGCCATTGTTCCAGGCGAATACATGAAATGGCCTCAGGTAAGTCCTGAGGTAAGAGTCCGGATAGGGTTAATTCTTGCAATACGAAATCGGGTTCGACAAAAATATATCGCGTGCCCTGAGGAATGTCCTTGTCAATCAGGTAGTGAATCAATAGGCCGGAGTCACTGCCGATAATAATATTTAGTGTATTGGGCTTTAATAAGGTTTGGGCAAACTTTGCATCAAAAACGCTTTGCGCCTTGAGTTTGTAAAACGCAGTGCGATTGATCTGGGTAAAGAAGCGGTCGCCGAATGCATTCTTATACAGCGAGCCTAGCGGAGACATTTCAGTATTCATGGAATAAGGCCGGTTGCCCGAAAAATATGCAATCAATGGGCGGCTTGGTTAATTCCGCCCTATCTTTGATAGTAGAAAATGTTAACTATAGACGTTATTGTAATAATTTTAAGACGCCTTGTTGCGTCTGGTTAGCCTGAGCGAGCATGGCAGTTCCCGCTTGTTGTAGAATTTGGGCGCGACTCAATGCGGCGGTTTCCAAAGCAAAATCGGCATCCATAATCCGGGAGCGTGCAGCAGACTGGTTCTCAATAGCAGATTGCAGGTTGGAAATAGTTGTCATGAAGCGGTTTTGTACTGCCCCGAGTTTCGAGCGGCCTGAGTCAATAGATTTTATAGCGATATCAATTTTGTCAATTGCAGACCGAACCTTGATTGATGTAGCACCTGAGCCGATAGATAAATTTGGAGAGGTACTAGCAATGATGCTTAGCCCCGATGCAGCTAAAAGATTCGGGACAAAGATAGAAATCTGATTAGTGCTATCTGTATTGGCGCCAACCTGGAAATTAGTATGGCTGAGGCTGCCTGTCAAAATAGGTTTGTCATTGAAAGTTGTATTTTTAATGATGCGCCGAACCTCTTGTCCTAGTTGCGAATATTCATCTTGCAGTTTTTGCCTATCACTTGATGATACAGCGCCAAAGTTTGCCGCCTGTACTGCCAGGTCACGCATTCTTTGTAATGTATTGGTTAACTCACCCATTGCACCTTCTGCGGTTTGTGCCATCGAAATACCGTCATTGGCATTTCTGACCGCGACCGTCATACCGCGGATTTGGGAGGTCATTCGATTTGCAATGGCAAGTCCTGCAGCATCATCTTTAGCACTGTTAACTCTCAGCCCTGAAGATAAACGCTGCATGCTGGTCTGAAGCGAATCATTTGTTTTACTTAGCATACGCTGGCTATTTAATGAAATAACATTGGTATTGATGACCATGGAACCTGGCATGATGTTTCTCCTGTAAAAGTTTTTGATAAAACTCTAGCTAACACTATGCCAATAATTTAAAGGTAATTTAAAACAAAGGCTTGGGTATGTTTTTAAGTTTCCTCAATAAATGCCGTCAAAAAAATGTTTAAGGTTTTTTGTGTCATGCCGATATCTCATTTGAATCAATAAGACTAAGGAGATGAAAATGGTGGATTCTATAGGTGGTGGTTCAGCACCAGGTCTAGCGACCGCTTTGATGCAGGCCAAGACAGACCGGGAAAACCTGGAAGTTGCGGTGATTAAAAAAGGACAGGATATTGAAAAACAGCAAGGAGAAGCGGCGGTAAAAATGATTGAGGCGGCAAGTCCTGGGAAAATAGATATAAAAGTATAATTCTCAGTATTTTTCGCTGAGAAAAGAGCGGGCGGCAAAACTCTGCCGCTCGGTCTGTCAGTTTTTGTGTAAAATCAATTCCAGGACCATTTTGCTGCCAAAATAAGCCAGCAACAGCAGAGTAAAGCCCGCCAGTGTCCATTGGATTGCGGTTTGTCCACGCCAGCCGTAACGCATACGGCCTACTAATAAAGCTGTAAAAATCAACCAGGCCAAAATGGATAAAACCGTTTTGTGTGCCAGATGTTGTGCAAATAAATCATCAATAAAGATAAAGCCACTAAGTAGAGAAATTGTCAGAAAAATGACGCCTGCGGTGATCATTTGAAATAGCAATGACTCCATAGTTTGCAATGGCGGTAATGTCAGGATGATTTTCCGCGGTGGATGTTTTCTGAGCTGTTGCTCTTGAATGGCCAGGAAAATAGCCTGTAGTGCGGCTAGATTTAGTAGGCAGAAAGCCGTTAGCGAGCTAAAGATATGGATGTTCATCGGCCATCTGTAATGACTTGCGGGCTGTTTGGAGTCAAAGAAAATCAAATTCAATGCTAGCATCAGGGCAGCCAATGGAAAAAAGCCAATGCCTAGTTTGTCAATTGGTTTAGTCAAGCTAGAGAGTAAAAATAAGCCGGTAATGATGGCCGAAAGCGTTGAGCCAATATTAAAAAATTCAAAACTGATACCTTTAAGTTGCCAGGAAAACCAGCTAATGACGGTCAGGTGTAATGCGAGCCCAATCCATCCGGGAACTAAGCTGAAGCGGCCGACACGTTCTTGCTGAATATCGTAGAGCAGTAAAAACGTGCTGAGTAGATAACAGAAAATGGAGGCAGTGCCAAGAATTATGCTTATCATAATGATCAAACTGATTATTTTATAATGGGTATGGTAATATAAACGGTTACAGAGGCATAGGTTTAAAGCCCGTTCAACACAACAGAATAAAAGAAAAGTATTATGTTTGATAATTTAACCGATCGGCTGAGCGGTACACTCAAAAAACTTAAAGGTCAGGGGCGTCTGACAGAAAGCAACATCAAGGAAACCTTGCGCGAAGTGCGTATGGCCTTGCTTGAGGCTGATGTTGCATTACCTGTTGTCACCGATTTTATCGAAAAAGTAAGACAGGGCGCTGTCGGGCAAGAAGTGCAAAAAAGCCTGAACCCTGGACAAGCACTGGTCAAAATTGTTCAGGCTGAGCTGATAAAGGTCATGGGGGAAGCGAATGAAGCGCTGAACCTGAAAACCAATCCGCCGGCAGTCGTGTTGATGGCAGGCTTGCAAGGGGCGGGTAAAACCACAACCGTTGCTAAATTAGGGCGATTCCTGAAAGAAAAGGAAAAGAAAAAAGTCGGTGTAGTGAGTGCGGATGTCTATCGTCCAGCAGCGATCAAGCAGCTAGAAACACTGGCTCATGATGTGGATTTGGTCTTTTTCCCCAGTGATGCTTCAGAAAATCCAGTTGATATTGTTAACCGTGCAATTGATGCGGCCAAACGTCAATTTGTCGATGTTTTGATCGTCGATACAGCGGGTCGATTGCACATTGACGATGAAATGATGGACGAAATTAAAGCCCTACATGCCGCTGTCAAGCCGATTGAAACCCTGTTTGTGGTGGATAGTATGACAGGCCAAGATGCCGCTAATACGGCTAAGGCATTTCATGATGCCTTGCCATTAACAGGGGTCATTCTGACCAAGGCAGATGGTGATGCGCGTGGTGGGGCGGCACTTTCGATTCGATATATCACCGGTAAGCCAATCAAATTCATTGGGGTTGGTGAAAAAACAGATGCTTTAGAGCCATTTCACCCTGACCGGATTGCATCGCGTATTCTTGGAATGGGGGATATGCTGTCCCTAATCGAAGAAATTGAACAAAAGGCTGACAAGAAAAAAGCCGACAAGCTCGCGCGAAAAATCCAGAAAGGCAAAAGCTTTGATTTGAATGATCTGCGTGATCAGTTATTGCAGATGCAAAAAATGGGCGGCATGGGGGCATTGATGGATAAGTTGCCCGGTATGAATGAAGTACCTAAAGACATGCGTGATAAAGTTGATGATAAACATTTGGCGCGGCAAATTGCTGTTATTAATTCGATGACGGCGAAAGAAAGAAAATATCCAGACCTAATTAAAGGCAATCGGAAAAGACGTATTGCTGCCGGATGCGGCCAGGAACTGCAAGATGTGAACCGGATTTTAAAGCAACATAAAATGATGCAGAAAATGATGAAAAAGTTCAGCAAAGGCAATATGGCCAATATGATGCGTGGTATGAAAGGGAATATGCGCGGTATGCGGCGCTAATGGAAAAAGCTTTTTTAAAGATAAAAACTTCACATATTCTGAAAATCGCGTAAAATAGGTCGATTAAATTTATAATTCAATTTTTTAAGGTGTTTGTTAAATGGTAGTCATTCGTTTAGCCAGAGGTGGCGCTAAAGATAGTCCTTTTTATCATATCGTTGTAACCGATAGCCGTAACAGTCGTGATGGCCGTTATATTGAACGCTTAGGATTTTTCAATCCGTTAGCGAAAGGGCAGGAAGAAAGATTGCGTCTCGACTTAGAGCGTGTAGCGCATTGGAAATCCAAAGGCGCTCAGCCTTCAGATCGGGTTGTTAAATTGATTAAAGAAGCGGCTAAAGCAACACAAGAAGCTGCCTGAGTGCATTGACAGACAACGAGTATATAAACGTCGGAGAAATATCCGGCGTTTTTGGCGTTAAGGGTTGGGTAAAAGTTTTTTCATTCACTCAGCCGCGAGAGAATATTCTAAGCTACTCGCCCTGGTTCCTTAAAAAAGGAAACACGATCAAGGCCTTTAAACGAACGGCAGGCAGGCGGCAGGGCAAGCTGGTGGTTGCCGAGTTGGAAGGTGTTAATGACCGGGATACGGCAGCAGCCTTGTCGGGCTGGGAAATTCTGATCAAAAAAACGCAATTGCCGGCAACGGCAAAAGATGAATATTACTGGGTTGACTTGATTGGTTTGGCCGTGGAAAACCTGGAAGGCGTTAAGCTAGGACATGTCAAAAGTTTGTTCGAAACCGGGGCGAATGATGTACTGGTGGTTAAGCAGGGTAATACCGAGCGCTTAATTCCCTTTATACAGCCACAGACTGTGCGGCAGGTTGATTTGGAAAAAGGTTTGATTTCAGTAGACTGGGATGCCGAATTTTAATGGCAGTCAAACGCTTTGATGTCATCACCTTGTTTCCGGATATGGTGCATGATGCAGCATGTTACGGAGTGACCGGAAAGGCCATTGAGCGTGGGCTTGTCGATCTGACACTTTGGAATCCTCGGGATTATACCCATGATGTTCATCGTACGGTCGATGATAGGCCGTATGGTGGAGGACCAGGGATGGTGATGAAATATCAGCCCTTGCTAGAAGCGGTTAATGCGGCGAAGAAGGCGTCCGCTGATAAATCCAGAGTGATTTATTTAAGTCCACAAGGTAAGCCCATCAATCAACAATTGTTGATGCAAGCCGACCAATTTCAGCAATTGATTCTGGTGGCGGGGCGTTACGAAGGTATTGATGAACGGTTTGTTGCCGGGGTTTGCGATGAAGAATGGTCGCTGGGTGATTATGTGCTCAGTGGGGGTGAGTTAGCGGCATTGGTGGTGATTGATGCCATGACCCGACTACAGCCTGGCGTGTTAGGCGATGAGGCGTCTGCCGAACAGGACTCCTATATGAATGGGTTGCTGGATTGTCCACATTATACCCGTCCTGAACACGGAGAATTGGGCACAGTGCCCGCTGTGTTACTTTCGGGTAACCATGCGGCAATTAAACGTTGGCGAATGAAACAGTCGTTGGGGCGCACATGGCTACGGCGACCGGAATTGCTGATAAAAACTGAATTAACGGCGGAGCAGGATGCTTTGCTGGAAGAATTTAAAAATGAGATTGATTAACAGGGTGCGATAATGACTGATATTATTAAAGAAATTGAAGCTGAACAAATGAGAAAAAATATTCCTGACTTTGGGCCAGGTGATACGATCGTTGTTCAAGTAAAAGTAAAAGAAGGGTCTCGCGAAAGATTACAGGCTTTCGAAGGCGTAGTGATTGCAAAACGTAATCGTGGACTCAATTCATCATTTACCGTCAGAAAGATTTCACACGGCGTAGGTGTTGAGCGTGTATTCCAGATGCATAGTCCTCTGATTGGCGATATCGACGTTAAACGTCGTGGTGATGTGCGTCGCGCCAAGCTCTATTACTTGCGTAATCTTACTGGTAAAGCCGCTAGAATTAAAGAAAAGTTATCTTAACCTTAACTTTCTGATAATGCAAAAAAGGCAGCTTCAGCTGCCTTTTTTTTTGGAAAATGCCTCTGAAAATTGAATGGTGTGATGTCAAGCAAGCCTTAGGTCAGCAAGTATCAATAGTAATTGGACCTGCCGTGTTGGATATAGGGTTGATTGATGACATTGTCTGCTATAGCCGCTGGCGTTATTCGCGGCAGGGCGGTCGTGATTCTGCGGATTCGACTCTGCCGGGGTTGAATGATTATCTGCATGGCTTGGATAACCACTGCTCGCTCAAATTAAAACGACAAGGGCGATTATTTTCGAACCGAGTTTGGGAGAGTTTGTTGGCTGTTGCCTTTGGACAGACTCTGACCTATGGTGCCTTGGCCAAAATGCTTCATACCTCGCCGCGAGCTGTAGCCCAGGCATGTCGTAGCAATCCCTTTCCGGGCATTATTCCGTGTCATCGTGTCGTTGCAGCTAATGGTATTGGTGGATTTATGGGGCAATCGGATGGCGAATATATTGCATTAAAGCAAGCGCTGTTAGCCTATGAAGCAGATCACAGACACGGTTGATGCGTTTTTGGATGCATTATGGGCAGAGTCAGGGCTCAGCGAAAATACTCTGGCCGCCTACCGTAATGACCTGAAGCATCTGCGACTATGGTTGAAAGGGCGAGAGATGGCTGAAGTCTCTCAGGACGATATTGGCAATTATCTGAAATGGCGTGTCGAGCAAGGCTTAAAGCCGCGTTCATCGGCACGTATTCTGTCTACGTTGCGCCGCTTCTATGGCTTTTTACAACGTGAGGGTATCATCGACAGTGATCCAACTGAGCATATCGAAGCACCTTACCATCGGGCGGCTTTGCCGCAATCGTTGTCTGAAAGCGATGTCGAGAAACTGCTTGATGCGCCAGAGCTTACAGGCTTTCTGGGTCTGCGTGATCGCACCATGCTGGAAACCTTATACGCGACAGGTCTCAGGGTATCTGAATTAGTTGATCTTAAGCTTGGCCAGTTGAGTATGATGCAAGGTTGTCTCAGAATCACTGGAAAAGGTGAAAAGGAGCGGCTGGTGCCTTTAGGCGAAGTGGCACTGGATTGGCTGTCACGTTATCTTCAGGGCGCGCGGCGGGAGATTTTAGCCGGCCGCCAAAGTGATTATGTGTTTGTGACGAGGCGCGGAAAATCAATGACACGACAGGCGTTCTGGCATATTATTAAACGTTATGCCAAAAAAGCCAGTATCGAAAAACCGTTGTCACCGCATACCTTGCGGCATGCGTTTGCCACCCATTTAATCAATCATGGCGCCGACTTGAGAGTGGTACAAATGTTGCTCGGCCATTCTGATTTATCAACTACGCAAATATACACGCATGTGGCGCAGGAACGGCTGAAGCGAATTCATGAACAACATCATCCAAGAGGATAGTGTATGGCAACCATAATTCATCCTACGGCCTGTGTGTCTGAAAAGGCGACATTGGGTCACAATGTAACTGTCGGCCCCTTTGCGGTGGTCGATGATTTTGTCGAACTCGGTGACGATTGTCAGTTGCAAGCACATGCTGTGATCAAACCGTATGTCAAAATGGGGCGCGGCAATATTGTCCACTCCCATGTGGTTTTGGGCGATTTACCGCAGGATTTGAGTTTTAACCCAGACACCGTATCCTGGCTGGAAATTGGCGACGATAATTGTTTCAGAGAAGGCTTTACCGCGCATCGAGCGACACAGGAAAATGGTGCAACACGGATTGGTTCAAATTGTTATTTTATGAATCACAGTCATGTTGCGCATGATTGCACAATTGGTAATCATACGATTTTTGCTAATAATGTTGCGATTGGTGGTTTTGTTGACGTGGGTGACCGTGTATTTATGGGGGGTGCGGTCGTTGTGCATCAATTTTGCCGTATTGGTGCTTATGCTATTGTCCAAGGGACAACGGGTATCAATAAAGATGTGATACCTTTTATGTTAATTGGGGGGCGTCCGGCAAAACATTATCGCTTGAATACGGTTGGTTTACGGCGGGCAGGAATTACCGGAGCGCGTTATAAAGTATTGTCGGCGGCATTCCGCTGCTTGAAGAAAAAACAAGCGCTGGATGATCTTGAGCAAACCGAAGAGTTAAGCTATTTGAAAGAATGGCTTGCGGCTAAAAGTAAACGTGGTTTGCATGGTTTCGTTGAAGTGGGTGGAGATTAGTATTGGGTGGAATTTATCCTCGCCAACACTAATCTGTTTTATGCCATTTTTGGAAGGCATTGAGCGCATGCCGTCTTTCATGGCATGATGTTTCTTCATGTCATCTTCAGCGTGCGCGGCTGCTGATAAAAAAGCCGTGCTTAATATCAAAGCGGATAATATTTTGCCAGTCATGGTCGTCTCCAGTAAAAAGTGTACATCTCTA
>NZ_JAEHGD010000001.1:1939663-1944020 GCF_016097405.1 methane-oxidizing endosymbiont of Gigantopelta aegis
GGATAATACCAGAGCTGTTGGGCCGTTTTGGCGTTCCAATGCCGCTTTCCAGGCGACGGCCGTTTCAGTTGCATCACAAGGGCGCCAGACTGACATATTGGGAATCATACGCAGGGTAGCGATTTGTTCGACGGGTTGATGCGTCGGCCCGTCTTCGCCAAGGCCGATGGAGTCATGGGTGAACACATAGATACTGCGGATTTTCATCAATGCCGCCATGCGCAGGGCATTGCGGGCATATTCGGAAAACATCAGAAAGGTTCCGCCAAACGGAATAATACCACCATGACAGACCATGCCATTCATTATGGCGGCCATGCCGAATTCACGCACGCCATAATGAATATAATTACCGGCTGGGTCATCAGTAATTTCCATCGCCTCATCCCAGTCGGTTAAATTCGACGGTGTTAAATCAGCCGAACCGCCCATGATTTCAGGTAACAGCGGTGCATAGGCATTCAGGCAATTTTGTGAAGCCTTACGGGTTGCGATAGACTCGGCTTGTTGTTGTGTTTGTTGAATAAAAGCCTGGCTGTGTTGCGGCCAGTTATCGGGTAGATCACCTTGAAACCGGCGAACAAACTCCTCGGCCAGATCGGGGTGTTGTTGGGCGTAGCGCTTTAACTTATCCTGCCAGACTTGTTCCTGTTTTCTACCTTTTTCCCGAGCATCCCATTTTTTGTAGATGGGGTCAGGAATGTCAAAGGCAGGATGCGGCCAATGCAGAAGTTTTTTAGTTTTTTGTATTTCCTCTTCACCCAATGGTGCGCCGTGGCAATGTGCCGTACCTTGCTTGTTCGGAGAGCCATAGCCAATCGTGGTTCGACAAACGAGTAATGATGGTTTATGCGTAACCGAGCGCGCTTCTTCAATTGCGGCACGAATGGACTCAGGGTCATGACCGTTAACCCGGCGAATGACATGCCAGTCATAAGCATCAAAGCGTTTTACGGTATTATCGGTAAACCAGCCGCTGACTCGGCCATCGATAGAAATGCCATTGTCATCATAAAACACGATCAATTTACCTAGATGCAGTGTTCCGGCTAGGGAGCAGGCTTCGTGGGAAACTCCTTCCATTAGGCAGCCATCGCCAGCAAAGACATAAGTGTAATGATCGATGAGTTTGATATCGTCACTATTGAATTGTTCGGCCAGATTTTTTTCGGCAATAGCCATGCCGACGGCATTAGCGAGACCTTGTCCGAGCGGGCCTGTTGTGGTTTCTACGCCAGGCGTGATGCCAAATTCAGGGTGGCCGGGGGTTTTTGAATGCAGTTGGCGAAAGTTTTTCAGATCATCGATGCTGACATCATAGCCGGTTAAATGCAGCAGCGAATACAACAGCATCGAGGCATGGCCGTTGGATAAAACAAAACGGTCGCGATCGGGCCAGGCAGGATTATTTGGATTGTGGCGTAGAAAATCATTCCATAGAACTTCGGCAATATCGGCCATGCCCATCGGTGCTCCGGGGTGGCCCGAATTGGCTTTTTGAACGGCATCCATTGATAAAGCACGAATAGCATTGGCTAAGTCACGGCGGCTTGGCATTGTGATATCTCCTGATTAATGATCGGGTTATTATAACCAAAGCCGGATAGGAGAATAACCGAAAAAATGACAGGCAATAAAAAACCAGACAACAATGAGCTGTTGTCTGGTTTTCAAAGCGGTGGCAATTTAAGGTGTCAGACCTTCGCCGACAATCACAACTTTCATGGAGTTGGTGCCGCCTGGTTGGCCATCTAAATCACCTTTGGTGATGATGTATTGGTCACCTTTTTTAGCGTGTCCGCGGTCTTTAAGTTTATTGATAATGTTGCGGTTGATTTCAATTTTATCGACACTGTCAAATTGAAATGGAACCGGGAAAACACCGCGATAAATAGTTACCCGGTTGAGGGTATCTTCGTTTCGGCTAAAGGCAAAAATGGGAATACCTGAGCTGATACGTGACATCCATAAAGGCGTCGAACCCGATTCGGTCAATGCTGCAATACCGGCAATATCGGTATGATTCGCCAAGTACATTGACGACATGGCAATGCCTTCATCGATGCGTTTAAACTTCTCATCAACCCGGTGTGAAGAGCTTCTGACGCTAGGCTGTTTTTCTGTCTCTTTACAGATTCGAACCATCGCTTCCACGGTTTTAACCGGATATTTGCCAGAAGCCGTTTCAGCCGAGAGCATAATGGCATCGGTGCCATCGACAATCGCATTTGCAACATCAAATACTTCAGCTCGTGTCGGAATCGGATTTTCAATCATGGATTCCATCATTTGTGTGGCCGTAATCACAAACCGTTTAAGCTGTCTTGAGCGGGTGATTAAATGTTTTTGTGCGGCCGGCAGCCGGGCATCGCCGATTTCGACACCTAAGTCACCCCGCGCCACCATGATGCCATCGGACGCTAAAATGATTTCATCGATCACTTCCATTGCTTCGGCGCGTTCGACTTTGGCGACGATGGCCGCGTTGCAACCTTCGGCCTCGATTAGGCGACGGCCTTCTTCAAGATCGGCGCCACTGCGCGGAAAGGAAATGGCGACAAAATCAGCCTGGATTTTACCGATGGTCTTGATATCTTCTTTGTCTTTTTCGGTCAGTGCTGCCGCAGACAGGCCGCCGCCTAAAAGATTGATACCTTTATTGTTAGATAAGGTGCCGCCAACGACGACCTTGCAATGGATACGCTTGCCATCGGTTTCGACAACATCCATCACAATCCGGCCATCGTCTAATAGTAACCGGCTGCCGGGTTTGACTTCTTCGGCCAGAGGTTTGTAGGTAATGCCGACCTGGGTTTCATCGCCATCATGTTCGCCGAGGTTGATATCCAAATAGAAATCTTGACCTTCTTCCAGCCAGACTTTGGTGTTTTTAAAACGGGCGATTCGAATTTTTGGCCCTTGCAGGTCACATAAAATACCGACACGGCGACCGGTTTTTTTACTTATCTCGCGGACCTTGTTGGCGCGATCGATATGGTCTTGAGCCGAGCCATGGGAAAAGTTCATACGCACGACATCAACACCTGCGGCAAATAAACCTTCGAGTACGCCAGGTTTATCCGTAGCAGGGCCTAATGTGGCCAGAATTTTAGTTCTTCGTAGCATAATTTTTTTAAGTTTTCAGACTATCGTGAATGCCATTGTAGGCGACAGGGAATATTTATGAATGTCACGTCCCTGTGACTTTTGGGGATATTTAAGACTTATTTTGCATTCATTAATGCGAGTGTTGTATCCAGCATACGGTTTGAGAAACCCCATTCGTTATCATACCAAGCCAGAACTTTAACCAGTGTGCCATCAATGACTTTAGTCAATGATTTGTCGTAGGTTGAAGAGGCTGGGTTATGATTAAAATCAATCGAAACCAGTGGTTTTTCATTGATGTCCAGAATGCCTTTCAGATGGCCTTCAGAAGCGGCTGTCAGAATCTCATCAATTTCTTCTTTTGTGGTGGCACGGTTAGCGGTGAACGTCAGATCCACAATAGAGACATTGATAGTCGGTACGCGAACAGCAAAACCATCCAGTTTGCCCGCTAGATCCGGTAGTACCAGGCCAACGGCAGCAGCAGCACCGGTTTTAGTTGGGATCATAGATTGTGTGGCAGAACGAGCACGACGCAAGTCAGAATGATAAACATCAGTCAATACCTGGTCGTTAGTGTAAGAGTGAATGGTTGTCATCAGGCCGTGTTTGATGCCGATTGAATCTTTCAAAGGCTGAACCAGCGGTGCGAGACAGTTTGTCGTGCACGATGCATTTGAAATAATGGTGTCGCTTGCTTTTAGGGTGTTGTGGTTGACGCCATAAACGATAGTAGCATCAACATCGCTGCCGCCGGGCGCCGAAATAATGACTTTTTTAGCACCGGCATCCAGATGTGCGGAAGCTTTTGCTTTGCTAGCAAAAAAACCGGTACATTCATGAACCACATCAATGCCTAATTCAGCCCATGGCAATTTTGATGGATCTCTTTCAGCCAAAACCTTGATTCTGTCGCCGTTGATAATCAGATCGCCGCCATCGACAGAAACCTCACCTGGGAATTTACCGTGCGCTGAATCGTATTGAGTCAAGTGTGCATTGGTATTCGCGTCGCCCAGGTCGTTGATTGCAACAACTTGAATTTCATCGTTACGACCTGCTTCGTAGAGCGCGCGAACGATGTTACGTCCAATACGGCCATAGCCATTGATTGCAACTTTAATTGCCATAGAGTGTTTCTCCGGATGTGAGTGTGAAGGAAAAGAATGCCTTAAAGACACAAAAATCCTTCTAATAATAGCAAAAATCTAATAGAGCGTCTATTGACACGAAAAATATGAGGTCGATA
>NZ_JAEHGD010000001.1:1944871-2008323 GCF_016097405.1 methane-oxidizing endosymbiont of Gigantopelta aegis
GCATTTTTAGATTAAAGTCCTGTCCACTCCTGATGAAGATTGGCTTCTATGCCAAACATTTCCAGAATGCGACCGACTGCTTCATTGACCATATCCATCACTGAATCGGATTTATTGTAAAAAGCCGGCATCGGTGGATATAGGATGGCGCCCATTTCCGTTGCCGTTACCATATTGCGGACATGGGCCAGATTAAGGGGCGTTTCGCGCGGCATCAGCACCACTTTTCGGCGTTCTTTAAGTTGTACATCGGCCGCGCGTGTAATCAGGTTATCGCCAAAACCATGTGCGATGGCCGCCAGGGTTTTCATCGAGCAGGGCGCGATAATCATGCCTTCGGTTTTGAACGAGCCACTCGATACGGCGGCAGCAATATCATTGATACCATGAACCTGGTCGGCCAGTGATTCGATGTCGGACTTTCTCATATTCAGCTCAAATTTCAGGTTGACCAGTCCGGCTGAGGAAATAATCAAATGACTTTCCCACTCATCTAGAGTTTGCAAAACCTGTAACATTCGAATGCCATAAATAGCGCCTGTCGCGCCGGTCAATGCGATAATTAAGCGTTTTTTGCGCGGTTTCAATCGTGTTTCCAAAATACTCAAACCTGTTGTAAAAAATTATCAGTGGCCGTGATTAAGGCGTCAATCATTTCATCGCCAGCGGCAATATGGCCACTGTTTGGCAAAATTTCCAATTTGGCTTTTGGCAAGGCCTTTGATAATGAAAATCCGGCTTCGGCCGGGCATACCAAATCTAAACGACCATGAATGATATGGGTGGGAATATGTTGGATGAGGTGACAATTATCCAGTATTTGGTTGTCCTCAATGAAATAATGATTATGGGCGTAGTGCAGTTCCATGCGGACTTGCCGCAGCAGTGTTTCATCACACTCAGCCTTTGCCGTATCGGTTGGATACAAAGGTCCTAGGGCGGTTTGTGCGCCCCAGTCGGCCCAGGCTAAGGCGGCGGCTTCACGCTCTTCTTTATGTGATGAAAAAACCGCCTGAACCAGGTGCTCCAACAGGTGTTTAGGGTGTGACAAGCGAACACTTGACACCAATTTTTGCCAACATTCAGGATAGATGCGCCCCGCGCTACCTTCAATAAACCAATCCATATCACGTTGCCGGGCCAGGAAAACGCCACGTAAAATGAGGCCTGCGACCCGTTCAGGGTACTGTTGGGCATAGAGCAAGGCGAGTGTTGCGCCCCATGAGCCTGCAAATAATAACCATGTAGAAATCTTCAGACGTTTGCGGATGTTTTCCAAGTCATTGATTAATGCTTGGGTATTATTTTGTTCAAGTGCTCCAAATGGGCGTGAACGACCGCTGCCGCGCTGATCCAGTAAAATAATATGGTATTGTTCTGGGTTGAAAAAACGCCGATGCTCGGGGCGACAACCAGAGCAGGGACCGCCGTGCAAAAACACAACCGGAAAGCCAGCAGGATTTCCACATTGCTCGACATAAACTTGATGAATGTCATCAGTATCGAGGTAAAAATGATGAAAAGGATCTATTTCGGGGTAGAGTGTTTGCATAGCGCGTGATCAAAATAAAGGGAGATTATTATACGCTTCAGATAGAAAAAATAGATAGATACAGACCGCGCTTTTGTTACTTGATTTGAGCTTGAATACACAGCTTAGGTTGCTTCCACAGATGATTTCAATAATGGCCGTTTCTATATTATGTCGGCTCGGTGTATACTCTGCAAATGAGGTAATTATGATTTTTTTGCGACTTTAGGGATGTGATTTAATGGCTGATAAAACAGTAAGTAAGCATTTGATTCAACTCGAAAAGCTCTTTGCCAGTGGAAACCCCGCCTTGCAAACAGCAATCAAGACTTTTCACGAATTAGATCAGCTTGAATATGATTTAGGGCTGCTGGATGAAAATGACACGACAGCTCGCAAAGTATCCTGGTGGCCGATTATCAGTACGATCGGCGGACATTCACCGTCGAAAAATGAATTTTTAACGCGTTTTCTTAACACAGAAGCCTATAGTAATCCACATAAATTCACCGTGTTTCAATACACGGCGCAAGCTTCTTCGGTGACGTTGCCGGGGACTGCCGTCGATGCTGATCATCGCTTACCGTTCTATCAAATCAGTCGCGATATTGAAAATATTGCCAAAGGGGAAGGCGCTAAGATCAATGCCTATCTGGAATTAGTTACGGTAAATAGTGATATTCTTAAAAACAGGTTGTTGATCGATACACCGGTTCTGGGGACACATGAAGACAATAAAATCATACAACTATTGACCAACCGGACGATTGCCATGTCTGATCTGGTTTTGGTGTTTAGTGATTTTTTCGAGGCCGATTCCGAGCTGATTAAAGAGACGGTAAATACTATTGTAGAAAATCAGGACAGCAACAAATTCCTTTTTGTTATCGACCACTCTGAGCTCAGTCTCGATGCCGCTAGAACGGCTGAAATCATTGGAACTTGGCGCAGACGTCTAAGACAATTAGGCATCAACACAGGCGAATTTGTGGTGTTGACGCAAACAAACGAACACTCCACCATTCAACGTCGGATCAATAATCTGGAAACTGATCGCGCCTATCGGATTTTGGCGGTTTTAGAGCAAAATATTCGGGCCGTTGAAGATGTTCATGTTCCAGAAGTCAGAAAGGCGGTTGAAACCTGGAAAGATCGAACCAATATGACGACATTAATTGTTTTGGGCTTTTTGGTGACGATTCTGTTATTTGCCGAAATTACGATGGGTATTTTGGATATATTGATCGATCCGATAATCGGCCCGATATTTTTGTTGATATTGATAGCGATTTTATTGCCCATACATTTGGTTGTCGGCAAGGTTCATGCAAAGTTAATCGTTGAGACATTGTATTCACGACAACGAAAATTGAATATTCCCGAAAATCTGGCCGGTATGTTTGAGAAAGGACTAAGCTTCTGGCGGATTATTTTGCCCATAAAATCAACAATTGCAGAGAGTAAGAAGTACCGCAAACGTATCAAACAACTACTGGAAAAAACCAAAGACTTGGTTCAATCATTGAATGATCAATTCAGCCATTTTCAAATAGATTCATCAGCGTCAACGTCTTATCAGCCTTCCTATGATGATACTGAGACTTTCGACATTAATAACAATAACAATAATAGTCTTGAGTAACCGATATGAACTATTTAAAACAGTATCTGCCGCTCTGCTGGTTTGGTGTGAATCCGCTCGATTTACCGATATCGATCCAGTTTTTTAAACAGAACCTGTTTTTTTATTTTGCCTTGGAGCTGTTTACCCAGGCGAATATGATTGAAACCTATGAAGCGTTTTTTGAAGTCACGATAGAAACCATACTGACGGTTTGTTTTATTGCGCTTGCATTGGCGGTCAACAGAACCTTTGATACCTTTCTTCCGGTTGTAACGGCTGTTTTGTTCAGTGAGAATGTGGTTGCTGTCTTAGGTTTGCCGACCATGATCTGGTTGACGATGACCGATCATGAGGTGAGTTATATCCTGATGTTTATATTGGTTGTTTGGGATTTTTTACTGGTTGCGTATGTGTTTCGGAAGGCGCTGGGCATCAATAGATTGGCATCGTTTATCGTTTCCTTCTTTTATTTTTTTTGTACCTACGGTGCAGCCTATGGCATTACTTCATTGGTTATTGGCTAAACCAACGTCATATCACTTTTCCGTAATGAACATTATAAACATCAATGCGCCTGCGCCTTGTCTCTTGATGAGTTCAGCTTCGCTTGCCAAAGCCTACAGCGCACGGTAAAGTGCCTGGCTTGTGTTTACTTTGATATTGAAGACTTTATGCCTATCTCACCTGCCATCGCTGAAAATATTATTCGCCAAGCTGGAAACATTGCGCTTGAGCATTTTAAAGACTTAACCACCCTTGAAGTTAATAAAAAAAGTTCACGTGACTTGGTGACAGAAGCAGATGTCGCGGTTGAAGCTTTTTTAAAGCAGGCTTTAAACGATGCTTACCCGGAATTTGGTTTTTGGGGGGAAGAAAGCGGCCAAACTGAAAACCAGGCTAATCGTTGGATTGTTGACCCGATTGACGGTACCCATTCTTTTGCTAAAGGCCAGTATTTCTGGTCAATCAGTGTTGCATTGGAGCTGGAAGGGGAATTGCCGTTTGGTGCGGTCTACGCGCCGGCATTAGATGATTATTATTATGCACAAAAGTCTCAAGGTGCATTCAAAAATGGGAATGCAATACATGTTTCTGATGAGGACAGCCTAGATAATGCCATGGTCGCAACGGGTTTTGCCTGTTTGCGTTCATATCTGGAGGATAATAATCTAGAGCGTTTTGCTCGTATTGCTATGAGAACCACAGGGCAACGGCGGTTTGGATCGGCGGCGATGGATTTATGTTTAGTTGCTGATGGTCAGGTCGATGCGTTTTGGGAGCAGGAATTAAATCTGTATGACGTGGCGGCGGGCGCGTTGATTGTCAAAGAAGCCGGTGGCACGGTGACCGATTTTAAAGGACAAGAGGGGATTTTTCCCAAGCAAATTCTGGCAACTAATGGCTTGTTGCTGGATCAGATCCTGGCGTTGATGTAAATATATTCTGCGAAAGTATCATACTTTCGCAGAATAGGTATAAAACAGGTTCAAGAATAATTTTCATTTAATTCTTTCTCAAGTAGGGATTGAATAAGTGTGTCGTAATGTCGCCGCAGATTGAAATCGGTGGGCTTTGGCAGGCCTAATTGCTGTTCTAATTTGAAGCGTAATTCGGTGATAAAGTGTCGCCGTAAGGTGCTGTCTTCTGGGATAGTGACTTTTTTTATGGTCTGTGACTGAACGGCAATGAGGGCTGCGTTACTGTCGCTTCGATCGGTTAGCGCTTGAAGTTTTTCAATCAATTTAGATTCTAGCAATTGATCGTAATGTCGTTTGAGCGTTGCATCGGTCGGTCTCGGTTCAAGCAATGCTTCTGTCTCAGCTAATAATTGTGTCATGAAATGGCGTTTCAAGGCGCTATCCTGTGGCACGACTTCGCCAAACATTTCGGCAATTTCAATAAGTTCATGCAATGGTTTACGATAACACCGTGTAATGGAAGGTATGCCAGAGTCGTTTTCTGAGGTTTTAGTGTCAGGCGATGGTGTTTTGGTAGAAAAGGTTTTTTCATGTGCATCGACATGTTGTTTGAGCGTTTCCAATGCGTGACGGCCGTGTTTCAGTTTGCGTAATGACAAAACCAGAAACAAGGAACCGATAAGCGCAAATGCAATCGAAGCCATTGCGATTTCATCAAGTTGTTGCTGATGCATATAAACAGCCAGTGCCAGGTAGCCAACTAGAATAATAATGATAAAGGCAACAATCGCTTTGACTTCCCCGGCAATAATATCAACACTGTCTTCTTTGACATGAAGTTTAGGCAAACCGACTTTTAAAAGGTTTTGCGGGTCACGGGTATCGCATTTGAGGTCCCGTGCCAGCGCGAGTGTATCGTAATCCTGTTTTATCCGTTTATGCCGTTTACGGCTTTTTTGTAAAAAATAAATAATAACCAGCACAGTAATAAACATCGCTAATAGAATGAGCTCGAGTGCTGGGGTTGTATCTTTTATGTTATTCAGAAAATCTTGTTTTGAATTAAACATACTGACCTCCTCATATAGTTTTATTATTTTATTTATAGAGAATTTGAGTATCTCTCTTAATTCATTAAAAAACAAGTCTACTTTGCCTGATTTGTCAATATCCTGGATGAAATATATCCATATCATTAGCAAATAAAACAGTCCCTGAATATTCTTTTGCGATCTGTTTTCGGGTTTTTACTTCCTGGCCAAAAGTGCGCGTCATCCGATGAGATAAAACCAGTTTTTTAACCTTGGCTTCAGCAGCAATTCGACCTATTTCAGAAGGTGGCATGTGTAATTGGCGCGCAACACCTTGAGCCTGTTCAGGAATGGCATGATGTGCAATCAATAAATTGGCATGTTGGGCTAGTCCTGCCAAGGTATGGAACTGGTTGTTCATATCACCTGAAAAGACCAGTTTACAACCGGCTATATCAATCTTCCAGGCTAATGCGGGTAAGGGCCCATGATGAACAGGAACTGCGGATAATGCCATTTGAGCATTGCGATAGACAAAGCGTACCTGTTTCTTGGTGACATCAACATTTCTTACCTTGATATGATAGCTAGCTTGGCTTGATGAATCTATGTATGCATTTAAATAAGGATAAAGACCTGTGGAGGAAAAGAGTCGCTCAATAAATTTATCGGTAGCAGGTAATAAGGAATTTCCGGTGGGCCCAAACACAGCAAGATCACGATGACGGCCTGTGAAATAAAATCCTTTTATTAGGGCCGGCAGTTCGGCACTGTGATCGACATGCAAATGAGAAAACAACACAACACTTAGATCATTCGGGTTGGCATTACTTTTTTCATAATTGAGCATGGAGCCTGTGCCGGTATCCAGCAAGATAATTCCCTTATCATCCAGCCAGATTAAATAACTGGTCGATGCGCGCTGATCTGTCAGCTCAGGACCACCTGAGCCCAATACTTGGACCCGCACGCGATCTTTCTGGCATGTGGCCTGGGTGGCCAGGCTGAATAGCATTAAAAAAATGATTGAAAAAGTTTTCATGACATATCCCCGTTTCCTCTTTATCTCAAATAGTGATTATGTCGCACTCCAGGTATTCGTTCAATGGCGTTACTGTTTTATAAAAACTTTAAACGCCTGTTATAATGCCGCTTTATTTTTGATTCAGTCCACTGTTATGGGCGACATAATAGTTGAATCAATCGCTCTCCTATCTAACGTAAACTCAAGAGAAATCTATGGCACTTCATTGTGGAATAGTGGGATTACCCAATGTTGGGAAATCCACTTTGTTTAATGCTTTGACCAAAGCGACTATCGCCGCGGAAAATTACCCTTTTTGTACGATTGACCCCAATGTCGGTGTCGTTCCTGTACCCGATCCGCGCATGGATAAACTAGCGGAAATCGTGAATCCGGAAAGGGTTCTACCGACCACAATCGAATTTGTTGATATTGCAGGGTTAGTTGCTGGCGCATCTAAAGGCGAGGGGTTGGGTAACCAATTTCTGGGGAATATCCGCGAAACCGATGCCATTATCCATGTTGTGCGCTGTTTTGAAGATGATAACGTTGTTCATGTGGCTGGTAAGATTGACCCTATTGGTGATATTGATGTGATCAATACCGAACTTGCTTTAGCTGATATGAATACAGTCGAAAAAGCCTTACAACGTGCGGCTAAAGCATCAAAATCAGGCAACAAAGATGAATTAGCCAGAAAAAATGTGTTGGAAAAAGTATCCAAGCACTTAGATCAGGGCTTACCGGTTCGAACAATGGAGCTAACAGAGGATGAACAAGAGCTGCTTAAAGAGCTCTGTCTGATTACCCTCAAACCCGTATTATATGTGGCCAATGTGCAAGACGACGGCTTTGAGAATAACCCTATGCTGGATCAAGTCAGTCAGTTAGCCAAACAAGAAAATGCCCAAATTGTTCCGGTTTGTGCCGCTATCGAAGCCGAGATCGTTCAGCTTGAAGAGAGTGAAAAAAAAGAATTTCTGGATGATTTAGGCTTGGAAGAGCCAGGCTTAGATCGCGTTATTCGTGCCGCCTATGATTTACTTGATCTTTCCACCTATTTTACGGCAGGTGTGAAAGAAGTTCGCGCTTGGACCATTCCGAAGGGTGCTTCGGCACCGCAAGCGGCTGGCGTGATTCATACCGATTTTGAAAAAGGCTTTATTCGCGCCGAAGTTATCGCCTATGAAGACTTTGTGGCCTTTAAGGGGGAGCAAGGCGCAAAAGATGCCGGAAAATGGCGGCTGGAAGGTAAGGACTATATCGTTCAGGATGGCGATGTCATTCACTTTCGATTTAATGTTTGACACTAAAACGATTACTACCTATAATACGCGCTCTCTCATCGAGAGCGTACTTCTTTTTGAAGGTTCTATATTGGCGGCATAGCTCAGTCCGGTTAGAGCGCGGGATTCATAACCCCGAGGTCCCAGGTTCGATCCCCGGTGCCGCCACCATCTCAGCATCCACCAACGTCCAAGAAAGTCCTGAAGCCAGCATTGTAGCTGGTTTTTTTATGCCTGAATGGTACGATAACGTCCATCAATGTTTGGGGGCATCCACGCAAAAGAGGGGTTATATTCTAATCCCTAAGGATAGCCGTACTATGTATTTGTTTATTCCGAACTCAGGTTTGATCCGAAATTTTTTCTAAGCACTTACTTTTATAGATCACCATTTTTAAAATCATTTATAAAATAGCTGAAATGTTCCGGCGTCACAGGTGACAAGTGTGTTCTAATCAGGATGTTATTGATAAAAATATCAAAATCTGCCTGATAAAGTAATTTTCCAGTATTTTTAAAGTCCTCTTTTCTGACTGCAGGAAAAAGCTTCATAATATTTTTATGATTATAGGCAAGGTGGTTTGCATTAATTGCATCTTCAATCATTTTCCTGAACCTTTCCCTATCCTCGACCATGATATTCTTAATGGGCTCATATTTTTCATAGAACACGGTTTCCATCTTTTCTTTACCGTATTCCTCGACTTTTTCTACCCTGATATTTAATCGCTTTAGTCTACTCTTAAGTTCTTGAATGTTTGATGGTTTTATACGTTCTCTTGATAAATAATCATACGTGTTGTCCGAGGATATGGTGTGGCCTTCACTCTTTGGGTTTATCGAGCTGATCTGTTGAACGGGTGAATTAGCGCTATCATTACAGCCTATAACAAGAAACACAACCTCAATTAAGATGATTAATTTTTTCATTTGTTTGAGCAATCTAAATATTGGGCTTTGTTGCTATAAGTGGTTAGCAAAAAGTTAAGTTGTATTCCGAGCTAAATCCCTTATGAATTTTATCGATTTCATTTTCTAATTCCTCAGGCTCCATTTGTTTAAAGGGCAACCATTCATATTTTATTTTACGCCACAGCATTTCAATTCGGTTCAGCTCTGGCGAATAAGGGGGCAAAAAGTAAAATTCCATGCCTTCCTCTTTCAGCAATTCCCAATAGGGAGCGAGTTTTTGCTGGTGTGAATCGAAGCATTATCTAAAATCACTACCAAGGGTTTGCGTATTGTTTTAATCACCGCCATCAAAAAGCAAAGAAAAACAATCCGGTAACACTTCTCCAAAGCTTTGCCAACATGAGTTTACCGGATGAAAACATAGCCCCTATTAAATTAAGTCGCTGGCCTCGTTTGGCCGTGACACAATGTGTTTCACCTTGTTTAGTCCAGGCTGAACGATTCGGTGGTTGCGGCATAAATCCGGCTTCATCGACATAGGCCAACTCAATCTCACCTTTTTGAGCACGTTCAATTAATTGCTCAATCTCTTGCTTTGCTCGTATTTAGCCAAGAATTTAAAGTACAATCAGTAGAAAAAGCATTATCCAGAAGACCAGAACAATCGCTAAAGCAAATTGCAGTTACTTTAGGTGTGGGTTACTCCACACTTCAAAAATGGATTCGGTTAGCTAAGAAAAATCAACTCGAAAAACAGAGTCAAACATGTCAAAAGAAAAAAGCCCTCAAGATTGGAATACAGTAGAACGTTTTGAAGCCATTGTTCATTGTCATCATCTCACCGATGATCAGGCTAGCGCCTATTGTCGTGAACAAGGCATCTACTTACATCATCTAAATACCTGGAAAGCGGAATTTTTTGTCAGAATCTAAATCAACAGAATCCGTATATAAACAGGCGCAAACAAAACTCAAACAAGAAAACAAGCGTTTGCATAAGGAGCTAAACCGCAAAGAGAAAGCGTTATCAGAAACAGCGGCTTTACTGGTGTTATCAAAAAGTGCCAAGCGATCTGGGGGAAAAGGCGGCCGATTAATCGCCTACTCAGATCGCCAACACTACAGCGCACTCATTGATGAAGCCGTTGACAATGGAGCGCGGCAGAAATTAGCCTGTGAACTGGTGGGTATATCAGCTCGAACCTATCAGCGTTGGAACCGGGGAGAAGGACTCTCAGAAGACCTACGACTGCACAATACAGCGCCTGTGCACAATCAATTATCCGAGGCCATCAAGCAAGAAATCATCACCGTGATTAATAAACCGGAATACAGCGCTTTAACGCCGCATCAAATCGTTCCGAGGTTATTGGATTTGGGCTGCTATCTCGCATCAGAATCAACCTTTATCGTGTCATGAAAGCCCACAACCAGCTTAAGCACAGAGCTAAAGGAGCCGCAGGTCAGCATAATAAACCGCAGTCACTCAAAGCCACACAGGCCAATCAAATCTACTCGTGGGATATTACGTATTTATTAAGCCCCGTCAAAGGGCAGTATTTTTACCTCTACATGGTGATGGACATCTATAGTCGGAAAATCGTAGGCTGGCAAGTTCATGATGCCGAATCAAGCGCACACGCTGCTGATTTGATCGAAGATATCGCTCGCCGGGAAAACATCGACAAAAAGCAATTGGTGATACATTCTGACAACGGCAGTCCGATGAAAGGCGCAACATTAAGGGCCAAATTGGTCGATTTAGACATTGCCACGTCGTTCAGCAGACCTCGTGTCAGTAATGATAATCCTTATTCAGAATCGTTATTTAAAACAGTCAAATATCATCATACCTTTCCAGAAAACCCTTTTAAAACATTAAGCGAAGCCAGGAACTGGGTTGAAGCTTTCGTTTGTTGGTTCAACAATGAACATCAACACAGTGCGCTCAAGTTTGTAACACCCAACCAACGCCATAACGGCTTAGACAGCGCCGTACTCGAAAAAAGAAAACGAGTCATCGAGCAAGCAAAAAGAGACAATCCAGAGCGATGGAATGGACGACAAACACGAAATTTAACGCCCATTGGCCATGTTTATCTTAATCCGGATAAGGAAAATTTCAACACAACAGAATGTCAAGCAGCTTAATAAAATTCATTTCGTAAATTATTGCAAAAAATGCGACAGGTTGGTTGACATTTAGCGCATTTAGCGATAAATACCGTGAAGTGAGTGCTTCTTCTGTAACCCATTGCGACAGTAATTGCTGAGCTTCCAGTGAAATTTTTTGGGGCGCTCCGCTACGGGGACTCTCGGGTAAACTGGCAAAGCCTTCTTTGAGCCAGCGGCGCCGACGCCGTCTGATCGATTCAACATGATGTCCTTGTTGCTTTGCAATGTCTGCTGTACTCATTCCTTCATGAAGAAGTTTTATCGTCATTGCTCGATCTCGTTCTCGCCAGTCACTCCCCTTTTTAATAATCGTTTCCAATATTTGCAATTCTTCTTCTGATAGCTCTATAGTCACTCGGATAGGCATGGTTATTTCGTAGGTAAAATTGCTATTTTACACAACCTAACTTTAATCTAAACACTTAATTATCCATAACCAATTGATTTTAAAAGAGATTAATAAAATTGTTTTATTTTGTAACTCTCTGATTTAAAAGTATTTTTTGATTTAGATCAATAAATATTTAAAACTATTTGATTTTCTCTGGCTCAATGCATAGATTGAATACCTGTCATTTATATGTGACAGACAGTATCGTTATCAAATCAAGTAGGAGGCTATCATGAACAAAATCACTCCACATTTAATCAGAGACTTACATGCAACCTTGCCCGCAGGAACAGAATGCTATTTATGTGATCAGGTCAGAAGAGCATTGGCAAAATATAGGGGGGCTGATAGTTGGCAAGCTATTGAAAAAAATCAAGCGGTACATCTGCTGGCTAAACAATTAGGCCGTGGTTTAAAAAGATTTTTGAAGCCAGAAATCCAACAAGAATTAAAAGCATTACAAACAAATGAGCACTAAAGCTTTTGATAGAGGTGGGTTATCTGCGATATAGCCCACCTTTTAATTCGAGCATCAAAATTCAAAGACTTAACCCTCCTTTGTCGTCTTGTTCATCTAATTGCTTTAATAGACCCGGTAAGACTTCTGAATCACCGACACTATTGGTCGTCAACTCGACAGCCACGACCTCTTGACTTTGTGTATCAACGGCTACATGGAGTTTTCGCCAGGTGCGGCGCTTACCTGCGCCGTGTTTACGCACTTTCCATTCATCTTCATCATGCACTTTCAACCCTGTCGAATCGATAACCAGATGCCGGAGTGTCCGGCTACCAGTGGGGTAACCGAACATCCAGAGCTTGTTGACGCCGGCTTAAGGCACTGTAATGCGGGACTTTGATAGCCATATCTGAATACATCATCGGACTTACTCGATACCCTGTTTGAACAGAGCCTGATTGTAGGCTGACCAGTTGTTTGCTTTGTAGGGCGGTTTCTTTTTCTTATCCATGTCACTCAATATGGGGTGTATTTTGTTTTTTGCAACAAAGCCAATCTATTATGTCAGTAAATTTTACAGTTTTGTGTTGTTTTCCGCTGTTTACCAAGTAAACTTAATTAAGTTTTTGATTTAAAAGAAACTCTATTTTTTTGGTTTAAGAATTGCTATGAATCATATTGCATGTTTCTAATATGGGGAAAAATAATGTTGAAGAATAAAATATGTACCCTGGCCGTTGTGGCCGGGCTTTTATCGGGGGGCGGCGTTTCAGCGGCAGGGCTGCAAAACGGCGATTTTTCCAGTAATTTCGATAACTGGTCGGGGCAGGTCGATTATATTGACGATTATACCGCGTCACAAATGAATGCCGTGACCACGCCCGATTTTTTCACGATAGAAGGTACCGGAGGAGAGGCCAAGCTGAGTACAAATTATGACTTCATTACTGGTATTGGTTGGGCGGTAACGATGTTTCAGGACTTTACTATGCCAACCCTGTCTGCAGCAGGTAATTCCCTGTGGCTGGATTTTGATTTTATGGTGCAACTCGATGACATTGCTGGAGGTGATAATTGGTTTGCTCAAATCGGTGATGGCATTGGACCCTTGATAGATATAGATATTGCTGGCGCCGGCCCATTTGATGTCACCAGTTTTGCCGGGTTAAATGTACAGATTCTGTTTGGTCTTGAAAACATGGCAGGTGGCGATGACTGGCTTAAAATAGATAATATTACGATTACTGAACAAATGCAGGCTAATAATGTGCCAGAACCTGGGGTATTTGCATTACTGGGCTTGGGAGTATTAATGTTACGGCGTAAAAATTCCTGACACCCCAAACGGGGAGGAGATGATAATGAAAAACAATAAAAGTTGGACGAGGTGCACCAATACGGGACTGGGTTCTGTTGTTAGTATCTTATGTATTATACTGCTGATGTTTTCACAATCGACGACAGCTTTTACGATAGCGCTTGATAATGGCAGTTGGGAAGCGGCGGCTGACGTAAGCGTGGTAAAAGGGAGCCGGTTTTATGATACCAGCGAACGGGTTTATTACACGGTCAATACGCTGACTAATTCCTCTGCTGAGGCATTGACAGGCCCGCTGCGTTTGCTGGTCACAAACGCTTCACATACTGTAAAAAATTCTGACGGTGATGATGCCGGACAGCCCTATTTCAATATTTTGGCGGATGGAGAAACATTGGCCGCTGGGGAGCAACGTCAGGTCACCATTAAATTTCAACCGCGTCGGGCGCGCTTTTCTTATGATGTTGCAGCCCAGATATTCGTGGCGGTTACCGACAGCGATGGCGATGGCATCCCGGATGAACAAGATCCTTGTCCAAATGACCCTAATAATGCCTGCTTTACCATCAGTGGAGAAGTTTATGGTGGTGGCGCGGCATTAAGTAGCGCGGCAGTTAAAATTGGCCTAAACTCGGTGAATACATCAACTGATCCCGCAGGCCGATTTGAAGCGACTGGTGTCAGCATGTCTGAACTGACCAGCGATAATCTGAATCAGTTCTTTCCGGTGCAAGTCCAGGCGAGTGGATACTCCAGCGGCTATGCCAAAGCAATATTGATTCCCGGAACTACCAGCTATCATGTAATTGTTAATCTTGATCCAGTTTCTGACCAGATTACTCAGGATGATGATCTTTCTCAGGGTGTTCCCATTCAGGAAAATGGTCAAACAGTGGGGTCTTTAACGATTTCACCGAGTTCATTGCCGGATGGTGTAACCCAGGTGACAGGTACGGTCACTTATCTTGAACCGACTGGAGATTTGAGTTCTTCACCCGGTGGTGATCTTTTGGCCTTGCCTGCAAATGCTGACCCTAATTCCGCACCTGTACCACTGGAAACATACGGGATGATGGAATTTGATCTGCGCGATCAAAATGGCAATGAAATCCACCAGTTAAATGGTGAGGCTGAAGTTTGTATGGCAGCCACTTCTGGTCTTCAAGCTGGTGATACCGTACCTTTATGGTATTACGATGTAGAGCGAGGATTGTGGATAGAAGAAGGTCAGGGGACTGTACAAAGCCGTAATGGGCAGTTAATGATCTGCGGAAATGTGACTCATTTTACCTGGTGGAACTATGATCGACCGGTTAATACTCACTCTTGTTTCAAATACAAATTTGTTGACGAAACTACAGGTGAGGCATTGGCGGGCGCTTTTGATTGGTATGCTGAAGGTGTTACCTACAGTGGCACTTCTCCGGAGCGGGCTTGTGATCGTGATGGTAACGATCCTGCAACTGAGGGTAACACGATTGACGGACTGACTGTCAAGAAAAGTACAGCTACAATGACAGAACAAATCCGCGTTTACACACAATTATCCGGCGCTAAGTATTATCTGGTGCGGGATGGTGATGGTACTTACAGTTTAAGTCAGAATGTAAACAACGCAGCGGTATTTGATAATCCGCAAGATCAAGGCAGTTGTTTAACTAATCAGAATGTTGAAAACTGTGCATTTCTGGATTATCTGGATGCTGGTGCAGATGGCGTGTTGCCGCTATCTTCAGATATCAACTATCCACCGGTTATCAGTGATTTCATGATTGATAATCAGAATCTTAGGGTTAGTGAATCGACCGGTGTTCAAGCCACAGTGACCGACCCGGAAGGCAGTGATATCAGCATTAACTGGAGCCAGACCTGCTGGAACACCAATGATGGGACTCTCGATACAACTTCGGGCAGTGGTGCTTCACCGACTGTTTTTAATACAGTCTATACCGCGCCATCCAGTGTTGAAGGTTTTGGTCAATGGTGTGAGATTATAATTGAAGCCAGTGATACACAAGGAAATACCTCAACCGCCAGCCAATGGTTTACCGTTAGTCCTGGTTCTTATCTATTGACCATCGAAGGGACGCTGTATGGCACTGATGGTAATCCGCTGCCTGATACAGGGCTGAGTTATGATAATTATAATTGTAGTGCTGGCACTACTCAGGATGTATTTACCGATAGCAGTGGTTACTACCGTTTCGATGTCGACTTGACTGGTTGTCTGAGTGGTGGAGAAGGGTATTATGGAACTGAGGGAGTGATAACTGTTTCATATAGTCACAATGGCCAAACCTGGAATCATTGGGAAGAACTTTATTTGCAATTCGGAGCAGGTGAGCTTGGAAATGGAGGAAATTGTGCCTCATTGCCATTTGGAGAAAATGGTCTTCAGTGTCAGCATGATATCCACCTTCCTGTCGTCTGGGGGCCATTACAAGGTGCTTTGCTAGACAATGTAAGCAATCTGATTGTAAGCTCTGATCAGGCGTCGATTAATGCTTATTCATCTGACTCTAGCAGTTTGCAAAATTTAGGCGGAAGTACTTCGTACGGCCCAATAGAGGTGCCATTAAGCTCTCAACTGAGTCTTTCCAACTATGATCCTAATTCAGGGACATCAATCCATGTGTCGACCGTTATGCCGAGTACCGATGGTTTCCTTCAGGACTTTGGGGTTAATGGAAGCGGTACCGTGATGGTGACGGTTCTAGATCAAGGTAGCCCTGTAGCCAATCAGACGGTTAATTTAATCAGCGAGTTTTTCAACAGTGCCACGGGCGTAAGTTCTACCATACAAGCGGTGACTGATAGCAATGGACAAGCGACTTTCAATACGGTTCCGTTAGGTAGATTTCGGGTATGGGCTAGTAATGCTTCGTTTGGTTTTTTGACTGTATTCGGGTATGTTGCTGAAAACAATCAAATCGTTCTGGTTGATCTGGGAAGTCAGGATACCTGCGAAGTCATAGGTACTGCTTATGACTGGAACGCTCAGCCCCTTGCAAATACTGAAATTTCATTAACACTCAATCAGTGGGGGAGTAATAGTTCTGTTGTGACAGCCTTGACGACGGATTCTGGGGAATTTGTATTCTCTGGTGTGGTTCCGGGTAATGTTGGTTGGGAACAATTTTATTATTCTGATGGTTTTGGTGTTCCTGATTGCCGTCCAAATAATGATGGTACATCAAAGCAGATTCGGCTGGATCGTCCGCCATTTGATAATAATGTTTCGGACTTTATTATTGGACCGTCTTGATAGTTGGCTGAGTTCGGAGGGGTTTTCCCCTCCGACTTTTTCAGTAACCTTAGGAGCTTTGAAATGAAACAATTAATCATGATGCTGGCTGTGATGCTGGCGGCAAGTAATGTTTGGGCGGTGGAAGGCGAATCATCTCCATCGGATACACAACAAATCATGCGTCAACACATGCTGGAAATGCGCAAACAACAGCGCGAAATCCGCGCCAAAATCCGCGCTGAGCAAGTCGCTGCACAGCTTAAGCAGGAAGTCGAGCGTAAAGCGGCAATGCGCCGTGGTGAAGCTGTAGAATAGTCAGAATTTTTTGACGCGAAAAGCCCGGTTCTTTAAGGAAACGCAGAATAAATCTGCAATTCTTTAAAGGCCGGGTTTTTTGTTTGGCGCGGATAGTTGTGCAATGTCCAGTCTCAGCCGGAGTAATGAGGCTGCACCTTGACGCAGCATCAGCCTGCCGGATGGGTGATGTATCAAAATATTCGCAGGTGTACCTACCAGTTTCAGCAGTTTCGTTTCTTCAATATTTTTTTCGACTTTTTCTTTGAAACGGCGTTGTTCAAGGCACTTCATCAACGCATCGGCATCGATATTACTGCGCTTGGCAGCCTGACGAATGAGGTATTGATGAGACTGTTTGTTTCGGCGGGGGTGCTGAAACAATTTTTCGGCAAAGCGCCAGAAGCCATCATTGCCTGCAAGATTTGCGGCACATTCAGCCGCTTCAGCTTCCTGTCGGGCATTAGGTTGGTGAAAGTCGGCAGGCATGTGTCTGAAGACCCAGTTAATCGTTCCTTTTGAGTCATCAACCAAGCGTTTTAAGGTCGGATGAATCTTCCGGCAATAAGGGCATTCAAAATCTGAATACTCGATAACGCTAATCGGTGCATTGGGGTTGCCATAAATATGATCTTGTTTGGGGTTGACTGGCTGAAGGTGTTTATGGAGATGCTGCTGTTGTCGTTTTTTTTTCTCTAGGCGTTTTTGGATGCGAGTCAGCGCTTTTTGTTTTTCTTGAGCGACAATTTCATCACGAATGATTTTCTTGAGTTGCGGACTTTGAAGTAATTCTGTCAGTAATTGCTGTTTCAGGCTTTGCAAGTCGGTATTTTTTTCAGCAGCAATAATGGGAACCGATGTCACGAACAAAGTGCTACTGAGCAGAATGATGGATTTAAGTTTCATTGATTTTCCTGAAACGTGAGTCGCTAATATTCAAAGTTTATCATTTTAAGAGATAAAATAGCTTGTGTAAAAGCCCGGATTTTAATTCATCCGGGCGTTAAAAATATTGGCTAATAGATGATGTTTGTTAACCGGCTGCCAATCCAGCAATATTGTAACCACAGTCTACATAGGTGATTTCACCTGTTACGCCACTAGCGAGATCTGAGCACATGAAGGCGGCGACGTTGCCGACTTCTTCGATGGTGACATTGCGGCGCAAGGGCGCGGTGTCTGTGGCCTTGCTCAGCATGGATTTGAAGTTGTTAATGCCGGCGGAAGCGAGGGTTTTGATTGGGCCGGCTGAAACGGCATTGACGCGGGTGCCTTCAGGGCCTAATGCGGCGGCCATATAGCGCACATTGGCTTCAAGGCTGGCTTTGGCAACGCCCATGACATTGTAATTTGGAATTGCGCGAACGGCGCCAAGATAAGATAACGTGAGTAGTGAACCGTTGCGGCCTTTCATCATATCACGACCAGCTTTGGCTAATGCCGTGAAACTGTATGAGCTGATGTCGTGTGCGATGGCGAAGTTTTCGCGGGTGGTGGCCTCGACATAATCACCATCTAATGCTTCACGTGGTGCGAAGGCGACTGAATGCACGATGCAGTCCAGGCCATCCCAGTGTTTGCCGAGCTTGCTGAAGACATTGATGATTTGTTCGTCGCTACCGACATCCAATTCAATGGTGATGTTGGAATTACATTTTTCCGCCATGTCTTCCACCCGGCTTTTTAGTTTTTCGTTTTGGTAGGTAAAAGCCAGTTCAGCACCTTCTCGGTGCATTGCTTGTGCAATTCCCCAAGCGATAGAACGATTGCTCGCCAGGCCCACAATCAAGACTTTTTTGCCTTGCATAAATCCCATTAGACTCTCCCAATGTAATTGTTGTTAGAATAGGGGGTTCAGTATCTATGACCCATCAAATGATGTCCAGTTTTTTGTCGGTAAAAATGCGTAGTCAGGTTTGTTTTTTTTATAGTGTCCTGGTTTTTTTAGTGGGCTGTGAGATGGCGCCGTTAAATAACCCTTATCGCAAAGTTGAGCCAGGTGTTTCGGTGTTGTACTCTTCGTTTGCAGAGCGGCCGAAACATTTAGATCCGGCCAAAGCCTACAGCTCAAATGAATATGCGTTTATTGGGCAGATTTATGAGCCACCACTGCAATATCATTATTTAAAACGTCCCTATCAACTGATTCCTTTGACGGCTGAAAAGATGCTGACGGTAAAATACTACAATCGGCTCGGGCAGATAATCGATGGTAAAGATGCGGCGCAGGTTGCCTACAGTGATTATCTGATTAGTATTAAGCCCGGGATTCAGTTTCAGCCACATCCGGCCTTTAGTCGCGATGAAAAGGGCCGCTTGTTATATCACCATTTAAATGCAGAACAACTCGATGGGATTGATGTGCTGGGCGATTTTGAACAGCGGGGTAGCCGCGAGCTGGTGGCAGAAGATTATGTGTATCAAATAAAACGCCTGGCTTACCCGAAGATTCAATCGCCCATCGCCGGGGTGATGCAAAACTATATTGTCGGTTTTGCCGAATTTGCTGAAAAAATGCAAGATCAGCCGATTACGGTGTTAAAAGATATGCCGTTAGACGGGGTTCAGGCGACAGGTCGTTACCAGTATCGGATTCGTATCAAAGGTAAGTATCCGCAGTTTAAATTTTGGTTGGCTATGCCGTTTTTTGCCGCTATGCCGTGGGAGGCTGATGCCTTTTATGCGCAGCCGGGCTTGATTGACAAAAATATCACGCTGGATTGGTACCCGGTTGGTACAGGGCCATATTATCTCACCGAAAACAACCCAAACCGGCGTATGGTGCTGGAGAAAAATCCGCTCTTTCATGATGAGTTTTATCCTATCGTAGGCGAGGCTGGTGATAAGCGAAACGGGTTATTGGCGGATGCGGGTAAAAAGTTACCGTTTATCGATCGTGTGATGTATGTACTGGAAAAAGAAAATATTCCCTATTGGAACAAGTTTTTGCAAGGCTATTATGATGCTTCCGGCATCGCCTCGGATAGTTTTGACCAAGCGGTGCAATTCACTGGCGAAGGTGATGCAAAGCTTACGCCGATGATGCGGGAAAAAGGCATTCAGTTACAAACGGCGGTGACGACCTCAGTTTTTTATCTAGGGTTTAATATGCTAGATAAGGTGATCGGTGGTTATTCCGAGCAAAAACAAAAATTGCGTCAGGCCATTTCAATTGCAGTGAATTATGAAGAATATATCGCGATTTTTATGAATGGCCGCGGAGTGCCGGCACAAGGGGTGTTACCCCCTGGTATTTATGGCTATCAGGATGGCAAAGCCGGGATTAACCCGTTTGTGTATGACTGGGTGAAGGGTAAACCTAAACGCAAGTCGATTGCCGTGGCCAGGCAGTTATTAGCGGAAGCAGGTTATCCAAACGGTATCGACCCTGTCACCGGCGAAGCCTTAACACTTTATTTTGATACAGCCTCGGCTAGTGTTGATGAGCGGCCGCGAATGAACTGGTTTCGTAAGCAATTTGCAAAATTAGGGATTAAATTGATTATTCGGGCGACCGATTACAATCGGTTTCAACAGAAAATGCGTCAGGGTTCTGGGCAATTATTTATCTGGGGGTGGAATGCAGATTATCCTGATCCTGAAAATTTCTTTTTCTTATTATATGGCCCGAACAGCAAGGCTAAAAATGGCGGTGAAAATGCGGTGAATTATGAAAACCCCGACTATGACCGTTTGTTTGAGAAAATGCGTAACATGGACAATAGTCCAGAAAGGTTGGCCATTATTCAGCAGATGCAGCAGATTCTAAGGCGCGATGCGCCCTGGGTGTTTGGCGTGAATCCAAAAAGCTTCAGCTTGTTTCATAGCTGGTATAAAAACATCAAGCCCAATTTGATGGCGAATAATCGGCTGAAATATACCCGTATCGAAGCTGATCTACGCAAACAAAAACGTTACCAATGGAATCAGCCGGTTTTTTGGCCATTGGTGCTTATTTTTGTGTTATTGGCCATTTCTGTTTATCCGGCGATACGCGCTTATCGGCGTCGTTTGCAGGAGACCATTGTATGATTCAATATATTATTCGCCGTGTGGCTTACGCTATCCCGTTATTGCTCGCGGTCAACATTCTGACCTTTGTTTTATTTTTTGTAGTCAACAGTCCTGACGATATGGCCCGCATGCAATTGGGGCAGAAACATGTGACAGAACAGGCCATCAATAATTGGAAACATCAGCATGGCTATGATTTGCCATTGCTCTGGAATGCAGAACAGAGTGGCCTCGAAAAACTGCGGCAGACGATTTTTTATCAAAAATCCATCGGCCTGTTTTTATTTGATTTTGGTATTTCCGACAGCGGCCGAAATATTGGTCATGATATTTCAGAACGCATGTGGCCTTCGCTGGCACTCGCGTTGCCATCCTTGATTGTGGGGTTGCTGGTCAATATCACGGTGGCGTTGATGATGGTGTTGTTCAGGAACAGTTATTTAGAACTCGGCACGATTGTGTTATGTGTCATTCTGATGTCGATTTCATCTTTGTTTTATATTATCGGCGGGCAGTTTTTTATCGGCAAAATTCTCAAGCTAGTGCCTATTTCCGGTTATGACAGTGGCTTTTCGGCTATAAAATTTTTGATATTACCGATCATCATCAGTGTGATTTCAGGGCTCGGTGCGGGGGCACGCTGGTATCGAACCTTGTTTTTGGAAGAAGTGGAAAAAGACTATGTGCGCACCGCCCGCGCTAAAGGCCTGAGCGAGGTGCAGGTCTTGTTTCGTCATGTGTTGAAAAATGCCATGATTCCAATTTTGACCGGCGTTGTGGTGGTGTTGCCCTTGCTATTTATGGGCAGCCTAATTATGGAATCATTTTTCAGCATACCGGGGTTGGGCAGTTATACCATCGATGCGATAAATCGGCAGGATTTTGCTATTGTCCGCTCAATGGTGTTTTTAGGCTCGGTGTTGTATATCTTAGGATTGCTGATGACCGATATTTCCTATACCTGGGTAGACCCTAGAGTGAGGTTGTCTTGACGATGATTGTGTTATGGACAGATGGCTTGATCTTTATTCTAGTGCTAGCTATAGCTGTCAGTATCACGCTGATGCTGCGCAAACCGCATTTCAAACGGCCACTAGCGAAAATTACGCAAAGCAAGACAGGTATGGTGTCGTTGGTGGTTTTGCTGTGTTTTGCCGGTATCGGCCTGCTGGATTCGGTGCATTACAAAGACAGCAAAACACAGGACATCATCAGTTTGTTAGATCATTTTGCAAGGCCATTGACCGAGCGGTCGGAAAAAACCTATTCGGCGCCATTTTCGGCCTATTTATACAGCAAGGAAATGATTATTGGCGAAGATGGCCTGGAGAAATGGGATTATCCTCGGTTGAAATATGGGGGTGCCCATCTTAACAATCCAGAGCAGGAAAAATGGCCGGATATTCTAAGCAAAGCCGCCACAGGTTTTGGTAAAGGTGTGGTGTTAGCGCTGCTGCTTTATCTTATTTTCTGGATGATATGTGGCAGAAAATTGGCTGAATCCTTCCGGCCTGCAACCAAAGCGGCATTATTGACTTTGTTTTTGGTTATCAGCCTGTTTTACATGCTGGCCTATTTGTCGCACTGGTATCATGTGCTGGGTACCGATAAGGTGGGTGAAGATGTGTTTTACCAAACCCTAAAAAGTATCCGTACCGGTCTTGTCATCGGCACACTGACGACCTTGATGATGCTGCCGCTCGCTATCGGTTTTGGTATTATGGCCGGTTTTTTTCGCGGCTGGGTAGATGATGTGATTCAGTTTGTCTATACCACCTTGAATTCAATCCCCGGGGTGTTATTGATTGCAGCCTCCATCTTGATGGTACAGGTGTATATGGCCAATCATGCCGAACAATTCACCAGCGTACTGGTGCGTGCCGATATGCGGTTGTTGTTTTTATGCTTGATTTTAGGTGTTACCAGTTGGACGGGCTTATGCCGAATGCTGCGCGCCGAAACCCTTAAATTGCGGGAAATGGAATTTGTACAGGCGGCCGAATCGTTGGGCGTGACTCGGCCGACGATCTTGATCCGGCATATTCTGCCGAATGTGATGCATATCGTGCTGATTTCGGTGGTGTTGGATTTCAGCTCACTGGTGTTGGCCGAAGCAGTATTGTCCTATATCAACATCGGTGTGGATCCAACCACCTACAGTTGGGGAAATATGATCAATGGTGCTCGGCTTGAGATGGCACGCGACCCGGTGGTCTGGTGGTCATTGTCGGCAGCCTTCTTGTTTATGTTTACACTGGTGCTGGCGGCCAATTTATTTGCCGATACGGTGCGCAATGCCTTTGATCCACGGAGGGCAGAACATGGCTGAACCTTTATTACAGGTCAAAAATTTAAGCGTTTCCTTTCAGCAGGACACGGTTGTCGATGCAATTGATTTTGATATTTATGGTGGGGAAACCTTTGCCCTAGTGGGCGAGTCGGGGTCTGGAAAATCCATTACCGCATTATCCGTCTTGCGGCTTTTGCCCAACAATGCCAACATTCAGGCCGATAGCATTGCATTAAATGGCCAGAATCTGCTGACGATTCCGGAAATTGAATTTTGCCGCTGGCGCGGTCGCCGTATTGGTTTGATTTTTCAGGATCCGATGTCGTCGTTGAATCCGGTCATGACGATTGGTGCACAAATTGCCGAAGTGATTCGCTTGCATTTCAGTCTCAAGCCGGCAGACATCGAGCGGCGCGTACTGGAGTTATTGCAACAGGTTGAAATTCCGAATCCTCAGCGCCGCATGAGGGAATACCCACATCAGCTTTCCGGCGGCCAACGGCAACGGGTGATGATTGCCATAGCGCTGGCTGGACGCCCTGAACTGCTGATTGCCGATGAGCCGACGACGGCACTGGATGTGACAATTCAAGCACAAGTACTCGCTTTGCTAAAAAAAATTCAACAACAGACCGGCATGGCTTTGTGGCTGATAAGTCATGATTTGGCGCTGGTTTCCAATATGGCCGACCGAATCGCGGTGATGGAGAAGGGGGTTCTTGTCGAAACTGCGACCCGCGCTGAATTTTTTAAACAGCCCAAACATCCCTATAGTCGGAAATTGTTAGCGGCATTGCCGGAGATGCGGCATTGCCAGGATAAAACCGCGATGCCTTCTGCACCGTTATTGCAGGTCAATGACTTTAAAGTTTGGTATCCCATACGCAAAGGATTATTCAAGCGCGTGGTCGATCATGTGCGTGCGGTCGATGGTGTCAGTTTTTCGTTACAACAGGGAAAAACGTTGGCGTTGGTTGGCGAATCGGGGTGCGGCAAAACCACCTTGGGCAAGGCGTTATTGAACTTGGTGCCGGCCAGTGGCGGGCAGGTCTGGTTTGATGGGATTGATTTAGGACAGCTCAGTGGTGAAGCATTGCGTAAAAAACGTGCCGAAATACAAATGATTTTTCAGGATCCGTTTGCGGCGATGAATCCGCGTATGTTGATTGCCGACATCATCGCCGAAGGCCTGAAAGCGTTGCGGCCTGAAATCAATGCCGAACAGCGGCGACAGAAGGTTTTGCAATTATTAAAACAGGTTGAACTTCCGGCATCTAGCGCCATGCGTTATCCACATGAATTTTCCGGCGGTCAGCGCCAGCGCATCTGTATCGCCAGAGCATTGGCGGTCAATCCCAAATTAATTATCTGCGACGAACCCACCAGTGCATTGGATGTATCGGTACAGGCGCAGATTTTACAATTATTGAAAGATTTGCAACAACGACAACGCTTGAGCTATTTATTTATCACCCATGATTTGGCCGTGGTAGGTGAAATTGCCGATGAGGTTGCCGTGATGTATCAGGGTAAAATTGTCGAAATGGGGCCTGCCAAACAGGTGTTGATGGCGCCACAGCATCCTTATACCCAAAAACTGTTGAAAGCCGTACCGGTTTTGGCTGCGGTATGAGGTGATAAATCGGGATATACAGAATGAGAATAGTAATCATTTTAGGGTTGAGTATTTTATTATCGGCATGTCAGTCAACAGGCGAGGGCTATATGCAGCAGCAACAATTGTTAGCATTGATTCAACAGGATAAAGCCCCTGTTATTGTCGATGTCCGTTCTGGGGTTGAGTTCACGTCCGGTCATGTGCCGGGTGCCCTTCATGTACCGTTCTGGTCGGTGTTGACTACAGATAAGCTCAATACAGTCGATAAAAGTCAACCTTTGGTGATTTACTGCGAACACGGCCCGCGCGCTGGGATTGCTAAATTCGGTTTATGGTTGATCGGCTTCGAACATATTGATTATTTGGCTGGACACATGACCGCTTGGAAAAAGGCTGGATTGCCAATGGTGAAAAATTGAGTCTTACTGATGATAGAAATCCTAGAGGGTCGATGATTGTCAGAATAGTTTTCTATCTGATCAAAGAACATTCCGAATAAACTTCCGAGCAGTGGGTGGTTAAAAAACTCTCTGTACACGACAAAAAATCAGAATTTCCGTTGGGAACCGGGCAAGTCATTGAAAATATTAAACACGCGTCAATACATCCATGTAGCTCTCTATCGCATCCATGCGATAGAAGGTTTATATTTTCAATGACTTGCCCGGCTCTTACAATTTTTTGTCATGCACCAATAAAAAAACTATGTTATTTAACACAATTATTATGCGTTAAATAACATAGTTTTTTTATTGAATCTTGCATGTTAATTCCTTGTTATTAGTAAGCATATATTGTGTTTAACTTGATTCCATGTATTGCACAGAGAAGCAGACTTTGAGTTATCAGGGGTTGAGAAAGTTCCCACGACCAAACTATCTTATTTTCTGTGCCGAGGAAGGCAGGCATTCTGTTTCTTGGTGATATTGGCATGTTTTTTGATTGCTATTTGATTAGGAAGATGGTTTTTAAACTTACTATGAGGAAAACATGAAAAAAAAATTAAAATTAAAACAATATGCGGTTCTGTTACTATCTGGCGGAGCTTTATTATTTTCTTTTGAGGCTTATGCTCATTCGAAAAATTCACATTCAAGAATGTTGCCGGCTGCACCCGAAAACAGTGATTATTACAATAACGGGATGCCGAATAAGCACAAGGTTGAACTGGGTAAATTGCTGTTTTTTGATAAGGTATTAAGTGGGAATCAGAATATTTCTTGCGCGACTTGTCATCATACTTTAACTGATACGGGAGATGGTCTTTCTTTGCCTGTCGGTGAAGGTGGTCAGGGATTGGGTATGGCTCGCCATACTGGGGTAGGTGATAATGCTATTCATGCAAGAGTACCGAGAAATGCGCCACCTGTTTTCAATCTGGGGGCGAGAGAATTTAGCAGGATGTTTTATGATGGACGGTTAGAAGTTAATCCTTCTCATCCTTCAGGATTTGATAGCCCAGCGGGTGATGATTTACCGATGGGTTTGGATAATGTCTTAGCTGCGCAAGCAATGTTTCCTGTAACATCTGCCGAAGAAATGGCGGGCCAGGTGGGTGAAAATATGCAGGCCGATGCGGCAGCGGCGAGTGATTTTCCGGCCGTTTGGGAAATTATTGCTAATAGACTGAGAAATATTCCTGAATATGTTGATTTGTTTAAAGCCGCTTTTCCTGATGAGGTAACTCAGGCCTCAGATATAACGTATGTACAGGCGGCAAATGCCATAGCAGCTTTTGAAGCTGACGCCTGGCGTTTTGATAACAGTCCTTTTTTACGTTTTTTAAAAGGGGATAAAAAAGCTTTGAGCAAATCGGCAAAAAAAGGGATGAAGATTTTTTACAGTCGTAAAAAAGCAAATTGTGCCAGTTGCCATAGCGGACCTTTTCAAACGGATCACGATTTTCATGCCATTGCCATGCCTCAAATCGGGCCGGGTAAAGGTGATGGGTTTGATGGGCACAGTGACTTTGGTCGTGAGCGTGTGACTGGAGATACTGAAGACCGGTTTAAATTCAGAACTCCCACATTGAGTAATATTGCGTTGATAGCACCTTATGGTCATGACGGCGCTTTTAATACTTTAGAAGCGATGGTGCGACATCACTTGGATCCTGAAACATCTCTATTAGAGTATGATCGTTCACAGGCTGTTTTACCCTCAAGACCAGATTTAGATGCTATCGATTTTATTGTGATGGATGATCAGCAGCGAGTTGATGATATTGCTGATGCGAATGAATTGGATGAAAAGCATTTGTCAGAAAAACAATTTGGATATTTAATGGACTTCTTACATGCATTAACTGATCCAGCGGCTGTTGATTTACGGATGAATACACCCATGCGAGTGCCTAGCGGTCTTCCTGTTGCGGATTGATTTAGTTTAATAATGCTGACAAATCAAGGATGATTTGTCAGCGCCTACATTATATTTTGAACATTAACCCAGTCTTGCCATTTTCATCAAAGTTTTACGATGTGCTGTGGCAAAGCTGGGTTAAAACTTAGTTTTTTATTTTGTTAATGACAAAATCAACCACCTGATCCAGCGGAATCTCCTGGTTTTCGTTGTCAGTTCGGGCACGGTATTCTGCCATGCCTTTATCCAGTCCCCGGTCGCCAATGACAATTCGGTGGGGTATGCCGATCAGTTCCATATCAGAAAACATAAAGCCCGCCCGGACTTTACGGTCATCAAACAGTACCTCAATACCGGCATTGAGCAATTGCTGATAGATATTCTCAGCGACATCGCGCAGACGATCGGATTTATGCATATTCAATGGACATAACGCCACCTGAAAGGGTGCCAGCTCCTGTGGCCAGATGATGCCTTTGTCGTCATGACCTTGTTCGATGGCGGCTGCAACGACACGGGAGATGCCGATGCCATAACAACCCATAATCATGATCTGGTTTTTGCCGGCTTCATTAGTGACGGAGGCATTCATCGCTTTGCTGTATTTATCGCCTAATTGGAAAATATGACCAACCTCAATCCCGCGGGCGATGGTCAGTTTACCTTTGCCATCGGGGCTGGGGTCGCCTTCGACAACCAGGCGCAAATCGGCCGTTTCCGGTAAAGGTAAATCCCGTTCCCAGTTAACACCTTGATAATGAAAGCCGTCTTCATTAGCGCCGCAAATAAAATCGGGCATCGCTGCAACGCTGTGGTCGGGAATGATTTTGATATTTAGACCTAATGGGCCGATAGAGCCCGGCTTGCAACCGATGGTCTGCTGGATTTCTTCATCGCTGGCAAATTGTAAAGGTGACAACACACCCTCGAGTTTTTCTGCCTTTAATGGGTTGAGTTCATGATCGCCGCGTAACAACAAAGCGACCAGAGCATCGTTTTCGCCGCGCACGATCAGGGTTTTCAGGCATTGATCTGGGGTAGTCTTGAAAAAGGCGCAAACTTCCTCAATGGTATGTTGCTCGGGTGTTGCGACTTTTTCCAGCGGTTTGGAAGGTGCAGGGCGTGGGGTATCTGGTTTTAAGGCTTCGGCTTTTTCGACATTAGCGGCATAATCACTTTGGTCAGAAAAAGCGATAGCATCTTCACCGGAGTCGGCCAAAACATGAAACTCATGCGAAACAGCGCCGCCTATGGAACCTGAGTCGGCCACCACGGCACGAAATTTAAGGCCAAAACGACTGAATATATTGCTGTAGGCCTGATACATCTGCTCGTAAGTGTGTTGCAATGATGCCTGGTCTAAATGGAAGGAATAGGCATCTTTCATGATAAATTCGCGCGAGCGCATCACGCCAAAGCGCGGTCGAATTTCATCACGAATTTTGGTTTGAATCTGATAATAGGTAATCGGCAGTTGTTTGTAGCTTTTCAGCTCGTTACGGGCCAGATCGGTGATGATTTCTTCATGTGTCGGCCCTAAACAGAAGTCGCGTTCGTGTCGGTCTTTCAACCGTGCCAGTTCCGGGCCGTATTGCTCCCAACGCCCCGTTTCTTGCCATAGTTCAGCGGGTTGAAGCAGCGGCATCAAGACTTCCAGGGCGCCGGTTTTTTCCATTTCTTCCCGGGTGATGCGTTCCACCTTGCGTAACACACGTAATCCCAACGGCAGCCAGGTGTAAAGGCCTGCGGCCAGTTTTCGGATCAGGCCGGCACGAATCATCAGTTTATGGCTGATGATTTCAGCATCGGAAGGAACTTCTTTAACAGTATTGAGTGGAAATTGAGATGTGCGCATTGAATAAATGAGTCCAGTTAAAAGGCAATGTTATTTAAGAAAATGCAAGGGTTTAAAGACTATTTTAAACCTAAATCCTCGCTCGGGCACACTTTTACCCGAATCCGTGATTTAAGTGAGTAATTCAACCAGTATTTGCTGGTAAATTTTGCTTAAAGTTTCCAAATCCTCCAGATTGACATATTCATTGACTTTATGAATGCTGTCGTTAATCGGCCCGAGTTCTAAAACCTGTGCGCCGGTTGGGGCGATAAAGCGGCCGTCGGATGTGCCGCCACCGGTATCGTCAATCGGCTCGTAGCCGGTAATTTTTTTAATAGCCTTATGGGTGGCGTCAATCAAAGTACGTTCGGTAGTCAAAAATGGATTGCCGGACAAACGCCAGTCGATGTGATAATCCAGATCGAAACCGTCGAGTAGAGCATGAGTACGTTGTTTGATGGTCTGCTCATCCAGTTCGGTCGAAAAACGTAGATTAAATTGCGCTTCCAATTGGCCGGGAATGATATTTTCTGCGCCGGTGCCGGCGTGAATATTGGATACCTGCAAGCTGGTTGGTGGAAAAAAATCATTACCTTGATCCCAGACTTCTTCGACCAGGGCTGTTAATGCCGGTGCAAAACGGTGAATCGGGTTGTCAGCAATATCAGGGTAGGCAACATGGCCCTGAATGCCCTTGACCGTGATTTTGGCGCACAGTGAGCCGCGGCGACCCACGCGAATCACATCCGCCAGTTTTTGGTCGCTAGATGGCTCGCCCACCAGACACCAGTCGATTTTTTCGCCACGTTTTTCCAGCACATCAACGACCTTGACGACGCCGTGGGTCGCTATGCCTTCTTCATCACTGGTCAACATTAAAGCGATTGCACCTTTGTGCTTGGGGTGCTGTTGTATAAAACGTTCCAATGCAGTGATAAAGCAGGCGATGCTGCCTTTCATATCGGCTGTACCCCGGCCGTAAAGCCTGCCGTCGCGCAGGGTCGGCTCAAACGGGGGCGATTGCCAGTCTTCCAGGGGGCCGGGTGGGACAACGTCGGTATGACCTAAAAAACAAAACAAGGGAGCTTGCCCACCGCGTTTGAGCCAGATGTTGCGGGTGTCTTCAAAATCCAGATGCTCACAGTTGAACCCTAATGGTGCCAGACGTTGGCTGATCATATCCTGACAGCCGGCATCTTCGGGTGTGACCGATTCGCGGCGGATTAAATCGATGAGTAAATCCAGAGTATCGCTCATAATAAGGTCTGTTGGTATTGTTTGTCATTGAAGCCGATCAGCAATGCGCTTCCGGTATCTAAAATCGGGCGTTTAATCAGGGTTGGCGTTTCCAGCATCAGCTGTAAGGACTTGCTGCGATCCAGATCAGTTTTTTGCGCATCACTTAACTGGCGCCAGCTGGTGCTGCGTTTGTTGAGCATGTTTTCCCAGCCTAATTGCTGTTCAAATGATTCCAGTAAGGCCATGTCCAGGCCATCTGTTCGATAATCATGAAATACATAAGGCAGCTCATGTTGCGCCAGCCATTGGCGGGCTTTTTTGACGGTATCGCAGTTTTTTATTCCGTAAAGTTTAAGCATGGTTACAGTTGGCTGGTTAAGAGTTCATCAATACCGGGAAGGTTTTTTTCCTGTTTACAGCGACTTTTGTAGAGTCCAACAAATTCCATAAAGGCTTGTTCTAAATCAGACAGGATTTCTTCTTCGTTTTCACGCTCATCAATGCTGATGTCAGGCGAGTCAAGATATTCTTTTTGCAAAGCAATTTCGCTGTTTAAGGACAAAATAGCGTAAATGAGGGCATTGCTTGAAATATGTTCAGTCATGATAGATTATGGATAAATACGGCTGCCGTGACCGATTTTTAAAATAAGGAGTTGATGTTTATTTCAATCGACATCAAACAGTACACGATATTGACCAATGTGTAGACGATAGTCAGCAATAGGATGATTCAACAGTGGCCTGTGCTTGGCCGAAGCTAAGCACAGGTAAATAAGGTTTAGTCGCGCAGTAACTCGTTAATACCGGTTTTGCTGCGGGTTTTTTCATCAACCTGTTTGATGATGACGGCACAATACAGGCTGTGAGAGCCGTCTTTGGCAGGCAGTGAGCCGGGTACCACAACAGAACCAGCAGGAACCCGGCCATAGATTATTTCGCCAGTCATACGGTTGAAAATTTTAGTGCTCTGGCCAATGAAAACACCCATGGAGATAACCGAGCCTTCTTCAACCACAACACCTTCAACAATTTCAGAACGCGCGCCGATAAAGCAATTGTCTTCGATGATGGTCGGGCCAGCCTGCAGCGGCTCTAAAACGCCACCGATACCGACGCCGCCGGATAAATGCACGTTTTTACCAATTTGGGCACAAGAGCCGACCGTGACCCAGGTGTCAACCATGGTGCCACTATCGACATAGGCGCCAATATTGACATAAGACGGCATTAGCACTGCGCCCGGTGCAATATAAGAACCATGCCGCGCGTTGGCATTCGGCACGACGCGGACACCGGCTTTGGCGAAGTCATCCGGCGTATAGGTGGCGAATTTGGTTTCAACCTTATCGTAATAACGATTAACGCCGCCATCCATCACCCGGTTTTCATTGACACGGAAAGACAATAAAACCGCTTTTTTCAACCATTGGTTGACCACCCATTCACCATCGACCTTTTTGGCCACGCGAGCCGAGCCGTTATCGAGCTGGTTAATGGCGTCTTCAACGGCGTCCTTGATTTCAGGTGTAACCGTTGTCGGTGTGATGTTGGCACGGTTCTCAAATGCTTCGTTAATAATCTTTTCTAGTTGTGACATAGCTTCTCATTAGCGTGTTAATAAAATTTTATTTTCTATACTCTCTATACACGACACAAACAAAAACGTAGGATGGGTGGAGCGGTAAGCGAAACCCATCCTACGATTTCCATCAATTAAGCATCAAAAGCTGACATGATATTCATATTTTGTGTAGTGTACAGAGAAAATCTTTAATCCGGTGCGCCGCGTCAATACAATCTTCTAGGCTTGAAACCAGCGCGATGCGCACATGGTTTTGTCCTGGATTCAGCCCATCTGCCTGGCGGGACAGAAAACTGCCCGGCAAAACCGTTATATTCTGACGGGCAAACAGCTGTCTGGCAAATTCAGTCTCGTCAATCGGTGTTTTCAGCCAGACATAAAAACTGGCGGGCGGTTGTGTGATTTGACAAATCGGTGACAAAATGTCGATAAAGGCAGTGAATTTTTCTCGGTACTGCTGCCGGTTGTGTTGCACATGAGATTCATCTCGCCAAGCGGCGATACTGGCTTTTTGGGTGGGAAGCGGCATGGCGCAGCCCTGATAAGTCCGGTATTGAAAATAGCGTTGTAAAATCGCGGCATCACCGGCGATAAAGCCGGAACGTAAGCCCGGTGCATTCGAGCGTTTGGACAGGCTGTGAAATACGACACAGCGTTTAAAATCAGCATTGCCGGCCTGCCAGGCCGCTTGCAGCAAACCGGACGGCGGGTTGTGTTCATCCTGATAGATTTCACTGTAGCATTCATCTGAGGCAATCACGAAATCATAACGTTCAGCCAGTTCGATCAGATGGGTCAACGTATCCAAGTCAATCACAGCTCCGGTCGGATTGCCGGGCGAGCAGATATAAAGTAACTGACAGCGACGCCAGACCGCTTCGGGAATATGTTTGAAATCTGGCAAATAGCCGTTTTGTTCCAAGGTATTTAAATAATATGGCTCAGCACCAGCCAGCAAGGCTGCACCTTCATAAATTTGATAGAACGGATTAGGCATCAAAACTAATGGCAGAGTGGTACGGTCAATGATGCACTGAGCAAATGAGAATAAGGCTTCGCGGGTACCGCTGACGGGTAAAACCTGGTTGTCAGCATCAATTTTTCCGGCTGGAATTTGAAACCTTTGGCTTAGCCAGTCAGCTATTGTCTGGCGAAGTTCAGGCAAGCCCTTGGTCGTGGGATATTGTCCTAAGCCATCGAGATGTTGTAACAACGCTTCGGAAATTAAATGGGGTGTCGGGTGCTTGGGTTCACCGATCGACAGCGCGATATGTGTTTTATCGACCGGCGGCATGATACCTTGTTTGAGGCGATTCAGCTTCTCAAACGGATAAGGGTGTAATTGATTTAAATCTGGGTTCATTATTTTCGACAATTAGGGGCTGTTGCCATTTCACATAGGTAACCATAAAAAGGCGCAAGCCAGAGCGATAGAGCCTTCAAAATTTCGTTTGAGTTTGTCATATCGCGTGGCGATCGCTCTGAAATGCTTAAGTCTTGCAAACACATTTTCAACGAGATGGCGATATTTGTAGAGACACCAATCCATTTCATCATTTCCCCGAGTTGAATTCTTTTTCTTGGGATAACAGGAACAGCCCTTTGTCTTTAATTTGAAGACGTAATGCTTCACTGTCATAGCCTCTGTCAGCAACTATATAGTCACCTTTTGGGAGCTCTGCAACTAATTTCGGTGCTTCTTTACAGTCATGAACTTCGCCGCCTGTCACTGAGAAATGAATAGGAAGACCACAGGCATCAACGGCCATATGAATTTTACTGGTGTTCCCGGCGACAGATTTCCCTATCGCTGTTTCTTGTTCACAGGCCGCACCACTACTATGCTGATGTGCTTTCACAATACTCCCATCAATAAATTCCCATTCCAGGTCTGGATCAACAACCAAGGCGTTAAAAATACCCATCAGTTTTTCTTTTACGAGACCAGTCATTGAATCGTTTATATACCGCATTCCAATTACCAAAAGCCGTGGGTAAATCTCTCCAGGGACAACCTACTCGCAAGCGATAAAAATACCTTCGACTGTTTTTCGAAGACAAGGTTTGTCATAAATTCCCATTTTCAACATAATTTCAAGGGGGATTTTCAAAACGGCAACAGCCCCTAGGGCGGAATCCTGTGGCTTTGACTTGACGCCATAATTCCAGTGCTCTGGGAAGTTGTGCTTCAAGGTTTTGGATACGGGATGCCGGCGCCGGGTGGGTGGATAAAATTTCAGGTGGGCGGGGGCCGTTATTGGCAGCTGCCATTTTTTGCCATAAAACAATGCTTTGTCTGGGATCAAACCCGGCTTTTGCCATCAATTCCAAGCCAATGACATCGGCTTCCGATTCATGAGTCCGGCTAAAAGGCAATAAAATACCGTATTGAGCCCCTACGCCAAGCAAGCTGACAGCGGTTTGACCCAGTGGCGTGGAAGGTGATGCGACCGCCGAAATCAGATTGATGCCGGTATTCACCGCCATTTTCTCAGACAGTCTTTCATTGCTGTGGCGCGCTAGTACATGGCCGATTTCATGACCGACTACCGCAGCTAGCTGATCGGCATTATCGACAAATTCGATCAAGCCGCTATGAATACCTATTTTATTACCTGGTAAGGCAAAAGCATTCAGGGTTTTATCTTCAAACACCACCACTTCCCATTGGCCGCCGACAACGCGGGTCAACGCCCTGGCGACGCAATCGGCGAAACGAATATAACGGGTGTTTTTACTGAGTGGTTTTTTCTGCTTGAGTTGCTCAAAAGCCTGCAAGCCCATTTGATTGACCTGGGCATCCGGCATGAACACCAGTTGCGAACGTCCGGTCGGGCTGGTCGCGCATGCGGAAACAAGCAAGATGGAAAAGACAAGGGCTAAGTATTTCATAGGGCCGCCAATCAGTGATTATCAGCCTGTTATTCTATCCTAACTGATCGGGTTTGGAAAAAATCTTGGCTTTAGGGGAGAGTGGTGGTTAATGAGCGCATAAAGGCGATTAGGTCGGTTTTTTCCTGTTCGGTCAAATGTAAGGGGTAAATTGCGCTGTCCAGATACGGATTTTTACGCCCACCTTTATCATAATAGTCAACCACTTCTTCCAGTGTTTTAATACTGCCGTCATGCATATACGGCGCAGTCAGTGCAATATTGCGCAGCGTTGGTGTTTTAAATTTTCCAATATCCTGAATCACATGGGTAACATTAAACCGGCCTAACTCGGCGCGTTGTTCGGCTGTCAGCGGGAAATCATCAGGGTTTTGGCCTTGTTTAAGTGCGGCAAGAAAATCAGGCAGAATGCCTTCTATTTTTTCAAAGCCTTGGCCGAGATTGTAAAAGCGATTGTCGGTAAACAGTGCATTATTCATGGAAATTTCATGACAGTTGGCACAGTTGCCTTTGCGTCTGAAAATTAGTAGGCCACGGGCAGCACTTTTAGATAGTTTAGAACGATCTCTGCCAAAATAAAATTGGTCAAAAGCAGAGTTGCCAGCAATAAGCGTGCGTTCATAAGCAGCGATGGCTTTAGCCAGGTGTTCCGCGCGAATATCTTGTTTGTCAATATTGAATATTTTGCTGAAACGCTGCACATAATCCGAATTCTGGTGAATAATCCGTTCGATATGTTTTTGCGACTTAAGACCATGTTCAACAGGATTCAATAATGGCCCGAGCACTTGTTGTTCCAACGCGTTGGTACGGCCATCATGAAAAAAATGTTTGAAAAAAGCCACGTTGAGTAACGTCGGTGCATTACGGGAGCCGATTTGGCCATAAATCCCTTTGGCTTTTGCACGTTGGTCGGTGAAGGCTTTTTCAGGTGCGTGACAACTGGCGCAGCTTATCGTGTTATTGGCGCTAAAATGCGTATCATTAAACAAGTCTTTGCCCAGTTGGATAAGCGCTTTGTCTTGCGGTACAGCAATGGTGGGCAATCCGAGTCGGCCATCGGCTAGAACAGAGCCTGCAGAAAGAAAGAATACAATCAATAAAATTGGCATCAGTTTCTCCTGTCTTAAAAAAAACCGGCAACCCCATCAATAGGTTGCCGGTGTCAGGTACCCGAAGGTATATACCAAAGGGGGGGGATGGTATAAGGGTTATTCTTGTTCAGGCATATCCTGAACAATCATGATGTATGGTTCGCCTATTGGCATTTTGTCATCGGGTTGTTGGAAATAAACGACTTTGCCATAAGTTTCATTGACCGCAGGTAATATTTTAGCTGTTTCTTCAGGCGTCAAATCCGGAAATGTTGCATGCGCGCGAGGTACCTCAACCCGGTGGTAATGCCAATATTTTTTCTCTTCTTCCGGTAATTGGTTAAATTGCTCGGTTGTGATGATGTATTCAAAACCGATGGGTTTATCCTGGTCTTTCATGCCTGAATGAAACATCAAGCACACAAAAGTCTGATCATCATAGGCCTTACAATGATGATGCACTACAGTTTGCAGTTTTGGGTCATGGATATCATGTGTATCCGGTCTTAAATGACGAATCGCTTGAATATGCAAATCATTAAAGCCTAAATGATTTGGATATTCTTTTTGTCTGGGGTTTAACGTTTCGTTATAAACTTTAACAGGTGAAGCGCTAGCTGTTTGAGTGTTAGTTGCTTCGACAGATGCGCAGCCAAACAAAACAGTTGATAGGGCTGAAAAAAATAAGGTTTTTGAAGGCATGAAAATCTCCGAACAAGTATTAGTAAGTTATGGTACTAGAATATTCTAAATTTTAAACAAAGTAAAGTCCTAGGTTATTTTTTTATGAAAATTTTTATTGTCTTGGTTTTTTTAGTCAGTTCTGTTTGTGCCGCCAATGAGGTGGAATATGTGCATTTTTCGACTCAGGATGGAGGGGTCGTCTATGCAGATTATTATCTGGCAGGCAAACCGTCGATTGTATTGGCGCATGGTGCTATCTTTAACCGGAAGAGTTGGGCACCGTTGATTGAGGCGTTGCGACATCATAAGATTTCAGTGCTAGCGATAGACTTTCGCGGTTATGGTGAATCGAAAGCCGATGCGTTGTTTGATAAATCAAAGGATGTATTGGCCGCCATTGACTATTTAAAAAGACAGGGACACCATCCGATTGCGGTCCTAGGTGCGAGTATGGGGGGAGCAGCCGCAGGCGAGGCGGCGGTAGAGGCGTTAACAGGTGATATACAAAAGCTTATTTTATTATCGCCTGCACCTTTTTCTGGCATTGAGCGGTTAAAAACCGAGTTGTTGCTGATTGCCAGCGAAAAGGAACCTATGATCTCTACGATTAAAACACTCTATAAAAAAGCGGCGGAGCCTAAGAAAATCGTATTGTTAAAAGGTCGGGTACATGCCCAACATATATTCAAAACGGATGAAAAAGAACATTTACTTCAGACGATTATTGATTTTGTTCACGGCGATCGTTAAGTGAAACTGGATGCAGATGGCAAAACGTTACACGATAGTCACCGAGTTTATGCGATCGGCACATAACTTTTCAGGGCAGCGACGTAGGCATAATCAAGGATACGGGGTAGAATGTAAGCTTTTAGACTTAGCAGTTTTCAAGATGCGCTCTAAGCGCTAACAATAGATTTTCAAGGACAACACTATGGTGGAAATAACAGAAGTACCCAGTCCTTTTTGTGGGATAGGCACGGACGATCTGACGGTTCAGGTTGATGGCGTCTCTCTGCAAGTGACAAAAAACGGGTGTGCGGTAAATACGCCGGCATTTGAACAACCGATTGGTGATACGGCCCCAAAGATAGCGGGTCAAGCTGTCTCATTGGCGGAAGCAGCTAAAAAAGCGGCTGAAATTCTATCGAACAGTCAGCAGCCTGTGATTGGCGGCTGTGCTACCGATGTCGCCGGTATGCGTGCGCTGTTAGCGTTAGCGGATAAAACGGGCGCGGTCGTCGATAATATGAATTTTAATGCGGTGCGGCGTAATATTCTGGCTATGCAGGATTCAGGTTGGATGACAACGACTTTGGCCGAGATTAAAAATCGCTGTGATCTGTTGGTTGTTGTTGGAACAGACTTAGAGCGTTTTGCACCGCGATTTTATGCGCGTTATTTATGGAATGACGAGGCCATGTTTCTGGAAAACACCAGCCAGCGTACGGTCGTTTATTTAGGTAAAGCGCCATCGGGTGATGCTTCAACCGCGCCGGATGGCCGCAAGGCGACGGTTTTAGCCTGTGATGATCAGGATTTGCCTGACGTATTGGCGGTTTTATCAGCGTTGGTAAAAGGAAACAAGGTCACTGTCGATAGCGTAGGCGGCATCGAGTTCTCTGCATTACAGCAGTTGGCCGAACAATTGCAAGCAGCTAAATATAGCGTTGTCACTTGGGCAGCCGGTATGCTGGATTTCGATCAGGCCGAGTTAAGTGTACAAACGATTTGCAGTATCGTGAAACAGATCAACGATCAAGGTGCGCGTTGTTCCGGCTTTCCATTAGGGGGCAAGGAAGGCGATCAAACGGCGAATCAGGTTTGTGGCTGGATATCGGGATATCCGGCACGAGTCAGTTTCGCTAGAGGTTATCCCGAATACGATCCATTTTTATTCGATAGCCATACCATGCTGGCTGAAAACCAAGCTGATGCGCTGGTTTGGGTGCAGGCTTTCAATAGCAAGGCCGTCCCGCCTGAAACCGATGTGCCATCGATTGTTATTGGGCGTTCCGGTATGACGTTTAACAAGCAGCCGGAGGTGTTTATTCCGGTCGGTACGCCAGGCATTGATCATGCAGGGCATGCCTATCGGTTGGATAATGTGGTGGCGATTCGATTAAAAAAATTAAGAGACGCAGGCCTTATCAGTGCGGCTGAAGCGTTAGATGCGATTGAACAATCCCTTAAGGTGCAACATGCTGATTAAGTTAACAGGTGGAACCGTCTATGATCCCGCAGGCGGTATTGATGGGCAGCGGCAGGATATTTATATTCAGGATGGCCGCATTATCGACAAGCCTGACGAGGGCATGAAGGTCGATAAAGAATATAATTTGAATGGCAAGGTGGTGATGGCCGGTGCGATTGATATGCATACGCATATTGGGGGCGGAAAGGGTAACATCGCACGGATTCTGTTACCGGAAGACCATCGCGCCGATCCGGTTATTCGCAGTCAGTTGACCCGTTCCGGTTGCGGTTATGTTATGCCAAGTACTTATGTGACCGGCTATCGTTATGCCGAGATGGGTTACACCGCTGCCTTTGAACCGGCTGTGTTGCCAGTCAACGCCCGTCAGGCGCATATGGAAATGGGCGATATTCCAATTCTTGATAAGGGCGGCTATATCATGATGGGCAGTGATGATTATTTTCTGCGCATGATGACGGCAAAAAAAGATCAACAGGCAATTAACGATTATGTCGCCTGGACTTTGCGTGCGGCTAAAGGCATTGGGATTAAGGTGGTCAATGCCGGCGGCATTAGTGCCTTTAAATTCAATCAGCGCAAACTTGATCTGGACGAAAAGAATGCCTATTACAATGTTACCCCTCGTGATGTATTGGTGACTTTGGCGCGAGCGGTCAAGGAACTGGGGATTCCGCATCCCTTGCATGTTCATGGTTGTAATCTTGGCGTGCCGGGTAATGTTGAAACCACACTGGACACTATTCAGGGGATTGGCGGTCTGCCAATGCACTTGACCCATATTCAATTTCATAGTTATGGGACAGAAGGGGATTTTAAATTCTCTTCTGGTGCAGCACAGATTGCTGAAGCGATCAATAAAAACAAGAATATTACAGTTGATGTTGGCCAAATTTTATTTGGTCAGACTGTGACTGCTTCTGGCGATAATATGCGCCAACATGCCAATCATCAGTTTGCCAGCCCGAATAAATGGGTCTGTATGGATATCGAATGTGATGCCGGTTGTGGTGTTGTACCGTTTAAATACAAAGATCAGAATTTTGTGAATGCCCTGCAATGGGCAATTGGCTTGGAAACATTTTTGCTGGTCGATGATCCGTGGCGCATATTCTTGACCACAGATCATCCAAATGGTGCGCCGTTTACCAGCTATCCACATTTGATTCGGCTGTTAATGGATAAAAGTTTCCGTAATGACATGTTGGCAACCATTCATCCCGAAGCGCAAAAAATGACGACATTGGCATCCATCGACCGCGAATATTCCTTGCAGGAAATCGCGATTATGACGCGTGCTGGTGCGGCTAAACTGATTGGGTTACAAGACCGTGGCGGTTTGACGGCCGGAAACTGGGCCGATATTACCGTTTACACCGAAAACAGCGACCGCGAAAAAATGTTCGAAAAGCCAGATTATGTGTTTAAAGATGGTGAACTGGTGGTGAAAGACGGTCAGGTCGTTCATGTCACCTGGGGTACCACACATACCGTATTGCCGGAATATGACGCATCGGTGGAACAGGGCTTAAAAGACTATTTTGATCGTTATATGACTATGAAACTGGGTAATTTTAAAATCAGCGATGATGAAATCACCGAAGACGGCCGTGGTAGCTTGACCGTTCATCCTTTACAAGGAGGTGCAGTATGATTATTAACGGCGTCAGTATCGATAAAACCTTCGCTGAAGCATTTCCGATGAAAGCCACCCGCGCCATTATTACGGCGCAGAATGAAAAATGGGCGATGATTTCGGCTCAAGCAATGACCGGTTTCGCCACCTCGGTGATCGCCTGCGGCTGTGAGGCTGGTATTGAACGGGTGCTCGACCCTTCTGAAACGCCAGATGGCAGGCCTGGTGTCGCAATTTTGATTTTCGCTATGGGCGGAAAGGGATTGGCTAAACAGCTCGAAACCCGCGCTGGCCAATGCGTATTGACTTCGCCAACCTCGGCGCTGTTTGCCGGTATCGAAGAGGGTAAACAGATTCCACTGGGCAAAAATTTGCGCTATTTTGGGGATGGTTTTCAAATTTCCAAGAAAATCAATGGTAAGCGTTACTGGCGGGTACCGGTGATGGATGGTGAATTTTTGACTGAAGCTACCACCGGGCAAGTTGAAGCTGTCGGCGGTGGTAACTTTCTGGTCTTGGCTGAATCGCAGCCGCAGGCACTAGCGGCTTGTGAAGCGGCCATCGAGGAAATGCGTAAAATACCGAATGTCATCATGCCATTTCCGGGAGGTGTTGTGCGTTCCGGTTCTAAAGTTGGATCGAAATATCCAGCGCTGGGTGCATCGACTAACGATGCATTTTGCCCAACCTTAAAAGGTGTGACCAAAACGGATTTGTCGCCGGAAATTGAATCGGTGATGGAAATTGTTATCGACGGTCTGACTAAAGAGGATATTGATAAAGCCATGCGTGTCGGTATTCAGGCGGTTTGTGATTTGGGTGCTGAAAACGGCATCAAGCGCATCAGTGCCGGTAACTATGGTGGTAAACTCGGCCCGTTTCATTTTCACTTACAGGAGATCATGGCATGAGCGCATTGACACTGACACTCAAAACAAGACCGCGTCAGCATGTGGATATGTCGCCCCTGGTTTGCCAAAAACTGGTGGGGATGACACCGGCTGACATTGCAGCGATTCCATTGCAAACGGGCAATAAAACCGTTCGTGTTGATGAGTTGTTTAAAATTAAAGGTTCTGACAGTCAGAACCTGGTGATTGCCGGTAGTTTTAACAAGCTCGATTTTATCGGTAAAGGACTCGATGGCGGAAGTATTACGATTGAAGGCGACTGTGGCGCGTATTTGGCACAAGATATGAAAGCCGGCATGATTCGGATTGATGGTAATGCTGGCCTGTATGCGGGTTGTGAAATGAAAGACGGCTTGCTAGAAATCAATGGTAATGCTGGGGATTTTGTCGGCGCTGCGTTGCCCGGCAATAAACAGGGTATGAAAGGTGGCACTATTCTGGTCAAAGGCAATGTCGGCGCCAGGGCAGGCGACCATATGCGGCGTGGTGTTATTTTGGTGGAAGGAGATGCGGGTGATTATTGCGGCGCACGCATGGTCGCGGGTACGATTGCTGTCATGGGACAGACTGGCCGCTATTTAGGCTATGCCATGCGGCGTGGGACCTTACTGTTATGGCAACAGCCGCAATTGTCGGCAACCTTTAATGATTGTGGCTCGCATACGCTGGCGTTTCTACCCATTTTGTTTTCCTCATTTAAATCGCTTAACAGCCGTTTTGCCGATAGTGCACAGGCGTTCAATCGTGTGCAACGCTATGGCGGTGACATGGCTGAAACGGGCAAAGGCGAGGTGCTGGTCAGGCTTTAAGGCTAAGTTGCAAGCTGGGTGGGGCGACGACGTAAGTTGAGTCTCGCCCGGAACCAGCCATTATGTATATTCGATAATGAAAAATGGAAACCACTCGACTTATTATCTGGTTTATAGCGATAGTGTTGCCGACAGTTTAGAAAAGGTCACGCAGCATCCGCGTATCCTCGCCGAAAATCTTCAGATTTCAGCGGTAAAACTCAATGATTTTGAGGCCATTCAAGTTGATGACGCACATCGACAGGCCTTGTTATGGATTAACCAGGTTGATTATCCCCAAGCCTTAATGATAGCCCAACAGAAAGGTGTGCAGTTGGGCTTTTTGCCGGTAGCAGGCGATAAACTGACGTTGTTTTATAAAAGTCTTGGGCTGAATGAAAGTCTCGATGCCTGTTTGGAAATTGCGCTGCAAGAAAGTACGGTTGAAATTGATTTAATTCAATGTAATGGCGATATTGTTGTCGATGGTGTCAATCTTGAAAATCAGACCACAATGGCCGAGTTTTTAGGCGATAGTGCTCAAATTGCAGGTTTTCGTAAACTTCAGTTCCGTATCAAACGCTTTATTCATGCGTTTTCATTAAAACCGCATCCGGTTACACTGACGACGGCAAAAGGCAAAAAAATTCCAACTGCCATTACCGGCATGTTGCTGCTGGATTATCATCAATCCGGTGCATTACGCCAATTATTTGAAGAAACCGTGTCACTGGTCGATCACAGAATCTCTGTGGTTTTGTTTGCCCCGCAATCTATTTTGTCTTATTTACAATTGTCCACGTCGGTTTTATTGCGTTCAAAAAAACAGCTACTTAACCAAATTGGCTATATTCGCACCGAATCCCTGTATATCGAATCACCTGAGCCGACTCATTACCTAGTGAACAATCGGCCGGTGACGACTGAATCCCTGACTCTGTCCATTTTGCCAACACCCTTGCAGGTCAAAGCTGTCGCTGACTTTCAAGCACGACAACAGTTTAATGATGACAAGGAAAATGTCATTTGTGATCAACTGCCACAGCAGGACGAGCGGATTAAATATTTGAGCAAGACTTTGCCGTTTTTTCCGCATGCATTGGAATCGGATTTTAAAGAGCTGTTTCTGAATTTAAAAGACAGTGCAAACGCTTCGGGTAATTATGTATTGCTGATGGTGCTGAGCGTGTTGCTGGCATCGTTGGGGTTATTTTTGAACAGTCCGTCAGTCGTGATTGGCGCGATGGTACTAGCGCCCCTGATGTCGCCAATCATCGCCTTATCAATGGGGGTGTTGCGCTCCGATGTCGGCCTAAGTCGTAAGGCATTTATGACCGTTTTGCTGGGAATTTCGCTGGCGTTAGCTTTATCTGCTGGCATGGCCTGGTTTATTCCATTTCATGATATTACCCATGAAATTGCTGGCCGTTTGCATCCGTCGATGCTGGATTTGATGGTGGCCATTTTATCTGGCATTGCAGGTGCATTGGCCAATGCACGGGAAAATATCGCCAAAAGTTTACCCGGCGTCGCCATTGCCGTGGCCTTGGTGCCACCATTATGTGTGGCTGGCATTGGCCTCGGCTGGTGGCAGTTTGATATTTTTTATGGCGCTATGCTACTTTTTTTAACCAACCTGACGGGCATCATTCTAGCCGCAGGGCTGACCTTTATGTTGATGGGCTTTGCACCTTTCAGCCGTGCCCGTACCGGCATTCTCGTCTCATTATTGATGGTGCTGGCGGTTTCATTTCCACTCAGTGCGGCGTTTGAAAAAATGCGGACCACAGCCAGGATCAAACAGAACCTGCTCAATCAGACATTTCAGGTTGCAGCACATCGCTTTCGGCTACGCAATATCACGATTCAGCTTAGTCAACCGGTCTTGATTCGAGCCGATTTACTGGGCAGCTTTTTGCCAGATGCCAAGGTCTTGTTACAAATCGAAAAAAGCATCGAACAGCAGCTTGGACGACCAGTGAGGGTAGAAGTCTCATTTCACTGGGTTTCACAGCTCTAGGAGGCTGTCGTTATTTGCTATACACATTAATGGATATGTTTATCTTTTGTTACGGGTTTTAAGCCGGGGAATTTATGTATCGCAAATTTGACATGGCAGCCAGCGCAAGCCTCGGTCATTTCCGAAAAATAAAAATTGATCAGTTCCGGTTTTTTATTGTGTGCGACATGTTCAAGCATTCCGGCCAAATAATGAAACTTTTTGTCCTTTTCAATAAATTCAGGGGGTAATGATGAATGCAGCTCTTTTATTTGGTTCTCCGTTAGGTTTTGTTTTAATAGATAACTATTCTTTATTTTCCCGGCTGTCGCTTCAATTTCATGCCAGTTTCCGGAAACATAGGCGGGAATGATAGACATCATGCCATCCTGTAATGCCTTCATTTCTTGAGTCAATAGATTCCGTAATTCAGGAGAAAGGGCTTCTACTCCTGATGCTTTAGTTTGCTCATGAGCTTGCTTGGCATCTTCGGCATAGCTTATTGCGGATAGACTAGACAAGAGGGTAATACAAATTAGTTTCTTCATAAGGATCTCCGATTAACAAGGGATATTGTTACACATTTTTTAAGGTAGGCAAGGTTTAGCCGTTATGTTTTCTGAGTTAATTTAGGCGCTTATTAGTACAGTAGTGGCTGCAAAAATAGCGCAAAACCCATGGGGTAACAAAATTAGTCAGTAACACGACGATAGTGATGATACTGAAAATTGCGTCATTCATCACGCCCAGAATTTTGCCCATGCTGATAAAAATTAACACAGCTTCACCTCGCGGCAGTAGCCCGATACCGACGGCAAGCGCATCAATGTGTTGCAGACTTGCATAGCCGGCGGCAATTTTGCCTATGCTGGCGGCTAAAAACAGGCAAACGATAAGCAGGAGCATACTCGGATCGGCCAACAGTTCAAGATTGACTTGCATACCGACAAAGACAAAAAATGCTGGCGCAAAAATTTTCTCTAATAATGAAATCAGGCCTTTAATGATATCGCGCTTGTCCTGTAATTTATTCAAAATCATGCCGGCCAGAAAAGCACTGCTGATTTGGCCAATTGAAAAAATATCCGCTAGCCAACTGACCAGTACAACCATGGCCAATGGAACCAATAAAATAGTGTGGGTCTCGGTAAATCGATAATAATGAGGGATATACCGAACAATGGCTTTGCCGATAAAAATAATCAACAAAAAAATTACCAGAGAATAGATGAAAAAGGCAATAATTGCAGGAAGGCCAACAATGTTTGAAAGTACGACATTGGCGATAAAACCAAGCAAGAATACGCCTGAGATATCATCGATGTAGGCCGCTTGTATGGCAATTTGTGCTTCGCGGCTATTAAATTGGTGTACTTTAGCAAACAGATGGCTGGCAAGCCCAGCGCTGGTGGTGCTGAGTGCAGCAGCTAGAAAAATATGCTCAGCTGTATTTAGCTCGGGTATCAACCAAAGGCTGAAGCCCAGTCCGAGTAAAAACGGCAATAAGGTTCCCGTTAAGGAAACCAGATAGGCCGCCGGTTCTGCTTTTTTAAGAATATCTTCCGGACTGGTTTCAATACCGAGTTTGAAGAGCAGAAAAAATACTCCAAAACTTGAAAAAAGCCAGATCGAGATGCCGACAATAATCAGAGCAGGGGACTGATCTGTTGCAAAGACCTTAAGCATTTGTTCGGCAAACGCGGCCGTTTCTGCATCGTCAGAATTGTAAAAATTCTGGATGGTATCGGCAATCGGCAAATCAGATGTCCACACGCTTTTAAAGACTTCGCTGGCATCGGCTAAATGCATCAACAAATAAAATACTGGCGAAAAATCAAACCAATACAAAATATTGCCAACGATGATTCCAATCAATAATTCGCCCAGCATTTTTGGCCATTGATAATGATGGGAGACAATATGACCAATTAAGGCCAGTAAGGTAATAAAGCCAAATTCCAGCAATACAAACGAAAAAGGATCTTTTGTTGCATAACGCTGGATACTTTCTGTTGAAATTTCATTTGCACCGGCATTCATGCTGATTAATAGCATGAAAACTATCGAGATAATGGTTGTTGTTTTGGTTGTCATCATTTTTACCCGAGTTATGGCGTTAGAAAATTCAGTCTCTGAAAAGGACTTGTCATTTTTAATGCGTGAAATTGTCGTTCCGAGTTGAATCCGCCTATTTACCGTGAAAAAGTGCCAACCGTCAGGGGTGGCGGTTCAGTGGCTTTTATGGCACGATGCATAAGCATTCTACTGGCCTGTGTTGGATTTTTAAGTTTCCAATAGTATACCTCTTTAGAATGCGTGATTTATTTAGAGTCAATAGTCTATTCTTAATTCATTGAACTTTGAAACTTCAATAACAAATAAAAATGCTTGATATTTTCTGGATTATTTTTTGTGCCATTTTAGTGTTGTTTATGCAGGTTGGTTTTATTTGTCTTGAAACTGGCTTGGTCAGAAGCAAAAACAGTATCAATGTGGCGATAAAAAATCTAATGGATTTTTGTGTGGCGGGGGCCGTTTATTGGCTGTTTGGCTTTGCTTTGATGTTTGGTGACAGTTGGGCCGGTGTGGTTGGGCATAATTATTTTCTTTTTTCCGCAAGCAACAACACTTTTTTTACTGCATTCTTTTTGTTTCAGCTGATGTTTTGCGGCACAGCCATCACGATTGTGTCTGGAGCAGTCGCTGAACGCATGCGGTTTATGGCGTATTTACTGATTGCGTTAATGATGTCAGCAATACTTTATCCGGTCGTGGGGCACTGGGCCTGGGCTGGCAGTCAGCAAAATGAGAAATGGGGGTGGCTGGGGCAATTGGGATTTATTGATTTTGCAGGATCAACCATCGTGCACTCTGTCGGTGGTTGGTGTGCACTGGCGGCAGTGCTGGTGTTAGGTCCTAGAATCGGGCGTTTTGAACACGGCAAAATCGCCGGCAGTAATTTGGCTTTATCGGTCGTCGGCGTGTTATTGCTTTGGATTGGCTGGTTTGGCTTTAATGGTGGTAGTGCGCTGGCGTTAAATCAGCAAGTACCCAACATTTTATTGAATACCTTGTTAGCCGCTTTATGGGGCGGCTTGACCGGAGTGGTTTTATCGGGTGTGACACAAAAGCAGATTCATATTCTGGATGGTATCAATGGTGTATTAGCAGGGCTGGTGGCGATTACCGCATCCTGCCATCTGGTTTCCGCCATTGCCGCAATGATTATCGGCATGGGTGGCAGTATATTGACCTTTTATGGCGATAGATTGCTGGAAAAACTCAAGATAGATGATGCGGTTGGTGCAATTCCCGTGCATCTGTTTGCAGGGATCTGGGGGACATTGGCATTTCCTTTTTTCAGTGACCCGGCAAGTTGGTCAACCGGGTTAAATTTAGCGCAACAATTTTTCGTCCAGTTGATCGGGGTTATTTGTATTGGTGCTTATGTTTTTATTTGTAGTTATTTTCTGCTGCGCTTACTTAACCGTTTTTATCCATTACGCGTGTCGGTAAACGATGAGCAAGAAGGATTGAATATAGCTGAACATGGTGCGATGACTGAAATTCATGATTTGATGAATGCCATGCTGGCACAAGAAAAATCGGGAAACTTCGATCAGCCGGTAACTGTAGAACCTTTTACCGAATCGGGTCTGATTGCACAACAATATAACAAAGTCCTGGCGCGGGTTAAACAGGAAATCGGTATTCGTGAAGAAGCGATTAAAGCCTTTCAAAATAGTGAATCTCGTAAAGATGCTATTCTTGATTCAGCTTTAGACAGTATCGTTAGTATTGATGCCGAGGGTAATATTCAGGAATTTAATCCTGCTGCGGAAAAATGTTTTGGAGTTGGTCAAGAAGTGGTTTGGCAACAAAATTTTATTGAACTGTTTTTACCTGAGCGACTACGGGCTGCATTTAGAAAAAGTCTGGAAAATGAATTTTCCGAAAAGGGTCAATGGCTATTGAATCATCGCAATCAGACCGTTTTATTGCGTTTACATCATCAAGAATTCGATGCCGAATTAAGCATTACCAAGGTGGCAGATAAACACAATGGCAAAAAAGAATTTACCTTTCATATCCGTGACATTACCCGACAGTTGGTGCTTCAAGACCGCTTGAAACACCTCGCCTACTACGACAGCCTGACCGGGCTGAGTAACCGGAGTTATTTTATTAGTAAATTAAACTATGAAATGCAGCGAGCCAGGAAACAGCAGCAAGGGTTGATGCTGATGTTTTTGGACTTAGATGGTTTCAAGGCGATTAATGATTCATTAGGTCATGATATTGGTGATCAAGTGTTATGCCATGTTACCCAGAAACTTAAGGAGATTGTTCGAGAGGATGATTTTATTTGTCGCTGGGGAGGTGATGAGTTCATTATCTTGTTCTGTGGCGTGGAAAGCCGACAATTTATCACCCAGCGAGCGCAGAAAATTATTGAAGAATTTAGAGCGCCTTTTGAAGTTGAAAATGAACGCTTGGTGATTCGGGTCAGTATTGGCATTGCTGATTCGAAAAACGGCCAGGTTTCGGCCGATCAATTGATTCAAAATGCTGATATGGCCATGTATGAAGCGAAAAGGCTGGGGAAAAACCAATACTGCTTTTTTTATAAGGCATTAAAGGACAGTAGTAACCTTCGCTTTGAATATCAGGCTGCACTCAACCAGGCTCTCGAACAACAACAGTTTTTTATTGAGTATCAGCCAAAGATTAACAAGAGTCAGGAAAATACCGTAGGCTTTGAAGCCTTGTTGCGTTGGCGTCATCCTGAGAAAGGCATGGTGTCACCCGCTGATTTTATTCCTATTCTGGAGGAAACTGGCCAAATCAGTCAGGTGACTTTTTGGATTCTGGATACTGTTTGCCATCAGATTCAAGCTTGGCAACAACAAGGCTTGATCGTGCCGCCTGTGGCTGTCAACCTGTCGGGAAAAGACTTTCTCCATCCAGATTTATACCATCAGGTAGCCGGTTGTTTACGGCGCTATCAATTATCCGGCGACATGTTAGAGTTGGAAATTACTGAATCTATTTTGGCAACTAATGTGGATATTTGTATCAAGCAGATGCAAAAGCTTAAAAAACTGGGGATAGAGTTTTCTATTGATGATTTTGGAACTGGATACTCATCAATGAGCTATCTAAAAAAATTCCCATTGGACAAATTGAAAATCGATCGTTCTTTTGTCAGTGAATGCGACACTAACAAGGAAGATGCCGCTATTTGCCAGGCTATTGTTTCCCTGGCCCAAAGCCTGGGATTAAGCGTTATTGCTGAAGGTGTGGAGCTGACGACACAGGTGGACTTTCTGTTTGAGTCGGGCTGTCATGTTTATCAAGGCTATTTATTCAGCCGGCCCTTATCGGCTGAAGCTGTGGAACAATGGCTTGCCTAATGTGAATGGCGATTCGGGGTGGCTTTCAGCCAGTTGAACAAGGCAGTGAATAAACCGGCTGAATGCATGGTGCACTAATGTGGAGTATGTTGAGGTATTTGCCACTGCAGCGGGTGTTTTTCGGTGATTTGTTTTAGGTATGCGGTCATTTTTTCAGCCAACAGCTTTTGTTTAACTCGGTCTTTGACGGCATTATAGTTTTTCTGTTCGGCGGGTTTGCGATCGACGATGGTGATGATATGCCAGCCTTTTTTGGTTTTGATAATCGGACTGATTTCGTCATTTTTAAGCTGTTTCAACGCGGCTTCAATTTCTGGGCTGCCGCTGCCTTCTGTCAGCCAGCCCATGTCACCGGAGCGTTGGCGGCCATAAGGGTCTACGCTGTAAAGTCCAGCTAAGGTGAATAGACTTTCACCATTCATAATGCGTTGCCGAATTTCTTCGGCTTGTTTCTGGCTGGCGAGGACAATTTGGCCAATCTGACGGCGTTCTGGAATATAGCCGATTTTGGGGTGTTGTTGAAAATAATCGAGCAGCACCTGTTCGTCTGGTATCCACTGTTGTTCTTGTTGGGCCAGTAATAGACGGATAGCGAGGTTATGCGCGTAGTCTTGTAATTGATTATCCAGTGAGATGCCGTCGGCTTGTGCGGCTTTTGCCATTAAAATCAGCTCTATCCATTGTTCAACTTTTTGTTTGATGCGGGCATTGTCAACCGAGATCGCGGTATTGGGCACAAAGTCACCGTAATGGATTTTAAAGCCTTTGCCTTCAGCGAGTACGGTATCAGCTTGTGCGTTATCAAGATGGTCAAAATAGGTTTTGACATTCGCTTGTTGGCGCAAGGCGTTGAGTTTTTCGGTTTTGAGTGCGTTAAAGCGTTTGGCGATATAGGCCGAACGGGCGGCTTTTAAGGCGTCGCTGTTGTTTTGGGTGTTTTGTTCCAGTTGTTGCGCAATATCATCAGGCACCTGAATGGATTTTCCGAGCTTGAGTAGATAGCGTTGTGCCAACAGACTGGTTTTAAAATTGCTCATTTCCTGTTTAAAAACATCTGACTCAGGAATTTTTTGTGTCAGGGCTTCCTGATATAAGGCTTCGGCTTGAGCTAAGCGTAACAGCATATCACCGCGTAAATAGGCTTGGTCTTTTTCATCCAGGCTGGGAAATTGTGTGGCGAAAGGGGCCGCTTTCATGGCGGCTTCCAGTTGCTGGTCGGTGACCTGTCCGGCCTGTCCTATCGTGACCAGGATGGTTTCAGCCATTGCCGTAGAGCAAAGGCTAGCGCTCAGCAAAAAGGTTGTTAAGTATTTTTTTATCATCATTTTTAGCATACAAAAAGACTCTGTGGAAAAAGCAAATAAATCCGGCCCGGGCTCGGGCCGGATTGAGAAGATGATTAATGCAGATTTTTGCCACCTAAGTCATGGGCATTGCCATGAATCCAGGTGATCGCTGCGTCGAGATCATCCTTGATTTTTTTGCCTTTCCAGGTCAAGGCTTCAGCAACCAGTGGTACACCCGATTTGTTGACTTCATGACACGAAGCGCACAGCAGAGGCCCATGACTGCCATCAGGGTTGTATTGCGCGGCTTGCTTGTAAGTGGTGGTATCAACGTCAGGTGTGACCGGATACAAGCCATGAATCGATTCATGGCAGGCCTGACAGGCTAAACCGGCATGACCTTTAGAGTAACGCATCAGACTGTATTTACCCGGTTGGTTGATTGGAAAGGCAACCCCGCCTTGGCCTTCGACAAAGGGGGCTTCATGGCAGTCAGCACAATGCGGCGAGCCTGGAGACAGCCAGTAGTCACGTCCATCCGTTGCCGCGCTATAAGGTACAGCAGTAATGCCGGTGGCATCTTTCGGCAAATCCAGCTCCGACAGAATGGCGGTTGGATTGGCTGACAAGATGACAACATTGGCATCACCATCTTCATCTTTACGAATTAACGGTTGCCCGTCTTTAGTGGCGATGACAGCAATATCGGGTGTCATCCGTTTTTTCGACCAGGTGAGTAAAATACCGGATTTTCCGGGTGTGTCGTGGCCTTTTTCATCCAAGACAACTTTAGGGTCCAGATATTTATTGATCAGTGTTTCGCTATCGACGCCAAGCGCTAAAGCAATCTTGTCCAGTGGCAAATTACGAATCGTTTCGCCGGTTTGCTGAAAGGCATTGATCAAATTGTCGCGTTGATACAATTCCCGTGACAACTGATTATGACAGTTAGTGCACCACATGCCTTTGCCACCTTCACCGTTGCCGATTTTGGAAACATTGGCTTGCATCCATTTGCCGATGGCATTCAAATGCTCTGGCGTCCCGACGCCGTCTTTGTCTTTGTTAGGATTGGAATGGACATCCCGACCTGCGAAACAGCCGCCCTCAGTGTCACGATTATCAGCTTGGGCATAGGTGTTTTGACCGTCTGGCGTAATCGGATAACCATCCATGCTGCCATCTTGTCTATGAGCCGGGTGACAGCCCGCGCAGGTGCCAGTACGACCTTTAGAATCAGGCAGAGGCCTCATGGTTTGGTGTACGCGGTGTAAAGCCTCGGATAAGGCGACGATAGGTGTATCCCAAGACTCACGTTTTTTACTGCCACTGAGTACCTGGGCAATGCCTTTTGATTGTAAAACGCCGATCACATTGTCGGCATGACATTGTTGGCACAGTACCGGGTCGCTGCCCAGGCGGTTTTGGGTTGAGCGACTGGTTGGGTCGTATTTGGCCAGAAATTGCGTGCCATGACGGGCATCGTGGATTTGCAGGATGGAAATGGAGGTCGCTTTCAGATTAGCCATATATTCGCTGGCACCGAGGCTTTTCCAGAATGTTTTTTCCTGTTTATATAAAGTGAAGGTGTCGCCGTTGGCATTCTCATTAGAATGGCAGTTTGCACAGTTGGGAACATCGATGGGATTGGTGCCGATAAATTTAATGGGTTTCCCGGTATGGCTGTCGATAACCGGTTTGCCGCTTTTAGCATCGACCAAGCCCACCCAGGCCTCCTGGTAAGGGCGGATATCGCTTTCCACGATTTCCAAAGGGCTTTTTTTCATCAATTCATCATAAAATGGCGTCAGTGGCAAACCGAGTGCATCCCAGATGCCGGGATTGGTGAGTACGATAGGCACGTTATCCAGCACCGATGATTTGGTATAAACGATGGTGCCGGTATCGCCGGTATAGTGTAAATGGCCATTTTTTAAGGGTTGTCCGGAAGGGCCGGCGTCGCGTGGAATCGGTAGTTCAATACCAATCCGTAATTTTTCGCTGTCTTTACTGGTATGTTTCGGGTTGCTGCCTTTCAGGTCTTTGTAGATATAAAGATGGGTGAAATAAGCATTGCCAACATTTTCATTATCGCTGTATTTACCATCTTTATTGACGTCATAAGGAATATTCCAATAGGCCAGTTTGGTCCCTTCAGAAAAGGTATTGTCGATATGGCCATATTCCAGTTTCATGCGTTTATTCCCATCCACCAGAACGGTCGGGTCATTCGGGTCGGCTTTTAAAAGCTGTGGAAAATCGTAAGGACTGCGAGCTGTTTTAACGACCTGGCTCTGGATTGAGTTATACGGTGGCAGGATACAGCAGTAGGAAAAGTCAAACCCCGTACAATGCATGCCCAGCTCGTAATTGATGGTAATGTTATAGGGGCTGTTGCCATTTCACATAGGTAACCATAAAAAGGCGCAAGCCAGAGCGATAGAGCCTTCAAAATTTCGTTTGAGTTTGTCATATCGCGTGGCGATCGCTCTGAAATGCTTAAGTCTTGCAAACACATTTTCAACGAGATGGCGATATTTGTAGAGACACCAATCCATTTCATCATTTCCCCGAGTTGAATTCTTTTTCTTGGGATAACAGGAACAGCCCTTTGTCTTTAATTTGAAGACGTAATGCTTCACTGTCATAGCCTCTGTCAGCAACTATATAGTCACCTTTTGGGAGCTCTGCAACTAATTTCGGTGCTTCTTTACAGTCATGAACTTCGCCGCCTGTCACTGAGAAATGAATAGGAAGACCACAGGCATCAACGGCCATATGAATTTTACTGGTGTTCCCGGCGACAGATTTCCCTATCGCTGTTTCTTGTTCACAGGCCGCACCACTACTATGCTGATGTGCTTTCACAATACTCCCATCAATAAATTCCCATTCCAGGTCTGGATCAACAACCAAGGCGTTAAAAATACCCATCAGTTTTTCTTTACGAGACCAGTCATTGAATCGTTTATATACCGCATTCCAATTACCAAAAGCCGTGGGTAAATCTCTCCAGGGACAACCTACTCGCAAGCGATAAAAAATACCTTCGACTGTTTTTCGAAGACAAGGTTTGTCATAAATATTTCAAGGGGGATTTTCAAAACGGCAACAGCCCCTAGTCATTTTAGGTTTTTGTTTTTGATCGGTAATATTTTCAACCGGCCCGTTACGAATCAGGTTAAACATTTCCTGCGGATTTTTTGTTCCGCCTGTTGATTATCTGGCCGGTATGGAACAATACGCGCTAAGCCTGTTTGACTGAGCAACAAGCTGGCTACAAGAAGATATAAAGTACGGGGCTGCATGATCTACCTCCTGAGTTGGTAATAATAGTGTGCTAATTGACGAATGTCCTCGTCGCTTAACTGTTCTGCAATCAAGCGCATACGGGCGTATACGTCGTTATGACGTGCGCCATTTTTGTATTCTTTAAGGGTGGCTATAAAATAGCCGGGGTTTTGACCAGATAATGCTGGAATATCTTGTTTTTCTCCTTGACCCTGGCTGCCATGGCAAGTAAAGCAGGGTGGAATGATTTTTTGCCATTGCCCCGTGTCACCAGTATTTCGGCTTGTTTTAGAGTGGTTTTGTTATCGGCCTTATTCTCAGGCGCTGGCAAGGATGCGAACCAGGCTGCAATGTCGGCAGAGTCTTGTTCAGATAAGCCGGCAGCGACGGAATTCATCAACATATGGGTGCGTTTACCATCAGCATAATCACGCAGCTGTTTGTAGGTATAAGTTGCTAATTGACCGGCTAGCGAAGGATAGCTGTCCATTGGGCTGATACCATTTTCGCCGTGACAACCTGCACAGGTTTGTGCCAGTTGTTTGCCTTTTTGGGCATCGCCTTGTTTGATAAATTCCAGCAATTCTGGCGTCCATGCGATATTCGTGGATGGCTCGGCCATACCGTAAACAGGGGCGAGCACTAACAGTAAGCTTAAAAATATTTCATATCAATACCCCCAGGCGCTTGAGTCGTAAGTATCCATCAGGAAGAACTGCAGGATCGGAAAGCCAAAGCTGATTAACATCAACACAGCAATGACTTTATTCCAGAGTTTAATGTCATTCAGATATTCAGGTACTGACGCTGAAGGGTGCAGGGCTTCGGCGTATTCAACCGGTTGTTCATATACCTCTGTGGATGAACTAAACTGTGTTTTGAACAAGATATAAATAAATAAGCATGCTGAGGCTAATAGAACCATGCCGCCAAAATCATCGCGATCTCATAAGGTTTCCACGATAAAGTCAGTAAGTTGTTGTAAACAACCGTCGAAATCCGGCGGGGTTGGCCGAGTAAGCCCAAAATATGCCAAGGTGTCGTCAGGATGCTCATACCGATGAACCAAGTCCATAGTTGCAATAATGTCAATTTGTTGGAGAACAAAGGTTTTTAGTCAATATCGGCCAGATGTAATAAGCAATAGCAAAATACATGATGACGGTAGTACCGGCAAAAATAAGATGGAAGTGGCCCGGAACCCAAGCCGTATTATGGATCATCGCATTCATGGCGTAACTGGCATTAATAATGCCGCCAAAACCACCAAAAATTAGGGGCTGTTGCCGTTTTGAAAATCCCCTTGAAATTCAATAACTCCGCCACATAGATTGTTTATTTTGACTCAAAAACAAGCAAACTATGCCGCGACAACTGCTTACGGATGAACTTTGGGAGAAACTGAAGATAATTATGTTGAAAATGGGAATTTATGACAAACCTTGTCTTCGAAAAACAGTCGAAGGTATTTTTTATCGCTTGCGAGTAGGTTGTCCCTGGAGAGATTTACCCACGGCTTTTGGTAATTGGAATGCGGTATATAAACGATTCAATGACTGGTCTCGTAAAGAAAAACTGATGGGTATTTTTAACGCCTTGGTTGTTGATCCAGACCTGGAATGGGAATTTATTGATGGGAGTATTGTGAAAGCACATCAGCATAGTAGTGGTGCGGCCTGTGAACAAGAAACAGCGATAGGGAAATCTGTCGCCGGGAACACCAGTAAAATTCATATGGCCGTTGATGCCTGTGGTCTTCCTATTCATTTCTCAGTGACAGGCGGCGAAGTTCATGACTGTAAAGAAGCACCGAAATTAGTTGCAGAGCTCCCAAAAGGTGACTATATAGTTGCTGACAGAGGCTATGACAGTGAAGCATTACGTCTTCAAATTAAAGACAAAGGGCTGTTCCTGTTATCCCAAGAAAAAAGAATTCAACTCGGGGAAATGATGAAATGGATTGGTGTCTCTACAAATATCGCCATCTCGTTGAAAATGTGTTTGCAAGACTTAAGCATTTCAGAGCGATCGCCACGCGATATGACAAACTCAAACGAAATTTTGAAGGCTCTATCGCTCTGGCTTGCGCCTTTTTATGGTTACCTATGTGAAATGGCAACAGCCCCTAGCATCAGTAACGACAAAATAGTCGCGAGAACCATGGGATTAGTCCACGGCAGGGTACCAATCCAGCCAAATATGCCTTTACCACCTCTAAGACGCCCTGCAATTTCTAATGCGGCGATGACGGTAAAGCCTGTGAGCAATGTCGGTGTAGAGACGATGAAGGTGCCGACCATATGCAATAATTTCCAACCCTTAGCTTGCTCAGGATCCATATATAAATGATGGAAACCGATAGGCAGACTGAATACAACCAGCACAATGAAGGCAACTCGGGCGGCTTCGTCACTGAATAGGTAAGATCCTGCCTGTTTAGGCACGAATACATAAAAGGCCGTGTAAGCTGGAATCAGCCAAAAATAAACGATAGGGTGTAAGGTCCAGGCAAAAGTGTGCGCGCGAGTCCAACGTCGATAGTGTCAGTCAGCCCTAATGCCCACGGTAATATTAAAAGACCGATTCCAGTGCAACACCCGCGCTAGTCCATAGCCAGAGCATGGCATTGAATGTGGTGGCAAACATGGCTAATGGTACTGTCTTGTCAGGGTTTTCTTGTTTCCATTGCAAGAACATGACAATCATGATCGCACACCAGACCAGGGCAATCGGGTTTAAAAAAGGGTTGAAATTATAATTTAGATAAGGTATTGGTTTTATCATTTTGATTATAAATGACAGTTACCCCAACGGCCTCAATTATCCACCATTTTTCAACGATTGCTGATCCAAGAGTAGATCGGCGAAAGAAGCATCAACTCACTGATATATTTTTCATCACCTTGTGTGCGACTATTTGTGGAGCCGATAACTGGGTGGCCATTGAAAAATTTGGAAGGCTAAAGAAAGCTGGTTCACTGAACAGCTTGGTTTAGAAAATGGAATCCTTCACATGATACGTTGGGTGCTGTTTTTGCCGCCATAGATACGGAACAATTTAGTCAATGCTTCTCAAACTGGGTGGCCGATCTAGCGGACTTGGTTGAAGAAGAAGATATTATTGCAATGGATGGCAAATGCTTAAGGCGCAGTATTGATAAAGCCTCAAATAAGTCAGCCATCTATATGGTGAGCGCCTGGTCGCGGAAAAACAGTTTGGTTTTAGGTCAGGCGAAAGTGGATGATAAATCCAATGAAATTACGGCCATACCCAAACTTCTGTCGCGTTTGGATATTGCAGGCGCTTTGATTACAATTGATGCAATGGGGTGCCAAAAGAAAATAGCCAAACAGATTATCGACCAAGGCGGTGACTATGTTTTGAGTTTAAAAGGAAATCATGGCACCTTACATGAGGATGTAAAGGCCTATTTTACATCCGCTTTATCGCCAGAAATTGCCACAAAAACCGTCAATGGTGAGCATGGGCGAATTGAAACGCGTTCTGTTCGTGTCACGGATGAGATTGAATGGTTAAAAAGGAGCATTCCTGGTCAGGATTAAAAAGTATTATTGCCGTCACAGCCACAAGAGAAGTGGATGAAAAAATAACCGAGGAAACACGCTATTTTATAAGCAGTTTAAGCGCAAACGATCCAAACAAGTTAGAGCATGCTGTTCGCGCTCATTGGGCGATTGAAAATAACTTGCATTGGGTTCTTGATCTTGCTTTTGATGAGGATAGCAACCGAACCCGCAAAGGATATAGTGCTTCAAACTTAGCTGTCATTCGACACATGGCCTTAAATTTAATAAAAGCCGAGGAAACGGCCAAAGTCGGTGTAAAAACCAAGCGAATGATGGCAGGGTGGGATAATGATTATTTACTCAAGATTCTTGGTGTAATTTAAACCCGATTGCCCTGCACACCAGACCCAGGAGCCGACAATCAATAAGGTTGCTCCGAGATAAAATAAATGATGGGCCTGAACCGGTGGATAAAACGTATAAAGCACGGATGCTTTACCGGTTAATAACGGAATGGCGGCTAATACGGTGCCGAACAGACTGAGCCAGAAACCGCCCCAGGCCAGGCCAGGATTCCAGATTGGTTTGTTTAAGGCAGTGTGGGCGGTAAAATAACCAAATCCCATGATAAAAAATGTCGTCAGTACATAGGCCATTAATACGCCATGGGTACTCACTGACGCAAAATAAACGGATGGCGAGCTTAAAGAGTCAAACAAACCACTGCGTTCTAGGACTTGAAACTCGCCCATAAAGCAGGCCAGGATGAACGCAATAAAAGCAACGGACATGTTGCCCAGTGCCAGTTTTCGAACAGTATTATCAATCATTGTTTTGGCCTCCTTTCGAAGCGGAATGTTGGGCGAGCCATTGTTCTTTTTCGACGACTTTAATGCGGCTCCACATTTGATCATGGCCGAGTCCACAATATTCATTACATAACACCGGATAATCCCCCGGTGTTGGAAATGATGTTTCAACTTCGGCGACGAAGCCGGGGACAACCATGGTGCTCATGTTGGTCATCGGGATATGGACGCCATGCAAAACATCCATGCTGACCCAGCGAAACGTCAGCTTCGTTTCAGCCGGAACCACAATTTCTTTCGGGAAGAACGAATAACGTCCGGCCACCATGCGCACAACAATATTTCCTTTATCATCGGTATTGACACCGAGCTTGTCTTCGGCAAACTCCTGGCTCAAATGCAGTTTTGTTGAGTCTATAGTTTCGACATTACTCGGTGCATTCACGCTATGGAACAGTGCTTCAAACAGAATGATGCCAACAAAAAATGCACAGATGACAAGGATAATCTGGCCCCATTTTTTTTCGAGCGGATCAATATGCATGGTATCCCCCTAATTGACAATTCCGCGTGGAATAAAGACGCCGTAATAAAGGAATAACCAGCCGATAACCATGCTGATACCTACGGTTAGCATCAGTATCCACGTACCAATCGGTTTTCCGTTTAGAATCTTTTTGCGTTCTTCTTCAGTTAAGTCGGGCATAAGAGCCTCCTGTTGTTTTTGTAAATCTTAATATTCTAATATAGAAATATTGCAAGCATGTGTCAAGCGATGGATGAACTTTTGTGAAGTAAAGATGGTCTGTATTCGCCACTATCGAGTGTGTTTTATAAAAGTATTTGAAATATAAGGAAAAAGTGCTTCTTTGTCCAATGCTGTAAAAATGAACCTGCGTCTGTTGCGCCGAGAATAATTCCTTTTTTTTGATCAAGTCTGGTTAATAAAAATCGGTCTGTTTACTATAGTCGTTTTATAAATGATAAAGAAACCTATGAAAAAGCTACAAAACTTTATACCACTTATAGGTCTGTTGTCGGCAGGGCCGCTTGCTTATGCAGAAGAACAGGCGGTTCAGTTGGAGAAAATGGAAATAGTTGGCGTAACGCCCTTGCAAGGCTCAGGCATAGGGATTGATAAAGTGCCTGTTCCGGTGCAAAAAATAACCGCTGAACAACTTGAACAATCACAAAGCCTGTCGTTAGCCGATTATATGAATCGTTATCTAGGCAGTGTCAATATCAATGATGCCCAGAACAATCCCTTTCAACCCGATGTGCAATTTAGAGGCTATACGGCCTCCCCCCTCATGGGTTTGCCTCAGGGTTTGTCTGTTTATATGAACAGTATTCGAGTCAATGAAGTTTTTGGCGATACCGTTCATTGGGATTTAATTCCTGAAGGCGCGATTGATACAATGACTTTACAATCAGGCTCAAATCCAGCTTTTGGTTTGAATACACTCGGTGGTGCCATTGCGGTAAAAACCAAAACCGGCTTCAGTGCACCGGGCCATCACCTGGAAGTCAGTGGGGGTTCCTGGGGACGACATTCTGAAGAAATCACTTCAGGCTGGAACAATGGTGAATTCGGTGTTTTTCTGAATGCACGCTATTTTAATGAGGATGGCTGGCGTGATTTTTCTGACAGTGAAGTGATGCAGGGGTTTGCAGCACTGAGCTGGCGTGGTGCTGAGTCTAGCCTGGATTTGACCTTGCTTTCGACCGACAATGATTTAAAAGGCAATGGTACGATTCCAGTTGAATTGCTCAGAGTGCGGCGCGATGCGGTTTTTACCCATCCTGATCAAACTATCAACCGTTTGTTTATGGCCTCACTCGATGGGGCGACTAGCCTGAATGAGCATATTGAATTATCCGGCAATATGTATTTCAGGCGCTTGAAGACCAATAGTCTGAATGGTGATGGCAGTGAATTTCAAGAGTGTGCCAGGCTTGTATGTGATGAAGATGGCGCGCAAGTTCTTGATCTGGCAGGAAGCACAATTCCATGGGGTGATAATGTAGATGGTGGTACCTACAACTCATCAACGACCATTCAGCGTTCGTTTGGATTTTCATTGCAGTCGGCCTTTGATTATAAAATCTTGGATCGTGAAAATCACTTCATTGTCGGTGCCGCTTACAGCCAAGGCAATGTGCATTATTCTGCCGATACTGAATTAGGCGCATTAAATGCGCAGCGCGGCGTTGATGGTTCGGGAATAAAAACCGAGGAAGCGCATGTGCGGCTGAATACAGAAACCGAAAATTACAGCCTTTATTTTAGTGAAACCTTTTCGGCGACCGATAAACTTAACCTGACTGTGGCCGGTCGTTATAACCAGACCAGTGTCAAGTTATTGGATCAGGCCGGTACTGAATTGAATGGCTACCATGTGTTTCAACGCTTCAATCCTTCAGCCGGCTTGACCTATGTTTTTAGACCTGAAGTTAGCTTTTATGGTAATTATAGCGAGTCTACCCGCGCGCCGACACCGATGGAATTAAGCTGTTCTGACCCTGATGCACCATGTAAACTGCCTAATGCGTTTGTGTCTGATCCCCCGTTGAAACAAGTGGTCGCACATACCTTTGAAACCGGTTTTCGCGGAGAATTTGGCCATTTTCTGGACGGTACTTTGAATTGGCGCGCCGGTGTCTTTAGAACCGAAAATGAAAATGACATTCTGTTCAAAAGTACTGGCGGCGTTGTCGCTAACACCGGTTATTTTGATAATGTTGGTAAAACCCGTCATCAAGGTATTGAGTTGGGTATTTTCGGCGATGCGTTTGATAGGTTACGCTATTCAGCAAATTACACCTATATGGAAGCGACGTTTCGTACACCGTTTAAGGTCAACAGCCCATCACATCCTGCAGCGGATGCGAATGGCGATATTCAAGTGGAGCAGGGTGATTTTATTCCCGGTATTCCACGACAAATGTTTAAAGTGGCGCTGGATTATGATGTGATTAAAGGGATGACTTATTTAGACCGCTGGACCATGGGGACGGATGTAATTTATAACGGTTCACAATACTTGCGGGGAGACGAGAGTAATCAAGGCAGTAAGTTAAATGCTTATGCCGTGGTCAATCTCAGAACAGAGTTCCAGTTTAATCCACATATTACTTTGTTTGCCAGGGTAACCAACCTGTTTGATACCCAATATAAAAACTTTGGTCAATATGCCAATACGGGCGATGTTTTGACCGATGCGTTAGGAATCAGTGATCGGGATACTCAGTTTGTCGGTATCGGCGCACCTAGAGCGGGATGGGTAGGCGTACGTTTGAGTTTGTAAAGGATAGGGTGTGACAAGGATGTCATTACCGCTTGAATGTATCAAACAATAAAAAGCCCGCTGAGCGCGGGCATCTCCAAGCTTATTTTTATTATTATGGATTGGATATTGTTTTGCCTTCAGGCAATTTAAGCAGTTACATTTATTATTGTTATTTTTTTAGCCTTCACAGGCCGCTTTCCTCCTCTTTTCCGACATAGCGTCGTACTCACTCCTTAAGTTGAAAGCAATTTTATATCAACAAAAACTGTGATGTCCATCAAAAAAAATGATTTTGATTAAAAATAGTATCGATTCGAAATTAACTATTTTAATTCAATGACTTATAAGTTTCAGTATATTCTGAAATACAAACTATTGCCGGCAGGGTATGCCTTTTTTTATCGGCTGGCTTGTTTTAGCTTTTGTTCAGTCAAAAACTGTTGCAGCCTCTCGTCCAGAATCGCTTTGACATAGAAGTTCAGGTCTTTGGCTTTTTGCGCCAATTTTATGTGCATGATAGCCGCTTTGGTTTGGCCGGTGGCATAAGCGTATTCGGCTAAATAGCGTTGGGATTCAGCTTCGTGGCCAAGTTTGGCTTCAGCTTTAGCGCGTAACTGATAAAAAACAGGTCGGGTTTTAAAGGCAGGGGAGACGTTTTCGAGCAGAGCTTTGGCCTGTTGCGGTCGGTCGGCTAATAACAGGCTTCTAATATAAGCAAACTTAAGCGGTAAATTGTCTGGGAATTTGCCTATTGCCTTACCAAAAAGGGCTAAGGCCAGGCCATAATCGTGCTTTTGCAAGGCGATTTGTGCGTTAAGCATGGCGAATTGAGGTTGCTCGGGGTAATGTTGAACCAATTGCCGGGTGATTTCTGAGGCGTTGGTAAATTGTCTTTGTTTTAAATAGGCTAAAGCCAGGCCATAGGCGGCGACATGTTTTTGCCAGTCGGTTCCTTGATGTAAGCGAATTTGAAAATATTTAATAGCATTTTCAATAGCTTGGGTGGTAAGTACGCGTAATTTAGCTTTGGTCAGGCTGTATTCGCGCGAATCTGGATATTGCCGATAAGGATAATTTTCAGCTCGGCCCCGGGTATCAGCGATTCGCGAGGCAGATACGGGGTGGGTACGTAAAAATTCGGGAATATTGCGGCCATAAAAACGACTGGATTGTTGTAGACGCTCAAAAAATATCGGCATGCTGCGTGGGTCATAATTTGAATTGGACAAGATTTTCATGCCGATTCGGTCGGCTTCTTTTTCATTGTCGCGGGTGAAGTTGATTTGAAACTGAGTGCTACCGGCTTGTACCGCCATCATAGCAGCTTGACCCGCGGCAGGCGATTGGGTGCCGATTAGAATAGCCGCTAGAGTGGCGGCGGCCATCGGCAGTGTCATTCGGCGCGCTGCCTCAAAGGCACGGTATAGATGGCGTTGAGTGACATGGGCAATCTCATGGCCGACTACCGATGCCAACTCACTTTCGCTTTCAGTCAGCAGAATTAGGCCGGAATTGACGCCGATATAGCCGCCAGGACCAGCAAAGGCGTTGATGGTTTTATCCAGTACGACAAAAAAATGAAACGGATAGCCGGGTGTGTCACTATGGCTGGTCAGTTGTTGGCCGAGGTTTTCAATATAATGCTGAATTTCCGTGTCCTGATTGATTTCGACTTGGTTATGCAAGCTGCGAAAAAAAGCTGCACCAAATTCCTGTTCCTGTTGAGGAGAAATCAATGCACCGGAACTGTCGCCCATATCAGGTAGATTGATATGTTCGAGCTCGGTTGCAAAAACGATGAGGCTGAAAAAACAGCCGGCCAGCAGCGCGGGTAAACGAAATTTCATGGCTATGTGACAGATGACGTGTGGGTAAGTTTCAGCGTGGCAGGTGCTGGATCTTCCAACAATAATGGATTTTTGGGTTGCGACTGAAATCTGTCGGTATGGACTGGGTGCTGA
>NZ_JAEHGD010000001.1:2009435-2053436 GCF_016097405.1 methane-oxidizing endosymbiont of Gigantopelta aegis
TTTTTGAGATGTAGGTTGGTTAATGCGTCGTGGTCCATCTTGAAACGGCGGAAATTAGTGGAAAAATACAGTACACCGTTGCCGGATAACAGTTGGGCGGCTAGTTTGATCAGTTGGACATGATCGGCTTGGATATCAAACACATTATCCATGCGTTTGGAATTAGAAAAGGTTGGTGGATCAAGAAAGATCAAATCAAACTTTTCCGCTTGTTTGTCTTGAGCCTGTTGCGCCAGCCATTCCATGCAATTGGCTCGAACCAATTGATGATTGCCATTGATTTGATTCAGTTCAAAGTTACGTTTAGCCCAGTCCAGATAGGTATTTGACATATCGACGCTGACCGATTCCCGCGCGCCGCCTTTAATGGCATGAACGCTGGCGGTGGCGGTATAACAAAACAGATTCAAAAAGCGCTTGCCTTGCGCCTGTTGTTGAATCATCTGCCGCAGTGGCCGGTGGTCGAGAAATAGGCCGGTATCAAGATAATCTTCAAAATTGACCCAGAACTGACAGCCCGCCTCTTCAATCGGATAAAAGTGGCCGGTTTCGGCCTGTTTTTGATACTGTTGGCTGCTTTTTTGTTTTCGGCGAATTTTCAAATACACCTTTTCTGTAGGAATTTGCAAGACATTTTGAATTTCGGCCAGAATTCCAGCCAGACGTTGATTGGCTTTTTGCTCAGATACCGATTTAGGCGCTTCATATTCTTGCACATGAACTCTGAGTGTATCCGCGTAATATAAATCAATGGCGACCGCATATTCAGGCAAATCTGCATCATAAACCCGGTAGGCGTTGATTTGATTTTTCCGGACCCATTTGCCTATTTTTTTTAGGTTTTTCTTGAGCCGGTTGGCGAACATTTCAGCCTGTTGTGATTGGCTGTCGTGCTGGATTTGGCTTAAGCGTTCGTCCTGAGATTTAGCTTTTGGCGTAAAAAAGGCTTTTTCATGGATATCAAAGCGCAGCAATTTACATTCCAGTGCGCCGTTAAAGAAGGTGATTGGTTTTTTGGAGCGTACGCCTAAGCGAAAACCCAGTTCCGGGTCGCTGATAATCATGGCGGCCTGCCAGCCGCAGAAATGCTGTTTCAGCACCTCACCAAACTGACGATAAAGGTCGGCTGTTTGCACTGTATCGCCGAGTCGTTCGCCATAGGGCGGGTTACAAATCAATAAGCCAGGTTTCCAGTTTGTCGCTGCTTTTGCTTGTTGAATATCGCGTTTTTCGACATGAATGAATGATGCCAGTTCGGCATTTTGTACATGCTGCAAGGCACTGACAACTGTTTGGCGATTATGGTCAAAGCCGACGATGACCGGCATGTTTTCAAGTCCTGCGGTTTTACGCTGCCTGGCGTCATTGAGTAAGGTTTGCCAGCAAGCCGCATCGTGTTTTTTCCAGCCCAGAAAACCGTAATACGAGCGCAGCAGTCCTGGCGCATAATCGGCAGCAATCATCGCCGCTTCAGTCAAAAAGGTGCCAGAGCCACACATTGGATCAATCAGGCTGCCGTTTTGTCGGGCAATTTCGGGCCAGCCGCTGCGGATTAAAATCGCTGCCGCAAGGTTTTCCTTAATGGGTGCAGGGACTCGGCTGTCACGATAGCCGCGTTTATGCAGGCTGTCACCGGATAAATCCAGGCTTAATGTCGCTTGCGTACCCTCTAAATAAACATTGATGCGAATATCCGGGGTTTGGGTATCGATACTCGGGCGTTTATGAAATTTGCTGCGCATTTGGTCGACAATCGCGTCTTTGACCTTTAAGGCGCCAAAATGGGTATGGGTGATGGCCTTACTGTGTTTGGCATTAAAATTGACCGCAAAACTGCCGTCGGGTTTTAAATGTTCAAACCAGTTGATTTGTTTGATGCCATGATACAGGTCATCTTGTGAATGCACCTCAAACTGGGCCAGTTGCAACAACAGGCGGTTAGCGGTTCTGGACCATAAGCAGATTTTATAAGCGGTTTCCAGAGTACCTTCAAAGGCAACCCCGGCCAGGGTTGGGCGTGTGTTTAGACCACCGAGCGCGATGATTTCATTATGTAACAGGTTTTCTATGGCTTTGGGTGTCGTGGCAAACAGCGTGTAGTCGGTCATAAGTGTTTCTAACTTGTCGGTTGAATTGCGTATTTTACGGCATATCCTTTAATATGGCGTCTTTTCCGCAAACGATTTGGCCCTGATAGGATGACACGATCTGATTTGCTTGGTTTTTTCGCCCATCATAAAGTGGCAGCCAATTTATTGATGATCATTATGGTCATCGGTGGCGTGGTGGCGCTGCAAAAGCTTAATGTGCGTTATTTCCCCCAATTCGACCTCGATTACATCACCATTAGCATTTCCTGGCGCGGGGCTAGTGCCGAAGATGTGGCTGCATCGATTACAGTGCCGCTGGAAATGAAGCTGCGTTCGGTCGATCAAATCCGGGAAATGACCTCGACATCCTCGCCGGGGTTGGCCTTTATTCGCTTGGAACTTGAAGAATATACCGACCCCATCGAAATCCTGAATCAGGTGAAACAACAGGTCGATGAGTTTCAGAATTTACCCAGCGATGCCGAACAACCGCAGGTGATTCATCTGATGCGCTATGAGCAGGTTGCAAGAATCTTGCTGTATGGCGGTAATGCTACGGATTTACGTAAATTAGCGCATCAATATGAACAACAATTACTGGATCTGGGTATCAATAAAGTCGATATCAATGGGTTGCCCGATCAGGAAATTAGCATTGAGATCGAACATCAAACGCTGCAACGCCTGGATATGAGTTTAACGCAGATTGCCCAGCGTATTGATCAACAAAGCCAGGATATTCCGGCGGGTACTTTTGGTGAGCGTGAACAGGTCAGTGAATTGCGCGGCATGTCACAACGCAGAACCACGCAAGGCTTTGCTAGCATTCCGTTAATTACTGATGAAACGACGCATATCATGCTCGGCGATGTGGCCGTCATTAAACGGCAAGACGAAAAGGGTGGCGTTACCCTGACGGTGGAGGATAAACCGGCGGTGGAAATGATCTTGAAAATATCGGATAACGGTGATGCATTCAAGGCGGCTAGGATTTTCAAATCCTGGTTGACTGCGGCACAGGCGGAATTACCGCCATCGATGAGCTTGTATGTTTATGAAGAAAATTGGAAAAATATCAAAGACCGCATCAGTTTGTTGTTGAAAAATGGTATCAGTGGACTGGTGCTGGTGGTGGCTATTTTGTATTTGTTTTTAAGCCCGCGCGTGGCATTGTGGGTCGCTGTCGGCATTCCGGTATCGTTCATGGCTACCTTACTGATTTTGTACACGGTTGGTGGCAGTATCAATATGATTAGCCTGTTTGCCCTGATTATGGCATTGGGAATTATTGTGGATGATGCCATTGTTGTAGGTGAGGATGCGCTGACCTATTATCAACACGGGGAAGACCCGCTCAAGGCGGCCGAAGGTGGCGCACGCAGAATGTTTGCGCCAGTGTTGGCATCATCATTGACCACAGTAGCCGCATTTATTCCGTTGATGCTAGTTGGTGGCCCGACAGGGAAAATATTATTTGATATTCCGCTGATTATTTGTGCGGTGATCTTAGCCTCTTTGCTTGAGAGCTTTTTGGTTTTGCCAGGCCATTTGCGCCATTCTTTTCAGCATATGCCGCATGAAGAAAAACCAGGCTGGCACAAGCGTTTTAATCAGACCTTTGAAGCCTTCAAAGATAATCAGGTAAGACGATTTATTAGCTTAACCCTGAAAAACCGGGCACTAGCGTTGGCACTGGTGATTGCTTTATTGCTGATGAGCATAGGATTGGTGGCCGGGCAACGGGTTAAATTTCGTTTTTTCCCTTCCCCTGAAATGACTATTTTATTCGTCAACATTGGTTTTGTCCCCGGCACGCCGAAAATGCGTGTCAATGATTTCTTGCAGCATCTGGAAACGACGCTGGCAGAAACGGCACAGGATTTATCACCCGATGCGCCGCTACTGTTAAAAACTATCAGTCGTCACGGTAGTGGGATTTCCAATAATGGCAAGGCGGCAGGGACGGGCGACCATCTGGCCTCTATGATACTGGAGCTCACTGAATCTGATGTGCGCGATGTGCGGAATCAAGATTTTATAAGCGCCTGGAAAAAACGGGTCATACAACCGGCGGGGCTCGACGTGTTTACCGTTTCCAGCCGTTTGGCAGGCCCTCCTGGGCGTGATTTGACCATACGCCTGGTGGGTAATCAGGCCGAAGTGTTAAAACAAGCTGCATTGGTACTGGCTAATACATTGCAAACGGTTCCTGGCGTCAGTGATATACAAGATGATTTGCCGTTTGGGCGCAATCAATACATTTTCAGTCTGAAACCGGCTGGAGAAATGGCTGGCCTGACATTGGCAGATCTTGGCGAACAACTTCGAACCGCATTTGATGGCAAACAGGTACAGTTGTTTCAAGACGGGTTGGATGAAGTCAGTGTACGGGTAAAATTGCCGGATGTGCAGACAGAGCGATTATCGGCCCTGTCTCAACTGGAAATTCGGTTGCCTGATAATATCTCTGTGCCGATTGATAATGTCGCGACATTTCGTATCCGGCGGGGCTATCAGCAGCTGCAACACAGCGATGGTCACTTGGCCGTTGAAGTCACAGCGAATGTCGATAGCAAAATCAATAATGTCAATGTAATCATCAATGAGTTAGAGCGGACTGTTTTACCTGCGTTGGCTGCAAAATACGGTATTCATTACGCATTTGCCGGGCGCAGTGCCGATCAGGCAGAAACCCTGGCCGATATGCGTATGGGGTTATGGATAGGCTTATTATTGATTTACCTAATTTTGGCAGGCGTTTTTGCCTCATATGGCTGGCCACTGGTGGTAATGGCCGCGATTCCATTCGGCTTGATTGGCGCTTTATTGGGGCATTGGCTGATGGGGATTGATCTGACGATTCTATCGTTATTCGGTTTGTTTGGCTTGTCCGGTATCGTGATTAACGATTCGATTATTCTGGTCAGTTTCTATCAAAACTTGGTTAAACAAGGTGTAACGGTGAATGAGGCGTTGGTTGAAGCGGCGTGTCAGCGTTTTCGTGCGGTCTTGTTGACCTCATTGACCACGGTGGCAGGATTGTTGCCGCTGTTGTTTGAAACATCCTTGCAGGCTCAGTTTTTAATTCCGATGGCGACATCGATTGCATTTGGATTGATGTTTTCTACCGTATTGGTTTTATTGGTGATTCCAGTATTGTTGTCGCTTTATGCCAGCGTGGGTGAAGCTATGGCAGAAAAGTTAAAAGATTTGTGCCGCCTCCGGGCGAAGAATACTTAAAATTTCGAAGCTTTCAAAAATGGCATCCTGAATAATTTCTGAGGTTTGTTCGGTGTGTAATTGTAAATATCGGTAAGCGGGTTTGTTGAAATCAATATCCGGCTCTTCGATACCCAGATCAACTTTTGCACAAGGCTCAAGTTTATCGGTCATGTCCGCGGCAACATTTAGCAAGCAGGCATCTTCCACTGATCCATCAGAATCGAGTGGTTGCAAATGGTGGGCGATCATTTTCCAAATGGATTGCGGCAGTTGCCATTTTTCCAACAATGCCGCGCCTGCTTCGGCATAAGTAAAACCGAAGGTGTCGATTTCAGCTTGTTGTATCGCTTTAACGCCTCGTTCCTTAATCTTCAAAATTTCTGTTGATTGGGCGGGGTATTGGGTGAAAAACATCATTTTTCCGATGCTGTGCAGTAAACCGGCAATAAAAAAGCGTTCGTTATTCGTTATTTTAAGCTGTTTGGCTAATAGTCTGGCAATGACAGCACAGGTCACACTGTGGAACCAGAAGGTGTTCATGTCGACGAGTGACTCAGGAATGCCTTTGAATGTTTTGACAACGGCGGTTGCCATAATCAGAATTTGTAAGTCTTTGTGGCCGATAATGGTGATAGCACGGGCGAGGTTGTCAATTTTTTGAGGAAACCCGTAATAACTGCTGTTGACAAGCTTGAGTAACTGCGCGGCGAGTGCTGGGTCGTTCTCGATAACGGCTTCGAGATCAGCTTGCGTTGTGCTTTTGTGCTTCAAGAGTGAGTTAATGCGTAATGCGATGTCCGGTAGGGTGAATAAATGATTCACTTGTTCGGCAAGTTGTTGCGGTGTTAGATTTAAACTGGGCATAACGAGGACGTAAATGGAAAATAATTTTCAAGTGTAGCTGAAAATTATTTTTACGACATTTTGGCAGGAATGATTACTGGGTCAGCGTTGATCTGGCCCAGTAATCAGTGTTTTAAGCTGTGAGTTTTAAATATTTTTGATACAGCGAATCATGATTTTCGACATGCGCCGGGTCTTTGTCAATACAATCGACAGGGCACACTTCCACGCATTGCGGGGTGTCGTGATGGCCGACACATTCGGTACATAACTCAGGGTCGATGACATAAATATCATCGCCTTGAGAAATGGCGCCATTTGGGCATTCAGGTTCGCAAACATCGCAGTTGATACATTCATCATCAATCAATAATGACATGTTTAGTCCTCTTTAAGTTGGGTAAATTTTTCGTGTAAACGTTGTTTGACCCGTTCGGGGACAAAATCGGAAACATCGCCGTTTAATTTAGCGATTTCACGGATCATACTGGATGAAATGAATTCGTATTGTTCCGCCGGGGTTAAAAAAACCGTCTCCAGCTCAGGAGAAAGTCTGCGGTTCATACTGGCTAGTTGGAATTCATATTCAAAATCCGATACAGCACGCAACCCCCGTAAAATTACATCGGCGTTATGTGCTTTAGCACAATCAACCAGAAGATTGTTAAAACCGATCACGTCTACATTAGGGAATTCGACCGTCACATGACGAACCAGTTCCACTCTTTCGGTCACTGTGAATAATGGTGCCTTGCCGCGACTTTCAGCAACCGCAACAATGACCGTGTCATAGAGTTTTGAAGCGCGTGCGACCAGATCCAGATGTCCGTTGGTAATGGGATCAAAAGTACCCGGATAGATAGCGGTCAAATTCATGGTTAGCCTTGCTAAAAAGCGGGCATTTTATCCTATCTGGCCGTGATCGTAAAAAGAGCGCATGGCAAAAGATTGCTTTTTAGCACAAAAGTAAAGAATACAAATAGTTTTTTCAGTGTCATGAACCATAATCGTTCATGATGTTTCTGTGTTGGTGCACAGCGTGATGAGAATGGGTAACAAAAACCAAAGGAAAACGAGTATCTCACTGAATGGTAACATAGTTTGTTTTCTGGTATTGATTTTGCTTATCATTAAGGTCTAAGGCTTTAACTATTCAAAATCAGAGAGGAAATTATGTCTTATTTGGAACCTAACGAGTTCGTAAAAAAAATGGTCGATGCGGGCGAGGAAAAGGTCTATATGTCCACTAAAGATAGCTTGATTCGTGCCATTATGGCAGGCGCTATCTTGGCTTTAGCTGCCGTTTTTGCCATCACTGTTGCAATGAAAACGGGGTCGCCACTTCTTGGCGCGGTACTCTTTCCGGTAGGGTTTATTATGCTCTACTTAATGAAGTTCGATCTGTTGACAGGCGTATTTACTTTAGTGCCATTAGCATGGTTGGATAAGCGCCCAGGTGTGACGTTCAAACAAGTATTGCGTAATTGGGGATTAGTTGCGCTCGGCAATCTTATCGGTGCCCTAATCGTCGCTTTTATCATGGCTTATATCTTTACCTTTGGGTTTACGACGCCGGGTGGTGCCATTGCCGAAAAAGTCAGTCGTATTGGTGAGCTCAGAACCATCGGTTACCAGTCTCACGGTACTCCAGGTTGGTTTACCGTGTTTATACGTGCCATGCTTTGTAACTGGATGGTTTCAATGGGGGTTGTTGCGGCGATGATTACCACCGATACCATTGGGAAAATCTGGGCGATGTGGATGCCAATTATGTTGTTCTTCTTTATGGGATTTGAGCATTCGATCGTAAACATGTTCTTGTTCCCATTTGCGTTAATTATGGGAGGGGATTTTACGGTAATGGATTATCTACTTTGGAATGAGTTTCCTGTCGCCTTAGGAAACCTGGTTGGCGGTTTGTTATTTGTGGGAATGCCTCTTTATTACACGCATGTTAAAACCAGTCCAGAGCGTAAACTAAAACGCTAAAAATGTACATAAATGCTCTTGCCAGGTTGATGATAAAATCGGGCAAGGGCAGTTGGCAGGGAAAACGATGATTATGTCATTAAAAGTCTCCTTTTCCACAGCTTCAGATAAAGGCCGAAAATCCATCAACCAAGATGCTTGCGCCGTGTCGAGTCCTAAAGAGCCTTATTTGACCACTAAAGGTATTGCTCTTGTGCTGGCTGATGGAATTAGCAGTAGTGCTGTGAGTCAAGAGGCCAGTCAAACAGCTGTTTCTGGATTTTTAAATGACTACTATGACACGCCAGAGTCTTGGTCAGTCAAAAAGTCTGCTACCACTGTAATTAAAGCGCTCAATGCCTGGCTTTATGGTCAATCTCGCCAAAGCATCCACCGTTATAACCCAGACAAAGGATATGTCTGTACCTTTACAGTCGTTATCTTAAAAGGCGATGAGGCGCATATTTTTCATATTGGTGATGCGCGGGTTTATTATTTGCATCAAGGCGAGGTTCAGCAAATCACCGAAGACCATCGCAAAATTATTTCCGCAAAAAAAAGTTATCTCAGTCGTGCTTTAGGCGTTAACGACTCTGTCGAAATTGATTATCACCGCATAGCCTATATGACGGGGGATAGTTTTTTGTTAGTTACTGACGGCATCTATGAATTTTTAGCCGAAAAAACACTGCAAACACAGTTTCAACACAATCAGCCCGAAACGGTTGCGCAATGCTTGTTAGAACAAGCGTACCAAGAGGGTAGCGAGGATAACTTGACGGCTATTTTTTGTCACATCCACACCGCTCCCAAACGAGATGAAAAAGCGCGTTTAGAAGACTTGACGACACTGCCTTTTCCCCCGCATATTCAACCTCGCATGACTTTTGATGGTTATGAGGTTTTGCGGGAGATTCACATTTCACACCGTAGCCAGGTTTATCTTGTCAAAGATACCGATAATGGCCGTCAGATGGTGTTAAAACTACCTTCTAGCGAAATGCGGCAAAATACCGCACAGCTTGAGCGCTTTCAATTAGAGGAGTGGGTTGCTCGACGGATTCACAGTCCACATGTGCTAAAAGCGTGCGATCAAACCCGAAAGCGACATTATCTTTATTCTGTTTCGGAATATATTGACGGCATTACCTTGCGGCAATGGATGTTAGATCATCCGAACCCAGACATAGAGCACGTACGCAAGATCATCGAGCAAATTGCTAAAGGACTGCAAGCCTTTCATCGGCTAGATATGCTTCATCAAGACCTCAGGCCGGAAAATATAATGATTGATCAGCAGGGCACCGTTAAAATCATTGATTTTGGCGCTGTAAGAGTCGCAGGGCTGATGGAAATAAATCACTTTATTTTAGAAGAAGAAATTCTCGGCACTGCACAATATACGGCCCCTGAATACTTTTTAGGTGAACTGGGCACAGAAAAGTCCGATTTATTCTCTTTAGGCGTGATAGCGTATGAAATGCTAAGTGGGCGCTTGCCTTATGGTGCTGGAGTGGCACGATCTCAGACTCGATTACAACAAAAACGGCTTTCCTATGTTTCTGTTATTGATGAAGATAAAGCCATCCCTGTTTGGGTAGATGGGGCTATTAGGAAAGCCGTGCAAATCTTTCCTGAAAAGCGCTATGATGAAATTACTGAATTTATTTATGATTTGCGTCACCCTAATCCTAAACTGATCAGCCAGGAGCGCCCCCCTTTGCTGGAACGAAACCCAACGCGTTTTTGGCAAGGTGTTTCATTTCTTCTCAGTTTGATTATTATTGTGCTTCTTTTAAAGCTTGATTCATAAGGCATACAGTAGCGCTAATAGCTAAATTGAGATGCTGGAATTTCTTTTTTGTCCAAATGTGCTAAATTTGAGAGTGGAATGTTAGGGATTTATGAGCGAATTAAACGAGCCACCTTTGATTGCACATGTGATTTTCAGCTTAGGTGTTGGCGGGCTGGAAAATGGCGTAGTCAATTTAATCAATACCATGCCCGAGGAAAAATACCGGCATACGATTATTTGCATTAAAAATTCGACCGATTTTTGTCAGCGTATTAAAAAACAAAATGTCGCTATTTATGAGCTACATAAAAAAGAAGGGCATGATTTTGGTGCGTACCTCAGAATGTATCGCCTGTTAAAACAAATCAAGCCGGCCATTGTACACACGCGAAATCTAGCCGCGATTGAATATCAAGTGCCAGCTTGGTTTGCGGGTGTCAAACATCGTATTCATGGAGAACACGGCTGGGATGTATTTGACCCGGATGGTAATAATAAAAAGTATCAACAGTTGAGGCGTTTTCTAAGTCCGCTTATCGATAAATTTATCCCGTTATCACAACATTTAGAAGATTATTTGCGAGATAAGGTGGGTATTAGTTCTGAAAAAATAGTGCGTATTTGTAATGGTGTTGACACAGAAAAATTTTATCCTGTGTCACAAAAAACACCCTTACCCGGCTGTGATTTGTCCTTTAATTCAGAATTCATCTATATTGGAAGTGTCGGGCGTATGCATGGGGTCAAAGATCAATTGACCTTGGTGCGGGCATTTATTCGATTGTTGGAAAAACAACCGGAATTAAAGGCCAATGTACGCTTGATTATCATTGGTGATGGGCCGCTTAGAGACCAGGCTATTAGGCTATTGGAATCTAAAGCAGTTGCAGAACTGGCCTGGTTGCCAGGGCAGCGTAATGACATTGCTGAAATCATGCGGCGACTGGATATTTTTGTGTTGCCGTCAAAAGCAGAAGGCATCTCCAATACCATTTTGGAAGCAATGGCGACAGGCTTGCCGGTGGTGGCGACCCGGGTAGGGGGAAATACGGAATTGATTGATGAAGGGGAAACTGGCTTGTTGGTGGAAAAAGAAAATAATGAAGCCATGGCCAATGCTTTGCTGGACTATGTTAATGATCCAGTAAAACGACAACGGCATGGACAACAAGCCTTGGAAAAAGTACAGAAACAGTATTCATTGCAAGTGATGGTCGATAATTATGTAGCCGTATATGACGCGGTTTCAGCTTAGATTTGGAAAGGAATGATTAATGTGTGGAATTGTTGGTATCTTTGATTTGGCCGAAAGTCGGGAAATCAATCGAAAATTGCTGAACGACATGAATGAAGTTCAGTTTCATCGCGGGCCTGATGAAGGAGGGCTTTATACCGACCCCGGGGTGGGGCTTGGCCATCGCCGGTTATCGATTATTGATCTGGGCAGCGGCCAGCAGCCGATGCGTAGCGATGATAATCAGGTGGTTCTGACCTATAACGGCGAAATCTATAATTTTCCAGCCTTACGCAAGGAACTGGAGCAACTAGGCTATGCCTTTAAAACACATTGTGATACCGAAGTGGTTTTAAATGGCTGGTTGGCTTGGGGTGAGGGCTGTGTCGATAGATTTCGCGGCATGTTTGCCTTTGCTGTTTGGGATAAGTCAAAACAAAGCCTGTTTTTGGCGCGCGACCGACTGGGTATCAAGCCACTGTTTTATGCTGAATTGAAAAATGGCCAGTTTATTTTCGCTTCGGAATTAAAAGCATTAAAAGTTCATCCTGATTTCCCACAGGAGCTGGAACCGACGGCGATTGAGGATTATTTTGGTTTTGGTTATGTCCCTGATCCTAAAACCATTTACAAAAATGTTTATAAACTGGAGCCGGGTTATAGTTTGACCATCAAGCGGGGGCAGACTGATTGGCAGCCCAGGCAATACTGGGATGTCCGCTTTACGGAGCGGCAGTATGGGGCTGAAGAGGAAGTTGCGGAAGATTTGATGGCTCGTTTTGAAGAGGCTGTCAAAATCCGCATGATGGCTGATGTGCCATTGGGGGCCTTTTTATCCGGGGGTGTAGATTCCAGCGGCGTGGTGGCGATGATGGCGAAAAACTCCGAATCCCCTGTCAATACCTGTTCCATTTCGTTTGGCGATCCCAAATTCAATGAATCGCAGTTTGCGCAAATGGTGGCACAGCGCTATCACACCCAACATCGTGTTGAACAGGTTGATCCCGACGATTTTCAGCTGATTGACAAGCTGGCCGGGCTTTATGATGAACCCTATGCTGACAGTTCTGCCTTGCCGACCTATCGGGTTTGTGAATTGGCAAAAAAGCAAGTGACAGTGGTATTGTCCGGTGATGGTGGTGATGAAAACCTGGCCGGTTACCGACGTTACCGCTGGCATACTTATGAAGACAGAATGCGCTCGATATTGCCCGATGCAATTCGTAAACCGTTGTTTGGGTTTTTAGGTAACGTGTATCCTAAAGCGGATTGGGCGCCCAAGATTTTCCGGGCTAAATCAACATTTGAATCGATCGCCCGAGATTCGCTGGAAGGTTATTTTCACAGTGTTTCTGTCAACTCTAACGCCATTCGGGCGGCCTTGTTCAGTTCCCGTTTAAAGAGTGAATTGCAAAATTATCAGGCTGTGGAGGTTTTTCGCCGCTATCAGCAACAAGCGCCTAGTGATAATGTTCAGTCTCTTGTACAATATTTAGACATCAAAACCTATTTGCCCGGTGATATTTTAACCAAAGTGGACAGGGCCAGCATGGCGCATGCCCTGGAAGTCCGGGTGCCATTGCTGGATCATGAGCTGGTGGAATGGATTGCTACCCTGCCGCCGGATTTGAAATTAAAAAATCGGGAAGGCAAATATATTTTTAAAAAGGGGCTGGAACCCTATTTGCCAAATGATATTTTGTACCGCCCCAAAATGGGATTTGCGGTACCGCTGGGCAGTTGGTTTAAAGGGCCGTTGAAGCAGCAGGTCAGAGACGCATTATTAGGGGAAACCATGGCCGACAGCGGCTTGTTTGATCAGGCATTTTTGCAAAAAATGGTGGATCAGCATCAAAGCGGCCTGCGTGATTACAGCGCACCGATCTGGTCGTTGTTGATGTTTGAATCATTTTTGAAAAATGAGCAGAGATAAGTTGATAGGTGTACTAAAGTACAATTTTATTTACAGCGCAAAACGAATAGACTGTAAATTGTTTTGAATTCATTACTGAAGGGTGTGATTATGGGCGATAAAAAAAATAATCCGGATAAAGATTTAAAAAAATCTGAAACGTCGATTGATCGTAGGAAATTAACCAAGGCCGGGTTGATTGCTCCCGTTTTAATGTCTTTCAGCAGCCGGCCGGCTTGGGCGGTGACTTGTACATTGTCAGGGATGCTGTCTGGTAATTTATCAGGTCCATTTGCTGGGTGTGATAACTCTGCATTATCGGCTGCTTATTGGGATGCCAACAGGAATCAGTGGGGCACTAGAGGCAGTGAGATCGTTAATACTTTCTTTGGTTTGGGGAGCAATGGTTATTTTAATGCTAGTGTGACATTTAGTGATGTATATGACGGAACAGCAACGGTCGCAACTGGAGTAGGTGCGGAGCATTGTGCTAATTCTGTAAATGAAGCGACATTTACATCAGCATTATTGGCATTATTAAAAGAAGCAATAGCCGGTGTGCTTAATGTGGATCATTTTGGAACCAGTTATCCTGTGACTATTATTAACCTTCAAACTCAGGTCGCTACTGCGTTTACTGCTGATAATACTGGCACATGTTCAACCAGCAACATGGATACTCTTAAATCGACATTAGCGGGCTATAACAATGTCAATCCATATCCATAGTTTAAATAAACACATTTTATGATGGCAAAGTTTGGGTTGCTTGAAGGCGTGGTTTTCAAGCAAATAGATAAACAGTTCCTTGTTTATTCCAGTTTTTCTCGAGAAACGTTGATTGTTCATGAACTAGCATACAAACTTCTGTTACTACTTAAGACTCACCCCCAAACAGATGAAGAACTGATTCGGCGATTGAATCTGGAGCAGCAAGGTCTTGAAAATAATGCACAGGAGTTTGTGAGCCTGACATTGGAACAGTTCAGCCGCTTGGGAATTGTTGAGATTATTTAGCCTGTGCCTGTAAAAGTCTTTTGTTTATCCATTCCGCCTTTTCAGATTCGATTGGAAACCGATATCTCATTAGTGAGTGATTCTATTGAAAAGCTGTATTCAAAACATAATTTCCTTATTGAAGATAAAAATCAATTTTTTGATTTTCATATAAAAGTCGCTGCACCTACGGTATACAGAAAATACTTCAGGCCTCAGGCACAATTTTATTGTGATGGAAAAGCGCCCTTTAAACCATTGCCGATCTCACAAGCCTATCCATTTTTTGAATGGGGCCTGAATTGGTGTATTGCTAGGGGCTGTTGCCGTTTTGAAAATCCCCCTTGAAATTCAATAACTCCGCCACATAGATTGTTTATTTTGACTCAAAAACAAGCAAACTATGCCGCGACAACTGCTTACGGATGAACTTTGGGAGAAACTGAAGATAATTATGTTGAAAATGGGAATTTATGACAAACCTTGTCTTCGAAAAACAGTCGAAGGTATTTTTATCGAAAGCACATCAGCATAGTAGTGGTGCGGCCTGTGAACAAGAAACAGCGATAGGGAAATCTGTCGCCGGGAACACCAGTAAAATTCATATGGCCGTTGATGCCTGTGGTCTTCCTATTCATTTCTCAGTGACAGGCGGCGAAGTTCATGACTGTAAAGAAGCACCGAAATTAGTTGCAGAGCTCCCAAAAGGTGACTATATAGTTGCTGACAGAGGCTATGACAGTGAAGCATTACGTCTTCAAATTAAAGACAAAGGGGCTGTTCCTGTTATCCCAAGAAAAAAAAGAATTCAACTCGGGGAAATGATGAAATGGATTGGTGTCTCTACAAATATCGCCATCTCGTTGAAAATGTGTTTGCAAGACTTAAGCATTTCAGAGCGATCGCCACGCGATATGACAAACTCAAACGAAATTTTGAAGGCTCTATCGCTCTGGCTTGCGCCTTTTTATGGTTACCTATGTGAAATGGCAACAGCCCCTAGTTATACTTATCAGTATCTCATTCTGCATGCAGCCGTAATAGAAAAAAACAATCAGGCAATTATATTGCCAGGTAAGCCTGGGGCAGGCAAAAGTACCTTGTGTGCGGCTTTGGTGTGTTCGGGGTGGCGGCTTTTGTCGGATGAAATGGCAGTCATTGATCCTGCAACCTTGGAATTACTTCCCGTCGTCAGGCCGGTCAGTCTAAAAAATGAATCAATCAATATTATTACTGAATTTTCACCAGAAGCTGAATTTGGTGATGCTTTTTTCGATACAGCTAAAGGAACTGTGTCGCACTTAAAGCCGCCTGAAGAAAGCGTGATGAATAATTGTCGAAGGGCAAAAGCAAACGCTATTATTTTTCCTCAGTTTATAGCCCATGCAGATACAAAACTGGTTGAAAAGTCTAGAGCAGAGACTGTATTGGAATTGGCGCAAAATTCTTTTAACTATAGTGTATTAGGAAGTCAGGGCTTTGAAGTATTATGTACACTCGTTACCGGGATAGATTGTTTTGAATTTGAATACAGTCGTTTGCCTGAAGCCATGGACTTGTTTGAAACATTGGTGGAAAAAACGAGCAAATGATACCGCCACAAGATGTTTTGCTAATCCAGATTCTGATGCACCCAGACAGGACATTAACTCTTAAGCTGAGTGAATGGGATATATTGATTCGTCAGGCACGCAGTGCGGGTGTTTTAACAAGATTGGGTTTGTTGCTGAATGAACATCAGTTGCTGAACAAAATTCCACAACAACCCTTTAATCATTTAACATCAGCAATCCTTTATTTTGAACAGTTTGAATACACCGTAACCTGGGAAATCAAACAGATACAGGACGTATTAGAGAAAAATAATATCCCTTTTGTTTTATTAAAAGGATCTGCGTATCATCAGGCAAACAATAAAGCTGCCAGAGGTAGAATATTTTCAGATATTGATATTCTGGTTAATAGTGAACAATTAGCAGCTGTAGAGAAAGTTTTTCTTACTTCAGGGTGGTTATTTGATAAGACAAATTCTTACGATCAATATTATTACCGGAAATGGATGCATGAATTACCTCCGTTGAGGCATTTTAAGCGTGGGACTAGTCTAGATATTCATCATAATTTAGTGCCGTTAACCAGCAAGAGCTGTCCGGATGTGAAAAAAATATGGATGCAAGCCGAAACCGTCAGAGGTGGGGCGCTGGTCATAAGCGCCAACTTAAGCCCCCAACCACTTGATTAAACACGACTTACGCCCAGCTCTCTGCATTGTCGAATCATTCCCAAAATCGGTTCAGGTAGACTCTGCAACGAACGTTTTCTCGGGCGTTCGCTAACGCTTTTCAAATAATCACGCTGAAAGCGTTCTTGCTTCGGAAAACAGGCGTTCAATCCTGATTTAATGTCCTCAGCAATCGTTTTATACAAACGCCAGGGTGTCAATGCACGCGGCCCATCCATTTTCGTCAAGGCCTTGGTAAAACACCGCTGCGCGATCTTTTCCGTAACCACCGCATACAGAAGTTTGCCCTGTAAATACAATTCGGCCAATTGACTGTCTTTACGGGCACGTAATTGATTGATCGCCAACAGGCTTTTCAGCCGTTTGATCACCAATTCCACCTGCCAGCGTACACGATAGAGCGCGGCAGCCGTTTCGGTGCTGAGCAACTCGACCGGCACGGACGTTAAAATTAAGACCCATTCACTGAGATAGAGCGTTTTTTCCTGGGCTGTACGTCCTTTGTTCTGCGCTCTGAGTTTCGCTTTACGCCGGGCTTGCGCCGCTTTTTCGGCAGGTAACGGAACCGCATGTACCGTGCAGGCGATTCGTTTAGTATCATGGCACAAATAAACCGGAATAGCCCCGCTTGTTTCCCGAGACGTTGTAATTTCGTTTCCCAGTCAATTTTTATCATTTTGCCGTGCTCGTCAAGCTCGTATAAATTCATGCTGTGTGCGTTATAGCGCAGCACAATATCGCCACCTCGGTCAATAAAAGGCACCAACGACTTCGGTTGATTGTAGCCACGATCAATCAACACGACATCGCCCGATTCCAGCACATAATGGTCAAGGCTTTCGCCAATCTTGTCCGTACTGACTTCAACCTGGCGCAATGTCAGTGAAATCAAATCTATCGCGATATGTAGCCGATACGTGGTTTCTGTCGCACCGGGTTCCTGCACGGTCGAGCCATCAATAATAACGAAGCTTAATGAACCACTGTCAACCACCTGATGCAACCCAAATACGCCCGATAGCAAGGATTTTACCCAAGGAACGCAGGCCGCCAGTCTTTTTTACCGCCGTATCACTTAAGTGAGCCCTGTAAGTGAGCCACCTCGCCGGCGCAACTCCGCAAGGAGAAATCCAGACCACAGTAGAGCATCACCAACTGTAACAGTTGTAAGGGCGAACGGATCTTGCGCGCACGCGTGAAGGCTTTAAATTCATAGGCTTGTTGTTGATAATCTTCTGGAAGTTCTTGCACAAATTGTTCAAAACGAGTATCTATGTGAGGTGGCTGCTTTTTCATAGGGTTTTCACTTTTGTCGGCAAAAGACTCTATGTGGTGGCCACACCTTTATTTTTCAACACGTAATCAATGATTTAATGGCTTAAGTTGGCGCTTATGGGGGCGCTGGTTTTATCATCTGCTGACAGGATTATACACAGCGCTGTCCATTTGTTTTATGACGGAGAGTTTGAGCATGGATTCAGGGATATTAGCGATATAGATTTGTTACTTCGTGAATTTAGCAAGGATGAGAAATTCTGGAAGAGTTTAATATCAAGATCGACCGAGCTGAGACTAAAAGAGCCGGTTTTTTATGCACTTCGATATTGTTATTATTTTTTGAAAACACCCATTCCTGAACAGATATTAAATTTAGTCACAAAACAGTACAGTGAAACTAGATGGATAATAATGGATTTTTTGTTTAAACGGGCGCTTTTGCCAAACCATTCCACTTGTCAGGACAGGTGGAATGGTTTGGCGGTATTTGTTTTATATATCCGCGGACACTTGTTGAAAATGCCGCTATACTTGTTGATACCGCATTTGCTCAGAAAAGGCTGGATGCGACTAAGCGGTAAGGCGGGCCATTAAAGTGGGTGAAAAGGATATTATCTCCAAGCAGATTTTCAAGCGCATTCTGGTTGATGTCGCGACTTATCTGTTTGAATTGGAATTAGACAGCGCCGAATTGTTGGAAACCGAACAACAGAGGATTGAAGACCGGCGGGCTGATCTGTGTGCCAGAGTGGTTGATAAGCACCAGAATGTATTTATATTGCATCTTGAGATTCAAAATCAAAACCACGCGACCATGCCGGAACGGATGTTGCGCTATCTGACTGATTTACGGTTGCAATATCCCGGAGAAGAGATTGTCCAATATTTACTTTACATTGGACGGGGGCCGTTAAAAATGCTAAATGGTATCGTGACGGCGCAGCTTTCGTATCGGTACCGAGTGATTGATATGCATCAGAAAAATTATCGTGATTTTTTGTCGCGTAATACACCTGATGCGGTGGTTATGGCTATATTATGTGATTTTGATGGTGATGAGAAACGAGATGTTGTTCATGAGGTATTGCGTAGTTTGATTAAGATGACGCAAGGCAATCATCAACAATTACGGGAATATATTGCTATGCTGGAAATTCTGGCAACTAATCGAAATTTGAATCTGGATATTCAGCAGGAGTATGAAATGTTACATGTAGAAATTGAAAAACTGCCAAGCTTTGTGATGGGTTTGGAGAAAGGGATAGAGCAAGGAATAGAAAAGGGAATGGAGGAGGGAATGGAAAAAGGTGCAAAGAAACAGGCGTACCGAGTTGCCAGTAAATTATTGGCGAAGGGCATGGCTGTTGAAGATATTATCGAGATTACCGGTTTAAGCATGACAGAAATCAAAACTATCAACCCAGATAAGTCTTTATAAATTGGCTAAAAAATAGAATCAACTCATTTGATATCGTAGGTTGGGTTAGGCGTTAGCCGTAACCCAACACTGATAAAACACAAAAACCATGCCATCCTTAAAAATTCTGCACATTCTGGATCATTCCATACCATTACATAGTGGTTATACATTTCGTACCCGGGCAATCCTGGAACAACAGCGCAATATGGGATGGCGCACTTTTCATGTAACCTCCGCCAAGCAGCTCAATGTTCAGCAAGCCAAAGGAAACGGTCGATGGTCTGGATTTTTACCGTTCTCCAAACATCAATCCGGTTATCGCTAAAATACCGCTGTTAAATCAATGGGCTGTGGTTAAATCGTTGGAAAAGCGGTTGGATGAAATTATTTCCGAGATAAAGCCGGATATTTTGCATGCGCATTCTCCCGCCTTGAATGGGCTTGCGGCACTGAAGGTAAGTAAAAAATTTAATATCCCATTAGTCTACGAATGTCGCGCCTTCTGGGAAGATGCAGCCGTCGATCATGGCACTACCCGCGAAGGGAGTTTGCGTTACCGAATGACTCATACGCTGGAGACCCATGTCTTCAACAAGGCTGATGCCATAACCACCATTTGTGAAGGGTTGAGACAAGATATTGCTCAACGTGGCATCGAAGAGAATAAAATTACCGTCATTCCCAATGCCGTCGATATCAGCAAATTCAGCTATGCTGAAAAGGCCAATACAGAATTACAGCAGTCATTGGGCCTGGCAAACAAAACCGTTTTGGGGTTTATTGGATCATTTTATGCCTATGAAGGTTTGCCCTTGTTGCTGGAGGCGCTGCCTGAGATTTTAAATCAGCAGCCAGATGTTAGGTTGTTACTGGTGGGCGGAGGCCCGCAAGAAGAGCTGATTAAACAAAAGGCAACAGAATTTGGTGTGAACGATAAGGTTATTTTTACCGGCAGAGTGCCGCATGATCAGGTGCAAGATTACTATAACCTGGTGGATGTTTTTGTTTATCCGCGCCTGCCGATGCGCCTGACTGAGCTGGTGACGCCGCTCAAGCCTCTGGAAGCGATGGCGCAAGGGCGCTTGGTCGTGGCCTCGGATGTCGGTGGGCATAAAGAATTGATCAAAGACCGGGGCAATGGTTAGGGGCTGTTGCCATTTCACATAGGTAACCATAAAAAGGCGCAAGCCAGAGCGATAGAGCCTTCAAAATTTCGTTTGAGTTTGTCATATCGCGTGGCGATCGCTCTGAAATGCTTAAGTCTTGCAAACACATTTTCAACGAGATGGCGATATTTGTAGAGACACCAATCCATTTCATCATTTCCCCGAGTTGAATTCTTTTTCTTGGGATAACAGGAACAGCCCCTTTGTCTTTAATTTGAAGACGTAATGCTTCACTGTCATAGCCTCTGTCAGCAACTATATAGTCACCTTTTGGGAGCTCTGCAACTAATTTCGGTGCTTCTTTACAGTCATGAACTTCGCCGCCTGTCACTGAGAAATGAATAGGAAGACCACAGGCATCAACGGCCATATGAATTTTACTGGTGTTCCCGGCGACAGATTTCCCTATCGCTGTTTCTTGTTCACAGGCCGCACCACTACTATGCTGATGTGCTTTCACAATACTCCCATCAATAAATTCCCATTCCAGGTCTGGATCAACAACCAAGGCGTTAAAAAATACCCATCAGTTTTTCTTTACGAGACCAGTCATTGAATCGTTTATATACCGCATTCCAATTACCAAAAGCCGTGGGTAAATCTCTCCAGGGACAACCTACTCGCAAGCGATAAAAAATACCTTCGACTGTTTTTCGAAGACAAGGTTTGTCATAAATTCCCATTTTCAACATAATTATCTTCAGTTTCTCCCAAAGTTCATCCGTAAGCATTTGTCGGGGCATAGTTTGCTTGTTTTTGAGTCAAAATAAACAATCTATGTGGCGGAGTTATTGAATTTCAAGGGGGATTTTCAAAACGGCAACAGCCCCTATTTGTTTAAGGCAAATAATAGTGATGACTTGGCGCAGACAGTTTTGGAATTATTACAGAACCGTTCACAATGGGAGGCACTGCGGCAGCAGGGCAGACACTACGTTGAACAGGAACGCAACTGGCTGGTCAGCGTGGCGCGCTATGAAGCGGTTTATCAAGGTATTTTGAAAACATAGCGATAGCATGCTCAGCATTTTCTCGTTCCCACGTTATACGTGGGAATGCATATCGGACGCTCCTGCGTCCCGTAAAGTAGGTGGGAGAATATCGAAAGCGAGGGAATGTGGACATTAGCATTGGCGTTATTCCAGTGTGCAGAATTACCTGGGTATGACAGGCTTGCTCAATGTCTATCGGGAGTGGAGATGGTTTGGAGTTGTGACGTATAACGTCACAATATGCATTCCCACGTACAACGTGGGAACGAGAGGAATAATAGTGATGCCTTGGCGCAGACAGTTTTGTCATTATTACAGAACCGTTCACAATGGGAGGCATTGCGGCAGCAGGGCAGGCAGTATGTTGAACAGGAACGCAACTGGCCGGTCAGTGTGGCGCGCTATGAAGCGGTTTATCAAGGTATTTTGAAAACACAGCGATAGCGCTTTCAGTATTTCTCGTTCCCACGTTGTACGTGGGAATGCATATCGGGACGCTCTTGCGTCCCGTAAAGTGGATGGGAGAATATGGACATTAGCATTGGCGTTATTCCAGTGCGCAGAATTACCTGGGCATAACAGCCTGGCTCAAGGCCTATCGGGATTGGTGATGATTTGGAGTTGCGACGTATAACGTCACAACAGGCAATCCCACGTATAACGTGGGAACGAGAGAAAAACAGATTTAAAAACAGGACAGCTATCAATAATGAAAGTCACAATATTTGGAACAGGTTATGTCGGTCTGGTCACCGGCATCTGTCTGGCGGAAGTCGGCAACGATGTCGTCTGTGTGGATATTGATCAGGAGAAAATCGATAAATTGAATCAAGGCATTGTGCCAATTTACGAACCCGGTCTGGATGCGATGGTGAAAGAAAATATGGCGGCTGGCCGGGTGAAGTTTACTACTGATATTGCCGAAGGCGTTCACCATGGTGTCTTCCAGTTTATCGCAGTGGGAACGCCGCCGGATGAAGATGGCTCGGCCGATTTGCAATATGTGTTGCAGGTGGCCCGGTCAATTGCCGAGAATATGATAGATTACAAGGTGATCATCGATAAATCCACCGTACCGGTTGGAACGGCGGATAAAGTCAAGGCGGTGATTGAATCGGTGCAGCAGCAGCGGGGTGTCGAGATTGATTTTGATGTCGTATCCAATCCTGAGTTCCTGAAAGAAGGCGCGGCCATTGACGACTTCATGAAGCCGGATCGCATCGTGGTCGGTACCGACAACCCGCGTACCGCCGAATTGTTGAAAGCCTTGTATGCACCGTTTAATCGCAGTCATGAACGGGTTATCGTGATGGATGTACGTTCCGCGGAACTGACTAAATATGCTGCCAATGCCATGCTGGCCACCAAAATCAGCTTCATGAACGAGTTATCCAATCTGGCCGAGCGGCTGGGAGCGGATATCGAGCAAGTGCGCAATGGTATTGGCTCAGATTCTAGAATCGGCTACTCCTTTATTTATCCCGGTTGTGGCTATGGCGGTTCCTGCTTTCCCAAAGATGTCAAAGCTTTGGAAAAACTGCCGAGCAGGTCGGCTACAAGGCTGAATTGCTCAGTGCGGTCGAAAATGTCAACGCTCGGCAAAAACAGGTATTGGTCAACAAAATCAAACAGCATTATGGCGATGATTTAACCGGCAAAACCTTTGCATTGTGGGGCTTGGCCTTCAAGCCCAAAACCGACGATATGCGCGAAGCACCCAGCCGCGTCATTCTGGAAGCCTTGATCGATGCTGGTGCAACGGTCCAAGCGTATGACCCAGAAGCACTGGACGAAGCCAAACGTATTTATGGCGATAAAGCCGGCTTGAGGTTGATGGAATCGCAAGATCAAGTGCTTGAAGGCGCCAATGCCTTGGTCATCGTAACCGAATGGAAAAACTTCTGGAGCCCTGATTTTGAGCTATTGAAAAACACTTTAAAAGACAAAGTGATTTTTGATGGCAGAAATCTTTATCAGCCAAAAATGCTGGAAAAACTGGGGCTGCAGTATTATGCGATTGGGCGAGGGCATTCCATAACAACTTGATATGGATAAAAAACACTTAATGTAGGCTTGGTAGGGCCTGTTCCACCACCTTATGGCGGAATGGCTAATCAGTTTAATCAGCTTAAAAAATTACTGAGCCAGGAGGGGTGCAGGTTTCTGCTGTGGCAACGAACCCACCTTACCCAAAGGCATGGATGGGCAAAATAAAAGGGATTCGTGCTATTTTCAGGTTGCTGCCGTATTTAGTTAAAATCTGGAAACTCGCCGGTCAAGTCGAGGTTATTCATGTTTTTTCAAATTCCGGCTGGTCATGGCAATTATTTTCTGCACCGGTTTTGTGGATAGCATCGGTCAGAAAAACCCCAGTGATTATCAATTACCGGGGCGGTGAGGCGCAGCGGTACTTTGAGCAATCCATTGCTGTTGTTCGCCCTTCCATGAAGCGGGCACAACGTATCGTCGTGCCTTCAGGTTACTTGGCAGCTGTTTTTCAGGCATTCAATATTGATAATGTCATGGTAATTCCGAATATTATCAATTTGGAGCGATTTAGGCCTAAAAAGCATGAACAGGGGTATCATTTAATTATCACTCGAAATCTTGAAGCGATTTATGGTATTGAAACAGCGATAAAATCGCTTGAGTTGATCAAGAAGGATTATCCTCAAGTCAAGCTGACCATTGCCGGTAGTGGCGAGCAAAAAGACTATCTACAGCAGCAAGTTAGTGCCTTGGGGCTTGAAGACAATGTTTGTTTTACCGGTAAATTGACACCTGATGAGGTAGTTGCCCTGTATCAACAAGCAGATATTATGCTAAATCCGACCACTGTCGATAACATGCCAAATTCGGTGCTCGAATCAATGGCCTGTGGTGTTCCGGTAGTGACAACCAATGTTGGTGGAATTCCTTTTATTGTCGAAGATGATAAAACAGCATTATTGGTCGATGTGGGTGATTTTGAAATGATGGCGAAAAAAGTGATGACTCTGTTCAAAGATGAATCCCTCTATCAACGGCTGGTAACGAATGGTCTGGCGGAAGTGCAAAGGTATTCCTGGCCTAATGTTAAACAACAATGGTTATCACTCTATTCAACGGTGGCAAATCAATAATGGACTTATATACAAAACTTGTTTCCGGTTTTCTGTTTCCGTTACATGAAAAACTCAAAAACATCATACCGTACAAGTTCGGCGGAACATGGAACAAAGCCAATGGCTTAGCCCTGATGAACTGAAGGCATTGCAATTAAAAAACCTGAAGGTCTTTTTTATACTCTCCGCACATGAAAATAGAGCAAACCATCATGCACCGATAATTTGAAAATTCTCAGTTAAAAGTGAGCGCAAATTGTCGACATGCTTTTCTGGCTCAGAAAAGAATGTCTCGCAGGCTATTTTGAATTCTTTGAATGTTTCATAATACTGGTCATATAAGATTTCTTTCTTGAAATATCGCCAGTACCGTTCAATCAAATTAAGATTCGGCGCATACGGCGGTAAAAACACTAATTCAATTCGCGACATTTCAAGAAATTGTCTGACAGCCTTTGATCGGTAGTAGCGTGCATTATCGCAAATGATGTAAATAGTCCCAGCCTTCGGGTAACGTTCTTCAATCGCCTTACAAAGATCAATCGTTGCCTCGCCATTGATGGTGTCATAGAAGCGGCAGACAGTATCCAGAGAATCGATATTGACTGCACCGTTGACATTGAGACGTTGACGCCCGGTATTACTCTGAATCGTGAATTCCACACCACGCTTAATCCAACCACAAGCCATTACAGGATTATGTTGTGGATGAACACCATCCATGAACAATATCAAGTCTTCGGGCTGCTTGTCTTCCTTTAGTTGTTGATATTTCTCAAGGAACTCCAGTTGGGCTTTTGCATTAGCTTTGCCGGGTATCAGCTTGGGCTTTTTATAGACATAACCCAAGCGATGCAGCAAGGCTGTCACACCGCGTTCACTATAGCGAACCTGCCAACGCTCTTTAATGTAAGCTGCAACCGATTTAGCGGTTAAGTGAAGATTTTTCTGCAGATATTCATCCAACTCGGTCGCTTCTGAAACCGATAAGAAACTGGCACTTCCAACATGCTGAGTTTGTAGGAGTTTAGCAAGACCACCTTTCTTATATTTTCGATAGTAGGTACGGATTGTATTGCGGTCAATGAGAAGTGCTTCGGCAACGTTTGTTGCTGACCAGCCTGAACCTAAAAGAATGATGGCTTTAACTCGGTCTGCATCACGTTTTTCTCGAAGCTCACCATGGCTTCGCGCAAATCGGCTAATTCAGTCTCTGGAAGGGTGTAATTCGACATGGCCTTATTTTATATATTTCACTCCATTACGTCATCTTTTTATGCTAAATTCTCATTTGCGAAGAGTATAAATGATGTTCAGCAACATGTACCTTATTATCGCCAGCTATTCCAGCGACTGAATTTCAGTGTTGAGTCGATTAAATCGTTACAAGATTTATCTCGCCTGCCGTTGACCAGTAAAACCATTATTCGGCAGCAGACAGAGCAATTGAAAGCCGATGATGCCGTTGGTTTGGCACGATTCAACACCGGTGGCTCCAGTGGCGAGCCGCTAGTGTTTTATATTGGTAAAAAACGGGTCAGTCATGATGTGGCGGCAAAATGGCGGGCGACCCGCTGGTGGGGGGTCGATATTGGTGATCCGGAAATTGTGATTTGGGGGTCGCCGATTGAATTGGGTGCGCAAGATAAAGTCCGCCTGATACGCGATAAATTATTGCGCACCCAGTTATTGCCAGCGTTTGAAATGTCGGAAGAAAAAGTCGCTGGTTTTATCCGGCAGATTCAGCAAGTTCGCCCCAAAATGCTGTTTGGCTATCCTTCCGCGTTGGCGCATATTGCCAAACAAGCCGATAAAAATAACCAAAAGCTGGATGATTTAGGCATTAAAGTTGCCTTTGTCACTTCCGAACGCTTGTATGATTATCAGCGGGATATTATCGAAAAAGTGTTTGGCTGTCCGGTGGCCAATGGCTATGGTGGGCGGGATGCCGGATTCATTGCCCATCAATGTCCACAAGGCAAGATGCATATCACGGCGGAAGATATACTTGTTGAAATTATCGATAAAGACGGCCGCGTCTTGCCAATGGGTGAGTCCGGGGAAATTGTCGTTACTCATCTGGCCACCCGGGATTTTCCATTTATTCGCTATCGAACCGGTGATGTCGGCGTATTGAGTGATGAGGTTTGTGAATGTGGGCGTGGCTTGCCAGTTTTGAAAGAAATCCAGGGGCGTACCAGTGATTTTATTGTTGCCCAGGATGGTACAGTGTTGCATGGCCTGGCGCTGATTTATGTATTGCGCGACCTGGAAGGCATCGAAGAATTCAAGATTATTCAACACAGCAAAGACAAGACCGAAGTTCAATTGGTGACGAATGAACACTATTTACCGGAAAGTGAAAAGCAGATTCGAGATACCTTCAAAGCCAGGCTGGGACAAACAGTGAAAATCGAAATTCATCGGGTGGCTAACATTGAAAAAGAAAAATCCGGCAAATTCAGGTATGTTGTCAGTCATGTTGACATTGATAAACAATAACGCCAAAACGCAACGCACTGTTATGAATTGTCCAATATATTTGGTTGATTCTCCAGAAGATTTCATGCCGACGCCTTATCATAAGCAACAAATGGATGCGGCCGAAAAGGTTATGAAGATGTACCGTAACGCCTTACATGAACTGGCAAAGTGAAAGAAACCTCTTGGGTTTTGTGAGATGTTTTTCTCGCTCCGATGCAGGAATGCCAGGACAGTCTACAGAAAAACAGCTTTCCATATGGTTTTAACACTATTTTATTTCAAATACCTAACAAGCGGGTAAAACCATGACACAAGCAGTAGGTTGGATCAATACAACGACAACGGATCAAGATGCCGACGGATTGTTGACCAGAATAATTAATCGTCAGGAAGTTGCCAAACAAACCAGTAAGGGGATGGCGATTGCTGCCGAACATTCAAGGTTTTTTCAGCAAGATGGCTGCGTGCTGATTAACCTGGATGGTTGTGATAATCAGGAAAAGGAACAAATAATCCGGCAATACCAACAGCAGGAAACGGCGTTTATCGATAGCTACCGTGCCGAGCACAGTTTTATCCTGCTGGATATGGATCAGCAAACGGTTGTTTTAGTCACCGATGGAATCGGCAAAAGCAATATTTTTTATGCGCAAACCGCTAGCGGGCTTGTCTTTGGCACATCTGCCGATTTCGTCATTGCTCATCCAGACGTTAGCGACGAGATTTCAGCGCAAACTGTTTATGATTATGTCTATTTTCATCATTGCCCTAGCCCCAACACTATTTATAAACAAGTCAAAAAACTGGAAAACGCCCAGGTGTTGATCGTGGAAAAAGGCAACATAACGGTTAAAAATTATTGGCTACCTCATTTTCAGGAAAAATTGACGGAGAGTGTCGAGGACGCCGGAAAGCACTTACAAGCATTATTGACTGAGGCTGTGCGAAAAAATGTGGACAAGGCCGAAGATACCGGCGCCTTTTTGAGTGGAGGGCTGGACAGCTCCAGTGTTTCAGGCGCATTGTCCAAAGTGTTTCCAGGGCAGGCAAAAACCTTTTCCATGGGCTTTCCGGTAGAAGGTTATGATGAAATTGAATATGCCAGAACAGCGGTCAAGCATTTCAATACCCGGCAGCATGAATATTATTTGACCCCGGAAGATACGGTCAAAGCCATCCCGGACATCGCCGATTATTATGATGAGCCGTTTGGCAACTCCTCGGCGCTGGCAGCCTATTATTGCGCCAAAATGGCCAAAGAAAATGGCGTCAATATATTATTGGCCGGTGATGGCGGTGATGAATTATTTGCCGGCAATGAACGCTACGCCAAACAATTGTTGTTTGATTATTATTTTAAAGCCCCGAAACCCTTGCGCTCAGCATTGGAAGCCTTTCTCAAGACACTGCCTGCATCACTGGCTGACAAAGGCTTGTTTTTCAAAGCCAAACGTTATATCGAACAAGCTAAAGAGCCGATGCCTGACCGCTTGCAAGATTACAATTTCCTGCACCGGCATGACAATGCCGACATTTTTCAATCCGATTTTTTACAGCAGGTTGATACCCGGGAGCCATTGAATTTATTAAGAGAAAGCTATCAACGGCCTGATGAGGCAAGTATGTTGAACCGGATGCTTTATATGGACTGGAAAACCACTCTGCATGATAATGACTTGGTCAAAGTTAATCGAATGTGTGAGATGGCGGGCATCGAGGTGCGCTATCCATTACTGGATCAAACAATTGTCAATTTTTCGACGCAGATACCATCAACAATCAAATTAAATGGCCAGAAACTGCGCTGGTTTTATAAGCAGGCTTTTACAGACTTTTTGCCGGAAAAAATTATTAACAAACCCAAACACGGTTTTGGCCTGCCGTTTGGTATTTGGCTAAAAGACTATCAGCCCCTGAAAGAACTGGCTTATGATAGTATCAACAGCCTGAAAAAACGTCTTTATTTTAAAAGTGAATTTTTAGATCATGCCATTAAAATGCACCAAAGTATTCATGCCGCTTATTATGGTGAGCTTATCTGGATATTGATGATGCTGGAGTTGTGGTTTCAGAGCAAAGAAAAATAATTACTACAAATATAAAAAATGAATAGTCTTCCTGAAAAAATCATTAAAACATTAGGGGCTTTTTTTCTTGGGATAACAGGAACAGCCCCTTTGTCTTTAATTTGAAGACGTAATGCTTCACTGTCATAGCCTCTGTCAGCAACTATATAGTCACCTTTTTGGGAGCTCTGCAACTAATTTCGGTGCTTCTTTACAGTCATGAACTTCGCCGCCTGTCACTGAGAAATGAATAGGAAGACCACAGGCATCAACGGCCATATGAATTTTACTGGTGTTCCCGGCGACAGATTTCCCTATCGCTGTTTCTTGTTCACAGGCCGCACCACTACTATGCTGATGTGCTTTCACAATACTCCCATCAATAAATTCCCATTCCAGGTCTGGATCAACAACCAAGGCGTTAAAAATACCCATCAGTTTTTCTTTACGAGACCAGTCATTGAATCGTTTATATACCGCATTCCAATTACCAAAAGCCGTGGGTAAATCTCTCCAGGGACAACCTACTCGCAAGCGATAAAAAATACCTTCGACTGTTTTTCGAAGACAAGGTTTGTCATACCCCTAAAGTTTTACAACAAAAAGTAGGTAGTGGGTTAAATCTGTGTTTATGCATGGATGTTTCTGCCAAATTCCACCTTATTTATTAACAAACCAATCACAATATCATGCATTTTTCTAGCTTAGAGAAACAGATTGTTCGACGGGTCAATCATTTGATCCATGTTCTAAAATTCAGGTTTTTTCGTTCAATTTTTTGGGTATTTCTCTTCCCTATTTCATGTGTCTCAGCATCAAGATGACGCTCATAAGCCCCCAGTCATCGGTGTAATAACGGCCAATATTTAAAGGGCTAAGTAACGCTTTTAATTCTTTGAAAACAATGTCCTTACGCTTGCCAAAAACATAAGCGAGTACCGTGTTGGTTTTATGATCAACAGCGTGCCATAGCCAGCGTTGATTGCTTTTATTGCCTACAAAAGACCACTGCTCATCCACTTCGGCCTCTTCACAGCAGACCTGCTCTAACCTGACCTCCAATGGCCTCCCTTGATCAAAGGTCTGAAAAAGAGGGTTCACCTGAACAAGACTGTTTTCTTTTTTTTTTAAAGTGCGGGTCACTGTGTTTTTATTGATTTTAAGAACCCGTGCTGTGTCTCGAGTGCCACTACTATTGATAGCCATTTCGACAATTTTTCTTGGATTCCAAATTCACAGGCTTTGTAACAATATTCCAACATGAAAGTGTTGGTTGGGCAGTCTGAAGTCTGGCAACGATATCGCTGTACACCACCATCGCTTCTGCCTGATTTCATCAGTTGAGTATTAGTACAGTTTGGGCAGGCGATTGCTTGATAATATTTCATGAGGGAATTATGCAATAAATCACTTTCTTATTCTACTGTTCCTAGCATAAATACAGATTTAACCCACTACCAAAAAGTATTTGATATTGATCCGATCTATTCGCTTTAAGCTGAACAGCTTTTACTTGTCTCAGCCAATTTTTGTAGTGGGTTGTAGTCGGGCAGGAACAACACTTGTGTATAAAACATTATCTGAATCTCACTTTATAGGGAGCTTACAAAAAGAAACACATGATTTTTGGGCGGCATTACATCCACCTTTGCAAAGGAACTGGGAATCACATGAGATTCCAGAAGAAAACGCATGTGATAAAGATAGAATGTATATCAGTTGGTATTTTTACAGTCAAACAGGGAAAAAGAGGATTGTAGATAAAAATAATCAAAATGGGTTATCTGTCCCATATTTATATAGACTTTTCCCCGATGCTCATTTTGTATATATAAAACGTAACCCAGGTGATAATATTAATTCATTGATTCAGGGTTGGAATAAAGATGATGAATTTGCCACATGGTCTAATAACCTCATAAGCGCCAACTAAGCCCCCAACCACTTGATTAAACACGACTTACGCCCAGCTCTCTGCATTGTCGAATCATTCCCAAAATCGGTTCAGGTAGACTCTGCAACGAACGTTTTCTCGGGCGTTCGCTAACGCTTTTCAAATAATCACGCTGAAAGCGTTCTTGCTTCGGAAAACAGGCGTTCAATCCTGATTTAATGTCCTCAGCAATCGTTTTATACAAACGCCAGGGTGTCAATGCACGCGGCCCATCCATTTTCGTCAAGGCCTTGGTAAAACACCGCTGCGCGATCTTTTCCGTAACCACCGCATACAGAAGTTTGCCCTGTAAATACAATTCGGCCAATTGACTGTCTTTACGGGCACGTAATTGATTGATCGCCAACAGGCTTTTCAGCCGTTTGATCACCAATTCCACCTGCCAGCGTACACGATAGAGCGCGGCAGCCGTTTCGGTGCTGAGCAACTCGACCGGCACGGACGTTAAAATTAAGACCCATTCACTGAGATAGAGCGTTTTTTCCTGGGCTGTACGTCCTTTGTTCTGCGCTCTGAGTTTCGCTTTACGCCGGGCTTGCGCCGCTTTTTCGGCAGGTAACGGAACCGCATGTACCGTGCAGGCGATTCGTTTAGTATCATGGCACAAATAAACCGGAATAGCCCCCGCTTGTTTCCCGAGACGTTGTAATTTCGTTTCCCAGTCAATTTTTATCATTTTGCCGTGCTCGTCAAGCTCGTATAAATTCATGCTGTGTGCGTTATAGCGCAGCACAATATCGCCACCTCGGTCAATAAAAGGCACCAACGACTTCGGTTGATTGTAGCCACGATCAATCAACACGACATCGCCCGATTCCAGCACATAATGGTCAAGGCTTTCGCCAATCTTGTCCGTACTGACTTCAACCTGGCGCAATGTCAGTGAAATCAAATCTATCGCGATATGTAGCCGATACGTGGTTTCTGTCGCACCGGGTTCCTGCACGGTCGAGCCATCAATAATAACGAAGCTTAATGAACCACTGTCAACCACCTGATGCAACCCAAATACGCCCGATAGCAAGGATTTTACCCAAGGAACGCAGGCCGCCAGTCTTTTTTTACCGCCGTATCACTTAAGTGAGCCCTGTAAGTGAGCCACCTCGCCGGCGCAACTCCGCAAGGAGAAATCCAGACCACAGTAGAGCATCACCAACTGTAACAGTTGTAAGGGCGAACGGATCTTGCGCGCACGCGTGAAGGCTTTAAATTCATAGGCTTGTTGTTGATAATCTTCTGGAAGTTCTTGCACAAATTGTTCAAAACGAGTATCTATGTGAGGTGGCTGCTTTTTCATAGGGTTTTCACTTTTGTCGGCAAAAGACTCTATGTGGTGGCCACACCTTTATTTTTCAACACGTAATCAATGATTTAATGGCTTAAGTTGGCGCTTATGTCTAATAACCTACCTGATGTTGTTAATATTGAAAATGGAAAAAATAAACGATGGTGTTTTTTTATACCTAAAGGCTGGAGGAACTATTGTAACGCTAAAATTGAAGAAGTCTGTGCATTTCAATATAAAACAATGAATGAAGCAATACTCGATGCTAAGAAAAAATTCCAGAAAAACAATGGCATGAAATTAGTTATGAATCGTTAATTGCTCACCCCGTACTTGAATTTTCAAAAATTTTTCAAGAGTGTGGTATTCCATTTGATGAGCATATAAGACAACACTGTATTAATGTTCTACAAAAGCCCTATAATACATTTTCAGAAATACGGGTTGATAAATGGAAGGACGGAGATAATAAAGAAAAAATTGAAAGAGTCTTGCCAACAATAAAAGATATAATTGGACGATTAGAGTATGAATTATAGTCTATTAAGTGGGCGAAATAAAGTTTATTTTTTGTACCAATTTTTGCATCCTATAACATTAATGATATCGACTTAAATTAACACTGTCTAATTTTTTTACAATCCTAAAAAATAAATTACACTTATGAGTTGAATTAGCTTTGTTGCATAAATCAAATAATTATGCAACAAAGCTAGTTAGACCTGATAACTTAAATTAGGTTTTTTGTTAATAGTATCTAATTGTTCCAATGCAAATTGTTTAATAAGGATCGAGATAAAAATTAGATGATACAACAAGTCCCAGTAAGATAACCCAAGGAATAAACCGCCGACCATATAAGTGATTATTGACGCTCTAATCATATAACAATAATTCTCTACCCATTCCATACCTTCTATATTCTTTGTTTTCTTAGGTAATAAAGTGAGGCTGATAATAGTTCCAATAATTAGTGCCATCCACATGGCAAATGCCACAAAGCCGTGTTCAGCAAACATTTCTACATAAGAACTGTGCCACTCCCTTTCTGTTACCCAGTGCCAACCCTCAAAGCCTGACCCTGTAAAAGGATGACCTAGGGTAAAGTACCAGCCATCTTTCCATGCTCGTATTCTACTCATAGCCGACTCATCTTGATGAGAGCTTATACCACTCATTCGATCAAGCCATGCTTCAGGTAGAAAGCCTATAGTTAAAAACCCGCTAATTAATATAAGCGGTAATACTAATATTTTCCGTTTACTATTCCACAGGAGCATAAATAATAAAACACCCATCGCAAGTAGCGCCCTCTAGACCATGAGGATAATGAAGAAATAAAGCTCAGAGGAATTGCAAATAGCAATCCAATTTTTAGGTTTTTATTTTTAGTTTCTTTGTACCATAAAATTAATAGAGGAATGTTAATTAGTACCGCCAGTGCAAATTGATTGTTATCCTCAAATTGGGTTCCCGCTGGACCATAGACTCGATAGCTAAACCCATGAAGTGCAGCAAAAACCCCACCTTTTGATGCAATAATACCAATGGAAGCAGCAATTGTTATGATCAGATAATATAATTTTTCCTTAGTATTAATAAGGACTAAAGTAAAAAGATAGGGTAAATATATCTTTGTTACTAACCATAGTTTTGGCCATGCAAGATAAGGAACTGTGGCTTGAGTCGTGGTAAAAATAAAGTAGAGATAAAGACAAATAAACAATGGTATGCGCCAGTCCTTTGGGATTTTTGTTTGTCTTTTGTAAGGAACGTTCTAATGGCAACAATTATGAAAAGTATCTGGAAAGCAGGCAAAGTACGAGCAAATCCCCAAGCATAAGAATGCGGATTTAAGTAGCTAAAATTGCCAAAGTCAGCACACCATGCCAAGGAGTGCGCAGAGCCGCCACAAAACAGCCTATAAGAAATAATAAAACTACAATATCACGCATATAAAAATATAGTGGATAAGTTATTGGGTGGTGTAGGGTTTTTCTTGAGATTAAATAATAACATCACAATAAGTCAACCTGTAAAAGGCGATCTTTTGTAATTTTATTCCATAATTAAAGAATCTAATAAAAAATAATTTAGAGGACTATGTATATCTTATAAGTGTCCAGTAATAAATTCGACTGTGTTAAGTTAGCCGCTTTTTATTGCGCAGTGCAGTACTTGTGATGTTCATTGTTTTGTTCACAATGAAATTTGTTTCCACTCACTTACATCATTATAAGCTATGATTTAATTTTCTTTTAAGCCAACAATTTCTCCTAGTGTTGAAGCTATACGCATAGCATAAAAGCGTGATCTCTGAAGGTTAAAAGAAAACAATAATGAGAATGAATAGTTAAAAAGTTTTCGCCATAAGTATAGCGGTATAGGGTGAGAACCTGGGTGCTTAGCTTTAATTAACGACCGAGAGCGTTGAAAACTTTTCCGGATTAAATAATTAAATTTCAAACGTTCTTCATCAACATAATGATACTGAATAATATCGGGGTTATATTGAATAGCCATTTTTGCATTCAAGACTCTCAAAATAAAATCACTGTCTTCACTGCCCGATAAATTGTGTCCTTGAGGTCCTAGTTTAGTGGAAAAGACACCAACCTGATTAAAAACATCTCGTTTTACAATCAGGTTTCCTCCACCAGGCAGTTTCATGTTTTGCACAACAGGAACAGGGTGCGGCCCTAATTCAAAATGCGGAATCGGTAAAGGATAAATTTTATATTTTCCTTGATCATGTATCCAATCAGGTTCATGGCCGCTCCAGTCAGGAATAATTTTTCCACAAAATAATTTAACTTTTGGGTATGTCTCTATAGAAGAAATAATAGCGGAAAAATAGTTTTTATCAACACGATGGTCATCGTCAACGAAGCACATAAAGCCTTCACCAATCATATTGATAGCTGTATTTAATGCATTAGATTTACCGGGCTTAGGTTCTTCATGAAAAACTAAAGGTAAATTTTTTTTATTTTGAATGGATTGATAACGTTTTAATTGAATGACTGTGTCATCAGTACAAGCATTAGCAATAACAAGAATACTTACAGAAGCATTATAAGGAAAAATAGCATTATTAAGAGATGTAATAACACGTAACAATAATGTTGATCGATTATGAGTACATATAACAACAGTAAGTTTATATGGCATAAAGTTTATTTTTTCCTTTGCAATGAATGTAGCTTCCTATTAAGTGATTTTGAATTAGGCATATATTTTAAGCCTAATTTAATAATTTCTATTGCCTTATCTTTTTTGATTTAAGGATAGATAAAAATTAGCAAGGCGTGAATAAGCCTGAGGGTATTTTTTCTTTAATTTGATTGCTTTGTTATATTCGTTTAAAGCAGCACTAATCTTACCTAATTTACCAAGGGCTTCAGCTTTGTAAAGATGCGTGGCTGGAATTAACGCATGTTTTTTTGTTGAATGGGTTTCGACATATTCAAATTCAGAAACGGCAGTATCATAGTTTCGTCGTAGGATAGATTTCATTCCATGGCAAAAATGTTGGGTATGCTGCCCAGGAACACGGATATTTTTTTTCAATTTCTTGGCATCAGCTTGAAAATTTTGTATGGATAGCCCGCGACAGAAAGGGGGAAGTTGCAGAGCTTCACTGACAGAAAAAGCATACTCGGCAAAAGATGCGGTGCTGATGAGGAGTAGACTCAAATTAATTAATAACTTATTCATTATATTTTCCTCGTAAGGTCGTGATGTTTTTTACAAACATAATTATGAAATCGCCACCAAGCTTTAATGGGCAATGAGATAGGTTTAGCATGGGTGCTTAGACTGTATCCACATTGTTTAAGTGTATTGCCCACCGCACCCTCAAATAAAGCAATTTGTTGCTTAGTCATTTTACGCCGCCATTTTTCTTTATTTGAATTTTGTATCGGCTGTTGAAGCAATGGGGTTTTTCCTGCTTCACCAGATTTTTAAAAATTGACCAGATTATCATTGTAATGCACATTCAGAAAATTACAGACATCACGCATGATTTTTTCAGGGCTTTCGAGTAAATCTTCATAACGTATTTCATGATAGGTGGCATCACCTAAGGTTGCTCCCATTTGACGGCCTAATTCAATGTAAATTTCCCAATATTTTGCAGCAAAGAAAGTATTATAAACACCAAAGTCATGTTTTCTGTCAAACATCGATAATGCCATTAAATCATTGATTACGTGTTGAAAAATAAAGGTGTGGCCACCACATAGAGTCTTTTGCCGACAAAAGTGAAAACCCTATGAAAAAGCAGCCACCTCACATAGATACTCGTTTTGAACAATTTGTGCAAGAACTTCCAGAAGATTATCAACAACAAGCCTATGAATTTAAAGCCTTCACGCGTGCGCGCAAGATCCGTTCGCCCTTACAACTGTTACAGTTGGTGATGCTCTACTGTGGTCTGGATTTCTCCTTGCGGAGTTGCGCCGGCGAGGTGGCTCACTTACAGGGCTCACTTAAGTGATACGGCGGTAAAAAAAGACTGGCGGCCTGCGTTCCTTGGGTAAAATCCTTGCTATCGGGCGTATTTGGGTTGCATCAGGTGGTTGACAGTGGTTCATTAAGCTTCGTTATTATTGATGGCTCGACCGTGCAGGAACCCGGTGCGACAGAAACCACGTATCGGCTACATATCGCGATAGATTTGATTTCACTGACATTGCGCCAGGTTGAAGTCAGTACGGACAAGATTGGCGAAAGCCTTGACCATTATGTGCTGGAATCGGGCGATGTCGTGTTGATTGATCGTGGCTACAATCAACCGAAGTCGTTGGTGCCTTTTATTGACCGAGGTGGCGATATTGTGCTGCGCTATAACGCACACAGCATGAATTTATACGAGCTTGACGAGCACGGCAAAATGATAAAAATTGACTGGGAAACGAAATTACAACGTCTCGGGAAACAAGCGGGGGCTATTCCGGTTTATTTGTGCCATGATACTAAACGAATCGCCTGCACGGTACATGCGGTTCCGTTACCTGCCGAAAAAGCGGCGCAAGCCCGGCGTAAAGCGAAACTCAGAGCGCAGAACAAAGGACGTACAGCCCAGGAAAAAACGCTCTATCTCAGTGAATGGGTCTTAATTTTAACGTCCGTGCCGGTCGAGTTGCTCAGCACCGAAACGGCTGCCGCGCTCTATCGTGTACGCTGGCAGGTGGAATTGGTGATCAAACGGCTGAAAAGCCTGTTGGCGATCAATCAATTACGTGCCCGTAAAGACAGTCAATTGGCCGAATTGTATTTACAGGGCAAACTTCTGTATGCGGTGGTTACGGAAAAGATCGCGCAGCGGTGTTTTACCAAGGCCTTGACGAAAATGGATGGGCCGCGTGCATTGACACCCTGGCGTTTGTATAAAACGATTGCTGAGGACATTAAATCAGGATTGAACGCCTGTTTTCCGAAGCAAGAACGCTTTCAGCGTGATTATTTGAAAAGCGTTAGCGAACGCCCGAAAACGTTCGTTGCAGAGTCTACCTGAACCGATTTTGGGAATGATTCGACAATGCAGAGAGCTGGGCGTAAGTCGTGTTTAATCAAGTGGTTGGGGGCTTAAGTTGGCGCTTAGTTTGAGAATTTTTTGTGTAGCAAAGCAGCATTGATTGAGTCAGAAACAGATTGTTCACTGGCAATATGGTTTAAAGATGTTAGCTTTATTTTTTTTGGTTTCGAGTCTGCAGATATCTTAAAATATTTTCCAATTCTGATAGGCTGAATACCCCTTTTTCATTAGATTCAATAAAATCATAATGATGGAGGACAGCAATAATAATCGGGTTTAATGAAGAAAAGTTTTTAGTATTCTCCAAGCTTTCTATAAGTGACGTTGCTTGACAGGTTCTCGGCAAAAAGGAATAGATAAATTTACATTTAATGGAATATCCCAACCTGCAGATATAAAAAGAAAGTCATGATGATTTAATAGCGAACAAGTTACCTGGTTAAAAGTATTCCAAGGTGGAACAAATCCCCTTTTTGCTTTAAAAACAGATTATCTAGCAATGATTTTCCGTAACCGTTCACACCATCACAACCGCTTGCTGCTCAGGGATAGGTAAGCGGTAAGAATTCTTGGCCATCTGTCAGACCCTGAGTGCAAATCGTTCTGAGGGTTTGATACAGATTAAGCCCTAACCGTCTACAGGTCTCGATCACGGACAAGATCATCGGCCGAAACTGATCGCCGCGGTGTGATTGACTGAAAAAACTGATTTTCCGCCAGATAACATAAGGGCGCAACGACCTCTCCGCGGCATTGTTGGTCAGCGGCACACCGGGATGGTCCAGAAAGGTCCAGAGCCTTGGAAAATCCTTTAGCAGTTTGCGGCAGCTGTTGCCGGTTTTGGTTTTTCCATGGATGAGTGCGCTCTGTTCCAGTTGGGTTTTGAGGCGTTGACGGAGCTTTTCCAGTCGCTGTCGATAATGCTGGCTTTGATAGTCGCTTTGTTGCCAGCGTTTGGCGCATCGTACCCCTAATCGAGCCAGCCTCAGCAATTTTTGACCGTCTTTGCCTGCTTGTCCCCGGCGTTGGGCTATTTTTTCCAAGTTACGGATGATATGCGCCCAGCAATATTGGTGTTTATTGGCTGCATAGTCGTTGTAAGCACCATGGCGGTCGGTGACTAAGACGCCATTGAAGTTGCCGAGTAAAGCGTTGGCCGCGCCTTTACCGCGCGAATAGTGGGTCAGAAAGTAGGCGGCCTGGTCGGTGGATAAGGACCAGAGCCAGTAGGTGCTGCGATTCCGGTAGTGTCGGGTTTCATCGGCATAGCCGAGATTCGCGGCACGAACCGCTTCACCGATTTGTTGATAGACGGGGGCCAGCCAGTCATTGAGCTTTTTCTGGCTTTGGCTGATAGCTCCTAAACTGAAGGTCAGGCCCCATTGTTCCTGGAGCAGACTTTCAATCTGTCTTAAGGTCAGGTGGTAACGGCCATTTATCAGGTTGATCCAGGCAATCAGACCCGGCCCCATTTGGCCGGCAGGAACGGCGTCGGGCAGATGGGCTTTATGGTGCTGTCCACAGCGTTGACAACAACCTGCGTAGCACTGATGTTCGGTGACTTCATAGCGCACTTCAGGTAAATCAAAAACTTGATGGCGTTGGTAACGATCTATCTGGACTGTTCCACCACAACCACAGACTGCATGCGGATAGTAGCGCTTGATGTGGTCGACCTGGTCTTCGGGCAATAACGTCCGTTCGTGCTTTTTGTGGCCCGTCTGCGCCCCTTTTTTACGCCCCGTCGGGGTTTTGCGGTGGCGTTCCGCGCGTTTTTAGGGCTGTCTTGTGAGGGCGGTGCTGAGGAATTGTCGGAACCATTATTTAATTGTTCCTCCAGTTCCTCTTTCCAGATTTGGAGTTGCCTAATCGCTTCCCACAACGTCAAAATCACCTGGTGAGACTCTTCTAATGTCTCAGGCAAAGGTGGCGGTTGGGTGAAATCCAGTGGGAGTTTGCTCATACACGAATTTTCTGATTTTTTGGGTGGTTTGGCAAGTGTTGTGAACGGTTACGATTTTCCTTTATGAATCCAGCTATATTGTTTCTCAATTGATTCATCTGAAAACTCAGAGGGTGTACTATTCTGATTATGGTTGATATGAGCATAGCCATGTTGAGATATTTCAATCCAACCATTTTTCTCGGCATCAATTAGATATTTTGCATGCAGTTTAGTCAACGCCTGTAAGTCACCATTATTTTTCTTGTAGGGGATAACAGCAAAATTAATTTTCACATCATGTGCTTTGCAAATATTGATAATTTCTTTTTCCAGAGAATGGTCACTGGTTACAGAGGGGGCATCAAATCTAAAAGCTATTTTTATCATTTTGATTTAGAATTATAAGCTGTAATCATGCCCCAGAAATAATAAACATTCATGAGTTGTCTCATGGAATGATTAGGACCTTGAGTAATAACAATCAATAAATAACGATAAATGGAACGTAAAAATTGGGGAAAAATAAATAATGGAATACCCAACAGATTTCTTTGATAGCTATTGTTATCGCGTTTTGCTTTTAAAGCACCTGCGTTATTGTGAAGAGTAAGAAAAAACCTTTCTTTAATTGATGGGGTAGAATTTTATGAAAAACCAGTGCATCTGGGTGGTAATAAAATTTACCTTCCGCTGCTGCTAAACGATGGAAAAAATCGGTCTCTTCACCTTTAAAAAGCTCTTCCTTTTTAAGTCCCGTTCCTTTTCTGCCCATGGTAGTGTCAAAATTGCCGATCAGATCAATAACGCGGCGGTGAATAGCCATATTGCCACCAAATGGAAACTCTTTGATGCCGTCCATTTGATGAAGCTCTGTTCCAAAGTCCTGGTGTCCCAAAAAACGTACATATCTGGCGTTATCCAAGGCGGGAGTTTATTGGGGCTTTCAATATGAATTCTGCCTCCGACAGCATCGCAGTCATATTGCTTAAATGTTGAATAAATGGACTGAAGCCAGTTTTCTGTAACACGAATATCATCATCAATAAACATTAGATAGGTCCCTTTAGCTTCATTAATTCCTCTATTTCTAGCATAGGATAAGCCTTGCTTTTGTTCAAAGATATAACGAATGTTTAAGCTAGAAGATTGATTGAAATCTTCAGTTACCTGTTTAGTATTGTCCGTCGAATTGTTGTCAACGAGAAGAACCTCCCATTGAATGGGATCAGTAATGACTTGTTTTTCCAGGCAAGAAAAACAGTCAGGTAAATTTTGGCAACGGTTATAAGAACAAATAATAATACTAGGGGCTGTTGCCGTTTTGAAAATCCCCTTGAAATTCAATAACTCCGCCACATAGATTGTTTATTTTGACTCAAAAACAAGCAAACTATGCCCCGACAAATGCTTACGGATGAACTTTGGGAGAAACTGAAGATAATTATGTTGAAAATGGGAATTTATGACAAACCTTGTCTTCGAAAAACAGTCGAAGGTATTTTTTATCGCTTGCGAGTAGGTTGTCCCTGGAGAGATTTACCCACGGCTTTTGGTAATTGGAATGCGGTATATAAACGATTCAATGACTGGTCTCGTAAAGAAAAACTGATGGGTATTTTAACGCCTTGGTTGTTGATCCAGACCTGGAATGGGAATTTATTGATGGGAGTATTGTGAAAGCACATCAGCATAGTAGTGGTGCGGCCTGTGAACAAGAAACAGCGATAGGGAAATCTGTCGCCGGGAACACCAGTAAAATTCATATGGCCGTTGATGCCTGTGGTCTTCCTATTCATTTCTCAGTGACAGGCGGCGAAGTTCATGACTGTAAAGAAGCACCGAAATTAGTTGCAGAGCTCCCAAAAGGTGACTATATAGTTGCTGACAGAGGCTATGACAGTGAAGCATTACGTCTTCAAATTAAAGACAAAGGGCTGTTCCTGTTATCCCAAGAAAAAAGAATTCAACTCGGGGAAATGATGAAATGGATTGGTGTCTCTACAAATATCGCCATCTCGTTGAAAATGTGTTTGCAAGACTTAAGCATTTCAGAGCGATCGCCACGCGATATGACAAACTCAAACGAAATTTTGAAGGCTCTATCGCTCTGGCTTGCGCCTTTTTATGGTTACCTATGTGAAATGGCAACAGCCCCTAATATCCATCAAGGAAAATTCCTGAATTCTAAGGTGTTAAACGATTGATAAAACGATTCATATAGTATTTGGCAGGAAAAAACAGACTCGCATCGTTGATACCAAAAGTCATTTTTTGTTTTAGTTTCCACCAAGGGTCGTTGCCATAAACCTCAATTCGGTGCAACACATACGGGTCTCGATTTGCATTATTAAAGCCCGATCGGGTAGAACAGGCTAAGGTAAATCCAGCCACTTCAACAGAATCACGATTCTTGCTATTAAATAATCCGTAAGGGTAGGCAAAATGCTTACACGGCTGTCCTAGTTTATCTTCAATCACTTTTTTTGAGGATAAAATTTCATTGTTAGCCATGCTTGCGTCAATTTCAGGTAACTTAACGTGGTTAACCGTATGCGCGCCAAATGAAATATTAGAGGCGTTCATTTCGAGTATCTGTTGCCAAGTTAGCATTTTTCGAGTTGGAAAACCGCGCTGATTCATCCATCGATTGTTTGAATCTATACAACTAGTCGCCAAAAAAATCGTCGCAGGAATTTGATGTTCAGACAAAATAGGAAAAGCGTGCGTGTAATTATCGGCAAACCCATCATCTAACGTAATGGCAACCGCATTGTCTGGAAGAGCTTTGTTATGTAAGAGGTATTGCTCAATTTGTTCTAAAGAGACCGGGTTAAAACCATGCTGTTTTAACTTTAGCATATGCGTGTTAAATTGCTCAGGAGAACAGGCATATTTAATCTCCGAATCGGCCTCCGGGTTGCTGACCATGTGATACATCAGAATCAGAAATCTAGTCATAATTAAAGCGTTATTTATCCAAAAAAAGAACTATCTTTTTAAAGATAGTTTCAGGAAATAGACTGATAATAATATATTTCAAATCTTTAAATTGCCAGGAACCAAAACGAAGCATAGCTCTAAACAAATGTTGAGCAGAATTCAGATTACGCTTCCAAAATGCCTCATAAGCTTGATCAACCACCTGACTGTTCAATAACTTGTTGAGCTCATCAGGAGGAATATGAGAAACAAGCGCCGGATTTTTTAAAATAAAATCTTGCCGAACCACTCTAGCATTTAGAACCTGTTTCCATTTTACCGAGGAAATCTGCCCATGGCTATGCCAACGGTAAAAGGCTAAGACCTCAGGGACTAAGGTAATATTCTGGGTAACGCCGATGATTCTAATCCATAAATCATAGTCCATTGCACTAAAACAGCGAGTAGAAAAACCATTAACCTGGTCAATAATTTCTCTGCGAGTCAATGCGGCATGAATAGGCCAGGGGCACCCCTTTAAACAAGCCCTAGGAATATCCCCTTTTTCATAAGCGGGGGGGATATAACGTGGACCATTTTCACCCCCTTCAACAATATTTTGCCAGCCACAATAACTTAAATCAGCGAGAGATTGTGTTAAGCCGTTATACAATTTTTCAAGACAATCTAGCGCCCAATAATCATCAGCATCCAGAAAAGCAATAAATTCCCCTTTAGCATGTTCTAAAGCGAAATTACGAGCAGGGTAGGGGCCTTGGTTTTTTTGATAAAAAACTCTAAGGTTATCGTATTGTTGATTTAATTGTTCAAGGATTTGTGGACTCTTATCCGTCGAGCCATCATCTACAATAATAAGCTCTGCATTGGGATAACTCTGTTCGAAAACATTAGCAACAGTATCTGCAACATAGGCTTCAGCATTGTAGCAGGGCATGATGACAGAAATTAGAGGCGTATTCATATTGGTTATGATGAGTAAAAAGGCAAGGCATGTTCAACGACTCGACGCCAAGTGAAACCAGAAGCAAACTCCCGACAAGAAAACGGGTCGAAGCTAACTTTACGAGATAAAAACTGTTCTAATGCATTTTGAATATTTTCAATACTTGGATCCTCTACAAAAAAACCACTTTTTCCCTCAGATACGGCTTCAATAGCGCCCGCCTGTCGCGTTGCTAAAGACGGTGTTCCACAGGCAGCAGCTTCTAAATAAACAATGCCAAAACCTTCATGGCTATCTGATAACGTAGAGGAAGGTAAAATAAATAAATCAGCTTCTGACATTTTATTAATGACCTGCCTTATTGGTAGGCGACCAGCAAAAACCACTTTATCAGACAATCCCAGTTTATTAGCCATTAATTCAAGCTCAGACTTGTACTCACCATCTCCAATGATTGTATATTGGAAATCAAAATGCTTGGCTATTGGAGTTAGTGCCTGTAGTACTCTGTCAACATTTTTTCTGGGCTCCGAAAGACGAGAAACGGTAAGAAAATGAGGAACATTGTTTTTTTTGGTAC
>NZ_JAEHGD010000001.1:2055231-2144724 GCF_016097405.1 methane-oxidizing endosymbiont of Gigantopelta aegis
CCGCCAGGGTCATGACTGGCCGAGACATCGGTTAAAAACTGCTGTACCTGAACCACATCAAACGCCATCTCTTCGGATAAAATGGCAAACGGCAAGATAGTTTTATCCATCGTTTTAACGCTATTGTCGATGTGGTTAAATTGATACAGTACAATAGCTGTGACGATGGTAAAAAGTGCGATAATAACCGCATAGCCCAGATGAATTTGGGCTTTAAAGCTAAGAGGTTGTTTAACTGACATTTAAGACTCCTGGTTATTTTGTTGTAATTGCTTTAATAGTTGTTTAATCGATGCCAGTGAGGACTGTATTTCGCTCTCATCTAAACGTTGTGTTTCAATTTTTTCAATGCTCTCCAGGGCAGACTGTAACAATTGTTGTTGCTGGCTGCGTTGTTGGTTGAGTTGCTGAACCATGTTTTGAATGGCTTGGGCAACTTCGCCGAGTTCATCATTTTTTCTAAGCTGCAAAGGCTCGCTGAAGTCTCCTTGGCCCACTTTTTCAAATATCCGGCAAAAGCGGTACAACGGCCCCGCTATTTTATGTGATCGATAAAGCACTACAGTGGCAACAACTATCAGGCCAACCAGTAAAGCCACAAAATTGGCCAGTAAAATGGCCAACCCTAAACGATGCCATGATTCAACCAGGATGATATGGGCAGATTGGTTTTGCGACTCATAAACAGCTGTCAACAAAAAATAAAGCAAGGTTGCCGATAACACACTGGCTAACACAATGGCGCTCATTCCCCATAAAATAAATTTACGCTGGAAGGCTGGCTGAATAAAAAGTTTTTTTCGCTTAAAGGATTGTGAGTTATTCATGATTGTGTTTTTCCTCCGGGTCATGACAAACCAGACATAATTCGCCATTGGCATTATTTCGTCGTAATAAATAGGTTTTTGTCAGACGTTCGCTGTTGACTAAACGGTCAATAAAACTGACACTGGCCCAGGGCCGGTTACTGTGCTGTCGGCCATGCGCTTTATGACAGGTCAGGCACGTTATTTTGCCGCTGGCAGATAAAGGCAAGTCTGGCGGAACGGTAAAGTCAACAGCAATATCAACGCTGTGAGATGAAGCATTGTCGCTGTGACAGTCGGTGCACATACTGATAGGATCCTGCCTGAACGTCATTGGATGACGGTTTGTGGGTTCTGTGCGGTTGAGTGGACCGGCATGGCAGTGCTGACAGAATTCATTGTTCACAGCCGGGTCATGAAGACGGTGTGGATTGGAAATGTCAGCCCGCAATACCATCTGCGGGGTAATTACTGCCATGCCACAAGATAAGGATAGAATTATTTTAAGTTTCATGGGTTTAAAAAGAGCCAACTAATTGCATAATCGCAGTTTTTGTTTGAAAACCAGGCTCGGCTGTTGTGTGGGAAAAGGTATCGGTATATTCCATTTTCAAGGTTAAATAATCATTCATGTGATACCCCATGCCGACACTAATAGCCGGAATAAAGCCAATCTGATAGTTATTACCATCTATATTGGTATAACGGTAATTCGGGCGCCATTCCTGATAGCGGCCATAAAGATATAAATCTTCATGTAGCCAGTCCTGCAGATTATGAAACAGCGTGACATGGAACGCCGATTCGTTTAATACCGGATTTCCATCGCGGCGATTGGCATTGGAATCGTGCCGGACAAATTCACTGACTAAACGAAGGTTGTGGTAATTAAATGAAAAATCAGCGGCAAACAATTCATCGGTGATATGTTCAGACTGATCCATATCTCTTAAATAAGACAGCCCAAAGTCGACTAAAGGTAATGTATCTCGCGTATGAAGCTGATAAGGGTTATTGAGTGCATAGCCTAATCGGCCACCGACGGCAAGACCGCTGCTGTAAATTGAATTGATAGCGTAAACAGCATAAGTGAGTTGACGCCATTTACCATAGGTACGAATACCCGGTGAATTAAACCCACCGTTGGCCGGGTTAACACCAGATTGTTGAATCCGGGTGGTGGTCATAGGAGGCGTCACCGTCAATCGGTCGGTTACCGCAAAAAACTGATAATCAGAGCCAAAAGGTAAGTCAAATTGACCGACTTGAATGTGGAATCCCGGCTCCTGAAAAATACGCCCCCTTACCGGAATGGACTCATCGTATAAATGAAAGTCGATAAAAGCTGCGCCTAATTGCACACTGGGGGTGGTGCCGTAAGGAAACCAGTCTAAGGCCACGCTGGCGGCAAAATCGCCTTTATGAATGATTCTGTCTAAATCCAACTCAACCACGCCAATATGGAAAACCTGATTAGAACCATTTTTGGTTTGGGCGGTGGTATCGAAAAAGCCACTAATTTCAGGGCCTTGATCTTCTTCCATTACACCGGTGTTGGTATTTGTGGCCTTTTCTGGAAAAAAGAAAGCCGCTAACGGGTAATCCGTTGTTGGATTATTCGTTGATGACTTTTGTGAGACGTTCGCTTGAAGATTGCTCTGGTCAGACAGTAATTGCTGAATCAATTGTTTTTGCTCCCGAGTCAGTTTCTCAAGCTCTTGGATGCGCTGATTCATTTTACGTAATTCATTGGTTTTGCTTTGCAGCATGCTTGCAACCATTTTGCGAACTTGTTCGGGCGTTATAGCTGTCTCAGCAAAACTCCAAGAACTAGAGATAAAAAAGCAAATGATTATTTTTAGTATTGTATTTCGCATAATAACTATAGTTTGTTAAAAGTATATGTACGCTTTTACGGATACATTTTCTGTTTTCTTCATCTACTACGAGCTAAATAAGAACAGATAACTTTTTAAAAACAGATGGTTATAGCTTATATTTTGCCTTATTCCTGTCGCTTAAAGCGTACATTAGATTTGAGTATAGGCGCTGTGTTGAAAAAGTATAGGCGCTGTGTTGAAAAAGTATGGATTAATTGAATATTCAGATATTGCTGAGCAACTCAGCGTAGCGTTAGTCTTTTAGCGTGTGTTATTTGCCTAAAAAGAGCGGGCAGGAGGGGTGAAAAGGTGTCTGTAGCGGCTTTTTTTAACAGCAGGCGACAGGGATTTTAGGAGGCTGTCGGGATATGGAAGGATGATAGCTTTCTAGTGACGAATATTAGCCAGCTCTCGCTCAATGTCTTGCATATAGCGCTGGATAGCTGACTCATAGCCTGTACGAATGTTGTCAAAGTGGCAGCCGATGCGTTGACTAAACTCTGCTTTTTTGTCTTCTAGGATACAGGTATGGCAGAGGGTGATATGGATATTCTCCAGCAATGTGCCTTGCAGATAGAGTTGGCAGCTTTCCAGTTTTTTGTGGCGAACAAGGTGTTTGGCAAGGTTTTTGTTTTCATTGATAAACGCGCAACCGCTGATGCCGAGGTCATGGAGTTTAAAGCTAAAAACCTGGTTTTCTGTTTCCCCGTCATCTTGCTTTATCAAGAGCGGAATGGAAATAAAACTGTCGTGAAAATGTGGGACTTTTACACGATAACTCCGACGTCGTTCCCGCCAGAAAATAGATTCGGGCAAGGTCAGGGCGAAAACAGTCTGCCCTTTTAATTTTGAACGGACAATTTTTAAGCCGCTGAAAGCCACTTTTACGCCATTAAGTTCGGTGCGAAATTCAAATTTGTCTGCGGTTAGCAAACTTTTGTTTAAATATTCAGCCGGGCCATAATCGAGGTAAACGCGTTTATTATCCGCATCAATGTCGAGAATTGTGGTAATGAAGGATTCATCTTTGTCGCCAAAATGGGCCGATAATAAACAATTATGCGTCGTTAATAGCTTTAGTTTACTGACGATTTGCTTAGGGTTTTTAATGTAGTATTCAGCTTCAGCGCTCATCTAGGTAATAATTTTTATTCAGACAGTGTTGATCAATATTGTAGAATAGCATTTTTTTAGCCAGTTGGAAGTGCTTAATGGGATGGTTGTTTTTGTTTGTCGCAGGTTGTGCCGAGATTGTTTTTGCACTGAGTCTTAAGTACAACGAAGGGTTCACTAAGTTATGGCCAAGCCTTGTGACTATGGTCGCGGGTGGCAGTAGTTTTTATTTGTTGATGTTGGCCATCAAAACCTTGCCTATTGGCACCGCCTATGCCGTTTGGACTGGGATGGGCGCGGTTGGGGTGGCGATTCTGGGTATTTTTCTATTCAAAGAATCGACCGATCTGATTCGTTTGGCTTCCATCGTGATGATTGTCGTTGGAATCGTAGGTCTAAAATTGACTCATACCGAATAAGCCTAATGTTGCATTTAATCATGCAGACTCAGTTTGAGTCGGCCATTTTAGAACGAATTGCGAGTGGTGATGGTATTGTACTGATGCATGCTAATGTATGGATGGCGTGTCAGCAGAATCAATGGCAGGAAAAAATTCAGAACTTGCAGCAGCAACTCTGTAACGTTTATGTGTTAAGTGATGATTTAAGTCTTTTTGGTGTGTCTAAAGATAAACTTCTAACCGGTGTTGAAATTATCGATAGGCAGCAATGGGTTGCCTTGACCACACAGCACGCGGTGATTAAAACATGGCATTAAAGCTAGGTGATAGAGTGCTGGAAACCACCGACCAGGGGTTTCTATGTCATCAGGATGATTGGGATGAAAAGGTTGCCTGTGCCATAGCCGAGGCGGATGGGGTGATGTTGACCGAGGCGCATTGGGAAATCATCCTTTTTATGCGGCGATATTACAAAGATTATAAACATTTGCCTAATGCCCGTATGTTTGTTCGTGCGATACGCAATGCCTTGGGCGAAGAAAAAGGCAACAGTCGCTATTTGCAGCGATTATTTCCCGATGGTCCGTTAAAATATGCCTGTAAGTTCGGCGGACTGCCTAAGCCGCCAACCTGCTTGTAATCCCCCTTTTAATATGAAAGAGTTAAATCATGAGTAAACATCCAAGCGTCGGTTTTATCAGTCTGGGCTGTCCAAAAGCCTTGGTGGATAGCGAGCAAATCCTGACGCGTTTAAGAGCGGAAGGCTATCAGGTATCACCAAATTATCAGGCATCTGATCTTGTGATCGTCAATACCTGCGGCTTTATTGATGCTGCGGTCGAAGAATCCTTAGATAGTATCGGCGAAGCTTTGGCAGAAAATGGCAAAGTGATTGTGACAGGTTGTCTGGGTGCGCGGCAGGACGAAATTCTGGCGCGGCATCCGCAAGTTTTGAAAATCACCGGTGCACACGCTACCGATGAGGTGGTAGAGGCAGTGCATGAGCATTTACCACCGGCACATAATCCTTTTACCGACTTGATTCCGCCGCAAGGTATTAAGCTGACACCTAAGCATTACGCCTACCTGAAGATTTCAGAGGGCTGTAATCATCGATGTAGTTTCTGCATTATCCCATCGATGCGCGGTGATTTAGTCAGTCGGCCTCTGGATGATGTGATGATGGAAGCGGAGAGATTGGCGGAGGCTGGCGTTAAAGAATTGTTGGTGGTGTCTCAGGATACCAGCGCCTATGGCCTGGACTTGAAATATCAATCGGCAATCTGGCGCGAAAAATCATATCGGACGCGGTTTTATGATCTGGCCGAAGCCTTGGGCGAATTGGGCATCTGGATCAGGATGCATTATGTGTATCCTTATCCACATGTGGATGAGGTGATTCCGTTGATGGCTGAGGGAAAAATCTTACCGTATTTGGATATTCCATTTCAGCATGCCAATGCCCGTATTCTGAAATTGATGAAACGGCCAGCGGCGACCGAAAATAATCTTGAGAGAATTCAAAAATGGCGTGATATTTGTCCAGACATAACGCTGCGCAGTACGTTTATCGTCGGTTTTCCTGGCGAAACAGAACAGGAATTTGAGCAGTTATTACAGTTTTTGGACGAAGCACAGCTAGACCGGGTCGGTTGTTTTGCCTATTCTCCGGTTAAAGGCGCTACGGCCAATGAATTGCCGGATGCGATCCCTGAAGACGTTAAACAAGAACGATTAGAGCGCTTTATGGCGCATCAGGCTAACATCAGTCATGCGCGGTTACGGCAGAAAATTGGCCGTATCGAAACGGTCTTGATTGATGAAGTGGTTGAAGAGGGGGCTGTTGCACGCAGTAAGGCGGATGCGCCTGAAATTGACGGTCAAGTCTTTATTGATGGTGCAAACCATTTACAGGTTGGCGATTGGGTAACGGTGGAAATTGAAGATGCTGACGAATATGATCAGTGGGCAAGGTTGGTGTAACAGGAGGGAGTAATGGTGGCAGTCAACCGAAGTTGACTGCCGGTACTGTATTCTTACAGTGCAGTGACGTTTTCTGCCTGTGGTCCTTTTTGGCCCATGGTGACTTCCATGGTAACGCGCTGGCCTTCGGCCAATGTTTTACGGCCTTGACCATTGATGGCGCTGAAATGTACGAATACATCTTTTGAGCCTTCTTGTTCAATGAAACCGAAACCTTTTTCATCGTTAAACCATTTTACGGTGCCTTCAACTAAATCTGACATAATTCTCTCTTGCTATAAATAAGTGCCGGCTTTCGCTGGCGGTGTACATAAAGTTCAATACGGCGGGGTAGGAAGGAAAAGATGAGTATGGAAAATACTCAGGTATAACGCAACTTACCGTGCAATATCGCCATCCATTATACAGAGACCGTTGTATCTGTCACTTAAAAAGAAAGATTTTACGCGTTAATGCTGAAAAAAAAGCTGTGCAGTTATTTTTTCTGTTAAAAAAGTCTTACGATACAATCTATTAGGTATAGGGTATGCGTTAGCAGATTTGGATTTGTTTTTGCAATCAGTGCCGAAAAAGGCCGTATTTGGAAGCTATTTGGCATTAGCGGATACTGAAATCAGAAAAGGATGAGCAGTCCGGGCAGGGTAGAACCTCGACCGCGCTGACTTTTGCGAGTAACGGGCCTTTATGACACCACGCGATAAGTTGTTGAAGTGCAGACTCTGAACCACAAGCTACAATTTCGACATTACCATCTGGCAGATTTTTGGCATAACCGGTAATGGCATGTTTTAGTGCTTGTTTTTGGGTAAAGGCTCTAAAGTAAACACCTTGAACCCGACCTGAGACAATGATTTTTAGGCAATGTTGAATTTTTTCTGGCATTTTTGACCCGGGTTGTCAATTCAGATTTAGAACGATACAGACTTCTAGCGAGAAGTATATCTGGAAACGATACCTTAATACAGGCTATAATCACCGCATTTTTTGAACCTCGTTCGTAAATATTTACCGGAAAAAAGCATGCTGAAAAAGCTGGTCAAAGTTGTTGTTGGAAGCCGAAATGATAGGCTGATTAAGAAGAAACAGAAAATCGTCAAAAAGATTAATGCCCTTGAGCCTGAATTTCAAGCATTATCCGATGATGCCTTGAAAGCGAAAACAGAAGAATTTAAAGCACGCTTGCAGCAAGGTGAAACACTGGACGATATTTTGCCTGAAGCATTTGCCGCCGTCAGAGAGGCGTCAGTCAGAGTCTTTGGTATGCGTCATTTCGATGTGCAGCTTATTGGCGGTATGGTGTTGCATGACGGCAAAATTGCCGAGATGAAAACCGGGGAAGGTAAAACCCTGATGGCAACGCTGGCGGCTTATTTGAATGCCTTGACCGGACGCGGTGTGCATGTGGTGACGGTAAACGATTATTTGGCACAGCGTGATGCCGAATGGATGGGGAAACTGTATGGCTTTTTAGGTTTGACGACCGGCGTTATCATCAGCGACCTGGGACATGCCGAAAGGCAAGCCGCCTATGCAGCCGATATTACCTATGGTACCAATAACGAATTCGGTTTCGATTATCTGCGTGATAATATGGCTTTCAGCCTCGATCAAAAAGTACAGCGTGAACTCTATTTTGCGATTGTCGATGAGGTAGACTCGATTTTGATTGATGAGGCCAGAACGCCGTTGATTATTTCAGGGCCTACAGAAGAAAGCACCGAGATTTATCTAAAAACCAATGCCATCATTCCACACTTGACCGAGCAGAAAAAAGCCGACAATCCTGAAGACCAGGACAAAATGCCGGGTGATTATTTGGTCGATGAAAAATCCAAACAAGTGCATTTGACCGAAGCCGGCCATGAAAAAGTCGAGAAATTGATGGTCGAACATGGCTTGATGGAAGAAGGCGGCAGTTTATATGACACGGCCAATATTCGCTTGATGCATTATCTGAATGCGTCATTACGGGCACATGTTTTGTTTCAGCGCGATGTCGATTATGTGGTAGTGAATGATCAGGTGATGATTGTCGATGAGTTTACCGGCCGCCTGATGAGCGGGCGACGTTGGTCGGAAGGCTTGCATCAGGCAATTGAAGCGAAAGAAGGGGTGACCATCCAGAACGAAAACCAAACCTTAGCCTCCATTACTTTCCAGAATTATTTCCGGCTGTATGAAAAATTATCCGGGATGACCGGTACCGCTGATACCGAAGCCTTTGAATTGAATAATATTTATGGGCTGGAAGTTGTTGTGATTCCAACCCACCGCCCGATGATTCGTGATGATAAAGGTGATGTCGTCTATTTGACTGCGAAGGAAAAATACAATGCCATCGTCGCCGATATTGAAGATTGTGTTAAGCGCGGACAACCGGTGTTAGTCGGCACGACCTCAATTGAAAATTCCGAACTGTTGTCAGGGCTATTGACCAAAAAAGGCATTAAGCATGAGGTACTGAATGCCAAGCAGCACGAGCGGGAAGCGCATATTATCGAAATGGCCGGTATGCCTGGGGCTGTGACCATCGCCACCAATATGGCAGGGCGCGGTACCGATATCGTACTCGGTGGCAATCTGGATGCCGAATTGAAAGCCTTGGGCGAAGATGCTAGTGAGGCCGAAAAAGAGAAGGTAAAAGCGGCTTGGGAAGAGCGCCATCAAAAAGTGCTGGACAGCGGAGGCTTGCATGTCATCGGCTCAGAGCGACATGAATCGCGCCGTATTGATAATCAGTTGCGCGGTCGTTCCGGACGTCAGGGCGATCCTGGCTCCACTCGGTTCTATTTGTCGCTGGAAGACGATCTGATGCGAATTTTTGCCTCGGATCGGGTAGCCGCCTTGATGAAACGTTTAGGCATGGAAGAAGGTGAGGCGATCGAACACCCTTGGGTAACGCGTTCGATTGAGAATGCCCAGCGTAAGGTAGAAGGGCGTAACTTCGACATGCGTAAAGAAGTTCTGGCCTATGACGATGTCGCTAATGACCAACGTAAAGTGATTTATGCCCGCCGCAATGAACTGATGGCGGCTGAAGATATCAGCGACATGATTAGCGAGATTCGTGCAGATGTTGTGAATAGTGTTATTACGCAGTATATTCCGCCAAAAACCATGGAAGAGCAATGGGATATTGCAGGACTTGAAGCGCATCTGCGCGATGAGTTCTTGCTTGATTTGCCGATTCAGAAAATGCTGGATGAAGATCATTCCTTGGATGAAGAGGGGCTGCGTAAGTTGATCATCGACGAAATGGAGCGAGTCAGCAAGGAAAAAGAACAGAAAGTGGGTGCCGATGTGTTCCGGCACTTTGAAAAATCGGTTATGTTGCAAGTTCTGGATAATAGTTGGAAGGAGCATTTAGCGGCGATGGATCAGCTGCGGCAAGGGATTCATTTTCGCGGCTATGCGCAGAAAGATCCAAAACAGGAATATAAACGGGAATCCTTTGAAATGTTCGCCAGCCTGTTGGATCATATTAAATATGAAGTTATCAGCATCTTAGCTAAGGTTCAGGTTAATCAGGAAGAAGATGTTGAGGCTATTGATGAGCAACGCCAGACAACGACGGAGTTGCATTATGAGCATGCCGAAGCTAATCCCGTGCTTGAGCCAGAAGAGCAGGCGACTGCAGCATTTGCACCTGAACCTGCCAATGAGCAAGAGCAGACACCGGAACAACAGCCTTTTGTTCGTGATGGACGCAAGGTTGGCCGTAATGAACCATGCCCGTGTGGTTCCGGTAAAAAATATAAACAGTGCCACGGTAAATTAAAGTAATCGGCAACGACTCAGCGTAATATACATTAATATCAGTCACTTACTCCAGAAGACGCCGTGAATACATCCTTGTAGGCTTGAATGTGACATCCATGTCACAAACACTTCTTCCGCAAGCAACTGATATTAAATGCTTTTTTTATTACGCTGAGTCGTTGCAATAATCGTAGCCCTGTTCTTTTAGGACATTAAACTTCAAGGTATTCATCATGCCCAATAACCGGTTTAAAAAAAGTCACCCTAAACCCGCTATTACCAAAATAGCGAAACTGGGAATGGATAAAAAGAGCTTTCAGCAAGACTTCAAACATTATTATCTGCATCGGCTGGGGCGGGATGAAAATTGTCGTTCGCCTTATTATGCCTATACCGCATCGGCACTCAGTCTGAGCGATCGCTTGATTGAGCGCTGGAAGTCAACCTACAACACCTATCGTAAAAACGATTGCAAGAAAGCGTATTATTTATCGATGGAATTTTTAATTGGCCGTTCGATGAGTAATGCGATGTTAAACCTTGGCGTTGAAGATCCGCTCCGCAAAGCATTGTATGAACTGGGGCTGGATATTGAGGAACTGGAAGATGCCGAGCCCGATGCTGGTTTAGGTAATGGCGGTTTAGGGCGTTTGGCAGCCTGTTTCATCGATAGCTGTGCTACGCTGGAGTTGCCCGTTGTCGGCTATGGTTTGCGCTATGAATATGGCATGTTCAAACAGCTTATTGAAAATGGCTATCAAGTGGAAGAGCCGGATCATTGGCTGAAAAATGGTAATGTCTGGGAGCTGGAGCGGCCAGAATATACCCAGCGGATAAAATTCTGGGGTCATACCGAAAACTATGTCGATGAGCAGGGTACAACACGCACGCGCTGGGTCAATTCGCATGATATTCTGGCGGTTCCATTCGATATGCCAGTTCCAGGCTTTAAGAATGGCACGGTCAACACGTTGCGGTTATGGAAAGCAACAGCTACCGAAGAATTTGATCTGGATGAATTTAATGCCGGCGAATATGCAGAAGCTGTAGCGAAAAAGAACAATGCCGAAAATATAACGATGGTGTTGTATCCGAACGATGCGAATGAAAATGGAAAAGCCTTGCGCTTGCAACAGCAATATTTATTAGCATCGGCTAGTTTGCAGGATGTCATTGCAAATTGGATTGGTCGGCATGGTACCGACTTTTCTCGGTTTGCAGAAAAAAATTGTTTTCAATTGAATGACACTCACCCGAGTATTTCCGTTGCCGAATTGATGCGGTTGTTAATTGATGAGCATCAATTGGAGTGGGATGAAGCGTGGGAAATTACCACCCAAACTATGGCTTATACAAACCATACATTGCTACCGGAGGCACTGGAGAAATGGTCGGTTGGGCTAATGCAGCATATGTTGCCACGCTTGATGGAAATTATTTTCGAAATCAATGCGCGTTTTATGGCTCAGGTTTCGGCGAAGTGGCCAGGTGATTTTGACCGTATGCGTCGCATGTCGATTATTGAAGAAGGGCATGATAAGCAAGTGCGTATGGCTTTTCTAGCCATCGTCGGCAGCTTTTCTGTGAATGGTGTGGCTGAACTGCATTCAAAGTTATTGAAAGAAGGTCTGTTTAAAGATTTTTATGAGTTGTGGCCAGAAAAGTTCAATAACAAAACCAATGGCGTGACGCCGCGGCGTTGGTTGGCAGGATGTAATCCTGAATTGGCGGCATTGATCAGTAAACATATCGGAGATAAGTGGCTCACCGATTTATCGCAGTTAGATAAACTCAAATCCTATACCGAGGATGCCAAATTTCGTAAGCAATGGCGGGAAATCAAACAGGCTAATAAACAGCGTTTAGCCGAATATGCTCTGCACGAGCAAGGTGTGAAATTAAACACGGATGCTTTGTTTGATATTCAGGTGAAAAGAATACACGAATACAAACGGCAGCTGCTGAATGTGTTGCATGTCATTCATTTGTATAACCGAATCAAAAGCGGCGATACACAAAACTGGGTCAATCGCTGTGTGTTGATTGGCGGGAAAGCGGCACCGGGTTATGCCATGGCTAAAAAAACCATTAAGCTGATCAATAATGTTGCCGATGTCATTAACAATGACCCCGAAGTCGGAGACAAGTTAAAGCTGGTATTCATGAGTAATTATCGTGTTTCGGCGATGGAAAAGATCTGTCCGGCTGCCGATTTATCAGAACAGATTTCAACGGCGGGTAAAGAGGCCTCCGGTACCGGAAATATGAAATTTATGATGAATGGTGCTTTGACCATCGGGACGCTTGATGGTGCGAATATTGAAATCCGGGAAGAAGTCGGAGATGAAAATTTCTTCCTGTTTGGGTTGACTGAAGAAGAAGTCGAAGCCTTGCGTGGCCATTATAATCCGCAAACCTATATCGAACAGGATGAAGATTTGCAGGCGGTCATGCAGTTGCTCGAATGCGGCCACTTTAATCAGTTTGAGCCGGGGATTTTTGATGACATCATTTCGGCGGTTAAAAGCCCGGCCGATCCATGGATGACGATTGCAGATTTTCGTAGTTTTGTCGATGCCCAACGCAGAGTTGAACAGGCGTTTCTGAAACAAGAAGACTGGACCAGAATGAGTATTTTAAATACGGCCAGTAGTGGTAAATTCTCAACCGACCGTACTATTAGTGAATATAACGATGAAATCTGGAAGCTGGACGCGGTAAACGTCTCTTCCTGATGATCAATATTGTTTTGTATCAACCGGAAATTCCGGCCAATACCGGTAATATTATACGGCTGTGTGCCAATACCGGCGCACAGTTACATTTGATACACCCTTTAGGCTTTGTGCTGGATGACAAACGCTTGCGACGGGCAGGGCTAGATTATCATGAATGGGTCAATATTCATCAATATGCATCACTGGATGATTATCTTGAAAAAGCGTCACCAAAGCGTCTGTTTGCCCTAAGCACAAAAGGGCGGACGGTCTATAGTCACGTCGAATTCGAAAGCGGTGATGCCTTTATTTTTGGCCCCGAAACCCGAGGGCTGCCCGAAAGTTTTCTGGCGCATCTTGAATCAGACCGAACACTATACTTGCCCATGAAAGCGCAAAGCCGCAGTCTTAATCTTTCCAATACCGTCGGTATCGTCCTTTATGAAGCCTGGCGGCAGATGGGCTTTGATGGTGCGATATTGAAATAGATAAAAAAATGGATGCTGTCTCCACTAAGGTGCTAAAAATATTGGTTGTTGATGATGACCCTGTGACGCAGCAGATAATCGGGGAAGCATTAAAATTAGTCACAGCGTTCCAGTGTCTCGTTTGTGATGATGGCGAGGCGGCACTGACGATTTTGAAACATACGGTAGTCGATCTGGTTTTGCTAGATATTGAGCTTCAAGGCATGAATGGCCTGGATGTTTGTCGTCATATCCGGCAAAATCCACTAATAGCACATCTTCCTGTTGTTATGATGATTGCTACGGATGATTTCGATGCACTTGAGCAGGCTTATCAGGCTGGAGCGACTGACTTTAGCAGTAAGCCGATAAATGGCGCATTGTTAGCCCAGCATATCCGTTTCATTTTACAGGCGAGTCAGGCGCAGCGCATACAAGCAGAGCGTATTCATAGTCTGACTTGTTATGATGACTTAACCGGCATGGCTAATCGTGCTGGTTTTCAGGAAAAGCTACGACAAGCCTGTGAACGGGCCGAAAAAGAAGGCCGTATTCTGGCTGTTGTATTGCTCGATCTTGATCGTTTTCAATTGATCAATGATACCTTAGGGCGCGAAATGGCCGATCAGCTTATTAAAGCTATCGAGGAGCGTATCAGTCGGCTTGATTTAGGGTCGTTTTTTGCGGCACATTTGAGTAGTGATGAATTCAGCGTGTTATTTACTGACCTTGGTGCAAGTGAAGACGAAGCTAGGCATAAATTACAGCTATTGATTTTCAGGCTGATGGGAAGCCTGAAAAAGCCCCTGCACATTGCCGATCAGGTGATCAATATTTCGGTGAGTATGGGGTATTGCCTGTTTCCGACGGCGGATACCGATAAAGAGGATGTGTTGAAGCATGCTAACATCGCGTTGAAAGCCGCTAAGAAAGAAGGTGGGCGTCAAGTAAAAGGTTTTCATCCCGAGCAGATGGCGCAAAGAATTCGGCGCTTCAGCATTGAAAATGGCTTGAAACAAGCGATAAAACAACATGAATTCCAGATGTATTATCAACCGCAGTTTAATGCCGATGGTCGCTTAATTGCCGCAGAAGCCCTGATTCGCTGGCCTTCTGCCAGTTTTGGCTGGATTTCACCCGAGCTGTTTGTGCCCATCGCGGAAGAATGTGGATTGATTGCCGAGATCGGGAAATGGATTCTTGAAACAGTTTGTCAACAAATAAAGCAGTGGGAAGAACGTGGGTTGTTGGGTCAACAGGGTTTGCAACAGGTGGCGGTGAATGTGTCGGCACGGCAATTTTATCGCGCCAATTTTTTGCAAGAGCTTGAAAAAATTATCGCTAAATCGGCTATTCAGCCGCAAGCACTTGAGCTGGAAATGACCGAATCTTGCTTGATACAGCATGTCGACCATGTGCTGGCTATTTTCGACCAATTACAGCAGATGGGGATTCAATTGGCATTGGATGATTTTGGAACGGGCTATTCCAGTTTGTCCTATTTAAGGGATTTTCAGCCTGATAAACTGAAAATAGATCAATCCTTTGTCAGAAACAGCCTTGAAAACGAAAAAGACGCCAAAATTGTCCGTGCCATCATCGCTATGGCAAAAAGCCTGAATATCACCGTACTGGCTGAAGGCGTTGAATCTCGACAACATTTTGATTTTTTAATTCAGCAAGGCTGCCAGCAATTTCAAGGCTATTATTTTGGTAAAGCAATGTTGGCGCAGGATTTTGAACAATTCATCATTTCGCAGCAAGCAACTGCGCAATAAGTCGTTCAATCGCCTCGCGCTTCTCCAGAATATCCTGGCATAACCGAAACTGATACAGACTGCGTTGCAGGTTTTGCTGTGGATAATCGACGCTGAAATAAACATTGCCTTGCAAATAATCGGTAAAAAAACGCAGACCTAATTCAAAGGGCAACAAGGCGATGGCCGGATACATATAATCCATATCCGCTGGCGTTAAAACATCCTGTATTGATTGCAGGTAGTTTCCAAGCAGTGCTTTTAGAAGCACTAAATCCAGGTGTTGATCCGGGGTCTGACAGACCGAACGCACACAATCGGCAATATCATGCAGTAACAAGCCCGGTTTGACGGTATCAAGATCGATTAACGCACAGACTTGATTGCTATTGGTTCTAAACAGAAAATTATTCAGCTTAGGGTCGCCATGCGTAATGCGCGGCTGTAAAACCGCCTGTGAGCGCGCCTGTTCCAGCATTAAAGCCAGGCTTCGGTGCCGGGCAATAAACTGCTGACAAAAAAGATCATCACCCGTGCGCGATGGTGGCGAGTGCTCCTGCATAACCTGCTCATAGTGCGCCAGATACTGCGGAGTGATGTGAAAGCCTGGCAGTGTATCGTGTAAGGCATTGACCGGCAGATTGGCGAATTGTCGATGAAACTGCGCCAATGCATTGCCGACATTGGCCGCCTCAGCCGTTGAGCGGATTGAGTCCCGGGTTTCACTGTTTTTAATATAGCTCATTACACGCCAGGGCTGATTCTCTGTATCATAATGCAACAGTGCGCCTTGCGGGGTGGTCCGAAATGTAGGAAATACCAGAGCGGCAGGTTCAGGGCTTTTTTGCAGATGATTTTGTAGGCACAGCAGGTTGTGCATGATTTTCTCAGGTTGTGGGAAAACCTGCGTATTAATCCGTTGCAAAACCCAGCTCGAGTCGGGCCAATCCAGGCGGAATGTCGTATTGATCAGGCCGTGGCCAAGCGGTGTGATACCCGGCGCTGGCCGGTCTGGAAAAAATGCCGCAATCACCGCGTTTGCGGCTGTTTTCATGGGGATAATTGCCGCAGCAGTGCTTGCAGCGCCTGACTACGGTGACTGAGGGCATTTTTTTGTGCAGGCGCCAGCTGTGCCGAAGTGCAGCCTAATTCCGGCAGCCAGAAAACGGGATCATAACCAAAGCCGTTTTCACCTTTAGCCTGGTCGATGATTTCACCTTCCCAGCTGCCTTGAGCAATCAGCGGGAATGGGTCATCGGCATGGCGCATCAGCACGATGACACAAATAAAGCGGGCCGTGCGCTGATGTTTAGGCACAGAGCGAATTTCGTTCAATAATTTGTCCAGATTGTCCTGGTCGCTGGCATCAATACCGGCATAACGGGCAGACAAGACACCGGGCACGCCGTTTAAAGCATCTACTACCAGCCCGGAATCATCGGCCAGCGCCGGACGAGCACTGTGGCGGGCGGCGTTGCGGGCCTTGATAATGGCATTCTCGACAAAAGTACTGCCGGTTTCTTCTGCATCCGGCACTTTGAATTGAGATTGCGGAAGGATGGCGTCATGTTTCAAAATTGCCTGAAACTCTCGGATTTTACCGGGGTTTCCGCTGGCCAGAACAATTTCAGGAAAATGCTGCAACATAAGCTTGTTACGCTGCCTTGAGCGCTTCGCGCTGTTTTTCTAATAAAATCTGAATACCATGGTCAGCCAAATCCAGCATTTGATTGAGTTCATCACGACGGAAAGCATGGCCTTCGGCAGTACCCTGAACCTCAATAAATGCGCCGGCATCGTTCATGACCACGTTCATATCGGTTTCAGCCTCACTGTCTTCGGCATAATCAAGATCCAGCACTGGAACGCCATTATAAATACCCACTGAGACCGAGGCGAGTTGGCCATGCAAAGGATTCTTCTTGATTTTATTCTGATCCAGTAAGTGTTGAATGGCCAGAGATAAGGCGACAAATCCACCGGTAATCGATGCGGTGCGCGTGCCGCCATCGGCCTGTAATACATCGCAATCTAAGGTAATTGTATTCTCACCTAAGGCTGACAAGTCAATGACGGCCCGTAGGGAGCGGCCAATCAGGCGTTGAATTTCCAGTGTGCGTCCGCCTTGTTTACCGCGACTGGCCTCACGACCCATGCGTGAATGGGTGGAGCGTGGCAGCATGCCGTATTCAGCCGTTAGCCAACCCTGGCCTTTGCCCTTCAGAAAGCGGGGAACCATAGGGTCGATACTGGCGGTACATAAAACCCGGGTGTCGCCAAATTCGACCAGCACAGAACCTTCGGCATGTTTGGTGTAATGACAAGTAAAGTTAATATCGCGCAATTGATCCGGTAAACGTCCGCTTGGTCTCATGGTGGTTAATCCCTGTATTTTGAAAGCGGCACAGTATACCCGATTTTAGCATTAAAATTCATGTGTAAAACAGGGCGTTAATGATTCGTTGGATTCAGCACATCCATGAGTTGTTGTACCGAATTGGGGCGTTCGGCTGGGTGCACGGCCATGGCCCAATCTATCGCTTCCAGTAAATAACGGGGCAGTTTGTTTTTTAGCGCCTTCACTGCCGGGGTTAACTTATCCTGCTGATTGCGCTCCGGTGCCGGAATAGGGGGCTTGGCTTCCACGCAAGCCCGCATCGTTGCGCCAATGGCGTAAATATCGGACCAGGGGCCGAGTTGAATGGTATTGGAATATTGCTCAATGGGCGAAAACCCCTTCGTCAACACTTTGGTACGTTTGAATTTTTTTGGGATGGGGTATTGTTCGATCGCCCCAAAATCCAGCAGCAGGGGATCAAAACCAGTACGGATCAGAATATTGGCGGGCTTGATATCTAAGTGCAACAGGTTTTTTTGATGAATCAAGGCAACGCCTGCTAGTAAGTGGGTAAATACCGTGCGAATAAATGTTTCATCTATTTTGACCAGCTTTTTTTTCAAAATTTTATCCAGCGTTAACCCATAATCATAGGTCATCACCATATAAACAGTATCATTGGCCTGAAAAAAATTGATCACATCGACAATATTCGGATGCTTTAAATCGGCCAGCACCTTAGCTTCCTCAAAAAACAGGGCGCGGCCGCGCATAAATAACTTACGATTTTCCTCGTTATGTGGCGTCACTACATTGTTCCAGGTACGGTGTGCCAGTTTACGCGGCAGATATTCCTTTATCGCAACCTGCACCTGATCTTTAAGTTGGCGCGCCAGATAAACCGAACTGAAGCCACCATGTGCCAGCTCCCGCTCAATCATGTACTGGTCTATAATGGTTCCGGTCTGTAAGTAGTTCCATTCTTGAGAATAGGTTTCCGGGTCGTAATGTTCGGACATAAGGACACGCTAAAATTAAAACCGTTATAAGTATAGGTGAAATGTGATTAGAAGTATGACGGCGTTCGCCAATGGCGAGACGCAAACCCCAGAATGGCTTATAAATTGTGAATTACGCTCGGTGAATCACCGTTATTGCGATATTAGCCTCAAGCTTCCCGAAAGCCTGCGTTTTCTGGAAGGCGATATTCGTAAACGACTAGGTAATGCCTTAAAACGGGGTAAAATTGAATGCACCATCAATTATAAAACACTCGACTTAGCGCAAGATTTCCAGATCAACTCCGAAGCTGTCAATGCTCTGCTTGCCGCCACGGCTGCGATTGAGCAAAATATGTCCCATGCGGCTCCGTTCAGTGCTCTGGAGGTACTTGCCTTTCCCGGCATTCAACAACAAAACGACATAGACCGGGCACAATTGAAAAATGTGATTCTAGCGTTGCTCGACGATGTCATTCAGCGCATGATTGCAACCCGAGAGCAGGAAGGTCAGCAACTCGGACAAATGATCGAACAGCGCTGCGAGAAGATTTCGTTGTTGATTCAACAGGCCGAAACAAGAATGCCGACAGTGCTGAAAAATCTGCGCCAGAAACTGACCGAACGGATACAAGAAATGGTGCAGGAACCCGACTTTGATCGACTGGAACAAGAACTGGTGATGCAGGCGCAAAAGCTTGATGTGGACGAAGAGCTCGACCGTCTGAAAACACATGTTGAGGAGGTTCAAAGAGTGCTGAAACAAAACGAGCCTATCGGTCGGCGGTTGGATTTTCTGATGCAGGAAATGAACCGCGAAGCCAACACCTTAGGTTCAAAATCAGCCGACCAGGAAATGACCACCATCGCCATTGAACTTAAAGTTTTGATTGAACAAATGCGCGAGCAGATTCAGAATATCGAATAATTTCCAGTAACGTCCTGTATCATACTCAACTTATTGTAAAATAATATTTATTTTGTTTTTGTTTTCCCGTAACTTCTGGTAAAGTTCTGGTTTTTCCAGTTCTAAGTGGGGAGTTAATTGGGTAGTAATCGGCTGTATCACCATAAAGGTCTCGTAATTTACTCCCCATTTGGCGTTTAACGTAGATGATGAATATGCTGTAACCACTGTTTTTTAGTGGTTATAGCTGTTATTGAGGGGGGTTCAAATGGGCAAATTGACGGCTAAAAAAGTTCTTTCTATAGTCCGATCAAATAAATCTGGTCGGTATGGTGATGGCGACGGGCTTTATCTGATGATCCCAAAAAGCGGCGCTCCGTTCTGGGAGCTATAGTCATATATGGTCCGCCCCGTATTGCAAGAAAAAATTCATTCGTAGCATAAAGAAATATTGCTCCCATATATCCGGCCTTGGGGTGATGATCTCAATGAGCTCTGGCCCTGATGGAATACGCACATTCCCGCCTCATCAAATCTTCGGCTTCCAATGAGCCCATGACTCTATCAGGTTCTACGGAATGCAGGTGTTACCTTTTATGCCATCACTTGAATTTTTATCCACGCAATTCGTTGCTGATTGTGACCTCTTTCTTTAATTTATTTTTCTGTGCAGGTTCTGGTTCTGTCAAGGAGGAACGCAGACGTTTGCGTCGAGTAGTCCTTGACAGAACCAGAACCGGCCTTACCCTGTTAGGCAGGGGCCGGATTATTCCGGCCTCTGCCTCCCGGCGAGGGTGGGGTAAGCTGCACGGCCAGGGGCAAATCCCCTGTTAAGTGCTTTAAATAAGGTTTTTCTTTTTTCATCATGCTGCCACCGTTCGATAGTCTTCTTTTTTACTGAGCAAGGCCCAGGCTATCCGTGCATTTTTATTGGCTACCGCGACGTTTGTAATGTTCTCACCGCGTCTTTGCTTGATTTCCCCAACCCATTGATTCCGTTTGTCCTGATGTTTATGTGCGACCCGTACGACTGCCCGGCCGCCATGAATCAGTAGGGCTCTCAGGTAATTGTCGCCCCGTTTGCTGATGCCAAGCAGGGTCGCTTTACCTCCCGTGGAATGCTGCCGAGGCACGAGTCCTAACCAGGCGGCTAGTTCCCGGCCATTTTTAAAGACACTGATGTCACCAATGGCGGCTATCAGAGCGGTTGCCGTCAGCACACCAACTCCCGGGATGGTGAGTAATCGCCGACAATCTTCATGCTGTGTCGCGATGTTTTCCAGTCTTTCGTCCAAGGAACTGATTTTTTCATCAAGATGAACCATTTCATCGTAAAGTTCGCTGAGTAACTCGCGAAATAATGGGCTTAAATTATTTTCGGCATCTTCAAGAATCTCTGGGATGGCCTTTCTGATGTAATTGATTCCCTTGGGGATAACGATACCATATTCCAATAACAATCCCCGGATTTGGTTTGCGTGAGCCGTCCGTCTGGCTACCCGTTGACTGCGTATTCGGTGCAGACTTTGGATGTCTTGTTGAACGATATTTTTGACGGGAACAAAACGCATGTTTGGCCGTTGTACGGCCTCGCAGATCGCTTCAGCATCCGCGGCATCATTTTTATTGGACTTAACGTAAGGTTTGACAAACTGAGGCGCTATCATTTTTACATGATGCCCCAATCCGGTAAAGGTACGCACCCAATGATGGGCGCCTCCGCACGCTTCAAGACCAATCAGACAAGGAGGTAGCTTCGCGATATAAGTGCTCAGTTGCTTACGGGACAGTTTTTTCCTGAGTACGACATGGCCTTTTTCATCCACGCCGTGTAATTGAAAACTTTGCTTGGCTAAATCAATTCCCAACACTTTTATCGCTTTATGTTCTTGTTTTGCGTTACTATATTTCACGGTTTGCCTCACTTCTTTTTTGATGTTTGCTAAATCTAGGAGACAAAAATGAGCGTATTTAGCCAAGAATTTAAAGTACAATCAGTAGAAAAGCATTATCCAGAAGACCAGAACAATCGCTAAAGCAAATTGTAGTTACTTTAGGTGTGGGTTACTCCACACTTCAAAAATGGATTCGGTTAGCTAAGAAAAATCAACTCGAAAAACAGAGTCAAACATGTCAAAAGAAAAAGCCCTCAAGATTGGAATACAGTAGAACGTTTTGAAGCCATTGTTCATTGTCATCATCTCACTGATGATCAGGCTAGCGCCTATTGTCGTGAACAAGGCATCTACTTACATCATCTAAATACCTGGAAAGCGGAATTTTTGTCAGAATCTAAATCAACAGAATCCGTATATAAACAGGCGCAAACAAAACTCAAACAAGAAAACAAGCGTTTGCATAAGGAGCTAAACCGCAAAGAGAAAGCGTTATCAGAAACAGCGGCTTTACTGGTGTTATCAAAAAAGTGCCAAGCGATCTGGGGGAAAAGGCGGCCGATTAATCGCCTACTCAGATCGCCAACACTACAGCGCACTCATTGATGAAGCCGTTGACAATGGAGCGCGGCAGAAATTAGCCTGTGAACTGGTGGGTATATCAGCTCGAACCTATCAGCGTTGGAACCGGGGAGAAGGACTCTCAGAAGACCTACGACTGCACAATACAGCGCCTGTGCACAATCAATTATCCGAGGCCATCAAGCAAGAAATCATCACCGTGATTAATAAACCGGAATACAGCGCTTTAACGCCGCATCAAATCGTTCCGAGGTTATTGGATTTGGGCTGCTATCTCGCATCAGAATCAACCTTTTATCGTGTCATGAAAGCCCACAACCAGCTTAAGCACAGAGCTAAAGGAGCCGCAGGTCAGCATAATAAACCGCAGTCACTCAAAGCCACACAGGCCAATCAAATCTACTCGTGGGATATTACGTATTTATTAAGCCCCGTCAAAGGGCAGTATTTTTACCTCTACATGGTGATGGACATCTATAGTCGGAAAATCGTAGGCTGGCAAGTTCATGATGCCGAATCAAGCGCACACGCTGCTGATTTGATCGAAGATATCGCTCGCCGGGAAAACATCGACAAAAAGCAATTGGTGATACATTCTGACAACGGCAGTCCGATGAAAGGCGCAACATTAAGGGCCAAATTGGTCGATTTAGACATTGCCACGTCGTTCAGCAGACCTCGTGTCAGTAATGATAATCCTTATTCAGAATCGTTATTTAAAACAGTCAAATATCATCATACCTTTCCAGAAAACCCTTTTAAAACATTAAGCGAAGCCAGGAACTGGGTTGAAGCTTTCGTTTGTTGGTTCAACAATGAACATCAACACAGTGCGCTCAAGTTTGTAACACCCAACCAACGCCATAACGGCTTAGACAGCGCCGTACTCGAAAAAAGAAAACGAGTCATCGAGCAAGCAAAAAGAGACAATCCAGAGCGATGGAATGGACGACAAACACGAAATTTAACGCCCATTGGCCATGTTTATCTTAATCCGGATAAGGAAAATTTCAACACAACAGAATGTCAAGCAGCTTAATAAAATTCATTTCGTAAATTATTGCAAAAAATGCGACAGGTTGGTTGACATTTAGCGGGACTGGCGCGGCAGTTCGTTCGGCTGATGCTGAAGGTGGTGAAACCGGATGTTATTCATTTGGCCATTGACGATACACTGACCCTGCGGGCTTCAAAGAAGGCGCCGGGCAGCCAGATGCATCATCAGCATGGCAACAAGCCGAATCTGGCGGCGTATGTGCGTGGTCAATGCTGGGTAAGCCTGGCCTGGGTGGTGCGTTCCGGGCAACAGGCCATGGCCTTGCCGTTGTTGTCCCGATTGGTGCCTGCGGCGGGCAATACGGGCAAACGGGTTGCCGCCCAGGTACTGATTCGCGGCATTTACCGGCTGTTGGAGGGCCATCGGGTTCGGGTGTTGGTCGATAGCTGGTATATGAAGGGCGTCTTTATCGAATCGATGCTGCGCCGGGGCTTTGCTGTAATCGGTCAGGTTCGGATCGATACCCGGTTGTATAATGAACCGCCCCGACGGAGAAAAGGGCAGCGTGGCCGTCCGCGGAAATACGGCCGGAAATACACGCCCGAACGGATTGCGCATTTGAAGCGCACCGTGGTGACCTTGCCCTTGTATGGAAAAGAACAGACGGTGCGTTACCGCAGCAAGGTACTGTTGGCCCGGTTTCTAAACGGACACAAGGTGCGTGTGGTCTGGTGTGAATTTCAGCGGGATGAAGGCCAATGGACAAAAGCCCGGCTGCTGTTGAGTACCGATGTCAGCTTGACTCCGGAGCAAATGATCGAGAGCTACGCGGAACGCTGGTCGATTGAACCGATGTTCCATCAACTGAAGCAGGCCTGGGGACTGAAAGAAGCCTGGCAGCAAAGCCGTCAGACCCTGCATCGTTGGGTTCATTTGACCCAGGTGGGTTATGGTCTGTTGCAGTTATTGCGCCTGCTGGACAGCGAACAGGTTGCCCAACTGTGCCGATATTCGCTTTGGCGGAAAGACAATCCGGTCACGGCGGGACAAATCCGCAGGGGGTTGGTGATGATTTTTCGCCATGTTCCGGTACGACAATGGTGGCACCGTACATGCAAAAAATTCGAACCGCCGGATGGGTGGGGGACGGAAGAAAATGACGGGAATTACGCAAATAGCGGATTCTGAACGACGATCAACAAACGGAAGCTTGCACACATCACGCCAAATGAATGGGGTGATTGAGTGAGTTCGCTCTAAACTCTAGTAAATCTATCATCTTGGCCCATTTGAGGCCGTTTAGGAAGTGGGGCGGACCATTCCATTAAATCTGGAACGTTCAGCCGGTAATGGCAGTGGATGGTGTCAGTCGATATAGAGACAACGAAGCCATCACAACTGTGCTGTGCTGATAGGTATAGATAGACGTTTTCATACCAGACTCCGTTGAAGTGAAAATTTGAGGGTGCGCATTTTTACATAATCTTGTGGAAATGGGTAATGTTTTTTTATTTTTTTGTGTACAGACTTATTGAGCCATCACAACCCATTTATCTCATTCAAAGTTCCAAACCAGCACCATGCAAGCGCAACCAGCTTTTAGCCTGAGCATAATCCGGTAAAACCTTTTCTATGGTATGCCAGAACTCAAGGCTGTGATTAGGGTGCTTCAGGTGAGCAAGCTCATGCACAACAATATATTCAATCGCTGTCAGTGGTGCCATCATGCATCGCCAGTGAAAATTGAGCGTGCCATTGGCTGAACAGGATGCCCAGCGGTTTTTGAGTTCCTGCACTCTGATTCCTGTTGGCTGCAAGCCCATTTTCCCGGCATATTGCTCAACATATCTGGGTAATCTTGCTTTACCCTTTTCTTTATAAAATGCTACAAATTTATCTTTGGCCTTTGATAATGCGGAGCGCTTAAGAATAAACAGTCCATTTTTCAATAACAGGTCATGCTTGGCATCATCAACAATCTGTAAACAGTAGGTTGAGCCAAGATAAGGAAAGCCTTCACCATTCACAAACTCACGTTCCACACGAGTTCTGTTCAGGTCTTCCCACTCGGCCAGGTTTCGATAAATCCAACTTCGCTTGGCTTCCAGTATCTGCTCAATTTTTTCCATGTCGTAGGGTTCAGGTGCCAACACGCTTACGGTGCCATCACGCTCGATATAGATGCTGGTCGTCTTGCGAGGACTTTTCTTCAGTTTAAATTCAATATCACGATAGCTCCGCATCTAATGCCCCAGAATATCCTGTTCACGCCGTCTGGCCAGCGCAATAACTTCAGTGACCAGCTCTTCACTATGTTGGGCAAGCTCAATAATACCCGACAATACAAATACATCATCCAACTCCGATGCCAGATCATCAACCAGCTCAGAACGCTCCCAAAAATTAAGACCACCCAATGACCCGGCCAATACATCCATAATATTTGCAGTAACCTGCTGTACTTTCGCAATGGTTTCTGCTGAATCATCACCATCAAAAGCGATAGAACAGATTAAATCGGTAAACGGATCGCTACCCTGACGTTCACCGGATTGAATTTCATCCCGTAATACTTCGAGCGCTAAAACCATGTGTTCCCAGTCATCATGATATTTTTTCAGGACAGCCTCCAGCTTCTCACTAAAGCGTTTGAACTGAACCGGATCACGTTCCCAGTTCACTTTGCAATGCTTGCGAATCGCATGTTCCATTTCACTGGCCTGGGCACGCGGGCTTTTTTCTTTTTTTACTTGCGTAATAAACTGGCTTGAAAACAGCTCAGTTGGCGGAATACGGGGGTCGATGCCCAGTGATACCAGATGCTCATTAATGAGTTTTCGCACCTTCTCACCCACACCGGTAAAGCTGATGGACCCATCCTTGTAACGCTCTTTTGCCTTGGCCTGAATATGGGCAAACTGATACATGGGGATTTTATACGGCTGCGCCATGGCATTGGGCAACACAATGTCCATGCTCTCCATAAATTTTTTCAGATAAACACTGAAGCTGTCGCGGTTTTTTATATCTTCAAGTATTTCAACCGCAGATTCCAGCGCCTGATATCGCTGAGAATCATCCAGGTCTTTTTGCTTAACAAAGCTTTCAATATCCGACACCTTGTTTTCCTCAAATAACTGAATCAAACGTCGATATCTGCTTTCCAGTATCGGCATTTCCGATTCAACATTCTTCAAGCCATCCAGAATCTCTTGCTGATCTTCACCGGAATATAATGACAGAGCGGCCTGTAAATGATTGGCCAGACCGATATAATCGACAATATAACCGCGTGTCTTTCCCGGATATGTTCGATTGACGCGGGCAATGGCTTGCAGAAGATTATGCTCTTTGAGCTTTTTATCCAGATACATCACCTGCTCAATCGGTGCATCAAAACCCGTCAGCAGCATATCGCAAACAATCAAAAATGCCACCCCTGTTTTGGGGTCATCAAAGTCAAATGCCTTCTTGAAACTTTTTACCGCATTAAGTTCTCTAGCTTCCTTGCGTGCCTTAACAAACACGGCTTTTTCATTGGTGCCTTCAGATGAAATCACCACAACGGCATCAATAAACTGTAATTGTTTTAATAACGCATCATCCCGCAGCCTATCCTCTTTTGACTGCTCTTCTTCAATCAGCTTCTGTAAGGCTGAACGGATAGAGGTCTGATAATGGATGGCCGCCTGTTTCGATGAGCAAACCACCTGTGCCTTAAAGCCACTGGGAAGAATATTGGCCGCATAATGCCGAACAAGATCATCTGCAATCTCCTTAATACGTTCTTCTGCTTCCAGTACATCACCTGCGGCGCCGTACTTTTTACGAATCGCCAGCAATTCTTCTTCCGACCGGTCTCGAAACAGATCCTCAAACTTTCGATCAAATCCTGAACGCCCCTGAATCGCCACTTCTGCTGTTTTACCTTCATATAAAATCTGCAAGGTAGCACCGTCATCAACCGCATCCTGTAGCCGATACTTGTCGATATAAGCAGAACTGGCATCCACCCCAAATCGCTTCCAGGTTGGATCACTATGGTGTTTGGCAATTAACGGTGTGCCGGTAAATGCAATACGTGTCGCATTCGGGAAAGCATCAAATAAATTATCTGAAAGACTGGCTCGTTCAGTCCCTGAGCGTTGTGTCCGGTGGGCTTCGTCAATCAATACCAGTACTTTCTCTGATGGATTCACCACACCAAAAGATTCGAACAAAACCGGCTCCGCGACTTTCGGATATTGGCTGTCAGACTCGTTTGCCGCTTGTTGCTGCATGGCAATACGAACATAGTCAGGAACATAGCTATCGTCTGCTTCACGAAACTTGTGCAACATCACCATATTCAAATTGGAACTGTCCCTGGCCAGCTTCTCTTTCAGATCGCCAGAGCTTTTGATAACCACCGGCTTCTCGCCAGTCAACGCCACGGTTTCAGTTAACTGCTGTTCAAGATCGCGGCGGTCATTCACCACCACGATCTTGTAATCTTTCAGTTCCGCATCACGACGCATTTTGCGCACCAGAAACACCATCGTCAGCGACTTGCCGCTGCCCTGGGTATGCCAGACAACGCCGGAACGCTCAAGACTGGTTTCACCCGCACGAATACGCTCGATAATCTTGTGAACGGCCCGGTATTGCTGATAGCGACAAACCACCTTGATACGCTTGTCACCCGCATCCATAAACAGGGTAAAGCTGCGCATCATGTCCAGCAATTTCTGCGGATGCAACATCCCCTGCACCAGATTCTCCTGTGGCCGGTGACGCCCAATTACTGCATCGACATAAGGGGTTTCATCAGGATAAATACTTTTCCATTGAAAGAAGTAATCCTCACCGGCCGTAATGGTACCGTATCTAGCATCTTCATCATGGGTGGCAACCATTAACTGATTAGTCCAGAAAAGCCGTTGCTCACCTTCCTTAAGGCCAGCGGCAATGGTCTCTTCCCGCACATCGGCATAACGTCTGAGCTGTTCAATGGCTTCGTGCATGGGGTCAGAGGCATAGCCATTCGCCTCTTTACACTCAATTACCACCAAAGGCAGTCCATTAACAAACAATACAATATCGGGGATGATAAATTCCTTGACCCCACCGGGCGTATCGATTCGAAACTGGTTAATGGCAATAAACGCATTGGCTTCCCAGTGTTCAAAATCAATGATCTTGACCACAGGGTCTTGCTCACCCGTTAGTGTGTTTTCATCGACCTGCCATTTGAATAAACGGCTTAAACATTCCTCATTAGCCTGTAACAGTTTCTGGGTGCCAAAGTCGATAAAGTCCTCATACAACTGTTCAAGTTGAGAATCCGTTAGCCAGCTTTCATTTTTGTCTGTTTTGTTGATCTTGCGAACAGATTTTATGAACACATCCTTCAGCAACCATTGCCTGAAATCAGACCTCAGACTTTTTGTCGGGTCGTCGGGAATACCAGCCCCCTGGTCAATCACCATCCAACCCATTGACTCCAGTTGGGTTAATAAGGGGCGCTCTACAAATTGATACTCAGACATGACTGCCTCCTTGCAAGACTGCTTCCAGATTGCCAATGGCTTCTATGCGTTTTTTCTTGTTCATTTTATCGAGATTAAGCAACTTCCAGCGTACAGATGGAAGTCGTTCTATATGCGGTATACCCAGGTGTTCCCAATCAGGTGATCCTTCCTTGTAAGACAACAAAAAGGCTTTGTCATCATCAGTTAAACTGGCATGTAGCATTTCAACCAATCTGGGCAGTGTGGCTTCAAGAACTTCAACACCCACGTCATTAAATGTCATACCCTTAAATTCTGACTCATACATGTCTGCCAATGGCTTTTTTCTTGGCGCAAGTAATTCGGCCATAGGCCGGTTATGGCCCATTAGATACACCAGAAAGGCAACCACCAGTTCCCGACTGATTCCCTCGTTATCCAATAGCAACAAAGTGTCATACAAGTCACGGGGATGCTGGCGATCCAGTGTGGCACAGAGCTTACCGGCATATAAATCATTAAAGCTCAAGAGCGATACTTCAGCAAAACCAAAGTGTTCCTCCACAGAAGGCCGTACTCTGCGGGTTTCAGCGTCATAAACCGCACCACGAAGTACCGGCGTGACTTCTACTTTAACTTTGGCATCGTAGCTGGCAATATTCAGCTTAAGCAAAGTCCCTGTTTGCGGATTCGGCTGCGTTATCACATTAATTCCAGGTAATCGCAGTTCAGTTTCAGCGGCTATGGCTTTTAACGCTCTATCAATTTCAGCAAGCGCCTGACTACGTTCTACCATTGGCAGGTAGGCCAGATCGATATCAACAGACAACCGAGGCATGTCACGCACAAACAGGTTTATCGCTGTTCCACCTTTCAGGGCAAAACAGGCCTGCTGCCCCACAATAGGCAGAAGCTGAACCAGCAAGCTCACCTGTTTATAAAAAGGATTGTTCGAATCCATCTACACTCTCTCTTGTCATTTGTTTGGGCACGGTTATCTGGTATTTCTTATCAAGGGCACCGCCTTTGACGATGACACGTTTGCCACTACCCAGGCTAACAGCGTCAACCTCCAGTCGTTTAAACCAGGCAAAACCATGACGCTCGGCAAACCACAAAAACAGACGTTTGGCTTTCACATTGTGGCAAGCTTTTAGCAATTTCATCAGCAACCGGGGCCGCAGTGACGTGGCAGACTCAAACAGCTTATCCAACATTTCAAAATCTGCATTCTGCTTAACCTCAGATGCCAGCTCTAATAATGCCAGCTCAGGCGTGGCATAGCGTAGCGGCCAGTCCCAGTGCCCAAAAGGCTTTGTGCTTATAGCCTCAGCTACAGACACATCAAACAGCTGAGCCTTGTTTAGAATCAACTGATAGGATGCATCCAACTTACTGACCCAGCCAGGTAATTTAGCTGCACCATAAAGGTGTATCTGCTGCACTCCCTGCATCGACAGGTAATGGGCAAAACCCTGTAGCTCCAATGCAGAACGACCACCTACATGTATGGAATAACCCAATTCCTGAAGAGAATAAACCACATGCTCCCATTTCAAAGGAGGGCCAGGACGACGATAAGCGCCACGGGCAACCGGCACCAGTGCACCGGAGCGCAGGTAGTAGTCCACCAAAGGGCGCTCAAAACCCCGATCTGCCAGCCAGGCACGGTCAACTATCAGGCCATCCGGTAACTGATTTTCCAGAGGTTCTCTTGTGGTTTGGGGTTTCACTGGTTTTTAAATCTGTATATTTGCATAGGAATACTATGCATTATTTGGTATAAAAAAACCAAAAGCAAGGTTTAAATATTAGTTAATTAACATAATTATACTATGCGTAAAGGTAATTATATAAACAACTTTAAAATAACCATTTTATTTTATTGACATTTCATTAACACAACATTATTGTTGTGTTAATTGTTACAGACTTAATTTGTGTTCATGATTCCAGACTTAATCGAAATTGATGGCGCTCCTTGGGGTGTTCTACCCCATAAGCGCCAACTTAAGCCATTAAATCATTGATTACGTGTTGAAAAATAAAGGTGTGGCCACCACATAGAGTCTTTTGCCGACAAAAGTGAAAACCCTATGAAAAAGCAGCCACCTCACATAGATACTCGTTTTGAACAATTTGTGCAAGAACTTCCAGAAGATTATCAACAACAAGCCTATGAATTTAAAGCCTTCACGCGTGCGCGCAAGATCCGTTCGCCCTTACAACTGTTACAGTTGGTGATGCTCTACTGTGGTCTGGATTTCTCCTTGCGGAGTTGCGCCGGCGAGGTGGCTCACTTACAGGGCTCACTTAAGTGATACGGCGGTAAAAAGACTGGCGGCCTGCGTTCCTTGGGTAAAATCCTTGCTATCGGGCGTATTTGGGTTGCATCAGGTGGTTGACAGTGGTTCATTAAGCTTCGTTATTATTGATGGCTCGACCGTGCAGGAACCCGGTGCGACAGAAACCACGTATCGGCTACATATCGCGATAGATTTGATTTCACTGACATTGCGCCAGGTTGAAGTCAGTACGGACAAGATTGGCGAAAGCCTTGACCATTATGTGCTGGAATCGGGCGATGTCGTGTTGATTGATCGTGGCTACAATCAACCGAAGTCGTTGGTGCCTTTTATTGACCGAGGTGGCGATATTGTGCTGCGCTATAACGCACACAGCATGAATTTATACGAGCTTGACGAGCACGGCAAAATGATAAAAATTGACTGGGAAACGAAATTACAACGTCTCGGGAAACAAGCGGGGGCTATTCCGGTTTATTTGTGCCATGATACTAAACGAATCGCCTGCACGGTACATGCGGTTCCGTTACCTGCCGAAAAAGCGGCGCAAGCCCGGCGTAAAGCGAAACTCAGAGCGCAGAACAAAGGACGTACAGCCCAGGAAAAAACGCTCTATCTCAGTGAATGGGTCTTAATTTTAACGTCCGTGCCGGTCGAGTTGCTCAGCACCGAAACGGCTGCCGCGCTCTATCGTGTACGCTGGCAGGTGGAATTGGTGATCAAACGGCTGAAAAGCCTGTTGGCGATCAATCAATTACGTGCCCGTAAAGACAGTCAATTGGCCGAATTGTATTTACAGGGCAAACTTCTGTATGCGGTGGTTACGGAAAAGATCGCGCAGCGGTGTTTTACCAAGGCCTTGACGAAAATGGATGGGCCGCGTGCATTGACACCCTGGCGTTTGTATAAAACGATTGCTGAGGACATTAAATCAGGATTGAACGCCTGTTTTCCGAAGCAAGAACGCTTTCAGCGTGATTATTTGAAAAGCGTTAGCGAACGCGTTCGTTGCAGCTACCTGAACCGATTTTGGGAATGATTCGACAATGAGAAAAGTCGTTTTAATCAAGTTTGCTTAGTTGGCGCTTAGGTCTCCACAACTGAAGCCGATTTTAATAATCATCATCGGAATGATTCGACAATGCAGAGTGTAAACGAATATGGGAAGTTTTGTAACAGGCAAACCTAAACCCAATGACTACGATGGGTGCTGGGACCCTGATTCAGTCAATCCCAAGCTCTTAGACCCTGTCTTTCTCGACTTTTCAAATAGCCGCATGAGTCAGATGATAACCACTTTCTTGTTTCCATGCCTTTCTCCCGATTTCAGCGCAACGTTGAACAATCGCTGTTCTTGGATGAGTTCTCCCATCTTCATCACTCGGCCATTCCACCGCCCCTTCCCGCGGCGGTATCAATGCATCGGCGCCTTTGTTACGAATCGCCTGATGACACTGGATCGTATCATAAGCGCCATCCGCCGCCACACTGGCAACTTGGTCGTGTTCATCCAGCTGCTCTAATAAATCCGGCAAGACTTCGGAATCACCAACAAAATTAGCCGTCATCTCAACTGCCACGACTTCCTGCGTTTGTGCATCAACCATGATATGGAGTTTACGCCAGGTTCTGCGCTTGCTGGCACCATGTTTGCGAACTTTCCACTCGCCTTCACCGTAGACTTTTAAGCCGGTCGAATCGACGACTAAGTGTCTTGGCGTTCGACTGCTTGAACGAGGCAGCCGAACCTCCAGAGTTTGCTGGCGGCGACTTAATGTACTGTAATGAGGAATCTGGATAGACAGCTTTAATAACTGGACTAACGACAACAAACATCCCTGTGTCGCTCTCAACGGCAGCTTAAAGAGTTCTCTCAGGGTCAATGCGCATTGAATAGCAGTACAATTCTTTAGTTTGTAGCGTTGTTTCTTTTTTTTGTCCATGCCCTATAATATGGGGATCCTTATGATTTATGCAACAAAGCCATGTTGAAGGCGTATAATCATGATTTATAACGAAAGACAGTTTAAGATAACGTCTAAGCAGATAGAAGCACTGAAAAATAACCTTGTTGAAATAGCTGAAGAAGAAGCAGCACCAGACTGGTTAAAGGAAGCACAGATATCTGCTTTAAAAAGTCAGATTTCAGATCTTATGGCTCAGGTTACTGAGTATGAGCTTCTTAAAGAAGGTAAAATAAAATATACAGAATGTTCTGACCTAAATGTGTTACCTAAAACATTAATACGAGCACGAATATCTAAAGGGCTGTCACAGAAAGAATTTGCCGAAATACTTGGTATGCCTCAACAACAAATACAAAGGTACGAGGCATCAAATTATATGGGAGCTAGTCTTTCAAAGCTTATTAATATAGCGAGTGTGCTTGAGGTTAAATTCACTGAATCCTGGAGTGGCGCCAACTATAAAGGAGCTGATTCTTTATTCGTATGGGATGAAGAAAACGCTGTCGACTGGAATAAGTTTCCTATTAAGGAAATGCTGAAAAAAGGTTGGATTGATATAAAAAATAAAATATCTCCAGCACTTACAGTTAAAGAGTTCTTTTCTAATACGGCTGGACCACAGTTTGCAACTGCTTTACATAGGAAAAAGTTCCACGGCAAGAATACACCTAATGAGTACTCGCTACTTGCATGGCAGGCGCGTATTATACAAAAGGCCAGAAATACATATGAAAATCACGAAATTAGTGAATATGAATTTAGTGATCATTGGGTGAAAGACTTAGTAGAGCTTTCTGTTGATGAAAAAGCACCATTATTAGTCAAAGAATTCCTTGCTAAAAAGGCATAATTCTCGTGACAGAAGAGCATTTACCAGGAACATACCTGGATGGTGCTGCAATGCTTCTTGAAACCGGTAATCCAATTATTGCTTTAACATTGAGATTTGATCGACTAGATAATTTTTGGTTTGTTTTAATGCATGAGCTAGGACATGTTTTATTACATTTATATGACTCATTAAATATGGATTTCTTTGATGAAGAGGGAAATTCTGATAGTGACGAAATAGAAAGAGAGGCTGATAAATTTGCGTTAGATTCATTAATCCCAGAAGAATCCTGGGACATGTGTTTATCTCGTTTTTCTATGTCAGAAGAATCCATCAAATTAGATGCTGAAAATATTGGTGTGCATCCTAGCATTATCGCTGGGAGAATAAGAAAAGAAAGAAATAATTATACGATACTTTCTGACATGGTTGGTCAAGGTATGGTGAGAAAATATATAGGAGAACAAGGGTGAATATAGGATATGACAAATATGTCCCCATACTTAAATGGAGATTAGGTGAATATCAGGCACTTTTAAGATTGGATAAAAACATCAAAGATAATATACGTCCATTAATCGTTATCCCTCCTGTAGAATTTGATTTTGAAGAATGGAGGCCAAAAAAAGTAACCGTTCACACCCTTATAACCGCTTGCTGCTCAGGGATAGGTAAGCGGTAAGAGACTTGGCCATCTGTCAGACCCTGAGTGCAAATCGTTCTGAGGGTTTGATACAGATTAAGCCCTAACCGTCTACAGGTCTCGATCACGGACAAGATCATCGGCCGAAACTGATCGCCGCGGTGTGATTGACTGAAAAAACTGATTTTCCGCCAGATAACATAAGGGCGCAACGACCTCTCCGCGGCATTGTTGGTCAGCGGCACACCGGGATGGTCCAGAAAGGTCCAGAGCCTTGGAAAATCCTTTAGCAGTTTGCGGCAGCTGTTGCCGGTTTTGGTTTTTCCATGGATGAGTGCGCTCTGTTCCAGTTGGGTTTTGAGGCGTTGACGGAGCTTTTCCAGTCGCTGTCGATAATGCTGGCTTTGATAGTCGCTTTGTTGCCAGCGTTTGGCGCATCGTACCCTAATCGAGCCAGCCTCAGCAATTTTTGACCGTCTTTGCCTGCTTGTCCCCGGCGTTGGGCTATTTTTTCCAAGTTACGGATGATATGCGCCCAGCAATATTGGTGTTTATTGGCTGCATAGTCGTTGTAAGCACCATGGCGGTCGGTGACTAAGACGCCATTGAAGTTGCCGAGTAAAGCGTTGGCCGCGCCTTTACCGCGCGAATAGTGGGTCAGAAAGTAGGCGGCCTGGTCGGTGGATAAGGACCAGAGCCAGTAGGTGCTGCGATTCCGGTAGTGTCGGGTTTCATCGGCATAGCCGAGATTCGCGGCACGAACCGCTTCACCGATTTGTTGATAGACGGGGCCAGCCAGTCATTGAGCTTTTTCTGGCTTTGGCTGATAGCTCCTAAACTGAAGGTCAGGCCCCATTGTTCCTGGAGCAGACTTTCAATCTGTCTTAAGGTCAGGTGGTAACGGCCATTTATCAGGTTGATCCAGGCAATCAGACCCGGCCCCATTTGGCCGGCAGGAACGGCGTCGGGCAGATGGGCTTTATGGTGCTGTCCACAGCGTTGACAACAACCTGCGTAGCACTGATGTTCGGTGACTTCATAGCGCACTTCAGGTAAATCAAAAACTTGATGGCGTTGGTAACGATTCTATCTGGACTGTTCCACCACAACCACAGACTGCATGCGGATAGTAGCGCTTGATGTGGTCGACCTGGTCTTCGGGCAATAACGTCCGTTCGTGCTTTTTGTGGCCCGTCTGCGCCCCTTTTTTACGCCCCGTCGGGGTTTTGCGGTGGCGTTCCGCGCGTTTTTAGGGCTGTCTTGTGAGGGCGGTGCTGAGGAATTGTCGGAACCATTATTTAATTGTTCCTCCAGTTCCTCTTTCCAGATTTGGAGTTGCCTAATCGCTTCCCACAACGTCAAAATCACCTGGTGAGACTCTTCTAATGTCTCAGGCAAAGGTGGCGGTTGGGTGAAATCCAGTGGGAGTTTGCTCATACACGAATTTTCTGATTTTTGGGTGGTTTGGCAAGTGTTGTGAACGGTTACAAAAAAACGGTACAGGAACATATAGTTCCATTTGGGAAAAAGTTTTGTGAAAAATGGGGTAGGAAGGCGCTGATAGACCTTCACTATAGCCTTGAAACTGAGACTATGGACAGTGGTTTGTCTGTAATTTCTCATATATTCTCAGAGCTACGTGACTGTGATTGTTCTGCTGTGCCTGTTTGTGGCTTAGAAAGTGACAAATCGTTATTAAAAGACATTAAGTCAATTATAAAGCAGGACAAACATGGAGTATGCTTTCGGTTTAAACTAGAGGAATTAATGAAGCCATCATTTAATACTTTAGTTGAAGATTTAATGAAGTCGATATCAGTGACTCGCGAAGAAGTTGATTTGGTTATTGACCTAGGAAAACCAGAATCATTTACGCCCTATGATATATTCTCAAAAGCCCTAGTAGTGCGTATTAAAAGAATAGAGAATATAAACGAATACCGCTCATTCATACTCTCAGCAACATCACTAAGACTCTCAGAAATAAAACGACCAGGCGGTGAAATTGAACGGCACGAATGGTTATTATACAAACAATTGATTAATGACATTGGTGAAATAAGGTCTCCAACATTTGGGGATTACACGATAGAAACACCTGAATTTATCAATCAAGATATGAGGAAAATTAAACCGGCTGGGAAGATCGTCTATACAAGTGATGATGTCTGGTTTGTCACAAAAGGTACTGCTTATCGAGACAACCCCGCTCAGATGAAAGAGCATTGTGAAGCTGTAGTACGTTCAGGTCATTTTTGCGGTGTAAGTTATTCTCATGGTGACAAACGAATAAATAATACAATGATAGGAAAAGAAAATACAGGCAATTTATCCACCTGGAAACAGGTAGGAGTAAATCATCACATCACAAAGGTCTCTGAACAGCTCGCCAGTTTTCACGGGACATAAACTGATTCTTGATCCAGGAAATCAATTCATTGATATTAGAGAGCTCTGAGATGTATTCATATAATTTTTTTCTTGTTTTATTAGTTAGCTTCTCTGTTACACCCAAGTGCTGCAAATAGCTTATAGCTTCTTCTTTCCATAACAAGTGAGCAACAGATATGATACATATATCAGGATTATATTCAGAAGAACGTACTTTACTAAAATGAATACCTCCTCTGGGCCCGCTAAATGTCAACCAACCTGTCGCATTTTTTGCAATAATTTACGAAATGAATTTTATTAAGCTGCTTGACATTCTGTTGTGTTGAAATTTTCCTTATCCGGATTAGGGGCTGCCCTTTGTCTTTAATTTGAAGACGTAATGCTTCACTGTCATAGCCTCTGTCAGCAACTATATAGTCACCTTTTGGGAGCTCTGCAACTAATTTCGGTGCTTCTTTACAGTCATGAACTTCGCCGCCTGTCACTGAGAAATGAATAGGAAGACCACAGGCATCAACGGCCATATGAATTTTACTGGTGTTCCCGGCGACAGATTTCCCTATCGCTGTTTCTTGTTCACAGGCCGCACCACTACTATGCTGATGTGCTTTCACAATACTCCCATCAATAAATTCCCATTCCAGGTCTGGATCAACAACCAAGGCGTTAAAAATACCCATCAGTTTTTCTTTACGAGACCAGTCATTGAATCGTTTATATACCGCATTCCAATTACCAAAAGCCGTGGGTAAATCTCTCCAGGGACAACCTACTCGCAAGCGATAAAAATACCTTCGACTGTTTTTCGAAGACAAGGTTTGTCATAAATTCCCATTTTCAACATAATTATCTTATCCGTAAGCAGTTGTCGCGGCATAGTTTGCTTGTTTTTGAGTCAAAATAAACAATCTATGTGGCGGAGTTATTGAATTTCAAGGGGATTTTCAAAACGGCAACAGCCCCTAAGATAAACATGGCCAATGGGCGTTAAATTTCGTGTTTGTCGTCCATTCCATCGCTCTGGATTGTCTCTTTTTGCTTGCTCGATGACTCGTTTTCTTTTTTCGAGTACGGCGCTGTCTAAGCCGTTATGGCGTTGGTTGGGTGTTACAAACTTGAGCGCACTGTGTTGATGTTCATTGTTGAACCAACAAACGAAAGCTTCAACCCAGTTCCTGGCTTCGCTTAATGTTTTAAAAGGGTTTTCTGGAAAGGTATGATGATATTTGACTGTTTTAAATAACGATTCTGAATAAGGATTATCATTACTGACACGAGGTCTGCTGAACGACGTGGCAATGTCTAAATCGACCAATTTGGCCCTTAATGTTGCGCCTTTCATCGGACTGCCGTTGTCAGAATGTATCACCAATTGCTTTTTGTCGATGTTTTCCCCGGCGAGCGATATCTTCGATCAAATCAGCAGCGTGTGCGCTTGATTCGGCATCATGAACTTGCCAGCCTACGATTTTCCGACTATAGATGTCCATCACCATGTAGAGGTAAAAATACTGCCCTTTGACGGGGCTTAATAAATACGTAATATCCCACGAGTAGATTTGATTGGCCTGTGTGGCTTTGAGTGACTGCGGTTTATTATGCTGACCTGCGGCTCCTTTAGCTCTGTGCTTAAGCTGGTTGTGGGCTTTCATGACACGATAAAAGGTTGATTCTGATGCGAGATAGCAGCCCAAATCCAATAACCTCGGAACGATTTGATGCGGCGTTAAAGCGCTGTATTCCGGTTTATTAATCACGGTGATGATTTCTTGCTTGATGGCCTCGGATAATTGATTGTGCACAGGCGCTGTATTGTGCAGTCGTAGGTCTTCTGAGACATCAATGAGTGCGCTGTAGTGTTGGCGATCTGAGTAGGCGATTAATCGGCCGCCTTTTCCCCCAGATCGCTTGGCACTTTTTGATAACACCAGTAAAGCCGCTGTTTCTGATAACGCTTTCTCTTTGCGGTTTAGCTCCTTATGCAAACGCTTGTTTTCTTGTTTGAGTTTTGTTTGCGCCTGTTTATATACGGATTCTGTTGATTTAGATTCTGACAAAAATTCCGCTTTCCAGGTATTTAGATGATGTAAGTAGATGCCTTGTTCACGACAATAGGCGCTAGCCTGATCATCGGTGAGATGATGACAATGAACAATGGCTTCAAAACGTTCTACTGTATTCCAATCTTGAGGGCTTTTTTCTTTTGACATGTTTGACTCTGTTTTTTCGAGTTGATTTTTCTTAGCTAACCGAATCCATTTTTGAAGTGTGGAGTAACCCACACCTAAAGTAACTGCAATTTGCTTTAGCGATTGTTCTGGTCTTCTGGATAATGCTTTTCTACTGATTGTACTTTAAATTCTTGGCTAAATACGCTCATTTTTGTCTCCTGATTTAAAATTTCCTAGGCGACAGGTATGTTGACATAGGGGAACATCAGGGAATATCAATGGCACGACGACTGTGAGTAATACATTGGTTGATTTGGCCGCAGCAGGTATTAAAAATCACCCGGTTGGCGCTTTGGGGATGACATTGGCCAGAGGTGCAGATTATGTATTAAACCTTGAATTGCAGGCTTTGGAAAATAATGGAAAAGGAGAAGTGTTGGCTAACCCTAGAGTCATGACGATCAATCGGGAGAAAGCGATTATTAAGCAAGGGGTACAAATCCCTTTATCAAACGGTCAGTCAGAATAATTGATGCGGTATTGGTACTCAAACTCAGTTAATTGATGCGGTATTGGAACTGAATGTTACGCCACAAATTACACCGAGTGGCGAGGTACGGCTTTTGGTAATTGGAATGCGGTATATAAACGATTCAATGACTGGTCTCGTAAAGAAAAACTGATGGGTATTTTTAACGCCTTGGTTGTTGATCCAGACCTGGAATGGGAATTTATTGATGGGAGTATTGTGAAAGCACATCAGCATAGTAGTGGTGCGGCCTGTGAACAAGAAACAGCGATAGGGAAATCTGTCGCCGGGAACACCAGTAAAATTCATATGGCCGTTGATGCCTGTGGTCTTCCTATTCATTTCTCAGTGACAGGCGGCGAAGTTCATGACTGTAAAGAAGCACCGAAATTAGTTGCAGAGCTCCCAAAAGGTGACTATATAGTTGCTGACAGAGGCTATGACAGTGAAGCATTACGTCTTCAAATTAAAGACAAAGGGCTGTTCCTGTTATCCCAAGAAAAAAGAATTCAACTCGGGGAAATGATGAAATGGATTGGTGTCTCTACAAATATCGCCATCTCGTTGAAAATGTGTTTGCAAGACTTACAGCCCCTAGTCAGGGATGGTGAAACAGTTGTACTAGGCGGGGTTTATGAGCAGAATGAAGCCAATCAAATTTATAAAGTACCTTTCTTTGGTGACTTACCTGGCGTAGGCTTTCTGTTCAGGAAAAAAGAAGTAAGCGATAACCGTACAGAACTATTGATATTTATTACGCCTAAGATTATTAAGAAAACATTGATAATCAATTAGGCTTTTATTGTTTGACGTAAAACAGGGGGCTTAAGCCCCCTTTTTGCGTTTTAAATGGGTTATGAAAACGCATAGAAAATCATGCATATTTTATTAGTTTCTTCAGCATTGGGAAATTTATCCAGCACCTCCCAACACCTCGCCATTGATGGCGAGGATGAAAAGGAGCAATATTTTCTTAAAGAAAACCTTGTCCTTCAGGGCGAGGTGCTGGATTTATCGGCTTTTAAATTATTTCAAGGCTTGAAGGGAGTTACACTACATGAGACAGACAAACTGGAGCATCTGTCAGGAGCCGATGCCAAGCCTGATTTGATTGTGTTTGATGCTGCAATGGGAATGGAGAATATTAGCCAGCACGTTCAGCAAAAACACATGGCTAAATGGGTAGTGCTTGATGTTGCAGACATACAGCAAGCTTTACATTATTTGCAGTTAGGCGCATCGGGTATTTTAACGCAGCCTAGCGAGGCGGCAATATCAAAGTGTTTACAGACTATAGCAGAAGAGCAGATATATTTAGACGCTGATTTCGTCCAAATTTTGGCGTTGCGACAAATAAAAAAAATGTTACTGCCTTTTAAGCATCTCACCGCCCGGGAATATGATGTTTTTTGTCTGTTAGCTGAGGGCTATTCCATTCAAACAATTGCAACGCTATTGTCGATAAGCCCTAAAACAGCCTTCAATTGTCAGGCGCAATTGAGAAAAAAACTTGCTGTTAGAACGCAGCAAGATATCTTTGCATTTGCAAAAAAACATGGACTTGTCAAATGATAAAAGTTAAAATTCCCAAAAAATAGGAATTTTTCCTGTTTTTTAATATTCATTTGTATTTTCGGGAGATGAGCTATGAATAAATCAATTATCAATGGTGCATTGATTATCGCCTTTGGCGCTTCGTTTAGCGTACAGGCTGGTGACAATGGCTTGGAAAAATGTATCGCGGATATTCAAGCACAAAAATCAGGCGATCTGGTGAAGCTGGAAAAGCTCAATGTCAAAGGCAAAGCGGTTTATGAAATAGAGCTTAAAGATGCCAATGGTTTCGAATGGGAATATATGTGCGATGCCAATAGTGGCAAAATCTTTGAAACCGAATCAGAAGTTAGCTCACCTAATAGCCTTGCTTTCAAAAGCAAAATGAAAGTGACAGAAGAAGATGCCAAAGCAACGGCTTTAAAAGCCTATCCGGGCGTTGTTGAAGAAGTGGAATATGAAGTTGAAGCAAACGGTGATACGAGTTATGAGTTTGATATTGTAGACAGCAAAGGCGTTGAAACAAAAGTGGAAGTCGATGCTGCAACCGGAAAAATCACCGAGGTTGCCATTGAAGAATGGGAAATCGGCGAAGAAGCGGACGAAAGAAGATAACTTTCCATACTTTTTGGGTTTCTTAGGTTAGGCTTTAAAGCCTAACCTGCCTTCTATTTATTTGATGACCAGCCCCCAAGGGTAACGCCCGACTGCAATTGAACGGATCACTTTCATTTTATCGAGATCGATAATGGAAATATCATTACTGACGCCATTAGTGGTGTACACCTTTTTCTGATCAGGAGAAAATGCCAGGTTCCAGACGCGTTGCCCCACCAAAAAATACTTTTCCACTTCTAATGATTGTGCATTGATCAACGCGACGCGATTAGCGGGGCCTAATGCCACTAACGCCCATTGATTAGTGTTGTCGACAATGACGCCAACGGGCTGAATTTTGTCATCACTTACCCCCGGAATCGAAAATTGAATGGTTTTAATCTTCTTATGGCTGATGGTATCGAGCACCGTAACGGTTCCACCGAGTTCAGAGGTTACCCAGAGTCGTTGACTATCCGCGCTAAAACTTAACCCTCTAGGGCGCGGATCGACCAATGTATTATCTTCAACCGTCAATGTTTCCTGCTTAATCCAATGCACCATATTGGTGGCTTCAGAGGCACTCACAACCCATTTCTCATCAGGGCTGACCGCGACAGGTTCGGGCTCTACACCGACAGGGATGGTTTTAATGGCTTTGGCCTGCTTAATGTCAATCACCGTGACCAGGCTGTCATCTTCATTTGAGACATAAAGCCTGTCACCCGCTGGATTGATGGCAAAGGTTTCAGGGTCTTCCCCTGATGGCAAGTAGCCTACGGGTTTTAATGTTTGGGTATCGATGATTTGGATAATATCATCGTCACTGGTGGCGATATAGAGCTGTTGCCGATCCTTGCTGAGGACGATGCCTCGCGGGCGCTGGCCGATAGCGACTGTTTTTAAAAGTTTGCCGGCGACAGGGTCGACAACAGCCAGAGCATTATCTTTTTCCAGGGTGACATAGACGGTCTCGGCATTGACCTGACTGCTGATTAAAAATAACAATGTCACTAAAACTCGCTTCATGGTCTCTCTTGTATCGTGTTGGAACAGTGTGTCAAGATAGCACTTTTTGGTTTGTGGCTGACGTTATGGTTATAAATAAGGAAATTTTCCCAATGAGTTTGCGTTACCAAATCAGTATCAGAATTCTGGTGATTTCGCTGTGTATTCTGTTGCTAGGCGGCTCTATCGGTATTTGGCAGGCACGACAATCGGTCAAAAAAGAAGTGGATTCATCCATTCATCTGGCATTACAACTAATCAAACTTGGCATGGATGCGAATAAAGCCAATCAAACGGACTGGATGTCGAGGTTGAGTCATTTGGATCAAACACGGCATTTAAATATCCAGCTTAAAATGTCATCCGGGAAGTTGATCAATATTTCAGGACATTCTCAACGACAAAAGACTGATGATATGCCGCCTGACTGGTTTGTTCGCTTAGTTCTCAGCGATTACCCGATAGTGGAATATCCGATTAAAACGTCGAATAACGGGACATTGACGCTGCTTATTAAAGCCAATCCAATGGATGAAATTTCGGAAGCCTGGCAAGAAAGTATCGCCTTTTTTATCACACTATTTGCGCTTGTTTTGCTGACATTTCTTTCTGTTCAACTGGTGTTCAATAAAACCATCAAGTCTATCCATGCGATTATTGAACATCTCAAAGGCATCGAAAAAGGCGATTATCAAAAGAAACTAGCTGATTTTTCGACACGGGAATATGATGACATCGCCAAGGCGATCAATCATATGACCGATGTGCTGAACAAGACAGAGCAACAGAACCGCGCTTTGACGCAACATTCGCTGGAGATTCAGGAAGACGAGCGCCAGCGTCTGTCTCAGGATCTGCATGATGAGTTTGGTCAGTCATTGACGGCGCTGAAAGTGATGGCTGTAACCGCTGCCCATGATAAAACAGATACCCAAAAAATTACGGCCTCCATGATTGAAATCTGTGATCACTTGATGGCGGTTGTGCGTTCGATGATGAAGCAATTACACCCTTTGATATTGACAGAGCTGGGTTTGAAAGCGACGTTGGAGGATTTACTTCATCACTGGGAAGTCAGGCATGCACATACTGTGTTTACCTTGCATTATGAGGATGCGGTGGACCAACTAGAGCAAAGTGTTATGATACAAATTTTTCGTGTGATTCAGGAAAGTCTGACCAATATTATCCGTCACGCCCACGCCAGTCAGGTCGATATCAGCCTTCGTATCAAGCCGGATTCAGATACACTGGTGTTATCGATTATTGATGACGGAGTAGGCTGTGATCTTGAGCAAGTCTCATCTGGGTTTGGGCTCTTGGGTATGAAAGAAAGAATTACCCTCTTAGGAGGTCGTTTTGAAATACAGTCCGAAAATAACAAAGGCCTAAAAATCACGGCAGAAATTCCATTGACATGAATACGAAAATAAAGGTTTTGCTGGTCGATGATCATGCCGTAGTCAGAGCTGGTTTTAAATTATTGCTGGCTACGTCCTCAAATATAGAAGTGATTGCAGAAGCCGAGCGCGGTGAACAAGCGATTCATATCTGTCAGTCCAGCCGGCCAGATATTATTGTGATGGATTTATCCATGCCTGGCATCGGCGGCCTGGAAACAATCAAACGCCTGGTGCAACGTGATGAAAAAATCAAAATTCTGGTGTTCAGCGTGCATGATGAGCAGGTTTATATTGCCCGTGCCTTAAATGCAGGCGCAAAAGGCTATATCAGCAAAAATAGTGCGCCGGAAATTTTAGCCGAGGCGATAGAAGCTATTGATAAGGGGCAGATCTATGTAGAAGAAGGTTTGCTTAAACAAAGCAGCGCAGATAATTCAGAGCATGATTTTCAAGGCATTATAGAAACATTTTCGGCGCGGGAATTTGATGTTTTTCGCTTATTGGCCAAAGGTTTGACTGTGCATAAGATTGCTGATGAATTATGTTTAGGCTATAAGACAGTGGCAAATTATGCTACGCAAATCAAGAAAAAACTACAGGTTTCCAGTAGCGCTGAATTAGCACATATTGCAATCGTATTGGGGATTATGAAGCATTGATCCGAATGCTATGCACGCTTCAACTTAATCTACCATCGGCACTGTGGGTAAGATTGGAATAAGGAAAAATTCCGGTGTCTACGCAAGAATACTTCCCGTTACAAGTCTCTGTTTAATCATTGATAATGCCCAATTTTCAATTAGGGGTTATGTATGAATTTAAGCAGATTATTCCTTGTTTTTCTGTCTATCATGTCGATGACAGCCTATGCCCACGGTCCTACACCGAGGAAAGTGGATAAAAGTATTGTGATCGATGCGCCTATTGAAAAGGTTTGGGTGGTGGTCAAGCAGTTTGATCGGATTGCTGATTGGCATCCCGATGTTCTTGCCAGTGAAGGCGATGGAAAAAACCAATCGGGCAGCGAGCGCCGCTTGACGCTGAAAACGGGAATATTGACCGAAGGCCTTGATTATATCAGTGATGCCGATCATGAATATAATTACCGTTTGAGTAAGGAAAATACCGATGCTTTTCCGGTCAGTTCGTATTCGGCGGCTATCCAGTTAGTTGCCGAAGGAGACAAAACAAAAGTCAAATGGAAGAGTCGTTTTTACCGCGGCGATACCAGCAACAATCCACCTAAAAGATTGAATGATGAAGCGGCAGTTAAGGCCATGAATCAGTTTGTTCAAAACGGCCTGGAAGGATTGAAAAAGGCAGTAGAAAAATAAAATGTTTCGGTCGTTTCTTGTCCTGATGCTGCTGGTCTGTTCAAATTTTGCGACAAGTGGCGATTATTTTTATATTAACCAGCAGCAGGGGGAGAGTGTTAGTGTGTTTGGACGCTCTGATCTGTCATTCAAAACGCGCATTCCAACGCTTGAAGGCCCGGCAGGCATTGCTATTAACCCACATCAGCCCTGGTTTGCCGTGACTTATCCGGAACAAGGACTGATCAGTTTTGTAGATAGCCAGAAGCTGATTCCGTTGGAGCATATTAGTGTAGGTGGCAGTCCTTTTGGGGCTGTTTTTGCTAAGCGTTATCTTTTTTACACCGACTGGAGTGGGAATTTGGTTGGCGTCATTCACCCAGGTAGTGGGCGCATCATAAAAAAAATAGCCGTTGGTCAGTCGCCAGCCGGAATAGCGACAGAGCCTTGTGAATCCCAAGTGTGGGTGCTCAACAGGGAAAGTGACAGTGTCTCAGTAATAAATACGGAAAGTCTTGATGTCATTAAAACCATCCGTGTTGGGCGGGCGCCTTTTGCCTTGGCAATTGATGATAAGGTTGCCTATGTCGTCAATTCACAAAGTAATACCGTGAGTGTTGTCGATGTCGTCAATTTAACCGAAATCAAGCAGATTAAAGTCGGGCGAATGCCTTATGGAGTTGCGATAGACAGGAAACAGCGTAAGGTCTATGTCAGCAATCAATTGGAAAATAGTGTGAGTGTGCTGGACGCCCAAACGCATAAACTCGTCCATGTTCTAAAAACAGGCGCCTACCCTGAAAATATCGCAGTTGATGAAGAAAATCAGCACTTACTGGTGTTGAACTGGTTTGATGGCAGTCTGAGTGTATTCGATACACAAACCAATACGGCAATAAAGCGCATCAATATCGGTGCGGGCAGTCGAGCTTTCGGTCAGTTTGTGGATCAGCCTCGTGTATGCGCGAAGCCATAAATCTGGAGAGAATGTGTGGGGGGGGGTTGAAAAAACTATTCAACCCCTAATTTTTCAGACTTTATCAATCCCTGGCGGGTTGCCAGTAGGGTGAATTCGGCAATTGTTTTAACCGCCAGTTTTTCTTTAATGGTTGTGCTGTGATTGCACACTGTCTTATAGCTCAAATGAAGCTTTTCTGCGATTTCGCGCGGGCTGTTGCCGTTAGCCAACAAGCAAAAAACATCGAATTCACGCGGGGATAGAAGTTTAATTTTTGATTCATCATTTTGTTCAGTGATCATGTTAACCGCGAGCTGCTGTGCCAGTGTTGCATCAATATAGGTCTTGCCTTGGGCGATAGAGCAGACAGCCGTTACCAAGGTTTCTGGCACGCTGCTTTTGCTGATATAGCCTTTAGCGCCTGATTTGATCGCGCGGGTAGCGTAAATCGGCTCGTTGTGAATGCTGAAAACCAGAATTTTACACTGTGGGGCGCGGCTAATCAGGCGTCTGATACACTCTAGTCCGCCCATGCCCGGCATGGATAAATCCATTACCACCACATCAACCGGTTGTTGGATATAGTGTTGACAGGCTTGCTCACCACTATCGGCTTCATAAATCGCGCCTATTTTATCTGAGAGCGATAAGTAAGACTTATAGCCTTCTCGGACTACTGCATGATCGTCAACTAATAACACGCTGATTTTGGACATGACAAATCACTTAAAAAAGTAAATATCATGAATAAGTCGAGCCTTAAAAGATATAGGATATTTTCCTTTTTGCATGATGCCGTTATTAGGAATTTTTCCCAGGTGAAAACAAGGATAATTCCGTATTCGAGCAACTGCTGGATCCATAGAATAGCCATCAAGCATTTGCCAGTTTCAGTTAGTTTGATCAGAGGCTCTTGATACACAGTGATGGCAAATGCTTTCAAATAAAAAAATCAATCAGGAGGAGTTCATGCAGATTAAAAAATTTGCTCGGAATATCGGAACGACGATGCTCGTTTCCAGTGCAATTTTTGCCGTATCCCAGCAAGCCAGTGCAAACAAGAAATTAGAAGCCTTGTCAAAGCAAAATACGAATTGGGTGATGCAGACCAAAGATTACAGTGCTACCCATTTCAGTAATATGTACCAGATTAATATCCAAAATGTCCATAAGCTGAAACCGGTCTGGTCATTCTCTACAGGCGTATTGAATGGGCACGAAGGCGGGCCTTTGGTGGTTGACGGGATTATGTATATTCATTCGCCGTTTCCCAACAATGTGTTTGCGCTGGATTTAGACGAGCCGGATAAAATCTTGTGGGAATATAAACCGAAGCAAAATCCAGCAGCACGCGCGGTGGCCTGCTGTGATGTAGTCAATAGAGGTCTAGCCTATGCACCAGGGACTAAGGATTATCCGCCGACGATTTTTTTGAATCAATTAGATGGTCATATTGTGGCGATCAATGCCAGAACCGGGAAAATGATCTGGAAAATGGAGAACTCGGATATTGCCATGGGTTCAACATTAACCTCAGCGCCCTTTGTGGTTAAGGATATGGTGATTGTCGGCAGTGCTGGAGCTGAGTTGGGTGTGCGGGGCTATGCGACGGCCTACAGGATTAAAGACGGCTCGCAAGTATGGCGGGTTTATGCCACAGGGCCGGATGAAGATATAGGGATTGGAAAAGGATTTAATAAAGATAACCCTCATTACGGCCAGTTTAACTTAGGCACTAAAACCTGGGAAGGCGATGCCTGGAAAATTGGTGGCGGAACGAACTGGGGCTGGTATGCCTACGATAGTGATCTGGAAATGATTTATTACGGTTCAGGCAATCCTGCGCCGTGGAATGAAACCATGCGTCCCGGAGATAATAAATGGACCATGACCATTTGGGGGCGGGATGTCAATACTGGTAAAGCTATCTTTGGCTATCAAAAAACACCGCACGATGAATGGGACTATGCCGGTGTGAACTATATGGGCCTGTCTGAGCAAATGGTCAACGGAAAAATGACTAAATTGCTGACCCATCCCGACAGAAATGGCCTGGTTTATACGCTGAACCGTGAAAATGGTGACTTAGTCAATGCATTCAAAATCGACGACACCGTCAACTGGGTTAAAAAGGTCGATTTAAAAACCGGTCTTCCGATTCGAGATCCAGAGTATTCAACCCATATGGATCATGAGGCAAAAGGAATTTGTCCATCTGCGATGGGCTATCACAATCAGGGTATTGAATCGTATAACCCCGTTACCAAGACATTTTTCATGGGAGTCAATCATATCTGCATGGACTGGGAGCCGTTCATGCTGCCTTATCGAGCGGGTCAGTTTTTTGTCGGTGCAACGCTGAATATGTATCCGGGGCCGAAGGGTGTCTTAGGTCAAGTGAAAGCCATGGATTCGGTAACGGGAGAAATGAAATGGGAAATTCCAGAAAAATTTGCCGTTTGGGGTGGAACATTGGCAACAGCCGGAGATTTGGTTTTCTATGGCACATTAGATGGCTATATCAAAGCGCTTAACTCAAATACGGGTGAGGAGCTTTGGAAATTCAAATTGCCTTCTGGTGTGATTGGTCATCCGATTACCTATAAGCATAATGGGAAACAATACATTTCCATTTACTACGGTGTCGGTGGCTGGCCGGGTGTCGGCTTGGTGTTTGACTTGCAAGATCCGACTGCGGGTTTGGGCGCTGTGGGTGCATTTAAGGAATTGGCACATTACACGCAAATGGGTGGCGGTGTTATGACTTTTGCACTGGACTGATAGCTCATGGGGTGAATGACATAGCGTTGTTCACCCTGTCTGAATTTACAGGATTAACGGAAAAATATGACACTAAAATCAAGATTGCTTTGCCTGGCTGGAACGGTGCTAATTTCAGGTTGTGTGGCAAATGCTCAGCCAGAACTTGCCGTAGAGCCAACAGGTCCGGTCCTTAAAGTTTGTGCTGCTGAAGATGAAATGCCGTACTCCAATACAAAGGGAGAAGGTTTTGAAAACAAGCTGGCGCAGTTATTGGGACAAGGGCTGAATCGTAAAATCAAATATGTTTACTGGAAAGACCCTCGTTATTTTATTCGTGATTTTCTGAACAAAGGCCAGTGCGATGTGGTGATCGGTGTTGATGCGGGTGATCCGCGTGTAGCGACAACGCAGCCTTATTATCGCTCGGCTTATGTATTTATTTCACGGCAAGCGGATGACTTGGATATACAGGACTGGGACAGCGAGGTTTTACGTTCAGTCAAACTGATAGGCTATGTGCCTGGTACACCTTCAGAGGTCATGGTTCGGGCAATCGGACGCTATAGCGATACGTTTAACTATAACAAGTCTCTAGTTGGCTTTAAGTCACGTCGTAATCAATATGTTAAATATGACGTTAGTAAAATCGTGGCTGATGTCGCTAATGGCAAGGCGGAAGTTGCCGTAGTTTGGGGGCCGGCTGCCGCACGCTATGTTAAAGCATCCACTGTGCCTTTAACTATGGTAGTGGTGCCTGATAACAGTACTCGTGCAGATGGCAAAAAGGTTCAGCAACATTACAGTACCGCAATGGCGGTACGCAAAGGAGAAACAGCTTTACTACAGCAATTGAATAATTTTATCGACCACTATCAATCTGAAATTGAAGCGATATTGAAGGATGAAAATATTCCATTGTTACCTGAAGTGTCATCGTGATGCGATCAAATAATAGGAAAAATGATGAGATTTAAAACAATATTGACCAGCACTGTGTTGGCAACTGCGCTTGTTGGTACGACAGCGCAAGCAGAGATAACATTGAGGCATGCCATTATGGGGACACCTTTGGATTTGAGTGTCGCCAAAAAGGGGGGATACGCCATAAGCGCCAACTTAAGCCATTAAATCATTGATTACGTGTTGAAAAATAAAGGTGTGGCCACCACATAGAGTCTTTTGCCGACAAAAGTGAAAACCCTATGAAAAAGCAGCCACCTCACATAGATACTCGTTTTGAACAATTTGTGCAAGAACTTCCAGAAGATTATCAACAACAAGCCTATGAATTTAAAGCCTTCACGCGTGCGCGCAAGATCCGTTCGCCCTTACAACTGTTACAGTTGGTGATGCTCTACTGTGGTCTGGATTTCTCCTTGCGGAGTTGCGCCGGCGAGGTGGCTCACTTACAGGGCTACCTGAGTGATACGGCGGTAAAAAAGACTGGCGGCCTGCGTTCCTTGGGTAAAATCCTTGCTATCGGGCGTATTTGGGTTGCATCAGGTGGTTGACAGTGGTTCATTAAGCTTCGTTATTATTGATGGCTCGACCGTGCAGGAACCCGGTGCGACAGAAACCACGTATCGGCTACATATCGCGATAGATTTGATTTCACTGACATTGCGCCAGGTTGAAGTCAGTACGGACAAGATTGGCGAAAGCCTTGACCATTATGTGCTGGAATCGGGCGATGTCGTGTTGATTGATCGTGGCTACAATCAACCGAAGTCGTTGGTGCCTTTATTGACCGAGGTGGCGATATTGTGCTGCGCTATAACGCACACAGCATGAATTTATACGAGCTTGACGAGCACGGCAAAATGATAAAAATTGACTGGGAAACGAAATTACAACGTCTCGGGAAACAAGCGGGGCTATTCCGGTTTATTTGTGCCATGATACTAAACGAATCGCCTGCACGGTACATGCGGTTCCGTTACCTGCCGAAAAAGCGGCGCAAGCCCGGCGTAAAGCGAAACTCAGAGCGCAGAACAAAGGACGTACAGCCCAGGAAAAAAACGCTCTATCTCAGTGAATGGGTCTTAATTTTAACGTCCGTGCCGGTCGAGTTGCTCAGCACCGAAACGGCTGCCGCGCTCTATCGTGTACGCTGGCAGGTGGAATTGGTGATCAAACGGCTGAAAAGCCTGTTGGCGATCAATCAATTACGTGCCCGTAAAGACAGTCAATTGGCCGAATTGTATTTACAGGGCAAACTTCTGTATGCGGTGGTTACGGAAAAGATCGCGCAGCGGTGTTTTACCAAGGCCTTGACGAAAATGGATGGGCCGCGTGCATTGACACCCTGGCGTTTGTATAAAACGATTGCTGAGGACATTAAATCAGGATTGAACGCCTGTTTTCCGAAGCAAGAACGCTTTCAACGTGATTATTTGAAAAGCGTAGCGAAGAAAACGTTCGTTGCACGCTGATTTTGGGAATGATTCGACAATGAGAAAATCAAGTGGTTGGGGGCTTAAGTTGGCGCTTATGGGGGGATACGCCAGCATTCAAAGAGTTTATGAAGGATGGTAAAAACCCCTATAACACCGATAAAAAAGCCATTGAAGAAGGTGAAAGTCTTTTTATGACTGGCTGCTCAGGCTGTCATGGGCATGAGGCCGAAGGCAAGCTCGGGCCAGGGCTGGCCGATGACTACTGGACCTATCCTAGCATTGCAACGGACAAGGGTTTGTTTGAGCTGTTGTTCGGTGGCGCGAAAGGCATGATGGGCCCTCAGTATGTCAATTTCAATACCGATGAAATGCTAAAAATTATGGCCTGGATACGCTCAATTTATAAAGGTAGTCCGAAAAAGGCCAAGTGGCTGAAAAAATAATTCAGGAGACGCAATATGAAAAAACACCTGTTATCTATCGCTGTTTTATTGACAGCATCCGTATCGTTGACCGCGCAAGCGTATGACGGCACAAATTGTAAAGAACCTGGAAATTGCTGGGAGCCTAAACCGGGCTATCCTGCCAAAGTGGCGGGAAGCAAATATGACCCTAAGCATGATCCTAACGAACTGAATAAACAAGCCGCCTCGATCAAAGAAATGGAAGCGCGTAATAAAAAGCGTGTTGCCCATTTTAATGCAACGGGTACGTTTGTTTATGACGTGGATGAGCTTTAAGACACCTCATCCGACAAGATCCTTCTTGTCACCAAAAGGTATAGATAGCGATATTTATCCCTTTCTGAAATGGCTTGGCTATTTCAGTAAAGACTAATATTAGTGTATTCGCTCCAGCTCTCCTCCGGGCTGGAGTCTTTTTTTGGATAAAAAGTTTTGAATAATCAACTCAGCGATTGGCGAAATCTAGCCCTTGAATTTGAGCAACAAATAAACCAGACGCTTTTAGGCCAGCGACAAGCCGTCAGACACTGTGTCATTTCTGTTTTTGCACGCGGGCATGTTTTGCTGGAAGGTAATGTCGGCGTTGGGAAAACTACTTTGTTACGCGCGATAGCGCAAGGATTAGGTGGCAATTATCAACGCATTGAAGGAACGATCGACTTGATGCCGGCCGACTTGATTTATTACACCTATTTAGATGATAAAGGCAAGCCGCAGGTTGACCCAGGCCCTTTGCTCAAACAAGGCGAGAATCTGGCAACTTTCTTCTTTAACGAAATAAACCGTGCGCGTCCTCAGGTGCATTCTTTGTTGTTAAGAGTGATGGCAGAAAGAAGTATCAGTGCCTTTAATCAGGAATATCGATTTCCGCATGTTCAGGTCTTTGCCGATAGAAACCGGATAGAACGAGAGGAAACCTTTGAATTACCCGCCGCTGCCCGCGACCGCTTTATGATGGAAATCAATATCGACATGCCGGCAGATGAGGCGTTATTGAAAGAATTGATGTTCAATCCTCGTTTTCACGATACTGACTCGTTAATCAGTGGTGTGAAAACGGGCACTATTGCTTACTATCAATTGAATGAATTGGCACAACTGATTCAGCAAACGATACAGCCAACAGCGGCATTGAAAAATTATGCGCTGGACTTATGGACAGCGACTAAAAATCCTAAAAAATACGGAATTACATTATCCGATGTGGAAATGGAGCAGCTCATTATGTCGGGCGCTAGCCCCAGAGGAATGAGTTTTTTGATTCGCGCTGCAAAAGTGAATGCCTGGCTGGAAAACAGGGAAACGTTGTTGCCTGAAGATTTGCAGGCGGTATTTAGGGTGACTATGGCACATCGGATTTTTTTGAACCCAATATACAGTTATCGGCAAGAGCAACTGTTGCCAGAATTGATCTCAGGCATTGTGGAAAGCGTCGCCGCGCCTTAAAGCATGTTGTCTCGATTTAAGCTGGTCTGGGATTTTGGTTTTATTTGCTCGTCCCTCTGCGTGTGGCTGAAATCTCACGCCAGTTTAATGCTGTTAGGTGTTTTATGCGTAGGCCGGCTTAAATAAAACAATGAAATAACAATAACAACACGATGACTAAACAAGAATTTTTGAAAGCTATCACCCCGGCAAGTGGGTTCAGTGATTTACTGGGTGTCTATATAAACTGGAGTGGGGTCGGTTTTGTCTGCGCCATTATTGCCGAAAGATTAGATCATTTCAGCGGTATTTCTTATGCTTCGTATTACACCACCTCACTCAATTCGGCCATCGGTGTCAAGTTTTGGGCATTGATCAGTATCGTCGGACTGTTGTTGTTTTGTCTGAGTCTTCCGCTTATTTATCTGGCAGAAAAACTACCCGGGATTCAAAGTAGTTGTCAGCGTTTTCGGTTCTTCAGTTATGGTTTTTTTCTGGTTGCCTTTGATGAAGGTGCCTTGATTTTAGGGATACTCGCGGCAAACTTGGTTCATGCTAATGAAAAGGCCGAGTTGCTCACCGATAAATCCTTTTTGTTTACCGAAGCCAGTCTGTTGAGCATTGTACTGCTTATCGTCGCCAATTCATTGCTGTGGCTATTGGGCGAGTCATTGTATAACCGGCAACATAAAAATTATTCCGGTATCGTCAGGCTAATCATCAGCTGCCCACTAAAATACAGCATTCCGCTGTATATGTTATTTACCATTGGTTTTGTCATGTTCGTGATTAACCAATCATAGGCAGGATAGCCATGTTGAGGAATGACGTTTTTTATTATCGAAAACCTGCACAATATGCTATTTTTCCAGGCGCGCATCCGGGGCAGATGGCAGGTAATGGTTTTTTATTCAAACAGCATCGAGCGCTGATCAGTCAGCCTGATCCGAGACATATTGATTTAAGAGCCAGTTTGTTGAATCCCTTTTCTGAATATCGGGTTAAATCGTTTCAACAGCAGTCTAGGCTAGACGTTTTTTTACTGGCTGATTTTTCCGCCTCTATGAGCTATCACGGTCACAATAGTAAGCCACAGGCGGTTATTGATTGTTTATTGTCGGTGGCTCAGTCGGCGCATGCAACCGGTGATAGATTTGGTTTTATCGGTTGTGGTCAGACGCTCAAGCATCAATGGTTGATAGCACCGGCCAGTTTACAGCTGGGGCGGGTGATGGATATTGCACAACAGATTTCACCGGCCGTGTTTGCTGGAAAGGCAGAAAGTTTGCTTGAGGCGCCTGACTATCTGCCTGATAGTGCTGCTCTGGTGTTTGTGTTATCTGATTTTCATATGCCGGTCAGAATGATTCAAAACACGATGCAAAGGCTGAATAAACATACGGTCATCCCACTGGTGTTATGGGATAACAAGGCATATCGGGATTTACCCCGTTGGGGTGTGATGAGACTGGCCGATCTGGAGCGTGGTAAAGCCCGCACCTTATGGATGCGGCCGGGGCTGAATAAGAAAATTCAAGCCGCTTATGCACAAAGAAAACGGCTACTTCAGCATTGTTTCAGAAGCTTTGGTTGCGAGCCGCTGTTTCTGGAACAGGGGTATCAGGCCGATGCTGTCAGTCAGTATTTTCTACAACAGTAAGGTTAAGTGATGCGCTATCCGTTTGTTTTTGTCTTGATTATTGTGTTGTTATCGGCCGCGGCGTGCTCTCAGTCGATTAACGAGCCCATTACTTTTTTCCAGGTACAGACGCCACGGCCTTTTGGCTATGTGATTGGCGATGAAATCAAACAGCGTATCCTTATCGAAACCCGGCCAGGATTAGTTTTGCAGCGTAGCAGCTTGCCTGCCAGGGGTGCGGTTAATCGCTGGCTTGATTTGAAAAGGATTGACATTGATAAAACGACAACTGGGACAGGCGTCCGTTATCGAATCGACCTGACTTATCAACTGTTTTACGCACCTTTAGAAGTGAAAATGCTTGAACTCCCCAGCTTTACCTTGCAATTTAAACAATTTGGCCATGTCATCGAAAAAAAGGTTCCAGGCTGGCATTTTACCGCGGCGCCCCTGCGTGAGTTAGCCGTCAGGAAGGAGGATGGCAAAGAATATATGCGGCCGGATGCACCCGCGCCGTTACTCGACAGCCGCAGCCTGCGTAACCGGCTGATAATCAGTTTGGCTATTGTGCTGGGGGCATTGTTTTACCTGGCCTGGCTCTATGGTCGATTACGTTTTTTACCTCAGTACCGGGTTTTCAAAGTGCCTTGTCAGCAATTGGCTAGGTATTCGGCAGGCGATTTAACCCGGATGTTGAACATCATGCATGGGGCGTTGAATCAATTGAATGGCAAACCCTTGTTTCAACATCAATTGGCAGATTTTTATCAGCGCTTTCCGCATTACCAATCCTTAGATGACGAATTAAATTGGTTTTTCGATTATTCCAATCAACATTTTTTTGATTCCAGTCCCAAGGGTGGCAAAAAAGAGAGCGATAAAATTAAAGCCTTATGCCGGCATTGTCTGCAAATAGAGCGAGGCATGCGATGAATCTAGCGGTGGATCACCCTTGGGTATTGCTGGCGTTACTGATGGCGTTATTTCCATTATGGAACAATGGCGTGAGCCAGAGCGATTATCCATCCATTGATATTTTGCCGCAAGACGCCTTATCAACCGGTATTTCAGTGTTAATCAAGCTATTAGCCGTTGCCGCCATGACGAGTCTGATACTGGCGCTGGCTGGCTTGAATCGGGGCGAGCAATACCGGGAGCGCATCGGTTATGGTGCACATATCGTGTTATTGCTGGATAGAAGTAAAAGTATGGATTATACCTATGCAGGTAAGGCACCTGATGGTCGTGAAGAATCCAAAGCCAGCGCAGCCAAACGTTTGTTGAGTGAATTTATTAAGCGCCGCCAGCAGGATCGAATCGGTGTCGCTGGCTATAGTACTTCGGCTTTATTTATGATGCCGTTGACAGAAAACAAACAAGCGGTGTTAGCTGCTGTTTCAGCTACCGATTTATCTGCATTAGCCTATACCAATATCAGCAAAGGGCTGGCCATGGGCTTGTCATATTTTCAACAGCAACGCGAACAAACCGGCTCCCGGATTATTCTATTGGTGTCCGATGGCGCGGCCGTCATCGACCCTGATAGCGAAGCAAATATAAGGCGCTGGGTTAAACAATTGAATATCCGGCTGTATTGGATTTTTATGCGCAGCGAAAACAGTCCCGGATTATATGAAAAACCCGAAGATTCACGCGATGACAATGCCGGCGCTATGCCCGAGCGTTATTTGCATCTGTTTTTTAGCAGCTTAGGGATACCTTATAAAGCTTATCAGGCCGAAAACCTGGATGCTGTCCAACAAGCCATCAATGACATTAACAAACTGGAAAATAGGCCCTTGCATTATGTCGAAAAGATACCGAAACAGGATTTATCCACGCAATGTTATCTGTTGGCAACGGTATTTATCGCTCTGTTATGGGGATTCAAACTGATTGAGGCGCGGCCATGATAAGAGTTGCTCGTTTTTATGCCGGTTGGGGAGGATTGTTGATCGCTTTGGTGGTTACTTTGCAAAGTAGCTATGCCTATTTTCAAATAATCCATATCAATCAATTGATTACTCAATTAAATCAAGGCAAAGCCATCACGCCCGCGTTATTGAAAAATACGGCGCCTGAATTACAGTTGGCGTATGCGGGTTATCTGAAAAAGAAACACCGTTATCAAGATGCGCAAGTGGTTTTGGGTAGAATCATCAATCAAGGTAGCCGACATATACAAACGATAACACGCTATAACCTGGGTAATCTCTACTTATCGGAAGCCATTGAATTGGCTGAAGCGATGCAGATCAACGAGGCCATGGCGTTGTCTGCCCTGGCTAAACAAGCCTATCGACAGGCTTTAGCATTGGACAGTCAGTATTGGGATGCCAAATATAATTTGGAAGTAGCCATGCGTTTGTTACCCGAAATGGATCGCATCACCCTGGAACAGGATGAGCCTATTCCGGAGAAAAAAACCAAGCTTTGGGCAACGGTGCCTGGTTTCCCGCGGGGGTTGCCATAAACCATGTTTCGACAACACCTATTAAAAAATCTGAAAGACTATCGGTTTTATGGATTGAGCCTTGCCCTGCTGGCGATGTTGGCGTTGTTTATCAAGCCGCAAATCATCAAACGCCAAGCCGTTTATGATTTCACTCTGATCGTTGACATCACACGCAGCATGAATGCCCGGGATTACCAGGTGAACGATGAAGCGGCCAGTCGGCTGCAATTTGTTAAACGGGTATTGCACGATGTGGTCTTGCAACTTCCTTGTCAATCCAAAGTGGGGATAGGCCTTTTTACGGAGCGAAAATCGACTCTGTTGTTTGAGCCTATCGAGGTGTGTTCAGCTTATGCTGAAATCGACAGCGTGATAGAAAACATAGACTGGCGTATGGCTTGGGCGGCCGATAGTCGTATCAGCAAGGGCTTGCTGAGCACGCTTACTCAATTGCAGGACAGAGCTAATCAGGTGGTTTTTTTTACCGATGGACATGAAGCGCCCCCTGTCAATCCACGCTATAAAACTGACTTCAGCGATGTAAAAGGTAAGTTGAAAGGGGTGTTGGTTGGTGTTGGTGGTTTGCAGAATGTGCCTATTCCTAAATATGACAACCGGGGGCAGCAGCAAGGTTTTTATCAACCGGAGGACGTGCCGCATCGCTCAACCTTTGGTCTGCCGCCGACCTCATTACAGCCCTGGGGCGCTTATCATGCGCGAAATGCGCCGTTTGGTGGCGCTAAAGTGGTTGGTAATCAACATTTAACTCGTTTGTATGAACCCTATTTACAGCAGCTCGCTAAAGATATTGGCTGGGCTTATCACCGTCTGGAAAACAGTGAGCAACTTAAACAGGCATTATTTGTGCCGGAATTTGCGCGGCAGCAAAAGGTAGCATCTGACAATCGCATCTATTTTGCCGTAATAGCTTTGGTTTTGTTGGGTTGGGTGTATTTTCCACGCCGTAGAGCAAAGCCGTGATGCCACTTTTGAAAGTCAATAAAGCCATTTTTCTCCGCATTTTTAATCGTGTTATTATATGATTTATATTTATCGGTGGTTGAAGTTGCGGCCCCGAGCGAATCAAATTGACAGCATTTTGCCAGCGCATGCGCTGTAACTCTTTGAATTTATTAAAATCGAAAGGGGCATGATGCCCCTTTTTTTTGTGTAATGAAACAGGCGGATGAAACAGGCGAACAATATTTATCTGATCGGTTTGATGGGGGCGGGTAAAACGACGATGGGCAAGAAACTAGCCCAGGCGTTGCAATGGCCATTTTACGACAGCGACCGCGTCATCGAGGAAACAACCGGCGTCAGTATTCCAATGATCTTTGAGTATGAGGGCGAGGAAGGTTTTAGAGATCGGGAACAGGAAATCATAAGCTATCTCACCGGTCTAGACCAGATTGTCATGGCGACAGGTGGCGGTGCAATTTTACGTCCGGAGAATCGGCAAAAGTTGCAGCAAAATGGCTTTGTTGTTTATCTTGAATGCTCGATAGAGCGCATTTTGCAGCGGACCCGGCGAGATACCCAGCGTCCCTTGTTACAGACCGAAAATCCACGCCAACGATTAGAGCAGCTTTTGCAGGAACGCGAGCCGTTGTACCGCGAGTGTGCTGATTTCAGCGTCGATACCGGTATAATGCAGAGTAAGGCCGCGCTTAAAGCGATTTTAACCGAATTTAAAAAGTATAGATAACATGAAGCTCCTGCAGGTTGACCTTAAAGACCGTTCTTATCCGATTTATATTGGCCCGGATTTGTTACAGAATGCCGATTTATTGACCGGGCATATTCGCGCCAGTCAAGTCCTTGTCGTAACCAATGAAACCATTGCGCCGCTTTATCTGGAGACGATAAAAAACAGTTTGCACGGGTTTCAGGTCGAAACCGTCATCTTGCCTGATGGCGAGCAATACAAGACATTAGCCTATGTCGAAAAAATCTTCGATCAATTGTTACGTGCTAAATTCAGCCGCAATGCTACCCTAGTTGCGTTAGGCGGTGGTGTCATCGGTGATATGGGGGGCTTCGCGGCAGCCTGTTATCAGCGCGGTATCGACTTTATTCAGATTCCGACCACGCTGTTGGCGCAAGTCGATTCCTCTGTCGGCGGGAAAACCGGTGTCAATCATCCGTTGGGTAAGAATATGATTGGCGCTTTTTATCAGCCGAAATGCGTGATTGCGGCGACAGATGTGTTGAAAACGCTTGATGACAGGCAGTTGTCTGCAGGGCTGGCCGAGGTCATTAAATATGGCTTGATTCGAGATCTGCCCTTTTTTGAATGGCTGGAGCAAAATATATCTGCGCTGATCTCGCGCGATGATGAAGCGATGGCCTATGCCATTGAGCGCTCCTGTCAAAACAAGGCAGAGGTTGTGGCCGAAGATGAATTTGAAGCCGGCGTGCGAGCCACCTTGAATTTAGGCCACACCTTTGGTCATGCGATTGAAACGGGCATGGGCTATGGACACTATTTACACGGTGAAGCGGTCGCTATCGGTACCTGTTTTGCAGCCGATTTGTCGCGCCGCTTGGGTTGGCTGAATGATGCTGATGTTGACAGAATTTTAAATCTGTTTCGGGCCGCAAAGTTACCGGTCGATCCACCGGAGATGATGACGACCGAGCAATACCTGGATTTAATGGCGGTGGACAAAAAAAATGTCGATGGCAAAATTCGGCTGATTTTGTTGGAAGCATTGGGGAAAGCGACATTACCCATTAATATAGAGACCTCAATTCTGAAAGAAACCTTAGATAGCTATGCCGGAAAATGATGATGTCGTTTATCATTCAGCAGACCGAGAAAGTCGTCAGACATTAGATAATATTCATCGTCTGGTTACTTTAGAGCGCTCGCAGAAACTCGATTTGTTGATTCATTTGATCAACAATTTGAGTCAACCTCTGGTGATTTGTGGGCCGGACGGTATTGGCAAAACGACTTTGCTGGATGTATTGCAGGCTCATCAGCAAGCGCATTGGCGTATTTGTCGTATCGAGGGCTCGGCGCAGCTGAGTTTTGAGCGTTTAAACACACAATTGCAACAACAGCTTGCCGATGTAGAAGGGGAAAGCCTGAGCGATAAGCTTAGCCATTTAGATGATACGCCACAAAAAGTCGTTTGGATTATCGATAATGCAGGTTTCCTCGTGCCGGGATTGATCAGCAGCCTGATTCAGTTTGCCCGCCGGTACGATTGTTTGCGTTTGGTGTTGGTATTGACGCATGATGAACTGCATCTAAAGAACAGTTCCGATCCCGATATTAGTGACTGTCACTTGATCGAGATACCGCCATTGAGCCTTCGGCATTACACCGCATTTCTGCAAAATTTATCTGCAGGCCAGGGGGCAATGATTTCGTTTAATGCCATCAATGACGGTCTGGTTGAAAATCTGTACAAGAAAACGCATGGTATTCCGGGGAAAATTATCGAGGAATTGCCGCGTTTATCACACTACAAGCCGGCTTCATCGCTGGCATGGGGTGGTAGTGCCTTAATCGTGGCTGGCCTTCTCGTCGCCGGCGGACTGATGGTTTGGCACAAGCCTGAAACGACCACAAAACAAGCGACTGATATCTCAGAAACCTTGTATAAAAAACGCACGGTCGATATTTCTGTGGCCACACCGGTTATTCAGGCGCCGGTCAGTCCTGCGTATCAACCCGAACCTGCGATAAATAGTACCAATGTTGTCGAGGAGTCAGCTAAAACACCTATTCAACATGACACTATTCAGCCTTTGGCCGAAGCGCCCGGCGAGTCTGATAATCAAGACAACGGAGTGGGTCAAGCGGCAGTTGTGGTGGATGATGGGGATAACGGCAGCGTAGTGAATAGCACTAACAACGAAACGACGGCCATACAAAAGCCTGCGGCGGAAAATGATGTTTCTGTGCCGGCAACGATACAACAAGAAACACAAGCTGTTGCGTTACAAAATACAGCGGCGGCTCCCGATGAGACACCGCTGCGCGTAGAGCAAAAAAATAAACCTGAAAAGCCTGAGCCACCGAAAAAGACTGAAAAACCGGTTGATAAGACGGCGAATCAACAAAAGCCAGCGATTGATGTGGCGCAGAAAACCCCAGAGGATACGCCGCCGGCGGTGAAAAAAGTATCCCCAAAACCTGAGCCTATCGTAGCCCACCTCACGGGCAAGGATTGGTTGAAAAGCCGTAATCCCAAGCACTACACCTTGCAGATCATGGTACTGTCGCAGCACGAAAGCGCCGAAAAGTTAATCCGTAAATATCCATCGCAGCAAAAAAACATGCATTATTTTGCCGTGCAAAAACAGGGTACAACAAAATATGTGGTGGTGTTAGGTGATTACCCAAGTCGCTCGGCGGCTAAAAGGGCGCGTAAACGCTTGCCTAAGCCGCTGTCAAAAGCCTGGATTCGATCATTCAGGGTTTTACAGCAACAAAATGCAGGGTAGTTTAGCCTGCTTCCCCCTTGACTTAACTTCCTAAAAACGAATGACTGATTTAAAAAACGATATTTTTTTGAAAGCCTTGTTAAAACAGCCGATTGATAAAACACCGGTTTGGATGATGCGCCAGGCCGGCCGTTATTTGCCAGAGTACCGGGAGGTCAGGGCCAAGGCCGGCAGCTTCCTTAATCTATGTACTAACCCAGAATTGGCGTGCGAGGTCACACTGCAGCCTTTGGAGCGCTTTGATTTTGACGCGGCGATTTTGTTTTCTGATATTTTGACCATCCCCGATGCCATGGGTTTGGGACTTTATTTTTCCGAAGGGGAGGGGCCAAAGTTCGAGCGTCCGGTGCGCACGCGTGCCGATATAGAAAAATTGCCGATTCCAGACCCTGCCGCGGAGTTACGTTATGTCACCGATGCGGTCAGTTTGATTCGGAAAGAATTAAATGGTCGGGTGCCGTTAATCGGCTTTTCCGGCAGTCCTTGGACGTTGACGACCTATATGGTGGAAGGCGGCAGCAGCAAAAGCTTTCAAAAAGTCAAAGCGATGTTGTTTGAACAGCCTGAATTGATGCATCAGATGCTGGATAAACTGGCGCAGTCGGTCGCCGCCTATCTAAATGCACAAATCGAAGCCGGCGCCCAGGCCGTCATGTTATTTGACACCTGGGGCGGCGTACTCAGCACCGAAGATTATCGAGATTTCTCGCTTAACTATGCCAAGCAAGTGCGGGCATTATTAAAAACCGAGCAAGATGGCCAACAAATCCCAACCGTCTTGTTTTCCAAGGGCGGTGGGCTGTGGCTGGAAACCATGGCCGATGCCGGTTATGACGCCTTGGGGTTGGACTGGCAGACCGATATTGCTCAGGCCAGACAGCGCGTAGGTGATAAAGTCGCCTTGCAAGGCAACCTGGATCCGATTGCACTGTATGCCAATCCTGAAGTGATTCGGCAAAAAGTCGGAACGATTCTGGAAAAATATGGCACAGGCTCGGGCCATGTTTTCAATCTAGGGCATGGTATTTTGCCGGATGTTAATCCTGAACATGTCAAAGCTATGGTCGATGCAGTGCATCAATTGAGTCCGCAGTATCATCAATGATATTTGGAGAGTATGAGGTGTAAAATCCTTACGTATCATGGGGTTTAATTGTAAATGGAACTTTCTAGCATGCTTCGTGCTCTTTTTTTTCGAATCTGTCGATTTCATTGTGAGAGTGCGGTTAAAACGCCAATCGACTAAAATTTCCGACCAAGAATAGATTTAACCGGAGTCAGGGTGAGTATTTTAACGATTTTAGAATTTCCAGATAAACGGCTCAGAACTGTGGCCAAGCCTGTCGAGAACGTCGATGACGGGATTCGCAAACTGGTCGATGATATGCTGGAAACCATGTATGAAGCCAAAGGGGTCGGCCTTGCGGCAACCCAGGTCAATGTCCACAAACGAGTGATTGTGATTGATACCAGCGAAGATAAAGATGCGCCGTTGTGCTTGATTAACCCGGAGATTATCGAGAAAGATGGCGTTGAAGAGTCGGAAGAGGGGTGTTTGTCGGTACCAGGGTTTTATGAAAAGGTTCAGCGTGCTGAACATATTAAGGTTAGGGCTTTAAATAAGGACGGAGAGCCATTTGAACTGGAAGCGAAGGAATTGTTAGCTGTCTGTATTCAACACGAAATGGATCATCTGCAAGGCAAGTTGTTCGTGGACTATTTGTCGCCGTTGAAAAGAAAGCGCATTAAAGAGAAGTTGGAAAAAATACATAAACAGCAACGGAAAGGCGGATGAAAATAATCTTTGCCGGAACGCCCGATTTTGCCGTTCCAACCTTAAACATGCTGTTGCAATCCGAACACCAGGTCTGTGCCGTTTACACCCAGCCCGACCGGCCTGCGGGGCGTGGGCGAAAATTAACGCCTAGCCCTGTCAAACAGGCGGCAACCGAAGCCGGTGTGCCGGTTTATCAGCCGCTTAATTTCAAACATGAGGCCGACCGACAGGATTTGCAGGCATTGCAGGCCGACTTAATGGTTGTCGTAGCTTATGGCTTGATTTTGCCCCAAGCGGTACTCGATACACCGCGGCTGGGCTGTGTCAATGTGCATGCCTCATTGTTGCCGCGTTGGCGTGGTGCCGCGCCGATTCAGCGGGCATTGATGGCAGGTGACAAGGAGACTGGCGTGACTATTATGCAAATCGTAAAAAAACTGGATGCCGGCGATATGTTGCATAAAGAAGTCTGCCCGATTGATGAGCAAATCACCGCGGGTGAATTGCATGACAAACTGGCGCAGCTCGGCGCAGTAGGCTTACAAAAGATTCTACCGCAAATCGAGGCACAAACACTTGAGCCGGAACCTCAGGATGAATCTCAAGTGACGTATGCTGAAAAATTACAAAAAGCGGAAGCTGAGTTGGACTGGACGCAACCTGCGCGGGTGTTGAATCGAAAAATCCGCGGCTTGAATCCCTGGCCGGTTGCGCAGACACATTATCAAGGCAAGCCCTTGAGAATCTGGCGTGCGGAGGTTATTGATGAAGCCTGTGAAAAGGCGCCCGGTGTGGTTTTAAATCACGGCAAACACGTCGATGTGGCGACCGGTGATGGATGGTTGCGTTTGCTGGAAGTCCAGTTGCCCGGTGGCAAACGTATGGCGGTGCATGCGTTTAAAAATGCGCATAACCTTGATGCGGTCACACTGGGTGTTTGATGTCTGAACAGAACAATGCTCGTCAGCTCGCGGTTAAGGTGTTGCGGGCAGTGGTCGGTGACGGCCAATCGCTGACCGAGGCATTAGCTGTTTTTCTGACCAATATACCCTCGTCGCAGCGTGGCTTTGTTCAGGCTTTGTGCTACGGCGTGTGTCGGGATTATCAGCGACTGCAATTTTTGGCGGAACAAATATTGGCCAAACCGCTGCGTAAAAAAGACCTCGATATTCAATTACTGCTGCTGACAGGTTTGTTTCAGTTGCGTTCGATGCGGGTCAAACCCCATGCGGCCGTGGCCGAAACCGTAGCTGCCGTAGGCCGTAAAAGTTGGGCAAAAGCCGTAGTTAATGCGGTGTTACGAAATTATTTGCGGGAACAGGATGCCTTAGAAAGCGCCGCAGATAAGTCCTGGTGTAGCAAGTATTCGCACCCAGACTGGCTGATTGACCGGCTGAAACAGGACTGGGGGGCACAAACAGAGGCCATTTTACAGGCCAATAACCAGGCCGGCCCGATGAGCTTACGAGTCAATTTAGGGCGGATAAGCCGTGAGGACTATTTGGCTTTATTGGCTGCAGAAAATATTCCGGCCGAACGCTTGGCTGTTGTCGATAGCGGCATTGTCCTGACACAAGCTGTTGCCGTTGAACAATTGCCTGGTTTTGCCGAAGGCCTGGTGTCGGTGCAAGATGGTGCCGCGCAACTAGCGGCAGTTTTGTTAGATACCAGGCCAGGGGATGCTGTATTGGATATGTGCGCCGCGCCGGGAGGTAAGACGGCTGCAATTTTGGAGCGTCAGCCAGATATCAAGCTACTGGCGTTGGATATTTCCGAAAAACGCTTAACTAAAGTCCAGGAAAATTTGACACGACTGAAATTACAAGCCGAATGCCAGAGCGTCGATGTCAGTCAGGCGGGCGAGTGGTGTCGGCAAGCCTTTGACCGTATTTTGCTGGATGCACCGTGTTCGGCCGTGGGGGTGATTCGACGACATCCGGATATTAAATTGCTGCGCCGTCCCAGCGATATCGAGGCTTTGGCCGAAACCCAACAGCATATGCTGGAATTGGCCTGGCAAGCGCTAAAGCCGGGCGGTGTATTGCTTTATGCGACCTGCTCGGTTTTTAAACAGGAGAATGAGCAACAGCTTATCTCGTTTTTGGCGACACACGCTGATGCTGAGGAATGGCTTGTTGATGCTGATTGGGGTGTGGTCCAACGAGTCGGTCGTCAACTATTACCTGGCCAGCTCACAATGGATGGATTTTATTATGCGCGCTTACAAAAGCGTAGCTAAAGCTGTGTTGATGAGTGTTATCGGTTTGCTGCCGATTTCTGGTGGCGCCGATGAATACGGCGTGCGCGTATATTCTGTTGAATTTAGCCGATCTGCTGAACAAACATGGATATTAAATGCACGCCTGGATTTTCGCTTGAGTCCGGCTGCGACCGATGCGGTTTTGCATGGCGTGCCGCTGAGCTGGCAGGTTAAGCTGCGATGGCTGAAATCACGGACGTTCTGGTGGGATGAAATTCGTGCCGAAAAAACAATTCCATTGACATTGCAATACCAGGCTTTACTTAATCAGTTTGCAGTGCGGCGTGGCGACAAACCCGAGGTCGAGATGTTTGCTAGTCTGAATAATGCCCTGGCTGAAATGTCTCGCTTGCAGGTGAATCTCGGTACGGGCTCTGTGGGCACAGAGGATAAAATAGCCATTAAGGTCGTGTTCGACCGTGAAGCCTTGCCTACACCGCTGCGACCGGAGGCCTGGCTCAGTCAGCAGTGGGACTTGTCATCGGATTGGAGCGTATGGCCTTTTCAAAAATAAAATTGCCGGTCGGCCTGTTGGCCATGGCCTTGTTTGGCCTGGTGCTGTTGTCATTGCAATTGATGAGTTCTGCCAGCCAGGCCTCTTCCGAACTTAGCGAAATGTATTCCTGGCTGTTGGTGGTCAATGCTATCGGATTGGTGGTTTTATTTTGTCTGGTGGTGGTCAATGTCTATTCGCTGGTACGGCAGTTGCGGAAACAGGAAGCCGGGTCACGGCTGACATTTCGAATGTTGAGTCTATTTGTATTGCAGGCCTTGGCCCCGGCGGCGATTGTATTTTATTTTTCCATGCAGTTTTTGCACCAGAGTATCGACAGTTGGTTTAATGTCGAGATCGACCGGGCGATGGAAGATGCGCTGGAATTGAGCCAGGTCTCGCTCGATCAACGCATGCGTTGGCATATTAAGCAAACACGGTTGGTAGCGGCGGCGCTGGCCAATAAATCGGATACCTTGAGGGCGCTTGAAATTGCTAATTGGCGGGAAACGATCGAGTCCAGTGAAATGGCGGTGTTTACCGGCTCTGGACGAATTGTTGCGTCGAGTAGCGTAAATCCGAGCGATATTTTGCCGGATTTGCCAGATGAGCAAGTTTGGTTACAGCTCAAGCAAAATGGACAGTATTATGCGATCGAGCCGGATGAGGAGGGAGGTATCCAGATCCGAGTGATTCAGAAAATTCAAAATGATGAGCCGCGATTCTTGCAGGCGTTGTTTACGGTGCCGGTACGTATTGCGGATTTAGCCGATTCGATTGAATTTGCTTTTGTCCGTTATCAGGAAATGCGGTTTTTACAAAAGTCGTTGAAGCAGAGTTTTTCATTGGCCTTGTCGTTGGTGTTATTACTGAGTCTGCTGGCCGCTATCTGGTTGGCGTTTATTTTGATTCGCAATATTGTCGCACCGGTTAAAGAGTTGGTAAAAGGCACGCAGGCCGTGGCTGCAGGCCATTATCGGCAACAATTGCCGGTATTGGCACAGGATGATTTAGGGTTTCTGGTCGAATCTTTCAATTTGATGACCAAGCGTATCGCCAGGTCCCGGGATGAAGCGCGTGCAGCCAGTCTTGAGGTTGAAAGCCAGCGGGTTTATCTAGAAATTATTCTGGCCAATCTGACCACCGGCGTGATCAGTTTTGATGCCGACTGCAAGATCCGAACCGCCAATCAGGCGGCTTATCGTATTTTGCATATCCCTGTCAGTCGATTTATCGGGCAGGAGCTAGATGCCTTGATTGACGATTATCCTGAAATGGCAGATTTACTCGAAACTTTACGCGACTTACTCAAGCAAGGGGATGAGTTATGGGAGCGACGGATTGCCTTCATGGGGCCTAATGGTCGGCAGGAGTTATTGTGTCGTGGTACACCATTGTTTTCGCAAGATGGTTTGCGTGTAGGGGCGGTAGTGGTGTTTGATGATGTGACCGATTTGATTCAGGCACAGAAGAATGCCGCCTGGGGCGAAGTCGCTCGGCGTTTGGCACATGAAATTAAAAACCCGTTGACGCCAATTCAATTATCGGCCGAGCGGTTACAGCATAAATTAAGGAAAGAACTAACAGAGGAGTCGGCGGAAATATTAAATCGTTCGACTCGAACCATTGTGCAGCAGGTCGAAGCGATGAAGCGCATGGTAGATGATTTTGCCGAATATGCCAGACCTGCAAAAAAACAGGTTAAAAACATCAATTTACTGGAGTTAGTGCGTGATGTGATGAATTTGTATGCACTACAATCTGACATTCGTTTCACATTAGCTGCCGAAGGGAATGAATTTCCGGTTGAGGTTGACCCGGATAATATCCGGCAGGTTTTGCATAATCTGATTAAAAACGCGCAAGAGGCGATGGAGGGTAAAGGGCACATAGAGATCCGGTTGCGACAAGTCCACAAAAATAATCTTGATTATGTTGAGTTAGCGATTTATGACGAGGGTACAGGTCTTGAAAGCGACCAAATTACCCGTATTTTTGAGCCTTATGTGACCAATAAAATTAAAGGAACCGGACTTGGGCTTGCGATTGTGAAAAAAGTTGTAGAAGAACATGGCGGCGTGATTTGGGTCGATAGTGCGTATAATAAAGGGGCAGGATTTGTGATTCAGCTACCCGGAGCTTAAGGTAAACAGGCTATGAAAAAACAGGAACCGACTATTTTAGTCGTGGACGATGAAGAAGACATCAGACAATTGGTCTCGGAAATATTACAGGATGAAGGCTATCACGTCGAAATGGCGGAAAACGCCGCACAGGCAAAAGCTCAAAAACAAGCCCATAATCCGGCTTTGATTTTACTGGATATATGGATGCCGGATAGTGATGGCATATCGTTATTGAAAGAATGGGTCGCAGAAGATCCTAATCTTTGTCCGGTCGTGATGATGTCAGGGCATGCCTCGGTTGAATCGGCTGTGGAAGCGACTCGATTAGGGGCTTATGATTTTCTGGAAAAACCCTTGTCGCTGGCAAAATTATTACTGACTGTCGAGCGTGCGCTAGAAGCGAGTTATTTGCAAAAAGAAAATGCCGGCCTGAAGCAACAGCTTATGCTGGATATTGAACCTATCGGTAAAAGCGTTGCTATTGAACGTTTGAAAGATCATATCAAGCGTCTTGCCCAGCACGATACCCGGGTTTTGTTTGTCGGTGAACCTGGAGTTGGCAAAGAACTCTATGCACGTTATTTGCATAATAACAGCGCGCGTAAAGAAGGTCCTTTTATCAGTGTCTCGGTCGGCAGTATTGCACCAGAAAATTCAGCCGTCGAATTTTTCGGGCGCGAAGACGGGCAGGGAAAAATTTATCGTGGTCTGCTTGAGCAAGCGCATGGTGGCACCTTGTTCCTGGGTGAAATTGCCGGCATGGATCCTGAAACCCAAGCACGTTTGTTGAGCGCACTGGAATCAAGCTCGTTTTTACGGGTAGGTGGCAGTGAAGCGGTCAATGTCGATGTGCGGGTGATGGCATCTACCCGTATGGATCTGGATGAGGAAGTCAATAGCGGCCGTTTTCGGCAGGATCTTTATTATTTACTCAATGTGGTGACGCTTGAAATTCCGCCTTTGCGTGAACACAGCGAAGACGTGCCGGCCTTGCTGAACTTCTATGCGGATTATTTTTTTAGTCAGGAAAAGCTGCCATTCAGGCGCTTTAACATGGCGGCACAAAATTTTCTGCGCAATTATGCCTGGCCCGGTAATGTCCGGGAGTTGAAAAACCTGGTGCAGCGGTTAATGATTTTGGGTGCGGGTGATGAAATTGATCTGGATGAGGTGAAAGACGCCTTAGGCTCAATTTCTGAGGGGCCTAAAATGGAAAATGACGCCATTCCTGAGTTTTTCAATTTTCCGCTCAAAGAGGCGCGAGAGCATTTTGAACGCGCCTACCTGGAATATCATTTTGAAAAACACGGCGGCAGCGTCGCCAAGTTAGCCGCTGCAATCGGCATGGAAAGAACGCATTTATACCGGAAATTACATGCGTTGAAGATTAAATTATAAAAATTGACTTGTGGCGAGCTTGTTTTTCGAGTAGAATTCTCGCTCTTTCAGATAGCCTTAACAGATACAGAGTTAACAATGAAAACATTTAGTGCAAAGCCCGCAGAAGTTAAGCGCGATTGGTACGTGATTGATGCAGAAGGAAAGACATTGGGTCGCCTTGCTACTGAAATTGCACGACGTCTTCGCGGTAAACATAAACCAGAATATACGCCTCATGTCGATACCGGTGATTACATCATCGTTGTCAATGCTGAAAAAGTTGCGGTTACTGGCAATAAAGAAGCCGATAAAATGTATTATCGCCATACAGGGTATGTTGGTAACCTGAAATCCGTCAGCCTGGGTAAATTAAGAAAAACATTTCCAGATCGTATCATCAATACAGCTGTTAAAGGAATGTTGCCAAACAACCCATTAGGTCGTGCGATGTTCAAGAAATTAAAAGTTTATGCCGGTCCTGAACATAATCATCAGGCACAGCAACCCAAAGTATTAGAAATTTAAGCAAGGTTAAGATATGGCAGCTCAATATTATGGAACTGGTCGTCGCAAAAGTGCAGTAGCGCGTGTTTATGCGAAAACAGGCACAGGCAAGTTCACCGTTAACGGTTTAGCAATTGATCAATATTTCGGCCGTAAAACGGATGAAATGATTTCCAGACAGCCACTGGAATTATTGGAAAAAGCAGGCGATTTTGACATTAATGTTATCGTAAAAGGTAGTGGTCCTTCAGGTCAGGCCGGTGCAATTCGTCATGGTTTAGCTAGAGCCTTGCTGGAGTTTGATGAAACCCTACGATCACCATTAAGAAAAGCGGGTTATCTGACGCGCGATGCTCGTGTTGTGGAGCGTAAGAAAATTGGATTGCACAAAGCGAGAAAGCGCCCTCAATACTCGAAACGTTAATTGCTCTGACCATTATTCTGCTAGTTCAGAAAATAGAAAACCGCTTTTTAAGCGGTTTTTTTTTGCCCGAAGCAACCCTTTTTTAAGAGCGGTAAACCCAGCACCTCATACTGAAGGATAAGGCTGGCTTTCATAAGGAATTTTTTTAGAGCATCTTTTCATTCTCACCATTGGTGGCGAGGATGAAAATGTGTGATCGGGGCGAGGTGCTGGATAAAATTAAACTATGTTATTTAACACACTTTAAATAGGGTATATCACCTATTTTTGGTGGGATTGATTTTTAGGATTCTTTAAAATCAATGACTTATGTTTGGTATGGAATGTGCTTGATTTCCTAATTGAGTGATTTTAATTGGAGGTTAACATGAGTCAAGAATTAGTCCCAGTAAAAAAAGTAGAGCCACAAGAACATAGCGCCATGCTATTAGGCGCAGGTTTAGCTGTCGCCTCCATGATTTTAGTGCCGGCTGTCGCCATGCGCTTGGGGTTAGGTGCCAGTTTGACCGGTGCATTGCGGATTGCTTTGATGCGGGCGTCGAGCAAGGTCTGCTCTGGCTCGGATGATAACTCAGGGGCCGCTTCATCAGGTTTTAGTTGTCACTAGGCGTCTGTCGGGTTATGGGGGGCGTTCGCGGCGACAATATCACGCATTGCTCTATTATCATGCACTTATGAGATAATACTTGTCCTATAGTTCTACCGTAACTACTCACGCCTTCAGAAACACTGGGCGTAGGGTATTGATTTTTCAGGCTTGTGCAACAAGGATGTTGCACAGAGCTACATGGATGTATCTATGCGTCCTTAAAAATCAATACCCTACGCCCACTAAATGATTACTGTGCGAGTAATTACGTTCTACCAATAAAAATGGGTGCGGTACTGGTGTTTTAGGGATTATTTACTTTTATAATAATGGTCTAAGTAACAAACGATGAAGAAAACTGATGAGTAATGAAAAGAAAGCGTGTGATTTATGCGGTCTGGATATTGAAATTACAGGCTTTGAGTTAAAGACAGTCAATGGTCTGAAACAGTTTTGTTGTGAAGGATGCAAAGGGATTTATCAGATGTTGCACGAGGCTGAAATTGTATCGGAATATTCAGATCAGAATACTGAAAAAAAGGGATAGGATTGAAAGCGGTTGCTGCTCTTGCAGTTTATTATTAACAAATATATAGGTGAGAAATGAAACATTCGCATGGCGGGCATGGTTCACATGATCATGCAAAAATGATGGGGCATGCTGCACACACGCATCACGCGGGCCATTCAATGGGTAAACAGGTTGCTGCCGGCACAATGGCCTCTGCAGCAGTCAATACAGGAGGAAAACTGATGAGCAAAATAACCAAACATCCAGCTTTGGTCTTTGGTTTGGGTGTCGTTGCAGGTTATATGGTATTTAAATATCGTAAAGAAATTATTGCCAGTACCACAAAAGCGGTTGATGCCAGCAAGGATTTCGTTCTGAATCAGAAAGAAAATCTGGAAGACATCGTTGCCGAAAGTAAAGAGGAAGGCTGATATAGGCTTGGCAGTTCAAACGTATCCGCAATGACGTTTGGATTTAAGTATTTTATGTCATAAGACGGGTAGCTCTTTTGCTAGGAGGCTGTCGGGTTTAGGAAAATTCTACTGCGACAGTGGGAAATCGGTCCATTTTTCCAATCTTTTTCGTTGCGTAGCACCACTATGCGCCTCAAAAGATCGAAAAACTGTCCTCGATTTTCCACTCGTCTCGTTACGAATCCCTAAACCCGACAGCCTCCTAGGGCTACCCGTTTTTTCGGGAATAAAAAATGTCTATTCAGAAAAAATTCATTGTTCGGCACCGTGAATACGGTCATATCAGGTTTCAAATTCCCGATGAATGTGTCCGGGAGACTGCAGCGCGTCAATTAGTCGATAAAATCAGCCATCTCGATGCGGTTGATCGTGTTCAGCTTTATCGGAAAGCGAAGAAATTATCTATTCGCTTTAATGAAGCCCGCTGTAATTTCAAACAATTAGCCAAAGCACTCTACCAGCTTATTACCGAGTTAGAGGCGGAAGGTTGTTTTGTTGAGAGTACGGGCGTATCGAAGGGGCGGGCACGACAGAAAATTGGGCAAAAAATAAAAAACAGCAAAGTTTCTCGATGGTTCAGTGACAAATACAAAGCCACCAAGGAAACGGTGCAAGCAGCGAAAATTGTCACCAAGGTTGGCATGAAAGGGCCTAAGGCTTTAATCAACGATCCGGAAAAGGCGATTATTGATTTTCTGAATGATGTGTTGACCTTATATCTGATAAAACTGCACTGGACCCGTATTACGCAGGAATGGATACCGCGGCCGTTTGTGCATCGCTATGAATGGTTGGCAACCTTTTACATGTTCTATTTATTGATTCGTTCACGCAGACCTCAAAAATAACAAGCTTATGACAAATTCTCAGAGTGCGTATAAAAATTTTCGGCTGGTGCATCAATTAAAAAGACGTATCAGAATCATTTCACCGGTTTTAAAAAAAGACCCGGAACGCACACTTATTTTTGAGATTTTGTTAAAAAAACGACCGGAAATTAAACAGGTACGCTCGGTAAGTGCGATCGGATCGGTTGTTATTGAGTTTGATGCGGAAAAGCTGCCGCTGGAAAATTTATTGATTTTGCTGGATGCGGTGCTAGGCAATCTGGCGCAGCGATCGGATGCGATTAAGCCACCTAAAAAAACATTCGATGGGCCGATTCAGGAAATTGAAATGGCGGTGGGCGGGATGAGTTGTGCCTCCTGTGCGCTGTTGATTGAGATGGTGTTGAATCGAGATGAACATGTCAAGCAGGCCAGTGTCAATTTCGCCACCGAAACAGTCAACGTCGAAGGTTGCCTGGATAAGCAATACCTGGTCGACAAATTGGCAGCATTAGGCTATGAGGCGTATGCGATGGATACTTTGTCGCAGCGTAAAAACCTGATTGTCAAAGAACAACAACGAATTGAACGCGCTAAGCGCCGATTCTGGACAGCGGCAGCATTGAGTTTTCCAGTCGTTGCATCGGCGATGGCGATGATGAAATCACCGCTGGTGCATTGGCTGCAGTTTGCCTTGACCACCGGCGTCGTTTTTGGCAGCGGTAAACCATTTTTTGAAAAAGCCGCGCGACTGGCCAGGCAACGGGCGGCTAACATGGATACGTTAGTGGCTGTCGGCGTGGGTTCGGCTTATTTTTATAGTATTCCTGCCTTGTTCAGGCGCAAGGGTCATGTTTATTTTGAAGCGGCGGCGGCAATCGTCACTTTTGTATTGTTAGGGCGTTATCTGGAAGAGCGTGCCCGCGGCCGGGCGGGGGAGGCGATTCGCAAACTGGTGGATTTACAGCCGAGTCAGGCCACGCTGTTACGGGATGGAAAGGAAGTCATTGTCGATGTCGATGCCTTGGAATTAGGTGATATTGTTTTGATACGGCCTGGAGAAAAAATTCCAACGGATGGTGAAGTGATTTCCGGTGTTTCGACGGTCGATGAGTCTATGGTCACCGGTGAGAGTATGCCGGTGGTTAAAGAAGTCGGGCAAAAAGTCATTGGAGGGTGTGTTAATGGCAACGGTGTTTTACAGGTCAGGGTGACAGCCGTTGGCATGGATACGGTTTTGGCCGGTATTGTACATATGGTCGATCAGGCACAGGCCGCTAAATTGCCGATTCAGAAACAAGTCGATAAGGTTTCTGCCCTGTTTGTGCCGGCGGTGATGGGTATTTCGGCGGGAACACTGGGAGGCTGGTTGATTGCAGGTGCGCCATTTACCTTTGCTTTTGGCAACGCGATTACTGTTCTCTTGATTGCTTGCCCGTGCGCTTTAGGTCTAGCGACGCCGGCGGCGATTATGGTCGGAACCGGTCAAGCAGCGAAGAAAGGCATTTACATTCGTAATGGTGAAAGCCTTGAGGTTGCCTCGCATCTGAATGCCATCGTTTTCGATAAAACGGGCACTATTACCGAAGGCAAACCGAAAATCAGCGATGTCGTCAAGGTTTCTCGTATGAGCGAAGACAATTTGATTCGATTAGCTGCAGCTGCAGAAAATAATTCTGAGCATTTTCTGGCCAAAGCGGTGACCGATTATGCAAAAGAAAAACAGATTCAATGGCCTGAGGCTGATTATTTTTACAGCGAAACCGGCCGCGGTGTACGCGCTAGTGTCGAGGGCAAGAAAGTCTTGATTGGAAATCGCGCCTGGATGGAAGAAAATCAGGTTGTACTTAAGCGTTTGCCAGAGCAGGCTGAAAGTTTGGCCGAGCAGGGTAAAACACCTGTTTATATGGCGATTGAACAAAAAGAAGCCGCTATATTTGCAATTTCCGATAAGCCGCGTAATGAGGCGGCCGATGCGATTTCGCGCTTGCATCAGCGTGGCATCGAAACCCTGATGGTGACAGGAGACAGTGAAAAAACAGCATATTATATTGCGACCCGGGTGGGTATTGAACGCGTTATCGCTAATGCGCGGCCGGATGAAAAGTTGGCGATTATTCAGAAACTACAGCAGCAAGGCAAAAAAGTCGGGATGATTGGCGATGGCATCAATGATGCGCCGGCATTGGCGGCTGCCGATGTCGGCTTTGCGATTGGTAGCGGTACCGATATTGCTATCGAATCGTCCGATATGACGCTAGTGCAAGGCGATATTAACAAAGTAGCCGAGGCGATTGAGCTTAGCAGCGCGACTATTTCGATCATCAAACAAAATCTGTTCTGGGCTTTTGGCTATAATACGGTCGCGATTCCTGTGGCTGCGATGGGCCGACTGAGTCCGATGATCGCGTCGGCGGCGATGGCACTGAGCTCTGTTTCGGTGATTGCCAATTCATTACGGCTGAATAAGAAATAGGACGCGACATGGATCATTCAATGCACAATATGCAAGATATGGCGGCCGCCGCAGGTGGCTTTGATTATGTGCTTGCGTTTATTGCCGGCGTATTGGGGAGCGGGCATTGTTTAGGCATGTGTGGTGCGCTTGTTTCCGGTTATTTTATGCAAGCTGGAAAAACACGATCTTATTTGCCTTATTTTGCCTATCAACTCAGCCGAATTTTTGTTTACAGTCTGGTTGGGCTGGCGGCGGCTTCGTTGGGTTTTGTGCTGGTTTCCAGCGGGATGTTCGGTAAAATTCAAGGTATCTTACAAATGGCCATTGGTGGGGTCGTGATTATTCTGGCGTTAGGTATTTTGGGTTGGATTCCTTTTCAAGGCTCGTTTAGACTGATACCCATGAACGTGTTACGCAAAGGCTATGCCAGTGCAAGCCAGAAAGGTCCTGTCCTCGGTGCGATGATTGCCGGCGTTTTAAATGGTATGATGCCTTGTCCACTGACCTTTGCGATGGCGGTAAAAGCGACAACGGCACCAACGATTATTGAAGGCGGTTTGTTGATGCTAGCTTTTGGTGCGGGTACTTTGCCGACGATGTTGCTGGTTTCGGTTGCATTTGGAAAGTTGGGTGCAAATGTTCGCGGTATGATGTTGAAGGCAGCGGCTTTTATTATGATTTTAATGGGCCTTAACACTTTTTATAATGGGCTTAATTTTTATGTTGCAGAAACCTTTAAGCATCGAACATTCTTACATGCGTTAAAAGAATATATTGATTTTATGATTATGGAACTGATCAAAGTCGGACAATTTCTGGCTGAAATGATGAACAACATCCAGGCAAGTTAACCCAGTCTTGTCGTTGTTGTGCCATAAATTCGCCTTATTTACAGCTATTTGACCTTAAAAATGTTTTTTGATTTATGCAATAAACCCCATCTTTTTTATCAATCACTTGTGTTATTGATGACAAAGCTAGGTTAAAAGAAAATGGCCGAATTACCGATAAAATCGGCGCAAAATAACCTGACCCAAGCAGATATTATTTTATTGTCGCAGGCCGTTCAACGGCTTGAAACAAGTAGTGTGGCTGCACGTATCGGATATGTATTAGGCATGCCCATCGAAAAAGCATTAGCCGCTTTACCAGGGCATTGGTCGACCATTGTGTCCAGAATTACACGAACCGCATTGGAAAAAGCTTTGGATGCAGCCTTACTTTCCTTACAAGCAAATGCTAGGCTTAAGCCGGCCGGAAACAAAACACATAAGATTCTAGCCGGTATCAGTGGTGCCGTGGGCGGCAGTTTTGGTATTACTGCATTAGCGGCGGAATTACCGGTTTCAGCCACCTTGATGTTGCGCTCTATTGCGGATATTGCCCGCAGCTATGGTGAAGATTTGCAGGATTGGGACACTCGTATGGCTTGTTTAACCGTTTTTGCGTTAAATGGAGGTGGCGGGCGCAGTCAGGATAGTGCAGACACCAGTTACTATGCAGTGCGCTCCTTTTTAAGTAAAGCCATTGGTGATACATCGAATCATATTGCTGTACATGGGCTCAGCAAAGAAGGTGGACCCATGTTGGTCAAATTTCTGAATGCCGTTTCCAGTCGTTTCAGTGTGCCGGTTTCAGAAAAATTGGCGGCGCAAAGCCTGCCTTTATTAGGTGCAGTCGGTGGGGCTTCGGTCAATTTGATTTTCATGGAACATTATCAACAAATGGCAAAGGCACATTTTACTGTGCGCCGATTAGAGCGTTGCTATGGGAAGACTCAGATAGAGACTGCTTATCAACAAATCTTGCGAGAAAACATTAAGGCTTTACGGACTTAAATGTGAATTAAGAGCTAAATTGTGGCTCAACAAATCAATGGCTTAGCGTGATGCAAACTCTATGCTCCTCAAGCAAAAAATATAAGTCATTGATTTTATTTTATATGAGGTTTTCAGCTCTTAATTCGCATTTAAGTAGCTGCTTTTTAATTATGAGTGGAAAGGATAAAAATGGACATGTTACGGGAGGTTTAGTGGCTCGGCAATATCACAGAATAAGTACGGTATGCAATGCCCCAACAGGGATAAGATGTAGATGACAACACAGATACCTCAACAGACCGACGTTGTCGTGATTGGCGGTGGGCCTGCCGGAAGTAGTGCGGCAACGCATCTGGCGCAGGCTGGCGTGGATGTGGTGTTATTGGAAAAGGCGCAGTTTCCGCGCCATCAGGTCGGCGAAAGTTTGATTCCGCATATCTGGAAATTTACTGACCTGACTGGCGTGTCTGAAAAAATTCAGCAAGAAGGCTTTCTAGCCAAAGCTGGTGGAATTACGGTCTGGAATGATAATATCCGCCAAATTTTGTTTTCTGATTTTGGCTATCGACGGCCGGGGCTTCATGTTGAACGGGATGTGTTCGATCATATTTTATTGAAACATGCAGAAACATCGGGTACGCAAGTATTTCAGTCGATTGCCGTCAAGGCGGTAGATTTCAGTGATAAAGATTGGCCAGAAGTACGTTATCTCGACAAACGCACACAAGATAATTACACTGGCACAATTCGCTGTCAATATGTCATTGATGCCAGTGGACACAGTGCCTTATTGTCAGGCCAGTTTGGCACGCGCCAGACTATCAGCAGCCAGGTGAATTTTTTATCGCTTTGGGGCTATTTTGAAGGTTCGCGCTATATTGGTGTTGATCGTAAGAGTCACTCGGCGGCTGAAATAAAGACGGTGAAACCGGTTACTTTTGTCATGTCGGTCGATGGTGGCTGGCTATGGCATATTATTCTGCGGGATAAAACCAGTGTTGGCCTGGTGCTGCCGACAGAAAAAATGCGTGGAATGGATCGTCACCAGCGCGAAGTCTTTTATAAACAAACGTGTGTGCGCTTACCCTATCTTAGCCAGTTGCTAGAATCGGCCCGATTTATCGAGGGTTCTTTGCAATATCGGCCGGATTATTCGTATTATTCGGAAAATATCTGTGGTGACAATTATTATTGCATAGGCGATTCGGCGGCATTTGTCGATCCGATATTTTCTCATGGCGTTCAAAATGCCCTATATAACGCGGCCGTTACGACACTGGCGATCAAAGAATCATTGAAAAAGAAAAAAAACCGAAGTCGCTATAGCCAACTTTGTGCCAACCGTATGCAGCAATTTTATGGTTTCTCCAGGGCTTTATCGTTAGGTGATTTTGGTTGTCACGGTGTTAACCCTGAATTAGTTAAAAATCTGATGAAGGCCTTGCCGCCATTAGAACTGGCTTTGATTTTAGTGGCATCTGAAATGACTAATCGTTCAGAAAACTTTCGCCAACTCGCACGTGAGGCCGGTGTCTGGGATAAGTTAGAAAGTAGGGGCTGTTGCCGTTTTGAAAATCCCCCTTGAAATTCAATAACTCCGCCACATAGATTGTTTATTTTGACTCAAAAACAAGCAAACTATGCCGCGACAACTGCTTACGGATCGAAGGTATTTTTTATCGCTTGCGAGTAGGTTGTCCCTGGAGAGATTTACCCACGGCTTTTGGTAATTGGAATGCGGTATATAAACGATTCAATGACTGGTCTCGTAAAGAAAAACTGATGGGTATTTTTAACGCCTTGGTTGTTGATCCAGACCTGGAATGGGAATTTATTGATGGGAGTATTGTGAAAGCACATCAGCATAGTAGTGGTGCGGCCTGTGAACAAGAAACAGCGATAGGGAAATCTGTCGCCGGGAACACCAGTAAAATTCATATGGCCGTTGATGCCTGTGGTCTTCCTATTCATTTCTCAGTGACAGGCGGCGAAGTTCATGACTGTAAAGAAGCACCGAAATTAGTTGCAGAGCTCCCAAAAGGTGACTATATAGTTGCTGACAGAGGCTATGACAGTGAAGCATTACGTCTTCAAATTAAAGACAAAGGGGCTGTTCCTGTTATCCCAAGAAAAAGAATTCAACTCGGGGAAATGATGAAATGGATTGGTGTCTCTACAAATATCGCCATCTCGTTGAAAATGTGTTTGCAAGACTTAAGCATTTCAGAGCGATCGCCACGCGATATGACAAACTCAAACGAAATTTTGAAGGCTCTATCGCTCTGGCTTGCGCCTTTTTATGGTTACCTATGTGAAATGGCAACAGCCCCTAGTGATTGGCTTGGTAAACAAGAAGGGCTTGAATTAACGTTAACAACAGCTTCTTAGACCGCTCCTGAGTCTGGTGAAATAGTGGGGATGAAAATTGAAGCAAATTTGCATCAAAAATTTACTGGCTGTAGAATCAGCTAGGCCGTTACTCAGGTGACCAGAGTGATAGTCACTCTTTTTCTGTTAGATCATGGCTTTGTAATTTTGCAGCACATAAAATTTCAGGTTCTTCTACGACACAGGGTGAGCTTTTGTTGAGTCGTTACCGGAAAGTATAAAAATAACAAGAAGGAAATATCATGATACTTAAAGTAATTTTTTCATTAAGTCTTTTTTATTGTAGTGTTCTGACGGCAGAGACTATTCAGCCCGCAGTTGCGATAAAAGATCCAACTATAGGCGATGGAATTTCATCTAAATTGGCAAAAAGAATTGATGTGGCACAAATAAGATCTGAAATGGAGGCTTCCTTCAGGGCAACTCGAAAATTCAGGGTGTTAAGCAGGGATAAGTCCACATTGAAAGCCGTTCTCGATGAACAAAAATTCGCACAATCCGATTTGGCTAAGGGTGATGCCGCCAGTCATGGGGAATTGAATAATGCCAATTATTTGATTATACCAACCATCGTGGATTTCAAGTTTTATCGAACGCATAAGCCTTTACCTAATTTTGATAATAAATTCAAACGTCGTGATGCCGGTTTATTGGCTATAAACGCCCAAATGCTGGATACGACCAGCGGCCAGATAGTGACTACGTTCAACCTGAAAGCAAATTTTGCCACTAAACCACGCATTGTGAATGGGAAAGGCGGAGGCCCTAGTAGTGTGTATTTCACAAAAATGGCGAAGAAGGTCGCTTCGCAATTGGCGAATCAGTTTGTCGCCCAGGTTTATCCCATGAAAGTAGTGAAACGGACTCGCAATGGTCAGGTGATTATCAACCGAGGTCAAGATGGCGGTTTGAAAAAAGGGACTGTTTTAGCGGTATTTTCTGCAGGGGAAGAGTTGATTGATCCAGATACTGGTGAATCTTTAGGATCAAGTGAAGAATATATCGGCGAAGTTAAAGTCACAAGAATCAATCCTAAGATAACCTTTGCAAAAATTATTAAAGAAGCAGATCCTGCCAATATGCCGATAGATGTCGGTAGTATTTTAAGATATCCGCAATAATGGCGACAGAAAACCGGTGAATAATTATGAAAAATAAAATTATCAATATCCTGTTGCTCATTTGCTTCAGTCTTTTTTTGATGGCCTGTGACAAGCAGGATTCGTCAGAACAACAAAAACTTGAAAGTAATGATAATGCAATCAAATTAGCTATTTTAAGTCATAGCGATTTTTTTCCTGATCGTGCTGTTCAGCAGCGCATAGGATTGCCCGAAGCTTTAGCCGCCCGATTGACAGAACGCTTGACGCAAAGTAAACGCTTTCAGGTGCTGGAACGGACTGCATTCAGAAAAGTGATCAATGAACAACAATTTGGCCAGCAGCAAAAAGAATCATTTCTAGATCGCAGTGTCAATGCAGCGACTGATAACATCGACAAGGCGGATGGCTTGACTGTTGCTGTTACAACTTCGGTAGCTGATTTTAATGATCTGGTTAAGGAATATCAGAATCTGGGAACAACGGTGGGAGCGGACTATCTGGTATTTGCGGTACTTGAGAAAGCGGATAAGAGTCGCAAGAGAGTCGAATTACCTTATAGCGAAACGGGGATTGGTTTTACCCAAAATAAAGTCGATGCCCGCTTACGCTTACGCATTATCGATGCCAAAACGGGAGCTATTGCTGGAGCAGCAAGCTTTAGAACCCAGTTGAAAGAGTCGTTGTTGGATGGCCAGCAATCAGAAAGGGATGATTATTCAACATTTGATGATTTGGCTTTGTTAGCGAGCAATAAAATTTTGGATATCACTTATCCGGCACAAATCGTCAACAGCGACCCCTGGGTTGTTAACCGCGGTCGTAATGATGGCTTTCAACAAGGTGCGGTGTTTAATGTTGTCCACGAAGGTAAGGCAATCAAGGATGCATCCGGACGTGTTATCGGCAAGATTCAAACCCCCAGTGGTCAGATAAAGCTGGTTAGTGTTCAGGATGCTATTGCCATTGCTGAAGCGATTGAAGGTAATATTCAGGTAGGGGATTTGCTGGAACTTGATGCACAACAAACTACCGCCGATAGTGATGATCAGCCACGTACGGAACATGCCAATGGTCGTCAAAACGGTAAAATCAGGTTGGCAGTTGGCAAAATAAGAATCAACGCTAAAAGAAAAGATAGCGAGGCGGCCAGGCAATATCAGACGCGGTTAACGAATGAGTTATTGGTCAAATTAACTAATACACAACGCTTTGATGTGTTGGATAGACAAGAAATTGATCAGATAATGGATGAAAAAAGTTTTATTGCTCTGACAAAAGCTCAAAATATTGAAGATAAACTGAAAGAATTCGATCAGGCTGATTATTTGATTTTTCCAGCAATCAATACATTTGATCTTCGTATTCAACGTGAAAAAGTTCCCTATGTAGATGAAATACAAACACGCTATAGCTCCGTGGTTGATGCTACGTTACGAATTGTGGACAGCCATAGTGGCAAACTTTTAGCGGCTGATAAGATAAGTTTGAATAAAAAGCTGGATGTCAATAGTCAGGCAGGCATTGAAGACAGTTACGCTCGTATGATTGAAGATTTTTCAACTGCTTTGGTAAGCCGGATTATGTTGCGGCTGTATCCCGTCCGGATTATTGGTGCGATTTCTGACAGTGAGTTTTATATCAATCGTGGAGAGGATGGTGGCTTGTTGCGTGGAGATGTGTTTGATGTGTTGCGTGAAGGGCAAGAAATGATTGATCCTGATACTGGCGTATCAATGGGAAAAATTGAACGGAAAATTGCTAAAGTCAGAGTCGAAACTATTGAGCCATCTCGTTCCATCGTCAGTCTTTTAGATGGTGGAAGCCTTAAAACCGGTGATGTTTTAAGGCCGGCTAAACAGACCGTGGTCAAAGCGCCTAAGCCGATGGTTAGAAAACCAGCCTTCTAATAGCGGTTGGAGTCTAAAAAGACAAATACAAATGATGTTGGGATAGCGGTCATTACCGAGCATTGCTTATTTTGTCATAGACACGCATATACTTTCAAAAACGCTATTTAGTATTGTGGGCAACATACTATAGATAGGGTTAAAAAACATATCCGAACATGAATAAATATTTAATATTAACACTGTGCAGAGTTTTATTCTTGGGCTTGTTTGTGGTTGACGGAGTGTTAGCTAATGATTTGTTGAATGTGCTTAATACTTTGACGAATACCGGAGCTGTCTCACATCAAAACCAAGTGTCTCGTATTGCAAATTATCAAAAGCAGCCAGGGAAAGGAGCGGTAACAAAAACGATTGTTTATGCGGGCTATGCAAAAAACTTTTTGCCGATTAAACAGTTGATTACACAAGGTCAATGGCAACAGGCTTATACGTTACAAAAACAAAAAATAGTTGCTGATGATGTGAATTTTCTTGATTCAGTTGAAGCGGGTTTACTTGCCTTGGATAGTCAGCAATTATCCAATTCATTAAAACATTTTACTGAGGCGGAGCAATATCTGAAGCTTCAGGCCGAGAAATCGGTATTGGAAGACGGCTTTTTTTCTTTTGGTAGCGAGGCTTTTAGTGTTATTACTGGAGCAGGGGAGGTGACCGATTATAATGGTGAGCCTTTTGAGCGAATTTTAATGCTTAATTATAAATCCATCGCGTATTTGTTAAATGGTGAGCGTAAAGCTTATAACGTTACCCGTCGGGCAATAGACTGGCAGAACATTGAGCATAAGGAGTTTGAACAGACGCTTGAATTGGCAAAAAAAGAAATTAATCAGCAACAGGCTGAAATCAGTGAGCATAAAAAAAATAGAAAGCTTCCGGATGCGAATAATATTTTTCAGGTGATTGCGGAGCAGTATGACAGTTCCAAAAAAATTGCGTTATCTGTGCCGAGCGCCTATGTTAATCCATTTGGCTTTTACATGGCCGGTATCGTTCAGGAGTTTGATAGCTTTGATGAACCGGCTTTACGGGATAACGCCCGTATTTCTTACAAAAAGGCGCTTAAATTAAATCCTAAAAGCAAGGTTATTAAACAAGCTTTACGGGAGGTTAAAAGGCGGCCCCGACGAGGGAAGCGTTTGGTTCAAGTTGTTATTGCAGATGGCTTTGCACCGGTGAAAAAAATGCTGCAATTTGCGTTACCCATGCCAGGCGGTTTGGTGCCGGTAAAACTGCCAATTTATGAGGCAATACCCTCTAAGGTTGCACATATCAAAATTAAGTCAGGCAGGCGAACGTTGGCAACTGTCTCATCAGTAGCCAATATTGAAGCGATTGTGTTGAGGCATCAGTTGGACTCTTTGCCACTACAGCATTTTAAAGTGATCACTTCAATTGCCAGAAGTACGGCTGAAAACATGTTATGGGGGCAATTAGGTGTACTAGGCCAGATAGGGAAAAACTTTAGGGAGTCATTCGCCAATCCTGATCTACGAGGTTGGATGTCATTACCTAAACGATTATTAGCCGCACGCTTTTATCTATCAAAACGGATAAGAAAAATCAGTATTGTCAGTTATGACAAAAGATGGCGAAGATTAGCGACATCGATTGTTGAGCTTCCTCAAAACAAACATAGCTTTGTCTATGCCAGAACAATTGATGATCAAATCAATGCTAATGCGAACAAAACATTATGGGTGAATTGAGATGAGAGTAAAAAATATATTCGAGCTTTTGGCTGTACTGATTAGCGTTATCGTATTATCGGCATGTTCAACTTTGAAAGGTGCCAATATGACACATAAAGCGCAACTTACGATTGATGACACCCATCCTCGTGCGACATTGATTATAGGCTCCAGTGACTTGGTTGATAATATTTTGATTACCAATGTCAAAATTGGAAAAGTTGGTCTGCTGACTCGGGCGGCTGTGGATGTTCAGAACCTAACTGATGACCGTTATCAATTGGAATATAAATTCGTTTGGAGGGATCGGCAAGGGTTTCCTATAGATGAATCCAATGTTTGGCATCGATTTGTCTTAACACCTAGAAAGATAAAAAGTTTTCAAAGTGTTGGTAAAAGAGAAGACGCTTATTCCGTTCAGTTTACTGTGCGTTTTCCTGATGATTTATATATTGAAACTGATTATCAGGACGAAAAAGCCAAGCCATTCTTTTGATTGTTTTGTGTGCAGGCCTATCTCTCGCTCTCATTGCGCGACGAGAGTGCTTGTGATGGTTGATTTGTTTTAAAACGGGAAAAAAATAATGAAAAAAATCCTCCTATTTACTTTATCTTTTACTTTAATAGCCTGTTCAAATTCTCATTTGGGTGGACAGTCCAGAGTGGCTATTCTTGATGATAGTAGCCGGGCACATTTACAGGCTGAATTAACAATGGCGGACTATACCGCATTTGCTGAAAAAGTGACGAATAAAATGTTGCGCTCAAGGTTAGTGCAAAGTTGGGGTAAAAAACGACCACGCTTGATAGTTGGTAGGTTAGTTAACAATACTGATAATGAAAGTATTCGGATGCAGGATATATATGATCGGATAACCGAAACGATTCTTTCGTCTGGTTTGGTGAGGTTAATGGACCCTTCGGCAACTTCATTCGATTATGTGGTAAAAACTGAATTGTCCTCAACGCGGCAATATGGCAACAATGGCGAAGAGCTGGCTTACTATAAATTAGAGTTTAAGTTATTCAAAATTGATGGTGAAATGGTTGGGCAGTGGTCAGATGTTTTGCCGTTAGGGAAAGCTTCGCGTCGGTTTCTGTAGCTAGTTGATTCGTAGAATATCATGAATAAGGTTAGCGGTTATAGGTCTGATTGGATAGGCTGCTTTTATTCAAGAGCGTCAATGTATTGAGGTCTGCCTTGAATGCCGAACATCATGGCACTATGTAAAGTTGACTAAAATGCTGGGTATTGTCATAATTATTTTTTTATCTTAGAGTTTGTTATGGCTGATCCAATTATTTTTACAGACAATGCTGCGAAGAAAGTCGGCAGTTTGATTTCAGAAGAAGGTAACGATAATCTGAAATTGCGTGTTTATATTTCAGGGGGTGGTTGTTCAGGCTTCCAATATGGTTTTACCTTTGATGAAGAGGTAAACGAGGATGATACCATCGTTGAAAATGGTGGTGTGACGGTGTTAATTGATTCGATGAGCATTCAATATTTAAAAGGCGCAGAGATTGATTACAAAGAAGATGTATCCGGCGCCCAGTTTGTGATTCGCAATCCAAATGCGAGTACAACCTGCGGTTGTGGATCATCATTTTCCCCCTAGACACATGGATTTCCCTGGATAAATTCCGCCTAATACAACGGGGTTTTTAGCTCCGGTGGCAGAGCAAAGATTGCCTGGTAAGCGATGGATTGTTTGCCGGGCAAGCCAGGCAAATGCAATCGCTTCAACCTGATCCGGGTCGATGCCATAGGCGTCACTGGTTTCGACAGAACGGTTTAAATTCTGGCGTAATAGCTTCTTGAGATGATGGTTGTGACTGCCGCCGCCACAGAGAATTATTTTTTGACACTCCGAACCATATTCTTCAATTGCGTCACTAATACTATCGGCTGTCAGTTGGCAGAGTGTGGCTTGAATATCTGCTGCTTGAAGATCGTTAAATCGGGATATCTTTTGTTTCAGCCAGCGAGCTGAGAAATATTCTTTGCCTGTACTTTTCGGTGGTGGGTGCTGGAAGTAGGTATCTTTTTTTAGGTGGCTGAGTAAGACTTTGCAAACATGGCCAGAAGCTGCCCAGGCTCCATTTTTGTCATAAGGCTGATGTTGAATTTTATTGATCCAGTAGTCCATTAAGGTATTACCGGGCCCAGTATCAAAACCAAGGACTTCTTCACTTTTTTTTAAAATACTGATATTACTGATGCCGCCAATATTGACGACGCATACAGGAAGGTGCCTTGCAAAAAAATAACGATGAAAAGCCGGAACGAGAGGTGCACCTTGTCCGCCAACGGCCATATCTCTGCGACGAAGATCGCTGATTGTCGTAATACCGGTTTTCTCAGCAATCACATTGGGGTCGCCAATTTGTAAGGAAAAGGGGTGATCGCTCGTCGGTGCATGGTGCGTTGTTAGGCCGTGACAGCCAATAGCTGTAATTTTCTCAGGCTTGATTTGAGCTTTATCTAGCAATTGCTGTGATGCTTTGGCAAAAAGATGGCCGAGCATGTGGTCAAGACGGCCATAGTCATGTAGATAAATAGGGTGGTCAGGCTGACTAAGTTGATAGAGTTGCTGTTTGAGTTGTTCCGAAAATGGGATGTAGTGAAAGCCTAAAACCTTGCATTTACCCGAGCTAAAGTCAGCAAGGGCGGCATCGATACCATCGAGGCTGGTTCCTGACATCAGGCCGATATATAAATCGGACATCGATTATTGCTGATTTTGTGCCAGTAAATGCGAGGCTTTTGCTTTATTTAGCTGTGCCAATAAGGGTTCAGCTTGCGCTTTGAATTCAGCCAATAATGATTTTTTGATGGGGTTAGCATGAGGTAACTTCACTGTCAATGGATTACGGTGTACACCATTGATTCTGAATTCATAATGTAAATGGGGGCCTGTGGCCAGGCCTGACTGCCCGACATAACCTATCACCTGGCCTTGTTTAACCCGGGAGCCGTTTTTCAAGCCTCTTTTAAAGCCGGATAAATGGGCATAAAGGGTCGTATATTTTTGTCCATGTTTGACAACAACTGTGCGGCCATAACCACCTTTACGGCCTCTGAAAATGATGCGTCCATCACCGGTTGTTTTTACCGGCGTGCCTGTGCGTGCCGCGTAATCGACGCCTTTGTGTGCTCGAATTCTGTTGAGTACCGGGTGCTTGCGATGTAGATTAAACGGGGAGCTGATGCGGGCAAATGCAACCGGGGTGCGTAAAAATGCTTTGCGCAGGCTTTTTCCATCCGGTGTGTAATAATGTTTGCTGCCGTCAGGCTCGATAAAACGTACAGCAGTAAAAGTTTTCCCTTGGTTGACAAACTCTGCGGAAATAATTTCTCCGCCATCTACGGGGTGACCGTCTACCAAATGCTTTTCATAAACAACGGTAAATTGATCGCCTTTGCGAAGGTTTAACGCAAAATCAATGTCCCAGGCAAAGATATTGGCTAATTGCATGATTAGATTGTCATTGAGGCCGGCTTGTTTACCATCTAAAAATAATGAAGACTGAATAGAGCCTTGCGTGCTGGCAACTTGGGTTTCAATGTCTTTGGTTTGAATCGCAACGTCAAAATTATCGCTATGCCGAGTAGCGATTAAGGTCTCGATGGCGTTTTTACGGTAGATCAACTCTTGTAGTTGACCTTCGGCATCAGTTTTAGCGATCAGCTCCTTGCCGACTTTTAAATGGGCAAATTGTTTTCCCAGGTCATTGCTATGCGTGATTCGGTACAGGTCTTTTCTGCTCAAAGCCATTTTTTCAAAAATGACAGAGAGGTTTTCGCCTTTTTTGATGCGATGTGTCAACGTCACCAGTGTTGATTCATTAGTTGCCTCATCGATAGTGTGAGCTTGATCTTCTGGCAGCGATTCTAGCACTGGCGTAGATACATCAGGTAATGAAATGTTGGCGGATATAACAGTTTCGGATGTTACTGTTTTATCCGAATCGTCATCCGGTACAATAAGTATGTAGGATGCTGAGATCGTAAAAAACACACTGAAAGCTAAAACGAATATATTAAAAGTACGTTTTTTCACAAAAATAACCGAAATCTGGAAATAAAAAGAGGGTCTGATTTCATACAATTATAGAACAAAATGAATAATTATTCTCACACTAATCCAGTCTACACTATAATAGTGTGATTTTTTCGATAGACTGGAGAATCAAGTTGCAGCAGGAAATGATGGAGCAAATTCGGCGCGGCGCCGAAGAAATATTGGTGGAAAATGAACTGATAAAAAAATTGGAAGAAGGGCGGCCACTTCGTATTAAGGCAGGTTTTGATCCTACTGCGCCAGATCTGCATCTCGGCCATACGGTTCTGATCAACAAATTAAAACAGTTTCAGGACCTTGGTCATGAGGTTTTGTTTTTAATTGGTGATTTTACGGCCATGATTGGTGACCCAACCGGTAAAAATGTAACACGAAAGCCGTTAACCAAAGAGCAAGTCCTTGAAAATGCGAAAACTTATCAGGAGCAAGTATTCAAGATTTTGGATCCAGCAAAAACCAAAGTCTTATTTAATTCAGAATGGATGGGTGCTATGTCGTCTTCTGAAATGATACAGCTTGCAGCAAAGCACACGGTGGCACGGATGCTGGAGCGGGATGATTTTAGTAAGCGATATAAAAGTGGACGGCCTATTGCAATCCATGAATTTCTCTATCCATTGATTCAAGGATATGACTCGGTCGTTATAAAGGCGGATGTGGAGTTGGGCGGAACCGATCAAAAATTTAATTTACTGGTTGGACGGCAATTGCAAGAAATGGAAGGGCAGAAACCTCAAACCATTCTGACCATGCCAATTTTAGAGGGGCTGGATGGTGTGCAAAAAATGTCTAAATCTTTAAATAACTACATTGGTATTGCTGATAAGCCTGATGATATGTTCGGTAAAATAATGTCGATCTCGGATGACTTGATGTGGCGCTATTACGAATTGCTCAGTTTTAAGCCGATGAATGATATCCGTCAATGGCAGAAAAACTGCGAAAAAGGGGAAAACCCCAAAAATTATAAAGTCGCGCTGGCGCAAGAAATTATCGAGCGTTTTCACGGGGTTGTCGCGGCAAAAAAGGCACTGGAAAGCTTTGAGGCGCGCTTTCAACGTGGGGCAATACCAGATGAAATGGATGAGGTCGTGTTAACAACCCAGGGAGAAGCTTATCCAATTGCCAATTTATTGAAAGATGCAGGTCTAACAAAAAGCACATCAGAGGCCATCCGGATGATTAAGCAAGGAGCAGTTAAAATTGATGGTGAAAAAATTTCTGACCCAAAGGTGCAGATTTCAGCGGAGCAACAACAGGTTTTCCAAGTTGGGAAACGCAAGTTTGCTCGCGTTGAGGTTCAAAAAACG
>NZ_JAEHGD010000002.1:0-6435 GCF_016097405.1 methane-oxidizing endosymbiont of Gigantopelta aegis
CAATCCAATGATTACGGTTTAATCCAACCGCATTTTGGCAACCAGCGCCTTCAGCGCGGCATCATCTGGCTCTTGTTCTTCCATGAAGTAATGCAGCAATGTATTGTCTTCCAACGCCAACAGTCGAATAAAAGCCTGTTGTTCCTCGGTTGTTGCCTGACTGAATTTTTGCTCCAAAAAGCGTCGAAAAATGACATCAAGTTCCAGCGTCCCACGCCGACAACGCCAGCGCAGTCTGTTTAAATCCGCATCCACGTCACTTGCGTTCGATCAGCATTTGCTTGATACCGGCAATGGCTTTGGCAGGATTCAACCCTTTCGGGCAGGTATCGGTGCAGTTCATGATGGTATGACAGCGATATAGTTTGAACGGGTCTTCTAGTTCATCGAGGCGCTCGCCGGTATTTTCGTCGCGGCTATCGGTCAACCAGCGATAGGCTTGCAACAAGACTGCAGGCCCTAGATAACGCTCGCTATTCCACCAGTAACTAGGGCAGCTGGTAGAGCAACAGGCGCACAAAACGCATTCATACAAGCCATCAAGTTTGGCGCGTTCCTCCCGGCTTTGCAAACGTTCACGGTCGGCAGGCGCGGGCGTTTGTGTTTCTATCCATGGTTTTATAGAAGCGTACTGGGCGTAAAAATGGCTCATATCAGGTACTAAGTCTTTGACCACCTTCATATGCGGCAGTGGAAAGACTTTAATGACGCCATCGTAATCTGAAATCGCCTTGGTGCATACCAGGGTGTTTTTACCATTGACGTTCATCGCGCAAGAGCCGCAAACACCTTCACGACAGGAGCGCCGGAAAGTCAAGGTTGGGTCGATTTCATTTTTGATTTTTAAAATCGCATCCAATACCATCGGCCCGCATTGATCCAGGTCTACTTCATAATGATCGATGCGCGGATTTTCACCCGAATCAGGATCCCAACGGTACACTTCAAAAACTTTTATATTTTTGGCATCCGCTGCGGCGGAAAAGGTTTTACCTTTTGTCAATCTGGAATTTTTGGGCAAGGAAAATTCAACCATCAGTAAACCCTCTCTTTAGGTGGGATAACATCAACCTCATCGGTCAATGTGTAAAGATGAACGGGGCGATAATCTATCTTGACACCGGTATCATCGTGCCAGGTCAAGGTATGTTTCATCCAGCTCTCATCATCACGTTGCGGAAAATCTTCCCGTGCATGACCGCCGCGGCTTTCTTGCCGGTTATGGGCCGCATGAATGGCGACCGTCGCCTGCCGAAGTAAATTATCCAGCTCTAATGTTTCTACCAGATCGGTATTCCAGATCAACGAGGTATCGCTGACGCTAACATTATCAAACGATTCGACGACCTGTTGCATTTCGGTGATACCTTCAGCCAGCGTTTCCCCCGTTCTAAACACAGCAGCACGGGTTTGCATGGTTTTTTGCATAGCTAACCGAATCTCGGCTGTTTTCAGCGACCCTTTCGCATGGCGTATTTTATCGAAGCGCGCCAATGCTTTATCACAAGCATCGGACGGCAATGGTTTATGTGCCTGACCTGGCTTGATAATTTCGGCACAATGGATAGCCGCCGAACGACCAAACACGATAATATCCAACAATGAATTAGAGCCTAAACGATTGGCACCATGAACAGAAACACAGGCGGTTTCACCAATGGCCATCAAACCGGGCACCACGGTATCGGGTTCACCATTTTTCAAGGTCACTACCTCGGCCTTGTAATTGGTCGGAATACCGCCCATGTTGTAATGCGCCGTCGGAATCACCGGTATCGGCTGTTTTGTCACATCGACACCGGCAAAGATACGCGAGGTTTCGGCAATTCCAGGTAAACGTTCGTGAATAATGGCAGGGTCAAGATGTTCAAGGTGTAAATAGATATGGTCTTTATTCGGACCAACGCCACGCCCTTCATTGATTTCTATGGTCATGGCCCGACTGACGACATCTCGTGAAGCTAAATCCTTGGCCGTCGGCGCATACCGTTCCATAAAACGCTCACCCTCTGAATTGGTCAGATAACCGCCCTCTCCGCGTACCCCTTCGGTAATCAAGCAGCCTGCCCCATAGATGCCGGTCGGATGAAACTGGATAAACTCCATATCCTGTAACGGTAAACCCGCCCGCAGTACCATGGCATTGCCATCACCTGTTACGGTGTGTGCTGAGGTACATGAAAAATAACAACGTCCATAACCACCGGTCGCCAGAACAGTTTGATGCCCACGAAATAAATGCAGTGAACCGTCTTCCAGACACCAGGCTAAAACACCGCGACATTCATCGCCATCCATAATCAAATCGAGTGCGATATATTCGATAAAAAATTCTGCCTTATGCTTCAAAGCCTGTTGATACAGCGTATGTAGAATGGCATGACCTGTGACATCGGCTGCGGCACAGGTTCTCTGCGCCATTCCCTTGCCATAATGCGTTGTCATGCCACCAAAGGGACGCTGGTAAATTTTGCCATCTTCGGTGCGGGAAAAGGGTACGCCATAATGTTCCAGTTCCAGAACCGCAGCCGCCGCTTCCCGGCACATATATTCGATAGCATCCTGGTCGCCTAACCAATCTGAACCTTTGACGGTATCGTACATATGATAGCGCCAGTCATCCTCACCCATATTACCCAATGCCGCACTAATGCCACCTTGCGCAGCCACAGTATGACTTCGGGTTGGAAAAACCTTAGTGATACAGGCTGTTTTCAAGCCTTTTTCGACCATGCCAAAGGTAGCGCGCAAACCCGCGCCACCGGCGCCGACGACGACGACATCATGCTTGTGTTCAATAATTTTGTAATTTGATGTCATGGTATTATCCAGCGAATACAAGGTTAAGAATGGCGATAACGGCCGTCACGGCCAATCCAATAAAAATGAGATGCGTCAACCAGACCATGGTCATGCGTAGCCCTATGCGAGAGATATAATCTTCATACACCACTTGCAGGCCTAAAGCGGCATGGTAACAAACAGCGATAATCCACAAAATCAAAGCGGCGCTGTTAAGCGTCTGCTGCATCCATTCTTGGGTTTCTGAATAGGGTACGGTTAATGCTAAATGAAGAAATTGGAGAAGATAAAAACTTAAAGGCAGCAAGGCGATTGCGGTAATCCTTTGCATCCACCAGTGATGTGTACCAGACTTGGCCGATCCCATCCCTTGGGCGCGTGCCAATTCGGATTGATAGCGCATGATTTATCCTTGGAAAAATATGAAAACAAACCCTGTCAAAATGACAGAAGCAATCAGTTCGATCACGGCATAACGATTCATGTCATCACGTTCAAAGCCCATACCTGCATCCCAAATCAAATGCCGAACACCATGACATAAATGAAAAAACAAGGCATAGATAAAACCCCATAAGGCCACTTGTACCCCAAACAGATTTAAGGTTATCTGCAATGTACTATAAGCCTGCTCTCCCTGAGCCAGGATAACGAAAATCGAAACCATCATAACGATGCCTAAAGACAGCAATACGCCGGTCATTCGATGAGTAATAGAAATAATGCCGGTCAACGGCAAACGATAGACTTGCAAATGCGGTGACAACGGACGCTTATCTTCATTCATGATACACCTCAGCGTTAACAATTAATTGAGCTTTATACGCTGCGCTTATAAAAGCACTTGATAAAAAATCGGTAGTGGGTTAAATCTGTGTTTATGCATGGATGTTTCTGCCAAATTCTACCTTATTTATTAACAAACCAATCACAATATCATGCATTTTTTCTAGCTTAGAGAAACAGATTGTTCGACGGGTCAATCGTTTGATCCATGTTCTAAAATTCAGGTTTTTCGTTCAATTTTTTGGGTATTTCTCTTCCCTATTTCATGTATCTCAGCATCAAGATGACGCTCATAAGCCCCCAGTCATCGGTGTAATAACGGCCAATATTTAAAGGGCTAAGTAACGCTTTTAATTCTTTGAAAACAATGTCCTTACGCTTGCCAAAACATAAGCGAGTACCGTGTTGGTTTTATGATCAACAGCGTGCCATAGCCAGCGTTGATTGCTTTATTGCCTACAAAGACCACTGTTCATCCACTTCGGCCTCTTCACAGCAGACCTGCTCTAACCTGACCTCCAATGGTTTCCCTTGATCAAAGGTCTGAAAAAGAGGGTTCACCTGAACAAGACTGTTTTCTTTATTTTTAAAGTGCGGGTCACTGTGTTTTTATTGATTTTAAGAACCCGTGCTGTGTCTCGAGTGCCACTACTATTGATAGCCATTTCGACAATTTTTTCTTGGATTCCAAATTCACAGGCTTTGTAACAATATTCCAACATGAAAGTGTTGGTTGGGCAGTCTGAAGTCTGGCAACGATATCGCTGTACACCACCATCGCTTCTGCCTGATTTCATCAGTTGAGTATTAGTACAGTTTGGGCAGGCGATTGCTTGATAATATTTCATGAGGGAATTATGCAATAAATCACTTTCTTATTCTACTGTTCCTAGCATAAATACAGATTTAACCCACTACCATTTTTTCCAAGGCCTTGGTCGGACAGCGAAACAATAAAGCTGTTTTAGCTTTACCAATAGCCACATCAATACTGCCTAATTGCGCATTATCGCGTTGTAAATAAATTAAATGTCCCCCATGATCGACAATCGCGATAACCACCTCCCAGTTATTCATTTTTGCTTCCATTTCTGCGGCATGGGCAATACGTTTGGCATCTGCCAAGGTTAATTTGTAAATCGTTTCCAAGTTTCACCTCAATATATTTTTAATCAACAATGCGTATCAGCGTGCATCAATAGGAATGATATTGCGTTGTTCAGGCCCTAAGTATAATTGTCTGGGGCGACCGATAGGGGTAGATGGATCGGCCATCATTTCCAGCCAATGTGCCAACCAGCCCGAGGTTCTGGCAATAGCGAACATAACGGTAAACATTTCTTCCGGAATGTTCAGCGCACGATAAATGACGCCGGAATAGAAATCGACATTAGGATATAGTTTACGCTCGATGAAGTATTCATCTTTCAAGGCGTATTCTTCCAGCGCCAGCGCCAATTCAAACAAAGGATCTTGCCGATTGCTGTTTTCCAGCACTTCATAGCAGGTTTGACGGATGATTGTCGCCCGCGGATCGAAATTTTTATACACCCGATGACCAAAACCCATCAGTCGAAACGGATCGTCTTTATCTTTGGCTCGGGCGATAAATTCAGGAATTCTGTCCACACTGCCAATTTGTTTCAGCATTCGTAACACGGCTTCATTGGCACCGCCATGCGCAGGCCCCCAAAGCGCGGCAATACCCGCGGCAATACAGGCATAAGGGTTAGCGCCCGTACTGCCAGTGAGTCGAACGGTCGATGTGCTGGCATTTTGTTCATGATCGGCATGTAAAATCAGCAACAGATTAAGTGCTTTTTTCTCAATGGGGTCGACTGAATAGTTCGGGTCGATATAGTTAGGGGAGGAACGCGAAAACATCATATTCAGAAAGTTTTCACAATAGCCTAAATCAAGTCGGGGATAAACAAACGGCTTACCTACCGAATGTCGATAAGAGGCTGCAGCGATAGTTGGCATTTTAGCGATCATCCGAACCGCACAGACCCTACGATGTTCAGGGTCTTTCATATTCAATTCACTATGATAAAAGGCCGACAACGAACCCACTACCCCTACCAGCATCGCCATAGGATGCGCATCATAACTAAAACCATCAAAAAAATTGCGCAGGGATTCATGCACCATGGAGCGATGGGCTACTTCTAAAGAAAAATCTTGTAATTGAGTCGCATTCGGCAACTCGCCATTCATCAACAAATAAGCCACTTCTAGATAATTACAGTGCTCAGCTAATTGTTCGATCGGATACCCGCGATACAACAACACGCCTTTATCACCATCAATAAACGTAATATGGCTTTTGCAACTGGCCGTTGCGGTAAATCCCGGATCGTAAGTAAAGCAATCTAAGTCTTTGTGAATGGCACGAATATCAACCGTTTCCTTACCTAATGTGCCTTGTAGCAAGGGATATTCAACCGTCTTCCCGGTGCGGTTATGCCTAATAGATAAACTGTCTTTTGACATTCAATCCTGCCTGTTTGGTTGCTGATAAAAATACGGTTGTCGCAGCACATCGAAAAATGTAAGGATAACCTTTTGGAATGACCGGATTATTACACAACACCTTATTTAGTCAAAGTCATTACCCGCCAAAGTTTTAACTGATGTTACGCAGCGGCTCTTCAATCTCATTCCTTCATCATTACCGTGAAAGAAAAAGTCATCTCTGGCCTCTATCTTTTATCGACACAGAGATCACAGAGCACACAGAGTGATAGTTTGTATCGTTTAATTCCATTGACTGATCTGGATTCATTCAGTTATTAACTGATGTTACGCAATTTGTATTTTAACCCTAAAATTTACATACATCACAGC
>NZ_JAEHGD010000002.1:8055-67773 GCF_016097405.1 methane-oxidizing endosymbiont of Gigantopelta aegis
TAACCGGGTGAGCAGTTATCCTTATTTTTAAATTTTCCCTAAAAGTTGGTACATAAACTGCTTGTCATTTTGTAAAAAGACAAAATGGTGACAGTTATGGCAATTGACTTTCAATCGGCTTTAGGTCTTCATCCTGATGCGTTGATGCTGCGGGAAAAACGCAGCGAACTTTTAGCCGCCAATCTGGCGAATGCCGATACGCCTGACTATAAGGCGCGGGATCTGGATTTCAAAGCGGTTTTACGGCAGCAATCTTCTCATATCAATCTGGAAACCACCCGGCAAGGGCATATTGCCCCCGACCAACAATGGCTTGGCGCGGAATTGAAATACCGCAATCCCCAACAGGCATCGTTAGATGGCAATACCGTTGAAGAGCACATCGAACAAGCGAAATACGCGGAAAATGCAGTGCAGTATCAAGCTAGTCTGCGGTTTATCAATGGCAAATTTTCTGGATTGATGACGGCGATTAAAGGAGAGTAAACATGACCATGAAAATCTTTGATATTGCCGGCAGTGGTATGAATGCACAGAACTTACGTTTAAACCTAGTTGCTAGCAATATCTCCAATGCCAATAGTGTAAGCAGTAGCATTGATCAGGTTTATAAATCCAGACAACCGGTGTTTGCTGCCGAACTCAAAAATTTATTGGATACACAGCAGGCGGCCAGCGGCGTGATGATCAAAGGCGTAGTCGAAAACCAGGCACCACCCGTGATGGAATATGCGCCTAATCATCCGATGGCGGATGAAAATGGTTATATCTATAAACCGAATGTCAATACGGTGGAAGAGATGGCTAATATGATGTCGGCATCACGATCCTATCAGAATAATGTCGAAGTGCTGAATACGGCTAAGCAGTTAATGCTGCAGACTTTGAGAATGGGACAATAGGAGATTAGTCATGTCTATCGATGCCCTCAGTCAATATAAAGAGTTAGGTTTAGCAACTGTTGATAAAAATAAACCTAAAGAAGCGACTTTACAGCAAGAACAATTTTTAGAGCTGATGACGACGCAATTAACTCATCAAGACCCATTAAAACCGATGGATAATGGTGATTTTTTAGGACAAATGGCGCAATTTAGTGCTGTTTCCGGCATTCAAGATTTGCAAAAATCGTTTAAGGATTTTGCAGACTCTGTCAGCTCCGGCCAGACTTTGCAGGCGGCAAGTCTTGTGGGGCGATATGTTGCCGCTCCGGCAACAGAAGGCTTGCTCGCCGCTGGTGGCACGATTTCCGGTAGCGTGACACTGCCTGAGTCAGCCAGCTCTGTGGTTTTGAAGATTTCAGACCCGACGACGGGTGAGACGATTCGGACCATTGATTTAGGCTCCCAGGCTCAGGGTGATATGGCATTCAGTTGGGATGGAGTGACCGACAATAATGAATTGGCAAACCCTGGCGTTTATCAGGTTAAAGTCGAGGCTAAAATCGGAAAGCAGAATACGGTATTGCAAACACATATAAAATCCAAAGTGGAAAGCGTCAGTTTGAATCAAGGTAGCCAGGGCTTAAAGGTTAATCTGCAAGGTCTCGGTTCAGTCAAATTCAGTCAAATCAAACAAATTTTGTAAGGTAGGTGAGCGATGGGATTTAGTACAGCATTAAGCGGTCTAGCGGCTGCATCTAAGAATCTGGCGGTAACCGGGAATAATATTGCCAATGCCAACACGACAGGCTTTAAAAAGTCACGGACTGAGTTTGCCGATGTTTATGCAGCAAGTCTGGGTGGAGTGAGCTCAATCACGGCAGGGTCGGGTGTAAGGGTTTCCAATGTGGCGCAACAATTTAACCAGGGAAATCTGAATTTTACCGATAACAGTCTTGATTTGGCGATCAGTGGTGAGGGTTTTTTTAGCTTGGCGGCCAGCCCTACTGATGTGAACAATCGTTCTTATACGCGGGCAGGGGAGTTCAAACTCGACAAGGACGGCTATATTGTTAACAATCAGGGGCAGGCATTACTGGCCTACCGGCCAAATGGTAATACCGTAGCCGATGGCTTCAGTACTGGCGTGATGCAACCTATCCAAATTAATACCATTGCCGGTCAGCCGCGTGCAACAGATGAGCTTAGTATTGTGGTAAATCTTGATGCTAGTAAAGCCCCCGCCGCGGTCACGCCTTTTGACAAAACAAATGTCAATACCTATACGAGTCAGACGTCGGCCACTGTGTATGATTCATTTGGGACGTCGCATATTTTTACCACTTATTTTGTCAATAAAGGCGTGGTTGCCGGTGATCCGACCTGGAGGGTTTATCATTATATTGATGGTAATGCAGTGACTTTACAAAACGGTAATGCTTTTGGGGAATTGAAATTTGATGCGGTCGGCAATCTAAAAGCACCAGTGAACACAACTACTGGCGTCGTGGATGGGCTATTCGATTTAGCACCTTATGCGATTACGCCAGCTACTGGGGCCAGCGATATTGACATCAGCAAGCTTAGTTATTTTGGTTCAACTCAGTTCAATCAAAAGTTCAGTGTCAATGAGCTTAATCAGAATGGCTTGCCTGCCGGACAGTTAACCGGTATCGATATCGATGATGAAGGGGTGATTTTTGCTCGGTTCAGTAATGGCGGTTCTAAAACATTGGGACAGGTGGCATTAAGTCGCTTCTCAAATCCGCAAGGCTTGTCCAAGCTAGGTGATACCACTTGGGGACAAAATGCCGGTTCCGGCGATCCGGTTTCGGGGCAACCTGGCTCCAATAATTTTGGGGTGATTCAATCGGGTTCGCTTGAGGCATCTAATGTTGAATTGTCAAAGCAGTTGGTTAATTTGATTGTCGCTCAGCAAGCCTATCAGGCCAATGCCAAGACTATTACCACTGAAAATCAGATTATTCAGAGTATTCTGAATATTTAAGCCCAGGAGAAAAGCTCATGGATCGTAGTCTCTTTATTGCAATGAGTGGCGCCAAGCAAACTTTACTGGCGCAAACGGCCAATGCCAATAATTTGGCGAACAGTCAGACCACGGGCTTCAAGTCGGATCTACATCAATTTCGCAGCATGCCGGTATTTGGCCCGGGTTATCCGACCCGGGTTTATGCTATGACCGAGCGCCCCGCGACGGATATGAGTATGGGGGCTTTACAAACGACTGGGCGCAATCTGGATGTAGCCATAAAAGGGGCTGGCTGGCTGGCAGTTTTAGGCAAGGATGGCCAAGAAGCCTATACCCGCTCAGGGAATTTGAAGATTTCACCACAAGGCCAATTGCAAACTGAGGCCGGTTTGCCGGTTTTAGGGGATGATGGGCCGATTGCCATTCCGCCGTACGATAAGCTTGAGATTGGTCGTGATGGCACCATCAGTATTGTACCGTTAGGTAGCAATGCGGCGACCCTGGTTGTAGCTGACAGGATAAAGCTGGTTAAGCCCGAACCTCAGGCGCTGGAGAAAGGACTCGATGGTCTGATGTATGCCAAAGCAGGAGCATCTGTGCCAGCTAGCGCCGATGTCAGCCTGGTCCAAGGGGCATTAGAAGGCAGTAATGTTAATACCATTGAAGCCATGGTATCGATGATCGAATTAGCGCGGCATTTTGAGTTGCAAACCAAAGTGATGAAAAATGCTGATGAAAATGCCAGTGTTTCAGCAAAGTTGATGCAAATGGCATAGAAACTGCATCACTCTTGATAAGACAAAAAAACGTCATCAGGAGGGTGTTATGACAGAAAGAGCTTTATGGGTGGCCAAAACCGGCCTCGATGCCCAACAAACCAGAATGGCGGTGATTTCCAATAATCTCGCCAACGTCAATACCACGGGGTTTAAAAAATCCAGACCCTTGTTCGAAGACCTGGTGTATCAGAATATTCGCCAGGTCGGTGCACAATCCACACAGAATACTGAACTCCCCTCAGGGTTACAGCTAGGCACCGGGGTCAGAACTGTCGCCACGGAAAAAATTCACACCCAAGGCAATCTCCAACAGACGGAAAACTCCCTGGATGTTGCGATCAGCGGGCGTGGTTTTTTTCAGATACTGATGCCCAATGGGGATATTAACTATACCCGGAATGGTGAGTTTAAACTCAGCTCGACTGGACAAATCGTGACCTCTGGTGGTCTTGAATTACAACCTGCGATTACGGTGCCGCCGGATACCATGTCACTCACTATCGGCCGCGATGGCACGGTATCAGCCTTGCAGCCCGGCAATGCAACACCCGTTCAGCTAGGCCAGATTCAATTAGCTGACTTTGTTAATCCAACCGGCTTAGAGCCTGTTGGAGAAAACCTGTATCGAGAGTCGGTTTCCAGCGGTGCGCCGGTTATTGGTAATCCGGGTGAGAATGAATACGGGCCTTTATTTCAAGGTTCATTGGAAACCTCTAACGTCAATGTGGTCGAGGAATTGGTCAATATGATCGAGACACAAAGGGCGTATGAAATGAATTCGAAGGCGATTTCGACAACCGACCAAATGTTGTCCTTTATTACCCAGCAACTCTAGTGCGATACAAGCAGGTCATGCTATGAACATTAAGACGATAGGTATTGTACTGATAGCATTGCTGTTGACGGCGTGTGGGGGCAGCTTGCCCAAGCGTGACCCGGACTTTGCACCGGTACAGGCCAGTGATTTAAGGCCGCCGGTACAAAATACCGGTTCGATTTACCAGGCTGGTTATGATGTCAGACTGTTTGAGAATCGTGTTGCCAGACGGGTCGGCGATATTCTTACTATTGTGTTGCAAGAAAATACCCAAGCTAAAAAACAGGCCAGTCTGGATGCTGCCAAGGACAACTCGGTTTCGGTGACAGCCCCCACATTATGGGGAGTTGCCAGTCAAGCTTTGCTAGGACATGACTTGGAAACCAAAATGAAATCGACACATCGATTCCAAGGAGAAGGGCAGGCGCAACAGAACAACACCCTAACCGGGAATATTTCTGTCACCGTCGTTCAAGTATTGCCCAATGGTAATTTGAAAGTCCGGGGCGAGAAGCGAATGACGCTGAATGATGGTGATGAATTTATTCGGGTATCCGGCATAGTCAGGCAGGAAGATATTGCTGCGGATAATACCGTATTGTCAACCCAGGTTGCAGATGCCACCATCATGTATACCGGCGAAGGCAGTATTGCTGATTCCAGCAAGGTGGGATGGCTAGCCCGCTTCTTTTTGAGTCCCATTTTTCCATTTTAAGGAGAGCCGTGATGAAGCGACGATGTATAGTTTTTTTGATGCTGTTTTTGTGCAGCGAATGGGTATTGGCTGAACGAATCAAAGACTTAGCTTCAATGGCCGGTGTTCGCAGTAACCAGTTAGTGGGCTATGGTTTAGTCGTGGGATTGCCAAAATCAGGCGATAAAACTGAATTTACTGGCCAAACCCTGGCCAATATGTTGACTCGATTAGGTTTGCGTTTGCCACCTGGAATTGATCCAAAAGCAAAAAATATTGCCGCGGTGGCATTGAGTGCAGAATTGCCACCTTTTGCTAAGCCGGGACAAACTATTGACGTGACTGTATCGTCAATCGGTGATGCTAAAAGCTTGCGTGGAGGAACCTTGTTACTGAGTCCATTAAAAGGTGTCGATGGTAAGGTTTATGCTATGGCGCAAGGGAATCTAGTGGTCGGTGGTTTGAGTGCATCAGGTGCAGATGGCTCTAATATTACGGTGAATAACCCGACTGTTGGCCGAATTCCGAGTGGAGCAACAGTTGAAAGAACAGTGGCGACGCCATTCGAAAATGCCAATGAACTCATCTTTAATTTGCATAATCCAGACTTTACCACCGCAACCCGTATGGTTCGTGCCATTAACCAAAAATTGGGCGAAGGTGCAGCGCATGCCATTGATGCGACCTCGGTGCGGGTGAGTGCCCCAGCGGACAGGTCGCAGCGGGTGATGTTTGCATCCTTGGTCGAAAATCTGAATGTATTGCCAGATGATGCACCGGCTCGAGTGATCGTGAATTCACGCTCGGGAACGGTGATTATCAACAGCAAGGTGCGAGTGCAGCCTGCGGCGGTTTCGCATGGCAGTTTGACGGTCACTATCAGCGAAAACCCGCAAGTCAGTCAGCCGAATCCGCTAGCGCAAGGACAAACCACGGTTACGCCACAATCTGAGGTCAAGGTTGAAGAGGAAGGGGCAAATCATATGTTTGTCTTTAACCCTGGTGTGTCATTAGATGAAATCGTCAAAGCAGTCAATGCTGTGGGGGCAGCACCCAGTGACTTAGTGGCAATTCTGGAAGCGCTGAAAGCCGCTGGCGCGTTGCGGGCCGAATTGATTGTGATTTAAGCGGGTAAAGAGACATGAAACTACAGGATGCCGAGGTTTATACCGATTTTTCAGGGTTGGCCAAATTGAAAACAGCGGCTCGGAAACATGATCCTGCCGCCCTGCAAAAAGTTGCCGCCCAGTTCGAGTCTATTTTTCTTAGTATGGTGCTAAAAAGCATGCGCCAGGCAAAATTAGCCGATGGCATTATGGATAGTGATCAGAGTAAATTCTTTCAGGATATGTACGATCAGCAATTGGCAGTTCATCTGTCTGCCAAACCTGGTATCGGCTTGGCGGACTTGATCGTCAAACAGCTCAGCCCAAAAGCCCAAGAACAGAATGCGACGCTGGGGGTGGAAGACTATTTGCGGCGGCCACTGCAGGCCCGGGGGCAGAGTAATGCAGTACACACTGAGAATAAAACTGAACAGAGTAAAAGCATTACCTCAACAGGCAATCCACCTATCAATAATCGACAGCAGTTTGTAGAACACTTACGCCCCTTTGCTGAACAGGCTGCTAATGAGCTCGGTGTCGATGCGGGGGTATTGTTAGCACAAGCGGCGCTGGAGACAGGTTGGGGGAAAGGCGTGCTAACCCATGCCGATGGTCGTAGTAGTTTTAATTTGTTTAATATCAAGGCCGATAAATATTGGAAAGGCGAAAGCGTCGAGAAAGTGACGCTGGAATTTGAACGTGGAATACCGCATAAACAAAAGGCTAAGTTCAGATCGTATGGCTCCTGGCGGCAAAGCTTTATGGATTATGCGCGGTTTATTAAAAACAACCCGCGTTATCAACAGGCATTGAAGGTTTCGTCAAATCCGGAACAATATATGCATGAATTACAAAAAGCCGGTTATGCAACAGACCCTGAATACGCCCGCAAAGTCATGCGGGTGTATAAAGGGGCAACCCGGTTGGCAATGAACTAAAAGGTAACGATTATGGCATCAGGTATTTTAGACACGGCCGTTTCAGGGCTAAACACCTTGCAACGGTCTTTACAAACTGTCAGTCATAATATTGCTAATGTTAATACCGAAGGTTACAGTCGGCAACGGGTTGAGTTGGGTACGAACGCAGCGCAACGCACCGGCGGTGGATTTGTGGGTAAGGGTGTGCATATTACCGATATTGCTCGGCAATATGATGAATTTACCACCCGCCAGCTGCGCTCCAGTCAAGCGGCATTTAACGATTCTGACCAATATTATGTGATGGCTGAGCAGGTCGATAACCTGATGGCCAGTCAAGACACGTCAGTCATGCCAGCGATGAAACAATTTTTCAATGCCATGAATGATGTCGCCAATGATCCGACCTCGATACCGGCGCGGCAAACCCTGTTATCAGAGGCGACGACTTTAACCAGCCGCTTTTCCACCATACAAAGCCGGCTGAAGGAATTGAGGGCGCAGGTCAATCAGGATATTAAAGGTGCTGTGCAGAATATTAACAGCTATGCCAAGTCGATTGCCAACCTGAACAAGAAAATAGCTGAACAAAGCTCCGCTGCCAATGTCGGTTACAAAGCCAATGATCTACTGGACCAGCGTGATTTACTGATCAGTAAGTTATCAGAAGTCATTGATGTATCCGTAGTGCCTGGAGGAAACAATGTATTGAATGTTTTTATCGGCCAAGGCCAGCCGTTGGTGTTATCTAATGGTGCAATGCCTGTTAGTGTTCAACAATCGCCGTTGGATAGTGAAAAATTGCAAATTGGCGTTAAAGACCCGTCAACTGGTACATTTACCGATATTACGCCGCAATTATCTGGGGGTAAATTGTCAGGCTTGATCCGTTTTCGGGATGACCTGTTGACACCGGCGCAACAATCATTAGGGCAATTAGCGGCCAGTTTTGTATTGGAAGTGAATAAACAACATGCGGCAGGGTTTGATCTGAACGGAGTTGCCGGTAGCGACTTGTTTTCCGGTATTGCTACAGTGCCGGTACAAGCACCTGTCGGCAACACCGGCACGATCAATGTGACTTTCGACAGCAATGCAATAAGCCTTATCGACAACAGCGATTACCAGCTCAGCGTGGGCGTAGGTCCTAGTTATAGCCTTAAACGCTTGTCAGATAATTCGGTTATCTCGTTAAACAATGTTGGGGGGAATCTGGTCGCTACATTGCCTGACACCTTGCCGGGTATCAGTATTTCAATTGGTACTGCGCCCGCTGTCGGCGATGAATTTTTAATTCGGCCAACGTATGCGGCTGCCGAATCAGTCGGTGTTGCCTTGACTGATCCGCGCAAGATTGCAGCGGCCAGTAGTCTGAACAGCGCTGGTGGCCCACTGCCGGGGGATAACCGTAATGCGCTGGCATTGGCGGCGCTGGAACAACAAAAAGGCATGATCAAAGGGACTGCCAGCTTCAAGGATCAATTTACGCAACTGATAACCGATGTCGGCAATAAAACGCAGTCGGCCAAAATCGGTCGCTCGGCGCAGGAGGTGTTGCTGAACAATGCCAAAGAACAAATGAGTAATATTTCCGGGGTCAATCTGGATGAAGAGGCGGCCGAGCTGATTAAATTGCAGCAGGCCTATCAAGCTTCAGCACAATCGATTGCGACCACAAAAACGATTTTTGACACGCTGATCAATGCGGTTGGATAAGGAGGCATTATGAAAATTTCAACAGCCTGGAGCCATCAACTGGGGTTGAATGCGGTGTTGTTGCAACAAAACAAAGTCAATCAGTCGCAATTGAAATTAGGGGCTGTTGCCATTTCACATAGGTAACCATAAAAAGGCGCAAGCCAGAGCGATAGAGCCTTCAAAATTTCGTTTGAGTTTGTCATATCGCGTGGCGATCGCTCTGAAATGCTTAAGTCTTGCAAACACATTTTCAACGAGATGGCGATATTTGTAGAGACACCAATCCATTTCATCATTTCCCCGAGTTGAATTCTTTTTTTTGGGATAACAGGAACAGCCCCTTTGTCTTTAATTTGAAGACGTAATGCTTCACTGTCATAGCCTCTGTCAGCAACTATATAGTCACCTTTTGGGAGCTCTGCAACTAATTTCGGTGCTTCTTTACAGTCATGAACTTCGCCGCCTGTCACTGAGAAATGAATAGGAAGACCACAGGCATCAACGGCCATATGAATTTTACTGGTGTTCCCGGCGACAGATTTCCCTATCGCTGTTTCTTGTTCACAGGCCGCACCACTACTATGCTGATGTGCTTTCACAATACTCCCATCAATAAATTCCCATTCCAGGTCTGGATCAACAACCAAGGCGTTAAAAATACCCATCAGTTTTTCTTTACGAGACCAGTCATTGAATCGTTTATATACCGCATTCCAATTACCAAAAGCCGTGGGTAAATCTTTTCAAGGGGGATTTTCAAAACGGCAACAGCCCCTAGCGTCCGGTGAAAAATATCTAAAACCCAGCGAAGCGCCCCTGGATAATGCGCAGGTGATGGCATTTCAGCAGCGCATTGATCAGGTCAAACAATTTCAGGACAATCTGGATGCCGCTCAGCAACGTTTGGGGCTGGAGGAAACAACCTTGAAAAGTGCGCTGGATGTTATGAACCGGATTAAAGACTTAGGTTTGCAAGGGTTGAATGGCATCAATAATCAAGCCGATCGCGATACGATTGCCGATGAAATCGATCAAATGGGCGCGCAGTTGCTGAGTCTGGCCAACACCCAAAACGCTAATGGCGAGTATTTGTTTGCCGGCATGATGAGTCAGCAAGTTCCGTTTCAAGCGGGTACACCATTTGTTTATCAAGGCGATAGCAATCAGCGCCAAATCCAGATCAATGACGGGTTGACTGTGGCCGATGGCGACCCAGGTAACAGCGTTTTTGGCCCGACAACTAGGGGCTGTTGCCGTTTTGAAAATCCCCTTGAAATTCAATAACTCCGCCACATAGATTGTTTATTTTGACTCAAAAACAAGCAAACTATGCCCCGACAAATGCTTACGGATGAACTTTGGGAGAAACTGAAGATAATTATGTTGAAAATGGGAATTTATGACAAACCTTGTCTTCGAAAAACAGTCGAAGGTATTTTTTATCGCTTGCGAGTAGGTTGTCCCTGGAGAGATTTACCCACGGCTTTTGGTAATTGGAATGCGGTATATAAACGATTCAATGACTGGTCTCGTAAAGAAAAAACTGATGGTATTTTTAACGCCTTGGTTGTTGATCCAGACCTGGAATGGGAATTTATTGATGGGAGTATTGTGAAAGCACATCAGCATAGTAGTGGTGCGGCCTGTGAACAAGAAACAGCGATAGGGAAATCTGTCGCCGGGAACACCAGTAAAATTCATATGGCCGTTGATGCCTGTGGTCTTCCTATTCATTTCTCAGTGACAGGCGGCGAAGTTCATGACTGTAAAGAAGCACCGAAATTAGTTGCAGAGCTCCCAAAAGGTGACTATATAGTTGCTGACAGAGGCTATGACAGTGAAGCATTACGTCTTCAAATTAAAGACAAAGGGGCTGTTCCTGTTATCCCAAGAAAAAGAATTCAACTCGGGGAAATGATGAAATGGATTGGTGTCTCTACAAATATCGCCATCTCGTTGAAAATGTGTTTGCAAGACTTAAGCATTTCAGAGCGATCGCCACGCGATATGACAAACTCAAACGAAATTTTGAAGGCTCTATCGCTCTGGCTTGCGCCTTTTATGGTTACCTATGTGAAATGGCAACAGCCCCTAATACTTCGGCCGATAGCGTGTTTGATGTGATTCAAACCTTTACCGCCCAATTGCGCGCAGGCACCCCTCGGCTGCGACATTAGGCCAGCTCGAGCCTTATCTTCAGAAAATGATCACCACCGAGTCGTCGGTCGGCGCACGGCTTAATTTGATCGAAAAACAACAAAATGCGCACGCCGATTATCTGCTGGATATGGAGACGGCTAAATCTAGATTAAAAGATTTAGATTATGCCAGCGCCATCAGTCAATTCAATCAGGAAACCCTGGCGCTGCAAGCCTCGCAACAAGCTTTTGCCAAGGTACAAAATTTGTCACTGTTCCAATTTATTTGATGGCTGCTCGGGAAACAAAACCTGAATCGGCATAGAAAGAACCGATTCAGGTACAGCTCAAACTTTAAATTTTCCAATGGCGTTATTCAGGTCATCGGCCATTTTTTTGAGCTGAGAGATCGTTGAAGCTAATTCGTTGACTGAATTATTGTTTTCCTGCACTAACTCAGAAATTTTATCTACATCCCGGGAAACTTCTGTGACGACGGTATTTTGTTGCTCCATTGCATTGGAAATATCGGTTACCGAGCTGGCTACCGTATCGGTGTTTTCCTTAATTGTCGTCATGCTACTGCCTGCTTTTTGGGCTTTTTCAACCCCTTCGGTAACATTTTTGCGGCCTTTTTCCATACTGATTACAGCCTCGGCCGCGTTGTTTTGAATTTCTTCAATAATTTTAGCCACTTCCTGGGTTGATTGTGATGTTCTTTCCGCCAGGCTTCGAACCTCATCGGCAACCACTGCAAATCCCCGTCCCTGCTCACCTGCGCGGGCAGCTTCAATGGCCGCATTGAGCGCCAATAAATTAGTTTGGGTCGCAATTTGGTTAATCACCTCGACCACGTCTGAAATTTGCTGGGAACTTTCACTCAATTGCCCGATAATCCGGGATGATTCTGAGACCGCATCGGCAATTTCTTGCATTTCTTCTACAGCGTCATTCACCACGGTATAGCCTTCATCGGCAACCTGGCCGGCCTGTAATGCCTGCTCGGCAGAAAGCGTGGTTTTGCTGGAAATTTCACGAATGCTGGCGGTCATTTGTTCCATTGCTGAGGCTGTTGTCAAGGCATATTGATTTTGGGTGTCAGAACTGGAGGCAATGATCTGTGATGCCTGCATTAACTGGTCGGAAGCAGTTTTGATTTGTTCAGCACCTTGTATGATTTGGCGAATCACTTGCTTGAGATTGCCCTGCATGGTTTTTATCGCGAACAGTAAGCTGCTGTTATCACCGTCTTCTAGGTGGATGTCCCGTTGTAAATTACCCTGAGCAATTTCCTTGGCGATTCCCCTGACATAAAAAGGATCAATGCCTAATTGCCCATACAATCGATTAGCGGTCGATATTGCATAGTAGACAGCGATTATCACGGCTAACAAATAACTGCCTAGGGTTGAGGCCCACCAGGTTTGTTCTGTAACCTGATCGGTCAGCTCGATCGCCTGTTTGACATGCTCTGTTTTTAGCTGCCCGACCAGTTGAGTGATTTGTTCAGATTGTTCATCAAAACTTTCCATGATTCGGTTACCCGCTTCAAGACCTTCTGTGACATAAACTTTGGCCATCGTTTGACCTTCTTGATAATAGTGTTTAAAGACCTTGTCTAAATGAGACAGCTGGGCTAATTTTCCAGGATTATCCTGATAACGCTGGCGGAATTTTTCCAAGCTTTCTTCAAAATGCCTGGCGGCAGCTTCAGCTTCTCGATAACCGCCCCCTATGTCAACATACCTGTCGCCTAGGAAATTTTAAATCAGGAGACAAAAATGAGCGTATTTAGCCAAGAATTTAAAGTACAATCAGTAGAAAAAGCATTATCCAGAAGACCAGAACAATCGCTAAAGCAAATTGCAGTTACTTTAGGTGTGGGTTACTCCACACTTCAAAAAATGGATTCGGTTAGCTAAGAAAAATCAACTCGAAAAAACAGAGTCAAACATGTCAAAAGAAAAAAAGCCCTCAAGATTGGAATACAGTAGAACGTTTTGAAGCCATTGTTCATTGTCATCATCTCACCGATGATCAGGCTAGCGCCTATTGTCGTGAACAAGGCATCTACTTACATCATCTAAATACCTGGAAAGCGGAATTTTTGTCAGAATCTAAATCAACAGAATCCGTATATAAACAGGCGCAAACAAAACTCAAACAAGAAAACAAGCGTTTGCATAAGGAGCTAAACCGCAAAGAGAAAGCGTTATCAGAAACAGCGGCTTTACTGGTGTTATCAAAAAGTGCCAAGCGATCTGGGGGAAAAGGCGGCCGATTAATCGCCTACTCAGATCGCCAACACTACAGCGCACTCATTGATGAAGCCGTTGACAATGGAGCGCGGCAGAAATTAGCCTGTGAACTGGTGGGTATATCAGCTCGAACCTATCAGCGTTGGAACCGGGGAGAAGGACTCTCAGAAGACCTACGACTGCACAATACAGCGCCTGTGCACAATCAATTATCCGAGGCCATCAAGCAAGAAATCATCACCGTGATTAATAAACCGGAATACAGCGCTTTAACGCCGCATCAAATCGTTCCGAGGTTATTGGATTTGGGCTGCTATCTCGCATCAGAATCAACCTTTTATCGTGTCATGAAAGCCCACAACCAGCTTAAGCACAGAGCTAAAGGAGCCGCAGGTCAGCATAATAAACCGCAGTCACTCAAAGCCACACAGGCCAATCAAATCTACTCGTGGGATATTACGTATTTATTAAGCCCCGTCAAAGGGCAGTATTTTTACCTCTACATGGTGATGGACATCTATAGTCGGAAAATCGTAGGCTGGCAAGTTCATGATGCCGAATCAAGCGCACACGCTGCTGATTTGATCGAAGATATCGCTCGCCGGGAAAACATCGACAAAAAGCAATTGGTGATACATTCTGACAACGGCAGTCCGATGAAAGGCGCAACATTAAGGGCCAAATTGGTCGATTTAGACATTGCCACGTCGTTCAGCAGACCTCGTGTCAGTAATGATAATCCTTATTCAGAATCGTTATTTAAAACAGTCAAATATCATCATACCTTTCCAGAAAACCCTTTTAAAACATTAAGCGAAGCCAGGAACTGGGTTGAAGCTTTCGTTTGTTGGTTCAACAATGAACATCAACACAGTGCGCTCAAGTTTGTAACACCCAACCAACGCCATAACGGCTTAGACAGCGCCGTACTCGAAAAAGAAAACGAGTCATCGAGCAAGCAAAAAGAGACAATCCAGAGCGATGGAATGGACGACAAACACGAAATTTAACGCCCATTGGCCATGTTTATCTTAATCCGGATAAGGAAAATTTCAACACAACAGAATGTCAAGCAGCTTAATAAAATTCATTTCGTAAATTATTGCAAAAAATGCGACAGGTTGGTTGACATTTAGCGGCAGCCGGTAACAGGTTGGGCGCTGAGCCCATGATTTTCAGATAAAAACATTCGCGCGCCAGGGCAAGGCGTTTTTGGGAGCGCACTAGCCTGAGGTAGTTTTCGACTTTCTGATAGATCAGGAAATACGGGTCTAATGCGTCAAAATCCATATTACCGACATAGACAGAGCGTTTGATTTGATTAGCCAGCCAGCCGGTGTCTGGGTATTCACTGGCGTAAGCTTCCATTAAAAATAATTTCAATAATGATTTATACGGTGAATTCAGCGATTTATAAATATGCCACAGGGTGGCGCTGATAAACTCATCGGCGGGTACCTTGTCTAGGCCACCAAAATCAATAATATCTTGATCGGAAATAAAGCGATTGGTCAGCAGGTGGTTGATATAGTCGGTATAGTGTGCATCCTGCTCTGGTGGCACCAGCCACCAAGCCGGTGCTTTGCCTGCGACATAAATGGCCGTGCGGTAAAATTACTTCCAGTAACAAATAATGTTGGGTGTCGCCGCTGCTTTCAGATGAAATCGGATATGTTGACCTTGCCTGAATTGCACTGCATTCATCAAAAAAAAAATGGACTTCCAGGTCTAGGGGCTGTTGCCATTTCACATAGGTAACCATAAAAGGCGCAAGCCAGAGCGATAGAGCCTTCAAAATTTCGTTTGAGTTTGTCATATCGCGTGGCGATCGCTCTGAAATGCTTAAGTCTTGCAAACACATTTTCAACGAGATGGCGATATTTGTAGAGACACCAATCCATTTCATCATTTCCCCGAGTTGAATTCTTTTTTTCTTGGGATAACAGGAACAGCCCCTTTGTCTTTAATTTGAAGACGTAATGCTTCACTGTCATAGCCTCTGTCAGCAACTATATAGTCACCTTTTGGGAGCTCTGCAACTAATTTCGGTGCTTCTTTACAGTCATGAACTTCGCCGCCTGTCACTGAGAAATGAATAGGAAGACCACAGGCATCAACGGCCATATGAATTTTACTGGTGTTCCCGGCATTTCAAGGGGGATTTTCAAAACGGCAACAGCCCCTAAACTTTCTGCCCAAGTTTCAACCGCAGAAGCCTTTTTTTGCAGATGATCCAGTTGCTTTGAGTTCAGCGTACTGTCATGACATAACCAGATATCGATATCGCTGGTTTTGGAAAACGCCATACTGCCGACGCTGCCCATTAAAAAAATACCCTCGATAGCATATTGGTTCAGCGCTTTGCGGCGATAACGAAAATTCTTGAAGTATTGTCGGCAGGCTTGTAAGGCGATGGGGCCGGGTTTGAAGTCCAGGATGCCATAAGGCGTTTCGGTATCATGAAAGCCGGGTAATGCGGCATGGTTCTGATGAAAAATCAACGCCAGAATATCCAGAAAAACCCGCTGTCTGGGCAACAGGAATTGCTGAATATGTTGCAATCGCGACTGGTGCAGGACTTTGAAACGGCTAATGACTTGATGTAAGTCTTTACGGCCGATTTCTTCACCGGGTGCGCCGAGCTTGATGGGCGTAAATTGTTTTTTTAACACGGTATCCGCTGATGTTTTCAAGAATGGTTCAAGTATAGACAAGTTTAGGTGCTTGATACCGTGCAGCGGTCAGGAGATTTTTTTGAGGGCTACAAATTTATTTTCTGCCGTGAGCGTCATTTCAAACAAGCCGTTGATACCGTCCTGGGTCAAAAAGGGCTGCACCTTTCGGGCCGGAAATTCAATGATACGACCGTCCAGTGTTTTAGTGCGTATCGATGAATACGTACCTCGATAAACGCTCAAAAATTGCTCATAACGGATATTCAAATAAAAACGAAATGATTTATGCATCAGGGCTTAGGTTATCCAAAAAAAAGCCGGCCCGAGGGCCGGCAGTTTAGAGTGCTCAACGGAGCTTTTCAAGCGCAGCAATGCGCTCTTCTAAAGGCGGATGGCTCATGAATAATTTTTGCACGTGACCGCCATTGATGCAGAAAGCAGCCAGTTGTTCTGGTAGGTCTTCAGGCTCATGGGAGCGCTGCAGAGCTCTGAGCGCGTTAATCATTTTTTGTTTACCCGCCAGACGAGCACCACCCTCATCGGCACGGAATTCACGATAACGCGAGAACCACATGACTAGCATGGTGGCCAGAATGGATAACACAATCTGCATGACGATTTGTGTGATGTAATAGGCCGGCCCGTAACCGCGTTCGGTTTTAAATACAACCCGGTCAACGATGTGACCAATGACACTGGCGAAGAAATAGACAAAGGTATTGACCACGCCTTGCATCAGTGCCATGGTGACCATATCGCCATTGCCGACATGGCTGATTTCGTGACCTAGAACCGCTTCGATTTCATCGGGACTCATGCTTTGCAGCAAGCCTGTGCTGACTGCGACTAGGGCGTTGTCCTTGCTCATGCCGGTAGCGAAAGCATTAGGTTCCGGTGCCTGAAAAATACCCACCTCCGGCATACCGATGCCCGCTTGACGGGCTAGTTTTGCAACGGTATCGACCAGCCATTGTTCGGTTTGGTTTTGAGGTCGCTCAATCACATAAACGCCCATGGCTTGTTTGGCGGACCATTTAGACATGGCTAATGATATGAATGAGCCGGTCATGCCAATAACGGCCGACATAATCAGCAATGCATTTAGATCCAGGTTTACGCCTTGGGCATCTAATGTTCCGCTGATTCCAAGAAGATTAAAAACAATGCTAATGACCACTAAAATGGCCGCGTTAGTTGCCAGAAACAACAAAATTCGCATCATGACGATATTCCTTAAAGAGTTAAAGTTTAGGTTGTCTGAAATATAAGGGTGGTATGGGTTTTTTTCAAGCTATAGAGTGGTAAACTGGCAAAAAGTTTGTCACGGGAGAAAAAAATGCAGAAAAATATTCGCTTATGGGTATTGTTCATCTGGGCTTATGCGACAAGTGCTGTGGCGATGTCACTAGAGCAAGTGTTATCGCATTTGAAACTGCCGGATGGTTTTAAAATTAGTTTGTTTGCCCAGAATGTTCCTAATGCCCGAACCTTGGCTTTAGGCGATGATGGTGTCGTTTTTGTCGGTACGCGGCAACAGGGTAGTGTTTATGCGCTGCAAGACAGTAATGGCGATGGTGTCGCCGATAAACGGTTTGTTATTGCTAAAGGCTTATATATGCCCAATGGTGTCGCGTATCGTAATGGCGATCTGTTTGTGGCAGAGACACATCGGATTATCCGGTATCGAAATATTCAGCAGCATTTAGGACAACGGCTAAACCCCGAAGTTGTTTACAACAAATTGCCCAGCGATCGGCATCATGGCTGGAAGTATCTGCGCTTTGGGCCAGATGGGAAACTATATACGGCTGTTGGTGCGCCATGTAATATCTGTTTACCAGGGAAGCCTATTTACACGGCATTGGTGCGTTTAAAGCCGGATGGCAGCGAGTTTGAAATATTAGCCCGAGGCATTCGTAACAGCGTCGGCTTTGACTGGCAGCCTGGTACGGAAGTGATGTTTTTTACCGACAATGGCCGCGATTACCTTGGTGATGACCAGCCGGCCGATGAGTTGAACCGCTGGCGTAAAAAAGGCGAACACTTTGGCTATCCTTTTTGTCATGGCGGCGATGTGCTTGACCCCGAATTCGGGAAAGGAAAATCATGTCAAGATTATGTTCCCCCCGTATGGCAGTTTAAAGCGCATATGGCTCCCTTAGGCTTGCGTTTTTATACGGGGCAGCAATTTCCAGTACGCTATAAAAACCAGTTGTTTGTCGCGCAACATGGCTCTTGGAATCGAAGTAAACCGCATGGTTATCGGGTGGTCGTGATTAAATTTAAGGGCGATAAAGCCATTAGTGAACAGGTTTTTATTGAGGGTTGGCTAACATCTGACGGGCAGGTTTTAGGGCGACCTACCGATATTTTGCAAATGCCGGATGGTAGTTTGTTGATTGCCGATGATACGTTGGGTGTGGTTTATCGGGTAAGTTACCAAAAATGAGCAATAAGCAACTTCAAGTCATTGCTAAGGAAACCGTCTATCAAGGTTTTTTTCGGTTGGAAAAATATCGTTTGAAGCATACGTTGTTTCAAGGCGGTTGGAGCAATGAAATTGTTCGTGAATTATTTCGCCGTGGTGATTGCGTCGCCGTTTTGCTGTATGACCCGGTGCGTGATGAAGTGGTGTTGATCGAGCAATTCAGAATTGGCGCGGTGTTGCGTAAAAAACAGGCCTGGCTGCTGGAGATTGTCGCCGGTGCGGTGGAGCCAGGCGAAACGGCGGCGGAGGTGGCAATTCGGGAAGCGGAAGAAGAAGCGGGCTGCAAAATTCAGGAATTGCGTTTGATCCACGAATTTTATACCACCCCTGGCGGCGCTTCTGAATGGCTCAGTTTATTCTACGGGCGTATCGACAGCCGCAATGTTGGCGGTATTTTCGGGCTGGACCACGAAGATGAAGATATTCGGGTCAGTGCGGTTAAATTTGAACAAGCCTACCAGATGATGGAGCAGGGCGAAATCGATTCAGCGATTCCGATTATCGCCCTGCAATGGTTATACATTCATCGCCCTGCATTACGCAGCTAATCAGCAATCAGCTTGTTTTCAAACACCACAACCGAGTGGGGATGAATCGTATAAGAGGTTTCACAATAGCGGGTTTGCTCCGGTCGTGGAATAATATCCTCCTCACCCGGTCTAGCGGTATCGACCGAAAGACACCAATAATGATCGCTGATAACCGGCAGTTCGACCGAAATAGCATGTTCATCCATATTTAATGCAATGAAGATATCCGGCTCCCTAGGGTCGGCAGCACCGAGTGTAAAGGCTAAAAAGCGGTTGTCGGGATTGTCCCACTCCGGCATCTGATCCGGTCGGGTATGTTGCCAGCGAATGTCGGGAATGTCGCGGCCTTCAATTAACTTTCCGGTAAAGAAATGCCGCCGCATCAATGAGGCGTGACGTTTTCTGAGCCGAATCATTAACCGCACAAAACGCACCATGTCTTGGTTTTGTTCAGCCTGTTCCCAGTTCAGCCAAGCCAATTCATTATCCTGGCAATAACAATTATTGTTGCCTTGCTGTGAATGCAAAAATTCATCGCCCGCCAGTAACATCGGCACACCCTGACTCAGTAGCAAAATAGCAAAGGTATTTTTGGCCTGACGGCGGCGTAATGCCAAAATAGCTGGATCATCAGTGTCGCCTTCGACGCCATGGTTATAGCTTAGGTTATGGTTACAGCCATCGCGGTTGTGTTCGCCATTGGCTTCATTATGTTTCTCGTTGTAACTGAACAAATCATTCAGCGTGAAACCGTCATGACAGGTTACAAAATTGATACTGCTGATTGGCAAGCGTTGTTGTTTTTCATACAAATCACTACTGCCACAAATACGCGTGGCGAGGTTCTTGACCATGTCTTTGTCGCCACGGACATATTGGCGCACCACATCACGATAAATGCCATTCCATTCGGCCCAGCGGAATCCAGGGAAACAGCCGACTTGATATAAACCGGTGGCATCCCAGGCTTCAGCAATCAGTTTGGTTTTAGCCAGTTGTTCAGAGAGTTCAATACCCCAGACAATAGGGGGGTCGTCTAAAACACTGCCATCTTCGCCACGCGATAAGGCACTGGCCAAATCAAAGCGGAAGCCATCGACATGCATATCTCTGACCCAATATTCCAAACAGCTAATGATAAAGCGTGATACTAATGGATGATTAGCGTTAACAGTATTGCCGCAGCCGGTATAATCATGAAAGATGGTCTTGTCGACTTTATCGATTAAATAAAAACTGTTGCCGACCATGCCTTTAAAATTGATCATCGGCCCATCGGCGCCGGATTCAGAGGTATGATTAAAGACCACATCCAGAATCACCCCGATACCGGCTTGATGTAGCGCCTTCACCATATCGCGGAATTCCTGTTGATGGGTGCCTTGTTCCGGGGTAACACAAAAGCCTGGATGTGGGCTGAAAAAACTGTGGGTACTGTAGCCCCAATAGTTTTTTAAACCGAGGTCGGCGGTATGTTCTGGCACATCTTGCTCATCAAATGCCATAACTGGCAGCAGTTCAACATGGGTGATGCCTAAACTTTTTAAATAAGGGATTTTTTCGATGACACCTGAAAAGGTACCGGGATGTTTGACCTTTGAAGAAGAATGGCGCGTGAAGCCGCCAACATGCATTTCATAAATAATGGCGCGTTCACTGCGGATGGCCAGCGGTGTATCACCTTCCCAATCATAATTGTCATCCACCACCACGCTGCGCATGGCACAGTCACCATTGTCGCCAGGGAAGCACGCCGATGCACGGTTCCAATTCTTAATGCTGACCGCGCGTGCCCATGGGTCAAGCAAATGTTTTTCCTTATCAAAACACAGTCCCGTATGACGGGGATCGTGGTTTGGCCCATCTACACGCCAAGTGTACCAAGTGCCTGCAGGCAAAAACTTGACAAAAATATGCCAGGAAAAAAACGTACAATGTTTTTCCTTGGATAAGGTGATAACCTGAAAAGGCTCTTTACAGTCCTCCGTTTTATACAGCAATAATTCCACACTCTCAGCATGGCGGCTGAAGATGGAAAAATTTACCCCATCTTTGCTAAATTTTGCACCATGAGGATAAGGACTTCCGGGTTTTGTTTTAAACACTATTGATGTTACAAAAGTTAAGGAATCCTTGATTTTACTCAAATTTGTCAGCCTTTGCTGATAAATTTGGTCAACTATGCCATGTGTGGAGCGTATCTATTCTAACCGTCGGCCTGAGACGGGTGCTGTACTAGAATCCAAGGTTTGACGACAACGGCCCAAACATGAACATCGTTTTCCAGCCATTGGCGGGCTTGCGCGTCAGTGACCGGGCCAATTTTATCCTGCTCAATCCATTGCTTAACGTGGTCTTTGTTATCGACGGAAAACATCAGGGCAACCTCAACCAAGTCCAGTTCTGGCGCGACCGAAATTGCTAAGCCGCTGGCGAAAAAGCGCTGTAATTCCGACCAATGAATTTTTGAGGTTTCTTGATTGATTTTATGCCGTAATAATTGTTCGTCGTTTTCCGTCATAATGATTTTTTCAGATTGAAGATGTCCATGTAAAAGTAAAAAAATGCGCTATCATAGCAAGCCTGACTAATGCATTGACGACGGCGCTTATAGCGGGCCGTGAATCATAACAATAAAAAACAGGAGAGAGTATGTCTATTTTCAGTTCGCTGGGTAAAGCCGGAACCTTAAAGGCGGCAATCAAGCAGGTCGCCGAAGCCAGAAAAAACAAAGGGGGGCGCGCAGAACAATTGTTTAAGAGTGCTTATCAGGGTTTCGCTAAGGTTGTCGAGGGCGATTTGAATACCGCAGAAGCCTTGTATAACTGGGGCTTTGCGTTATTGCATGAAGCTAAAGTGCAAGCACCTGAAAATGCACTAAAGCTGCTGGATGAAGCAATAGAAAAGTTCAAGTTCTGCCTGCTCGTTGCCCCTTCACATTTAGGTGCTGCGATTGATGGTGGCGTTGCCTATATGGAAATAGCGCGCATCAACAGTGTACAACCAGATGACCCTTTGTATGCACAAGCGTTGACGTTTTTTGAACGGGCTGATCGAATTCAAAAGGGAAGTGCGGCTTATAATATGGCCTGTGTTTATGCGTTGCAGGGCGATACCGAAGCTTGTCAGGCCGCATTGGAATTGGCGCGCGAAAAAGGCAGCTTACCTGATGAAGACGATGTTATGAATGACCCGGATATGGCGGCGGTAAAATATGAACCGTGGTTTCAAGAATTTCTGGGTAAAGTGGCGGTACAAAAAGTTGAGCGCGAAGTCAATGACAAGCGCAGCCGTCGTGGATTGAAAAAGGTTGAAGAGCTTAAATTAGATTTGGATGATTTGCCGCCGCGTCCGACCGACTCAATGCTGCGTCGTCACTATGATACGATGGTTAAGGCTCGGCTTGATGAATTGAAAGAAAAAGAAGCAGAGCGTAAGCGCCAAGAAGCCGAAGCGCGAGCCAAGAAGAAAAATAAAGACCAGTTTGATTATTACAATTGATGTTACGCGGTGGCTCTTTAATTTCATTTCCATGATTCTCCGTTCACCATTACCGAGAAAGAAAAAGCCATCTCTGGCCTCTATTTTTTATCGACACAGAGACCACAGAGCGCACAGAGTTATCCCCTTGGTTTTGCGTGGGAATGAGGGAATCACAATTGCACCTCGGTACTGACTGCTATTTATCCAGCACCTCAGAATACCTCGTCATTCATGGCGAGGATGAAAAGGTGCACTATTTTTCTTAAAGAAAACCTTGTCCTTCAGGACGAGGTGCTGGATTTATCGTACCCACGCAGGTAGAGAGGGTACGATAAAAGAGATCACAGAGTTATCGTTTGTATCGTTTAATGCCTTTGAGTGGTCTGGATTCATGACGTTATCAACGACTCTGTTGAAATATCGGTTGTTCATCCTTGCTGCACGGTTTCATTCTCTGTGTTCTCAGAGGTCTGAAGTGTCTATATGGGTTCCTACGCAGGAGTGTGGGAATGAGGGAAGAGTTACTGCGTAACATCAGATTATAAGTAGTTTACCGAATCCTGTCTGGTTGATAGATAGCCTTTAAAATATCTGTAATCAACTGGGGCCCTCGGTAAATCAGCCCACTGTATATTTGCACCAGCTTGGCGCCGGCTTCGATTTTTTCTTGGGCGTCGCGTCCGTTTAAAATACCGCCGGCGGCAATAATCGGTAATGCACCACTAAGTTCATCGGCCAGTTTTTTGACTACAGCGGTCGATTTTTCCCTGACTGGCGCACCACTCAAGCCGCCATTTTCGTTGGCAAGTGTATGCTCTGCGATAGCACTCCGGTCGATTGTTGTATTGGTCGCGATAACACCATCGATAGCCAGTGATTTTAATAAAGAAGCAATATGCTGGATTTCCTCATTACTTAGATCGGGCGCAATTTTGACCACCAATGGAACATAGCGGCTGTGTTGTTGCTGTAATCTTAGCTGGGCATTTTTTAATGCCGATAATAAACGGCCAATTTCCTCGCCCTGTTGCAACTGGCGCAGATTTTTTGTGTTGGGTGAAGAAATATTGATCGTGATATAACTGGCAAAAGGATAGCTTTTTTCAAGGCCAATTAAATAATCATCCACCGCATTTTCCAGCGGCGTATCAAAATTTTTGCCGATATTGATGCCTAGCACGCCACGATAACGGGTTTGTTTAACTTGATTGATTAAATGGTCGATACCTTTATTGTTAAAGCCCATGCGATTGATAATGGCCTGCTGTTCGGGCAGTCGAAACAGGCGTGGTTTGGGGTTGCCAGGCTGAGGGCGTGGTGTAACGGTGCCAATTTCAATAAAGCCAAAACCCAATGCAGCCAGCGCATCAATATAATCGCCATTTTTATCCAGCCCTGCTGCCAGTCCGACAGGGTTATCAAAATGTAGTCCCATAACCTCAATGGGCTGTTCAGAATTTTGTGCCTTGATTAAAGGCGATAGGCCAGATTTATATGCCAGTTTTAAGCCTTCCAATGTCACATGGTGTGCGGTTTCAGGGTCTAATTGAAATAATAAAGGGCGGAGCAAGGGATAAATGTTCATTGATGTTATTTTAAAGCGACTTAAGTTGATAGGGTTCGGGGTTTAATAGCGGGCTGCGCTCAAGAATCAAGTCGGCTAGCAGCTTGGCCGAGGCAGGCCCCATACCGAGACCGTTACGAAAATGGCCGGCATTGATACTCAGATTGTCGATGTCTGGATGTAAACTGATACAGGGGACACCCGCATCGGTGCCCGGGCGCAAACCGGCCCAGTGATGGCCGACGGGATAATCTTCTAAAGCGGGTAATAATGTGGTAGCAAATTGATAAAGCTGTTGCCGCGCCGTATCGCTGGTTTGTTTGTCAAAGCCTGTATCTTCCACCGTGCTGCCGACCAGAATCTTGCCATCTTGCCGTGGAATCAGATAGCGGTCGTTCGCAAGCACCATAAATGGTAGTAGTCCTGGGGGGCTGTCAAATAAAAGCATCTGGCCTTTTATGGGTTTTATCGCTGGTGGCGGTGTGATGTCAGGGAGTAATTGATCAAACAAGGTGGATGTCCATGCGCCGGCGGTTACGACGAGGTGGCCGGTGGCGATGGTTTTGTCCTGCGTCTGTAGATGCGTAATGTGCTGGTTTTGGTGGTGTATCGTATGCACTTGGCAATGCTCAAAGAAAACCACATCACGTTGTTGTAATGTCGCTTTAAGTGCTTTCAGCAAGCGTGGATTGCGCGCTTGTGCAATATCGGGCAACCATAGCGGCTGATCAAGTTGGCATTGTAATGCAGGGTGAAAGGGTGCATCCGGTGTTGGGAGTTGATAACGGATTTGATAACGCCGGCACCAGTCCAGTGCGGCGGGACGATCAGGCAACGTACTCAGCAATAGGCCGCTGACGATAAATTCAGGGTTTATATGGCTTTGCGTCACCAGGTCGGTGATCAAATCAGGGTAAAGAGCAAGGCTGGCAATCACTAAATCGCTGATGCTCTCCGCTTGTCGCCATGGATACAGTGGCAGCAAAATACCCCCTCCGGCCCAGGATGATTCGCGGCCAACAGCGGAAATATCGATAACACAAACGCTAAAACCGGCCTGAGACAGTTCATACGCGGTTAATAGGCCGCTGATGCCGCCCCCGAGAATGGAAAAATCAAATCGTTCGCTCATTAAAAGAAGTTACCGTGAGGTTTAGAAGGTTATATCGAGCCCAAATTTATATTGGGTGAGGCACTAAAGGTAGCACGAAAAGCGTGGTAGAAAAACCGTTGTTCTGCTGGAAAGACCTGTTGTTTTTTTGTAACAGATTAAAAAATAAATTAAATGTGTAATTTAATTTATTGAAATATAAAGATAAAAAAAATAGATTAAAAACTTGTAAGGGAAAGGTTTTGTTGCTATTATTACCCACGAGCAAAAAACCTGTGTTGCATATAAGCAAACGCAGTTTAATAACAACAACCTCTGAGAGGGGATATTATGACTTTTAAAAAAACAAAAATCGCCATGGCAGTGGCCACGGCAACCCTGGCGCTGGCTTCATCTTCGGCCATGGCGCACTCTAAAGCAGAACGCATTGCCGATGCCACTGCCAAGAAAACAGCCGCGCTGGAAGCACAAGTCCAGCAAATGGCCAGCATGATGCAAGCCATGCAGGCCGAATTAAGCCGCGTTAAAGCGCAAGCCTCGACTGCCGTTAGCAGCAACTCACAAAAACTGCAGGAGCTGGATCAATGGATGGCTTCTGTTAAGAGTGCGCCGGTTCATGTGGCCAGCAAGGACAACCTGATTGCGGCTCGTGGTGGTTGGATGCATTTTAATGATAACCGGGATGGAACTGATACAGGTGGTCTTGATTTCGGTGGTTTGCGAGGCGACAGGGATGCGTATTATTATGGTGGCGCGATTGATTTTAATGTCAACAATGATCTGTTTGGCTTCATGGATCATACGTCCTTTGCTATGGAATTGGGTGTTGAATATGCACATATAGCTAATAACAAGAGTAATACAGGTATACTTGCTATGTTAGGGGCGCGAGCAAATAAAACAGCGGATGTTAACCAATTAAGAATCAGTATCGCGCCAAAAATCAAGTTTATGCATGGCAGTAAGTTAAGACCTTGGATTATTCCTGCCGGTCTGGACATCAACATCATCAGTCCGCCATCTAATGCCATTACTGTGTTGAATACCGGTATGCAGTTCGGTGCGGGTGTCAATTATGAGTTGTTCAACGGTATTGTTGCGGGTGTTGATGGTCGTTATCATCATTCTTTTGATAATATCGACGGTGTTGATACCGATGGTTTTACCCTGGGTGGATCGCTCGGTTTCAGATTCTAAGTTAGATCAATCTTGGAACACCATCAAAAAGGGAAGGGTCATACCTTCCCTTTTTTGTCTCTGGCGTGCTGGAATCTTGTCCGGCAAGATGGTAAAGTTCTGCCCTTTTAAGTAATCTGTTAACGTCATGAAAAAGCAAAACCCTGTTATCAAAGCGCTGCAAACGGCGTTGATCGTTATGTCTGCCGCTTTACTGCTGTCGGCCTGTTCCGATGACAAGCCGAAAACGCCCCTGAAAAAAGCCGAACATAATCCGTTTGATCATTCGCATGGCAGTGAGGTGACCGACCTGGTCAAGCATAAATTTGAGCATGAATTTGCCGATCAGTGTGCCGAGCGGGAAGCGGCCAACTCGCCTAACCCGGTGCTGGAAAGAAAACGCTATGCCAAACCGTGTTTGTGTATTGCAACCTACATGATGAAAGATCTGACGGCTGTTGAGGCAGAAAAGTTTTTAAAAGAGCATAAAAACACCCAGTCCTTGCGCATCCGTTTTGAAAATGCCGCCTATCATTGCTTGCAGGAAAAAGCTCATCCTAAAGGCCCTAAGTTGTTTGGTAAGCGTTGACAGTCACAGCGCATGGGGCAAAAAGATGTTATCAGCAAACATCTGATCAAACGTCTGGCGGTTGATCTGGCGGTTTATTTGTTGGGGCTGGATATTGCTTATGATGAGCTGGAGTTGTTGTCATCCGAACAACAACGGGTAGAAGAACGGCGTGCTGATTTGCTGGCGCGGGTCAAAAAGCAAGGTGAGCCGGCATTTATTCTGCATGTGGAAATCCAGAATGATAACGATAGGCAGATGCCTTTGCGCATGTTACGTTATTATACCGATGCTGCATTTCAATATAGTGATCTGCCGCTCAAGCAATATTTGATCTATATCGGTAAGGCACCGCTGAAAATGGCTGATGGCATGAAAGCCGAGATGCTGGATTATCGCTATCGGATTATTGATATGCATCATATTGACTATCGCCAATTGTTGAACAAAGACAGTCCCGATGCAATTGTGCTATCAATTTTGGGGGATTTTAAAGACACGCCGGAACGGCAGGCGGTAAATGAGATTGTCAGTCGATTATATCGAAAATTGGGCGATCAGCCCAAGCGATTCAGGGAATATTTTTATATGATGGAAATTTTGTCGGACAATCGCCATCTAAAAGATTTTATCAAAGAGGCAGAGCAAATGATTACACAGGTGAATGTAGAAAATTTACCATCCTATGAATTGGGTATGGAAAAAGGGTTGGAGAAAGGCTTGGAACAAGGCTTGGAACAAGGCCTGGAACAAGGCATGTCTTTATTGGTTATCCGGTTGTTGAAAAAATATTCCCCTGAAGCGGTGGCCGAAATGGTGGAATTGTCTTTGGAGACGGTTTTGGCAATTAAAAATAATTATAAGTAGGGTGGATTCGCCGGCAGGCAATCCACCACTAATAATGATGGCGCTAGTTTTAACAATCAGATGATAAGGTAATAATGACCCAAGCAATAGAATTATTTAATCAAGCCAAAAAAGTCATTCCTGGTGGGGTCAATTCACCGGTTCGAGCATTTAATGGTGTGGGAGGTACCCCGGTTTATATTGACCACGCCAAAGGGCCTTATATTGTCGATAGCGAAGGTAAGCAGTATATTGATTATGTCGGCTCCTGGGGGCCGATGATTTTAGGTCATGCCCACCCTGAAGTAATCGAGGTGGTCAAGCAAACAGCTGAAAAGGGCCTCAGCTTTGGCGCACCAACTGAAATTGAAACTCAAATGGCTGAAAAACTGGTCGAGTTGGTGCCGTCATTGGCGATGGTGCGCATGGTCAGTTCCGGCACTGAGGCAACCATGAGTGCCTTGCGTTTGGCCCGGGGCTTTACTGGCCGGGATAAAATCGTCAAATTTGAAGGTTGTTATCATGGCCATTCCGATGCATTACTGGTCAAGGCCGGTTCCGGCGCATTGACATTGGGTGTGCCGAGTTCACCGGGCGTTCCTGCATCGGTTGCGGCCGATACCATGACTCTGGTGTATAACGACAGCGAATCAGTCAAAAAGGCATTTGCCGAAATGGGCGATCAAATCGCCTGTGTTATCGTCGAGCCAGTGGCCGGAAATATGAACTGTATTCCGCCGGAGCCTGGCTTTTTACAAACCCTGCGCGAAGTTTGTGATCAATACGGTAGTGTGTTGATTTTTGACGAAGTGATGACCGGCTTTCGGGTCGGCTTGCAGGGTGCGCAGGGCTTGTATGGTGTAACGCCCGACATGACCACGCTGGGCAAGGTGGTCGGTGGTGGTATGCCTGTTGGTGCCTTCGGTGGCAAGCGGGAAATCATGGAATATCTGGCACCGGCAGGTCCCGTTTATCAGGCAGGAACTTTATCGGGTAATCCAGTGGCGATGGCAGCTGGGCTGAAAACGCTGGAGTTGGTATCTGCGCCCGGTTTTTATGACTCGATAACGGCAAAAACAGAAACTCTGGTGAGCGGGATTCGGCAAGCGGCGGCGCAAGCCGGAGTGGCAATGACCAGTAATCAGGTCGGTGGCATGTTTGGACTGTTCTTTAGCGAAGCCGAGAGTATTAGTCGTTTTGAACAGGTGATGCAATGTGACCAGGAACGATTTAAACGATTTTTTCATGGTATGTTAGAGGAAGGTGTCTATTTGGCGCCATCGGCGTTTGAAGCCGGGTTTGTCTCGGCTGCTCATGATGAGGCGGTTCTGGCGGAAACTATTGAGGCCGCAGGGCGCGTCTTTAGTCGCTTGTAAATGGAAAGCTGGAATCAATTGTGGCCGTTGCTGGCCGCTGTCCTGGCTGGTTTTGTGGTGGCTGGGATAGTTTTTTTATACGCCATGCGGCGGCAACAGCAGCAGTTAACGGCCTTGAACCAACAGCTTGAACAGCAGCGGAAAATCGCGCAGGAAAGCGAGGTACAGCAGGCCATTTACCAGGAAAAGCTGAAAGGACAGCAGCAGATTGCTGATGAATTGTCCACGGTACAGCAGCAATTGCGAGTGAGCCAAACAGAAAATGCTGAATTAAAAACCCGCCTCCAGGAACAGCTTAAAAATCATCAACAGCAAGTCGAATTATTGCAATCAGCCGAGCAACATTTAAAACATCAGTTTGAAAATCTGGCACAGCGTATCTTTGAACAGCGCAGCAAGGAATTTAGCGAGCAGAATAAAACCAGCATCGAACATCTGTTGACCCCCTTGCGACAGCAATTTGGCGAATTTAAAAGCCGGCTCGAAACGCTGTATGATTCCGAAAGCAAGGATCGCATCTCGCTGCGTGAAGAAATCGTCCAGCTCCGTCGGGATACGGCCAAAATGAACCAAGAGGCCTTGAATTTAACCCGGGCTCTGAAGGGCGATAAAAAAATTCAGGGCAACTGGGGAGAAATGGTGCTGGAGAAGGTTCTGGAGCAATCCGGCCTGCGCAAAGGCGTGGAGTATGAAACCCAGACGGCTTTGCGTGATAATGACAACAAATTGTTCAAACCCGATGTGATTGTACGATTGCCTGAAGAAAAAGATGTGGTGATCGACTCCAAAGTCTCATTACTCGATTATGAACGCTATTGTAGTACGGATGATGATGACGAGCGTGTGGCGGCGCTTAAAGCGCATGTCGAAGCGGTCAGGGCGCATATTAAAACCTTGAGTGGCAAGGATTATTCGCATTTGAAGGGCTTGCGATCGCTGGATTTTGTGTTGTTGTTCATGCCGATTGAAGCGGCGTTTATGGCGGCGTTTCAAGCCGATGAAAAGCTGTTTAATGACGCCTTCGAGCATAAAATCGTAGTTGTCACCCCGACAACCTTACTGGCAACATTGCGCACAGTGCAAAATATCTGGCGTTACGAACGACAGAATGAAAATGCCCGCTTGATCGCTGACCGGGCAGGAGCTTTGTATGACAAGCTGTGCGGCTTTGCCGAAGATCTGGAAAGGTTGGGGAACCAGTTGGCAACGGTGAATAAAACCTATGATGATGCGATGAATAAACTGACCCATGGGCGTGGTAATTTAATTGCACAGGCGATCAAGTTTGAAGAGCTGGGTGTTAAGGTGAAAAAGAAACTGTCGAAAACACTCACCGAGAGAGCCAGTCTGAGCGATGAATAAATGCAGTTTTCTGAAAATTATTTAAAACGATGCAATTTGAATTATTAAACCAGGATGGTGATGCGCGTCGAGCGCGTTTGACCTTTGCGCGCGGTGTGATTGAAACACCGGTGTTTATGCCGGTCGGTACTTATGGTACGGTCAAGGCGATGACGCCTGATGAGCTGGCAGGTATGGGGGCTGAGATCATTTTGGGCAATACCTTCCATTTGATGTTACGGCCAGGCATGGAGGTGATTAAAGCACATGGTGATCTACATGATTTTATGCAATGGCAAAAACCGATACTGACCGATTCGGGCGGTTTTCAGGTGTTCAGCCTAGGGGCGCTGCGCAAAATAACCGAGCAAGGTGTGACCTTTAAATCGCCGGTCAATGGTAGCAAGATTTTTATGGGCCCGGAAGAGTCGATGCAAGTACAGCGGGATTTAGGGTCTGATATTGTGATGATTTTTGATGAATGTACGCCGTACCCTGCAACGGAAAAACAAGCGGCCGAATCGATGCGGCTGTCGTTGCGTTGGGCCGAACGTAGTAAGGAAGCACACGGAGACAACCCGTCGGCCTTGTTTGGTATTGTTCAGGGCGGTATGTACGCCGATTTACGGGAAGAGTCTATTGACGGGTTGAGCCGTATTGGTTTTGGTGGTTATGCCATTGGCGGGCTTTCGGTTGGTGAGCCGAAAGAAGAAATGTTGGCGACATTGACAGCTTTGCAACCCCGGATGCCGAAGGACAAACCACGTTATCTGATGGGAGTTGGCACGCCGGAAGACTTGGTAGAGGCGGTGCGCAGGGGCGTTGATATGTTCGATTGCGTGATGCCTACCCGCAATGCCCGCAATGGCCATATCTTCACCCGTTCTGGCGTGATCAAGATTCGTAACAGCCAGTATCAGTTCGATACTCGGCCATTGGATGAAGATTGCCGTTGTTATACTTGTCGCCATTATTCACGCAGTTACCTGCGGCATCTGGATAAATGCCGTGAAATGTTAGGTGCGCGGCTGAATACCATTCATAATCTTTATTATTATCAAGAACTGATGAAAGGCATCAGAGAGGCGATTGCAGGGCAAACATTTGAGCAATTTGTGGATGATTTTTATCAGCAACGAGGCAAAATAGCACCAGTTGTGGCATAATAGCTCGGTTTTTCTGTCGCCTTTTTGTGGCAGTCAACCTAACATAATACGAGAGGATAACCATGAGTTTCTTGATTTCCGATGCGGCCGCAGCCGCAGCCCCTGCAGCACAACAACCGGGTTTTGAAGCCATGTTGTTCCCGCTGGGAATTTTGATATTTTTCTATTTTTTGTTTATTCGTCCGCAATCTAAGCGTAATAAAGAGCAAAAAGAAATGCTGGCGGCATTGAGCAAAGGCCATGAAGTGGCGACCAGTGGCGGAATTGTCGGCAAAGTGGTCGATTTAGATGAGAACTTTGTGCGGCTGGAAGTGGATGATAATGCGCATTTAACGATTCAGCGACACGCTATTGCTAGCATGATGCCTAAAGGAACCTACAAAACCCTGAAAAAGAAAAGCAAAGCATAACAGAACATGTCCAGCATCCATGATAAAGGAGGTTGGGCAAGATTCATTGCTTAACCCGAATAGTGCACCGAATGGCTCAAGGTCATGGAAAACCACGTCTCGGTGCGTTATCGGGGTAAGGATAAGTACAGGTACCGACACCAAATAATCTACATCGTTTGATGGAATAACAATGCAAAACCATTTCCCCGTATGGAAAAATATTTTGATTCTGACCGTACTTGTGGTTGGAATTTTATACGCATTACCAAATCTTTATGGTAATGATCCCGCCGTTCAATTATCGTCGACTACGTCAACCGCGCTGACACAAGCTAAGGCGGATGAAATCAAGGCGATTTTGCAACAAGCCGGTTTAACCCCGAAAGCTATTGAATTTGACAGTGGGCGTGTTCTGGTGCGTTTCGATGATACCGAGAAACAGTTGCAGGCCGCCGACTTACTGCGTGAAAAAGTGGCCGATAATATTACCGTTGCCTTGAATCTGGCGCCTTCTACGCCTGAATGGTTACGTGCGATTGGTGCTAAACCGATGTATTTAGGTCTGGATTTACGCGGCGGCGTCCACTTCTTGCTGGAAGTGGATATGGATGCGGCGATAAGGCAGGCAGAAGAGCGCTATTACAGCGATATTCGCTCGGCATTGAGAGCGGCAAAAGTACGTTATCGTTCAGTGGTTCGCGAAAACGGCGTGATAAAAGTCGTTCTCAAAAATGCACAAGACAAAGATAAGGCGTTGGCGGTTTTAGATAAGGAGTTTCGTAATTTAGTGGTCGATGAGGCTGATGATGTGACTTTGTTGGCCAAAATTTCTGAGCAGGAGCAAAAAGAAATCAAAAAATTTGCACTGGATCAGAATATGACAACCTTGCGTAACCGGGTGAATGAAATTGGCGTGGCCGAGCCTGTGATTCAGCAACAGGGCGATAACCGAATCGTGGTGCAGTTGCCTGGCGTACAGGACACCACGCGGGCCAAGGAAATTCTGGGTACCACGGCAACACTGGAATATCGCCTGGTCGATACCGAGCATGATGTTCAGCAGGCGTTAGCTGGGCGGGTGCCGGTGGGTAGTAAATTGTATTATGAGAAAAACGGCCAGCCGATTTTGCTAAAACGCCGGGTCATTGTAACCGGTGATCAGATTGTCGATGCCTCATCGGGTTTGGATCAAAATGGTTCGGCAGCGGTGTTTATCACGCTGAATGGCGTCGGTGCAAAAAAAATGGGGAAATTTACCCGGGATCATATCGGCAAACCGATGGCCGTCGTGTTTATCGAATATAAGAGTAAAACCCGTGTCGTTGACGGCAAAAAAGTTCGCCGTAAAGAAAAAGTCGAAAAAGTGATCAGTGTCGCGACGATTCGTGATGCGTTCAGTAAACGCTTTCAAACTACAGGCCTCGATAGCCCGCAAGAAGCGCGTAATCTCGCCTTATTGTTGAGGGCTGGGGCATTGGCGGCACCGGTCGATATTATTGAAGAACGCACTGTTGGACCAAGCCTGGGACAGGATAATATCAACAAAGGCATGATGTCGGTCGTTGTCGGTTTTTTACTGGTGCTGGTTTTTATGGCGGTTTACTATAAGGTGTTCGGCCTGGTGGCAAATGCGGCGTTAGCATTTAACCTGGTTCTGATTGTCGCCTTGTTATCTTTGTTGCAGGCCACCCTGACATTGCCAGGTATCGCCGGGATCGTATTGACGGTCGGGATGGCAGTGGATGCCAATGTGCTTATTTTTGAGCGGATTAAAGAAGAAATGAAGCTCGGAAACAGTCCTCAACCGAGTATTTATATCGGTTATGAAAAAGCCTTTACCACCATTCTCGATGCCAATATTACGACCTTGTTGGTGGCTTTGGTGTTGTTTGGATTTGGTACTGGGCCGGTCAAAGGTTTTGCCGTGACTTTGTCACTGGGTATTTTAACCTCAATGTTTACGGCAATCCTGGGGACGCGGATGTTGATTAACTGGATTTATGGCGGACGACGCATCAAAAAACTGTCTATCTAAAAGCCTGAGAAAAGAAGATTACCATGAATAAACAAGAGATTGATTTTTTAGGCAAGCGTAAACTGGCGATGATCTTTTCAGGATTGTTGTTAGTGGTTTCGATTGCGTCACTGGCCATGAACGGTTTGAAACTGGGGATTGATTTTACCGGTGGAACGTTGGTTGAAGTCGGCTACAAGCAGCCAGCGGACTTGACCGCCATTCGTAAGGCCTTAGCGGACGCCGGGTTTGACGATGCGGCGGTATTACATTTTGGCAGCTCCAAAGATGTTTTGATTCGGTTGAAACCGGATGCGGAAGTCAGTAATGCGGAATTGAGTAATCAGGTTCTCAAGGCCATCAATCAGGCCAGTAAGCAAAAAGCTCAATTACGGCGGGTTGAGTTTGTTGGCCCACAAGTAGGTGATGAGCTAGCCGAAGATGGTGGCCTGGCCTTGCTGTATTCCATCTTTGGTATTTTGTTGTATGTTGCCTGGCGCTTTGAATATAAATTTGCGCTAGGTTCTGTTGTTGCGTTAGTGCATGATGTCATCATTACCTTGGGTTTTTTCTCGGTGTTTGCACTTGAGTTTGACCTGACTGTGCTGGCGGCTATTCTGGCGGTTATCGGTTATTCATTGAACGATACTATCGTCGTTTATGACCGGATTCGGGAGAATTTTCGTAAAATGCGCAAGGGCTCTTCAGAATTCATCATGAATGTATCGCTGAACCAGACCCTGAGTCGTACCTTGATGACATCAATAACAACAGCTCTGGTTTTAGTCGCGCTGGCCAGCTTAGGAGGTGAAATTATCCAAAACTTTGCAATTGCTTTGCTGGTTGGTGTCGGTATCGGAACCTACTCGTCTATTTATGTCGCCAGCCCGGTTGTTTTAGGCTTAGGTGTCAGCAAGGAAGACTTGATGATTCCAGAGAAAGAAGGGCTGGATTTAGATGGGATGCCGTAAGCTTTTGGATGGCAGTGGTGAAAAATTCAGAATTTTGTGAACAGATTTTTTTATTTTTGATATAGGAGTTTAAAAAAAATGGCAATTGAACGTACGTTTTCAATTATTAAACCAGATGCTGTGGCAAAAAATGTGATTGGTGAAATCGTTTCCCGTTTTGAAAAAAATGGTTTACGCATTGTCGCGATGAAAATGCTGCATTTAACCAAAGAACAGGCGGAAGGTTTTTATGCGGTGCATAAAGAGCGTCCTTTCTTCAATGATCTGGTGGCATTTATGATTTCAGGTCCGGTGGTTGTTCAGGTGCTTGAAGGTGAAAATGCGGTATTGAAAAATCGCGAGCTGATGGGGGCGACCAACCCTGCGGAAGCGGCACCAGGTACGATTCGTGCAGATTTTGCCGAAAGTATCGATGAAAATGCTGTACACGGTTCGGATGCACCGGAAACCGCCAAAGAAGAAATTGCATTCTTCTTTTCAGAAGATGAAATTTGTGAGCGAACTCGTTAAGTCTGAAAAAACCAATCTGCTCGATTTCGACCGGGACGGCCTGAAGGCCTTCTTTGTCGAAATGGGCGAAAAACCATTTCGCGCAACCCAGTTGCTGAAATGGATTTATCAGGAAGGTGTTGATGATTTTGATCAAATGACCAACCTGAGCAAGTCTCTGCGTGCCTGGCTGAAGCAACATTGCATCATTCAGGCGCCGGAAATTCTGCTGGAAAAGATTGCTTCCGATGGCACCCGCAAATGGGTGATACAGATGAGTTGTGGCAATCGGGTAGAAACCGTGTTCATTCCCGAACAAAACCGGGGGACATTATGTGTTTCGTCACAAGTCGGTTGTGCTTTGGCTTGTACTTTTTGTTCTACGGCTCGGCAAGGGTTTAATCGTAATTTAAACGTTTCTGAAATTATCGGGCAACTTTATAGTGCTCAAAAACGTCTGGGTGAAAAGCAGCGTATCACTAATGTCGTGATGATGGGTATGGGCGAGCCGTTGCTCAATTTCGACAATGTCGTTGCCGCGATGAACCTGATGATGGATGATTTTTGCTACGGCCTATCCAAACGGCGGGTGACGGTCAGTACATCCGGTATTGTTCCAGCCATGCAGCGTTTGAGCCAAGTCTGCGATGTCAGCATGGCGGTATCATTACATGCGCCGACGGATACACTGCGGGATGAACTGGTACCGATCAATCAGAAATACCCTTTGTCAGAGTTAATGGCAGCCTGTCAGGATTATGCGAAAACCGGTCCACGCAAGCATATTACCTTTGAATATGTCATGCTGGCAGGTATCAATGATTCAATAGGCGATGCGAAAGCGCTGATAAAATTACTGCGTCATGTGCCGGCTAAAATCAATTTGATTCCGTTCAATCCTTTTCCCGGATCGGATTACCGATGTTCAACAGGACCCATTATTCTGAAGTTTCGCGATGTTTTACATAATGCGGGGATTGTGACCACCATACGTAAAACCCGGGGTGATGATATTGATGCAGCCTGTGGTCAGCTGGTCGGCCAAGTCAAAGATAAAAGTCGTCGCCATCTCAAGTTTCACCCAGCCTTGTCATAAACAAGGTGAGTTATGGGTGACAGACCTGAAAACAGTATGATGGGTTTTGACTTTCTGTATGTCATTGTAAAGACAAAGCTGGGTTAAAATGGCAGGAGAGCAAGGGCATGTATAAATTAAGCGTTTTTTTTCTGGCATTGATGCTGTCAGCGTGTATGGCGGAGAATCCGCTAGGGCGTGAAGCCAGTACCGATGAGCAAGCACAGGTACAGTTGCAGTTGGGTGTGCGTTACTTGGAAATGGGAATGTTGACCGAAGCACGGGAAAAACTGTTGAATGCCGAGCGTTATGACAGTCAGAATGCTGAAGTTCAGGATGCATTAGCCGTATTAAGTGAACGACTCGGCCAACGTGAGGATGCCGATCATCATTACCGTCGTGCCATCGAATTAAATCCGCAGTCCTATAGTAGCAAAAATAATTATGGTCGGTTTTTATGCGAGGCGGGACGTTTTGATGAAGGGTTCAAATTATTGCAAGAAGCGCTTGATAACCCGTTAAATAACCGGAAATGGTATGCACAGACCAATATTGGCCTGTGTTATCTGAAACAGGGACAAACCGACTTGGCCGAGCAAGCCTTTCGACATGCGTTGCAATACCAGCCGGACTATGCGCCGGCATTACAACAAATGCAAAAAATAAGTTATCAGAATAGACGTTATATGTCAGCACGGGCCTTTTTACAGCGTTATCTGGTTGTGGCAGAACATACTCCGGAAACACTTTGGGTGGGCTGGCAAACCGAGCGAGCATTGGGGAATCAGACTATGGCCGAGAAATATCGTAACCAGTTATTAACACGTTTTCCAGCCAGTAAACAGGCACAGCAAGCGCGTAAAGCAATCAATCATTAAATTAACCTTATACAGGATATGGCAAAACAACCACTTATTCAGGCCATTCGAGGCATGCATGACATTCTGCCCGAGACATCGCCGCTTTGGCATAAAGTAGAAGGCATTATCAAATCGGTACTCGACAGTTATGGTTATCAGGAAATCCGTTTGCCTGTTGTCGAAAAAACCGAATTATTCAAGCGCTCTATCGGCGAGGTGACTGATATTGTCGAAAAGGAAATGTACACCTTTGATGATCGCAATGGTGATTCTTTGACCTTAAGGCCGGAAGGCACCGCCGGTTGCTTGCGTGCCTGCTTAGAGCATGGTCTATTGCATAATCAGGTACACAGATTGTGGTATATGGGGCCGATGTTTCGGCATGAACGGCCACAAAAAGGCCGTTATCGCCAGTTTTATCAATTAGGCATTGAAACCTATGGCATGGCAGGCCCTGATATTGATGCGGAGATTATTTTATTAAGCCATCGTCTGTGGAAAAAGCTCGGTATTCTGCCTGATTTGGAATTACAATTGAATACCCTCGGGACGCTAGCCGAACGGCTGCTTTATCGCGAAAAACTGGTCGCTTATTTTAATCAACATTTAGATGAACTGGATGAAGATAGTCTGCGACGGCTTGAAACCAATCCGTTGCGTATTTTAGATAGCAAAAACCCGGCTATGCAGTCGATGCTGAAGAATGCACCTGCCTTGATGGATTCTTTGGGTGAAGACAGTCTGAATCATTTTAATACCTTAACCGGTTTGCTGGATGAGTTAGGCGTTGCGTATGTGATCAATCCGCGTCTGGTTCGTGGGCTGGATTATTATGGCAAGACCGTGTTCGAATGGGTGACTGATAAATTGGGGGCGCAAGGGACGATTTGCGCGGGTGGCCGTTATGATGGCTTGATTGAACAATTAGGCGGAAAAAATAACTACGCCATCGGTTTTGCACTGGGCATGGAGCGCTTGCTGGCCTTGGTCGAACAGCAAGAAGACTTTCGACCAGACGCTGGCGTTGACGTCTATGTCATCAATGTTGGCGAAAATGCGGCACGTTTTGCCATGAAGGTGAGCGAGACGTTGCGGGATGAGGTTCCTGGCTTGAAAGTCGTGCTGCACTGTGGCGGCGGCAGTTTTAAAAGCCAATTTAAAAAAGCCGATAAAAGCGGTGCTGAGTTTGGCGTGATTATCGGTGAAGATGAAGCGGAACATAAGCTCGTCAGCCTGAAACCATTACGCAGTGATGATGAACAAAAAAATATGTCGCTTGAGCAATTAACGACGACTCTGCGACAGTGGAAGCAATCTTAAATTTAAAGATTAAAGTAACTACTTAGCGTATTTAGGTGTTTAATATCAGTCACTTACTCCAGAAGACGCCGTAAATACATCCGTGTAGGCTTGAATGTGACATCCTTGTTACATACACTTCTTCCGTAAGCAACTGATATTAAATGGCATTTATTTTATTAAAGTACGCTGAGTTGATACAGATTAAACAGGAAATAACATGGAAATTTACGATACTGAAGAAGAACAGGTAGAAGCGCTAAAGCGCTGGTGGAAAGAAAACGGCACCTCAACGCTGATTGGCATTGGTTTGGCGATTGCCGTCGTTTTAGGCTGGGATTACTGGAAAAATTACAAACAGGAGCAAGCGCTCAAGGCTTCCGCATTGTACGAACAGATATTGAAGCGCAGTGCCGCAGGCAAGAATAGCGATGTGGAGAAAATTGCCGCACAATTACAGCAAAAATATGCCTCTACCGCTTATGCCGATTATGGCCAGTTATTTTTGGCTAAAAGTCAGGTGGCAAAAAATGCGCTGGCGGAGGCAGAAACGACATTGGATAAGCTGATGAAAACGGCGGATACCGAAATCAGTAATCTGGCACGGATTCGGTTGGTGCGGGTAAAATTGGCCAGCGAAAAATATGAAGAAGGTTTGCAGTTGATTGCGATGGCTGACCCAGAGGTAACAAAAGGTTTTGCTGGGATATATGATGAATTAACCGGTGATTTATATGTGGCATTAGGCCGTTTGGCGGAAGCGAGAACCGCCTATACCAGCGCTTTACGGTCAGGTTCTAATTCACCTTTTATACAATTTAAGCTGGATGATATAACCGCGGCCGACATTGTTTCAGGGTCTGAATAATTGAACATTTTCCATAGGCGGCGTGTGATGCAAGCGGTTTTAGTGCTGATAACATTGTTTTTGCTCAATGGCTGTGCCGTATTGGATGAAGGTAAGAACTTTCTGACCGGTATGATGGGTGGGGAAGATAATAGCAATCCACCTGCCGCATTGATCGAATACAAACCCGAAATTGAAATCGAAAAAATCTGGCAACAGAGTGTTGGCGATGGCGCTGGAGAATACTATTTAAAGCTGGGACTGGCGATCAGTTATGGCAAATTGTTTGCAGGTGACCGTGAGGGCCTGGTATTGGCGCGGGATTTAAAAACGGGCGATGAAATTTGGGAACAAGATACCGACATGCTGCTTTCGGCTGGTCCTGGAGTGGGCGAGGAGACGGTGATCATGGGGTCGAGTCATGCCGAAGTTATCGCCCTGTCGCTTGAAACCGGTGAGCTGCGCTGGAAAGCTCAGGTCTCCAGCGAAGTGTTGGCGGCTCCTGTGGTGTCAGACGGTATTGTCATTATTCGCACCATTGATGGTAAAGTTTTTGCGTTGAGTGAAAAAGACGGCAAGCAACTGTGGATATTTGAGCGTGATGTTCCGGCGCTGAGTATTCGTGGTCTGAGTCGGCCGGTGGTGGTGGAAGGCAATGTCATTGCAGGGTTCGCCAATGGAAAGTTGTTGGCCTTACGGCTCACCGATGGCAAATTGATGTGGGAATCGACTATCGCAATACCGACCGGACGTTCTGAGGTCGATAGATTGATCGATCTCGATGCTGATCCGATAGAAGCCGATGGCGTCGTTTTTGTCTCCAGTTTTCAGGCTGGAACTTTCGGTGTGCTGGAAGTTGATGGTGATATCCTGTGGAGGAATGCCGATGTTTCCAGCAAATCAGGGATGAGTGCAGATTGGCGTTATTTGTATATCAGTGATAAAAACAGCGAAGTCTGGCAATTAGATCAACGCAATGGTGCATCGCTATGGAAGCAAGACGAATTGCAATACCGTAAATTATCGGCGCCGGCTGTATATGACGATTATGTGGTGGTGGGGGATTTTGCAGGTTATGTACATTGGTTATCATCCAGCGATGGCCGGCAATTAGCGCGTATCCATTTAAGTGACGCGGCAATCGATGCACAACCCTTGGTGGTTGATAAAACCGTTTATGTGTTAGCCCGGGATGGTTCTTTAGCCGCTTACCGGGTCAGAGGAAAGTGATGTTACCTGTTATTGCCCTGGTTGGGCGGCCGAATGTCGGCAAATCTACCTTGTTTAATTATTTGACTCGCAGTCGTGAGGCGTTGGTGGCCGATTATCCGGGACTCACGCGAGACCGACAATATGGCCGGGTTAAGCGAGGCCATCGCGATTGTCTGGTAGTGGACACCGGTGGTATTGTTGATGATAAAGACGGTATCGACAGTTTTGCTCGTAAACAGGTTGAAGTTGCGCTGGAAGAAGCTGATGTTGTGTTTTTTCTGGTGGATGCCCGGGCCGGACTGAATGCGGCCGATCAAATGATTGCTGATTCTTTGCGGCGGCGGAATAAGCCTGTTGTATTGGTTGCCAATAAAATCGATGGTGTTAATGCCGAGATTGCAACGGGTGATTTTTATAGCCTGGCTTTAGGTGAGCCGGTGCCGATCGCCGCTAGTCATGGCCGTGGTGTTGGCGAATTACTGGCGCGAATTGATGCGCTTATTCCTGAGGTTGCTGCTGAAGATGATGAAGGCGAAGATAGCGGCATTGGCATTGCTATCGTTGGTCGTCCGAATGTCGGAAAATCGACCTTGGTCAACCGTTTATTAGGCGAAGAGCGGGTTGTGGTGTTCGATGAAGCCGGCACGACCCGCGATAGCATTTATATACCGTTCGAACGCAATGGGCAGAAGTTTACCCTGATCGACACCGCCGGTATGCGGCGTAAGGCGAGGGTTTCACTGGCAATCGAAAAGTTTAGTATTATCAAATCGTTGCAGGCGATTGAAAAAGCCAATGTGGTCATTTATTTGATTGATGCGCGGGAAGGCGTGACTGATCAGGATGCACATTTACTCGGCCTGATTCTGGAAGCAGGGCGGGCGTTGATTATCGGATTGAATAAATGGGATGGCATCAGTCCAGAACAAAAAGAACAGGTGAAAAAGCAGATTGAGCGTAAATTACCTTTTCTGGAGTTTGCCGAAAAACATCCTATTTCAGCGCTGCATGGCAGTGGTGTGGGTAAATTATTCGATGTAGTACACGAATTGTACGATGCAGCGATGATTGATATGTCTACGCCAGTGCTGACCCGAATTTTGAAAGACGCGGTAGAAGCACATCAGCCACCTTTAGTACGAGGGCGGCGGATTAAGCTCAAATATGCGCACCAGGGTGGCCGCAATCCGCCGGTTGTTGTGATTCACGGCGTACAGACCGATGCGCTTCCCGATGCCTATCGTCGCTATCTGATGAATTATTATCGGCAACAACTGGGTTTAAAAGGAACGCCAGTCAAGTTGGTGTTTAAATCACCGGAAAACCCATTCAAAGGGCAGCGCAATAAACTGACCGAACGGCAGCAGAAAAAACGTCGTCGGCTGGTTAAGTTCAGTAAACGCAAAAAATAAATCGCAGCCTCATTAAGTCAGCGTATGTGAAAAGCGTATCTTTTTTAGGAACATCATTATGGCAACGATAACATTTCAAGGTAAACCTATTCATACTAATGGCGAATTGCCTGCTGTGGGTAGCAAGGCACCTGATTTTAAATTGGTTAACACGCGTTTGAAGGAAGTCTCGCTGCATAATTACAAGGGCAAAACTAAGTTATTGAATATAGTTCCTAGCTTGGATACGCCGACCTGTCAGATTTCTACCCGAAAATTCAATCAGAAGGCGGCTAAGCTGGATAATACCGTAGTATTGGTAATTTCCGCCGATCTACCGTTTGCTCAGAGTCGTTTCTGTGAATCCGAAGGGTTAAAAGATATTGTGCCGTTGTCTTGCTTTCGTGCCAGCTTTGCCCAAGATTATGGCATTACCCTGGTCGATAGTGTGTTAAAAGGCTTGACCGCTCGAGCAGTCGTTATTATTGATGCCGATAATAAGGTGCGCTACACCGAACTGGTCAGTGAAATTGCCGAAGAGCCTGACTATGCAGCTGCCTGGGAGGCGTTACAGCAGATCTGATAACTGTTTTATGGCATGGTTTTAGGCGTACAAAAAAGGTATGCTTCACTGAGCGTTGAAGTGTAAAAAGTTTCTATTACATCCTGCTGTCAAAAATATTTACAGCACGGTCTTTGTGTTGACTTGATAAGTATTCTATAAAAACTCATGTATAACGTGGGAATGAGAAAAATGGGTTTCATTAACATAAGTATTTATTAGGAGTGGTATTATTCCGCCTCAGAAGTGATGATGATCATTCTGACGAATGGTAGACGTTAGACTGAGGGTGACAAAAAGTTTAATTGTTGCCGGAGATGATTTTTGAGACGTAGTTGGCTGAATTTTTTGTCTATTGGCTTCAGCAGTTAAATAAAGTTTCGCCTTTGGCTAAATACCAGTTGTTGATATCGCCCCAGATGTCTTCGGCGGTTTCAGCAAACCAGAATAATTCCAAGTCTTCCGGGTCGATAACGCCTTCATCCATTAAAAAATCGAAATTGACAGCCTGTTTCCAGTAATTTTCTCCGACTAGAATGATGGGAACGGGAGGCATGCTGCGGGTTTGAATTAAGGTTAGTGTTTCAAATAATTCGTCCAAGGTGCCGTAACCGCCGGGGAACACGACCAAGGCTTTGGCGCGTAGCAGAAAATGCATTTTTCGGCAGGCGAAATAGTGAAATTTAAAACATAATTCTGGTGTGATATAGGGGTTGGGATATTGTTCATGCGGCAGAGTAATATTTAAGCCAATCGTTTTTGAGCCAACATCGTAAGCGCCTCGATTAGCAGCTTCCATCATGCCTGGCCCTCCGCCCGTCATGATAAGTAAGCGGCAGTCGTGTGCACCATGACCTGATTTTCCGACAATCTGGCCGAATTCATGGGCTACGTCATAATAGCGGCTTTTATCTTGAATACGTTTGGCGATTGCCAGGCGTTTTTTTAAGGTTTCATTATGGGGCGTATTATTTAAGGCTTCGGTCAGTGCCTGAACGCGGCGTTTGGCGACGACGGGTTCAACAATACGAGTACTACCGAAAACGACGATGGTGTGTTTGATGCCGTGGTCTTGCATCAATAATTCAGGTTTCAAAAAGTCCAGTTGCAGACGTGTGGGCCGAACCGGGTCACTCTGTAAAAAATCGAAATCTTCATCGGCCTGCCGATAGCTGGGGCTGGTCATGATTTTATGGACGCGATGCGGGGCGTCCGGGTCATCTTCTAGCGGCTTGGGTTGATGCCACGGTAAGGGTTCAATACGATCCTTTGCCGGTGGTTTGGGGATGCATCGGTTTGTTTTTCTGGTCATGGTTTATCCTAATTAGTGATGCCAAAGAATAAAATTTGCTTCTAGCGGTACTTGTGCTATGTCATGCCGAGGAATGATACGCGGGGTGTAGTCGCTCAAGGGGCGAGTTGCGGGTATTTCGATGTGATAATCATAGGCATTGATAGCACCGACGAGCTGTTTTTGGTGTTGAAAAATATGCCGTTCGGGGGGCGTGTCGTTTAGACCATCGGCATAGAGTTCCACTTGAATGGCATTAGCGTCAATATCATCAACATAAACCTGTAAATCGATAATGTGTCGATCATTTTGTGTTGTTGTCAGGTATTCGCCAAAACGCAAATGCGTCCAGTTTTTTTGCAGTTGATTTTTCCATTCGTAGATATCCTGGCCTAGGTTAGGCTGTGCTTTGGTTCGCGCTTGATAGGACTGGGCCGCAGGCAGGTAATAGTGTTCAGTATATTGACGGACGGCGCGGCTAGCTGAGTAGACGGGCGTTAATTGCGACATGCTCTCGCGAATACGGTTAACCCATTGTTTAGGAATACCATTGCTGTCGCGATGATAAAATTGCGGTGCAATTTCTTGTTCCAGCAGGGTGTATAAGTCATCGGCTTCTTTTGCATCCCAGGCAGGGTCGTGGTCATGCTCCTGACCATCGCCTAATGCCCAACCAACCTCCGGATTATAAGCTTCGGCCCACCAGCCATCCAGTTCAGAAAGGTTTAGGCCGCCATTGACCAGGACTTTCATGCCGCTGGTGCCGCAAGCCTCCCAAGGGCGTCGCGGTGTATTGAGCCAGACATCGACACCTTCCACCAGACGTTCTGTCATTTGCATATCGTAATCACTGAGAAAAATGATATGCGGCCGCACATGCGGCTGTCGAATGAATTTAATCCATTGTTGAATCATAGCTTGGCCGGGATAGTCGGCAGGATGTGCCTTGCCAGCAATAATCAGCTGAACCGGGCGTTCAGGATTACTTAAAATGCGTAGCAAGCGCTCTGGGTCATGTAATAGCAGATTAGGTCGTTTATAGGTTGCAAAGCGCCGGGCAAAACCTAGCGTTAGGATATTCGGGTCCAGCAGTGTTTTAGCTTGTTCGACATCATCCAGGCTGGCGCCGGAAGCCGCGAGTTGCCTAGCCAGCCGTTTGCGGGCATAGTTGATTAATGATTGGCGGCCAATGCTGCGGAACTCCCACAATTTGGCATCACATAAACAATGGATCTCGGTTGATAATGCATCCGATGCGTTGAGCCAACGATCTTTGCCGCAGCTATCGGTCCAGACTTGGTCAGCAATGGGTGAGTCCCAGCTTGGCATGTGGACGCCATTGGTGACGTGTTGAATGGGGATTTCGGCGGTGGGCCAACGCGGGAACAGGGACTGGAAAATTTCTCGACTGACGCGGCCATGTAATTGGCTCACCCCATTGATTGCTCCACTGCCACGGATAGCCAGATAAGCCATGTTGAAAGGCTCGTTATCATCATTTGGGTTGAGGCGGCCGAGCGCCAATAATTCTTGAATTGAAATTTTTAAACCAGCTTCTGCATAATGTCCCAGATATTGTTTTATCATCTGTGGCGGGAATAAGTCGAATGCCGCAGCAACGGCGGTATGGGTCGTGAACAAATTGCCGGCACGGGTCACGTTAAGCGCGGCGGCAAAGGGCAGGTCATGTTTCTTTTGATAGCAACGTGCTCGCTCAAGTACGGCAAAGGCGGCATGACCTTCGTTCAAGTGGCAGACTTCAGGTTCAATACCGAGTTCGGTCAATAAGCGCCAGCCGCCGATACCTAGCAACATTTCCTGCTGTAAACGCAATTCGGTTCCACCGCCATATAATTCGCTGGTAATGCCTTGATGGGTTGGAAAATTGGCCGGGTCATTACTATCCAGGAGATAGAGGGTTGCCCGGCCGACGTGTACCTGCCAGCAGCGTAACCAGACGTTGTAACCTGGAAGCTGAACTTTGAGCCGCAGCCATTCCCCATTCTTTTGGCGTACCGGCTGGATGGGTAACTGACCTGGGTCGTTGTAGGGATAAAATGCTAATTGGCGACCTTCGTTGTCGATGACCTGGCGAAAATAACCGCGTTGATAGAGTAGACCAATACCAATGACAGGAACACCTAAATCGCTGGCCGCTTTGAGTTGGTCGCCCGCAACATTTCCTAGACCGCCCGAATAAATAGGCAAGGCTTCAGATAGCATGAACTCCATGCTGAAATAGGCGATGTGGCGCAATGGCGAATCTGCATGCTGTTGTTGAAACCAGGCGGGTCTATGCTTTAATTGGTGATGGGTTTTGAGGTGTCTATCCAGCTGTTTTCGTAGCTTGGGGTCGCTAAGCACCTGTTTGATCCTATCATATGATGCGGTTTGTAAAACCGCCCATGGGTTATGCGATTGCTCCCATAAGTCAGGTTCCAGTTGTTGCCAGAGATTGTCAGCGGCATGGTACCAAGTGCAACGCATGTCCAATGCCAATTCGATGAGCAGTTCAAGTCCATCAATATCCAGTAGCGATGGCCGGCCCAGTAAATATTTTGTTGGGTTATCAATCATGGTTTTGTCGCCGTTTTAGTGGTTATTGTGGTTGGAATGTTTGGCATGAAAATGCAGAGAATGGCGAACACGATTTAAAAAATGCCGATGTCTGGGGCTGCTATTTTCGAGATGATGATAGGTCATCAGTTTTAAGCCATCTTCAATCAAAACCCAGAATAGGCAATAGGCCCAGATCATGCCGATAATTTCCCAGGATATAGGCGTGACAAGCACGCCGTAATGCGCAATCAGCATCGCAACGATCTGGGTGCCAATAATGGCTGTTAGCAATAATGGTGCAGGATAGGGTGGGCACAAGAAGCAATGCCGGGTGCGTGCCACAAACAAGGTGAGATGGCCTGCAATAGCCAGTTTCAGGAAGATAATGGTTTGCAATTCTGCGGTACTGACATGGTAATAGCTTTCGGCGAGGATCATGAGCAGAAAGGTTTCTACTACACCGATCAGGCCGAGGACAGTTGCGATGGTCAGCACTTGGCGCATATCCCAATTGACCGGTTTTTGAGCGGTGTAGGTGTTGTCTTTGGCAATCGTCAGAATAGGGAGGTCATTCAGTAAGGCCAACAAGATAATCATGATGGCGGTAATGGGGTAGATGTTATAAATTAACATCGCCAGTACCATAAAGAACATGATGCGAATAGTTTCGGTGATACGGTAAATCGCATACGAAGTCATTCGACTAAAAATACGCCGTGCTTCCTCAATAGCGTGCTTGATAACCAGTAAACCGGGTTCGGTCAGCACTAAGTCAGCTGCAGCACGGGCGGCATCGGTTGCGCCGGATACAGCAATACCAACATCCGCCTGTTTTAAGGCCGGGGCGTCGTTAACACCATCACCGGTCATGCCGACGATATGTTGATTGGCTTGAAGATCTTTCACTAGCCAGAATTTATGTTCCGGGAAAACCTGGGCAAAGCCATCGGCGCGTTCAGCACAGCGAGCAACTTCATGAATCAAATCTTTTTTGTCACGCGCACTGATGATTTGATCGGCCAGTAGAATATTGGTGCCTAAGTCCAGATCCTGGGCGATTTGTTTGGCAATGGCGATATTGTCACCCGTTACCATTTTGACATCGACACCTAATGCTTTAATAGTCTTAAGCGTCTCCTTGGCGTCATCGCGAGGTGGGTCGAACAATGGGATAATGCCGAGGAATACCCATTGCCCTTCTGCATTGGTATGGGCTACGCCCAGCGCCCGGTAGCCTTTTTGGGCAAATTCATTGACTACTTTTTCGGCTTTTTCACGTTGTTCCGGGCCAGGTTTGCATAAGGCGAGAACGACTTGTGGTGCGCCTTTGCTGACTTTAAAATGCTTGCCATCGGCCGAGACAACGGTGGCTTCCGTGCGTTTGCGAATGGGGTCAAATGGAATAAAACTTTGTTGTTGAAATCTCGATAAAGCTGTTTTGTCGGGTAATGCTTGCAAAATCGCGTTGTCGATGGCGTCCGGGGTATCCCATTCAGAAGCGAGGGCGGCGGTCAGAATAAGTTGTTGTTGATCGGCACCATTGAAGTATGCGGGGTCTCCCAGTGTGAGCTCATTTTTAGTCAATGTGCCCGTTTTATCTGAACACAGAATATCCATGCTGGCTAATTCTTCGATAGATTCCAGGCGCGAGACAATGGCTTTTAAACGGGCTAAACTTGCCGCTCCCACAGCCATCGTGACGGAAAGAACGGCTGGCATGGCGACAGGGATGGAGGCGACCGTCAAAATCAGGGCAAACTGTACCAATTCCATAATTGGCAAATGCCGCTCCAGTCCTACCAATACCAAGATGGTCACCAGTCCTAAGCTGATAAAAATCAGATAATCGCCAATGGTTAAGACGGCTTTTTGAAAATGGGAAACAGATTTGGCTGAACTCACTAGCTTGGCCGTTTTACCAAAATAGGTATTGCTGCCGGTTGCGACGACAATGCCAATCATTTCACCTTGTTTAGCAATCGAACTAGAATAGATTAGGTCGCCAACTTTTTTATTGACAGGTAATGATTCGCCGGTCAATGCAGATTGGTCAACACTCAGATAATCGCCTTTTAGGAGTACAATGTCAGCGGGTACGACATCACCGAGTCGGATGCGGACAATGTCGCCGGGGACGAGTTGCTTGGCATCTATTTCTTGCCATTTCCCATCGCGACAAACCCAGGACTTTAATGCGAGCTGTTTTTTGAGTTGTTCAATCGCGTTACCAGCCTGATATTCCTGCCAGAACCCGACGACAGCGTTAAAAATCAGTAACACTAAAATGATAATCAAATCTTCGGTATGATGAACGATGGCCGATAAAATCGCCGCAATTTCAATCATCCAAGGAATAGGCCCCCAGAAATAAGACAGGAATTTTAGTACCGGATTGATCTTGTGTTCCTGAATTGCATTCGGGCCATAATGAGCCAGACGGGCGCGTGCATTCTCCGGAGACAGACCGTTCAGGTCGCTTTTTAGATAGTTAAGTAACGCATCCGCCTCGAGGGAACGGACTTTTTCGCTATCTAATAACGGTGGGAAGTCGGTCGTGTTATATTTCATGGCAAACCTTGTGCTGCGGATGAGTTATAGACAATTCTCAAGCTTATAATGTTGATGCAAACTTGGAATTTCAACCGTTGTCCGTTTAAGTTTTTTGGCAAATAACGGCATTACGTCTTTTTCGCCATGAACCAGAAAGGTAGTGGCTGGAGAGCCGGTGTGTTGATGCCATTGCAATAGCTCCTGTTGATCGGCATGGGCAGAAAAACCGCCGATGGTATAAATGCTGGCTTGTACGGGGATTTCTTCGCCAAAAATTTTAACGACTTCGGCGCCATCGATAATTCTGCGCGCCAGCGTTCCTTGGGCAGCATAACCGACAAAGATAATGCTGTTATGCTGGTTCCATAAATTATGTTTTAAATGATGGCGAATACGGCCGCCGGTACACATGCCGGAACCGGCAATGATGACCGCACCGCCGCTGATTGTATTGAGAGCCATGGATTCGGCTGTTTCTCGGGTAAATTTCAAGCCCGGAAAAGACAGTGGGTCAACGCCGTTTTTAAAAATATTGCAGGTCTTTTTATCAAAGCATTCAGGATGACGGCGGAAAATCTCGGTGGCCGAAATGGCCATCGGTGAGTCGAGAAAGACCGGTAGATATTGTGGCAGTATTCCTTGATCGATACCTTCCCGGATGTAATACAGCAATTCTTGAGCCCGTTCCAGGGCAAAACTGGGGATGATAACGTTGCCGCCTTGTTTCAAGGTTTTATTGGTCGCGCTGTAAAATTCTTCCAGGGTCGGTGCCAGGGTTTTGTGATTGCGGTCACCATAGGTGGTTTCCATCACCACAATATCGGCTTTTGGCGGCGTGGTTGGATCACGGATGATCGCACGGTCGTGATAGCCGAGGTCGCCAGAAAAAACGAGTGTACGAAGCTTACCTTTGATTTTGGTTTTAATGACAATCGACGCCGAGCCTAAGATATGACCGGCATCAATAAAAGTAACTTTGAATCCAGGGAAGATTTCAATCGTTTTGTTGTATTTTGCTGTACGGCCAAAATAGCCAAAACTATTTAAGGTGTCGACGACAGAATATAAGGGTTCTACCAATGGCTTTGTGCCATGGCGTGAAATTTTGCGGTTTTTATAGCGGGCTTCTTCTTCTTGCAGATGGGCAGCGTCTAATAGGACTAAGCGAGCTAACTCACAGCTGGCCGATGTGGTAATAATCTCGCCTTGAAAGCCTTGTTTAACCAATAATGGAATACGACCGCAATGGTCTAGGTGAGCATGTGTCAGTAATAAATAATCAATCTCGGCGGGGTCAAAGCCAAAAGGCTGGGCGTTTTCTTCCTCTATCTCTCGACCGCCCTGATAGAGGCCACAATCTATCAGTATCTTTTTGCCTTTTTTGGTCAGCAAATGACAGGATCCTGTTACATTCTGATCTGCACCGTGAAATTCAATGCGCATGGGATGTTCTCCTTAAGACCTGAAGCTTAAGGCGATAGTAACAGAAAAACTTGGGGCAGTTGAATTTAGCTTAAATCGGTTATTTTTCCATTGTCATCAAATGATACCCTAACATAAGATGCTTGCCGGTATTTTCTGAGTAAATCACTATTAATGCCAAAAAACTCTGCCTGGTCTTCCAGCGTAACAGATTGAGGTTTTGCGCGCCGATCATTGCCTTTAAAACGGATAAAATTATATGCCGCCCAGATTGCAAGACTTCCACCCATAATGGCAACAGAGATGATAAATTTGACAAAGTCATGGATCACCTGCTTATAGCCTTGTAGGGTGAACATTTCAAAATAAACCAGATGATAGCCTAGGGGCTGTTGCCATTTCACATAGGTAACCATAAAAAGGCGCAAGCCAGAGCGATAGAGCCTTCAAAATTTCGTTTGAGTTTGTCATATCGCGTGGCGATCGCTCTGAAATGCTTAAGTCTTGCAAACACATTTTCAACGAGATGGCGATATTTGTAGAGACACCAATCCATTTCATCATTTCCCCGAGTTGAATTCTTTTTCTTGGGATAACAGGAACAGCCCCTTTGTCTTTAATTTGAAGACGTAATGCTTCACTGTCATAGCCTCTGTCAGCAACTATATAGTCACCTTTTGGGAGCTCTGCAACTAATTTCGGTGCTTCTTTACAGTCATGAACTTCGCCGCCTGTCACTGAGAAATGAATAGGAAGACCACAGGCATCAACGGCCATATGAATTTTACTGGTGTTCCCGGCGACAGATTTCCCTATCGCTGTTTCTTGTTCACAGGCCGCACCACTACTATGCTGATGTGCTTTCACAATACTCCCATCAATAAATTCCCATTCCAGGTCTGGATCAACAACCAAGGCGTTAAAAATACCCATCAGTTTTTCTTTACGAGACCAGTCATTGAATCGTTTATATACCGCATTCCAATTACCAAAAGCCGTGGGTAAATCTCTCCAGGGACAACCTACTCGCAAGCGATAAAAAATACCTTCGACTGTTTTTCGAAGACAAGGTTTGGCTTGTTTTTGAGTCAAAATAAACAATCTATGTGGCGGAGTTATTGAATTTCAAGGGGGATTTTCAAAACGGCAACAGCCCCTAGATACCAGGCCAGTAAAGTGGCAACCGGAACCCAGAGAAAAACCAAAGAACCCAGAAGATGAAGGTGAGAATAAAAGAAGAATAGCGTTGCCATAAGGACTGCATGGAGGGTGAATTGAGGATTAAATCTTTCATCGGATTCCCCGGTCAGGGCTGACCCATGTTGCGCGTTGGCCTTTTTGTCTGAAGATGGCTTTTTGCATGCCAAAGACGGTGGTAAATACACTGATAATCCAGTACACCATTGGATACCAGATTACCCAAAAGTAGTTTTTGCCTATCCCCTTTTCATAACGACCATCAATAAACAGGCTGATGGCAAATTGTAACAAACAGGTTATTCCCAGTAATACGCCGCCCCAGCTCGGTAGTAGTGTGGGGACTTTTAGCGGGTCAGGTAATTCAATAAAATAACCCAATGCCCAAAATGTAAATGTGATTAGCATGGTATAAGCCCAAAAAATACTGATCAGGTATTCTAGGTATATCATCCACATACGCCGAGATACCCAAAGCCCGAGTTTCTTAAAATATTTAAGCATAACTTCCATACCGCCTTGGGCCCAGCGTAGACGTTGTTTCCATAAACCAGTCAATGTTTCGGGCATTAAAATCCAGCATAAGGCGTTGGGTTCGTAGCGAATATCCCAATGATCCAACTGTAATTTCCAACTGATATCAATATCTTCTGTGACCATATCAGGACTCCAGTAGCCGACTCGGTGTAGTGCCGATTTACGAAAACCAGCCACGACACCTGAAACAGTGAATATACGACCATATATTCGTTGTGCTCGTTTAATCAGGCCGATAATGGCTGAAAATTCCCCTACCTGTATTTTGCCCAATAATGTGGTACGGGTTCTGATTCGGGGTTACCTGTAACAGCACCGACTCTGGGGCCTGAGATAAAGTGTTTCATCATCCATGCAACCGCTTCGGGTGCAAGTAAGGCATCGCCATCGATACAAACAAGAAATTCATGGGGGATAATAAAGCGGCTGTATTTAAAGCGGTTGCCTTGCCTTGGTTGCTGGTTAGGTTAATGACTCTGATTTTGTCATGCCTGGCGGCAAGGTCGCTCAAGATTTCCAACGTGTTATCAGTACTGCCGTCATTGACTGCGATGATGTCAAATGCAGGATAATTTTGCTGTAGTAAAAATTCGAGGGTTTCGCGGATATCCTCTCCCTCATTATGACAAGGTACGACAATAGATACAGGTGGATAGTGTTCTAGTTCAGGTATGTCGCCTGGCTTGAAAGGTTGTTTTCTTTCCCAGTGAAAGTAATAAATGAGTGCGCCAATAATCCATCCATAAATAGGCCATAAATAATGGATAAAAAGGCAAAGTCAATAAGAAGTTAAAAAATTCAGCCAAAGCCATTCTGTAATATTACTTATCCAAAAGGCGAGTTTTTCGATTAAAACCGGAAAGTACTCTTGAATGCTAGATAGCCATGATTGTATTTTTTCAACATCCATGATTGATTAGGGGCTGTTGCCGTTTTGAAAATCCCCCTTGAAATGGGAATTTATTGATGGGAGTATTGTGAAAGCACATCAGCATAGTAGTGGTGCGGCCTGTGAACAAGAAACAGCGATAGGGAAATCTGTCGCCGGGAACACCAGTAAAATTCATATGGCCGTTGATGCCTGTGGTCTTCCTATTCATTTCTCAGTGACAGGCGGCGAAGTTCATGACTGTAAAGAAGCACCGAAATTAGTTGCAGAGCTCCCAAAAGGTGACTATATAGTTGCTGACAGAGGCTATGACAGTGAAGCATTACGTCTTCAAATTAAAGACAAAGGGGCTGTTCCTGTTATCCCAAGAAAAAAGAATTCAACTCGGGGAAATGATGAAATGGATTGGTGTCTCTACAAATATCGCCATCTCGTTGAAAATGTGTTTGCAAGACTTAAGCATTTCAGAGCGATCGCCACGCGATATGACAAACTCAAACGAAATTTTGAAGGCTCTATCGCTCTGGCTTGCGCCTTTTTATGGTTACCTATGTGAAATGGCAACAGCCCCTAATATTTCAAATACCATATGGAAAAGTTTCCAGTGACATCATTTCTTTTAGCAAAGACAAGGCTGGCTTATTACGATGAAAATCATCTGGGTAATAGCCCAGGGCAATCGGGTTTAAAAAAGGGTTGAAATTATAATTTAGATAAGGTATTGGTTTTATCATTTTGATTATAAATGACAGTTACCCCAACGGCCTCAATTATCCACCATTTTTCAACGATTGCTGATCCAAGAGTAGATCGGCGAAAGAAGCATCAACTCACTGATATATTTTTCATCACCTTGTGTGCGACTATTTGTGGAGCCGATAACTGGGTGGCCATTGAAAAATTTGGAAAGGCTAAAGAAAGCTGGTTCACTGAACAGCTTGGTTTAGAAAATGGAATCCCTTCACATGATACGTTGGGTGCTGTTTTTGCCGCCATAGATACGGAACAATTTAGTCAATGCTTCTCAAACTGGGTGGCCGATCTAGCGGACTTGGTTGAAGATATTGCAATGGATGGCAAATGCTTAAGGCGCAGTATTGATAAAGCCTCAAATAAGTCAGCCATCTATATGGTGAGCGCCTGGTCGCGGAAAAACAGTTTGGTTTTAGGTCAGGCGAAAGTGGATGATAAATCCAATGAAATTACGGCCATACCCAAACTTCTGTCGCGTTTGGATATTGCAGGCGCTTTGATTACAATTGATGCAATGGGGTGCCAAAAGAAAATAGCCAAACAGATTATCGACCAAGGCGGTGACTATGTTTTGAGTTTAAAAGGAAATCATGGCACCTTACATGAGGATGTAAAGGCCTATTTTACATCCGCTTTATCGCCAGAAATTGCCACAAAAACCGTCAATGGTGAGCATGGGCGAATTGAAACGCGTTCTGTTCGTGTCACGGATGAGATTGAATGGTTAAAAAGGAGCATTCCTGGTCAGGATTAAAAAGTATTATTGCCGTCACAGCCACAAGAGAAGTGGATGAAAAAATAACCGAGGAAACACGCTATTTTATAAGCAGTTTAAGCGCAAACGATCCAAACAAGTTAGAGCATGCTGTTCGCGCTCATTGGGCGATTGAAAATAACTTGCATTGGGTTCTTGATCTTGCTTTTGATGAGGATAGCAACCGAACCCGCAAAGGATATAGTGCTTCAAACTTAGCTGTCATTCGACACATGGCCTTAAATTTAATAAAAGCCGAGGAAACGGCCAAAGTCGGTGTAAAAACCAAGCGAATGATGGCAGGGTGGGATAATGATTATTTACTCAAGATTCTTGGTGTAATTTAAACCCGATTGCCCTGGGTAATAGCCGTAATTCAAGGCATTTTTTTGCTGTAACAATGTCATTTGTTGCTTAAGTTCGATGCCGGATATTTTTTTTGATACGCGCCAATCTACCGATTGCAGTTCAAAAACTGTTCTTTTTAGTGCTTCAGGGTGTTTTTTTTCAATTTTATCAATCAATTCCGTCAGCCATTTTTTTGGATTTTTTGCATTTTCCATATAAGGCATGGCCATTACCGCAACATAGTCATAATGCGCCATAAAATCTTCAAAAGATTGTGCAAACCATTCCTTGCTTTCAGGCTGCATAATAACATTAGCGTATAGATTACGTGCTGTTTTGATTTCCGGCCGGTAATAGCGGACGGCTTGGGTCAGATAATCAGTAAAAGCGGTCAGCGCATTAATGTTGAATTGTGTTTTGTCTTCAGGGTTTATTTTTTCCATTTGTTTTAACGCGGCAGGGCTAGCATCCTCAAAATCAGTCAATAAGGCGTCATCATGGAATAATAAACCGGCAAAGTGGCTATAGCGAGCTAAATCTCGGTAAATATCAGCAACAAATTCACGGGCTTGTCGATGAAAGGGAGAAAGCCTGTGGTAATTGTTATGACTGGGAACCGCCTTACCATCTTTCCATTCATGTACCCACCAATCCTGCGGCAGATTTGCCCGAAAAGCCAGTACCGGCAGCCAGGCATAGACAGAAACACCCGCTCGGGTTCTCAACTGCCAGGCCACGCGGTTGAACAGATCGGCCCGAACCGGCAGGTGCTGGTTCGGAAAATAGAGCGAATCAGCATTACCATCACCATCAGGGTCGGAAAAAGCCTGCAAGTAGACAGTGTTGATACGCATAGCCTTTATTCTGTCCAGCAGTCTGCTCAGGTTAGCATTGATCTGTTTGGGGTTTTCATCGTAGATGTAATCCATATCAACATGGGCGACACGGATCGGCTCTTGTTCATTTAAGTGTCTGATGTCATAGACGAAATCGGCCAAGGGCGGGTTGTCCATAATCAAATGCCGCTGTATATGCAGGTTTTGGGACAATGGATTTATTCCAGTACCCAAGCCAATGGAAATAGTCATTCCTGCTTTTTTGGCTAAATTGATTACTTCAATACTATAATCACCATAGGGCCAGACAATTATTCGAGGTCGCTTTCCTGTTCTTTTCAATAAAATATCCGAGCTTTTTTTTAAATCCAGTCGGATTCTGTGTCGATACTCTTCATCGGTTTCATAGCGTTGCAAATTCGGGAAATACTGTCGTGTTGCGGCCGCAGGTTGGGTATTGCCTTGTACATTGGCCAAGATGCCATGATGTAGATCATGGCTGTGTGACGCAATTTCAATCAGCCCTGAGGTCATCATTTCCCTGACTTGTTGCCAGGTCAAAAAATCGTTGCGGGACTTCAATTCATTTCCGTAATGGACGGGCTGGTCAGTGGGTGTTTCCATCCAGCTTGTGACTAAGGAAAAAATGGCCGGATAGTTAAATTGTTTCAGAATGGGGTAAATACGATGATAAAAATTGCGGTAACCGTCATCGAAAGTCAGTAATACCGCTTTTTCCGGTAATGGTTTCAGGCCTTTTTGCGCATCCAGAATCTGTTGCAGACTCACCGGGTGATAGTGATGTTCACGTAACCAGGCGAACTGGTTTATCAACCGGTTTGTATCGACGGTCATCGGGTCGTCATCCCATTCATCCTTGACATCGTGATAACAAAGGCTGATAAAGGTTTGGTTCATACCGAACAGCGCCGGACTGAATAGGCAGAGTATTAGTAAGTAAAACTTGATCATTTAAAACCTCATTGACAGGTTTAAATAAAAAGCCCAGTCTTCCGTTCTGTCGCCATCATAGACAGCATAACGACGAATCGCACCATAAATTAGCTCATAACGATCCAGTGTTTTCCAGCGATGCTCATATTGGATGCTACCAACCGGATCAAGGTGATATTTCACCTGACTGTTGGTAACTGGGTTAAGAATTTGTTTCTGAAAATAAAAGCCGGATGTTAATGCAATGCGTTGGTGAAAAGTTAAATCATAATGACGGTAGGTCAAGAGGTCATGATCCATCGTTAGACCAAGCGAGGCATCGTTTTCTGGATGATAATAATTTCCAGTTTGTCGGGTGTTCAAAGATGTTCCGGCATTCAATCGGGTTGAAAATTTATACCAAGGGCCACTATACCAGCGTTGGTATAGTTGGGCATTTGCTTGGTAGCGAATATTGTTATCACTATAAGCAAAGAATGATTGATTGAAGTTAAAACTACTAGACTCATGAGCTTTGTATTCGAAGCCAGTGGTCACAGACCAAGCGGTTACGTTGGAGGATTGGTTGCCCGAAACTCGCCCACTGGTCAAAGCCCTCAGTCCAATTTCATGGCTGCGAGTATCAAATTGCAGATTGGCAGACCAATAGTCATCAAATTGATAATTTAAGCTTGCTGCAAAACCGACAGTGTTTTGTTTGAAGTTATTATAATGAATTTCCCCTGTTGCAATCAGGTCCGGGATGGCGTATTCCAGCCCCAGTCCATAGCGACGAAAATAACCCCGGACAAGGTTACCAAAGCCATCGTTGAATACACTGGTTTGCCAGTTTTGGTGCAAAAATAAGCGATAGTGGTAGGCCAGCGGCTGGGAGAATAATAAGCTATCGATTCCAACCGATTCGCTGCCGTTAACCGGGGCAGGTTCAGACGATTGAGTTTTGGATAACTCTCCCTGAGTCCGAATACGCAACTCTCGCTGGTTATGGATATTCCACAAACGCATTTGTCGCTGTACTCCCTTGTTTTCATAATAGCGTTGATACAGTGATTCTGTATTTTGTTGCTCGGCAGCATAATGCCTTAGTTCATGTAATATCGGACTGAGTGATAGACGGTTGGATAGGTGTTTCGGGTCGATATTCAGGGCCGAAATCAATTGAGCATGAGCCTGTCTTGGCCAGCCGCGATAATAATAAATATTCGCCCGGGCATTGCGGATATCGACATTATGCGGCGCATTTTTATACAAAAAATCAATTTTTTTCTGTGCTTCATCCAGTCTATCGGTAAACGCTTCCATGACGGCAACTGCCAGCTCCGTTTCGGTCTTGCGCGGGTTCCCTCGAGAATAGAATTTATTTTGGCTGCCTGGTTTTTTAAACCGTAATTTATTCGGTTGTTGTTTGGCCATTTGTTTGGTCAGATCAAGTGCAAGGCCTGGTTGTTCAGCTTCCAGATAAGCATAAATCAGGGATTGTTGCGCGTTATAGCTGTTTGGAATTTCTTTTAATACCTCAAGATAAAGGTCGCGAGCCTTGGTAGGTTGCTCTGTATACAAAAAGGCATCGGCTACAGCTATTTTGGCATAGGCGGGTAATGTGACATTGTCTTCTTTTAAAGATTGGTACACCTTAACAACGCGATGCATTTGCTTGGCATCGCGTAAGGCAACCAATAAATCAAATAAAGCGCGCTGATGCCAGATTATTTTATCTGGAAGATTCATGTTTTCCAGCATTTTCAAATTAAGTTTTATCCGGGTGATGGCCTGGTGTGTTTCAGCATAGCGGTAATTGTCTGGTTCTGTTGGAATTTGTCCCCAGCGAATCATATTAGCAGCTAAATCCCAATGTAATTTGACCCATTCGGTATCAGAAAAATATTGTCTATATAACAGGGCGGATTGCCAGGCTTGATTAAAAGAACCTGCTTTGGAAAGGTTAAAAACCAGTCCTCGAATAGCCTCTTTGTCATTTAATGTTAAGGACAAAATTTTTGTATAGGTATCTGCGGCTTTGAGATGATCTTCTTTACGTTCGTAAAGATAAGAGAGTATTTTTAGCGTTTCAATATGCTGCGAAGAACGTTGCAGTATGGCTTTAATAATTTTTTCTGCAGACTGGGTTTTGTTTTGATCAATCAATACGGCAGCTAGGCTGATTTGATAGCTGTCTTTTTGAGGGTGGCGCTGAGTGAGGATATGTAGACAATTTTCCGCTAGTTCAAATTGTTGTTCATGACGGGCGGATAAAGCGATAGCCTGCAAGACGAAATTAGGCAGGGATGATAGTTGTAGTTTCTGGCTTTTTTGCAAGACTTGCTGGTATTGGCCATGCCAGAACAATACTTGTAAATAATCATAAAAAAAATGTTTATGCTGGGGATATTGCTGTACTTCCTGCTCAAGAATTTTAAGAGCTTGTTGCATCTGGCCCTGTCGGGCCAGAGTAATGGCTTGTTGGTGTTTTTGGTTTTGTTCGGCTTGTCTGGCATTTTTTATGGTCGATGATATTTCCCGGTTGGCCGGGTATTTTATTTTTAGTTTATTCAATAGAGCAAAGGCTTGCGGTATTTTCTTTTGACCCAATAGTGTTTGTGCTTGTTTCAGTCTGTATTGCCAAATATTGGGGTGGCGCTTGCCTAATAATCGCCAGGCTTTCTCGGCCAGGGCAAAATTTTGCCGTTGTTGTGCGGCTAAGGCAACAGCATCAATCACATAATCAGGTGCATTATTCAGCTTGATTTTGCGGCTTGCGGCTAACGCTTTTTGTGGCTGGCTTGCCCATACTGCGACTTGAATATAGTCATAGCGGTAGCGCAAGACATCGGGGAATTGACGCATCAACTGTTGCAAGACAGGTAAGGCCTGACCGGGCTTGTTTGAATGTGCTGTAGCAATAGCCTGTTTG
>NZ_JAEHGD010000002.1:69890-72982 GCF_016097405.1 methane-oxidizing endosymbiont of Gigantopelta aegis
TAATCCGTTAACAATTCCCGCTGAAAATTTGACACAGAGCAGTAATGAAGCGATCTTCGCAAAAAAGTTTACGAAACATATTTTTTCAACCTCTTATATATCAAGGTTTACAAAATGAGCGGGAATTGCTGTATAAGATGTCCAGCAATTTAAGCAAATACTGATCCTGCTTTAGCTCGCTTGGTTTTGACGCCCACCTTGGTGGATGAGTCATTTTTAAGAAGATTTAAGGCAGGATGCCGAATGATGGCCAAGTTAGCGGCGCTATGACCGTGTTGGGTACGGTTGTGATCTTCATCAAAAACCGACATCAAGCACCCAATGTAGCTGGTTTTCGATTCCCCAATGTGCACGCACAGCCCGGGCTAATCGTTTGGGGTTGTCAGCTTTTAGACTGCTGATGAAATACCGGGTTTCTGTTTTATCGTGTTGTTCCCGGTGAGACGTCACAGCCAGGATACTGTTCAGTCCGACCCGTTCAGGGTGCCGCTCCCGGAGCCAGTCAATCTCGCTGCTGGCGTGCAACTGTCGGGTTTTTATCCGGCCATGTCCGCCATCCACGGACTGAAAAACCTCAGAAGCATATTTTGTTGGGCAAAAAGCTCTGACATCCTTATGTAACTCCCCCTGATTGCCTTTTAATTTTTTCATCAATATATGGCTCTATCGTTTTATACATTAACTGGTGCATTTTTGGGCTACCGGTCAAGACATTACCGCTTTCAAGATAGCTGTCATTGAATGAAAAATCGGTCACGACGCCACCGGCTTCTTTAATCAGCAAAATACCCGCTGCCATATCCCATTCTTTCAAGCCGATTTCCCAAAAACCATCCAGGCGGCCGCAGGCGACATAGGCTAAGTCCAAAGCGGCTGCTCCGGCGCGGCGGATGCCAGAAGTGGCGATGCATAGGGGTTTAAATAAGGCTAGGTAGGCATCTAGATATTCATCGGATTTGAATGGGAAGCCGGTGCCGAGCAAAGCACTATCTAATTTTGTTTGGTTGGAAACGCGAATACGGCGGTTATTTAGCATGGCGCCGCTGCCGCGTTCTGCGGTGTACAAGTCATTCCGAGTGGGGTCGTAAATAACGCCGATTTCAAGTTTTCCTTTTACTTTCAATGCAATGGATACGGCATATTGGGGAAAGCCGTGTAAAAAATTTGTAGTGCCATCTAAAGGGTCAATCACCCAGACATAATCATTGCCTTGGTGTTCGCCGCTTTCTTCAGCTAAGAAAGCATGATCAGGATAGGCTTGGCGAATCGTCTTAATGATTTCCTGTTCGGCCTTGAAATCAATTTCTGAGACAAAATCGTACTGACCTTTACGGTTAATGTGTAATTGACCGATATTATCGGTAGCGCGCTGGATGATATCGCCGGCATTTCTTGCTGCGCGAACAGCAATGTTTAACATTGGATGCATGTTGGTTTTCAAGCTAAATCAAATAAACCCAATAGAATAACAAATCATTTGTTAAAATAAAGCCTTTTTCAGCAGCAGGATATATGGTGTTAGAAAATTTCAGCATCATTTTGGTCGAAACATCGCATCCGGGAAATATCGGTGCAGCGGCGCGAGCAATGAAAAATATGGGATTGTCGGATTTGCGTCTGGTCCGACCTAAAATATTTCCTCATGCCGATGCAACGTCTCGAGCGGCAGGTGCAAGTGATGTATTGAGCGGTGCAAAAATTTGTGAAACCTTGTCTGAGGCAGTGGCAGATTGCCAGTTTGTTGTGGGTGCTAGCGCCCGGGATCGTACCATTCAATGGCCGGAATTAAGCGCGCGTGAGTGTGCCGAGAAATTTCTCAGCCCCGATTATCAGGGCACTAAAATTGGTTTGCTTTTTGGCCGTGAGCATTCGGGTTTGAAGAATGAGGAACTCGATACCTGTCAGTTTTTGTTACGTATTCCGTGTAATCCTGAATTCAGATCGCTGAATTTGGCGGCGGCGGTTCAGGTTGTGAGTTATGAGTTGTTTATAGCGAGCGGGCAATACCAAAAACAAGCTAAAACCGAACGCGAGCCGTTGGCGACTGCGGCGCAAATGGAAGGCTTTTATCAGCATTTGGAGCAGGCTTTGGATGATATTGGTTTTTTGCATCAAGATAAATCACGGTCGATTATGCGTAGACTGCGCAGGATTTATAACCGGGTTGAACTGGATGTGAAAGAACTTGATATTTTGCGTGGTATTTTGCGATTTTCACAGCATCACAATGGGAAATAAACGTGTTTGAACGGATAAAAGAAGATATTCAGTGCGTATTTGAGCGTGATCCTGCCGCTCAGAGTGTGTTTGAAGTGGTAACGGCTTATCCGGGCTTTCATGCGTTGCTGATTCATCGGGTGAGTCATAGATTATGGCGAATGGGGTTTCGTTGGCTGGCACGTTTTAGTTCGCATATCGGGCGTTGGCTGACCGGTATTGAAATTCATCCCGGCGCGACTATTGGGCGACGTTTTTTTATCGATCATGGCATGGGGGTCGTGATTGGCGAAACAGCCGTTATTGGTGATGACTGTACGTTGTATCATGGCGTCACCTTAGGTGGCACCAGTTGGAACAAGGGCAAGCGGCATCCTACCTTGAAAGATGGTGTCGTGGTGGGCGCAGGTGCCAAGGTTTTAGGTCCGATAGACGTCGGCGAAGGGGCCAGGATTGGATCAAACTCGGTCGTGGTTAAGCCGGTGCCTGCCGGTGCTACGGTCGTTGGTATTCCCGCACATTTGATAGATTCAAAAGAAGTGAAAGACAAGCGTAACCAAATTGCCCGGAAAATGGGATTTGATGCCTATGGTGCAACCACCGATATGCCGGATCCGGTTGCGCATGCCATCAACCATATGCTCGATCATATTCACATCATGGATAAGCAGTTGGAGAAAATGCGGGCTGCATTGAATGCCGCGGGCATGGCAGTTGATGAAGAGCCAATGCCTGAGCTGGATGACTGCGAAATCAAAGGAGAAAGTTAATCAGGGTTTTGGTGTAATATCCGGGGCAGGCTGGGTGGTATAGATAGGGTTAAAAGTTGACTAAATTACTGGGTTTTAATATAGTAACCTTACTTAAATTGGTTA
>NZ_JAEHGD010000002.1:73875-573743 GCF_016097405.1 methane-oxidizing endosymbiont of Gigantopelta aegis
TATAGGTGTCTCAGTGAGGCTGACAACAAAAGGCCGTTATGCGGTTACTGCAATGCTGGATTTGGCATTTCATAGTCAAAACAAACCGGTGACATTAACGGATATTGCAACGCGTCAAACCATTTCGCTCTCGTATTTAGAACAATTATTTGCACGTTTGCGTAAGGCCGGCATGGTGAAGGGTGTGCGTGGTCCTGGCGGAGGTTATCGTTTGAGTCGCCCGGCCGATGAAATCAGTATTGCCGACATCATCACGGCGGTGGATGAGCAGGTCGATTCGACTAAATGTGGTGGAGCGGGGGATTGTCAAAATAATTTGCCCTGTTTAACCCATGATTTGTGGATGGGCTTGAGCGAACAAATCCGACAGTATTTACAAGGGATTTCTTTAGCTTCTTTGATGGAAAAAGACTTTGTGAATAAAGTGGCAATGCGGCAAGATCAGGATGCGGCGGCGGTGATTAAATTCCAGACTCGGCAAGACCAGGTTTCAGTATAAAATGATTGTAAGCCTATGATCTATTTCGATCATAATGCCACGACGCCGCTTGACGAGGCGGTGTTCGATGCGATGCTGCCGTTTTTAAAGCGGTTTTATGGTAATCCCTCGAGTCTTTATCGGCTTGGGCGCTTATCACGAACGGCCATTGAGACGGCGCGTGAACAAGTGGCCGAGCTTGTAGGTGTTCATTCGTCTCAAGTTGTTTTCACCAGCGGTGGAACCGAATCGAATAATTTGGCTTTAGCGCAACTTGCGCCAGGACATCGTTGTGTGGCTTCAGCGATTGAGCACCCTTCCGTTTTAGCTGTTGTGCCTCAAAACCAGCCCATTACGACAGTGCCTGTCAATACTCAAGGCCAAGTGCTTGATGCGGCCATTGACGATTTGGGGTTAGAGGCTAATGATTTCATTTCAATCATGCGTGCGAATAATGAAACCGGTGTTGTCCAGGATATTGCGCCGGTTTTTGCCAGATTGCGTGAACAAGGTATCGTCTGTCATACCGATGCGGTACAAGCCGCCGGTAAAATAGCGCTGGAATTTGACGCATTAAATGCACAGTTGATGAGCCTGTCCAGTCATAAACTCTATGGCCCGAAAGGTTGTGGTGCGTTGATTGCCGCGCGTGATTTTACACTGAAACCATTGTTGCGTGGTGGTAGTCAGGAATCGGGGATTAGAGCGGGGACCGAAAATGTTGCCGCCATCGTCGGTTTTGGTAAAGCGTGTGAGCTGGCAAGGTCTGAACTTGAGCCACGCTGGCAACTTTTATTGCAATTGCGTTTGCATTTAGAAACGGAGTTAAAAAAGCTTCCGGGGTGTGTTATTTTTTCGGAAAAAGTGGATAGGCTGCCAAATACCGTTCAATTTTCGATTGCAGGGGTGGATGGTGAAATGTTGCAAATGCAATTGGATCAGAAAAATATCGCTGTTTCCAGTGCTTCTGCCTGTTCATCAGGTGGTGGCGAGCCTAGCGCGGTGTTGCTGGCTATGGGGGTTGATGAACAAACCGCAAAGGGCGCGATTCGTGTGAGTTTTGGCAAAGCGAATACGATGCAGGAAATCGATACATTTATTGAAAACTTAAAGAACATTATAAGGACTTGATATGGCGATTACATTGACCGAACGTGCGGCGAAACAAATTGAAAAACAATTGGCTAAAAGGGGCTCGGGCATTGGTTTAAGACTGGGCGTTAAGCCGTCAGGGTGTTCAGGTTATGCCTATGTTTTAGATTATGCCGAGCAATTGACCGATGACGATACCATTTTTGAGCAAAATGGCGTAAAAGTCATCGTCAAAAAATCTGACTTGGAATATTTAGATGGAGTGGAGCTTGATTATGCCCGCGAAGGTCTGAATGAGGCCTTCAAGTTTAACAATCCTAATGTCAAAGGGACCTGTGGTTGTGGAGAAAGCTTTTCTGTTTAGCTTTGTTTAAAGCGGTGAATTTGACGGCGTTGTTTTTTAGTCGGGCGTCTTTCTCGCTCTTTATGCGGTAATAATGCCTGCCGCTCCTTGTTTAAACGGATTTGTTCACGCCGTTTCTCAATGCTTTCAGTCTTTTCTTCGTACAGTAATACCGCTTCGCTGGCTGGCCTTCGCTGTTTGTTAATGCCTTTAACAGTAATATCCCAGCTGTATTGATCTTTGCTGATATGTAAGGCATCGCCAATTCTAACCTCTTTAGAGGGTTTACAGCGCTGGCCGTTGATATGAACCTTACCGCCCGAGACAGCCTCTGATGCGAGTCTGCGCGTTTTAAAAAAACGCGCAGCCCATAGCCATTTATCGATCCTAAGCTGAGTCAATTCATTCGACATCGTAACCCGCGTCTTTCCAGCTGTCAAAGCCTCCTGCCATGCTGACGGCTTTTTCGAACCCTAGTTTTTTTAAGGTTTCTGTGGCTAGCGCCGAGCGTCCGCCGGTTTTGCAATAGACCAGGATCGCTCTGTCTGTTGCATTTTGGAAAGCAGGGTGTGCACCAATCTTGAATTCCAACACGCCGCGCGGGATATTGATGGCATGAGGAAGATGGCCTTGACTGTATTCTTCAGGCTCTCTGACATCCAAAATAAGGTATTGATCAAGTTGCTGTTTAGCCTCGTCAATTGAGACTTCTTGAATATTTTGTTTGGCCGAGGCTACGAGATCCATTGCGGTTAAAGCCATTGTTTTCTCTCCAGTAGATTAAAAAATAGTATATTAGCAAAAAATGATATACATTAGCCACTGCTATTTTAGTGTTATTGCTATCAGGAATACAACGTTTTAGCTAAAATAAGATGAGTATCCGCTAATCGCGCTAGTTTCATCTAAGGTAATGCAATGAATTTTGAAAAAGTTGTTTTTGGTTTTTTTGTCGTTTTAGCACTCACATTGAATTTCGGTTTCTTTCTTGGTGAGCTTGATAATCCTGCACATCATAGTGTGTTCGAGCTATTTGCCGTTATTATTGTTAATTTTATCGCAACGGTTTTAAAGTTTGGTGATCGCTCACAAATTGGTGCGGTATTGTTGGCAACGAGCCTGGTGGCTGATTTACAGCTGGTGGCGGCGGCAACTTATTGGACGGTTGTGGTGCATGTGACCGAAACCGGGTTAACGCCAGAAGTGATGGCCAGTATCGTTTCTTTTACGGGCGGTGCCTTGATTGCCAATATCATATCAGCTGTGATTTTGGTTGCCGAAACATTAATGTCACGGCTATAAATAGCGTTCAGGCGGTCTTAATTCCTATGGCAGATGTCGTTGATATAAGCAGAGTTTCTTTTATTGTCATGCGCGAAATGCGCACGCCAATTATTGCACTGATTGTTGTTTATGCCATATCTATTCTTGGAATGGTTTTTATTCCAGGGCCGGTTATTGATGGAAAAACGCAGTATATGAGTATTTTTCATGCGTTTTATTTCATGACTTACACGGCAACGACAACGGGTTTCGGTGAAATTCCAATACCGTTTAGTGATGCGCAACGATTTTGGGCAATTGCTTGTCTGTATGTCAGTGTCATCACCTGGTTATATGCGATCGGGAGCATCATTCACTTGATGCAAAATCCATTTTTTATTCGGGCATTAGCCGAGTGGCGTTTTTCAAGGCAGGTGCGCAAGATTCCCGGGCCTTTTTTCATCATCTGTGGTTTTGGCGATACCGGCAGTGTGTTAACGCGCGGCTTGAGTGATTATGGTAAATCCGCCGTGATTATCGATATTGACGAAGAGCGGATTAAAGCTTTACAGCTTCGTAACTATACGGTGTCTATGCCGGGGCTTTGTGCCGATGCCGGCGTGCCAAAACATTTGCTAGAAGCGGGTATTCGAAGTCGCCATTGCAAGGCTGTTGTGGCCATTACCAATAACGAAGAAAGCAATTTGAAAATATCGGCGTTGGCGCGCGCGTTAAATAAGAACGTGGGCATTATCACGATGTCGAAAGTCGATGTATTTGAGGAAACATTAGTGACCTTAGGCGGTGAAGTACATATCGTCGATCCATTCAAAACCTATGCCAAGGTGTTAGCGGCGGCCATGCATAATCCTGGCTTTTATGCCTTGAATAATTGGCTGGTACGGGATCGTGGGGCGCGGCTGGATAAATATGTCAAGCCACCACAAGGAACCTGGATAATTTGTGGTTACGGGCGAATGGGGCATGAGGTTAACCGGGTGTTGACCAAATATAATATGAGAACATCGATTATCGACCCGGACCCCAAGAACACGACAAAAAACGAATATATCGAACATTATATCGTTGGTCGAACCACAGCTAAGACTTTATCGCAAGCCGGGATAGAGAATTCAGTCGGTATCATTGCAGCGACCGACGATGATGGCCATAATTTGGGTATTTTGTTGAATGCTCGCTATTTCAACAAGAATTTATTTACCATTGTTCGACAAAATCGACATCATAATGCAGTGGCATTCAATGCTTCGAATGTCGATATGATTATGCAGCCCTCTTTAGTCACTGCGCGAAAAATTCTATTCCTGTTGATTGCGCCGCTGCTAAAGAAGTTCTTCGGTTATCTGTTAGCGGATAAACCTGGCCGAGAAGCAGAAATGAAACAGGTTATCCGCTTGTTGCGTGAACGTATCGGCAAACGTAATCCACATTTGATTACAATTGAAGTTGATGAAGAACAGAGCAGTGCGTTGTTAAAACGATTACGATCGGGAAAGACAGTGCGTTTAGGCGATCTACAGCGCGACCCTAGAGACCGCGAGAAGCGGTTGGATATGGTTGTGTTTGTGATAAAGCAAGGGGATCAAGAATATATTTTGCCGAAAGATGATTTTAAGGTGAAAGAGGGTGACCAAATTCTGTTTTGCTCGACGCGTTTAGCCCATCGTTTGTTTAATGCAACATTGAATAATGAGTACAATCTGTTTTATGTGCTAGAAGGCAAGTATTTACCTAGAAGCAGCTTGATTCGATGGTGGTTGGCCAAAAGAGGCAAAAAAGGGCTGGTGCCAGGTAAATTTAAAGCCGAAGCTTGATGGTAAAGCCGCCTACACGGCGGCCTTAGAATTGCCTGAGACTTTAAGCGGTAATATGTTTTTTCAGGTTTTTGGGTAATGAGAAAACGACTTTTTCTTCGATACCTTCATTTTCTATAACGCTTTCGCCGCCCCATTGTTTGAGTTGGTTGATGACTTCCTGAACGAGAACTTCAGGCGCAGAAGCACCTGCTGTCACACCGACGACATCAACGCCATCTAGCCAGGATTTATCCATGTCTTGGTAGGTGTCTATCAGATAAGCGGGTTTTCCAAGTTGTTCGGCGATCTCGCGCAAACGATTGGAATTTGAACTGTTCGGCGAGCCGACCACTAGAATCAGGTCCGATTTTTCAGCTAGGTCATGTACCGCATCCTGGCGGTTTTGCGTGGCATAGCAGATGTCGTCTTTTTTCTGTTCTTGAATCGCCGGGAAGGTTTCTTTAAGTGCATCGACCATGACCTGGGTATCGGTCATCGAGAGCGTCGTTTGGGTGACATAGGCCAGATTTTCCGGGTTATTGACCTTTAGATTTTTAACGTCTTCAGGTGTTTCGACAAGATAAATATCGCCATTTTCGGTACATTTCTGATATTGCCCCATTGTTCCTTCGACTTCGGGGTGACCGGCATGACCGATCAGGATGACTTCCCGGTCTTGTTGGGCATGTTTAGCGACCTGGATATGGACTTTAGTCACTAGGGGGCAGGTTGCATCAAAAACAATCAGGTTACGCTCTTTAGCTTGTTGCTGGACTTTTTTGGACACGCCGTGCGCACTGAAAATCAAATAGGAGCCGATCGGAACATCGTTCAGGTCTTCGATGAAAATAGCGCCTTTTTCTTTGAGTTCATCGACGACGGTGCGGTTATGCACGACTTCATGGCGGACATAGATGGGAGCGCCAAACGCTTCGATTGTTTTATCGACAATTTCAATGGCGCGGTCAACACCGGCGCAGAAGCCGCGAGGATTTGCGAGTACAATTTGCATATCTTGAGTCTTTTACTAGGTTAAGTTAACAAGGATTTTACCCTAATTCATGGTCGGAGACGATAATTCCATCATTATCGGCATACAGAAAATGATCTTTTCTAAAATTGATGCCGGCAAAAGTAATCATGATATCGCGTTCGCCATGGCCGTGTTTACGGCTTTTTAGTGGGTGTGTGTTCAAGGCGCGAATACCGATCGGTAACTGGTTGATTTGATCGGAATCCCGAATACAGCCGTACACAATAATACCATTCCAGCCATTGTCTACAGCCATGCGTGCCAGATCTCCGCCGAGTAATGCGCAACGATGCGAGCCGCCACCATCAACGACCAGAATTCTGTTTTCAACGGTTTCTTGCAGTGCTTGCCTGATTAAGGTGTTGTCTTCGAATACGCGCAGTGTGCTTATTTGGCCATGAAAAGCGGTTTGTTGGCCGAAGCGTTTAAACAAGGGTTCGCCAATCTGAAAGTGCTCCTGCTCGGAGTAGCGGTCACAAAGGTCGGCTGTGGCATAGTGAGTCATTTTTTTCTCCATTACGAGTACAGTACCTTTTGGGTACTTTTTTAACTGATGTTACGCAGCGGCTCTTCAATCGCATTTACATAATCTTCCTTTCATCCTTACTGTACGGTTTCATTCTCTGTGTTCTCAGTAGTCTGAAGTGTCTATTCATTAGACCCATTCAAACCCGATCATCACCGCTTACCGAAATTTCTTGGGAATCGTCATTCCGGGGTAACGCAGTGGAAACAAAGGAATCCATAAAGTCACTGCGTAACATCAGTTTTTAATTGTCACCGTTATCGCTTTCAATCGTTATGTTTTAACTGAAAAATCGCCGTGGTGCGAATTATTCGTTAACGATAATGCGGCAGGCAGGAAGAATTCGCTGACCAGCAGAGGCTGGTTTTGAATCACATAGACAGTGCGTCTGCCCCAGATATTATCAGGCAATTTGGTTTGCTCACTCAAGTGGGGCGACCAGTATTTTTTTGCAATATGGCTGATTTGCAGTTGCCGGCGCTCAAGATTGGGATAGGCAAAGATGACTTCGCCTAAGGGCCGGGTGCCTAGGTGCGATAAATTGCGTTTGGCAATTTTAATGGTCTTTTCCGGTAAAATCGTTCGAGCTAGAATCAAAGGTGTATCGCCAGCATGCAGCAGGACTTCCCGAATCAGCTGATAGCGGTGGTGATCGAGTTTTAAGAGTGCGCATTCGCTAGGATAAGCAGGTTTCCATTGATGAAACAGGATTTTGACCTGGATTTGGCCGGGGTAACTGTCACGCAGCCGCTGGGTCAATGAGCTGGTTTCATAAATCCATGACTTGGCGGCTGTAGGAATTGGGTGGCGCAGATCGGGGCGGTTATTTTTCCAAGTGGGCTCTTTTAAGAATAGAAAACTGTTATTGCACGGCACGTTGTCGTCACACCTCGGCGTATGGGTTATGATGGCTGAGCCATCGGTCGATAATGTCAGGGATGGATTCTGGATGTTGCGAGAGGATGTATTGCGCGGCATCTTGCACCTTATCCAAAAGATGTTGATCGCGGCTCAACTCGACTATTTTAAAATTGATTTGGCCGGTTTGTCGTGTACCCATGACTTCGCCTGGGCCGCGTAAAGCCAGGTCTTTCTCGGCAATGACAAAGCCATCCTGGCTTTCGCGTAAAATAGCCAGACGCTGTTTACCGGTTTCGGACAAAGGGGCTTGATAGAGCAGCAAACAATAGCTGTCTTGTTGGCCACGTCCGACCCTGCCGCGTAGCTGATGGAGCTGTGAGAGACCTAAGCGTTCAGCATTTTCGATAATCATCAGGCTGGCGTTGGGTACGTCCACACCCACTTCAATGACGGTGGTAGCGACCAGCAAATCATACTGGTGTGCCTTGAAATCTTGCATAATGCGTTCTTTTTCAGCCGCTTTCATGCGTCCATGTACCAGCGCTATACGCAAATTTGGCAAGGCTTCAGCCAGATAGTCGGCCGTTTTTTCAGCCGCTTCACATTGTAAGCTGTCCGATTCTTCAATCAGGGTACAAACCCAGTAGCTTTGGTGTCGTTTCCCGGCCCATTGCCGAATTCTGTCGATGACTTCATCTCTTCGGCTAGCTGGAATCACGCAAGTAATGACAGGTTTTCGGCCGGGCGGCAATTCATCGATGATGGAAATATCGAGGTCGGAATACTGTAACATGGCCAGTGTGCGGGGAATCGGGGTTGCGGTCATCACCAACTGATGAGGCTTCATGCCGGTTGGCGTGGCTTTTTCGCGCAGTGCCAGGCGTTGATGGACGCCAAAGCGGTGTTGCTCATCGATGATAATCAGTCCCAGGCGGTCAAAATCGACTTGTTCTTGAAACAGGGCGTGCGTGCCGATGACGAGCCGGGCTTCGCCGCTGTTAATTGCACTCAGGGTCTGTGTACGCTGTTTGCCTTTGAGTTGGCCACTGAGAAAAAAGGGTTCAATACCTAATGGCAAGAGCCATTGCCGAAAATTGTTCAGATGCTGTTCAGCCAAAAGTTCGGTCGGTGCCATCAGTGCGACTTGATAACCTGAGGCATAGGCCATTAAGGCAGCGATTGCGGCGACGACGGTTTTACCCGATCCGACATCACCTTGTACCAGTCGGAGCATCGGTTTGTGTTGGCGGCAATCGTGTTCAATTTCAGCGATGACACGTTGCTGCGCCGAGGTGAGCTGAAACGGAAGCTGGCCGAGAAAGCGTTGTTTAAGTGCGTCATCATGTTCAAACGCTGGGGCTTGCCATTGTTTACTGTGCTGTTTGCCTTGCAGCATTTTTAAATGATGCGCCAATAACTCTTCAAAGGCTAGGCGGGCGAGGGCGGCGCGATGAGCATCCGAATCTGAATTTTGATAGGGTAATGGATGATGCAGAATTTCCAGGGCTTGTAAAAGCGGTGGGAAATTATATTGCTGGCATAGATGGTCGGGTAAATGGTCATCAAGTTGGCCGCCGAGTAATGTCAACGTCTGGTCGATGGCTTTACGCAGTGTGGCCTGGTGCAACCCCTCGGTAGTTGGGTAAACCGGCGTTAAGTGCTGTTCGGTTATTGTGTCTTGCGAATCGACAATCGTGTATTCAGGGTGTGACATTTCTAGACTCTGATAGCCATGGCGAATTTCGCCAAAACAGCGCAGACGTACACCGGGTTTAAGTTGTTTGAGTTGGCCGGCTGTGTAATGAAAAAAACGTAACGGAATGCTGCCGCTATCATCACGTAATAGTACGATCAGATTGTGTTTACCATGGGGTAAAACCGTTGTTGATTCGATAATACCGCTAATCAAGACCGATTCGCCGGCGGTAAGATGGGCAATATCATGACAACGGGTTTTATCCAGGTAGCGATAAGGGAGGTGAAACAGTAAATCTTGCAGGCAATGAATGCCCAGTTTTTTTAGCTTGGCAACCGATTGTGGGCCAATACCTTTGAGTATTGAAACCGGTTGCCGGGAGTTGTCCATGCTTGCCTTTAGGTGTCGTTTTAAATGCTGTAAGGCTCGTTGATTTCCATGATGGCATCCATTTCCACGCCAACGCCTTTGGGTAATGCGGCAACGCCGACTGCAGCGCGTGCAGGATAGGGCTGGTCAAAATACTCCCCCATGATTTCGTTGACAATAGGGAAATTAGCCAGGTCGGTCAGATAGACATTTAGTTTGACGATGTCGTTTAAACTGCCGCCGCCTGCTTCACAGACTGCACTCAGGTTTTCCAGAACACGCCGGATATGGTCTCGAATGTCACCATCGATAATTTCCATTGTTTCAGGGTCCAATGGAATCTGGCCGGATAAATAGACGGTTGTATCGACTTTGATCGCTTGAGAATAGGTGCCAATGGCTTGTGGGGCTTTATCGGTAAAAATAACGTGTTTGCTCATGATTTAGGCTTTGATTCGAGTAAGTTTTAAAACAATATTCAATTTTTTTAGTTTTCGGATGATATTGGCTAAATGTACCCGGTTTTTGACCGTCAGGGTGATAAGATCAACCGAAACACGCTCATCTTGCCCGACAACGGTGACATTTTCAATATTTGAATCCATGCTGGAAATGGTAGCGGCAATCGTTGCTAATGTGCCGCGTTGGTTTAACAACTCGAGGCGGATTTCAACCGGAAACTCACCTTGTGTTTCTTTACACCATTCTACATCCAGCCAGTTTGTCTGTTTTTTTCGGACATCATGGCTGTTGCGGCAATCTGAATGGTGTACCACAATGCCTTTGCCCGGGTTGAAAAATCCGATGATCGGGTCGCCGGGAATGGGATGGCAGCATTTTGCCAGGGTAACGACCATATCTTCTGTGCCCTTGATGATTAAGGGCGAGGCACTGGTTTGCTGTTCTGTGGTATCGAGTTTGACGGCGGCAGAAATATCAGACTGATTAAGACGTTTGGCAATCAATAGCGGCATTTTGTTGCCCAGGCCAATATCTTCCAGAAGTGCGTCCAGTGAATCCAGCTTCAAGGTTTGAAGAAGCTGTTGTATTTTGTCTTTGTCGATGTCATCTAGTGTTTGATGAGTAATAGCTTGTAATTCTTTGTCCAGCAGCCGCCGCCCGAGATCGATGGCTTCTTGTTGTTTGAAGTTTTTCAAATAGTTACGGATGCCGCTGCGAGCTTTGGCGGTGACAACATGGTTCAGCCATAGTGGGTTGGGTCTGGCCCAGGCGGCGGTGATGACTTGAACCGTCATGCCGTTTTCCAATTGTGTTTGTAACGGCACCAGCTTTTTATCGATGCGTGCGGATACGCAAGTGTTGCCAATATCGGTATGTACGGCATAGGCAAAGTCAATGATGGTTGCGCCGCGTGGTAACTTTATAATGTCACCTTCCGGGGTAAACACAAAGACTTCTTGTGGGAATAGATCTATTTTTAGATTTTCGATAAATTCTAGCGAATCGCCGGCACTTTTTTGGATTTCCAGTAAATCCCTCAGCCATTCGTTGGCTCTAGCCTGAGCGCTTTCATGGTTATCTGATTTATATAACCAATGCGCGGCAATGCCCGATTCTGACATGCGGTGCATTTCATGGGTTCTAATCTGGATTTCAATCGGTACGCCATAAGGGCCAATTAAAACGGTGTGCAGTGATTGATAACCATTGGCTTTAGGTAGTGCAATATAATCCTTGAAGCGACCAGGTATCGGTTTGAATAAATTATGCACGCAGCCCAGCGTCAGATAGCAGTCTTCAACGCTGTCGCAGTGGATGCGGAAGGCATAGACATCAAAAACATCGGAAAAAGGAATTTTTTTCTGCACCATTTTTTGATAGATGCTAGCGATATTTTTTTCTCGACCTTCTACTGTCGCTGTTATCCCGCTTTGTTGCAGACGCTGAGCGATTGCGCTTTGAATGGTGTCGATAATTTCTTTGCGATGGCCGCGAATTTTTTTGACGGCATGCTGCAAAACCTTGTAGCGACAGGGGTAAAGCGCCTTGAAGCCTAGGTGTTCCAGTTGGTGACGTATTTTATTCATACCCAACCGGTTGGCGATAGGCGCGTAAATTTCCAGTGTCTCTTTGGCGATGCGGCGTTTTTTATTAGCTGGCATGGCGCCAAGGGTTTGCATATTGTGTAAACGATCAGCCAGTTTAACCATAATGACACGGAAGTCTTTAGCCATGGCTAAAAACATTTTACGTACATTTTCCGCTTGTTTTTCGGCCCGGGATTTATTGTCAAGTTTGGTTAGCTTGGTGACGCCCTCGACTAAATCGGCGACTTCCGTACTGAACATGTCCGCCAATTGCTGGTAAGTGACGTCGGTGTCTTCGATGACATCATGCAGAATGGCCGCCATGATGCCGCGGGCATCCATGCGCATTTCGGCCAGCGTGATGGCGACTGAGACCGGGTGGCAAATATAGGCTTCGCCACTTTTTCGAACCTGGTGTTTATGCGCCTCTGCACCGACATGATAGGCGCGTACAATATCGTTGATTTGATCAGGCTCCAGATATTGATCCAGAATCTGACAGAGACGCCCGAATAGTTTATCTTCAGGCGTTTGCGGATCAGGGGGGCTAAGCGTTAAGTCGGTGTCGGGCATTAAAGCGTTTCAACTCGATTATCCGGGACGTCACCCACATTGTGAAGGAGATCGATGTTGTCTTCAGTTACCTTGCCGGCGGCAATTTCACGTAATGCCAGCACGGTGTTTTTGTCTTTTTCTGGTTCAACAAGAGGGTCCGCGCCTTTTTCCAGTTGTCTGGCACGCTTGCTTGCTAATAACACCAGCTTGAAACGATTTTCAATGGTTTCCAAACAATCTTCAACAGTAATTCTAGCCATTTTTTACAATCCAATAGTGATTTCAAACCCGGGTGATAACATATTCGAGTTTACGAAGGAACCTTTCATTATATAGGTGATTATTCCGCCAGGCAATGCTGGCGGAATAAGTTTGAAATCAGGCGCGTTGTTCTAGGATTTCAACGGCAGGTAACTTTTTACCTTCCAGAAATTCCAGAAAAGCACCACCACCAGTTGATGTGTAAGAAACACGATCGTTGATGCCATATTTATCGATAGCTGCTAATGTATCGCCACCGCCGGCAATTGAAAAGGCTGAGCTTTCGGCAATAGCCATTGCAACGGTTTTGGTGCCTTCACCAAATTGGTCGATTTCAAATACACCGACGGGGCCGTTCCAGACAATCGTTCCCGCCTTATGAATGATGTCAGCATATTGTTTGGCGGTTTCAGGGCCAATATCCAGAATCATATCGTCTTCGGCGACATCGGCGACGTTTTTGATGGTTGCTTCAGCAGTTTCAGAAAACTCTTTGGCGCAGACCACATCAACCGGAACAGGGATGTCTGAACCATTGGCTTTTGCCTGTGCCATCAAGCGTTTAGCCTCATCGACTAGGTCTTCTTCGTAGAGTGATTTACCAACCGGGTAGCCCGCAGCCACAATGAAGGTATTGGCGATACCACCACCAACGATGAGCTGGTCGACTTTTTGCGACAGGCTTTCGAGTACGGTGAGTTTTGTGGATACTTTAGATCCACCGACGATAGCGATCAATGGTTTGGTTGGATGTTCCAGCGCTTTGCCTAAGGCATCGAGTTCTGCGCTGAGCAAGGGGCCTGCACAGGCGACCGGGGCAAATTGTGCAACGCTGTGTGTGGAGGCTTGTGCTCTGTGCGCGGTGCCGAATGCATCCATGACGAAGATGTCGCACAAGGCCGCCATTTTTTTGCCAAGTTCAGGGTCATTTTTCTTTTCACCCTTATTAAAACGGACATTTTCACATAGCACGACTTCGCCAGGCGCAACCTCAACGCCGTCCAGCCAGTCCCGTTCCAAGCGAACAGGTTTTTCCAGCAATTCAGACATTCTGTCGGCGACAGGTGCCAAACTGAATTCTTCGGAAAACTCCCCCTCAGTTGGTCGGCCTAAATGCGACATCACCATGACGGCGGCACCTTTTTCGAGTGCCAGTTTGATGGTTGGGATACTGGCTTTGATTCTCAGGTCGCTGGCGACTTTGCCATCTTTAATCGGAACATTCAGGTCTTGCCGAATAAGAACACGTTTGCCGGAGAGATCAAGATCGGCCATTCGTTTTATTGCCATAGATTTTCCTCAAATTTTCAGTAATTGGACTCAGGTTAAAAGAGGCGCCACATTTGGGCACGATGCGGGATATTATAGAGTGTTCGCGGCAATAGCGCATGAAAATCCAGTTTACTCAACATCATTGAATCGCCGGCGAGTTTGTTCTTTAAATGCTCGGTATGCTTCGGCGTCGCCATAATCGAGGAAATGTTGATAACGGCTGTGCAAGGTACTAATGCGGCGGGCGTGTTTTATCGGGCACCAATATTGTTCTGTGCGTGCGGCGATTTCCTGGACATAGGCGATCAGGCCATTAAAGTAGCTGCAATAGGCGCAGTTGAGTTTTTCGATGATATTGAGATAGCTTAAATAATGCCGGTCAAAAACAATATAATCGTGGCGTTTTACTTTCGGGATTTTGTAAATTGGGAAGCAGATGGCCTGATAAAGACTGACACTGATATCGAGCATAATGGTAGGGAATAAAACGGCCCATATGATAGGCGCGCTGAGAATATTGCCAATAGAGGCATGGGAAAAATAATCAAAAAGGGATTGCAGTTGTTTTTTATGGCGTTGCCGAGTTGCTGGTTTAAAGGTGATATCTTCGGCGTTAATCTGATAGTTGGCATCCTGTTGTTTCTTCTGAATTTCGTCAACAAGTTTTTTTTCCAGGGCTTTTATTTCTTCGAGTAAGTCATTTACCGTGTTATTCATGATTAATTGTCCGCTTGTTAGTCAGGTTTTATCAATGCTTTCAGTTTTATTGGCCACTGCGGACTGAGTATACGATTCTTCAACGGGCGTTTTGAAAGCGCACATTGTGGCGCATTCCTATAAAGTTTGGCTTTTAATAAAGCCCGCCATTGCGTTCTTCCTCGGTTTCTTCCAGCGTGATGCCGGTATCTAGTGTGCCAGCGTTTTCAGCACCGAGCTTGATCATCAGGCGTACTTCATTTCTGGAGTCGGCAGAGTTTAAGGCATCTTCATAGCTTATTTTACCACTGGTGTAGAGATCATAGAGCGCTTGGTCAAAGGTTTGCATACCTTGTTCACGCGATTGTTTCATCAGTTCTTTTAATTTATGAACTTCACCTTTACGAATAAAATCAGAGGCTAACGGCGTATTCAGCAAGATTTCGACAGCAGGATAACGCCCTTTGTCGTCGGCCCGTCGGATCAGTTGTTGGGCTACAATGCCACGTAAATTCAAGGATAAATCCATAAATAATTGGCGGTGCATTTCATCGGGAAAAAAATGTAAAATTCGGTCTAGTGCCTGGTTTGCGTTATTGGCGTGCAAGGTGCAAAGACAAAGGTGACCGGTTTCGGCGAAGGTGATGGCATGTTGCATGGTTTCCCGGGTTCTAACCTCACCAATCAGAATAACGTCGGGTGCCTGGCGCAAGGTGTTTTTTAAGGCAACTTCATACGATTCGGTATCAATTCCCACTTCGCGCTGGGTGATAATGCAGCCTTTATGTGGATGCAAAAATTCAATCGGGTCTTCAATGGTGATAATATGACCGCTGCTGTTTTCATTGCGATGGTCAATCAAGGCGGCGAGGGAGGTTGATTTACCGGTACCGGTGGCACCGACAAAAATAATCAGACCTCTTTTGGTCATGATAAGGTCTTTTAAAATGGATGGGATATGTAATTCTTCTACGCTTGGAATATAAGTTTCAATGCGCCTTAACACCATTCCTGCCGCATCGCGTTGGGTAAATGCGCTGACCCGGAAGCGGCCTAATCCGGTACTGCTGATGGCAAATTGGCATTCTCGAGTGTGTTCAAACTCATCGCGTTGTTGTTGATTCATTACACCGAGAACAATTTTTTGGGTTTGTTCGGCAGTCAACGGAGTCTTGGATAAATCCATGATACGACCATCGACTTTTATCGAAGGCGGTCTGCCGGCGGTGATAAACAGATCGGAGGCCTTTTTTTCCATCACAATTTTTAACAGAGCATTAAAATCCATTGTTATCTCCTAGCGGAATTGGCTTTTATTAACTGCTTTGGCCATTGCTGTTTTCGCGGTAATCAGACCTTGGTCGACTAATTCTTTCAGGTTTTGATCCAGGGTTTGCATGCCTTCTTTGCGACCGGTCTGAATGGCAGAATACATCTGTGCTACTTTTGCTTCACGAATCAAGTTACGAATCGCGGGGGTACCAACCATGATTTCATGTGCCGCAATCCGGCCGCCGCCGATTTTTTTAAGCAGGGTTTGTGAGATGACCGCTTGCAGCGACTCAGATAACATAGAACGAATCATGTCTTTTTCTGCAGCAGGGAAAACATCGATAATCCGGTCGATGGTTTTAGCTGCCGATGTCGTATGTAAGGTGCCGAATACCAGGTGGCCAGTTTCGGCCGCTGTCAGCGCCAGACGAATGGTTTCCAAATCCCGCATTTCACCGACCAGGATAATATCAGGGTCTTCCCGCAATGCAGAGCGCAAGGCTTCGTTAAAACCGAGTGTATCGCGGTGGACTTCGCGTTGGTTAATCAAACACTTTTTACTTTCGTGAACGAATTCGATCGGGTCTTCAACGGTTAAAATATGAGCATATTCGGTGTTGTTGATATGGTTGATCATGGCGGCCAGCGTGGTCGATTTACCCGAGCCTGTCGGTCCTGTGACCAGAATCAATCCGCGGGGTTTTTTACACACTTCTTCAAAAAAACGGGGCGCTTTGAGCTGTTCTAATGAAAGTATTTCAGAGGGGATGGTTCTAAATACCGCGCCAGCACCGCGCTCCTGATTGAAGGCATTGACCCTGAAGCGGGCAACACCGGGCAAGGCAAAAGAGAAATCGGTTTCCAAAAATTCCTCATAATCACGTCGCTGTTTGTCATTCATGATGTCATAAATCAAGGCGTGGACCTCTTTATGATCTAAGGCTGGAATATTGATACGGCGAATATCGCCGTCAACCCGAATCATCGGGGGTAAGCCGGCGGATAAATGTAAGTCTGAGGCGTTACTTTTTACGGAGAAGGTTAATAATTCCGAAATATCCATTTTGCTATCCTGTAAGAAATTAAATTAGGATTGATAGCCTTAACCATAGTTCAGGTCTTTGAATTTTGGAAGGGCTGTTGTTTAATAGTGGGATGGAAACGATAGCAAACAAATGGCGACAGGTTAAGCAACGTATTCGAGAAGCCGAGCAGGCAGCCGGGCGAGATAAAGGGGATGTTTTGTTGTTGGCTGTCAGTAAAACCAAACCGACAAGTGATATTGTGGCTTTGTATCGCTTAGGTCAGCGGCATTTTGCCGAGAGCTATGTGCAGGAGGCTGTGCTAAAACAATCGGCGTTGGCAGCTTTTGATATCAGTTGGCATTTTATCGGCCCGATTCAGTCGAATAAAACCAAAGTAATTGCCAGGCATTTTAGTTGGGTGCATAGCGTCGATCGGCTGAAGATTGCGCGTAGGCTCAGTGATCAAAGACCCGATACATTGCCGCCGTTGAATATCTGCTTACAAGTCAATATCAGTGGCGAGGCGAGCAAATCCGGTATCAGTCTGGGGGATTTGCCAGAATTAATTGATGCTGTCAGGTCATTGCCGCGTCTTCGATTACGCGGTGTGATGGCCATCCCTGAGCCGGAACAGGATTTTCAAAAGCAACGACAGCCGTTTGCCCAACTGCATCAGGCTGTTAATGCCTTATCCGGTACTCCGCTGGATACCTTTTCAATGGGGATGTCCGCTGATTTGGAGGCGGCTATTGCTGAGGGAGCGACGATTGTACGGGTAGGGACGGGGCTATTTGGGCCAAGGCAGTATCCATAAGATGACCGACATCGAATTGCGATAACAGCAGCTTTATTCCCATGGCTAAAAGAATAAATATGATAACCGGCCGTAAAATGGTGTCTGGTAATTTTTTGCCGATCATGCTACCGAGATAAATGGCCGGTAAACCGCCTAATAACAGACCCGTTAGCAGGCTGAAATCAATCGTTCCGAAATGGAGATGGCCAAATCCGGCAATGGCCGTTAAAGGGACAGCGTGTGCCAAGTCGGTGCCAACAATGTTAATAGGGCGTTTGTAGGGATAGAGAATAAATAAAATAGCTGAGCCGATAGCACCAGCACCGACCGACGATAAGGTGACGACGATGCCCAACAAGCAACCGGACAATACGGTGATATGCGGGCGATAATCGCGAATCATGCGAATGACGGCATTGTCATTGTGCTTGTTATGGATAAAATTGAGTAGGCGGTTTTTTAAGGCAATGATCGCTGCGGTCAGTACCAGCATGACGCCGAGCGTGCCGATAATCAGATGATCGTAATTGATGTGCTGCTGTTTGAGCTGTTCGAGCAGACAAATGGTCAGCAGAGTGCAAGGAACGCTGCCGCTGCCGAGCAGTAAAACAACTTTCCAGTCGACGGTTTTGTTTTTGTGGTGAAAGAAGACACCGCTGCTTTTGGTGATGGCGGCGTACATTAAATCAGTTCCGACGGCTATGGCAGGCGTAATGCCAAATCCGAGCACCAGTATTGGTGTCATCAGCGAGCCGCCACCGACGCCAGTTAGACCGATGATAAGTCCGACCAAGGCGCCGGCTGCAATGTGAATCAGTTCCATGCGTTATGATAATGGGTTAAAACCGGGCTTTATGGGTTGCCGGTTGTTTGGAAAGGAATGTGTGCATGTCAGATGGTATTTTTATCTGGAATACTTTCATCAATATATTCAAAAATTTTGACCACTTGTTTAACGCCGTTGACGCGCCGCGCCATTTCTCCGGCAACATAGCCTTCGTTACGGTGTACCAGTCCCATCAGATAGACGACGCCGTTTTCGGTCACCACTTTGATACGGGTGGCGTCAAAGCCTGGAATTGTGCGGATTTCACTGATAGCTGATTTAACCTTGGTCGTCAGCAGGGTGTCATGGGCGCGACTGCTTAACGGACTTGGCTCGGCTAGAGCGATTTCGTTGTGGACTATTTTGACACCGGGGATGGTTCTGATTATGGCAATGATTTTGTCACGTAAAGCCGCTGTCGGCGCTTCACCTGTCACCAAAACAATGCCGTTATAGGCGGTGACATTAATATGGGTTTTGTCCCGAATCTCATCATCGGCATTCAGTTCGATGCCAGCATCAATTTCTATTTTTTCATCCCGCAGCAAGGCTTCACTGGTTCGCCTATCGTGTAACAAGGACAGGCCAGATGCTTCGGCTGCACCCGTTGCGACAGTTGTGCAGGCGTTCGTACCGAACAGTAGTGGTAGTAAAACGAGGAGTTTTTTCATATTAGTGCTGTGCCCTTTAATTAAAATCACTAATTGCATGTTGTATTTAACCTGTTGATATACATGATAATACCTCGGATTATGACCAGTCATTTAAATGGTTTGTCGAAAATGCCTTTGCATGAATCGAGTACCGAATTCAAAGGGGGCTGCATTAGCCTCCAAAGAGCTGATGGTCGACCAGGTCACATAAACAGTGTGTGATCAGTAAGTGTGTTTCCTGAATGCGGGGTGCGAGTGTTGCTGGCACACGAATTTCAAGATCAGTTTCGTTCAAAATATTCGCTAGGGAGCCACCGCTTTGTCCTGTCAGCGCGATAACCGGGATATTTTTTTCCTGCGCGACGGTAACGGTTTTCAAAATATTTGCCGAATTCCCGCTGGTGGTATAACACAATAAAACATCACCTTCCTGCCCTAATGCCCTGAGCTGTTTGGCAAAAACATCGTCAAAATGATAATCATTGGCGATAGAGGTCAAGGTCAAAGCATCGGCATTCAGCGTGATGGCGGGCAAAGATGGGCGTTCGCGTTGAAACCGGTTCAGCATCAGGGCGGAAAAGTGCAGCGCATTGCCGGATGAGCCGCCATTACCGCAGCTGATGATTTTTTTGTCGTTGACCAGCGCCGCTACCATTAATTGTGAGGCGAATTCAATCAACTCGGGCAAATCGACCATACATTCCTGTTGCAGTTGTATGGCTTGTGAAAAGTTCTCGGTGATGCGTTCCTTAAAGCTCATAAGCGGGATTGAAAAGCGTTTTGTATCCAGTCAATGTGGCTATCGCCGCTGATGGCGATGACATCAAAACGGATAATCGGGTTAATGTTGTGTTGCAGCACATAATGCTGGGTTGCCGCTATTATACGGGATTGCTTGTGTGGCGTAATACTTTCCAGCGCGCTGCCAAAGCGATCGGAGTGGCGATAGCGAACTTCGACGACCACCAAGGTGTCATTATGCTGCATGATCAGATCCAGTTCACCGCTGCGGCAGCGATAATTACGGGTGAGCAGTTTGAGTTTTTGCTTACTTAAAAACTCAAGTGCCTTCTGTTCCGCGTCCGCACCTGTTTTTTGTTGTTGCGTTTGGCGTTTAGTCGTCATAGAAATCGTCGGTTTCGATATCGGTTAGATACTGTGGATTGGCCGGGATGCCATTTTCAAAATCGGCACAAACCAGATGGCGGATAATGTGATTGTCCTGGGTGAGCAAGAGGCGGCCGCTGGCACCCGCATACTCACGGTCACGCATTTCATTCAAGAATGGAATCATATTGTAGGCATCAATGCCTAACGCCAGTAAGCGGCGGTAGGTGTAAGGGGTATTTTGCAGATCGACAAGCAGACTGTTAAAAGAAGGTTCGTCAGCATAAATATCTGGAAAAAACCAGGGAATATCACAAAACCGGATGCCATTCAGGTCGTTGTCCTGACGTGGCATCGGTATGCCGCTATAGATATCAGAGGTGGCATAAACAGGCACATGACGCGCACCGTAAAATTTAAGTTGCGGATTTAACGAACGTGCCGTATCCGGTGTAGCCATCAGAAAAATATTGTCGGCATCGGTGCGTGCGCGGGGCTCAAATTGAATATTGCGATTGAGACGGCGGACCAAGCGGTGGTAACGTCGTTCGCTTTCATCCAGGTTCATCAAGGTTTTGATGGCGGCTGAGAAATCAAAGCTGCTCGGGGCGTAAAAACGGCTTTCAAGAATACGGCCGCCTTGTTGTTGCCAGAATTCTCCCAGATAACCCATCAATCTGTGGCCCTTATGGGTGTCAGGGAGCAAAAACAAGGCTTTGCGATGATCGTTCAGCCAAGCCAAAGTTACAATCTCCCGGCTGTCATCACGAGGGCTTAAGCCAAACTGGATAAGGTTTTCCTTAAAGATATGATCTGCCTGGTTGAGCGCCAGGACGGAAACAGGCAGCTTGTCGGCTGTGGATAATGCTGTAATCGTTGCTTTTTGTAATGGGCCAATAATCAGTTCGGCACCGGCGTTAATCGCGCGATGATACAGCGCGACAGGGTTGTCGACATTGCTGTCATAAAAAACAATATTCGTGGGTGCTGAGTTTGAATCAACACTGTGAGCCGCCTGAATGCCGGACTTTATGATCGCGGCGGCTTTGGCAAAACGCCCTGATAGCGGCAGGAATACGGCGATTGTTGTGGGCTGGGTATTGAATTGAGTGGGGGCATGTTGCAACAGCTGATCCAGAAAATCTCCGTTCGCCGGATGATTCGGGAATTGTGCTTGCCATTGGGCGAGCTGAAGTTGAAACAAATCAGGATCAATTGTGCGTTGTTTAAGTAAATCGGCCAGTGCCATCCAGCCGGCTAAGGTATCGGGGGCAGCAGGTTGTTGCAGAATCAAAGTTTGCCGGGGTAGCCGGTTTAAGGATTCGATGATGGCGATATTGTTTTTTCGGATGGCTTCAGGATCTAGTAATCGCTGGCCCAGTTGAATACGCGACTGAACGCTGCCGAGAACATCACCCGACAAGGCCCTTGCAAAAGCAAGCGCGCTAAAATAATCGCGCTGATGCGAGAGATCGAGTTGTTCGGCCGAAATTTGATTGAGTTTTGTCAATGCACTCTCGGCATTTCCCTGATCAAGGTCAATTTGGGCGCCTAGCAATGCGAATAAGGCTGTTTGCAGAGGATCAAGTTGTTGGCGAGGAATCGATGAAAGCAAGGATTGAGCATGCTCTGACTCACCTGCTTTTAGTAAGGCTTCAGCGGCTCTCAGACGGTATTCAGGCTGCTGCGGCGCGTTTTGCGACAGGTTTTGATATACCCGTGCAGCTTGCTCATATTGGCTGTTATCCATCATGCTTTTGGCTTGCCGAGATTGTTCAAGGAAAGGCTGGTTAGCGGGTACCGATTTGCAAGCTGGTAGTAAGATAATGGCGATAAAAAGTAAAGAGAAAGGGCGTTGACTGGTCATAGAAAGCGTACTTTTGTTAAAGTGAATCAATCAGCATGCTGTGGGCATTGCTCCTAAGTGTACTGTAAATCGTAAAAAATTCCCTTTTTTTAGGGCTTTGTTGCATAAATAATCCACAGCGTACTCTTTTCTTAAATTCCAGTCTTTATTCATGAAACAGAATAACTTTCAGGCATACCCAGGCCTGTCATTTTATTCATTGCGCCGACGCGGAGATACGCCTCAACCATCTGAGCCGCAAAGGTCCGGTTTTTTAATTGGCCACTAAAGAGCGTTTTGATGCGAAACATAGCCGTTTCAGCCAGGCTGCGTTGATGATAACCACTTTCTTGTTTCCATGCCTTTCTCCCGATTTCAGCGCAACGTTGAACAATCGCTGTTCTTGGATGAGTTCTCCCATCTTCATCACTCGGCCATTCCACCGCCCCTTCCCGCGGCGGTATCAATGCATCGGCGCCTTTGTTACGAATCGCCTGATGACACTGGATCGTATCATAAGCGCCATCCGCCGCCACACTGGCAACTTGGTCGTGTTCATCCAGCTGCTCTAATAAATCCGGCAAGACTTCGGAATCACCAACAAAATTAGCCGTCATCTCAACTGCCACGACTTCCTGCGTTTGTGCATCAACCATGATATGGAGTTTACGCCAGGTTCTGCGCTTGCTGGCACCATGTTTGCGAACTTTCCACTCGCCTTCACCGTAGACTTTTAAGCCGGTCGAATCGACGACTAAGTGTCTTGGCGTTCGACTGCTTGAACGAGGCAGCCGAACCTCCAGAGTTTGCTGGCGGCGACTTAATGTACTGTAATGAGGAATCTGGATAGACAGCTTTAATAACTGGACTAACGACAACAAACATCCCTGTGTCGCTCTCAACGGCAGCTTAAAGAGTTCTCTCAGGGTCAATGCGCATTGAATAGCAGTATCAGAATACGTCATCGGGCTTCCTCTATAGCCTGTCTTTTCAGGCTGATGCCATTGCTTGATCATGGATTCTTCGAACCATAGCGTCAATGAACCTCGATTGATCAAGGCTTGATTGTAATTCGACCAATTCTTTAGTTTGTAGCGTTGTTTGTTTTTTCTTGTCCATACCCTATACTATGGGGATCCTTATGATTTATGCAACAAAGCCTTTTTTAGCAAAATTTTAAAGGCAGACTATGCAAACAGACAATGCATCCGAGGCAGGTCAGTTATATGTCGTTGCAACTCCTATTGGCAATTTAGCTGATTTTAGTTTTCGTGCGGTGGAAATATTACAGCAGGCGGATTTGATTGCCGCAGAAGATACACGGCATGCACGCTTGTTGCTGCAACATTATGGTATTTCAACGCAAGTTGTTTCACTGCATCAGCATAATGAAGAAAAGCAAGCGCCTCAGCTGATCGAAAAAATCAAAAATGGCGCAACCGTAGCCTTGATATCGGATGCGGGGACACCGTTGTTGAGCGACCCCGGCATGCCCTTGGTCAAGTTGGCGCGAGAGCAGGGTGTAAAAGTCTCACCTATCCCAGGTAGTTGTGCATTGATTGCCGCATTGTCAGTGTCTGGACTGCCGATAACACGGTTTAGTTTTGAAGGTTTTCCGCCACGTACAACATCTGCGCGAAAGCGTTTTTTGCCGCGCGACAGCAGGTGGAGTGGACCTGGGCTTTTTATGAGTCCAGCCACAGAATTCAAGTAAGCCTAAGTGATATGCTTGAAGTTTTACCACCTGAGCGTGAATGCGTCATTGCGCGAGAATTGACCAAATTACATGAAACGATTGTCAGAGGTCCACTGTCAAATATTTGCGAGCAGGTCAATAATGATCCCAATATGCGTAAGGGTGAATTTGTTGTAATAGTGGCGGGCGCTGAAGCAGTTGATGAAGAGAGCGAACAGTCACAACAAGACGACGAAGCTTTATTAGCTATTTTGTTGAGTGAGTGTTCTGTCAAAACAGCTGCAAGCCTGGCCGCGAAAATCACCGGTCATCGTAAAAAAATCTTTATCAGTTAGCTTTGAAAATGACAGAAGGTAAGTAATTTTTAGGATATCAGGGTATAATAAGAATTGAGCTGGCCGAACAGTCGCTGTGTTGTTGCAAAAATAACACAGAGGAAAGTCCGGGCTCCGCAGGGCAGGGTGCCAGGTAACGCCTGGGGACGTGAGTCCACGGAAAGTGCCACAGAAAATATACCGCCCCTCACCTAGAGTCAAAGATTGTAGGTGAGAGGTAAGGGTGAAATGGTGCGGTAAGAGCGCACCGCGCTGCTGGCAACAGCAGTGGCAGGGTAAACCCCACCCGGAGCAAGATCAAATAGAGGAACAGACGCGCGGCCCGCGCGGTTCCTGGGTAGATTGCTTGAGCATCAGGGCGACCTGATGCCTAGATGAATGGCTGTTCACGACAGAACCCGGCTTACAGGCCAGCTCACCATTCAAAGTGTTTTTAACAATTGGTCGGCATATCTTTTTTGTTAGGATTGAGATGTGTATCACGTTTTTGTGTTGCCTTGAACACAGCTCCTTTTAGTCCTCAAAGGTTCTTTTAAAACCGCTTGATCGGTCTTTTATCCTCCCTCCACAAAAAAAGATTTACAGTTAATCTCAATATTATTTTTGTAACTACTCAGGGTATCCCCTGAAATCCGCCATTTCTGCGTTGGAAAATGGCATTTACACTTGTTAACTGATGTTACGCAGTGGCTCTTTAATTTCATTTCCATAATTCGCCGTTCACCATTACCGAGAAAGAAAAAGCCATCTCTGGCCTCTATTTCTTATCGACACAGAGCGCACAGAGTTATCCCCTAGTTCCTGCTTGTTAATGGCCATTTGTTAATGGCCATTTAAACTGAGCCAAAACTGGCCATTAATATTGAGCCACTTTTCCAGACTTTCTTTTTTATATTAAAGCTGTAACAGTCCCTCTATTTATCTAGGGAACGTTATGAAGGAGTGGATCGTGATTCATCAGATCAAAGCATTACACAATCAAGGCATGGTTTATCGAAGCGTAAGATTGCCAAACAATTGGGTGTTTCTCGCAATACCGTCAGTAAATATCTCAACATGCCAGAAACAGAAATTACTGAGATATTGTCCGATACCGATAGAACTAAGAAACTAGATGAATATCGGGACTACATTATTCAACTGCTGCAAACCTATCCCGATTTATCAGCGGTTAAAGTGTTACGTAAACTGAAGGCCAAGGTTGAAACACTGAGCGTGTCAGATCGTTCTGTCAGACGCTATATTCAAGCACTGAAGCAAGAAATCAGTTTTAAGCAAGCCCGTTACTATGAGCCTGTCATAGATATGGTGCCTGGCGAACAATGTCAGGTTGATGGCGGTGAACTGCGTGGCGTGATGATTAATGGTGTTGAAACCACCGTTTATTTAATGGTCTTCGTATTGTCTTATTCTCGTTTAATGCATGTATCTTTATCAAATAAGCCGATTAATACCGAGATGTTGATCAAACAGCATGATGTCGCCTTCCGTTATTTTGGCGGCATGCCTGAGGAATGTGTTTATGATCAAACTAAACTGGTGGTTATCAGTGAAACCTTCAGGGAATTAAACCTTAATCAGCTTTTTTCTCAGTATGCAACCGCCGCTGGATTTCGTATTCATGCCTGTGAAGGCTATGACCCAGAAAGCAAGGGCAAGGTTGAAGCAGGTGTAAAGTATGCCAAAAACAATGGGCTCTATGGTGAAAGCTTTGCCAGCTGGCATGAATTAGAACAGTATTTTTCTGACTGGTTGGATAATACCGCTAATCAACGTGTTCATGGCAGCACAGGTAAAAAACCCAGAGAATATTATGATCAGTCAGAACAGGCTCATATGCAGCCTTATTTGACACCTTCCTGTATAGCGTCTTATTCAGCAAGTACTGTCGCTACACGTAAAGCCGATAAAACAGGACTTATCGCTTGGCAATCCAATAAATACTCCGTGCCGATGGCCTATCAAAGTGCCCGTGTCGGTGTCAAAACCGAAACAGGTCAGTTAATCATCAGTGATTTAGAAACAGGTAACAAAATTGCTGAACACCTGATCAGCATCGAGAAAGGTCAAGTCATCAAGAACACCGATCATTACCGTGATAAAGCCCAGAGGATAAAAGACTTAGAAGCTGAGCTTTTACACATTTTAGGTGACACAGAGCAGACTCAGGCTTTATGCGCCTTACTTAAAACGACCTCACCCAAAATATATAAAGACCAGCTTTTGGGCGCTAAACAAATAGTCAGCGCGTATTGCAAACAATATGGTGCTATTGAAGCAGAACATTTATCACGATTGATCAATACACCGCGCTTAACAGCAACAGGGTTAAGAGAACGTCTGCTGGCTTTCCAACAAAACCCAGAGAAAAATAACGACTCACAGAGTCAGCAAGTCACACAGGATCAAGTTAATCAGGGTATAGTGCATTAGCGCATTATGCTGCGCTAAATGGCCACCCTGGCGGTCAAGGAGAGAGCCATGTCATCCATTGATCAGGTCACCCAGAAATTCCGAAGCCTACGCATGTCAGCCATTGCAGAACATCTTGAGCCGTTATTAAGCCAAGCTGAGGCAAATGAAAGTTCTTATCTACAGTTTGCACAAAGTCTGGTTGAGTATGAAGAAAATCAACGCAACAGTAAACGTATTGAACAAAACAGACGGCGATCAGGTTTTCCCTTGCATAAAAGCCTGGAAGAGTTTGACTATCGCTTTCAGACCACGATCAGCAAGCGTGAAATGAATAGCCTGTGTGACTTTAACTTTATTGATAATCGAGATAACGTCGTCTTTATCGGGCCGCCAGGTGTGGGTAAAACGCATCTGGCTATTGGTCTGGGGCTTAAAGCGATTGATGCAGGCTATAAAGTCAGCTTCAACACGGCTTTGGCTCTTATGGAAATATTGGAATTAGCTGACTCAAAGGCGAGTTGAAAAAGAAAATCAATCAGCTACTCAAATTTGATGTGTTGATCATTGATGAGCTCGGTTATCTACCGATGAATAAACAAGGTATGCACAACTTGTTTCAATTGATCAATGCGCTCTATGAATACCGCTCAATCATCCTGACAACCAACAAAGAATTTACGAATTGGGGTGAGTTCTTTTTCGACAACAATGTGGCCGTGCCGATTGTAGATAGGCTCATCCATCATTCACACATTTTTATGCTGGGAGGCGAAAGTTATCGACTGAAATCTAAACTTAACAAATAACTATTTCTCTGGAAAAGTGGCTCAATATTAATGGCCGAAACTGGCTCAATTATTTTGGCCGTTGACACCATTAACACTGAGTAGTTAATTTTTTTTAAATATACTTATATATTGATGCAATTAACAGTCTTAATTAAAAATTTGCTTTGAGATATCTGCTGCAATTTGTGCGGTTTTGACTGCATTTTTTAGCATGATTTTCAAAAATAAAGTAACCGTTTTGTGTTGTTGTTTAGCTACAAAGCACATCAAGATAATCAATTAACGAATTGAACAAGCAATGATTTTTGATGTTGTAAAAATGCATATTTTTACTGATACCTCTGCTGTGTTCTAAGTCTTTGTCGCAAAAGAAGGAATTTGTCTTTTTATGCGTCTTGACTAAAGCCAGCGCTAAAACTATAGTGGTTAAAAAATGAGTAAAAGTGGAAAAAAATGGAATTTTTGGGCTAGACGGGGAAAGTTTTGTTTCGAGGTGGTCATGCAATCAATCTTGACGCTAAAGGGCGTATTACGATTCCAACCGCGTATCGGGCGGAGTTGCAAGACTGTTGTGAGCGGCAGATGATCATCACCTATGCGTTGGATGAAAAAGGCAAGAGTGAGATCGGTTGCCTATGGCTGTATCCATTGCCGGAGTGGGAGCGACTCGAACAAACAATCAGCAAGTTGCCGACTGTAAGCAAAACGGCTAGCCGTTTGCGAAGGATGCTGATAGGCAATGCTCATGAATGTGAAATGGATAAGCAAGGGCGTTTGCTGATTGCTGAAACATTACGCACGCATGCGGGTTTCAACAAGAATATTTTTTTATTGGGACAATTAAACAAGTTTGAAGTTTGGAGTCTTGAGGCCTGGCAGGCAAAACAACAGGAATGGCAGCAGGATGACGACGATGAAGACTTGGACGTGCTTGAAAATTTATCCTTTTAAAGGAAGGTGATGGAACATTTTCCAGTTTTATATGAGGAAGCACTGTCGGCATTAAATATTCGTCCCGATGGCGTCTATATCGATTGTACCTTTGGTCGAGGCGGACACAGTCGCGGTATTTTGCAAAAACTAGGGCCTGATGGACGATTGCTGGCGTTGGACAGGGATTTGTCGGCGATTCATTCACAGCTTGCTAAGGAATTAAGCCAGGATAAGCGGTTTTGCTTGCGCCATGCCAGCTTTTCCAAGCTTAGTGAAATAGTAGCCGATGAATTACCGGGGCAAGGCGTTAACGGGATTTTGATGGATTTTGGGGTTTCGTCGCCACAACTCGATGAGGCGGAACGGGGATTTAGTTTTTTGCGCGACGGGCCGTTGGATATGCGCATGGACAGATGCTCAGGAATGAGTGCAGCAGAATGGTTGCAGCAGGTTGATGAGCGGGAACTGGTTCGAGTGTTATTTGACTATGGCGAAGAACGTTTTGCGCGGAAGATAGCTAAAGCGATTATGAAAGCCCGCGGTGAGGCGCCCATCACAAGCACATTGCAGTTAGCGCGATTGATCGAGGAAGCCGTGCCGATGAAGGAAAAAGGCAAGCATCCTGCAACACGAAGTTTTCAGGCGATTCGGATTGAAATCAATCAGGAACTGGAAGAAATCCGGCAGGTGTTGACGCAATCGGTCGATGTGTTGGCGCCGGGGGGGCGGTTAGTCGTGATCGCATTTCATTCGCTGGAAGATAGAATTGTCAAACGCTTTATCCGGCAAGAATCGGGGCGAAAATACAACCCTGGACGCTTGCCGGTGATGGAAAAAGACATTCAGAAGGGTGCATTGAAAAAGATAGGTAAAGCCATTCGCGCCAGTCGTGAGGAAATTGAAAAAAATCCCCGCTCACGCAGCGCAGTGATGCGAGTTGCTGAGAAAATATGATACAGAGTCGCTTTGTTTTGGCGTTTTTGATCGTGCTGTTGTTGGTTTCGGGATTGGCCGTGATTTACAGCAAATATCAATTACGCATGCTCTTTAACAATATACAGAAAGAAGAAAGAAAGCTGGATGAATACGCAGTTGAATGGGGACGCTTACAACTGGAATTGACCATGTTGACGTCAGAAAACCGGGTCGAACGCATCGCGGCAAAAGAGCTAGGTATGATTTTGCCACCTCGGGAGTCGATTATCTATATCAAAACAAAATAATGGATTTTGGTCACGATAAAACACAGGAATCTGGATTTGAAGGGCGCCGCACTGTGATTTTGGCTTTGTTGTTGTTTGCCATGTTGTCGCTCGTGATCAAAGCGGTTTATTTGCAGGTGGTTGATAAGCACTTTTTGCAAAAACGGGCTCGGCAGCAATACAGTGACATTGTTTCGGTGCCGGCTTATCGTGGACAGATCAAGGATCGGCAAGGTGAAGCCTTGGCGATCAGTACGCCTATACAAGCAGTCATTCTGAAACCGAATAAAGTGGAAGATTGGGGTAAAGTCAAGGAAATTGCAGATTTATTAGGGGTCAGCACAAAAAAAATTCAAGCGATTCAGAGGCACAGTGCGAACAAGTCGTTTATTTATTTGAAGCGCCAGGTTAATCCTGATCTGGCAGAAAAAATCAGGCTGATGAACGAAGCAGGTATTGGCTTTGAAAAGGCGCTGAAGCGTTTTTATCCGGCCGGCGAAGTCGCAGGTCATTTGGTTGGGTTTACCAATGTTGATGATGTCGGCTTAGAAGGAATCGAGCGCGCTTATGACGCTATTTTGAAAGGGCAGCCGGGGAAAAAGAAGGTTATTAAGGATGGTAAAGGACATATTATCAACGACCTTGAAATCATTCGAGAACCGATTGCGGGCCAGGACTTGACGCTCAGTATCGATAACAGAATTCAATATTTAGCGTATCGGGAATTGAAAAAGGCGGTGATTGAAAATCAGGCGGCTGCGGCGGCGTTGGTAGTGCTTGATGCGAAAACCGGCGAAGTGTTGGCGGCCGTCAATCAGCCTGCATTTAATCCGAATAATCGACAGCGATTGAATGCAAAATATTATCGGAATCGGGCCATTATTGATGTCTTTGAGCCGGGGTCAACCGTTAAGCCATTTGTTATGTTGGCGGCACTTGATGGGGGGTATGTCGGCGTTGATGAGAAAATTGAAACACATGGGTTTTACCGCGTAAAAAGAAGGTTGGTGCGGGATACGCATAATTATAAAACATTGGATCTGACGGGCGTGTTGAAAAAATCCAGCAATGTTGCAATCAGTAAAATTGCCTTGAGAATGCCCGCCGAGTTTTTATGGAACACTTATCAGCGATTAGGGTTTGGCGTTTCGGCGGGTGTGGGTTTTCCCGGTGAAGCGCGGGGGCGATTACCTGATTTTCAGGGTTGGGGTAAATTTGAACAGGCTACCTTGTCATTTGGTTATGGATTGAGCGTTTCCGTCTTGCAATTGGCGCGCGCCTATACCGCATTGGCCGATGATGGCGTATTGCATTCGGTAAGTCTTTTGCCTAGAAAAAAGGATGATCAGGCGGAACGGGTTTTCAGTATTGAAAATACGCGCCGCGTCAGGCGCATGCTCGAAGCAGTGGTAGAAAAAGGCGGAACGGCAACCCGGGCACGCGTACCGGGCTATCGGGTGGCCGGAAAAACCGGAACGGTGAAAAAGTCAGAAGGCAGAAAAGGCTATTCAAAACACAACTATTTTGCAGTTTTTGTCGGTATGGCGCCGGCTAGCAATCCGCGCTATGTGATTGCGGTGATGGTCGATGACCCGAGCGCCGGTGATTATTATGGCGGCTTGGTTGCCGCGCCTGTTTTTTCCAAGGTGATGGCAGGGGTGTTACGGGTGTATGGGGTAAGCCCTGATCGGGAAGAATCCATGCCGGTTTTGTTGATGAAAAATGAAACTGAGTAAGTTATTAAACGGTCGTGTGGTACCGGAAAGTGATATCGAAATAAGGGGCTTGACTCTGGACAGCCGACAGCTTCAGCCGGGAGACTTGTTTATTGCCTTGAATGGTGAAAACAGTCATGGATTGGCGTTTTGTTCTGAAGCTAAAAAGCGTGGTGCGTGTGCTGTTATTTATGACCCGGCAGGGATCGGGGATGAGGTGGCGACAACGGTGTCTGGCCTACCTAGCTACCCTGTTGAGGATTTGAGTCGGCATGTGGGGGAAATTGCCGCACGATTTTACGGTTATCCAAGCCGCAGCTTAACCATAATTGGTGTGACTGGCACGAATGGCAAGACCAGTTGCAGCCAGTTCTTGGCGCAGTTGTTACCTGATTGTGGCGTGATCGGCACATTGGGTTGGGGGCGCCCTGAGCAGTTGAATGATACGCTGAATACGACGCCTGATGCGGTAACGGTTCAGCGAATACTGGCCCGCTTTGTCGAGCAAGGGTTGCGTTATGTCGCGATGGAAGTCTCTTCACATGGGCTGGCGCAAGGACGGGTTGTGGGAGTGGAATTTAGCGGGGCGTTATTTACCAATCTAAGCCGGGATCATCTCGATTATCACGGCTCGATGACACATTATCTGGCCGCAAAAATGGCGTTGCTACAAAGACCAGAACTGAAATTCAGGGTTGTCAATCGGGATGATGATTATGCTGGGCAGATTCTTCAGCAGCTGCAACAGCAGAACAATATCTGGGGATTCGGGCGGTGTTTGGATGATGGTGCGGTACAGGAAAATATACAAATAAAAAATATTGAATGCAATTTGGACGGGAGTCATTTTGAACTGGTCTGGCGGGGGCAGAGGCAAGTGGTTGATAGCCGTATAACGGGACAATTCAATATCGAAAATATGGCTGCAGTCGCGACGGTTTTGCTGGCTTTAGGCTGGTCTTTGAACGCGGTGGCAAAGCAATTGAAGACATTGACGCCGGTTGCAGGGCGCATGGAAACCCTGGGTGGCAAAGATAAACCGATAGTCGTGATTGATTACGCACATACACCGGATGCCTTGGCGCAGTTATTGGCGAATTTAAAACAACAGGCGAAAAAATTAACCGTGGTGTTTGGCTGTGGCGGCAACCGGGATCAAGGCAAACGGTCTTTGATGGGAGAAGTCGCCAGCCAGTGGGCCGATTATGTGATTGTGACCGATGATAACCCGCGCTTTGAAGCCAGTGAGGCGATTATCGCTGATATTTTACAAGGTTGTGTGGCTGAGAAAACACAGGTTATCAGCGATCGTCACATGGCGATAAGCCGTGCCATTGCAAAGGCACAGGCAGGCGATTGTGTGGTGATTGCTGGTAAAGGGCATGAGCAGTATCAGGATATACAGGGAGTCAAAACTGGGTTTAGTGACCAGTCTGTCGTGCGAGCAGCGCTGGAAAGGTATTGATTATGCAAATGAATGTTTCAGACATCGCAGCCGCGACAGCCGCTGAATGGATGGGTAAGGATATTGAGCTCAATGCCGTCAGTATCAATACGCGCAGCCTGAACAAAGGTGATTTATATATTGCCATCAAGGGCGAGCGTTTCGATGGGCATGATTTTATTGATACGGCCATTCAGGCGGGTGCTGCGGCCGTGATGGTGATGTGGCCGATGGCTGTGGACGTACCCCAAATCGTTGTCAAAGATACGCGAGAAGCCTTAGCTGATTTAGCCAAGGCATGGCGCAGGCAGCTTTCACTGAAGGTTGTCGGTATTACCGGCAGCAATGGCAAAACCAGTGTGAAAGAAATGACGGCCAGCCTGCTTAAACAAGCCGGTAATGTTTTATATACCGACGGGAATTTGAATAATGACTTAGGCGTTCCTTTAACCCTGTTGCGGATAACGCCGCAGCACGATTACGCCGTGGTGGAAATGGGTGCGAATCATGCGGGTGAAATTGCCTTCACCAGCCAATTGACCCAGCCGGATGTGGCGGTGTTGAACAATGTCGGGCCGGCGCATCTTGAAGGTTTTGGCAGTCTTCAAGGGGTTGCAATAGCAAAAGGCGAGCTGATCGACAGTTTGGCCGATGACGGTGTTGCGGTTTTAAACCGGGATGATGCTTTTTTTGAATATTGGCGGCAGCGCGCCGGGGCTCGTAAGGTACTGTCGTTCGGATTACATGAAACGGCTGATGTCAGGGCGTTGAATATTCGGCAACGCGTAGACCGAGGCCGGTTTGTGACAGACTTTACGATGAAAACCGAATATTTCGAAATGCCTGTGACGCTGGCGCTGGCTGGTGAACATAATGTTCGCAATGCATTGGCAGCAAGTGCGGCTGTTATGGCATTAGGACTGGATGCAGAGCAGATTCAGCATGGCTTGGCCGATGTGCAACCAGTAGGTGGACGATTGACGCCACTGATGCATCGAGCCGGCGGACTGTTGCTTGATGACAGTTATAACGCCAATCCCGCTTCCATTGAAGCAGCGTTGAAGGTGCTGGTTCAAAAAGATGGCGAGCCGTGGGTTGTGTTAGGCGCACTGGGTGAAATGGGTGAAGATAGCCCCGATATTCATCGGAAGTTAGGAGCGTTAATGAAAACGATGGGTATTGAAAAGTTATTCGCGACGGGTGCCGATGCTGAATATGCGGTCGAGGCGTTCGGTAGCGGTGGGGCGTTTTTTCAATCGCAACAAACATTGATCGAAACAGTGCAGCAAACATTGACAGCAGAGGCCAATATTTTAGTGAAAGGGTCGCGCGCGCAACAGATGGAGAAGGTGGTGGCTGTTTTGACAAATAATGACGGGAATTGAGTATGTTACTTTATTTAACTGACTATTTGATGCAGTTTGATGGGGCGTTCAGGGTTTTTCAATACCTGACATTACGTGCCATTTTGGGTGCATTAACGGCTTTAGTGATTTCATTTATCATAGGTCCTGTCATGATCGACAAGCTGACTAACAACAAAATTGGCCAGAGTATCCGCGAAGACGGGCCAGAAAGTCATTATGCCAAATCCGGCACACCGACGATGGGTGGCACCTTGATTCTGGTTGCGATTGCGATCAGCACTTTGTTATGGGCGGATCTTGAAAACCGTTATGTCTGGGTTGTTCTGTTCGTCACGCTGGGGCATGGGGTTATCGGCTTCATTGACGATTACAAGAAAATAAAACTCGGCAATAGCGATGGCTTATCTGCTAGGACTAAGTTTTTTTGGCAATCGGTCATTGCCTTGTCTGCCGGAATCTATTTGTATCTGACGGCACAGGTGCCTGCCGAAACTGAGTTTATTGTGCCTTTTTTTAAAGATGTCCATATCAGCATGGGGTGGACTTATGTGGTGTTAACCTATTTTGTGATTGTCGGCACCAGCAATGCAGTCAATCTGACCGATGGCCTGGATGGACTGGCCATCATGCCGACTGCGATGATTGCCGCGGCATTGGCAATTTTTGCGTATTTATCCGGCCATTATAAATTTGCCGAATATCTGGCGATTCCTTTTTTGCCGGAGTCGGGTGAGGTTGTTGTATTTTGTGCTGCAATTGTGGGTGCTGGACTGGGTTTTTTATGGTTTAACGCGTATCCGGCTATGGTGTTTATGGGGGATGTCGGCGCATTGGCTTTAGGTGCGGCTTTAGGCATCGTTGCCGTTTTGGTTCGTCAGGAAATTGTATTGCTGATTATGGGCGGGGTGTTTGTGGCCGAGACGATATCCGTCATTATTCAGGTTGGCTCTTATAAATTGCGTGGTAAACGCGTGTTTCTGATGGCACCGATTCATCATCATTATGAAAAGAAAGGCTGGCCGGAACCTCGGATCATCGTGCGTTTCTGGATTATCACCGTGATTCTGGTGTTGGTAGGTCTTGCGACATTGAAGCTGAGATAATGATGCTAAACGAACAGGAAAGCGTATTGACGGTGTTACAGCAGAAGCTGGGCCTGAATCCTGAAGCCGCTAAGGTGTTGGTGGTTGGACTGGGTTCAACCGGGTTGTCTGTCGCGCGCTTTTTGAAAAATATTGGTTTGCAGTTTGCGATTGTCGATAGTCGTAACAAGCCGCCTGGTAGTGACCGCATGATTGAAGAAATGCCTGATGTGGCGGTTTTTACAGGCGGCTTCGACCAGGCCGCTTTCGATGTGGCGACACATTTGGTGGTTAGCCCTGGCGTATCGCTGGATGAGTTATCGATTCAAAAAGCTATGCAAGCGGGCTGTAGGGTATTGAGTGATATCGATTTGTTTGCCTGCGCGACAGACAAGCCGGTTGTGGCAATTACCGGCTCAAATGGAAAAAGCACGGTTACGACTCTGTTAGGTGAAATGGCTAGACAGGCTGGCATTGATGTAGGAGTAGGTGGAAACTTAGGTGTTCCCGCTCTGGAGTTACTACAACACCCCGCGTCGATGTATGTGTTGGAATTATCCAGTTTTCAACTGGAGCGCACATCGGTGTTAGAGCCTGTTGCAGCGACTGTTTTGAATATTTCAGACGATCATCTGGATAGGCATCGAAGTCTTGAGCGCTATGCGGCTGAGAAACAACGTATTTTCAATGGCCATGGCTGCATGGTGTTAAATCTCGATGACCCTCGTGTTATGGCTATGCGGGAAGCGGGCAGGACGGTACGAACGTTTTCAGTTCAGCAAAAGGCTGATTATTACTGGGATCAGAAGCAAAATATGTTGATGGCTGGCGATGAAGCGGTTATTGCAGCGGCAGAGCTGGCATTGCAAGGTTTGCATAATAGTGCCAACGTGCTGGCTGCCATCGCATTGGCTGATGCAGTAGGTTTTGAGCGAGAGCCGATGCGGCAGGCATTAAGGCGTTTTCAAGGCTTGCCACATAGAATGCAGAAAGTGGCTGAGGTGAATGGCGTGCAATGGATCAATGATTCTAAGGCGACCAATGTCGGCGCCTGTGTCGCGGCATTGAAAGGATTTGACAGGAACGTGGTGTTAATTGCTGGCGGCGATGCCAAGGGAGCGGATTTGAGCGCACTGACGCCTGCCGTAACCGAACATTGCAAGGCCGTCATTGTGATGGGAAAAGACGGTGCATTGATTGCCGATGCAGTGAGCGACGATATTCCACGCTATACGGCAGAACACATGAATGAGGCGGTAAAGATGGCGCATAACGTCGCAAAAAAAGGTGATGTCGTACTGTTGTCACCGGCTTGCGCCAGTCTGGATCAATATAAAAATTACAGCCAGCGTGGTGATAAATTTGCGCGTGCCGTAAAACAACAGGTGCAGTCGATATGAAAATATCGTTTTTTGAAGCATTGGATATTCGGCCTTTTTATCCCGACAAAACACTGCTTGGAGTATGTGCAGCATTGTTGTTGATGGGCTATTTGATTGTCGCATCATCATCGTTACACCTGGGCGTTAAAACGGCAGGTGATGTGTTTCATTATCCGTTGCGGCAAATGATTCATATTGTATTGGGCCTGATTGGTGGCGGTTTGATTTGTATGATTCCAATGTCGGTTTGGCAGCGATACAGCCGAGTTTTATTTATTATCGCTTTGGTATTGTTGATCGTAGTTTTAATTCCAGGTATCGGCGTTAAGGTGAATGGCAGTATTCGTTGGATTTCGTTGGCAGGGATTAGAATTCAGGTTTCAGAAGTGGTCAAGCTCGTTTCGGTATTGTATATGGCAGGTTATGTGTTGCGTTATCAGCAGCAACTGCAGAAATCCGATTATGGTGCGATTAAATCGTTAGCGCCGTTTATTTTGGTGGGAGCCTTATTGTTAATGGAACCAGATTTAGGCTCCGCCGTGGTGATTGTTGTCATTGCCATGGGCATACTGTTTTTAGCCGGTGCTCGGTTGAAACAATTTGCCTGGCTGATTTTGGCGGCACTGGTATTGGTTGCGCTATTGATCTGGGTATCGCCCTATCGTTGGGCTAGAATCACCGCTTTTCTTGATCCCTGGGCTGATGCTAGAAATACCGGTTTTCAATTGGTGCAGGCCTTGATTGCATTTGGGCAGGGTGGTTTGTTTGGTTTAGGTTTGGGCAATGGTATTCAAAAATTGTTTTATTTGCCGGAAGCGCATACCGATTTCTTGTTCTCGGTTTTGGCTGAAGAGTGTGGACTTCTAGGGGTATTGTTGGTGATTTCTTTATTCAGCCTGTTGGTTTGGCGCATTTTCGCTGTTGGCAGACAGGCGGAACAAGCCGGGCAGCGATTCAATGCCAATGTTGCGTATGGTATGGGTATCTGGTTCGGTTTCCAGGCATTCGTCAACATGGGTGTCAATATGGGATTGTTGCCAACAAAAGGCATTACCTTGCCACTGATGAGCTATGGGGGAGGTAGTATGCTGGTGATGTGTGCGGCTATTGCAATTGTTTTACGGGTAAGCCACGAAGTTCAGGAAAAACAAGTCACTCAGGCAAAAGGCGTTGTACGATGGAAAAGCGCATAGTGATCATGGCCGGTGGCACCGGCGGACATGTGTTTCCTGCTCTGGCTGTTGCGAAGGCCTTACAGCAACAAGGCTGGGCGGTGAGCTGGATGGGTACGCATAAAGGCTTGGAAAGCCGTATTGTGCCTGAGCAAGGTATCGAGATGGATTGGCTGTCGGTGCAAGGTGTGCGGGGAAAAGGCACTGGCACAAAAATCAGGGCAGTTTTTAAATTGCTGAAGGCCTGTGCCGAAGCACGCGCCGTATTGAAACAACGCCACCCCGATGTGGTGTTGGGAATGGGAGGGTTTGTCGCAGCCCCGGGTGGTTTGATGAGTCGAATGTTAGGCATTCCTCTGTTAATCCATGAACAAAATCGGGTTCCGGGTACGACTAATCGTTTATTAAAGCGATTTGCCTGCAAGGTGATGGAGGCTTTTCCAGGGAGTTTTGAGGCATCAGTCGGTGCTTTGTTTACAGGCAATCCATTACGGCAAGACATGTTGCGATTACAGGGTAAAGCACCAAGACGATTGCATGAACAGGATCGTTTCAGAATTCTGGTATTTGGCGGCAGCCAGGGGGCTGAAGTATTGAATCAGAAAGTTCCGGAAGCATTAGCGGGATTTGAAAATATAAGCGTCAAACACCAGACCGGTGCAGCCATGTTGACTCAGGTTCAACAACACTATGCAAAACAGAATACACCCGCCGAGGTGATGGCGTTTATAGACGATATGGCGGCTGCCTATGAATGGGCCGATATGGTGATTTGTCGTTCGGGGGCAATGACGGTCAGCGAGGTCGCAGCAGCAGGCTTGCCGGCTATTTTTGTGCCGTTGCCACATGCCATTGACGACCATCAAACTGCGAATGCGCGATATTTATGTGATAACAATGCCGGCGTATTGATGCCGCAATCCGAGATGACGATAGAACGAATGCGACAGGCGATTAAACAGATTAGAGCGGATTTACTGACTATGAGTCAGGCGGCGCGGAAAAAAGCCCGTTTCGATGCGACCGATGCCGTTGTGGCACAGTGTATCGAGGAGGCAGGACGATGAATCGGGCCGATTTACACCCCGCGCAGTTCTTGGGGAATATCGAGAGAATCCATTTTGTCGGTGTCGGTGGCACAGGCATGAGTGGTATCGCCGAGGTGTTATCCAATTTAGGCTATCAGGTTTCAGGGTCTGATATTCGCGAATCGGCAGTCACTGATCGCCTGCAAGAATTAGGCGTTAAATTGTTTATCGGGCATGCTAAATCCAATGTTGATAATGCCGATGTGGTAGTGACATCAACTGCTGTCAACCCGGAGAACCCTGAAGTACAAGCTGCGAAGGCACAACGTATTCCAGTCATTCCTCGTGCTGAGATGTTGGCTGAATTGATGCGATTCCGTTTTGGCATTGCAGTCGCCGGAACACATGGCAAAACCACAACGACCAGTTTGATTGCTAGTATATTGGCCGAAGCCGGATTGGATCCGACCTTTGTTATTGGTGGCCGACTAAATAGCGCCGGCACCAATGCTAAATTAGGCCTAGGACGCTTTTTGGTGGCCGAGGCCGATGAAAGTGATGCCTCTTTTTTGCATCTGCAGCCGATGTTATCGGTCGTGACCAATATTGATCAAGATCATATGGAAACATATGGCGGCAGTTATGAACAATTACAGGGCACTTTTTTGGAATTTTTACATCATTTGCCATTTTATGGACTGGCGGTGATGTGTTTGGATGACGAAGGTGTTAAAAGCGTATTGAATGCGGTTTCAAAACCGGTCATCACTTATGGTACCGACAGTCATGCCGATGTCCGCGCCATCGATATTAAGCAGCAGGGTTTGCAGACTGAATTTACCGTACTGCGCAAAGACAAAGCGCCTTTGACCGTCACCTTGAACATGCCGGGCTGGCATAACATGCTGAATGCATTAGCGGCGATTGCTGTATCTACGGCTTTAAATGTCGAGGATCGGGCGATTATCCAGAGCTTGAAAGAATTTAAAGGCATTGGCAGGCGTTTTCAGCTGAATGGCGAAATTGAATTCACTGATGGCAAATTAACGTTGGTCGATGACTATGGCCATCACCCACGAGAACTGGCTGCGACGCTCGAAGCCTTGAAGCAGGCCTGGCCTGAGCGGCGCTCAGTGGTCGTTTTTCAGCCCCATCGTTATACCCGGACACGCGATCTGTTCGAAGATTTTGTCGATGTCTTATCGACTGTCGATGTCCTGGTGTTACTGGATGTTTATTCGGCAGGTGAAGCCTTTATAACCGGCGCCGATGGTAAAGCGCTGGCGCAGGCGATTCGGGTGCGAGGACAGGTGAATCCGATATTTGTTGGACAACAGCAGGAACTAGCGACGATTCTGGCCGGTATCGTACAGCCTGGCGATGTGTTGTTGACTATGGGGGCCGGTAATGTCGGGCAGATCGCTCAACAATTGCCCGGACAATTGCAGGAGGCATTGGCATTATGAATGCGACAGGACAAGGCAAATTGCTACACAATGAACCGTTGGCTAAATATACCAGCTGGCGCGTGGGTGGGCCGGCCGAAAAAATGTATTTGCCGCAGGATAAAGAGGATTTGATTGCCTATGTCAAATCATTGCCGGAAGCTGAACCGCTGTTTTGGCTGGGGCTGGGCAGTAACTTGCTGATTCGTGATGGTGGTGTGAAAGGCACAGTGATCAATACCCGCGGCCGCCTGAAGAAAATGTGCTTGCTTGATTCTGATCGCCTGTATGTCGAAGCCGGCGTGCCATGTGCGCATGTGGCGCGTTACAGCACTGATTTAGGTCTGAGCGGAGCTGAGTTCCTGGCAGGAATTCCCGGCACTATGGGCGGCGCATTGCGAATGAATGCAGGCGCTTTCGGAGGGGAAACCTGGGCGATTGTGGATCGGGTGGAAGTGATCAACAGCCGGGGTGATGTCATTATGCGTTGCCGGGACGAATTCGATGTCGCCTATCGTTCGGTTAAAGGCCGTGATGATGAGTGGTTTTTGTCGGCGGAACTGGTGCTGCAAAAACAGGCCGATGTGAATGGACAGCAAAAAATCAAGGCATTGCTGGAAAAAAGAAATTTGACTCAGCCGACCAACAAGCCGACCTGCGGATCGGTATTTAAAAATCCGACGGGCGATTTCGCCGCCCGCTTGATCGAAGCTTGTGGCCTAAAAGGGTACTGCATCGGTGATGCCTGTGTTTCAGAAAAACATGCCAATTTCATCGAAAACCGTGGTCAGGCGACGGCAAAAGATATTGAAGCGTTGATTGATTATATTCAGCACCAGGTTAAGGAAAAGTATGGCATTGAGCTGGAAACGGAGGTGTGCCGCGTAGGGGAGCCGAAATGATGCCACGCAGGATTCAAAAGGCTGAAGATTTTGGTCGGGTTGCTTTGATGATAGGTGGACAGGCCGCTGAGCGTGAAATTTCCCTGATCAGTGGTGCAGCAGTATTAGCTTCGCTTGAAAAACAACAGGTGCAGGTCGAAGCGGTCGATGTGCAAAGCAATGCCATCGACGCCTTGGCTGGAAAACAGTTTGACCGGGCGTTCAATATCATCCATGGCCGGGGCGGCGAGGACGGTGTTTTGCAAGCTATCTTGGATGCAAAAGGTATTCCTTATACCGGTTCTGGCGTGTTGGCTTCGGCATTGGCCATGGACAAGCTTCGAACCAAGATGTGTTGGCAGGGCATGGGGTTGTCGACACCGCCGTGGTTTGTATTGAAGACAACCGATGACCTTTCCGCTTGTGCAGAAGCTTTAGGCTTTCCGGTTATTGTTAAACCGGCGCTGGAGGGTTCTAGTTTTGGTATGAGCAAAGCCAATGACAAGGCAGAACTAGCCGAAGCCTGGGCGTTGGCACGGCAATATGGCTGTGAAGTTTATGCGGAAAAATGGGTAAGTGGCAAAGAATATACCGTTGGTTTTTTGCAAGGCGAGGCGTTGCCGGTGATTCGCTTGCAAACACCGCATGCTTTTTATGATTATGCGGCAAAATATCAAGCCGATAATACGCAATACCATTGTCCAAGCGGCTTGGATGCAGTGCAGGAAGCGTACTTGCAAAAACTGGCGGTGCAGGCCTGTGAGGTTATTGGGGTCACAGGTTGGGGGCGGGTTGATGTTTTTATCGATAGTGACGACAAGGCACAATTGATTGAAGTCAATACGGTTCCCGGTATGACCAGTCATAGCCTGGTGCCAATGGCGGCAAAGGCAACAGGAATTGATTTTGATGAATTAGTGTGGCGGATTCTGGAAACCAGTTTCGGGCGAAATTATTCGGCTCAATGAACACTTCGCAACGCATGATGATTGTTTATGTCGGTATGATGGTATTCGTGGCTGCTTTAGTTGTATGGGGCTGGGAGCAGTTTAAACAACATGATGCTGAATGGATGCCAATTCGGCATGTCAGGGTCGAAGGCAGGTTTCAGTATCTGACCCGGAGCGAAGTTAAGACGGCTTTGATGCCATGGGTAGAAACCGGTTTTTATCATATTGACCTGGCACAGATAAAAAGAGCTTTGAAGCAATTGGCCTGGACGGATCGTGTAGCGGTACACAGAGTCTGGCCAGATGCAATAGAAATAGAGATTGAAGAACAGCAGCCGGTGGCACGCTGGCAAGACCGGGCCTTGATCAATAATCGCGGCGAGTTGTTTGAACCGGGAAATATCGCCATATTTGATGATTTGCCGGAAATCAGGGGGCCAGCAGGACAACATGGCGAGTTATTGGAACAGATGAAAATACTGAGAAAAATGCTGGCTGATAAAGGATTATTGTTACAACAGTTTTATGTCGATCAGCGCCGAGCCTGGAAAATCAGATTGGTGAGTGGCTTGGAAATAAAACTGGGACGTTTGTTACAAATTAAGCAATTACAGCGGTTTTTAAAAACCGTCGATATTTTGGAACAAGCATTGATTGAATTGATGGTGATAGTTGATTTACGTTATCCCAATGGCTATGCCGTGACCTGGAAGTCGGATAAATGGAAACAGATCATCGAAAAGAAAAAACGCGTATAAACGCTCAGGCAAAAAACAATGGCTAAAAAAACAGAACGAGATTTATTGGTGGGACTGGATATTGGTACATCCAAAGTAGCTGCCATCGTGGGCGAGTTTAATAGCAGCGATGAGATGGAGATTATTGGTATTGGCCTGGCACCTTCAAAAGGGCTTAAGAAAGGCGTGGTGGTTAATCTGGAATCGACCGTCAATTCGATACAGCGTGCGGTTGAAGAAGCGGAGTTGATGGCAGGCTGTCAGATTAAAAAAGTATTTGCAGGTATTGCGGGTAGTCATATTCGCAGCCTGAATTCGCATGGGATTGTCGCGATAAAAGACAAAGAGGTGATGCAGTCGGACATCGACCGGGTGATTGATTCGGCCCGTGCCGTGGCGATTCCGGCTGATCAAAAGATTTTGCACATTTTGCCACAGGAATTTGTCATCGATCAGCAAGAAGGCATCAAAGAACCGGTTGGCATGTCGGGTATTCGCCTAGAGGCTAAAGTGCATATGGTCACGGGCAGTGTCAGCGCGGCACAGAATATTATTAAATGTATTCGGCGTTGTGGTTTGGAAGTTGAAGATATTGTGCTGGAGCAATTGGCATCCTGTACTTCGGTGTTATCAGATGATGAGAAAGACCTTGGTGTTTGTTTGATTGATATTGGTGGCGGAACCACCGATATCGCCGTATTTTCAGATGGTGCGATAAAGCACACGGCGGTGATTCCGATTGCAGGCGATCAGGTGAGCAACGATATTGCTGTGGCCTTACGAACACCTACCAAAAATGCAGAGGAAATTAAAATCAAACATGCCTGCGCATTGACGCAACTGGCCGATCCTCAGGAAATGGTGGATGTGCCGAGCATTGGTGATCGTGAACCGCGTAAAATTTCAGCTCAGAACCTAGCTGAAATCATCGAACCGCGCTATGAGGAGCTGATGCTGTTGGTGCAGGCAGAGCTTAGACGCAGTGGTTATGAAGATATGATTGCCGCCGGCATTGTATTGACAGGTGGCAGCTCCAAAGTAAAAGGCTTGACCGAATTGGCGGAAGAAATTTTTCATATGCCGGTTCGCATAGGGTTTCCACAACATATGTCGGGGTTGACCGATGTCGTTAAAAACCCGGTTTTTTCGACCGGCGTTGGATTATTGTTATATGGGCGGGAGCATCAAGGAAAAGCGGAAAGTTTACGGGATGATAGCCTAAGTATTTGGGCAAGAATGAAAAACTGGTTTCAGGGTAATTTTTAGTCAGGTTTGAACGAGGTAAATAAAGTGAAATACGAATTAGTAGACATGTGTAGTGAAAATGCTGTCATCAAAGTTATCGGTGTTGGCGGCGGCGGTGGCAACGCAGTGGACTATATGGTTGAATCCGGTATTGAAGGCGTGGAGTTTATTTGTGCCAATACCGATGCACAGGCGTTAAGAAAGTTGAACGTCGATACCAAAGTCCAGCTCGGTGTTGAATTAACCAAAGGCTTAGGGGCCGGGACACGGCCTGAAGTGGGTAAGCAAGCAGCCGAAGAAAATCGTGACCGTATCCGCGAAGAAATTGAAGGTGCCGATATGCTATTTTTAACCGCTGGCATGGGTGGCGGTACCGGTACGGGGGCAATTTCGGTGATTGCCGAAGTGGCCAAGGAAATGGGAATATTGACTGTCGCTGTGGTCACCAAGCCTTTCGATTTTGAAGGCAAAAAGAAAAAAGTCGTTGCAGAAACAGGTATTCGGGAACTGGAAAGATTTGTCGATTCTTTGATTGTTATTCCAAATCAGAAACTGTTGCCGGTTTTAGGCAACAATTTGTCGCTGAGCAATGCCTTCAATACGGCTAATGATGTTTTATTGGATGCCGTACAGGGCATTACGGAATTGATCACCAGCCCTGGATTGATTAATGTTGATTTTGCCGATGTTAAAACAGTGATGGGTAACATGGGGGCGGCCATTATGGGGACGGGTGTTGCCAGTGGTGATAACCGTGCACGCGAAGCGGCGGAAAAAGCCATTGCTTGTCCATTACTGGAAGATATCAGTCTGCAGGGTGCAAAAGGTATTCTGGTCAATATCTGTGCGGCCAATATAGATTTGACCGAATTTGACGAAATTGGAAATATTATGCATGCCTTTGCATCAGAAGAAGCCGACATGAAAATCGGAACCGCAATAAACCCTGAGTTAGGGGATGCGATTAAAGTTACCGTAGTGGCGACGGGCATGGGAGAGCCTTCTCAAGCGGTCAATTCGCCGGCTAAATTAGTCCAAAAAGTGACCAATGGGGAAGTCAATTATGATGTGTTGGACAAACCCACAGTTAATCGGCAGAAAAAAACGGAAAGCCGCGAAACTCGTTTTGGTGCACAGCCCAAAAATGATATCGATCTGGATTATCTCGATGTTCCGGCATTTCTCAGACGTCAGGCCGATTAAGTTATCGCAGCTGATTTTGGGAGTGGGGGTGATTGTTTTCTGATTGCTCAGCAGAAATGATAATGGATATGATAAAATTGACTGTTTCAATTTGAGCCGCACAGGTAAATGATTAAACAGCGTACATTAAAGAACACGATTCGGGCAACCGGTGTTGGGTTACATTCAGGTGATAAAGTTTATCTGACTTTACATCCAGCAGAACCTGATACTGGTATTCGATTTCGTCGGGTGGATTTAGATCCGCCCGTCGTGATTGAAGCGCGTCCTGAAAATGTGGGCGAAACCATGTTGTCGACAACATTGGTTAAGGAAGGCGTAAAAATTGCCACGGTTGAGCATCTTTTGTCCGCGATGGCGGGTTTAGGTGTCGATAATGCGATAGTCGATGTGAGCGCTGCTGAAGTTCCTATTATGGATGGAAGCGCTGGCCCCTTTGTGTTTTTATTGCAATCGGCAGGACTCGCCGAGCAAGAGGCGGCAAAAAAATATATTCGTATTAAGCAAGCTATACGGGTGGAAGAGGGTGATAAATGGGCTGCCTTTGAACCCTTTGACGGGTTTAAAGTGACCTTTACCATTGATTTCGAGCACCCGGCGTTTCCAGATCATTTAAAAACGGCGGTGATGGATTTTTCCTCAACCACGTTTGTAAAAGAAGTCAGTCGGGCTAGGACCTTTGGCTTTATGCGGGATATTGAGTTCTTGCGTGAAAATAATTTGGCCCTAGGTGGAAGTCTTGATAATGCCATTGTGGTTGATGACGATAAAGTCTTGAATGAAGATGGCTTGCGCTATGCAGATGAGTTTGTAAAACATAAAATACTCGATGCGATTGGCGATCTGTATTTGTTAGGGCATAGTCTGATTGGTGAATTTAAGGGTTTTAAATCGGGCCATGCGTTAAACAATAAGCTGTTGCTCACCCTGTTGGAAAACACCGATGCGTGGGAAATCATTGAATTCGAAAATGATGAAGATGCACCGATTTCATTTATGCGGTCAGCACAAACGCCTATCCCCCCTGTCAAATAAACCTGATAGATTGTGAAAAATCAGCCCGGTATGCGAATCGCTTACCGGGCTGATTTCGTTTAGCCTTTGAATTTATGTTCTAATTCAGTAAAAAGCTCGGGGCGATAGTTGCTTTTTTTAACCGAGTGCAGGACTGTTTTCACTGAAAAACCAACACCCTGACTTTTTTGTGCCGCATGATCGCTGATAAATTGTTCGGTCATATTCAAGAGCGATTCAACTACTGCCGTTTCAAGGGCTAAAATAGCCGCTATTTGTGGGACAGAGAAACCAAGCTGATTATGCAGAATACTGGCGCGGCGCCAGTTTTTCGGTAATTTGACCAATGACGATTGCAGTTCACGTTGCTGTGCGATGTTTTCTTCAGTGACAGCGGGTTCAGACGGAACCGGAATCAAATCTTCCAGCTTCAAGACTTCTTCAGGCTGATAAAATTCATAGATTTGGGTGTCGATATCATCTTCTGGAACAGTTGTTTCCAGACTGATCGCCTGACGGTTTTGCTGACTTTCTTGCACCGCCTGATCCAGAATATCCAGTGCCAACTTGAACAACCAGGATTTTGTGTCAAAATCCTGAGGTTTGTCGTCTTGTTTTTCAAATGCGGTGACAATGGTTTCATCAACTAATTCATCCGGTAAAATATCCGCCGGCGTTAGATCATCGATGGCCTGTAAATAAGTGATTTCACGAACAGAAAAATCATATAAATCGTCGAGATAATCGCGAATGCTATCAAACCAGTCTGATGCCTGTTGTTGTGTTTTTTGATCTATAGCCACAGGCTGGCTGGCAGCATCTGACAGTGGATGCTTGACCAATTGTTTACGGCGGGCTTTGCGCTTCCATAAATGATGGTTTTTCAAGCGACTTTTGTATTTTTGCCCTTGTCGTTCTAGTTCGGAAAAAACTTTGTTGATGACCTCGCGTACATCTTCGTTTTCTTCTTCGCCTGCGATATCTTTTTTAGGTAAATGCAGGGTCAGTCCAAGCCGATATAACGGTATTTTTTGATGTTTTTCCAGTGTGCCACGTAGTGTGGTATCTGTTCGAATCAAATCGCCCAGTTTATGCTCCAGGTCACCGGCTTTTTCTGCGATAAACTTCTTCAGGTTTTTTTTGTCGTTTTTATCAAAACCTTTGTAAGTTATTTGTAGTTTCATATTTGTTCCTTATGTTGAATAGTGATTGTTTTTTAACAGAGACAGGTTCCCTTTCTTATTCATGGCGTCAAGCTTATACTAATTCAACCGCTTTAATAAAATAAAAACGCGGTGTTTCCATAATCAATGAGGAGGTGTGTGATGAAAAAATTTATTTTTACATCCGTGATGTTGTTTGTAGCATTGACCGTACAGGCGGCCGATATCACTGCGGGAAAGAAAAAATCTGTGGTTTGTCAGGGATGTCATGGTGCTAATGGTTTCAGTCAAAATTCAACTTGGCCAAATTTAGCCGGACAAACAGCATCTTATTTACAGTGGCAACTGAAAAAATTTAAATCGGGCGAGCGCCAATATGCGCCCATGAATACGATTGCCGCTGATTTGTCAGAGGCTGATATTGAAAATCTGGCCGCATTTTTCGCCTCACAGCCTGCACCAAAGCCGGCTGCAGCAGATGCCAAATTGGTTGAGCTGGGAAAATCAAAAGCTGCAATGTGTTTAGGTTGTCATGGTGGCAAAGCTGAAGGGCGAGGTCAATTTCCGCGCTTAGCAGGACAAAAGGCCGCTTATCTTGAAAAACAGTTGAAGGCTTTTAAATCGGGTGAACGCAAAGGAAGGCCGATGAATGCTATGGTAAACAGTTTATCTAATGAGGATATCAAAGCGCTTAGTGCGTTTTTTAGCAGCTTGAAATAATTATTGTGTAGTATCTACTCACTCCCTCTAAAAAGCAGGTGTAGGTTGTTGATTTATCAGGCTTGCATAACAGGGATGTTATGCAGAACTACATGGATGTATTCACGTGTCCTGATAAATCAATGACCTATTCCGGCTAAAACACAACCGGGTGAGCAGTTACATTGTGTAAATGAATATTTAAAATTTATAGGTTTGATTCATCTTTGGTTAAGTTCAATATGTATAAAATGATACCTAATTTAAACAAGGTGTGTTTATACAACACTGCTAAACTTTAGTGATTACTAACTAACGTCTATACCGTGATTATTTGAACGGTTGATTTAAGCAGAATCGTTATACTCCTCTAAACAGGGATGTTTTTAAGGCGGATATTTTATCCGCCTTTTTATTTCTTTAATGGAATTTCGGCTTTCTTTTGAGAAATAGACTCTGTATTTTGTTGTCCATCATTGTCAGCGGAGGATTTTTTTTCCAGTGCTTTTAGCCACAAGTCATGATGTTGTTTGGCCCAGGTCTTATCGACTTTACCGCTAATCATGCCTTCGAGTGCACCTTCAGTACCGATGGTGCCGATGTATATATGTGCTAGAGCGCCGACTATCAACAGTAATGCGGCAACAGAATGAATGATATGGCTGATCTGCATGACCAGGCGGTATTGTTCGAGATTGGGGAAATCCAGGTTCAGGCCGGTAACCGTGACTAGAAATCCCGCAGTCATCAATAGCCAGAACCATGCCTTCTCACCGCCATTCATACGGCCGGCCGAAGGATGTTTGTTGCCGATAAAGCCACCGAGTTGTTTGAACCAGAGCCAGTCAATTTGACTGAATTTGTTGTCTTCAAACCAGATAAGTCCCATCAGCGCTAGGCCAACACTGAATAACGGACCGGTATAGTTATGGATGATCTTGGCGAATTCGGCAAAGCTTGCAAACACCTCATGCCCCAGCCAGTCAATGATAAGGCTGCGACCGAACAGCAGGCTCAGGCCGGTGATCGCCAAAATAATAAACAGCGTGGCGGTATAAAAATGCAGCCAGCGTTCTTTTTTGTTCCAGCGTTCAATCATTTCGCCGCTGCGTGGTTCACTTAAACGGACTTTACCGCGGACAAGATAAAAACACGCTAAGGCAAACACAGTTAGTGCCAATACCCAGGCGCCGGTTCCGGCAATTAATTCATTGCGGATATAAAGCCATTGTGTGCCACTGGCTTGGATGAGTTTATTGGTCTCAACGCCCACGACAGCCGAGTAGCCTTCAACGCCTTCACGCACCTGTCGCCAGAATGTGCGTTCATCGGCCAGAGCCTGAACGCTCAGTAACAATAAAAAGGGAAATAAACGAAACATGATCAGTCTTTATAGGCTGTTTTCCAGCCCCACAATTTTGGACTGGCGGCTGAATTATTGGGTTCTTCCTGGTTTAACTGGCGCTGAATGGCGCGTTGCGAAAACAGTTTAGCGATTACATCGCCATCACCCGCGAGCAGAGCCTTGGTCGAACACATTTCAGCACAAATCGGTAATTTTCCTTCAGCTAGTCGGTTACGGCCATATTTTTCAAATTCGGCTTCGGAAAAATCTTCTTCAGGCCCGCCGGCACAAAAGGTGCATTTATCCATTTTGCCACGATTGCCGAAAGCGCCATCCTGCGGAAACTGAGGTGCACCAAATGGACAGGCATAAAAACAATAACCACAACCAATGCAGAGGTCTTTATCGTGTAAAACTACGCCATCTGAAGTGGTATAAAAACAATCGACCGGACAGACTTGGGCACAGGGTGCGTCGGAGCAATGCATACAGGCAACTGAAATACTGGTTTCGCCGGCCTGACCATCATTCAGCGTGACAACACGCCGGCGATTGACGCCCCAAGGCACTTCGTGTTCGTTTTTACAGGCGGTGATACAAGCATTGCATTCGATGCAGCGATCATCATCACAAATAAACTTCATTCTGGCCATCTATAGGCTCCTAGGCTTTGCGCAAACGGCATAAAGAAACTTTAGTTTCCTGCATCGCGGTTACTGAATCATAACCATAAGTAAACACGGTATTGCAGGATTCACCGAGTACATAAGGCACCGTTCCTTCAGGATATTTATCCGCCAGGCTTTGGCCTTGATAGTGGCCGGCAAAATGAAAGGGCATAAATACCAGTCCTCGGCTTACCCGCTCGGTTATAAATGCCATAACTTGGATACGACCGCCTTCCGGCCCTTCCACCCATACTTGCTCGCCGTGTTTGACGCCGGCATTATTGGCATCGGCTGGATGGATTTCGACAAACATGTGTTGTTGCAGTTCCGCCAGCCACGGATTGGAGCGGGTTTCCTCGCCGCCACCTTCGTATTCCACCAGGCGGCCACTGGTCATAGTCAAGGGATAATCCTTGCTGTAATCAATTTTTTGTATTGATGCATAACGGGTAGGCAGACGGTAAAAGCTTTTCCGATCCTTATAGGTTGGAAACGCTTTAACCATATCGCGGCGATTGCTGTACAGCGGTTCACGATGAATCGGTATTGGGTCAGGAAATTGCCAGACGATGCAACGTGCCTTAGCATTGCCAAAGGGCGCGCAGCCATGTTTGATGGCAACTCGCTGAATACCGCCAGATAGATCAGTCTTCCAATTTTTACCATCGGCCAGCTGTTTTTCGGATGTCGTTAAATCATCCCACCAGCCAAGTTGTTTTAACAAATCGGCGCTGAATTCGGGATAGCCTTGTTTGATTTCCGAGCCTTTGCTGTAAGAGCCTTCTGCCAGCAGACTGACGCCATCACGTTCTATCCCAAAACGGGCGCGGAATGTCAGTCCGCCTTCGGCTACGGGTTTGCTGGTGTCGTATAACAATGGCGTACCTGGATGCTTTTGTTCCGGCGTTCCCCAACAGGGCCAAGGCAGGCCAAAATATTCGCCATCGCAGGGGCCGCCTTCGGCTTTCAGTGTTGTGGTATTGAAGGTATGCCAGTTTTGCTGGTGTTTTTTGATGCGTTCGACACTTTGTCCGGTGTAGCCTATCGTCCAGGCACCGCGGTTGAATTCGCGGGTAATGTCCTCAATCGATGGTGTCGAGTCTTCAACCCGGATATGCTTGAACATGGGTTCGGCAAAGCCTAATTTTTCCGCAAACTGATACAAAATCTGATGATCGGGGCGGGATTCAAATAGCGGCTCGATTACCTGGTCGCGCCATTGCAGGGAGCGATTGGATGAGGTCAGCGAGCCGTAAGTTTCAAACTGAGTGCAGGCGGGCAATAAATAGGTATTGTCCGGCCGGTCATGCAGCACCGCACTGTTGCTGGGATAGGGGTCTATCACGACCAGCAGGTCGAGTTTTTCCATAGCTTGCTTCATTTCCGGAGAACGGGTTTGGCTGTTCGGAGCATGTCCCCAAAACACCATGGCGCGGATATTATCTTTTTGTGCGATAAGTTCGGGCTTTTCTAGCACGCCATCGATCCAGCGAGAAACTGGAATGCCGCTCATGTTCATGGTGCGTTTTTTACCCCCCGCGCCATCATCGTACAAGGCCGGATCGAAACGCTTGGATAGCCAGTTATAATCGATATCCCATACGCGAGCCCAATGTTTCCAGGCCGCTTCGGTTAGGCCATAATAAGCGGGTAGAGTATGCGCATTCGGGCCTAAATCGGTGGCACCTTGAACATTGTCATGACCACGGAAAATATTGGTGCCGCCACCGGCCACGCCCATGTTTCCCAGCGCTAGTTGGAAAATGCAATAAGCCCGGGTATTGTTATTGCCAATGGTGTGTTGCGTACCCCCCATACACCAGATGAAAGTGCCGGGCCGGTGAGTCGCCATGGTTTTGGCGGCCTGGAAAACCTCGGCCTCCGGCACACCGGTGACTTGTTCGACTTTGTCCGGCGTCCATTCGGCAACTTCCTTGCGAATCGTATCCATGCCATAGACGCGCTGTTGAATAAAGTTTTTATCTTCCCAGCCATTTTCAAAAATATGCCATAACATACCCCAAATCAACGGCACATCAGTGCCTGGACGCAGCCTGATATGCTGGGTTGCGTGGGCAGCGGTACGGGTAAAACGTGGATCGATGACAATCAATGGTGCACCCTGTTCCTTGGCTTTGAAAATATGTTGCATGGAAACCGGATGTGCCTCAGCCGGATTGCCGCCAATAATCAGGATGGCCTTGCTGTTGTGAATATCGTTAAAAGAATTGGTCATCGCGCCATAACCCCAGGTGTTGGCAACGCCGGCAACAGTGGTGGAATGGCAGATGCGGGCCTGGTGGTCGATGTTATTAGACCCCCAAAAGGCTGCGAATTTGCGGAATAGGTAGCTTTGTTCGTTATTATGCTTAGAAGATCCGAGCCAGTAGACAGAGTCGGGGCCGGATTGCTGACGGATTTCCAGAATTTTATCACCGATTTCATCGATGGCCTGCTGCCAGTCAATGCGTTTCCATTTCCCATCTATCCGTTTCATTGGATATTTCAGGCGGCGGTCGCCATGACCATGTTCACGTACTGCAGCACCTTTAGCGCAATGGGCACCAAGGTTGAAGGGGTGATCAAATGCAGGCTCCTGGCCGACCCAGACGCCATTTTCGACTTCAGCAATTACGCCGCAACCGACCGAACAATGGGTGCAGACAGAACGAATGGTTTTAATGTCTGTAGATGCTTGCTCAGACTGCTCTGTCGCTTCGGCCTTTTCCATTAAGGTGAAAGGTAATTGACTACTCAATGCAGCGCCCCCGGCTGCCAGAGAGCTGTGTTTTAAAAAGGTTCTGCGGTCGAGGGTGTTTTCAGACTTGTTTTCAACAGAAGTTGAACGTTTGATAAGTTTCATACCGATACCTTGTAGGCGGCAGAGAGCCGTTAAAAGTTGATTTTATTATAGTAATCACGGATATGCTGGGTTTCATGATAGCCTTGTGATGGCATCGTTTGGGTGGTGGGGGGAGATTGATTTTTTGCTTTGCTTGAGGTTAACGTAAGCACGCTAGTTGCAGCACTTGCGCCGATTAGGGTTTTAAAAAACTGGCGACGATGATTATCAGGTTGCATCTGTTTCTCCCGCGTATGGTATGGATAATGACCGGGCCTCAAGCGCAATAAAGGCTAGCCCTAATTCTGCCACTATCGGGTAAAAATTACCAGTTGTAGTGGCTTTTAAATCGCTGAAAAAGTGTGCAAACCACGGTGCAATTGCATTCTGAAAAAAAACGTTTTGGTGCTCGCTTTGGTCTTGAATCAACAATGCCATGACTTCACAGATTGCGCTGATATGATCTTCAGGCTCACAGTTTTTTGGCTGACGTCGAATGCCCAGTTGTTTTAACTGTTGGCGTAAGCTGGCTAAAGGCTTTTCCATCAAGAAGCCGGTTTGATACCAGGATAAATAAGGAACAAGCTCTCCGCGTCCTAGACCGATAAATAAATGATGGTAGTCATCATCGAGCTGTTGAATATCAGCAGTTTTAGCGACAGAAATCAAGGTAGACAGTGCCTGGCTGAAGTTATCGTAACCTGTATTGACTTCAAGTTTACTAATCAGCTTCAGCAACGCCTGATCAGGAGCGGCACGAAACAATCGCGCTATTAACTGGTAAAAAAATAAGCGCTCTTCGTCGTTCATGCGTTTGGTTGATTGAAGTGGGCGGCAATTTTGCAGTCTTCACACAGCAGCAATTGTTGTTTGCGCTCGCCTTGAAACATTGGATGATGCTGCAGTTTTTGAACAATGGTATTGATCATGCTGGCACTGGCGAAGGGCTTTTGGCAATTGATGCATAAAAAAGGTTTTTCTTCATGCAGTAAACGTGGCTTTTTAGCTTGTGTGCTGTCAAATAAATAACGTGGCTCAAGTGTTATGGCCTGTTCCGGGCAAGCTGTCTGGCAGAGGCTGCATTGTAGACAGTTCGCTTCAATCAACTTCAGTTGCGGCAAATCCTGGCCGGATTGTAGTGCTTGGGCGGGACAAATGCTGACACAGGACAGACATAAGGTGCAGCTATTTATATTGATATGCAGCGTCCCGAAATATGCTGAGGCAGGGAGTGCGCAAGTGTCCGGAGTTGTGTTAGAAAATTGACCGATATATTCGGTCGCCATGCGAATGGCGCGACGTTTATCGTTTTCTGGTTGGTACGGTGCAGGCTCGATGGCGTGTGGTGGTAGTCTTTTGAAATCGGTCTGGGATGTGATTTGGATGCGATTATTTCCCAGGCCCAATGCGGCTAAAAGCTGATTACCCTGTTTGATGACATCGTCCAGCGTATGTCGGGTTTGCAGGGTCAATTCGGCAGGGGGCCATAATATAACCTGATTGGCGCCAAAGGCGATTGCGTTCAGACACAGTGCCAGGTCGGCCACACCTAAGGCTTCAAGCTGAAAAGGAATAGCATAATCGGGTAAATCTTCCGGGCATTCGCCTTGGTGTAATACGAGGGCTTTATCGACACTGGCACCGGCTAAGACTGTTTTAATGGCTACCAGGCGGGTTTTAAGATCAGGATATTGATAACGAATAGCACCGCTGGGACAAACGCTGCTGCAATCGCCACAGCCCTGACATAAATAGGGATTGACCTGAATCTGACCGTGTTCTGAGGTAATGGCCTGGGTGGCGCAGACATCAATACAGCGATGGCAGCCTGTGATGTGGTTGTTCTGATGCGCACAATGTGTTGTGTCCAGCCCAAAATATTTAGGTTTGTCGAACTGGCCTATCATGTCGGGTAATTCGGCCAGTGCGGCCTTGAGTCGGTTTGCGTCGGCTACGGGGTAATAGCCAAAAGGCGGAATAGGGCTGGTAATAGCCGGCGATTCCTGAAAGTCCAGTATCAGGTCAAATTGATGATGTGGGTGGTTTTTTAATTTGAAATTACCCAGAAAACCGCTTAAGTCTTCATCGGCTGTAAGAGCGAGTATTTCCGTTCCGGCTTTGCTTGCAGAGGTAGCGGCTGTCAGCCAGAACAACTTGAAGTCGGCAGCCAGCGTTACGGGTAACTGATCAAACGCTGGCTCGGAGCCGATAATCAATAAGCGATTCTGGCTGTGATACTGAATATACTCAGGTTCCATTTCAGCTTTGTCGAGTGCGGGGTGGGGCTGTTTCAGTAGCAGATAAGGCTGTGTCTTGATCGTTCGTTTGCGTTTCCAGCCGCGCCATGGCCAGCTGCATTTCAGTTGGAATCAAGTCGCCTAAATCGTTGAATGTGGTGTAATCTTCATCATATTCATTCAAGCCATCGCGCACGCCAAAGCGAGATTGTTTGAAAATAGTCTCGAACACAGCCTGCTTCACCTGTTCGCTGCCCTCATCGTCGATTTCTTTACTCATGGCTTTATCCTGTTATATCTCAAGGCATTGTCTTGTCTGATTTGTGCAATGTCAACTATCAGCGAAACGATAAACTTTTATATTTCATCTGAAATCACAGATTCGGCTTTCAATCATGTCGTGAAGAGGCAGGGCGTCCTTCGGTCTTTTCAATGAAGCTGACCGCATCTGAAATATCATCACAAATTGTTACCTGCGGCGGGCAACGCGCAATTTCTTCGGCACCGTAGCCGGTACGTACTAGCAAGGGTGTAACGCCACAGGCAAGTGCTGCTTCAATATCGGAGAGTTTATCGCCGATTAAATAGGATCGGCTTAAATCAATATTCAAGTCCTGGCTGGCGGCTAGTAACATGCCGGGTTCTGGTTTCCGGCACGAACATGATTGCATTGAGCCAAAATCGGGATGATGCGGGCAAAAATAATAGCCATCGATATGCGCCTTGGCCTCTGTCAGTAGCTTATCGACAGCGTTGTGCAAGGTTTCAATCGCCGCGGTGTCATAATAACCGCGAGCGACGCCAGCCTGGTTGCTGACCACCACGGCTTTAAAGCCCATTTGATTGATGCGCCTGATCGCCTCTATAGCGCCTGGAATCCATTCCCAGTCGTCAATTTTATGCAGATAATTTTTCTCAACATTTATCGTGCCATCCCTATCCATAAAAACGGCCGCTTGTTTTTGTCTGCTGTCTTGTGTTTCATGCATTCTGTTTATACTCTCCGCGCGTTGAATTGTCGCCCAGCCGCGCTTTTATTGCCTATAGCGGCATTTTTTGTCTTACCCTCGACAAAATTGAGCCACCGATTGCCAAACCTCTATACTTTTCGTACAGTTTTTCGGTTAAGCGATATAATGTATCTATCATTCTATTGAATTATGCTTATGAGTTCACCCATTGATTTCAATTCAAAAACTATCCTGATTACCGGGGGCGCCGGTTTTATTGGTAGTCGTTTAGCACATTATTTCCAACGGAATTATCCAAAAGCCAGGGTTATCGTGTTTGACTGTTTTCGTTCCGGCGAAACCTTTCCCCATGGCAACCTGGTCAGCTTTGGCCATTACAAAAATCTATTAGGCTTTAGTGGCGAAGTCATCTGCGGTAGCATTAACCGGTCTGAAGATTTGGCGCGATTACATGATTACCGGTTTGATTACATTTTTCATCAGGCGGCAATTTCCGACACCCGGGTTTATAACCAGGAAATTGTCATCCAAACCAATGTAAATGCCTTTGCTGATATTCTGGCACTGGCCAAAAAAGATCGTGCAACCGTTGTTTACGCCAGTTCAGCGGCAACTTACGGCTCTCAGCCTTCGCCTCAGACGATAGGCAAAGAACGACCGGAAAACCCGTATGGCTATAGCAAATATGCTATGGATCAACTCGCCAATCGTTTTAGCCGCGACAACCCTGACCTATCTGTGACTGGCCTGCGTTATTTTAATGCCTATGGTGCCGGTGAGTTTTACAAGGCCAAAACCGCCTCGATGGTGTTGCAATTAGGTCATCAAATATTATCCGGCACTGCACCACGCCTGTTCGAACACTCCGATAAAATCATGCGGGACTTTGTTTATATTGACGATGTTATTCAGGCCAATATTAAAGCCTGTCAGCCGAAAAAAACCGGCGTATATAATGTTGGCACAGGTATCGCCCGTAGTTTTCAGGATATTGCGGATATCTTACAACGGGAGCTCGGCACCGATTTAGGTACGGATTATTTCCCCAACCCCTATACCGGCTATCAGATGCACACCCAGGCGGATATTAGTCTGACGCAACGCTATCTTGATTATCAACCTGAATTTACGCTGGAAAAAGGCATTAAAGCCTATCTGCCGGAAATAAAACGCCTGTTTACTGAAGAAAACAATGAACCTGTTTAAAGACCAAAACCCCAATATTCTGGTCATCGGCGATCTGATGATCGATCATTATCTATGGGGGCATTGCGACCGTATCTCGCCTGAAGCGCCGGTGCAGGTGGTCAATATTACAGAAGAAAAACGCCAACTTGGCGGCGCCGGTAATGTAGTGAACAATCTTGTTACTCTGGGTGCTAAAGTTAAATTGATTAGCGTACTTGGCGATGATGAGGCCGCTAGCCAGCTGCATCGCCTATTGGCCGATATCCAGGTGGATACCGCGCATTTAATCACGCAGCCAGGGCGTAAAACGACACAGAAAAGTCGTATTATCGCCGCACAGCAGCAAATTGTTCGTTATGATAATGAAACGCTTCTGCCGATTGATATAGCCTCGGAAAACAAGATTTTAGAGGCACTCACGCAACAGCTTCCTACGATTGATATTGTTTTATTGTCGGACTATGGCAAAGGTGTTTTAACTGACAGACTGACCCGGAAAATCATTCACTGTGTCAATCAGGCCGGCAAAAAGGTCTTGGTTGATCCCAAAGGCCAGGATTATTCCAAATATAAACAGGCTTATTTATTGACGCCTAATAAAAAAGAAGCCTCCTTGGCGACCGGCATTAATATCTGTGATCAAAACAGTCTGTCACAAGCCATCTACCAGCTTAAAACACAGCTACAACTGGCTGTTTCCTTGATTACGCTTAGCGAACAGGGGATTGCTGTCTATACAGACAAACTTAAGGTACATCCCACCCAGGCACGTGAAGTGTTTGATGTTACAGGCGCAGGTGATACCGTTTTGGCATCGTTAGGTTTTGCTTTGGCGTGTAACAGTCCTATCGATGATGCCGTTAATTTCGCCAATCTAGCCGCTGGCGTTGTGGTTGGAAAAATGGGCAGTGCCACCGTGTCTTTGAGTGAAATTATCGAATATCAATCCAGCTTGAATCACTCCACGAGCGAATCCCACATCAAAACACGCGATGAAATACAGCGATTGATAACTGAATTGAAAAGTCGCGATAAAAAAATTGTGTTTACCAATGGCTGTTTTGATATTTTGCATGCAGGCCATGTGCGTTATCTGGAAACGGCGAAAAGCTTTGGTGATGTCTTGATTGTCGGATTGAACGCCGATGCTTCGGTTAAACGCTTGAAAGGTGAGCTTCGCCCGATCAATCCGGAAATGGACCGGGCTTATTTACTGGCCGCTTTAGAAGCCGTTGATTATGTCGTTATTTTTGAAGAAGATACGCCACTGGAGTTGATTCGCATGGTGCAGCCGGACATTCTGGTTAAAGGAGGGGATTACGAAGGCAAGCCTGTCGTCGGCCAGGACATTGCCGGTGAACTCAAACTGGTTCAATTTGTCGATGGAAAAAGTACCACGCGCACCATTGAAAAAATCCGCACCTCACTTTCATAATCCACACCATGATAAAAACGATTCAGCACGAATTTACCGACCATCTTAAGGTGGCCGAGAACAGCCTGTCACAACTTGCCGATAAATTGGAAATGGCTACTCGGCTTTGCTTAGCCTCGTTAGAAAACGGTGGGAAACTACTGATTTTTGGTAACGGCGGTTCGGCGGCTGATGCGCAGCATATCGCCGCTGAATTGGTGGGCCGCTATAAAAAGGAGCGCAAGGGACTTGCGGCAATTGCCTTGACAACCGATAGTTCTGCTTTGACGTCAATTGGAAATGATTTTGGATTTAACCATTTATTTTCTCGCCAGGTTGAAGCCTTAGCACAGCCTGCGGATATCCTGTTAGGTATCAGCACCAGCGGCAACAGCACCAATGTCATTAACGCATTGGCCTTAGGGCGAGAAATGGGCTGTAAAACCATTGGTTTTAGTGGCAACACGGGCGGTGCAATGAATGGTTTATGCGATGTGACGTTAATTGTGCCAAGCAACGATACGCCCAGAATTCAGGAAATGCATATTTTGTTAGGGCATACCTTATGTCACTTGATTGAACAGCATTTTTGAGGGTCGGGCAAATGTATCTCCTGCATCCAGAAAACAATATAACTGATGTTACGTCGTGACGATAATAGGCCGAAAATTTTCGGTCAGTGGTGATGAATGGGGCTAATGAAAATAGACACAGAGCGCACAGATTTTCTATTCTCTGTGCGCTCTGTGGTCTGAAGTGTCGATAAATAATAGAGCTCAGAGAAAGCTTTTTCTGCATCCATATCCTGATGTAATATTGAGAGTGTTATAAAAAAAATCTATAAGCTTTCACGGCCAGGTGTGCTGATTGCAAGTATAATAGCCCGCCTATGAAACCCGCATTTGTACATCTTCGCATCCATTCCGAATTTTCCCTGGTTGATGGGATTGTCCGTTTAAAACCGCTGGTTAAGGCCTTAGGCGATATGAATATGCCGGCGGCGGCATTGACCGAGCAATTCAATCTGTTCTCCCTAGTCAAGTTTTATACCGCCAGTCGTGCCGCCGGCATCAAGCCGATTGTCGGCAGCGATATTTATTTGTTCAATCCTGAAGATCCAGATTTGCCTTACCGATTAACCCTGTTGGCAAAAAATCAACAGGGTTATATTGCCTTGACCGAATTGATTTCAAAAGGTTATCAGGAAGGCCAGTATTTAGGCGTTCCAATGCTGAGAACAGAATGGCTGGAGCAGAACCATGATGGACTGATTGCGCTTTCTGGCGCGATGGAAGGGGACGTAGGCCGCGCCCTGTTGCAAGATAAACAGGATCTGGCGCGCCAGCGGGCAGCTTTTTGGTCAGAATTGTTTGCCGATTGTTTTTATCTGGAATTACAGCGCATTGGCAAACAAAATGAGGCACAGTATATTGCCGCAGCAGTCGATTTGGCGGCTCAGATGGATTTGCCGGTGGTTGCCACCAATGATGTCCGTTTTTTGAAGCGAGAGGATTTTGCCGCTCACGAAGTCAGAGTGTGTATTCACCAAGGGCGTGTACTAGATGATAGCCGGCGGCCAAGAAATTATACCGAGCAACAATATTTGCGCAGCAGTGAAGAGATGCAAGCCTTGTTTGCCGATATTCCTGAAGCGTTGGCAAACAGCGTGGAAATTGCCAAACGATGTAATGTCGAACTGACGCTGGGGAAAAACTTTTTACCGGATTTTCCTGTACCGGAAGGGATGACATTAGACACGTTTTTTGCCGAACAGGCGCGTAAAGGCCTGGAACAGCGTTTGCAACAACATCCACCTTTTGGCAAGGGCTCAGAAGATGAAAACCGTAAGGTTTACGAGGAACGGTTACAGTTTGAGTTGGATGTAATTATCCAGATGGGCTTCCCCGGTTACTTCATGATCGTGGCCGATTTTATCCAGTGGGCCAAAAATCATGATATTCCGGTCGGGCCAGGCCGAGGCTCTGGTGCTGGATCACTGGTTGCTTACGCTTTGAAAATCACCGATCTTGATCCGATTGAATTTGACTTACTATTTGAGCGATTCCTTAACCCCGAACGGGTATCGATGCCTGATTTCGATATCGATTTCTGCATGGAGCGGCGTGATGAAGTAATTGATTATGTCGCGCGCCATTATGGCCGGGAAAAGGTGTCGCAAATCATCACCTATGGATCGATGGCGGCCAAGGCAGTGGTACGCGATGTTGGCCGGGTATTAGGCTTGTCCTATGGTTTTGTCGACCGGCTGGCCAAGCTGATTCCATTTGAAATCGGCATGACGTTGACCCGGGCGCTGCAAGAAAGCGCTGAACTGAAAGAACTGTATGACGCAGAAGAAGATGTCAAAACTCTGATCGATATGGCTTTATCGCTGGAAGGCATTTCCCGTAATGCAGGGAAACATGCCGGTGGCGTGGTGATTGCCCCCAGCAAGTTGACCGATTTTACCCCATTGTATTGTGAGGAGGGTGGCGGCAATTTGGTCACCCAATTTGATAAAAATGATGTGGAAGCGGTTGGCCTGGTCAAATTCGACTTTTTAGGCTTGAGAACGTTGACCATTATTGATTGGGCATTGGAAACCATCAATCGTAAAAAACAACAGCTCGGTGAGTCTTTGGTCGATATCAGCCAGATTCCGCGGGATGATCCCAAAACCTACGCCTTGTTTGAAAAATGCCAGACCACGGCAGTATTCCAGTTGGAATCGCGTGGCATGAAGGATCTGATCAAAAAACTCAAACCCGATTGTTTCAACGACATTATCGCCCTGGTGGCATTGTTTCGTCCGGGACCGCTGGAATCGGGTATGGTCGATGATTACATCAAGGTCAAACATGGTGCCAAAGCCGAATATGCTCACCCTTTGCTGGAGCCTATTTTAAACCCGACCAATGGCGTTATTTTGTATCAGGAGCAAGTGATGCAGATCGCCCGTGAAATGGCGGGCTACACCTTAGGCGGTGCGGATATGCTCCGGCGGGCGATGGGGAAGAAAAAGCCGGAAGAAATGGCCAAACAGCGGGCTATTTTTACCGAAGGTGCGGTCAATAACGGGATTGATGAAGGCATTGCCACCTATATTTTTGACCTGATGGAAAAATTTGCAGGCTACGGATTCAATAAATCCCACTCCGCCGCCTATGCACTGGTCGCCTATCAGACCGCCTGGCTGAAGGCGCATTATCCAGCCGAGTTTATGGCGGCGGTAATGTCCTCGGATATGGATAACACCGACAAAGTAGTGGTGTTGATTGAAGAATGCCGACAAATGGGCTTGCCGGTTTGTCCGCCCGATATCAATGTTTCCGAATATCGTTTCACGGTCAATGAACAAGGAGAGATTGTTTATGGCATTGGCGCGATAAAAGGCGTGGGCGAGGCGGCAATTGAAGATTTGCTGGAAGAGCGCAAACAAAACGGCAAGTTTGCCGGGCTCTATGATTTATGCAAGCGGGTCGAATTGCGTAAAGTCAATCGTCGGGTTCTGGAGGCGTTGATCAAAGCCGGCGCATTGGATTCGATCAACCCCAATCGCGCCGCACACCTGGCGGAACTGGGTACTGCAATCAGAGTGGCCGAACAGCACGATAAAATGCGACAGGCGGGGCAAACCGATTTGTTTGGCTTGGTGGTGGAAGCCGATAGCGAGGAAACCCATCAGGAAAACTATGCCGACAAAACCGTGCCCTGGACAGAAAAACAACGTCTGCAACATGAAAAACTAACGCTGGGATTGTATTTAACCGGACACCCGATTGGCGAATATGAGCAAGAACTCAAAGCGATCACCCATGGCCGTATTGCCGATTTACTGGCTGATGCAGAACGCAGTAAAGGAAAACTGGAAGGCCGGGTGGCGGGGCTAGTGGTCGAAATGCGTACTCGACAAACCAAACAAGGCAGAATGATGGGGTTTGCCACGCTGGACGATCGCACCGCCAGGCTGGAAGTGGCGGCTTTCAGTAAAGTCTATGAGGAATATCGCGAAGTGATGAAAAACGACGCCATTTTAGTGGTTGAAGGTGGCATGGCGATGGATGATTTTTCTGGCATGTTGCGTGTCACAGCAGAAAAAGTCTATACCATTGAGCAAGCGCGCGAAGCGTTTGCCCGCCATCTTCTGCTTAAATGGAATGTTTCAGAACAACAAAAGGGCAGGGAGCAGCTTGAAAACTTGAAACAGACACTCAGCCCCTTCTGTGGCGGACAGACGCCGATCGTGATTCAATATCAATCCAGTCAGGCCAGGGCGACGATCAAATTAGGCGATGCCTGGCGCGTCAGACCAGAAGACGAACTACTGAAGCGTTTATGTCATCTGTTTGGTGAGACGGCGGCAACCATAGCGTATCGCTAAGGTTTTATTCATCTGGAATTGACGATGCGCTGTAATCAATATCGATAATGGTATACAACACGGCGGCATGATCACCGCTTTTAATGCGCACTTCATCATCAAAAGTTTTTTTCAATAAGGCGCGTGCTAACGGGGAATCCAGACTGATATAGCCTTTTTGGCCATCAATCTCGTCAGCACCGACGATGCGATAATAAACCTTTTCCCCATCTTCTTTTTCCAGTGTCACCCACGCGCCAAAAAAAACCTGATCTTGATTGGCGGGAATATCTCTGACGACAGTCAGGGAAGGCAGGCGTTTTTGCAGATAATGGATGCGCCGGTCGATGCCGCGTAATTCTTTTTTTCGATAAATATATTCGGCATTTTCCGAGCGATCACCTTCCGCGGCGGCGGCAGATAATGCGGCGGTGACTGCCTTGCGTTTTTCCCACAGTTCATTCAGTTCGCTTTCCAGACGCTGATAGCCTTGTGCTGTGATATAGGGCGATGATTTTGGGCAGGGTGGTTTCCAGCGGGCCATGTTCTTTTGCTTTAAAACGCTTTATGATAGTAGGTTTTTTTACAGAGCAATGCTCTTTCCCAATAGATATTATGCAAATTTCAGATAAAAAAGCAGTTTCCATTCATTATACCTTAACCAATGATGCGGGGGATAAACTCGACAGTTCCATTGGTGCAGAACCTTTAACTTATTTGCACGGCTCAGGCAATATTATTCCGGGCCTGGAAAATGCATTGGAAGGCAAAGATGTCGGTGACAAATTTACCGTGACCATTCCGGCTGAAGAAGCGTATGGTGAAAAACAGGCCGAAATGATTCAGGTTGTGCCTAAAAGTATGTTTGATGGCATGCCAGTGGAAGTGGGCATGCAGTTTCAGGCCCAGGTCAGTAACGGCCCTGGCATTATTACCGTGATTGCCATCAATGGCGATGAAGTCACCATTGATGGCAATCACCCGTTAGCCGGTGAAGCGTTGACCTTTGATGTGGAAGTGACCGATGTCAGAGAAGCGACCGAGGATGAACTGGCACATGGGCATGTGCATGGAGAAGGCTGTCAGCATTGATGAGAAAGGAGGCTTTGACGAATAAAAAGCTGGTATTACTGCTGCTGACAGCGGTCACCGTTGTCGGCGGCTATGCTTTTTTACGTTACGCCTATGGAGTAACCGATTCAATGCCATTTACCCAGGAAATCGTTCTGATTATTCTGGGGACGGTGGCGACGGTTTTGATTACCGCATTATTGCTGAATCAACAAACAGCGGTTGAAATCGAAAAAGAACAAAGCATCAAATTCATCGAGCTGAAAACCAAAACCTATGAAGAGTTGATCGACCGTATCGAAGCGATGTCCTTGGTAGAGCAAATTGATTGCCAGGACTTGATTCGACTGCGTTTTATCATGCATCGGCTGGCGATTTTTTCATCGCCCGAAGTCTTGAACGAATTTCATAATTTTCTGGCAGTGTTAACCGATTGTGTCGCCAATGGCACGATTCAGGATAACGGCACCGAAATCTCGATGGCCTTGGCCAGTCTGACCATACGGATTCGGCAGGATTTGATCGGCGAAATGGATGACATGGGGAATTACTCGCAGGAACACATCAAAAAACTGATCTTGCGAAATTCCGATGAGTCGATGGCGCTTAAAATAAGCCAAACCGAATAGCTTGTAGCTTGGGTTAGCGTAGCGTAACCCAACGGAACGCAACTGACGCCGAAGTGTCGGGTTACGGCATGCGTCTGTCTGAACTGACTAATTTATTACAGTGAGAAATCTATTATGCAAACAGCTAAACAGGAAGCACTCAACACCATTAAGCAACTGCCGGAAAATACCGATATGGATGAGATCATGTACCGGCTTTATGTGCTGGATAAGATCAGGAAGGGTCAGGAAGTGGTGGAACAAGGAAAAGTCATCACCAGCGAGGAACTCAAGCGGGAAATTGATTCATGGTGATTTGGTCGGAAGTGGCCAAGGCTGATTTACGTTCGATCCATGATTTTATTGCCCACGACTCGAAGCACTATGCCAAGAAGGTTACGCAGGATATTCGGGAGAAAACGGATGTGCTGGATGATTTGCCAAAGATGGGCAAGAAAGTACCGGAAGTGAATGATGAAGCTATCAGGGAACTATCGCTGTATTCCTACCGAGTCATCTACGAGATCAAAAGCCAGGGCATTTTTGTGTTGGCCGTGGCGCATAAGCGGCGGGATTTGAAGGTGGCGGATGTTTCGAGAGAGCAATAAAATAGCTTGTAGGTTTGGTTAGCGTAGCGTAACCCAACGGAACGCAACCGATGCCGAAATGTCGGATTATGGCTGATGCCTAACCCGACCTACGGGCTAATGTTGCTGGAGTGTGGTGTGCTAGCCCAAAAAAATTCATAAACGGTTACATTAAAATCTTTCTTCTATGTCCTGTCGACCTATTATCGCCATGATTTCAACAACATCGCTGTTAATACGATAATAAATACTATCTGCGCCATAAACACTACGCCGATAACCTTCACGAATATAATCAACGGCTTGATAAAGATAAGGCTGATCCGCGATTTTCTCAAAGTGTTCTATGAGACCGTTATAATATTTATCAGCGTGTGTCTCACCATATTCATGAAAGCCATATAACCAAATTCTGCGTAAATCCGCTTCGGCTTCGGCTGAAAGTCTATAAGTCCCCATTACGACGCGCTTCTTCCTTGAGCTCCGCGAGAATATCTCCGGCTGTTTTGTCTGTAAAGCCATTATTTTCAGCTCTTAAGAGTCTGGCACGGATATAGTCAATCTCGTTTTGTTGCGCACGCGCTTTTCGTATGAGGTCGTTTATGACTTCGCTTTTACTGCTATATTCTTCGCTTTCAACTTGCGCTTTAAGCCACTTATCATTCGGTGTTGTTATCGAAATGCTTTGTCTGACCATAACGTCACCCCCCATAAATAATTACACCACATTAAAATCAATATTACACCACATAAGAACTACATTAAACAAAAAACAGTATTTTCCATCCATGCACTTCTTTATTAGTTTCATGTCAACGCAACTCGTAGGTTGGGTTAGCGTAGCGTAACCCAACGAACGAAACGGATGCTGGAATGCCGGGTTACGGCTGACACCTAACCCGACCTACGATTTTTTAGCGGTAAAACAGAAAATACCCCAACGCAAACAACCCAGTTTCGATAAACGCGATGCCCCAAAAATAGAGAACAAACAACATCAGCTTAACGCCGGGTTCGACGGGTTTTTTTCTGCATAGTAGCAGGCTGATCAGGGCGGCAAGCGATAATAACAGGACCAAGCCAGTGATATAGGGATTCATATCAATCCTTCGGAGGAGGAGGGGCGATGACTTCACGGCTGCCGCCAGCCTGAGGTGAGCTGACCACGCCCTGGGCTTCCATTTCCTCGATCATTCGGGCAGCTCGGTTGTAACCGACCTTAAAGCGGCGTTGCACGCTGGAAATCGAGGCTTTTCGGGATTCGGTGACAAACGCCACGGCTTCATCATAAAGGCTGTCCAGGTCACTGCTGTCGCTCCCGGTGCTGATGTCGCCACTGTCGCTGCGCTCCTGGGTGATTTCGTCCAGATAATTGGCCGGGCCGGTTTTTTTCAGAAATTCGACCACGCGGTGAACTTCATGGTCATCGACAAATGCGCCATGGGCACGAATCGGAATACTGGTGCCGGAGGGCAGAAACAGCATATCACCATTACCCAGCAATGCTTCGGCGCCCGATTGATCCAGCACCGTGCGTGAATCAATTCGTGATGAAACCTGAAAGGAAATCCGCGTCGGGATATTGGCTTTGATCAGGCCGGTCAACACATCAACCGAGGGGCGCTGTGTGGCCAGAATTAGATGGATACCGGCAGCCCGGGCTTTTTGTGCCAGACGGGCGATCAATTCCTCGACTTTTTTACCGACAATCATCATCATATCGGCTAATTCGTCGATTACGATGATAATACTGGGCAGCGTTTCCAGGGTGGGGATTTCAATCTCGTCCGCTAATGGGTCGGTGTTTTGAAATAAAGGGTCGGCAATGGGCTCACCTTTGGCGTTGGCTTCTTTGATCAATTGATTGTAACCGGCGATATTTCTGACGCCGAGTTTCGACATCAGCTTGTAACGTCGTTCCATCTCCGCTACCGACCAACGCAAGGCATTTTGCGCATCTTTCATGTCGGTGACCACCGGTGTCAGTAAATGCGGGATACCTTCATAAACCGACAGTTCCAGCATTTTAGGGTCAATCATGATCAGCCGGATTTGTTCCGGTGTGGATTTGTACAGCAGGCTTAAAATCATGGTATTGATCGCCACCGATTTACCGGAACCTGTGGTGCCGGCCACCAGCGCGTGCGGCATTTTGCCAAGGTCTGCCATCACCGGGTTGCCGGAAATGTCTTTGCCCATCGCCAGGGTCAGGTTGGAGCGGGCTTTTTCGAAGGCTTTAGAACCCAATAAATCCTGGAGCGGTACAATTTCACGTTCCTGATTGGGAATTTCCAGACCGATGACTGATTTTCCTTCAATCACTTCCACCACCCGGACGCTGGTCACCGACAAACCTCGCGCTAAATCTTTGGCCAGCGAGGTTATACGGCTGACTTTGACGCCGGCCGCCAGTTGCAATTCAAAACGGGTAATAACAGGCCCCGGCAATACGGCGACGACTTCGGCGACGATGTTGTAATCCTGTAAAACATCTTCGACCATGCGGGACAAATCTTCCAGTTCGGCCTGGGAATAGCGTTTGACCTTGGTTTCTCGTTTCTCCAGTAAAGACAAGGGGGGCAGCGCACCTGCCAGGTTTTTTTCATCGAACAAATCGATCTGTTTTTCTTTGATGCTGCGTTTACTGACTTCAACTGTATTCAGACTGGGTGCAATCTTGAGTTTTGATTTTTTTGTCGGTTTTTCTTTTGCGGCAGAGGCAGATTTTTGCACTTTTTTGGGGGCGATAGTCGGTTTTTGCCGCCGGTTTTGCCAAAAATCCTGTCCTCTTTTGGCTAGAAAACGACAGATGATCAAGGTTAATTTGCCTACATTGTCCATTACGCCAAACCAGGATAAGCCGGTGAATAGGGTAATGCCCGCTAAAAATATGGCTAATAACAGCAGGGTGGCGCCGGAATCGCCAAGTAGGATAATCAGGTAATCGCCGATTTCCTGGCCGATGATACCGCCGGTCGTGGTCGGGAGTTCCAATGGAACCCGCAATAGATGTAAATAGAACAGTGCGGCACCCGATAGGATGGTGGCAATAAAGCCGCTCCAGCGGATGGCTAGTATCCAACGGTTGTTTTCCCGTTTAGCTTGGGTGTAGGTCAGATAACCATGCCAGAACAACATAACTGGAAATAAAAAAGCCATCAGGCCAAAAAAACTGAGGCTAAAGTCTGATAACCAAGCACCGATGACACCACCGGCGTTTTTGATAACAGGAGAGGTGCCGCTATGGGTCCAGCCGGCATCTTCATGACTGAATGTGACCAGGGAAATTAAAAAAAATAGCGCTAGACTGGCAAAAAATAAAAAAGCGACTTCACGCAAACCGCGTATGGTGGTTTCTTTTTCGATGACTGCAACCATGATTTGCTACAAGAAATGTTTAATAAAACATCATTATAGATTATTTATCGAATATTTCACCTTAAGAGATTCTTAGCTTGTGACGGTGATGATAGCTACGTTGGGTTGAAAAAGACTACTGTGGATGATTGGCAGGGTTTAATGCGCTACTTATACGCCGTATAATGAGAAATTGACTGTTTAAATGGAGTATAAGGAAATGGCTGAAACAAAGCACTGCAAATTATTGATTTTAGGTTCTGGGCCGGCCGGCTATACCGCCGCGATTTATGCTGCGCGGGCTAATCTGAAACCGGTTTTGATTACCGGTATGGAGCAAGGCGGGCAGTTGACGACGACAACCGATGTCGATAATTGGCCGGGAGATGCCGATGGTGTTCAAGGGCCAGAACTGATGGCGAGAATGCAGCGCCATGCCGAACGATTTGAAACAGAAATCATTTTCGACCATATCCATAGCGTTGACTTAAAACAGCGTCCGTTTATGTTGCAAGGCGATGCGGGCAGTTATAGCTGTGATGCGTTGATTATTGCGACTGGGGCATCAGCCAAATATTTGGGTTTGCCCTCTGAAGAAGCCTTTAAAGGGAAAGGCGTTTCAGCATGTGCAACCTGTGATGGTTTTTTCTATAAAAATAAACCCGTTGCGGTAATCGGCGGCGGAAATACAGCCGTGGAAGAAGCGTTGTATTTATCCAATATCGCCTCAAAGGTCACGGTGGTACATCGACGTGATAAGTTTCGTTCAGAAAAAATTCTGGCCGATAAACTGATTGAGAAATCTAAAACCGGCAATGTCGAAATTTTGTGGAATCATGTGCTCGATGAAGTGCTTGGTGATGATATGGGGGTAACCGGTATTCGGGTCAAAAATGTCCAGGATGCTTCAACTCAGGATGTGGATGTGCATGGTGTCTTTATTGCCATTGGTCATCAACCCAACACGGCCATGTTCGAAGGCCAGTTGGCTATGGAAAATGGCTATATTGTGGTGAACAGTGGTTTGAAGGGAAATGCTACAGCGACCAGTGTGGAAGGTGTGTTTGCGGCCGGTGATGTGATGGATCAGGTGTATAAACAAGCCATAACCTCAGCCGGTGCCGGCTGTATGGCAGCGCTGGATGCGGAAAAATATCTGGATGCTCTGGACGAACAATAAGTCGTGGAGATGCCGTTACAGATGCTCAACCCGTTTGATCCGCAACAGCCATTTCCAGACCCGGAGACGGCATTAATTGAACCGAATGGACTGTTGGCGGTTGGTGGTTGTTTGTCTATGCAACGTTTGTTGAATGCTTATCAACACGGCATTTTTCCCTGGTTCAATTCTAACGAACCTATTTTATGGTGGTCACCCGATCCGCGGCTGGTGATTGTGCCGGGGCAAGAAAAAATTTCCCGTAGCCTAAAAAAAACGCTGCGTAGAGGCATTTATAAGGTGACCTATGATAGGTGTTTTGTAGATGTCATGAAGGCTTGTGCTGCGCCGAGGCAAAATACGACTGGAACTTGGATTACCGAAGAGATACTGGAGGCTTACCAACGATTACATCAGCATCATTTCGCGCATTCAGTGGAGGTCTGGAAAGGGGATGTGCTAGTCGGTGGGTTGTACGGTGTGGCAATAGGACAGGTGTTTTTTGGTGAATCCATGTTTCATCGCCAAACTGATGCCTCGAAGGTTGCATTTGTTACCTTGATGGCGCAGCTACGGCAATGGGGGTATCAGTTGGTTGATTGTCAGGTTCGCAGCGAGCATTTGTTGAGCTTAGGCGCTAAAGAGATACCGCGTTCGCAATTTAACGCCTTGTTACAGCACTATTGTTCTGCCAACGTGTCTGAGCAAGCCTGGAAAGAGAGATGATTTCGGTACCTTTGTTTCTGACCGAACCGCATGAATGCAGTTATCTTGATGACCAAGCGGCGCAGACCGTGTTTGTGCATCCAAGTTATCCTGTCAATACGCCTGTCTATTCACTTTTGATAGAAAAAGGTTTCCGGCGCAGTGGTGATGATGTCTATGCGACGAAGTGCCCAGCCTGTACAGCATGTCTTTCTGCACGGATTCCTGTATCCAGGTTTAAACCCGACCGACGGCAGCGGCGCTGCTGGCGTAAGAATCATGATACGCACACAATCATAAAAAATGCTCAGTTTGATCCGCGGCATTTTGATTTATATCTCAAATATCAAAACTTCAAACATCCCGGTGGTTCTATGGCCGAGGTGGATGAAGCAGAATATAACCGTTTTTTAAGCAGCTCATGGTGTGATACACGTTTTGTTGAGTTTTGGCGACAAGATCAGCTGATGGCTGTTGCCGTCGTTGACTTTTTAGGCGACGCATTGTCCGCCGTGTACACCTTTTTTGAACCCGACTTAGCCCATTTCAGCCCGGGCACCTATGGGGTATTGTGGCAAATAGACTATGCCAAAAAGCACGGTATGGAATATGTCTATCTGGGATACTGGATCGAACAGTGCCCGAAAATGAGTTATAAAAGCCAGTATAAGCCGCTGGAAGTATTAATTGGCCAACATTGGCGCATGGCAGGAGAATGACGATGGTTGCTGAAACATTAAAATTGCGTCGGGTCGATATCGACACTTATCACGAAAATGTCGCTTATTTGAATCGGCAATGCCCTGTTTATCGAGCCGAAGGCTTTCAGGCGTTATCAAAAATTGAGATCAGAACCGATGGTAAGCGCGTGATGGCAGTTCTGAATGTGGTCGATGATGATGCCATTGTTCAGCCAGGTGAGTTAGGATTGTCGGAACAGGCTTTCGAGAACATGCGGGCTGACGAAGGTACGGAAGTTGCTGTCAATCATGCTGAGCCACCACGTTCGATGGATGCGGTGCGGCGTAAAATTAATGGTGAGCGCTTAAGCAAGCAGGATTTTTCGGATATTGCCTGCGATATTGTTGAAATGCGTTATTCCAAAATGGAAATGGCGGCATTTTTGGTGGCTACCGGACAAAATAATCTGGATCGGGATGAATTATTGTATTTAACGCAGGCCATGCTGGAGTCGGGGGACCGGGTGGACTGGCATGAGCCGTTAGTCGCTGACAAGCATTGTATCGGTGGTATTCCAGGGAATCGGACGTCTATGTTGGTGGTGCCGATTGTCGCCGCACATGGTATGTTGATTCCAAAAACCTCCAGTCGCGCCATCACCTCGCCAGCTGGAACCGCCGATACCATGGAAGTGTTGGCAAATGTCAATCTAACGCCGGAGCAGCTGCAGGAAATTGTGCATTTAGAGCGTGGTTGTTTAGCTTGGGGCGGTACGGCTCGGCTGGCACCTGTTGATGATTTGCTGATTTCAGTTGAGCGGCCGTTAGGGATCGATTCGCAAGGTCAAATGGTCGCTTCAATCTTATCCAAGAAATTAGCAGCCGGATCCACTCATTTATTGATTGATATTCCTGTGGGTCCAACGGCTAAAGTCAGGCAAATGCGTCAAGCTTTGGCATTGCGTAAATTGTTCGAATTCGTTGGCGATCGCTTGAATATTCATTTAGAGGTTATGATTACTGATGGCCGGCAGCCGGTCGGGCGCGGTATCGGGCCTGTTTTGGAAGCGCGTGATGTGATGCAGGTGTTGAATAATAGTGCCGATTTGCCTCAAGATTTGCGTCAGAAATCATTGCAACTGGCAGGGCGTATCATCGAGTTTGATCCCGATGTGCGTGGCGGACAAGGTTATGCGATTGCAAGAGATATCCTGGAATCTGGCCGGGCTTGTGCCAAAATGAAACAGTTGATCAAGGCTCAAGGCGCTAAAGAAATTGATCTGACACCCGGGCATTTATGTTATCCGGTAGTAGCAGAGGACAATGGTATTGTCACTCATATTGACAATTTTCAAATGGCCAAAATCGCTCGTTTGGCCGGTGCGCCAATGGATAAAAAAGCAGGCGTCGATCTGGTCAAAAAACTGGGCGATGCCGTGACAAAAGGCGAAACACTCTATTACATCTATGCTGAGTTTCCGGCTGATTTTGAATTCGCGAAAAAATTAGCACAGCAAAACAATGGCTATCGCATGGGTGAAGCGACTTCTGTGCTTGAGCCTTTGATTGAATAATGTTTCAGCGTTATTTAACAATACTTTCTAGCGAAGCTAGGCCTATTAAGCCGCGGAATAAAATTAAATTCTGCTGAATCAAACCATAGCATTCATAGCTATCGTTCTGGTCGCTGCACTCTCGTACTAGGATATGCAAGGCCATATTGCTTTTGAGCTGGGCAAGTAGTTTTTTATCGATACTGATTTTATGCTGGGTATAGACCATTGGGTTGTTTTTAAAATCATGGTGTTTTTTCATGGCTTGTTCTAGGGGCTGTTGGAGTTTGTCATATCGCGTGGCGATCGCTCTGAAATGCTTAAGTCTTGCAAACACATTTTCAACGAGATGGCGATATTTGTAGAGACACCAATCCATTTCATCATTTCCCCGAGTTGAATTCTTTTTTTCTTGGGATAACAGGAACAGCCCCTTTGTCTTTAATTTGAAGACGTAATGCTTCACTGTCATAGCCTCTGTCAGCAACTATATAGTCACCTTTTGGGAGCTCTGCAACTAATTTCGGTGCTTCTTTACAGTCATGAACTTCGCCGCCTGTCACTGAGAAATGAATAGGAAGACCACAGGCATCAACGGCCATATGAATTTTACTGGTGTTCCCGGCGACAGATTTCCCTATCGCTGTTTCTTGTTCACAGGCCGCACCACTACTATGCTGATGTGCTTTCACAATACTCCCATCAATAAATTCCCATTCCAGGTCTGGATCAACAACCAAGGCGTTAAAAATACCCATCAGTTTTTCTTTACGAGACCAGTCAACAGCCCCTAGCAAGGCACAAGAAATCAGACTGCTGGGAAATATTTCCGGGAAGTTGGCTTTATCATTTAATTCGTCAAAATATTGTGATTGATCGATAAATGATCCACATAAAAAGTTTTTGGCGTTACTGGTATTCATGAATTTACGTTTCAGGAAAAAGCCAGTGTCGCTAATATAGCTGCGGTCGGGATGCTGTTTTAAATCTGGAAATGCTGAAAAATCCTGTGCAGGTAAAAACAAAGGCTGGGCTGATTCTTTTTTGAAGCCCGTGAGTGCGAGTTTGCCATCGGCTTTTACGATAACGCGATTGCTCAGGATATTGTTTTTAAATTGAGCGGGTCTTATTTCCACATTGACGTGTTGGCCGGGTTTGACAGCATTGGCGAAGTTAAACTGGTAATTGCTGTAGGATAAATTGTGTTCGATGATGCATTTTAAATCCTCGTTGTTTTTTCGGTGTTCTGCAAGTTGACCTTCAATCAATGATTCAAGCTGGAAGCCTAAAACAATAGGGCCTTGAAAAGGATTTTGGCGAATTTCATGCCATTTGTGTGGATCATGGAACAGATTGAAATCATCGGTCGCATTGCGAGAGACATCAATATGCAGCTGTTGAAAGCAAAAGGTTGAGGATGTTTTGGCCATGGTCGATTCTTCCGGTAATTTAAGGCAGGTAGTTTTGAGGGTATTGCGCTATACTTTCTTAAGGTTATTTTAAGGTAACTGCTCACCCGGTTGTGTTTTAGCCGGAGTAGGCCATTGATTTATCAGGACACGTGAATACATCCATGTAGTTCTGCATAACATCCCTGTTATGCAAGCCTGATAAATCAACAACCTACACCTGCTTTTTAGAGGGGGGTGAGTAGTTACATTTTAAGTTTGGAATAAGGTATCTGTTTTGGAACATGTTTTAAAAAAAATTTTACAGTCACCACAATTTAAACAAAATATTGCCTGGTCTCGAAAGCATTTTTTACCGAATAGCGAAATTATTCGACAAGGCGAGACCGGAAAAACCCTGTTTATTATCGAGTCTGGGAAAGTGCAAGTAACCGGAAGTGTGGCGTTGGAAAACAAAAAAATCAAGACGGGGTTTTGTGAGTTTGGCCCTGGTGCTGTATTTGGCGAAATGTGTTTGCATCAAGAGCAGGTGCGGATGGCGACGGTGACGGCAATAACCGAAGTGGATGCCTTGGAAATTGACGGACAAAAACTCAGCGTTTTTCTGGATGACCATCCTGTCGAGGGCTATTTGTTCTACAAAGGAATGTTTGAGGTGATTAGTTCGCGTCTGGATCTTGCCAATCAACGCATAGAAAACCTGATGGCCTGGGGATTAAAAGTACATGATATTGAAAAGCACTTAGGGTGAGGGGTGGAGATGTCAGAATGAGCGATACTAAAATTAAACTAACCACCAGCTTTCAGCATTATTTTGCAGTGCAATTAGCGACAACTGCTGAGCTGAAAAGCAAAGTCTATCATGTGCGTTATCGCGTTTATTGTGATGAATTTGGCTATGAGCCGGTTGAATTGTATCCTGATCAGGAAGAAAAGGATGAGTATGATGATACGTCTCTGCATTGTTTGATTATGCATAAGGATAGTGGTTTGCCAGCAGGTTGTGTGCGGCTAGTGCCAGCCTATGCTCAGGGTGAATTCAGGTTGCTGCCTTTGGAAAAACATTGTGCAGAGAGTCTGGATCAACAACAGATTGAACAGATGAATCTGGATCGTAAAACAGTGTGTGAAATTTCCAGACTGGCTGTCGATCGCGTTTTCCGCCGCAGGAGTGGAGAAGAACTGACGCGATTCGGTGAAGTTGATGGCTTAGATGTTACGCATCAAGAACGGCGCACCTTTTCCTTGATTGCGATTGCAGCTTTTTTAGCAGCGACGGCGATGACTGATTTGAGCCGCAAAACCAATGTATTTGCGATGATGGAACCTTTTTTGCCGCGCATGATGAAGCGTTCGGGCATTATTTTTGAAAAAGTGGGGTTTGATATGGATTATCGCGGGATTAGAGCGCCGTATTTTATTCAGACCGAGTCGGCATTGACCCATATGCAGCCGGATTTACGGGATTTATATGACTGGATTTATCGACAATTGGCGCAACAATACAGTGACGCCGAGTTATGAGCTGAATGGATACTCTTTTTAATCTAGCCGAATCTATTTTATACCAGTCAACCCGGGAACAGGTAATTGAACGAACCCAAGCCGCTCAAAAGATACTCGACCAAACCGCTTTAAACCTGGAGTTTGATTGTCCCGTTCGTGCTGTAACCGAAGTTTGTTTTCCCGCCCGCCCAGTTTTGTTACCGCCGCGGGAAATGCCAAGGCGGAGTCTCAATAGTCTGGAAGGTAAAGCGGCGTTTTTTCATGCCCTGGCACATATTGAATTTGTCGCCATTTATCTGGCTTGGGATATTATTTATCGGTTTAGACCATTGCCAGAAGCCTTTTATCGGGATTGGTTGCAGGTGGCGATAGAAGAAGCGGAACATTTTCAGATGCTCAGACACCACCTTCGGCAATTTGGCGTCGATTATGGTGATTTGCCTGCACATCGTGGGTTATGGAACCATGCGATCGACAGTGCCGATGATCTGCTGGCACGGCTGGCTATTGTGCCGCGCTGCATGGAGGCGCGTGGTCTCGATGTTACGCCAGCGATGATCGAAAAATTTCAAAACATCGGCGATAAGACCAGTGTCGATATTCTTTCTAAAATACTTCACGATGAAATTGGGCATGTCAAAACAGGTTCTTTCTGGTTCAAGTTTTTTTGCCGCCAGCAACAAAAAGATTTTGAACAAACTTATCGGGAATTATTGAATGATTATTATATTGGCAAACCAAAGGGGCCTTTTAATCGGGAAATGCGTATAATTGCAGGCTTCACTCCTGATGAAATTGACTGGTTGGAACAGCTGCATGAATAAAAAGCCCATCTTTAATTATCCGTTGTTTGCTCTTGGCTTCCGAACCTTTTTCCTGTTGGCAGGCTTGTCGGCGTTGTTACTGATAAGCTTGTGGAATAATATTTACGATGGCCGACTGCATACCGATTTGTATTTTCCGACCGTTTACTGGCATGCCCATGAAATGTTGCTGGGTTATTCCACGGCAGTTATTGCCGGATTTTTGTTGACGGCGGTTAAAAACTGGACCGGGCGGGAGACAACCACGCCAGATCAACTGGCGGGCTTAGGGTTGCTTTGGCTTTATGGGCGGATTATGCCGTTTTATTCCGAGTTGATTCCCGATGTTTTGATTGCTGCGGTTGATTTTGCTTTTCTGCCGTGGTTGGCCTGGCTCATCAGCCGTCCGTTATTGGCGGCTGCAAATTACCGGAATCTGATATTTATTTTGATGCTGGCGTTGATGGCGACAGGTAATGGATTGTTGCATCTGGAAATTTTAGGCGTCACAGACAATACAGGTTGGCAAGGAATCACCCTGGTCGTGATGGTTATTTTAAGCATGATTTTGGTGCTGGCGGGCCGCGTATTTCCTTTTTTTACCGAGCGCGGTCTCAAGGGCGTGATGGCTATTCGGAATCCGGCGTTGGATATCGCTGGTGTCGCTTTCGCCGTCGTCAGTTTCGGACTGGTTTTGGTCGGTGTTAAAGGTGCGTTGCTGGCAACCGTCGCCGTATTAGCGTTGATCGTCAATCTAGCACGGGTTTGGGGCTGGTATAATCCAAAAATATGGTATGTCCCCCTGTTATGGGTACTTTATTTAGGGTATGCCTGGATTTTATTAGGATTTGCCATGCTGGCGCTGTCGGCGTATGGCGTCGTGTCTTATTCTGTCGCCTTACATGCTTTTACCGTGGGCGGTATCGGTGTGATTACCTTAGGCATGATGGCGCGCGTTGCCTTAGGTCATACAGGTCGTGTCTTGAGGGCATCGAATGCGATTGCTGTGGGCTTTGTGTTGATCAATTTAGCTGCGCTGTTCCGTGTTTTACTGCCTTCCGTTTTTCCGGCAGGGTATGATACATGGCTGTTGATTTCCAGTTATATCTGGCTAGCCGCCTTTGCCTTGTTTTTTCTGGTTTACAGCCCAATTTTGACATCACCTCGAGTTGATGGGCAGCCTGGCTGATAATCCTTTGCTTAAAGCTCGCCGCAGCCTATAATAAATATTTGTTTTTCAACGCTTGGGCGTTGTTGTTCTTTAAATAACTGATTGAAATCATGCGTTGTCCGTTTTGTGGTGTTCAAGATACTCGGGTTATTGATTCCCGCCTTGCCGGTGAAGGCGACCAGGTTAGACGACGCCGGGAATGCGTTGCCTGCAAGGAACGTTTTACCACCTATGAAGTGGCGGAGTTATCGCTGCCACAAATCGTCAAGCGAAATGGTGAGCGTGAAGCCTTCAATGAAGCCAAACTTCGTGCGGGCATTCAGCGCGCGCTGGAAAAAAGACCGGTTAAGGCTGATGAGGTGGAAGCGGCCATCAGTCGTATTAAAAAAACATTGACCCGTACTGGTGAACGGGAATTTAAGGCCAGGGAGTTAGGCGAGGTGGTGATGAAAGAACTCAGTCAGCTTGACCCGGTTGCCTTTATCCGTTTTGCCTCGGTTTATCGCAGTTTTGAAGATGTCAGCGAATTTACCGACATGATTGCCAAACTCAAAGCCAAATGAACGCATTCACCGATTATGAATTTATGGCCAGGGCCATCGCCTTAGCCAAACGCGGCTGGTACACCACAGACCCCAACCCTCGCGTAGGCTGTGTATTGGTTAAAGATGGCCGGGTGATTGCCGAAGGTTGGCACCAGTATGCCGGCGGTCCCCATGCGGAAATCGTTGCCCTCAATCAGGTGAGTGATGCGGAGGGTGCAACCTGTTATGTGACGCTCGAACCTTGCAGCCATCATGGTCGCACCGGGCCTTGTTGCGAAGCCTTGATAAAGGCGGGCATTGCTCGGGCGGTTGTTGCCATGCAAGATCCTAATCCACAAGTGGCCGGACGTGGCCTGCAAAAAATGCGTGAGGCAGGGATAGCTGTCGAAGTCGGTGTGTTGCAAAAAGATGCCGAAGCCTTAAATCCCGGTTTTATCAAACGTATGCGACACGGTCTGCCGTGGCTGTGTAGCAAGCTGGCGATGAGCTTGGATGGACGAACAGCAATGGCGTCCGGCGAAAGTCAATGGATAACCTCGGCTGCATCGCGTGCCGATGTACACCGTCTGCGCGCCGAAAGCAGTGCCATTGTAACCGGCATCAACACAGTCCTGGCCGATGATCCATTGCTGAACGCGCGGGTCGATTTTGAGATTAAGCAGCCGATTCGTATTGTGCTCGACTCCCACTTGAAAATGCCGCCCGGCGCGCGAATGCTCAAACACCTCGACTCCCCCGTCTGGATTATTACAACAAGCCCGGATACCGATAAAAAACAGGTGTTGGAGCAGGCCGGTGCCGAAGTTTTTAAGCTGTCTTCAAAGGATAACACGTTGGATTTACACTCGGTTTTCAAATGGTTGGCGCAACAGCACATTAACCAGGTCTGGCTGGAAGCGGGGGCAATTTTGAATGCGGCCTTGCTGGAAAGCGGGCTGATCGATGAGTGGTTGGTGTATATGGCACCTTGCGTGATGGGCGACCAGGCGCGCGGACTTTTTCATTTGCCTCAGCTTGAAACAATGGCTCAGCGCCATCAACTTGTGTTTAATGATGTCCGGAAAATTGGTCCGGATTTACGACTCACCTTAACTCAAAAATAAATAGCATGTTTACTGGAATCATTCAGGCGGTTGGACATATTGCCGCCATTCAAACGAAAGGTGGCGATTGTCGTTTAACCCTCAACACCGGCACACTACCGCTGCAGGACGCAAATCTTGGCGACAGTATTGCTGTCAATGGCGTGTGTTTGACAGCCATAGAACTTGGCGCAGATTATTTTTGTGCCGATGTATCCAATGAAACCCTGGCCCGAACAACGCTAAAAGATGCCGGTATCGGCATGGCCGTCAATCTGGAATTGGCCTTGACACCGACGACTCGCTTAGGTGGACATATTGTCAGCGGTCATGTTGATGGACTTGGCAAGGTGATCGATAAAAAGCCGGACGGACGTTCGATTCGATTTCGTTTTAAAGCACCGGATAATCTGGCTCGTTATATTGCCGAAAAAGGTTCGATTTGCATCAATGGTATCAGTCTGACCGTCAATACGGTTGATGGTGCTGTATTTGATGTCAATATCGTTCCGCATACCTTGCAGAAAACAACGCTAGGTACGACTGAAGTTGGTGATGTCGTCAACTTAGAAGTCGATTTGCTGGCGCGTTATATGGAGCGATTGATGCAGGGTGAGGCGGCGGCTAAACCGAATGGTGGCATTACCGAAGAACTTTTACAAAACTCTGGATTTTATCGTTAATGAACAGTACTGAAGAAATTATTGAAGACCTGCGTCATGGCCGCATGGTCATTATCATGGACGATGAAGACCGGGAAAATGAAGGTGATTTGGTTATGGCGGCCTCGTTTGTGCGGCCTGAAGATATCAACTTTATGGCACGCTATGGGCGTGGCCTGATTTGCCTGACATTGACGCCCGAACGCTGCCAGCAATTGCGATTGCCGCTGATGGTCAATGACAATCAGGCCGTACATTCAACAAATTTTACCGTTTCCATAGAGGCCGCCGAAGGTGTTACGACCGGAATTTCGGCGGCGGACAGAGCATTGACCATTCAAAAGGCCGTGGCTAAAGATGCTAAACCGGATGACTTGGTTCAACCGGGACATATTTTTCCGTTGATGGCGCAGCCCGGTGGTGTTTTGCATCGCGCAGGCCACACCGAAGCCGGTTGCGATTTAGCGCGCTTGGCCGGTCAAGAGCCTGCGGCGGTGATTGTTGAAATTCTGAATGAAGATGGCAGTATGGCAAGGCGGCCTGAGCTGGAAGTCTTTGCCAAACGGCATCAGCTCAAAATTGGCACCATCGCCGATTTGATTCAATACCGGATTCAGCACGAAAATACGCTAGAGCGTATCAGTCAATGCCGCTACCCCACTGAATTTGGTGATTTCACCCTTTATGCCTATCAGGACAGAAATGACAACAATGTTCATTTGGCTCTGGTGATGGGCGATGTCGCCGGCGATGAGCCGGTATTGGTGCGTGTTCATGCGCGTAATGTATTAGATGATGTGTTTTTTTCCAAACGTTCGAGCAGTCATTTGCCTATTCGGGAAGCGATGCGGAAAATTTCTGAAGAAGGCAAGGGCGTTTTGGTAGTAATCCGGCCGAGTGAAACCAATAAAGTATTGGTGGAACAAATTCACCGTTATCAAATGGAAGATAATGGCGTACAAATTCCGCATGAGAACAGCGAAGAAGGGCACTGGCGCACGACCGGCACCGGCTCCCGGATTCTGGCAGATTTAGGCGTTCGGCGCCTTAAAGTCATGGGCGCACATAAAAAATACAAAGGTCTGGCAGGCTTCGACCTGGAAGTGGTTGAGCATACTGAATAACATATAACTTAAAGAGAACACTATGAACATAATAGAAGGCAATTTATCCGCCGCAGGCGGCAAATTTTGTTTGGTTTCTTCACGCTTTAATAGCTTTATCGTGGAGCAACTGGAATCAGGAGCGATCGATGCATTAGTTCGACATGGCGCAAGTCGGGATGATATTACTTTAGTTAAGGCGCCGGGTGCATTTGAATTACCGATGGTGGTTCAACGAATCGCCGCACAAAAACAATTTGATGCGATTATCGCACTCGGTGCCGTCATTCGGGGCGGAACGCCACATTTCGAATATGTCGCCGGCGAATGCGTCAAAGGTATTGCCAATGTCTCTTTGAAATATGATGTGCCGGTGTCATTTGGTGTATTAACCGTTGATAGCATCGAGCAGGCGATCGAACGCGCGGGGACTAAGGCGGGCAATAAAGGCGCAGAAGCGGCATTGTCAGCGGTTGAGATGGTCAGCTTGTTTAACAACCTGAGTGCCTGATGAGTTCTTCAAAAAGTAAAGCGCGGGAATGTGCTGTGCAAGCCCTGTATCAATGGCAGGTCTCGGGGGATAGTTTAAGCCGGATTCATGACTATTTTATCGAGCAGGAATTTTTAAAAGGTGCGCAAAAAAGTTATTTTTATGATTTATTTCATGGCATACCAGCAGAGCTAGATGTCATTGATAAAACCTTGGCAGAGTTTGTCGATCGGCCGGTGGAAAAGCTTGACCCTGTGGAGCGGGCCATTTTACGTCTCGGCACTTACGAGCTGATTAAGCGGCTGGATACGCCATACCGCGTGATCATCAACGAAGGCGTAGAACTGGCTAAAGCCTTTGGTGCAGAAGGCAGCCATAAATATGTCAATGGCATTTTGGATAAAGTTAGCCAGAAAACGCGGGCGGCTGAAATTAAAGCTCGGCAACAAAAGCGGAAATAGTCTTGAGCGCGGCGGAATTCGATCTGATAGCGCGTTTTTTTGATTGGCCTGCAAAGCACAAGCTCAATCGACTTAGCGTCGGTGATGATTGTGCCTTGTGTTGTGTGCCGGCAGGTCATGAACTGGCGGTCACAACCGACACGATGGTTGCGGGCGTGCATTTTTTTGAAACCGTTAAACCCGCATTTTTGGGTCATAAATTACTGGCAGTTAATTTAAGCGACCTGGCTAGCATGGGGGCGGAGCCTTTTGCCGTCACATTGGCACTGACCTTGCCCCGTGTCGATGAAGACTGGCTGGCTGATTTTAGTGCAGGCTTGCGCCAGTTGGCGGAACGCTACTCAGTAGATTTAATCGGTGGCGATACCACATCCGGCCCATTGACACTGACCCTCCAGGCCATGGGTATTGTGCCGGAAGGTTTGGCCTTGCGGCGCGATGGTGCGCAGCCGGGTGACCTGATTTATGTGACCGGCACATTGGGGGGTGGCGGATTGGGGCTGAAAATTGCCCAAGGCTATCAAAGCATTCTGCCAGAAATGGCACTGCAGCGTTTTCATTGTCCAGAACCGCAGCTGAAACACGGCCTAGCCTTACGCGGAATTGCCAGTGCCTGTATTGATATTTCCGATGGCCTGGCCCAGGATCTCGGCCATATTCTGGCTAAAAGTAATGTCGGCGCCTGTCTTGATTGGGAACAAATCCCCTTGAGTGCCTCGGTTCGGGACTATATTGAACAAACGGGTGATTGGCAACTACCTATTTCAGGTGGTGATGATTATCAGCTTTGTTTTACCGTTCCTCCAGAAAAACAGCATCAATTAACCACAGATTACACGCGGATTGGTGTGATCGAAGCGCAACCCGGTCTTCGGATTAACAGGCAAGGCAAAGCTCAAACGATTCAGGCAAAAGGTTATGAACATTTTTCTTAAAAAGAATTACGGCCAGGCCCGGCTCTCGGCCAAGCAAATTATGACTGATCCGGTTTTGTTTCTGGCTTTTGGCTTTGGTTCCGGCTTGTCAAAATATATGCCCGGGACTCTGGGAACCCTGGCTGCCATTCCGCTCTATTGGGTGTTTTATCAGGCCGGCTTTGTCGCCTACAGCATCTTGACTGTAATAGTCATCTTGTCTGGTATCTGGATTTGTGAGCAGGCCGCGCAAAAACTAGACTGCCATGATTTTGGCGGTATCGTTTGGGATGAAGTGGCTGGTCTATTGATCACCCTGTGGTGGATACCTTTCAGCGGGCAGAATATCGTTATCGGATTTGTTTTGTTTCGGATACTGGATATTCTTAAGCCGTGGCCGATTAAATGGATTGACCGCAAAGTTCAGGGTGGCTTGGGTATTATGCTCGACGATGTGTTGGCTGGAGTTTTGGCGGGTATGTTGTTAATGATATTTTTCTGACCGAAGCCGCACGGGGCCATGTGTTTTGCCAGGTAATGTTGTTTTAAACATCTGAGTTAACATGGATGAAAAAGATAATTTAAGGTGCTAACTAGAGTCGGATTTGATTCCGCGACAGATAATATCGAATATCAGGGATTATAGACAGGATAATTTTTTAACCGGGCAATTTTTCCTGAATGTACTGTGAATACCGTCGAATATGCAGGAATGGTTGCTTGATAATAATTATGTTAGATTTTTTCCTGACATGATCAAATTGTTTTAAGTGTTAAAATAGGAAAGTCTTACTACCTAACAATGAGGAACTGTTACATTGGAAGCATACTTTAAAAAAAACAAGGTTAGATTGTATCTCGGCGATGCAATCAAAGCCCTAAACCAACTGCCAGATGAGAGTATTGATCTTATTTTCGCTGATCCACCTTATAACCTATCAAATGATGGTTTTACTTGCCATGCAGGAAAAAGGGTAAGCGTAAATAAAGGAAAGTGGGATAAAAGTCAAGGAATTGATTCAGATTTAAAGTTTCATTATTCTTGGATAGAGGCTTGCAATCGCGTTTTAAAACCAAATGGTTCATTATGGATTTCTGGTACATATCATTCTATTTATGTTTGTGGTTATGCTTTGCAGAAGCAAGGTTGGCATATTATAAATGATATTTGTTGGTATAAACCAAATGCTGCTCCTAATTTATCATGCCGCATGTTTACAGCGAGTCATGAAACCTTGCTTTGGGTAAAAAAAACTAAAAAGCCAAACATACTTTTAACTACGAAGCTATGAAGTTTGGTGACTTTCCTAATGATGTAATAAAAAACCAGAGAAACAAATGCGTAGTATCTGGGCAATAGGAACACCAAAAATGGAGAGAAAAAAAATACGGTAAACATCCTACACAAAAACCAGAGTCATTATTAGATAGAATAATTATCGCGTCATCTAATGAGGGTGATATTATTCTTGACCCATTTTGTGGAAGTGCAACCACGGGTGTTTCTGCTTTAAAATATCAGCGTAAATTTATAGGTATTGATTCTGAGAAAGAATATTTAGATAAACTTGCTATTCCAAGACTTTCAGATGTATTAGAAAAAAATAAATCAAATGTAAAAGTTTTACAGGTGAGTGAAAATAACGCTTATTACGACATATTACCGTAGGATAAACATGGAACGAACAGAGGCAGTACAAAAATTACAGCAATTAGTGGGTAAAGAACTTCATCAATTGGCAAATGAGTATGGAGCGCTAAATGTCAACCAACCTGTCGCATTTTTTGCAATAATTTACGAAATGAATTTTATTAAGCTGCTTGACATTCTGTTGTGTTGAAATTTTCCTTATCCGGATTAAGATAAACATGGCCAATGGGCGTTAAATTTCGTGTTTGTCGTCCATTCCATCGCTCTGGATTGTCTCTTTTTGCTTGCTCGATGACTCGTTTTCTTTTTTCGAGTACGGCGCTGTCTAAGCCGTTATGGCGTTGGTTGGGTGTTACAAACTTGAGCGCACTGTGTTGATGTTCATTGTTGAACCAACAAACGAAAGCTTCAACCCAGTTCCTGGCTTCGCTTAATGTTTTAAAAGGGTTTTCTGGAAAGGTATGATGATATTTGACTGTTTTAAATAACGATTCTGAATAAGGATTATCATTACTGACACGAGGTCTGCTGAACGACGTGGCAATGTCTAAATCGACCAATTTGGCCCTTAATGTTGCGCCTTTCATCGGACTGCCGTTGTCAGAATGTATCACCAATTGCTTTTTGTCGATGTTTTCCCGGCGAGCGATATCTTCGATCAAATCAGCAGCGTGTGCGCTTGATTCGGCATCATGAACTTGCCAGCCTACGATTTTCCGACTATAGATGTCCATCACCATGTAGAGGTAAAAATACTGCCCTTTGACGGGGCTTAATAAATACGTAATATCCCACGAGTAGATTTGATTGGCCTGTGTGGCTTTGAGTGACTGCGGTTTATTATGCTGACCTGCGGCTCCTTTAGCTCTGTGCTTAAGCTGGTTGTGGGCTTTCATGACACGATAAAGGTTGATTCTGATGCGAGATAGCAGCCCAAATCCAATAACCTCGGAACGATTTGATGCGGCGTTAAAGCGCTGTATTCCGGTTTATTAATCACGGTGATGATTTCTTGCTTGATGGCCTCGGATAATTGATTGTGCACAGGCGCTGTATTGTGCAGTCGTAGGTCTTCTGAGAGTCCTTCTCCCCGGTTCCAACGCTGATAGGTTCGAGCTGATATACCCACCAGTTCACAGGCTAATTTCTGCCGCGCTCCATTGTCAACGGCTTCATCAATGAGTGCGCTGTAGTGTTGGCGATCTGAGTAGGCGATTAATCGGCCGCCTTTTCCCCCAGATCGCTTGGCACTTTTTTGATAACACCAGTAAAGCCGCTGTTTCTGATAACGCTTTCTCTTTGCGGTTTAGCTCCTTATGCAAACGCTTGTTTTCTTGTTTGAGTTTTGTTTGCGCCTGTTTATATACGGATTCTGTTGATTTAGATTCTGACAAAAATTCCGCTTTCCAGGTATTTAGATGATGTAAGTAGATGCCTTGTTCACGACAATAGGCGCTAGCCTGATCATCGGTGAGATGATGACAATGAACAATGGCTTCAAAACGTTCTACTGTATTCCAATCTTGAGGGCTTTTTTCTTTTGACATGTTTGACTCTGTTTTTCGAGTTGATTTTTCTTAGCTAACCGAATCCATTTTTGAAGTGTGGAGTAACCCACACCTAAAGTAACTGCAATTTGCTTTAGCGATTGTTCTGGTCTTCTGGATAATGCTTTTCTACTGATTGTACTTTAAATTCTTGGCTAAATACGCTCATTTTTGTCTCCTGATTTAAAATTTCCTAGGCGACAGGTATGTTGACATAGGGGTTACGGCGGTCGGGACAATACCGTGACTGGACAAGAACGGGCAGATTTTATGTCGATGCGACTAAGCATGACGGTACCACTGTATTTTTCCACCAAGCAAGATAAAGCGTTGTCGCAGCGAAGACAGGAACTGATTCAGCGCAAATATGCCTTGCAGGATGAGTGGAACCAAGTACGTGAAGACATTTCCAGAGCCGTCAGTGATTTTCGGCGTTCAAAAACCAAACCGTACTGTTCAATAGCGGCATCATTCCACAAGCTAGACAAACGGTAGCGTCAATGCTGTCAGGCTATCAAGTGGATAAGGTCGATTTTCTGAATCTGGTTCGAAGCCAGATCACTTTGTACAACTATGAAATCCAATACTGGAAAGTTTTAACGGAAGCCAATCAGGCATTGGCTCAATTGACCGCCATGATTGGCAAGGAAGATATTTATGAATAAGTCGATAGTCATTGCTGTTGTGATGCTGTTGGTGGGATTTGGTTTAGGGAGCTGGCTGGATGGCATACTTCAGAATGAACCTTATCCCATTGGGCATAAGAATATGCCTGAAGATACTAAGGAGAAGGCAACAGAACGTAAAATTTTGTTTTACCGCAACCCGATGAATCCCTCAGTGACTTCGCCGGTGCCAGCTAAAGATTCTATGGGCATGGACTATGTGCCGGTTTATGCCGAAGAGAAAAAACCAAAACAGCGCAAAATTCTGTTCTATCGCAGTCCAATGAATCCTTCTGTGACCTCACCCGTCCCAGCAAAAGATGCGATGGGTATGGATTATGTGCCGGTTTATGCTGATGACGATCAATCGGCTGATGAGCCTTCCGGCACTGTCAAGATTGATGGCACTGTTCAGCAGCAAATTGCTGTCAGAACCACCAAAGCGGTGCGAGATGTATTGTCCCGGACGGTTCGCGCTGTCGGTCGGGTAGATTATGATGAGGAGATGCTGGTTCGCTTGCATCCTAAAATCGAAGGCTGGGTGGAAAAACTGTTTGTCGATAAAACTGGTCAGTGGGTCAAGGAAAATACCGAATTGTTGAGTATTTATTCGCCTCAACTGGTGACCAGTCAGCAGGAATATTTATTGGCACTTAATAATTTGAAAGCTTTGGAAAAAGTCCGGTTGCCGATATTCGGCGAGGGGCTGAAGAATTGGTGAAAAGTTCTCGGGAAAGATTGCTGTTGCTCGATGTCCCCTTGCATCAAATCAGAGAATTGGAACGTACCCGTAAAATCAAGAAAAGCTTGCATATTCATACGCCTGCCAGTGGCATTGTCATGAATATCGGTGTGCGGGAAGGGCAATATGTCACGCCTGCGACCGAACTTTATATGATTGCTGATCTGCATAAGGTTTGGGTGTATGCCGATATTTATGAATATGAACTTCCTTGGGTCAGGCCGAATGATCCGGTTGAAATGCAACTGGCCGGGGTGCCCGGGAAGACATTCAAAGGCCCCCTATGTCAACATACCTGTCGCCTAGGAAATTTTAAATCAGGAGACAAAAATGAGCGTATTTAGCCAAGAATTTAAAGTACAATCAGTAGAAAAAGCATTATCCAGAAGACCAGAACAATCGCTAAAGCAAATTGCAGTTACTTTAGGTGTGGGTTACTCCACACTTCAAAAATGGATTCGGTTAGCTAAGAAAAATCAACTCGAAAAAACAGAGTCAAACATGTCAAAAGAAAAAAGCCCTCAAGATTGGAATACAGTAGAACGTTTTGAAGCCATTGTTCATTGTCATCATCTCACCGATGATCAGGCTAGCGCCTATTGTCGTGAACAAGGCATCTACTTACATCATCTAAATACCTGGAAAGCGGAATTTTTGTCAGAATCTAAATCAACAGAATCCGTATATAAACAGGCGCAAACAAAACTCAAACAAGAAAACAAGCGTTTGCATAAGGAGCTAAACCGCAAAGAGAAAGCGTTATCAGAAACAGCGGCTTTACTGGTGTTATCAAAAAGTGCCAAGCGATCTGGGGGAAAAGGCGGCCGATTAATCGCCTACTCAGATCGCCAACACTACAGCGCACTCATTGATGAAGCCGTTGACAATGGAGCGCGGCAGAAATTAGCCTGTGAACTGGTGGGTATATCAGCTCGAACCTATCAGCGTTGGAACCGGGGAGAAGGACTCTCAGAAGACCTACGACTGCACAATACAGCGCCTGTGCACAATCAATTATCCGAGGCCATCAAGCAAGAAATCATCACCGTGATTAATAAACCGGAATACAGCGCTTTAACGCCGCATCAAATCGTTCCGAGGTTATTGGATTTGGGCTGCTATCTCGCATCAGAATCAACCTTTTATCGTGTCATGAAAGCCCACAACCAGCTTAAGCACAGAGCTAAAGGAGCCGCAGGTCAGCATAATAAACCGCAGTCACTCAAAGCCACACAGGCCAATCAAATCTACTCGTGGGATATTACGTATTTATTAAGCCCCGTCAAAGGGCAGTATTTTTACCTCTACATGGTGATGGACATCTATAGTCGGAAAATCGTAGGCTGGCAAGTTCATGATGCCGAATCAAGCGCACACGCTGCTGATTTGATCGAAGATATCGCTCGCCGGGAAAACATCGACAAAAAGCAATTGGTGATACATTCTGACAACGGCAGTCCGATGAAAGGCGCAACATTAAGGGCCAAATTGGTCGATTTAGACATTGCCACGTCGTTCAGCACCTCGTGTCAGTAATGATAATCCTTATTCAGAATCGTTATTTAAAACAGTCAAATATCATCATACCTTTCCAGAAAACCCTTTTAAAACATTAAGCGAAGCCAGGAACTGGGTTGAAGCTTTCGTTTGTTGGTTCAACAATGAACATCAACACAGTGCGCTCAAGTTTGTAACACCCAACCAACGCCATAACGGCTTAGACAGCGCCGTACTCGAAAAAAGAAAACGAGTCATCGAGCAAGCAAAAAGAGACAATCCAGAGCGATGGAATGGACGACAAACACGAAATTTAACGCCCATTGGCCATGTTTATCTTAATCCGGATAAGGAAAATTTCAACACAACAGAATGTCAAGCAGCTTAATAAAATTCATTTCGTAAATTATTGCAAAAAATGCGACAGGTTGGTTGACATTTAGCGGTTTTACAACGTGTTTCAAAACAAATTGAAATGGCGATGAAAACCCTGCCGGAAACAATATCAGCCTTTGGGGATCGTACTGTCGGCGGTTATTATCTGGATTTTGATATCGACCGGGAAAAAGCTTCTCGATACGGTTTGACAGTCGGTGATGTGCAGGATGTGATACAAAGCGCTATAGGCGGCATGAATATCACCGAAACGGTAGAAGGATTGGAACGTTACCCGGTTAATCTGCGCTATCCGCGTGAACTGCGTGATGACATGGAAAGCCTGAGCCGGGTTTTGATTCCCACGCCGCTGGGTGCGCAGATTCCGATTACGATGGTCGCCAAGCTGGAATTACGAAGAGGACCACCGTCGATTAAAAGTGAAGACGCCAGACCCAATGCCTGGATTTATGTAGATATCAGTACATCCGATATTGGTGGATTTGTGGCCAAAGCCAAACAGGTATTGGAAGAACAAGTTGATATTCCGGTGGGTTATACCGTTACTTGGTCAGGTCAGTTTGAGTACATGGAACGAGCCGCCAAGCGTTTGAAAATAGTCGTGCCGATTACCTTGATGGTCATTTTCTTTTTACTCTATCTGACCTTTGGCAACATGACAGAGCCCGTTATTGTGATGTTAAGCGTACCTTTTGGATTGATTGGAGGAATCTGGATAGTTTATGTCTATGGCTTTAATTTATCCGTAGCTGTTTATGTCGGCTTTATCGCCCTGGCAGGTACGGCGGCGGAAACAGGCGTTATGGTGCTCAATTTTATTGATATAGAAATTGCTAAATTACGAGAGCGCAAACAACGGCTTTTATCCTCGTTAGAAATTAAAGAGGCTGTTGAATCAGCAACCGCTTTGCGCGTTCGGCCCGTTGCCATTACCGCCTTTTCCACCATGATTGGATTGGTACCCATTATGTGGAGTACCGGTACCGGTGCGGATGTAACGCAACGGATTGCTGCACCTGTGCTAGGGGGTATGTTTACGGTGTTATTGTTGACCTTGCTGGTTTTCCCTGTCATTTACAGTTTGGTGTTACAGCTCCAGGAATGGCGGAAAAGGCAGGCGCTGAATACAAGCCATTCCACCCATTAAGGGCTTGAAATAGATGACTGTGTCTACGTTTAGTTGATACAAACTGGTGTGGCACAGTCATCACCGACAAAATGTAATTTAAGGGGTAAGAAATGTATAAAGTATTTATTTTATCAATGCTGATATTGGCCGCATGTACAGAAAATAAAAAACATCTGTAAGTACATCGTCAACATTAGATATTAAAAATATAAAAGGGATGGAGATTTATGAGGCCAATTGTGCAGCATGCCATGGCAGTGATGGAACTGGGTCTATATCCGGTATTCCTGATTTAACTCAAGTTGCGGGTTTCAAAAGGGGGCGTGACTCGGATAGTGAATTATTTCGTCATATTAAACATGTCAAAAATGGACTAAAAACACCAAAAAGTCCATTAGCCATGCCAGCGAAAGGAGGTAATCCAAACCTAACAGAACAAGAGATCATTGAAGTATTGAAATATATGCGTGAAAAATTCACTAATGAATAAGTCAATAATTTCTTGTTTTCTTCGATATTCAATATTTATGTTGGCTAACGCGAGGTGAGTGATGAAAAGACTATTATCTGTACTCACCTGCATCAGTATTGTTTTCCCAATGACTGGGAGAGTAGCTTATGCAGATGAAGTTAAAAATAAAGATCAATATGTTTCTAGAGAGCAATATGATCAATTAAAAAGGGAAATGGAAGAGTTAAGAAAACAAGTTCAGTTTCTAATGAAAAAGGAGGACAAAAGCGTCAACAGGCGAAAACGTTTAAAGATAAAGAACAGCAGAATACAGCATCAGAAATTGCCCAGCTAAAAAGACTGTTAATGACTTAAAAGAAGAAAGTAAAAAACAGAAAGATGGGACTACTGGCTTTTTGTTAACAGGGTATGGCTTTGCAGGTTACAACGATTCTCAACGAACTAATTCTTCTTTTAATGCAGGATTTAACCCAATATTTCTTTGGCGATTAAGGGAAGATTTGTTATTTGAAGCGGAAATTGAGTTTGAATTTGAAGATAACGTAACAGAAGTATCATTAGAGTTTGCTCAGTTATCCTATCTATTAAATGATTACCTGACAATAGGAGTAGGGAAGTTTCTTAATCCGAGCAATTTTTTTATGGAAAGATTGCATCCGGCATGGATTAATAAACTACCGGATAGACCGATCACAATGATCGAGACTAACCCTTTACAAGCTAATTCCCAATTAGGTATTCAGATAAGAGGGGGTGCCGATAGGACATAAGCGCCAACTTAAGCCATTAAATCATTGATTACGTGTTGAAAAATAAAGGTGTGGCCACCACATAGAGTCTTTTGCCGACAAAAGTGAAAACCCTATGAAAAAGCAGCCACCTCACATAGATACTCGTTTTGAACAATTTGTGCAAGAACTTCCAGAAGATTATCAACAACAAGCCTATGAATTTAAAGCCTTCACGCGTGCGCGCAAGATCCGTTCGCCCTTACAACTGTTACAGTTGGTGATGCTCTACTGTGGTCTGGATTTCTCCTTGCGGAGTTGCGCCGGCGAGGTGGCTCACTTACAGGGCTACCTGAGTGATACGGCGGTAAAAAAAGACTGGCGGCCTGCGTTCCTTGGGTAAAATCCTTGCTATCGGGCGTATTTGGGTTGCATCAGGTGGTTGACAGTGGTTCATTAAGCTTCGTTATTATTGATGGCTCGACCGTGCAGGAACCCGGTGCGACAGAAACCACGTATCGGCTACATATCGCGATAGATTTGATTTCACTGACATTGCGCCAGGTTGAAGTCAGTACGGACAAGATTGGCGAAAGCCTTGACCATTATGTGCTGGAATCGGGCGATGTCGTGTTGATTGATCGTGGCTACAATCAACCGAAGTCGTTGGTGCCTTTTATTGACCGAGGTGGCGATATTGTGCTGCGCTATAACGCACACAGCATGAATTTATACGAGCTTGACGAGCACGGCAAAATGATAAAAATTGACTGGGAAACGAAATTACAACGTCTCGGGAAACAAGCGGGGGCTATTCCGGTTTATTTGTGCCATGATACTAAACGAATCGCCTGCACGGTACATGCGGTTCCGTTACCTGCCGAAAAAAGCGGCGCAAGCCTGGCGTAAAGCGAAACTCAGAGCGCAGAACAAAGGACGTACAGCCCAGGAAAAAACGCTCTATCTCAGTGAATGGGTCTTAATTTTAACGTCCGTGCCGGTCGAGTTGCTCAGCACCGAAACGGCTGCCGCGCTCTATCGTGTACGCTGGCAGGTGGAATTGGTGATCAAACGGCTGAAAAGCCTGTTGGCGATCAATCAATTACGTGCCCGTAAAGACAGTCAATTGGCCGAATTGTATTTACAGGGCAAACTTCTGTATGCGGTGGTTACGGAAAAGATCGCGCAGCGGTGTTTTACCAAGGCCTTGACGAAAATGGATGGGCCGCGTGCATTGACACCCTGGCGTTTGTATAAAACGATTGCTGAGGACATTAAATCAGGATTGAACGCCTGTTTTCCGAAGCAAGAACGCTTTCAGCGTGATTATTTGAAAAGCGTTAGCGAACGCCCGAGAAAACGTTCGTTGCAGAGTCTACCTGAACCGATTTTGGGAATGATTCGACAATGCAGAGAGCTGGGCGTAAGTCGTGTTTAATCAAGTGGTTGGGGGCTTAAGTTGGCGCTTATGGGGTATGGGCTATCGTTTTATCCAAGAGGAAAACTTATCCGACGGCATTTTTTATGTTGTTTTCTCTGGTTGCTGCCGGGATGTTAATGTTTACGGGTTGGTTAGGTGCCGAAGCTGTTTATCGTTATGGCTTGGGAGTTAAGTCATTACCGGTCGTGTCAGAAGGAGCTGATGGACATAATCATAGTCATAATTTTGATGAAGCCAATTCGGTTAATAATGATAAGATCGGTGATATTCAAAATGAAAGTGAGCATGATCATATACATTCCTCTAGGACGGAATCTATGCAGCCGACACCTATGAATAAACACAATCATTCTTCAGAGGCTATTCATTCACATACAGGTACATCTGATAAAAAGAAAAATAATTTAAGCGATACTAGTCATTCTCATACAAAATCGGTGCATTCTCATGGACACGATAATGTTCCTCATCAGCATTGAGATTAATAATATATTGAGTTAATATTTTTATATGATTTAGTTTAATGATTTGCTTTAAATGCGGTAATAAAATACTTCACCAGCCTTATATTGTAGGGAATAAAACATTTTGTTGTGAAAATTGTTCTTTTGAAGCGCAAAAATGTATATTGAACAGAGTAATACTAATACTGTTTTTGCTGAAGTTCTAGTTAGTGCTTTAGATTTACGCGAACATGAAACAGGTATGCATTCTAAGAGGGTGGCTTGCCACACATTAGTATTAGCGCGTCAGTTAATTAGCAATAAAATGGAATTGCAGCAAATATATTGGGGGCGTTGTTACATGATATAGGTAAAATAGGTGTTTCTGATGATATCTTATTAAAGCCTGGACCATTAACTGATGAACAATGGAAAAAGATGAAAATGCACCCGGAGAAAGGCTTTGAACTGATTTCTCAGATTCCTAATATGGAAAGTGCAGCACAAATTATTTATTGTCACGAGGAAAGATATGATGGATCAGGTTATCCAAGAAACTTAAAAAAGAGACGATATTCCTCTAGGTGCAAGGTTATTTATGATAATTGATACTTTAGATGCAATAACTTCTGATAGGCCTTATCGTAAAGCTCAATCATTTGATATTGCTAAACAAGAAATAATTAAAATGGCAGGGACTCAATTTGATCCATTAGCGGTTGATGTTTTTTTATCTGAAGAGAAAGTGATAAGAGATATGGTAAACAATAAATGTCACTTACCATTTCCAGAAATGTAAGTTTGTCTAATATTTTTATTTTATGTTATTTGATGTGAGAATTAGATGTAATATTTTGATGTAAGTGATTAGGCGAAAGTCGTATTGTGTTAATTGTAAACTACACTTTTGCGCTGCTTAATCTGTACCAGATAAGAAATTGCCTAAGACAATCACATTTGTTTCTGACCACTTATTTTGATGTATAAAGACTACTTATAGAAGACGTTAATATCATAGTGATGGTAGGTTTTAATGTTAATTGAACAACCTGATTTTATTGATGGTGTCATTGTATTTGTGGTAGTCACAATGGTATTGGTGAGCATGGTTTTAGCCGTGCGGTTGTGGCTTAGGCGAAAACGCCGGGTAAAGATTATCATCAATCAAAATAATGTGATTACGCTGAATACGGGAGAAAAACTATTACAGGCATTGGCCGAAAAGGAGATTTATCTGCCTACAGCTTGTGGCGGTAATGGTACGTGTGGACAGTGCAAATTAATTGTCAAGCGCGGCGGAGGATCAGTATTGCCGCCAGAACAGGCTAAGTTAACCCCCGAACAAATAAAAAGAATTATCGTTTGGCGTGTCAGATTACAGTTAAAAATGATCTTGAAATAGAAATACCACCAGAATTGTTACTTAAAAATGAATGGACTTGTGTCGTAGCATCTAATCGTAGCGTTGCGACGTTTATTAAAGAACTTGTTTTAGAATTACCGCCAGGACGGCCCTTTAATTTTAGAGCAGGGGGCTATATCTTGCTGGAGGCTCCGGCTTGTTCGGTAAATTTTAAAGATTTTGATATTGCAGAGAAATTTCGTCCAGTCTGGGATAAATTAAATCTCTGGCGTTATCAGGTAACATTAGGCGAATCAACTCGGCGGGCTTATTCGATGGCCAATTATCCAGACGAAAAGGGCATTATCATGTTGAATGTCAGAATTAGCTTACCGCCGGCAGAAAATCCAGAACTTCCACCCGGTAAAGTGTCGTCTTATGTGTTTAGTCTGAAACCAGGTGATAAGGTTAAAGTTTCGGGGCCTTTTGGTGAGTTTTATGCGCGTGATACTGATAATGAAATGATCTTTGTGGGCGGTGGTTCTGGTATGGCGCCAATGCGTTCACATATTTTTGATCAACTGAAACGGCTTAAGACACAGCGTAAGATTTCATATTGGTATGGCGCGCGTAGTTTGGCCGAAGTCTTTTACCGGGAAGATTTCGATCGTTTGGCGAAAGAGCATGAGAATTTCAGTTGGACGATAGGTCTGTCAGATCCCCAACCGGAAGATGCGTGGCAAGGGCCGACTGGATTTATCCATCAAATATTGTATGAGCATTATTTAAAGTCGCATCCGGCACCGGAAGATTGTGAATATTATCTTTGTGGCCCACCGCCGATGATCAACGCCGTACAAGACATGCTGAATGATTTGGGTGTCGATGAAAATAGGGGCTGTTGCCATTTCACATAGGTAACCATAAAAAGGCGCAAGCCAGAGCGATAGAGCCTTCAAAATTTCGTTTGAGTTTGTCATATCGCGTGGCGATCGCTCTGAAATGCTTAAGTCTTGCAAACACATTTTCAACGAGATGGCGATATTTGTAGAGACACCAATCCATTTCATCATTTCCCGAGTTGAATTCTTTTTCTTGGGATAACAGGAACAGCCCTTTGTCTTTAGTCATAGCCTCTGTCAGCAACTATATAGTCACCTTTTGGGAGCTCTGCAACTAATTTCGGTGCTTCTTTACAGTCATGAACTTCGCCGCCTGTCACTGAGAAATGAATAGGAAGACCACAGGCATCAACGGCCATATGAATTTTACTGGTGTTCCCGGCGACAGATTTCCTATCGCTGTTTCTTGTTCACAGGCCGCACCACTACTATGCTGATGTGCTTTCACAATACTCCCATCAATAAATTCCCATTCCAGGTCTGGATCAACAACCAAGGCGTTAAAAATACCCATCAGTTTTTCTTTACGAGACCAGTCATTGAATCGTTTATATACCGCATTCCAATTACCAAAAGCCGTGGGTAAATCTCTCCAGGGACAACCTACTCGCAAGCGATAAAAATACCTTCGACTGTTTTTCGAAGACAAGGTTTGTCATAAATTCCCATTTTCAACATAATTATCTTCAGTTTCTCCCAAAGTTCATCCGTAAGCAGTTGTCGCGGCATAGTTTGCTTGTTTTTGAGTCAAAATAAACAATCTATGTGGCGGAGTTATTGAATTTCAAGGGGGATTTTCAAAACGGCAACAGCCCCTAATATTCTATTTGATAAATTTGGCGAATAAATATCGAGTTAACTAAAAAACAGGACATTTAAATATGGCACATCAGCATGAGCGGAAAAATAACTCTTCTTGTTGTCAACACAAGGACACACAAGAAAAAACTCATCATTTAGCAAGCCCGAGTGGGCAATATGTGTGTCCCATGCATCCACAAGTCCGACAAGATCATCCGGGAGATTGTCCTATTTGTGGCATGACACTAGAACCTGTCAATATCACTGATGAGGCATCGACGATTCAATACATTTGTCCCATGCATCCTGAAATCGTGCGTGATGCTCCCGGTGATTGTCCTATTTGTGGTATGACGTTGGAGGCTAGAGAAATTCAGGCCGATGATGAAGACAATGCCGAACTTATGCACATGATGCGGCGATTTTGGATTGCGCTAGGGTTGACTTTACCGCTATTTATTCTGGCGATGGGTCATGATTTAATGCCTGGGTTATTAGCTGGCAAACTGACAACTCAAACCATTCAATGGATTGAATTTGTTTTGGCGACACCGGTCGTGTGGTGGTGTGGATGGCCTTTTTTTCAAAAAGGCTGGGCATCCATCATTAATCGTCATTTAAATATGTTTACCTTGATTTCACTCGGTATCAGTGTGGCATGGGGATATAGTCTGGTCGCCACGTTTTGGCCTAATGTTTTTCCCGCTATTATGCGTGATGAAAGTGGCGCGGTCGGTGTTTATTTTGAAGCTGCCGCCGTTATTACAACGTTGGTCTTATTAGGCCAGGTTTTGGAATTAAAAGCGCGCAGCCAAACCAGTGCGGCGATTAAGTTATTGTTGGGAATGGCGCCAAAAACGGCGACACGAGTTAATGCACAAGGCGATGAAGAGCGTGTTCCACTGGCGCAGGTGCAGGTCGGCGATCGATTAAGAGTTAAACCGGGTGAAAAAATCCCAGTGGACGGAATTGTATTGGAAGGGCATTCGACTGTCGATGAGTCGATGGTGACGGGTGAGCCACTTTCAGTCAGTAAAAAACCGGGCGACCATGTTATAGGGGCGACAGTTAATGGTACTGGCAGTTTGCTGATTGAAGCGGAAAAAGTGGGGCGCGAAACACTACTAGCTCAGATCGTTCAGATGGTGAGTGAAGCGCAACGTAGTCGGGCGCCGATTCAGAAACTGGCGGATACTGTCGCAGGGTATTTTGTGCCTTTAGTCATTTTAATTGCTTTATTGACATTGTTTATTTGGTGGTGGTTTGGGCCGGAACCACGTCTGGCGCATGCCGTGGTGAATGCCGTGGCTGTGCTGATTATTGCCTGTCCTTGTGCTTTAGGTTTGGCCACACCCGTGTCTATCATGGTAGGCACTGGCCGCGGAGCGACTGCTGGGGTCTTGATTAAAAATGCACAAGTATTGGAATTGATGGAAAAAGTTGACACCTTAGTGGTGGATAAGACCGGAACATTGACGGAAGGAAAGCCTAAATTAACCCAGGTGAAACCAGTAGCCGATATTGATGAAAAGACGTTTTTACAGCTGATTGGCAGTTTAGAGCGTGCGAGTGAGCACCCATTAGCTGAGGCTATTGTTCAAGATGTTTTATCGAGAGGGGTCGATTTATCAGACGTTATGGCATTTCAAGCGCTGACGGGCCGAGGTGTGCAAGGGCAGGTCAATGGCCATACAGTGACATTAGGCAATTCCCGGTTAATGCAGGAAATGGGAATCAATATCGAAGCTCTGACCCGGGATGCAGAAAATTTGCGTAAAAATGGCGAAACGGTCATGTTTGTCGGTATTGATGGCAAGGCAGCTGGTTTAATTGCAGTTTCTGATCCAATCAAAGCGACAACCGCTAAGGCATTAAAAGCGTTGCATGATTTGAATATCAAAGTCGTTATGTTGACGGGGGATAACCTGACCAGTGCAAATGCGGTGGCTGCGCGTCTGGGCATCGATGATGTTGTTGCAGAGGTTTTGCCCGAACAAAAAGCCCAGGTGATTAAACAATTACAGAGTCAAGGGAAAGTGGTCGCCATGGCAGGAGATGGAATCAATGATGCGCCGGCACTAGCACAGGCTGATGTGGGAATCGCGATGGGAACGGGGACGGATGTGGCTATGGAAAGTGCGGATGTGACATTGGTAAAAGGTGATTTAATGGGTATCGTGAAAGCGCGTCGCTTGAGTGTGTCCACTATGCGTAATATTCGCCAGAATTTGTTCTTTGCATTCTTTTATAATAGTTTGGGTGTACCGGTTGCTGCTGGAATATTGTATCCGTTTTTTGGTATTCTGCTGTCGCCTATGATTGCGGCAGCGGCGATGAGTTTTAGTTCGGTCTCAGTGATTTTTAATGCGTTGCGGTTACGGAATTTATCGTTATGATGAGACTTAAACCCAGCTTCTGATCCGTAGGGGCAATTCATGAATTGCCCCTACATGGTTAAGGTTAATTCTTCTTGTAAATTCATCATACAAGTTACGTCTGCGTAACATCAGTCAATAAGTTAAAACAGTCCCAATTGAACCTGTGCGACTTCAGACATCATTTCCCGAGACCAGGGTGGGTCTAGAACCACTTCGACATTGACCGAGTTGACGCCTGGCAATGCTCGAATCGCTTTTTCAACATCGCCTTGGATAACAGGACCCATGCCGCAACCGGGGGCCGTTAAGGTCATCGTGACATGAACATCATTGCCTTCACCATTTTCGGCTGGCGTGACCTTGCAGTCATAGACCAGGCCAAGATCGACGATGTTGACGGGGATTTCCGGGTCATAAACTGTTTTCATGACTTCCCAGCAGTTCTTTTCTACAGCTTCCGGCGAGGTGTCTTCGACCAGAGTATGTAATTCATGGGGTTCTTTGCCCAATGCATCGGCATCACTGCCAGCAATGCGTACCATATGGCCGTGCTCGGTAATGACGGTATAACTGGAGCCTAAAGATTGATGAATGGTCACTTCATGGCCTTTACTTAAAGTGCCATGATTGCCATCGGGGATGGTAATGACGTTGACATCACGGGTTAAGGTAACAACTTCTCTTTCTGACATAATTTAAGATGGATTAAAGGTTTGTGCTGAAAAGGTCTGTCCGGTCATGCCGAGACTTTGATTGCTGAACAGATAGACATACAATCGATCCAGCGAGTTCATCGGTGCCAGACGGGATTTGTTTTCGGCCGGATAAACTTTTTTGCGCATTGGTGAATCGACCAAGCCAGGATATAAAATATTGACTCGCACCTGATTACGACTTTCCAGTTCGGCCGCCAGGGTTTTGGCAAAGCCTTCCAGTGCTAGTTTGGAAACGCCATAAGCGCCTTTATAGGCTGGATAGGATTGAATCGAGTCATCGGATGTGAAAACGATGCTGGCCTGTGCGCTTTTTTTGAGTAGCGGCAATAGTTTCTGGGTCAGCAAAAAGGGTGCATTCAGGTTGACGCTTAAGGTTTGTGCCCATTCGTGCGGGCGAATCGTTTCAACTGGGCTGAAGGCGCTCAAGTCGTTGGCCGAATGCAGTAATCCTTGCAGGCTGCCATATTGAGTTTCCAGCGTATCAGCTAATTCTTGATACTGTTGTTCATTGGCACCGGCTAAGTCAAATGGATACAAGGTCGGTTCAACGCCGCCGGCCGCGACAATCCGGTCATAAACCTGTTCTATTTTAGGGATGATTTTATCCAGCAAAATAATATGCGCGCCTTGTTTTGCCAGGGCGAGAGCCGCAGTGCCCCCGAGACCGCCGCCGGCACCGGTGATTAAGATAACGTGATCGGTTAATTGCATAAGTGTGTTTGTATCCAGTCTGAAAGATGTTGGGGAGATTCAATTAGGATATCCGCTCCCCAGTACTCAGGTTTGTCATCGGGCTTTAAATAGCCATAGAGCGCTGCCATTGTCATCATGCCACTGTTTTTTCCGGCTTCTATATCATGTTTGGCATCACCAATATAAATACAAGCCTCTGGCGGTGTATTGGCTTTAGCGCAGGCTTTTAGCATTGGCTCAGGATGCGGCTTGCTGTTAGTTGTGGTATCGCCACTGATAATGCAGGCAGCGCGCCGATCTAAGCCGAATGCCGACATTAGAGGCAAGGTAAAGCGTTCCCGCTTGTTAGTGACAATACCCCATTTTATGTTGTGGCTGTCGAGTTCATCGAGAACTTGCTCCATACCATCAAAATAGCGACTATGGACGGCGATGTTGTGTTGGTATAAATCTAACATGGTGTGCAAGATTGTCTGTTTGCTATCGTCATTACAATTTGGCAGTGCACGTTCGATCATTGCCAATGCGCCATAGGAAATATAGGGACGCAGACTATTTTCATCGATGGTTGTGGCTTGATGCTGCTTAAGCGCTAGATTTAAACAGGTGAGTAAATCCGGCGCAGTATCGATTAAAGTGCCATCTAGGTCAAATAAGATGCAAGCCGGTTGTAATGATTGCATGTCTTTAGCTATTCGGGCTTTTGGTAGGCAGCAATATAATTAACACTGATGTCACGGCCTAAGCGAAAGCGTTTACTGATGGGATTGTATTCAATTCCGGTCATGCCGCGTAACTCCAGGCCGGCGTCGCGGGCCGATTGGCTGAGTTCGGAAGGCTTGATGAAGGTTTTATACTCATGGGTGCCTTTTGGAACCATTTTTAGCAAATGTTCTGCCGCGACGATGGCCAGCAACCAGGCTTTAGGTACTCGGTTCAGGGTCGAGAAAAATACCATGCCACCCGGTTTGACTAATTGGCTACATGCTTTAATGATGGCGCCCGGATCTGGAACATGTTCCAGCATTTCCATGCAGGTAACATGATTAAAACTTTCCGGTTGTTCTGCGGCCAATTGTTCGGCGCTTATTTTCTGATATTTTGCCTGAACCCCCGACTCCAGGCTGTGTAATTCGGCGATATCGATTAAATCCTCACTTAAGTCAATACCTAATGCATCGGCGCCGGCGCGAGCTAATCCTTCGGTCAGAATACCGCCGCCACAACCGACATCGACGATGCGCTTGCCTGCAATATCAGCGTATTTTTGGATAAATTGCAATCGCAACGGGTTGACTTGATGCAAGGTTTTAAATTCACCATCAGGATCCCACCAGCGTTCCGCCTGGGCGCCAAATTTTTCAATTTCGTGTGCGTGTACGTTTTCGGTCATAATGTATTTTTAAGATAATCAGGCCAATAGTTTACTATATTGCTTGGTTTTACGTCGATTTGTCATCGGTTTTTATTTCAAAGGTGCATTTTCAGAGGAGTCTTCAATGTTTGAATTGACAGCACAACAGAAAAATCCGCTTTTTGCCATTCAATGCTTGTTAAAAGGGTTTCAATGGTTAATGCGTAAAGAGCTTAGAAAATACTTTTTATTACCTTTGCTGATCAATATTTTACTGTACAGTGGCTTGTTTGTATTAGGATATTTTTACCTGACTGATCTGATCAACTCTGCGATACCTGACTGGCTCTCCTGGCTGGAATGGTTGCTGTGGCCGTTGTTTTTCATCAGTTTTTTGATGACCGGCTTTTTTACCTTTACCTTGGTAGCCAATTTGATCGCGTCACCCTTTTATAGTCACCTTGCGGCCAGAACGGAAGAATTGTTAAGTGGCGACAAGGTCGATATTGAAGAGCAGCCGATGATTAAAGTACTCTTGGCCGAGATAAAGCGTATCGGCTATTTATTGAGTCGAATGCTGCCTTTGTTGCTGTTATTTGTGATACCGGTGGTCAACTTGATTGCGCCGCTGTTGTGGGCGTTATTTGGTGCGTGGGGCTGTGCGCTCGAATATATGGCCTATCCATTGGAAAATAAAGGTTTGTTGTTCAGTGAACAGCGTCAGGTTTTACAAAAAAATCGTTTATCTGCTCTGATCTTTGGTGGGATTGTGGTGCTGGGCATTACTATTCCTGTTGTCAACTTGCTGATGGCGCCAGCGGCGGTGATTGCTGCGACGGTGTTTTTTTATGGTACAAACAACGCTGTAAGCGGAAAACAGGAATCTAAATAAGTTTTATCCGGGGGGGCGTTTCACAGTAAAATGGTGCTTTTGGCATATAAACGCTTCGCATATGCATTTTCATCGCCTAGTCGCCGCTTTTTCATCTGTTTTCGACAAAAAGTCAACTATGGGTAAATACAACACATGTGCAAAGCGTCTATTTTTCATCTCGTTGAAGGAATGGTGAATTAATGAATCTTGATGTGTTCCTGTCGTTATTCAGTTTGATACTGATTTCATTGGCTGTTTATGTCATTGCTGAAAAGATAAAACTTCCGTACACCGTTTTGTTGGTGATTGTGGGGTCTTTATTGGTGCCATTGGCCAGTATCGAAAGCTTTTCTTTTATCACCAGCCTTGATTTAACGCCGGAATTACTGTTTTTTGTTTTTCTTCCCATCCTGATTTTTGAGTCGGCCTACAACATCAAGATTGATGACATGCTGGCCAATATCCGGGCTATCAGTCTGTTAGCCATCGTCGGTTTATTGTTATCGACGGCATTTATTGGCGTGGCTGGCTACTATATCTTTAATTATCTCGGCTTTCATGTACCGCTTATGGTCATGTTGTTGTTTGGCGCCATTATTTCAGCGACTGACCCGGTTGCCGTTTTGGCATTGTTTAAACAATATGGCGCACCAAGGCGTTTAACCTTAATCTTCGAAGGGGAAAGTCTGCTCAATGACGGAACAGCATTCGCTGCTTTTTTGGTTATCCTGGGTGTTATGTCTACCGGAGCAACCAGCTGGAGCGCATTGGTCGACGGGGGACTGGATTTTTGTATTATGCTGTTTGGCGGGGTTTTATTCGGTCTTTTCATGGGTTTTTTGTTTTCCAAGATGATCGAATGGGTAAGAGGGCATGAACATCTGGAAATTACATTGACGCTGCTGGTTGCCCACTTTACGTTTATTTTGACGGAAGTGATTTCCGAGCATATCGTGATTGCAGGGCATTTTATGCACTTTTCACCCATTATCGCGACCATGGTGGCATCGATGGTCATTGGTAATTTTGGGCGTTATAAAATGTCATCGGGTGTTGAAGAATATATGGAGAAGTTTTGGGAATATTTCGCCTTTATCGCCAATTCATTGGTGTTTATTTTGATGGGGCTGTTGTTCGTTGAACAATCTATTTCCTTGCATATTGCAGTGATGCCAATTGCGATTGCGATTGTGATCGTCATGATTGGTCGTGCGGTGGCTATTTATCCGGCATTGGGGTTTCTCAATCTGATCAAAAAAGAAGAGCCGATTCCATTACGGTGGATGCATTTATTGTCTTGGGGAAGTTTGCGCGGCTCTTTAGCGGTCATCATGGTGTTGTTGATTCCGGATGATTTAACTCTGCCGCAATGGCAGTATGCGTTTACTATCAAGGAATTTTTGACTGCGATTGTCATTGGCTGCATTTATTTTACGCTATTAGTTAAAGCGTTGAGTATTGAAAAAGTCATTCACAGCTTGAAGATCGATGCTTTGACTGAATTTGAAGAGGTAGGGTATTTTAAAAGTAAGGCATTGATTTTCGATGAGGTAATAAAAACACTAGATCGCTTGTTGTTGGAGAAAAAAATAACCCAACGCCTGTATAGCCAGCTGATTAAAATCTATCAGCAAAAACATGATGAAGTCATGCAAGAGTTCCGCCAAAAAATTGGTGATGATAGGAAACAGTCTGAAAGATTGTTGCGCGTTTTTGTTTTGGGTACCGAAAAAGCCAAATTGCAGGAAATTTATCGACGTGGCGAAATTAATGAAAAAATCTACAAAAAAATACTGAATCTTTTGGATATTCAAATGAAGCGGGTAGAGAAAGGGCAGCCACAATTAAAATCCATCAACGAACGCTTTCCGGTCGATATGATTGAGGCACTGATCAATTTTATCCGGCGTATTTTGTTTTTACCTTCGCCGTTATTGACGCCTCAGGAATTGTATGTGTATTACCGCGTCCAGTATAAATTGTTAAAGGATGCCATTGCCCACCTTCAAAACCTGCCGAACACTAGGGGGATTTTCAAAACGGCAACAGCCCCTAGTCTCAAAGAAATATTTGATGACGCTGAAGCGTTGCAGAAAACGATTAAGTTGTATCAAAAAATTGCAGAGAATACGAAACGAAATCTCGATTTGATGATTGAAGAAAATTATGAACTCGTTACCGCTTATAATCTGCAACAAGGCGAAAAAACGATCTTGCTGAAAGAACAGGAAACATTAAATTATTTAACAAAAAACGAAATCATCACCCCTAAATTGAGCATTATGTTGCAAAAGGAATTGCTGGAAAAAGAAACCCGTTTTGAACAATTTACGCATTAGTTACGTGTATTGACAACAGGAGAATTCCTTTGAATATCGAAATTTTTACAGCAGCCGCGCCGATTGCCGGAGCAGGTGGCTTGTTATTGGCATTTATTATTTATAGGTTGATTCTAAAAGTCGATGCAGGCAGTGAAAAAATGCAACAGATTGCCGACTTGATTCACGAAGGCGCCATGGTGTTTTTAAAAGCAGAATACCGGATTCTGGTTATTTTTGTGTTGATTGTGGCGAGTTTGATTTACTTTAAAATCAATCCGGCGACTGCTTTTGCCTTTTTAGGCGGTGCGACCTGCTCTATGCTGGCCGGTTTTTTTGGTATGAAGGCGGCCACAAAGACCAATGTCAGAACCTCTGCGGCGGCCAATCAGCAAGGTATGGGTGCGGCGCTGATGATCGCTTTCGGTGGTGGTTCGGTGATGGGGCTTTCGGTTGCCTCTTTGGGGCTGACCGGCTTGGCGATCGTTTTTCTATTGATTGATCCTTCTAAAGTGGCGAATTATTCCATCATGAGCGGATTTGCTATGGGGGCGTCATCGATTGCTTTGTTTGCGCGTATTGGCGGGGGCATTTACACCAAAGCAGCCGATGTGGGTGCGGATTTGGTCGGTAAGGTCGAAGCCGGCATCCCTGAAGATGACCCCCGAAATCCTGCAACGATAGCCGATAATGTCGGCGATAATGTCGGCGATACGGCAGGGATGGGGGCCGATATTTTTGAGTCTTATGTTGGTTCGGTGGTGGCTTCTATCGTGATCGCATCGGCTGCGACAAATTTTGTCGATAGCGACGTCATGCAGACAAAAGCATTGATTTTACCTATTGCGTTGATTGTATTAGGACTTTTTTCTTCGATCATCGGCGTGTTGGCGATGCAGGTTTTAAAAAATCGTCATCCGGCACATGCCTTAGAAGCTGTAACCTGGATTGCGGCGCTGTTATTTCTTGGCATGGCTTATGTTTTGATTCATCAAACTGGCATTCAGTTTTATCACGACGAACGGATAACATCGGTGGATGGGCCATTCTGGGCCCTGTTTGGTGGCACATTGGCTGGCGTGTTTATCGGTCGTGTAACCGATTATTACACCGCAAAAAGCCCGATTGAAAAAATTGCTGAAGCCTCTAAGTTTGGGCCCGCTACTAATATTATTGCAGGATTGGGTATTGGTATGCGTTCGGTTGTATTGCCTATTTTGGGGATTTGTGTGGCGATATTTGTGTCTTATTATTCAGCCGGGTTATATGGTATCGGCATTGCCGCCGTGGGCATGTTGGCGACGACAGGTGTCACGATGTCGGTGGATGCTTATGGGCCGATTGCCGATAATGCCGGCGGTATCAGTGAAATGGCTGAATTAGGCCCTGAAACGCGAAAAATAACCGATTCGCTTGATGCGATTGGCAACACGACTGCAGCGGTGGGGAAGGGGTTTGCGATTGGTTCGGCGGCATTGACGGCGTTAGCACTGTTTTCCGCCTATGCCCAGGCAGCTCATCTGGACAAAATCGATTTATTGAATCCGCTCGTTGTGATTGGTTTATTTATTGGTGGTTCAGTGCCTTTTCTGGTTGCGTCGATGACGATGGATTCGGTAGGCAAAGCAGCGCAGGCGATGGTGGAAGAGGTGCGTCGTCAATTTCGTGAAATCAAAGGCCTGATGGAAGGTGATGTTAAACCCGATTCGGCCCGCTGTATCGAAATTTCAACTAAAGCCTCGTTGCGGGAAATGATTTTGCCAGGTTTAGTCACGATTTCAACGCCGGTGTTGGTGGGTTTTTTGTTGAATAAAGAAGCATTAGGCGGCTTGCTGGCAGGATCCCTGCTAGCGGGGGTCTTGATGGCCTTGTTTATGGCAAATGCCGGTGGTGCCTGGGACAATGCTAAAAAACTGATTGAAGGCGGTGCTTATGGTGGTAAAGGCAGTGATGTACATAAGGCTGCTGTTTGTGGTGATACTGTGGGAGATCCTTTCAAAGATACCTCAGGACCTTCGCTTAATATCGTGGTTAAACTGATGTCGATTGTATCCTTAGTTATTGCACCATTATTGACTTGAGAGGCTATCAATATTCGCTGATTAGGCGTGTAGATCGAAGTTAATGTAACCAAGCCCAAAAACGGTAAAATGCCAGGATGAATAAAATGCTCAGACCGCCGAGCAGAAATTCCTGATGCTGGATGATTAAATCATGGATTTGTGTGATCAATTGTTGTGACATTTCTTGATAAAGCAAAAAACTGCCTAGCAATAATACAAATACACCAAAGCCCGGTTTTAGATAATGCGTGTGGATGATGCGGGATAAATAGCTGCCGACAAAACTGCCTAGAATGGCACAGAGTGTAACTGTCGCTGTGAGTGGAATATTTAAATCAATATGACCTGCATGACCGGCTAATGCTGAAATTGACTGCAATACGATGATAAACAAGGATGTGCCAATCGCAGCCTGAATCGGAAGGCCTGCCAACAATGTCAATGCCGGAACCAGTAAAAAGCCGCCGCCGACACCGATTAACCCGGTAATTAGGCCCACCAGGACACCATCCAACAAAATCGCCGAAACAGGAAGATTTTTTGGGCAGAAGTTTTCTTCGCAATTTTGTACCGGTGCTTGTGCATTTTTGGGTTTCCGAATCATCGAGATCGAAGCTATGATCATGATCAGTGCAAACAGCACCAGCAAGATAGGATCGGGGATATAAGCGGATAATTGGCCACCAAAAAATGCACCCAGCATGCCGGCGATACCAAAGGTAAGCCCCGTCTTCCAACAGACACGGCGATGACGGGCATGTTGAACCACCGCAATCAGGCTGGTGAGGCATACTACAATCAATGAGGTGACGATGGCTTTCTGGGCCGAAAGCTCGGCTAGATAGACTAGAACAGGCACGGTCAGAATTGAGCCGCCGCCACCGAGTAAACCCAGCAAAATGCCGATAACAATCGATAATAGCGCAATAAGCGTCATGTTTGGGCGCCCTTAGCCTTGAACAATCTGGCCGTCGTCAGCCTCAACTTGTCCACAAGATTGATTGGCCGGTAAGGCTTCGTTGATAAATTTAGGGTAGGGCAGGTTGAGGTTGTTCATGATTTCGATAAATTCTTCACGGCTTTTTTGATTGCCCAGGCGCGAATTTAACGCTTTTTCCTGTTTTATCGTCGAAACCGTCATGCCTTTATAATCGTGGCCGGGATAAACCAGCGTATCATCAGGCAAGGTAAACAGTTTTTGGGTGATGCTTTCATACATGGTTTTGGCATCGCCTTGCTGAAAATCGGTGCGGCCGCAGCCGTTAATCAACAGACAATCACCGGTAAATACACGATCATCCAGCAAATAGCTGACACAACCATTCGTGTGTCCCGGCGTATGCAGTACTTTGATGATAATTTCACCTACCTGCAAGATGACGCCATCGGTGACCAATAAATCGGCGCATAAGGCCCCTGCATCGCGGTGGACGATGCTTTTACTGCCTATACGTTCGCGCAAGATAGCCGCCGCCGTAATATGATCGGCATGGACATGCGTTTCTGCGGTATAGATCAAGTCCAGATCCAGCTCATCCAATTGTTGAATATAAAAATCTGTTTGACTTGCGACCGTATCAATCAAGATAGCGTTACCGCTGTATTCGCAACCGAGTAAATAAGTATAGGTGCTACTAACTGGTTCAAAAAATTGTCTGAAAATCATGATCTTTTCCGTAAATAGAACAGAACATTATTAAACACTAATATACGTAAAATGTCCAATTATCCCTATAGCGATCGCTATCGCAAAAGGGATACACGGGATCATGCTGGATAACGAAGCATTTTCTGAAATTTGACAACACGAACAGCGGCAAGGTGGTAGTAAAATGCTATCAATGGGTACTCCGCTAATGCTTCCAAACACTGATCAGGCTGGTGAAGTCATCTGTCCAACTCTGCTTGAACGTTGTATTTGTCGCTAATTGGCGCCACTGGTGTTGTGTTTGAGTCAACAAGGGACTGAAGATAGTCATATTTTTTGACAATAAAACCCAGTCAGAGGCAAAAATCTGCGATTTGCTTTGCGGGCGGTGTTTTTGAATCAGACCATAAAGCCCTAACTGGTGGGCATGGTCAGCTAAAACCGGTTCAAGATCAAGATAATGGTTGGAAATATGGAAAGCGAGGATACCGTTTTTAGTTAAACGTGCCAGGTAAAGCTCAATGGCTTCCCGGGTCAACAAATGAGTGGGAATGGCATCTGAGGTAAAGGCGTCAATGACCAGTAGGTCAAAATGCTGGTTAGCTTGTTTGTCCAACGTCAACCGGGCATCACCAGGATAGATCGCATACTGCGACATACAATCCTGCAGATAACTGAAATAGGCAGGCGTGGTCGCCATGCGGATAACGGCGGGGTTTAATTCATAAAAATGCCAATGTTGATTCGGTGTCGCATAGCTGCCTAATGCACCACTGCCCAGTCCTACGATGCCGATATTCCAGTCTGTACTGCTATCTTGATAAGCCTGAAATACCTGGCCAATCGGCCCTTGGACACTATAGTAACTGATCGGGGTACATTGATTATTATTATTGACCAGTTGCGCGCCATGTTGCGTGGTTCCGCTATACATGGCGTGCAGAATATCATTCTCCAGCCCGCTATCGTTGTTAGGCAGTGTCGTTTGCGTCACACTCAACACGCCATAAAAATTACGTGTTTTCATTAAGGTTTGTTCGTTTTGTTGGGTGAATGACGTGGTACAGGAGACCAACAGGCTGCTGTATAAAAAGAGGTACAGCATGTTTTTATGAAACATGAAATAGTTGCTGAGAATCGCGATGACAATGAGGGCAATGAGTGCGTTGTTGGCAATATCTTGATGGTATTGATAAACAATCAAGCCAAAAAACATCAAATAAAGCAGTAGCGATACCAGGAATATTTTTTTAGGAATAGGGGCATGGCGTTTTTTTGTTACGGTATTTAGCATCAGTGCTGTGATAATCATCAATGGATATTCATATAAATCGTCAAACACAAAAGGCACTACAAAATTATTAAAAACACCGCCTAACATCCCACCTAAGGACATGATTAAATAATATTGGGTCAAATATTCAGGTTGGGGTCTGCGGCGTGCTAATTCGCCATGACAGAACATGATGCAGATAAAAAAGATGAGCAGGTGTAATATCAGCTCCAGGCTGTAATCAGCCAGTTTTTCGTCAGACAAAAAATAAATTAGGAAGGGAACAACTATCCACGGTTGCAACCGCGAAATCCAGGGGTGGAGGCTGTCATTATAGCGGGAAAATACCAGAATAAATGACAGCAGATAAAGTGCAAGTGGAATAATCCACAACAGAGGAACGGACGCGATGTCTGTACTGAGATAATGTGTTGTTCCGATCAGCAAGCTGGAAGGTGCCAGCGCTAAAATCAACCAATACAGTTGTTGGGCCAGGTTCGGTTTTGAGAGAAGGTGAGCGGCTGGTTTGAATATTAGAGCAATATCTTGCCGGCTCTGCTTATAAAAAGCCATACAAAGCAACACTAAAGCCAATAGCAACACAAATCCCATGCTCCAGAAACGTTGTTGATCGGAGAGACCTAGCTGCGATTCAAAGATGAGCGGATAACTGAGTAAAGCCAGTAAACTGCCACTGTTGCTGGCGATAGACAGAAAATAAGGGTCGCTGCTATGGGCGTGGCCGAGACAGGAAAACCACTTTTGAATCAGCGGCGAGGTGGTCGATAAAATGAAAAAGGGTAATCCGATGCTGCCAAATAAGACGGATAATAGCCAAAATACAGGGGTGTTGTCTGTGGGTGGTGCTTCAGTTTGCACAATGCCGATGGGTATAAAGAGCAAACTCAACAGTAATAACCCACTGTGTACGCGGATTTGTTGTTTCGGGGGGAAATGGCGCGTCAGGTAATGGGCATATAAATAGCCCACAAAAAGCAATGTTTGGTAAAACACCATACAGGTGTTCCAGACTGATGCGGCGCCACCTAGCGCGGGTAATAGCAGCTTGCCGAACATGGGCTGCAAAATAAACATTAAAGACGCACTCATAAAGAGTGTCAGTGCAAAAAATACAACAGAAGCGAAATCTCGGCGGGTTTCGCTCGAATGAGCTATATCCATCGTCTTCACCATTGATTTTGAGTTTAATTGTATGGAGTCAAAACCATTTTCTGTAGGAGAAATATTAACCGGAATCGTTTGCGTTTACAAAATATTTTTATGGGCAAATTATTCAAAATCAAGTATTGATGGTGTCGAATGCCTATACGAAAAGGTAACTAATCGCACGGTAATCATTTAGAGGCCGTAGGGTATTGATTTTTAAGGACGCGTAGATACATCCATGTAGCTCTGTGCAACATCCTTGTTGCACAAGCCTGAAAAATCAATACCCTACGGCCAATGTGTCTGAAGGGGTGAGTAGTTACACGAAAAGTATAATTGTAAATTTTATTTGAGCGGTATACAGTTAAGAGGTTTTTAATATGCTCAAGAGGGGTTGAAATGGCAGAAAAAAATAAAATATTACAGCCTGAGGTTTACCCGATTATTTTGGATTTCTTTTTTGGTAATCACGAAAAATGGAATGATCGATTTGATCATTTTTGCCGGCTTGCATCAGACATGACAGGTAAGCCCATTGCTTTCAACAGTGCATTGGGGGTTATTTTACTGTGGATGTTGAGTGGTCCCGTATTTGGTTTTTCAGATACCTGGCAATTGATTATCAACACGGCGACAACCATTGTTACTTTTTTGATGGTTTTTTTGATCCAGCATACGCAAAACAGAGACAGTAAAGCCCTGCATATTAAACTGGATGAGCTCATTCGTGCGCAGGAAGGGGCAAAAAATGATCTTATCGACCTTGAAATATTAGAAGAAAAAGAATTGAAATTGTTACATGATTATTACTTAAAACTGGCGAAGGACGCCCGCAAAGAGACATCTGCCGATTAAATGACAGAAACAAGGACGTTATTACCCCATTTAGCTTGTACCAAAACCTCTTCAGAGACGGCAGTTTGGACGAGTCGTGGCGATTGGCATGCCGATTTACTTGGGGAACTGAAGCCATTATTACAGAAATGCATTAGATCCTTGCATAACGTTACTTTGCAGTGGGATGTTTCTGAGATTGGACGAATTGATACGGCAGGAATGTTGCTTCATATACAGGCACTTGAACAGCTAAAAAAACAAGGTTGCACGGTTGAGTTCAGAGGCCAAAGCCAGGATTTTGTACGCTTGTACGATTTGCTGCAAAAACACAGAACGGTTGAGGCCGCATCAGAAAGCCCCGCTCAACCCTCAGCGATTGTTTCTGTTTTGGATGATATTGGCAAACGCTGTGTTGGCGTGTGGTACACGTTAGCAAATTTTTTAGCCTTTATCGGTGAGAGTTTTATTCATTTTCTCTATTCTCTGCGTCATCCTAGCGCATTCCGAATTAAAGCCATTATCAAAAATATCGATGATGCCGGCTTTAAGGCGTTACCGATTATTGCATTGACCAGCTTCCTGATTGGTGTTGTCATCGCTTACCAAGGCGCAGTGCAATTGGAAAAATTTGGCGCCAATATTTTTATCGTCGATATGATTGGCATTTCTATCACCCGCGAATTAGCGCCGTTGATTACGGCAATTGTTGTCGCCGGCCGAACCGGATCGTCTTATACCGCACAATTAGGTGTCATGAAACTGACCGAAGAAATTGATGCCATGCGGACTATGGGGTTTGAGCCACATCGTTTTTTGGTTTTACCACGCATGATTGCCTTGATGCTGGCCTTACCCTTGCTGATTTTTTTTGCCGATATCATTGGTATTGCGGGGGGGATGCTGATTTCGAACCTGCATTTAAACTTATCATTTAATGAATTCCTTCACCGTTTGCAGAATGTATTGGCGGTTAAGCATGTCTGGATTGGTATTGGCAAAGGTCCGTTTTTTGCTTGGTTGATTGCGGTGGTTGGCTGTTTTAATGGTTTTCAGGTGGCTAGGGATACCGAAAGTATCGGCCGTTACACCACCATCAGTGTGGTCAATGCCATTTTTCTAGTGATTGCCTGCGATGCTGTTTTTTCCGTGATTTTGACCGAGTTAGGTATTTGAATGTCTGTCATCATTAAAGCCCGTAATATTGTGACCCGGTTTGGTGATAATGTCGTGCATGATGGCGTGTCTTTAACCGTCAATACAGGTGAAATTTATGGTTTGCTGGGCGGGAGCGGTTCAGGTAAATCGACCTTATTGCGCGAGTTTATTTTATTATTGCGTCCTCAGGCAGGGTCAATTACGGTACTCGGCTATGATGTTATGGCGTTAAATCCATTTCAGGCTGAACAATTACGCCGCCGATGGGGTATTCTGTTTCAATCAGGTGCACTCTATTCATCGTTGACCGTGGCTGAAAATATTGCCGTCATGCTACAAGAATACACTAACTTATCGTCTGATGTGATTGCAGATATTGTCAACATAAAACTCAATATGGTGGGCTTACCTAAACATGCCGCAGACTTATATCCGGCTGAATTAAGCGGCGGCATGATAAAACGGGCAGGATTGGCCAGGGCCTTGGCCATGGATCCTGAGTTATTGTTTCTCGATGAACCTACCTCGGGTTTAGACCCTGTCAGTGCAGAAGGCTTTGATCAATTGATCATGGAGTTACGTGACATATTGGGTTTGACGGTGGTTATGGTGACTCATGATCTGGATTCAATTTGGACCATTGTCGATCGCTTTGCGGTATTAGGGGATAAAAAAGTGGTGGCGGAGGGTGATTTAGACACGGTGATGCAAAACTCGCACCCTATTATCGACGCTTTTTTCAAAGGTGAGCGGGGACGTATTCGGAGTCGGCATGGAAACTAGAATAAATTATACCGTCGTGGGTTTGTTTGTTGTGTTACTGGCAAGTGGGCTGATTTATTTTATATATTGGTTAGCCAAATACGGTACCGATCAAGACTATACCTACTACAAAGTTTATATGACCGAGTCGGTCGCCGGTTTAAGCGCCGATGCGGCTGTCAAATATCGCGGTGTCAATATTGGCACCGTCGCTAAAATCGACTTGCGTAAAGATAATCCCGAACAAGTCGAATTATTGTTGAAAATCAAGCAAGGTGTACCCATCAAACAAGATACGACGGCCACACTCAAATTATTTGGATTGACCGGCTTAGCCTATATCGAACTCAGCGGCGGTAAAAAAGATTCGCCGTTACTGTTGAGCGACGAAGACCATATTGCCGTGATTCCCGCACGGCCATCCATTTTTGCCCGCATCGATGAATCGGTTACTGACATGACAGGGAAGGCGGTGATGGCGATGGATAAATTTGTACATTTGTTGAGCGATAAAAACCTGAAAAACCTTGAACAAATGCTTGATGAAACGAATGGATTGATCAAAGAAGTCAGACAGCAACTGCCGGCGATCAAAAAACTGATTAAACAAGGCATTAAAATGGAGCAACACGTCACTGTATCCTTTGACAAAGTGGCGACTGCCGCTGCGAGCGTCAAAGCGATGTCAGACAAACTCAATACCAGTTATGGCGATTTAGGACAGGAATTATCCAATGAACTCAGTACCAGTTTGACAGGATTTAATCAGCTCGTGACACAAATGACCTTTTTGACCAATGACCTGCAGCGCACGCTGAAGTCATTTGAAGATAGTCCGGGCGATTTGCTTTTTAAACGCTCTCAAGTCAAACCAGGGCCGGGTGAAGAACAATGAGACAGATACGAATACTAGGTATTTTTGTGACGATGTTGTTTTTGAATGCTTGCATGGTGGAATCAATACCGCCCATTCAGACCTATACACTTAATTACCAGAGCACCGGCGTACATTCTTCCGTTAAACACTGTCAGGCGAAAACCAAAATTATTCGCCTAACTCAAATCAACGCATTACTACCCTATACTAGCCAAGATATTATTTATTCGGATAGCCCAAACCAACTCAATCATTATGCGTATAGTCGCTGGAGTGATGCGCCAGTCAGATTATTGGGTAAGCTATTTCAGCAAACCCTACAAAGCGCAGAGATGTTTAAAGCCGTTGTTAGTGGTGCGTCAGTGTCTAAAGCAGATTATTTACTTGAAAGTGAGTTACTGGAATTTAGGCAACTTATTTTGGATAAATCCCATTCCGAAGTCAGTATCAATATGGAATTTCGTCTGCTAGATACCAAAACGCGGCATGTGATCGATGTAAGACATATCCAAGAGCATCACTCCGTTGCCACCATGAATGCGCGTGGTGCCGTTGAAGCCCTCAATCAAGCTTCACAAAGCGTCGCCGACAAATTAGTACTCTGGTTGCAGGAAAATCTTTGTTAGTCCATAAAGCGTACTGCCAAATGCATGAAACGCAAGCGCTACATTTTTTATACTTTTAATGTAGCTACTCACGCCTTTAGAAACACTGGGCGTAGGGTATTGATTTTTCAGGACGCGTAGATATACTCTTCGCAAATGAGAATTTAGCATAAAAAGATGACGTAATGGAGTGAAATATATAAAATAAGGCCATGTCGAATTACACCCTTCCAGAGACTGAATTAGCCGATTTGCGCGAAGCCCATGGTGAGCTTCGAGAAAAACGTGATGCAGACCGAGTTAAAGCCATCATTCTTTTAGGTTCAGGCTGGTCAGCAACAAACGTTGCCGAAGCACTTCTCATTGACCGCAATACAATCCGTACCTACTATCGAAAATATAAGAAAGGTGGTCTTGCTAAACTCCTACAAACTCAGCATGTTGGAAGTGCCAGTTTCTTATCGGTTTCAGAAGCGACCGAGTTGGATGAATATCTGCAGAAAAATCTTCACTTAACCGCTAAATCGGTTGCAGCTTACATTAAAGAGCGTTGGCAGGTTCGCTATAGTGAACGCGGTGTGACAGCCTTGCTGCATCGCTTGGGTTATGTCTATAAAAAGCCCAAGCTGATACCCGGCAAAGCTAATGCAAAGCCCAACTGGAGTTCCTTGAGAAATATCAACAACTAAAGGAAGACAAGCAGCCCGAAGACTTGATATTGTTCATGGATGGTGTTCATCCACAACATAATCCTGTAATGGCTTGTGGTTGGATTAAGCGTGGTGTGGAATTCACGATTCAGAGTAATACCGGGCGTCAACGTCTCAATGTCAACGGTGCAGTCAATATCGATTCTCTGGATACTGTCTGCCGCTTCTATGACACCATCAATGGCGAGGCAACGATTGATCTTTGTAAGGCGATTGAAGAACGTTACCCGAAGGCTGGGACTATTTACATCATTTGCGATAATGCACGCTACTACCGATCAAAGGCTGTCAGACAATTTCTTGAAATGTCGCGAATTGAATTAGTGTTTTTACCGCCGTATGCGCCGAATCTTAATTTGATTGAACGGTACTGGCGATATTTCAAGAAAGAAATCTTATATGACCAGTATTATGAAACATTCAAAGAATTCAAAATAGCCTGCGAGACATTCTTTTCTGAGCCAGAAAAGCATGTCGACTTTCAAATTATCGGTGCATGATGGTTTGCTCTATTTTCATGTGCGGAGAGTATACATCCATGTAGCTCTGTGCAACATGGATGTTGCACAAGCCTGAAAAACTCAATACCCTACGCCCACTAAATGATTACCGTGCGAGTAGGTACCTTTTAACACAAATTAAAACAGGAGCACCATGACTAGTACCCAACAACGCGCAGTGCTGCAACGCCAAATTTGGCAAATTGCTAACGAGGTTCGTGGCTCAGTTAGCGGCTGGGATTTTAAACAATATGTACTCGGCACACTATTCTATCGCTTTATAAGTGAAAATTTTGTCAATTACATTGAAGGTGGTGACGACAGTATCAACTATGCAGAACTGGACGATGAGGTGATCACCCCGGAAATCAAAGACGATGCCATTAAAACTAAAGGCTATTTTATCTACCCCAGCCAGTTGTTTTCCAATGTCGCTGCCGACGCCAACACCAATGAAAGTCTGAACACGCATCTGGCCAAAATTTTAACCGAAATAGAAGCCTCCGCCAGCGGTTACGCTTCCGAGCCCAACATGAATGGCCTGTTTGCCGACTTTGACACCACCAGTATCCGACTCGGTAATACCGTCAAAGACAAAAACAGCCGCCTGGCCGCTGTGTTAAAAGGCGTGGCCGGGCTGGATTTTGGTGATTTTGAAGACAACCACATCGACCTGTTCGGCGACGCCTACGAGTTCCTGATTGGCAACTACGCCGCCAATGCGGGCAAATCCGGTGGCGAGTTTTTCACCCCGCAGCATGTCTCCAAACTGATTGCCAAGCTTGCCATGCACAAGCAAACCAGCGTTAACAAAATCTACGACCCCGCCTGTGGTTCCGGCTCGCTGTTGCTGCAAGCCAAAAAACACTTTGACGCGCACATCATCGAAGATGGCTTCTGGGGGCAGGAGATCAACCACACCACCTACAACCTTGCCCGTATGAATATGTTTCTGCATAACATCAACTACGACAAATTCAATATTCAGCTAGGCAATACACTGACCGACCCGCATTTTGGCAATGACAAACCCTTTGATGCCATCGTCTCCAACCCGCCCTATTCGGTGAAGTGGATAGGTTCAGATGACCCCACCCTAATCAATGATGAACGCTTTGCCCCTGCCGGTGTGCTCGCCCCCAAATCCAAAGCCGACTTTGCCTTTGTGCTGCATGCCTTGAATTATCTCTCCAGCAAAGGCCGCGCCGCCATCGTTTGCTTTCCCGGTATTTTTTACCGTGGCGGAGCGGAAAAGAAAATCCGCCAGTATCTGATCGACAACAACTATGTGGAAAGTGTGATTGCGCTTGCGCCCAACCTGTTTTACGGCACATCCATCGCCGTGAACATTCTGGTGCTATCCAAACACAAAACGGACACCACCACCCAGTTTATTGACGCCAGTGGTGAGGATTTCTTCAAAAAAGAGACCAACAACAATGTGCTCACCGACGCCCATATCGAGCGGATAATGGGCATCTTCGACAGCAAGGAAAAAATTGACCATATCGCTGAAACCGTGCCCTTCGAGAAAATCAGGGAAAACGACTACAACCTCTCCGTCAGCGCCTATGTAGAGCCAAAAGACACCCGCGAGGTGATCGACATTACCCAGCTCAATGCCGAACTCAAAACCACGGTTGCCAAAATTGACCGCCTGCGGGCGGAGATTGATGCCATTGTGGCGGAGATTGAGGGATAGGGACTACAGCAAAACGCAGGAGCAAGGAACCACAGATGCACGCAGGTAAACACAGATTGAATTCGATTTCTGAAAAAATTATTGGATATGCATTTAATGTATCAAACACGCTTGGGGCTGGATTTTTAGAAAAGGTTTATCAAAATGCATTGCATCTTGAGTTGTTGGATGCAGGCTTTCAGGTAGAGAAAGAAAAATCCATTACCATTAGCTACAAGGGGAAAGTGATTGGCGAATACTTTGCTGATCTATTGGTTAATCAACAAGTCATTATCGAGATTAAGGCAGTGCAATCGCTCAATGAAAGACATCAGGCACAACTACTTAATTATCTAAAAGCAACAGGCTTGCATTTAGGGATTCTTATAAATTTTGGCACCCCTAAGGAAGCGCTGATCTATTCAGTGCTTCCGTGCAGCCCATGGACGGGCTGCCAAATCAATAGCGTAAGCGTTTGATTTGTAAGAGAAAGGAAAACCACGCTTTTCCTTTCTTGAGCTGATTTTTGGCAGGACGCCAATAAATCAGCACTTCCCTAAAGTACAAATCAAAAGAATGGTTAATGGTAAAGGAACCACAGATGAACGCTGATCAACACAGAGTAAAAAGACCACAGATGAACACGGATAAACACAGATTAAAAAGAGAGAAAAATATCCGTGTCCATCTGTGTTTATCTGTGGTTAAAATCAGGAGCAAGTAGATATGCTGGAAAATAAATCCGTTTCACTGACGGAGCCGCCCGAAGGCTATGGCGACTGGCTGGCTGAATTAAAAAACAGGATTCACACTGCCCAGCAGCGTGCAACACTGGCAGTAAACCGCGAATTGATTATGCTCTATTGGCAGATCGGGAATGATATTCTTATACGGCAAAACGCACAAGGATGGGGTTCAAAGGTCATAGAACGGCTGGCACATGATCTGAGCACTGCCTTTCCCGATATGAAAGGGTTTTCATCACGAAACCTAAAATATATGCGTGCATTTGCCGAAGCCTGGAGCGATGTCGAATTTGTGCAACAGGCTGTTGCACAATTGCCATGGGGGCATAACCTAGTGCTGCTGACTAAGTTGAAACAACGAGAAGAACGCCTTGCCTATGCCCAAAAAGCGCTTGAACATGGCTGGTCGCGCAATGTGTTGGTCACACAGATCGAAACCAGACTACTTGAACGCGAAGGTGCTGCCGTCACCAATTTTGAACAGTGCTTGCCCAAGCCACAATCTGACCTCGCCCGAGAATCACTTAAAGACCCTTACCGTTTTGATTTTCTGGGGCTGGCTGCTGAGGCTCAGGAGCGAGACATTGAGCAGGCATTGCTACGCCATGTCACAGAATTTTTGCTGGAATTGGGCGCTGGTTTCGCCTTTGTCGGCAAACAGGTTCACCTGGAGGTCGGGGGAGACGATTTCTATATCGACCTGCTGTTTTATCACTTGAAGCTGCGTTGCTATGTGGTGATTGAATTAAAAGCCGGTGATTTCAAGCCCGAACACCTCGGGCAACTGGGCTTTTATCTCACCGCCGTGGATCGTCAGGTCAAAGCGGCTGAAGACCATCCCACCATCGGCCTGTTGCTGTGCAAGAGTAAAAACAAGGTGGTGGCGGAATATGCGCTAGGCGACAAAACCCAGCCCATGGGCATTGCTGAATACAAACTGCAAGAGTCCTTGCCTGAACACCTGGAAACCAACCTGCCCAGTATTGAGCAGATTGAACGGGAGTTGCAGGGAGGTGAATTATGAGCAAGCAACCACGGATGAACGCAGATCAACACAGATTAAAAAGAGATAAAAATATCCGTGTCCATCTGTGTTTATCTGTGGTTAAAGATGCAGAGATTGAGGGATAGGAACCACAGATGAACGCGGATAAACACAGATTTTTGGAGAAGTTGCTGGATGGGGCTGAGGTGGCGTGGTTGCCGTTGGGGGAGGTTGCAGTATTACGACGAGGTCGAGTTATGTCGAAAGGCTATTTGGCTGAAAACGCTGGTGAATATCCTGTGTATAGCTCTCAAACAGCAAATAACGGAATGATCGGAAAAATTGGGACTTTCGATTTTGATGGCGAGTTTGTTAGTTGGACAACAGATGGTGCTAATGCTGGCACGGTTTTTTATCGTTTGGGGAAATTTTCAATTACTAATGTTTGTGGCGTGATTAAAGGTAACGGAACACTGCCTCTTAGCCTAAAATTTCTATTTTATTGGCTTTCAACTGAAGCCCAAAAGCATGTTTATTCGGGCATGGGGAACCCCAAGCTTATGAGTAATCAGGTGGCAAAAATTCCAATCCCCATCCCATGCCCTGATAATCCGGAAAAGTCGCTGGCGATACAGGGGGAGATTGTGCGCATTCTCGACACCTTCACCGAGCTGACCACCGAGCTGACCACCGAGCTGACCGCCCGCAAAAAGCAATACAACTATTATCGCGATAAGTTGCTTACCTTTGAAGAGGGGGAAGTGGAATGGAAGACTTTGGGGGAGGTGGCCGAGAATCTTGATTCACAGCGCAAACCGATAACAAGCAATCTTAGAGAGCCCGGTGAGATTCCGTACTATGGAGCATCAGGCATAGTTGACTATGTCAAAGACTATATTTTTGACGGGGATTTTTTGCTTGTGTCAGAGGATGGGGCAAACTTGTTAGCTAGAAGCACACCAATCGCTTTCAGTATCAGCGGAAAAAATTGGGTAAATAATCACGCCCATGTTTTAAAGTTCGAGACATACGCTGAGAGAAGATATGTCGAGTACTATCTAAATATACTCTTCGCAAATGAGAATTTAGCATAAAAAGATGACGTAATGGAGTGAAATATATAAAATAAGGCCATGTCGAATTACACCCTTCCAGAGACTGAATTAGCCGATTTGCGCGAAGCCCATGGTGAGCTTCGAGAAAAACGTGATGCAGACCGAGTTAAAGCCATCATTCTTTTAGGTTCAGGCTGGTCAGCAACAAACGTTGCCGAAGCACTTCTCATTGACCGCAATACAATCCGTACCTACTATCGAAAATATAAGAAAGGTGGTCTTGCTAAACTCCTACAAACTCAGCATGTTGGAAGTGCCAGTTTCTTATCGGTTTCAGAAGCGACCGAGTTGGATGAATATCTGCAGAAAAATCTTCACTTAACCGCTAAATCGGTTGCAGCTTACATTAAAGAGCGTTGGCAGGTTCGCTATAGTGAACGCGGTGTGACAGCCTTGCTGCATCGCTTGGGTTATGTCTATAAAAGCCCAAGCTGATACCCGGCAAAGCTAATGCAAAAGCCCAACTGGAGTTCCTTGAGAAATATCAACAACTAAAGGAAGACAAGCAGCCCGAAGACTTGATATTGTTCATGGATGGTGTTCATCCACAACATAATCCTGTAATGGCTTGTGGTTGGATTAAGCGTGGTGTGGAATTCACGATTCAGAGTAATACCGGGCGTCAACGTCTCAATGTCAACGGTGCAGTCAATATCGATTCTCTGGATACTGTCTGCCGCTTCTATGACACCATCAATGGCGAGGCAACGATTGATCTTTGTAAGGCGATTGAAGAACGTTACCCGAAGGCTGGGACTATTTACATCATTTGCGATAATGCACGCTACTACCGATCAAAGGCTGTCAGACAATTTCTTGAAATGTCGCGAATTGAATTAGTGTTTTTACCGCCGTATGCGCCGAATCTTAATTTGATTGAACGGTACTGGCGATATTTCAAGAAAGAAATCTTATATGACCAGTATTATGAAACATTCAAAGAATTCAAAATAGCCTGCGAGACATTCTTTTCTGAGCCAGAAAAGCATGTCGACAATTTGCGCTCACTTTTAACTGAGAATTTTCAAATTATCGGTGCATGATGGTTTGCTCTATTTTCATGTGCGGAGAGTATAGTATTAATCTAACTCCATATATTTCAGGATCTGCTCAGCCGAAACTAAATAAGAAAAACCTCAATAGCATTAAAATTCCTACCCCACCCCGCGCCGAACAAGCCCGCATCGTCGCCATTCTCGACAAATTCGACACGCTTACTACCTCCATCAGCGAAGGCTTGCCCCGTGAGATTGAGCTGCGGCAAAAGCAATATGAATATTACCGCGATCTACTGCTAAGCTTTCCTGAAGGAGAAACCACAGATGAACGCAGATAAACACAGATTGAAAAGAGAGAGAAACATCTGTGTCCATCCGTGTTTATCTGTGGTTGATTATGTAAGGTTTTTTTCGTATGAGTAACAAGGTTCCGCAGCATCCGAAAATTTATCACATTGTGCATATGGACAGGCTCGCATCGATTATCAGTGAAGGTTGCTTATGGAGTGACGCAGCAGTTCAGCAAAAAGGACTGGGCGGAACCATGATTGGTATGCCACATATTAAGCAGAGGCGGTTGAGCAACCCTTTGACAAGTCATCAGGGTTTAACGGTCGGGCAATGCGTGCCGTTTTATTTCTGCCCTCGTTCTATTATGCTGTTTATTCTCTCCAGGCAAACCCACGAGGATATAGTCTATCAAGGCGGTCAACAGCCCATTATTCATCTGCAAGCCGACCTGCACAGGGTGATTGATTGGGCACAACAGAACGATAAGCGATGGGCTTTTACTGATTCCAATGCTGGATCATCCTATTTTAATGACTATTGTGCTATAACAGACTTGGATAAGATAGATTGGAATGCGGTTAATGCCCATAGCTGGTCACAATGTAAAGAAGGCAAACAAGCTGAATTTTTGTTGGAAGAGCAATTTTCGTGGACATTGGTTGAAGCAATCGGCGTCTATTCACAAGCGCAGGTTCAGCAGGTAAGCACCGCTTTAAGCACAGCAAGCCACCAGCCGCGATTGAGCGTTGAGCGCAACTGGTATTACTGAGGAGGGGTAATATGATTGTTTACAAAACAGGTGATATTTTTACAGAAGAGGTGGAAGCCATTGTCAACACGGTAAATTGCGTCGGGGTGATGGGGCGCGGCATTGCGCTGCAGTTTAAAAAGCGATTTCCGGAAAACTTCAAAGCCTATGAAACAGCCTGCAAACAAAACAAAGTTGTCCCGGGCAAAATGTTTGTCTATGAAACAGGCTCATTGATTTATCCCAAATATATCATCAATTTTCCGACCAAACGACATTGGCGCGGGGCGAGCCGCATGGAAGATATTGAAGCGGGTCTTGAAGATCTGGCGGAAGTAATCACCAAACTCAACATCAAATCCATTGCGCTTCCACCGCTTGGCGCGGGCTTGGGCGGGCTGGATTGGAATGATGTTCGTGCTCGTATTGAAAACATGCTCTCAAATCTATCTGATGTGGAAATTATTGTTTTTGAGCCCAAAGGCGCACCAGAAGCCAAAAAGATGGTGAAAAACCGCAAAGTGCCTAAGATGACACCAGGGCGTGCGGCATTGATTGAACTCATACACCGCTACCTGTCGGGGTTGTTAGACCCATTTGTTTCACTGCTTGAAGTGCATAAACTAATGTATTTTCTACAGGAAAGTGGCGAACCTCTCCGCTTGAAGTATCAGAAAAACATCTATGGCCCTTATGCGGAAAATCTGCGTCATGTTTTGAATGCGGTGGAAGGCCACATGCTTTCAGGGTATGCCGACGGGGGAGATAGACCCGATAAGGAGCTGAGACTGGTTCCCGGTGCTTATGAAGACGCAACTGAATTTATGCGACAGCATCCGCAGACAAGGCAACACTTTGAGAAAGTATCTGAATTGGTGGAGGGCTTTGAATCACCTTTCGGCATGGAGCTTCTTGCCACGGTTCATTGGGTTGCCGCAAAAGAGGGAGCAAGTTCAAAAGATCAAGTGATTGAAAAAGTGCATCAATGGAATGTGCGAAAAAAACAGTTTAGCCCTCGGCAAATTGAACTGGCTTATACTGTGTTGATTGAAAAAGGCTGGCTCCTGGAAGAACGAAACAATGGTTGATTACACCAAAACCATCGCAGAATCCAATCACTTTATCGTTCTCGACAAATATACCCGGGAATTACAGGTCGCGGAGAGCTACCAGAGCGAATATGACCTGGAGCGGGAGCTGGTTGAGGACTTGCAGAATCAGGGTTATGAATATCTGCCAGATCTGACCAAGCCGGAATTGATGCTGGCCAATGTGCGCGAGCAGTTGCAAACATTGAATAAGGTGCAGTTTTCTGATGGTGAATGGCGGCGTTTTGTTGAAGAATATCTGGACAGGCCCAACGATGGCATTGTGGATAAAACCCGCAAGATTCACGATGATTATATCCATGACTTTGTGTTTGACGATGGCCGCATCCAAAATATCTACCTGGTGGACAAAAAGAATATCGCCCGCAACAAGGTGCAGGTGATTCGGCAGTTTGAGCAGGCTGGCAGCCATGCCAACCGCTATGATGTGACCATTTTGGTGAACGGCTTGCCGCTGGTGCAGGTTGAGCTGAAAAAACGCGGGGTGGCCATTCGTGAGGCGTTCAACCAGATTCACCGCTACAGCAAAGAGAGCTTCAACAGCGAGAACTCTCTGTATAAATATCTGCAAATTTTCGTCATTTCCAATGGCACCGATACCCGCTATTTTGCCAACACCACCAAACGCGACAAAAACAGCTTTGATTTCACCATGAACTGGGCGAGAGCTGATAACAGCCTGATCAAGGATTTGAAGGATTTTACCGCGACCTTTTTTCAGAAAAACACCCTGCTCAATGTGCTGTTGCATTATTCGGTGTTTGATGTTGGCAACACCCTGCTGGTGATGCGCCCTTATCAGATTGCCGCCACTGAGCGCATGTTGTGGAAAATCAAAAGCGCGTTTGAGGCCAAAAACTGGAGCAAGCCGGAAAGCGGCGGCTATATCTGGCATACCACAGGTTCCGGTAAGACCTTGACCAGCTTCAAGGCGGCACGCTTGGCGACAGAGCTGGATTTTATCGATAAGGTGTTTTTTGTAGTGGACAGAAAAGACCTCGACTATCAAACCATGAAGGAGTATCAGCGCTTTTCTCCCGATAGTGTCAATGGTTCGGACAGCACCGCAGGCTTGAAGCGAAATTTAAGCAAGGACGACAACAAAATCATCGTCACCACCATTCAGAAGCTCAACAACCTGATGAAAAGCGAGCGCGATTTGCCGGTTTACAGCCAACAGGTGGTGTTTATTTTTGATGAATGCCACCGCAGCCAGTTTGGTGAGGCGCAGAAGAATCTTAAGAAGAAATTCAAACGCTATTATCAGTTTCGCTAAATGTCAACCAACCTGTCGCATTTTTTGCAATAATTTACGAAATGAATTTTATTAAGCTGCTTGACATTCTGTTGTGTTGAAATTTTCCTTATCCGGATTAAGATAAACATGGCCAATGGGCGTTAAATTTCGTGTTTGTCGTCCATTCCATCGCTCTGGATTGTCTCTTTTTGCTTGCTCGATGACTCGTTTTCTTTTTTCGAGTACGGCGCTGTCTAAGCCGTTATGGCGTTGGTTGGGTGTTACAAACTTGAGCGCACTGTGTTGATGTTCATTGTTGAACCAACAAACGAAAGCTTCAACCCAGTTCCTGGCTTCGCTTAATGTTTTAAAAAGGGTTTTCTGGAAAGGTATGATGATATTTGACTGTTTTAAATAACGATTCTGAATAAGGATTATCATTACTGACACGAGGTCTGCTGAACGACGTGGCAATGTCTAAATCGACCAATTTGGCCCTTAATGTTGCGCCTTTCATCGGACTGCCGTTGTCAGAATGTATCACCAATTGCTTTTTTGTCGATGTTTTCCCGGCGAGCGATATCTTCGATCAAATCAGCAGCGTGTGCGCTTGATTCGGCATCATGAACTTGCCAGCCTACGATTTTCCGACTATAGATGTCCATCACCATGTAGAGGTAAAAATACTGCCCCTTTGACGGGGCTTAATAAATACGTAATATCCCACGAGTAGATTTGATTGGCCTGTGTGGCTTTGAGTGACTGCGGTTTATTATGCTGACCTGCGGCTCCTTTAGCTCTGTGCTTAAGCTGGTTGTGGGCTTTCATGACACGATAAAAGGTTGATTCTGATGCGAGATAGCAGCCCAAATCCAATAACCTCGGAACGATTTGATGCGGCGTTAAAGCGCTGTATTCCGGTTTATTAATCACGGTGATGATTTCTTGCTTGATGGCCTCGGATAATTGATTGTGCACAGGCGCTGTATTGTGCAGTCGTAGGTCTTCTGAGAGTCCTTCTCCCCGGTTCCAACGCTGATAGGTTCGAGCTGATATACCCACCAGTTCACAGGCTAATTTCTGCCGCGCTCCATTGTCAACGGCTTCATCAATGAGTGCGCTGTAGTGTTGGCGATCTGAGTAGGCGATTAATCGGCCGCCTTTTCCCCCAGATCGCTTGGCACTTTTTTGATAACACCAGTAAAGCCGCTGTTTCTGATAACGCTTTCTCTTTGCGGTTTAGCTCCTTATGCAAACGCTTGTTTTCTTGTTTGAGTTTTGTTTGCGCCTGTTTATATACGGATTCTGTTGATTTAGATTCTGACAAAAATTCCGCTTTCCAGGTATTTAGATGATGTAAGTAGATGCCTTGTTCACGACAATAGGCGCTAGCCTGATCATCGGTGAGATGATGACAATGAACAATGGCTTCAAAACGTTCTACTGTATTCCAATCTTGAGGGCTTTTTTCTTTTGACATGTTTGACTCTGTTTTTTCGAGTTGATTTTTCTTAGCTAACCGAATCCATTTTTGAAGTGTGGAGTAACCCACACCTAAAGTAACTGCAATTTGCTTTAGCGATTGTTCTGGTCTTCTGGATAATGCTTTTTCTACTGATTGTACTTTAAATTCTTGGCTAAATACGCTCATTTTTGTCTCCTGATTTAAAATTTCCTAGGCGACAGGTATGTTGACATAGGGGGGTTTGGCTTTACCGGCACGCCGATTTTTCCAGAAAACGCCTTGGGAGCGGAGACCACCGCCAGCGTGTTTGGCCGCGAGCTGCATTCTTATGTGATTACCGATGCCATTCGCGATGAAAAGGTCTTGAAATTCAAGGTGGATTACAATGATGTGCGCCCACGGTTCAAGGAAATCGAAACCGAGCAGGACGCGAAAAAACTCAGTGCGGCAGAAAACAAACAAGCCCTGTTGCACCCCGAGCGTATCCGGGAAATATCCCGCTACATTCTGAATAACTTTCGTCAAAAAACCCATCGCCTGCAAGGAGGCAACACAGGCTTTAACGCCCTGTTCGCGGTGAGCAGCGTGGATGCGGCCAAGTGTTATTATGAAGCACTGAATGAATTGCAGGCAGGTGGCGGCCAGCCGTTGAAAATCGCCACCATCTTTTCCTTTGCCGCCAACGAAGCGCAAGACGCAATCGGTGATATTGCGGATGAAAGCTTTGAAGTGTCAGCGATGAACAGCAGCGCCAAGGAATTTTTGAGCGCGGCAATCGACGACTACAACGCTTTTTTCAAAACCAGCTTCAGCGTGGACAGCCAGGGGTTTCAAAACTACTACCGCGATTTGGCGAAACGGGTAAAGTCTCGGGAGATTGATTTGCTGATTGTCGTCGGCATGTTCCTCACTGGATTCGACGCACCCACGCTCAATACTTTGTTCGTGGATAAAAATCTGCGCTATCACGGTTTGATTCAGGCCTATTCACGCACAAACCGCATTTATGACGCCACTAAAACCTTTGGCAATATCGTCACTTTTCGTGATTTGGAACAAGCCACTATCGATGCCATTACCCTGTTTGGGGACGTCAATACCCAAAACGTGGTGCTGGAGAAAAGCTATAAGGAGTACATGGAAGGTTTTATCGATATTGTTACTGGTGAGGCAAGGCGTGGGTTTATGGAAGTGGTGTCGGAGCTGGAGCAGCGCTTTCCCGACCCTTCGGCGATTGAAAAGGAAGCGGATAAAAAAGCCTTTGCCAGGCTGTTTGGCGAATATTTACGCGTGGAAAATGTGCTGCAAAACTATGATGAATTTGCCAGCCTGAAAGCCTTGCAGAAGGTGGATATGAACGACCCTGCAGCTGTCGAGGCGTTCAAGGCGGAACATTATTTGACAGATGAAGACCTGGCCGCCCTGCAAACCATTAAAGTACCAGCAGAACGCACCATTCAGGACTACCGCTCCACCTACAACGATATTCGCGACTGGCTGCGCCGGCAAAAGGCGGCAGAAGGCAAGGGTGCGTCAAGCCTTGACTGGGATGATGTGGTCTTTGAAGTCGATTTGCTCAAATCCCAGGAGATTAATCTGGATTATATTCTGGAGCTGATTTTCGAGCACAATAAAAAAACCAAAAGCAAAGCCGATCTGGTTGATGAAGTGCGTCGGGTGATTCGTGCCAGCCTTGGCAACCGCGCTAAAGAGAGCTTGCTGGTTGATTTTATTAATCAAACCGACCTTGATCAGATTGCTGATAAGGCCAGTGTGATTGATGCCTTTTTCACCTTTGCACAAGCACAGCAGCAGCATGAGGCAGAGGCGTTAATTCGTACTGAATCCCTGAATGAAGAAGCGGCCAGGCGTTATATCGCGGCATCGTTAAAACGGGAATATGCCAGTGAAAATGGGACAGAGCTGAATGAGATACTTCCCAAAATGAGTCCGCTGAACCCGCAATACTTAACCAAAAAACAAAGTGTTTTCCAAAAAATATCTGCATTTGTTGAAAAGTTTAAAGGTGTGGGTGGGCAAATATAGGTGTAGTCATACTGATTTGCTCGTTTGTAGTTGTGTTATCGCTTGTCTTACAGGGCTTTTAGCTTTCCAGTCAAAAATCTCCAGGCATCGTATAATAAGCACTTTTAGACAGTAATCATAAAGGTGTTATGGACGAAGATTTTTCCTTCCAAGAGGAAGATTATGCCGTTTCGGCATTAAAAGTGCCGCCCCATTCAATTCAGGCTGAACAATCTGTATTAGGTGGCTTGATGTTGGATAATCAAACCTGGGATCAGGTGGCCGATCGTATCATGGAAGAAGATTTTTATCGCAAAGATCATCGGCTTATTTTTCATGCCATCGCTGAGTTGGCCGAGAAGCAGGAGCCCTTTGATGTTGTCACTTTATCTGAGACGTTAGAGCGAAACGGTGAATTAGAGCAGGTCGGTGGTCTTGCTTATTTGGGAACGCTGGCTAAAGATACGCCAAGTGCCGCTAATATTGTCGCGTATGCGGATATTGTTCGAGATCGTTCAATTCTTAGGCAGTTGATTCATATTGGTACAGAAATATCCGATTCGGCGTTCAATCCGGAAGGTCGGGAAACCTCGGAAATTCTTGAGAATGCTGAACGCGCTGTGTTTAAAATTGCCGAACAGCGTCAACGTGGGCAAGGTGGTTTTAAGCCGATTAAAGGCTTGCTGGCTGAAGCTGTGGATAAGATTGAAACCCTGTTCGAAATGGACGGCAATATTACCGGCGCTAGCACCGGCTTTACCGATTTTGATGAAATGACCTCAGGCTTACAACCGGCTGATTTGATTATTGTGGCTGGGCGTCCTTCTATGGGTAAAACGACGATTGCGATGAATATCGCTGAAAATGTCGCTATTCAGGAAAACAAGCCGGTTGCGGTCTTTAGTATGGAAATGCCGGGTGAATCATTAGCCATGCGGATGATGTCATCATTAGGACGGATTGATCAACATAAAGTTAGAACCGGTAAACTGGAAGAAGATGAATGGCCCAGGTTGACGTCGGCTATTAACTTATTGGCTGAAACCAAATTGTTTATTGATGATACACCGGCGCTGACGCCGACTGAAGTGCGTTCGCGTGCGCGTCGCTTGATGCGTGAGCATGGGCAACTAGGTTTAATTGTGCTGGATTATTTGCAATTGATGCAATCACCGGGCAGTGGCGATAATCGGGTGCAGCAGATTTCGGATATTTCACGTGGCTTGAAAGCACTGGCCAAGGAGTTGAATGTACCAGTCATCGCCTTGTCGCAGCTCAATCGGAATCTTGAACAGCGGCCGAATAAACGACCGGTGATGTCGGATTTGCGTGAATCGGGTGCGATCGAGCAGGATGCCGATTTAATCGTGTTTGTTTATCGGGATGAGGTATATAACGAAGATAGCCCGGATAAAGGTATCGCCGAAGTCATTATCGGTAAGCAACGGAATGGGCCGCTTGGGACGGTTCGTCTGACATTTTTGGGGCAATATACTCGCTTTGAAAATTTTGTGGGCGATGCGTATGGCCATGAGGATTATGAATAATGTCGGCAGCTTATGCGCTGATCGATCAAGCTGCGTTGCAGCATAATCTTGTCATTGTCAGGCGGCATGCGCCTGATGCCAACATCATGGCGGTGATTAAGGCAAATGCGTATGGGCATGGTATGTTGCGTATGGCGCGGATATTGGCGGTGGCTGTCGATAGTCTGGCTGTGGCGAGAACCGATGAAGCAATTGCTTTGCGAGAGCAGGGGGTTACGACCCCGATTACGGTGCTACAAGGTTTTATGGGGCGTGATGAGCTGATGTGCTATGCCAAATATCAATTGACGGCTGTTGTGCATCAACATGAACAAATCCGGCAGTTATTAGCCGGTTCCTCGCCAGAAAAAATAGCGGTTTGGCTGAAGATGGATAGTGGCATGAGTCGGTTGGGTTTTTTGCCGACGGAATGGAATGCAGTCTGTACGCTTTTGCAAAACAGCACGCAGGTACAGCAGCCTTTTGGCGTGATGACGCATCTTGCCAGTGCCGATGAGGTGGATTGTCATCAAAGTAGGCAGCAGTTACAGCGTTTTGATACTTTGACCTGTCAACATATCGGTGCTAAAAGTATCGCGAACTCGGCGGCTATTTTGGCTTGTCCTGCGGCTGTGACCGATTGGATCAGGCCTGGGTTGATGTTGTATGGGGTTTCACCTTTTCCAGATAAAAGTGCGGCGGATTTAGGGTTGAAACCGGTTATGACGTTGAAATCACGCCTGATTTCGGTGAAGACAGTGCCGCAGGGTGAAACTGTGGGGTATGGTGGCAGCTGGCGCTGTCAGCAAGCCACGCGCGTAGGTATTGTATCCATCGGCTATGGCGATGGTTATCCCCGTTATGCCCGGAATGGGACGCCAGTTTTGATAAACGGTAAGGTCGTTCCTTTAATCGGGCGGGTGTCGATGGATATGTTGGCGGTAGATTTGAGTACCTTGCCTGAGGCGAAAATTGGTGATACAGCGACCTTGTGGGGGGAGGGGTTGCCGGTGGAAACTATTGCCCAGTATGCAGAGACGATTCCTTATACTGTGTTATGCGGGATTACTCCCCGCGTCGAGATCATTGAGCGATAATGGCTAAAAAACAAAAAACCGCTTTTGTCTGCACTGAGTGCGGTGCTGATTTTCCGCGTTGGGCGGGACAGTGCACGGCATGTGGCGAGTGGAATACGATTAAAGAACTGCGTTTGGGAAGTGATAAACGAGCGCGGCAGAATGCGGGGTATGCCGGTGCAACTAGCGATGTTCAATTATTGTCCGATGTCGATCTTGAGCAGGCTCAACGTATTTCTACGGGACTGGACGAATTCGATCGTGTTTTGGGCGGCGGCATCGTTAAAGGTAGTGTAGCGTTAATTGGTGGTGCGCCCGGTGCGGGTAAAAGTACCATTTTGCTACAAGCGATTGCAAATATGGCATTAGCTGGAATTTCGGTGCTTTATGTTTCTGGCGAGGAGTCGTTGCAGCAGATTGCGGCGCGCGCACAGCGGCTGAAGGTAAGAACCGAGCGCATTAAAATGCTAGCCGAAACCTCGGTACAACAGATTTGTCAGGTGTTGGAGCAGGAGAAGCCTGCGGTTGTCATTATTGATTCAATTCAGGTGATGTATTCGAATGATTGTGATTCTGCACCCGGCTCAGTGTCACAGGTACGGGAATCGGCCAGCTATTTGACGCAATACGCCAAACGCCATCAAGTCAGTATTTTCATGGTTGGCCATGTCACTAAAGATCAATCATTGGCAGGTCCTATGACGCTCAGTCATATCGTCGATGCGCAAGTTATTCTGACTTCAACCAATGACAGTCGCTTTCGGGTGTTGCGCTCGGATAAAAACCGTTTCGGCAGCGTTGGTGAATTAGGCTTTTTTGCCATGGAGAGTCGTGGGCTGGTTGAAGTGAAAAATCCGTCTGCCATGTTTTTAAGCCGGGCAGAAAAACCCGCCCCGGGTAGTGTTGTAACCGTGTTGTGGGAAGGAACTCGGCCGTTGTTGGTCGAAATTCAGGCTTTAGTGACCGAAAGCCAATACGGTAACCCACGACGTTTGGCCGTGGGGTTAGATCAAAACCGGTTAGCGATGTTATTGGCGGTTTTGTCTCGACATGGCGGCGTCATGACCAGCAATGACGAGATTTACACCAATGTGGTGGGGGGGATTAAGGTAAGCGAAACCAGTTCAGACTTGGCCGTTGCGGTTGGGGTGGTGTCCAGTCTGAAAAATGTTGTTATTCCATATGATGTCATTTTCTTTGGTGAGATTGGGTTGAATGGTGAGATTCGGCCTGTTGCCAATGGCTTGCCGCGTTTGAATGAGGCGGCTAAACATGGCTTTAAGCGTGCTGTGATTCCGGCAGCGAATAAACCGAAGCAAGGTGGTCATGCGCTGGATTTATTTCCAGTCAGCCATATTCAAGAAGCGCTAGATGTGTTGAATGGATTGTAATTTAAGCTCTATTTAAGCCGGAAAGTGCTAGCAGGTCACGTTCTAATAGCATACTGTCACCTAAGTTTAGTTCAACCAAGCGTCGTAATTCGGAAATGCTATCGATATCAATATGTTCGCATTTGAAGCCAACTTCCCGGTCGATAACATGACTGACACTTAAGACCATTCGAATATGAATATTGTCGGAAAGCGTGAGTGTCAGTGTATATAAGCTGTCTTCGGTTGATGCAGACCAAGGCGCATCAAAATGTAACAGACAGCCTTTTAATGAGATATCAACCACTTGGCATGGGGTGTTGACTCCGGGTCCATCGAGATTAGCCTCCGTGGCATAGAGAACGCGATGAAAATGACGTTTATCTTCGGTTTTATCCATGGCTTGATGTGTGGCTAAAAAACTGCATTGAGATATCGTTAATAGGGGCTGTTGCCATTTCACATAGGTAACCATAAAAAGGCGCAAGCCAGAGCGATAGAGCCTTCAAAATTTCGTTTGAGTTTGTCATATCGCGTGGCGATCGCTCTGAAATGCTTAAGTCTTGCAAACACATTTTCAACGAGATGGCGATATTTGTAGAGACACCAATCCATTTCATCATTTCCCCGAGTTGAATTCTTTTTCTTGGGATAACAGGAACAGCCCCTTTGTCTTTAATTTGAAGACGTAATGCTTCACTGTCATAGCCTCTGTCAGCAACTATATAGTCACCTTTTGGGAGCTCTGCAACTAATTTCGGTGCTTCTTTACAGTCATGAACTTCGCCGCCTGTCACTGAGAAATGAATAGGAAGACCACAGGCATCAACGGCCATATGAATTTTACTGGTGTTCCCGGCGACAGATTTCCCTATCGCTGTTTCTTGTTCACAGGCCGCACCACTACTATGCTGATGTGCTTTCACAATACTCCCATCAATAAATTCCCATTCCAGGTCTGGGTCAACAACCAGGGCGTTAAAAATACCCATCAGTTTTTCTTTACGAGACCAGTCATTGAATCGTTTATATACCGCATTCCAATTACCAAAAGCCGTGGGTAAATCTCTCCAGGGACAACCTACTCGCAAGCGATAAAAAATACCTTCGACTGTTTTTTTGTCGCGGCATAGTTTGCTTGTTTTTGAGTCAAAATAAACAATCTATGTGGCGGAGTTATTGAATTTCAAGGGGGATTTTCAAAACGGCAACAGCCCCTAACAATAACGGGCACGCCCGGTGGGGTTAAAACCCGAATGCGTGCAGCATGTTTTATCCGTGGATGACGTCGTTTATTAGGCTCATTCATGTTAATTCCAAAGTTAAGCTTTAATCATCGTTTTTTATTCTGAATTTGTTGAACATAATCTATGGTCATCCAATCATTTTTTCCAAAATCAATTAAACGCTACAAGCAATTTATTGGCATCACTTTTCTCTAGCTCCGTCTGCCATTGCTGTAAAACGCCAATAAACGGTTTCAGATTAGAATTATCCGGTAATTCATTCACACCTAACTGCTCTAATGCTGCAATCACATGCGCGATGGACAATTTATGAACATCAACAGCCGGTTGATAAACGGGAAGGCCATTATCATTCTCGGGCATGACGCTAACCAATAAACCACTTTGCTTCAACTGACTTATGCTTTGCTGTATGACTAATAACGGAAGTTGTAATTGAATAGACAACCGTTCCTCATCTAAGGCTGGCTCTGCATTGCAAAAACGCCGAACCACTTCATGCATGATCGATAAGGCCACGGCTTTTTGCATAAATGAACTTAATTCAGCGAAACGCTGATTATGACAATAGCTGGCATAATTTTGGATATAAAAAGCCAATTCGCAGCCAAACAACACAATTGACCAGGCCAATTGCAGCCAGATCAAAAACAATGGCAACGCGGCAAAACTACCATAAATCGCATTGTAACTGGATAAGGCGAATTGCAAGCTGATATAAAGCCACTGCATCCATTGAAAAAGAATACCGGTGATCACCCCGGCAATAATTCCGGCCTGAAAACTTATTTTCCGGTTGGGCATAAAAATCAAAATAAAGCTAAACAGCACCATCATGATCAGCCACGGCAAAAAACCCAGCAAATACAATACGATTTGCGCGCCTAGCTCAGGCAGATGAATAACGCCAATCAGCCAAGTGACCTGGGTTTTGATAAAAACTGTTAAACTCCCTGACATGACCAGTAAAACCGGGGCTAACAGCATCATAGATAGATAATCACTGAGTTTTCGCGTCAAAGTCCGGTTTTTAGGAATCTTCCAGATATGGTTGAATGATTCCTCAATATTGCCGATGACTTTGATGACCGTCCAGAACAAAATAACCACACCGATACCTGCTACCAGGCCACCTTGCGTGTTTTTAAGCATATTTTCTGCAAAGCCAATGACCTGCAGCATCATTTCATTTTGTTCTGCGCTTTGCTCAAGCAAGCGTTGCTTTAACAGTTTCTCAAAACCAAAGCCTTTAGCGATACCAAACAACAAGGCGATAACGGGTACAATTGAGAGCAATGAATACAAGGTCAGAGCCGATGCTCTTAAGGCACATAAATCCTTGCAACGCAAGCAAAACAATGCGCAAACTTCTTAAACAAAAGGCCTGAACCGGACTCAACTTATAGTCAGTAACCCACCAGATTTGGTCACTAAAAAAATATCTGATTTTTGTGCTCACGATTGCAATTTAATTCCCAAAACAATATAAATCTTGTGCTCGGTGATAGACATCTTTCCTGTCGCCTCAGGAAGATAAGTCATATTTCCTTAATTTCTCGACCAATGTTGTTCGTCGAATATTCAATAACTTAGCAGCATGTGCGACCACACCATTGCATTCCTCCAGTGCCTGTTTGATAAGATCGCTTTCCAGGCTATTCAGGTATTCTTTCAAATCCATGCCGCTATCTGGAAGTTGTGACACCGGTTTGATTGATTCGCCAATTAACGATCTTTCATCTTCCTGGACTTCCGACACAGTCGCTTCAGTTGCAAAATCCACATTGATATCCAGATCATCAGGAATGCTGTAGGCTTGAAATTTTTCCGGTAAATCGTCGGCTGAAACCACTTTGCCTGGAAAAATAATGGCTAACCTTTCCAACAAGTTAGCTAATTCCCTGACATTCCCAGGCCAATCATGCTGCATCAACAAGGCTACAGCATCGGTTGTCAGGCGCAAATTACCTTTCTGGTGTTGTTGCATGCGGGCAATCAGATCATTCACCAACCATGGAATATCTTCCGCACGTTCCCGTAATGCCGGTACTTCAATAGGAAAAACATTCAAGCGATAAAAAAGGTCTTCACGAAAGCGTTTTTCGCTAATTTCATTTTCCAGGTTACGATGCGTAGCAGCAATAATCCGCACATTACAATGAATGGTTTTATTACTACCGACCCGCTCAAATGTTCGCTCCTGCAGCACCCGCAACAACTTCACCTGCATAGGCATAGGCATATCGCCAATCTCGTCTAAAAACAACGTACCGCCTTCGGCCAGTTCAAAGCGGCCTTGCCTGGCCGTCAAGGCGCCGGTAAACGCCCCTTTTTCGTGCCCGAACAGCTCACTTTCCAAAAGCTCACCGGGTATTGCCCCACAATTAACCGGTACAAACGGTTTATTCCGGCGTGATGACGCTTTATGCACGGCTTGTGCCACTACCTCCTTCCCGGTACCCGATTCGCCCAGAATTAAAACCGTCGCATCCGATGGCGCGACCTGTTCAATCAACGATCGGGTCAATTGAATCGCGGGACTGTTGCCAGCCAGTCCTTTGTTGTCCCGTCGGTCTTTCCTACCCATAAAAACGGGTTCCGACTTAGATTTTGGCAAGCGCTGCAAAAGTCGATTGAAAACTGAATAGCGTGTAGGCCAAGTTAAAACCTCAAATACTTTTTGCTCATCCGCCACAGGAATGCTTTCTTCCTCTCGCTTTTCGACCACCAAAATCAACGGTATTTGTCCATTGCACTTTCTTAACTTGTCGAGAGCATTATCCATTCCTCTCTGCGAGCTGAGTAAAAAAATCGCACTCGCATCCTGCTTTGAAAATGTCGTTTCAGTAATCTGCTCGAGTAATAACTCATGATAATTCAGTGACATAAAATCCATAATCGCCTGTACCTGAGGCGTAAGGTCTTGATTATCATTTATCAATATAAAATTCGGCGTTGCCATAAATACCGTTTAGGAGGGTTACTGAAAAAATGTCTTTGTTAAAAATAGCGAAAATCCTGATTTTAGCAAGCACTAAGGGCATTTTATTACCTGAACCTGGAGCTGCGACCAGTAAAATCCATGTCCTACCCATGTACCCAAGCCTTCAAAAACATAAATCAATATAAGATTTTACAAATCAATCGATTATTAAAACAAATTCATATGAATTATAGCTCTGTTTTCAAGCAATACTTGACAAAAATTTCTCAGCATAGAAACTAGGCATTGTTTTCAACTACTCTACGACATCGCATTGGACGATCTTTCGCTTACTGTCTTATTCAGTATCCTGGCGTTTTTATTGTTTCTCTCCGCTTTTTTTTCAGGCTCTGAAACCGCATTAATGACGTTGAACCGTTATCGGTTACAACACCTGGTAAAAAAAGGCCACCGTGGCGCCATTAAAGCCTATCGATTACTCAAGCGACCTGACCGGCTCATCGGCCTGATTCTGCTTGGGAATAACTTTGTCAACATTCTGGCATCCTCTTTAGCGACTATCATCGCCATTCGCATCGGCGGCGAGCAAGCTATTGCGGCGGCGGCAGGTATTTTAACGCTGGTTGTGCTGATTTTTTCAGAGGTTACCCCTAAAACATTGGCAGCAATCAAACCTGAGGTTCTCGCCTTCCCCGCAGCCTGGATTTATACGCCCTTATTAAAACTGCTTTACCCCATCGTCTGGCTGGTCAATCTGATTGCCAACATGCTGTTACGGATTTTTGGGGTACGGGTCAAAAAAGATACCGTTGAAACACTGAACAAGGACGAATTAAAAAGCATTGTCGCCGAAGCCGATAATATTATGCCCAGCCGCTACCGCAATATGCTGTTGGGCATTCTCGACATGGAATCGGCATCGGTCGAGGACATTATGACGCCGCGTAACGAAATTGTCGGCATCAATATTGAAGACCCGCTAGAAGACATTATCGAACAATTGCAACACAGTGATCATACGCGCCTGCCAGTCTATAAACAAAGCATTGACCGAGTCATCGGTTTTCTGCATTTGCGTAAAATTCTAAGCGTTATCTGCCGTGATGATTTTGATAAGGAATGCATTATAAAAAACATGCAAAAGCCATTTTTTATTCCTGAAAACACACCTTTGCATAAACAAATTCAGTGTTTCAAAACAGAAAAGCTACGCATCGGCCTGGTGGTTGATGAATATGGCGATGTGCAGGGATTGATAACACTCGATGATTTGTTACAGGAAATTATCGGCGAACTGATTATCGAAGAACCCAATGTCAAAATGCAAAGCGATGGCAGCTTTCTAGTCGATGGCAGCATCACTGTGCGTGAATTGAACCGGATCATGAATATTGATTTACCCACCGAAGGCCCTAAAACCCTGAATGGCTTAATTATTGAATATATGGAAACGATTCCAGATGCTGGCACCAGTATCAAGCTTCATGGCTATCCACTGGAAATTCTTAAACGCGAAAAAAACACGATAAAATTAGTCAAATTTCATCCTAAAAAATAAGCCTGGCTGTTTGCCGTTTTAAACACAACCACGATATCTGCGGACATCCGTCCCATATTTTTTATTTTATTCTGTAATTTGTTCAGTATTTTTTTAAATCCTGGCTATACTTTCAATTCAAGGTTTCAGCGCTGAATTTTCTGAATCCTGTGTTATGAAAATAAGGTTGTGTAAAGTTGTGACATGATGCCTTTACCTCCCCTGAATACCCATGATTTTTACTGACCGGTTACCTTTAAAATACGATGGCAAAATTTACTGTTTACTTTAAAGACAAGGCTTTGAATTCTGGCATTTTTGACGCTGGCATCGTCCATATCGGTCGTGACGAAACGAATGAAATAACTGTCGATAGTCTTTCTATTGCACCTGTCCATGCTGTTGTCGTAATCAAGGAAAGCGGCAGTATAATCAAGCAATTGAGTTCCGAACACCCATTAATTATTAATGGCGAGCAAACCGAGGAATATATTCTCGCCAATAATGACCGCATCGAACTTGGCAAACATTACATCATTTATAACACGATCGAAACGATATCAAACGGCTTTATACCTAAATCAGATAAAGCCGAAAACAGCCTAGACAAGCAATTAAGTGAAAATGCACAATTACCTGAAGCCAGTTTACAGATTTTGAACGGGCCTCATATCGGCCGTATCATAGGTTTAAAAAAAGCCATAACACGCATTGGTAATTCAACGGCAGGCATTGCTGTTATTTCACGTCGCAAAGATGGCTTTTACGTCTCTGCCTTGGAAAACCCTGACAAACTGGAAGTATCCAATCAACCGGTCGGCGAAAAATCTGTTAAGCTGTCGGATAACGATATTATTACTAGGGGCTGTTGCCGTTTTGAAAATCCCCCTTGAAATTCAATAACTCCGCCACATAGATTGTTTATTTTGACTCAAAAACAAGCAAACTATGCCGCGACAACTGCTTACGGATGAACTTTGGGAGAAACTGAAGATAATTATGTTGAAAATGGGAATTTATGACAAACCTTGTCTTCGAAAAACAGTCGAAGGTATTTTTTATCGCTTGCGAGTAGGTTGTCCCTGGAGAGATTTACCCACGGCTTTTGGTAATTGGAATGCGGTATATAAACGATTCAATGACTGGTCTCGTAAAGAAAAACTGATGGGTATTTTAACGCCTTGGTTGTTGATCCAGACCTGGAATGGGAATTTATTGATGGGAGTATTGTGAAAGCACATCAGCATAGTAGTGGTGCGGCCTGTGAACAAGAAACAGCGATAGGGAAATCTGTCGCCGGGAACACCAGTAAAATTCATATGGCCGTTGATGCCTGTGGTCTTCCTATTCATTTCTCAGTGACAGGCGGCGAAGTTCATGACTGTAAAGAAGCACCGAAATTAGTTGCAGAGCTCCCAAAAGGTGACTATATAGTTGCTGACAGAGGCTATGACAGTGAAGCATTACGTCTTCAAATTAAAGACAAAGGGGCTGTTCCTGTTATCCCAAGAAAAAAAGAATTCAACTCGGGGAAATGATGAAATGGATTGGTGTCTCTACAAATATCGCCATCTCGTTGAAAATGTGTTTGCAAGACTTAAGCATTTCAGAGCGATCGCCACGCGATATGACAAACTCAAACGAAATTTTGAAGGCTCTATCGCTCTGGCTTGCGCCTTTTTATGGTTACCTATGTGAAATGGCAACAGCCCCTAGACTATTAAATCGAAAAAAGCTGGGGTTAGTAGATCTTTTTGTTATTGGCAACCAGTTCAAAAATCTGTTCAAACTCTGAATCAGCCTGTTCTAACGCATTTATTATGCCGTCTGGATCAATCTTGAGCAGTACCAGCCAATCAATCATAAGAGCATTGACTAATTCGGTTATAGGTTGGCCTTGTTCCAGCCCATTGATTAAGCTGACGGTGACAGCCAATAATGTCGCCTCTAATTTATGTGCCAGTGCGTGTTCGGGTTGAAGTTGGCAGGCCACTGCGGTTACAAGTGACTCGGGTAATTGCCAGCTTTGTATCAATGCACTGCCTGTCTGAGTATAATCTACGCCAATAATATCTTGCTGTAAGGCGGGAAGTATCTGCCGTTCATTGGCCGCCTGTTCTAACACTAAAGCTGATTGCTGAGGAAATTTAAGATATAGGACTAACGAGCCAATATCATGCAGTAAACCGGCTACAAACAAGCGTTCGCTGTGCAGGAAAAAGCTTTTCTTAGCCAGACAGCGGGCGAGAAGGGCACAGCGAATGCTACGCATCCAGAAATCGGTCATATCGACCAGATCGGTTGGGATATTCTGAAATGAATCGATCACCGATGTGACCAAAATCAGGTTTTTCAGTTCGTCAACGCCTACGACGACAATAGCCCGGGAAATGGTGTCGATGCGCGACTGAAAACCATAGAAGGAGCTGTTGACCAGTTTCAATAAACGAGCACTCAACGCTGGGTCTTTTAAAATGACCTGACTGATGTTTTCAAGGCTGAATCGGGGGTCGTTGATCATCCGGGATACCTGAAAATAAATATCAGGTAAGGAGGGGAGATCTAAGCCTTCGTCAATCAGGTCATGGACATCAAGTTTAGACATGCCTTATTGTCGGTAGAGTGCCAACACTTGTTTAACATAGTTTTGTGTTTCTGGATAAGGTGGAATCTTGTTGTTATATTTCATAACAGCACCTTCGCCGGCATTATAACTGGCGACTGCCAGTTTTAAATTGGAATTGAACATCGTCAGCAAGTCTTTTAGATAACGTGCGCCACCTTCAATATTTTGCCATGCATCTTTACGGTTTTTAACGCCATAGCGTTTTGCCGTCTCGGGCATTAATTGCATCAGGCCGACAGCGCCTTTTGGCGAAACAGCCGCAGGGTTATAGGCTGATTCAGTCTGGATGACAGCATGGAGCAGCTTTTCATCGAGCTGATATTTAGATGCCGCTTTGGCAATGATGGCACTGTATTTTTTCTTTTTGGCTGCCAAGGATGTCCGCACTCGTTTTGATTTATATTTTCTAATGGTTGTTTTGATAATGCGTTTATAGGGCAGCCCTTTTTTGGGTTCATCGGTATAATAAACGCTGCCGTCTGGGGCAACGTATTTATAAACATCAGCCAGCGATGCCGATGTCATCGTCAAAAAAAGTAGACAGATTCCGATTTTTTTCATCATGTTTAATTTGCTTTAGACCTTATTGTGATGAGGTTAGCTGAATTTACTGCATTTTCTCGGGCCTGTTTCACATTTTTAGCCGCAGCCAGGGTGACACCCATTCGCCGATTAATCAAGGCGTGTGGTTTTCCGAACAGGCGCACTTCGGTGTCGGTAATTGATAATGCTTTTTCCAGCCCGTCGAAAACAAAGCAATCTGATTCAATCGCACTTAATATTACCGCACTTGCCGCCGGGGTTTCCAGTCGAGTCGATACCGGTAGGCCTAAAATGGCTCTGACATGCAAATCAAATTCGCTCTGTCGCTGACTCATCAAGGTCACCATGCCGGTGTCATGTGGTCTGGGGCTGACTTCGCTGAACCAGACCTGATCGCCCTTGATAAATAATTCCACGCCAAAAAGCCCTAAGCCGCCGATGGCATCGGTGATTTTTTTAGCGATGGATTTCGCCGTTTGCCAGGCCATATCACTCATCGGTTGAGGCTGCCAGCTTTCACGGTAATCGCCATCTTCTTGCCGGTGTCCGATAGCCTCACAAAAATGGGTTTCAATCTGGCCTTCTTCATTTTTCGCTCTGACCGTCAACAGGGTGATTTCAAAATCAAAATCGACCCGCCCCTCAATAATCACTTTACCCGTGTCAGTACGGCCACCTGTTTTGGCATATTGCCAGGCTTTTTCGAGTTCATCAACTGAATCAATACGAGATTGGCCTTTCCCTGAAGATGACATGGTCGGCTTGATAAAGCAAGGATAACCGATACTTTCGGCAGCACCTTGTAATTGTTCAAAACTGTCGGCAAAGGCATAGCGCGAAGTCGGCAGACCGACGGTTTCGGCGGCCAGGGTTCGAATGCCCTCTCGATTCATGGTTAATTGTACTGCTCGGGCATTGGGCACAATCGTGGCTGAACTGCCCGCTTCAATGTCGGTCAGTGCGGCGGTGGCGATATTTTCAATTTCCGGAATAATGTAGTCGGGCCTGATTTTAGCAATCAAGGCTTTGACCGCATCAGCATCGGTCATGTCGATCACAAAACTGTGATGGGCCACCTGCTGCGCCGGTGCATTGGCGTAACGGTCAACGGCGATCACTTCAACCCCATAGCGCTGCAATGAAATGGCAATTTCCTTGCCTAATTCACCACTGCCTAATAATAAGGCCTTGGTGGCGGTGTTTGATAAGGGTGTGCCAATCATCATTGTTTACCTTGTAAGTAATTTTCAATATCCTGCTTGGAAAAGCCGATTTTCTGCGCCACTCGGTCGGCATGGCTGACACGCGATATGCCATCAATCAATTTATAGGTCGGATGATCGCCTGCAAATTCGACCTGCTTGGCAATTCCAATATGTTTATTGATGAAAAGATCAACCAATTGATGATTATGGGTGATCAGAATGGTGGTGCAGCCTTTGCGATAGAAACCATCTAGCACATTGGCCGAGGCTTCCATTTTCTCTTCAAAGGTTGTACCTTCAGATAATTCATCCAGAACGACCAAGCTTTTCGCCGTCGTAGCCAGAAAAATATCACGGGTACGCTTGAGTTCGGTGCCGAAGCGGCCTTCGCCATCATCTAGGTGGCTGATGTCTGGTGCTTGATAGAAGATATGGTCGGCGACAACTAAAACCGCGCGCTTAGCTGGTACCAGGCAACCGATTTGCGCCAGCAGTTGAATTTGGGTAATGGTTTTGCAAAAAGCGGTTTTGCCGCCGCTGTTAGGGCCGGTGACAAACACTAGACGCTCATCATGGACGGCAAAATCATTGCCAACATAATCCGGGTTTTTGTGGCCTAAAATCGGGTTTTTAGCCTGAATCAGTGTCATCGTATGCTTGTCAGCATTCTGCATTTCCGGTAATACCGTATCGCTGCCATAGTCTTCGGCATATTTTACGAAAGCCAATAATTCATCTAACTGTCCCAGTGCATCCAGTGCTTCGCCGAGTTCGTGCGATTGTTTAAATTCGTCCCTGAGCGGAATGATGCAATTGTCTCGGTCATAGGACCCAATAATGGGGAAATAAGCCAGGAGCAACGGGATGAAGAAGATGGAAGCCATTGGAATGGTTTCTCGGCTAATGCTGAATATATCGGTCGGGAAAAATGAAGTAATAGCCCATAATGCCGCAAAAATAGAGGCAATTAACATGGGTTTGAAAATAGTTGGCTTGAAAATCGTCGCAGGAACAAAACTGCCTTTGCGCTCTTCTTTGCACTGAAAACCTTTTTCCGTATTGTAAACCGGGCCTGCCATCAACGAGTAGGTTCTGGAGCTGGAAAACTTAATGATTTTATTGAAAATTGACTTTAAATAGTCACTTTCAGGCTCGTTTGAAGCCTGTATGGAATCAACCAGGTTCAGTACAAAGCGTACGCCGCGCTTGTATTGTTTATAGCCGTAGCCTTCAATTTGATGGTCTTCGCGGGCAGTGCCAAAACCGCCTAAAAATTCGCCATATAATAGAAGGAATAAGTTGTTTTCGGTCGCAGCAGAGCGGCTGATAATGCGTTCAAGGTTTTCCCGGACGCCAGGTTGTTGTTGGATTTCTTTAATGGCATCCTGTTTGGCACAGATTTCAGCATAATCGGCGGAAGGTTGGCATAAGGAACGATATAACACGGTCTGCCCAGAAATCGTTTGGGCATAATTAAGCGTGTCAAACAATTCGTCCACTTCAATGGTGTTAAAGGAAGATACGTCTAATACGCCTTCGCCGGTCGCCAAAGGTTGTGTCGTTTTAGCTTGAGGCCATTGGCCGGCCCAACTTTCCAGCACAGTCTGTTTCATCGTTTTCTCTTATTATTCTGTAGCCCAAAAACAATAATTGCCGCGACGACAATTCCCGACATCATGATATTTTGTTTCGATGCACCCAGCAACCAGGCCACACCGCCGCCCAATGCCATGCCGACACCGCTGAACGCCAATGCCCGCATAAACCGGCAGATAGGACAGTTTCTGTCATAGCCTCGCATTTTCACCCTCCAGGATATCCGTTAAACATTGAATATGTAAACTACCATCATTTAATGCTGGAATATAGCGATAAGATTGGCCGCCAGCCTGCATAAAAACAGTTTTATTTTCCATGGCGATTTCTTCCAGCGTTTCCAAGCAATCGACAGCAAAGCCTGGGCACACCACGTCAACCGATGTAACCCCCTGTTGGGGGAGGGTCCTCAAAATCTCAACACAATAGGGCTTTAGCCACTCTGCTTTACCGAAGCGGGATTGAAAAACCAGTTGCCACTGATGATCTTCAAGGCCTAACGCTTGAGCAATCAATGTCGCACTGGTTTGGCATTGATGATAATAAGGGTCCCCTAATTCGGTTAATTTAGCAGGGAGGCCATGAAAGGATAAAATCAGCAGTTGATTTTGTCCGTTTTTCTGCCAATGTTGTTGAATGGATTGGGCGACAGCCTGAATATAGGCCGGGTGCTGATGATAATCGCTGATGAATGAAATGGATGGAATATGGCGCCAACCTTGCGTAATACGCGCCATTTCATCATACACCGAAGCGGTTGTAGTGGATGAATACTGCGGATATAACGGCAAAACGATCAGTTTTTCAATGCCTGAATGGTGAAGTTCCGATAACTTGCGGGCCATTGATGGTTTGCCGTAACGCATGGCAAAATCAAGTTTGATGCTTCGCGGTGCAATATGCCGGGCTAATTTATCGCTTAATTGTCGGGTTATATGGATTAAGGGGGAACCATTAGGTGTCCAGATTTTTCGATAGGCTTTTGTTGCCTTACCGGGGCGCAGCGGCAGCACAATGAAATGCAGTATAAGCCACCATAGAAAACGCGGTAAATTAACCACACGGGGATCACTTAAAAACTGTTTCAAATAGCGGCGAACCGCACGCCGGGTCGGGGCATCGGGCGAACCTAAGTTAACCAAGATGACCCCGGTTTTATGTTTATCCCCGGACATGCTTTATTGCCGGTTAATCAAATTCAGAAATTCAGAACGGGTGCTGATTTCTTTGCGGAAAATACCGGTCATTACGGATGTTGTCATTACAGAGTTTTGTTTTTCCACGCCACGCATCATCATGCATAAATGTTTAGCCTCAATGACAACGGCAACACCTTTTGCACCAATTGCAGATTCGACCGTATCGGCAATTTGTTTGGTCAATTTTTCCTGAATCTGTAAACGGCGACCATACATATCAACAATTCGGGCTAATTTAGACAGTCCCAGCACCTTACCTTGTGGAATATAGCCAATATGACACTTACCGACAAAGGGTAACAGATGATGTTCGCATAAAGAATACAGTTCAATGTCTTTGACGATGACCATATCTTCCGTATCGGCCTCAAAAATGGCATCATTCAAGACATCTTCCAGCTTCAACTCATAGCCCCGGTTTAAAAACTTAAAGGCTTTAGCTGCACGCGCCGGGGTATCGACTAAACCTTCGCGATTGATGTCTTCACCTACGGCTTCAATAATTTTACGAAAATACTCTTCCATCACCTGTTCCTGAGAAAAAAATAACGGCCCATTATAGCGCATCACCGGGTGAATTCTAACGCCTCAAGAATTACCCGTCAGGGCAATCGGGTTTAAAAAAGGGTTGAAATTATAATTTAGATAAGGTATTGGTTTTATCATTTTGATTATAAATGACAGTTACCCCAACGGCCTCAATTATCCACCATTTTTCAACGATTGCTGATCCAAGAGTAGATCGGCGAAAGAAGCATCAACTCACTGATATATTTTTCATCACCTTGTGTGCGACTATTTGTGGAGCCGATAACTGGGTGGCCATTGAAAAATTTGGAAAGGCTAAAGAAAGCTGGTTCACTGAACAGCTTGGTTTAGAAAATGGAATCCCTTCACATGATACGTTGGGTGCTGTTTTTGCCGCCATAGATACGGAACAATTTAGTCAATGCTTCTCAAACTGGGTGGCCGATCTAGCGGACTTGGTTGAAGAAGATATTATTGCAATGGATGGCAAATGCTTAAGGCGCAGTATTGATAAAGCCTCAAATAAGTCAGCCATCTATATGGTGAGCGCCTGGTCGCGGAAAAACAGTTTGGTTTTAGGTCAGGCGAAAGTGGATGATAAATCCAATGAAATTACGGCCATACCCAAACTTCTGTCGCGTTTGGATATTGCAGGCGCTTTGATTACAATTGATGCAATGGGGTGCCAAAAGAAAATAGCCAAACAGATTATCGACCAAGGCGGTGACTATGTTTTGAGTTTAAAAGGAAATCATGGCACCTTACATGAGGATGTAAAGGCCTATTTTACATCCGCTTTATCGCCAGAAATTGCCACAAAACCGTCAATGGTGAGCATGGGCGAATTGAAACGCGTTCTGTTCGTGTCACGGATGAGATTGAATGGTTAAAAAGGAGCATTCCTGGTCAGGATTAAAAAGTATTATTGCCGTCACAGCCACAAGAGAAGTGGATGAAAAAATAACCGAGGAAACACGCTATTTTATAAGCAGTTTAAGCGCAAACGATCCAAACAAGTTAGAGCATGCTGTTCGCGCTCATTGGGCGATTGAAAATAACTTGCATTGGGTTCTTGATCTTGCTTTTGATGAGGATAGCAACCGAACCCGCAAAGGATATAGTGCTTCAAACTTAGCTGTCATTCGACACATGGCCTTAAATTTAATAAAAGCCGAGGAAACGGCCAAAGTCGGTGTAAAAACCAAGCGAATGATGGCAGGGTGGGATAATGATTATTTACTCAAGATTCTTGGTGTAATTTAAACCCGATTGCCCTGAATTACCCGTTCGTCGGCATCGGGTTTATGCGCATTTTCGCTGATATGCCGACGCCAAAGTTTGGCGCCTTTTTCACCATGAAATAAGCCAAGAATATGACGTGAAATATGATTTAGGCGCAAGCCTTTAGCTAACTGTTGTTGAATATAAGGGAGCAATGCCTCAACAATCTCATGACGGCTTTTTGCTGGCCGTTCAACACCATAAAACAGACGATCAACCTCGGCTAATAAAAAAGGTTGGTGATACACCGCTCGCCCGAGCATCACGCCATCGACATGATTTAACTGGGCTTTGGCGGTAGTAAGATCGTTCAGTCCGCCATTGAGAATGATATCAAGTTCGGGTCGTTCTTGTTTTAGACGATAAACAAACTCATAGCGAAGTGGTGGAATATCCCGGTTTTCTTTAGGTGATAAACCCTGCAGCCAGGCTTTTCGCGCATGGACAATAAATGTATTGCAGCCACTTTCGGCAACGATATCGATAAAATATTTAAATTCATCGTAGCTTTCCATCTCATTAATGCCGATACGGGTTTTAACTGTGACCGGAATGGTGCAAGCCTGTTGCATTGCCACGACGCATTCAGCCACCAAATCCGGCTTGGCCATCAGACATGCGCCAAACATGCCGTTTTGTACTCGATCGCTGGGGCAGCCTACATTCAAGTTGATCTGGGCATAACCATGCTGTTCAATCAGCTGGGCGCAAATGGCCAATGCCTTCGGATCACTGCCACCTAATTGAAAGGCAACAGGTTGCTCTTCGGCATTAAAGGTTAAAAATCGTGCCTTATCACCATGTATGATCGCCCCGGTCGTGACCATTTCCGTGTACAGCAGCGCTTTTTCCGAGATCAACCGATGAAAATAACGGCAATGTCGATCGGTCCAATCCAGCATCGGGGCGACGGAGAAGACAGCCGGATTCGGAGATGAGCGTTGAATTGATTGTTGTTGATCCATATTTAATTGCTAATACCTGCGCGTTAAAACAGACTCTGTTTGAAACAAAGGGTATTTTAACGGCAAAAAGCTTGCGTGGCGCCAGTTGCGATGAATAAACATTGTGGTTATCGGATATAGAAAGAAAAAGGTAACTGCTCACCCGGTTGTGTTTTAGCCGGAGTAGGTCATTGATTTATCAGGACACGTGAATACATCCATGTAGTTCTGCATAACATCCCTGTTATGCAAGCCTGATAAATCAACAACCTACACCTGCTTTTTAGAGGGGGTGAGTAGATACAGAAAAAGGCCAGAATATTGAGGAAGGGCTGGCTTGTAAAGCTTACCCCCATATAGGTTAAGCTTTTAGGTGATGAAAAAAATGAATCAGATGGTGTGAAAATAAAAAAATTTTAAAAAAATATTTTCAAATGAAAAAAAATCCGTATAATATGCAACTTCTTCAGCTGGTGTAGCTCAGTTGGTAGAGCAGCTGATTTGTAATCAGCCGGTCGCGGGTTCGAGTCCCATCACCAGCTCCATATTCTGGATTTTTGTCGCTTTCCAGCGGCAAAAATCCTACATAATACAATAAATTCCAGCCTCACTTCGACCTCACATTATAAATTGGCATAACCTAAGTGTTTGTTAAACAGTGTATTGACATCACAACGATGCTGCCGTCGAAGCGCTTTAGCTTGTGCCTATTTACGTTCAATAGGATTAAGGTCTGGACTATATCTGGACTATAGGGCGGAAGAAACTCAAGAGTGCATGTTGTTTGCTTGATGGCATCTAAAATATCCGTACGTTTATGGAAAGCCGCATTGTCCATAACAATGACAGCCTGTTCCGGCAGTTTGGGTAACAAATCCTGGGTTAACCAAGCATAAAAAGTGTCCGCATTAATACTGCCTTCAAATAAGCTGACTGTTACCAAAGCGGACCCCATCATAGCGCCAATCGCATTAATTCGCCCTTTCGCATGCCAATCATGGACACCATAGCACCACTCGCCTACCGGTGAATAAGCATGCGTTCTCGGCATACTTTGCTCAAAACCACTATAAGGTGCGTATCGGCACATCAAAACGTTCGCTGGTCTGTTCAAAGGTCAGGCCATATTTTTCTTTGACCGCAAAGACTTTTTGTCGAAATTTAAGAGGGTATGTCATGAGAGTATATTATGCCACATAATCTTGCTTTGGCTATAAGCGGCTACCTTTAAGGTTCGCTGTAATGAGCGACCATCTTTTCAACTTTTCCGGTGGCATCAAATTGCATAAATTCACCGGCTTTCATCCCGTTTTGATTCATATATACTCTTCGCAAATGAGAATTTAGCATAAAAAGATGACGTAATGGAGTGAAATATATAAAATAAGGCCATGTCGAATTACACCCTTCCAGAGACTGAATTAGCCGATTTGCGCGAAGCCCATGGTGAGCTTCGAGAAAAACGTGATGCAGACCGAGTTAAAGCCATCATTCTTTTAGGTTCAGGCTGGTCAGCAACAAACGTTGCCGAAGCACTTCTCATTGACCGCAATACAATCCGTACCTACTATCGAAAATATAAGAAAGGTGGTCTTGCTAAACTCCTACAAACTCAGCATGTTGGAAGTGCCAGTTTCTTATCGGTTTCAGAAGCGACCGAGTTGGATGAATATCTGCAGAAAAATCTTCACTTAACCGCTAAATCGGTTGCAGCTTACATTAAAGAGCGTTGGCAGGTTCGCTATAGTGAACGCGGTGTGACAGCCTTGCTGCATCGCTTGGGTTATGTCTATAAAAAGCCCAAGCTGATACCCGGCAAAGCTAATGCAAAAGCCCAACTGGAGTTCCTTGAGAAATATCAACAACTAAAGGAAGACAAGCAGCCCGAAGACTTGATATTGTTCATGGATGGTGTTCATCCACAACATAATCCTGTAATGGCTTGTGGTTGGATTAAGCGTGGTGTGGAATTCACGATTCAGAGTAATACCGGGCGTCAACGTCTCAATGTCAACGGTGCAGTCAATATCGATTCTCTGGATACTGTCTGCCGCTTCTATGACACCATCAATGGCGAGGCAACGATTGATCTTTGTAAGGCGATTGAAGAACGTTACCCGAAGGCTGGGACTATTTACATCATTTGCGATAATGCACGCTACTACCGATCAAAGGCTGTCAGACAATTTCTTGAAATGTCGCGAATTGAATTAGTGTTTTTACCGCCGTATGCGCCGAATCTTAATTTGATTGAACGGTACTGGCGATATTTCAAGAAAGAAATCTTATATGACCAGTATTATGAAACATTCAAAGAATTCAAAATAGCCTGCGAGACATTCTTTTCTGAGCCAGAAAAGCATGTCGACAATTTGCGCTCACTTTTAACTGAGAATTTTCAAATTATCGGTGCATGATGGTTTGCTCTATTTTCATGTGCGGAGAGTATAATACAGCACCAGGCTTTGTTCACCCGCAAACACCTCCAAAACCCTGAATCTCAGATCAGGGTAGGCATCAAGTCCTTTGATAAAATACCGTCTGACCGCTTTCACCCCCATGACTTCAGCTTGACCCAGCAATTTCGCCGCGATCGGTGACACCAGCACAATATCATCGGCATAGTGCAGCATGATTCGGTCAATATCATGAGCGTTCCAGGCCTGTTCCCAGGATTGAGAAAAATTTTTTGCCATTGTCATTTCCATCATTATTTCTCCGCTTGTCATTTTGGTGTCACGGCGGGGACTGTGATATTTTCTGCTTCGGACGCCACATAAACCTGCAACAACCAGCCATTCTGGTGATCGCTGAGCAAGGTTGCCTGAACCGGCAAACCGCGTTTTAACCAGGCGGCAACCCGGGCATTTTGGTGCCTTGGGAGATAGCCCAGTTTGTGTCCTGTTCCGGTCAACACCTCAACCGCCCGGGGGTCATGTTCATTATCGGGTTCGGCCTGCAAATGCAGGCGGTCGCCGTTGTTAAAGTCAGGTTCCAGTTCAGGATAATGATAATAGCGGGTTCCGGCAATGCTGCACCGCATAATAAACAGCCCATACGGTGCGAAGGCCTCGGCCAGGGCGTTGACGATCCGGACTTTTTCGGTCTCGGGCAGGGTGTGATTGGCATAACCTAAATACTCCTGTAATAACCAATGTCCTTCACGATCCTGATTCAGCTGAACCGTTGCCGGGTGTTCACCGTGCCAATGATAAAAATAACAGCGGCCTTCAACAATCTGTTGGGTATAGCCTGCGACACAATTATGCATTTTCCGACCCTCCCGGCGTAATGCTAAACCATCGCGGAGGGGTGTCAACTCGCCGGTAGCCTCAAATGGCGGCTCAGGAAACACCACATTATCGTAAAGTTTATCTGCCCAGTGATAAATCCGGTTTTCCAGTTGCAACACGGTTTTGATGCTGGAAAATGATGTCTGGATGCTTGAGCGAATGTCGCTTGGGGCATTCAAAATCGCAGGCGGAATGATCGACACCAAGAGCTGTTCGTTATTCAATACTGTGGCCAGCACTTGAAACAGTCCCGGCGAAACCATCCAGCCAGGCACTTTGGCCAGTTCGCCTAAAGCGGCTGGTGACAATTCCGGGCACAGGGCAATCGCCTTGGCTTGTGCAGGTTGCTCGAATAAATCATATAAATGCCAGAGACTGTCGCAGGTTATGTCTTCCGGCGGCAGTTTGTAGAGGCTTTTCAGCAGGGATTTAGACACCGGTAACTCAAACAAGGATTCCAGAATAGACCGTCTGGACTCTGACATCATGCGCTGATACACCATCAGCCGCATCACATACGGCAACTGTTCCATCCTGGCCAGTTGCCAAACTGCACACACATACGCCAGCCCCACATGCTGAAGCTCCTGCTGCAAAAATTGCTCAAACCCCGACACATGGCGCATGGCTTCCAGCGCAAAATACTGTAATGAGCGACATTGCCCGGCAATCGCACGAACCGGTTTCGGAATCGCGGCAATTAAGCTTAACAGTGAAGCTTGTATTACGTGATGCGCCTCACTTTCCTTAACGGTCAGACCGAAGAAAACTCCTGTCGGGGCAGGCTGGAATTCAAGATTATTCGCCAGACTCAGCCCCGTCAATAATTTTGTATTGACCGAACCATCTTTTGTCAGCAACGGATAAGGCAAGCAAACACGCCGTAATGTACCGCGCTTGTTATCCTGTAACCAGCAGCGAAAGCCTGCCGTCCAGGACTCAAGGATATAATGCGAGTCTTTTTTGAACTGCAAATAAACCGTATTTTGTAAAAAAGGCCGAGAGCTGTTTTGAATCATGCGCCAGTTGGGTTCAAATGAGGTGTTACACGCCGTAAACCCTTCAGGTCGAGGTGCTGGGTTTATATCGGCAAGGGGCATTCATGAATCGTCTTACAAAAACACACAGTTAAATCAAATATCACTCTACCGGCTAAAGCCTGTGTCTTCAAGTGACAAATTTACTTGACCACTACAAACCGACAGTTGCGTTCAATAATGACAGAAATTGAGCAGCTCAGGCAATAACTTCTCAAAAAATTCCATTTGTGAGAAGATTATCAAGAAAATGCTCAAAAAATAACTTTTTTGAATGGAACGAACGATGCAAAAATTATCTGAGCTGACCATTGATACGGACGACCCAACTATCCTGATGGCTTTAATTAAAGCGCATCGGCCTTTGGCGGAACTCAAAGGTGTTGTTAAAAGTATCCCCAATCAGCAAATTCTGCTGTCTACGCTTACTTTACAGGAAGCCAAAGACAGCTCAGAAATAGAAAATATCAATACTTCCCAGGATGAGCTGTATAAACATACACTGAGATCAGATTTAAGCAATCTAGCGACAAAAGAAGTCGCCAACTATAACCGGGCTTTGCAAGTGGGCTATCAGGCCGTAAAAGAGCACGGTTTACTGACATTAAACACGATCCTGAAAATACAGGAGAACCTGGAAAACAACCGTGCCGGTTTCAGAAAACAACTGGGTACCGTATTAAAAAATGAGCAAACCGGTAAAATTATTTACACCCCACCAGAGCCCCAACAGGTTCCGGAATTGATGGCCGATCTGGAACAAATTATCAACCAACAGCCGCCCCAGAAAGATCCATTAGTAAAGAAAAACTGATGGGTATTTTTAACGCCTTGGTTGTTGATCCAGACCTGGAATGGGAATTTATTGATGGGAGTATTGTGAAAGCACATCAGCATAGTAGTGGTGCGGCCTGTGAACAAGAAACAGCGATAGGAAATCTGTCGCCGGGAACACCAGTAAAATTCATATGGCCGTTGATGCCTGTGGTCTTCCTATTCATTTCTCAGTGACAGGCGGCGAAGTTCATGACTGTAAAGAAGCACCGAAATTAGTTGCAGAGCTCCCAAAAGGTGACTATATAGTTGCTGACAGAGGCTATGACAGTGAAGCATTACGTCTTCAAATTAAAGACAAAGGGGCTGTTCCTGTTATCCCAAGAAAAAAGAATTCAACTCGGGGAAATGATGAAATGGATTGGTGTCTCTACAAATATCGCCATCTCGTTGAAAATGTGTTTGCAAGACTTAAGCATTTCAGAGCGATCGCCACGCGATATGACAAACTCAAACGAAATTTCCTAGTGCAAATGGCGCTTATCCATCACCAATTTGAAAGTATCCATCCTTTTTACGACGGCAATGGCAGAACAGGCCGCATTATCAATATACTTTATCTGGTCAAAACAGGGTTACTGGATTCCCCCGTCCTCTATCTAAGCCGTTACATTAACCAAACCAAAACGGAATATTATCAGCGATTACAACGAGTCAGAGACGATAAAGGTTGGCAAGGCTGGCTCATTTATATGTTAAAAGGCATAGAAATCACCGCCAGTCAGACCATCACTCTGGTTGAAGCCATAAAAGACTTGTTGCAACAACAAAAACATACCATCAGAAACCAGTTTAAATTCTACAGCCAGGATTTAATCAACAATATTTTTCATCACCCGTACACCAAAGTGCAATTTCTGGAACGCGACATTTGTGTATCCAGGGCGACAGCCACCCGTTATCTCGATGCCTTAGCCGACTATGGCATCCTCGAAAAACATAAACTTGGAAGGGAAAATTATTACCTGAACCGGGAACTGGTTGAGCTGCTATTTAATATCCCCTGATGGTTTGTTTCAGGTTCTGTAACAAATGAAAAATGACAAACAAAACCGTCGGTCAATCCGTTTGAAAGGTTATGACTACTCACAGGCGGGGGCTATTTTGTTACCATTTGCACGCATCATCATTTTCCTGTTTTTGGCAAATTATAGGCTATAACTTCCTACAGGTTAGACCACTACACCCAGTTGGCAAAGGAGTTTGGGATTAGTCGTGAGACAGTATATTCAAACCCATAAAGCTGAAGCAGCGAGTAGTGCGAAGAACCGGGAAAATCGTGTCGAGTAGTCTTAAATAGCCGGGATGGGCATGAGTGTTTTTGTTAGGGATTTGTGTTTTAATCAACGTTTAGAAGTAACTGCTCACCCGGTTGTGTTTTAGCCGGAGTAGGTCATTGATTTATCAGGACACGTGAATACATCCATGTGGTTCTGCATAACATCCCTGTTATGCAAGCCTGATAAATCAACAACCTACACCTGCTTTTTAGAGGGGGTGAGTAGATACGTTTAGAAAACGATATTGTCGTCAGCAGCCATGCCAAGAGGAAATAATGGACCTTACACCTATTCTTAATCAAATATATGGAATGCTGTGGTATCTGATTCCTCTCGGAATTTTGGCCGCACTTTTGAAATCGCCTTGGTTCAAAGGTGTGATAGGGGAGTTTGTTGTTAATTTAGGTGCCAGGTGGTTTCTCGATAAAGACACATACCACCTGATAAAGAATGTGACGCTGCCTACAGATGATGGTAGCACACAAATTGACCATGTTATCGTGTCCAAGTACGGTGTTTTTGTGGTGGAAACCAAAAACATGAAAGGCTGGATATTTGGCAGTCCAAATCAAAAAACTTGGACGCAACAAATTTACAAACATAAAACCCGTTTTCAGAATCCCCTCCACCAAAACTACAAGCACACGAAGGTTCTTGGGAGATTGTTAGGATTGAGTGATGAGCAGATTTTTTCAGTGGTTGTATTTGTTGGGGACAGCACATTCAAAACGGCCATGCCGGAAAATGTCACCTATGGCATGGGCTATATTCGATTCATCAAATCGAAAATCCAGCCGGTGCTTTCGGAGAAGGACGTTCAGACGATCAAGGTTAAAATTAAAGCGGGACGATTAACGCCATCGTTAAAAACGAACTGGGAACATGTAAAGCATGTCAAAACCATTATTGCTCACAAGAACGATCAGAAACAATGCCCTAAATGCGGGAGTGTAATGGTGCTGAGAGAAGTTAAAAAGGGTAAAAAAACGGGTAATAAATTTTGGGGATGTTCAAAGTTCCCGAAATGTCGAGGTGCTGTCAATATGGCATAACACGCATCCGGATTTAAGGAAAAAACAGGCAAAAATTTGAATAGATAAGAAGAAAATACAATGCACACCATGAATGCTTTTGTCATTGTTGCCAGTACATTGCCGGTACTGACTTTGGACTGGCTGGTCAGAGTGAAATCGTGTTATTGGGGGCAATGACCAATCCGCAGGGTTATCCTAATTAGTTTGCGGTTGAATAAGTAGCCGACCCTAAAAATTCCACTGAGCAGCATCTTTAGCCAATATTTCTAGATTTGTATCGGAAATAAGGCGTTTAAAAATAAGAGATGCTTGTCTTAAAAGCTATTGAGCTTTATTCCAGACGTACGCCGCCAGCAGCAGGTTGATTTCATCACAGGTTATCCTATCCCTTTTAGAAAATTACGCAGCAGTTATTATTGCTTAGTTTTTCAATGCATAACTTCTACTTTACAAGAGGTAGTGTTTTTTCGGGTAAATCTTATGCTATAGTATTGGCAATGATAATGATTTTTATTACACATTTATTTAACATGGTTGCATAAAATGCCAGTAAGTTTAAAGCAGTTGACGATTGGTGACCGGGCGCGGGTTGTCGGTTTTGAGAAATCCGGAAAAGCGTATCGTAAGCGTCTATTAGCGATGGGGCTAACGCCAGGGACGGAGTTTACCGTGGTCCGTTATGCGCCAATGGGTGATCCGATTGAGATCCGGTTGCGCGGGTTTTCGTTGACACTGCGGAAAGATGAAGCTTCGGTGGTATTGGTGGAGAAGTTATGAGTATGAAATACACAGTCGCTGTTGTTGGCAATCCAAATTGCGGCAAAACCACCTTGTTTAATGCGCTGACAGGTTCAAGGCAAATGGTGGGCAATTGGCCTGGTGTTACCGTTGAACGAAAAACCGGAGAATATACTTATCAGGGTGCTTTGATTGAAGTCGTGGATTTGCCTGGCACCTATTCGTTGGAGTCTGATGATGATTCGGTTTCGTTGGATGAAAAAATAGCCCGTGATTTTGTGGCGGAAAGACAGGCGGACCTGGTTGTCAATATCGTCGATGCAACAAATATTGAGCGTAATCTGTATTTGACTTCGCAATTGATTGAAATGCGGGTGCCGATGATTGTTGCCCTGAATATGATGGATATGATCAAAAAGAAAGGGATTGATATTGATCATAAAAAGTTAGAAAAAAAGTTGGGTTGCCCGGTTGTTCCCATCAGTGCGGCTTCGGGTGAAGGCTTAGATACCTTAAAGCATGTGATCAATCAATCCTGTTTGACGGCGCCTGTGCCCACGATTCAGATTCGCTATCCTGACGAGATCGAACAAGCGGCAAGCGAGTTACAAGAAAAATTAGCAAAAACAGTCGATTCTGAAAAGTATGATTTGCGCTGGTTAGCGTTGCGTTTGTTAGAAAACGACACACTGGCGTTGAGAATTGCCGGGCAAGCGTTGCATGAAGAAGTCGCTCGCTTAACTGCGGAGATTGAGAAAAAAACGGATGAAGAAATCGATATATTGACGGCGGATGCACGTTATAGCTTTGTTCATGACGTGACACAGGATTGTGTCAAACGTATTCATCAGGCCTCACAGGATTTGACCGATAGAATTGATCGTATCGTGCTCAACCGGTTTCTGGGGATTCCGATCTTTTTGTTTGTGATGTATTTGATGTTCATGTTCACGATCAATGTCGGTAATGCCTTTGTTGATTTTTTCGATCAGTTAGCCGGCGCCTTGTTTGTGGATGGCTTCAGGGTTTTATTGCAGCAGTGGGCAGTGCCCGAGTGGTTGATTGTGTTGCTAGCCGACGGTGCGGGCGGTGGGGTGCAAGTAGTGGCCACGTTTATTCCGATTGTTGGGTTTTTGTTTGTGTTTTTATCTTTTTTAGAAGATACCGGCTATATGGCGCGGGCCGCATTTGTGATGGATCGATTTATGCGGATGCTGGGACTTCCAGGAAAATCCTTTGTACCGATGATTGTCGGGTTTGGTTGTAATGTGCCGGCTATTATGGCAACACGCACACTGGAAAATCCACGTGACCGTATTCTGACTAACCTGATGAATCCGTTTATGTCCTGTGGTGCGCGGTTACCCGTGTATGCTTTGTTTGCCGCGGCTTTTTTTCCAGTGGGTGGGCAAAATCTTGTTTTTGGATTGTATCTGATTGGCATTGCTGTCGCTGTCTTGACAGGTTTGATTATGCGGCACACGCTGTTTAAAGGCGATGTAACGCCATTTATCATGGAACTGCCAACCTATCATTTACCCACTTGGCAGGGTATTTATCTGAAAACCTGGGATCGGTTACATGCTTTTATCGTTAAAGCAGGGTCGGTGATTGTGCCGATGGTTCTGGTCTTGAATTTTTTGAATGCCTGGGGTATTGACGGCAGTTTTGATAAACAAAATACCTCCAAATCGGTATTAAGTGAGATTGGTCTGAGCTTGACGCCGGTGTTTGAACCGATGGGGATTCAAGCGCAAAACTGGCCGGCGACCGTGGGTATTTTTACCGGTGTGATGGCGAAAGAAGCCGTTGTTGGTACCTTGTCCGCTTTGTATACGCAAATGGTGGCGCAGGTCGATAATACCGAGGAGGATATATTTGACTTGAGTGCTGCATTGTTGGGTGCGGTTAAAACGATTCCGACCAACTTAGCTGAGATTGCCGATCGAGTGCTAGATCCTTTGGGGATAAATATTGAGACAGATGCGGCAGTGGGCGCGACGCTGCAGGGTGAGAATATTGCTTATCAAGCCATGCGAGCAAATTTTGACGGCAAAATAGGTGCATTTGCTTATTTATTGTTTATTTTGCTTTATGCGCCCTGTGTGGCGGCAACAGCGGCAATTTACCGGGAAACGAGTGCCGGGTGGGCATTTTTTGTCGTCTGTTGGACGACCGGTATTGCCTATATCACGGCGACTGTTTTTTATCAGGCCATGACCTACACGCGACATCCTGAACATGCTTTATTCTGGATAGTCGCGTGTTTGCTGGCGTTTGCATCGGTGATCGCTGGATTATGGCTGTACGGCCGATTTCAACGAGGAGGGCGCTATGATATTGTCCGAAATTAGAAATTATGTGCGGGATAAAAAACGTTGTACTTTGAATGAGCTAGTGATGCATTTTGATGTGGATGCAGAAGCTATGCGCGGAATGTTGAGTAAATGGGCAAAAAAAGGCAAGATACGGCAAATTCCGGTTAGTTCGTCCTGTGGTAGCAGTTGCCATAAGTGTAACCCGGAATTAACCGAGCTGTATGAATGGATTGAGTAGCGCGGATGTTTGATTCTGAAGAGACGTTTTTTCGTCTTGTTCTCAATAAATAACTGATGTTACGCAGTAACTCTTCCCTCATTCCCACACTCCTGCTTAGGAACCCATATAGACACAGAGAACACAGAGAACACAGAGAATGAAACCGTGCAGCAAGGATAAACAACAGATATTTCAACAGAGTCGTTGATAACGTCATGAATCCAAACCTCAAGGGCATTAAACGATACAAATGATAACTCTGTGATCTCTTTTATCGTGTCCTCTTTACCTGCGTGAGTACGATAAATAGCAGTCAGTATCAAGGTGCAATTGTGATTCCCTCATTCCCACGCAAGAGCGGGAACCAGGGGATAACTCTGTGCGCTTTGTGTCGATAAGAAAAAGAGGCCAGAGATGGCTTTTTCTTTCTCGGCAATGGTGAATGGAAGATTATGGGAATAAGATTGAAGTGCCGCTGTCTAACATCAGTAAATAATGAATCACTGATAGTTCAAAATTACACGTGCTAAGCGTGTAAAAATTCCGATTTAAGCGCACCCAAGTCATTTTTCTTGACTAAACTTACGCGCATGCGTTTAAAGTGAGGCAGAAAAAATGACAGAACACGATAATGGTATTTTAATTGCTTATTTAACAGAAGTCCGTGGTGATGGGATGGATGCCCGAATTGCAGAGGACTATTCAACAGAGTTGCCGGTGATTCAAGTCGGCGATGAAGAAATTCTGGTTGGGCATATCGGCTCCTATGTTGTCATTCGACAGTCAGATATTGGCGTATTGGCGCTAGTTTTTAAAATGTGGGAAAAAGACCGCTTCAATACGCAGGGCGAGCGCTTATCCGATCGGTTTATTTCATTGATTCCAGTAGGTGAATTACAGAATGAGCAGTTTATCCGAGGGGTTAGGCATTACCCGACACCTGGTGCGAAAGTTTACGCGGTGGGGTTAAATGAAATCAACGCCATTTTTTCAGCATTCAGGGATTATCAGTTTTATATCGGTCAACTTGCCGCGCATAAAGATTATCATCTTAGTCTCGACCCTAGGGCTTTGTTTGGTCGCCATTTTGCCATTATAGGGCAGTCGGGATCGGGGAAATCCTGGACCGTCACCAGTTTGATTCAGCATACGATTAAGGCGATGCCTAAATGCCATATGATTATGTTGGATTTGCATGGTGAATATTGCTGGAAACGGGATGATGGAAGCATTCAATCGGCCTTTGCGGATGATACGGTCAACTATGTCGATGCATTGGAATTGGAGATGCCGTACTGGATGATGACCTATGCCGAACTGGTCGATTTATTTATCGATAAACAGGATCGGGGCGCATCCATGCAAATGGCCTTTATGCGCGAAATATTACAGCAACTTAAACGTAAGGAAGCGAAAAAAATCGGCTTAACGGGTGTGTCTATTGATACGCCAATTTATTTTTCGTTGGCCGAGATGTATATGCAATTTAAAAATGCCAATGAAGAGCGGAAAGACTTTGGTAAGACCAAAGGCGCCTTATTTGGTCAGTTTGACGAGTTTTTGGTCAGAATGCAAAGCCGGTTTAACGATGTGCGCTATGATTTTTTGCTTAAACCTAAAAAGCGTAATACGTCGGATAGTATGGCCGATTTGCTGCGTGAATTTATTGGTTTAGGACAGAAAAAGGCCAATATTACCGTGGTCGATTTGAGTTCAGTGCCAACCGATGTCAGGCCGGCGGTTTCGGCCCAGGTCGGGCGTTTGGCCTATGAGTTTAATTACTGGAATCCGCGGCGGCGGGAATTTCCAATTACCCTGATTTGTGAAGAAGCCCATGCTTATATTCCACGCGAAAAAGGGGGGCAGTTCGATGGTACCAAGCGCATGATGGAACGGATTGCTAAAGAAGGGCGTAAATACGGTGTGTCGATTGGCGTGATCAGTCAGCGGCCGACCGAACTTTCGGAAACCATGTTATCGCAATGCAGTACATTTATCTGTTTACGGACAACGAACCCGGATGATCAGCAATATATACGTGGCCTGGTGCCAGAAGCCGAAGGGGACTTAACCGATATTTTAACGTCATTAGGACGGGGCGAGGCGCTGGTGCTGGGAGAGGCGGCGCCGTTACCGACCCGCGTGCAGATTTATCGTCCTGATCCGCCGCCGAAAAGTAACGATGTGGATTATTACACTAGTTGGCGCGAAGGCGCGGAGGAACTGGATGTCGAGGGTATTGTGAATAACTGGCGTACTCAAACGCGGCAGTAAAGTCATTGTATCCTTGAAACGTAACTACTCACGCCTTTAGAAACACCGGGCGTAGGGTATTGATATTTCAGGACGCGTAGATACATCCATGTTGCACAAGCCTGAAAAACTCAATACCTTACGCCCACTAAATGATTACCGTGCGAGTTACCTTGAAACTGTGATTTCAATGCGAATAGCTTGTCACCTAGGATCTTTACCAAAAAGCGCTTTTAGTGCCGGTACGTTATCTTCGGGAAGGCGGATTCGCACGCTGATGTTTTCGCCAAATTGTTGCTCGATAATTTGGCCATTCAGTTTTTTCAGCTGATATTCAAGGTTTTGGAGTTGTTTGTAGTCCAGCGTGAAGCATATTTCATTCATGACGATAAAGTCCACAATTTCAGCTTGCTCGATAACCTTTTTTGCACTATTGCCATAGGCGCGAGTGAGGCCGCCGGCGCCGAGTTTGATGCCACCAAAGTAACGTATGACGATGAGTAATACATTAATCAGCTGTTTGCCTTCTAAGTGTTGAAAAATAGGTTTTCCAGCCGTGCCGGATGGTTCACCGGCATCGTAGAATCGGCAGATCAAGCCTTTATTGGATTGAATACGATAGGCGTAAACCAGATGGCTGGCATCGGGATATTGCTGGTTGTAATGGATAAGCAGCTGCTTGGCCTGTTGTTCTGAGTCGCACGGCAAAAGCAAGCTGATAAAACGGGATTTTTTAATGATTTCTTCGGTTTGAGCTGGTTTTTTGACGATACGCATAGGTTAAAGCAAGCGGGCGATATCGGGATACTGGCTTAACAGCGTTTGTCGAAATTGCTCGATTGGCGATTCTTGCAGACGCTGTTTGGCCGATAATGGAATTGGGATGTCACGCACAACATGCATCGGTGGGTTGGATAAAAATATGATGCGATCGGCCAGGGCGATCGCTTCGCGCAGATCGTGGGTGACAAATAAAACGGTATGTGGGCGTTGCCGCCAAAGTTGCATCAATAATTGCCGAACCTGGCGGGCGGTCGGTGCATCGAGTGATACGAATGGCTCGTCCATCAGTAAAATATCCGGGTTGATGGCGAAGGCGCGAATGATAGCGACGCGGCGACTCATGCCCAGTGACAGGTGTTCAGGGTAGCTCTGTTGTACCCGGGTCAGTTGCATAGTTTCCAATAAGTCATCCAATATCCTGGCGTCAATTCCCTCATGACAGGCGAGTTCAATATTTTCACGTACTGTATGCCAGGGCAATAGGCGCGGGTTTTGAAAGACATAACCGATTTTGGCAGGTTTCGTGCCGGGTAATACGATTTGGCCGTCAAATTGTGTGTCCAGGCCGGCGATAATATTCAATAATGTGGTTTTACCGCAACCTGAAGGCCCGACCAGGCATACGAATTCGTGTTGGGCAACATTAAATTCTAGATTATAGATGGCTTGGTGAGCGCGTTCCGGGTGCTGCTTATCGGGGTAGGTTTTGTTGTGAATCTGAATCAGAAAATCATTCATCGGCGCCACCTCAGTGCTTTTCTATCCAGCGGCTTTAACAGTAACAGTTCAATTAACTGAATCACTGCCACAAAGGCGATGGTGTAGGCCAAAATGCTGGCGACATCGAAGAGCTGAAAGAAAATATGCAGTTGATAACCCATGCCGTCGCTGCGGCCCAATAATTCGACTACCAGGATAATTTTCCAGATCAGCGCGATACCCGATCGGGTTGCCGCCATCACATAAGGATGTAGCTGTGGCCAGATGACATGGCGTAATGTTTTTAATTTACTGAAGCGGAAGCTTTGCGCCATTTCCAGTAAATCTTTATCCAATGCGCGGGTGCCTTCGCGGATGGTAACGATAACATTAGGTAGTTTATTAATGACTACGGCAGTAATAGCCGCTGTCTCCACTAGACCGAACCAGACATAACAAAGAATAATCGTGACCAGGGCAGGGATGTTTAAAAAAATAACCAGCCATTGGTCAAAAAAAGCATTCAGAGCCTGATTGCGTCCTAAGGCAATGCCAAATGCGCAGCCGAGCAGCATGGCAATACTGAAACTAAGGCCTAAACGCATCAATGTGATACCCAAATGATGGGGCAATTCGCCAGAAATGATGGCTTGCCAAAGGACTTGAGCGACATGAATGACATCCGGCAATACCGGGCTGTTTAGCCACATGGCCAGACCCTGCCAAGATAAAAAAAACACGCCAGTCGAAATCAGCGATAGCATGCGCGCACGAGTGAAAAATGATTTCATTTATCGGTCAGATACCAAAATGTATCCGCTTGAATCTGTTCTGATGAGCCCGTTAATTTATTATGACTTAATTTTTTCAATAATCGGTAAATCGTTTCAGCAGCGGCACGTTTTTTAGGTGACCAGTCCGTCACCTGGCCTGCGCAGTAACGCCTGCGAAGCAGAGTTTGCTCAGCTTTGTTTTCGCTTTTTATTAATGGCAGAATCGCTTGCCACGCACGCTCATCCTTACACAATAATTGGCGGGCTTTAGCAACATCGTTGAAAAATTGCTTGAGTGCCGATTGATGTTTGTGAGCCCATTGCCGGTTAAATACATAGCCGAGCATGGGCAGGCCTTGTTTTATACCGAGTTCTGCTAAGATTTGCTGTCCATTTAAAACCTGGTGATAGCCTTTAGCCTGGAGGCGGGCGGCAAAATGCCAATAGGTCAATACGGCATCCAGGCGGTTTTGTACTAATTGTTGATTGAGTATGGGGGGGGCGCCGAAGACTTTTTGTACGGTTTGATTAAGGTCTACAGATTGTGTTTGCGCCAACGCTTGCAGTAATAACCAGTTTTTATCTAGCTCACCTCCAGCGATACCGAGTTTTGAGCCAGCCAAATCAGAGATTTTTTGGATAGAACTCTGTTTGGGAACAATCAGTCCGCCCGATGTTTCAGAATAGGGGTAAAACGTATAATCATAGCCTTGGCTACGAAGCCTGGATACCCAAACCCAGTCGGCGACAATCATGTCCACGGTATTGGATTGCAAGGCAATTTTGCCTGATTGGGGGGTCGCCAATGGCGTGATATGTAATTGATACGGCGCATTTTGGGTTAATCCGGCATTTTCTAGGGTCGTTAATTCCCAGTTGGCTGTGCCAAATGCCAAAACGCCCAAGTGGAAAGTGGGCTTTTCAGCCGCAAAGCTGGGTAAGCTGAAAAAGAGAACGATAATTGTGGTAAAAAATTTAAACATTATGCAGGTTAGCGATCCTAAAGGCGGTTAAAAAATAGCGTGAGGGGGGATTTTAGCGTTTACATCGATATAACTATGCCTAAAATAAGACTTGTATAGGATAAGGCAAGGCGTTGTATTCTGTAAACCCAGCACCTTGTCCTGAAGAACAAGGCTTTGTGTAAGAAATTTTTATTGCACATTTTTATCCTCGCCATAAATGGTGAGGCATTATAAGGTGCTGGGTAAAATACTTGGCATAGAGCTAAGCATAAAAAAGGGAGCAAACGAGGCTCCCTTTTTTATTTAAAATGAACGATTCTTAGCGATCTGTTCTTTTGTAAGTGACTCGACGGTTTAAGGAGCGGCCTTCTGCCGTATCATTTGGCGCAACAGGTTTGCTTTCGCCATAACCGACGGTGGTTAAACGCTCAGGTGCTATCCCATGACGGACTAATTCAGCTTTAACCGCTTCAGCCCGACGCTGGGATAGTTTCAGGTTGTAAGCTTCTGAGCCTGTGCTGTCAGTATGTCCCTGGATTTCTAAAGTTAATTCAGGGTTCAGTTTTAAGACTCTAACCGCATTAGTGATCATATCGTGATAAACCGATTTGATTTTAGCGCTATCAACGTCAAACAAAACACCGCGGAACGTCCAGCAGCCATGTTTATCAACGATAGCCCCTTTAGGCGTATCTGGACATTGATCTTTTGAATCAACGACACCGTCACCATCACTGTCTTTTTCACGGATAATAGGGTGGCCACCTTTGAAGAATACATTTTCGACAAAGTTCGCCATGCCAGCTTCTGTTGCAATGTTTTGTCCGTTGACAGAAAATCCGCACTGACCCACAGTACTGAGATCATTCAATGTTACTTTACCAGCTTCATCGGCTTTATTGCCAACCCAAACGGTATAGATGCAAAGTTTGTCACCGTATTGTTCTTTTAATGTTTGTGCTGATGGGATAGGGGATGTTGTCGTTTCGACGCCATCACTGAAAATGATTAAGGCAATATTGCCTTCAGCATTTTTTAGGTCATTTTTAGCGGCATTTAAAGCATTTGCCATGGGCGAGCCACCACTTGAACAGGTCAATGTAGCAATAGTACTTTCAAAACCTGATTTTGAATAATTTTGAACAGGTTGGTTGAGTTTTGTAAACGACCAATCCAAGCACGGACCAAAACCAAAGCTTCTCAGGCCAGATGCCAAGGCCACATCAGGAATCGTTTGATTTAATCGATGTAATAGTTCTTTTTCGACATCAAATTTTGTTTCCCCCACAAATGGCGCCGCTTCATAAATACTGCTCATTGAGGACGATGAGTCGTTAATCACAAAAAAAGTGTTTGTTTTTTGGACGAGATAACCACTTTTGACTTTCGTATTCAGGTCTTGAGCCTGGAATGGTGCGAGGCTACTGGTAGACTGAGTGGCGCAGCCTGTTAAAACGGCACTGGTTATGAGGGCCGATAATAATGTTGTTCTTTTCATAAAAGAATCTCCATGTTTATGATGTTTTTCTAACGCTTAATAGTCTAGCGGTTTAATTTATAATTGAATAGTGTAGATGCAATAGATAACGTAAAATGATAAATGGCTTTATCTGAATACACAATGAATGGGAGATATTTATGATGACATGGATAAAAAAACTGCTCGTGTTGGCCCTATGCTTATGGGCGGTCAATGTGTTTGCAGTATCTATAGCTGAACTGGAACAGCATGCTAAACAAGGCGATGCAATGGCTCAAGCAAAACTAGGCGCTATGTATCTATTGGGTTGGCAGGGGTTTGAACAAAATAATGAAAAAGCCGCCGGATGGATTGAAAAAGCGGCTAAACAAGGGTTGGTTGATGCCGAAGTATTGATGGGCGCTTTGTATGATCGTGGGCTAGGTGTCATGGCTGACCGCAATAAAGCAACACAATGGTATAAAAAAGCCGCTGCTCATGGACATCAGACTTCCCAGGCTATTTTAGGACTGAATAAGGCGGCAAAAGGGAGTGTACAGTTTAGTTATCAAGCGATGCGTTTGAATGCGGCTCGGTCTATTCCCAGAGAGTATGCTAAAAGATTTTTAATGAAGAAATAATATCAATGACTATAAAAACACGTTTTGCACCCAGCCCAACGGGCTATTTACATGTTGGCGGCGCCAGAACTGCCTTGTTTTCATGGCTTTATGCGCGTAAGCATGGCGGAAAATTTGTATTAAGGATTGAAGATACTGACCTTGAACGCTCAACCCAAGAGTCGGTTAACGCCATTCTAGAAGGTATGGCTTGGTTGGGTCTGGAATATGATGAAGGCCCTTTTTATCAAACCCATCGCTTTGAACGATATAAAGAGATTATTCAGCAATTGTTGGATCAAGGGGATGCCTATTATTGTTATTGCAGCAAGGACGAATTGGATGCTTTGCGTGAGCAACAAGTCGCTAATAAAGAAAAGCCGCGTTATAACGGCAAATGCCGCGATGCGAGTCATACCAGAAAAGAAGGTGAGGCGGTAATCCGGTTTAAAAATCCGGCACAAGGTGAAGTTATCATAGATGATTTGATCAAGGGTAAGATTGTTGTCGCCAACAAGGAACTGGATGATCTGATTATCGCCCGTTCGGATGGCTCGCCGACGTATAATTTGACCGTTGTTGTAGATGATATGGATATGGGGATCAATGTGGTGATTCGCGGCGACGACCATATCAATAATACGCCGCGACAAATCAACATACTGCGGGCATTAGGTGTTGAGCCGCCGAAATATGCGCATGTTCCGATGATTTTGGGGGCAGATGGCGCCAGATTGTCGAAGCGCCATGGGGCGGTTAGTGTTATGCAGTACCGGGAAGAGGGTTTTTTGCCGGATGCTTTGCTGAATTATCTGGTGCGGCTGGGGTGGTCACATGGCGACCAGGAAATTTTTACTGTCGATGAGATGATTGCATTGTTTGAGCTTGAAAACGTCAATGTTTCGGCTTCAACCTTTAACAATGAAAAATTATTATGGTTGAATCATCAGTACATCATGAATAGTGATCCAGCGCATGTAGCGCATCATTTAAGCTGGCATATGGGGGAGCGAGGCATAGATCCAGCACAAGGCCCGGAGTTGACCGAAGTGGTGAAAGCGCAGCGGGAGCGTTGTAAAACATTGGTGGAGATGGCCGAGGCCAGTCGCTATTTTTACCAGGAATTTGAAAACTACGATGAAAAGGCGGCGAAAAAGAATTTTAAAGCCGGTTCAGATGAGGTTTTGCGCCATTTACTGGCAAAATTTTCTGCTATATCTGAATGGGATGGCGAAAAATTACATCAAATTGTTCTAGATACTGCCGAAGAGTTGGATTTAAAGCTAGGTAAAGTCGCTCAGCCCTTGCGGGTTGCCGTGTGCGGGACAGCCGTGTCGCCTTCGATTGATGTGACGCTGTCACTGTTAGGTCGAGACAAAACCCTAAATAGAATGGAAAAAGCGATAAAATTTATTCAAGATAAAAATAAATCCTAGACAAGAGGAAAAAACTAAGTATAATACCCGGACTCAACTGAGGGGCCATAGCTCAATTGGGAGAGCGCAACACTGGCAGTGTTGAGGTCGGCGGTTCGATCCCGCCTGGCTCCACCATTTTGCAGTTGAAAAGTCTTAGTCCCCATCGTCTAGAGGCCTAGGACACCGCCCTTTCACGGCGGTAACGGGGGTTCGAACCCCCCTGGGGACGCCATTTTATGTTTGGTTTTGAGTATTGCAAAATAACGGCAATGCTTTAGTTTGAAGGTTGTTTTAAAAAGTCTTAGTCCCCATCGTCTAGAGGCCTAGGACACCGCCCTTTCACGGCGGTAACGGGGGTTCGAACCCCATAAGCGCCAACTTAAGCCATTAAATCATTGATTACGTGTTGAAAAATAAAGGTGTGGCCACCACATAGAGTCTTTTGCCGACAAAAGTGAAAACCCTATGAAAAAGCAGCCACCTCACATAGATACTCGTTTTGAACAATTTGTGCAAGAACTTCCAGAAGATTATCAACAACAAGCCTATGAATTTAAAGCCTTCACGCGTGCGCGCAAGATCCGTTCGCCCTTACAACTGTTACAGTTGGTGATGCTCTACTGTGGTCTGGATTTCTCCTTGCGGAGTTGCGCCGGCGAGGTGGCTCACTTACAGGGCTACCTGAGTGATACGGCGGTAAAAAGACTGGCGGCCTGCGTTCCTTGGGTAAAATCCTTGCTATCGGGCGTATTTGGGTTGCATCAGGTGGTTGACAGTGGTTCATTAAGCTTCGTTATTATTGATGGCTCGACCGTGCAGGAACCCGGTGCGACAGAAACCACGTATCGGCTACATATCGCGATAGATTTGATTTCACTGACATTGCGCCAGGTTGAAGTCAGTACGGACAAGATTGGCGAAAGCCTTGACCATTATGTGCTGGAATCGGGCGATGTCGTGTTGATTGATCGTGGCTACAATCAACCGAAGTCGTTGGTGCCTTTTATTGACCGAGGTGGCGATATTGTGCTGCGCTATAACGCGCACAGCATGAATTTATATGCGCTTGACGACCACGGCAAGCTGATAAAAATTGACTGGGAAACGAAATTACAACGTCTCGGGAAACAAGCGGGGGCTATTCCGGTTTATTTGTGCCATGATACTAAACGAATCGCCTGCACGGTACATGCGGTTCCGTTACCTGCCGAAAAAGCGGCGCAAGCCCGGCGTAAAGCGAAACTCAGAGCGCAGAACAAAGGACGTACAGCCCAGGAAAAAACGCTCTATCTCAGTGAATGGGTCTTAATTTTAACGTCCGTGCCGGTCGAGTTGCTCAGCACCGAAACGGCTGCCGCGCTCTATCGTGTACGCTGGCAGGTGGAATTGGTGATCAAACGGCTGAAAAGCCTGTTGGCGATCAATCAATTACGTGCCCGTAAAGACAGTCAATTGGCCGAATTGTATTTACAGGGCAAACTTCTGTATGCGGTGGTTACGGAAAAGATCGCGCAGCGGTGTTTTACCAAGGCCTTGACGAAAATGGATGGGCCGCGTGCATTGACACCCTGGCGTTTGTATAAAACGATTGCTGAGGACATTAAATCAGGATTGAACGCCTGTTTTCCGAAGCAAGAACGCTTTCAGCGTGATTATTTGAAAAGCGTTAGCGAACGCCCGAGAAAACGTTCGTTGCAGAGTCTACCTGAACCGATTTTGGGAATGATTCGACAATGCAGAGAGCTGGGCGTAAGTCGTGTTTAATCAAGTGGTTGGGGGCTTAAGTTGGCGCTTATGGGTTCGAACCCCCCTGGGGACGCCATCTATTATTACCCTGCCTGCCTGCCTGATTTAAGGTTGTTGCAGGGTATTTTTTTGTCTGAAGAAAAGTATCCGCCGTTTACTTGGATTATTTTTCATTAGTGAACGTGATCTGTGGCTAGTGATGTGAGTGCATCCATGCAGACTCTCTTTTGTATCCTATTCTGTGACTTGCTTTTCTTTTGTACTCAGTACATTCGCCAAGCGTATGAAGTCGTCCTGAGATAGCGATTCCGCGCGTAAATCCGGGGCGATGTCCGCTGCTCGTATTTCCTGTTCCGTCAGTAGTTTACTCAAGGCGTTGCGCAAAGTTTTACGTCGCTGCGAAAAGGCTTGAGTCACGATTTGATTGAGATTGTGACTCAGTGCGTGGTCAGGTAGTGTCTCGTGCGGCGTTAATTTAACGATAGCCGACATGACTTTGGGTGCAGGTTGAAAGCATTCGGGCGGGGCGTCAAACAAAAATTCAGCTGTGCAGTAATATTGCAGCATCACACTGAGGCGACCATATTTTTTGCTGCCCGGCGTGGCACAAATACGATTGACTACTTCCTTTTGCAGCATGAAATGCATATCCTCGATAACTGCGGCATAGTCAAGCAGATGGAATAGCAGTGGCGTAGAAATGTTGTAGGGTAAATTACCGATGATACGCAGTTTTTCATCATTTTTGGCAAGCTGTGCAAAATCAAATTTTAATGCGTCAGCGCTGTGAATGCTCAGTCTGGGGTTGTGGCCAAAGCGTTTTTGTAATAATTCGACTAAATCACGATCTAGTTCGACAACATCCAGTTGAATGTTTTCGGCCAACAAAGGCGCGGTCAGTGCGCCTAGCCCCGGCCCGATTTCAACCCAATGTTGATTTTCACTGATTTGCAAGTGGCCCAGCAGGTTGCTGATGATTGCATCATCGGTTAAAAAATTTTGACCAAAACGTTTACGGGCTTTATGCATGACGGTTCCGATGGTTGTTTTCTGACATAAGTTGGGCGATTTCAAGGGCGTATTCTAGGCTACTGGTCGATGCATTGCCTGTTCCGGCTAGATCCAGTGCCGTGCCATGATCGACCGAGGTACGAATAATGGGTAGCCCCAGTGTAATATTAACCGCTTGGCCAAAGCCCTTGAATTTAAGTACGGGCAGGCCTTGGTCGTGATACATGGCTAGCACGGCATCGGCTTGCTCCAGATTGTTAGGTGTAAACAGCGTGTCGGCCGGTAATGGGCCATGTAAATTCAAATGTTGAGCGCGGAGTGCGTGAATGACAGGTTCGATAATTTCAATTTCTTCTCGGCCCAGGTGACCATTTTCGCCGGCATGGGGATTTAGTCCACAAATCAAAATATGAGGATTGTCGAGATTGAAATAATGGCGTAAGTCACGATCCAGAATTTTGATAACTTGGTTCAATGTGTCAGCGGTAATTGCCTGGCTGACTTGGGACAAGGGCAGGTGAGTTGTGACCAAGGCGACGCGCAAGCCCGCTGTGGCCAGCATCATGACGGGGTGGCCGCCGGTAAGTTGGGCGATGTATTCGGTATGACCGCTGAATGCGATTCCGGCATCATTGATGATGCTTTTTTGAACCGGGGCCGTGACCATGGCATCAAAGTGGTTGTGTAAACAGCCGAGGGTGGCTTGCTCAATCATCTTTAGCACATAAGAGCTGTTAGCTTTGTTTAATTGACCAGGAACGGCTGCTGTGGAAAGCGTTATAGGTTGTATTAATAAGGTTTTTTCGGGGTGCTGTTGAGCGGGTCTGTCAGGGTCGAAAATTTTAATGGCAATATCGAGGCCTAAATATTCGGCGCGCCGAGTGAGCATTTCGGGGTCGGCGAAAATGACTATTTCACAGTTTTGCTTGTGTTGAGCAAGCTGAATGCAAAGGTCAGGGCCTATGCCGGCCGGCTCGCCCGATGTGAGTGCAATTCGTGGTATTATCATGCTATCAAAGTACTAAATTAAGGTGAGATTTTACAAGTATACTCTCCATGCATGAACTCGCCACCTAAGCATTCTTTTTTGTATTGCCCGCGATAAAAACGAATGACTAATATGATGAGTTTATTGGTGAAGTGTTTAAAAAGAAAAAAGATGTTTATCTTGACCTTGGTTTTATGAAAAGATTATAATATGCGGATAGAAGCGGTAACCTGAAAAGGGTTTTCGTCGATGCCTTAAGCCCCCTGGTGGGGTTTTTTATTTTCTGATGAAAGGAAAAGGTGTCGCGGTTGTTTTGTTTATGGAAGAGCCTTTAGGCTCTTTTTTTTTGTGCGTTAGATGGTGAATAGTGATGAAACAGGCTCCTGAACATATTTTGAAACTACTTGAGCCGGTTATTGAAGGTCTGGGCTATGAGTGCGTTGGGATTGAATTTAATTCACATCCTAAAAACAGTGTGCTCAGGATTTATATCGACAGCGAAAACGGCATCACAGTTGATGACTGTTCAAAAGTCAGTCATCAGGTCAGTGGTGTATTGGATGTTGAAGATCCCATAAAATCTGAATATAACCTGGAAGTTTCATCACCGGGCGCGGATCGGCCTTTTTTTAAATTAGAGCAGTTTCGGCAGTTTATAGGACAACCCATTACGGTAACCTTATTTTCACCGATAAATCAACGTAGAAAAATTACCGGACAAATTGTTCAGGTTGAAGATGATGGCGTCATTGTTGTGGATGACGGAGATCAACAGTATTCCATTCCATTAAAAGCGATGAGTAAGGCCCGATTAGTGCCGGAATTCTCGATTAAATAAGGAGTTTTTAAGTGGCAAATAAAGAAATATTACTTGTGGCAGATGTTTTTGCTAACGAAAAGGATATTGATAAAGAGATTATTTTTCAGGCGCTGGAGTCAGCACTGGAAGCGGCGACAGTCAAACGGCATGAAAACAAGATTAAAGTTCGGGTTAAAATTGATCGGCAGACAGGTGATTATGAAACATTCCGGCGCTGGGAGGTTGTGGCGCCGAATGACGAAGTCGATGGTGATGTAGAATTTCCTGAGTCGCAAGTTCTGTTGGAAGTTGCACAAATGGACAATCCTGATGTTCAGGTAGGTGATTTTGTGGAAGAACGTATCGACTCGGTGGAATTTTGCCGTATCGCAGCGCAGACAGCCAAACAGGTCATCATCCAGAAAGTGCGTGAAGCAGAACGGAAAAAAATTGTCGATGCCTATCAGAGCCGTGTTGGTGAGTTGATTACCGGTGTCGTTAAACGAATCGAAAAAGGTAATGTATATCTGGATTTGGGTGGCAATGTCGAAGCTTTCATTCCTCGGGATGAAATGATTCCTAGAGAATCTGTGCGCATTGGAGATCGTATTCGAGGTTATTTAAAAGAAGTTCGATCGGAAGCACGGGGGCCGCAATTATTTGTTAGTCGTACGGCGCCGGAATTATTGATTGCCTTGTTTAAGCTGGAGGTGCCGGAAGTTAACGAAGGCTTGATTGAAATCAAGGGAGCGGCTCGCGATCCGGGCTCGCGTGCCAAAATTGCGGTTAAAGGCCATGATCCGAGGCTAGATCCGGTGGGTGCCTGCGTGGGTATGCGGGGGTCGCGTGTGCAGGCGGTTTCTAATGAGCTGGCCGGTGAACGGGTCGATATCATTTTATGGGATGAAAATGAAGCGCAGTTTGTCATTAATGCGATGGCGCCTGCAGAAATCGAATCCATTATTGTGGATGAAGACAAACACAGCATGGATGTTGCGGTGGCAACCGATAGTTTGTCGCAAGCCATTGGGCGCGGCGGGCAAAATGTGCGCCTGGCCAGTGAATTGACGGGCTGGGAGTTGAATGTGCTGGATGCGCAACAACTGGAACAGGAACAGGGTGCTGTCGTTTCAAAAATCAAACAGGATTTTATTGACCAGTTAGATGTGGATGAAGAAATTGCCGAGGTACTGGTTGATGTTGGCTTGACCAATATTGAAGAAATTGCCTATGTGCCGGTTGATGAAATGCTGGAGATCGAAGGCTTTGACGAAGAGCTGGTCAATGAATTGCGTAACCGGGCTAAAGACGCCTTGTTGATAAAAGCGATTGCCTCGGAAGAAAAAGTTGAAATCGCTGAGCCGTCTCAGGAGCTGCTGGAAATGGAAGGTATGGATGAAGAGCTGGCGAAAGAATTGGCGGCAAAAGGTATTGTGACGATGGAAGATTTGGCGGAACAAGCGGTAGACGATTTGCTGGAATTTACCGGAATGGATGAAGAAAAGGCAGCAAAATTGATTATGAAGGCGCGCGAACCATGGTTTGCAGAAAGTCAGGACACACAGGCAGGAGGAGGAGAAGAATGAGTGAAAAAACAGTACAAGAAATGGCGCAAGCAATTGGAATTCCTCTGGAGCGCTTTTTAGAACAAATAAAAGAAGCAAACCTGTCCGCTCGATCGCCGGATGATCTCATCACAGAAGAAGAAAAACTTAAATTACTGGCATTTTTGCGCAAACGACATGGTAAAGAGGGCGAGGTTGAAGATGTTGCGCCACGTAAAATTACCTTAAAACGACGAAAGGTTTCAGCGCTCAAGCAGTCTTCTGCGCCAGGAACCGGTAGTAAAACAGTCAATGTGGAAGTCCGTAAGAAGAAAACCTACATCAAGCGCAGCGAGGCGCCAGCTTTGACGCCAGAAGAGGAAGAGGCTTTGCGGGCTAAAAAGTTGTTGGAAGAACAACAAAAGCAGATTGAGGCTGAGCGTGAAGCTGCACGCAAACGTGAAGAAAAACTGAAGCAGGAAGCTGAAGAGAAAAAACGCCAGGAAGAAGCGCGAGCAAAAGAGGCTGAGGAAAAAGCCAAACAGCAGGCTAAAGCGCAGCAAGCGGCAAGCGAAGATAAAGAGAAAGAGGTCGGCGAACAAAAAGTGACTGAAGCAAAGGAGCAGCCGATGACAAAAGAATCTGAGGCCGTGTCAAAACCGGAGCAGGAGACTGAAAAAACGGAAGAGAGCAAAAAATCGAGCACTGAAGCTGATGCTGAAACTGAAGCAAAGGTTAAAACGGAAGAAGTCGCTGAAAAAGAACCGGAGTTGACACCAGAAGAGCTTGAAGCCAAACGCCTGGAGTTGGAAAAGAAACAGCGCCATGAGGCTTCTGTACAAAGAATGGCGGAAAAAGTTAGAAAGCAGGCAGAAGCCAAGCAGAAACAGACGCTGCATAAGAAAAAAACACCCGCAAAAGCAGGTAAGGCCGGTGGTTTCAGTAAGCCCGCTGCACCGGCTGCAGACACCGCAGGTGGTCGTAAAGCCAAAGGTAAAAAAGGGAAAAGTCGTCGGAATAGAGAGGAGATCAAATTAGAGGTCAGTACAAAACATCAGTTCGAGAAGCCTGTTGCGCCGGTGGTGAGAGATGTTTTGATTCCTGATCATATAATTGTTTCAGATTTAGCTCAAAAAATGAGCGTTAAGGCGGCCGAAGTCATAAAACATCTCATGAAATTAGGTATTATGGCGACCATTAACCAGACTATCGACCAGGAAACGGCTGTTATTTTGGTAGAAGAAATGGGCCATAACCCGATCATGCAAAGTGATGATGATCTAGAAAAAGAAATGTTGGCTGAAGTTCAGGGCGAAACGGATGAGCTTGAAGTCAAACCGCGTGCGCCGATTGTCACCATCATGGGGCATGTTGATCATGGTAAAACTTCATTACTCGACTATATTCGGAAAACGCGGGTTGCGGCAGGAGAAGCTGGGGGTATTACCCAACACATTGGGGCCTATCAGGTAAAAACCGATCATGGTAATGTCACGTTTCTGGATACGCCAGGACATGCCGCGTTTACCGCGATGCGTGCACGCGGCGCTGAATTGACCGATATCGTTATTGTGGTCGTTGCCGCGGATGATGGTGTTATGCCACAGACTAAAGAGGCAATAGAGCATGCGCGGGCCGCTAATGTGCCTATGATTATTGCCATCAATAAAATCGATAAGCCGGAAGCGAATCCAGATAAAGTAATGCAAGAACTGGCAACCTTAGAGGTTGTGCCTGAAGAATGGGGTGGTGATACACAGTTTCTGAAGGTGTCGGCTAAAACCGGAGCAGGTATTGATGAACTGATTGAGGCGTTGATTTTGCAGGCCGAAATTCTGGAATTGAAAGCACCGGTAACAGGACCTGCTGCGGGTATCTGTATCGAAGCGAGGCTTGATCGAGGCCGGGGTGTCGTGGCAACGGTATTGGTTCAAAAAGGCACTTTGAACAAAGGCGAAATCGTTTTATGTGGTAAAGAGTTTGGTCGTGTGCGGGCGATGTTTGATGAAAATGGACAGCCCGTCAAGAGTGCAGGCCCGAGTACACCGGTTGAAATTCTGGGGTTATCTGGAACTCCAACCGCAGGCGATGATTTTCTGGTGCTACAAAGCGAGCGGGCGGCAAGAGAATTGGCCGAGCATCGCGAAGAACGCATGAAAAGCAAGCAACATGCCAATCAAGCCGCCTCAAAACTGGATGAAGTATTTTCCAAAATGGCCGAGGGCGAAACAGCAACAGTCAATCTGGTTATCAAAACAGATGTACAAGGTAGCTTGGAAGCGTTACGTGAATCATTGATTAAATTATCCAATGATGAAGTCTCGGTTAAATGTGTTTACGGCGGTGTTGGGGGTATTAACGAAGGTGATGTTAATCTTGCCATTGCATCGAATGCGATCTTGATTGGTTTCAACGTGCGCGCCGATGCGACAGCTCGAAAACTGATTGAAGAAAAAGAAGTTGATTTGCATTATTACAGCGTTATTTATGATGCAATCGATGAAGTCAAACGTGCTATCAATGGTATGCTGGCACCGGAAATCCAGGAGAAAATCGTCGGTTTGGCTGAAGTTCGGGATGTATTCCGCTCACCAAAATTTGGTGCTATCGCAGGCTGCATGGTTATCGATGGTTATGTCAAACGGAATCTACCGATTCGTGTTTTGCGCGACAACGTGGTTATCTTTGAAGGCCAGCTGGAATCTTTACGCCGATTTAAAGAGGATGTGAATGAAGTCAAGACCGGTATGGAGTGTGGTATCGGCGTGAAAAACTATAACGATGTTAAAGTCGGTGATCAAATAGAAGTATTCGAACGTGTTGAAGTCAAGCGGGAGATTTAAGCGATGGGCAGAGATTTTTCCCGCAGTGAGCGGGTCGCATCTGAAATGCAAAAAGAGCTCGCCTTGATCTTGCAGCGCGAGGTAGAAGATCAACGCTTAGGTTTTATTACCATCAACGAAGTCGTGTTATCGAAAGATTTGGCGGTGGCCAAAATCTATATCACGGTTTTGAATGCCGATGAAGAAGCGAAAGTTTTAAATGTCGATACATTGAATGAACTAGCACCTGTCATTCGCCATCATTTGGCCAAAAAAATGCGCTTGCGGCATATGTCAGAATTGAGATTTTATTACGATCGTTCTATTGACACCGGAATGCGCGTGGCAGAACTTCTGGCAGAAGACGCTGCAAAAGATCGGGATTGATCTGTGGCAAGACGTAAAAAAGGCCGTGATATTCATGGTATTTTGTTATTGGATAAACCGAGTGGTATTTCTTCCAACCGGGCCTTACAAGATATGCGGCATTTTTTGAATGCGCGGAAAGCCGGACACACCGGGAGCCTTGATCCTTTGGCTACCGGTTTGCTGCCTTTGTGTTTTGGGGAGGCAACCAAGGTTTCGGGAATGATGCTGGATGATGATAAAAGTTATCAGGTCGTCATTCAGCTCGGTGTCATGACCGATACAGGGGATCTGGAAGGGCAGATTATTGCCGAACAGCCCGTTCCGGAGCTGACGCAAGCCCAGCTGGATGCTTGTTGGCAGCATTTTTTAGGTGATATTGACCAGGTTCCGCCCATGTATTCTGCTCTCAAGCATGAGGGGAAGAAGTTGTATGAGTTGGCGCGGGAAGGTATTCAAATAGAACGCAAGGCCCGGCGTGTGAGTATTTATCGCCTGGAGCAATTGAGCTGGGAGAGCGATTGTCTGACCTTGGCTGTAGATTGTTCGAAAGGAACTTATATTCGCTCTCTGGCCGAAGATATTGGCCATTATTTAGGTACATGTGCAACCGTTAAGGCCTTGCGTCGCACCCGGGCTGGAATATTTAAAATAGATCAGGCATTTACTCTGGATGCTTTGAAAGCCATGACGCCCGAAGCTGTCATTCAGCAATTAATTGCCGTCGATGCGCCGCTACAAAATCTGCCAGCGGTCAATGTTTCAACCAAACAGGCCGATTGCATCCGGCAAGGACAACAGCTTGATTTGAATTCAAGCGATGCCGGCACCGTCAGAATGTATTGTGGCGCGTTGTTTTTGGGCTTGGGCGAAATGCGAATGGATGGTAAACTAGCGCCCAGAAAACTGTTCCATCTGGAAACAACTTTTTAACGTGGAGCCCTGCACCCTATTGCGGGGCTCTGTTTTTTTACTGTGTATCGAAAAAGATACCACCAACTAATCGATAGGGATTACTATGCCATTTACTGCAGAACAAAAAAAAGCCGTTGTTGAAGAATATCGTTTATCCGAAACCGATACCGGCTCACCTGAAGTGCAAATTGCATTATTGACTGCACATATTGCTCATTTAGCACCGCATTTTGCTGAACATAAAAAAGATAATCATTCACGCCGAGGTTTATTACGTATGGTAAATCAGCGTCGTAAATTATTGGATTATCTGAAAAAGAAAGACGTCGCCCGTTATCGTTCATTGATTGAGCGTTTAGGCTTACGTAAGTAACTTATGCAAAACGGCACCTTAATGTGCCGTTTTTGTTTATACCGTAAAAACATCCATTGTGAATGGATGAATAGATCCTATGCAACAACCTTTCAATAAAGGAACTCTATAGTGAATCCGATCAGGAAACAATTTCAATATGGCGATCGCCAAGTCATTTTGGAAACCGGCGAAATCGCTCGTCAAGCCAATGGCGCTGTGTTAATCGATGTAGAAGGCACTTCTTTACTGGTTACCGTTGTGGGTAAAAAAGAAGCGCAAGGTGGTGATTTTTTCCCTTTAACCGTCAACTATCAGGAAAAGGCTTATGCAGCCGGAAAAATTCCAGGCGGTTTTTTTAAGCGGGAAGGACGGCCGAGCGAAAATGAAACTCTGATTTCCCGTCTGATCGACCGACCGATACGGCCTTTATTTCCACACGGTTTTACCAATGAAGTTCAAATTATTGCCACCGTAATGTCGTTAAATCCCGATGTGGATACGGAAGTTCCGGCATTATTGGGCGCCTCGGCCGCTTTAGCGGTTTCCGGCTTACCTTTCAATGGTCCGATAGGCGCGGCTTGTGTGGGCTATATCGATGGCGAATATGTATTGAATCCATCTAAAACAGCTTTGAAAGATTCGCGTCTAGAATTAGTGGTCGCAGGTACTCAGGATGCTGTCTTGATGGTTAAATCTGAAGCTGATTTATTGGATGAAGATGTTATGCTGGATGCGGTTTTGTTTGGACATGAACAAATGCAGACCGCGATCAATGCAATTAATGATTTCAGTGCGCAAGTCGATATCCCTGTGTTTGAATGGCAAGCGACCGAAGCCGATCAGAATTTGGAAGCGCAAGCTGCAGAATTGGCCGAAGCCGATATTCGGGCGGCCTATCAAATCGCAGAGAAGTTGGTCAGACAAGAGCGTTTGAGTGAGATTCGTTCCGCTGTGGTTGAAAAACTGACGGCTGACGAACAATACGAAGAAAGAGATGTCAGTGAGGCTATCGAACACTTAGAAAAGAAAATCGTTCGGGGATCTATCCTGAATGAAGCAAAACGGATTGATGGTCGTGAATTAGACAAGGTCAGACCGATTTCTGTCAGAACTGGTGTTTTGCCTAGGACGCATGGGTCGGCCTTGTTCACACGCGGTGAAACGCAGGCTCTGGTAGTCGCAACATTAGGTACTGATCGTGATGCCCAGATTATTGATGCGTTGTCGGGTGAATATAAAGAACCGTTCATGTTGCATTACAATTTTCCACCGTTTTGTGTCGGTGAGACGGGGTTTGTCGGCTCTCCTAAACGTCGAGAAATTGGTCACGGCCGATTGGCTAAACGTGGTGTTGCGGCAGTTTTGCCTGACATGGAAGAATTTCCATATGTACTTCGCGTAGTTTCAGAAATCACCGAGTCTAATGGTTCCAGTTCCATGGCTTCAGTATGTGGCACTAGTTTGGCGCTGATGGATGCCGGTGTTCCAATTAAAGCACCGGTTGCCGGTATCGCAATGGGCTTGATTAAAGAAGGCGACAAGTTTGCCGTATTGTCCGACATCATGGGTGATGAAGATCACTTAGGGGATATGGATTTCAAGGTTGCAGGCTCTAAAGACGGCATCACCGCCTTGCAGATGGATATCAAGATTGATGGTATTACGGCTGAGATCATGAAAACGGCATTGGCGCAAGCGAAAGAAGGGCGTTTGCACATTCTGAATGAAATGAGCAAAGCATTGTCCGAAACGCGTGAGGAAATGTCTGATTTTGCACCTCGGATTATTTCCTTCAAAATTGATCCGAGCAAGATTCGTGAGGTTATCGGTAAAGGTGGTGCGACTATTCGTGGTATTACCGAACAAACTGGAGCCAGTATTGATTTAACGGATGACGGTGTCGTGAATATCGCCTCGGTTGACAAGGCGGCGGGTGAAGAAGCCCGTAAAATCATCGAAGAAATCACGGCTGAAGTTGAAGTTGGAAAAGTCTATGAAGGCAAGGTCGCAAGACTGATGGACTTTGGCGCATTTGTTACCATTTTACCGGGTAAAGATGGGCTGGTTCATATTTCGCAAATTTCCGATGAGCGCGTTGAGAAAGTGAGTGATAAACTCAGCGAAGGTGACATCGTTAAGGTTAAAGTGCTGGAAATCGATCGTCAAGGACGGGTTCGGTTGAGCATGAAAGAAGTTAAGGATGATGAATAATCATCCAATTAACGTATCTACTCACCCCCTCTAAAAAGCAGGTGTAGGTTGTTGATTTATCAGGCTTGCATAACAGGGATGTTATGCAGAACTACATGGATGTATTCACGTGTCCTGATAAATCAATGACCTACTCCGGCTAAAACACAACCGGGTGAGCAGTTACCAATTAACAATAAAAAAGGGCCGTAAGGCCCTTTTTTTTGCTCAGGAAAATGATGGATAATTCTATTTTTGATAAAAATTGCCGTGCCTGCCCCCGGCTGGCGACATTTCTTGATGAGGTGAAGCAAAAATATCCGGCGTATCATGCGGCCCCTGTCGCGCCGTTTGGGGATGTGTCACCCGCCTTATTAATTGTAGGTCTGGCACCTGGAATGCATGGCGCTAATGCTAGTGGCCGGCCTTTCACCGGTGATTATGCCGGTTTGTTATTGTATGAAACGCTATATGAATTTGGCTTCAGCAATCAGCCCGATTCCAGTGCACTCGATGATGGGTTGGTGCTGAAAAATTGCCGCATTACCAATGCCGTAAAATGCCTGCCTCCACAGAACAAGCCGGTTGGTGCGGAAATCAACCAATGTAATCATTTTTTACAGCAGGAAATTAAGGCTTTACCGGAACAGGCTGTGATTATGGTTTTGGGAAATATTGCACATCAGGCGGTATTGAAAGCCTATGGTTTACGTTTGAGTCAGATTGCATTTAAGCATAATCAGGCGACGGCATTACCGGATGGTAAACTATTGGTCAGTTCTTACCACTGTAGTCGCTATAATATACAAACCAAGCGTTTGACTAGGGAAATGTTTCATGATGTGTTTAACACGATTAAGAACTATATTTAGGACGTGTGAACGAAAATACGCTAAACAAGACATTTGATGTCAAAGCCTTTCTGAAAACACTGACGCAACGTCCTGGTATTTATAAAATGCTAGATGAGCGTGGCGAGATTATTTATATCGGAAAGGCTAAAAATCTGAAAAATCGCGTTTCCAGTTATTTCAGAACGCACAGCGCTTCGCCTAAGCAACAAGCAATGGTTGCTAAAGTGGCGTCGATTGAGGTCATGGTAACTCATACCGAAGGTGAGGCGTTATTGTTGGAAAGTCAGCAAATCAAGCGTTTCAAGCCACGGTACAATATTTGTTTGCGCGATGATAAATCCTATCCGTATGTTTTTTTGAGCGATCATGATTTTCCGCAATTGACTTTCCATCGCGGTGCTAAGAAACGTAAGGGCATTTATTTTGGCCCTTATCCCAGTGCCGGTGCCGTGCGGGAAACGCTTAAATTGTTACAAAAAATTTTCCCTGTCAGGCAGTGCGATGATTCTTTTTATCAGCACCGGACCCGTCCCTGTCTGCAATATCAAATACAGCGTTGTACTGCGCCCTGTACTGGGTTGATCTCAAAAGACGATTACCAGGCCGATGTTGAAAATACAAAATTATTCTTGCAAGGCAAAGGGGAGTTAGTCATCGATAGTCTGGTGCAGCGCATGGAAACGGCATCGGAACAGCTTGCCTTCGAACAAGCTGCTGTTTATCGCGATCAGATCAGCCGTTTACGGTCGGTTTTAGAGCGCCATTTTGTGTTAGGTGAAAAAGGTGATGTCGATATTATTGCCTGTGCTAACAATGCTGGCATGGCCTGTGTTCAAGTCTTTTTTATCCGCAAGGGCCAGAATCTGGGCAGTAAAACATTTTTCCCTAAAATGGCCGAGTCTCATGCGGCGGGAGATATTTTACAGGCCTTTATCGCTCAGTATTATCTGGAACGTCAATTACCAAATGAATTGATTGTGAGCCATGCATTGCCAGATACCCACTTACTGGCTGAAGTGTTATCGAAACAAGCACAGCAAACGGTTACGATCAGCACTCATGTTCGGGGACAACGGGCTAAATGGTTGGAAATGGCGGCAAGTAATGCTGAAAATTTCTTATCCACACGTATGGCAGATAAACAGGGTATTCATGAGCGTTTTTTGAGTTTACAAGAACAGCTAGGGCTTGATGAAATGCCTAAACGTTTGGAATGTTTCGATATCAGCCATACTCAGGGTGAGCAAACGGTTGCTTCATGCGTTGTTTACACGCTGGAAGGGCCGCTAACGGCGGCTTATCGGCGATTTAACATTGAAGGCATTACACCCGGCGATGATTATGCAGCGATTTACCAAGCAGTTTACCGGCGCTTTAAACGCATGAAAAAAGGTGAGCATCAAGCACCGGATATTTTACTGATCGATGGCGGTAAGGGACAGGTTAATGAGGCGCAAAAGGCATTATCCGAATTATCAGTAAATAGTGTTATGATAGTGGGCGTTTCTAAAGGGCCTGATCGCAAGGCGGGGATGGAAAAAATCATCTTGCCGGAATTGTCAGAGCCTTTGGATATAACGCCAGGTGCCAGTTGCTTGTTGTTGATTCAGCATATTCGGGATGAAGCGCACCGGTTTGCGATTACAGGACACCGAGGTAGACGGGCCAAGGCCAAAAAACGCTCTATACTCGAAGATATACCAGGACTTGGCCCTAAACGACGGCAAATCTTGTTAAAACAATTTGGTGGCCTGCAAGGTGTGGCCAAGGCCGGTGTCGATGCCCTGAATAGTGTCGATGGCATCAGTCGACAGTTGGCGCAAAAAATTTACGATAGTTTTCATCAATAATTATGCTACACGAGTTTAATTTACCCACATGCTTAACTTTTTTACGGATCGCTTTGATTCCGTTGTTAGCTGTCGTTTTTTATTTACCCTGGGAATATTCCAATGTGGCATGTACATTGATTTTTATCTTCGCGGGTTTTACGGACTGGCTGGATGGCTATCTGGCCAGAAAAATGCAACTGGAAACAGCTTTTGGTGCTTTCCTCGATCCGGTTGCTGATAAATTGATGGTTGCTTTTGTGCTCGTTTTGTTGGTACAGGCGGAAGCATCCCCCTATCTTGCTATTCCTGCCGCTATTATCATTGGTCGGGAAATCACGATTGCTTCGTTAAGAGAGTGGATGGCTGAAATTGGTCAGCGCGCAAAGGTTAAGGTTTCACAACTTGGAAAATGGAAAACAACAGCTCAAATGGTCGCTATTGCTTTTCTGTTATATCGGGATGATATTTTTAATTTGCCAGTGAGTATGATTGGCTATGTGTTACTTTATATCGCCGCCATTCTAACCTTATGGTCGATGGCTAATTATTTAATGGCCGCTGCCTCTACACTAAGGGAATAAGCGGCACTCAAGACAATCACAATCATAAGATAACATCGTTTTGTTATTCAAAACGATGAATCAAGCGTATCAAAATGGAACAAAAACAAGAACAACAAGATCAAGAACAAACCAAAAAGGTCGTTACACGGGATGATATTTTACTGGCCGCCTTAAAACTTTTTGCAGAAAAGGGCTATTTCAATACCTCTCTGGCTGATATTAAAACGGCCTGCGGTTTAAAAACAACAAGTGGCATTTATCAGCATTTCAAAACCAAGCAAATGATTGCCGAGGCGCTGTTTGGCAATATACTCGACAGTTTGAGTATATCCATCGATGATATTCGGCGACGTAATCGCAAGTCCTCAGAGCAGCTACGGGAAATCGTCGATTTATTGTTTAAATTAACTGATGACGCGCCTGAAGTGATGACTTTTTTATTGCGTATCAAGGTTGATGAATTTTTGCCGGAATATAAACCCCTGCTCGAAACGGCGCCGTTCAATAAAATTATACGCATATTACAAAAAGGCATTAAAGACGGTGAAATCCGTTCATTAGACCCTTTAATGGCCTATGCCTGTTTTTTTGGTATCGTCAATCAAACGCTGGAAATGGTGTTAACTGGCGCTTTGGATAAAGATGCCGATAGTTATCAATCACAGGTTTGGCTGTTGGCCTGGAGTTGTATTGCGCGAAAATGAGGTTGTTATTCACATCAAAACAAAGATATAAAAAACAAGAATTAAGTCTTTTATTTAACTGATGTTACGCAGTAACTCTTCCCTCATTCCCACGCTCCTGCGTAGGAACCCATGTAGACACAGAGATCACTGAGAACACAGAGAATGAAACCGTGTAGTAAGGATGAACAACAAATGTTCCTACAGGGTCGTTAATAACTGAATGAATCTAGATCAGTCAATGGAATTAAACGATACAAACTATAACTCTGTGCGCTCTGTGGTCTCTGTGTCGATAAAAAATAGAGGCCAGAGATGACTTTTTCTTTCACGGTAATGGTGAATGGAAGATTATGGGAATGAGATTGAAGTGCCGCTGCGTAACATCAGTTATTTAATTAACTGTTTTTGTAAGTTTTTGATAAATAAATGTTTTAAGATGTGTTTAGAAAATAGTCAATTTAACGGATTCCGTTAAATTTCGAAGACTTAGGCCGATTATCATTATCTTTTCCACAAAGTTATCCACAGAAAATGTGGGTAACTTTGTGGGGGGCAAACCAGACAGAATATTATTGCTTGATCGTTTGTGTTTGCAAGAATTGAATAATCTCTTCAGCATGGTGCGATGGGTTGACGTGCCGATAGATTTTTGCCAGTTTACCGTCGGGAGCAATAATAAAGGAATGTCGTTTGCAGAAGCGGATTGGGCCTAATTTAAATAAGCATCCATATTGACGGCTGACTGCGCCATCCGGGTCGCTCAATAAAGGGAAGGGTAACTGTCGTTTTTGAATAAAGGACTGGTGACTGCTGACAGAATCGGTATTAATGCCTAAAACAATACCATTCAGCTTCCTGATTTCATCATAGCTATCCCTTAAGTGGCAGGCCTCTGCCGTGCAACCCGGGGTATTGTCTTTCGGATAAAAAAATAAAATCAGCCAGTGACCTTTGTAATGGTCAGGTGTATGCACTTTAGTGTCACTGCCTGTAAGTTTAAAATAAGGCGCGGGCTGATTGGTTTTAAGTTTTTGCATGATAATCACCTAAAAGAGTACTAATATGCAGCAAATATTGTTAGGGGGCAACGGCCAGCAACAGATTTTAATGGATGCCGCGATGGGTAATCGGCACGGCATGATTTCAGGCGCGACAGGCACCGGAAAAACGATAACCTTGCAAATACTCGCGGAAGGCTTTTCCCGATTAGGCGTTCCTGTTTTTCTGGCGGATATGAAAGGTGATTTATCCGGCATTGCTAAGTCTGGAAAGGCGCATCCAAAAATTGAACAGCGTCTTCAGGCCATTAAAATTGAAGATTTCCAATTTCGGGGTAACCCGGCAGTTTTTTGGGATATTTTTGGCGAAAATGGACATCCGGTCAGAGCGACAATTTCAGATATGGGGCCTTTGTTGTTGAGCCATCTGTTGAATTTGAATGATACTCAGACCGGTATTTTGTATAGTGGCTTTAAAATTGCCGATGATGAAGGCTTGTTATTGCTAGATTTGAAAGACCTGCGTGCCATATTAGCCTGGATGGCTGAAAATAGCAGGGCGTTGAAAGCAGAGTACGGCACTATTTCTTCGGCTAGCATTGGCGCAATACAGCGCCGCTTGCTGGTTCTAGAAGAGCAGGGTGCAGAGCATTTTTTTGCTGAACCTGCAATCGAACTGGATGATTTGCAGCGCGTTGATTTTTCCGGCAATGGTGTTATCAACATTCTTGATGCCACTCGGCTAATGGCAAAATCTCCACGTTTGTATGCCGCTTTTTTATTGTGGTTATTATCCGAATTATTTGAAACGCTGCCGGAAGTCGGTGATTTAGACAAACCTAAAATGGTCTTGTTTTTTGATGAGGCACATTTGCTGTTTGACCGGGCGCCTCGGGTTTTGATTGACAAAATTGAGCAGATTGTTCGCTTAATTCGTTCAAAAGGAGTTGGGGTTTATTTTGTCAGTCAAAGTCCGCTGGATGTCCCCGAAGATATTCTGGGACAGCTGGGACTTAAAATCCAACATGCCTTAAGGGCTTACACGCCAAAGGATAGAAAGGTGATTAAAGCCGTTGCCCAAACATTTAGAGAAAACCCTGCATTGGATACAGAACAAGCCATTCAGGCACTCAAAACGGGCGAAGCGCTGATTTCGACATTGAATGCCGATGGTAGTCCGAGCCAAGTTGAGCGGGTTTTAATGCGGCCACCGGAATCACAAATAGGCCCACTTACGGATGAAGAAAGAAAAACGATTATGCAACGTTCGCCGGTAAAAGGCCGATATGAACGAATAATTGACCGTGAATCAGCTTATGAACTGTTAAAGCAAAAAGCTGAACAGCGCAGTCAATTAAGCAGACAGAATGAAAAAACAGTCAAATCATATCGGCGTAGTTCAAGCCGTTCACGTCAATCCGTCGGTGAAGCTATGCTAAAAAGTGCAGCTAGAAGTATTGGGAGTCAAATTGGTAGGCAAATTATGCGAGGAATTTTAGGTTCATTATTGGGGCGGCGTTCCTAGAAGGGTGGCTGCTGGACTATAGATGATGCTATTTCGACAGCCACCTAAAAACGACCTAATTCTGTAGAAAAAAACATAAGGCTGGTTAATCCAGCCTTTTTATTTTGTTTTTCACATTTTCATAGAAGCGCCGCATTTTCCTTCACCACATTTGCCTTCCATTGATTTTTTATCGGCTTTCGGCATAGCTTTATTACCGGCACATTTACCTTCAACTGTTTTATCTTCGTTCGTTTTCATCATGGCCGCGCCACATTTGCCTTCGCCGCAAGCACCATCTTTCATTTTCATCGATGTGCTTTTTTCATCCGATTCAGCAACCTGCATATAGCCTGATGATAATTCAGTTAATGAAAAAGGATTATCCATTTTTGCTGTATTTTCGGTAGCTTGTGCGTTGGAAAAGGATAGACCGGAAAGCAGGGATGTGCTGATTGTTGCTAAGAGCGTAGATTTGTTTTTGGTAGTCATATTTTTTCTCGACTGTAAGTGGATAAAACGTGAAGCATATCAGAATGACCGCAAATAAAAAAGAAGGTTCCGAACAGGAGGACTTTAAGCTTAGGAACGGACTTTTATTCGATACAATACCGAGAAAGCGGTGCGGTGTGGGAATTTTGCTGAGGAAAAAGGGAAGGATTTTTTGAAACCCCGTTTCTCTACTTTTTTGCAGAGAAACGGGGAGTATAGGCTTATTCCAAAACGTTATTGAAATCGGTACGTTTTTCCAGAAGTTGAGCTTCTTTTTCTACAGAAGTAGGACCAGCTTGTTTTAAGTGCTCGGTTTCACGGCTTTTTAACAATACAACGCCTGTGATAGAAATTGCAGCCATAACGCCAACGATCAATAAGAAGTTATCTTTTTTTTCTTCAGCCATTTTTTACATCCTCTTTGTGTGTATTAATTATTTTTATATAAAAACCTTTTAAAAGGTTGTCGGCTAAACGACATGTAGAACATGTTAGTTTTGAAGCGACACCATATTTTTATCATGTCCAATGTGTCGTGTCAAAACTTTATGCGATTTTTAAAAAGATAGCGTGCAATTTTTATGGTCGTGAAGAGAATATAAAGGCTTTTGAATACTGTATTAGCGACCCAGACTGTTGTACTATTGCCACTAATTTTTTTCAATCAGGGGGAGTAAAGGTTTGCAGCCGCTTATTTACGACCGTGCCGTTTTTATCAAACGGCATATTTTGATGCCATTGACGGTATTTTTTTTAATGATTCCTATTTTGGAATTTACCCCGCTTGAAATGTGGCTTAGTGAACATTTTTTTGATAGTGTGACTCGGCAATGGCCGTTGAAAGATGATTGGTGGATACAGCAGTTTCTTCATAAAGGCGGACAAAAATTTTCCAAACTGGTTGGTGTTATTTTACTGCTGACGGCATTGTATTCGAGCTTTAAAGGCTCAAAGTTGTATCGTTACCGCAAGGCGTTATGGTTTTTGTTTTTGGCTAGTGTGACAGGCCCCGCGTTGGTTGCGGTACTAAAAAGTCAGACGCATATCTATTGCCCCTGGAGTTTGAAGGTTTTTTCGGGGGATAAGCCTTATATTCGTTTGTTTGATGCGGTCGATAATGGTCTGAAAGTCGGGCATTGTTTCCCATCCGGACACGCGAGTGGCGGATTTGCCTTCATCAGCCTTTATTTCTTTTTTTTGGTGGTTAAGCCACGTTATCGTTTTTATGGTTTGGCCTTTGGATTGATATTAGGTTTGGTCTATGGAGTCGCGCAGCAAATGCGGGGCGCCCATTTTCTGAGTCATGATGTGTTTGCACTGGTCATTTGCTGGTTTTCCTCGGTTTTTTGGTTTTTGCTGTTTTATTACCGCGAGTTAAAGCCTCGTGGTGTTCAAGCTAAGTCGTCGTCTGCTTGATATTTTTCCGATAGACGTAATAACACATAAACAGCGCCTGTTCCGCCGTCACGCGGCGGCGTCGAGCAGAAGGCTAACACGTCTTTATGTTGTCTGAGCCAGACATTGACATCATTTTTTAAAACAGGATGATAATCGGCTGAGCGGTAGCCTTTTCCATGAATAATATGTACACAGCGGCAACCGTATTCCACACATTCTTGTAAAAAGCGCACTAACTGCACACGCGCTTGCTGGCTAGTCAATCCATGCAGGTCGATATCGGCGTCTAAGCCATAATAGCCTTTGCGCAATTTGCGCAGGATATTTTTTTGCATGCCCGGCGCTAAGAAACTGAGCTTGTCCTCATTGCTGAGTCTGTCTACGGGTTCTGATAAATCGACAAACGGTGAGGGCTCGTCAATTAAATTATTACGGCATTTTATTCGTGTTTTTTTGGGGCGAGGGGGTTCAATTTTGTCATTTTTGATGCGAGAAACTTTACCGACTGTTTGCCGAAACAAGGAAAGGTCTTCGTCTGAGAGTGTTTTTTTTGACACGGAGCTGATTTAAGGCGTGGTTTTTTGCTAATATGGTTGATTTTATAGTGTTTTAAAGCAGTATGCACATTCTATTGAGTAATGATGATGGTTATCAGGCGGAAGGTTTGCAGACTTTAGCGAATTGTCTTAAAGGATATGCTGAAATTTCTGTTGTCGCGCCGGATAAAAACCGGAGTGCAGCCAGCAATTCCCTAACCCTGGAAATGCCGTTACGGGCAAAAGAAGCCGCCAATGGGTTTATTTATGTCGATGGCACACCGACAGATTGCGTGCATTTGGCGATTACCGGACTGCTGGCAAAGGAGCCGGATATGGTTTTTGCGGGCATCAACCATGGTGCCAATTTGGGGGATGATGTGCTGTATTCCGGCACTGTCGCGGCGGCGACTGAAGGGCGTTTTTTAGGCTTGCCGGCAGTAGCGATTTCTTTAGCTTCATCCACTCCGGTTCATTTTGAAACCGCGGCGTTTGTCGCAAAGGAGCTCGTGCAGCGAATACAAAAACATCCATTACCCAACGATACGCTATTAAATGTCAATGTGCCTGATGTGCCGGTTGGCGAAATTAAAGGTTTTCAGTCAACTCGTCTAGGTCAGCGGCATAAGGCTGAACCTGTGATAAAAGCCCAGGATCCGCGCGGACAGAGAATTTATTGGGTAGGTCCGCCGGGCGAAGAACAGGATGCAGGGCCTGGAACCGATTTTTTTGCTATCAGACATAACTATGTTTCCGTTACGCCGTTGCAGCTGGATCTGACGCGATATGAGCATATTGAAACCGTTGGATTATGGCTGGAGCAGGAGGATGTCGGATGAATTTTCGATTGCAAGGTATCGGCATGACATCGCAACGCACTCGAGACCGTATGGTCAAGCGCTTACAAATGCAAGGCATCCGAAATCCTCAGCTATTATCTGTGATGGCCACGACGCCACGGCATATTTTTGTGGATGAAGCCTTGGCCAGTCGTTCTTATGAAGATACCGCATTACCGATCGGCCATAACCAGACTATTTCCCAGCCCTATATTGTGGCACGTATGACCGAGCTATTACTGGAAAATGGCCCGCGTCAAAAAGTTTTGGAAATTGGTACCGGCTGCGGCTACCAAACCGCTGTTCTGGCACAACTGGTTGACCAGGTGTACACCGTAGAACGCATCGGGCCGTTGTTAAAAAAGGCTAAAGACAGGCTTTGGGAGCTTGGTCTAAAAAATATTCGCTATTTACACAGCGATGGCGGTTGGGGTTGGCCCGAGTTTGCGCCTTACGATGGGGTGCTGGTCGCAGCAGCACCCACCGAAATACCGGAAGCCTTGCTGGCACAAATGGCAGTCGGCGCGGTTATGATTATTCCGATTGGCGATGAAAATGGTCAACAATTGCATCGTGTGATACGCACCGAATCCGGCTTTGAAGATGATGTGATCGAGCCGGTTGTCTTTGTTCCTTTTTTAACCGGTAAACAATAATGTTTCAAAAAATGTACGACACCGTTTTACGTTGGTCAAAACATCCTCATGCAGAAAAATATCTGGCCGGTTTGAGTTTTGCCGAATCGTCATTTTTCCCGGTTCCACCTGATGTTATGTTGGCCCCTATGGCTTTGGCGCAGCCCGAAAAAGCCGTGCGCCTGGCTTTATTGACGACGCTGATGTCGGTTCTGGGGGGCATGCTGGGCTATTCGATAGGCTATTTTCTGTTCGACAGTCTCTCGGGGTGGCTGCAGCAAAGCCGTTACTGGGAAAGTTATTTACTGGCCGAAAGCTGGTTTAAACAATGGGGTGTTTGGGCCGTGTTTGTTGCAGGGTTTTCGCCCATTCCCTACAAGGTGTTTACCATTGCCGCGGGTGTGTTGCAGATGCCATTTTTGCCGTTTGTTTTGGCATCGGTCATTGGCCGTGGTGCGCGTTTTTTTCTATTGGCATTGTTGATCAAGGCTGGCGGTGAAAAGTTGGCGCAAGGCCTAAGGCATTATATGGACCGGCTCGGTTGGACAGTGGTTGGTTTGATGATTTTAGCGATAGGAATCTATTATTATGTCAAAGCCTGATGCAAGCTATTATATTGGCATAGACCTTGGCACGACGCATACTGCAGTCGCCTATCAGGCTATAGCGTCTGCTGATTCGGAAATACGGATTTTTGAGATTAGCCAACTGGTGACGCCTGGCGAAGTAGCTGCTCGTAAATTATTACCGTCGGTACGCTATCATCCGGCAGACGGTGAGCTGAATGCCGATGATTTCAGTTTTGTGCCCACAGATAATCAAGCCGTTATCGGTGAAGCGGCACGTGTTTTAGGTGCAAAATCGCAAGGTCGATTGGTGACCAGTGCCAAAAGCTGGCTGTCGCATCCGGGGATTGATCATCAAGCCGCTATTTTGCCTTGGGGCAGTCCTGATGAGGTGCTTAAAGTTTCGCCGATTGAAGCCAGCGCAAGCTATCTCAAGCATGTCAAGACAGTCTGGAATCAGCAGCATGCAGAATCCCTGCTGGAACGCCAGCAGATCGTCATTACCGTGCCGGCCTCGTTTGATGAATCCGCTCGTGCCTTGACGTTGGAAGCAGCACGCCTGGCAGGTCTTAATCATATTCGGTTACTAGAGGAACCGCAGGCCGTTTGTTATGACTGGCTCAGACGTCATGCCGGTAATGTGGCAGAAGTGTTGCGTGATGTCCATTTATTGCTGGTGTGTGATGTCGGCGGGGGGACAACCGATTTCACACTGATTAAAGTCGAACATGAGGGTAAAGAGCCGCGGTTGACTCGGATTGGTGTCGGCGATCATCTGATGCTGGGTGGGGATAATATTGACCTGGCATTAGCGCGGCTTGCAGAATCACGGCTTGTCACGGGCGATAAAACACTGTCTGCAGCCGAATTGTCGCAATTGATTGAACAATGCCGCCGGGCCAAAGAACGATTATTAGCCGACGATGCCCCGGAATCTGTCAATGTGACATTATTAGGCGGTGGCTCCAGCCTGATTGGTGGCAGCCGTACAACACAGCTAAGTCGTGAGGAAGTGAGGGCAATTGCGCTGGATGGTTTTTTCCCGTTATCGGAACTCGACGAATTGCCCGATCAGAAACGCAGCGGCGTGGTTGAATTCGGCTTACCGTACGCGGCAGATCCTGCCATCAGCAAACATATTGCCGCATTTTTGCACAATCATGCCGGCGAAGCCAAAAAAGCGCTGGGGCGGGACAGTATCGTGCCCGATGCGTTGTTGCTCAACGGTGGTGTCTTCAGAAGCCAGCCGATCACCGAGCGATTGATACAAGTCTTAACGCACTGGAGTGGACAAGCGCCTCGGTTGCTGGATAATCCACATCCGGAGCTGGCTGTCGCCAGTGGTGCTGTCAGCTATGCAATGGCCCGGCAGCAGAAAAAATTACAGATTGGTGGCGGTTCGGCGCGCAGTTATTTTCTGTTGGTCGAAACTGGTCAGGGCACACGCAAACAAGCTGTATGTCTGTTGCCTAAAGGCAGCGAAGAAGGGCGTGAGATTGTCTTGCAGGATCGAAAATTTGCCCTCAGAGTCGGCCAGCCTGTCCGTTTTAACCTGGTTTCCAACAGTGCGGAAGGCGAATTTAAGCCCGGGCAGGTCGTTGAAATTGATGATAAGTTTCAAAGCCTACCACCCTTGGCGGTGGTCTTGTCCGGCGCAGAAAACAGCGAAGTGACGGTGCAACTGGCGGTGACTCAAACTGAAGTCGGTACCTTGAAGATCCAAGCTGTATCGGTTGAGAACCCCGATACACGCTGGGATGTGGAATTTCAGATTCGCAGGCAGACAGCGCAATTCTCGGCAACAGAACAATTACCTGCCACATTTGATGCGGCGGCTGAAAAAATCCGTATGATTTTTGGTGCACGCTCCAAACAAATCAATCCGAAAGCGGTTAAAAACTTACGTGCTGAGCTGGAAAAAACGCTGGCCCAGAATCGCCTGGAATGGGATACCGCGCTGAATCGGGCCTTGTTTGACGTGTTGCTAGAGGGGGGCAAATACCGACGGCGGTCGGAAAATCATGAACGAATCTGGTTAAATCTGTCTGGATTTTGTTTACGTCCGGGGTTTGGTTATGCGCTGGACGATTGGCGGGTGGAGCAGCTGTGGGCGATTTATCCGCAAGGTTTGCAATTTGTGAATTATGCTCAGAACTGGAGCGAATGGTGGACCTTATGGCGACGTATTGCAGGTGGGTTAGATAACGATGCGCAACAGGCTTTATTAAAAGCCATCGCTAAATATCTCAATCCTGCCTCCGCGCGTCAGGCCACTATTGCCAAACAACTCAAAACCCGAGGCTATGAAGACATGGTTCGGTTGGCTGGCGTTTTGGAGCGGTTAACGGTCGAACAAAAAATCGAATTAGGGCAATGGTTGTTAAAACGCTTGCAAAAAGCCAGTGAACCCCGGCAAACTTGGTGGGCCGTTGGGCGTATTGGTGCCCGTGTGCCTTTTTATGGCAGTGCGCATCATGTGATTCCCGCGGCCAGTGTTATTCCTTGGATTGAGCAAGCGATGACGGTTGATTGGAAGAAAATACCGGAGGCGGGTTTTTGTGCCACATTACTGGCGCGGGTGAGCGGAGACAGGAGTCGTGACGTTGAGCCGGCGGTGCGGCAACACGTGATTGAAAAACTCAAACACAGTAAAGCACCTGTGTCGTGGATTGCCATGCTTGAAGGCTATCAGAAATTAGATGCCAAGCAAGAAAAGCAGGTTTTCGGTGAAGCTTTACCGGCCGGGTTGAAACTGCTCTAAGTTTATATAAAAAATAGAAAATACAAGCTTATGCCACTGAAAAAAGCCGTCACCAGCCCGGCTTTTTTCAGCCAGCTTAAATGTTGCCAATAATATCTTAAACTAGCTCGTTTGCGTGAAAAATAGCGTCGTAAGCGGAATAGGGTACTTTCGACTACACGAGGTAGCCATTTAGTTCCAAGCCACCCTAGAAGAATAAGATACAATGCTAATTGTAGATAAAAACCAATGGTTTGAACGGTATGGGGGGACTGCGGAAAAATAAATGACATTCCATAACTGATCCAGTAATTGATGACTTCATCAAGCATATAGACAATTTCAGTACCTATATCAAATAGCAGCTCTATCTGTTCTAAAAACAGATCCATGATGACATCTGGAATATAAATCAATGTGAGTAGGGCGGTTAAAAACACTCCCCACTTAAACCATTGCCATTTATGTTTTTTTTGAATATGTCGGTTCAGCAGCGCCTTGTCTTCTGGTCGAAGCTTGACAAATTCGGCACCTAATGTGTAAGGATAGCTATTGTCTTCGTAAGGATTACTCGGTTTGCAATACACTACGCGACAACAGCACATCACTAGTGTCATTGTGGACAGCAATAAAATACGAACCTGAATTAACTCGCCCGGTTGTAAGTTTTCTTGACAGGTAAACGACAGGCCGCTGGTGCTGATATTCACGTTTAAGGTTGGATTTTCTGAACCGGAAGACTCAGGAATAAGCGTGATGTCAGAATATTCCTTGGGTTCTTTAGTCTGAGATTGTTCCAGTCGCTGATAAAAAATATCAACATCATCATAAATTCTGAATGAGCGTCTGCGATTGTAGGCGCTTTCTACGGTTTGTGTCGTCATTTTATTCTTGGCATTTTTATGTCCCGATACAAGAATAGACCGAAAATAAAATTATTGCAGGGAAGAGGGTCAGACTCTTCGCTATCAGAGGAGAGACAAAATTATTGTCCGAAAGGGGGGCAATAACAGGGCAATCGGGTTTAAATTACACCAAGAATCTTGAGTAAATAATCATTATCCCACCCTGCCATCATTCGCTTGGTTTTTACACCGACTTTGGCCGTTTCCTCGGCTTTTATTAAATTTAAGGCCATGTGTCGAATGACAGCTAAGTTTGAAGCACTATATCCTTTGCGGGTTCGGTTGCTATCCTCATCAAAAGCAAGATCAAGAACCCAATGCAAGTTATTTTCAATCGCCCAATGAGCGCGAACAGCATGCTCTAACTTGTTTGGATCGTTTGCGCTTAAACTGCTTATAAAATAGCGTGTTTCCTCGGTTATTTTTTCATCCACTTCTCTTGTGGCTGTGACGGCAATAATACTTTTTAATCCTGACCAGGAATGCTCCTTTTTAACCATTCAATCTCATCCGTGACACGAACAGAACGCGTTTCAATTCGCCCATGCTCACCATTGACGGTTTTTGTGGCAATTTCTGGCGATAAAGCGGATGTAAAATAGGCCTTTACATCCTCATGTAAGGTGCCATGATTTCCTTTTAAACTCAAAACATAGTCACCGCCTTGGTCGATAATCTGTTTGGCTATTTTCTTTTGGCACCCCATTGCATCAATTGTAATCAAAGCGCCTGCAATATCCAAACGCGACAGAAGTTTGGGTATGGCCGTAATTTCATTGGATTTATCATCCACTTTCGCCTGACCTAAAACCAAACTGTTTTTCCGCGACCAGGCGCTCACCATATAGATGGCTGACTTATTTGAGGCTTTATCAATACTGCGCCTTAAGCATTTGCCATCCATTGCAATAATATCTTCTTCAACCAAGTCCGCTAGATCGGCCACCCAGTTTGAGAAGCATTGACTAAATTGTTCCGTATCTATGGCGGCAAAAACAGCACCCAACGTATCATGTGAAGGGATTCCATTTTCTAAACCAAGCTGTTCAGTGAACCAGCTTTCTTTAGCCTTTCCAAATTTTTCAATGGCCACCCAGTTATCGGCTCCACAAATAGTCGCACACAAGGTGATGAAAAATATATCAGTGAGTTGATGCTTCTTTCGCCGATCTACTCTTGGATCAGCAATCGTTGAAAAATGGTGGATAATTGAGGCCGTTGGGGTAACTGTCATTTATAATCAAAATGATAAAACCAATACCTTATCTAAATTATAATTTCAACCCTTTTTTAAACCCGATTGCCCTGGGGGCAATAATTTTAGCCATTGACAACACAAAAAACCTGATCAGACAAATAGCCTGATCAGGTTTGATGATGAAGGGAGGTTAGTCGGAAAAGCTTTTTTGTAAGCTATGGCACAAATTACAGGCGACTTGATCACCTGCTTTCAGTGTAGCCAGTATTTTCCCCTGTTTGTCTTTTAGCACGCGATCAACCGGTGTTTTTGACAATCGGGTACCTAAATGGTCGTCACCATGACAATTATTACATTGGCTGTTATCTTTTTCGGCAAAATGGCCATGGCCATCTTCATCATTCCAGTCTGGATCATTAACCGGATGCATGCCATGTGGGCCGTTTAAAGTGCCTTTTGGGAAACTGCCGGGCTCATGACAAGTGTTGCATTCGGTAATGGTGCCCTTATGGCCTTGCAGCTGCATGGCGGTAACATTGTCATTAGCATCCGGGTTACGGTTTGGCCAAATTGCATGCGGACTGCCGTGACAAGATTCACAGCCTAGTTGCGCATGATTATCAAGGCTGTTGCGATACAAGGTATTGGGATTTTCCGCAAAACGATGGGTCTTTGGCGGTAATGGTTCGGCCGCAGGGTCGGCGGGGTTATAGGCTATGGTCGCAACAGGCTCCTGGCCGATGCCACTATGGCAGGATCCGCATTTGGGTTCTTCTGCCCAAGGTTCGCGCGTGTGTCCATCCTGGTAACTGAATTCACCGCCCATGGCTAGTAAATTACCATGACAGTCATCACATTCCCGTCCGGCTGTGTACATAGCGCCACGGAAACATTGGGTCACTTTACCAGGATGGCAGAGGAAACAATTTTCTTCCATGGGGACATTGTCGCCGAAAGGATCAGGGCGATGGCCTGATCTTGTTGAGGGGGATCAATCAGAATAGGTTCGCCCTGAAAATCGCGTAATAATTCGCCATTGGCATTGGTTTGTAAGCGGCCATGGAAGCCGTGCATAACATTGGACATGTTTTTGATCGTAGGGTCGCCTGCCGGCCCACCGACAGAGGCCAATGCGTTGGAGCGATGACAGCCGGCGCATAATACCGGTTTATCTTGCTGTATAAAGTCGGTGTTATGTTTGAAATCGTGCAGCATCAAAATATTTTTCTTGGCTGCTAGTTCAACATCGAGTCGATCAGTTGAGGCAGGCGCAATAAATTGCGGACCATTGTTTCGAGCGGTCGAATTTGCGCCGACTTTTCCGGCTGTGTGACAGTCGCGGCAATCGACTTCGGCAGAGACCGGTGCAACGGCGTCGGTCGTGGCCAGAACCTGGCCAGTTTGATTGTCAATCGCTTGAATACGGAGCAAGGGATAGGAATTTAAACGACCGCTATCATCGACATTGGTCAAGGGAATGCCTTGCGCAGTATGCCAGCCAGTTGCAGGAATAAATTTACTGAATGCTTGTGGATCATTGGCAACATAAGGATCTCGAATTCCCGGCATAAAACGGCCGTGGCCTTGGTCAATGTTGTCCAGTGTCAACAACCCTTCATCCGGCAGTGGATCCAATCCTGGAAATAATAACGAAGCTATAGTGCTGCCCGTATTCTGAAAATCATCCCAAAAGTCTGTTTTACGAATTGTAGCATCAGCCAACGAGCTGCCAAGTGGATAATTCTGACTGGTCGAATTGATGGAGCCAGGGCCAACGGGATCATTGGGGTTGGATGCGGCCGAATAACGCATTGCGACAGAGCTTGCGTCTAAGATCAAAGGCTTATTAGCACCTATGCTGCCTTTTTTTATGGCATAGGCGTTAATGGTATTGAATGGCGGCAAAATATTGAACGGATAAGAGCCTAGGTCAGCACAATGCATGCCTAAATCATTGCTAAAGCAAGATTATGTGGCATAATATATTCCCATGACATACCCTCTTAAATTTCGACAAAAAGTCTTTGCGGTCAAAGAAAAATATGGCCTGACCTTTGAACAGACCAGTGAACGTTTTGATGTGCCGATACGCACCTTATTTCGTTGGCAAAAAAGCTTGAACCCTGTTTGACTCGAAATAAACCGGCCACAAAAATTGATATGGAAGCGTTGAAGAAAGATGTTGAGCGTTACCCTGATGACTATCAATGGGAAAGAGCGAAACGCTTTAACGTGAGTCAACGGGCGATTGGTTATGCCTTAAAGCGTTTGGGTTTCAGCAATAAAAAAAACACTCAAACATCCAAAAGCGGACGAACAGGCACGGTCTGATTTCCAAGCGAAAATTGCGGACTACGCGTCCAAAGAGCGACCTATTGTCTATGTGGATGAAAGTGGTTTTGAGCAAAGTATGCCGAGAACGCATGCTTATTCACCGGTAGGCGAGCGGTGCTACGATGTCCATGATTGGCATGCGAAAGGGCGAATTAATGCGATTGGCGCTATGATGGGGTCCGCTTTGGTAACAGTCAGCTTATTTGAAGGCAGCATTAATGCTGACACTTTTTATGCTTGGTTAACCCAGGATTTGTTACCCAAACTGCCGGAGCAGACTGTCATTGTTATGGACAATGCTGCTTTCCATAAACGTGCGGATATTTTAGATGCCATCAAGCAAACAACATGCACTCTTGAGTTTCTTCCGCCCTATAGTCCAGACCTTAATCCTATTGAACGTAAATGGGCACAAGCTAAAGCGCTGACGGCAGCATCGCTGTGATGTCGATACGTTATTTTACAAATACTTAAATTATGCTAATTTATAATGCTCTAGCTATATTTTTATGGTGAGTTTGCTGGCATATTTTTGTGGTGTTCCTCCTTATCATCACCGGCTAAGGCGATAGATGATAAGGATAGCGCTAAAAATAGAAACAATAGTGTGTGCAGATATCGTATGGGCTTTATATTCATGGTCAAATCCCCTTTGGCAAAGTGTTGTATCTGCACTGTATAAAATTAATCTTAAAATCAGGTTAAAAAGGGGCGATGAATTTATGAGGTAAGTTTTTGAAAGGTAGAGGTTGAAACGATGAGGGTGCAGGGTCATAACTTTAACCCAGCCTTGCTGTTGATAACTAGTAAGGTATTGATAAATAAAGAATAACTTGTTTTGTGGTCTACAAAGGCAAAGCTGAGTTAACTCATTATGGGTTAAATGTTACCCATGAGCATTCAATAAATAGCCTATTTTTTCACCGAGTTTAATGGGTTTTCCGGCAAAAAAATCTTTTTCCCAGGCGACTTTGTTTTTACCGAACAGGATGATGATGGTCGATCCCATATTAAAGCGGCCCATTTCTTCGCCTTTCTTTAATAGGATATTTTGATCGTCATAGTGCCAACTTCGAACGGAAGATGCGGTCGGTGGTGTGACGACGCCCTGCCAGACAGTTTCTACACTCGAGACAAAAATGGCGCCGACTAAAACCAATGCCATAGGCCCGGCTTCAGTATCGAACAGACAGGCGACACGTTCATTGCGCGCGAATAAGCCGGGCACACTTTCGGCCGTTGCCGCATTGACACTGAACAAGCGGCCAGGAATATGTACCATTTCGGTCAATTTGCCATCTAATGGCATGTGCAAACGGTGATAGTCTTTAGGCGACAGATAAATGGTACTGAATACGCCATCTTTAAATGCTGCGGCACGTTCGGCATCGCCGCCGAGTAGATCAACGGTGGAAAATGTCATGCTTTTGGCCTGGAATATTTTGTCGTCGGTAATCGTTCCTGCTTGGCTGACCGCGCCATCGGCAGGGCTGACAACGGCGTCTTTTTCAAGCGCAATGGGGCGGACGCCGGCTTTTAATTCGCGGGTAAAAAATCGTTAAAGCTGGCGTAATCATCAAGGTTTTGGCTTTTTGCTTCGCTCAGATTGACACCATAGAGCTTGATAATCAGTTTGATAAAGGCGTTTTTAAACCAGCGAACACGGCAGTGAGTCAGTTTTGACATCAGGCCTGAAAGCCAGTGATGGGGCAGAATATATTGCGGTAATGTAGTCAGAACGTGTTTAATTTTCATGTTTCAGATTGATTATCAGGAGATTTGTCGCTGAGAAACCAGGCAAAAGCGATGACTTCGGCTACGGCGACATAGAGTTCTTCGGGGATGGTTTCTCCGACAGGGACTTGTGCCAGAATACGCGCCAGTTCAGGTTGGTTTTGCAAAGGGATGCCGTGTTTTTCAGCCAATTCCAGAATTTGTTGGGCGGTTAAGCCATCGCCTTTAGCGGTAACTTTAGGCACATTCTTGCCATCGTATTTCAAGCAATGGCAAGATCGCTGGTGTACCAGGTTTTTCCAGGCATGAATTAAGGCAGTACGACCATTTGTGGTGGATGCCAATCTGGATTACGGTGTTCGGCGACGACAGTCGTGTAAATACCGCCGCGGACATTGAATTCGGCCCGAATACGCATAAAATTGGGCTGGGTGGCGTTTACCAGATCGTCGAGAATTTCATTGGTGACAGCTTCATGGAACGCGCCGGCTTCACGAAATGACCACATATAAAGTTTTAACGATTTGAGTTCTACACAGTGCTGGTCCGGAACATATTCGATTTGAATGGTGGCAAAATCGGGCTGACCTGTTTTAGGACACAGGCAGGTGAATTCAGGAACGTCGATATGAATCGTGTAGTCGCGGCCGGGATTGGGATTATCAAAAATTTCCAGTGTTTTACTCGGTTGTGTTGTCATATTTTTCAAATTAAATCGAATGCTTAGAAGTTAGATGTAATGCAAAGCCAGCGTTAACTCTGCTTTGCCATTGTTGTGCCATAAACTATTTATATTTTACCCGTAGCCTATGTTATTGACGGCAAAGTTTAAGTTATTTGAAAGCCTAGTCTGCTATGCTTGCCACAAAATGTTAATCTGGCTTTACCTTGAATGTGGCTTTTTATTAACCATCGGCAAAGCTTAAGTTAAAAAAGGCATAGGATTTAGCGCGGATTTTTTTACCATAATCGGGCATAATACTCGCCTTCTAAACCACTATTCTACCAGTAATGAAGCTGGAAAAAATCAAACTTTCAGGTTTTAAATCATTTGTTGATCCGACTACGGTGCCGATTACGAGCAACCTGACGGCTATCGTCGGGCCAAATGGTTGCGGTAAGTCGAATATTATTGATGCCGTACGCTGGGTGATGGGGGAGAGTTCTGCTAAACATTTACGCGGTGGCAGCATGGCGGATGTCATATTTAATGGCTCATCCGGCCGAAAACCTGTCAGCACCGCATCGGTGGAATTGATTTTCGATAACAGCGAAGGCCGGGCAGGCGGTGAATTTGCCAAATACAATACCTTGTCTATTAAACGCCAGGTCAGTCGTGACGGGCAGTCACTCTATATGCTTAATGGCAGCCGTTGCAGGCGTAAAGATATTACTGATTTGTTTCTAGGAACCGGTTTAGGCTCTAGAAGTTATGCCATTATCGAACAGGGTACGATTTCGCGTATGGTTGAAGCGAAGCCGGATGAATTACGCGTTCATATCGAGGAGGCGGCTGGCGTCTCCAAATATAAAGAACGGCGGCATGAAACCGAAACGCGCATGCGTCATACTCGGGAAAATCTGGAGCGGCTGGATGATTTGCGCGAAGAAGTCAGTAAACAGTTGGCGCATTTAAAAAACAGGCGGAAAAGGCCGAGCAATATACCGCTTTGAAAAAACAAGAGCGGCAAATCAAAGAACAGCATTTAGCAATGCGCTGGCGTCATTACCAGCAGTTGGCCGAGCAACTAGAAGAAAAATTACAGGATGTCGCCGAGCAACATAACCGTTTGTTTATGCGGTTACGTGAAATTGATCATCAAATTGAGGCACAGCGCAGCTTACAAAAACAATCTCAACAACAAGTCGATGCGGTACAGAGCCAGTATTATCAGGTCGTATCTGATGTTAGTGCGTTGGAGCAAACCCTGGCCCATCAGCAACAGAGTCATCAGGAAACGGTTGCCGAAATCAACCGCCTCAGACAGCAGTTAGAGCAGATGAGTGCGGAATATCAACACGATGTGGAACAATTGGAGCAGATTCGTCAATCGTTGATGGCGGCGGAAGAAGACCTACAGGTTGCACAAGAACAAGCCGAAGAAACCGAACAGTTTCAGTATGAATCACAGCAACAAAAACAGCAATGGCAGCAGGAATGGGAAGCTTATTTAGCCGAGCAGGGGCGTTTTCGCGAGCAAAATGAAATTCAGCGCGTCAAACTGACGCAATTGGAAAGCCAATTGCAGCAATTACAAGCACGGGCGGAAAAATTACAGATAGAGCAGGCCGAGTTGCAGGATGTGTCATTAGAAGCCGTTATCGAGAGCTTGGCTGAGTCAATCGAAATACTCGAAGAACAGCGAGAAAATGGCCATCAACAACTGGAACAGAAAAATCAGGATATTGGCCAGTTACGCCAGCAATTGAAACAGTTGCAGATACTGCAACATCGACAGCGCGAAGAAATGCATCATGTGCAGGGAAAAATTACCTCGCTGGAAATGTTGCAACAGCATGCTATGGGGAAAGATAAAAAGGGATTACAAGCCTGGCTAGAACAGCATGAACTGGGACAAAAGCCTAGGCTGGCTGAATTTTTGACGGTACAGGATGGTTGGGAAACGGCTGTCGAGCAGGTACTGCACGATTATCTGGAAGCCGTTTGTGTCGATGATTTAAGCGATATTTTCGCCACGTTGTCATCTTTAGGGAATGAAACGGTCACATTTTTTGCAACCCGGAAAAATCAAATGACAATACACGCTAAAAATCAGCTCAGCGACAAAATTCAATGTGATTGGGATTTATCGGCTTTATTGAGTGGCGTTTATGTGGCCGATGATTTGGCTGAGGCGCAAACATTATTGGCTGACTTAAAGGATTGGGAAATGGTGGTGCTGAAAGATGGTACGCGCCTTGGCAAAAATTGGTTGCGGATTGATCGGGTTGTCGATGGTAAGACCGGCATTTTACAGCGGAGTAAGGAATTAAAAGCGTTAATTTCCAGGCAGCAGGAATTAGATACGGTATTAGAACAAACCGAATCGACACTAGAGCAAACCGAACAGCGCTTGAAAGACAGCGAGGCGCTGCGTGATCAGTTACAGCAGCAAGATAAGCAACTGGCGGCGGAATTGGCACGGAAACAGTCCGAATATAGCGCACAATCAGCCCATTTTGAGCAACAACAACGACGTTTACAGCAAATTGAAGCCGAATTGCAGGATATTCAGCAACAACAGGTCGAAAGTACCGAACAGCGTACTCAAGCCGAGGTTCTACAGCAGGAGGCAGAGCGAGTCTTGCAAGGGTTGCAGGAAAAGCGTCATCAGCTGGAGTTGCAAAGCGAGCAACTACAAGCCCTGCAACAAAGCAGTGAGCAATCTGTCAATGAGGCGCGTCGCAAGCTGCATACACTTGAAGCCCATATCAGTAGCCTGAAATCAGAAGAAAATCTGCTGGCAAGGCAGCTTGAGAGATTGGCTACGAACAAGCAGCAGGCCGCTGTGCGGCTGGATGAATTAGAGCAAAAATTGCAATCGACCTTGGCGCCAATGGATGATGAAAAGATTCGTCTTGAGCAATTGAAAGCACGCAAGCTTGAATTGGAACAGCAATTGAATGGCCTGCGTGAAACATTACAGGGCATCGAACAACGCTTGCTTGAGTTGACCGAAGAACATAACCAGATTCAGCGTCAAAAAGAACAGCAAAAAGAAAAGCTGGATGAAATCCGTTTTCAACAGCAAGACAGTCTGGTGCGGCAACAAACCCTGACCGAACAACTGGAAGAAATTGCCGCCGATATTGAACGTGTTTTGGCCGGTCTGCCCGATGATGCGGACGAAGCGCGCTGGAAACGAAAACTGGATGAGGTGAGTCAGCAGATTCAATGTTTAGGTACGATCAATCTGACGGCAATCGAAGAGTATAAGTCGCAATCAGAACGGATGGACTTTTTAAATGAACAGCATGCCGACCTGGTCGATGCGTTAAATACTTTGGATCAGGCTATCAGTAAAATTGACCGGGAAAGCCGGCAGCGTTTCAAGGAAACCTTCGATAAAATCAACCAGGGCTTGCAGGAGAAATTCCCAAAACTATTCGGTGGCGGCCAGGCTTATCTGGAACTGACCGATGATGATTTATTGGAAGCGGGCGTCAATATCATCGCCAGGCCGCCGGGTAAACGAAACAGTTCGATTCATTTATTATCGGGTGGCGAGAAAGCCTTGACTGCCGTAGCGTTGGTGTTTTCCATCTTTGAACTGAACCCAGCACCGTTTTGTTTGTTAGATGAAGTTGATGCGCCATTAGATGATGCAAATGTCTCAAGATTTTCCAAGATGGTAGAGGAAATGTCAGAATCCGTGCAATTTTTATATATTTCACATAACAAGGTAACAATGGAAATTGCAAAACAATTAACAGGTGTTACCATGAAAGAACCGGGTGTTTCCCGGATGGTAGCAGTTGATTTGGAAGAAGCAGTGACGATGGCAGAAAGCTGATGGATAAAGATATATTGAGAATTGCAATTATTGTTGTGGGCAGTATCGTTGTGTTGGGCATGATACTGTGGAATGTGTATAAAAGCCGGCATAAAAACCGGGGTATCAATTTTTATGACGAGGGTGATCCGCTGGATAATATTGATGAATCCTTGATCATCAGTAACGAATATGATGATTTCGATATTGTGCCTATTGGTTCAGCTAAGCCTGAAGACGATGATAGGGCAGAGTTTGAGTCTGATACTGGTATGATGAAACGGCCCAAACTGAGTCAGAATTGAGCGAGCCTGAATCTGCCGAAATGACGCATCCGGAACTACCGCAATTGATTCAATTCAGTATCGTAGCGCGTAAGGATGACGGCTTTAATGGTGCCGAGTTGAAAGCGGCATTTGACAGGGTCGGGTTGGTTTATGGTGAAAGCGTGCAGGTTTTCGAGCGACTCGATGACAACAATCTGGTTGATTTTACGGTTGCCAGCATGGTCAACCCCGGTACTTTTCCAGCTTATAATTTAGAAACGTTCAGCTGTCCGGGGATTGTATTTTTTATGCAGCCTCGATTGTTGGATGATCCTGTGCCTGTATTTGAAAATTTTATCCAGACCATGCGCTTTTTGTCGGCTGATCTGGATGGCGTGATTTTGGATCACCAGCGCCAGCCATTAACCGACGAAACGATTGTCGCATTTCGACAACAATTGTCGAAATAATTCAGGTTAAGACCATGCATTCTAAACCACTTGAGTCCTCGGGATTAGGTTATTTTATCAACCAGATTCAAACTTTGTTTGTTGGCTTGTTACGCGTCTGGACCATTCCTATCGTATTGATGCTCAGTGTGTGCTCCGGTTTTACCACCTATTATGGTTTATCACATTTCATTTTACCCTGGATTGCATTAGTTATTACCATTGCGATTCAGTCCATTATTGTGATTTGTTCACTGGAACTGGCGGGGATTCACTGGAAAGCCAATCGTATGCGCTATTTCAGCGTGGTGGCATCCTTGTTGATTGCATTGGCGGCATCAATTTCCTTTTCGTATTTCAAGTTTTATGAAATCTCCGAACAAAGCCATTTGCATACCAACCGCCTGAATCAAGTGCGGCAGGATATCAAAGGCTATCTGCAACAGATTCTAAAGTTGAAGGCCGAGACCTTGCAACATTACAAGCAGGAACTCGATAAGGCCAGTCAGGATGTCTCCAAGGCCTATTTTGGAACCCATGATGAAATTCCAACGGCATTACGCCACCAGGTTGGGGAAGGGCCTTTCTGGAAACATTTCAATCAAATTTATCAGGACAAGAAAAAAGCATTGGCGCAAAAAGAAAATGACTTTGCCAAACTGGATACGGCAATTTCAGAACTGCAAACAGCGCTGGCAGCCTTAGACATCAGTACCGATATCGAAAAAACTTTTTATCAATTATTGTCGGCTTATCAAAAGGTGCAATCTTTGGTCAGTCAGTTTTTCAGCGATACCGGCAAGAACTTACCCGAGGCACCACTGTTGATGACTTATCAACAATTTGTAGCCGATGTTACGCCGTCATTTTCCATGTGGCAGGGCTTTTCCCTGTTCGCCTTCGTGTGTGCGGCAATGGTTGATTTTTTTACCGTGCTTTTATCGTATCGTCTGGAATTTACCGCGCCGGGGCCTTTGACAGCGCAAGAAGAAGAATTGGTTTTTGAATGCTTGCGCCAGTTCAGCCAGTTTCGCATCAATGAAAATGATGAACTGGAAATGATCATCGAAAAAACACCACTGGAAAAGGCACGCAATTATTCCGACTGGTCGCGGATGTTTGCTGTTGGCTTGTTGTTAAGTCGCGGATTTTTAAGAAAAGTGGATGAGCGAACGGTGGAATTTGCGCCTAACCTTTATCCTTTATTGGCCGAGAAGATGGCCGATAAGTTTGCTGTAATTCAGGCTAAGGCGGAACGGGGCAAGCAACAGCGGGAGAAAACCGATGGCTGATTCCAAAAAAGAAGTACAACAATGGCTGACTGAGGGGGAATGGTTATCATCAGACACAGAGTTACAGAAGCAAGAGTGGGACCCTGGGTTTGAAATTGATCGACAGGTCGTTGTGATGCAGGTTGGAAAACTGTATCAAAAGATTTTTTTGCGGCCAGATAATTTTGTAAAACGCTTTTATCACGAAATTTATCCGCTTCCTATCGAAGATTGGCATTATCAAGAAGAACTGGATTTATACGAAGGCTTTTGTCATTTTTCAGTTGATATTGAATTGCGCTTTCAGGCGACATTAGCTTATGTGCAACGTAATCTCGAAGCGATAGAATCGGTCAATCAGCATATCAAAGGACAGATTCAAACTGTTCTGAAAGATATTGTTCATCACCATATCCAGCAGCTTGGCGATGGACAATGGGTGGATCAAGGCTTATTGGCGGTCGAGCAAAAAATAGCTCAGGATATCAATGAGCGTTTGATGATGCAGAATATTTTGCCACGCGCGATTTGTTCTATAAAGGCGCGCTTCAGTGAGTTCCCAAATATTAAGCCTGGCAAGGATAATGTTTTTCTCCACGTTATCCGGCGTAATTATCAACAGCAGGAAGCAAAAAACAAGGCTTATTTTCGACAAAAGAGTGCCTTGCGGCAACAAAAACTTGAGCACAAGCAAAAACAGCTTGAAACCGTACGCCAATATGCTGAAATCGAACGACAAAAGCGTGCTATAGAAGCTGAAACAGAAATTTTGTTGTTAAAGGAAAAAGAAAAAATTGGCCGAAAAACTGGCGTTGAAGAAAAAATACATGCTGAAAAAGTACGTCATAAACAGGCGCTGAAAGAGCTTGAGATAGAATATGAGGTCCGGCTTAAGCAAAAACAAAAGACCGAAAAACGTCAGGCTGAGAGTCAGGACCTAAGCGAAGTCTTGTCGCATCAGACCGAGTTGATGGAAAAACGACAACAAGCAGAATTAGATCGACAAGACCGCCAGCAAAATTTTCAGAATTTATTGCATGATAAAAAGTCCAGGCCGAGATTGCACGCTATGAAAAACAACAGGAAATCTGGCGTGAAGCCAAGCTTAGAGTGCATCAGAAGCAGCTTTTATTAAAGCAGAAAGAAAAGGAAATAGAAGCGGAAGTCGAAGCTGAATTTAAACGATTGCAAAAGGAAGAGCAAGAAAAGCATTTAGTGATGCCATTTCAGAAACTCGATAAATTTATCGGGGAAGATTTATCTAAACAACGAACCGAGGCATTGAAAACAGAAGCTAAACTTGCGGTGTTGGAGAAACAACGTCTAGAGCTTGAGTTAGCGATCGAAGAGGCCAAAAAAATCAGATATAAAAAGCCCGGATCTACCGGGCTTTTTATAGAGGTTAAAGAAAAAATCAGGTTTTAAAATTGCTGACGGCGTCACGAAGCTGGTCGGCAAGGGCTTGCAGGTTTTGGCAGGCCTCCGTCATATGCTTGGCACCTTCAGCCGTTTGGTTGGAAACCTGATTGATATTATTGATATTATGGTTGATTTCCTCAGCCACGGCAGTTTGTTCTTCTGCCGCTTCGGCAATTTGGTTATTCATGTCGCTGATGGTATCAATTCGTTCGCTGATACGGCTGATGGATTCGCCGGCTGAGTCGGCTTCTTCGACACTGATTTTAGCCTGCTTCTGGCCATTTTCCATCACCGATACGGCCTGTTTGGCGCGTTGTTGCAAGCGGTCGATGGTTTGTTGAATTTCTTGGGTGGAGTTTTGTGTGCGGGGCCAATGTCCTGACTTCATCGGCAACGACGGCAAAACCACGGCCTTGTTCACCGGCCCGTGCCGCCTCGATCGCCGCATTAAGTGCTAGCAAGTTGGTTTGCTCGGCAATCCCCTGAATGACCTCCAACACTTCGCCAATGCTATTACTGTCGTTTTCCAGTTCATGAATGACATTGGCCGCATTTTCAACTTCGTTGGCAAGGTTGTTAATCCCTTGTACTGCCTTGTTGACGATTTCCTTACCCGTGGAGGCTTCCTGGTCGGCAATTGAGGCTGTTTCAGAGGCCTGAACTGCATTTCTGGCGACTTCCTGTACCGTTGCCGTCATTTCTTCCATTGCGGTGGCGACCTGTGTGGTTTCTTCTTGCTGACGGGTAACGCCTTGTCCTGTATTTTGCGAAATATCGGCCAATTCATGTGAGGCTTGGGCAACTTTTTCGCTGGTAAACATGATTTCATCAACCGTTTTGGCAATCTTTTTGACGAATGAATTAAAGCTGGCAGCAACCCAGGCAAATTCGGATTTTCCTTCTACTTTAAGGCGGGCGCGGAGATTGCCTTCGCTACCGGCAATATTTTGTAGGTTTATGGCTAGATCGGTCAAAGGAGCAATGATGATTTTATTCATCACAAAATAACCGGTGCCGCCGATAATGAACAGAGCCAGCGCTAAAAAGCCAACGGCACTCAATATTTTGTGATTGAGAACTTCAGCATCGACAGTATAAGGCGTAATGATTTCAAATGCGCCATGCAGTTGGCCGGCTCGGTTATTTTCCATTTTATAACCTAATAAATCCAGGCCCCGGTTATTACCCCAGATGGCTTGCGATGTGGACGGGTCACCATGACAAATCTCACATTGTTTTTGCAGAGTGACTGGTCTGAAATAGCGTATTTCCTGTTTTTCTTTATCGATATAACGATATTCCGAGGCCGCAGGGTTTTGTTTGAAATAAGCTAGTACTTTTTTTTCTAATTCATCGGCTTCGTTTTTGGATTGCGGGCGTTTACTCGAGGTGCTTTAAAACGAAATCCGCCTTCTTTAGCCTTTTGTTGAACAACAGACCATGCGTTTGCGACGGGGACCGAAGCGAAAACAATTTGCGCGGCTTCTTTATGACTTTTGTTATGAGTTAGTTGTTTAAGTAGTTCAACAGAAAAAATGCCTTTATCCCAATTGTCGACCACTTTATCCCGAATTGACTCGGAAACCATAAGCAATTGTTTGGCCGAGTCAAATTTGTGATCAAGCATTTGCTGTTTTTGCATATTGGCGTATAAAACAACGACACCGATACCGAGTAGTGTTAACACTCCCATAGTAATGGCAACAACTTTTGTGCCAACAGAATGGATATTCATCAAGCGCATTTTGGTCTCCGCAGAGTAAATTCAAGTCATGATTCGATAAAAACAAGTTTAGGGGCTGTTGCCGTTTTGAAAATCCCCCTTGAAATTCAATAACTCCGCCACATAGATTGTTTATTTTGACTCAAAAACAAGCAAACTATGCCCCGACAAATGCTTACGGATGAACTTTGGGAGAAACTGAAGATAATTATGTTGAAAATGGGAATTTATGACAAACCTTGTCTTCGAAAAACAGTCGAAGGTATTTTTTATCGCTTGCGAGTAGGTTGTCCCTGGAGAGATTTACCCACGGCTTTTGGTAATTGGAATGCGGTATATAAACGATTCAATGACTGGTCTCGTAAAGAAAAACTGATGGGTATTTTTAACGCCTTGGTTGTTGATCCAGACCTGGAATGGGAATTTATTGATGGGAGTATTGTGAAAGCACATCAGCATAGTAGTGGTGCGGCCTGTGAACAAGAAACAGCGATAGGGAAATCTGTCGCCGGGAACACCAGTAAAATTCATATGGCCGTTGATGCCTGTGGTCTTCCTATTCATTTCTCAGTGACAGGCGGCGAAGTTCATGACTGTAAAGAAGCACCGAAATTAGTTGCAGAGCTCCCAAAAGGTGACCCAAGAAAAAGAATTCAACTCGGGGAAATGATGAAATGGATTGGTGTCTCTACAAATATCGCCATCTCGTTGAAAATGTGTTTGCAAGACTTAAGCATTTCAGAGCGATCGCCACGCGATATGACAAACTCAAACGAAATTTTGAAGGCTCTATCGCTCTGGCTTGCGCCTTTTTATGGTTACCTATGTGAAATGGCAACAGCCCCTAGTACAAAAAAAAGTTATGACAGGAAGATTTCAACTATTTTATGTTTGTTATAGTGCAAGTAATGTGTATAAATATTGGGGAAAAGGCCGGTTGTTGATATGATAAACGAATTTTTTGAGTGTTAGGCTGGCATGGAAAGTCAACAATATTGTTTGCAGGTCAATAATCTGGCGTGTGTCCGGGATGATCGGGTGTTGTTTGAGGGGGTGACGTTTTCGTTGCACCCAAAACAAATTTTGCTGCTAGAAGGTAAAAACGGTAGCGGAAAAACATCATTATTACGCATTTTATGTGGTTTTAGGGAGCCTGATGAAGGCGAGGTTCTATGGGATAGTGTCGCGATCAATCGCAGTGAATTTTATCGCCATATGGCTTATGTCGGTCATTTGGAAGGCCTGAAAAAAGAACTGACCGTGGTCGAGAACCTTAAAATGGGGCAGGCCTTAGGCTTTCCGGGCAAAATGACCATTGATCAGGCGCTCACTAAGGTCCATTTGCAAGGTTATGATGACACACTCGTTCAGGCACTGTCTGCAGGTCAAAAGCGGCGCTTGTCATTGGCTCGGTTATTGATTACTGATGCCGTATTATGGATTCTGGATGAACCCTTGACTTCATTAGATAAGGAAGGGATGGATTTGGTTGAATCAATTATGGTTGAACATGTTGTCAGTCATCAGGGTATGATTGTTTTAACCTCACATCATGATTTAAGCCTGCCTGCAGTCGATGTACAACGGATCAACTTATCGTCATGTCATTAATTAAAGCATTTGTCGCCATTATTCGGCGCGACTTGATTTTGGCGGTTCGCCGTCGTGCGGAAATTGTCAACCCGTTATTCTTTTTTATTATTGTCGTGACATTGTTTCCTTTAGGCATTGGTGCTCAGGCCAAATTGTTGCAGGCGATGGCGCCTGGAGTCATTTGGGTGTCCGCCTTGCTGGCCGCGATGTTGTCTCTGGACAGTTTGTTTAGGTCCGATTTCGATGATGGTTCGTTAGAACAAATGCTGCTGAGTCCTTATCCTGTTGCGGTTTTAGTGTTGGGTAAAATCGTGGCCCATTGGCTGGTGACCGGCTTACCCTTGATTTTGATTGCGCCTTTGTTAGCCGTTTTTTTGGGCTTGCCGGATGCGGCAATGGGAACTTTAGTTAAAACTCTGGTCTTAGGTACGCCTGTGCTGAGTTTGATTGGTGCGATTGGTGTGGCTTTGACCGTGGGCTTGCGTCGAGGCGGCATGATTTTATCGTTATTGGTGTTGCCTTTGTATATTCCGGTACTGATTTTTGCCAGTAATGCGGTCGATATGGCAGCGATGGGTTTACCTGTTTCAGCGCAGATTAATATTTTAATGGCAATATTGTTCCTGGCGTTGGTGTTGGCGCCTTTGCCGGCAGCGGCGGCATTAAAAATGAGTGTAAACTAGGGTTTATCTCTATTCATACATACTATGAACTAAGGTTTATCACTATTCATACATACAATGATCACCCTTGAAATTTAAGGAAAATAATGAATCAACAAAAAAACTACCGGTCTATTTTTAGTTCGGCTACCCGGCAAGAAAGAGAGGAAAATTTTAAAGATTACTGGGAATTCACCCAACAGCATGGTGGTGAATTGTTTGAAGAGGATAAGGACTTGGCAAAAAAACGGGCTAAGTTGAAAAATTTTCAGGATAACCCGGTTAAATTGCGTCAACCGTTAGCCGATCCCGATGCGTTTTATCGCAATTATGTTGAAATGCAGGATGCGCCAGAAACGCTGGATAAAATGACCCTGATGCTGACTGCTATTTATAAATTTGCCCGCCATGAATGGGTGGGGATTAAAGGGGCCTGGGATGCTGTGCCCGATATGGCAAATGCGCATACCATTGAAGATAAAATCAGCCGGGTACATTTAGCTGAAGAATTTTGTCATGTCCGCTTGTTTGATGAAATGTTGAAAACCTGTGGCCTGGATAAGGTGGAATGGGTGCCATTGACGCCTTTTAAAGAGAAGGTTTACGAGCAGTTTCCCAAATTTCCCGGGTTTTTTATGGATGTGCCGGCATTCGTCACCGAATTGATGGGGGTAACGTTTTATTGTCACCTGTATGATGTTTTTGATGAGGTTTTAGCCGATGAGCCGGAGGTCAAGGCTAGGTTGAAGGCCTTGTTAGATGAAATTACCATCGATGAGGTAGCGCATGTGGGGCAGCGGCGTAATTTTATCGGCCCCATTGGCATGAAGGTCTCCAAAGCTTTGGTCAAGCCGTTTTATACGATGTTTTTTGCCGATATTCCTGAAGTCGCGTTGCTATTCGATGTGCCAAAAATGATCGAAGATGGCAGAAATTTTGATTTTAATGAACTGCCGGCTGAAATGGTGGCACGAAGCTGGATTCCTTCCTATTGTGTTAATCCACACACCGTAAATTAAGTGTTCATCAAGAAATTACGAATTATTTATGTCAATTATTCCCGCACCTGTCAGTCGTTTTTTTCATCGTATGGCGTCTCCGCCCATTTTTTATGCGTTTGCTGACAAATTAATCCCGTGGTTAAGCCTGATTTTTATCGGTTTGACCGGCGCAGGTTTATATCTAGGGTTGTTTGTCGCGCCTGCTGATTATCAACAAGGCGACAGCTACCGGATCATTTATATTCATGTGCCGGCCGCCTGGATGTCGTTGTTTATTTATGTATTGATGGCGATATGTGGCGGCATTGCCCTGATTTGGCGGATGAAGTTGGCCGAGGTGATGATGGTGAGCAGTGCACCGATCGGTGCCGGATTTACCTTTATTGCACTGGTGACAGGATCGTTATGGGGCAAGCCGATGTGGGGTACCTGGTGGGTTTGGGATGCACGTTTGACCTCGGAATTGATTTTGCTGTTTTTGTATCTAGGCGCCATTAGTTTGTATGGTGCGATTGAAGACAGGCGCACGGCATCGCGTGCGGTCGCCATTTTAGTCATTGTCGGTGTCGTCAATATTCCGATTATTCATTACTCGGTACAATGGTGGAATACGTTGCATCAAGGGCCTACCGTTGCAAAAGCGGGTAAGCCATCTATTCATATCAGTATGTTGATTCCGCTGTTATTGATGGCGACAGCGTTTAAATTGCATTATGCCATCGCCGTGTTGCAGGCGGCGAAAGTCGAAATTTTAAAACGTGAACAAAATACGCAATGGGTTAAAAAATTGATAGAGGGAAATTCATGAACTGGCAAGAATTTTTTGCCATGGGTGGCTATGGCTTTTATGTTTGGGTTTCGTATGGATTATGTGCTGTGGTTTTAATCCTGTTAATCGCCTATCCCGTTCGGCAACGTAAGCGTTTGCTGCGACAATTGGCCTTGAAACAAAAGAGAATACAATCATGAAACCGATCCGAAAACAACGCTTAGGGCTGATTCTGCTGATGCTGGCGGGGGTTGCGCTGGCAGTTACATTTGCGCTGAAAGCGTTCAATGAAAATTTGATGTATTTTTTCTCCACCACCGAGGTGGTTGAGGGAAAGGCGCCTGAAAATACTTTGATCCGGTTGGGCGGCATGGTTGTGAAGGGTAGTGTAAAAAGACCGGGTGACGGCATGACCGTGCATTTCAAACTGACCGATTTTAATAAAGAAGTCAGTGTCGAATATACCGGTATTTTGCCGGATTTATTCCGTGAAGGGCAAGGCATCGTGGCGAAAGGTCGCTTGGATAAACGCGGGGTTTTTGTGGCAGAGGAAGTTCTGGCTAAACACGATGAAAACTATATGCCGCCTGAAGTAGCCGATAGTTTGAAAAAACAGAAAACTACGCCGACAAGGATGGAAAAATGATTCCTGAAATCGGACATTTTGCCTTGATTTTGGCCCTGTGCATGGCCATTGTGCAGGCTTTTTTACCTTTGATTGGGGCATCAAGACGGATTGTCGGTTGGGTTAATTTGGCACGGCCTGCCGCCTATGGACAATTATTGTTTATGGGTATCGCTTATGCCTGTTTAACCTATGCTTTTTTAGTGCATGATTTTTCAGTCGCATATGTCGCCCAGAATTCGAATACGGCGTTACCGACCTTGTATTTGATTTCCGGTGTGTGGGGCGCGCATGAAGGTTCATTGTTATTATGGGCGCTGACTTTATCGATCTGGACCGGGTTGGTTGCATCACTCAGTGGTTCTATTCCACAGCTTACGATGGCGCGTGTACTTGGGGTGATGGGGCTTGTCAGCATTGGTTTTATTCTGTTTTTATTATTGACCTCAAATCCATTTACGCGACTATTTCCGTTTCCGCAGGAAGGCCGTGACCTGAATCCTTTATTGCAAGACCCAGGCTTGGCTATTCACCCACCCATGCTTTATATGGGTTATGTCGGCTTTTCCGTCGCTTTTGCCTTTTCTATTGCAGCATTGCTTGAAGGGCGGTTGGATTCGGCCTGGGCGCGTTGGTCGCGGCCATGGACAAATGCGGCCTGGGTATTTTTAACTTTTGGTATCGTTTTAGGCAGTTGGTGGGCTTACTATGAATTAGGCTGGGGTGGCTGGTGGTTTTGGGATCCGGTCGAAAATGCCTCGTTTATGCCGTGGCTAGTGGGGACGGCATTGATTCATTCTTTGGCGGCTAGTGAAAAAAGAGGAGTGTTTAAAACCTGGACGGTGTTGCTGGCGATTTTTGCTTTTTCGTTGAGTTTGTTAGGTACATTCCTGGTACGTTCCGGTGTATTGACTTCGGTTCATGCGTTTGCCAGCGACCCTGCACGGGGATTGTTTATTTTGATTTTTCTAGCTGTGGTCGTGGGAGGCTCATTGTTGTTGTATGCCATTCGTGCGCCACAAGTTAAAAGCAGTGCCAGTTTTGAACTGGTGTCACGAGAATCGGCATTATTGATTAATAATGTATTGCTGGTAGTAACCGCTGCTAGTATTTTACTGGGTACTTTATATCCATTGTTTATTGATGCCTTGGGGTTGGGTAAGATTTCAGTCGGTCCGCCATATTTTAATGCGGTATTCATTCCGCTGATGGCACCATTGTCAGTTGCTGTTGGCTTTGGTGTGTTATTACGCTGGAAGCGGGATGCATTAGGACAGTTATTAAAACGATTGTCACCCATTTTTATGAGCTGCCTGGTTGTGGGGTTGATGTTGCCTTTATTGATGCCACATTACTCTTGGGCTGCTGCATTAGGCTCTATCTTAGCTTTATGGAGCGCAGCGACTACCGTCTTGGCATTTAAAGATCGCTTAGGGCAACACGGATTCAGTCTGGCTCGCATAAGGCAAATACCAGCTGGGTTTTATGGTATGTCGATTGCACACCTTGGCATTGCTGTTTTTGTCATCGGTATTACGTACACATCGGTTTACAGCATCGAAAAAGATGTTCGGATGGCACCGGGTGATACACTCGATATGGCTGGGTATGTGTTTGAATTTCACGGCGTCAAGCAGACCGAAGGCCCTAATTATACCGCACAGGAGGGGTTTTTGACGGTCCGTTATGAGGGTAAGGAAGTCGCAAGGTTAGCGCCACAGAAACGAATTTACCGGGTGCGCACTATGCCGATGACGGAAGCGGCTATCGATGCCGGCGTATTTCGGGATTTGTTTGTCGCGATTGGCGAACCACTTGATGCAAAAGGTGCCTGGAGTTTGCGCATTTATTACAAGGCCTTTATTCGCTGGATCTGGATGGGGGGTGTTTTTATGGGATTAGGCGGTATTGTCGCGTGTTTTGACCGGCGTTACCGGATTAATGCAAAAGCGCTGAGAAGTCATGCTTAAATATATTATTCCATTGTTGCTGTTTGTGGTACTGGCGGTGTTTTTGGCGTTGGGACTGAAGCTCAATCCGCGCGAAATTCCTTCGCCACTCATCAATAAACCGGCGCCGGTTTTTTCGTTACCGGTTTTGGGTAAACCTGAACAAACGTTTTCTCCGGATCAACTTAAAGGCAAAGTCTGGTTGCTTAATGTCTGGGCTTCTTGGTGTGTATCTTGTCGTTCAGAGCATCCGGTGTTGAACGAATTCAGCCGCACGCATGATGTTATTATTGTTGGTTTAAATTATAAGGATGATGCACGGGCAGGACAGCAATGGCTGGCTGAATTGGGAAATCCTTATTTTTTGAGCGTTATGGATCAGGATGGCCGCGTGGGGATCGATTATGGTGTCTATGGGGTACCAGAAACCTTTGTCATCGACAAAAAAGGCCTGATTCGGTTTAAATTTACCGGCCCGGTTTCGATGAAAGCGGTGAATGAAACCTTTATTCCGCTACTTCAACAACTACAGGCTGAGGCGCCATGAAAACGTTAATATTCACTTTTTTATGTGTTGTTTCTGTCACAGTCATAGCGGCTGTGGAATACCGCAAGTTTGATAGCCCACAGCAGGAGCAGGCGTATCAAAATTTGACGAACGAACTCCGTTGCCTGGTGTGTCAAAACCAGACGATAGCCGATTCTAATGCAGATTTAGCCAAAGACTTGCGCCGGCAGGTATACGAAATGCTGCAACAAGGTAAGAGTCAGCAGGAAATCGTTGATTTTATGACCCAACGTTATGGCGATTTTGTCATGTATCGACCACCTTTGAAGCCGAAAACGATTATTTTATGGGTTGGGCCTGCGGTGTTTATTGTTATTGGGCTGGTTGTTCTGGTGATTATCAGCCGCAAAAAGGCGGCTGGAGCACAGTCGGTTGCATTAACCGAACACGAAGAAAAACGAATCCGCCAATTACTTGAACAAGAGGATGATGCGTGAATATGATGTTTTGGGCGGTCGTAACCACACTGATTACAGTGGCGTTGTTGATCTTGATTCTGCCGTTGGTCAGGAAAAAAGAATGGGCAGATTCCGATGTTGAGGTTGAGCAGCGCAATATCCAGATTGCGCGGGAGAAACTGGCCGAGTTGAAGCGACAACTCGAAGCGGGAGCATTAACACAGCAACAGTATAATGAGCAGTTTGTTGAGCTTGAGTTAGCTCTGAAAAACGATCTGGAAGCCGTAGAAAAACGGCAATCGGCAACGCAAGGTCGCTGGGTGGCTTTTTTATTGCTGCTGTTTGTTCCTGTATTGAGTGTCTTGCTTTATTTTGTATTAGGCGACCCTGATGCCATTGCGAAGCAGGCTGAGCAGCAACAAATGATGCAAAAACAGCAGCAGGCACAGGCGGATATTGAACGTATGGTAAGCAGTTTGGCACAGCGCCTACAAAAAAATCCAGATGATTTGGAAGGCTGGATGATGTTAGGGCGTTCATTTCTCTATATGAAGCGGTATCAGGCCGCTGCCGATGCATTTGCGCAAGCCTATCGTCTACAACCTGAAAATGTTGCGGTTGTTTTGCAGTATGCCGATGCATTAGCGGCCGCGCATGATGGGAAATTATCCGGAAAGCCGGCACAATTGATTGAACAGGCTTTGCGATTACAGCCTGATAATCAAACCGCACTGTGGATGTCAGGCCTGGCCAGCGTCGAAGCCGGTCAATTGCGACAGGCGTTGGAAACATGGCAGAAGTTAGCCGCGTTGACCGATAAAAAGTCACCGTCTTATTCGAAGCTTTCAGCATTGATTCAAGCCTTGCAGCAAAAACTGGCTGAAAACGATTCCTCGAAACCTGTTCCTGTCGCTAACGCTACGGGTGTCAATATTCAGGTGCAGGTTGATTTGTCTGAAGCCTTTAAAAATCGGGTTAATCCTGATGATACGGTTTTTATTTATGCACGGGCTTTGAATGGGCCTAAAATGCCATTGGCCATTGTACGTAAACAGGTTAAGGATTTGCCGATAACGGTGAATTTGAATGACAGTATGGCAATGATGCCGACGATGAAATTATCGACATTCAAACAACTGGAAGTCGTGGCGCGTGTGTCTAAAAGCGGTAATGCGATGGTGCATCCCGGCGACTTAATCGGTAAACAGGACTTGAAAAAAGTACAGGCAAAACAAACCCTGAGTGTAATCATTGACGGAGTGGTGAACTGATGGACCAATCGATTCAGTTTGACCTGGATTTAATCCACCGTTACGACAAATCCGGGCCGCGATATACCTCTTATCCGACGGCATTAGAATTGCATGAGGGCTTTGGCGCGGCTGAGTATCGGGCGCAGATTGAAAAATCTAATACCCAGGGTGGCCCGTTATCACTGTATTTCCATATTCCTTTTTGCGATACCGTTTGTTTTTATTGCGCCTGTAATAAAATTATCACCAATAATCGTAAACATGCCGTCCCTTATCTGGAAAACCTTTGTCGGGAAGTCGCATTGCAGGGCGCGTTATTCGATCGGAACCGGGTGGTCAATCAACTGCATTGGGGTGGGGGAACGCCCACATTTTTAAGTTCTGTCCAAATGGAACAGTTAATGACTGTTACAAGACAGTATTTTAATCTGCGTGATGACGATCAGGGGGAGTATTCGATTGAAGTCGACCCCAGGGAAACCGATGATGAAACCATTGCCTGTCTAAGAAAGTTGGGTTTCAACCGAATCAGTCTGGGAGTGCAGGATTTCGATCCCGCCGTACAAAAGGCGGTCAATCGAATTCAAAGTCCTGAGCAAACCTTCGAGGTATTAGAGGCGGCGCGGCAGGAAGGTTTCAGATCGACTAATGTCGATTTGATTTATGGCTTACCTTTACAGACGGTGGAGAGTTTTGATCAAACCCTGGAGCAGGTGCTAGCGTATCGGCCAGAGCGTTTTTCAATTTTTAATTATGCGCATTTGCCCAGTCGATTTAAAACCCAGCGTCAGATTCGAAATGTTGATTTACCGCGGGCTGATGTCAAGTTAGAAATATTACAGCATGTTGGTAAAAAGTTGACCGATGCGGGCTATGTTTATATTGGCATGGATCATTTCGCCTTGCCGGATGATGAATTGGCCGTTGCGCAGCGGGAAGGGAAGTTGTATCGAAATTTTCAGGGCTATTCAACGCATTCAGATTGCGACCTTATTGGTTTGGGTATGACATCTATTGGCCGAATTGCTGATGCTTATGTACAGAATTTGAAAGATTTGGCCGCCTATAATGCGGCATTGCAACATAATAAGTTACCCATTTTTAAAGGGGTTGCATTGGATGAGGATGATAAACTGCGGCGGGCGGTCATTACCCAGCTGATTTGTCATTTTCAACTGAGTTTTTCAGATATAGAAAATCGCTTCGCTATCAATTTTGAGGAGTATTTTTCCAGCGAGTTGCAACAACTCGTACCGATGGCGGATGATGGTTTGTTAAGTCTAGAGCAACAACAGATTAAGGTATTGTCACCGGGGCGGCTGCTGATTCGCAATATTTGTATGGTATTTGATAAATATCTGGCACAAAAAACGCAGCAATTTTCCAAAGTCATTTAGTGCATTGTCTGTAACACGGTCCCAATGATATCCAGGGCACGACAGCAATAACCGTGTTCATTATCGTGCATTAAACAAATTCCCAGATGCCGTTTATCGGTCAGGTGTAAATGTTCCATCATGATAATGCTGGAATACGGCGTGCCGATAAAATCGATACTGACCCGATGATGCCCCCAGCAACCGTTATCACAATGTAAAATGCCGTTGAGTTCATTTTCGGCATAATGTAAAAATAATTGTTGAATCTGCTCTAGGTCACTGTCTTGGCTCAATGTGATGGTAATATCCATGAGCGAGACGATTTCTGTCGGTACACGATAGGAAAAAGAATCCAGTTTGCCTTTGAGTTCGGGGATAACCAAGGCAGTGGAGTCGGCCACATTGGTTGCCGTTGGAATGACAGAAGCCGCCGTGGTTCTGCCAAGATGGGGGTGTTTGTGATAGCCATCCAGTATATGTTGGTCAGAGAGTGCGGGGTGAATGGTAACGATACGGGCGAATTCGATACCAATATGGCGCTGTAAGATCATCGCGATGGGGGCGAAGGCATTTCCAGTGCAGGTGCTGGCAGAGATGATGTGGTGTTTGTCAGGGTCGTAATGTTGGTGATTGACGCCATAAACCAGGCTCGCATCTCCACCGCTTATATTCCAGCTGCAAAGCACTTTTTTACAGATATCTAGGGTAATAAGATGGCGTAAATCTTCAACGACTGCGGTTCCAGTAGCGTTAATCAGAAGATCAAGGGAAAGGTTTTTTAGGGTACTTAAATATTCTTCTGCCTTGTGGGTTTGTCGCCTGTCGACTTGAATATAGCGAATAGGGTGTCCATCAATGATTAAATGGTCGTCATCGATGTTAATTGTATAAGGTGGTGAACCATAGCTGCTGTCATGTGCAAGTAAGTATGCCACTTGCGAAATTGGCATGACATCACACAAGGCTTTAATGCAGAAACGGCCTTGTTTTCGTTGTAAAAAATTGGTGCGTAGGATCGAGCGACCTACGCGGCCAAGGCCAACAATGCCTATATTTCCATGCATTCCTTTCACCTAAGATTTATTATTATGTCTGTCATTAGGTATAGCATAAAATATTATGTGTTCAACTTCACATTAAAAATAAACCGCTTGCTCTAATTAGGTGTAAAAGATTAGAGGTTGCTGAAGTTCAGTGTGGTTAGTGTGCGCTGTAATGTGAGTCGACATACTTTTTCACTAATTCGTGAAATTCTTCGGCAATATGGTCGCCTTTTAAGGTCACGGTTTTTACACCATCTTCGTAAACCGGAGCAACGGGGGATTCACCGGTGCCGGGCAGGCTGATACCAATATTGGCGTTTTTACTTTCGCCAGGGCCATTGACCACGCAGCCCATAACGGCAACCTCCATTTCTTCAACGCCTTTGTATTTGGTTTTCCAGATAGGCATTTGTTGGCGTAAGAATGCCTGAATTTCTTGGGCCAGTTTCTGAAAGTAATCACTGGTTGTCCGGCCACAGCCTGGACAGGCGATAACCATAGGGGTGAACGAGCGGAACCCCATAGATTGCAATAACTCTTGAGCCACAATGACTTCTTTGGTTCTGGCAGCGCCTGGCTCCGGCGTTAATGAGATTCGGATGGTATCACCAATACCCTGTTGCATTAAAACAGCCAATGCCGCAGATGAAGAGACTATACCTTTAGAGCCCATGCCCGCTTCGGTCAGGCCTAAATGCAAGGCATAATCGCAGCGTTTGGAAAGGTCTTCATAAATATTGATGAGTTCTTGTACATTGCTGATTTTACAAGACAGGATTATTTTATCTTTGCCCAGCCCATATTCCTGCGCTTTTGCTGCACTTTCAAGGGCGGATAAAACAATGGCCTCACGGGTGACAACATTCAATTCATCCGGCTGGGCTTTTTTACGATTTTCATCTAATAATCGGGTCAAGACTGACTGGTCCAGACTGCCGCCGTTGACTCCGATGCGCACAGGTTTGTCATAACGACAGGCTAATTCAATCATATGCTGAAATTGCGGATCACGATTTTTGCCACGGCCTACGTTGCCAGGGTTAATGCGAAATTTGTCCAGCGCTTGAGCACAATCGGAATATTTTTCCAGCAATTTGTGGCCATTAAAATGAAAATCGCCAACGATAGGCGTATCAAACCCTTTTTGCAAAAGCTGATTTTTAATATCGGGAACGGCTTTAGCGGCTTCTTCAGTATTAACGGTAATTCTGACCAGTTCAGAGCCGGCCTGGGATAATTCCATTATTTGTTGGACGGTGCCGGCGATGTCGGCAGTGTCGGTGTTTGTCATCGATTGGACGACGATTGGCGCACCTCCACCGACTTTAATATTGCCGACTAGAACTTGTTGGGTTTTCTTGCGTGGACTTATTGTCATGGGTAACTATCCGAAAATCTAAAATATTAACTGAACTTGGCTATAATCAATTGGCAAATTATACCCTATTGAGAAAAAAGGACAGAAACGGATGGCTTTGTTGCATAAATAATCCACAGCGTACTCTTTTCTTAAATTCCAGTCTTTATTCATGAAACAGAATAACTTTCAGGCATACCCAGGCCTGTCATTTTATTCATTGCGCCGACGCGGAGATACGCCTCAACCATCTGAGCCGCAAAGGTCCGGTTTTTTAATTGGCCACTAAAGAGCGTTTTGATGCGAAACATAGCCGTTTCAGCCAGGCTGCGTTGATGATAACCACTTTCTTGTTTCCATGCCTTTCTCCCGATTTCAGCGCAACGTTGAACAATCGCTGTTCTTGGATGAGTTCTCCCATCTTCATCACTCGGCCATTCCACCGCCCCTTCCCGCGGCGGTATCAATGCATCGGCGCCTTTGTTACGAATCGCCTGATGACACTGGATCGTATCATAAGCGCCATCCGCCGCCACACTGGCAACTTGGTCGTGTTCATCCAGCTGCTCTAATAAATCCGGCAAGACTTCGGAATCACCAACAAAATTAGCCGTCATCTCAACTGCCACGACTTCCTGCGTTTGTGCATCAACCATGATATGGAGTTTACGCCAGGTTCTGCGCTTGCTGGCACCATGTTTGCGAACTTTCCACTCGCCTTCACCGTAGACTTTTAAGCCGGTCGAATCGACGACTAAGTGTCTTGGCGTTCGACTGCTTGAACGAGGCAGCCGAACCTCCAGAGTTTGCTGGCGGCGACTTAATGTACTGTAATGAGGAATCTGGATAGACAGCTTTAATAACTGGACTAACGACAACAAACATCCCTGTGTCGCTCTCAACGGCAGCTTAAAGAGTTCTCTCAGGGTCAATGCGCATTGAATAGCAGTATCAGAATACGTCATCGGGCTTCCTCTATAGCCTGTCTTTTCAGGCTGATGCCATTGCTTGATCATGGATTCTTCGAACCATAGCGTTAATGAACCTCGATTGATCAAGGCTTGATTGTAATTCGACCAATTCTTTAGTTTGTAGCGTTGTTTCTTTTTCTTGTCCATGCCCTATAATATGGGGATCCTTATGATTTATGCAACAAAGCCGAAACGGATTGTGAGAATAAATTATTTTTCGGATATTCATTTGGAGTTTGGCGATCAGAGCAAACCGGAAAATGATGCTGACTTGATTGTTGCTGCCGGTGATATTGGGGTCAATGTGCAGGGGGTTGAGTGGCTGAAGTCTCTGAATAAGAAAGTGATTTATGTTGCGGGAAATCATGAATTTTATGGTAATGAATATCATGAAATTCAGGACAGGATTCGTGAAGCGTGTGTAGGTAGTCAAGTGACTTTTCTAGAAAATGAAGAGTATGTTTATCAAGGGATACGCTTTTTGGGGTGTACCTTGTGGGCGGATTTGTTTGTTGAGGGCGAGGATAAGGCAGATGCTTTGGGCAAGACCTTAAATGATTTTCGCAAAATAAAATTTCGGCAAAGCGATTTTGATCAGCATGCTTTTTCCGGGCTTTATACCAAATCAAGGCAATGGTTGGCGCAGAAACTGGCGGAACCATTCGAGGGGGATACCATTGTCGTTACCCATCATGCACCAACTGAATGGAGCTGGTACAAATCACCACAAGCATTGAAGAAGTTGGCTTACTGTAATGACTTGAAGGCATTTTTTCATGAATATGCGATTTTAGTCTGGTTTCATGGGCATGTTCATAATACAGGTAATTACCGAATTGCTGGAACGCAGATACTCAGCAATCCGCGGGGCTATTACAGTCGTAAGCTGGTGTCAAGTTTTGATGTAAATCAATGTGTTGATGTTTAAATGGTAATGCGCAAAATAAATGAAGGCGGGAAAGAGCAAAGATTTTTCCATTGAGAATAGATAGCAGATATGGTCTAATATTTGGGTTTTATGTCTTGAAGCGCCTCTTGTTTTTGTGGTTTTGAACGGGAGGATTGTTGGCTGCAACTTGTCTGGAGAGCAGGCTTATTCACTATGCAATTTACGATTAATAAAGGTTTGGATCTTCCGATAACCGGAGTTCCCGAACAGAAAATTGGAGACGGCAATAAGGTCGCTTCCGTGGCTGTTTTAGGCACGGAATACGAAGGTCTTAAGCCGAAAATGATGGTAAGTGAAGGGGATAAGGTCAAATTGGGCCAAATCCTCTTTACGGACAAGAAAAATCCGGGGGTGAATTTTACATCGCCGGGTTCAGGTGTTGTCAAAGCAATCAATCGAGGTGCGCGCCGCGCGTTGCAGTCGGTTGTTATTGAATTGGAGGGCGACGAAAAGGAAACATTTTCAAAGTATAGCGATTCCGAATTAGGCTCGTTAGGCGCCGACAAAATCAAACAAAACCTGTTAGCGTCCGGGTTATGGACTTCGTTTCTGACGCGGCCTTATGGAAAGATTCCGAGTGTTGATGCAAAGCCACATTCGATTTTTGTTACAGCTATCGATACTCGTCCGCTGGCAGCAGATCCTGTCGTTATCATTAAGCAACGGGAAAAGGATTTCGTTAACGGTTTGACTATCGTATCGCAATTGACCACAGGAAAAACCTATTTGTGTAAGGCGACAGGTGCTGAAATTGCTGATCATGATGCTTGTATTACCGCAGAATTTTCAGGCCCACATCCAGCCGGTTTGCCGAGTACACATATTCATTTGATCGATCCGGTTAATATCGATAAAAGCGTTTGGCACATTGATTATCAAGCTGTCATTGCAATTGGTGCATTATTTCGTACCGGGCAGATTGACGTTGAAAGAGTCGTTTCTTTGGCTGGACCTACCGTTAAAAAACCACGGCTAGTCAAAACACGGGTGGGCGCTTCGCTTGATGATTTAGTCAAAGGGGAACTGGATGACAGCGTTGAAAACCGTGTTGTTTCCGGCTCGGTGTTGTATGGTCACAAAGCCTCTGATGTATTGGCATTTTTAGGCTGTTACAGCCTGCAAGTTTCTGCATTGGAAGAAGGACGTAAACGGGAGCTGTTTGGATGGATCGTGCCGGGCAAGAATAAATTTTCAGCATTGAATGTTTATGTCAGCAGTCGTGATCGGAGTCAATTATTTCCATTTACGACGGACAAGAATGGCAGTAATCGTGCGATCGTACCTGTGGGTGTTTATGAGCAAGTTATGCCACTTGATATTCTGGCAACACCTTTATTAAAAGCTATCGTTGTTGCCGATACCGACCAGGCGCAGCAATTAGGCTGCCTGGAATTGGTTGAGGAGGATTTGAGTCTGATGACGTTTGTCGATCCAGGAAAGCATGATTTCGGTCCAGTTTTACGGGTAAATTTAACTAAAATCGAGAAGGAAGGGTAATGTCGGCTAGAGACTTTTTAGATAAGTTAGAGCCGCATTTTACAAAAGGTGGGCGGTTTGAGAAGTATTACGGTCTCTATGAGATGGTGGATACTTTCATTTATACCCCTGCCGATGTAACGCGCGGTAAAACTCATGTTCGTGATGGTAATGATCTGAAGCGGACGATGACTTTTGTAGTGATTGCTACATTCTTTTGTATTCTGATGGCAATGTATAACTCAGGCTATCAGGCAAACTTAGCCATGCAGGCTATGGGGCTCGAAAAAGCGGATAGCTGGCGCGGCATTATCATGTCGGTGTTTGGTTATAATCCGATGAATCCGGTTTCTAACTTCGTTCATGGTGCATTATTTTTTCTGCCAATTTATATCGTAACATTGGCTGTCGGTGGTATCTGGGAAGTATTGTTTGCAACCGTAAGAGGGCATGAGGTCAACGAAGGCTTTTTAGTGTCATCCATGCTCTATACCCTGATTTTACCGCCAGACATTCCGTTATGGCAGGTTGCCTTAGGGATTTCGTTTGGTATCGTGATTGGTAAAGAAGTCTTTGGCGGTACCGGCAAAAACTTTCTGAATCCTGCTTTGACAGGTCGTGCCTTTTTGTTTTTTGCTTATCCGGCCTCAATGTCAGGCGATTCGGTTTGGGTTGGTGTCGATGGTTACACGATGGCAACGCCATTAGGATTGGCAGCTCAAGGCGGTATGGATGCAGTGACAGAAGCAGGCTATAGCTGGTTTCAATCATTTCTTGGGTTCATGCCAGGTTCAATTGGTGAAACATCTACGCTGGCTATTATGATTGGCGCAGCCTTTTTGCTTTACACGCGCATCGCATCATATCGCATTATGGCGGGTGTGCTGCTGGGCATGATTGCGACGACCGTATTGTTTAATGTCATTGGTAGCGATACAAATCCAATGTTTGATTTTCCTTGGTATTGGCATCTGACTGTGGGCGGTTTTGCTTTTGGTATGGTCTATATGGCAACCGATCCTGTGAGCGCTGCGATGACAAATACTGGACGTTGGGTTTTTGGCGCACTAATCGGTGTTATGGTGGTGCTGGTCAGAGTTGTGAATCCTGCATTCCCAGAAGGCATGATGTTATCCATTTTGTTTGCCAATATGTTTGCACCTGTTATTGATTATGTTGTCGTTCAGGCAAATATTAAGAGAAGGATGAAACGCAATGTCTAACGGAAATTTAAAACAACGTCTGGAAAGCTGCGAGCACTTCCAAAAGTTCAAGGCTTATGCAGATAAAATATTAGCCATGAGCAATGACAGTCTTGAAAAAACGATTGCTGTTGCTCTTTCATTAAGTTTTGTATGCGCTATTTTGGTTTCATTTTCGGCGGTTGCATTAAAACCATTGCAAATTGAAAACAAAGCGATGGATATGAAACGGAATATCTTGGATGTAGCGGGGTTGTTGACCGATGATACCGATATCCATCAAGCTTTTGCTGAGTTGGTTGAGGAAAAGCTGGTGAATCTTGAAACGGGTGACTATGTCGAAGATATGGATCCGGCATCATATGATCAGCGTAAAGCGGCTAAAGATCCAAAGCTGAGTGTCGCTATTCCGCCTGAAAAAGATATTGCCCATATCCGGCGCAAGGCAAAAATTGCAAAAATCTATCTGGTCAAAAAAGGCGATAAGATTGATTCTATCATTTTACCGGTCCATGGTTATGGCTTGTGGTCAACCATGTATGGTTTCTTGGCATTAGAAGCCGATGGTCAGACGGTTAAAAGTATTAACTTTTATGACCAGGCGGAAACACCTGGGTTGGGCGGTGAAGTCGTTAACCCTAAATGGCGAGCATTGTGGAAAGGTAAAAAAGTCTATGATGAAAATGGAAATGTAGCCTTGACACTGGTCAAGGGTAATGTCGATCCATCGAGACCGGATGCCGTCTATAAAGTTGATGCATTGGCGGGCGCTACATTGACCAGTAATGGTGTCAGTAATTTAATCAAGTTCTGGTTAGGCGAAGATGGATTTAAGCCTTTTCTGGACAAAATCAGAAGTAATGGTTAGGGGATAATCATGAGTGCTGTTATAGATAAAGAAACTAAAAAAGTATTGATTGACCCGTTAGTCAACAATAACCCGATCACACTTCAGGTGTTGGGGATTTGTTCGGCATTGGCGGTTACCTCGCAAATGTCTACCTCATTGATTATGGCCTTGGCATTGACTTCGGTGACGGCGTGTTCGAGTGCGGCAATCAGTTCCATCAGAAACCATATTCCGGGCAGTATCCGGATTATTGTACAGATGACCATTATTGCTTCTTTGGTTATTGTGGTCGATCAAATTCTGAAAGCGTTTGCCTATGAAATCAGTAAACAGCTTTCGGTTTTTGTTGGATTGATCATTACCAACTGTATTGTCATGGGGCGGGCTGAAGCCTATGCCATGAAAAATCCACCCTTAGCCAGCTTTCTTGATGGTATCGGTAATGGGGCGGGTTATAGTTTGATTTTGATTATTGTGGCATTTTTCCGAGAATTATTTGGTTCGGGTAAATTATTGGGTATCGATATTTTACCGCTACAGCAAGATGGTGGCTGGTATGTTCCAAATGGTCTGATGTTGTTGCCTCCCAGTGCCTTTTTTATTATCGGCATAATTATTTGGGTGTTTAGAGAATGGAAACCTGAGCAACAGGAAGAGCCAGACTTTAAAATTCTGGATATTGCACACGGTGAAGGAGGACATCACTAATGGAAGCTTATATCAGTTTATTTATTAAAGCTGTTTTCGTTGAAAACCTGGCATTAGCCTTCTTCCTGGGGATGTGTACATTTCTGGCGGTATCGAAGAAGATTTCTACGGCTATAGGGTTAGGGATTGCGGTGATGGTGGTACAGACAATTACCGTACCGGTTAATAATGTCATCTACCATACACTGCTTAAAGAAGATGCCTTGTCATGGATGGGCATTACCGGTGTTGACCTGAGCTTTTTATCATTGCTGAGTTGTATCGGTATGATTGCGGCTTTGGTACAAATTCTGGAAATGGTTCTGGATAAATACTTTCCAGCATTATTCCATGCCTTAGGCGTGTTTTTACCTCTCATTACCGTAAACTGTGCGATCTTGGGTGGTAGCTTGTTTATGATCGAACGTGATTATGATTTCACCGAAAGTGTTATCTATGGTGTCGGTAGTGGTTTTGGTTGGGCTTTAGCGATTACGGTTATGGCTGGGGTTCGCGAAAAACTTAAATACAGTGATATACCGGCTGGATTACAAGGCTTAGGGATCACTTTCATTAGCGCTGGCCTGATGTCTTTGGGCTTCATGGCTTTTTCTGGAATTCAACTGTAGGAAGGATAAGTAATGCTTGAAATTGCATTAGGCGTAGTTTTATTCACGGTTATCGTGATAGCGCTGGTATTTATTATTATCGGAGCCAAAAATAAATTGGTGCCTTCAGGTGATGTTGAGCTTGTGGTCAACCATGAGAAAAAATTACATGTGCCGGTAGGCTCTAAATTATTGACAGCCTTAGCTGAAAATCAACTTTTTATACCTTCTGCGTGTGGTGGTGGGGGGACATGTGGTCAATGTCGTGTAAAAGTCCTTAAAGGCGGTGGTGAGATATTACCCACAGAAATGTCTCATATTACCAAGCGTGAAGCGGCTGAAGGCGAAAGATTGGCATGTCAGGTTGCTGTTAAGCATGATATGGACATTGAAGTTGAAGAAAGCGTTTTTGGCGTCAAGAAATGGGAATGTACTGTCAAGTCTAATCATAATGTTGCGACATTTATTAAAGAATTGGTGCTTGAACTGCCTGAAGGTGAAGAAATTAACTATCGTGCCGGGGGCTATATTCAAATTGAATGTCCACCTTATGAGGTGAGTTTCAAAGACTTTGATATTGAAGAAGAATATCGTGAAGACTGGGATAAATATGACTTATGGCGTTATGTTTCCAAAGTCGATGAGCCGGTATTGAGAGCGTATTCAATGGCTTCTTACCCAGAAGAAAAAGATATTATGCTCAACGTGCGTATTGCAACACCGCCGCCAGGTGCACCGGATGATGTGCCACCAGGAAAAATGTCATCCTATATTTTTAGTCTTAAACCGGGTGATAAGGCTGTGGTATCAGGTCCTTATGGTGAGTTTTTTGCCCGCGATACCGATAATGAGATGGTCTTTGTTGGCGGTGGAGCCGGTATGGCGCCCATGCGGTCTCATATTTTTGACCAGTTACGACGGCTGAAGTCTAAACGTAAGATGACGTTCTGGTATGGTGCACGTAGTAAACGTGAAATGTTCTACGTTGAAGATTTCGATATGCTGGCGAAGGAAAACGATAACTTCGAATGGCATGTTGCGTTATCGGATCCACTGCCGGAAGACAATTGGACCGGCTATACCGGGTTTATTCATAATGTGCTGTATGAAGAGTACATTAAAAATCATCCGAATCCGGAAGATTGTGAATACTATCTGTGTGGACCGCCGATTATGAACTCATCGGTCATCAACATGCTGTTGGAAAACGGTGTGGAAAGAGAAAACATTCTGCTTGATGATTTTGGTGGTTAACAATAGATAAACACATGTGTTTATCATGTTAAAAAATGGGGAATAAACGCGAGTTTGTTCCCCGTTTTTTATGGATTGAACGAAAATGGAATAGGGCGAGTCCATATAAAACAAAGAATCGTTCGATAATGATTGTCGTGAGGAGGCGGAGATGGCTTATTTTCTAGCAACATTTGTATTTATGCTGATTGTGATAGCTATTATGGCAATCGGTGTGCTTTTTGGCCGTAAAGCCATTAAGGGGTCTTGTGGTGGGGCAAATAATGGTAATTGCGTTTGTATTAAAAAATGTGATAAAAGAAAGGCTGAGAGTCATTGAGTGAATGACTGGAGCGGGTGTTAATTTAGGATAAAAGTCGGGCTATAGGTTTGTAAAAATGAGAGAGCTTACATTCATCTTTACAAATCAGCTGCGTCATTCAGAATATACGCCACTTAAAACGAATAACTTCAAATAACTTTAAGAGGAAGCATTATGCTGGCTAAGATTACCATTGCTGATTACATGACAAAAAATATTTTTACGTTAAAAGAAAATGTAAGTGTCGTGACAGCCATTAAAGCAATTTTAGATCATAAAATTACGTCTGCCCCGGTTCTTGATGATAATGGACGATTGATTGGCATGTTTTCAGAAAAAGACAGTATTAAAGTGGTATTAGATGCAGCCTATAATAAAGATTTTGGTGGTACCGTTGGGGAGTTTATGGCGAAGGATATTATTACGGTAAATGAAGATGATAATATCGTAAAACTGGCCGAACAATTTCAAAATTGTGCAACGCGTAGCTTTCCCGTAATGGATGAAGACAAGCTGGTTGGTGTGATTAGTCGAACCGATGTATTACGTGCATTGGTTACATTGTATTAACGCATAAGGTGTCTCGGAATACATTTTTCTGGCATGATTATGAGACCTTTGGAACAGACCCACAACGGGATAAGGCTGTTCAGTTTGCCGGTGTTAGAACTGATCTTGAGTTTAATTTTATTGGCGAGCCGGTAACTTATTTTTGTAAGCCTTCGGATGATTGTTTACCCCATCCGGAGGCTTGTTTTATCACCGGCATCACACCCCGGATGGCATCGGAAAAAGGTATCATAGAATCCGATTTTATCACTGAAATTCATTCCCACCTAGCTGAGCCAAATACCTGTACTGTCGGCTATAACAGCATTCGTTTTGATGATGAAGTCACGCGAAATTTGTTGTACCGTAATTTTTTTGACCCTTATGCACGTGAATGGCAGAATGGGAATTCGCGTTGGGATTTGATTGATGTCGTCCGGGCAACCCGGGCATTACGGCCTGATGGTATTCAATGGCCGAATAATGAAGAAGGGCAGCCGAGCTTTCGTTTAGAAGACCTTACTGCAGCGAATGCTATTCAGCATGAGTCCGCACATGATGCCTTATCCGATGTGTACGCGACGATTGCCATTGCAAAATTGATCAAGGATAAACAACCTAAGCTGTACCAATACTTGTTTGCAAATCGGTCAAAACATAAGGTTTTTGATTTGCTGCAATTAGGTGCGATGCAGCCACTGATTCATGTGTCGGGAATGTACCCGGCCAATAAATATTGTTTAGCCGTAGTTGTGGCATTAGCCCAACACCCCGGAAATAGTAATGGCGTTATTGTTTATGATTTGTCGGTTGATCCTGCCCCCTTATTGAGTTTGTCTGTTGATGAAATAAAACAGCGGCTTTTTACCGCTAAAGCAGATTTACCTGAAGATGTTGACAGAATTCCTTTAAAAACGGTACATGCCAATAAATGCCCGGTTTTAGCGCCATTGTCGGTGATACGCCCCGAGGATACCGAACGCTTGCAATATGATAAAAATCAGATTCAACAACATTTGCAACAACTCAAAGCGCATATCGGATTAGCCGAGAAAGTCGCGGCAGTTTTTGAGACGGATTTCAAGTCGGAACAAACTGATCCTGATTTATTGCTATATCAAGGTGGTTTTTTTTCGCCTCAAGACAAGCGGGAAATGGGGAGGTTACGCAATACACCGCCCGAACAACTCTCAGCGATACAGTTTAATTTTAGTGATACGCGTTTGCATGAAATGCTTGTTCGCTATAAAGGGCGTAACTTTCCTGAATTTTTAACGGAGTCTGAAAAGAAACAATGGTACGACTATTGCTTCAAGGTATTTACAGACAAAAACGTAGGCCCTTCTCTGACACTTAATGAGTTTAAGCAGCGTGTCGAGAAGATGTCTGTCGAACAAAAATACCAATCTATTGCATCGGAATTAAAAGCTTTTGCCAGAATGAAGGAAAAACAATTAGATGCCTGGGGGCGACGATTGTTTTAGCTCTAATGAGTGTCCAATAAAATATTGCTATGAATGTTGTTTTGTGCGGTTGATAAATTCGCCCTTCATGCTCTATTCAGTATCAAAATTTATGATAGGACTATATCCTTTTTTACAATACTGCGTTGACCTGCGCTATTGTCAAGGGATAATGAGCGAATAGCTTTAACGCATGCTCTATTTTATAATGCTCAATTTAATTTGAACCCACGAGGAAAACCTTATGAAAAAACTATCGTTGTTTGTATCGCTGCTTGCATTGTTTGTCACAGGGGTGACTTATGCGCATGGGCCAGTCCGTGCCAAAATGACCGCAAGCATTATTATTGATGCGCCTGCAGATAAAGTATGGGAAGTGATTAAAAATTATGATGATATGTCCTGGCATCCTGCGATTGAAAGTGTCGCTTGCGAGCAAGGTAATAAAAAAGGTTCAGAACGGGTTTTAACCTTGAAAGGCGGCGGTACCATCACTGAAGAATTAAAGGCTTATAAAGAAGATCAAAAGTCTTATAAATATAAAATAACTAAAATGAGCAGCACGGGCACAGTGCATCATGCTGGGCAGGATGAAGAAATTCCTGTATTGCCTGTTGCAAACTATGCTGCAAAGATTTCAGTAAAAGATAAAGGTGGTAAATCCGAAGTGACTTGGGTGGCGACTTATTATCGGGCTTATGTCAATAACAATCCTCCGGCTGAATTGAATGAAAAGGCGGCCGATGAAGCGGTCAAAAAAGTATTGACCGATGGATTGGTTAATTTAGCCAGAAAATTTGACAAAAATATTTCGGAATCTGACGTAAAAATTGTCATTAAGCGCTAATTTTTCGATGCCTCTGCTTTTCTGGCAGAGGCTTTTTTATCGCCTTTTTGGTGAACAGATGTTTAATTTCCCCCTTTTCAGACTCTTAGTTCTCTTTTTTGTTATTTTTCAGGCAGATGCCGCTGAATATGCGTTTATTACTAATCAGTTGGATAATAGCGTTTCAATTATCGATGTCGAGAGCCAGACTGTTTTAAAAACCATCACTGTCGTAGGTAAACCTGCTGGTGTTGCGGTCAATCCGAAACAACATCAGGCTTATATCAGTACACCGGAAGGCGGTGGCTTCACTGTTATAGATGCGCAAAAATTTCAGGTGAGCAATAAAATACAGGGACGTGGTGCCTCTTTAGGTATTGCGGTTGATGTGCCTGGTGAACGCATATTTTTGGCTGACTGGTATGAAAATACGGTGGATGTCTATTCAGCCGAAACTTTTCAGAAAATACAGACGATTCATGTCGGTCGCTCCCCCTCTGGCATGGCTGTTAGCCCTGATAACAAGTGGCTTTATGTTGCTAATCGCATGGATGATAGTCTTTCCCAAATTGATTTAAGCAATTATCATCTTCGAAACACGACTAAAACAGGCTTACATCCTTTTGGAATTGTCGTTTCATCCGATGGTTCAAAAATTTATACGGCTAATGTCGAAAGTGATGATGTTACCGTTTTACAACCAAATCATTTAAAACGTATCAAACATATTGCCGTTGGTGCAAGGCCTTATGCTGTGGCACTAGCTTTGAAAGATAAACGCTTGTTTGTGACCAATCAGGATGACAGTACGGTTTCAGTGATCGACACCGACACCCTGGCTGAAATAAAGCAGATTGAGGTTGGTGAAAAACCCGAAGGTATCAGTACTGCAGCGAATGATCGTTATGTGTATGTGGCAAACTGGATGGATGGTACAGTTTCAGTTATTGATGCTGAACAATTAAAAGTGATAAACACGATTACCGTCGGAGAAGGTTCACGCGCCTTCGGTAAGTTTGTGATGCCCTGATCTTTGTCCGCTGGCATAAATTAAAATTACTTGCTAGACTTTCAACTCAAAAATAGCAAACTAATACTGGATTATTGAGAATCGAATATGGCCGAAACAGTTGATGAATTAACCGTGTCCTACGAAGATGGTGGGATTGAAACAGTAAAAGAATTAGATAAAAAAGTGTTAAGCAAAGGCGCTTGGGCCACCGTGATTTATCGATATCAGGATTGGAATCGGGCCAAGGAAGAGTATGGCCCTGATAAATTCACCATTCGTCGTTATCAAAAACGTAATGGGGAATATCAGCAAAAATCCAAATTCAACATTTCCAGTGAAAAGCAGGCGCGGGAAATCATTTCTGCTCTGCAGGAATGGATTGGTGAAGGCGAATAAGGTTGATTTAAGTTCAGCAATTCCCGCTGAAAATTTGACACAACCCAGCAATGGAGTGATCTTCGCAAAAAAGTTTACGAAACATATTTTTTCAATCTCTTATACACCAAGGCTTACAAGACGAGCGGGAATTGCTGATTTAAGTTAGGCTTTGTAATGGGGTAGTAAATATATTGTGTTAATTTTACACTCCAGAAAGTACTTTCTTCTGCGTCGCCAGCATTTTTCGTTACCCACGACCAAACGGCTATTATCAACAGTTTCTTTCCATTCTTTTCTGCTTATCCACCCTACAGACACTGTTGACTTAATAACTGATGTTACGCAATTTGTATTTTAACTCTAAAATTTACATACATCACAGCTTAAATGCGAATTAAGAGCTGAAAACCTCATATAAAATAAAATCAATGACTTATATTTTTTGCTTGAGGAGCATAGAGTTTGCATCACGCTAAGCCATTGATTTGTTGAGCCACAATTTAGCTCTTAATTCACATTTAACAACCTTACAGTTTTACTTGACCACTACACTTGGTACAGGCGAGGAGAAAAGGTGGTCACTCCATCTATAATCGTTTTCTGATTCGTAGGGGCAATTCATGAATTGCCCCTACATGCTCTTGCCGTATAAACAAAAGGCAGTTTTAAAATCAAATGGTTATGATCGATCATACAACAAATCCCTTAGAAATATCCTGATTAGGGTTAAATCGGCTGTAAATTTATCATACAAGTTACGTCTGCGTAACATCAGATAGTAACTGGTTTGGTATGGCGGTTTTTATCGGTTTATTGCTGGATTATTGGGCTTGGTAAGGCTTGATTGCGACGGATTGGTATTTTGTGATTTAGTTGACTATCCTTTTAGTAAAACAGGAGGGGGGTCACAGATAATATTATTGTTGTGCAATAAGCTGAACCGCAAAGAGAATATAAAACTTTATTTTCAGAGAATCATGGGTATTTACAAATATCATCATTATCGTGTTAGTTGTCACTATAACAATCAGCCTGGCTTTACGCTGATTGAAGTATTGGTTTCTATGGTTATTCTGAGTATAGGCTTGTTAGGTATTTTTGCCATGCAATCACGGGCATTGATGGATAATCAGGATGCTTATTTACGCACTCAGGCCGTTTTTTTGGCGTATGACATGAGTGACAGAATTAGGGCGAATGCCACACATTGGGAATCTAAACTGGCAAGTCTTAGCGATATTTTGACGCAAGCCGAGTCATTTAAACTGCCAGGTGCTGGTAGTCCACAGCATCCTTTTTGTAGCGCTTATGATCCCACAACCGTAAATCTTGCTTCACCACTGGCGACACCAATAGCTTGTAGTCAACAACAAATGGCTGAATATGATACCTATCGTTGGCTGCAAGATGTCAAATCTGTGTTACCTGGTGGGGCAGTGGCGATAGAGGCGGCAGCCGACCCAAATACAGCGAGTACGGATCTGAAGATTATCCGATTGACCATTAGCTGGCAAAGAGTCAATCAAAATATTAACGATAAACTGGGCAGCGATGCGTCCTATTCACTGGATGTTAGGTTATGAAATATAAACAAAGCGGTTTTACCTTGATTGAGTTGATGATCGGTCTGCTGCTCGGGATGGCGCTGATTGCCGGTGTCGTTAAGGTTTTTATCGATAGCGGCAATAGTTTCAGGAAGCAAAAAACCTTAAGTTACCTGGTTGAAGATGGGCGTTATGTGATGGAGGTGTTGGCCAGAGAGTTCAGGCGGGCAGGGTTTTTACGCAATCGTTATGCCGCTGGCGGTACAGCTGATTCGGTTTTTATTCCAGATAGCGGTGCAGGATCAAATGGGGTATTAGACTCAGGAATTGACCTGGCTGGTAGGGAATATATTAAGGGTGACTTTAATAAAGATGGCTTTGAAGATGCGTATGATATTAATCATGTGGTATTTCGCTATCAATTAAATGATAGTAATGATTTGGCTTTCAATAATCCGAATTATGCATTGTCACCCTGCACCAGAAATATTCATTTGACGGACGGAGAAGACCCTGTAAATGACAAGATTGTTGTCACAATATATTTCTATGTGGCCTTGGATTCAACGAATACGCCAGTGCTTTATTGTAAAGCAAAACGAGAGAACCTGGACGACTCATCTAAAAACAAAACGTCAAGTGCCGTAACTTTAATTTCAAATGTTGAAAAGTTATTTGTTTTATATGGGCATGATAAGGATGGGGATGGATTTGCAAATCAATATTTACGGGCGGATCAAGTCGATGATCAAGTCGATCCATTTGGCTGGGAGAAAATAGTCAGTGTACGCTTATATTTAGTGTTAGCGAGTGAAGAGAAGAATGTTGTTTTAAAAACACCTGGCTATACCCTCGATGGACGGTCGTATACCGTCAACGCGCCCGATGATAAGCGTTTGTATAAGGTATTTAGCACAACGATTGCCTTGAGAAATGACGAGAAATGACGAGATGAATAAAAGACAACACGGGGCGGTACTGATATTTTCGTTAGTGATGTTGTTGTTGATAACCTTAGTCGGCGTCAACATGATTCAGCAAAACAGACTCCAGTTTATGATGGCGGCAAATATGCAAGGCCAGACAACCCTGTTTGCTTCTGCTGAAAATATTCTTGAGTTGGCTGAAAGCTATATTGAAAAACAGCGTTATTATGATGGTACGTCTACCTGTAAAACTTTCGATGCAAAGTTTGTACAACTGGTTCCTGAGGATATTACAGCAAAAACAGAGCTGAATTTGTCTGCTGATACCATAGCATCTGGAGTTGAGGTCAAAATCGCTCAAACAGCCTGTATTCCAACAGCAGGAGAAAATTCTGGAGAGGAGGTAGTGTGTCCGGTTCCTAGTGGTTCTAATGGCGGCTGGAGCGCTGATGATAAGCCATGCAATCAGTCTATTTTTACCGCATGTACTACCGAAATCTATACTATTCGTGTGACTGCACCTAATTCTACAACAGGGGGGCAACGAATCGTGGAGTCTAAGTATGCCATTTCATGTTCATGACAAGTGATGTTGCATGCGTTATTTAAAGTGTTATAAGGGGAAATAAAATGAAGAGAAAAGCTAAAAATTCCATCATGATGTCAATAGCTTTGCTATTGTCGGTTGGCGGTGCCATGTTACTTCCGGTATCGGCTTATGCTGATTCCAAAAACTCAAACAATTCTGACAGTTCATCTGACAGTTCATCCGACAGTTCATCCGACAGTTCATCTGACAGTGATTTTCGAGGTGAGGAAGATGAAGACAAAAAAATAATCATTTGCCATGTGCCAAAGGGCAATCCTGCCAACAGGCACACCATTCATATCGGTTTCAGTGCCTGGCCTGCGCATAGAGATAATCATGGCGGAGATTATCTAGGTTCTTGTAATAACCCACCTTCAACACCTGATACCACTACCAAAACTGTTGAGAAGCTAGTTGTTATTAAAGATTGTACCGGGGAATATCGAAAAACACTGGTTGAACTCACTCAGTCTTATTTTGATCCTGTGATTGTGAATGATGATGCCTTAGATGATGAGGATATGGTGGTTGCCTTGAGCCAATGCCTGGATAAGGGTGATAGCAGTGATAGCAGTGATAGCAGTGATAGTAATAAAACGGACAGTGGTCATTATCGGGCAGACAGCGGTAAAGGCAAAGGCCATGACAGCGTTTCGGACAGCGGCAAACATCACCGCATTAGTGGTTGTAAAAACCGGGACTCAAGCGACTCGCATCACGATTCAACAAGTGACTCTAAAGAATCAGATTCCAGCAAGAATTACCATAAAAAACTGACTGAACGTAAAAAACATTTTGATTCTTCTCATTCACATGGTGACAGTAGCCTGAATATTTCCGACAGCAGTATGGATGACAGTGGTGTTTATACAGAATATAAAAAATGTGTGGACTCTGATTCTGCGCATAAAGGTGATTCGGGTAAAGGCGACTCAGGTCATAAGTATCGAATTATGAACAATTGTTCTAATGCTAAAGAGATTAAAGATGCGATTAAAGCCCATAAAGAAAAAGTACGTAATGATGAGAAATACCTAAAAAGACCGATCGTTCTTAAAGAAAGCACCTTGATCGACAAGCGCATTAAAGCGGCTGTTGATGCTTGTCTTGACCCTGACCAAGGCGGTGGAGTCAAGGAAATCGTACCTCCATCTTCAGATCCAGATAATCCAGGCCACACTGGCTATAGCGGCCGATTAAACTGGAGAGAAATTACTAACCCATAGATGTTTTGTAATCCCCCGCTGGCATTAAAGCCGGTGGGGGATTTAAGCATAATGGATGATTGTAGGTGCATGTAAAAGAGCGCTTTTATTTTTGATATGGAACATGTCATGCAAAAGACTACTAAGACCCAGGTTATGTTTAGTCAAGTGGTTCCTGACGATGAATTTACCCAGCACCTCGTAATGCCTCCCCATTTAGGGCGAGGTAAGGTGCGGGCTTTATCCATCACTTCACGAGGTGCTGGGTTCACATTGATTGAACTGCTTATGGTCATGGCCATTATGTCGATTATATTGTCGATTGGTGTGCCATCGTTTCAGAGCATGATAACGAATAATCGTCTGACAACACAGGCGAATAGTATGGTGGGTGCCTTAAATATTGCACGCAGTGAGGCGGTAAAAAGAAATCAGTTATTGGTTGTAGGCAAAACTGGCACAGATTGGAAAGATGGCTGGCAGGTTTTTGTAGATGCCAATAGTAATCAAACATTTGATACGGGCGAAGAAGTGATACGAAAATATAGCGGTATTACGTCCGGTTTTTTCATCAACTCTTCCTCTTCATTTGACAATTACGTTGCCTATCGTCCTGATGGGCGTAGCAATACTAACGGACACTTTTATTTTTGCTCGCCGAGTCAGCAGGCAATATTCAGAAAAGTGGTTGTTGCCGCTTCTGGTCGTATTCGCACTGAAACGTCTAAAAATAGTTCGGAAACTTATTCTGGCGTATGTTCATGAAATTCATAACGTTCTATCTCGTTAGCCTCTCATTTGCCATTGTTGTTTTTTATGCGGTTGCGGCTGTCTATTTTCCGCAACTCTATATTTTTGCGACCTACGAAGATATGTATGGCGAATGGGGGCAGGCTTTTTTCTTCCTGGCAACCTTTATTTTTTCAACCTTGAATGCCATCAATTCCGCTACTGGGCGTTACCGGTGGTTTTTTATGTTGTTGGCATTGGCTAGTTTTTATACCTTTATGGAAGAAATTTCCTGGGGACAACGGCTGTTAGGATACGATACCCCAGAATTTTTTGCCAAACATAGCTATCAAGATGAAGCCAATTTACATAATCTGTTAACGGGCCCTGTTGAAAGCTGGACGAAAACAGCGCTGACTTATCTGATTACCCTGGGTCTTATAGGTTATGGTGTAATTTTTCCCATTGCGTTAAAAATGCAGTGGAAACCGGCTTTATGGCTGGCACAATTAGGCGTTGTTGCGCCGCCTCTTGCTTTGTTACCGGCTTTTTTATTTGGTGGGCTGTTTGAGCTGGAGTTGTTTTCATTTAATGAAGCGGAAGTCGCAGAGCTTTTGGTTGCGATGGCAATGAGCTTTACGGCCTTGAATTTTTGGCTGCAACAACATCAATCGAGTCCATCGAAAAGATTGTTATATTTTATGGTTACGACCGTTGTTGTTTTGGTAGCGGCTTTTATAACCACACAAACATTATTGCATAATCCCCGGCAAAAAGCAGAAATTACCCATCGTTTGGCGAATGGTTATGACAAGTTTGCCGATCGTTATGAACGTTACGATCATTATCTGGCGGTGGCAAAAGTATTACAATACTATGATCAGCTAAAACCGGATAACACGGTCGTGTTACGACGAATCGCTGATAATTATGAATTATTGGGCAACCCTGAAAAAGCACGGGAGTTTCTTTATCGAGCGATTGAGGTAGGCTTAAAACGGGTCAATAAAGACCCGGATAATGTTCCGGCCAATATTTCGCTAGCCAAAAGTTATCATCGGGTTAAACGTCCTGAAAAAGTCTATTTTTATGGTGCGCATGCGTATGATATTGCCTTGCAGCGTTATCAGGAGGCTGATAATAATAGAGATAAAGCCTATTGGGCCTATTGGCTGGCAAAAGCCTGTGAGCAAGTCAATAAACAACCGGAAGCCTTAAAATATTTCCGGCGTGCGTATAAGCTTGATCCCGATAATTATCGGTACGAGAGAGCTTATTACCAAAAACGCCATTTAATGGAGAACTATTATGATGAGGACTGGGCAGAACGCCTTTACTCTGATTGAGTTAATGATAGCCGTTGCTATTGTCGGTATTTTGGCATCGATTGTGTATCCTTCTTATCAGAGCTATATAACAAAAAGTAAAGAGGCGGCCGCTCAAGCCGCTTTGGTTTCATTTGCCAGTGCGATGAGTCAGTATTATATGGAGGACATGAGTTATAAAGGAGCGGCAGGGACGCAAGCAAGTCCTACCGATACAGGAACACCCTGGATATTTTCCGATCAGGTGCCTCTTGATAGTGGCACTAAAACCTACGATTTAACAATTGATTCTGCGACTGATGCAACATTTAAATTAAAAGCCACGCCGGTAGATAGTAGTTGGAGAACGTTTTGTATCGATGAACAGGGGATAAAAGACGATTGTAATGGTACCAACAACTGGGATTAGATTGACTCTGTCTAGCTGCGTTCTCTGATTCCTGCGGTCTGCTGAGGAATCAGAGAGTAGCGCTCTAGGTGTATTTAAATTAATGATTCACCCTGTTTTCAATCAGGTCAGTCACGACCGAAGGGTCGGCTAAGGTGGAAGTATCGCCGAGGTTGTCGAGTTCATTGGCGGCTATTTTACGCAATATGCGGCGCATGATTTTACCAGAGCGGGTTTTAGGAAGGCCGGGTGCCCACTGGATGACGTCGGGTGTGGCGATGGGGCCGATTTCTTTTCTGACCTGTTGGATGAGTTCTTGTCGCAGTGTTTCGCTGGGTTTTACGCCGACATTTAAGGTGACATAGGCATAGATGCCTTGTCCTTTTATATCATGCGGGAAGCCGACCACGGCCGCTTCTGCAACATCGTCATGCAGAACTAAGGCGCTTTCAATTTCTGCAGTGCCCATGCGGTGGCCGGAGACATTAATCACATCATCAACCCGGCCGGTGATCCAGTAATAGCCATCTTTGTCACGCCGTGCGCCATCGCCGGTAAAATAGTAGCCGGGGTAGTTTTTGTAATACGTATCTATAAAGCGTTGGTGATTGCCGTATAGCGAGCGTGCCTGGCCGGGCCAGGGTGCGCTGATGGTGAGCAGGCCTTCCGCTTCGCCTTCGAGCTCATGACCGTCGTTGTCAAGAATTTGGGGCTGTATGCCAAAGAAGGGCAGGGTGGCCGACCCCGGTTTTAGGTCGGTTGCACCAGGCAGTGGCGTGATCAGGATACCGCCGGTTTCGGTTTGCCACCAGGTATCGACGATGGGACAACGGCCGTTGCCGACGACATGATAATACCATTCCCAGGCTTCGGGGTTGATAGGCTCGCCGACGCTACCTAAAATTCTTAAGCTGCTACGGTCGGTACGGGCGACAAAATCATCGCCTTGCGCCATCAGTGCGCGAATCGCTGTGGGAGCGGTATAAAAAATATTGACCTGGTGTTTGTCGATGACACGCCAGAAGCGGTCGGCTTCAGGGTAGGTGGGGACGCCTTCAAACATTAAGGTGGTTGCGCCGTTACACAGCGGGCCATAAATAATATAGGAATGGCCGGTTATCCAGCCGATGTCGGCGGTGCACCAGTAAATATCGCCTTCATGATAATCAAAAATATATTTATGGGTGATGGCAGAATAGAGTAGATAACCGCCGGTGGTATGCAGAACGCCTTTAGGTTTACCGGTGGAGCCGGATGTGTACAGAATAAACAAGGGGTCTTCAGCATCCATAACTTCAGGTGTGCACTCACTCGAAGCTGTTTTCATCGCCTGGTGATACCAGATGTCGCGGCCTTCTGTCCAAGGTATGTCATTACCGCTGTTTTGGATGACGATGATATGTTCGATACATGGGCATTGAGCTGCGGCAATATCGGCATGGGTTTTGGACGGGATAGTTTTGCCGCCGCGATAACCTTCATCGGCGCAAATCAGGATTTTACAATCGGCGTCGAGGATGCGGTCTTTTAAGGCATCGGCTGAAAAGCCGCCGAATACGATGGAATGAATGGCGCCAATGCGAGTACAGGCCAGGATAACGCTGGCGGCTTCGGCCAGCATGGGCAGGTAAATACAGACACGGTCGCCTTTACGGACACCGAGTGATTTTAATACATTGGCAAATTTACAGACCTGCTCGTGCAGTTCTCGATACGTTATTTTTTTATCCTGACCTGGGTCGTCGCCTTCCCAGATGATAGCGGTTTGATCGCCGCGGGTGGCCAGATGTCTGTCCAGGCAGTTGACGCTGACATTGAGTTGACCGCCTTCAAACCAGCGGATTTTACCTTCTGGAAAGTCGTATTCCAGGGTGTTATCCCAGGGTTTTATCCAGTCCAGAAAGGTTTTGGCCTGTTCTGACCAGAATGTTTCTGGGTCATCGATGGATTGCTGGTAAAGTTCTTGATAACGCGCTTTGTCAATATGGGCGCGACGTGCAATTTCAGGGGCTACCGGGTAAATTTTGTGTTCAGACATGTGGCATTCCTTTTACTGATCGAATTAGCAAAATACCTTAGTCAATTTGATTTGAAATTGCACGAATTTTTTTTAGCTTATCGACTTGCCAATGGGGTATAGCCCAGTCGAGTACATCCTGTGCAGAAGCATGTTTTAATTCTGATGGGGGGTGTTGATTTAATTTTTGTAATAAATGCCACAGCGTTTGACCGGGGTTGTGTGCAGATACGGCTTCGGCCTGCGTTTGTTTACTCAGTTTTATGCCATGCGAGTCAACGATGAGTGGGATATGCATGTATTCAGGTTGAGCTAAATCTAATTGTTGCTGAATATAAAGCTGGCGTGTGGTTGAGTCGAGTAAATCAAGGCCGCGAACAACCTGGGTGATGTGTTGCTGTTGTTCGTCAATAACGACGGCGAGCTGATAGGCGATGATGTTATCTTTGCGTTTGACAATGAAATCGCCTGTGGTTTGAGGCAGGCATTGTTGAATTTTGCCTTGCAGGCGGTCGATAAAATGAATAGGCTGGGCATCGGTTTTGATGCGCAGTGCATAAGGCTGTTGTGAGGTATGGGTGTTTTTGCGGCAAAATCCAGGGTAAACAGAACCTGATTGCGCCAGTTTTTTACGGCTGCAGGAGCAAGGATACAGCATGCCATTTTGGTAAAGCCGGTCGATAGCGGCGTCATAATCTGCAATATGCTGGCTTTGATAATAAACAGGGCCATCCCAATATAGTCCAAGTTTGTCCAGAATAAACAGGATTTGATCGCTTGCCTCCGGCAGAATCCGAAACCGGTCTAAGTCATCAATGCGTAAACGCCATTGGCCATGATGATGGCGGGCGTCAAGAAAGCTGGCCAGGGCTGTATAAAGTGAGCCAAGGTGTAACGGGCCGGTTGGGGAGGGTGCAAACCGACCGATATAGGGCTGTTTTCCGGTTTCTGAAGCGTTCAACCCTGAAGTTGTTTTTCGCGAATTTCGTCGAGTGTTTTACAATCGATGCACAGCGTTGCCGTCGGCCGTGCTTCCAGGCGGCGAATGCCAATTTCAACGCCGCAGGTTTCGCAATAGCCATAATCGCCTGATCCAATTGCATCGAGTGCTTCATCAATTTTTTTAATTAACTTGCGTTCTCTGTCGCGGGTGCGTAATTCCAGGCTGAATTCAGATTCCTGTGTAGCTCTGTCGTTGGGGTCAGGGAAGTTTGCCGCATCATCTTGCATATGGTGGACAGTTCGATCCACTTCTTCCATCAATTGAGATTTCCATTGTTTTAGCAGCGTCTCAAAATGTTTGAGTTGCTTTTCATTCATGTATTCTTCGCCTTTTTCTTCTTCATAAGGCGTAAAATTCAAATCGTTAGCGTTTCGATTCGCGTCAGTCATCCCATAACTCCTAAGCAATTTTAAAAACTGCGCATTTTTAACAGAATAAGATAACCATAGCAAGAAATTTGTTATGATTTTGCTCTTTTAATCTTAAAAAGATGTTTATGAATATTCCAGTCGCCAAACGTATGCACGATATTTCGCCATTTTATGTTATGGAATTACTAAGGCGGGCTAAAGAATTAGAGCAGCAAGGGTGCGATATTATCCACATGGGGGTCGGGGAGCCGGATTTTCCAACGCCAAGGCTTGTATTGCAGGCCGGCAAGAATTTCTTGGCAGATGGCGATATAAAATACACAGCAGCCGCAGGTTTGCCGGCGTTACGCGAAGCAATAGCCGATTATTATTTGCAGCACTATCGCGTTAAGGTGGATGATAAGCGCATATTTATCACGCCTGGTGCTTCTGGAGCTTTTTTATTAGCCTTAGGGGTGACGTTGAATCCAGGGGAAGAGGTATTGATGGCCGATCCCTGTTATCCCTGTAATCGTAATTTTATTCGGTTGTTTGACAGTGTTTCGCGACCACTCGCGGTTTCGGCCGATACGCGTTATCAGTTGGATGCGGATTTAATCAGACAAAACTGGACGCCGGCCACTAAGGGCGTGTTAATTGCTTCACCATCGAATCCGACCGGAACGGTGATTGAAAACCGGGTATTGCAGGCGGCTATCGAGCAGACGCAACATCTGGGGGGCTGCTTTTATTCGGATGAAATCTATCATGGCTTGGTTTATGGTGCGCAGGCCGAGACGGCGTTACGCTATAGCGAGGATGTTTTTGTTATCAACAGTTTTTCCAAGTTTTTCGGTATGACCGGTTGGCGTGTCGGTTGGTTGGTGGTGCCGGATACAATGGTTGATGTTGTCGAAAAACTGGCGCAGAATATTTTTATTGCGACACCGACGCATTCTCAATATGCTGCGCTGGCGTCTTTTTCTGAGCAAAACTGGGCTGAGTTGGAGCAGCGTCGGCAGATTTTTGAAGGGCGGCGCGATTTTCTGTATCAAAAATTGCAGGCTTTAGGGTTTGAAGTGCCCTGTAAGCCAGAGGGTGCGTTTTATATTTATGCCGATTGCAGCGCATTTACTCAGGACAGTTTTCAATTTGCCAAAGACTTGCTGGAGGCCGAAGGTGTCGCGCTGACGCCGGGTAAGGATTTTGGTAAAAATGAGGCGAATACGCATATTCGGTTTGCTTATACGGTGTCAATCGCTAGAATGTCGGCTGCTTTAAACCGATTGGAACGTTTTTTATGTCAATTCAACAAATAACACCGTTACAACTTCAACAAAAAAGAACGCAGCAACCGGATTTGAAAATTTTGGATGTGCGTGAACCGCATGAATTTGAATTTGCACATATCGTAGACAGTATTTTGATTCCTTTAAGCCTGATCCCTTTGAAAATTGAAGAATTGGACAGGGATGAAGATTTGGTGGTGTTATGTCATCATGGGGTTAGAAGCATGATGGCCTGCCGGTTTTTAGCCAAAGAGGGGTTTGAGAATCTTTATAATCTCGCCGGTGGAATCGATGCCTGGTCGGTAGAATGTGATTCAACTGTGCCAAGATATTGATTTTCAGGTAAAATGGGCGATTTTTTGCAGACATTCAAGAGATAAAAATGTTTCTACAAGACTTTTATCGCCAGGACGATAATGCTGTTGTTCGCATTACAGCAGACCAGGCCAGTCATTTTGCCAAGGACGTCGCCGGAGATTTCAACCCGTTGCATGACGCTGATTCCAAGCGTTTTTGTGTGCCGGGTGATTTATTGTTTTCATTGGTGTTGGAAAAATATGGTCTCAGCGAAAACATGTTATTTGAGTTTGTCGGCATGGTAGGTGATGGTGTTGGATTGCACTTTCCGGATACTGATAGCGATGTTTTTGAGGTTACCGACGATAACGGCAAAGCCTATTTACGGGTGACCCGGTCGGGCAAAGTTAATCATGATAAAACCTTAATCGAATCGTTTATTCGCGATTATGTTGCTTTTTCAGGTCATAATTTTCCGTATGGTTTAGTGCCCTTGCTTGAACAGGAACAGGTGATGTTTAACCTGGATCGGCCATTGGTTATTTATGAAAGTATGACCATTGAATTTAAAACCGTTGATTTTTCTCAGCCAAAACTGGAAGCACTCACACCGGAATTTAGCGTGAACGGCAAGCGCGGATCGGCAAAATTACATTTCCAGATTAAGTCAGGTGATGATGTGGTGGGCTTAGGCTTTAAGAAACTGGCGGTGAGCGGGTTACGTGCTATGGACAAGCCGGCTTTAGATCAGTTTGTTGAAAACTATCTGGCGCGTAAAGAGAATTATCTGCAATCGGCCTGATGTTAATCGATGTTCCTTACGTGAATTTGTTATATTTTCCGTAGCAGCGGCTTCAACTGCGATTGACAATTAAGCCGTTTAATCGCAGCTGAGGTTGCTCATATCTTGCAATCACTAAAACGGGCTGGTCAAAGTTGGGTCGAAAACGGCTCAATGATGACGCGGTCACCTTCTTTTATGTCCGTGACATCGGCTTCTAGCACGATATAGCAATTCGCATGGCTTAATGCACCGAGTTGGTGTGAGTCTTGACCATCGGCAGGAGACACACGTAAATCGCCCGATGTGTCTTGATGAAAAATACCGCGTTGAAATTCCAGTCGCCCCGGAATCTTTTTCAAGTCGGCTTGAAGTGTTGCGCTCAGACGTAAGGGTTTGATGGCCTCGAGCCCCGATAACCAGGCTAAGGCAGGCTGGATGATTTTTTCAAAGGTGACGTGGGCGGAAACCGGGTTACCGGGTAAGGCAAAAAAATAGCACGCGCCGAATTGACCAAAAGCCAGTGGTTTTCCCGGTTTTATCGCCAGTTTCCAGAAATTTATCTGTCCTTCGCGGGTCAGTATGTCGGCGATAAAATCGGCATCGCCAACCGATGCGCCACCGGTGCTGATGAGGACATCAAAATCCTGAGCAGCTTGCCTTATGCTCGTTTGTATAATCTGTTTATCATCCGGAAAGCAGCCTAAGTCGCTGACACTTAAGTTCGGATTGTTGAGTAGACCATGTAGTGCGTAGCGATTACTGTTATAAATCTGGCCGTTTTCAAGAGTCTGGCCCGGTGATTTTAATTCGTCGCCGGTGGAAAAATAGGCGACGCGAATTTTGCGTCTTACTCGAACCGCATAAATTCCGACCGAAGCCAGTAATGCGCAATCGACCGGGCTGAGCCGGCGGTTTTTCTGCAATACGACTTGGCCGCGCTTGATGTCACTGCCTTGGCGGCGGATAAAGCGTTTTGCTGGGCAGTCGGCCGGGAATTCAATTAGCTCACGTTGTTGTTTAACCTGTTCCTGCATGATCACGCTATCGGCACCTTTTGGAATCACGGCGCCGGTAAATATGCGAACGCATTCTCCAGGGTTTATTGACCTAGGGTAAGGTTTACCCGCCCAGGATACGCCGATTTGTTTAAGCCTGAAGGGCTGTCTAGCTTGAATATCCTGGCTGGAAAAGGCATAACCATCCATCGATGAGACATCTGCGCCCGGCACATCGATGGGGGCATAGATGGTTTCTGCTAATACGCGGCCTAAAGCTTGTTTTAGTTCAATGGTTTCACAGGCCGTGATGGGCGTCAGGCTATGCTTGATTTGCTGCAGGGCTTGTTCTAGGGTCAGTAGCCCGCTTTCGTGAGTTAAACAGAGGTCTTTCATACGCTCATCCATAAACCGAAGAACGAAATCTTGGATTTGTTCAACATTGTTTAAATCCAATGCGGTGACATGGGGGGGTAGCGGTAGGGGGGTATCGCTGGCGACAGCAATGATGCTGTCATCATCAGGATAAAGTAAGGGTTTGTTTAGGTCGGTTCTGTAGACTTCAATTTTTGGGAACTTTTCGGCCTTGAAACCTTCAACCAGAATCAAATCGACACTGTGTTGCTCAAAGGCGTCGAGTTGATCCTGCAATTTGGGCTCTTGAACCGTACTGAATTCGGTGATGATGGCACGCCGGTGGGCCGATACCAGCAGCACCGGCGAAGCTCCTGCTTTCCTTAGGCGATAGCTGTCTTTGCCGGGCTTGTCGATTTCAAAATTATGGTGGCTGTGTTTGATAATGCCTACGTTAATGCCAGACTGCTTTAAACGTGGGATTAACTGTGTTAACAAGGTCGTTTTACCGGTTCCACTATAGGCTGCAAATCCTAGTATCGGGGTGGCGCTTTTTTGCATGCTAATCTGTTAAGCCTGTGCGTTAAAAATTTCCTATTATCCGTATTCTGTTGTGAGCTGTCTTGAAAAAATCTGTAAAAATGAAAACGACTGTATTTTTAAACGGTGGCCTGCGTTAGCATAGGTGGTTGGTGATGAACGGTACTATGAACTTGAAAACGACTCGGTTTAATACATTTGATGAAGCTTTGATTCAAGGCGATTTAGAGACAGTTTATCAGACGATGATTCAAGCTGTCAGCGGGCATGGTGGCTGGTGGAATGCTTTGTGGGAAGCTGAAATTGTTGGTGATAAACCGATTACGCAAGTAGGCGGACGCGTCAAAATTACGGTTCATAGTTTTTTTGATGTTTATTTTTACGCTAGAACAGTCGCCATCAAGGATTTAGAACGCTTGCACGTGGAATTTTATGCAGGAGATTTTTTGGGTTATGGAATCTGGTTGTGGGAAGCTAAAGGTAATAAAACACGCATCAGTCAGGAATGGCATGCATCGCCTAATAGCTTAAAATTTCATTTGGCGTCTAAGCTTATTGATATTGAAATGATGCATTCCAAGATTATTCACAAGGCGTTTAATACATTCAATCAATATTTATGTGCATCAAACGAACGGCGTGTTGACTGATTGAGTCTGACGCTGTTCTTTTGAATGTGGAGAATAGAAAGGAAGGAGAATTATGATTCGGGTCGTGTTGTTAGTTATCGTATTGGCGATGATTTTTTGGTTGATGCGATGGTTTTTGAAAACACCGGCACAAGAGGTTGCGAAAGCGATAAGAAAAAGCGGTTTGATGATTTTGGCCGGACTTTTTATCGTGCTGACGTTGACAGGGAAGCTGAATTGGCTGGTTGCGGCGGCGAGTGTGGTGGTGGCAGGATTGTCCAGGATGCTGCCTGTTCTATTGCGTTATGCGCCGCAATTGCAACGATTATGGCTATGGTTTTATACGCAACGCGGGGCTGCCCAGTCGGATGGAAAGCAGGCCAATATGGCGTCTGCAAAGATGAGCCGCGCACAGGCTTATGAGATTTTAGGCTTGAAACCCGGCGCTAGCGAAGATGACATTATTCAGGCACATCGAAAATTAATGCAAAAACTTCATCCTGATCGGGGCGGCTCCGATTTTCTAGCGGCACAAATCAATCAGGCCAAAAAAGTTTTGTTAGGGTAAGTCATTGGCCCGTTTGATTGCATCTTTATTCATTCTCGCATTATTGACAGCCTGTGGCGGCAGACATTATGCGCCAGTCAGAAGTTATGGTTATGCACAGGATATTCCGAAAACGCAAAAATATTATGTTGTGCATAAAGGTGACACACTTTATGCGATCGGTCGGCGTTCAGGTCACGGTTATAGGAAACTGGCAAAATGGAATAGACTGAAATCACCTTATAGGCTGGAAATCGGCCAAATCATAAAATTGTTTGATGATCGAAAAAGGTCAGCAGTCGCTTCTTATCGTAAACAAAAAACGCGATATCAATCACATAAAAAACACAAAACACCTCATAAAACGCGAAGTCGTTCACAGAAAAATCCTTCTTTATCATACGGTAACAAAAAACTGTTAAAGTTAACTTGGCAGTGGCCGTTAAGAGGGAAGATTGTTAAATCTTTTTCTCAAACCCAGAACAAAGGAATCGATATTAGCGGAAAACCCGGGCAAAAAGTTAGAGCAGCGGCTTCCGGGAAAGTGGCTTACAGTGGAAAAGGCTTGGTCGGATACGGAAATTTACTCATCATTAGACACAATGCCATTTACCTGAGTGCTTACGCCAACAATCGTCGATTACTGGTTAAGGAAGGGCAGTACGTTAAAAAGGGACAGGTGGTTGCCGAAGTTGGGCGAAAACGAGGAGAAAAACCTTCGTTGCATTTTGAGATAAGAAAAAAAGGGAATCCGGTAAATCCATTGCGGTATTTACCTAAATAAATAATATCAAAGGTGGCTAAGGCCATTTCGGGAGGTGTTTTATGACAAGCGAAGTAATTGAATTCTTAAACGATAATGTGACAGTTGTTCCTGAGGTTAATGTTTTTGATTTGATGGCAGGAGGGGCTAAACAGGTTGATGTAAAAGAAGATATTATCGATGATAGTGTTAACGATAGTTCTTTTGATGCAACGCGGGTTTATTTGAATGCGCTGAGTAAATCGAAGTTGTTGTCCGCCGATGAGGAAAAGGTTTATGGGCGACGCGTTTTGCAGGGCGATGAGGATGCCCGCAAGATTATGATCGAAAGTAATCTGAGATTGGTGGTTAAAATTTCAAAACGCTATTTAAACCGAGGATTACCTCTTTTGGATTTGATCGAAGAGGGAAATCTGGGGTTGATTCGCGCGGTCGAGAAATTTGACCCTGAGAAAGGGTTTCGGTTTTCAACCTATGCAACGTGGTGGATTCGTCAAACCATTGAACGGGCGATTATGAATCAGACACGCACGATTCGCTTACCGATTCATATTGTGAAAGAAATGAATGGTTATTTGAAGGCGCAACGAGCTTTGGCGCAGGAATTGGATCATGATCCGTCGGAAGAAGAAATCGCCGCTTATATGGATAAACCGGTTCAAACCGTCAGCAAAATGTTGAAACTGAATGAGCGGGTAACATCGATGGATGTTGCAGGGGGCAAAAATTATGACAAGCCACTGGTTGATTTTATCAGCGATGAAAAAATCGCCTCGCCAGTGGAGCAATTGCAGGAAGACAATATTAAGGATAATGTAACGCACTGGATCTATCAATTAGCCGAAAAACAACGCGAAGTGATTGTCCGTCGCTATGGTTTATGTGGGCATCAGTCAGCGACGTTAGAGCAGGTGGCGAATGAACTGGGTGTTACGCGTGAACGTGTTAGACAAATTCAGATGGATGGTTTAAAAAGGCTGAAAGAGATTCTGGACGCCGGCGGCTATTCGTTTGAAGCGATTTTTCAATAGAGAATAGCTTTTCTTGTTACTGCACCCGCATTAGCGGGTGCTGTAACCTGAGGTTTTAAGCAAAAACGTCTGCAATCTGGTTTTGAATTTTTTCAGCCATCGCTTTTCTGTTTTCAGCATCCCGAATGGGTCGTCCGACAACAATATAATCGGCACCATTTTCAAACGCTTGTTCAACACTGACGACACGTTTTTGATCATCCTCTTCACGATTATCGACCGGCCGTATTCCCGGTGTAATGACCAATAGTTTATCGTCTAGTTCTTGGCGAATCATTTTGACTTCCAGTCCGGATGATACAATGCCATCACAACCAATCTGCAAGGCCCGTTTTGCACGGGACAGGACTAGCTCACGCACATCACATTTGAAGCCCAAATCATCTAAGTCGCCACGATCTAGACTCGTCAAGGCGGTAACAGCTAGAACTTTTAAATCGCCTTTGTTAGCGGCTGCCGCTTCCATAATGGCATCGTTTCCATGAATAGTTGCCAGATCGACGCCTTTATTGCTCAAGGCTTTGATAGCACGCCCGACGGTAGCGGAGATATCGAAAAATTTTAAATCGACAAAAACTTTTTTATTTCGTGCTTTTAGCCATTCGATAAAGCCGAAATAGTCGCCAGACATGAATAACTCCATACCAACTTTATAGAAAATAACCGAATCACCCAGTTCTTCAACCAGTTTTTTAGCTTCTTCAATGCCGGGTACATCCAAAGCCATGATCAAGCGTTCACGGACGGGAATGGGTTTTGTGGAAATAAAAGTCTCTGTCATATTCGATTCCATGTAGATAGTCTAAAAATCAGTCAAACCAACCATATTACCGCAACTGAGGAACAGCGTGAATGGTAAAATAGCGTAATGACAACGACATTGATACAAATGGCACTGATTATGCTGTTAGGAACAGCTTGGCGCTTTGTAAAACCGGGTGGTTTGAGTGCAGAACAGACCCGGGAAGTGCTGACGACAGTGATCTATTATCTTTTTCTGCCTGCCTTGGTGGTTGATGTATTGTGGAAAGCCGATATAGGGCTGCAATCTCTGGCATTTACGGGGTTGGGGGCAACGGCCGTTATCTGTGGGATGATTTTGGCCTGGGTGCTTTGTAGAGTGTTTAACTTTACGTCCGCTAGAACCGGCGCCGTCATTTTAGCCTCGGCTTTTCCGAATGTAACCTATTTGGGCTTACCGGTTTTAGAGCAGGCTTTTGGCGAATGGGCACGTTCGGTGGTTATTCAGCTCGATTATTTTTCTGCCAGTCCGTTACTGTTTACGTTAGGTGTGGTTATCGCGAGACATTATGGCCGGGAATCACATAAACCCCGCTTTATCTTGTCTTTTTTGAATACACCGCCATTTTGGGCGGCTTTTATTGCGGTTTTATTGAATCAGAATCATATTCCTGAACCCGACTGGTTGTTGGGGGTGTTACAAAAGATGTCGGCAGTGGTCGTGCCCATTATGTTGTTTTCTTTGGGACTGGCGTTGAACTGGTCGTCTATGCGTATTCAAAATATACCATTTGTGTTGCCGGTGGTCCTGGTCAGAATGCTTTTAATTCCTATGTTGTTATTAGCGATTGCCGACAACTTTCCGATATCATCGCGAGAAAAAGCGGCGGCTATTCTGGACTTATCGATGCCCAGCATGGTGTTAGGCATTGTTTTTTGCGATCGTTACAAATTAGACAGCGGTTTATATGCCATGTCGGTGACGGTAACCACATTATTGAGTTTAGTCATGCTTCCATTTTGGTATCAACAGCTATGAAACCGCGCGTCGAAATTTTTTCCCAGGGTGAGGAGGTTGTCAGCGGTCAGATTGTGGATAGCAATGCCGCTTGGCTTGCCTCTCGCTTGAATGATATGGGATTTCGGGTGATTCGGCACAGTGCGGTGGGCGATGACCTGGCCCATTTGCAGGCCCTGTTACTGGAAATTGCCGAACGCGCCGATTGTTGTGTCTGTACGGGAGGGCTTGGACCTACCGTCGATGACTTGACCGCAGAGGCGGTCAGCTATGCCTTTCAGCGGCCATTATTACTGGATGAAGAGGCGCTATCACAGATCCAGGCTTATTTTAAGCAGCGACAACGAGAGATGGCGGCAAGCAATATAAAACAGGCTTTATTGCCTGAGGGCAGTATTCGGCTGGATAATCATTGGGGAACCGCGCCTGGCTTTGCCATTCAATTTAAACAGTGCTGGTTTTATTTTATGCCTGGCGTACCGTCGGAAATGAAACAAATGTTCAATCATAGTATAACGCCCCGATTACGCCATGATTTTACGCTCAATCCCGATACGCTGATTATTTTACGTCTGCTGGGATTAGGTGAATCGGATATCCAGCAGAAATTATCAGACTGGACCTTGCCGGATAAGGTGAGATTAGGCTTTCGCACAACGGCCGATGATATTGAAGTGAAATTGTTTTTTCCAGCAGCTTTCAACGAATCAGAACGAGGTAAGGTGGTAAATGCTTTAGCCGCCTATTTAGGGGATAGCGTTTATTGTATCGAGACCGGTGGCCGGCATACGTCGCTGCACGCGATGATTGCCGAAAGCTTGCAACAAAAAAATCTGCAACTGACGCTCATCGAAAGTATCAGTTCCGGCGCCATCAGTGCGCGTTTTGCAGGTCATTCCTGTTTGCGGCTGGCGCAGATCTATCCGAATTTAGACGGTGTGTGGGCGGATAAATCGATGAAATATGTTGCACATGAGTTGGCCGAACCGGTGTTGGCTTTAGCGGATAATATTGTGTGCTTAGTGCAGCTTTATACAGACGAAAAACAACAATTGTTCAGTTATCTTAAGGGGTCTTCAGGTGAGATATGCCATGAACGGTTTCTGACAGGAACAATCGAACAAAAACAACAGCGAGCGACGATAGTCGCTTTGGATTTAATCAGAACCTATCTTAAAAAATAATGCCTTTATTACGTTTGAATCAAGTGTCCATGGCCTATGGCACACATGCTTTACTGGACAATGCCCAATTTCAACTCGATCCCGGTGAAAGAGTGGGATTATTAGGTCGAAATGGTGAGGGAAAATCGACCTTGATGAAAATTATTGCTGGACATATTGCCGCTGACAGTGGCGAAGTTTGGCGTCAACCCGAAGTTCGTATCGCTTGGCTGGAGCAGGCGCCTGAGCTTGATTGTGACGATACCATTTATCAGGCTGTTGCCAGTGGCTTAGGGCATTTAGGGGATTTAATCAATCAATATCATGCTGTATTGACCGAAATGGATGGTAGTGCGCAGTCATTGGCACAATTGGGTGACATTCAACAAAAACTGGAAGCCGAGGATGGCTGGGGTTTGCAGCAGCGGGTAGAAACTATACTGGATAAATTAGCGTTGCCGGCCGATGTCAAGGTCAATACTTTGTCGGGTGGCTGGAAACGGCGCGTCGCATTGGCTCGGGCATTGGTGATAGAGCCGGATATTTTATTGTTGGATGAACCGACTAACCATCTGGATTTTGACAGCATTGCCTGGCTGGAAGAGCAGATTTTAAATTACAAAGGGGCGGTATTGTTCGTCACACATGATCGGGCATTTTTACAAAAGCTGGCGACACGCATTGTCGAGCTTGATCGCGGCAAACTAGTGTCGTGGGCGGGGAACTATCAGGATTATTTGCGCCGAAAAGCGGCGGCTCTGGAGGAAGAGGCTCGGCAAAATGCCGAATTTGATAAAAAACTAGCCCAGGAAGAAACCTGGATTCGACAAGGCATCAAAGCACGTAGAACACGTAATGAAGGCCGGGTGCGGGCGTTACAAAAATTACGGGCAGAAAGAGCGCAGCGACGTAATCAGCAGGGGACGGCAAATGTCAATTTGACCCAAGCTGAAGCTTCTGGAAAAAAAGTTATCGAAGCCAAGCATGTGACGTTCGCCTATGGCGATAAGGTTGTTATTCAGGACTTTACAAGCCGTATCGAGCGTGGCGATAAGATCGGTTTGTTAGGGCCAAATGGTGCCGGTAAATCGACCTTGCTAAAACTGCTACTTAAACAACTGGAACCGACTTCGGGTACGGTTGAACACGGCACACGTCTTAAAATCGCTTATTTCGATCAATTACGGGAGCAATTAGACCCGGATTTATCGGTGGCCGACACTGTGGCTGAAGGTAGCGAATTTATCGACTTCCCAGATGGCCGCAAACATGTCATGTCGTATCTGGCCGATTTTCTGTTTCCGCCAGCGCGGGCAAGATCGCCGGTTAAAAGTTTATCCGGAGGTGAAAAAAACCGTTTACTGCTAGCAAAATTATTTACTAAACCGGCTAATTTACTGGTAATGGATGAGCCCACCAACGACCTGGACTTGGAAACTCTGGAGATTTTAGAGCAAAAACTAGTGGAGTACGACGGCACGTTATTGTTAGGGGCTGTTGCCATTTCACATAGGTAACCATAAAAAGGCGCAAGCCAGAGCGATAGAGCCTTCAAAATTTCGTTTGAGTTTGTCATATCGCGTGGCGATCGCTCTGAAATGCTTAAGTCTTGCAAACACATTTTCAACGAGATGGCGATATTTGTAGAGACACCAATCCATTTCATCATTTCCCCGAGTTGAATTCTTTTTCTTGGTGTCAGCAACTATATAGTCACCTTTTGGGAGCTCTGCAACTAATTTCGGTGCTTCTTTACAGTCATGAACTTCGCCGCCTGTCACTGAGAAATGAATAGGAAGACCACAGGCATCAACGGCCATATGAATTTTACTGGTGTTCCCGGCGACAGATTTCCCTATCGCTGTTTCTTGTTCACAGGCCGCACCACTACTATGCTGATGTGCTTTCACAATACTCCCATCAATAAATTCCCATTCCAGGTCTGGATCAACAACCAAGGCGTTAAAAATACCCATCAGTTTTTCTTTACGAGACCAGTCATTGAATCGTTTATATACCGCATTCCAATTACCAAAAGCCGTGGGTAAATCTCTCCAGGGACAACCTACTCGCAAGCGATAAAAAATACCTTCGACTGTTTTTCGAAGACAAGGTTTGTCATAAATTCCCATTTTCAACATAATTATCTTCAGTTTCTCCCAAAGTTCATCCGTAAGCATTTGTCGGGGCATAGTACAGCCCCTAGTCAGTCATGACCGGCAATTCCTGGATAATGTAGTGACCAATGTATTTGTTTTTGGAGATAGCGGACGAGTCAATGAATATGTCGGCGGTTATTCCGATTGGTTGCGAATACAAAAAAGCGAACAGCAGGCACGGACGGCTGAAAAGGATGTACGGGTAAAAAAAGAAAAGCCGAAAATAAAACCGGAAAACAAACTCAGCTACAAGGAAAAGCGTGAACTCGAACAATTGCCTGATATTATCGAAGGCTTAGAAAATCGGCAGGCAGAATTGAATGAGCGTATCAATCAGCCCGATTTCTATAAACAAGCGCAAGAAAAAGTCAGCGCTACGTTATCTGAGCTCAATGAGGTCAATCAATCATTGGAACAGGCTTATCAACGCTGGGAAACGCTGGATGGTATGAGTTCGTAATGCTCAAGGTTCAGTATGATGTCATCATTATTGGCGCCGGCGCCTCCGGTTTGATGACCGCGATTGAAGCCGGTAAGCGCGGTCGTAAGGTTTTGGTGATCGACCATGCAAATAAGGCAGGCAAGAAAATCCTGATGTCCGGTGGCGGTCGCTGCAATTTCACCAACATGACCATTGATGCTGAAAATTATCTATCGCGTAATCCACATTTTTGCAAATCGGCGCTGAGCCGGTTCACCCAATGGGATTTTATCGCCTGGGTTCAACGCTATAACATTCCGTACCATGAGCGTGATCATGGACAATTGTTTTGTGATCGCAGTGCCAAAGACATTTTATCGATGTTATTGAGCGAATGTCAGCAATATGGTGTTTCAATTCAGCTCGATACAGCCATAACCAAGGTAACAGCGCAAACCCCCGGGTTTATATTGGAAACGAGCAGAGCTTGTTATGTTTGCCAATCGCTCGTTATTGCCAGCGGCGGCTTGTCGATTCCTAAAATGGGTGCGACGCCTTTTGGTTATCAAGTTGCAGCTCAGTTCTCGTTACCGATTGTGCCCACCCATGCTGGTTTAGTGCCATTGACCTGGCAGGATCGTGACAAACAACGCTTTGCACCGTTATCCGGTATTGCAGTGCCAGCTGTCGTTCGTTTTGGAAATCATGTATTCCGGGAAAATATGTTGTTCACGCATCGGGGATTGAGTGGCCCGGTGATTTTGCAGATTTCTTCTTATTGGCGGCCAGGCGAGCCGATTCAAATCAATTTGTTACCCGATTTGGATTTGCCGTATTGGTTGCAGCGACAGCGGGAAAAAATGCCTAATAGCCAGGTTGTCACTGTATTGGCGAAGCAGTTGCCGAAGAAATTGCTGAAGATATTGCTGGCAGAAGAGGTGGTCTGTATGCCTTTGAAAAGTTTGCAAGCCGCACACATTCAAAAGCTTGCAGAGCAATTGCAGAACTGGTGCTTAAAACCGAATGCAACCGAAGGCTACAGAACCGCAGAAGTGACGGTCGGTGGGGTCGATTGCGATGCCTTATCGTCAAAAACAATGGAATGCAAAACCGTACCAGGCCTGTACTTTGTCGGCGAAGTCGTTGATGTAAGCGGTTGGTTGGGTGGCTATAATTTTCAATGGGCCTGGTCATCTGGCTGGTGCGCAGGACAGTATGTGTAGTGTGATATTTTGTCCTGCGCCAAGCGCATAGGAATAAGAGGTAAGCGGATTATTGGGAAATATATTTCAGAATTTCGACAACCTGCTCGGGGGTTTCGGTGACGGCCATCGCAGCGGCGTCAATTTCTTTCAGTGGATGGGTCAATTTCGGCGCGTGTAAGGTGATAATAGGAATGCCTAAACCGGTTGCGATGCCGGCATCAAATGCAGCATTCCATTGTTTGTATTGCTCACCAAAGCGAATCACGACAATATCGGCACGGCTGATATAGTTATTGGTGCGCAGAGCGTTGATTTTGGCGGCCTTATGGTCTTTCCAGAACGGTTTGTCTTCAGGGCCTAAAATATTGACGCCAATATTGTCGCTGGCATCATGGTCAGTGATCGGTGTGAGTACGTCGATATCGAGTTTGTATTCGATAATGCCATTTTGAATCTTTTCGCGCCAGTCGGTGTGAATTTCACCAGAGAGATAGATTGTATAACTCATTATGTTCTCGGGTTGATGTTAGAATAGCGCTTATTTTAACGGTAATTTGACACAAATGGCAGAAAAACATATTTATAAAATTATTTTCATGAATCAGAATCAGGTTTATGAAGTGTATGCTAAATCCGTATTCCAAGGTGACTTGTACGGCTTTATTGTTATTGAGGATTTTTTATTTGGGGAAAAGTCTGCCATTGTGGTTGATCCGACTGAGGATAAATTACGCCATGAATTTGAACATGTCAGTCGGTCGTTTATTCCGATGCATGAGGTAATTCGTATCGACCAGGTCAAGCGGCAAGGGACGCCTAAAATTGTTTCGGCCAATACAGGGGATGCAAGTAAAACAAATGTTACCCCGTTGTATGGGCCGAAAAAGGATTAATAAATGGCTATTTAACGACGCGAAGGTGTGGTTTGCCAGCAGGTTTTTTGTCGGGTTTAGGTGCCGGTGGTGGCGTCTCGTCATCGTCATCATCAAAAATCATGCCTTTGCCATTCTCTTTGGCATAAATGGCCTGAACCTGAGAAATCGGCACAATAATGTGTATCGCTTTACCGGCAAAGCGGGCGTTGAATTGAATGTCTTCATTGCCTAATGACAATGCGTCGGTCGCTTCAGGACGGATATTTAGCACAATTTGGCCGTTTTCAATGAAATCATCGGGTAATACGGCGTCTGGGTGATCGGCGTCAATCAATAGATGGGGAGTTAGATTGTTGTCCAGAATCCACTCATAAATGGCGCGAATCAGATAAGGTTTTAATGAACTCATTTGCTGCCCTGAACCATTTCTTTTTCTGCATCACTTAAGCTGTCCCGAAACGCTTTGCGCGTAAACAGACGGTTAGCGTACGCAGTAATGCCTTTTCCTAGCGAGGGCAGGTCTATACCGAGCGCATGTAAACGCCACAGCAAAGGGGCTAATGCGCAGTCCGTCAAGGAAAACTCTTCGCTCATGAAGTAAGGTGCGGCATCGAAAACGGGTGCTGCGGCCATTAAGCTTTCACGTAGCATCTTTTTTGCTCGCGCGGATTTTTTTTCGCCAGAGTTTAGGACTTCATCCAACAAAGAATACCAGTCCTGGTCGATCCGTTTAATAATCATGCGGGTATTGGCGCGAGACACCGGATCCATTTGATGTAAAGGTGGATGCGGAAAGCGTTCGTCCAGATATTCCATGATGATGCGAGAATCATAGAGCACCAGATCGCGATCGATCAAAGTCGGTGATGTCCCGTTAGGATTGAGCTCCAGCAGATCTTCAGGGGGTTCGGCAGGATCAAAATATTCGATATCGGCGGTTACCTTTTTTTCATGCAATACGATGCGGGCGCAATGGCTCAAAGCACAGGTTGGCGATGAAAAAAGCGTCATTACAGATTTTCGGGTCGTAATGTTTGCCACTGATAATATCCTCTTTGTCAGACGAAAAAAGAAATCGGGATTATAGCATGGATGAATATCGATATGTGAAGCAGAGCTATGCAGTCTGATTGTGGAATAATTTTTGATATTCGCGTGTCGCCTGTTCTGGATTTTTGTGGTTAAAAATACCACCGATTATGGCTAAAAAATCAGCACCGGCTTCTAGTAATTGTTGGCCATTTTCGGGCAGAATACCACCGATGGCGACGATAGGTACGGCGATCTGTTGTTTTGCCTGACGTATTGTCTGGATATGTGCCGGGCGGGCGAGGGGTTTTGATGATGATGGGAAAAATCGGCCAAAGGCGACATAATTCGCGCCGGCGCGTGTCATAGTCAGTGCTCTGTCGAGGTCGTTGTAACAGGAAATACCAATGATGGCATCGGGGCCTAAGCGCTGTCTAGCCTGTTTGATATCGCCATCGTCTTGGCCTAAGTGGACGCCATCGGCTTTTAATGCTGCGGCTAATTCAATATCATCGTTAACGATAAAGGGAATTTGGTAATGTTGGCATAGAGAAAATAGTGCCTGTGCTAGCTCAGTTGCCGGAAGTGAAGATTTGTTGCGGTATTGTAAAACAGCTACGCCTCCGCGTAATGCCGCTTCTGTTTGTTCCAGAATCTGCTGGTGGCTGCGGTTTTCGGTTTGAGTGATGGCGTAAATACCCTGATTTGGAAGCTTCATTCCTCAGTCCAGAACAGGCGATTGGGGTTGAGTTGTCCGTGTCCGGTTGAATAAGCCTTAGCTAGGCTGTTCCAAGTGTATTCCTGGGCTTCAGAAATCGCGGTAAACGGGTCAAGGCTATGGGATATCAGTGCAGCGATACTGCTAGCTAACGTACAGCCAGAGCCATGATATTCACCCGCAAGTCGTTCCCAATGAAAAACCTCATGCGTATCGTCGGGACCAAACAGAAGGTTGTCTACAGTTTGGCTTTGTTCATGCGCGCCTGTGATCAAAACAAACTCTGCGCCATGTTGTTGCAATTTTTCACCACAGCTTTTTAAGTCATTAAGGTTTGTCAACAAGCGTGCTTCGTGGCTATTTGGTGTTATTACAGTAGACAAAGGGATGAGTTTCTGGATGATGGCGTCAATCAGCTGAGGCTCGGAAAAATCTTTGCCACCACCGGCGGCTAAAACCGGATCGAGAATAACAGGGATAGTCGGTACTTGATTTAGAATATGGCTCAGAGCAATGGCTATTTCTGTGCTGCCGAGTAGGCCAATTTTGATTGCGCTGATTTCAATATCCGCCAACAAGGTTTCTGTTTGTCGGATAAATTCTGTAGCCGATTGAGGGAAGACGGCTTTGGCATCATGGGTGTCTTGTTCGGTCAGCGCGGTAATGATACTGCATGGATGGCAATGATGGCTGATGATAGTTTCAATATCGGCTTGAATGCCTGCGCCACCGCTAGGGTCGTGACCTGAAAAGCATAAAACAGCAGGGCGTTTAAGGTCTGTTGACATAATGATGTATGGATTGGAGCGGGAAACGAGATTCGAACTCGCGACCCCAACCTTGGCAAGGTTGTGCTCTACCAGCTGAGCTATTCCCGCTTAAATACGAATGGAGGCTGCGACCGGAATCGAACCGGTGTAGATGGCTTTGCAGGCCACTGCATAACCACTTTGCTACGCAGCCAGGAAACTCAATAAAAAAGCCGCGGTGGTTGCGCGGCCTTGTAAATCTTGGAGCGGGAAACGAGATTCGAACTCGCGACCCCAACCTTGGCAAGGTTGTGCTCTACCAGCTGAGCTATTCCCGCGTTTCAATTTATCCTGAGTATTATAAGGGATAAATTGAGGATGTCAACATTATTTAAGATTAATGCCGAGAGTCCATCCTGTTTTCCCTTTACATTCGCCGTCTAGTATTTCGACTTGAACGAAGGCGTCTTTCTTTCCGTAAGCCGCTTGAGTTTGCAACGCCTTGACGCGTGTGCCTTGTGGCATATGTTTACATCCGCCAACACGATCATCTTCTTCAGAATCATCAAATGCAGCTATTGAACCCGGTACGGCGACTAAACGAATCGTGGCTTCAGGTGCCGTTGCATTTGGCCCCTTTAATTTATATTCATTTCCGAGAACGATAGGGGTTTGCTTGAATGTCGGAAGTTGTTTATTGGAACCGGAACTAAACATAATAATAACAATGAGCAAAACAACAGCGCCAATGCCGCCAAAGAACACTTTAGGGTTGGATTCTTTAAGCGCCATAATTTTAGCAACGATATTGCTCGCTGTATCAGCAGCAGGATTGCTTGCTTTGGCTGTTGTTTCAGTTGTTGCTTCTGTTTGTTGTGTGTTGTCCTGAGATGTTTCCGATGCAGATGTAGATTCTGATTCGTTTAAATTTTCGTTTTCACCATTGCTCATGTTGTGTTCCTCTTTAGAAAAAATCTTTTAGTTATTATAGTGTAGTGGGACTCCTAAAGGTACCACGATGAAAAAACATTTCAAGTCCGGTTTATAGAAAAATAGGACAGAGACTAGGGGCTGTTGCCATTTCACATAGGTAACCATAAAAAGGCGCAAGCCAGAGCGATAGAGCCTTCAAAATTTCGTTTGAGTTTGTCATATCGCGTGGCGATCGCTCTGAAATGCTTAAGTCTTGCAAACACATTTTCAACGAGATGGCGATATTTGTAGAGACACCAATCCATTTCATCATTTCCCCGAGTTGAATTCTTTTTTCTTGGGATAACAGGAACAGCCCCTTTGTCTTTAATTTGAAGACGTAATGCTTCACTGTCATAGCCTCTGTCAGCAACTATATAGTCACCTTTTGGGAGCTCTGCAACTAATTTCGGTGCTTCTTTACAGTCATGAACTTCGCCGCCTGTCACTGAGAAATGAATAGGAAGACCACAGGCATCAACGGCCATATGAATTTTACTGGTGTTCCCGGCGACAGATTTCCCTATCGCTGTTTCTTGTTCACAGGCCGCACCACTACTATGCTGATGTGCTTTCACAATACTCCCATCAATAAATTCCCATTCCAGGTCTGGGTCAACAACCAGGGCGTTAAAAATACCCATCAGTTTTTCTTTACGAGACCAGTCATTGAATCGTTTATATACCGCATTCCAATTACCAAAAGCCGTGGGTAAATCTCTCCAGGGACAACCTACTCGCAAGCGATAAAAAATACCTTCGACTGTTTTTCGAAGACAAGGTTTGTCATAAATTCCCATTTTCAACATAATTATCTTCAGTTTCTCCCAAAGTTCATCCGTAAGCAGTTGTCGCGGCATAGTTTGCTTGTTTTTGAGTCAAAATAAACAATCTATGTGGCGGAGTTATTGAATTTCAAGGGGGATTTTCAAAACGGCAACAGCCCCTATTATAAATACTTTATTTTTAATGGTGCGGTTTGGAATCTAAAATAGGCTGCAAAAAATAATTGCAAAATTTATAAAATGATTTAAAATAAGCAATCTTTGTCGGGTCGTTAGCTCAGCCGGTAGAGCACCGCACTTTTAATGCGATGGTCGAGCGTTCGAATCGCTCACGACCCACCATATGTTTTAAAAAACCAGCTTAGTGCTGGTTTTTTTGTGTCTGTTGATTTTGTTGGTAAAAAAATAGCGTCACCCTAGATTATGTAGGTGACGCCGTTTTATTGGGTTTGGATTAACCGATAGTTTCCATTCCTCCCATATAAGGTCTGAGGGCTTCGGGAATGGTAATGCTGCCATCGGCATTTTGATAATTTTCCATCACAGCAATCAAGGTGCGTCCAGCGGCCAGGCCAGATCCATTCAGTGTATGCACCAGTTCGGGCTTGCCGGTTTCTGGATTGCGCCAGCGCGCTTTCATGCGGCGTGCCTGAAAGTCTTTGAAATTACTGCAGGACGAAATTTCGCGATATTTACCTTGTCCGGGTAACCAAACCTCAAGATCGTAGGTTTTAGTGGATGAAAATCCGGTATCTCCAGCACAAAGTAGAACTTTGCGGTAGGGTAGTTTTAGTTTTTGCAGAATGTTTTCCGCATGCTGGGTCAGTTCTTCATGGGCTTGCGCGGAGTCTTCAGGGCGTACGATTTGTACCAACTCAACTTTTTCAAACTGATGCTGACGAATCATGCCGCGAACGTCGCGCCCATAAGCACCAGCTTCGCTACGGAAGCAAGGGGTGTGGGCAACGAATTTCAGTGGCATGTCTTCATTATTAATAATGACATTACGCACAATATTAGTGACCGGGACTTCAGCCGTTGGAATCAGATAGAAAGTTGGGTCGTGTTCGACTTTAAATAAGTCTTCTTCAAACTTGGGTAATTGTCCTGTTCCATACAGGCTGTCGGCATTAGCCAATAACGGAACATAAGTTTCCTGATAGCCATGCTCGTTGATATGGGTATTCAGCATAAGCTGAATAATGGCGCGTTGCAGGCTGGCAAGCGGGCCTTTTAAAACCACAAAACGCGCGCTAGCGATTTTTGCGCCCAATTCAAAATCCATGCCTTTGCTTTCACCTAGATCGACATGATCCTTAGGCTCAAAATCAAATGTGGGAATCTCTCCCCAGCGACTGATTTCCGTATTATCGTCTTCCGATTTACCCGCCGGTACGGTTTCATCCAGTATGTTAGGAAGAGCCTCAAGCATGGCGTTGATTTCGGCCTGAATCTGGTTTAATTCGGTTTCAGCCTGTTTTAAGGCATCGCCGAGGTTTTCCACTTCATTGAGTAGGGGTTGGATATCTTCACCCCGTGCCTTAGCTTGGCCGATGGCTTTTGAGCGGCTGTTACGCGTATTTTGTAATTCCTGCGTGGTCACCTGAATCGCTTTGCGTTTCGACTCCAGCGCAAGATAGTGTTCGCGATCGAAGCGAATACCACGACGGGTCAGTTGTTGTACGACAAAATCGAGTTCAGTCCTGAGTAATCGAGGATCAAGCATAGATGTTTCCTAAGATAAACGTCAATAAAATTAGCGAAAATGCAATGTGGCTGGCCAACTGATGATGTGGTCAAGATTCAATCGTTGTTGTAACTCGTCAATGGCATGCAAAACCTTTTCAGTTTCATCATAAAAATCGATGACCAGCGGCAATTCCAGAGATAAGGTCAACAGGTTGGCGCTATGCACTTCGCGTGAGTCACCGTAGCCGGCAATGCCCCGGCTGACCGTTACGCCCACAATGTTTTCCTCGTCACGCAAAATTTGCAGGATTTGATCTAGGTGGTCGTGACCTTCTAAGGTAAAAATACGCGCGCAGGTGACCGTTCTTTTCATAGTTGTTTTCCAGTGAGCATTCCTAACCATAACATAGTGCCTGAAATCAGCAGGTTAGACACAAAGACAGTGAGTATGACAGTTAAATGTGTGTCGAAGCTATGGCCGCTTTCAATCAGATACAACAGTACATAGAGGGTGGAAAAGGTCAGATATAATCCTGTCATCACAACAATAATAGCCGCGCGATGTTCCAAAGCCATGTTGACCTTAGCCAGTAACAGCGCACTGATAATGCCGAGCAAAAATGCCCCCACCGCATTAACGATCATCAAGGCAAAAGGCACTATACCGCCATTCCAATGAATGATGCCGCCAGAATAATTGAACAGCGTACGGCCAAGTAACAAACCGATCCAGACCGCCAGCAGGCAGGTACCAACGCTGAGCAGGATATTGTACCCGGCTTTAGCGAAATTGCCTTGTTCCAGCAAGAAGACGGTTTCCAGAGAAAAGGTGGAAAAGGTAGTAAAAGAACCAAACACTCCAATCAGAATTGCTGCACGGTATTCAGTGGAAATAGCAACACGTTGTACGATTAAGGCTTCCGTCATCAGTCCAATCAGAAAAGAGCCTAGAATATTGACGGCCAGGGTACCAAATGGAAAACTGCGTCCCAGCCAATGATAGACACCGTTGGACACCAAAAAACGCAGTACGGCACCTAATGCGCCACCCATTGCAACTGCCAATAAATGATTCATCGTCAGTATTTTATGAAATGCTCGCGGTAATATTTCATTTCGTCAATCGATTCTTGAATGTCATCGAGCGCTTTGTGCGCCGATTTCTTTTTGAACCCCTTCATTATATCTGGTGCCCAGCGCGATGCCAGCTCCTTCAGAGTGGATACATCCAGGTTACGATAATGGAAGTATTGCTCCAAAGTGGGCATACTGCGATACAAAAAACGTCTGTCCTGGCAAATACTGTTGCCGCACATCGGTGATTTATTGGCTGGCACCCATTGTTTTAAAAACTCTAGGGTTTGTCGTTCGGCTTCAGCTTCATCGAGGCTGGAAGCTTTAATTCGATCAATCAGGCCGGATTGGCCATGATGTTTTTGATTCCAGTCATCCATTGCCGCTATGGTTTCATCTGATTGATGAATCGCCAGAACCGGCCCTTCGGCTAGGATATTCAGGTTTTTATCGGTGATGATTGTGGCAATTTCAATGATTTGATCCTTGTCTGGATCGAGGCCGGTCATTTCCAGGTCAATCCAGATGAGATTTTCAGAATCGGCAGACATGTTTATCCGTAACAGTTAAAAAGTTGCGGTAAATTGTAGCATTGGATAATCTGTATAGCCATTTCCATTTTTATTTAAACATTATGCAGACATTTAGCCTTATTTTTCTGATTGCTTTAGCGATTTCAACCGCGATTCAATTCTGGTTGGATTGGCGCCAGAAAAACTATGTTTCGGCACATCGTGACCAGGTTCCTGAAGCGTTTAAAAATCGGGTTTCTCTACAAGCACATCAAAAAGCGGCTGATTATACAGTCGAAAAAGGAAAACTGGGCACCATTGACCATATTATCAGTTTGTTGATGTTGTTGGTGCTAACCTTAGGTGGCGGCATCAATGCGATTTTCAGTTTCTGGCATGGCCAGGGTTTGTCACCAATGACAGCGGATTTGGCATCCGTCGCCAGTCTGTTTTTGATCATGACGCTGGTGGAGTTGCCGACTAGTTGGTATCAAACCTTTGTAATTGAAGAAAAATATGGCTTCAATAAAAACACACCGGCGCAGTTCATTAAAGACCAGTTGATTTCCATCGCTCTGGTGTTGGGTATCGGTATGCCAATATTAGCTTTGATTTTATGGGTTATGGATAGTATTGGCGAACTTTGGTGGCTGTACGCCTGGGCTATTTTAATCAGTTTTTCCTTATTGATGAGCTGGTTGTTTCCAACGGTGATTGCACCGTTGTTCAATAAATTCACGCCGATGGAAGACAGCTCGCTCAAGCGCCGGATTCAGGCTTTGCTGGAGCGTTGTGGCTTTAGCAGTAATGGTATTTTTATCATGGATGGGTCGCGCCGGTCTGGTCACGGCAATGCCTATTTTACCGGACTTGGTAATAACAAGCGTATTGTGTTCTACGATACTCTGATCAATTCGCTGGATGAAGAAGAACTGGAAGCCGTTCTAGCGCATGAATTGGGCCATTTTAAACGCAAACATGTGATTAAAATGTTGATTTCATCTTCTATCATGACGCTGATCAGCTTTGCAATTTTAGGCTGGCTGATTCAACAGGACTGGTTTTTTACCGGCCTCGGTGTGACTGACGTTAAATCGAATGCTGTGGCTCTAGTTTTGTTCATGCTCGTGACGCCGGTGTTCACGCCATTTATTCAGCCGATTAGTGCTTGGTTCCAACGTAAATTTGAGTTTGAAGCCGACGATTTTGCCGTAGAAAATGCACGAGGCGATAAAATGATCAGTGGCCTGGTCAAACTGTATGAAGAAAATGCCAGCACTCTAACGCCTGATCCACTTTATTCCGCGTTTCATTACAGTCATCCGCCGGCTGCTATTCGTATTTCCCATATTGAAGAAAAAATGCGACAGGGTTAATGGCAGAAAAACAAGAAGGCTTGGTTGTTTCACACCTAGGCAAAGGTATTGCGGTTGAAACTGTTAGCGGTGAAATCTTGTTATGTCAGCCCCGCCGAAAGTTGGAAACAGTGGCTGTCGGTGACCGGGTAGTGTTTGAGCAGGTCGCTTCGGGACAGGGGCGGATTGATGAAATCCTCCCTCGCCGGTCGGTGTTGATCCGACCGGCCCGAAATAACAAGATACGGCCGGTTGCCGCTAACATCGATCATATTTATGTCGTATTTGCGCCGGAGCCGCGCTGTGATTTTTTATTGATTGATCAATATTTAGCTCTGTGTGAAAACCGTAACATCGAAGCCCGTCTGTTACTGAACAAAACGGATTTGCCTGGTAGTGAAGTCTTGCAACCGAAGCTTGCTGTTTATCAAACGCTGGGGTACCCCTTGTATAAGGTCAGTGCAGTAGAAAACATCGGATTGGATGATTTGAAGCGGGATTTGAAAGGGCATGTCAGTCTGTTCGCCGGCCAATCTGGTGTCGGCAAGTCATCATTGACCAACCGATTGATCCCCGATAAGAACCTCAAAATAAATTCAATTTCTGCGACCACAAAACACGGCCGCCATACCACCACGGCAGCGACCTTATATCATCTGCCCGAAGGTGGGGATTTGATCGACAGTCCCGGTGTGGCGATTTTCGGTCTGGCAGGCTTGACTGAGTCCGAATTAGCCTGGGGATTTCGTGAATTCCAACCGCTGATTGAGCACTGTCGTTTTCATAATTGTCGCCATCTGCAAGATAAAGGCTGTGCCATCAAACGCGCTGTCGAACAAGGTGAAATTTCAAGCGAACGCTATCAACGTTTTTTGAAGTTGCGCGAAAAGATGCCTGTAATGCTTTAAAATGTGTCTTTTACGGGATTACATGTAAGGCATGAGGATATGAGCGTATTTTGAAATGTTCAATAAAATCCAGGCATAGTATCTGTTCTGAAAAATATAGACTAGAATTAAAATGCGAATTAAGAGCTGAAAACCTCATATAAAATAAAATCAATGACTTATATTTTTTGCTTGAGGAGCATAGAGTTTGCATCACGCTAAGCCATTGATTTGTTGTGCCACAATTTAGCTCTTAATTCACATTAAAATTTATATTTATCAATTACCGTTGAGGAGCGATTAATGAGATATTCGACAATAACCGGAATAATTTTATTCATAGGGAATGTTGCTAGGGGCTGTTGCCGTTTTGAAAATCCCCCTTGAAATTCAATAACTCCGCCACATAGATTGTTTATTTTGACTCAAAAACAAGCAAACTATGCCCCGACAAATGCTTACGGATGAACTTTGGGAGAAACTGAAGATAATTATGTTGAAAATGGGAATTTATGACAAACCTTGTCTTCGAAAAACAGTCGAAGGTATTTTTATCGCTTGCGAGTAGGTTGTCCCTGGAGAGATTTACCCACGGCTTTTGGTAATTGGAATGCGGTATATAAACGATTCAATGACTGGTCTCGTAAAGAAAAACTGATGGGTATTTTTAACGCCTTGGTTGTTGATCCAGACCTGGAATGGGAATTTATTGATGGGAGTATTGTGAAAGCACATCAGCATAGTAGTGGTGCGGCCTGTGAACAAGAAACAGCGATAGGGAAATCTGTCGCCGGGAACACCAGTAAAATTCATATGGCCGTTGATGCCTGTGGTCTTCCTATTCATTTCTCAGTGACAGGCGGCGAAGTTCATGACTGTAAAGAAGCACCGAAATTAGTTGCAGAGCTCCCAAAAGGTGACTATATAGTTGCTGACAGAGGCTATGACAGTGAAGCATTACGTCTTCAAATTAAAGACAAAGGGGCTGTTCCTGTTATCCCAAGAAAAAGAATTCAACTCGGGGAAATGATGAAATGGATTGGTGTCTCTACAAATATCGCCATCTCGTTGAAAATGTGTTTGCAAGACTTAAGCATTTCAGAGCGATCGCCACGCGATATGACAAACTCAAACGAAATTTTGAAGGCTCTATCGCTCTGGCTTGCGCCTTTTTATGGTTACCTATGTGAAATGGCAACAGCCCCTAGATTAAGTGTGTTATTTTTTGTCAATGTTTTTTCCTATTATTGCATTCAAGCCTGGACGCGTAAAGAGAACCATGCAACCGGTTCTGTAAAACATCGGCAAATGCGGCGGAAAGGTAAACAATTTAAGTTCTTATTTCTGAACAGTATAAAATAACATTACCATTCATTTTGCTGGAGAGCCATGTTTCTGCAAGGCGTTAAAAAAAATATCATTCCACGTCCTATTCAACCCTCTAGGTTGCCACAAACCGATATGGATCCGGTGTTAGCGCGTATTTTCGCCAGCCGGGGAATCGACAGGCCAACGCAATTGGATCGTTCTCTGGCACGCTTGCCGTCGCCGGAGTTATTGTCCGGTATGAGGGCAATGGTCAAACATTTACACCAGGCATTAGAACAACAGCAGAAAATCTGTATTGTCGCCGATTTTGATGCCGATGGCGCGACCAGTTGTGCGGTGGCCATGCGGGGTTTGCAATTACTTGGTGCTGAAAATGTGTCGTTTATTGTGCCTAATCGTTTTGAATATGGGTATGGTTTGACTCCTGAAATTGTAGAGTTAGTCAAACAGCAACAGGCTGATGTCATCATTACGGTGGATAATGGTATTGCCAGCTTAGAGGGCGTGGCTGCCGCTAATGCGGCGGGCATTCAAGTGTTGGTGACCGATCACCATTTGCCCGGCGAAACGCTGCCCGAGGCGGCCGCTATTGTTAATCCTAATTTACCCGATGATCGTTTCCCCAGCACTCATATTGCCGGGGTCGGCGTTATTTTTTATGTGTTGATGGCTTTGCGGCGCTATTTACGTGAACAAGATTGGTTCAAGCGTCACAATTTAGCCGAACCTAATCTAGCTCAGCTCCTGGATTTTGTAGCGCTGGGGACGGTGGCCGATGTAGTGGTTTTAGATGAGGTAAATCGTATTCTGGTTCATCAAGGCTTGCAGCGGATTCGATCAGGGCAGTGTCATGCGGGTATTAAGGCAATTATCGAAATTGCGGGCCGACAACTTGAACGGATGCAGGCTTCAGACCTGGGCTTTGCCATCGGCCCGAGGTTGAATGCCGCCGGGCGCATGGATGATATGTCTCTAGGCATTCAGTGCTTTTTAACCGATGATGCTGAGGTTGCGCGAGATGTCGCCCGGCAACTGGATACACTGAATCAGGAGCGTAAAGAAATTGAAGCCCAAATGAAACATAAAGCCATGCAGTTATTGGCGGAAATGAAGGCTTTTGATGAGAGCCATTTGCCGGCTGGCGTTTGTTTGTTTAATCCGGATTGGCATCAGGGTGTGATTGGCATACTGGCCTCACGCATTAAAGACCGTTTGCATCGTCCGGTTATTGCCTTTGCACCCGCTGATAATGGTCAAATTAAAGGTTCTGCGCGTTCCATTGAAGGGCTTCATATTCGCGATGTATTGTGTGAAGTTGCGATTCGTCACCCCGATATTTTAAAACGCTTTGGTGGTCATGCCATGGCAGCTGGCTTGACGCTTGAAATGCATGATTATCCACCTTTTGCATTGGCGTTTGATGAAATTGTGACAGAAAAATTGGTGGATATTGACTTGGAGCAGAAAGTCTACTCAGATGGTGAATTGAAACAAGATTATTTGACTCTGTCTTTTGCTGAACAATTACAAAAAGCGGCAACTTGGGGTCAAGGTTTTCCAGAGCCGGTTTTTCATGGTCAGTTTGAGGTGATTCAATGTCGTATTGTGGGGCAACAACATCTTAAGTTTGTATTGAAGCTGATAGGCGAAGAATTACTGCTAGATGCTATCGCTTTTTTTGTAGAAAAACCGGAAAGCTGGTTGGGCACACGGCAGATTCAGGCAGTTTACAAACTCGACATCAATGAATTTCGTGGCAATCGGAATTTACAGCTTATGCTGCACTATGCTGAAAAAATCAGTTAAAGCGGACGTTTTTTAAAGCGCGACCAACGTTCAAGATAAAAACAGACATACGCGGCCAAAAGGCCGCCAAAGGTATCGGCGGCCCAATCGACTGCATCTGCATCCCGTCCTGGTACGAAAGATTGATGTCATTCATCACTGATGCCATATACGCTGCAAAATAATAGCGTACCACAGGTTTTCAATAGCCCCGATGCAGTCAGGTGGCGTAGCCAGCGCCAGGTTAGGACACCCATGACAAAATAAGCGCCGGTATGGATGAATTTATCCTGATGTGGAAACAGCATCGGTGTCGGCAAACTGCTACGTGATGATAAATAAAAAATAAAGCCGCAGTAAACGAGCAGGGCGAGAAAATCACGATAAGCGGGTTTCATAAGCCAAAATCCTGTAGCAAACGAATAGACAGATAAATAATAAGGCCAATAAAGCCGACTGAAAGTACAAATGTTACCGGGCGCTCCCAAAAAACCTGCCACAGGGTGCGTTGACGGCCGTGTTGTTTTTGTTGGTTGTATAGGGCACGCTGTTCTATAAAACGCTGTTGTTGATAATGATCCAATAACAGGCGAGCTTGTTGGTAGCTTGCCTTATCCCGAACCCATAACGCCGGCATGGAAATACCCCAGTTTCCAGCATCGGTTTCATAAAAATCAATCTTATGCTCGGTCAACAGTGCGCGAACTTGTTCGGCTTCATCTTCAGGAACACCGCGCAGGGAAAATAAAAATTCAGACATTGTGATTTATAGCAATAACAAAACGCTGTTATGATGAAGCAATAATGCGTACATTGTAAAGATGTTCAGCGATCGTTTGGTGGCTGAGATGATATTTTTGGGGAGATGCGACATGAAACAGAGGCGATTGTTTACGTTAGTTATTGGTTTTTTACTGTTGACAGGGTGCGCATCAGATCAAATCTATCGAGCCAACTATGCTTCCTGTTCTGTCACCGTTTCAGAGGATTGCGCATCTCATGCTGTACAAAAGATTGGTAAGGCACCTGCTGACTACTGGTTAGGGTTTGTAGAAGTCGATGACCAGGGGCAATTGCGGGACAGAGCGCAGTTGCAAGCCGTTTTAGATCAACTGTATAAAGTGTCCTCAGATCATGATGTATTGATTAATGTTTTTGTGCACGGTTGGCATCATAACGCTAAACCTGGTGATTCCAATATCGAAGGCTTTAAAGGCATCCTGCAAAAACTCAGTGCTATTGAATCTCGCCAAAGCCATAACTGGCAACATAAACCACGTCAGGTTTTTGGCGTATATGTGGGCTGGCGGGGTGAGTCTATTGAATTTCCTGGCATAAAATACCTGACATTCTGGGATAGAAAAAATACGGCTCAGGATGTCGGTTATTTAGGTGTTACAGAGTTGTTACTCAAACTCGAACAAGTGGTGCATGTCAAAGAAGCGCAATCGACAGCGGAAAAAAGTCGACTCGTTATTATCGGCCACAGTTTTGGCGGGGCGGTTGTTTATAATGCACTCTCGCAGATTCTAGCCAATCGCTTTATTGACAGTCATCCGGGTAAAAGTTATTCCGGACAGGTGCAGGGTTTTGGAGATTTGGTAGTGTTGCTAAATCCAGCTTTTGAATCATTACAATTTGCGCCACTGTATGATTTGGCACAATCACGTTGTAGTTATCTCGATAGCCGAACACCTCGTCTGGCTATTTTGACATCAGAAACTGACTATGCCACGAAATATGCGTTTTGGGCAGGTCAAGCGGTCGCTACTTTTTGGGAAACACATAACACGTTAACCCGTGAAGCTTGTCAGGGGCGGCGGAAGTTGATTTTGGATGAGGGTGAAGCCGACAGAACGGCGGTAGGGCATTTTGCACCATTACTAACTCATGAATTGACATTGGATAATACGGTGCTTACATTGAATAAAGATAATGTGATTGAATGGCAGCGTCCAGAAGAAGGGCAAAGCCGAGTGATGGGGAATCTGCGATTAACCCACTTAGGGCGCACATCACAGTATAATCCCTATCTGAATATTCGCGTCAGTTCAGATATTATGGATGGCCATAATGATATTTTTTCAGAAGAATTGTTAAGTTTTGTACAGGCTTTGATTGTTTATTCAACACAAGATAAACGTGGCAAGTTAACGAATAAAAGATAAAAACATGGATGATAAAAATTCTGAATTTAAAAACTTCAGCCTGGAGCGGGCGTGGGACCGGCGTATTGAAATATATTCTCCGGTCCTGAAAGGCGCGATGAATCAGGCTTATTTTTTTCAGATTTTGCTGAAAAAAAGGCATGAAGTTAAGTCGATTGAGATTGATCAGGAACGTGGCAGGGCGGTGATTGATTTCGATGCCGGTTTGTTAGAAAAATCTGATTTACTCGAGATTATCGACACGATTTTAGGGAATTTAAAACAGCGACAGCGTATTGAACCGGATACTGACCAAACTGAAATTAAATCTGAAGCAATTTCGGAAATTTGTTTGTTGGTCGATGGTATGAGTTGTCCTGCCTGTGCCGCCTTAATAAAAGTAGCCCTGAAAAAAATGCCGGGGGTGCAGGATGCCTGTGCAGAGCTTGAGACCAAGGAGGTAATGGTTTATGGCTCTATCAGTGAGGCGGATTTGATCAAAAAGATTGAAGATTTAGGTTATAAACATATCAAAACAAAATGACAGAAAGTCGCATAACAGAGCTTGAAATCAAGTTAGCCTATCAGGAAGAATTGATAGACACACTCAACAGCATCGTTGCTAAACAACAATTGCAAATGGCTTTGTTGCATAAATAATCCACAGCGTACTCTTTTCTTAAATTCCAGTCTTTATTCATGAAACAGAATAACTTTCAGGCATACCCAGGCCTGTCATTTTATTCATTGCGCCGACGCGGAGATACGCCTCAACCATCTGAGCCGCAAAGGTCCGGTTTTTTAATTGGCCACTAAAGAGCGTTTTGATGCGAAACATAGCCGTTTCAGCCAGGCTGCGTTGATGATAACCACTTTCTTGTTTCTATGCCTTTCTCCCGATTTCAGCGCAACGTTGAACAATCGCTGTTCTTGGATGAGTTCTCCCATCTTCATCACTCGGCCATTCCACCGCCCCTTCCCGCGGCGGTATCAATGCATCGGCGCCTTTGTTACCCCCCTATGTCAACATACCTGTCGCCTAGGAAATTTTAAATCAGGAGACAAAAATGAGCGTATTTAGCCAAGAATTTAAAGTACAATCAGTAGGGGCTGTTGCCATTTCACATAGGTAACCATAAAAAGGCGCAAGCCAGAGCGATAGAGCCTTCAAAATTTCGTTTGAGTTTGTCATATCGCGTGGCGATCGCTCTGAAATGCTTAAGTCTTGCAAACACATTTTCAACGAGATGGCGATATTTGTAGAGACACCAATCCATTTCATCATTTCCCCGAGTTGAATTCTTTTTTCTTGGGATAACAGGAACAGCCCCTTTGTCTTTAATTTGAAGACGTAATGCTTCACTGTCATAGCCTCTGTCAGCAACTATATAGTCACCTTTTGGGAGCTCTGCAACTAATTTCGGTGCTTCTTTACAGTCATGAACTTCGCCGCCTGTCACTGAGAAATGAATAGGAAGACCACAGGCATCAACGGCCATATGAATTTTACTGGTGTTCCCGGCGACAGATTTCCCTATCGCTGTTTCTTGTTCACAGGCCGCACCACTACTATGCTGATGTGCTTTCACAATACTCCCATCAATAAATTCCCATTCCAGGTCTGGATCAACAACCAAGGCGTTAAAAATACCCATCAGTTTTTCTTTACGAGACCAGTCATTGAATCGTTTATATACCGCATTCCAATTACCAAAAGCCGTGGGTAAATCTCTCCAGGGACAACCTACTCGCAAGCGATAAAAAATACCTTCGACTGTTTTTCGAAGACAAGGTTTGTCATAAATTCCCATTTTCAACATAATTATCTTCAGTTTCTCCCAAAGTTCATCCGTAAGCATTTGTCGGGGCATAGTTTGCTTGTTTTTGAGTCAAAATAAACAATCTATGTGGCGGAGTTATTGAATTTCAAGGGGGATTTTCAAAACGGCAACAGCCCCTAGAAAAAGCATTATCCAGAAGACCAGAACAATCGCTAAAGCAAATTGCAGTTACTTTAGGTGTGGGTTACTCCACACTTCAAAAATGGATTCGGTTAGCTAAGAAAAATCAACTCGAAAAACAGAGTCAAACATGTCAAAAAAAAAAAGCCCTCAAGATTGGAATACAGTAGAACGTTTTGAAGCCATTGTTCATTGTCATCATCTCACCGATGATCAGGCTAGCGCCTATTGTCGTGAACAAGGCATCTACTTACATCATCTAAATACCTGGAAAGCGGAATTTTGTCAGAATCTAAATCAACAGAATCCGTATATAAACAGGCGCAAACAAAACTCAAACAAGAAAACAAGCGTTTGCATAAGGAGCTAAACCGCAAAGAGAAAGCGTTATCAGAAACAGCGGCTTTACTGGTGTTATCAAAAAGTGCCAAGCGATCTGGGGGAAAAGGCGGCCGATTAATCGCCTACTCAGATCGCCAACACTACAGCGCACTCATTGATGAAGCCGTTGACAATGGAGCGCGGCAGAAATTAGCCTGTGAACTGGTGGGTATATCAGCTCGAACCTATCAGCGTTGGAACCGGGGAGAAGGACTCTCAGAAGACCTACGACTGCACAATACAGCGCCTGTGCACAATCAATTATCCGAGGCCATCAAGCAAGAAATCATCACCGTGATTAATAAACCGGAATACAGCGCTTTAACGCCGCATCAAATCGTTCCGAGGTTATTGGATTTGGGCTGCTATCTCGCATCAGAATCAACCTTTTATCGTGTCATGAAAGCCCACAACCAGCTTAAGCACAGAGCTAAAGGAGCCGCAGGTCAGCATAATAAACCGCAGTCACTCAAAGCCACAGGCCAATCAAATCTACTCGTGGGATATTACGTATTTATTAAGCCCCGTCAAAGGGCAGTATTTTTACCTCTACATGGTGATGGACATCTATAGTCGGAAAATCGTAGGCTGGCAAGTTCATGATGCCGAATCAAGCGCACACGCTGCTGATTTGATCGAAGATATCGCTCGCCGGGAAAACATCGACAAAAAGCAATTGGTGATACATTCTGACAACGGCAGTCCGATGAAAGGCGCAACATTAAGGGCCAAATTGGTCGATTTAGACATTGCCACGTCGTTCAGCAGACCTCGTGTCAGTAATGATAATCCTTATTCAGAATCGTTATTTAAAACAGTCAAATATCATCATACCTTTCCAGAAAACCCTTTTAAAACATTAAGCGAAGCCAGGAACTGGGTTGAAGCTTTCGTTTGTTGGTTCAACAATGAACATCAACACAGTGCGCTCAAGTTTGTAACACCCAACCAACGCCATAACGGCTTAGACAGCGCCGTACTCGAAAAAAGAAAACGAGTCATCGAGCAAGCAAAAAGAGACAATCCAGAGCGATGGAATGGACGACAAACACGAAATTTAACGCCCATTGGCCATGTTTATCTTAGGGGCTGTTGCCGTTTTGAAAATCCCCTTGAAATTCAATAACTCCGCCACATAGATTGTTTATTTTGACTCAAAAACAAGCAAACTATGCCGCGACAACTGCTTACGGATGAACTTTGGGAGAAACTGAAGATAATTATGTTGAAAATGGGAATTTATGACAAACCTTGTCTTCGAAAAACAGTCGAAGGTATTTTTTATCGCTTGCGAGTAGGTTGTCCCTGGAGAGATTTACCCACGGCTTTTGGTAATTGGAATGCGGTATATAAACGATTCAATGACTGGTCTCGTAAAGAAAAACTGATGGGTATTTTTAACGCCTTGGTTGTTGATCCAGACCTGGAATGGGAATTTATTGATGGGAGTATTGTGAAAGCACATCAGCATAGTAGTGGTGCGGCCTGTGAACAAGAAACAGCGATAGGGAAATCTGTCGCCGGGAACACCAGTAAAATTCATATGGCCGTTGATGCCTGTGGTCTTCCTATTCATTTCTCAGTGACAGGCGGCGAAGTTCATGACTGTAAAGAAGCACCGAAATTAGTTGCAGAGCTCCCAAAAGGTGACTATATAGTTGCTGACAGAGGCTATGACAGTGAAGCATTACGTCTTCAAATTAAAGACAAAGGGGCTGTTCCTGTTATCCCAAGAAAAAGAATTCAACTCGGGGAAATGATGAAATGGATTGGTGTCTCTACAAATATCGCCATCTCGTTGAAAATGTGTTTGCAAGACTTAAGCATTTCAGAGCGATCGCCACGCGATATGACAAACTCAAACGAAATTTTGAAGGCTCTATCGCTCTGGCTTGCGCCTTTTATGGTTACCTATGTGAAATGGCAACAGCCCCTAATCCGGATAAGGAAAATTTCAACACAACAGAATGTCAAGCAGCTTAATAAAATTCATTTCGTAAATTATTGCAAAAAATGCGACAGGTTGGTTGACATTTAGCGCTCTTCGCAAATGAGAATTTAGCATAAAAAAGATGACGTAATGGAGTGAAATATATAAAATAAGGCCATGTCGAATTACACCCTTCCAGAGACTGAATTAGCCGATTTGCGCGAAGCCCATGGTGAGCTTCGAGAAAAACGTGATGCAGACCGAGTTAAAGCCATCATTCTTTTAGGTTCAGGCTGGTCAGCAACAAACGTTGCCGAAGCACTTCTCATTGACCGCAATACAATCCGTACCTACTATCGAAAATATAAGAAAGGTGGTCTTGCTAAACTCCTACAAACTCAGCATGTTGGAAGTGCCAGTTTCTTATCGGTTTCAGAAGCGACCGAGTTGGATGAATATCTGCAGAAAAATCTTCACTTAACCGCTAAATCGGTTGCAGCTTACATTAAAGAGCGTTGGCAGGTTCGCTATAGTGAACGCGGTGTGACAGCCTTGCTGCATCGCTTGGGTTATGTCTATAAAAAGCCCAAGCTGATACCCGGCAAAGCTAATGCAAAAGCCCAACTGGAGTTCCTTGAGAAATATCAACAACTAAAGGAAGACAAGCAGCCCGAAGACTTGATATTGTTCATGGATGGTGTTCATCCACAACATAATCCTGTAATGGCTTGTGGTTGGATTAAGCGTGGTGTGGAATTCACGATTCAGAGTAATACCGGGCGTCAACGTCTCAATGTCAACGGTGCAGTCAATATCGATTCTCTGGATACTGTCTGCCGCTTCTATGACACCATCAATGGCGAGGCAACGATTGATCTTTGTAAGGCGATTGAAGAACGTTACCCGAAGGCTGGGACTATTTACATCATTTGCGATAATGCACGCTACTACCGATCAAAGGCTGTCAGACAATTTCTTGAAATGTCGCGAATTGAATTAGTGTTTTTACCGCCGTATGCGCCGAATCTTAATTTGATTGAACGGTACTGGCGATATTTCAAGAAAGAAATCTTATATGACCAGTATTATGAAACATTCAAAGAATTCAAAATAGCCTGCGAGACATTCTTTTCTGAGCCAGAAAAGCATGTCGACAATTTGCGCTCACTTTTAACTGAGAATTTTCAAATTATCGGTGCATGATGGTTTGCTCTATTTTCATGTGCGGAGAGTATAGCGATCCGGCGCAAGTGAATGGCGCGGATGCGGTTAGAGCAATCAATGTATCAGGTCCGCAGATTGCCGCTTGGTTTGATAGTAAGGTGCCTGAAGCCGTGGTGAACTATGCGCCGACGGCGAGCGATGATTTTGCTGTGACAAAAGCAGGCGACGCCGTCGATATCAGTGTGCTGGAAAATGATGTCGATGCCGATCAGGATGCCTTATCTATTGTCGAAGTTGGTACGGCAAAGCATGGGCAAGTTGCTGTGAATGCTGACAGCATTCGCTATGCTCCCACGCCAGGCTATGTGGGACAGGATAATTTTCAATATACGATTACAGATGGTCAAGGTCATAATGCTTCGGCCTGGGTTACGGTCAATGTTGGCTGGGGTGCGCATTATCAATATTTTGAAGGGACATGGAATCAGCTTCCTGATTTTTCGAGGTTGACGCCGGTTGCGACAGGTATTTCGCATAATTTCAGTCTGGAGTCGAGACAGCGTGACCAAGGGATCGGGATCCGTTTCCATGCGCAAATTTTAATTCCAGCAACAGGCGATTATCAATTTGATGTGAATACAAATGGTTTGGCTAAAGTCACTATTGATGGTCAGGATGTGGCTTTACCGGATCAGCCGGGAATGCTTGCGCTAACGGCAGGTTTACACCAAATTATGGTAGATTTTGTGTCTGTAGGCAGCAATCCGCAGATGCAGGTAGGCTGGCAAGGGCCTGGTTTCAAGCGGCAATTGATTTCATCGGATGCTTTGCGACTGGCCGAGCCGGTTAACAGCTTTCCTGTTGCGGCTGATGATGCCGTGCAAATGACAGTGGAAACTCAGATACTCATTGATGTCTTGGACAATGACAATGATACCGATGGCGACATATTGCATATTGCAGGATTTACCCAGCCCGATCATGGTAGCGTTTCTCAGCAAGGCGATAAATTGCTATATCAGCCTGATGTCGGGTTTAATGGTCAGGATGTGTTCAGCTATCAGGTCAGTGATGGCCGAGGCGGTGAAGATTACGGGCAGGTGACGGTCACTGTCGGCCAGGGGCTGAGATATGAATATTATGAAGGCAACTGGCAGCAGTTACCTGATTTCGATAGCCTGGTGCCTGTTGCCACCGGTATCCAGAATGACTTCTCTCTGGTTAATCGTAATCGAGATGATCATTTTGCTTTTCGCTTTCGGGCTACATTGAAACTGCCGCAAGACGGCAGTTATTATTTCTTCTTGATTTCAGATGATGGCAGTCGTTTGATTATTGATGATAAAACCGTTGCCGATCTTGATGGTGTTCATACCATGCGTTGGCGTTTTGTTGCTAAAAACTATAGCGCAGGGCAGCATGATCTCGAATTACAGTATTTTGACTATACGGGTAGAGAACGGTTGTACCTGTTCTGGCGTGGACCGGATATGCGCTGGCAGCGGCTGGATAGTCGTTATCTAATCCCCGTTAATCCTTAAAAATAAAGATTCTTTGTCGTCTCGCCCCTTATGATCTTTGCTATAAGGGGCTTTAATAACGGGGTCTTAGGATAAATGATTGACCTTTTAACCACCCTGTAGCTAAGTATCTTTCAGCGTAGAGAATATCAATTTCGGTTTGTTTAGAATACTGGATATTTTGAAACCATGCTCGATTAAATGGGCCGATCGAAAAGTTCAGGGAAGCTTTGGAATTATGTTAGATAACGTGTTGACAGGGTGGGCAGATCCAATCATTTTTGCCAACGTTTGCTGATGAATTCCACCGCTTCCTGAATATTTAGTTCCCGAGTTCCACCGCCAGTGCGTAAATAAAATTTTGGTTCTTTGCCTTGCTTGACAAAGACAGGTCTTGATGCGGGTAAAATAATCAAGCGACAAACTTCTTTACCTTCTGCAACATGAAACAGGATTTTTATATTCCGGCATAAGTCAGCACCTAAAACAGAAGAAATTGCGGTAATGATAGCTTGCTCAAAACCATCCTGATCTTGTCGTTTTAGTGTCTGATAATCATGTTCCAGTCCCAAAATATCACCATTGTCAGCAACACCAATCAATAAGGTTCCCCCAGTGCGGCAATTCATAAAACCGGCTAATGTTTTCATGATAACGCCTTCAAGTGAGCGATTGACGCGGTTTTGTTCCATGTCCCAACGAAATGAAGACTTAAATTCCAGTATATCGCTTTCTCCTTGTCGAATGGTGCTGCTCAGGTCTTTGTTAATCTCTTCTTTTAATTGTTCTATTCGATGAATGCGCTGATGTAGAAGTCCATATAGCCAGACTATGACGATTCCTAGAATTGCCCCAAACTGAGCATAAAAAATTGCTTTTTCTGGTGTTTGACCAGTCAAAGATTTTTTAAGCTCGTTGACAAGATATTGAGTTACTGAGGGTTCAATCAATGCTATCTGATGTTCATGATAGTCAACAAAATCATTGAGCGGTTCAAGTACGAATACACCAAACAACATACCCATTACAGCACCCGCCAAATACATTCGAAATCGTTGCCGCCATATGGAGAACAACAGCATTAAAAATCTTTTCATCTATAAGTAACCAGAAATATATTTTGTTGTACGGAAAGTTCGAATTTTATAAGCTATTGATTATTCAGAAAATAATTGTCATAGGATGGGGTTGAGAATATCAAACCTCGTAACATCAGTCAGTAAAGCCCGGACAGATCTGGAGGCTTCTGCAATGTTAGATAGAAATTTCATGTAAATCCTGGCGGGTAAGTTCGGTCCGGAAAATTTTCACGACCCATCATTCAGGCTGCTCATTTTGATGGTTTTCGGCTATCGCCTCTAGCCACCCTGTCAATACCTCATTTCATCAATATGTTTAAACATACAGGCTTTTTCGCGTAACATCAGTTAATTTAATTACTGATGTTACATAAAGGTTCTCCAATCTCATGCCCATGATCCTCTGTTCACCATTACCGTGCTAGCCTCTCGTTTATCGACACAGAAACCACTGAGAACACAGAGAATGAAACCGTGCAGTTAACCCTGCCTTGCCATTGTAGTGCCATGCAGCTACAAGTTATTGATTAGTATGACCATAAAACTATCTCATTTTTGTGATCACGAAAAAGTGCTAATGGCCTCAAAAATTCCCAACAATAACATTTGCGTGCCTACTACAGCCAGGATCAGCCCCATCAGGCGGGTTATAATCTTCAGGCTTTTCGTACCGAGTGTCTGTACTATTTTTTGGCCAAAAACAAAGCAGATAAAAGTAATTAGGCATAAGAGTGCAAACATGGTTATGGTGATAGATATTTCTATCCAGCCACCGGTTGCTGCAAAGTTCATGGCGGTTGCAATAGTGCCTGGGCCTGCTAATAATGGGACAGCAAGAGGGGATATTGCTATTTCTGTGTCATCACCATTGTGTGGGGTATGCATTTTTGAAGTCTCACCATGCAGCATTTGATAGCCAATTATAAAAACAAGTACACCACCAGTGATTTTTAAAGCCGGCAGGGTAATGCCAAATAAATGAAACAGGGTTTTGCCAAAAAGGGCAAAAGCGACAACGATAAAAAAGGATAAGGTTAAGGCTTTGATCGCAATTTTTATTTGAATAGAACGATCTTCGTTGTCAGTCAGGCTGACAAAAGCGGCAGTGTTAGCGATTGGGTTCATGATAGCGAAGAAAGCCAAGAAGATGCCTATGATGTTTTGCCACAATTCAGATGTCATGGATTCAGGTACACGTTAATTTTTGCTGCTTTAAGGGATGGTCAGGAAGCGTTGATTTTGTGAACAAATAGAACCACGCGGCCTGCTTTTTCAAAGTAATTTATCGTTTTTAACCTCGATTTTGGTGCAATGTATTCAGATTAACTCAATATCGGTGTATTATTCAATGGTAGCAGGTATTATTGCAACAGATAAATCAGGCTCGGTTTTTTATATGAGTTTTTTCTATACGGCTAACAAAAATTGCTTTATTAGACGACTGGTCGCATAATTTGGCTATGAACACAATGAGCTGCGCTAAAGAGATAAAGCGACAAAAACTTCTTGATCAAGGTGTCGCGATGCTGATGACTCAGGGCTATCATGGTACTGGTTTAAAGCAATTGCTGGAAAGTGTTAAAGTACCTAAAGGTTCGTTTTATCATTACTTCGACAGTAAAGAGAGTTTTGCTGTTGCCGCAATCGAGCATTATATTGAGCCGTTTATTCAACGCTTGAATCAGCATTTACACGATAATGAACAGGATGCCTTGGCTGCATTGAAACATTATTTTCAGGAATTGATTGTTGAATTGGAGCAGGCCGGGTTTCAAGGTGGCTGTTTATTGGGCAATTTAATGGGCGAGCTTGGTGATAATAGTCCTGCGTGCCAGAAAGCGTTGAAACGGGTAGTCAACCGATATCGGGACTTGCAGCGAAGGGCGTTGCAAAAAGCGCAGCAGCAAGGCTCCGTCCGTACTGATTTGGATGCTGAGTATATGGCCGATTTGCTGACCAATCATTGGCAAGGGGCTTTATTGCGGATGAAAATAGAGCAATCGGCAAAGCCCTTGGAAGAATGTTGTCGGTTTTTGCTCGAGGATTATTTTATCCGTTGAGTTGAGTGAGAGTCATAGGCCGTGAAAATCATAATGGTGTTCATTGCAGATGGCTTGTTTTATGGGGTTCAGGGGATAACCTGAATAGTGTTGTTTTTTATATGTAAAAACGACCGGTCTAATATTCAAGAGGAGGTGGCATTATGCCAAAATACATTATCGAACGTGAAATACCGGGGGCTGGCGATTTGACGGCCGAAGATTTACAACAGATCTCGATGAAATCCTGTGAAGTATTGAACAAAATGGGGCCTAAGATTCAGTGGCTGCAAAGCTATGTGACCGATGACAAGGTGTATTGTGTTTATATCGCGCCGGATGAGCAAACGATTCGGCGGCATGCTGAACAAGGTGGCTTTCCAGCCAATAAAGTGTCTGAAATAAAGACCGTTATTGATCCGACGACGGCCGAATAGGTGTTGGAATAGACTCAGGCTGGATTGGCAACCGCCTGATTCAAAAAATCCTTAACAAAAGAGGAAGGAATAATGCGAATAAAAATATCAGTGCTGATGCGCAGTTTTGTTTTGATGACCGGCAGTTTTTTGCTGTCTGTTCCGGTGTCTGCCGATGAAACGTGCCAATCGCCTTACATGGCCAAGATTACCGGTCAGGAGGATTTTGTCTATGTCTGGACTTTGGGCATGGAAGGGGTTGGTGATGAACAGGATAAACTGGTGACGGTGGATGTGAATCCAAAATCCCCCCACTTTGGCAAAGTCATCGACAGTATATCAGTCGGTGGCCGTAATGAAGCGCACCATTCCGGCTTTACCGATGATCGACAATTTCTGTGGGCTGGTGGCCTGGATACCAGTAAAATTTTTATTTTCGATGTGCATACTAATCCCGCCCATCCTAAATTAACTAAAGTCATTACCGATTTTGTCGAAAAAAGTGGTGGTGTGGTCGGCCCCCATACCATGTATGCCTTGCCTGGCACGATGATGATTACCGGTCTTTCCAATAATAAAGATCATGGCGGGCGTACGGCATTGGTGGAATACAGCAATGCCGGTGAGTATATCACCACGCATTGGATGCCGACTGACGGGAAGCTGCGAGGTGCGGTTAAAACCGGCCAATATGCCGATGGCTATGGTTACGATGTTAGAGTATTGCCGCGCAAAAATGCCATGTTTACGTCATCGTTTACCGGCTGGTCCAATTACATGATGGATTTTGGCAAAATGCTGGGCGATGCAGAAGCGATGAAACGCTTCGGTAATACGGTTGTGCAGTGGAATCTTCATACCCGGCAGCCGAAAAAAGTTTTCGATGTGCCAGGGGCACCGCTGGAAATCCGTTGTGCCTGGGATCCCAATCATAACTACTGCTTTACCACGACGGCTCTGACCTCGAAAATCTGGCTGATTTATGAAGATGAGCATGGGCAATGGCAAAGCAAAGCCGTAGCGGATATCGGTGACCCGGCCAAAATTCCATTACCGGTTGATATTTCTATTCAAAGCGATGATGGTTTGTTATGGGTGAATACTTTTATGGATGGAAAAACTCGGGCGTTTGATATTTCCGATCCGTTTAATCCTAAGCAGATTTTCGAACAGAAAATTGGTGCTCAGGTCAATATGGTTTCGTCCAGTTGGGATGGTAAGCGGTTGTATTACACGTCATCATTATTGGCGAATTGGGATAAAAAAGGTAAAGACAATGAGCAATACCTGAAGCTCTACCAATGGGATGGTAAGCAGCTTAAACAACAGTTTGCCATTGATTTTATCAAGCAAAAATTAGGTCGGCCGCATCAGATGCGATTTGGGGCGTATTCACTTTATGCGCAAAAAACGACCCCGCCTAAGCTACCCGTATTGGCAGGGTGGTTGCAGCAATAATAGCGTGTAAACAGACAGGGATGTCTATTTTTGGGATGTGATTTATGCGTAATGCGTTATGGATGCTTGTTTTTTGTAGTCTGTTCGGTCAGGTTTGGGCGGATTTAGCTCCCGGCTATAAACCGTTGGCTTTCAAAGCAGACCCACCGGGCAGTTATCAGTTGCCGGTGATCGAACAAGCGGCCGATGGCGAGGTGATTGACTCTGAAGGACATCGTTTGATGCTGCATGATTTAATGGGCGATAAACTGGTTTTGCTGAGTTTTATCTATTCAACCTGCAGTGATATCAACGGTTGTCCGCTGGCCACGGCCGTGTTTCATAAAATCAGCCTGCGTTTGCAGAAACAGCCGGATATTGCCCAAAAAATCAGATTGCTGACCTTAAGTTTCAATCCGCTTCATGACACCCCGGAGGCCATGAAACGCTATGGAAAGAGCTTTAAAGACAGCGGCCTGGACTGGCGTTTTTTGACTACGGCATCAGAGCAACAGCTTGAGCCGATACTGGAACATTATCGGCAAAATGTGCAAAAGGTCTATGATGAACAGGGGCACTTTACCGGTACGTTTTCGCATCTGCTCAAGGTCTATTTAATCGACACTCATAAGCAGATTCGCACTATTTACAGCGTGGATTTTCTGCATGCGGATACACTGATCACCGATATCGAAACTTTATTGTCAGAATTATCAGAAAATGCGACGGCGAAAGCGCTGCCAAAAACGCAGCCTGTTGCTGCGATCGATTTTCTGGATTATCTGAAACAGCCGCCATTAGGTTTGCCAGCCATTCCGGTTCCGGCAAACAATCCGATCACAGCTGAGAAAATTGCCTTGGGGCGAAAACTATTTTTTGATCGGCGTCTATCGCTGAACAACACCTTCTCCTGCGGCATGTGCCACATACCGGAACAAGGTTTCACCAGCCATGAAATGGCGACGGCCGTTGGCATAGAAGGGCGCACCGTCAGGCGCAATAGTCCAACAATCTATAATGTGGCGTATTTGACCCGACTGTTTCACGATGGGCGGGAATATAACCTGGAGCAACAGGTCTTAGGGCCATTGCTTGCGCATAACGAGATGGGTAATCCATCCATTGGCGCGGTGCTTGAAAAAGTTCGCCGTCTGCCGGATTATCAAGGCCGTTTTCAGGCTGTCTTCGGGCGCGATGTGGATATGATGAGCTTAGTCCAGGCGATAGCGAGTTATGAACGGGTTTTAGTGTCGGCCAACTCGCCCTTTGACCGTTGGTATTATGGTAAACAAGAAAATGCTGTTTCAGATAAAGTGAAGCGTGGCTTTCGAATATTTACAGGTAAAGCACAGTGCAGTCAGTGCCATACCATCACCGAACGATATGCGCTGTTTACCGATAATCAACTCCACAACACGGGAGTCGGTTATCGGCAAAGCATGGGCGACAATACGCCGCAGAAAATTCAGCTGGCACCGGGCGTATTTGTCGATGTTGCACGTGACATTATCGAACAGGTTTCAGAACCGAAGCCAAATGATTTAGGCCTTTACGAAATCACCCAGAATCCAGCAGACTTATGGAAATACAGAACGCCGAGTTTGCGTAATATCGCATTGACGGCGCCTTATATGCACGATGGCTCATTTGCAACGCTGAAAGATGTCATTCAGTTTTACAATCGCGGTGGTGTTGTCAATAAAAACCAGGACGCGTTGCTTCATCCCTTGCAACTTTCCACAGTCGAAATGGACGAACTGGAAGCCTTTTTGATGGCGCTGACTGGCAGCAATGTCAAAGCAATCGTGGCCGATGCACTCGCGCAGCCGATAGGAAACTGACTAAAATAGTTGGTTTTTCGGAAGATGATGGGGAAAGTGTTAAAATAACTGGCCCTGAAAAAACTTTATGATGCTGTCTTTATGAAAAACGTTGAACTCTTATCGCCCGCCGGAACTCTGCGCAATATGCGTTATGCCTTTGCCTATGGCGCGGATGCGGTATATGCCGGATTGCCACGCTATAGTTTGCGGGTCAGGAATAATGATTTTTTGGAAAATAACTTGCATAAAGGCATAGCCGAGGCACATGCACAGGCTAAGAAGTTTTTCATTGCGGCTAACGTGATTCCGCATAACAGCAAGATAAAAACTTTTCTTGATGATATGGAACCGGTTATTGCTATGCAGCCTGATGCGCTGATTATGGCCGATCCAGGTCTGATTATGATGACGCGGGAAAAATGGCCGGAGATGCCGATTCATTTATCGGTACAAGCCAATACGGTTAATTATGCCAGCGTCAAATTCTGGCAAAAAATGGGGGTTGAGCGCATTATTTTATCGCGCGAATTATCGCTAGATGAAATTGCAGAGATTCGTCAGGAATGCCCGGATATGGAACTGGAAGTATTTGTGCATGGCGCCCTGTGTATTGCCTACTCTGGCCGATGTCTGCTGTCGGGGTATTTTAATCACCGTGATCCGAACCAGGGCACTTGTACTAACTCCTGCCGTTGGAAATACGACACCTTGCCTGCGCATGAAAATGCTGAAGGCGATTATGTACTGGATAGTGCGGCGTTATCAATGTCTGATTTAAATCAGGGCGGTTGTGGTGGTGGCGAGCGCCATCCTTTGGCCGATAAGGTCTATTTTCTGGAAGAAGAAGGGCGTAAGGGTGAATTGATGCCGGTGATGGAAGATGAGAATGGCACCTATATCATGAATTCCAAAGATCTGCGCGCAATTCAACATGTGCAGCGCTTGGTCGAATTAGGGGTTGATAGCCTGAAAATTGAAGGCCGCACCAAATCGCATTTTTATGTCGCGCGTACTGCACAAGCCTACCGGCAAGCGATTGATGATGCATTGGCCGGGCGTGAATTTCAACCGTATTTATTAGGCGTACTGGAGAACTTGGCAAACCGCGGTTATACCGATGGGTTTTACCAACGTCATCATACCCATGAACAACAGAACTATATCACCGGCTACTCCAAAAGCCATCAACAACAATTTTGTGGTGAAATCGTCGGCTACAATGATGAAAAAGGCATGGCCGAAATTCTGGTGAAAAACAAATTTGCTGTGGGTGACCGGATTGAGGTTATTTTGCCACAAGGGAATCATGATATGGTCGTTGAACATATGGAAGACCGTTATGGCCATGCTATGCAAGAAGCGCTCGGCGGTGGTTATGAAGTCAATATTCCGATGCCGAAAATGGATGTACAGCACGGATTACTAGCGCGCTATTTTGATAAGGAAAAAGCCGAGGTAGCCGCTTAAATCATGTGGCAACGGCTCAAACAATGGTCTGAACAGTCACTTTTTAAGCGCGTATTGCCTGTGTTCATTGTGGCTTTGGGCGTCGGTGTATTTGTACTGTTGATGCTGACTCGGCCCGAAACCGTGGCAACGGTTGAAGAAGAGCGTTTGTGGCAGGTAGAGGCGATAACGGTAAAGCGCCAGAATCTAGCGCCCACTGTTACACTCTATGGCAAGGTTGAAACAGCGGAACTGGTTAAGGCGGCTGCGCCGAAAAAAAGCCGGGTCGCTGAAGTTTTAGTGCGAGAAGGTGAGCGTGTCAACCCAGGACAATTGCTACTGAGGCTTGATCCTGGCGATTTTAAGCCCTATTTGACGCGCACCAAAGCCAAAGTTGAGGAACTTAAAGCGCAAATTCAGAGCGAAAAAATTCAATATCAGGCCGATAAGCAGTCGATTCGGCATGAACAACAGGTGCTGGCCTTGTTGCAAACTGCGCTTAAACGGGCGCAACGTTTGCTGAAGAAAAAACTGGGTTCAAAAGCAACGCTGGATCAGGCCCAAGAAGCGGTCAATCGCCAATATTTGGTGTTGATTAACCGGAAGCGTGCCGTTGCCGATCATCAGGCTCGATTATTGCAATTACAGGCGCGTTTGGAATCGGCGGTTGCCGATGTTGAGTTGGCTGAACTGGACTGGCTACGCAGCCGTATTGTGGCATCTTTTTTCGGTATCGTTGCATCGGTCGATGTGACGCAAGGCGATCCGGTTAAAGACAGTCAGGTTTTGTTGAGTTTTTATCCGTTCAATGGTCTGGAAGTTCGCGCTAAAATTCCAGCTTCTTATCAGGCTGAAATTCAGAATGCGTTAAATGCTGGACAAATTCTGACGGCACAGGGGGATGCCGCCTCTGGAAAGTTTTCTTTACAATTAACCCGCCTAGCCGGGAAGGCTGATGCGCGGGGTATTGATGGCTTGTTTTCAGTACAGACGGCGGGCGATCAACTGCATTTAGGCGAGGTTGTTGCGTTACAGCTAAGTCGGCCGTTACAGCAGAATGTTGTGTTGATTCCGCAGACAGCGATGTATGACAACCAGCGTATTTACCGGATTAGTTCATCAAATCGACTGCAAGCCTTGCAAGTTGAGCAGAAAGGCTACTTTGGGGACGATATTCTGGTGTATAGCCCAGATTTACACAATGGCGATAAAATCCTGACGACGTTTTTACCGGTTGCCGTTGATGGACTGAAGGTTCAGTTGAATTGAGCAAAGATGTTGTTCTGTTTACTTTTTGAAGCCGTTAATCAATTTGATGAGTAAGATTGAACCGGCTAATAGCAGGGTGATGGCGTTAGCAAAAATAATTGCATTATCGCCAATTTTCAGGCCGTAAATTAGCCATAGCAAAACGCCTAAGGTGAAGGCGGAATACATGCCAAGAGAGAGTGAGTCGGTGTTGCGTGTTTTTATCGTCATGATTGCCTGCGGCAAAAACGATGTGGTTGTCAGTGTAGCGGCGATATAGCCGATGATTTCGGGCGTTAAATTGAACATCATGAGCGTTTCATAGTTTGTGTACCGCGGTAGGCAGATGCCAGAGGGTAACGGCGATCACGGCCGAAGGCACGCGGTGTGATGCGTACGCCAGGTGGTGCTTGGCGACGTTTGTATTCATTACGATCCACGAGTGAAATTGCGCGTTCAACATCGGCCGGGTTAAAACCTGCGGCAATGATGTCGGCGGCGGATTTGTCTTGTTCCACGTACATTTCCAAGATGGGGTCGAGAACATCATAAGGCGGGAGTGAATCGGCATCGATCTGGTCGGGAGCCAGTTCGGCAGAAGGAGGCCTATCAATCACCCGTTGCGGAATGACAGGCGAGAGCTGGTTGCGATATTCAGCGAGCTTGTAAACCAGTAATTTGGGTACATCCTTGATCGGTGCAAAGCCGCCGGCCATATCGCCATACAGAGTCGCGTAGCCTACGCTCATTTCGCTTTTGTTGCCTGTTGTCAGCAGCAATTTTCCTTGTTTATTGGATAAGGCCATTAGAATAATACCGCGACACCGTGCCTGGATATTTTCTTCGGTGGTGTCTTTGGCTTGGCCTTCAAAGATTGGACTTAACATCTCATTGAAAGCGGTTACGGCAGGTTCAATCGGAATAATGTGGTAGTTGACGCCTAAGGCGCGGGCTTCTTTGATGGCATCTTCATTACTCATATTCTGGGTGTAGCGCGATGGCATCAATACCGCGTCCACATTGTCAGCGCCCAGCGCATCAACGGCAATAGCCAATACCAGCGCAGAATCAATGCCACCGGACAAACCGAGTAACGCGCCCTTAAAACCATTCTTACGCACATAATCTTTGACACCGAGCACTAGGGCCTTGTATTCGCTGGCGACAGGTTGATACAGTGGCGCACAGTCGGCGGGGGCTGGGGATCGGTTGGAAAATTCGATGGTGCTGATTTGTTCTTCAAACTCGTGTGCCCTAAAGGTGACGCGACCGTTTGTATCGGTGACGAATGATGCACCATCAAATACCAGTTCATCCTGGCCGCCGACCTGATTGACGTAGACGATGGCGATGTGGTTGGTTTTTGCCTGATCGCAGACAACTTGTTCGCGCTGGTGAATTTTCCCCGCATGAAAAGGTGAGGCGTTGAGGGCTAGAATAATGTCGGCACCGGCGGCCTTGTTCGCGCGGACGACATCGTCGTGCCAGATGTCTTCGCAAATGGTCAGTGCCAATGCGGTGTTTTTATAGTGGAACAGGCAAGGGCTATCGTCCGGTGCGAAGTAGCGTTGTTCATCAAATACACCATAATTGGGGAGTTTTTGTTTGTGATAAAGCGCTTCGATTTTGCCATTGAGGATAAAGGCTGCGCTGTTATACAGTTTGTTGTCTTGCCGGTGTGGAAAGCCGATAACCAGGCCGATATTTGTTACAGACTGACAAAGCCGTTGTACGCTATCCCATGCTTGATTGATAAAATCGGGTCTGAGCAGCAGATCTTCCGGCGGGTAGCCGGTTACCGTCAATTCCGGAAAAATCACTAGCTCGGCCTGTTGATTCTCCTCAGCCTGATGGGCGGCGTCGATAATTTTAGCAACATTACCGTCAAAATCGCCGACGGTGGTATTGATTTGGGCAAGTGCAATGCGTAGAGTCATTGATTTAAGTAAATTAAGGGTTGTCGATGGGGCGACTGCATGGATACCAAGCGCAAGGCGTCGTTACCAACCCCCCATCATTTATTATACATAATCAACTATAGCGGCGCCGAGGTCGGCTGGGGAATCGACAACTTCAACGCCGGCGGCTTTCAGCGCATTGACCTTGCTGACAGCAGTACCTTTGTTGCCAGTAACGATAGCTCCAGCATGGCCCATACGTTTTCCTGGTGGTGCAGTGCGTCCAGTAATATAGGCGACGACCGGTTTTGTCACGTTAGCGCGGATATAGTCAGCCGCTTCTTCTTCTTCGCTGCCACCAATTTCACCCACCATGATAATGCCTTCGGTTTGAGGATCGTCCTGAAAACGACTCAGGACATCAATAAAGTTCATGCCATGCAGTGGGTCGCCGCCGATACCAACGCAGGTCGATTGGCCTAAATCCTGCTGTGTTGTCTGAAATACGGCTTCATAGGTTAAGGTGCCTGAACGGGAAACAATGCCAATTTTGCCTGGTTGATGAATATGGGCTGGCATGATACCGATTTTGCATTCCCCGGGCGTGATAACACCGGGGCAGTTAGGGCCGACTAATAATGCATCGACGCCTTGCATGGCGGCTTTGACTTTGAGCATGTGCAATACTGGAATGCCTTCGGTGATACAGACAATCAATTTTATACCGGCATCAACGGCTTCTAGTATGGCATCGGCCGCAAAAAAGGGGGGGACATAAATAACACTGGCTTCAGCGCCGGTGGTTTTAACGGCTTCATCCACCGTATCAAAAACCGGTTGCCCTAAATGCTGCTGGCCACCGCGGCCTGGAGTAACTCCGCCAACCAGATGGGTACCATAGTCCAGCATTTGTTTGGAATGAAACGTTCCTTGCTTACCGGTGAAGCCTTGGCAAATAACTTTGGTTTGCTGGTTAATCAGAATGCTCATGCGTGTTCTCCGGCTAATGCGACAACCCGTTCGGCTGCCTGATTCAAGTCTTCACAAACAGTCAGTCCCAGTCCAGATATATTGAGCAGCTCCAGTCCTTCCTGGGCGTTAGTGCCTTCCAGGCGAACGACAACCGGCAGGTTTAAATGCAGTTCTTTGGCGGCGGCGATAATGCCTTCGGCAATGATGTTGCATTGCACGATGCCGCCGAAGATATTAACCAGTACTGCTTTGACTTTGTTGTCTGACAGGATCAGTTTAAAGGCTTCGGCGACTTTTTTGGCATCGGTGCCTCCGCCGACATCCAGAAAATTAGCCGGTTGTCCGCCTTTGAGTTTTATCAGATCCATTGTTGCCATCGCAAGCCCCGCACCATTGACCATACAGCCAATATTGCCATCGAGCGTGACATAGCTCAAATCAAATTGCTTGGCTTTGTTTTCTGTGGCATCTTCTTGCTCTGGGTCGCGCAGCGCTTGAATATCGGCATGGGCGGGGAGGGCGTTATCATCGAAATTGATTTTGGCGTCCAGTGCTAACAGTTGCCCGTCTTCTGTTTCAACCAGCGGGTTAATTTCAATTTGGCTGGCGTCTTTGTCAATAAACAGATTGACCATGCCCTGCATGATCTGGGCGAGTTGTTTACTTAAGTCTTTGTTTAGCAGGCCTAAGGCTTTGGCAATTTTGCGGCATTGGTAGGCTTGCAAGCCGGCTGCCGGGTGAATATGGGTTTCGATAATCTTATCCGGTGTTTGTTCAGCTACCGCTTCAATATCCATGCCGCCAGCAGCAGAAGCGACAAATAACAGCTTTTCTGCTTTACGGTCGAGTAACAAGCTTAAGTAATACTCGTTTTTGATCGCGGTGCCGGCTTCAATCAGGACGTGATTGACGGGGAGTCCTTTTGCGTCGGTTTGATGCGTTACCAGACGTGTGCCAAGCAGTTGTTTTGTGTATTCAACAACCTGTTCTGGCGTGCTTGCAAATTTAACCCCGCCGGCTTTGCCGCGTGCACCAGCATGCACCTGGGCCTTGATAACCCAGTTATGGTTGTCAGAGCGACGGGCAATCTCCAACGCCTGTTCAGGCGATTGTGCAGAAGCGCCATCGGGAACGGGAATGCCATAGTCACGGAACAATTGTTTTGCCTGATATTCGTGTATATTCATTAGAACTCCGATTCGGGTGTTAGCGTTACTCCCTTTTAATGCTTAAGCGTGGGAGATGATGCTATGCTTAAAAAGTTTATACTCGCTCAACTTCAATAAAACAAGACTTAAGGTATGAATTCCGACATATCGTCAACCGTTTATCCGTGTCCATTCTCAAAAAAATACGGTATTCCTGTCGAACAAGCCTGGGCACTGTTGAAAATATTTTTCATTTATCGCTTATTGACGGCCATTGTGATTATAGGGCTGTATTTTAGTCCGTCTTTGCCCGCTAGTCTGAAAATGTTGGACAGACCTTTGTATTTTAATGTTGGCGGCGTGTATTTTATATTGATTTTGCTATCAGGCGTGTTGATTTTATGGCGTAAAATATCGTATACGGCGCAAGCGCAACTCACTATTTTTATTGATATTATTTGTCTTACCTTGTTGATGCATGCTTGTGGGGGGGTTAGTAGCGGTATTGGTATTTTGCTGGTTATTTCCATTGCTGCCGGTGGTATGCTGGTGGGCGGGCGTTGTGCTTTTTTATTTGCCGCAATGGCCAGCCTGGCGGTTTTATTCGAACAGGTTTATGCCATTTTGCACAATAACGCATCAACATCCAGTTTAACCTATTCCGGTATGCTGGGCGCTTCGTATTTTACTATTGCCTTGCTTTCGGTAGTGATGGCACAACGTACTGAGCGCTCTGAATTATTGGCACATGAACGGCAAAAAACGATTGTGCAGCTGGAGGAGTTAAACCAGCATATCATTCAATATATGCAAAGTGGTATTTTGATTCTGGATATTGACGCTAGGGTTGAATTATATAATCAGGCGGCCGCGCAATTATTACAACAGCATCATTTGGCTGGGAAATTGAGTGTTCAGGAAAAAGCACTGGCAGAGGCTTTGCAGCAGTGGCAGCGACACCCTGAGTCCGATTTTAAAATTGTGATGCTAAGCTGTGGCAATGAAGTTCAGGTCCGCTTCTCTAGTCTTAAAATCGCCGAAAACACATTTTATATGCTCATTTTGGAGGATATTGCGTTATACAATCAACGCTTACAGCAAAGTAAGCTAGCCTCTTTAGGTCGTTTGACGGCCAGTATGGCGCATGAAATAAGAAACCCGTTAGGTGCTATCAGTCATGCCGCTCAATTATTGTCAGAGGCCCCAGGCTTATCACCGCAAGACCTGCGATTGACTGAAATTATTCATACCCATAGTCAACGGGTGAATGAAATTATTGAGTCTATTTTGCATTTGTCACGGCGGAAAATATCTCGGAAAAGTACTATCCATCTTGAGCAGTGGTTGCCTGATTTTGTTGAAAATTTACGTGAAGAGCTGGAAACTGATCGTAGCATAAGGATCAATATGGTGGCGGGAGATATAAGAATTGAAATAGATGAAGGGCATTTGCGCCAGATATTATCTAATCTATTTCGTAATGCTTTGAAATATGGCGATGACAAGCAGCCGATTTTTATCGACGTTACTCTGGTGCAAGATAAGGTGCAGATTCACGTGATGAACTCAGGACCGGAAATTGATGAGCAGGTGCAACAACATTTGTTTGAACCCTTTTTTACAACCTCGACGAGCGGGACAGGTTTAGGGCTATATATTTCCCGCGAATTGGCCGCATTGAATCAGGCCCGATTAAACTATACTTACCAGAATGATAAAAATGATTTCACGCTGACTGTAATAAACGCACGCCAACAGACACTTGATGTATGACTAAACCACTGACTTTAATCGTTGATGATGAACCCGATATTCGGGAATTGCTGAATATAACGTTATCCCGAATGGGGGTTGAAGCACATTGTGCGGCGACGATTGCAGAGGCTAAGCAATTGTTGGAGCGCTATGCTTTTGATTTATGTTTGACCGATATGAAGCTGCCCGATGGTGATGGATTGGCATTAGTGGAGTTGATGCAAATGAATTATGGCCAGGTGCCGGTCATTGTTATTACAGCATTTGGCAGTATGGATATTGCGGTTAGGGCGATGAAGCTGGGCGCATTTGACTTTTTATCTAAGCCTGTTGATTTACCGGCATTGCGGCAACTGGTGCAGAATGCACTACAGCTCTCAGGGCCGGTACAGAAAGCTAAAGACCGCCGTATGCGCGATATTTTACTCGGTGACTCATCCGTCATGCGAGATATCCGCTCAAAAATCCAAAAACTGGCGCGTAGCCAGGCACCGGTTTATATCAGTGGGGAGTCCGGGTCGGGTAAAGAGCTGGTGGCACGTTTGATTCATCAGCAAAGCCCAAAAAGTGAATGTGCTTTTGTCGCCGTCAACTGTGGTTCTATTCCACATGAATTGATGGAAAGTGAGTTTTTTGGTCATAAAAAAGGTAGTTTTACCGGTGCGGTATCGGATAAGAAGGGGTTATTTCAGGTGGCTGATGGTGGCACCCTTTTTCTGGATGAAATTGCCGATTTACCGTTGTCATTACAGGTCAAATTGTTACGCGCGATTCAGGAAAAGAAAGTTCGGCCGGTCGGTGGGCAAAACGAGGAGACGGTGAATGTTCGTATTTTAAGTGCAACCCATAAAGATTTACGCAAAATGGTACAGAGCGGCGATTTTAGACAGGATTTATATTATCGTTTGAATGTTATCGAACTGCATTTGCCGCCTTTACGTGAGCGCGCGTCAGATATTCCACAATTGGCTGAATTTCTACTTGCCAAGCTGGCGAAAAATAATCAAATAAGCGCTCCAAAATTGACCGATAGTGCCATTAGGACGCTACAGCATTATTCCTTTCCAGGGAATGTACGGGAATTGGAGAATATTTTGGAACGAGCACTTGCACTGTATGATGGTGATACGATTGATGTAGATGATCTGAATTTGCCCATCGGAGCAGAAACGGTATCAGATGAGTCGTTCGACTCCTCAGTTCAATCGCTGGAAGAATATCTGGAAACTATTGAAAAGAAAATGTTGACACAAGCTTTAGAGCAGAACCGATGGAATAAAACAGCGGCAGCAAAGCAATTGGGTTTAACATTTCGCTCGTTTCGGTATCGATTGAAAAAGCTTGGGCTGGATTGATTAGTCTCCCTAACTTTTTTCTAGCAATGCTGTAAATTCACGGGCAGGCAAGGGTTTGGAAAAATAGTATCCCTGGATTTGATGACAGCCTTTTGACCGTAACAATTGGAGCTGCTCTTCTGTTTCAACGCCTTCTGCAATGGTTTTTAAATTCAGACTGTTAGCCAGACTGATAATGGCATTGACAATATTTTCAGTGCCCTGGTTTTTAACAATTTTAGCCGTGAAGGATTGGTCAATTTTCAGTTTGTCCAGAGCAAAGCGTTGTAAATAAGCTAAGGAAGAGTAACCGGTTCCAAAGTCATCTATGGATAGTTGAACGCCGGTTTTAGCCAACTGTTGTGTAATCATAATGGCTTCTTCAGCATTTTTCATGGCCATGCTTTCGGTGAGCTCAAGCTCTAGAAACCTAGGGCTTAATTGCGCTTGTTCCAGGGTAGTGGTGACTTTTTCCACCAGCGCCTGCTCATGAAATTGTGCCATCGACAGATTTATCGCTACCGTTAAATCGTCAAACCCTGCCTGATGCCAGATTTTTATTTGCTGCACTGCCTCTTGTAATACCCAATCGCCTATAGGCATAATCAAACCGGTGTCTTCTGCAATCGAAATAAAATCTGCCGGAGACACCATGCCCCAGTCGGGATGTCGCCAGCGTATCAAGGCTTCAGCGCCCATGATTTGATGGCTGATGGCATCGACCTGGGGTTGGTAATACAAAACAAATTCCTTATTGTGGATGGCCTGGCGCAGAGCGGTTTCGATTTTTAGTCTCTGTAAAGATTGTTGCTGCATTTTCTGGGTAAAAAATTGATATTGATTGCGGCCTTTTGCTTTGGCTTGATATAAAGCGGTATCCGCATTCTTATGCAGCGTTTCATAATCGTGACCATTTTCTGGAAATAAGCTGATTCCAATCGAAGTCGATATATGTAGTTGATTATTCGCGATTACAATAGATTGATTAAAAGACGCGATAATCTTTTCGGCAACGCGTCCTGCACCTTTAAAATCGGTATCCGGTAGTAGAATATTAAATTCATCGCCTCCTAAACGAGCAACCGTATCTTCTTCGCGGACCAGTGCTTTTAAACGTCGGGCCACCTCGATGAGTAATTTGTCTCCGACAGGATGGCCTAATGAATCATTAATATTTTTGAAGCGATCCAAGTCTAAAAATAATAAAGCAAATTGTGTTTGATTCCGTTCTGCAGTGATCAATGTTTGATTTGCATGCGTTTCTAATAATACTCGGTTAGGTAAATCCGTTAGTGGGTCATAATGTGCTAGATGCTCTATATGCGCCTCTGCTTCCTTATGTTGAGAAATATCTGAAAAAATAGCGACATAATGAGAAACTTTATTTTGTGCATCTTTGAGGCAACTAATACTCATCCAGGCAGGATAGATTTCACCATTTTTACGTCGATTCCAGGTTTCGCCCTGCCAGTAATTTAAACTATTGATTTCTTCCCACATCAAGCGATAAAAATCAATAGTTTGTCGTCCTGATGCCCAAATTTCAGGGTCTTTTCCTTTTACCTCTTGTTCTGTATAACCGGTAATCCGGGTAAATGCTTGATTGACGGAAATGACATGGTTATTTTTATCGGTAATCAAGATTGCTTCCTGGCTTTGGGAAAAAACCTGGGCTGATAAATACAGTTCATCTTCGGCTTTTTTTCGCGCGGTCTCTCGATCAAATGTTGCCAGGGCGAAACTTAAATCCTCGCCCAACTCTGTCAACAACTTGATGATTTCATTGGTGAAATAACCTTCGGTTTGTGAATATACACTCAATACAGCATAGCATTCAGATCCACGGATAATCGGAATACAACAGATAGAGGCAAAATTAAATGTTCCTGCGGCTTGCTGCCAGGGTTTAGTCCTAGAATCATCCATAAAACGGTTTATGACAATAATTCTTTGTTCTCGATAACACCTCCCTATAGGACCTTGTCCTTCTGCTAATGCCGAATTTGCTGAGATTTTGACGGTATCTAGGTATTCAACGCCTTGACCTGCGCAAGCAATAGGAACAATTTGCTGATCAGGGTTGGATTTTACACCTACCCAGGCCATATTTAAGCTACCAAAACGTACCGTTATTTGGCATAAGGTATTAAATAATTCTGTTTCATTGGATATTTTTATAATCGCTTGATTGATTTCGCTTAAGGTATGATATAAATCATTCAGGCGCTGAATTTTTTCTCTATCTCGCCTGCTTTGCGAAATATCCATTAAAAAGCCAATTAACTCCTTAACCTCTCCGTCTTCGACAATGAGGGTCACAGTATCTTTAATCCAGACCGTTTCACCCTGAGCCGAAATCATCCGGTATTCCATTGAATGATCCTGAAAAGCCTGGGTTTGGCTTGAACAAAATGTTGGTACCCATGCACGGTCTTGCTCATGTAAATGATTTTCCCAGAAATGGGGCTCATCAAGCCATTGCTGAGCAGGGTATCCTAAAATTGCTTCTGCCTGATCGCTGACGAAAGTAAATTTAAACATCTTGGCGTCAACCCGGAAAAAAATAGCCGGCTGTGCTTGTATTAATTGTTTGAGCAAGGACTCGCTACGTGCTAGCTGCCGATAATTATGATCAATAATATTGGCTTGTTGACGTAGTTCTAGTGCTTTCCGCTCCGCTCGCTGCTCTGCTTGTTGCCGGATGACTATTTCTTCAGTCAATTTTTGGTTTTGTTCGACAAGTTCAGTTTCGGCTAACCTCCGGCTTTCCTGAATCAATACAAGCCACCAGGCCAACACACTTAAAAATAAAGCAATGACCCAAAAAACAGGATAAAAAAGCTCACGAAGAACGGCCGTGTTTTCAGTATCGATAAGCCCGAACGGATGTACAAAAACTACCCAGAGTGTTAGTCCAAGCACAGCTAACATCATGCCCCAAAGTGACAAAAAATAGGCGATACGCTGAGCACTTTGAGAGGGTATTTTATTCAGCGTCAAAAGATTAATCATTCGGATAATGGCGTGCTGATAAAAAGTCGGTGGTTTGGGTTTACAGATGTCGTGACAATTGGAATCTAATGTACAGCAGAGCGAACAGATGGGGTGATCATAATAAGGACAATAAGCCATATCGGTTTGGACATAGTGTTGATCACAGGCGCCACAGGTCTCCTGTGTCTCAGAATACCCATAATGCTTATTATTTCGGGCGATGTAATATTTCCCTTGCGTGAATTTGGCAATGACAGGCGTTAGGAAAAAACTGATGCATAGCGCTAGCAAGGGTGAAAATGCCTGGGCATACAGCCCGAATACTCCGGTATAGGCAAGGATTGAAATAAATGAAGCCAGTAGCATGCTGACAAAGCCAACCGGATTAAAATCAAACAGATGCGCACGTTTAAATTCCACCATCGGAGGGCTTAATTTTAGCGGCTTGTTAATGATTAAATCAGCAGTAATAGCTCCTATCCAGGCAATGGCAATATTGGAATAAAGTCCTAGGATTCCGGTTAAAGCTTCAAATATACCCAGTTCCATGAGAATCAGGGCAATGGCAATATTAAAAATTAGCCAAACGACGCGGCCGGGGTGAGAATGAGTTATGCGGGAGAAAAAATTGGACCATGCCAGGGAGCCGGCATAGGCATTAGTGACATTGATTTTGATTTGTGACAGTAGAACAAACAGCATACTGATCAAAAGCGCCTGATCAGTATTATCAAAAACAAAGCGATAGGCGATGTTATACATTTGAATGGGGTGCTTAGCCTCTGTTAGTGTTAAGCCACTCAATAAAACCAATACAGCCAGCATCATGCCTAATATTTGTTTAAAACAACCCATTAAAATCCAGCCGGGGCCCGCTAGGATCACAGTCAGCCACCAGCTCCAACGATTATTTTGATTTTGATCGGGCATGAATCGCAGATAATCCACTTGTTCACCGATTTGGGCAATTAGTGACAGCGAAATGCCGCAAGCGATACTAAAATAATAAATATCAAATTGGTTACTGTGTGTGATTACCCCGGAGAAATGGCGAACTTCATTTAGTAGCTCAGGCTTGGATGTCAATACAAAATAGAGTGGTAACAACATCAGAAGTAGCCACAATGGCTGAGTCCATTTCTGCAAAGCACTAATCAGTGTTATGCCATAAAAGACCAAGGGAATGATGATCAATGAGCAAACGATATACCCTAGCGATAACGGCAAACCAAAATACAATAATAATGCCTGCGCCATAATTGCCGCTTCCAAAGCAAAGAAAATAAAACTGAAGGACGCGTAAATCAGTGAGGTGATGGAAGAACCGATATAGCCGAAACCCGCGCTGCGAGTCAAAAGGTCAAGATCAATATTGTAGCGAGCGCAGTAATAGGCGATGGGGATGCCAGTCAAAAAGATAATCAGCGAGGCTACCACAATCCCCCAGAATGCATTACTGAAACCATAATCCAGCAATAAGGCTGCGCCAATCGCTTCTAAAGCTAGAAATGAAATACTGCCTAATGCAGTATTGCCTATCACAAAGGGTAACCATTGGCGAAAACTGGCTGGTGCATAACGCAAGGCATAATCTTCCAATGATTCAGTGGCCACCCATTGGTTATAACGCCTGCGTGTCTTTTCTATTTTGTGCTGCATAAGCGGTTGTTTCTACCAGTTTTAAGGGGCTGTGTCAGCTATTATAGCCAAGAAAAATAGAGCAAGAGGCTTTTTGGTTATGCGCACTGCGGATGAAAATTTGGCTTTTGGTGGTTCATTTTTTGTCGAGGGTAAGGAGAAAAATGCCACTGTAGTCAGTTAGCTACAGCATAATTTTCAACGCCACCATCGGCAAAAAGGGCTGCCGGGTTAAATTTCAAGTTGCGGGATGAGTAGAGCAAGAGCAACGCATGGCGCAGCTGTCGAGAGTGAAGTTGATCTCATCAAAGCGAACATCGGCTTAAATGATGGGTTTTCGTTTCTACTGACCCGAAACCGAAGGCTATTCCCACGCAGAAGCATGGGAATAATGCGTTACGAAGTTAAGTGGTGAGGTTGGTAGTTTTGGGGATGATACATCCCCTCTGATTATTCTGCGGTTTTTTTGATAAATTCTGCAAAAGGCACAAATTCGGCGTTGTGATGCTGATGACAAACAGCAAAACGGTGTTTTTGTTTGTTGATAGTTTTTATCAATACTTCCAGATTTGATTTGCGGCGGCAGCGTGTTCCTTTCTGGGTTGCAGCCTGGCATTGATCTGCATTTTCGCTATGGTCTATAACTGAAGATTGTTTTTTTTCTGTTGTAGCTGTTTTTGTGGGTTTTTCTGCGGCTTCAGTTTTTGTTTCAGTAATGGTTTTTTCGGCTGCCTCAGTCACCGGTGTTATTTGTTTTTCTTCAGGCTTTGATGTGGGTGCTGCTGACGCCGGTTTTTTGCGGGAAAGATATTTATCGACACGAGTTACGGGTGCGGAGTCTTGTTTTGGCTCCAGCGTTGCGGCTTTAACAGTCTTTTTTTGGGGTGAAGCTTTCGCTTGTTGTTTCTGCGCCAGATATTTTTCAACACGTGTCATCGGCTTTTGAGGTGCTGAGGTTGGTTTTAGGCGAGTTTTCGAAGCAGCTTGTTTTTTAGCCAGATAACGTGCAACGCCGGTTAATGTAGTGTCAGTTTGCGCGTCGTTTATTTCGATTTCAGAAGTCTCGGTTGCAGTCTTGTTTTGAGCTGTGGCTTGTTGTTTTTTGGCCAGGTATTGTTCGACACGAGTCGGTTCGGGTTGGGGGTTTTTCTTTTGCAAATAGCGTTCTACACGCGTCAGTCCTTGCCCGGTATTAGTGTCCGTTTTGGGCGGTTGATGATATTTATTTGGATCATCATGTTGAGAATTGGGGTCGGGTAAATTTAGACCCGCTAAATCGATCAATTTAGAGAAAAAGTTTTTAGCCATAACACACCTTTAAGAGTATTTATTATTTTATTATTGTGTATAGCAAGCATAACGCAACAGGCCGCTGTTGTGAATAAAAAGCGGAGTGTCGCAGGAAATTTAAGCTTATTGTATTTTGGAGTGCGCCAATACAAATTGACTGACTTTTTTTATAGCCTCATTCGACATGTTAGGAAATTTTGGCATCATGAACGAGCCTTGCTGGATTTGCTGACGAATATAATTGGCATTGGCCTGTTCTTTTTTCAGGGTGTAAATAATTCCATTTACATTAGATTGATGGCAGTCGCTGCAGACCTGTGCAAAAATTTGCTCGCCAGTGGCGTCAGGGGCTGGGCTATAGTCATTTTGGTGTGAGCAGGCGCTTAATGCCAGTGGCATGAGTAATAAGCATCGTTTTAAAGGTTTCATGCGTTATCCTGATAGATGATGTTTCCGGATTGAAGGGTATGAGATACTTTACCTTGCAGGGTTTGCTCCCAATAGGGGGTGTTGATTCCAGCACTGTGCCAGGTATCTTTGTTGACTTGCCAGTTTTTGTTTGGATCAAAAATACAAATGTCGGCGTCCATACCGGGGCTTAGCGAGCCTTTGTCCAGGGAAAAAATAGCGGCCGGCTTGTCGGTTAACAGTGAAATAGCCTGAGACAGCGACAGGCTATTTTCTGCAACCAGTTGCAGGGTCAATGGCAGCAGGGTTTCCAATGCAGAAATACCGGGTTCAGTTTCGGGTAAAGCGCCGAGTTTGGCATCCAGGTCATGCGGTTGATGGTCAGAGCAAATCGCCGCTAGACTGTTATTGATAAGTCCTTCCCGTAATGCTGTTTTATCCGCTTGACTCCGAAACGGAGGAAGCACATGGTAACGACTATCGAATGGTATTAAATCGGTATCGGTCAAATGCAATTGGTGAATGGCAACATCGGCTGTGACGGGCAGTCCTTCATTTTGCGCCTGTTGGATTTTGTTGACTGCGCCTTGGCAGCTGATCTGGCTGAAATGAACGCAGCAGCCAGTCAGGATGGCCAGTTCCAGCGTTTGCGCGACAGCGATGGTTTCAGCCGCCGCAGGAATACTAGGTAAACCATATTGACTGGCGATTGCACCTTCGTGGATACAGCCACCCTGGGAAAGGGATGCCTCATCTGGTCGTAGCACGAGGGGTAAATCATGGCTAACAGCGTATTCCATTGCATGGCGTAGAATCAGCAGATTTTGTGGTGCACACATGGCATTACTGACAGCGATGCAGCCCATAGTCTTCAGAGCGTGCATATTGCTGAGTTCTTGACCTTTTAATTGTTTGGTCAGGGCTGCAAAAGGAAATACATTGGGGTAGCCGGCTTGTTCAGCCTTATCTCGAATGTATTCAACCACCGATGGCGTATCGATAATCGGGCGGGTGTCCGGAGGTAAACACAGGCTAGTGACACCGGCTGCGGCTGCAGCCTGAGTTTCAGAGCGGATTGAGCCTTTTCGGCTATGTCCCGGTTCGCGTAAGCGTACGCTGAGATCGACAAAGCCCGGGCAGACGATTTTATTGTGTGCATCAAGGATGATGTCTGCTGTAAAATCTGCCGGCTTCTGGCCGACACTGACGATTTTGCCGGCAGCAATATAAACGGGTAGTAAGTGGTCGATGTGATTGGCCGGGTCGATTACACGCCCGTTTTGAATCAGAATTTTACTCATGCCACAGGCTCCGTGCTTTGTTGTAACACCATTGACATAATCGCCATGCGAATGGCCACACCGTTAGTGACTTGTCGTAGAATGACCGACTGCGGGCCATCAGCAACGGTTGAGTCAATTTCAACACCACGATTGATGGGGCCCGGGTGCATGACGATTGCGTCCGGTTTGGCGCAGGCCAGCTTTTTTTGTGTTAAACCATAGCATTTGAAAAACTCGCTTTCACTGGGCAACAAAGCCGAGGTCATGCGTTCTTTTTGCAGACGCAGCATGATGATGACGTCAATATCCTTAAGCCCTTGTTCCATATCATGCAGGGCCGTCACATCGAGGCTTTCAATCTGGGCGGGTAACAGGGTTTTGGGTGCGATAACGCGGACTTCCTGGGCGCCTAACGTATTCAGGGCTTGTATTTGCGAACGCGCAACGCGGGAGTGACGAATATCGCCGATAATGGCGACTTTTAAACGTGTAAAATCTTTTTTATGCTGGCGGATTGTCAACATATCCAACATGGCCTGAGTTGGATGGGCGTGCTGCCCATCGCCTGCATTGATGACGCTGATATGCGGCGCACTGTGTTGGGCAATGAAATGGGCGGCGCCGCTGATGGCATGACGCACGACAAACATATCGACATGCATCGCCTCCAGGTTTCGAATGGTGTCTAGCAGGCTTTCGCCTTTTGATGTGGCTGAGGTAGCGATATTGATATTCAGAACATCGGCGGATAGGCGTGAAGCGGCCAGTTCAAATGTGGTTCGTGTACGGGTGCTGTTTTCAAAGAACAGGTTGACGATGGTTTTACCGCGCAATAGCGGGACTTTTTTAACCGCTTGTCCGGTAATGCCGGCAAAGGATTCAGCAGTATCCAGGATTTCGGTCAATAGGGCTTTGCTCAAGCCTTCAATGCTTAAAAAATGTTTTAATTTTCCATGGGCATTCAGTTGCAATGCGCTGTTCATATTAGGCGGCCTGGTTGACGGTTTGAATATGGATGCCTAATGGCTCAGGACCTGTCAGTTTAATACGTTGGCCGGGTTGCAGGGTGATTTGAGTGCCGGCACAGTCCGGCCGCAGGGGTATTTGACGGCCATCGCGTTCAATCAAAACGGCCAATACAACTTGGTTTGGGCGGCCATAATCGAACAGTTCGTTCAGCGCTGCACGTACTGTACGACCGGTATAAAATACATCATCGATTAAAATAATATCACGGCCTTCCAGATGGGGCGGCAATTGACTCGGTTTGATTTGAGGGTGCATGCCAATCTGGGAGAAGTCGTCGCGGTAAAATGAAATATCCATGCTGTAAAGCGGTTCCTGCATGGCCAGCCTTTGATGCATCGCTTGCGCGATCCAGACGCCACCTGTCTGAATGCCGATGATGATCGGATTGTTTAAATGACGTTGTTCGATTTGTTGTTGAATGCTGGCATGTAAATTATCCAGCAGTTGAGGAATATCGTTATCGGTTAGTGTCATATTGCTCTGTGTGATTGTTCAGCCAGCTTTGTAAAATAAGTTGAGCGGCCAGTTGATCCTGTACTTCCCATAGTTTACCAGCTTTAAGCTGTAATTCATCATACAGCAGTTGTTTTGCCTCAAAGGTGCTGAAAGCTTCATCCATTTGATAAACCGGACGTTGATAACGGCCTTCCAGTTGACGACAAAATTTGCGGATTCTAGGTGTGATTGGGTTGTCGCTGCCATCGTCTTGTGTTGACAGGCCGACGACAAAGCCTGCAGGCTGCCATTGTTCGATCAAATGGGTGATTTTTTGCCAGTCAGGCTGTTGGTTGTGGGAACGTATGGTTTGCAATGGGCTGGCGATGCCGGTGCTGGTTTGGCCGATGGCAACGCCAATCTTTTTGTTGCCGAAATCAAAAGCAAGCAAGGTATCGGCGTTATGTCGGGCCAACGGGTCTTTGTTAGGCATGGCCGGCAGGCGTGGTCAGCGTGCTAATATCCACACCGAGCTTGCTGGCGGCGGCAATCCAGCGTTGTTTAGCCGGAAGATCGAATAAAATCCCGGCATCGTAATCGGTGTTCAGCCAGGCGTTATCAGCCATTTCTTTTTCGAGTTGTCCTTCACCCCAGCCAGCATAACCTAAGGCCACCAAATACTTTTTAGGGCCTTCATCTGCGGCGATGGCCTCGAGAATGTCACGGGAACTCGTCAGATAGGTTTCATCGGACACTTGGACGGTCGCATCCCAGGTGTTCGGGCCGGTATGGATGATAAAGCCACGTTCTTGTTGTACCGGGCCGCCGGCATAAACCGGTGTGTTAGCGATGGCTTCAGATTCTGTTTTGATGTCCATTTGTCCTAAGATCATCTCTAGTGTCAGACCTGAAGGACGGTTGAAAACGATGCCTAGGGCGCCTTCTTCATTATGCTGACACAAATAGGTGACGGTATGTGAGAAATTAGTGTCAGCCAATAGCGGCATGGCGATTAAAAATTGATGATTTAAAAAGTCTTGAGTCATAATCAGCGTGTGGTTATACCGGATTCATCAGAAAATTTCCAAACCCTGCGGATGACCAGGATATCGACTTCCTGGAGCAATTCGGCGGGGAGCTCAGCAAAAGGTGCGCTCAGGCGTACAATGCGTTTAGCGGCATCATCCAGCGCCTTGATACCTGACGACTTAGTGATGCGCATACTATAAATTGTCCCATCGGGATTGATACCCACATCCATGGTTAGCGTGCCGGAAAAGCCTTGTTGGCGGGCAATTTCAGGATAGTTCAGGTTACCGGTTCTTTCAACCTTGTTTTCCCAGTCTTTCATATATTGCGCTGCGACATAGCGATGTGTACTCAGTTGATTGATGAATTTCATCCGGTTGAATTCGGCACCCTGCTGACTGTGGCGGATGCGTTCACCCAGTTGTGCAATCTGATGGCGTAACATTTTGGCATCCAGTTTTTTTTGTACGGGTTTATGTTTAGGTGTCTGTTTGTCTTTTTGAATGATTCGAACGCTTTTAGCCTGAGTGGATATCAGTTTTTTATTTGAGGCTTGTTTCGATTGCGTTGCCTTGCTGGCGTTTTGGCGTTTCTGGGTATTGCCGCGAGCTGGAATCTTTTGTTGTTTTGGTGTCGGTTTTTGTGCCTTTCGGCCGCCGCCCATCTGATTATCCTGGGCCAGAAACTTTGCCTTTTTAGGCGCTTTAGCGGCCGGCATATTGGACAAGGTGACCTCGATGGATTTGCGGATTTTATGCTGCTGTGGCAGTTTGAAATTAAGGCCTAACAAAATGACGACATGAATAACCGCCGCGATGAACAAGGCAACTAACAGGGTGTCGCTATGGGAGGTTGGCGAAGGAGAGGGGTAGAAAAACGACTTCATGATAATTTTTGTTCGATACAATCCATCAATAGGGCGCTGATATTGAGTCCAAATTGCCGATCAAGTTCCTGCACGCAGGTTGGGCTGGTGACGTTTATTTCGGTCAGGTAATTGCCAATCACATCAATGCCGACAAATAACAAACCTTTTTCTTTGAGTGTCGGACCGACCTGGTTGGCAATCCATAAATCTCTTTTCGTCAGTTCACGACCTTGCGCCCGGCCGCCGGCCGCTAAGTTGCCGCGCGACTCGCCTTGCGCCGGAATGCGGGCGAGGGCATAGGGGACTGCTTCACCATCAATCAGCAAAATACGTTTGTCGCCATCTTTGATTTCAGGCAAATACTGTTGTGCCATGATGAAGCGCTGGCCATGATGGGTCATGGTTTCCAGAATGACGCTAAGGTTTGGGTCATTTTCGCGAATATGGAAAATAGATGCGCCGCCCATGCCGTCTAGTGGTTTTAAAATGATTTCCCCATGTTGAGCCAGAAATTGGCGAATACGATGGGCTTCGCGTGTGACTTGCGTGCTGGCGCAGCACTCAGGAAACCAGGCCGTGAACAGTTTTTCATTGGCGTCACGTAAGGACTGGGGTTTGTTGACGACCAGCACCCCTTGTTTTTCTGCCTGTTCCAGTAAATAGGTTGCGTAGATATACTCCAGATCAAAAGGGGGGTCTTTACGCATAATGATGACATCCAGATCAGCCAGCGGTATGTCCTGCTCACCGTTGAAGCTAAACCAGTGTTCTGGGTTGCGTTCAACTGTTACGTTGCGGGTTCTGGCATAAGCCTTGCCATCGAGCAGATACAAGTCATTCAGTTCCATATAATGGAGCGACCAGCCACGCGCTTGCGCTTCCAATAACATCGCAAAACTGGTGTCTTTTTTTATATTGATGGATTGAATGGGGTCCATTACCATGCCAAATTTAAGCGTCATCGCAGATTTCCGTAGGTTTGTGAGTGTTTTTAGCCGTATTCTAACAAATTTATTTAGGTTTTTGTGTTTACCTTTGATGCTTTTTTTGGTATAAAAGCGGGCTAACTTTTGAATAAGGCACGCACAAGAGGTAATCATGTCCAGAGTATGTCAAGTGACGGGTAAACGGCCTGTTACCGGAAACAATGTTTCTCACGCACACAATAAAACCAGAAGGCGCTTCAATCCCAATCTTCATCATCATAAATTTTGGGTAGAAAGCGAGAACCGCTGGGTTCGTTTGCGCGTTTCTACCAAAGGAATGCGTATTATCGATAAAAAAGGTATCGATACCGTATTGGCCGAGCTGCGCAAACGCGGCGAAAAATTCTGATAAGAGGGTTGAAATATGCGCGATAAAATAAAATTAGTATCGAGTGCCGGAACCGGTCACTTTTATACGACGACAAAAAACAAAAGAACCATGCCGGAAAAAATGGAAATCAAAAAATATGATCCGGTTGTTCGTAAGCATGTGATGTACAAGGAAGCTAAAATCAAATAATTATTCCGATTTGATTTTATCCGGCCGGCTTTATTGACTGGCCACATAAAAAACCCGCTGTATGGCGGGTTTTTTATGTGTTAAAGGGAGGTTAAAGATCTTCTTCAGGTGCATTTTCATCATCTTCCTCTTCTTCTTTTTCTTCCAAAGCCAGGCTATCAAGGCGAGGGCTTTTAGTACCGGCTGCTGCACCTTTGCCTTCACTGAGGCTGATTTTCAGTTTGAGATTGTTCGGTGAGTCCGAATTTCTTAACGCCTCTTCCAAAGAAATAATACCGGATTTGTATAATTTCAGTAAATGGCTGTCGAAGGTTTGCATACCGACGTTTTCCGATTTTTCCATCGCTTCTTTAATGGCATGAATTTCGCCTTTATGAATCAGGTCTTTCACCAGTTGCGTGCCGAGCAATATTTCAAAGGCAGCGGTGCGTTTGCCATCAAGCGTAGGCACTAAGCGTTGAGAGATAAAGGCCTGCAGGTTGAGTGAAAGGTCAAGCAGCAGTTGATTGCGGCGTTCTTCAGGGAAAAAATTGATAATTCGATCCAGTGCTTGGTTGGCATTGTTGGCATGTAGGGTTGATAAGCACAGATGGCCAGTTTCGGCAAAGGCAAGGGCGTGTTCCATGGTCTCCTGCGTGCGAATTTCACCAATCAGAATCACGTCGGGCGCCTGGCGTAATGTGTTTTCCAGAGCGTCTTCGTAAGAACGGGTGTCGACGCCAACCTCACGTTGATTAACCAGGCATTTTTTGTGCGGATGAATATATTCAATCGGGTCTTCGATGGTGATGATATGGCCGGATGAATTGCTGTTGCGGTGATCAATCAGGGCGGCTAACGAGGTGGATTTTCCGGAACCTGTGCCGCCGACAAAGAGAATGAGCCCTCGTTTAGACATGATTTTGTCTTTTAAAATCTGAGGCAGACCTAGGTCATCGGCATTAGGAATATCGACCTTGATATTGCGCACGACCATGGCGTGGTTGTTGCGCTGTTTGAAAATGTTGACACGAAAGCGGCCAATGCCAGTTTCGGAGATGGCCAGGTTCATTTCGGGAATCTGTTCAAATTGTTCACGTTGTTCATCGTCCATGACACTATCGGCGATTGCCTTGATTTTTTCTTTTGTCAGAATGGTCGCTTCCAGTGGTTTCAACTGGCCTTGAAATTTGGCGGCGGGTGGCGCGCCTGCCGTCAGATATAAATCAGAGCCATCTTTGTGTACCAATATTTTCAAATAGTCTCTAAATTCCATAGCTATTTTGCCGTTGCTTAAGGTCTGTTTGTGTAAGTTTAGTCAAGATTTATGATCTTGCAGTCAAGATAAGATTTATGCAGGTATAATAGGTCATTTTTGTGATAGACGGCAGATTTGAACAATGAGTGAGCCAAAAAAAGCAGTTGCTTTGATTTCCGGCGGGTTGGATTCCATGTTGGCAGCAAGAGTCATCATGGAGCAGGGCATACAGGTTGAGGGCATCAATTTTTTTACCGGTTTTTGCGTGGAAGGCCATACCCATGCCATCCGTAAGAAAGACAAGAACAAACAGAAACGGAATAATGCGCTGTGGTCTGCCGAACAGCTCGGCATCAAACTGCATATTGTCGATATTATCGATGAATATAAAGATGTATTGATTAACCCTAAGCATGGTTATGGTGCGCATATGAACCCGTGTCTGGATTGCAAGATTTTTATGGTGAATAAAGCCAAGCAATGGATTCAGGAAAATGGTTTTGATTTTATTATTACCGGGGAGGTTATCGGTCAGCGGCCGATGTCACAACGACGGGAAACCATGCCGATTGTTGCGGCTGAATCGGGTGCTGATGATTTGTTGTTACGGCCGCTTTGCGCCAAGAACTTACCGATGACTTTGCCTGAAAGGGAAGGTTGGGTGGACAGGGAAAAACTGTATGATTTTAGCGGTCGGTCGCGTAAACCGCAGATGGCGTTGGCTGAAGCCTTTGGTTTTGAGGACTATGCACAACCGGCAGGTGGCTGCTGTTTTCTGACCGATGAACATTATTCCAAGAAGCTGGTTGATTTGTGGCAGGCGCGAGGTAAAAAAGAATACGACTTGGATGATGTGATGTTATTAAAAGTCGGTCGCCATATCCGGCCTAAAAACAACTTTAAGTTGATTGTTGCGCGTGAAGAGGGTGAGGCGCGGTTCATGCAGGGATATAAGAATCACTTTATCAATATGAATTGCGTGAGTCATCGAGGGCCATTAGTACTGATCGATGGTGAGCCGAGCGAAGATGATTTGATTTTAGCCGGGCAGATTACCGCACGTTATGGACAAGGGCGGAATGCCGACGAAGTGACGTTGCAGATTCGGGAAAAAGATAAAGCCGAGCGCATGATTACTGTGAAACCTTTGAAAGCCGATGAGATCCCTGAGGAGTGGTTTGTATGATGAAGGAAACGCTAGATGCCCGCAGATTATTATGCCCAATGCCGGTGATCCGAACCCAGGATAAAGTAAAAAAACTGACGACGGGCGACGAGTTAACAGTGATTTGTACCGACCCTGGCGTGATGCAGGATATTCCGGCCTGGTGCCGAATTAACGGGCATCGGGTGAAAGAATGCCGTGAACAGGATGGTGAATATATTATTGTTCTTGAGGTGGGTTAGTCTATGGCTGCTGTATTGGATAGTGAAGAATTAGCCCGCGTAAAAACACGTGTTACCTATGTGGGCGCGATGGTCAATGTGTTTTTGACACTGATCAAAGTCGGTGTAGGAATATGGGGGCATTCTGCCGCATTGATTGCCGATGGTATTCATTCTCTGTCGGATTTATTGAGTGACTTAGTCGTCATTGGTGCGATCAAAATGGGCAGTCGCGAGGCTGACTATGATCACCCCTATGGGCATCGGCGTTACGAAACCCTAGCTACCGTATTGCTTGGATTAGGGTTGGTGGTGATTGCTGGTGGTATTGTTTGGGATATCAGTGAACGATTGCGGCATGCGGAAAAATTGTTGTTGCCAGATAGAAATACCTTGTGGGTTGCGCTGATTTCGATTCTGGCAAATGAATGGCTCTATCATTACACCAAACGCGCCGGACTCAAGACTCGCTCTAACTTATTGATTGCCAATGCCTGGCATCACCGCAGTGATGCGATTTCGTCCGTTGTGGTCTTGATTGGCATTATTGGTGTATTTGCAGGTTATCCGTATGCCGATGCCATTGCGGCGGTGATTGTGGCGTTGATGGTCGGTAAAATTGGTTTTACTCTGGTTTTGCAAAGTATTAACGAATTGGTAGATACCTCCTTGCCGGAAGAGCAGGTCAAGGCGATTCGAAAAACGATTAAAACCACTCATGGCGTTAAAGATATTCATTTACTCCGGACTCGGCAAATGGGTGAAGATGCCTATGTGGATGCACATATCGTAGTCGATCCGCGCATTACGGTTTCTGAAGGGCATCAGATTGGTGATATCGTCCGTGACCGGCTGAAAAATGAATTTGACGATATTCAAGATGTTTTGGTGCATGTCGATCCTGAAGACGACGAATTTCTTGATAAAGACGATGTGCTGCCACAACGTGAGGAAATTATCGCTTTATTTCGGGAGACACTCGGTGATTTATTTGAGCATATCGATGAAATCAAAATTCATTATCTCGATGGAAAGCTGGAAATCGAGGTTATGCTGCCGCATTTGATTCTTGGACAAGTCAAGTTAATTGAACAAATCAAACAACATTGCGCTTTACTGGAAAGAACAGTCGATAAAATCGGCAAAATCAATGTATTTATAAAAGCATGAGGAAATTGGAAACAATATGGCTGTAGGCAACACGTCATTCCCTGAGATGCACAGGGTGAAAGGTATTCGTTTAGGCACCACACTAGCGGGTATCAAACAAAATCAGCGGGATGATCTTTTGCTGATTGAAATGGTTGAAGCGGGACGCTGTGCAGCGGTATTTACCCGGAATGCTTTTTGTGCCGCACCGGTGCATGTGGCTAAAAAACACTTGGCTGACGCACCGCGCTGGTTATTGGTCAACTCGGGCAATGCTAATGCCGGCACTGGACAACAAGGCATGGCGGATGCTCAGGCTTGTTGTCAGCAGGTCGCCAAACAGGTAGGGGGAGAGCCAACTCAGGTATTGCCATTTTCAACCGGTGTGATTGGCGAGAACTTGCCACTGGAGAAAATGCTCAAGGCTGTGCCGGAGGCTGTGGCAGATTTATCGGAACAGCATTGGCATAAGGCGGCGCTGGCGATTATGACCACCGATACCTTTGCTAAAGGTGCATCGGAAGTGATTGAAATTGATGGTCAGCAGTTGACGATTACTGGGATTGCGAAAGGCTCGGGGATGATCCATCCTAATATGGCGACGATGCTTAGTTTTATTGCAACTGATGCCTGCATTGCACAGCCACTGCTGCAACGCTGTTTGCAACAGGCGGTTGAGCAATCGTTTAATCGAATCACCGTCGATGGTGACACCTCAACGAATGACGCTTGTGTTTTGCTGGCGACAGGATGTAGTTCTGTGGTGGAGATTCGTGAAGATAGCACGGCATTTATTACTTTTTGCGAGGCTTTGAATCGGATTACTGCGCAGTTGGCCGAAGCGATTATCAGAGATGGTGAAGGTGCGACAAAGCTGATTCGTATTGTTGTCGAGCAGGCATTGACGGATGAAGAGGCATTGCAGGTAGCCAAAACCATTGCCCATTCACCGTTGGTTAAGACGGCATTTTTCGCCAGCGATCCCAATTGGGGTCGGATATTGGCGGCAGTGGGTCGAGCTGGCGTACAAAATTTTGATATTGATAGGGTTAAAATTTATTTAGGTGATGTCTGCATTGTCGAAGCCGGAGGCCGTGCACCCAGCTATACCGAGCAGGCAGGGCAGGCGGTGATGGACAAAGAAGAGATTACGGTCAGGGTTGTGCTAGGGCGCGGCCAGGCTTGTCAACGGCTGCTGACCTGTGATTTATCTTATGATTATGTGCGTATCAATGCGGAATATAGAACCTGATGAATACGCCATTTTTACATGTGGCGGTCGGTGTTATTGAGCGACATGATGGCCACGTTTTAATCGCTAAACGGCATGCCGCCGCACATCAGGGCGGGCTATGGGAGTTCCCTGGAGGGAAGCGTGAGGCGGGAGAAACTATCGAGCAAGCCTTGCAGCGAGAATTGGCCGAAGAACTGGGCATTGCAGTCCGGCATTCCGAGCCTTTGATTAAAATTCCTTATCAGTATCATGACCGCAGCGTCTTATTGGATGTATGGCGGGTTAAAGAATTTACTGGAAAGGCATCGGGGCGGGAGGGCCAAGATATTGCCTGGGTCAATCGTCATGACTTACTTGAATATGACTTCCCCGCGGCGAATCGGCCGATCATTAATGCCATCAGCTTGCCGCCGTTTTATGCGATTCTGGAGGGCACGGACGAGGCACAGGTGTTGACGCGGTTCGAGCAGATATTGACCAATAAAGTCAATATGGTTCAAATTCGATTGAAAACCTTGAAAACGCCGGTTACGGATGCATTGTTGGCAGAGCTGCGGTTTAAAGCGCAGGCTGGCGCGTGTCAGCTTCTGTTTAATTCTGCCTTGCCAATTTCCCCTGTGGATAGCTCCGTCGGTATTCATTTGACTGGCCAGGATTTGATGCGCCAGTCAGCCAAGCCGGAAGGTTTCAAATGGGTTGCGGCATCGTGCCATACGGTGGCAGAATTGGCACAGGCTGAAAAAATCGGTGTCGATTTTGCCGTGTTAGCGCCGGTGCAGACAACAGCCTCACATCCTGATGCGCCCGCTTTAGGTTGGCCACAGTTCAAACAGTTGACAGAGAACTGTGGCATCCCGGTTTATGCGTTAGGCGGTGTAGGCGTAGCCGACTTGCCACAGGTTAAACGTTGTGGTGGTCAGGGCGTTGCCGGTATTCGCACGTTCATCAAAGACAGTGCCGTAAGCTGAAACTTGACCGTTAATCCATATACGGGTTAGCGATGGGCCTGTGCCCAGCGTACAATATCGGCACTGTTCATGGCACCGGCCTGGCGTGCAACTTCCTGGCCTTGTTTAAACACGACCAGGGTTGGAATACTGCGGATATTAAAATTGGCCGCAATCATTTGTTCCTGTTCTGTATTCAATTTAGCTAGCCGGAAATAAGGTTCGAGTTGTCGTGCGGCATCTGCAAACTGTGGTGCCATCATCTTACAGGGTCCGCACCAGGGCGCCCAGAAATCGACGATGACTGGAATATCGTTCTGTTGGATGAATTTGGCGAAATTCTGGCTGTTCAATTCGACCGGTTGGCCGGTAAATAACGGTTTTTTACACTTGCCACATTTCGGTTGATGGCTGAGCTTTTCTGTCAATACGCGATTAGTAGTATTGCAATGTGGACAGATAATATGGGTTGCATGCATTTTTTTCTCCTCGTTGTTATGCTTTTGTTAGAAGCCGACCGAAGCGAGAATTTAATCTGGCCTTACTGTTCTCATGCCATAGTGTAACTGCTCGCACGGTAATCATTTAGTTGGCGTAGGGTATTGATTTTTCAGGACGCGTAGATACCTCCCTGTAGCTCTGTGCAACATCCTTGTTGCACAAGCCTGAAAAATCAATACCCTACACTCAATGTTTCTGAAGGCGTGAGTAGTTACATGCCATAAAATAAATGGTGTTATGGCTGGCTTAGGTTAAGACACGTCGTCTTGCGTTGAATCGACGTTCCTGTATTCGTTCTCGTCATCAAGCCAGGCTGGCTCTCCTGGTATTCTATGGGCTTCAGTAGCCCAATCCCCAAGGTCAATCAAACGGCAACGATGGCTACAAAAAGGCCTGAATTTTTCTTGTTTGCTCCAAAGGACTTCCTTTTGGCAGGTCGGACATTTGACTTTCATACGCTGATAATGGGGATGGAGATTAGAAAATGCAACGGGTTAATAAAAAAGGAATGTCTTGGGTAGTTTGTACAGGGCGGTTTTTGTCGCTAGAAGGCTCCATGAAACGGATAGTAAAGCGGTATTTGCCACCGCTGATTTCGGCGAAACAGGGAATGCTTTTATCCAGTAGTACGCGCAATAATTGTACCGGTTGGCTGCTATCTAGTCCCATTTGAAAGAAACCGGCTTCGGCCGTGTATTGTTTTGGCGTATTGCTTTGCCGGATATAGCCTAAAATCATGTCGATAGCCTGATTGATTGCTCGGAATCCCCCTATGTCAACATACCTGTCGCCTAGGAAATTTTAAATCAGGAGACAAAAATGAGCGTATTTAGCCAAGAATTTAAAGTACAATCAGTAGAAAAAGCATTATCCAGAAGACCAGAACAATCGCTAAAGCAAATTGCAGTTACTTTAGGTGTGGGTTACTCCACACTTCAAAAATGGATTCGGTTAGCTAAGAAAAATCAACTCGAAAAAACAGAGTCAAACATGTCAAAAGAAAAAAAGCCCTCAAGATTGGAATACAGTAGAACGTTTTGAAGCCATTGTTCATTGTCATCATCTCACCGATGATCAGGCTAGCGCCTATTGTCGTGAACAAGGCATCTACTTACATCATCTAAATACCTGGAAAGCGGAATTTTGTCAGAATCTAAATCAACAGAATCCGTATATAAACAGGCGCAAACAAAACTCAAACAAGAAAACAAGCGTTTGCATAAGGAGCTAAACCGCAAAGAGAAAGCGTTATCAGAAACAGCGGCTTTACTGGTGTTATCAAAAAGTGCCAAGCGATCTGGGGGAAAAGGCGGCCGATTAATCGCCTACTCAGATCGCCAACACTACAGCGCACTCATTGATGAAGCCGTTGACAATGGAGCGCGGCAGAAATTAGCCTGTGAACTGGTGGGTATATCAGCTCGAACCTATCAGCGTTGGAACCGGGGAGAAGGACTCTCAGAAGACCTACGACTGCACAATACAGCGCCTGTGCACAATCAATTATCCGAGGCCATCAAGCAAGAAATCATCACCGTGATTAATAAACCGGAATACAGCGCTTTAACGCCGCATCAAATCGTTCCGAGGTTATTGGATTTGGGCTGCTATCTCGCATCAGAATCAACCTTTATCGTGTCATGAAAGCCCACAACCAGCTTAAGCACAGAGCTAAAGGAGCCGCAGGTCAGCATAATAAACCGCAGTCACTCAAAGCCACACAGGCCAATCAAATCTACTCGTGGGATATTACGTATTTATTAAGCCCCGTCAAAGGGCAGTATTTTTACCTCTACATGGTGATGGACATCTATAGTCGGAAAATCGTAGGCTGGCAAGTTCATGATGCCGAATCAAGCGCACACGCTGCTGATTTGATCGAAGATATCGCTCGCCGGGAAAACATCGACAAAAAGCAATTGGTGATACATTCTGACAACGGCAGTCCGATGAAAGGCGCAACATTAAGGGCCAAATTGGTCGATTTAGACATTGCCACGTCGTTCAGCAGACCTCGTGTCAGTAATGATAATCCTTATTCAGAATCGTTATTTAAAACAGTCAAATATCATCATACCTTTCCAGAAAACCCTTTTAAAACATTAAGCGAAGCCAGGAACTGGGTTGAAGCTTTCGTTTGTTGGTTCAACAATGAACATCAACACAGTGCGCTCAAGTTTGTAACACCCAACCAACGCCATAACGGCTTAGACAGCGCCGTACTCGAAAAAAGAAAACGAGTCATCGAGCAAGCAAAAAGAGACAATCCAGAGCGATGGAATGGACGACAAACACGAAATTTAACGCCCATTGGCCATGTTTATCTTAATCCGGATAAGGAAAATTTCAACACAACAGAATGTCAAGCAGCTTAATAAAATTCATTTCGTAAATTATTGCAAAAAATGCGACAGGTTGGTTGACATTTAGCGATTTTTATTTGTCGATCCATTTCTTTCAATAATTCTGATTTCAGGTCATTACGGCTGAAAATCATTAGAATTTCTAACAGAATAGAAATCGCAGCCCGTTTTTCAAATACCGTGTTGCCTTGCAGAAAATGATTGAGTTGCATAAATAATTGCTCAAGTCGCATAAAAACTCTGATGCGTTCATTGAGCGGAAATTCATAAGTGATTTGTGTGTTCAAACCGAAGTGAGCCTTGATTAAATCAATGAAAGATATAAATTGTGAAGGTTTTTAACCTGTTCTGCAAGTTCGGCCGTTGATTTTGAATTATCGATAATGTCATCGGCTCGGCCTAAACGCTCTTCACGACTGGATTGACTAGCGATGATACGCTGGATTTGGTCATCATCTAATTGGTCGCGTTGTTTAACGCGCTGCAGTTGTAAAGTTTCCGGGCAGTCAATGACTAAAATACGATCGACCAGATCAGTCATGTCAGTTTCAAATAATAATGGGATGGCAAGGATGACATAAGGGCTAAGTTGTGCCGCAGCTTGTGTTTTCAGGCGTTGGTAAATCAAAGGATGCAGGATGTTTTCCAGACATTGTTTTTTGGCGGGGTCGGCAAAAATGATCTGGCCCAGTTTTTTACGATCTAGAGTGCCGTCGGCTAATAAGATATTGCCAAAAGTCAGTTGGATTTGGGCGAGTGCAGCTTGCCCTGGCGCAACAATTTCACGGGCAATGATATCGGCATCGATAATTGGAATTGAAAAGGCGGAAAACAGCTTGCAAACAGTGCTTTTGCCGCTGCCTATGCCGCCGGTCAAGCCGATTTTTAATGGTGGGTTAAAGGCCTGTGGCATTAAGGTACAGTTGATTGAGTTGGTCGCCCCAAATCAAAGCCAGCCAGCCAGCCGCGGCCAGATAAGGGCCGAACGGGATGGGTTGACGGTGGTCATGTTTGACAAAAACAATCATAGCAATGCCAAGAATAGCGCCGACAAGAGACGATAACAGGATGATGAGTGGTAGATATTGCCAGCCCAGCCAGGCGCCGAGCAAGGCGAGTAATTTGAAATCGCCATAACCCATGCCTTCTTTACCTGTGAACAGTTTAAACAGATGATAGACCGACCATAAACTCAAATAACCGGCAATTGCACCGATGACGCTTGATTCAAGGTCGGTGAACACAGCAAACAAATTGAGAAAAATACCTAGCCACAGCATTGGCAAAGTGAGCTGATCGGGCAGTAACTGATGATCAATATCAATGAAGCTCAATACGATTAATACCCAGGTTAATGCTAAGGCAAATAACAACGCGAGGCTGAAACCAAAATGCCAGGCGACAATGGCGGATAATACAGCGGTGAAGGCTTCAATTAAGGGATAGCGAATCGAGATAGGTGTTTTACAGTGGTGGCATTTGCCGCCTAACAACAGGTAACTTATCACCGGAATATTTTGCCAGGGTTTGACCGGTGCTTTACATTCTGGGCAGTGTGAATTTGGGACAGACAGATTGAAAGGCGGCTGTTCTGTTTCTGCCGCCATTTCCAGATAGTCCAGGCATTCTTTCCGCCAGGCATGATTCATCATTACGGGTAAACGGTAGATAACGACATTTAAAAAACTGCCGACCAGTAGCCCTAAAATAAAGACGATTGTTGTGAGTATTAGCGGCGATTGTTCCAGGAGATCTATTATAGACATAGTTTTGTTAAACGGCGGCACCAAGTTTAAAGATAGGCAAATACATGGCGACGATCAGTCCGCCGACTAAGATACCGAGAATAACCATAATAATAGGCTCCATCAAACTGCTCAAATTATCTACCAGGTTGTCTACTTCTTCTTCAAAAAAATCGGCAACCTTATCCAGCATAGCATCAATTGAGCCTGATTCTTCACCAATAGCAACCATTTGTACGACCATGTGGGGAAAGATACCCGTCTGGGTCATGGCGAATTGTAATTGCTGGCCGGTTGAGACATCTTCACGCATTTGTATTACGGCATCATAAAACACGCTATTGCCACAGGCACCGGCTACAGATTCTAAGGCATCAACCAACGGTACGCCCGCAGCTGACATAGTGGATAGCGTTCGGGCAAAACGGGCAATTGCGGATTTTTCAAGAATCATGCCGACAACCGGTATTTTTAATAAGGTTCTATCCAAAATCTGGTTGAATTTATGCGAGCGTTTTTTGAAATAGCTGAAGATATAAGCTGCGCCTGCGATGACAGCTAAAACCATCCACCACCATTCCTGTGCCCATTCGGATAAATGGATGACAAATTGGGTAAAGGCCGGAAGGTCGGCGCCAAAACTTTTAAATAAGTCTTCAAATACGGGCACGACAAAGATAAGCAGTACCGCTGTGACAATAAAGGCAACCACTAAAACGGCAACCGGATAGGTCAATGCTTTTTTGACTTTTTTCTTGATGGATTCAGATTTTTCCTTATAGGTCGCAATTTTGTCCAGTAAGGTCTCTAATACCCCGGCTTGTTCGCCGGCTTCCACCAGGTTACAAAACAGGTCGTCAAAATAAATACCTTTTTTTCGGAGTGCTTGTGCCAGTGTATCTCCTCCTTCAATATCGGCTTTTATGGATAATAGCATATCGGCCATGCTCGGGTTTTCATGGCCACGTCCGACAATGTCAAATGCCTGAACCAAAGGGACACCGGCTTCTAACATGGTTGCCAATTGCCGCGCAAAAACGGCAATATCACCCGGTGTAATCGGTTTGGGTCTTTTGCTGAACAGTGGTTTGGGCTTGGGCTTTATTTTAATGACCCGAATCCCCATTTTGCGTAATTCGAGGCGGGCGACAGTTTCGTCTTTGGCTGTAATTTCGCCCTTAGTTTTTTGTTTCTGCTTATCGAACCCTTCCCAGATAAAATCAATCAGGGTTTCTGTTTTTTCTGCCATGGTTATTCCTTAGTGACTCGGTCGATTTCTTCGAGTGACGTTATGCCTTGTTTGACTTTCAGTAAACCGGATAAACGTAAATCATTTATACCTTCACTGAGCGATAATTCTGCCAATTCCATCGCATTTCCGCCTTTTAAAATCAGTGCACGCATGTTTTCGCTGATAGTCATCACCTGGTAAATTCCGACCCGACCTTTGTAGCCTCGGGTGCAATGCTCGCAGCCGTCGTCATTGGCAATAAAAATTTCAAGGTTGTCAATTTCGTCGGCTTTAAAACCGGCATCAAGGTAAATTTTTTCAGGGTAATCGGCTGGTTTTTTACAGTGTTCACATAGTCGACGGGCCAAGCGCTGGGCCATGACCAAGTTAATCGCCGACACGATATTAAATGGCTCGATACCCATTTGCATCAGGCGGTTGATAGTTTGTGGCGCATCGTTGGTATGTAGAGTGGAAAGTACCAAGTGGCCGGTTTGTGCGGCTTTTACGGCAATACTGGCCGTTTCTAAGTCACGGATTTCGCCCACCATGATAATATCGGGATCTTGCCGCAGGAAGGCTTTCAAGGCTTCAGCAAAGGTCAGGCCAGCTTTGGGATTGACATTGACTTGGTTAATGCCTTCAACGGTGATTTCCACAGGATCCTCTGCTGTGGAAATATTTCTTTCCATGCTGTTTAGAATATTGAGACCAGTATAGAGTGAGACTGTTTTACCGCTTCCGGTCGGGCCTGTTACTAGAACCATGCCATAAGGCTTATGGATTGCGCTTAAAAAAAGTTCTTGCTGCTCCGGTTCAAAGCCTAATTTTTCAATGCCCATCTGGGCGCTGGTTGGGTCTAATATTCTGAGAACGACCTTTTCGCCGTATAAAGTTGGACAGGTGTTGACCCGGAAATCAATCGCCCGGTTTTTGGATAGTTGCATTTTGATACGGCCATCCTGGGGAACACGGCGTTCGGCGATATCCATACGTGACATGACCTTGATACGGGAAATAATCCGGTTTGAAATATTGACCGGTGGCGAGGCGGCTTCATACAAAATTCCATCGCTGCGATAGCGGATGCGAAATTTTTTTTCAAAGGGTTCCAGGTGAATATCCGAAACACCTTTTTTAATCGCATCCAGCAGGATTTTATTGACAAAACGGACAATGGGGGCGTCATCGACATCGGAGGTGTCCTCTGGTGGTTTCTCTTCTTCACCTGAGGAAATGTCGATATTATCCAGATCCTCATCTAGAAGATCAGTCATTGCCGTTTCTGCGGCCTCTAAAGCGGCGTCTATCGCCTTACTGAGCTTGTCTTCTTCAACCAGAATATTTTCGGTATTCAGCCGGGTATGGAATTTTATTTCATCCAGTGCCTGGAAATTGGTTGGGTCAGAGGTGGCAACGAACAAACGATTGCCGCGTTTGAACAGGGGTAAGGCATGATGTTGGCGAATCAGTTTTTCATCGAGTAATTTTGTGGGTAGGGCAGAGATGTCAATCGCATCTAGGTCGAAAAAAGGGACGCCAAATTCTTGTGATGCAATAGAGGCAATAATACGACTATCAATTTTGTCGTGATTAACCAGATAACTGATTAACGATATTTTTTGTTCAGCGGATGCCGCTAGCGCTTGTTGCGCGGCTTCTTTGGTTAATAATCCTTCACTAACCAGACATCGGGCAAGCCCGCTAAATTGTAATTCATTTGCAGAAGTTGACATGAATACCAAAAATACGCGTTTAAAACTGTAACCTAATAATAGTGGATAAGTTGTTTTTGTCTAAGGAATGTTGGATAAAAGTTGAATCAGAGCAGGCGACACTCTCTGCCAGAACGATGGATTCTGGCAGAGAGAGTGGTTTTTATAGCGTGGCTATTTTTTCCCGTTGCTCTAGTAGTTCTTGCAGGTGCTTTTGCAGCCGGTTTTGTTTTTGTTTTTCTTTCTCAATAACGTCAGCAGGCGCTTTGTCAATAAATTTAGGGTTGTTCAGCTTACCTTCGATGCGTGGCAGTTCTTTTTCGATCTTCTGGATTTCTTTATCCAGTCGCGCTAATTCAGCCGCTTTATCAATCAGCCCCGCCATTGGAATCAGAATACGCATTTCGCCGACTAACGCAATGGCTGATTCAGGTTCAGGTACATTTTCATCCAGCCATTCGATAGATGCCAGTCGGCCCAGTTTTAATAAATAAGCTTGGCTGTTTTCAACAAAGGCCTTGTCTTTAGTATTGCCGTTTTGCAATAAAACTGGCAATGGTTTGCCTGGGGCAATATTCATTTCGCCTCGGATGCGGCGGGTGCCGAGAATGAAGTCCATCACCCATTGAATTTGTTCGATGGCATCGCTATCGATCTGTGCACTATCGGCTTCAGGGTAGGGCTGTAACATGATGGTTTCGCCTTCAATCCCTGCGAGTGGCGCGACACGTTGCCAGATTTCTTCGGTGATGAAGGGAATTAATGGATGGGCGACGCGTAGGAGTTGTTCTAGCACAGACAGCAAGGTTCTGCGGGTTCCCCGCTGTAAAGCGGCGTTTTCTGATTGCAGGGAAATTTTGGCTAATTCCAGATACCAGTCGCAGTATTCATTCCAGGTAAATTCATAAATGGCTTGTGCAACCCGGTCAAATCGATAAAGCGCAATGTCTTTATGAACCTGTTCAATCATCTGATGTAGGCGCGATGTAATCCAAAGGTCGGCCTGCGAAAATTCAATGGCTTCGTCAGATAAGCCATTATCTTGATTTTCGGTGTTCATCAGCACGTAACGCGCAGCATTCCACAGTTTATTACAGAAATTCCGATAACCTTCGGTGCGAGCCAGGTCAAAGCGAATATCGCGTCCGGTTGAGGCGAGTGAGGCGAAGGTAAAGCGTAAGGCGTCGGTTCCGAACGAGGGAATACCATCTGGGAATTGTTTACGCGTGGCTTTTTCTATTTTTGCCGCTAGATGCGGTTGCATCATACCAGAGATGCGTTTTTTGACCAGTGTCTCAAGATCTATACCATCAATCAGGTCAATCGGATCGAGTACATTGCCTTTCGATTTAGACATTTTCTGGCCTTCGGCATCGCGTACCAGACCATGAATATAAACTTCCTTGAAGGGCACATCATCTTGAAACTTCAACCCCATCATAATCATTCTGGCGACCCAGAAGAAAATGATGTCAAAACCTGTGACCAACACACTGGTTGGATAATGCTTGGCGAGTTCAGGTGTTTGTTCGGGCCAGCCAAGAGTGGAAAACGGCCACAATGCTGATGAAAACCAGGTATCGAGAACATCTTCGTCCTGTTTTAAGGGGTAATCGGCGGCTAATTGATGGGTTTCTCGCACTTCTTGTTCATTGCGGCCGACATAGACATTGCCCAGCTCGTCATACCAGGCCGGAATGCGGTGTCCCCACCAGATTTGTCGGGAAATACACCAGTCTTGAATGTTACGCATCCATTCAAAGTAGGTGTTTTTCCAGTTATCAGGTACAAATTTGATGTTGCCGTTTTCGACGGCTTTGATGGCAGGTTTGGCCAGTGGTTCGACCTTGACATACCATTGATCAGTCAAGAATGGCTCAATGACGGCGCCGGTGCGATCACCGCGTGGCACCATTAGTTTGTGATCTTCAATTTTTTCAAGTAGGCCTTGTTGTTCCAGGTCGGCGATGATTTGTTTGCGTGCGTCAAACCGATCTAATCCGACATAGGCTTGAGGAATGAGGTTGAAGTTATCGTTATTATCGCGAATGGTAGCGTCGGCAGTAAAAATATTGATCAAACCACCATGAGGTTGGTCGGCAATCGCCGACATATCACGATGCCGACTCCAGACCTCATAGTCATTAAAATCATGTGCCGGCGTAATTTTAACGCAGCCGGTGCCGAATTCAGGATCGACATAGTCATCGGCGATAATCGGAATCTTGCGACCGGTTAATGGTAATTCGACATATTCGCCAATCAGATGTTTGTAGCGTTCATCGTCTGGATGAACGGCAACGGCAGCGTCACCTAACATGGTTTCTGGCCGGGTCGTGGCAACGATTAAATGGCCGGTTCCATTGGTAAATGGATAGCGCATATGCCACATAAAGCCATTTTCTTCTTCCGACAATACTTCAAGATCCGATACTGCCGTATGCAAAACAGGATCCCAGTTGACCAGACGTTTACCGCGGTAAATCAGGCCTTCCTCATATAATTTAATGAAAACATCCTGTACCGCTTTTGACATACCTTCGTCCATGGTGAAGCGTTCGCGGCTCCAGTCCAGTGATGCGCCCATGCGGCGTAGTTGGCGAGTGATGGTGCCGCCAGACTGTTGTTTCCATTCCCATACTTTTTCGACAAATTTTTCGCGGCCATAATCAAAGCGGGTTTTGCCTTCGGCATTGATCAAGCGCTCCACTACCATTTGGGTGGCGATGCCGGCATGGTCGGTGCCCGCCTGCCATAAAGTACAGTTACCTTTCATGCGATGGTAGCGAATCAGGGCGTCCATAATGGTATCCTGAAATGCATGGCCCATATGCAGACTGCCGGTGACGTTCGGTGGCGGAATCATAATGCAGTAGGATTCACCGTCACCTTGCGGGGCAAAATAGCCTTTTTGTTCCCAGGTGTCATACCAGCGTTGTTCGATTGCGTGTGGTGCGTAAGTTTTTTCCATGGATTTCTTATAGTGTCTGAATCATTAAGAAGGGTTAGTCTGTTTGTGCTTGTCCGCCATATTATGTGTGGTCATTTTAAAGCCGGCTTGTTGATAATGACGATAACGTTGTCGCCCCATTTTCCGGCTTTCTTGGCTGGAGGTCAGTATTTCCACGATTTTTTTGCATTGCTCAAATTGTTGCGGGATATGGGTCGATAGATTGACTACGATATCTCGCCGGTTTTTCGGTATTGGTTCGCCATTTATCAAAACTTCATCAATATCGGCAGGTGTATCATTCTGATACAGGCTATGCGGAACAAAGCTGCCAGCGCGGAAGGTCCATAATAAATCATCGATTTGCTGGCTTTGTTGGCTTGAGCCAGTTAAAACATAGCAGAATTGGCCACTGCGATAGATTTTTTCAATCAGGCGGCAGGCAAAGTGCTGGCGTTCTGTTTCCGATTCAGCTGCCAACACATAGAAAATTGCCTCAGGCATTGGCCCTGTTGAGCAGATACTGAGTCAGTAAGGGCAGCGGTCTGCCGGTAGCGCCTTTTTCCTGTCCGGTGCGCCATGCGGTACCCGCAATATCCAGATGCGCCCAGCGGTAGTCTTCGGTAAAGCGTGATAAAAAGCAGGCGGCGGTAATGGTGCCGGCATCGCGGCCGCCGATATTCGCGATATCGGCAAAATTGGAATTCAACAGCTCCTGATATTCTTCCCATAAAGGCAATCGCCAAAGACTGTCACAGGCGACTTCAGAAGCCTGAATCAAATCTTCACACAAGGCATCATCATTACCCAGTAAACCACTGGGAACTCGACCTAATGCAACTAAGCAGGCGCCGGTCAAGGTGGCCAGATCAATAACGACTTCCGGATTGAATTTGGCAGCATAAGTTAATGTGTCGCACAGAATCAAACGGCCTTCAGCATCAGTATTGAGGACTTCAATGGTTTTACCTGACATGCTGGTTAAGACATCGCCCGGCTTGTTAGCATCACCATCCGGCATATTCTCGGACGACGGAACCAGGCCGATGATATTTAACGGCAGTTGCAGTTCTGCTGCGGCTTGTAATGTGCCAAGAACCGTAGCGCCACCGCACATATCGTATTTCATTTCATCCATACCGGCGCCGGGCTTCAGGCTGATGCCACCCGCATCAAAGGTCAGTCCTTTGCCAACCAAAACGATGGGACGGGTTTCAGGGCTCGCGCCGCGATAGTTTAGCGTAATCAGTTTAGCCGGTTGACGGCTGCCTCGGGTGACCGAAAGCAAGGCCCCCATGCCTAAAGCTTCCATGTGGCTTTCTTCTAGGATTTCTACGTCAAGGTTTTCAAACCGCTCGGCTAATAATTCGGCTTGTTGGGCCAGATAGCTTGGTGTGCAGATATTGCCGGGAAGGTCGGCGAGTTGTTTGGTCAAGTCCATTCCGCGAGCGATTGCCAATCCCTGTTGCAGGCCTTTTTCCGCCGTGCTTAATGTTTCGTTATCGGCTAAAATTTTAAGGTGTTGCAGGGTAATTTTATTGTCTTCAATATTTTTAGTGACATCATATTGATATAAGGTATCGTTGAAGACCTCAATAATTTGTCTGATCTTCCAGGTATTATCGGACTGTGGGACATCAATGTCGGTCAATGCGGCCGTAGCTGACTTTAGTTTGCTGCTTTTCAAGGCTTTGGCTGCCGCGGCTAATGCTTTACGGAAAGATTTTCGGTCGATTTTATCGGCCTGGCCAAAGCCTACGAGTAAAATGCGCTTGATTGGATGCTCTGGAAAATAGTTAAGCCATAAGGTTTCGGCATTTTTCCCGCTAATATCGCCCTGTTCGATTAAGGTATCGATAAGATTGTTGTATTGTTGATTCAGTGCGGTCGCCATTTTAGGCAGTTGGCGATTCTCAAAAACGCCAATAATTAAGCATTCGGTTTGGAGATTGTCTGCCGTGGAGCTTTCTATAGAATAATCCATAATGCCTGTATGATAAGTAGGTTAAAAAATATTCATCAAAATTATACAACAGAATAACGAATATATGTTTGAACGCGATGTGAGGAATGATGACTGCCTTGGAGAAATAAGAAAATGACCATTCTGGATAAAATGATCATTAAGGATTTGTTTAAAACGATGCTGGCCATCTTATCGGTTATTGTTGTGATTATTGTGAGCCGCAAATTTATCCGGATTCTGGCCAAAGCGATTGATGGGCAGCTCTCGGTTGATGCGGTGATGGGGATGTTGGGCTATAAGATCATTGTGGTATCGACTTTATTCTTACCGGCGGCCGTATTTATGGCGGTTTTAATGGTGTTGGGCAGGATGTATCGCGATCAGGAAATGGCGGCTATCGCTTCGGCTGGTGGCGGTGTCGGTTTGATTTATAAATCTGTATTTATGTTTGTTATCCCTTTGATGGTTGGTGCAGGGGGGTTATCGTTAACGGTTGCGCCTTGGGCGGAAGCGCAAATGCAGATTTTGACCGAAAAAGATCAAAGTGTTTTGAATGTTAAGGGTATTGAAGCAGGGCGTTTCAGTGAATATCGGCAAGGGCGCATTGTTTTTTACGCCGAAGATGTGGATAAAGACGAGAAAATGCAGCATGTGTTTATGCAAACCAAGGCGAAAAACGGCAACAAGGCGATTGTGAGTGCAAATACGGGGGTGTTGCGATATCAATCGGATGGCTTATTTTTGATTCTCAGCGAGGGTGAGCGTGTGCAAGGGAAACCTGGCCATAGAGATTTTATACTGGAATCTTTTGCACAATATGGCGTGCTGATTGAACAAACTGTTCGCGCCGTTTCTTTGCATTTAAACGCTTTGCCTGTTGAAGCGTTGTTGGGATCAAATGATGTTAAAAAAATTGCCGAATTGCAAAACCGCCTGTCGGTGCCTTTAGGGGTTTTTTTTCTGGCTTTTTTGGCTGTGCCTCTGGCAAAGCTGAGTCCGCGGGGTGGTGTTTACGGTAGCTTGTTGGTCGCGTTTGCGATTTATTTTATCTACGCTAACTTGAAAAGGGTGGCGCAGAGTTGGGTCGTGTCGGGTGCCATATCACCCTGGCAAGGTTATGTTTGGGTTTATGGCCTTATGTTTCTGACCGGCATGGTGTTATTGGGGCGCTTATACGGCTGGAAATGGGTAAAACAGCAGGTTTTTAAATGAAGGTACTGACACGTTATATCGTCTGGGAAATTGTTAAAGGAGCATTGCTTGCCCAGTTGCTCTTGAATACGCTGTTCACATTAGTGACCTTCAGTGATGAATTGAAAGATTTGGGTGTCGGTCATTATGGCTTAAAAGAAATCGGACTTTTTTTATTATTGATTACGCCGCGTACATTTTATGAGCTAATGCCTTCTGCAGCGTTATTAGGTAGTTTGTTCGTGGTTGGGGCCATGGCGAATAACCGGGAAATTATTGCCATGCGTGCAGCGGGGTGTTCGATCTTCTGGATTATTCGCAGCATTATGCTGGCGGGTGTATTTTTGGTATTTATTGGCTTGCTTGTCGGCGAAATGATTGCGCCGGAATCGGAGCAAAAAGCGCAAATACTTCGCGCCGAAGCCCAGAATACGAAACCTGTTGCCAGTACCCCTTATGGTATGTGGTTACGAGAGGGTGATTTTTTCATCAATGTCGCGCAGGTTCCGGAAGAGCATGTATTGGCGGATGTGAGTATTTATCAGTTAAGCGATCAGCGTTTAGTGTTATGGAAACAGGCAAAAAAAGCTGTTTTTTTAAATGAAGGGCAATGGCGTTTAGAGCAGGTTGTTCAGTCAGAAATTACAGATAAGATTGTTTTGGCTGAGCAAAAAGATACTGAGATCTGGCAAACGGCGATTGAACCGGGATTGATGGATTCGGTTGTGATCACGGCAGAAGAAATGCCGATTGTGGAGTTGTACAAATATATTCAGTTTTTGCGCGAAAACAATCAAAACGCCAAGACGTTTGAGCAGGCTTTTTGGGGGCGGGTATTTAATCCATTAGCGACGTTTGCCATGCTGATGGTTTCTATACCATTTGTCGTTGGAATCCGACGCGGCGTCAGTGCGGGCGCACGGATTATGATGGGCGTTATCATCGGTTTGATGTTCAATATTGTTGACAGAATTTCCGGGCATTTAGGTTTGGTTTATGGCTTCAATCCCGTGCTGATGGCCTTGTTACCGAGTATGCTGGTATTTTTAGGTGCAGTGTATGCGATAAGAAGAGCCGAATAAGGGGGCTTGGTGACCACTGCAATAGGAAGCTGTCGTTAATTATATTGAAAAAACGTAACTGCTCACCCCGTTGTGTTTTAGTCGGAGTAGGTCATTGATTTATCAGGACACGTGAATACATCCATGTAGTTATGCATAACATCCTAAGTTATGCAAGCCTGATAAATCAACAACCTACACCTGCTTTTCAGAGGGGGCTGAGTAGATACGAAAAAACAATCTTTAAAAGGAGAGAGCAATGGCTTGGCGTGAACGAAAACATGAAGAAACCTATAATGATGAAGATGTCGTCGAACGATTGAAGCAGGAATTGCCGCATTGGTACCTGGAAAAGGGCTGGATTCGGCGTAAATATAAAACCAGTGGCTGGAAATCGACGCTGATGGTTGTGAATACGGTGGGCCATTTGGCTGAAGCAGCATTTCATCATCCTGATCTGACAGTATCTTATGCCTTTGTAATTGTAAAGCTGATGAATCATGCGGCCAAAGGCATTACCAATAAGGATTTCGAGTTGGCGAAAAAGATCGAAGAGGTCGTTATGTGGCAGCCCGGTCTTGAAGGCGGCGCATTGGAAGGCACGCCAGATGATCCACGTTTCAAATACATCAAATACGACTGAGTCGCACCGACCGGCTCATCCATTTATTCAGGAGTACAGTGTTGAAATCTATTCATTTATTTTTTGTTGTTTTATCATTTGTCAGTTTTAGTGGGCGGATGGGGTTGTCACAATTCAAGTCCGAATGGCTGCAGCAGAAATGGTTGAAAATAGCCCCGCATATTATTGATACTTGTTTATTGTTAAGCGGTGTCGCGCTGGTTTTTTATGGTCAATGGCTGGATAAGGAATATGGCTGGATTATTAGTAAACTGATTATTTTGACGGTCTATGTCATCTTAGGGATTATCGCGATGCGTAGTCAGGGCGCAAAACGATGGCTGGTCTTTTTGGCCGCCATCGCCTGTTATATCAGTATTTTTGTCATCGCAATCACCAAGCACGGTTTTATTTAAACCCGTGATGAATCAATAGCTTACGTTCTGTGCCGTAGTGAGGTCACGGATTCAGGTCATAGCTTGAATGGCTGGGATTGTTGCTCCAGCCAACGCAAGAATTGCTTACCATTTTTAGCCGGAATTTGTTCAAGAGGGATAGGTTGATGGTTATTTAAGTGTTGCCAGCGTTGTAATAGCTGATCGAGGCGTGCCTTAGACGTCACAGAAAAGTGGTAGCGTGCAAGGATTTCAGCGCGTTGCGGATGTGTAGGTGGTACAGCGTGTTGCTTGAGAGCGCAAAGCCGAACGGCAATGGCGACAATACATTCGATATTGTCTGCAATCCAGTCGCTGACGTTTTGCGCATTCATTTCGAAGCTGGAATGTTCTTCATTATCGGAAATGACTTTGATGCAATGGATTAACTCAACGCTGCTGAATTTTACTGCAATCTGATAGAACGCTGAGGCCTCCATATCACATAATGCGGTGTCCGGGTATTGCTCTGAAGGTTCTGGAACGGTGTGCAATGGCAGAAAGTCCGTTATGGGTAGGCCTACCCATTGCGGATAAAAAACATTATCTGGCTGCGTGGTATCGATGATTTTATCCGCTAAAAATAGCCTGCCTAGCGCCTGTGTCTGATGGCCGGCAATGCCAAGATTGAGCAATACCGGGCTTGATGCGGGGAAAAGTGCCAGCGTGTACGCCACAGCGGCTGCCATATTGTTCTTGTTGACACCAGTAATGGTCAAGATGACTTCGTCATGACGATAAATAGCGAAAGGGTGAGTGTCGTTTGATTTTTTCAAACGATAATGAGAAATAACGGGTTTTGCCTCACAGTGCAAAGCGCAAAAAAAGAATAACTGAGGTGATGTGCTCATTGATAGTGTTCCATAATATGCCGGTATTTTTCGGCTTCTTCGGTCTTGTTGCGTTTTAGAGCGCCCTGGCTGTAAATACGGCATTTTTTGATCAGCATGGCTTCGGCGGCGGCCTGATCATCGGCGTTAAGGATACCGCTGTCGATAATATTTTGTAGCGCTTTAATTCTAAATCGATCCATACCCCAGTAACGGGCGGACAATTGGTCGGCATGGCCGCCATATTTGATAATCAAGGGTTGTTCAATAAAAAGAACGGGATAGCGGGCTGTGATTCTTAGCCATAAGTCGTAATCTTCGCAGGCCGGTAGCGACTCATCAAACCACCCTGCCGACTCGAATACTGAACGATGAATCAGAATGGAAGAGGGCGACATGGCGCATAATGGCAGGCAATGCCGAAAAATCCAGCCACCGTTTTTTTTATGTTTTTTCATTGGGTTAACACGCTTGCCGTGGCGTACCCAGATTTCTTCTGTATGGCAGATCTTGTATTCGGGGTTGTCGATTAAGTGTCGCACTTGTGTTTCAAGTTTGTGCGGTAGCCATTCATCATCCGAATCCAGAAATGCCAGCCAATCGCCTGTTGCTTGTTCGATACCGCGGTTACGGGCATGACTGACTCCTTGATTAGGTTGGAAAATCGCGTTGATATTCGGAAATTTCTGTTTAAGCAGGTTGTAGGTGTTATCAGTCGAGCCATCATCAATAACGATGATTTCATGCGCGGGGTAACTTTGTTGCTCGACAGAGCTGAGCGCGGTTACTAGCGTTTCACGGCGATTATAGGTTGGAATAATGACCGAAATCTTCAACATGTTTACCTTAAAATTTAATTAATTGTTGCAATTTTATAAGACTTCACTTAAATTGCGAACAATACTAACTTGAAAAAGGATGGGGTGGTTTATGAAGTGTCCCATCAGTCTGGATGGAGATTAAACATGTCGGTGTGTGTTTCAGAAAATGAGGAGCGGCGTGGCCAAAGCCAGAAAATGGTTGATGAGCTACGGCAGGAAAGAAAACAGGTTTGGGCCTTGTTTTGTCAGATTGCAGAACAGAAACCATTTGAAAATGGGGATAAACTTGCACCTGTTCTGGAACAATTTGCTGAGATTCTGGTGGATTATGTGTCATTAGGCCATTTTGGTTTGTTTGAGCGAGCGTTATCTGGAAATGAGCGGCGTGCGCATATTTTTGAGGTTGTCAAGCAGGTTTATCCTTTATATGCCCAAACGACTGATGCGGTGATTATGTTTAATGACAGTTTTGATGTGGCTAACAAAAAAATTGATTTCAATGCCCTCGAGCAAAGCTTGTCACGCTTAGGTGAAGACTTAGCCAAACGGATGGATTTGGAAGACCAGGTTTGCGCGGCCTTGCTCAAAAGACAAGAAACCTCACGCTGAGTCAATATCCTTACGTATACGCTTGCCACTAAAAAGCACCCCGGTTGTCAGGGGTGCTTTTTTATGAGCCATCACTCGCCTATTGTCGTTCCCGAGCCCTGAGCGTCCTTCATTTGTTTAATAAACAAGGCACGTAAACGCTGAAATGCAGACCAGAGCGTCTTGTCCATCACGACTTGATCGCCTATGGAGACAATGACGCGGGTCAGTTCCGGGATTTTGGTCTTAGTTGAAATCAGATAGATCGGTTGTACATACAAAATCGAGTTTTCCATTGGCAAAATAATCATTCGCCCGCGCTCTACGGTCGAACCATGTTGATCCCATAAAGTAAACTGTTTGGAAATGACAGGATCCTGGTCGATCAAGGCTTCAACCTGTGCGGGGCCATTGACTTGTACATCCTTTTTAAATTTATAAATGACGACATTAGGATCATACGAGTCGTCACATTTTTCATGGTCCAGCATGCTGGCCATGCCTACCATGCTGAGGTTATCCCGGTTGATCGGCGTCATTGGGTTAATCATGACAAACTCTTCCCGGTCCTTACAATGACCGAAATCCATGGTGATAAAATAAGGACGGATGATGTGTTTTCGGGTACGAGCAAATTGCCAGGTTTCCGCCTGTTCATAGAATAACGCCGGTGTGGTCTGATGATATTTTGCAAACACTTTCATTTGCATATAAAACAAATCACGCGGATAGCGCAAATGTTTGCGTAGTACGTTTGGCATTTCATCCAATGATTTAAAGACACCTGGATAAGCCCGGTCATAGGCTCGAATAATCGGATCATCGGGTTCTGCGATATAAAAATCGACATGGCCATCATAGGCATCGACCACGATTTTTACCGAGTTACGCACATAGTTAAATTCATGCAAGCCTTCAAAAAAATCATTTTCGGCTGGCTTGGAGACGGGATAATACTTCGACAAGGTGTAAGCATCCTGAATCCAGTAGAAACGGTCTTCTGTCAACACCAGATAAGGTTCCTTGTCCAGATGCAAAAAAGGCGTCAAGGTGTTGATTCTCTCAATTAGATTACGACGCATCAGCAGCTTGCTTTTCGATGAAATATTGGTCGAAAAGAATATTTTCTCGTCCTTGAAATAAAAAGCGAACAGTAGTTTTCTAAAATAGGACGGGATCGGAATGCCGCCCGCACCCTCATAAGAGCCTTCGCTTCTTGATGATGATAAGCCGGCAATATGTAATTTATTCGGAACGATGGCATAGGTGTATTTTTCAAGGCCATAGTAAATATCCGGTATTTTGACTTTAAAGCCCACCGGAGAATACATGTTTAAATCCCTAAGATACCAAACGACAGATTTGTCAGCATCTTGCGCTGCAGGTGTAATAACAGCACCGTAGCCATGGGTGTAACGTAAGTGGGTGTTTTCCCAGCTTTGGGCTTCCGGCGGAAGTTTATTAATATTTAATTCTCGCGCCGACAAATTGACCTGTTGATAATGACCGTTTAAAAAATAGCGGTCTTCATTGACTAGCGGAAAACGATAATAAGGACGGATACCCTGAAGTTGTTGATAAACATCTTGAAGGAATTCACGATCCCACACAGGAATATTTTCAAAATGCTCTTTAGTCGACCAGTTTTTAATATCCTGACTGGCATCTAGTGTCACTTGATAATCGATAATTCTGATTTTATTTAAATCATAGGCATCCAGGGTAGCGTCAATATTGTATTGCATGAAGCTACCCTCAGCTTTTACTGGATTCGGTTGTACGATGAGTTGATTCATCAAATCAGGAATAAACTTGACTTTTTCCAGACCAAGTACCGATCCAAATAAGGCAACCGAGACCAGAAAGGGCCATTTAATTCGGTGTTTTTCTGAGAAAATAAACAGGCCTGCTGTAATGGCGACGGCCAGAAAGGTTACGATAGAGAGCCAGATTAAGGGCAGATGAAAACGCATTTCGACAAAGCCGGGGCCAAAGAAGACCGGCTCGTGGCTACTCACGTAGAGCAGGGAATAACGATCCAGTATAAATCCCCAGATGACGAACATCACCACAAACCCCATTAAGATGGTCAGATGGATTTTTGCGCCTAAAGGATATTCTTGATTTTGATTAGGGACGAAAACATGCTCTAGCCAGTAAAGAATACCGACGAGTAAAAAAAGAATAGCCGCCGTATAAAGCAGTTCCTGCTGAATCAGCATGTAAATCGGATAGGACAGCATATAGAAACTGGCATTACGGCCATAAACCGGATCGATCAGTCCTGAGTTCTCGCCAAAGAAAAACAATAACGCCTGCTCCCATTGTTCATAAAACGGGATGGCGACGACGACGGCTAGCAAAAAGGAAAGGGGAGTATATATTTTGATCGAACCATTCATAAAAACGTCGGCAAAACGTTGGAAACGCCGGCGTTTATCCGCATCAAGCAAAACTTCGTCAGGTGGATTCAAGCCTAAATAGCGCGAAGCGATCCAGAAATGGAAAAAGAATATGCCGAAAAAAAGGAGGGTGACGCCGCCGGATAGAATGAATCGGTACAGCAATCGTAGCCAGAAATAGCCTTCAAAATCCAGTGAGCGAAACCACCACAAGTCGACAAACAGATCGAGGAAAAAGAAATAGAATGCAACGTATAAAACAACGGCAACAATGATCGTTGCAAGCGCCAAAACAGGTAACAGTTTCCAGTTACGCATAATGTCCTCTGAATTTAATGGGGGTTACCGAAAACGGTGTCAAATCTGTTTTATTCTAACACCCAAAATGGATTTTATACGCCCACATATGAAATTTTCGGATTGAATAGAACGATAAGGGGCGGTTTTGGTTGTGGAGCAGAGGTTTTTTTAGGTTCCAGGCATGGCATAAATCACATAGGGTTGATCGTTTTGTCTTGGGGTGTAGGGGTCAACTGTTATCTGCATGATTGTCAAACAAATAATAATCAACCTCACCGGCCGATTTTTGTCGTCGTTGATGCCAGTTCTCAGGGATGCCAGTTAGAGAAAGGCCTTTTTCGACTTCGACATAGATTTTTGCATCGGCAGCCAGCCAGCCTTTTTGTTGCAGCCATTGGCAGGTTTGAACAGCCAGGCCTTGCTTGAAAGGCGGGTCAAGAAAAACGACATCGTAGGGCTGTATTTCACTTGTTCCAAGAAAACGGAAAACATCCTGCTGCACAATACTGATTTGGCTGGCGTTCAAGCTGTTTTTATTACTATGGAGTTGGCGACAAACCTGGGCGTTGTTGTCAACCTGAAGAACCTGTTTAGCACCGCGCGAAGCTGCTTCTACGCCTAGCGCGCCGCTGCCGGCATAAAGATCCAGGCAACGACGACCGGCGATGTCATGTTGCAGCCAATTAAACACCGTTTCGCGCACCCGGGCCGGTGTCGGTCTAAGACCCGGGGCGTCCTGGAAGGGTAATTGGCGGCTACGCCATTGGCCGCCAATAATACGCAGTTTGTTGCGCATTATTGACCACCGACGGTAACGATTTGTAACAAGGCGGGATTGATCCGGCGTGAAAAGGCATCTTTTATTGCTTCTGTTGTCACCGCATTGACTCTGTCCTGAAAGGTCTCCAAGTAATTTAATGGTAATTGATAAAAGCCAATCATGGTGACGTACTGGCTTAATTTTCGATTGGTGTCAAAGCGCATGACAAAGCCGCCAGTGATATTTTTCTTGGCTGCGATCAATTCTTCTTCACTCGGGCCGTTGCGGATAAAGTCAGACAAGGTGTTTTTCATGACTTGTAAGGCCTTTTGCGTTTGGTCGTTACGGGTTTGCAGCCCCATGATGAAAGGCCCCTTACGTGCCATCGGCGAGAAATAACTGTAGGCACTATAGGCCAGACCGCGTTTTTCACGCACTTCTTTAAACAAGCGCGAGACGAGACCGCTACCGCCTAGAATATGATTGCCGACATACAGCGGAAAATAATCCGGGTCTTTACGGGCACTGCCGGGCAGGCCTGCCAAAATATGGGTTTGCGTAGAAGGAAACGGGATATGTTGCATAGAGCCTATTTTAGGCATGGGAACATCAGGAATAGGTTCGAGTTTTTGTCCTGTTGGTAATGCGGCCGATAATGAGGAAGCCAGTTGCTGAGCCTGGCTACGATTTAAATCACCCACAATGACGATGATGGCATTATTAGCCAGATAATAGCGCTGATAGAAATCACGCAAATCCTGTGGTGTAAGTTGAGCGACAGTTTCACGGTATCCCAGAGACGGATAGGCATAAGGATGATCATGATACAGCGCTTTCATAAAAGCTAAGTTAGCCACTGCACCGGGTGATTCTTCACGATGTTTTAAAGCGGCTAAGGTACGTTTTTGTTCGCGTTGAAAATCGACCGGATTGAAGGTCGGCTGGCTCAAGATGGTTTTTAAGGTGGTGACCGCTTTATCGAACAATGGTTTTTCGGTTAGGCTGCGTAAGCTCAGGCTGGCCATTTCGACCGATGCACTACTGCCAAATTGAGCACCGACACTTTCAAACCGTTTGGCAATATCATCGGCATTCCAACGACCTGCGCCGGTATCCAGCATGGCCGCGGTTAGCGCAGCCAGCCCATGTTTGTCGCCATCTCGGATGCTGCCAGCGTCAAAGCCGACGGTAATGTCCACCAATGGTAGATTTTGCGTATGAACATAGTAAACCCGGCTGCCGTGCTCGGTCTGCCAATGTTCAATTTTAGCGGCAGCCCAAAGTGAAGAGCTAAATGTCAGAAAAAAAATGAGCAAAACTTTAATGCGCATGATGGCCTCCTGCTACCTTGCGAGACGGAGTGGAATGTTTGATGGGTTGAGGATCTAGATAAGCGATACTTAAATGATCTTCAATAAGATATTTACGGGCAACCTGACGAATTTGTTCTGGCGTAATGTGCTGAATTTTTTTGACATATTCATCGGCTTTTTGCCAGTTTAGGCCAATGGTTTCCAACATGCCAAGCTGCATGGCCTGATAAAAATTGGAGTCTTTTTCATAAATGTTATTGGCCAAAACCTGGGCTTTAACGCGCTGTAATTCCTCGTCGGAAACGAGCTCACGCTGAAGCTGATAAATTTGTTCTTTTAAGGCATATTCTAGGTCGAAGACGGTTTTACCAACAGACGGTGTAGCATCCAGCATGAATAAAGACGACATGCGTGCGTATAAATCGTAGCCCGCACCGGCAGATACCGCCAGTTGCTGCCCGCGAACCAGGCGACTGCTGAGGCGAGCGCTGTTGCCGCCATCTAAAATAGCCGCTAGCACTTCTAGCGCATAGGCTTCCCATTCCTGCTGAGCTGTTTTTAGTGAAGGTGTTTTATAACCGAGCATCACATAAGGCAGTTTAGCCGGCAGTTTGATGGTCATTTTGCGTGGCCCGAGTTGTTCCACTTCAGTTTGAGGTTTAACGGGTTTGATTTTGCTAGGCTTAAGCGGCGCAAAATGTTTCTCAGCCAACTTGAAAACAGCATCGGGGTCCACATCACCGACGACAACCAGGGTGGCATTGTTGGGCGCATACCACTTGTGATACCAGGCTTTCAAATCGTCGATGGTGTAATGAGCAATATCGGACGGCCAGCCAATAATAGGATTTTTATACGGGCTGTTACTGAACGCCATGGCCATAAAATGTTCATGGGTTTTGGCTCGGGGTTTGTCATCGGTTCGCATGCGACGTTCTTCGGTGACGACTTCACGCTCCTTTTGTAATTCGGCATCCAACAAATTCAGGTGACGCATGCGGTCAGCTTCGAGTTCAAAACTGATAGCTAAGCGAGATTTTTCCAGGGTTTGAAAATAAGCGGTGTAATCGCGTCCGGTAAAGGCGTTTTCGCGGCCGCCATTTTCGGCAATGATACGCGAAAATTCACCGGCGGGATGTTTATGGGTGCCTTTGAACATCATGTGTTCCAGCATGTGAGAAATGTCGGTAATACCGCCGGGTTCATAGCTAGCGCCGACTTTATACCAGACTTGTGATACGGCAACCGGTGAGCGTCGGTCAGGCTTGACCAATATTTTTAAACCATTGTCCAATGTCTTTTCATAAACTTCAGGTTGTGCAGCCTGTACAAAAAACGGACATAACAAAAGTAACAACAGTAATCTCATTTTCCCTCCTGGTTTCAAACTGACAGCGGTTCCGACTATTTCATTCAGTGTTAGTTCACTGTAATATACGCGATTAACGAGCAGATTTGTGAACCCATAAATGCCACATCATAGCCTATATTCATCATTTAGAAATTATTTAGCACTGTGCAAACCGCGAGTGGTCACGTTAATCGTTTTTACCGCCATTGTTGGCATGTTGTTAGCCGTTCCGGGTGTGCCGCCGCTAGATAAGTTTTTCTGGGGAACCCTCGGTATCGGATTGGCTGCCGCCTCGGCAGCGGCGATTAACCATTATATCGATCAGACCGCCGATTCCAATATGCGGCGGACGCAGAACAGACCATTGCCTATGGGCGATTTAAGCTCTATCAATGTTTTGACATTTGCCGGAATTCTGGGTTTGGTCGCGATGTTGATCCTATATTTTTTAGTGAACCCTTTGACGGCAGGCCTGACTTTTTTGTCATTGATAGGTTACGCCGTCATTTATACGGTTTATTTAAAACATATGACGCCGCAAAATATTGTGATTGGTGGTGCCGCCGGTGCGGCACCACCGTTATTAGGTTGGTGTGCAGTAACAGGCGAGTTACATCCGCATGCGATGTTGCTGTTTTTAATTATTTTTGTCTGGACACCACCCCATTTCTGGGCGCTGGCGATTGCTAGGCGTGATGAATACGCTAAGGTTGAAATTCCTATGTTACCTGTAACACACGGTGTCAAATTCACTCGTTTGCAAATTTTGCTGTACACGATTTTATTATTGATCGTCACCTTGTTGCCGTATTTAACCGGTATGAGCGGGGTGATTTATTTAGCCGCCGCTATTCCACTCGGACTGTATTTCATCTATATGGCCATTAGAATGTTGCAACATAAGGACAATCACAGTGCAATGAAAACATTTTGGTATTCCTTGTGGTATTTAACGGGTATTTTTGCCGCTTTATTGGTTGATCACTATTTTATGTATCGATTCACATGAACGAACATCCATTTGCTGAATTTATCAAAATCCTGGGCAAAGGTAAAAAAGGCTCGCGCCCATTGACTCAGGATGAAGCCTATCGCGCCATGAAAATGATTATGGCGGATGAAGTCGAACCGATTCAGCTCGGCGCATTTTTAATGCTGATGCGAGTTAAGGAAGAAACGCCCGAAGAGCTAGCTGGCTTTGTTCAAGCCGCACGGGAAAGTTTTCAAGCTGGCAAGCAAGGACTCGATATTGACCTAGATTGGTCGTCTTATGCCGGGAAGCGGCGTCATTTGCCTTGGTTCATTCTGGCTACGTTGTTATTGGCGGAAAGTGGTGTTCGGATTCTGATGCACGGTGCTGAAGGCCATAGCGAAAACAGGGTTTATACTCAGGATGTGCTGGCTTTGCTAGGGGTTGCGTCTGCCGGCTCAATTGAAGAGGCAGGGCAACAGCTACAACAACATGGATTCAGTTACTTGCCACTGCGTGTTTTTTGTCCGAAGTTATATGACATGGTTCAGCTACGGCCCTTAATGGGCTTGCGTTCGCCCGTGCATACGCTGGTCAGGTTGTTGAATCCGTTTAATGCCGAATACACGATTCAGGGCATTTTTCATCCCAGTTATCGACAAGTGCATCAAAAAGCCGCGCTTTTGCTGCGTTATCCGCATATGGCGGTCTTAAAGGGTGAAGGCGGCGAAACCGAGCGCAACCCTGATGTCGATTGCCTGGTGCAAAGTGTGCATCATCAGGTGTTGAGTGAGGAAATATGGCCGGCACTGTTTAAAAGACGTCATATCCGGCCTGATGAATTAAGACCTGAGCAGTTAAAGCAACTGTGGCAGGGGGATTATAACGATGAATTTGCTGAAGCGACGATTGTTGGCACAACGGCGGTGGTTCTGAAGTTTTTGGGAAAAGCGGACACGCAAGAGCAGGCTCACACGATGGCTCAAGGTTTATGGCAGAATCGGAATCGGGCACGATTTAAGTGAAAAAGCGAGGTATTCCTTCAACATCTTTTTGCAGATAAAGATATTCCAGTCCCATCAGGGTGGTGTAGTTTTCGGTGGTTGACCAAATCACCTTGATTTGACCGGACAGGTCTAAGCGACTGAATTCATAGGTGGTAATAGTTCCGGGGTGAATGTCTAATTCATCGCCGATACGGATCATCAGGCCTTCGACAGAGACATTTTCAGTGGTAAAAACATAGGTCTCGCCATGAAACATAATTTTCCCCGGCGCGGTTAGGTTTTTACGATAGGCCTTGCGCTGATACAACAAATGATCGACTTCATAATTGATATGACAAAACTCCAGGCCGATTTGAATGCTGTTGTTTTTGTTTTCCATGCGGACAATTTCGGCTTCGCCTGCAATACGAAGCTGGGGTAGATAAATATCGATAACGGGTGATATTCTTGCCGCTTCGAAAATATCCTTGGCTTCCCCGATCACGTCATTATCTAATAATTCAACCAGAACACCTGTAATCGACAGGTTGATGACACGAATTCCGATTTCTGCACCACTGATATAAACCAAGCCTTCCGTTGCTAGGTTTTTGCGATAAGCCCGATCATCAATCATTGTATTGCATCCCGATAAAACCCAAGTTTTAAGTCAGCTTTAAGAATAGAACATTGTGTTAATTTTTTTTGGAAAAACTGAAAATTTATAGGGATTGGCGTATAGATATCCAATTGCTATCAAGAGATTAAAGCCCGCATAAGAGCGGTAATTGTTCCTCCATATTGGCGCTTCCCTGGTGAAAGGTATACACTCAAACTGATTAACACTTTTTGTAACTGCTCACCCGGTTGTGTTTTAGCCGGAGTAGGCCATTGATTTATCAGGACACGTGAATACATCCATGTAGTTCTGCATAACATCCCTGTTATGCAAGCCTGATAAATCAACAACCTACATCTGCTTTTCAGAGGGGGGTGAGTAGATACCACTTTTTTACAGTTTGCAAAATTTAAAGACTGTTTTGAAATGTACTGCCCAGTATGCATTGAAAGTCATGATAAATCGAAGAGGTTATGTTATTGAAGTATCATCGATTTTGATTTGTGGCAGGCTGAATTTTTGACACCAATTGGCAACAATGACTAATTCTGAAAACAACATATCTAATATAACGCTCGGTCTTCCGGGGTTTAGCTATTCTGATTTATATCAGCCTGAGAAACTGGAATTGCTTCTTAAGGTTTTTGATGATAGCGTCAAGCGACATGACAGTGCGCTTTTTTCCCGTTATCTGGATTACAGGGAAACCCAGGGTAAACATTTAAAGCCAGAAGAAATTTCTGACATTCTGGTTGAAATGGGCCCGTATGTTGGGCAGTTTGTCGCTAAATTATTCAATGTCGAGCAAGCGCATCAAAACCAGGCTGATATTATTCGACATGACATTGAAACAGTATTTTTTTTCCGGCAACAGGTGGTCAGTAAACTGGCAAAAAAATTCAGAAAAGAGAATATTGCCGACTGGAAGATTGAAAACATTAAGAAAGCCGTTGTTTTGATGACTGAATCGCTGGTTTCAAACCAATCGGATCAAGAACTGGCAATCAGCGAAATGGGCGCGGATTTGTTCCGCTTCTCACAACATTTTAGTCGTGCAAACGAAGACTCGTTTTCTGAAAATTCCATCGCAAAAAAAGTGGCACCCTTACGTGATGCCTTGGCTGGCCATGATAAAGCTAGCCAGTTTTTTGCTGATGCTTTGGGCGGCGAAGATAGCGATCTTGTCAATACCTTGCTCGATTATTTAGAACGGTGGCTCTATATTGCCAATACCGATATCGAGTTACAGGTATTAACGAAAAATTGGACGCTATTCAAAGTACCCGAAAAAACTGATTTCACACAGTTGGTCGAGACAGAAGAAGAGCAGCGTGATGGCTTTGTTGCATTAGTCGGTCCTAAGGCACATCGGAGAAGACGAGATGGTTTTGCATTGACGGATAAGCGATTTAATCAGCGGGAAGTGCTCTATGAGGTTGACCACTGTATTTATTGTCATGATCGAGATACCGATTCTTGTTCAAAGGGCATGAAAAATAAAAAAAACGGCACATTCAAAATCAATCCACTGAATGTTCCCGTTATTGGCTGTCCTTTAGAGGAAAAAATTTCTGAAATGCATCTTGTCAAAAGGCGGGGGGATAATATTGGCGCATTAGCGATTATCATGATTGACAATCCAATGTGTCCCGGAACAGGCCACCGCATATGTAATGACTGCATGAGGGGGTGTATTTATCAAAAGACCGAACCTGTCAACATTCCGCAAATCGAAACGAATGTCTTGACCGATGTTTTATTTATGCCCTATGGCTTTGAAATTTACAGTTTTTTAACGCGCTGGAATCCATTGAATATAAGGCGGCCTTATGCGTTGCCTTACAATGGTAAAAACATATTGGTTGCCGGGCTTGGGCCTGCAGGGTATACCCTGGCTCATTATCTTGTCAATGAAGGCTTTGGGGTCGTGGGGATCGATGGTTTGAAAATTGAGCCTTTACCTGAAGATCTGGTGGGTTCTGATACCAATCCTCCTGTTCCTGTCCGAGATTTTAATGATTTATATGAAGACCTTGATAAACGTATTCTTGCCGGTTTTGGGGGAGTTGCTGAATACGGTATTACCGTGCGATGGGATAAAAATTTTTTAAAAGTCATTTATCTGACCCTGGCTCGGCGTAATACTTTCAAAGCGTATGGGGGGATTCGTTTTGGAGGCACAGTCACCATTGAAGATGCCTGGGAAATGGGCTTTGATCATATTGCCATGGCTGTAGGTGCGGGTAAACCCACCATTATTGGGCTGAAAAACAACCTGGTTCGGGGTATTCGTAAAGCTTCGGATTTTTTAATGGGTTTACAATTAACGGGGGCTGCAAAAACGGCTTCAATGGCAAATTTGCAAGTTCGTTTGCCCGCTGGCGTCATTGGTGGTGGTTTGACAGCGACGGATACGGCAACAGAATTGCTGGCGTATTATCCAGTCCAGGTTGAAAAAATTTTGAAACGATATGAAATCCTTGCAGAAAAATATGGCGAAGAGGCTGTGTTGGCTCGATTTGATGAAGAGGAAAAGAAAATTCTGGAAGAATTTCTGGGACATGGCCAAGCGATTCGTGCTGAACGAGAACGCGCTAAAAGGGCAGGAGAAGCGCCTGATTTCCAATCATTGATAGATAAATGGGGCGGCGTTACATTGTTTTATCGCAAGGGCATGAAAAATGCGCCAGCCTATATCCAAAATCATGAAGAAATTGAAAAGGCTCTGGAAGAAGGTATCGCCTGGGCTGAAGGCATGAATCCGAAACAGGCACTGGTCGATGAATACCAGCATTTGAAAGCAGTCCGGTTTGAAAAAATGCACCACGAAGATGGCCAATGGGTGGGGGGGGAACAAATAGATGTACCGTTACGTAGTCTATATGTGGCAGCCGGTACTTCACCCAATACCATTTACCAAAATGAACATCCCGGTGTTTTTGAAATGGATGGTAATTTTTTTCAGCGGTATCAGCCTGAAGCTGACGCGAATAGCCGACGATTAACGCCGATGGATGACACCTGGTTGCCGAAAGTTGGTAACCCTGCGCCATTTACTTCGTACCATAAAAATGGACGTTATATTACTTATTATGGCGACAGTCATCCGGTTTATGCCGGCAATGTTGTTAAGGCTATGGCCAGTGCCAAAGATGGCTATCCCTATGTGGTTGAATTATTTGCAGATGAAATCCAGCAGCTTGATTCGGCAAACCAAGCTAAACGTGATACGGAACTGAAGAAATTTCAGGAAAAACTGGATAACGCTTTTCTGGCCAGCATAAAAGAGGTTAAACGTCTGACGCCGACCATCGTTGAAGTTATCGTTAAAGCGCCAATGCAAGCTAAACATTTTGAGCCGGGACAGTTTTACCGATTGCAAAACTATGAAACCTATGCGCCAATCGTCAGCAATACCGTGCTTGCCAGTGAAGGTATTGCCTTGACCGGTGCCTGGGTGGATAAAGAGCAAGGGCTGATCTCATTGATTGCATTGGAAATGGGCAGCTCAACCAAGCTCTGTCGGTTCTGGAAAGCGGGTGACCCGGTTGTTCTCATGGGGGTCACCGGTACGCCTACGGAAATTCCAAACAATAAAACCGTTATGCTGGTGGGCGGCGGCTTGGGGAATGCCGTACTGTTTTCCATTGGCAAGGCCATGCGGGCTGCCGGAAATCGAGTCGTTTATTTTGCAGGCTATAAACATGACTATGATGTTTTTAAAGTAGAAGACATTGAGGCGGCTGCAGATGTGATTATCTGGTCTGTTGACCCGGGCGAAGGTGTCAAACCGTTACCCACAACTCGGCCACAAGATTTGAGTTGCATCGGGAATATTCTGGAAAGCATAGAACGTTATGCCAAAGGTGAGCTGGGCGAAATCAATATTCCGTTGAATGAAGTCAATGAAATTATAGTGATTGGTTCCGATAGAATGATGGCGGCGGTCAAAGAAGCCCGTTATGGCCGTTTGAAGCCTTATTTACAGGAACACAAGGCTATTGGCTCCATCAATTCGCCCATGCAATGTATGATGAAAGGTATCTGTGCTCAATGTTTGTGTAAGCATATCGATAAGGAAACAGGTACTGAATTCTTTGTCTATTCCTGTTTTAATCAAGATCAGAATTTGGATGAAGTCGATTTTCCACATTTAAATGCCCGTTTGCGGCAGAATACCGTACAGGAAAAACTATCGAGCTTATGGTTGGATTATTTGATGGATGAAAATGAAGAGGCTATAGGTCCAGCCGTTTGAATTTAAACGGTCTCTCCAGTTGAAATGTAAGCTGTTCATTTCAACTGGAAAGGAGTTGTCGAATGGGCTATGTTAGATAAATATTTTGCCTTCGGCAAAAATAAGGCCTTCACCGCCTACTCGAATCGGCAATTGTGAGCCCCCTTTATTGTCCATTTCGATATTGATGATGCTGCGGCGCGTGTTTTCATCGCCTCGTTCTACGGTAAACGCATGGGTGCCTTGTTGGGTGAATTCAAATGAACATAAATAAGCGGCGAAAGCCGGTAAGGCATTACCAACGGGAGGGTCTTCATGTAGACCGATTTTAGGGCCGAGCAAACGTAAATTAAAATCAGCATTCGGCGATTTTGGTGCAAACAGCAAAATTTCCTGGGCGGCTGTTTGGGGCGCTGTGGATTGGCTCCAGGCGATATAGTTAAAGCGAGCCTGACGAACGCTTTTGTATTGCCAGACCGGAACGATCAGATAGGGTAGGCCGCAGGAAACTAGACGCGGTGAATATTTTTTATGATCCAGGTCGGAAACTTTGAGTGACAATAAATCGGCTAACTCTTCATCGTTAGGGACAAAACGGTCAATGACGGAGGAAACCTTGTTGGCGAACTGGACAAAAACGGGTTTGCCATTTTTAGCGCTGATGTTTACGTCTACCGGCCCACTGTTTTGTTCGAAAACGAATGGATTGATTCCCTCGCTTAAGTGGATATCGCCACAATGACCGAGGACATAGGCGGTCGCAACAATAGGGTGACCGACATAATCTTTTTCTTCGCCCAATGCTGAAAATGTACGCATCTTACGGTACTTTTCAGCATTTTCCGGATGAAAAACAAAAACGGTTTCAGACAAATTGATTTCTTTTGCAATCGCGGCCATTTGTTCTGTTGTTAGACCATCAGCTGCCGGGAGAACCGCAATCTGAGCGCCATTGAATGCCTCTTGAGTGAAAACATCGGCGATATAATATTGGTAAGTCATTATTTACTCCGGAATTGAAACTTCAACACGATCGTTGACAATGCGTACAGGATAACTCTCAACCTTAACCGTTTCATCATCCAGACACTGACCACTTTTCAGGCTGAAATGCTGTTTATAAACGGGGGCCGAAACCATCGGCTCCCCCTTTATATCACCAACCAGGCCGCGTGATAAGCTATAAGTATGGCTAAACGGATCGTAGTTATCAATCGCATAAAGCTCATTGCTCAAAGGGAAATAAAATAGCGCCAGTTGTCGGCCATCGACTAAGACGCTGATACCGGCTTCAGGTAATAAATCATCAATACTGCAAACATCCACCCATCGACTCATTAGACTTCCTCCGTCAGTTTAAAATGTTTGCGTTCGGATTCATTGGCTGGACGTATTTGTCCACGCTCTTCAACAAATAGGATGCTGTCATCGGTCTGGTCACTATTTACAAAGGGGCGGAACAATTTAAGATTCTCTTCATCTTCCAGAGTGGTTTTCCACTCGCACTGGTATGAATCGATGATATGCTGCATTTGATTTTCAAGGTCGTTAACGATCCCTAGCTTATCATCAATGACAACTGATTTCAGGTAATCCAGGCCACCTTCCATATTTTCCATCCAGACTGATGTACGTTGTAAACGGTCGGCCGTTCTGACATAAAAAATCAGAATACGATCGATATATTTAATCAATGTTTCTTTGTCCAGATTAGTTGCAAACAAATCGGCATGTCTTGGCTTCATTCCACCGTTACCGCAGACATAGAGATTCCAGCCATCTTCGGTCGCAATAACGCCGATATCCTTGCCTTGTGCTTCGGCACATTCACGCGTACATCCTGATACGGCCATTTTTATTTTATGCGGCGCACGCAGGCCTTTATAGCGATTTTCCAGTTCAATGGCCAGGCCAACACTGTCATCAACGCCAAATCGACACCAGGTGCTGCCGACACAAGATTTAACGGTACGTAATGATTTACCATAAGCATGGCCGCTTTCAAAACCAGCATCAATCAAGTCTTTCCAAATCAAGGGAAGTTGTTCTACCCGGGCGCCAAATAAATCCACCCGCTGGCCACCGGTAATCTTGGTGTAAAGATTGTATTTTTTGCCGACTTCACCTAATGCAATCAACATATCAGGGGTGAGTTCACCGCCTGTGACGCGAGGTACTACCGAATAGGTGCCATCTTTCTGCATATTGGCAAGAAAACGGTCATTGGTATCCTGTAGGCCAATATGTTCTTTCTTTAGAATATACTCATTCCAATAAGAGGCCAGTATAGAGCCGATGGCTTGGCGGCAGACTTCACAACCACGACCGCGCCCGTGTTTTTGTAACAATTCATCAAAGGTTTTGATTTTGCCAACCATGACGAGGTTATACAAATCTTGCCGAGTATGCGGGAAATGTTCACAAATATCGGTATTGACCTCAATACCCGCTTTTGTCAGCTCACAATCGAGTACCGACTTCAAAAGGGCGCTACAGCCGCCGCAGCCGGTTGCTGCTTGCGTTTGGGCTTTAAGGTCAGGTACCGTCATGCAGCCATTTTCAATGGCCTCGACAATCTGACCTTTAGATACATCGTAACAAGAGCAGATTTGAGCTGAAGGCGGCAAGGCATCAGGCCCTAAGCCGACAGATTCATCGGAATGGTGCGGCAAAATCAAGGAATCTGGATGTTCGGGTAATTCAATTTTATTTAAACAGTATTGCAGTAATGTGCTGTAACCGGAGGCATCGCCGACTAACACCGCGCCAAGCAGATATTTTTTGTCGTGGCTGACAACGATACGTTTGTAAACTTCCGAAGCGCCATTCAGGTAGGTATAGACTAAAGCACCTGGTGTTTTAGCGTGAGCATCACCAATGCTGGCGACATCGACGCCCATCAGTTTCAGTTTAGTGCTCATATCGGCACCGGTAAAACTGGCTTGTTCGTTGTTTAAATCAGCGACGGCAGTTCTAGCCATGGTATAGCCCGGCGCCACTAAGCCAAATATTTTACCTTCCCATAATGCACATTCGCCTATCGCATAAATATCAGGATCTGATGTTTTGCATTGATTATCAATGATAATTCCACCACGTGGGCCGGTTTTCAGACCACAGGCGCGTGCGATGTCATCACGCGGACGAATACCCGCAGAAAACAAAACGATATCGGTTTCCAGTTCTTCACCATCGGCAAACGTCATTTTGTGGACATGAGAGGAGCCATCACCAATGTTCGTAGTGTTTTTGCTGGTATGAACAACAACCCCTAAGTCCTCGATTTTTTTTCGCAGCATGGAGCCGCCGCCTTCATCTAATTGAACGGCCATCAGACGTGGGGCAAATTCCACGACATGTGTTTCCAGTCCCAAATCTTTTAAGGCTTTGGCGGCTTCAAGCCCTAATAATCCCCCACCCACGACAGTGCCTACACTGGAATTCTTTGCCGCTTTTGTAATGGCTTCTAAGTCCTCAATTGTTCTATAAACCAGGCAGTTTTCACGATCATGGCCGGGTACAGGTGGGACAAAAGGATAAGAACCTGTTGCCAGGACTATTTTGTCATAGTGAACGATAACGCCTTTTTCAGAAATAACCTGGCGATTTTTTCGGTCAATTTCGACGGCTTTATCGCCGATATATACGGTGATGTTGTTTTTTTCGAAAAAGTCATCAGCGACTAAGGAAAGGTCGTTAGCTGTTTTGCCGCTGAAGTATTCTGTTAGATGAACCCGGTCATAAGCAGGTCGTGGTTCCTCACAAAATGTGACAATATTGAATTTTTCTCTGGCTTCACTTTCAACGAATGATTCCAAAAAATTCTGGCCAACCATTCCATTACCAATGACAACCAATGTTTGTTTTACGTGCATATTCCACCCCAGTAGATCATAATAAAAACTCTTAAGCATCTATCATGCCAGTATAGTTGAAAGCCTTTGAACTATAAATGGATGGCCTCTAAAGATTAGATAATTCGCGGGCTAATAAGATGTGTTTTATCTATTCTTAATCGGCAGGAGCGAGTTAAAAACGACAAAAGGGATGCTTGAGTGGGATTAAATGCTTAAAGGTGTCGTTTGATTTGCCTTATTGTGGTGCGCTTTGCCTCATAAAGGGGCGACCAGAATCCCGGATTTTATATGCGAAGCGTATAACATACCGTGTATTGAGGTTGCCTGGCACAGAAAGTGCTTTCTTGTTTCGAAATCAGGAATACAACCTCAATCAATAATGGAGCGAGAATAATGTCGTCAAAAGAGTTTAATCTACTTTCCTTTACGGGCAAGATAAAAATATTGCACATGACCTGGATTGCTTTTTTTATCAGTTTTATGGTCTGGTTCAGTCATGCGCCGTTAATGCTTATGATTGCAAAAACGTTAAATATGGACGAATCACAAATCAAGACAATTTTAATCTTGAATGTGGCGTTGACTATACCTGCTCGGATCATAATTGGTATTTTGGTCGATAAGTTTGGACCTAAGCGGACCTTTTCAACGCTGCTGGCACTTGCGAGTTTTCCATGCTTTATGTTTGCCTTTGCGGAAAGTTATGAGCAGCTGGCGATGGCACGTTTTCTAATGGGGTTTGTTGGCGCCGGTTTCGTTATCGGTATTCGGATGGTCGGGGAGTGGTTTCCTGCCAAGCAAGTCGGTATTGCTGAAGGTATATATGGGGGCTGGGGTAATTTTGGTTCGGCGGCCGCTGCCATGAGTTTGCCCGGATTGGCCTTATTGTTTGGTGGTGATGAAGGTTGGCGCTATGCTATCGCCTCGACGGGTATCATTGCTTTAGTCTATTCTGTCATTTATTTTTTCAGTGTCAGTGATACACCGAAAGGGTCAACTTACTTTAAGCCTAAAAAAGCCGGTGCGATGGAAGTGACCAGTATTTGGGACTTATTTTTTTATATTGTAATGACGATTCCACTCTATGCTACGCTGACCCTATTAACCTGGAAGTTATCGCCTGCCGGTGTTGGGTTGTTATCTGAAATAGCATCATGGTGTATTTATACCTTCATCTGGGTTTTGTTTTTTTATAATGTTTATAAAATCATTCATATCAATGAAGCGCATTTAAGCCACCCGATTGAGGAGATTCATAAATACAAGTTCAAGCAGGTCGCTATTTTGGACTTGGCTTATATGGCGACATTTGGTGCGGAATTAGCCGTGGTTTCCATGTTGCCAATCTTCTTTTATCAGACTTTTCATGAATCTCAAGGGATTACTATGGTCCAGGCGGGCTTGTTGGCTTCAGGGTTCGCTTTCATGAATTTGGTCGCCCGGCCTGGTGGTGGCTGGTTCAGTGATCGCTTTGGCCGAAAAATGTCATTAACCTTATTGCTTGCCGGCGCCATGCTTGGCTTTTTTACGCTGTCACAAATCACACCAGAATGGCCGGTGGCTATTGCGGTGATTACCACCATGGTATGCTCATTTTTTGTTCAGGCTGGGGAAGGCGCAGTATTTGCCATGGTGCCGTTGATCAAGCGTCGTATGACAGGTCAAATTGCAGGTATGGTGGGCGCGTATGGTAATGTGGGTGGTGTGTTATTTTTAACCATACTGTCATTTGTATCCGCCGATATTTTCTTTAAGGTGATTGCCGCCTTTTCTTTTCTGGTTTTGCTTGTCGTTCAGTTTATTGAAGAGCCTAAAGGTCATATGGCTGAAGTTCTGGAAGATGGCACGGTTGAAATGATCGAGTTGGATTGATATGGATACACGATTGAAAGTCAGTACCGGGGTTTATAGTGACAAGGGTATCAAGGCCGATAATGAAGATAGCTACGGCTCTAAAATTCCGGATGAACCGCAGTTGACGCATAAAGGGCTAGCGGTCGTTATCGCCGATGGCATGAGTGGTTGTGAGGATGGCAAACAAGCCAGTCAATGTTGTGTTGTTAGTTTCTTGAGTGATTATTACAGCACGCCCGATACCTGGACGGTTAAAAATGCAGGGCAGAAAATTTTGTCGGCGACTAATTCCTGGTTATATAGCCAGGGGCATCGACATTTTGAGAGTAATAAAGGGTTGGTGAGCACGCTCAGTATTTTGGTTTGTAAATCAACAACAGGGCATATTTTCCATATTGGAGATTCACGCATATACCGTTTGCGAAAAGGTAATCTGGAGTTGATGACGCGGGATCACCGCGTCAATCTATCACAAGAAAAGAGCTATTTGACCCGGGCAATGGGGATTGAGCCGCGGCTTGAAGTGGATTACAAATCGTTTCCATTGGAAATTGGCGATTTATTTATCATGACGACTGATGGCGTACATGATTTTATCAGTGAAAAAGCCTTAAAAAAATGTGTTCAGGAGATCGATGATCTTGATGCCTGCTGCCAAAAACTGGTGGACATGGCAAGCAAAAATAACAGCGATGACAACTTGACCTGTCAGATTCTTAAAGTTGAGCAGTTACCGCTGGCTAAAGAAGATGAGATCATGCGTCGCCATGCCAATTTGCCATTCCCGCCACCTCTGGAAGTCGGTATGGTTTTAGACGGTTACAGGATTGAAGATGAGCTTCAGGCCAGTACCCGTACGCAGATTTATCTGGCCTTCGATACACAAACAGAACAACGGGTTATTTTAAAAACGCCGTCGGTATTATATGAAGATGATACGCACTATATTGAGCATTTTTTGCACGAAGAATGGGCAGGCAAACGTATTCGGCATGACAATGTACTCAAGGTTTTAAGTTCTGATCGTAAAAAAAGCTGTATTTACTATGTCACCGAATATATCGAAGGTGAAACGCTGCGCGAATGGATGGATAAAAATCCAAAGCCTGAAATTCGGACTGTGCGGAAAATAGTGGAACAGATTGCCAAAGGGCTTAGAGCTTTTCACCGCATGGAAATGCTGCATCAGGATTTAAAACCCGAAAATATTATGCTGGATAAAAACGGCAGGGTGAAGATTATTGACTTCGGGTCAGTGAAAATTGCCGGTATCACTGAATTGACGCCACTTGAGGCTAAGGATGAAAATGTTTTGGGGACGCTTAACTACACGGCACCGGAGTATCATTTAGGGCAGCGTGGTACGGTTAAATCCGATATTTATTCGCTGGGCGTGATTACCTATGAAATGCTGAATAATGCGCTACCCTTTGGGCGCGATATTCCCGAAAAACCCGATAAGGTCAAGCTTTCTAAATTACGCTATGTGCCCAGTTTTCATAAAAACAGCATGGTGCCGCAATGGATAGATGGGGCGCTCAAGAAAGCGACCGCTATTTCGCCGCAATTGCGATATGAAGAACTGTCGGAATTTTTGCATGATTTAAAAAAGCCGAACCAGGAGTTTTTAAAATCTGCCGATACTTTGCCGCTTATTGAACGAAATCCCTTACGTTTCTGGAAAGGCGTGTCAGCGATATTGTTACTTCTGAATATATTTCTGGCTTATTTGTTGTTTGTCCGTTGATTGGATCGATGCAAATTTTCTTTTGTCGCGCCCTTATATATGGCAGATGCACCTGTTTGGGGATGTAGGATTCTTTCTGTTTTAAACAGTCTAGGGCTTATGTTGGTGAGTTTAGCTAATGCTTTAGTCATCGTGTCTGTAAAAATCCGAGCAAGTGTAGATTGATTAAATATTAAAAATCAATATCTTATATTATAAAAAGCTGTCATGTCTGACGATGGAAAAAGTCCATTTGTTTTTGAATATTAAATATGGCATAGAAAGTGCTTGATATTTTGTGCTCCCTTTGTTTTCAGACTAGGGCTTGGCGTTTATATTTTTCAATCGAATGATATAAGCGCCTTTTTTATTTGAACCTAACGTGACTATTCGAACATTATGTTATTTGGCCGATATAAAAAAAATCCGATTTCGATCACCGATAAAAAGGTAGAAAAATGGAGTTATGCAACCTGCAGTTATTGCTCTACCGGTTGCTCTATTGAAATTGGCATCAATAAAGATGGTGAGCCTGTTTCTTCTCGCGGTGTAGGCGGTGCAGATGTGAATCAGGGTAAGCTGTGTTTGAAGGGCATTTTTGAACACGAATTATTTGATTCATCGGGTCGCGGTAAAACACCTTTAATCCGTAATAATTTTTACGACGACTGGGAAGAAACGGATTGGCCGCAAGCCACAAAAAAAATGGCGGATGAAATTCGGCGTATTCAAGCACAATATGGCCGTGATGCCTTTGCCATTGTGTCTACCGGACAAATTTTGACCGAAGGTTTCTATACACTGGGCAAGCTCGCCCGTGGCGTGATTGGAACCAATAATTATGATGGCAATACGACGCTTTGCATGGCATCGGCGGTGTCAGGCTATAAGCGATCGTTTGGTTCTGATGGGCCGCCCGGGTGTTATGAGGATTTTTCGCATACAGATTGTTTGATTGCTTGGGGTTCAAACTTGCCGGAACAGCATCCGATTATCTACTGGCGTATGAAAGAAGCCCAGGAAAAACGGCATTTTCCATTGATTGTGGTGGACCCACGCGTCACCATGCTAGCGCAAAATGCCGATATGCATTTGCCTATCCGGCCGGGCACTGATGTTGTGCTGCAAAATGCACTGATGTATGTCATTTTGGATGAGGGTCTGGAAGACAGTGCTTATATTGAAGCCAATACAAATGGCTTTGAAGCATTGGCGGCCGAGGTCAAAAATTATGACCCGACCACGGCGGCAAAAATTTGTGGTATCGATGAAGATACCATTCGACATGTTGCACGCTTATACGCTAAAGCCAATGCCGCCATGCAGATCTGGACCATGGGTATCAATCAAAGTACGCACGGCAGTGATGGTGTTGTCGGTATCAATAATTTGAGTTTGTTGACGGGTAACATCGGTAAAAAAGGTGGAACCAGCCTGTCGATTACAGGACAGTGTAATGCGATGGGGACACGGGAATGGTCTTCGTGTTCTGGTCTCCCCGGGTATCGTTTGTTAGAAAATCCTGAAGACCGGGAGGAAATTGGGAAATTCTGGGGTGTTGATCCTGAGTTTTTTCCTAAAAAACGCGGGATGACCCAGACGGATATTTTTCCAGCAATTGAAACCGGACAAATCAAAGGTCTGTGGCTGGTTGGCACCAATCCGATGACCTCCATGGCAAATACCGCACGTATTCGTAAAACCCTGGAAAAATTGGAATGCCTGGTGGTTCAGGATTCTTACCAGGATGTAGAAACAATGCAATATGCCCATATTTTCTTGCCAGCGGCTATTTGGGCGGAAAAAGAAGGTTGTTTTACGAATACAGAGCGGCGTGTCAATCTGACTCGGCAAATCAAGAAGCCTTATGCGAATACCAAAACAGATTTACATATTTTCAATGCTGTTGCCCAGCAGTTTGAGCAAGGCCGTAAAATGCGCTTTCCGGATAAACCGGAAGAAGTCTTCAATGAAATGCGGCAATTATCCAAAGGACGGTTAGTCGATATTTCCGGCATGACGTATGACTTGATTGAACAAAATCGGGGGATTCAGTGGCCTTATACTGAAGAGCAGGCCAAGCGTGGTATTGCGCCACCTAAAGGCGGGAAACGCTTGTATACAGAGCCTGCGACATTCCGTTTCAAGGATGGGCGGGCCAAACTGATTCCTTTACCGTTTATTGATAATAATGAAGTGCCGGATGAGCACTATCCTTTTTGGCTGAATTCCGGCCGCCTGGTTGAACACTTCCATACCCGGACACGCACCGGGAAAATTGGTAATAACAATAAGTTCAGTCCAACGCCATTTATGGAGATGAACCCTGATGCGGCCGAAGAACTCGGCATCCGGCATCAACACTATGTTCGTGTGGTATCAAGACGGAACGATGCGGTTGTGATGGTGATGTTAACCCATCGAGTACCGCGTAACATGGTGTTTATTCCATTTCATTTCCATGATTGTGTGAATCGTTTGACGTTAGGATTGCTGGATCCGTATTCTCGGCAACCGGCATTTAAACAAGCGGCTGTACGTATCGAACATATCGATCAGGAACAGGCGGCATTGATCAATAAAGAAGCACGCGCCTATTAATGCTATTTCCCCATATACTCTTAAATTTTGGTCATGATTAAAATACGCGACGACGAACCTAAATATGCTTTTTTACAAGATAAAACCACAGCGGAAAAAAACCGTTATGGTAAAGCGATTGATTTAACCCATCCGGGTGAAAAATTGTTTGGCGAATCTCTCAACATCAATGGCGATGAAGGCATTGGTGACAATCCAAATCGCTATAAACAACATGGCTTTTATTTCAATGCCGATAACTGCATCGGTTGCCATGCGTGTGAAACGGCCTGTAGCGAAAAAAATGATAATCCCGCGCATTTGTCATTTCGTTCAGTAGGGTTTGTCGAAGGCGGAACCTACCCGGATTATCAGCGGATCAATATTTCCATGGCCTGTAATCATTGTGATGATCCGGTGTGTTTGAAAGGCTGTCCAACGCGGGCATATACCAAGTTTGCCGAATATGGTGCCGTGCTGCAAGACCCAGATATTTGTTTTGGCTGTGGTTACTGTACCTGGGTGTGTCCTTATAACGCACCGCAGCTGGACCCCGTCAAAGGTCAGGTCAGTAAATGTAATATGTGTGTTGATCGCCTAGAAGTAGGGTTAAAACCCTCTTGTGTGGCTGCGTGTTTAGGTAATGCGCTGGATTTTGGTGTGGTGGAAAATATTCCGGAAAATCGTGATCAGGCGTTGACTGAAATTCCAGGTTTTCCAACCCCTGAAATTAGGGGCTGTTGCCATTTCACATAGGTAACCATAAAAAGGCGCAAGCCAGAGCGATAGAGCCTTCAAAATTTCGTTTGAGTTTGTCATATCGCGTGGCGATCGCTCTGAAATGCTTAAGTCTTGCAAACACATTTTCAACGAGATGGCGATATTTGTAGAGACACCAATCCATTTCATCATTTCCCCGAGTTGAATTCTTTTTTCTTGGGATAACAGGAACAGCCCCTTTGTCTTTAATTTGAAGACGTAATGCTTCACTGTCATAGCCTCTGTCAGCAACTATATAGTCACCTTTTGGGAGCTCTGCAACTAATTTCGGTGCTTCTTTACAGTCATGAACTTCGCCGCCTGTCACTGAGAAATGAATAGGAAGACCACAGGCATCAACGGCCATATGAATTTTACTGGTGTTCCCGGCGACAGATTTCCCTATCGCTGTTTCTTGTTCACAGGCCGCACCACTACTATGCTGATGTGCTTTCACAATACTCCCATCAATAAATTCCCATTCCAGGTCTGGATCAACAACCAAGGCGTTAAAAATACCCATCAGTTTTTTCTTTACGAGACCAGTCATTGAATCGTTTATATACCGCATTCCAATTACCAAAAGCCGTGGGTAAATCTCTCCAGGGACAACCTACTCGCAAGCGATAAAAAATACCTTCGACTGTTTTTCGAAGACAAGGTTTGTCATAAATTCCCATTTTCAACATAATTATCTTCAGTTTCTCCCAAAGTTCATCCGTAAGCATTTGTCGGGGCATAGTTTGCTTGTTTTTGAGTCAAAATAAACAATCTATGTGGCGGAGTTATTGAATTTCAAGGGGGATTTTCAAAACGGCAACAGCCCCTACCCATCCTAATATTCGTTTTCAATCAAAAAAACAAACACATCGGGAAATGACCCGAACGGATGTGATACCGCTCAAATACCATAAACATAAGAAAAATGAGCCGTACAAGCCGACAGTGGATAAAAAAGAAGGTGATGAAAGGCATTGGAACCTGAAAAAATTACTCGGTAGTCATGAAAGTGCGCATGTCATTTTCACGTTGTTCACCCAGGCTTCGGTCGGTGCCTTTTTGTTGCTTGTGCTGGGAGACTGGTTGTCCATACCGGGCTTTTCGTTATTACAGCTGTGGTCAACTAAAATGGTCTTGTTGAGCGTGTTGGTCATTTTGACGACAGTCGGCTTATACAAGCTCAATATGCATTTGGGTAAGCCACATCGTTTTTATCGAGGTTTTTATAATTTAAAATTATCACCTGTAAGCCGAGAAATTGCTGGTGTCACCCTGTTTTACACCGGATTATTGGGGACAACGGTTTTCAGTCTGTTTGATACGGTTTATACCGATTGGATTGCAATGGTGTTTACGGTGATAGCCTTGGTTGGCGGACCAGTTGGTTTATATTTTATGTATAAGCTCTACCGGATTCCCGCACGCCCTTTTTGGAACCATTGGCAGACGGGAACAGCATTTTTCGGCAATATGTTGAGCCTTGGTGCCTTGATTATTATTCTGACGACGATGGCCGTTATGCCATTGGAACAAACAACCGAGCTTTTCTCCGTTTTATTTAAGCTGCTGAGCCTTGGGGTGGCGCTTGAAGCTGTCGGACACTTTTTTCATAGCCGTGATATGAAAGAGGCCGAACACGAAGGTGCGGCATCTTTTTACTGGCAAACAACGCGCTTTGGTAATGCATGGATAGCGCGGAATGTTTTACTCGGCATGAGTTTATTATTGGGCTTTTATTTAGCGATGTATTCCGGGGATAATGCAGTAACCCTGATTTTAACGCTGGTCTTAGCACTGAGTTTATCAATCAGTGTGTTATTCAGTCGTTCCTTATTTTTCGTCACGGTTATTCCGACAACCATGCCCGGCGCTTTTTTCTGGAAGAACCAGGGCTTTGTTGAGCATGCGCGAGAAATTGGACTGGCCGATAATCCACAACATGGTGTTGTTTATGAGCGCCATCATCCTTTTAAAGTCAATGAGTTAATACAAACAATCAAGGAAACGACATTAGAGCAGAAACTTGAACAAGTTAAGGCCATCTTCATGTCGCGATAACGTAAGTAAGATAGCCTGATTTTTTGCTCAACTCCGTAGGGGCAATTCACGAATTGCCCTTATTTACGTTGCCCCTGTTCATATGTTCCCCTGCAAAGTCATTTTGAGTTAGGATAATGGTCTTTGTTTGAAATAATGTGGATATCATTCAATGAATATTAAAATAATCGCAGTTTTAGTGCTTCTGATTGGAGGCTTTTTGATTTTTCTTCAGTTTAAAGCCAAAGAAAGTCGTGCAAATAAGGCGGAAGCAGCAGCGTTTTTGACTGAAAATGCGAAGAAGGCAGGTATTAAAACGACGGCAAGTGGTTTGCAATACGAGGTGATTAAACAAGGCGAAGGAAAAAAGCCTTTGCCGAGTGATAAAGTGACTGTTCATTATAAGGGCATGTTATTGGATGGGACTGTGTTTGACAGCTCTTATGATCGTGGAGAGCCGGCCACTTTTCCATTGAATGCGGTGATAAAAGGCTGGACTGAAGGCTTGCAGTTAATGCAGGAGGGTGGGCATTATAAATTTTATATTCCAGCCGAGCTTGCTTATGGTAAACGCGGTGCAGGACGCATTATTCCACCGAATTCAACGTTGATTTTTGAGGTCGAATTACTCAAGGTAAATTGATGTCTATCTTTTCTCAAGATAGATATTCCAGACATCACGGTGCCGTTTTTGATGATGGCACCACCAGTTTTTCAAAAAGGTGAGTAATAAATCGGGCTCTCGGTGCATAATCGCTTCCTGCGCTATGCGTTGGAATTTTTTGGTTTCATCGCTGAGCCTGCGTTTCTCCTTATCATCCAGAATGAGGCCTTGATCTTCTAGAATCATTTCTTCTGTTTTGATATGAAATATGAGGTATTCATTCAGAATTTTTAATGTCGGTTTTAAGGCCTCTAAACCATAACCTTTCTGAATGAAATAATACAAGGAATTTATTGTCGCCGTTATGCCATGATGCTGTTCATCAAGGATCAAGCAACCGGTTTGATGGTGTTCAGTAAGATTGATATAGAGTGACTGTTGCATGGCTCAGTTTTAAGGTTTATAGGGGGGCCATCAGATCTTCTACAGTATCCATTTTCGATTGTCAAATGATATACCTGACATTCCGCACCTCTAAACAGTATACTGCGCGCGCTGATCCAAATGGCCACAGGTTATGTATCGATAGGCTGTGTGTTGCAATGACATGGGGCAAAACGTATTTTGCCAATTCTGCATCGGATGCTTGCAAATAATGCCTGGCCGTTTTTCTCAATATTTTAAACTTTAAAATTGAACTGACTTCTGTTTTATAGCTCTTAACTCACAAATCATTAAGCTTCTATTTTCGATGGCCGACGATAACTATTCTGTAACATCACCACTTAACACGCATATTGTTTGGACGCTATTTGATTATTTATTATCTGAGATAGGGAGTTCTGCTCATGAAAAAGGCATGCGTCATGATCAGACAATGGCGACAGGCGATTTATTCCAAAGTTTATGCAAATTGGGAAATAGTTTGGGCCTTATTGTCGGAGAAGTCACTGTTAATGTAGAACAAGCCGTGATGGCATCAGGAAATTTAACGCCATTAATGATACCGCTGGAAGATGCAAGCTGGTTAGTCTTGTCGGGATTTAGCCGAGGGCGGATCAAAGTTGCTGTGATTAAAGATAACGATGTTGAGATTCGCTTGTTGAAAATCAATCAGCTCTGCACGTTATTACAAACCAAATCAGATCAACTACTCGATTGGTTTAGTGTTGAAATGACGGCTCCCATGGAAGTCTCAACACAGCAGGATACACATCATTTACCGCCCTTACAGCGTTTATTTTCGATGATGAAAGTCGAGAAAACCGATTTGTGGCGTGTGATTGTCCTTGCGCTTGCTTCAGGCATACTTAGTCTGGCAACGCCGGTTGCGGTTCAGTCGTTGGTTAACACGGTCGCTATGGGGAATATGCACCAACCCCTGGTCGTTTTGTCATTGTTGTTATTCATCTTTCTAACGTTTTATGGTGCCGTTTCGGTATTGCAATCGTATATCGTTGAGCTGATGCAACGCCGCGTATTCGTCAGAATGGCTGCTGACTTATCTTATCGTTTGCCGAAGGTAAAATGGGAGTTATATGAAGAAAAAAATGGTGTAGAGCTGGTTAATCGGTTTTTTGATGTGTTGACCGTACAAAAAGCCGGTGCTTTTTTGTTGCTTGAAGGCTTTTCTACTGTATTGCAAGGCATCATTGGCTTGCTGGTACTTGCGGCCTACCATCCATTACTGATGTTGTTCGATGTCATGATTATCATTTGGTTGGCTGTGATCGTTTTTTATCAGGGACGCAATGGTGTAAAGACCTCTATTGAGGAATCAGTCGCTAAATATTCAGTCGTTGCCTGGCTGGAAACCTTGGCCAGAAACGGACAAACTTTCAAATTTTCCGGCGGCCCTGAATTGGCAAGGGAGCGCACTGATGAACTGGCTTATGATTATCTGAATGCGCGTCAGCGGCATTACCGAATTTTAATCAAACAACATATCAGTCTGTATGCATTGTATGCGATTGCTAGTACCGCGATATTGGCGATTGGCGGCTTATTAGTCATGGATGCTCAACTTAGCCTGGGGCAGTTAGTGGCGGCCGAAATTATTGTTTCTGGTGTTTTGCTCTCATTTACAAGGTTGAAGAAGCATCTGGAAAGTTATTATGACCTGATGGCGGGGGTGGATAAATTAGGGCATCTGTTGGATTTGCCGATGGAACGCGAAAATGGTGAGCAGGTTACTTGGGATAAGCCACTGGCCGTCAGTGTTTATAATCTTTCTTTTCAATACCCGAACCATTCTACTCCGATACAAGCTGTGAATTTCAGTGTTGAGCCTGGTGAAAAAGTGGCTTTATATGGTGAGCTGGGGAGCGGCAAATCAACGCTGGCGCGTTTATTGACGGGCTTGCGACTACCAACTGAAGGACGTATTGAAATTAATCAGATTGATATCAGAGAATTACAACTGGATAGTTTGCGTAAGCAAATTGCCGTGATTAGTTCTAGCGAAATGCTGGAAGACTCTATTTTGGAAAATGTTCGTGTAGGGCACCCTGAGATCAGTGTGACCGATGTGCGGGATGTCCTTAAGCGTCTAATGTTTGAAATGGATCATACGCCTGAAGGCATCTATACCCGACTTAGTGCGATGGGGGCGCCTTTATCAACTACGCAAATTCGAAAACTGTTGATTGCCAGAGCGATTGTTGGCCGGCCTCGTTTGATCATTGTCGATAGTTTACTGGATGAGTGGCAGAATTTTAGTCAGAGTGAGGCGAGGCATATTCTTTTTGATCCACAAGCCAATTGGACTTTACTGGTGCTGACCAGTGCTAGAAATATTGCAGAACTTTGCCAGCGTACGATTGAGTTACCGTGTCACAATCCATGAAAATCAGTCAGACTAATCAATCTCAGTTTTCCGTTATTAGTGCCAGCCAGACACCCGGTATCGTTGGTAAGTCGGTGTTTTATATTGCCTGGCTGTTTGTTCTATTGCCAATTTTTACACTGTTTTTACCTTGGCAACAAAATGTCAATGGTAGTGGCTATATTTCTGCTTATGTGCCAGCCGGGAGACAACAAACTATTCAATCCCCGGTTTCGGGGCGGATTGCGAAATGGTTTGTCAAAGAAGGTATGCAAGTCAAAAAAGGTGAGTTGCTGGTCGAAGTCAATGATGTAGACCCGAAACTGCTAGAAAGACTGAATCAGCAGCACGCTGCCAATCAAGCTAAATTAGCCGCTAAGCAACAGGAGTTTGAGGCCTATCAAATGCAAATCGAGCGATTGGAAACAGTACGTGATATGAAGGTGGCAACGGCGCAATATAAATTAGATATGGCAGAGCAAAAAATGCGTTCTGCGGCTGAAAACCTGGCATCGGCACGTGCTAGCTATGATACGGCGCAACTGCAGAAACAACGATTACAACGTTTGCTTGATGATGGTCTGGTATCGCAACGCGATTATGAATTGGCCGAACGGGATGCCATTATCGCTAGGCGTTCACTGAACAGTGCTCAGGCTCGTTTACAGTCGACTCAGGCAGAAAAGAATGGCGCGGAGGCTGATATCAAGCAGTTTCGAGCCAATGCCCAGGCTAAAATAGATTCGACCACGGCAACATTGAATAAAATAAGCAGTGAACTTGAAGATATCCGTAATAGCTTAGTGAGTAATGAATTAAATATTGCACGCCAAAGTACACAGTGGATTAAAGCACCGCAAGACGGTACTGTTTTACGCCTGTTAAAAAATCCACAGGGTGATTTTATCAAACAAGGTGATCCATTGCTGGTGTTGGTACCGGATACGAGTCATCGGGCCGTTGAAGTTTGGGTTTCAGGTAACGACGCGCCTTTGATTTTACCCGGCCATCATGCTCGGTTGATGTTTGAAGGCTGGCCTGCGGTACAATTTGTCGGCTGGCCGGAAGTCGCGGTAGGAACTTTTGGAGGAACGGTTGCGTTTGTCGATGCTAGCGATAATGGTCAGGGGAAATTTCGGGTTTTGATTGTGCCGGATGAGAGCGATCATCTTTGGCCATCATCACGTTTTTTGCGTCAGGGTGGCGCAGTAAAGGCGTGGATTCTGTTAGAAGAGGTGAGTATCGGTTATGAAATCTGGCGGCAACTAAATGGTTTTCCCCCTATGTTGACGCCTGAGCATCCGAATAAAGATTTAACTCGTCAGTCTAGCTATCAATAGTCCATGAGATATTTCTTGCTACCTGTCGCGCTGCAATTTTTACGTTGTTGCCGGTCTACTGTTATCTCTAGTGTATTCTTTTTATTGTCGGGGTGTGTGTCTTATTTTAATACCTCCCCTAAACCGGAATTGACTGAAAAGGTCGTCCAACGTCTAAAAACTGAAGAAAAATTACCTTTAGCAAGGCTTTCAAAATCCACACCGCAAACATTGGATGCGGCGATTGCTGAAAATGAAGTGGGGTATACAACATTAGATTTAAGTTTACCGTCATCAAGTTTTCTAACAACGCCGCTAAAACCGCCCGAAACAAACCGACAGCTTTCAATTGCCGAAGCGCGTGCCATGGCATTGTCCAATAATTTGGATTTAAAAATAGCGCTTATAGAACCTAGCATCGCTGCGACTTATGTCGGTGAAGAGCAGGCTAAATTCGATGATCTGATCTTTGCGAATGTGAAATATTCCAATAAAGATACGCCTAAACTGGATGGTGATGTGGTGAGCTTTACCTCTGTGAATGCAAATTCGCCTTTGAATAATGATGTGGCCAAACTCAATATATTGGCGCAATCTACTGAGCAACTGGACTTTGAATCAGGCGTTGTTATTCCTCTGCGTACCGGTGGAAAGGTTACCATCAGCACACCGTTTAACAGCAAACTGACTGATCGGCATGTACCATCGGAGCAATATCTTGCGGGCATGCGTTTTTCTATTAGGGGCTGTTGCCATTTCACATAGGTAACCATAAAAAGGCGCAAGCCAGAGCGATAGAGCCTTCAAAATTTCGTTTGAGTTTGTCATATCGCGTGGCGATCGCTCTGAAATGCTTAAGTCTTGCAAACACATTTTCAACGAGATGGCGATATTTGTAGAGACACCAATCCATTTCATCATTTCCCCGAGTTGAATTCTTTTTTTCTTGGCTTCGCCGCCTGTCACTGAGAAATGAATAGGAAGACCACAGGCATCAACGGCCATATGAATTTTACTGGTGTTCCCGGCGACAGATTTCCCTATCGCTGTTTCTTGTTCACAGGCCGCACCACTACTATGCTGATGTGCTTTCACAATACTCCCATCAATAAATTCCCATTCCAGGTCTGGATCAACAACCAAGGCGTTAAAAATACCCATCAGTTTTTCTTTACGAGACCAGTCATTGAATCGTTTATATACCGCATTCCAATTACCAAAAGCCGTGGGTAAATCTCTCCAGGGACAACCTACTCGCAAGCGATAAAAAATACCTTCGACTGTTTTTCGAAGACAAGGTTTGTCATAAATTCCCATTTTCAACATAATTATCTTCAGTTTCTCCCAAAGTTCATCCGTAAGCATTTGTCGGGGCATAGTTTGCTTGTTTTTGAGTCAAAATAAACAATCTATGTGGCGGAGTTATTGAATTTCAAGGGGGATTTTCAAAGTCAACCGTTATTACGCAACGCGGGTATCGATGTGAATGTTGCAGGTATCCGTATTGCCCGTTACCAGCAAAATATTGTTGATTTGAAAACACGCTTGCAAAGTATTCGAGTACTTGCCGCTGTTGATAAGGCTTATTGGGCGCTCTATGTGGCTTGGGAAGAATTGGAAATTCAGCATCAGCAATACAAAATCGCCAAGCAAAACCTGGCTATGGTGCAGCGTCGTGTCAAGGAAGGGTTGACTGCCGCGATAGAGATTAATCGTGCAAAAATGGGGGTTGTTGAACGGATGGCCAGTTTGATTGTTGCCAAGACCAAATTGAAAATGGCTCAGCGCAAATTAATGCTGTTGCTGAATGATGAGCGCTATGATCTTGATACATCCGTTGTGTTCAATACCACAACACCACCGACATTGCTTAGATTTGACTTTGAGCGTAATACGTTGGTCGAAAAAGCATTGTCTGGTCGTCTGGAGTTATTGGAAATGGAATTAAAACTGGCGGCCGATGCAACAAAAATTGATTACCTGGAAAATCAGACCTTACCGCTCTTTATGCTGGATTACAGCTATGGTACACAAGCGCGAGGAGATGGCTTTGATAATGCTTTTTCTAATTCATTTAACGGTCAATACGATAATTGGGCGCTTGGGCTGAAAATGGAAATTCCCTTGACCAATGAACTACGCCGTTCACGATTGTCCCGGGCAGTACAGCAACGGTTACAGCGCCTGGCTACACGTGATCTGAAAATTCTGACCGTGCGCCGGGAGATTTATGATGCTTTGGATCAGGTTGCTCAAAACTGGCAATTGATTATTGCCAATCGACAAAATGTTATTCTGGCGGGCGTGAATTATACGGCAGAACTCAAGCAATTTAACGAAGGGCTTAGAAACATGACAGAGGTTTTAATGACATTGACCAAATTAGGGCAGGCACAAATCAAAGAAGTGAAAGCCATAGCCGCTTATCAGGTGGCGCTGATCGACTTAGCTTATGCAACGGGAACACTATTAGGTTATGGCCGGGTCGATCTAGCGCAGTCTGTGGAAGAAGTTAGGTAATAGAGTCTCATCACCGCAGCTGCCCCTTTTTTCGCCTTATCCGTGACAAAAAATAAATCGTAACTACTCACGCCTTTAGAAACACTGGGCGTAGGGTATTGATTTTCAGGACGCGTAGATACATCCATGTAGCTCTGTGCAACATCCATGTTGCACAAGCCTGAAAAACTCAATACCCTACGCCCACTAAATGATTACCGTGCGAGTAATTACAATAAATCATTGGGTATGACGATAATTCGATACATTAAATATCTTCACCGGCCTTTAATGGCAAATGATCCGGCAGGTTGGTGATAGATGGGATAATGAGGTCGGGTTGGACGGTGCTTTTTTAACCGCCTGCGCTCTGTATTTCCCTGTTTTTACTAGGGGCTGTTGCCATTTCACATAGGTAACCATAAAAAGGCGCAAGCCAGAGCGATAGAGCCTTCAAAATTTCGTTTGAGTTTGTCATATCGCGTGGCGATCGCTCTGAAATGCTTAAGTCTTGCAAACACATTTTCAACGAGATGGCGATATTTGTAGAGACACCAATCCATTTCATCATTTCCCCGAGTTGAATTCTTTTTTTCTTGGGATAACAGGAACAGCCCCTTTGTCTTTAATTTGAAGACGTAATGCTTCACTGTCATAGCCTCTGTCAGCAACTATATAGTCACCTTTTGGGAGCTCTGCAACTAATTTCGGTGCTTCTTTACAGTCATGAACTTCGCCGCCTGTCACTGAGAAATGAATAGGAAGACCACAGGCATCAACGGCCATATGAATTTTACTGGTGTTCCCGGCGACAGATTTCCCTATCGCTGTTTCTTGTTCACAGGCCGCACCACTACTATGCTGATGTGCTTTCACAATACTCCCATCAATAAATTCCCATTCCAGGTCTGGATCAACAACCAAGGCGTTAAAAACCATCAGTTTTTTTCTTTACGAGACCAGTCATTGAATCGTTTATATACCGCATTCCAATTACCAAAAGCCGTGGGTAAATCTCTCCAGGGACAACCTACTCGCAAGCGATAAAAAATACCTTCGACTGTTTTTCGAAGACAAGGTTTGTCATAAATTCCCATTTTCAACATAATTATCTTCAGTTTCTCCCAAAGTTCATCCGTAAGCAGTTGTCGCGGCATAGTTTGCTTGTTTTTGAGTCAAAATAAACAATCTATGTGGCGGAGTTATTGAATTTCAAGGGGATTTTCAAAACGGCAACAGCCCCTAAAATACCGCTGATTCCTGCCTTTTTCCCACCACCAATATCTGACTCAATATCATCGCCGATGATGGCAACCTGTTCAGGTGCAAGCTTCATATCGTGCAAAGCGGCCTGAAAGAAGGCGGTGGCGGGTTTACCGATGAGCATGGCTTGTTGGTCGCTGGCGTATTCTAAGGCGGTAACGAATCCACCAATATCCATCTTCAATCCCGTTTCGGTTTGCCAGTATCGGTTTTTATGAATGGCAATCAATTTTGCACCGTCCATTAGGGGCTGTTGCCATTTCACATAGGTAACCATAAAAAGGCGCAAGCCAGAGCGATAGAGCCTTCAAAATTTCGTTTGAGTTTGTCATATCGCGTGGCGATCGCTCTGAAATGCTTAAGTCTTGCAAACACATTTTCAACGAGATGGCGATATTTGTAGAGACACCAATCCATTTCATCATTTCCCCGAGTTGAATTCTTTTTTCTTGGGATAACAGGAACAGCCCCTTTGTCTTTAATTTGAAGACGTAATGCTTCACTGTCATAGCCTCTGTCAGCAACTATATAGTCACCTTTTGGGAGCTCTGCAACTAATTTCGGTGCTTCTTTACAGTCATGAACTTCGCCGCCTGTCACTGAGAAATGAATAGGAAGACCACAGGCATCAACGGCCATATGAATTTTACTGGTGTTCCCGGCGACAGATTTTATCGCTGTTTCTTGTTCACAGGCCGCACCACTACTATGCTGATGTGCTTTCACAATACTCCCATCAATAAATTCCCATTCCAGGTCTGGATCAACAACCAAGGCGTTAAAAATACCCATCAGTTTTTCTTTACGAGACCAGTCATTGAATCGTTTATATACCGCATTCCAATTACCAAAAGCCGTGGGTAAATCTCTCCAGGGACAACCTACTCGCAAGCGATAAAAATACCTTCGACTGTTTTTCGAAGACAAGGTTTGTCATAAATTCCCATTTTCAACATAATTATCTTCAGTTTCTCCCAAAGTTCATCCGTAAGCATTTGTCGGGGCATAGTTTGCTTGTTTTTGAGTCAAAATAAACAATCTATGTGGCGGAGTTATTGAATTTCAAGGGGGATTTTCAAAACGGCAACAGCCCCTAGCTGATTGAAAACGCTGTTGAGTAGAGAATAAGACCATTTTTCACCAATGTCGCCAATGATGATGAAGTCGGCTTGTTGGTCTGATTGTTTAAGGTGTTGAAAATCCTGTTTAACATCATCGGCCAATAAAAGCCGGCATACGGGATCATCAAATTGTTGTAGATAGACCTGTGTCGCTTGTGGCGCACTAAGAATTTCCGATTCGGTAATATTAAAGCCTAAATCCTTTAGTTTTTGCTGTAGGCTATGGCGAGATAAGGTGCTGGTATTAGTGATAAATCGACAGATAAAGCCGCGCTGACGAATTTCCTGAATGGTTTCCCGGGCACCATCGATAACTTGATTTCCAATATAGAGCACGCCATCTAAATCAAACAAAATACCTCGGATATGTGATAATTTTTGCATGATTCCCTCCTGGTTTTTTTAACATTGCGCCAGTAAGGATTCAATCATTGATTCAGCCTGATGTAAATAGCCGCCGCCAAACAGGTTGAGATGATTCAGGATGTGGTAAAGGTTGTACAAAGTTTTTCGGGTCAGATACCCAGCATCAAGTGCCAGCGATTGATTGTAAGCACTGTAAAAATCAGCGCCGAAACCGCCAAACAATTCTGTCATGGCAATATCGGCTTCCCGGTCGCCATAATAGCAGGCAGGGTCGTAGATAACCGGTCGACCGCTCTCATCGGCCGAAGCATTACCACCCCACAGGTCGCCGTGCAGCAAGGAAGGAAACGGTGAATAATCGCTAAAAAAAGTGGCGAGTTTCTCGGCCAGTAATTCACCACGTTTTTGCAGTTTTCCGCCATAGCCGTTGCGTTGTGCAAATTCCAGTTGCTTTAGCAGACGTTGGCTGCGCCAGAACGCAAGCCAGTCATCATGTTGGGTATTGTGCTGGGGTGTGCTGCCAATGGTATTGTCCATGAACCAGCCAAAGTAGGGCTGTCGTAGGCGATGCAGGGCAGCGAGTTGTTCACCCATTAAGGCGGCACTTTTTGAGTTTAATGGGTGTAGCGGAATATATTCAAGCACCAGGTAACTATATTGATCAGTTTGGCCATAACAAATAACCTCAGGAACCCGAATGGCTTTGAGTGAGGCCATTTCGGTCAAGCCGGCGGCTTCGGCCTCAAACATGGTACTTAAAGACGGACTGTTGATCTTGATAAACCAGTCAATATTGGTATTTTTAAGACGGTAAGCACGGTTAATGCAGCCGCCACCAATGGCTGTGAGTGTGCTGTTTTGCAGGTGGCGGCCGGTTTGTTGTGCTAATGTTAGGAGAATGTTTTCCAGTGGCATAGCGGTTTTAAAGGATTATTTCGCCCAGGTATCACGCAGTGTCACGGTGCGGTTGAAAACCAGTTTTTGATCGTTGCTATCGACCGAATCGACACAAAAATAGCCGGTTCTTTCAAATTGATAACGGCTTTCTTTTTCGGCTTTGGCCAAACTGGCTTCAACCCAGCAATTTTCTAAAATTTGCAGTGAGTCTGGGTTCAGTGCATCCAGAAAATGCGCTTCGGCATCCGGATTAGGTTGCCGAAACAGGCGGTCATACAGACGAATTTCCGCCGGAATCGCATGTTTGGCCGAGACCCAGTGAATAACGCCTTTAACTTTGCGGCCTTCAGGGTTTTTGCCCAATGTGGCCGGATCATAGCTGCAACGCAGTTCGATGATGTCGCCGGCTTCATCTTTAATTATCCGTTCACATTTAATAACATAGGAGCCGCGTAAGCGAACCTCGCCGCCTTCAACCAGACGTTTGAACTTTTTCGGTGGGTTTTCTGCAAAATCATCTTGTTCGATATATAACACCTTGCTAAAAGGGACTTTACGAGTACCCATTTCCGGTTTTTGCGGATGATTGGCAATGTCGTATATTTCTTCCGCCTCATCGGGATAATTTTCGATGACCAGACGCAACGGCTTCAAGACCGCCATACGTCTTGGTGCATTTTCATTCAGGTCTTCGCGGATACAGCTTTCCAGCACATCCATTTTGATCCAGGCGTCTTTTTTGGTGACACCAATGCGTTCGCAAAAATCGCGAATCGAAGCCGGTGTGAAGCCGGCGCGGCGCATACCGGCCAGCGTCGGCATACGCGGGTCATCCCAGCCACTGACATGGCCTTCAGTTACTAGCTGATTGAGCTTGCGTTTGCTCATCACCGTATATTCGAGTTGCAATCGGGCAAACTCGATTTGTTGTGGATGGCAAGGGGTGTTCAGTTTATCCAGAACCCAGTCATACAGCGGTCTGTGGTCTTCAAATTCCAAGGTGCAAATGGAATGGGTAATGCCTTCAATGGCGTCGGAAAGACAGTGGGTAAAATCATACATCGGATAGATGCACCATTTGTCACCCGTACGTTGATGATGCACACGGCGAATACGATACAATGCCGGATCTCGCATATTGATATTAGGCGAAGCCATATCAATCTTGGCGCGCAAAAGATAGGCGCCATCGGCAAATTCGCCGGCACGCATACGGTAGAACAAATCCAGGCTTTCTTCGACAGGGCGATTACGATTCGGACTTTCTTTGCCGGGCTCGGTCAAGGTGCCTCGATATTCCCGAATCTGCTCCGGAGTTAAATCATCGACATAGGCATCGCCTTGTTTGATTAACTGAACGGCGTAATCGAACAGTTGTTCAAAATAATCCGAGGCGTGGTGTTTTTCATGCCATTGAAAGCCCAGCCACAGAATATCTTTTTCGATAGCTTCCATGAACTCGATACTTTCTTTTTCAGGATTGGTGTCATCGAAGCGCAGATTACAGGTGCCATTGTATTCTTCGGCGAGCGTGAAGTTCAGGCAGATCGATTTGGCGTGACCAATATGCAAAAAGCCATTGGGTTCAGGGGGGAAGCGGGTCTTGACCTTGCCGTTGTTTTTGTTGGCTTTAAGATCGGCTTCGATGATATGACGAATAAAGTTAGACGGTGCTGTTGCTTCGGGTGTAGTCATTGAACTATCAGTGCTCGTTAGCGAAAGGTGATAAAAGTGATGCAATATCTAGGAGGTTGTCGATTTTCCACTCGTCTCATCACGAATTCCTAAACCCGACATCCTCCTAGGCGCAAGCGCAGGAGAAACGCTTCTGCGCTATGCGGCCTGCGTGATAGTTGTGTTATCACGCCAAGGCCTTTATCTTTTAAAAGGTGCGGTATTCTAACGGGTTATGACGGTTTCCGTAAAGCAATGAAACTGCCATGCCAGGCGATTACTCAGGTTTAGGAGGCTGGCTGTCGCTGCCTGGATGCTTGATTTGGCGGATTTGTTCCATTTGGCGTTTCACAACATGCTTAATCAGCAATTCCCTGTCTTCATCTTTAAGGTTTAAATAATCGACGCCTATGAAATAGGGATAATCCGAACTGTCATGCGGTTTACAGTAAATGACTTTGGCATAGGCGATGATGACAGCCATGCACGATGTTAGCATCATTTTTATTTCCAGTAATGTACCGGGCTCTAGTGCTTCCTCGGCCTCAAAGGCAATACCTGTGGCGCTTAGATTGGCATTGCGGCTGTGATGCTCGGTCAAGTCTGTACTTTGCCGCATGATAGCCTGAGCGATCAGGTCTATTTTGTCATCCAGAATTTTTAAATATTCAAATACTTCCGGCGCCGATCGTTCAACCCGCGGCGCAATAACGCGGGCTTCCTGGGACAAGACATCCAGGGCTGAGGCTAAAGAGCAGGTGCTGAGAATATCATTGGAGACTTGGCTTAAGTGCTGCAGCTGCTGTTCATCAATAATTCGATAATATAAGTTGATGGTATCTTCTATCCGGAAAAACCGACGTCGTTCATGTGTAGTGTTAGTCATGTTATTTTGCAAGGGCAGTTTCTTTATCGGGTAATAATTCGTCTTTGAGTTGAATTATTTTTTCTTTATCCAGTTTTAGGGTCGGATCATCCTGTTCGATAATGATTTCGACACGACGGTTTTTAGCTCTGTTTTCAGGTGTATCGTTAGGAACCAGTGGTTGCGTGTCCGCCAAGCCTTCAACCACAATACGTTTTGGGTCCATGCCTTTTTTTGCCAGCATATATTGCGCAACGGTAACAGCTCTTGAGGCGGATAATTCCCAGTTGGACCGGTACCAGTCGCTGGACATTGGAATGTTATCCGTGTGGCCTGCAATCACGACCCGGCCTTTAGCGCGTTTGACCGATTCGGTGATTTTATCCATCACTGGGTCAAAACCCGCTTTTAATATGGCGCTGCCGGATGGAAAAGAGCCTTTCTCGTTAATGCGAATAATAATACGCAGACCATCGGTTTCAACGGTAACCAGGCCTTGGTCGATTTCTTTTTTCAAGGAATCTTTGATAGCTTCGGCCTGTTGTTGAATTTCATCCTGTTTTTGCTGCATGATTTTTTGTTTGATTTTCTCAACATCATCAATGCTAACATCTAGCTGTGTACTTTGTTGGTTAGTCGATTGCTTGACTTCTTCTAAGACGCTCGGGGTTGTTTGGGCAGGAGAAAAATGCTGAGCAATAATGCTGGTACCCATAGGCACTTCTGTGGCTGGAATGTCACGTTGAACCCCGAATGCGGTTTCCAAGGATTCAGCCATTTTTTTGAATTTGTTGGCATCCATGGTGGCAAACGATAACAACAGCACAAAAAAACACATCAATAAAGACATTAGGTCAGCAAATGTCGCTAACCATAATGGTGCGCCTGCGGGTGGGCATTTGGGACAATCATCAGCCATCTACTTATTCCCCATCATCAGATTTGCGTTTTTTCTCAGAGATATATGAGTTCAACAAGGCTTCCAGCACTTTCGGGTTCATGCCTTCCTGAATACCGGAAATGGTATCTAAGACCAGTTCCTTATTGGTTCGTTCATAGAGTAAAACGTAGGCCAGTTTGTCAACCATCGGCAAGGCGAAACAGTTTGCCACCATTGCACCATATAATGTTGTCAACAAGGCGACAGCCATAGCTGGGCCAATACTGGCAGGGTCTGACATATTCGCCAGCATTTGCACCAGGCCGACTAGGGTGCCGATCATACCCATTGCCGGTGCTAAATCGCCGACCCCTTTCCACATATCCTGGCCGGCTTCATTACGCGAAACCATTTGGTCAATTTCTTTTTGCAGCATGCTTTTGACGAAAGCGGGTTCGTGACCATCAACGCAGAGGGTGATGCCTTTTTTCATGAAGGGATCAGAGATTTCTTCGCCTTCAAGTGCCAGCAAGCCATTCTTGCGGGCAACGTCAGCTAAGCGAACCGCTTCTTCAATAAGCTCGTTAGGGTCTTTGTTTTTATTGAAAAAAGCCTTGCCGAGTATGCCAAATGAACGCAAAAAATCGGATAATGGAACCCTCATTAAGGTGACACCAAATGTACCGCCGATAACGATCAGCAAAGAGGGCACATTAACAAACAGCATGACATCGCCGCCGGTTGCAATGGCGGCGACGATAATGCCAATACCCAGTAAAAAGCCAACTAAGGATGCAATATCCACAACAAACCTCTTTAAATAATATGCCCGGCAGGGCGGATGAATACAGTAATTTTAGTCGAAGTTTTTATTTTTGCAGAGCACTTCTCTGAAAAATATTAAATTTCGTCATGGCTTTTTAAAGCATATTTCAATGCGATATACAGAAAAAATTGGATACCGAAAATTAAATTGGCGACCAGCAAATGAATCGGTTGGACAACCGGCGGGATTCCAAAACGATCCAGCGTGATGCCGGCTAAAATAGCGACGATGACCAGGGCCGACAGGCTTATGCTGAGTATTTTCAAAAGATTGTTATGGGGGGTGGCCTGATAGATCTTCCAGCTGATCAGAAGATTAAAAAATAAAATCAGCATAGAATAAACGCGGTGAATATAAAAGATTGCCGGAAGTTGCTCGCGCCATTCGTAACGGTTGGTCGTTTGACTGTGATGGGCCAGAAAGTCGACTGCTTCTCTGACTTGTGTTCCTAAGGCGATTTGAATCAGCGTCAAGCCCATGACGACAGTTAACAGAGTCAATATGGCGGGGGATAACTGGCCGGTTTCCAACTGTGCCAGAAGGTCTTTTTGCGATCGCGCAATAGCGTAAATCAATAATGCGACAATCAATAAAGCCAACAACATATGCAAGGTAATCATGAAAGGCTTGAGGTTACTAGCGACTACGGCCGAGCCGAGCCAGCCTTGGAAACCAACCAGAAAGAACAGGCTCAGACATAAATAGAATATGGTTTTATCGGACTTTAAATAGATTCTGGATGACCAGGCGGTCAGAAAAATCAGAATACCAATGCTTACGCCGGTCAATCTATTCAGATATTCTGTCCAGGTTTTAACTGGATTAAAGGTGGTGTTTTGGTAACCGCGATCGGCGTAGATGTGTTGATAATCAGGGGGAAGCTGGGATTCGTCTGTAGGGGGTATCCATTGGCCAAAGCAGGTCGGCCAATCAGGGCAACCCATGCCGGCGCCGGAAGCTCGGACAATGCCACCGACTAGAATCAGAAAATAAACGGCAAAAATGGTCAGTAGGCCTAAACGGCGAAATCGACGAGCGGCTTTAGGATCAATCATGGTCAGTTATCCGGTTTAGAGTATGAATCCAAGCGATTATACGACAATGTCGCTGTTGCGAATACCGACCGGAATAAACCCTGAATCCGTAACTTCACTACGGCACAGAACGTAAGCTCTTGATTCATCACGGGCTTAAAAAATACCCGCTTAACCTAATGGTGAAGCTAAGATTTTTTAAAATCCCGTGCTAAACCAATATCTTACGCTCTGTTATCCGCATTGAAATCACGGATTCAGGTAAACGCAATTTGTTTATGACAACATGGCTTGGGTGATCTCAATTTCTTCAGCAACACCTTCGATTTCCAGAATTTCAGCATCGGCCAGCAATCCTAGCTTTTCAAAGGCTGGAACTGAATTCCAGTCAATACGACAGGCGGGGTGATCTGTGCCAGCAATGCTTTGCAAAAAAGCGACCTGAACCACGTCGACATAATCGGCTTTAGGGCCTGAGTCGCGTTGAAAATTAACATATTCATAGGCCACAGATTTTAGCTCTTCAGGAAAATCCCAGTTTTGCATGATGATTTTACCGATAGGCGCATGCGCTTTTTCCAGCAATTTTCCCAGGCGCGAGGGACTGTCTCTGAATTCTGGAATGTCTTCAACCAGCGATAAAATGGGCAATTTGCCAATCTGATGGATTAAGCCGCCCAACATCGCTTCATCAGGGTTGAGATGAGGGGTCATAGCACATAGCGCACGGCTGATTGCAGAAACATTGATGCTTTCTTCCCAGCTTTTGCGAAAATATTCCTCCAGTAAATCTGAGGTTGGCGTAAACATTTGTTGCATGACCAGGCTGGTGACCAAGGATCGGATGGTCGTGTTTCCCAGCCGGGTAATGGCCATTTGAATAGATGTGATTTCATTGGTACCACGATACAGCGGGCTATTGGCTACCTGTATCAAACGAGCGGACAGTGCGGCGTCGGTTACGATCATTTTAGCGAGCTCATTCGCCGTAATGTCGCCTTTTGAAACTGCATCTCTGACTTTTAAGGCGATATCTGGCAGGGTCGGTAAAATGAGCCGTTTGGTATCGAGTTCGGTTTGAACATGATTAAGAAAATCCTGGACAGTTCTAAATTGCATTACTGTGTCTTTCCGTTATTCAAATGGAATAATAGTGAGTTTTTCCGAGGGGGGCGCCTCTAAAACCAATGTATCTGATTGATTGAGCTCGCTGGGCATAACTAATAGTAGACGTGTTTTGTCATTAACAGACTGCCAGGCTAAAACTTTTCCGCTCATATCTGGCTTGTTTTTGTCGCCTACCGTCAGCCCAGCTTTAAGGTTAGCAGGTTTATGACATTCTGCCAGAAACATTTCACGTTTGCTTTTCCCAAGGTAATGGGTTCGGGCCACAATTTCTTGTCCGGTATAACAGCCTTTATTGAAGCTGATGCCATCTAGTTTATCAATATTTAGCATTTGTGGAATATATTGTTCTGATTGATCCGCTTCAAACCAGGGGAGACCAGCAGATAAATCAAGATAGCGCCACAGGGCTGATGATGCACGGGTATGGGGTGTATTTGAACAACGCTTCCAAAAATCAATACTGGCATGTGTGTTACCGATGATCAGATAACGGGGGTTATGGCCAGGTAGGCGAATGACACTCAGTGTGTTGTGACAAGATGTTTCAAAGCGCTTGTCAGGTAAAGGGATTGGCAGCATGGATGGCTCGGGCAGGGTCAATCCTGTCAGGCAATACGCATCAGAACGCAACGTCAGACTGACATCGGCGCGTAAAATATACAGTGACAGGCGTTGTATGATTTTTTCGGTCAGTGTCGTGGGAACCAATAAATAAAAGGTATTATCCTGGTCGGCCGCGCGTAAAATCAACATTGGGCTGATGACGCGGCCTTTTGGATTGCAAAAAGCGGCAAAACGGCTTTGGCTTGGTGTAATATCGTTTGTGTCACAGGTCAGTTGTCCCTGTAAAAACGTAGCAGCGTCAGCGCCTTTAGCTTCAATAATATCCAGATGAGTCACTGGATAAAGGCATGTTTTGTCGCTGTCGCAAGCATCTGAATCCGGAAAGTCCAGGGTTGCGCCTATATCGGTGTGTATCGGTTGTGCTCCTTGAGATTGTAAATAATCAAGCCAATCTTTATTCATCAATAAACCATTTAGGTAGGATAGGAATGGAGATTATATCAGCAGAGTTTCAAGCATGAGAAACCGGTGAGAAAATTATGAAAAAACCTGTTGAATCCCAGGCTGTGTTTAAAATAGGTCACTCTAAATGGCTGAGAAATAGCCTGTATGGAATACATTTTTTAGCCGCAATCGCGTGTTGGCAGGCGCAATTAACGGGTGAAACAAGAGCTATGCTATTGATTTTAGTTTTGATTAGTTTAATTTTTCAGCGTAACCGTTATACTAAAAGCCTCTGCTTTTTATATTTTCGCGATGATAAAGGCTGGTTTTTCAGTTCGGATGGGAAACACAGTAAACCGGTGTTGATCAAAATGATCACGCGCTTTTCGCCTTTTTTTGTCGTTGTGACGTTACAGCTTGAGCACGAAATAAAACGGCTGATAATCTGTGGAGATAGTATGAAGCAAGATATGTTCAGGCGATTGAATGTTCTTTTAAAGGTAACGCATTGAGAGGTAAATGTGACAACAAATTCCGATCACCAATCTCTGGTAATAGCGATAAAAAATTTACCGCCACTATCTAAAAATAATATTCGCATCATCAATACGGTGAATAACCCGGATGTTGATGTCGATGAGCTCGTGGCTGTTCTGTCTTCCTGTCCGGTTTTGGTGGCACGATTATTGGGATTGGCCAATTCGTCCTATTTTGGTCGTACAACGCCGATTACGGATTTAAAGGTTGCGATTATTCAAGTGCTGGGTTTTAATCTGGTTAAAAGCTTGGCGTTGAGTATTGCGTTAAATATTGAATTTGATACCAAGGCGTGCCCTGAATTTGATGCGGAATTTTATTGGAATTTCATTCTGACGCAAGCCTTTTTAGCACAAAAATTGGCGTCAAAGCATTCAGATGAGAGTTTGTCGGCAACGCGGGTTTATAGTACGGCTTTGATGACCGAGATCGGGATTTTGGCGGCTGTGTTTGTGTGGCCGAAAGAAATGAATGCTGTTTTTTCGACCTGCGAAAAAAACCTGGACTGTATCAATGAACACATTAACCTTAGGTTTGGCATGAACTATTACGAATTAGGTTATTTGTTACTACGCCGCTGGCATTTGCCGGAAATTTATTCCCGGCCATTAAAGGCGTTAGCGTCTAATTCCAGGGACGCAGAAGATGCCATGTTGGTACTTTTGTTGCGTTTAGGACGAAAATTAACCCAGCAGCTATTTGCGGGCGAGATTGATGATTTAACGCTATATAGCCAGGAGCTCAACCGGTTTTCCTGGACAGAGCAGTCTTTTTCTGAGGTTTTACAAGACCTCGAAATGCGAAAGGCCGAGATTCAGGAATTAGCCGCCATTATTACAGGGTAGCGTCATGACAGATGATAAAGCATCCAAAAAATTAGTACCTGATCATTTGGAAAATGTTTTTGTCGACTTATTGGATGCTTTATCCGCCGTTAAACAATTATCTGAAATCAGTTGCCTGGACGCTGATGAAGAAGTCTTGATAAAAAAAGCCCTCAGTACACTGGTGCATAACCAAGATATGGAGCGCTGTTCTTTCTTTAAGCTGGTCGATAACGACCGATTGGTCAATGTTGCGGGATTGAGTTATTTGGAGGCGGTGGATGATACCGATTTTTTTGCAACGCCACAAGAGTTTAAAGTCGGTGAAGCAGGGCAATCGGGTTTAAAAAAGGGTTGAAATTATAATTTAGATAAGGTATTGGTTTTATCATTTTGATTATAAATGACAGTTACCCCAACGGCCTCAATTATCCACCATTTTTCAACGATTGCTGATCCAAGAGTAGATCGGCGAAAGAAGCATCAACTCACTGATATATTTTTCATCACCTTGTGTGCGACTATTTGTGGAGCCGATAACTGGGTGGCCATTGAAAAATTTGGAAAGGCTAAAGAAAGCTGGTTCACTGAACAGCTTGGTTTAGAAAATGGAATCCCTTCACATGATACGTTGGGTGCTGTTTTTGCCGCCATAGATACGGAACAATTTAGTCAATGCTTCTCAAACTGGGTGGCCGATCTAGCGGACTTGGTTGAAGAAGATATTATTGCAATGGATGGCAAATGCTTAAGGCGCAGTATTGATAAAGCCTCAAATAAGTCAGCCATCTATATGGTGAGCGCCTGGTCGCGGAAAAACAGTTTGGTTTTAGGTCAGGCGAAAGTGGATGATAAATCAATGAAATTACGGCCATACCCAAACTTCTGTCGCGTTTGGATATTGCAGGCGCTTTGATTACAATTGATGCAATGGGGTGCCAAAGAAAATAGCCAAACAGATTATCGACCAAGGCGGTGACTATGTTTTGAGTTTAAAAGGAAATCATGGCACCTTACATGAGGATGTAAAGGCCTATTTTACATCCGCTTTATCGCTCAGAAATTGCCACAAAAACCGTCAATGGTGAGCATGGGCGAATTGAAACGCGTTCTGTTCGTGTCACGGATGAGATTGAATGGTTAAAAAGGAGCATTCCTGGTCAGGATTAAAAAGTATTATTGCCGTCACAGCCACAAGAGAAGTGGATGAAAAAATAACCGAGGAAACACGCTATTTTATAAGCAGTTTAAGCGCAAACGATCCAAACAAGTTAGAGCATGCTGTTCGCGCTCATTGGGCGATTGAAAATAACTTGCATTGGGTTCTTGATCTTGCTTTTGATGAGGATAGCAACCGAACCCGCAAAGGATATAGTGCTTCAAACTTAGCTGTCATTCGACACATGGCCTTAAATTTAATAAAAGCCGAGGAAACGGCCAAAGTCGGTGTAAAAACCAAGCGAATGATGGCAGGGTGGGATAATGATTATTTACTCAAGATTCTTGGTGTAATTTAAACCCGATTGCCCTGGTCGGTGAAGGGCTGATTGGTTTGGCCGCTCAAACGAGAGCTTTGCAACATTGCCATAATAGCCAAACAGACGAGCGCTTAAAACAAGAGAATGATGGGACAGGGCAAAAACTACCTGGCTCGATTATCAGTGTGCCCGTTTTTGCTGGTAATTTAGAGTTGGTCGGCGTATTGAATGTTTCGCACCCCGAGCCGTATTTTTTTACTGAATGGCATATTCGATTGCTGGAAATCTATAAAAATATTTTAGGGCAGCTGATCAGTAATTTTCGCCTGTTTCAGAAAATGGATGCGGAAATCGCCGCAAGAACTGCAAAGTTGCAACAATCTTATGAAGATGTCAAACGCTTGAAAGAACATTATCAAAATATTTCGGTTAAAGATGATCTGACCGGATTATTCAATCGGCGTCATTTCTATAATCATGCTTCGGTCGTTCTGGCACGGTTTTATCGTTATCATGAGCCTATGTGCATCTTGTTACTTGATTTGGATCATTTTAAAAAAATCAACGATACCTATGGTCATGCAGTAGGCGATGATGTGTTGGTTACGGTTGCCGATACGTTAAAAAAAGAAGTTCGAGAATGTGATATTTTAGTGCGTTTTGGCGGTGAGGAATTTGTCATTATTTTTACCAATACCTCGTGTGACAATGGTATCCACTTTGCCACACGCATTCGTAAAAAAATTGCTGAGTTAAAATTAGACATTACAAATCCGCCGTTATCGGTTACTGTCAGTATTGGCCTGTTTTGTCTGGATTCAACGTGTTATTCGACGGATAAGACAGAGAGCGAAATGTCTATCGACAATGTTGTTCATTATGCCGATACCGCACTATATCAAGCTAAAAAACAAGGGCGCAATTGTGTGGTTCGCTATTGTCAGCCTGACAATGTCTGATGCTTGAGGAACAAATTTAACCCAGACAGTTCAAGTTGATACAATAGCCGTTTTTTTAAACGGATAAAGGCTCTTGAAAGACACCATCTTACTCGTCGGTCACGGCTCCCGTGACGCGCACGGCAACCAAGAAATTGAACAATTTGCCCAAAACTGGCGACAGCAGCATCCTGATTGGTGCATTGACGTTTGCTTTATTGAATTCGCGGATGTTTTATTGGATGAAGGGTTCGATAAGGCGGCAATCGATTCTCAGCGTGTTATCGTCATCCCGTTAATCTTAAATGCGGCGGGCCATGTCAAAATGGAAATTCCTGCTCATTTACAAAAAGCGCGGCAACGCCACCCCCAAGTTGAATTTATTTTAGCTCGGCATCTAGGGGCGAATGAGACACTGTTGAAATTACTGAAACAAAGTCTCAGCCAAGTTATGGCTTCGCTGTATATGCCCGATCCGAAAACGACGGGGGTGATCGTATTAGGTCGAGGTTCTTCCGATAAAGTCGCGAATGGCGAACTAGCAAAACTGGCACGCTGGTTATGGGAAGAAACCGACCATGAACTCGTCGACATTGCCTTTACCGGGATTACCTATCCCAGGCTGGAACAGGCGGTTCAGCGTCAGGTCAGGCTGGGTATGACGCAGATTGCTGTGTTACCGTATTATCTCTACACTGGCACCTTGATAAATCGGATTCATCAGCAAATCGAGTGTTTGCGTCAGCAATATCCAACACTGCGTATCGGTTTAGGGCAATATTTAGGTTTTGCCGACGAAATTTATGCCATGTTGGATGACAAAGTGGGCTATTTAACAGAAAACACATCCTCACAAATGCTTGAATGTGATGGTTGTCAATATCGGCAATTTGCTGAGGAGCACGGTGCCGGGCACCATCATGAACACGACCACACATAGGTATGATAAATGCAAACTCGTAATAGCGTCACTGAACAGTTGACCCGGGCCGGTCAGAAAATAGAGCATGACTCTTTCGCCATCGTTGATAAGGAAGCTGGTACGCATGATTATAATGATGCCGAATGGCAGATCGTTCGTCGTATGATCCATGCGACAGCGGATTTTGAATTTAACGGTCTAACACAGTTTCATCCCGATGCCGTTGCCGCAGGTCTTTCTGCGATCAAAAATGGTGCAAATATTATTGCTGATGTCGAAATGATTTGTGTGGGCTTGTCCAAACCACGATTAAGCCATTTTGGTGTTAAAACCTATCATTTCATTGCCGATGAGGATGTCATTGCCGCTGCCAGAGCTGAAAATACTACGCGCGCCGTACAAGCAATGCGCAAGGCGCAGAGTAAGGGATTGCTTGAAAACAGTATTGTCGCCGTCGGCAATGCGCCTACCGCATTGTTGGAAGTAAACCGAATGGTGCGGCAGCAACAACTTAAACCGGCTTTGATTGTCGGCATGCCAGTCGGATTTGTCTCAGCAGCCGAGTCAAAAGCCGATAGCGCTCAATTAAATGAGGTGCCGTGGATTGTCACAGACGGCCGTAAAGGCGGCTCTACCTTAGTTGTGGCTGCGATTCATGCGTTATTGGCATTGGCCGAGCAGGCACAAAAACACGCCCGTTAATGCGTAGCAAAAAGAAGAAAGGCACTCGCAAAGGATTTACTACCGGGGCCTGTTCTGCGGCCGCAGCGCGGGCAGCGATGACCGGGTTATTACAGGGTCAGGTGCCAGAGCAGATCGAATCGTTGCTGCCTAATGGGCAGCGGGTAATCTTTCCGGTGACTGATGGGTGGGTGAAGGATGCTACAGCTCATGCTGTCGTGATTAAAGATGCCGGTGATGATCCTGATTGCACAGATAAAGCCCATTTGACTGCTGATGTGGCAGTGATTGATGCGGCAGCGGGAGATATCCGCATTGAGGGTGGAACAGGCGTTGGCATTATCACTATGCCCGGCCTGGGGCTAGATGTGGGTGGGCCTGCCATCAACCCAGTGCCATACCGAAATATCATCGAGAATATTAACGAAGTCGCCGCATCTTGGCTGAAAAACAACGCCCTTCGTGTCACTATTTCGGTGCCCGGGGGAGAGGAAATGGCTAAAAAAACCCTGAATGACCGCTTAGGTATTATCGGGGGGATTTCCATTTTAGGAACTACCGGTATCGTCCATCCCTATTCAACGGCGGCTTTTAGGGCAAGTGTCGTGCAGGGTATCGAAGTGGCTGCCAATCAAAGGCAGGAATGTGTTGTTTTAACCACCGGCGGGCGTACCGAAAAATTTACCATGCGCCAATTACCAAATCTGGATTCAGCCTGTTTTGTACAGATGGGTGATTTTCTTGGGCCAGCTTTAGATGCCGCGCAGCAACATGGTATCAAGCAGATTATTATTGGTGGTATGGTGGGAAAATTAAGCAAAATTGCACAAGGTGAAATCATCACTCATGCACGCCGCAACCCGGTTAATACAGACTTGTTAGCACAAATGGCTGCCGTTGCCGGTGCCGATGAGACGGTGTGTGATGAAATCAGGCAGGGCGAAACAGCCCGTTTTGCAGGCGAGAGACTGGAAGCATTGGGTTTGGCCGAGGCCTTCTACCAGGAGCTTTGTCGACGTGTCGTTGCAACCTTGGAAGGACGCTACCCGGGCATTTTCCAATACCGTATTCTGATGTGTGATTTCGAAGGGGAGAAATTGGTGGATTATCATGGCTAAAAACTGCGCCGTCATTGGTGTTTTAGATAATGGCACGGCAGGATTAAGCGCAGAGGCATTGGAGTGGATACACGCCGCTGACCTGGTAATCGCTGCCGCTCGCACCTTGGACTTATTTAAAGACCGTATCGCCCAAGCCGAACGACGTGATTTGACCGGTAGCCTAAGCGCCGTTCCAGACTGGATCAGCCAGGCCATGCAGCAGCAAAAAAATGTTGTGGTATTGGCGACAGGCGATCCTTTGTGTCATGGCATCGGCAGCTATTTGATTAAAAAACTGGGTTCGGAAGTTTTAAGTTTTTACCCCAATGTTTCGACCATTCAACTGGCCTGCGCACGCTTTGCAATACCGTGGCAAACCTTCAAAATTTGTTCGGTACATAGCAAAGATGCAGGCGAATGGACGGTCGGTGCCGATGCGCGGCATGGTTTGTATGCCTTGCTGCAAGATATTGTTCACTATGACAAGCTGGCGATTCTGACCAGTCCTGAAAATAACCCAGCCCGAATTGCGCGGCTGCTGCTGGCTGAAGGACTGGATCAGGAGTTTACCTTGCAGGTTGCCGAAGATTTGTTAAAAGTCAGTGAAAAGCTATTTCAGGGTTATTCGGTTGCAGACATTGCACAACTTGATTTCAATGGTAACGATGTCTTGTTGTTACAACGGAAAACGGCAGTGCAGATGCGGCCTGTATTTGGCTCCGATGACGCCGATTTCAAACAGCGCAAACCGGATAAGGGGCTGATTACCAAACGGGAGGTTCGCGCTGTATCGCTGGCCAATATGCAGCTTGACCCGAGCAGTATCATCTGGGACATTGGGGCAGGGTCGGGATCTGTAGGGATAGAGGCCGCTAGAATCGCCCATCGTGGGCATGTCTATGCGGTGGAAAAAAACAGTTTAGATGCCGATATTGCTCAACAAAATGCACGTGATTTCGATATTCATAATTATACCTTGATTCAGGCTAAAGCCCCTGAAGGCTTAGACGATTGGCCCGATCCCGATGCCGTATTCATTGGGGGTTCCGGGGGCGAGTTGGCAAACTTGATTGAGTATTGTATGCAGCGTTTGCATGACTGTGGCCGGCTGGTGATGAATTTTGTGACCCTGGAAAATATGCATACGGCAATAGAAATCTTAAAAAAAACCGAATGGCGTTGGAATTTTATTCAATTACAAGCCAATCGCAGTCAACCCATTTTACATATGCAGCGCATGCAGGCCGAGAACCCGGTCTGGATTGTCAGCGTGACTAAAGAGAAATGCTAATGGCTGTTCTATATGGTGTTTCCTTAGGGCCGGGCGACCCAGGACTGATTACCCGTAAAGCCTGGGAGTTGTTGAATTCTGATGCCGATTGGGTGTATCCGGTGCGTAAAAAAGGTGGTAAAAGTTATGCCTTAGCCATCGTTCAGGCGAGTGGTTTGCCCATTCCCGAATCATCTCAGGCATTGGTTTTTCCTATGACGCATGATATGGATATTTTGGCGCGATATTGGCTGCAAGCAGCCGAGGTGGTGGTTGACAAGTTGCGGGAGGGGCGCGATGTGGTTTTTCTGGTTGAAGGCGATGCCTCGACGTTTTCAACCTTTCAGCATTTGGCTAAAACCGTGATGGCGTTGGATGAGGATGCCGAGGTAGTGACCGTTCCTGGAGTGACATCGTTTAATGCAGCGGCGGCCAGAGCTGACATGCCGCTGGCCGATACCGATGATACGGTTGCAATTATACCGGCAGGCTATGGTTTGCAGATGATAGAGCGTCTGTTAGACGATTTTGATACGCTGGTTTTGTTGAAGGTTAAACCCTTGCTCGATGATATTTTAGCGTTGCTGGATCGGCGTCAATTATCGGATCAGGCCTGTTTTATTGAGAAAGCTGGCTCAAGCGAAGAAAAAATAGTCCATAATATTCAATCACTGAAGGGTAAAAAAGTTAATTACCTTTCGTTAATATTGGTGCATAATACCCAACGCAAACGCGGTGAAATGATTCGTGGCTGTCGTAAGAAAACGATATAAACTGCGTCCAAGTTATAAACAGAGGAGAATATAATGAATAAAACACAGCAAATGATTGCGGCAATCGTCGGTTTTTTTGTCATTGCATTTTTATTGGTTGGTGCGAATAAAGAACAAACGAACGAAGAAAGAGAAGCCGCTTCTATGATTCGCGCATTGGCTTCTATGCAGGGAATGGCGAATAAAAAATGCCCAGCATTGATCAAACAACATACGGGTAGCCAGGTTTATTTCCCAACCCGTACCGATACCGACAAAGCCACCTATGTCATGATGGAATGGGATGGGGAGCCTGGTGATAACTTTAAAAAAGCAACTTGTGTTTTACACCTGAAAGTTGGTGGTGTATCTAAATTAGTGATAGACGATAAAGTTATTATCGACAAAAAAGTATAAGTCTTTGTTGAACAGGCAGAATTATCGCATTCTGCCTGTCGCACATTTATCCGACTGTTTTACTAGGTTATAATAAAGCTTTTTAGGTTGGTAAAACATGGATACCCCCCGAATCGCATTGGTGGCAATCACCAAACATGGTGCTGCACAAGTTGCAGCACTAGCAAGGCAGCTTCCTCAAGCTGAAATTCTGATATCTGAACGATTCTCTCCGGCCATTGACGGCGCGGAAAACCGGGTGAAGACCTATCAAGGCCCATTCCGCAATCAAATCGCCGATTTATTTTTAGATTATGATCAAATCGTATTTTTTGTATCCTTAGGAGCCGTTGTTCGATTGATCGCGCCGTTTTTAAAGTCTAAAGATGAAGACCCGGGGGTTATTGTCATCGATGATGCCGGACAGTATGTGATTCCGGTATTGTCTGGGCATGTCGGCGGGGCGAATGCCTGTGCCGAAATGCTGGCGGAACGAATGGGTGCTCAAGCGGTGCTGACAACGGCTTCCGATGTGGGCAAGACAATTCCAGTCGATATTTTAGGGCGGGAATTGGGGTGGAAAGTGGAAGCACCAAAAATCAATATTACTCGGGTTTCCGCGCATGTGGTGAATGAAGAGCCAGTGGCTTTTGTGCAGGAAGCGGGCAGCCCTGATTGGTGGACACGTTCAACGCCATTACCTGAAAATATTCATTTATTTGAACGCTTCGAAGATGTCGATCTGGATCGTTTTAAAGCCATTTTATGGGTAACAGAACGCGACATCGAACCGGCTTTATGGCAACAGTTAGACGAAAAGCTGGTGGTCTATCGGCCATGACAGAAGCTTTGACGCTGGGTATTGGTTGTGACCGAGGAACCTCGCTTGAAACTTTGGAAACTGCAGTTGAGCAAGCGTTAGCCACTACCGGCAAGACGAAAGGTCAGGTTCAGCAGCTCGCTACAATCGATAAAAAACAGGATGAGAACTGCATTTTACAATTGGCTGAAAAATACACCTGGCCTCTACATTTTTTTAGTGCAGAACAGTTATCCCGGGTTGAGGTGCCGAGTCCTTCGGCTGTGGTGTTGAAATACATGGGTACGCCATCAGTGTCTGAAGCTGCGGCTATTTTAGCGGCGGCGACCGACCAATCCGATTTGTTATTGGAAAATACAAATATCGTGGCGCAGACAATAAGAATGCCACGGTTTCAATCGTCAGGATGAGAAAGACAGTATGAGTGGAAAAATTTATCTGGTCGGATTTGGGCCAGGCGCAGAACAGCATATGACATTTAAAGCCCGGCAGGCGATTGCCGATTCCGATGTTGTCATTGGCTATACCACCTATATCAAGCTGGTTAAGGATTTGCTTGAAGGTAAGGAAGTGGTCAAAAAAGGCATGACCGAAGAGATTGACCGTTGTATCGAAGCTTATGAGCAGGCCAAGGCAGGTAAAACGGTGGCGCTGATTTCATCTGGCGATATTGGGGTGTATGGCATGGCAGGGCCAACCTATGAGGTTTTATTGCAAGCCGGTTGGCAGCCTGGTGGGGATATTGAGGTTGAAATCGTACCTGGCTGTACGGCATTATCGGCTTGTGCCTCGCTGGTTGGCGCGCCACTGACACATGATTTTTGTTCAATTTCACTGTCTGATTTGTTGACTCCATGGCCGGTGATTGCCCAGCGCTTGGAGGCTGCAGCCCGTGCCGATTTTGTCGTCGCTCTTTATAATCCCAAAAGTGGCCGGCGTACCCAGCAGATTGTCGAGGCGCAAAAATCATGTTGCGCTATCGTGACCCGGCCACGCCAGTCGCCATTGTGAAATCGGCTTATCGCAAGCGGCAGTCGATTCAAATGGTACGCTTAGATGAAATGTCAGACTGTGAAATTGGAATGCTGACGACGGTATTGATTGGAAATTCCTCGACCTTCGTTCAACAGGGACTGATGATTACGCCGCGCGGTTACGCCAATAAATACCAGAGCTTGACCGGCGAAGCCAGGTCGGGTGAGCAGGCCGGGCGTTCCTTGAGTATGGGGCTTGAGGGCTGGCAGGCTTGTTTACGTCAATATCTGGCCGAACATGACGTAACGCTGGAAAAAGCGGCTGAATATTTTTCGGTACCAGTGGGAGCTGTTCTGGAGGCAATTGCTGCAGGTGAGGACGCAGGCCTTTGGCATGCACGTCAGGTTATAAAGAGTAAACAAGATACTTTGTGGCAGGAAATGCAATCGTGGGGACGATTACGTGCCATCGTCAGAGCCGAAGCCGGTGCTGTGACTGAATTGTTTTTGCAAGCCAAAGATTTTAAGCAGCGCGGTGATTGGCTCAATATTGAAAATGATGCCTTTCATTTACATATAAATCATCAGAAAATCGATCGCGTGTGGCTTGGTTGGCGTGAGGGAAAATCCTATGGCGTTCATTTTGTCGATGACAAAGGCAGTTTGGTTTTCAGGCTATTATTGATGAAGCAGGATGGGGAATTTACTGAGCAGACGCTCAATGCCTATCGGCATACTTGGCAAGAGATGGAGGCGTAAACAGATGACAGAAAAAATTAAACCGACAATGATGAATTACCGACGCCACTTATTGGTCTGTGTCGGTGAACGCTGTACAGAAAATGGAGCAGGTCAGAGTTTGTATGACAGCTTGCGAGATAAATTCAAGCAGGCTGGCTTAAATAGTGGTGATTTAAGAGTCAAACGCTCGCGCGCGACCTGTTTTGGCACCTGTAAAACCGGGCCACTGATTTGTGTGCAGCCCGATGGCGTTTGGTATTATGATATTGACGAGACAAAACTAGATAGAATTATCGAGCAACATTTGATCGGTGGTCAACCGGTCAAAGAATGGATCTACCATCAGGGTCCAGGTGTTTAAACAGGAATGATGGGGCAGGGAAGAGTTTTAAGCGTTTAGTGAATCTGAAAAAACAAAGATAACAGGTCTGCGTTTCCGGACCTATGCATAGCGCGTTTTTTGTGTGTGATGAGACAAAATGTTTTTTCAGGTGTTTTGGATCAATAGAGGTAACTAAATGGTAAGACAAGAGAATAAAGGTTTTTTAAAAACCTGGAAAGATGACAGAGGGTTTGGGTTTATCAAACCGGACGATGGCAGTCAGGATGTATTTATTCATATTACGGCATTAGCAGGCATGGCTAGACGCCCATTCCGGGGCGATACCATTTATTATCAGGTGGAAGAAGACGCCGATGGCAAACGTAAGGCCATCAATGCTCGTATTGAAGGGGTGGCGAATGTCGAAGAAAAAGGCATTAACTACAAATGGTTATGGATTATTGCAATCCTGCTGGGGTTAGTCAGTGCGACGGCGGCAGGCTGGTACCTGGCTCAATATTAATTTCTCCTTATACAACACCCGGTTCAGCCGGGTGTTTTTATATTTGCCTCAGCATTATGACAGATTCACAAAAATGGCTTGCCCTGGTTATCACATTATTACTGTTTGGGCTGATTTCATTGCTCACACCAGTTTTGTTGCCCTTTGTTATTTCCGCAATTCTGGCTTATCTGGGGGACCCGCTGGTCGATCGCCTGGAAATGATTCAAATCAAAAACTGGCGACTAGGAAGGACATTAGCCGTTATTCTGGTATTTCTGATTATCATCTTGTCTTTGATAACCGTATTGCTGATTATCATTCCAGGGCTGGAGTCACAGGTCAGTTTGTTTTTTGGCAAATTACCCAATTATATTCGATGGCTCAATCAAATACTGTTGCCGTGGATTCAGCAGGCTTTGAATATGGAGATCAAGCCTTTTGATAGCAGCGAATTGATTGAGGTGCTCAAACAGCATTGGCAAAAAGCCGGCGGTATTCTCAGTACGGTTATTGGTTCGGTTTCACAATCTAGTGCGGTGATTGCTCAATGGTTGATGAATATTTTTCTGATTCCAGTAATTACCTTCTATTTATTACGCGATTGGGATATTCTGGTCGCTAAAATACATGATTTAATTCCTCGCCGTTATGCATCGACTATCGCCAAACTGGCACGGGAATCTGACCGGGTTCTGGCAGCATTTTTTCGCGGGCAATTTTACGTCATGCTGGCCTTAGGCATAATTTATTCCATCGGCTTAGCCATGACCGGGCTGGAATTAGCCCTGTTGATTGGAATATTATCTGGCATGATCAGTTTCGTACCCTATTTGGGAGCTATTACAGGTATTGTTTTGGCCTGTCTGGCCGCCATTGTTCAATTTCAAGATGTGATGTATCTGATTCCGGTTATGGCCGTTTTTGCTGTGGGTCAGGTACTTGAAAGCACTGTGCTGACGCCTTTGTTAGTGGGCGACCAGGTCGGTTTGCATCCAGTCGCTGTTATTTTTGCGATTTTGGCGGGAGGCCAGTTATTTGGTTTTATGGGCGTGTTGTTGGCACTTCCTGTGGCGGCAGTCATCATGGTGATATTACGCCATATTCATGAACTTTATCGAGACAGCGCTTTTTACAGCCATTCTCAAAAACGATGAAGATACGCTGGTTTTTGATTTTGTGTCTGTCTGTGTTACAGGTTCAGGCCAGTGATGTTGGACGGGAACAGCGCTATGCTGCTTTGGTGCAACAAACTCTGAAAACAGGCGACATCGTTTGGCTCAAGCACAAAGATCGTAAATTTATTGCCTTGTACACACAAACAGAGCAAGATAAAAACCTGGGGGCGGCGATTATTTTGCATGACCGGGGCGGCTATCCTGACCAGTTCCCGCTGATACATGGCTTAAGAATAGAATTACCGGCGCATCGCTGGGCCAGCCTATCTTTGCAATTGCCGATTCTTGAAGAGGGCGCACCGATGGGTGATTATCAAAGCTTGAGCGTGGAAACACTGGCGCGGATCGATGCTGCTGTAAATTTTTTGCGACAACATCAAGCTGAAAATATCGTTCTGGTTGGGGTTGGTTTGGGCGCAAGCGATGCTTTGGCCTATGCCGCCCAAAATAATAGGATAAAGGCTCTTGTTCTTATCAGTACGTTTGTGCCGGCTGATAAACAAAAACAACAGCAATTTATAACTAAACTATCTGCGCTAAACATACCGGTACTGGATATTTATGCCGAAAATGATTGGCTGCAAACGCGACTGACAGCGCGAAAACGACGTTTAGCCGGGCGTGAAAACGCCGATTTTCGGCAGCTTATCATGCCGGATACCGGACACGCCTGGCGACATACTGAAGTTTTACTGATTAAGCGGGTATACAGTTGGTTGAGTCGTCAATTTTTGTAATGTCTTTGATAGACATAAATCCTATGTGAAGGAGAACATGCACTGTAACTACTCGCACGGTAATCATTTAGTGTCCGTAGGGTATTGATTTTTCAGGCTTGTGCAACAAGGATGTTGCACAAGCCTGAAAAATCAATACCCTAAACCCAGTGTTTCTGAAGGGGCGAGTAGTTACCATGCACTTTTTAATGATGCATCGTTAGAGGTTCCGATGCTGTCACAATCAAATTTCCTGACTCAGTGGCATGGCGGCGATTCACAAAATAACTGCTTCCCTTTATCTTTTTAGCCTGATGTTTTGATTCGGCTAGTAAATCAGCCAGTTCAAGATGTGATGTGCAACCAACCATGGCATCTGCGGTGACAATGCCGATGGACAGGCTGAGCAATGGAAAAAAACAGGGTTTTCCGGAGCGATCGGTGGCTTTTATTCCGCCCGCTTTTTGATGTTCTGGGGTATATAGCAGTTTGGCCTGGCGGTCAAAATCAGCCAGGATTTTTTTGCAACAATTTTCCCAGTTTTGTGAGGTAAAAATCATCACAAAATCATCGCCGCCGATATGACCAACAATATCGTTTTCATTGTCTCGGGCGGCGACCAGTGTTTCTGCAACCAGTTTGATGGCTTCATCTCCCTTGGCGAAGCTGTAAATATCATTGAAGGGCTTGAAATTATCCAGATCGAAATAGGCCAGGGTGAATTGTTGTTTCTCCTGCAGCATATTGTCAATCATTTGGTTAATCGGCGTAATACCCGGCAGTAGGGTGAGCGGGTTGGCATGCTGTGCATTTTTGATTTGCTGGGTGGTGATGATTTGCAATAAATCCATGACTGTAGCAATACCGCAATACTCGCCATTTTCAGTAACCATGAAGGCGCTATGACTGTCATGTTGCAGATCTGTGATTTGCTGACTGACGGCCTCGGTCGTGTCAAAACGATCGACGATAATGGGGGGTGTTTCGATGAACTGGTCTACTGTTTGACGGCCGTAGAGGTCTATCCCATAACGACTAGCAAAGAGTTTGCTCAAAAATTTATCCTTATAAACCAATCCTTTGGGAATGTTGTTTTCAACCAGAGGTAAAACGGATAGGTCACTATTTTTTTGAAATAAGTCCAGGACTTCAATGTTGGGCGTATGCGGTGAAATAGCTTCAATCTTTTGCATGATGCTATCAATGCGTGGACCGGTATGCAGTTTAGGTATTTTAGCGTTATTAGTTTTTTTGTCGGGTAATATACCGTTGACAATTTTTGTTGGGGGGGTTGTGGAGGGGCGTGCCAGAAAATAGCCTTGTATAAAACAAACGCCTAGTTCTTCCATGACTTGAAACTCTTCTTTTGTTTCTATGCCTTCAGCAATCACACGGCAATTAGTGGCTCGTGCCATGGTTTGAATAGAGCGGACAAAATTGCGTTTTACGGGGTCTTTATCAATATCCTGAATAAAATGGCGATCGATCTTGACATAATCGGGCAGTAATTCAGTCCATACTCGAAGGCTGGAATAGCCGGCACCTAAATCATCTAAAGCAATCTCAAAACCCATCTTTCGGTAATGTAGTAAGGCATCCCGAATCAGATTGAAGTCATGAAACGGGTGGTATTCAGTCAGTTCAATTACAACCCGGGATGGTGTGATGCCGGCTTGCTCCAAATAATTCAGGGTTCGACCCTGGCTGGCTTGTTTATCCATCAATACCAACGGATTGATGTTCAAAAATAATTTTCCATCAAAAGGCAGTTTGGAAAATTGCTCAATATTATTTTTACGACAGGCGTGGTCAAGCTGAGCTGATAAATTTTGTTGATCTGCCAGGCTAAACAGGCTGACAGGATTATGTAATTGGCTGTCTGAAGGGCCGCGGATTAAGGCTTCGTACGCATAAATTGTGCGCTCACGGGTGGAGACGATCGGCTGAAAAAGAGAAGTGAGTTGTTGTTTTTCTATGATTTGAACGAGTTCTTGAGCGGGGTCCTGCATGTCATTGTCCGAATATTTGAGATAACAGACAGAAAAAAATATCAGGATAATATGACAGGTTAATGACAGGCTAATATTAATGCTGTTAAGATCTCATAAATCAGCGCTATCGGATGTATGCAGTCTACTACTCCTGATCCAGTACAGGTTCTTTAGGGCTTTTTTTCTTATGCCCGAAGCCAGCGCCTTTTTTGGTTTTCAGTTCAAGCCCTAGTTCATCAATCAAGGTTCGGTAATCAATATTCGCCTGATGCATGGCGGCAAAGCAAGTCGCAATCACCGCGATGGTATTCGGAACTTTGCCCTTCTTTTTATAAGACTGAATATTTTTTTCATTTACTTTAATCAGTTGGCTGAACTTTGGCACACTGATTTCCGCATCGAGTAGTAATTTTTTAAATTCAATGAATGTCATAACAGGCTCTGTCGGTTTAATGTGCATGGGGCGCTATATTATATCGCAGCGATTTTAATTGTTGTCATAAAAGATTTATTTCAATACAATAACCATAATTTATTACCAATGGTAATAAATTTTAGAGTTTCTATCATGTTTAGGATGGAGACTGTTAGAGCGGTTTGTCTTTGAGCGTATGGCGAACCCCGTTATTTTTTTATTATTGAGGTCAAATCATGTCTAAAGCATTAAAAAAGAAAGTTGTCAAAAAAGTTGCGGCTAAAGCGGCCAAAAAAGCCGTTGCCAAAAAGATTGTCGCTAAGAAAAAAGTGAAAGCATTATCTAAAAAAATCACTAAACAAGCACTGAAAAAAGCACCTAAAAACAAGAAAGCCGTTAACAAAGTCGCTAAAAAAGTAATCAAAAAAGCAGCTTGATTTAATACAACAGCCATTTCTTCTTTGTTGGGCAAAGCTTGTCAAAATATATTTTTTGCCCGTTAGTCTAAAAAATGCTGCTGTAGTCAATGGCTGGAAGGGTGAAACAATGCGAAAAGCAAGTTTTACCTTTCCAGCAACAAAGATATCTTCGATTGTCATCAATTTTTTATTTAATCCCGGTAACATTACTTGAACGGTTGCATTCTGATATAAACTACCATTCAGAATCTTTATGTCGCAAAAGCCCGTTTTGATGCTGGCATTGTTTTTAATTGAAGTAAGGATACGTTCCAATCATGAGTAATATTCCGTTGCATCTTGAATTACCGGCTAATTTGTCGGCTAAAAAATTCTTTTCTCGCCTAGGCAAAAACCTGAATGTTCAGATCATTGAACAATGTTACAGTCTTAAAACCTTTTACGACAGTTTCGACTGGCGGCTTTTTAATGCCAAAATGATCGCCGAATTCAATCAGTCCAAAAGTAGCCGTCTGTTCAGTCTTATTCATCTAAAAAAAGGGCATTGTCTGGCTTCCGAGAAAATGGACGAAGTTCCGCGTTTTGCGGGTCAGTTTCCGGAAGGTGAAGTCAAAAACCTGATTACTAAGCCGCTGGAAATGCGCGCTTTGCTACCGTTATGTCAGCTTCCACATCAGTTGTATTGGATTAGGGGCTGTTGCCATTTCACATAGGTAACCATAAAAAGGCGCAAGCCAGAGCGATAGAGCCTTCAAAATTTCGTTTGAGTTTGTCATATCGCGTGGCGATCGCTCTGAAATGCTTAAGTCTTGCAAACACATTTTCAACGAGATGGCGATATTTGTAGAGACACCAATCCATTTCATCATTTCCCCGAGTTGAATTCTTTTTCTTGGGATAACAGGAACAGCCCCTTTGTCTTTAATTTGAAGACGTAATGCTTCACTGTCATAGCCTCTGTCAGCAACTATATAGTCACCTTTTGGGAGCTCTGCAACTAATTTCGGTGCTTCTTTACAGTCATGAACTTCGCCGCCTGTCACTGAGAAATGAATAGGAAGACCACAGGCATCAACGGCCATATGAATTTTACTGGTGTTCCCGGCGACAGATTTCCCTATCGCTGTTTCTTGTTCACAGGCCGCACCACTACTATGCTGATGTGCTTTCACAATACTCCCATCAATAAATTCCCATTCCAGGTCTGGATCAACAACCAAGGCGTTAAAAATACCCATCAGTTTTTCTTTACGAGACCAGTCATTGAATCGTTTATATACCGCATTCCAATTACCAAAAGCCGTGGGTAAATCTCTCCAGGGACAACCTACTCGCAAGCGATAAAAAATACCTTCGACTGTTTTTCGAAGACAAGGTTTGTCATAAATTCCCATTTTCAACATAATTATCTTCAGTTTCTCCCAAAGTTCATCCGTAAGCATTTGTCGGGGCATAGTTTGCTTGTTTTTGAGTCAAAATAAACAATCTATGTGGCGGAGTTATTGAATTTCAAGGGGGATTTTCAAAACGGCAACAGCCCCTAGTATTCTCAATAAAGACGAAAAAACTGTTTTACGTCTGAAACTAGAAGAATTTGAAACCTTGCCGCATAAACTGACCCTCTATCCTTTAAAAGGCTATGATAAAGCCGCTCGAAAGGTAGCGACATTGCTTGAGCAGGCTTTCAAATTGAAACCGGTGGAGAATTCTGCAATCTTTTATGCCGCGTTAGCGCAACAGGGACGAATCCCCGGCGACTATCAGTCTGGTTTAAATATAAAGCTAAACCCCAAACAATCTGTTGAAGAGGCCTGCCAGCTTATCTTTAAACATTTGCTGAAAAGTCTGAAAGCGAATGAAGCCGGAACCATAGAGGATATCGACAGTGAATTTTTGCATGATTTTCGGGTGGCTGTCAGGCGCACACGTGCAGCATTCAGCGTGTTTAAAAAAGTATTGCCTGAGTCCATTGTCCAACAATATGCACCTTTTTTTGCCTGGCTTGGGCAGGTTACAGGGCCTACGCGTGATCTGGATGTGTATTTGCTCAATTACCAACACTATAAACAGGTTTTGCCACCAACACTGCATGATGAACTGACGCCGTTTTATCATTTCTTGAAAAGAAAACAAAAGCAGGCGCAGCAAAAAATGGCCGAACAACTGCAAAGCGACCGCTATAAACAGCAAATCGTCGCCTGGGAAGAATTTTTGAACTCGGCCAAACTGTTTAAAACGAAAGACTCGGGTGATATTAAAACCCTGGCCGACCAGCGCATTTGGAAAATGTACAAGCGTTTGCTGAAAGAAGGGAGTCTCATCGATGATGAGTCTCCGGCAGAATCTTTGCATGATTTACGCAAAACCAGTAAAAAACTGCGTTATTTAATGGAATTTTTTCAGACCTTGTATCCGGAAGACAAAATCAAGCCCTGCATCAGAGCCTTAAAAGATTTCCAGTCAGTTTTAGGGGACTTTCAGGATTATGAAGTACAGGAAGTCAGCATTAAGCAATTTAGCGATGAAATGCTGGCTGAGGGCGCCGATAGTAACACTATTTTGGCGATGGGCGTTTTGATTCAATATCTCGATACCTTGAAGGTCGCAGCACGGCGCGATTTTGCCCACCAGTTTGAACGTTTCAAGGGCGCACAAAACCATAAGCATTTTCAAAAACTATTTGCTGGCAAAGGATCAGGAGATAAAGCATGACGGTTATTGCATGTTACAACATTAAAGGCGGGGTCGGTAAAACAGCAACCGTTGTCAACCTGGCCTATATTGCCGCAAAAAAGCCGATAAAAACCTTGATCTGGGATTTGGACCCACAAGGCGCAAGCAGTTTTTATTTTCGAATAAAACCTAAAATAAAAGGCGGCAGCAAAGCCGTGATTGCTGGGGAGCGCGACCTGGATGATTTAATCAAGGCCACCGATTTTGAAAATCTGGATTTGATTCCGGCGGATTTTTCATTTCGTAATCTGGATTTGGTGCTGGATGAGGCGAAAAAACCCACTGCGCGACTGAAAAAATTATTAAAGCCCTTGCAACAAGAATATCCGTTGATTTTTTTAGATTGTCCGCCAAATATTTCGCTCTTGTCGGAAGCCGTTTTTTCAGCCTCGGATGTATTACTATCGCCCATTATTCCAACCACGCTGTCATTACGTACGCTGGATTTGCTAAAGAAACATCTAAAGGACAATAAGCTCAAACAGCTTCAATTATTGCCTTTTTTCTCGATGGCTGATCGACGCAAAACCATGCATCGAGATATTATGGCAACGTTGCAGGAAAAACACCCGGATATTTGCCAAAGCATTATCCCTTATGCCAGTGAAGTCGAACGCATGGGCTTAGAGCATAACCCTGTCGGTGAGTTTATGCCTCGCAGCCGATCCTATGCGGCGTATGAAGCCTTGTGGGATGAAGTGCAAGAGGCGATAGGGTTGAAGCCTTAAAAAACATGGTCTTATGATAACAGGCCGCAGGATGGGGGCGCCGATTGCCGTTCGCCATCCTGCTAAACCCTGATGATTCCCTCATATCAGCCAATATAACGCTGGCGTTTTTTCGCGGTAATTTTATCTAGCTCAACGAGTACCAGGCTGTCGATACAATCATTGAAATCCGGGTCGATATTGAAATCGATAAAACGACAGCCCTGATCTTCGCATAACTCGACATATTGTTTGTACAAGGTGGGTACCTTGACACCGAGTTTTTTTAGCTCCCGATTCAAGACCTTAAAACTGGTTTTATAGTCATGACAAAACTCAGCTTCAGCAAATTGCCGGGATGTGTCTGATGGCACAAATGGCTGTCGTGCCTGGGCTAATTTTTGCTCGCTGCCGAATTGATGCTGATAAAAGCTGACAATGGCTTCTTTGGCCGGTTCAGGATAAGCATTGCTGAGACTGACCGGGCCGAAAAGATATTTTATATCGGGTTTGTCGCGTAAATAGGCACCAATGCCATACCATAAATAATCCAGACTGCGCTGACCCCAATACCGCGGCTGCACAAAACTGCGACCGAGTTCGATGCTGTAAGGCAACAAGGCCCGGAACGATGCGGAAAAATCAAACAGGGTATAGCTGTAAAAACCACTGACGCCATGTTGTTCCATGATCTGCCGGCCTTCGCCGATACGGTATGCCCCGACAATTTCCAGATCGGTATCATCCCATAACACCAGATGCTGGTAATACACATCGTAGGCATCCATATCCTGCGCTTGTCCCGTACCTTCTTCCACACAGCGAAAAGTCAGTTCCCGCAAGCGAGCGATTTCCTGCATCACCGGACAATCATCTTTATACTGATACAGGAAGATTTTTTTGTTATCGCGAGTTTCGCCCAGCAGACGAGATTGATACAAGGCTTTTTTAATCGCTTTGGTATTGGCCGGATGGGCGACAGTTTCGATGGTTTCAAACAGCGGTTTGGCTTTTTTCTTGCCCAGGTTGATGACGTGTTTACGAAATTTCTGACACAGTTCCTTATCGGCCAGCGGGCTTTTTGCGAATGCCTGATACGGAATGGGTGCGCCGACTTTAAAGACGATTTCTTGCGCGTTTTTGTTGAACATTTCATGCGTCAGAAGTAGGGTTCCCATCGGCTTGTAAAGCATGGACGTTAGATAAAACACAGCCGAATTGCTGGCTTTGATATGGATCGGCAAAATGGGGCACTGCGTTTTTCGTGCAACCTTCAGAAAGCCTTTTTGCCACTTGCCATCACGCACCCCTTTAGGTGTGATGCGGGAGACTTCGCCCGCTGGAAAAAAAATCAATGCTTCTTCATTTTCCAGCGCTTCCATCATCCGCTGATACGCTTTTTTGTGAGATTTTTTGGAGGATAATACATCGACCGGCAGAAAAACCGACTGCAACGGCTCCATATGCATTAACACACGGTTGACCACAATTCGTACATCCGGCCGCACCGAGTGAATCAATTTGACCAGCGCCAGGCCGTCCAGCGTACCGATTGGATGATTAGCGACAATCAACAGCCGACCTTCGGCGGGAATATGGCGATAGGATTCGGCGCTGACCTGATAGCTGAATTGAAAATGACGCAGTAAGTTATCCAAAAAAGCAAAGCCTTTAAGATGTTGATGCTTTTGAATAAATCGATTGAAATCATCTTCATGTAGAAGTTTTTTTAACAGCTTGTGAACGGCCTTGTTGTGTTTGCCAATCTTTAGTTCAGGATAGGTGTCTTGCAATATTTTTTGGGTATCAATCATGGTTTTATTCAATAAAGGTGTTTGTTTAGAGTAACCGCTCAATATGTCAGGCGTATGTCGGGATTAAAACTAGCGATGTTGCCAGTTCCGAATGGTTTCGGTGAGCCAGGTTGGGTCATCCAGTGGTAAGTCGTGGCCAGCTGCCGGGTGTTGACGATAATCGGTGTGCCAGTGATGCTGCAACGCCAGGCTGCAACGATAGTCCACCAAGCGGTCGGCTCGGCTGCAGACGACCAGAATGGGGGGCGCGGGTTTTTGTTTGCCGATTTTGAAACGGGCCGCTGCATGCAGTTGATTCAAGGCATTGGCACGCGAAACTGGACATTGATGTTGCCATTGTCGCCACTGCCGCAATATATCAGGCGCGTTTTGTTTTAAATTAGCCGTGAGTTTCAGAATGCTGTGTTCGCGCGCATCTGGTTTTTGCAGCAATAGTTTGAATATGGCCGGATAGACTTGCCAACGCAAGCGTTGATAAAACGGTGCTAATGGACGTGCGCTGGTATTGATCAGCACGGCTGATTGGATTTCTTTCGGATAACGCTGCATCCAGTCAATTGCAATCATGCCGCCCATCGAAATAGCGATTAAATGAATATTTGCAGGATAGCTGACTTGCTTGCGCAGTGCATCGGTCATCGCTGCAATGCTGCGCGGGCTGGATTGCTTAAACAGCCGTCCATTGCCTGGAATATCGGGGGTCAACACCGGCATATCGGGGAAAGTCCTGCGTAATTCATCAGTAAAATCGCCCCAATGGCGTGATTCTCTTATCAGCCCTCGAATCAGAACAAAACAGCCTTGCGTCTTATTTTTCATACCACAGCGCCATCGCTTGTTGATACATGGATTCACGTTCCCCTTGTTCTAGCCAATGCTGCCAGGATGCGGTGGCATGGATTAAAAAATCCATCAGCACCAGATGACCGCGTAAAACCCGGTTGACCCGATGAGGTTTGGTGGGATGGTATAAGCCCTGTATTTTGCAAAGTTGCAGTGGGTTTTTGCGAATCCATCGCCAGGATCCCATTTCCAACGTCAGTGGCAAAAAAATCCCGCTGCTATTTAAAGACTGCAAATAAAGGTAATCCCATAAATCGCCATGAGTCAGATAATGTTGAGACTGAGGTTCAAAGCGATAATTCTGGTATGGATAGGTTTGCTGAAACAGTTGGCGCAAATAAAAGATTTCACCTAAATGCCGAATCGGTTGCAGGCGGCTTTTTGCCCAAGGAAACCAGATATGATTATGAAAACCAAACCCCGAGTGACAATCTAATACAACACTGAACGGATTAGGAATTAATTCCTGTAAGACAAAGTCGCTCAAAGCCTGCGCTTCTTTTTGCATTGGCTGATTTTCTTCACCTCGATACCAGGGGAGCAGCGGTGACAGGCGATGGCCACCGGCTAGACAGACCGTTTTTTCATCACTGTCAATCGGCGCATTGCGCATTAAATCAATGCCTTGGCTATTCGAACGGGTATGTCGCAACATACCGACAGGGTTGACTAGTGGAATAAAATGAATATTCAATAATTGCAACACATCGGTCAGCGGTCTGTCCCATTTCAAACGTTCCAGAATGGTTTCCAGAAAGGCCAATACCACTTGCGTGCCGATACGCTCTAAGCCATGAATGCCACCCACAAAGGTAATACTTGGTAATGTCTTGTCTGGATTGCCGAGGCTTATTGCGTAAACAGGCCACGATGCATTTTCATCATCGATGCTGCATAAAATCCGAGAAGATAATTGAGGATGGGATGATTGTTGTATTAGCGTTTGCAGACGGTGTAATTCTGGTAAGGCGTTAGAATGCAACACAATATCTATATCAACCTAAAATAATAATGCTGACTTACGTTACCAAGGCAAGATGACAAGCGTGTGACAGAAAACTAAAACGGTGTAGGATTCTTAATGGCAAGCCTGTGTTAAATCAGTGTATAGTGAGCCAGCAATTTTAAAAAGACATCTATTACAAAACAAATGGAGAGAATAATGGCATTGAGTCAGGAAATCATTGATGAAATAAATTTGTTGGCTTTGTTTAACCTGGAGTCCATCCAGGAAGGCATCAAGGTACATACCCAGACGAATCCACAAGCGGCGGCGGCTGCCGAACGCTTGTTTAAAAAAGGCATTGTGACCCAGCAGGATGGAGGTTATTTGACCGACTTAGGTATTGAATCTGCAGAACATTTACAACGCTTGTTGTTGGTTCTTCAATAGTGCCAGGCATTGGGTGAGATAATCATGCAATAAATCACAGATTCTCTTGCGTTGACGAACATTCGCAAGGAACTTAGCATGGTACCGACATGAAACGACATTTTTTATTTGATTTGTATCAAACGCCGCGGGGGAAATTGCTCCAGACCATGGAGGGACAATATTTACAGCGGGCGATCACGGTCAGTTGCAAACAATGGATTTTGCAGGTAGGGGGGCTGGATTGGGAACAGGAATTTATCGATTGTGATTTATACCGACAATTTGTGATTCTAGACCGCGAGCATAAAGGCTGTTCATCGGCGTTGTTAATACAAGGACGCGCCTACGCCTTACCCATGCAAACGGCATCGATGGATTTGATTATTTTGCCCCATTTATTAGAATTTGATGCCCATCGTTTTTATACGCTGCGAGAAATTGAACGCGTATTAAAACCGGGTGGCGAGCTGGTGGTGCTGAATTTTAACCCGTTGAGTTTGTCGGTGCGCTATCAATATTTACTGGACATCAGGCTAGCTGACTCCTGGTTGAGTCATTTTATTAGTCGTCGGCGCATGCTGGATTGGCTTAAATTGATGAATTTTGAGATGCTCAATCATGTCGAGTTCAATGTCGATACTTTTACGGTGACGCCGGGTGAGTTTAAATGGGGGATTAAACCGTTGACCGCTATGGCTTATGGCTTAAAAGCGGTCAAACGGACCTATAAATTGATTCCGGTGGGTAAAATCAAAAAGGCCAATGCACGTTTTGTTCCAGCGGCAAGACAAGGCATGGAGCAACGAAAAGATTTATCATGACAGACCAAGACATTGTGACGATTTACACTGATGGTGCCTGTAAGGGCAATCCTGGCCCTGGTGGATGGGGAGTCTATTTTTCCTATAAAAACAAACAGAAAAGTTTGCACGGCGGTGAAGCGGAAACCACCAATAACCGCATGGAACTGATGGCGGCGATTCAGGCATTAGAAACGCTGAAACGGCCTTGTCGGGTAAAGCTTTACACCGATTCCAAATATGTCTTGCAAGGCATTACCGAATGGATGGAAAACTGGAAAAAACGCGGCTGGAAAACGGCAGCTAAAAAACCGGTTAAAAATGAAGATTTATGGCGTAGGCTTGACCAAGCCTTACAACGGCACCAGGTGGAATGGCAATGGGTGCGTGGCCATACCGGCGACGCCGGCAATGAAAAAGCCGATCAATTAGCCAATAAAGGTGTTGAGGAATTTTTGACTCGTTGATCAGGCTGCGTTGGGTTACGCTACGCTAACCCAACCTACGCATTGGTTCAGGTGAAAAAATAATAACACAAAGAGGAGAACAACTATGCTGAGTTCAATCGTTGCGGCGGCTTTTGCCGTCTGGTATTACTTTACCGCCCAAAAAACCGGCCGGGATCCTGTCAACTGGGCAATTGTCGGGTTGGTGATTTATTTTATCGTTGCCTTGTCCTGGACCTGGTTTGTGACGCCAAGTCTGAAAGACGCTGCAATACACAGCCAAAGCAAGTTGTTAATGTATATTACTCGTTATGGTTTTATTGTCGTCGCATCGGTTTGTGCCGTGTTCTACAATCTCAAATTTGCCGGTAAAAAATAGGACTAAACCGTGATGGAATGGTCGGTGTATATGATTTTATGCAGCGATGGCACGCTTTACACCGGCATAAGTAACAATGTGGCCCGGCGTTTCAAACAACACCAAAACGGCCAGGGGGCAAAATATTTTCGTGGCAGAAAGCCTGAGAAAATTGTTTATCAAGAATCCGGCCTGGATCGGGCGGCGGCGCTTAAACGTGAAAGTGCGATAAAAAAACTGGATCGCAGAGGGAAATGGCGTTTATTGAAACAAGCAGAGGAAAGTCATTTTCTTGCAGGCAAAAAAGAGCCGGCATAACGCCGGCTCCCAAGACCTTGGAGAAGTCTTTATCGGTCAGGCTTTAGAAGGCCCATTGTGCACGCAGTGTGACGATGTCCTGATCAGGCACCCGGCCACCCGCTGCGGTAGTGACAGGTGAACCTTTCACATCGAAAGCGACACGATAGTCAGCCATTAAACGAACATTCTCGTTCAAGTACCAGTTAACCGCCATGGTAACGCCTTTTTGATGGCCGCCGGTTTCACCTCCTTTTCCATTTATTATCGGTGCTGTCCAACCGTTTGAGCTTAGGTCAATCTGGTCATAGCGTGCCGCCAGCTCAATCGCACCTATGCCGCCATTTTTAAAGCTGAACGGTTGTGATGGTTTTAGGCGTTTGAATTTACCATCTTTACCTTTATAGCTACGAGATTCGCCGGTCAATGTCCAAGCTGTTTGTACATAAAAACCATCAAATTCTAATGTAGGGTTTTGAGCGGTACGGTCTACCCAGCCACGCATGTATTCAGCTTGAACGGAGAACGGGCCCTGCATATAACCGGCTTCTGCACCGGCTACGGTAAAGCTTTTTGCATCGGTAATCTTGCCGGTGTCGGTTAAAAACAGATTGGTCATATGCGCCGTTTCGTTTTTGAATTGCGCATAGTTGTTATTTGATTTATACAAACCACCACTTTGAGCAACTTCACGATAACCGACAGAAGCGCCTAAATGAACAACCTGGGTTTTGGTGTTAATCGGTGCAAAACTGGCACGTGCACCGACCCCCCAGCCTTCTTCACCTGCATTTTTAGCATTATGGCCGACAGCATCACCGTAAACACCGGCTTGGACATGCCAATTTTTGCCATAGGCTTTAGTGTTAATACCAATAGCACGGTCAAAAGCCGATTCACTCATCGCCGTCAGCAAGGAGCGTTCGGTGAACATGATGTCGTTTGAACTTTCTTGCAGTTCTTCACTGACAGGTTGTTTTTGGTTACCGACAATAACCTGAAAACCTTTTATGCCTTTATAACCTATATATAAGTCTTTAACACCCACTTTGTTTTCGGCAAAATCAAATTGTGATTTGTAGAAAAAGTCTTTCCACATGGTGCCTTTCAAGTGGATACGCGCGCGACGAATTTCAGTGCCGGAATCGGCTTTTTTGGTTAGGTTGTCATTGCTATGAAAGGTAGCATCGGCATGTAAACGTCCACCGATTTTCAGTTTGAAATTTTTATCAGCCGTTTGAAATTGCAAACCTTTTTTACCTAGCTTGACTTTAACATCGCTGATGTCGCTTTTGCTTAAAGAAGATTTCTTCAATAAAGCGTTATATTGTTTATGATTGATTGCTCCATTTTGTAACAACATATCTAATAATTCTTTATCAGCCGCTTGTGCACTGACACTACCTAAGGCAGTGGTGATGCCCAGCGCCAACAGTGTTGTTTTCTTGTTCATTCAATGTACCCTTAGTGGTTAAAAAGTCACAGTTGTTGTAAAACTGCGCACAGGATACAAAGCAAATGTTACAGGAATGTGACAATCAAATGACTTTTACATGACATGATCTTTTTGAGGAGGCGTTATGAACAGTTATCTATTTTATCTGTTGCATAGGTGTTGTGTTAAAGCTTTGTCGGGGCAGAAAAGGTAACAGGTTAGGTATCACATTGATAAGAAAGATGAGTAATGTCATCAAATAGGGTGCAGATTGGATCAATAACACAACAATCCACAAATGACCACTCAAATTGTCATAGCTGGCCTGTTGAGACAGTAAAAAGGCGGCTGCCCAAAGCGACAGCAGGAGCAAGATTTCTTGCCGGATGGTCATCAAACCGGCAAAAAAAGGGCGTTCCTGTTCGCATTTGGGGGTTCTTAAAAAGGGCCTGCCGGAAGTGAATAAACCTTGCCAGAGGGCGATGGCGACGGTGTGGGTTAGCGCCAGGCCAGCCAGGGTCGCGCCCAGGGTATGAAAAAAACCACAACGTACTCTTTGGCTGTAAAGCCAGAAACTGCGGAGTATTTTAAATCCGAACAGTCCCAGTATCGGTAATATAAAAGCGATGACCGGCAGCTCCCGATGTTCGGGATCGAGCAAGACCAAGCCGGTTAAAATCAGACTGGCCAGGGTAAATAACAAAGCCAGAGCATCGGAAAACCAGGGTAACCAGCCGGCGATAAAATGATAGCGTTGTGCGGCTGTCAGCTCGGTTTTACCCGGCTTGAACAGGCTGCGGGCATGGCGCTTTAAAATCTGCATGGCGCCGTAAACCCAGCGATGACGTTGGCCGATATAACCGGAAAAGGTATCGGGCGTCAGCCCCTTGCCGAAGGTATCCGGTGCATAAACGGAATCGTAACCGGCTTTATAGAGCCTCAGCCCCAGTTCACTGTCTTCGCAAATACACCATTCCCCCCATTGGCCAACTGCTTCAAGTGCCGATTTGCGGATCATGGTCATGGTGCCGTGTTGAATAATGGCATTATGCTCATTGCGTTGTACCATGCCGATATGGAAAAAACCGGCATACTCCCACTGACAACAGGTTTTGAACAGGCTCTGCTGCCAGTCATGGTAGTTTTGTGGCGACTGGACGAAGCCGACGCTGGGATTGTCAAAATGCGGGATCATTTTTTTCAGCCAGTCGCGAGAGACTTGGTAATCGCTGTCGATAACGGCAATGATCTCGGCATCCTCACAGGTTTGCGTTAAGGCATAGTTTAAGGCTCCGGCTTTGTAGCCCGGCCAGTTTTCCAGATGGAAAAAACGAAAATGTGGCCCGAGCCTTTGGCAATGTCGTTCCACCGGGCGCCAGACGGCGGCATCGGTGGTGTTGTTGTCGATAACCAGCACTTCAAGATTGGGATAATCCAATTGATCTAATGCAGTCAGTGTTTGTACGACCATTTCCGGAGGCTCATTATGAATCGGTACATGCAGGGATACTTTGGGATAACGATAATTATCAGGCGGGGTAACCGGACGAAACTGGCGGGTATTGTTTCGGCTCCAGAGCACCTCCACCAACTCCAGGCTTTCCACCAGCAGAACCAGAATCGCCAGGGCTTGCATCAATAATAAGAGTCCCCAAAGTGTGGCACTGAACAGCGTTTGGTATTGATGGACACCCAATGCGGCAGTCCATGCCAGCATCGAGGCAGCCAGGTTGACTATCAGGCCGAAAAACAGAATGCCTGATAATTTAAGGCGTTGATGATTGGCGAGAAATAACAATGTGATTAGCAGACCGAGGCTGACAGCGGCAAATGCCCAGAATGGCCATTGCGGCAGATTTTCCACTTCCCCCTGCATGGCAAATTTGGGTTGGCGTTCGGCATCCCCCTGTGTCAGACTAGTTGTCGCCTCTATTAAAACAGAGGAATAAAACGATGTCCCAACGTTATAGTAAAGCATTTAAAGAACAAGCCATATCAAAAGTATTGCAACGTGGTGATAAAACGATACAGTGTATCGCTGATGAATTGAATGTAAACTTGTTTACCCTTAAAAACTGGCTAAAGAAACCTCGTACAACGCCTATGACAGACACCCCGATGAATAAACGCCCAGCTGACTGGTCAATGGCAGAGCGTTTTGCTTTATTAATGGAAAGCGTCGCTTTAGAAGGTGAGGCGTTAAATGCCTTTTGCCGTCAACACGGTATATTTCCGCATCATCTTGATGTTTGGAAAGACGAGTTTATCAAGAAAACCGACAAAGCAGAACAATCAGGAAAATCCCGATCAGACAAGTCTTTACGGGATGAGATAAAACAACTGGAAAAAGAATTAAATCGCAAGGAAAAGGCCTTGGCAGAAGCCGCCGCCTTATTGGTGCTCCAAAAAGTGCCGAGCGTTCTGGGAGGAAAAGGCGTGATGATTTCTCTTGCAGAACGCGAACAATGGTTGGAATATTTTGATGAAGCCGTCGGCCTGGGCGCAAGAAAATCAAAAGCCGCCGAGATCATCGGCATCAGCTTACGCACTTTGCAGCGTTGGCAAAAAACTGAAACGCTATCCGTCGATGGCCGGACACAGCGTCAGTTTACCCCGAGCCATAAGCTCAGTGACGAGGAACGAGCCGAGATACTTGCTATCGCTAATTCGGACGAATTTAAAGACTGTACGCCGCATCAAATCGTGCCGATATTGGCCGAGCGTGGTCAATATATTGCTTCAGAATCCAGTTTTTATCGAGTTTTAAGGGAGGCCAATCAATTATCACACCGGCATACCAGTCGGACACCTAGCTCGCGCAGCAAGCCGAAAGCCTTGACCGCAACATCGCCCAATCAGATTTACACTTGGGATATCACCTATCTGGCAACGCAAGTCAAAGGACAGTTCTTTTTATCTGTACCTGTTTATGGATATCTTTAGCCGTAAAATTGTCGGCTGGCAGGTCTACCAGGAAGAAAGCAGTCAGTATGCGGCCGATGTCATCACCGATATCTGCCAACGTGAATGCATTCAACGCGAGCAGGTGGTTTTGCATTCTGACAACGGTAGCCCAATGAAAGGCGCAACCATGCTGGCAACCTTGCAAAAACTGGGGGTAGCGACTTCACTCAGTCGGCCAGCGGTGAGTAATGACAATCCTTATTCCGAATCCCTATTCAGGACGCTTAAATATACGCCTAAATATCCTTCACAGCCCTTTGAGACAATAGCGGCTGCCAGGGAATGGGTCGCAGGCTTTGTGGACTGGTACAATCACCAGCATCGGCATAGTGGTATTCAATTTGTCACACCGGCCCAACGCCATGAGGCTAAAGATCAGGCGATATTAATCCAGCGTAAAGCGGTCTATGAGGCCGCTAAAGCTCAAAACCCCAAACGATGGAGTCAACATACCCGAAACTGGGATTGGCAATCTGACGTCTGCCTAAATCCTGATAAACCGAATGATTCGCGCTCAGTCAACAAGCCCAATATCATTCATTAATTTTCAACTTTTGGCGACAGTTACTTTGACATTTACCGGCATTGAACAAGCCCCAATAAGCACCCGCCGAGCCTTCTTCAGTCATTTTCCAGGGTTGATCAAAAGCTTCGATGGTGTAATAAGTAATATTTTCGGCATGGGCGCGGTTAAAAAAGGCGCGTAAAAAACGGGCCTGGTTGACTAATGAAGCCTGCGCCTGTTTGATCGGTTTGCCATTAGATGGCCAGCCGACTTCGGTAATCACCACCGGTTTGTCCGGGAAAGTGCGTTGCAGTTGATAATAACGCTGAAAAACATAATCCAGCGCATTATCGACCGAGATGCCTTCCCAATAAGGCAGAATATGGGCAGCGATGAAATCGACTTCCTCCGCCAGTTCGGGATATTTCAACCAGGTATCCCAGGTTTCCGAGGTGCTGACTGGTCGCCAGGTATGTTGTTTGACTTGGCGGATAAAGCCAATCAGTTCTTCTAGCGAAACATCTTTACGCAACAAGGCCTCATTACCGACCAGGGTTCTAACGATGTTATTGTGGTTTTGCCGGCTCAAGGAGATCAGTCGATCGACTTCCTGCTGGTTGGCTTCCGCATCTTTGCCAATCCAGGCGCCCAGGCTGACATTCAAATCATAGCGTTTCGCCAGTTCAGGTATCACTTCAAAGCCGTTACTGACGCTGTAAGTTCTGACGGCATGGACTTTGTTTTGCAGCAAGGCCAGGTCTTGTTCAATCTCCTGGCTCGAAGGAAAGCTATTTTTCGAAGGATCATGTTCAAGGCGCATTGGATTGAATGATAGGCCGGTAATGACGCCATTCCAGGGTTGGGCGGAATGTGGCTTATTCAACCAGCTCCAGAACGCAAAATTGCTCAGCATCAACAAAGCTAGAATGCTTGAAAAAAGAATGCTGTTTCTCATCGTCGTTTACTCCATCTATGATGGCAAGCGACTATACCCGGTCAAGCTTAAAAAAAGATGAAATGAAGAGTAAGTCGGGTTAGGCGTTAGCTACAAAAGGCTCTGACCCCTTTTACGCTTTTACGTAGCTTAAACCTCGATGAAGCAGCTTAGGTTTGTTGCATTGAATGATGAGCCGGAAGCCTGAAGGCATGAAGGCATGTATGAGGCCTAGAGAGAAAAAATACCGCAGGTCATCTACAATAGGCGCCATGAATTAAGTCCATACCCGTTTACTTGAGGGGTGGCTTAGTATTGACACTTTTTAGGCAACAGGACCAATGCATTTATTATGCTCGATAAACTGTTAAAGATTGAACATCATAACCGTACGTTAAATTTTACTTACTACATCATTGGCAGTTTATTACTGGGGATTGGTGTTGGCTTTTGGATGGGGGAATCGGCGGGTAAGTTGCAGATTTTAGGGGATATTTATGTCGGCCTACTGCAAATGACTGTCGTGCCTTATATTTTATTTTCCCTGATTGCCAATATTGGGCGACTCAGTTATTTGGAAGCGACAGTGTTGATGCGACAAGGTGTATTGGTGTTAGCTGTGTTATGGCTCATTGGTGGATTGATGGTATGGGGGATGTCGGTTACTTTGCCTGATATCGAACAAGGTGCTTTTTTTAGTTCTTTGCTAGTGTCTGAACCGGTTCAGGTTGATTTCCTAACCCTGTTTATTCCGGCCAACTTGTTTCGGTCGCTGGCGGAAAACGCAATACCTGCCATCGTTTTGTTCAGTTTGCTATTTGGGACGGCGTGTATTGGTTATAAAGACCGTAAATCCTTGTTGGAAATTTGTGATCATATCGCGAAGGTGTTGTTACGAGTCAATAGTTTTGTCGTCATGCTAACGCCTATCGGTGTTTTTGGTATCGCAGCGAGTACCACAGGGGTGTTGACTCTTAATGAAATAGGCCAGGTTCAAGCTTATGTGTTTATGCTGATAGGGTCGGTTCTTCTGGTGAGTTTTGTGGTACTGCCATTGCTCATTGCCAGCTGTACACCATTTGGTTATCGCCAGATTATTCGTGAATCAAGAAATGTTTTATTAACCGTCTTTGTTGTCGGTAGTGTGTTTGTCGTTATTCCGTTGCTGATTAAGGTGGTGACGCGTTTATTTCATTCCCATGTTACCACTGAACATGAAAAGGCACGCATACCCGATCTCGTTTTGCCGCTCGCTTATCCATTCCCTGATATGGGTAAGATACTGAGCTTTGTATTTATTGTTTTTGCCGCCTGGTTTTATAACAAACCTCTGGATTCTTTTGATTATCCTGTCATGTTGACGATTGGTTTGTTTTTAAGTTTTGGTAAGCTCGTGACGGCCTTGCCCTTTCTACTGAATCTGTACCATATTCCGGATGATGTGTTTAATTTGTTTATGGCGGTAGGGGTTGTTTGTGGGCGGGTTGCCGATGTTGCAGGCACTATGCATTTAATGACCTTTACTATTTTGACGACAGCATTGATGACGGGTGTGTTTAAAATCAACAAGCGAGTGTTGGCAAAAAATCTATTGATTTGTTTAGGGCTGTTTCTCTGTGTTGCGTTAATGATTCGCGCAGCGCTGACAGAAGCGGCACTCGGCCAGCCGAAGCAATCACCGCTGTTGAAAATGCGTTTATTGGAAACATTTCCACCTTACACCGTTTCAACTCTTTCTCAACCTAACCCTGTTGCACTCAAGCCAGGTCAACATTTAATTGACAGAATCCGAAAGACGGGGCGCATTCGAATTGGCATCGATGAAGATAGCCTGCCGTTTTCTTTTTATAATGCCCATGGTGAAATGGTCGGCTTTGATATTGAATTGATGCTACATCTTGCTCAGGATTTGCAGGTCACTGTCGAGTTTATACCCTATGAAAGTGGCTATTTGCTGCAAAATTTGGAAGAAGATTATTTCGATATTGCTGTTTCAGGGATTACCCCTGATTTGGATTTAATTGCCGCATCACGGATGTTATACACCACTAGCTATCTCGATGTGCATCTAGCTTTAGTGGTACCCGACTATGACCGTAAAAAATTTCGCGATATCAAAGCGATAAAAAAACTTAAAAATGTTCGGGCTTGTGTGCGTATAGAGAGTACTTTTTCTAACCGCATCGGTCAGCTATTTCCTAATTTTGAAGTCAAGGAATTAAATACAGAGGCAGATTTTTTTGAATCGAATGAATACCACTGCGAGGTTTTTTTGACCACGGCAGAAGGTGGTTCAGCCTGGACTTTACGCTATCCTGAATATGTCGTCGTAAATCCTTTTAAAAATCGCCAGGGCGCACCATTAGTCATCGCGGTTCGACATGAAGATTTGATTCTGGAACACTTTCTTAGCACTTGGATTAAAATCAAGCAAACGGATGGCGTTATCGATGCGTTGTTTGACTATTGGATACAGGGCAACATCAAACAAAATGACTAAAATCGTTTGCGCACATTACAATCGACTGCGTAGTAAACGTAATGCATTGGCCACCACTAATAATGATGCGCCGGTATCCGCAGCGATAGCTTCCCATAATGTCGCGAGCCCTGCGAAAGCTAACACCGCGAAGGCGGCTTTGACGGTTAAGGCAAAGACAATATTTTGCCGGATAATAGCCAGCGTTCGGCGCGAATGGCCGATCAGCCAGGGCAGTTTCTGTAAATCATCACTCATCAGGGCGATGTCGGCGGTTTCGATGGCTGCATCGGAGCCCATAGCTCCCATGGCGATACCTACACTCGCACGAGCCAATGCAGGAGCATCATTGATGCCATCCCCCACCATGGCGACATGGCCATAACGTTTAGTCAACTCGGCAACGCGGGTTACTTTATCCTGTGGTAGCAATTCGGCATAGACTTCATCTAGCCCCATTTGGCGGGCAATATTTTTTGCTGTGGTTTTGTTATCGCCGGTTAGCATGACCAGGTGCGCAATACCGGCTTTGCGTAAATCTTGAAAAGCTTGTTTGACATGGGGGCGCGGTTGGTCGGCTAAAGCAATCAGGCCGCACACATGGCGATCATTGCCAACCGCAATCACCGTTTGCCCCTGTTGTTCCAGGGCTTGAGCATGCTGCAGAATATCGCTTGCAGAAGGCGATTTCTCACTCAGAAAACGGCTGGAACCGAGCCAGAAGAAAGTGTCTTGGATACGGCCGGTGATGCCTTTGCCGGCAATGGCGGCGATGGTGCTGGCTGTTTCAACCTGAATACCGTGTTGTTGTGCGTAAGCGACGATGGCATTGGCCAAAGGGTGATGGCTGCCCGACTCCAGGGCTGCGGCACGGCTGATGACTTCTTCAAGGCTATGGTTATTATAAGGATAAATGCCTGTAATCTCAGGCTTACCTTGCGTCAAGGTGCCAGTTTTATCGAAGGCAATAGCTTTCAGGTGTGCGGGTTGTTCAATATAAATACCGCCTTTGATCAGAATGCCATGACGAGCAGCTGAGGCCAAGGCCGCCACAATGCTGACGGGGGTAGAGATTACCAGTGCGCAAGGGCAGGCGATGACCAGTAATACCAAGGCTCGGTACAGCCATTGCTGCCAGTCGGCCTGCCACAATAGTGGCGGAATCAGAAAAACCACCAACGCCAGCAGCATGACCAGCGGCGTATAGACGCGGGCGAATTTTTCCACCCATTGTTCGGTTTCGGCACGTCTGCTATGAGCTTCTTCCACCAGCCGGATGATATGAGCCAGGGTGGTGTCGGTGGCCGCTTTTGTGGCTTTGATCTGCAATAGGCTGTCTATATTGATGCTGCCGGCAAATACTTCGTCACCGGGCTGTTTGAAAACAGGCATGCTTTCACCGCTGATCGGCGCCTGATTGACGCTACCTTCGCCAATCGAAACAATACCATCTAAGGCGATGCGATCACCTGGTCGTACCACAAAAATCGTACCAGGCTGTATCTCGGCGGCGGGCAAGGTTTGTTCCTGGCCATCATCAGTTTTGACGATGACCGCGTTGGGTGCAAGATCCAGCAATGCGGCAACCGCATGGCGTGCGCGACCAATACTCCAGCTTTCGATCGCCAGCGATAAGGCAAACAAAAAACTGACCGTTGCGGCTTCAAACCATTCATTGATCACCAATGCACCTGTAATGGCGATCACCATCAACAAGTTCATATCCGGACGAAATCGTTTAAGAGCATAAAATGCTTTGACGATGACATGGCGTAGGCCAAATAAAATGGCCAGACCGTAGGCTGCTTTTTCAGGCATTGGCAGTGGTAAGGTTTCGTGTTTGAGCAGCAGCCGTTCTAGATAAGCGATGAAGTCACGCCCGGAAAAATACCCTTGTTCGGGCAGTGATAGCCATTGCCAGGCGTCCTGATAGGCGCCGGATAATCCTAGATGAATCAAGATGCCGGCTAAAATCATCAAGCCGCTTAAACTGGCGTAAAGTGTTTGAGTGTTTTTACGTTGTGGTTCAGACGAGTCGTTCGGGTGCCAGCGCGTTGCGCGCAAGCCGGTTGCTGCGACGGCCTTGATCAATTTTTGATCATCAATCGGAAGGGCTGTATCTAAAACCGTCATGCGGCCATTGATAACGTCAAAGGCCAGGTTTTCCTCGCCACCAACCAGCGGTCCGATTTCCGATTTTAAAATGGATACCTCTTCAACACAATCGAGTCCCTCGATTTTGAAGATTTTGCCGCCTTTATGCTCAGAAGGTGAAGCCTCCTCTTGTTTGCCGTTGTCGCTGCAACAACAGGAGTGCGGCGTGTTAGGGTGATGATCAGACATGAGAGTCCTCCTGGCGGTAATGGGTTAAATCTTTTTATCAAGAACTTATGTTGTTGACGGTAAAGTTGGGTTGAGCTCGCATTTTTTTATGTGAGGGGCGCACATGACACCCCTCACAGTTTGCTCCATTACTCTCCTGATGAGTGATGCAGCTTTTCAATATCGTTGTCCGGCGTTAACAGATGCTCGGGAATAAACCATTTATACAGCGCCGGAATCACCAATAACGTTAACAGGGTTGAGGTTATCAAACCACCGACGACCACGGTTGCCAGGGGTTTTTGTACTTCAGAGCCTGTTCCTGAAGCCAGCAATAACGGAATCAGCCCTAATGCTGTGGTGACCGCTGTCATTAACACTGGGCGCAATCTGAGGCAGGCGGCTTTAATCGAGGCAATATCGACGGTTAAGCCTTCTTTCACCAGTTGATTTAGATAGGTGACCAACACCATGCCGTTTTCTAGTGCGATGCCGAATAAGGCAATAAAACCAACTGAGGCCGGAACAGATAGATTTTGGCCTGTAATCCATAAGGCAATCACACCGCCCACTAGAGCCAGTGGGATATTGAGCAGAATCAACGCCGCATTTTTGAGAGAGCCAAAACTGCTGTATAACAAGAGAGTGATAATCAGCAATGTGACAGGAATCACAAAAGCCAGGCGCTTATTAGCCTCTTGTTGCAGACGATATTGTCCACCCCAGGTCGTGAAATAGCCTGGAGGCAGTTGAATGGCATCATCGATATTTTGTTGCGCTTGTTCAACAAAGGAGACAATATCCCGGTCGATGACATTGGCCTGAATGGTAATAAAACGCTGATTGTTTTCCCGGGTGATTTGACGCGGCCCGACAATTTCTTCAATACTGGCAATTTGTGCCAGCGGAATTTGAATATTGTTCGGGCCGGTAATCAGTAAATTCCGGATCGCTTCAACCGTATTTCTGTCTTGTTCGCGATAGCGAACCAGAATATCAAAACGGCGAATGCCTTCAAACACTTGGCCCGCAGACACGCCACCGATAGCGCTGCGGATGATTTCCTGCACATCCTGCAAGTTCAATCCATACCGGGCAATAGCTTGTCGGTCAGGCTTGATGACCAGCTGTGGCGTTCCGGAAACCTGGTCTACCTGCACATCAGCAGCACCTGGAACTTGTTGAATAAGCGCCGAGATTTCATCCGCTTTTTGTTTGAGTAAGGCTAAATCTTCGCCAAATAATTTAATCGCTAGTTCGGCACGTACACCTTCAAGCAATTCATCGACAGTCATTTCAATCGGTTGGGTCAGGTTGGCCTGAATGCCGGGTAATTCAGCGACGGCCTGGCGAATATCATGTTCAATCAAGGCCTGGTTGCCCGGGTCGCGCCATTCGCTTTTGGGTTTTAACAGTACATACATTTCTGCCGAGTTGATAGGGTCGGCATGGGCTCCGACTTCGCCTCGGCCGATTCGGCTAGTGACGCCGGTCACTTCCGGAATCTTTAGCAGCTTGCGCTCAACAATCAGTGTATTCCGTTTGCTTTCGCTAATGGCAATGGATGGGGCCATAGTTAGGCGGACAACAATAGTACCTTCCTGTAATTTAGGGGTGAATTCTGAACCGAGGAATGGAAAGATGAGTACACCCACAAACAATAGCCCAACGGCTGTTGCAATGGCAAATTTGCGGTGATTGACAAAATAGTGCAACACTGGCCGGTAGGGTTTGAGCAAGGCGGCGAGAATGCGCTCATCGAAGTCTTTCTGGTCACGCTTGGGTTTTTTCCGCATCAGCAGGTCGGATAACACCGGCGCTAGCAGCAGTGCATAGATGAGCGAGCCTAGCATGGCTAAGGCTACGGTATAGGCTAAAGGGCGGAAGGTTTTGCCTTCAACCCCTTCCAAAGTGAACAAGGGTAAAAAGACGATGATGATAATGGCGATTGCAAACAAAATCGGTTGCCCGACTTCGCGGCAAGCACGTGCGACAATATGCAGCCGAGGTTCATCGTCTGAAGACTGGTGCATTAGGCGGTCGACATTTTCCACCATGACGATCGTGCCGTCGACCATCATACCTATTGCGATGGCTAGACCACCGAGCGACATTAGATTGGCCGACATGCCCAAATAACGCATGGCGATAAATGCAAACATGACGGAAAATGGAATAGCCAGCGCGACAACCAGGCTAGGCCGGAAGCCACCCATAAAAACAAACAACACCAGGGCGACTAGGATAATACCCTGGATTAGGGCATTGTTTACGGTTGAAACGGCGGCACTGACAATGTCTTTTTGTTGATAATAGGGGACGATTTCCACGCCGCCAGGCAGGGTTTTGTTAATGTCGGCAATTTTGTCTTCAACTCGGGCGATAACGGTGGAGGCATTGGCTCCGAACAGTTTAATCACCATGCCGGCGACCACTTCGCCTTTACCGTTATAGGTTTGTAAGCCACGCCGGATTGCACCGCCGGTTTTTATGTCTGCCAGTTCGCTTAGGTAAATCGGACGACCGTCAACGGTTTTGACAATGATTTGACGCAAATCATCAATGTTTGTGGCAAGCCCTAGAGAACGAATAATGAATTGTTCACTGTTCTTTTCCAGATATTGGGCACCGACATTCAGGTTATTGGCGCGCACCCGCGCGATGAGTTGCTGCAGACTGACCTTGTAACGCAGCAAGGCGTCAGGTTTAACGATGATTTGAAATTGTTTCTGAAAGCCGCCAATTCCCAATACTTCGGTGACGCCTGGAACCGTTTGTAGATTGAATTTAACCACCCAGTCTTGTAGTGTGCGTAATTCTTCCAAACTGTAGAGATGGTTACTGTCTTTCAGATAATAAAATAAAACCAGGCCCATGCCGGTAGAAATCGGACCCATTTGCGGGTTGCCGAAACTGGCTGGAATCTGGTTACGCGCGTCCTGTAGTCGTTCGTTGACCAGTTGCCTCGCAAAATAAATATCTACATCATCGGAAAAATAGACATTTACCACCGACAGGCCGAAGTTTGACACCGAACGGATTTTTTCAATATCCGGCAGGCCCGTCATGGCCGCTTCCACCGGATAAGTGACATACATTTCGATTTCTTCGGGCGCAAGTCCTTCGGTGATGGTGAAAATTTGTACTAGATTAGGGGAGACATCAGGAAAGGCATCGACGGGTAATTCCCGATAGCTCTTATAACCTGCAGCAAGCATCAGTATCGCCAGGGTTAAAATCAGTAGGCGACTGCGTAAGGCAAAATCAAATAATTTATTCATATTGTAATCCCGTTAATGACTGTGGCCATGTCCAAAAGCGCCTTTTTGGGCCTGAGCTTTCAAGGTGAAGGCGTTGCGGCTGACATAGGTCTGGCCGGGTTTGAGTCCTGAGAGGATTTCAACCTGATTGAAATCACGTTTGCCAGTTATGATTTCCTGTGGCTCAAAGTCACCGTCTTCATGTTGTACAAAAACAACGTGTTTGCCATCAATGTTTTGTAATGCTGTCAATGGGATGACAATTTTGGCCGGTGTTTCAGAGAGCACGACACGCGCTGAAATGAATGCACCGGGACGCCAAAGATTCTGGCTGTTATCGAGGATAACCCGGGCAATACCACTTCGGGTTTTTATATCAAGTACCGGGCTGATCCAGCTGATATGAGATTGTGCAGTAACGTCTGATTGCTTGCTAAAACGGTTATTGATAAAGACTTTCTGGTTGGTTTTAACCAGGTTTAAGTCTTTTTGATACAGCGTTAGATTAACCCAGACACGGGATAGGTCGGCGATGGTGAAGCTGCGGGTTGTGGTGTCTAGTAATTCACCGTGACTGGCATGTTTGGCAATAATCACCCCATCAGCCGGTGCTTTTAAGGCATAAAGTGTCAGGTCTTTATCTTGATCCTTGATCAGTTTGTCAATTTCTTCAAGACTTAAACCTAAGGCCTGCAAACGTTGTTTAGCTGCTTTTTGCCGGATAGCCGCCTCAATTTGTGCTTGTTTAGCGGCCTGATACTGCCGGCGGGAGGTGATTTTTCCTCGGTACAATTGCCTATCCCGTTGCAGGTTGCTGTTTGCCAGTTTCAATAAACTATCGGTAGCGACAAATTCGGCTTTGGCATTCGCCAACTCACGGCTGGACAGTTGCGCTAGCAATTCACCGGCTTTAACTTCATCACCCAGTTGTTTGTAGACTTTTTGCACGACACCGGCAACACGCGGGACGACATGATATAACCTGTCGGGTTCGACGATGACTTCACCGGTTAAGTCTAATGTTTTGCGAATAACGCCGGGGCCTGCTTGTGATAACTGGATAGAGAAGTCTTTGAGTTGTTGCGGGCTAAGTTTTAAGGCTTCTTCGTCGTGATGTTCATGGCCCTCTTGTTCACCATGATCGGCGTGTTCTTCAGAGGCGTAGGCCGGGTTGAGGTAACTTGAATTGAATAAAGTAACCGCTGTGAGAAGGGGTAATAATTTTAAATAGTTACGAATCATTTATAAACTCCCAGATAGGCTGTTTGTGCGGCTTGCAAACTGATGTCCCAGTAATTTTTCAATACGAATGGTGTTGACATGATATGCGGTCAACGCATTCAGATATTGTGATTTGACGCGAAACAGGGTGCGTTGCGCATCGAGGACGGTTAGGAAATTAAATTCACCGACCTGATAGCCTTTTTGCGCGGCTTGAAAAGCCTGTTCGGCATTGGGAATGACATCGTCTTTTAAGGTCTTGATTTCCTGCCAAGTGGTAGTTAGCGTTTGATAGTTGTTTTTCAGTTCGGTCTGAACGCGGGCTAAAATAGCACTGTATTGCGCATTGGCCTGGGTCAGCCCGTGGGTGGCCGATTGAATATTACCCTGGTTGCGGTCAAATACCGGCAAATCAATACTAAAGCCGGCGTTGATGTTGTAATCATCTCTATTGACATAATTATTGCCGGAAACATTTAAGGTAACATCCGGTATGGCTTTACTTTTTTCGACTTCGATGTTAGCACGGCGTTTATTGATTTCGGTCAGGCCTTGTTTTAAGTCGGGGTTGTTATCTAGCCGCTTCAATAATTCGGTCAGTTCTGGCAGTGCTTGAATTTTTTCTAGTTGGCCTGTAGCCTGGGAAAAGTGAGGCGATGGATTGCCCCAGAATACGGCTAATTGCTTGCGGCTGTTTTGTAATTGCCGCTCTGCCTGGCGCAGGGCAATCTGTGCTGAACTCAGAGAAATTCGGGCCTTGGTCGCTTGTAATGGCGAAACATTGCCGACTCTGACCTGAACATCGGCGATATGGACGACGTTTTTGGACAGTTTTAGCAGGTCTTTCTGCAGTTCGACATTTTTTTGCGCTGCTAACAAACGGATAAAGGCTTCAGCGGTTTGTGCCATTAAGGTCAGGCGTTTGTTTTCATAACGGCGGATCGCCAGTTGCTGATCAAGTTGTGCCGCTTTGCTGCGCGCGGATCGTTTGCCGCCTAATTCAATTAACTGGCTGAGCCCGAGCGTTATTGCTGTGCCATCATAACCTTTAAATTTGTTGTTACCAAAATTGGAGGCGCTGGCCTGGAGTTGAGGATTGGGTAACAGGCCGGCTTGTAAGGATAAGCCTTGTTTGGCATTGATATCGGCCAGATAAGCTGAAAGCTCGGGATTGTACGTTATCGCCAGGTTCAGCGCCTGATTAAGCGTGAGCTCTGCTTCAGGCTCGGTGATACGGTTGCTTTCGGTTTGTGCGCTTGCGGTAAGGCTGAAAAACACGAATAACAGTAAATAAACAGAATATTTAAGCATGATGGTTCCGTAAAGTTTATTTTATTGTGATTGAGTACAGATCACTAATGAATGCCTGCTGTTATGACATTAGGTTGTGCAATAACAGTTGTCAGGCCATCTGCTTTAACAGGATGGCGTACAAAAGCACAGGCGATCGTGATCGAGGTTTAAAGGAGTCTGAGGGATCGAGGAAGTTTAAACGATAGGGGGTCTTAATGCAGGACTATCGTGATGATAATAATACGAATAGGATTCGGTAGCCTGAATGCCACGCGCAATGTTAACCATAAAGGTTGAAAAATTCAGTGGTGGGAAGCTGTGGCCAGTATGGCCGCCATGATCATAGCTACAGACGCCGGTACAGTGATTATGCGTATCCGCTGTATCGAACAGGTCTGCATCATCAATAGATGTATGCGATTCCAGGCTGAAAACGGGATGGCCCTGGGCGTTGTTGCTTTTTGTCCAGTCGTGAATATCTGTCACCATCCATGTGGAGAGCCAGAATGTCAGAAAAGCCAAAAAATAGATCGTTACCCGTTTCATACCTGACATGATAACAAGAAATGCTGAAAGTTCAATTATTCACTTGCGCTTAATTCCAATGTAAGGCTAATGATACAATAAAAATTGAGGGGCGTTATGCAGGCACACGAGAGCTAAGTGAAGCTCTGGCAATTGTTGGTTTACTGAGGTTCTGCATGACGTTGTATCGTGAAATCAATCGAGTTTTTATATGGCAAAACTGAAATGTGCAGTGATTGGAACGGGCTATCTGGGCAAGTTTCATGCTGAAAAATATGCAGGTCTGGATGATTGTGAGTTAGTCGCGGTTGTCGATATCAATGAAGAAACAGCCAAAGATGTGGCCGACAAATGGGGCGCTCAGGCATTGACTGACTATCAGCCTTTGTTGGGGCAGGTCGATGCGGTGAGTATTGTTGTTCCCACGAGTTTGCATTATGCGGTCGCTAAGGATTTTTTACAGGCGGGCAGTCATGTATTGGTGGAAAAGCCCATTACGGTGACCGTTGAGCAGGCTGATGAGTTGATCGAGGTTGCCGCGCAAAATCAACGTATTTTGCAGGTAGGGCATTTAGAGCGTTTTAATCCGGCCATTATGGGCTTAGGCGAAATGGATAGTCAGCCGATTTTTATCGAATCACATAGGCTGTCGCCATTTAATCCCCGTGCCAATGATGTCAGTGTGGTGCTGGATCTGATGATTCATGATATCGATATTATTTTGTCATTGGTCGATTCAAATATCGACAGAATGGAAGCCTGTGGTACAGCGGTACTGACGCAAGGCATCGATATCGCCAATGCGCGACTGACGTTTGAAAATGGTTGTGTGGCGAATGTGACGGCGAGTCGTATCAGTATGAAAATGGAGCGCAAAATGCGCATGTTCAAACCCTGTTCGTATGTAGCGGTTGATTTTCAGAACCGGGTGTTGACCAAGCATCGTACCGGTGATGAGGAAATGTTTCCGGGTATTCCTGAAATTCTGACTGAGGAATCGGTATTTGAAAATGGCGATGCCTTATTGGAAGAAATTAAACATTTTATTGATTGTATTCAAACCGGCAAAAAACCATTGGTTTCAGGGGAAGCTGGCCGCAAGGCGTTAGCGACAGCGATTGAAATCACCAATTTACTACAAACGGATAAGGAAAAAACATGATACCCATGGTCAACCTGAAAGCCCAGTATGCCGAAATCAAAAAGGAAGTCGAGCAAGGGCTGGCGCAAACGATTGAGCAGTGTACATTTATTTTAGGCCCGAATGTGCAAGCTTTTGAGCAGGAAGCGGCCGATTATCTGGGTGTTAAACATGCGATAGGCTGTGCCTCGGGCACCGATGCTTTGCATTTAGCTCTGAGAGCGGCCGGGATTGGCGAAGGTGATGAGGTGATTACCTCGGCTTTTACCTTTATCGCAACGGCAGAAGCGATTAAATATGTTGGTGCTAACCCCGTATTTGTGGATATTGATGCTAAAACCTTCAATATTACGCCAGAAACGATCGAAGCTGCAATCAGCGAAAAAACCAAAGCCATTATGCCGGTGCATTTATTTGGTCAGCCGGTTGACTTGATGGCGATTAAAGCCTTATGCGAGCAATATGGTTTAAAATTGATTGAAGATTGTGCGCAATCATTTGGCGCCCGTGTCAATGGTCAGCAAACCGGAGCGGTTGGTGATGCTGCTGGATACAGTTTTTTTCCCAGTAAAAACCTGGGTGCATTTGGTGATGGCGGCCTGGTGGTGACGCAGTCGGATGAAATTGCCGACATGCTGAGAATGCTGCGTAATCATGGTTCGAAAGAGCGCTATTACCATGATGTCATTGGCTATAACAGTCGTTTGGATGAGATGCAGGCTGTGGTATTGCGGGCTAAATTGAAACGTATCGATCAGTACAACCAGGCACGGCGCAAGGCAGCACATTTGTATTCGGAGTTGATGGCCGATTTGCCGCTGGAGACGCCTTATGAAGATGGCATAGGCGAGCATGTTTATCATCAATATACGTTGCTGTCGGACAATCGCGACCGGATTATTGAAGCCTTGCAAGCCGAACAAATTGGCTGTGCGGTGTATTATCCGGTGCCGTTGCACCGGCAAAATGTCTTCAAAGCCGATTATGCCGGGGTATCGTTGCCGGTGACAGAAAAGGTCGCGGCGCGTTGTTTTTCCTTGCCAATTTGTCCGATGTTGAGTGAGGAGAATATTCATGACATTGTCAATGTGATTAAAACGGTTGCCTGATCGATGACGCAGAAACCGGTCAAAATTTTGTTCAGCGCCGGCGAGTCGTCGGGTGATCAACATGCCGCCAGCATGTTCAAGCATTTAAAACAGCATTTGCCTGCCGTTCAAGGCTTAGGCATGGGGGCGGCAAAAATGCGTGAGGCCGGCATCGATGTCAGGGTGGATTCATCGGCTATTGGTGTCATCGGTCTGGTTGAAATTCTGCGCCATTATGGTGAAATTCGCGCGGCATTGGTCGCGATGAAGCGGTTGTTGCAAGATGAACGACCGGATTTACTGGTGTGTGTAGATTATAAGGAGTTTAATCTGAAATTAGCACGCTTTGCCAAACAGATCGGTATCAAGGTTTTGTTTTATGTCAGCCCGCAGGTTTGGGCCTGGCGTCCGGGACGTGTTGTAACCTATGGTAAAGCGATTGATATGATGGCGGTGATATTCCCATTTGAAACGCCTTATTACGAAGAGCACGGTGTGCCGGTGCGTTATGTCGGCCACCCTTCCGTCGATAAGGTGAAACCGTTGCGGAGCCGGGAAGAGGATTTCGATGTCTTTGAACTGGATGCACAAAAGCCTGTGGTTGGCTTGTTGCCCGGGAGCCGAATCAATGAAATTCGGCGCTTGTTGCCGCTGATGCTGGAGGCGGCGGTGTTATTAAAACAGCGTATTCCTGATATTCAGTTTGTGTTACCGCAAGCCGATTCCATTGCCGATACGGTGTTAGTGCCTTATCTTGAAGCCTGTGATCTCGATATCAAGGTTATTAAATCGCAACCTTATGATGCCATTCAATGTGCTGATGCAGTAATGACAGCATCAGGAACCGCCTCATTGGAAATTGCACTGCTTCAGGTGCCTATGGTGATTGTGTATAAGTTGTCGATGTTGACGTATTGGCTGGGTAGAATGTTGGTGAATATTCCATTTATTGGCCTGCCCAATATTATTGCCGGTCGCGAGGTGGTTAAAGAACTGATTCAGACTGATGCCAATGCTAAAGCCCTGGCCGATGAAACCTGGCGCCTGTTGCAGGATGCAGATTATCGGCAGAGGATATTGCATGATTTAGCAGAGGTGAAGGCAAAATTGGGGGAGGGTGGTGGATCTGAAAATATGGCGCGCCTAGCCTGTGAGATGTTGGAGATGCCCGATGATTGACTCAGGCACCCCCTTGCTTTTATCAGCTGAAAAGCTATTGTGTCAAACCATTTAATGCATCGGCTGCTGATTTCACAGCGGCTGCTTTTTCTGACGTTTTTGTGGCCGTATCAGTAACTGGTTTGCTGACTGATTCTGTTAGAGAGGCGGCTTTTTCAGTCACCGCTGTGGCTGTTTTGTCTGCGGCATCACTTACCGCTTGTTTACCTGATTCGACAGCGGCTGTAGCGGCATCACTGGCGGCAGTTGTCGTATCAGAAGCCATTTGTTTTGCACTGTCAACAGCTGTGGATGCAGCATTTTTAGCCGCATCAGCTGCAGAACCGACCGCATCCTGGCCGGCTTCGGTAATATTGGTGGCTGCGTCAGATGTTGCGCTTGCTGCACTTGCCGCCGCTTCTTTAGCCTTTTCCAAGCTGCCGACTAATGAATCGGAAACAGTAGATGCGGCATTGTTAGCCGTTTCTTGGGTTTGTTCTGCAGCAGATGGCGTATTATTTGTCGCAGTCTGCTCGCCTTCTTGTGCTTTGTCACAAGCGGTTAAAGAAAGTCCGAGCGATGCAGCAATTAAGAGGTTTATGGTTTTCATTTTTTATACCCTCAGTCAATGTGTTAGTTCAAACCGCCATTCTAGGACAAGTTTCCTTAAGGATATCTGAACAGATCATGTTTTTTCCTGGATAGAGGGGTGTTTTGTGTTGTCACCGGTTTGTCATAGATGTGTCATATAAATGTCATGGCATCGCTGGATAATCAGCCTAGTCAGTGGACTATTAAAAAATAACCGCTGATGCTGCATAACACTAACAAAATATAATCGGGAAAAAATCATGAAAATCAATTTTACTGCTTTGGCCGGCACACTGATGCTGGCCTTTATCAGTGACGCGTCAGCCGATAGAAATCGTATTGTCCCTGCCTATCAGGCGACAAATCACTGGTTTGTAGAAGGCGCTGAGGTCATTAAACATCGGCCGAAGATGTATAGACGTAAAAAAGCCAAAAATATCATCCTGTTTGTCGGTGATGGTATGGGGGTGTCGACGATTACTGCCGCGCGTATTCTCGAAGGCCAACTTAAAGGCCAGCCGGGTGAAGAAAATATGCTCAGCTTCGACTTGTTTCCATATACTGCGATGGCGAAGACCTATAATGTCGATGCACAAACACCTGATTCTGCCGGGACTATGACGGCAATTATGACGGGTGTGAAAACCAATATCGGAGTCTTAGGTGTGGATGAATATGTCAGCCGAGGTGATTGTCGCTCAAGTTTTGGGCATGAATTGGTTACCGCGCTGGAATTGGCTGAAATTGCCGGGAAATCAACCGGTGTGGTGACGACAGCGCGTATCACCCATGCCACCCCTGCAGCGACTTATGCTAAATCAGTCGAACGTAATTGGGAAGACAATTCGGATATGCCGGCCGATGCGATTGCAGCAGGCTGTGTTGATATTGCTGCACAGCTGGTCGATTTTGAAAGCATGTTGAAAAGGCGTTTTCCTCGCGCGCGCCATATTGATGGTATTGACGTTGCTATGGGCGGTGGGCGTCGGCATTTTTTACCTAAGGATGCGGCATTTAACAGTCCTGATGCCCGTAGTGCAGTCGAAGGAGATCGTACCGATGGGCGCAACCTGATTCAGGAGTGGCAAACACGCTATTCTGATGGTGTTTATGTTTATGAGCAATCTGGGTTTTACAATATTGATCCTGAGTCTACCTCGAAGGTATTAGGGCTGTTCAACGAATCGCATATGCAGTATGAGGCTGACCGCAGTAATGATGTTGCCGGTGAACCATCGCTGACAGAAATGACTGAAAAGGCCATCCGGATTCTTGATAATAACCGGAAAGGATATTTTTTGATGGTTGAAGCGGGTCGAATCGATCATGGTCATCATGCAGGCAATGCTTATACCGCACTGACCGATACTATAGAATTGGCAAAAGCCGTGCAGGCGGCTGTCGATACGGCAGATATGGAGGATACCTTGATTCTGGTTACGGCCGATCATAGCCATGTGTTTACAATCGCTGGATATCCGAAGCGTGGCAATCCGATTCTGGGTAAATTGGTCAGTGTTGGCCAAACTGAACCAGCGTTGGCAGCAGATGATCTTCCCTATACCACATTGGGTTATACCAACGGCCGTGGTTTTCGTGACTTAGGTGATGAAACAAATGCCGATGTGGGTTATGGCTTACCGATTACTGAAGGCCGAGTGGATTTGACTGATGTTGATACCGAAGCACCGGGTTTTCATCAGGAAGCGTTGATTCCACGCAGTTCAGAAACGCATGCGGGCGAAGATGTGGTGATTTATGGTAAAGGGCCGGGCGCACATTTGTTGGGCGGTACGCAAGAGCAAAACATTATCTTTCATGTCATGAATGCAGCGGCGAAGTTGGAAGAGAAGGCCGGAGAAGCTATGCATCGTAGAGACGAAGGCAGATGGGATAAGTTGACAGCATGGAGTAGGAATGATGACTGATACCGTTTTTCAAAAAGCGGATATCAAAGCGGGGTGCATTGTGCTCCCCGCTGTTTTCCGATTTAATCGACGACTAGGGGCTGTTGCCATTTCACATAGGTAACCATAAAAAGGCGCAAGCCAGAGCGATAGAGCCTTCAAAATTTCGTTTGAGTTTGTCATATCGCGTGGCGATCGCTCTGAAATGCTTAAGTCTTGCAAACACATTTTCAACGAGATGGCGATATTTGTAGAGACACCAATCCATTTCATCATTTCCCGAGTTGAATTCTTTTTTTCTTGGGATAACAGGAACAGCCCCTTTGTCTTTAATTTGAAGACGTAATGCTTCACTGTCATAGCCTCTGTCAGCAACTATATAGTCACCTTTTGGGAGCTCTGCAACTAATTTCGGTGCTTCTTTACAGTCATGAACTTCGCCGCCTGTCACTGAGAAATGAATAGGAAGACCACAGGCATCAACGGCCATATGAATTTTACTGGTGTTCCCGGCGACAGATTTCCCTATCGCTGTTTCTTGTTCACAGGCCGCACCACTACTATGCTGATGTGCTTTCACAATACTCCCATCAATAAATTCCCATTCCAGGTCTGGATCAACAACCAAGGCGTTAAAAATACCCATCAGTTTTTCTTTACGAGACCAGTCATTGAATCGTTTATATACCGCATTCCAATTACCAAAAGCCGTGGGTAAATCTCTCCAGGGACAACCTACTCGCAAGCGATAAAAAATACCTTCGACTGTTTTTCGAAGACAAGGTTTGTCATAAATTCCCATTTTCAACATAATTATCTTCAGTTTCTCCCAAAGTTCATCCGTAAGCAGTTGTCGCGGCATAGTTTGCTTGTTTTTGAGTCAAAATAAACAATCTATGTGGCGGAGTTATTGAATTTCAAGGGGATTTTCAAAACGGCAACAGCCCCTAATCTCGTATACTTTTATATTGCTGATGATGCTGGTAAGTATTGTTAATGCTTCGGAAGTATGTACGGAATCTCCGGAACTCATGGGTGTCCGTTATCAACAGACGGTCGTTGATTTACAGAAAAAACAACGAAGACACGACATATGGAGCTGTGGCGTGATGGTAACCGGGTGTTATATGTCTATCCCGACCAGGGTCTTGCCGAACAATGGGAGCGTTCTGGTCACGGTAGTTTGCATCTGACGACCTGGTTTGATAAGGATAAGCAAGGTATCAGTATATGCCTGAAGACCTTGGAAAACGTGCGGGTCCAAAACACTGGGCTGAAAAGTGGCAGATTATAGCGGATTCGGCAGTGCAGGCGATGTCGCTTGAGGCGACTCGGGGCGAAGGCTGCTCGCTGACACAGGTGCGGGTAATGAGCTCCCAAAAACGTCAGGCCAGCTTAGACTGGAATGTGGCCTTAAAATTACCTATGCGCTACAGCGTAAAAATCCAAGATAGGCATGAAATCTGGCAGCTTGAGGAAATGGTCACGGCGGCGGATCGAGTTAAACAGGCTTTTAATCAGCGTGCCGCTTATAAAACGACAGATTATATTGATATCGGCGACAACGAGTCAGACCCTTTTCTGCGCAAGCTTATTCACTTAGGCTTCGTATCACATGGTGCCAGTGGTTTTTATGATGCAGAGGGCCATGAGTTGAAAAGTGGGCATTCTCATTAGCTTGATATAATCGTCAAGTTAATCATTTCATAAAACAGCCTCGCAGTGAAGTCGGTTGTGAGGCTATTCATGGCTGAAATTATTCCGGCTTTAAATGGCTTTGTTGCATAAATAATCCACAGCGTACTCTTTTCTTAAATTCCAGTCTTTATTCATGAAACAGAATAACTTTCAGGCATACCCAGGCCTGTCATTTTATTCATTGCGCCGACGCGGAGATACGCCTCAACCATCTGAGCCGCAAAGGTCCGGTTTTTTAATTGGCCACTAAAGAGCGTTTTGATGCGAAACATAGCCGTTTCAGCCAGGCTGCGTTGATGATAACCACTTTCTTGTTTCCATGCCTTTCTCCCGATTTCAGCGCAACGTTGAACAATCGCTGTTCTTGGATGAGTTCTCCCATCTTCATCACTCGGCCATTCCACCGCCCCTTCCCGCGGCGGTATCAATGCATCGGCGCCTTTGTTACGAATCGCCTGATGACACTGGATCGTATCATAAGCGCCATCCGCCGCCACACTGGCAACTTGGTCGTGTTCATCCAGCTGCTCTAATAAATCCGGCAAGACTTCGGAATCACCAACAAAATTAGCCGTCATCTCAACTGCCACGACTTCCTGCGTTTGTGCATCAACCATGATATGGAGTTTACGCCAGGTTCTGCGCTTGCTGGCACCATGTTTGCGAACTTTCCACTCGCCTTCACCGTAGACTTTTAAGCCGGTCGAATCGACGACTAAGTGTCTTGGCGTTCGACTGCTTGAACGAGGCAGCCGAACCTCCAGAGGGAGTGGGTTAAATCTGTGTTTATGCATGGATGTTTCTGCCAAATTCTACCTTATTTATTAACAAACCAATCACAATATCATGCATTTTTTCTAGCTTAGAGAAACAGATTGTTCGACGGGTCAATCGTTTGATCCATGTTCTAAAATTCAGGTTTTTCGTTCAATTTTTGGGTATTTCTCTTCCCTATTTCATGTATCTCAGCATCAAGATGACGCTCATAAGCCCCCAGTCATCGGTGTAATAACGGCCAATATTTAAAGGGCTAAGTAACGCTTTTAATTCTTTGAAAACAATGTCCTTACGCTTGCCAAAAACATAAGCGAGTACCGTGTTGGTTTTATGATCAACAGCGTGCCATAGCCAGCGTTGATTGCTTTTATTGCCTACAAAAGACCACTGTTCATCCACTTCGGCCTCTTCACAGCAGACCTGCTCTAACCTGACCTCCAATGGTTTCCCTTGATCAAAGGTCTGAAAAGAGGGTTCACCTGAACAAGACTGTTTTCTTTATTTTTTAAAGTGCGGGTCACTGTGTTTTTATTGATTTTAAGAACCCGTGCTGTGTCTCGAGTGCCACTACTATTGATAGCCATTTCGACAATTTTTTCTTGGATTCCAAATTCACAGGCTTTGTAACAATATTCCAACATGAAAGTGTTGGTTGGGCAGTCTGAAGTCTGGCAACGATATCGCTGTACACCACCATCGCTTCTGCCTGATTTCATCAGTTGAGTATTAGTACAGTTTGGGCAGGCGATTGCTTGATAATATTTCATGAGGGAATTATGCAATAAATCACTTTCTTATTCTACTGTTCCTAGCATAAATACAGATTTAACCCACTACCCAGAATACGTCATCGGGCTTCCTCTATAGCCTGTCTTTTCAGGCTGATGCCATTGCTTGATCATGGATTCTTCGAACCATAGCGTTAATGAACCTCGATTGATCAAGGCTTGATTGTAATTCGACCAATTCTTTAGTTTGTAGCGTTGTTTCTTTTTCTTGTCCATGCCCTATAATATGGGGATCCTTATGATTTATGCAACAAAGCCGCTTTAAATCGTCATGTTTTGGTTAAGATGACGGTTGGGGAAAAGCGGGTAGCCCACCGCTTGCGGGATTTTCTGGAAGTCAAGGACTGGAAAACAGAGTCATTGAAGCGGATTATCAAAAGCGAAGTCACATTAAGCGGTGATGATCGGGCTCGAATGGGTCTAATGAATAGACACTTCAGGCCACTGAGAACACAGAGAATAATGTTTCTACAGGGTCGTTAATAACCGAATGAATCCAGATCAGTCAATGGAATTAAACGATACAAACTATAACTCGGTGTGCTCTGTGATCTCTGTTTTGATAAAAGTTAGAGGCCAGAGAGTTTTTTCACAGTAATGGTGAATGGAAGATAGATTATGGGAATTAGATTGAAGAGCCGCTGCGTAACATCAGTAAATAAGTGACTGAATTTTAAAAAACACAAAGAGTTTGCCCATTTTTTATGAAATTTCCGCGTTAGGGCTTGCATAAGCCGCAGGAAGTTGGCATAATAACCGCTTCGAATACGACAGGCGCGTAGCTCAGTTGGTTAGAGCACCACCTTGACATGGTGGGGGTCGGTAGTTCGAATCTACTCGCGCCTACCAAACTTAAAAAGCATCCATCGTGATGCTTTTTTTTATTGTGGAAACAAAAAATAATGCCTGTAATTACGCTTCCTGATGGTTCTCAACGTCAATTTGAGCAGCCAGTTACCGTTCTTGATGTTGCTCAATCAATTGGCTCCGGTCTGGCTAAGGCAACAATCGCCGGTAAGGTAAACGGAAAACTGGTTGATGCCAGTACGCTTATTGATGCTGATGCCAGTCTGCAAATCATTACCGACAAGGATGATGAAGGGCTTGAGGTAATTCGCCATTCAACCGCACATTTATTAGCGCAAGCGGTTAAAGAGCTGTTTCCATCAGCGCAGGTCACGATAGGTCCTGTGATTGAAAATGGCTTCTATTATGACTTTGCGTATGAGCGGCCCTTCACGCCGGAAGATTTAAAGGCGATAGAGAAAAAAATGCAGCAACTGGTTGCCGAAAATCTGCAAGTCAAACGGTCGGTAATGAGCCGGGATGAGGCTGTTGAGTTTTTCAAAGATTTAGGTGAGGAGTACAAGGCTGAAATTATCGAGTCCATCCCATCGAATGAAGAATTATCGTTGTACAGCCAGGGTGATTTTACCGACTTGTGTCGTGGCCCGCATGTGCCGTCTACGGGTAAGCTGAAAGCCTTCAAGCTGATGAAAATTGCCGGTGCCTATTGGCGGGGTGATTCCAACAATGAAATGCTGCAACGCATTTATGGCACGGCCTGGGGCGATAAAAAAGCGCTGAAAGAATACCTGCACCGTTTAGAAGAAGCCGAGAAGCGGGATCACCGTAAACTGGGCAAGGCGCTGGATTTATTCCATTCGCAAGAAGAAGCGCCTGGCATGGTGTTCTGGCATGATAAAGGCTGGACGATTTATCAGCAGGTCGAGCAATACATCCGCAATAAACTGCGTGTTAATGGCTATGGCGAAGTAAAAACGCCGCAGGTCGTAGATCGCAGCTTGTGGGAAAAATCCGGTCACTGGGACAAATTTGGTGAGATGATTTTTACCACCCACTCGGAAAGCCGTGATTATGCCATCAAGCCGATGAATTGCCCGTGCCATATTCAAATTTATAACCAAGGGCTTAAAAGTTATCGTGATTTGCCGATACGGATGGCAGAATTCGGTTCCTGTCATCGCAACGAGCCTTCAGGCACCTTGCATGGTTTGATGCGGGTCAGAAATTTTGTTCAGGATGATGCACATATTTTTTGCACTGAAGAGCAAATACAAGATGAAGTCTCGGCATTTATCGATTTGTTGTTTGAGGTATATAAGGATTTTGGTTTCGAGGATGTCATTATCAAATTATCAACCCGTCCGGAAAACCGGGTTGGAGATGATGCTGTCTGGGATAAGGCAGAACAGGCATTGGAACAGGCATTGAATGCCAAAAAACTGGACTGGGAATTGCAGCCCGGCGAAGGGGCATTTTATGGGCCGAAAATTGAATTCTCCTTGAAAGATTGTCTGGGCAGGGTTTGGCAATGTGGCACGATCCAGGTTGATTTTTCCATGCCAGGGCGGCTGGATGCCACCTATATCGCCGAGGATGGTTCCCGGCAGACACCGGTCATGCTGCACCGGGCTATTTTAGGCTCGTTGGAACGCTTTATTGGTATTCTGATCGAGCATCATGCCGGCACTTTTCCATTATGGCTGGCTCCCGTTCAGGTTGTGGTGATGAATATCGCCGACAGACAAGCTGAATATTGCCGGCAAATTGTTCAGGAATTAGAAAAACAAGGCTTTAGAGCAAAAATAGACTTGAGAAATGAGAAGATAGGCTTTAAAATTCGCGAGCATTCCATGCAACGTGTGCCTTATTTGCTTATAATTGGTGATAAGGAGCTGGACGAAAAAACGATTGCCGTTCGCACCCAAAAAGGGGATAACCTTGGTAGCATGGCGATTGATGATTTAGCTGCACGCATGCGGGATGAAATAGATCAAAAAAAATAACTTAGACTGGAGGATTAGAACATCGCTTCTAAAAAAGATACAACGCGCTTGAATGACGCCATAACCGCAAGACGGATTAGGGTAATTGGCGCAGAAGGTGAACAGCTCGGCATTATTTCATTGACTGAAGCTAAACAGTTAGCGGCTGATGCGGGCATGGATTTGGTTGAAATTTCACCGAATGCAGATCCTCCGGTTTGTAAAATCATGGATTACGGCAAGTTTTTATTTGAACAGAATAAAAAGCAACAAGCCGCTAAGAAGAAACAGAAACAAATTCAGGTTAAGGAAATCAAATTTAGGCCGGGAACGGAAGAAGGCGATTATCAGGTTAAATTACGGAATTTGACTAAATTCCTGAATGAAGGGAACAAAACCAAAATCACCATTCGCTTTCGAGGCCGCGAAATGAGCCATCGTGAAATTGGTATGGAGTTGTTAAAGCGGGTGGAAAAAGACTTAGAAGAAATTGCTGTCGTTGAGCAGTTTCCGAAAATGGAAGGGCGTCAGATGGTCATGGTCATGGGGCCTAAAAAGAAAAAATAAGGCGCAAGCCTTAGTTGATAATGCAGGATGCATTATGTCGCGCAGATGCGCAGATAATTCGGCCGGGCCTTGCATTTTGCCTTGTCGGGTTTTTCTCAAAAGGATGTGTTTTATAACGATTATTGGAGAAAACAAATGCCTAAAATGAAAACCCATCGTGGTGCTGCCAAACGGTTTAAAAAAACCGGCAGTGGTAAAATCAAATGTAATCAGTCGCACAGACGTCATATCCTGACTAAAAAGTCGACCAAAAGAAAACGTCAGCTTCGTAAAGCGGCCACTCTTCATGCATCAGATGCCAAATTGGTGTCGCGGATGATTCCTTACAGTTAACAGGTTGGAGAAGAGAAAATGGCCAGAGTAAAACGTGGCGTCACTGCCAGAGCAAGACATAAAAAGATTTTAAAGCAGGCGAAAGGCTATTACGGTGCACGCAGCCGGGTCTATCGCGTCGCCAAACAAGCGGTCATCAAAGCTGGGCAATATGCTTATCGTGACCGTAAACAAAGAAAACGTCAATTTCGTGCATTATGGATTGTCCGTATCAATGCTGCAGCACGTCTGTGCGGCACGTCATATAGCCGCCTGATCAATGGATTGAACAAAGCGAATGTGGCAATCGACCGTAAAGTATTGGCTGACTTAGCTGTTCGCGATATGGATGCGTTTGCTAAAATCGCTGAAATTGCGAAAGCAAATCAAAGTCAACCTTAAAACGACGCGATAACGGTCGTTGATTCAAGACTTCCTCCTTTTTCACAAAAGGGGGTGTTCGGGATTGCCGGGAGGCTGTCGGGTCATGGGCTTCGTCATAAGACGAGTAGAATTATCCATAATCCAGCAGCCTCCTTGTTCTTTGTAATCCCTGTTCCTTACAACAACAACAAAGTAGGCTGAGCTGTGTCGGCTAACATCGAAGAAATTCTCAGGCAGGCTTTGAATGCGCTTGTCGATGTCCAGGATTTAAAACAGCTGGATCAAATCAGAGTCGATTATCTGGGCAAAAAAGGCCTTTTTACGCTGCAAATGAAAACCTTGGGAAAAATGGAACCCGAGCAGCGCAAACAAGCCGGACAGATAATCAATCAAGCTAAAAATCAACTGCAACAAGCATTGGAAAAAGCGCGAACGGCGCTACAGCAAGCCGAATTGGCTAAAAGGCTGGCGGCTGAAGCCGTCGATGTGACATTGCCGGGGCGTGGGCATGGGGTGGCAGGTTTGCACCCGGTTACCACGACTTTGCGCAGAATTGCACAAATTTTCGCTGCTGTCGGCTTCAAGGTTGTGGAAGGGCCAGAAATCGAAGATGACTATCATAATTTCGAGGCCTTGAATATCCCGGCGCATCATCCTGCCAGAGCCATGCACGATACCTTCTATTTCGATGCACATACCTTACTCAGAACCCATACTTCGCCGGTGCAGGTTCGGGTGATGGAAGCAGAAAAACCGCCATTGAAGGTTATTGCGCCAGGCCGCGTTTATCGTTGTGATTCCGATCTGACGCATACGCCTATGTTTCATCAGGTTGAAGGCTTTTTAGTCGATGAGGATGTCAGTTTTGCGGATTTGAAAGGCGTTGTGTATGAATTTCTTAGAGCATTCTTTGAAAAAGATATTCAAGTGCGCTTTCGGCCCTCATATTTTCCGTTTACCGAGCCTTCAGCCGAAGTCGACATCGAGTGCGTGATGTGTGACGGGCAAGGTTGCCGCGTTTGCGGGCAAACCGGTTGGCTGGAAGTGATGGGTTGCGGCATGATTCATCCTGAAGTATTTAAGGCGGTTGCAATCGACAGCGAACAATATACAGGCTTTGCTTTTGGTATGGGGGTTGAGCGTCTTGCGATGCTGCGCTATGGCATCAATGATTTGCGGTTATTTTTTGAAAATGATCTCAGGTTTTTGCAACAGTTTGCTTAAGGCGGAGAAGAAAAATGCGAATAAGTGAAGCGTGGCTGAGGGAATTGGTTAATCCGCCTATCAGTACGGACGAATTAGTCGAGCAGATTACTATGGCTGGCCTGGAAGTCGATTCGGTGGAGCCAGCAGCGGCTGAATTTAGTAAGGTTGTCGTGGCCGAGGTGGTGTCACTGATACAACACCCTAATGCTGATAAATTAAAAGTCTGTCAGGTCGATGTCGGTGATAAGGCGCCTATTCAGATTGTCTGTGGCGCAAGCAATGTACGAGAGGGGTTGAAAGTTCCTGCAGCGTTAGTTGGTGCTGTTTTGCCGGGCAATTTTAAGATCAAAAAATCCAAATTGCGGGGCGAAGTTTCATTGGGCATGTTGTGCTCTGAAAAAGAACTGGGCCTGGCCGATGATGCTAGTGGTTTGATGGAGCTCGCTGACGATGCCCCGGTTGGTATGGATATACGTGAATATCTGGCCTTAGATGATCAATGTATTGAAGTGGATTTAACGCCTAATCGCGCCGATTGCCTTAGTGTGGAAGGAATTGCCCGTGAAGTGGCGGTGTTGAACAAAATAGATTGGCAGCCGAAAGTATTTGAAGTTGTTCCGGTTTCTCATCAGGATACGATTGTGGTCGAGGTCGAGCAGCCGGAAAAATGTCCGCGCTATCTTGGCCGCGTTATCAAAAATGTTTCGGCTCAGGCTGAAACACCGGTATGGATGCAGGAACGCTTGCGCCGTTCAGGCTTGAGGAGCTTAGGGCCTTTGGTGGATGTAACAAACTATGTGTTGCTGGAAATGGGGCAACCGTTACATGCGTTCGATGCTGATAAAATCAGCGAGGCAATTGTCGTTCGTGATAGCCAGGCGGATGAAAAGCTGGCATTGCTGAATGATCAGGAGATTATGCTGGATGCGGATACGCTGGTGATTGCCGATCGCAAACATGCCTTGGCGCTGGCAGGCGTTATGGGTGGGCAGGATTCGGCCGTTTCTGATCAGACACAGAATATTTTCTTGGAATGTGCTTTCTTTAATCCAGTCGCCATCGCCGGGAAAGCTCGTCAATATGGCTTGCATACTGATTCTTCGCATCGTTTTGAACGAGGTGTCGACTTTACTTTACAACACAGAGCGATCGAACGAGCGACACAGTTGATTGTTGCCATTGCCGGTGGAGAAGTCGGGCCGGTGACTGAAGTCGTGCATGAGCAATTTTTGCCGCAACGTCAACCTGTTCTGCTTAGGCCGCAACGGATTCAGAAAATACTGGGTATTGAAATGCCCGACGATCAGGTCGAAGATATTTTTACCCGTTTGGGTATGAAATTGGAATCTGATGCGGAAGGATGGCGCATTACGCCGCCCGGTTTTCGTTTCGATATCAGTATAGAGGCGGATTTACTGGAAGAAATTGGCCGTATTTATGGCTACAACAATTTACCGAATAGCCGCTTGTTGATGCGTTCTGCATTGGGGGCGGCGCCAGAAGCCAAGTTGCCGCTTGATAGGCTGAAAGACTTATTAGTCGATCTGGATTACCAGGAAGCGATAACCTACAGTTTTGTTGATGAAGAACAACTGAAGTTATTGATGCCAGATGAAGTGCCTGTGCGGTTGCAAAATCCGATTTCGCAGGATTTGGCGGTGATGCGGACAACGCTTTGGTGTGGTCTGTTGAATGCTGCAGCCTATAACACGAAACGCCAGCAAAATCGTGTGCGCCTGTTTGAATCCGGCCTGAGTTTTATCAATGCCGAGTCTATTGTGCAAAAGCCTAAATTAGCTGGCATTGCTTTAGGGTCCGTTTTACCTGAACAATGGGGCGAAAAGAGCCGTAAGCTGGATTTCTTCGATGTGAAAGCCGATGTTGAAGCCTTGTTTGCATTGACAGGGTTTGAGTTTAAATGGCTTAAAGATCAGCATCCTGCATTACATCCAGGGCAAACCGCGCGAATCACCACAGCGGATGGCCAGGCTGTCGGCTGGGTGGGTATGTTGCATCCAGAGTTGGAGAAAAAATTTGGCTTCGATACCCAGGTGTTTTTGTTTGAGCTGGATTTAGATAGCTTGCAGCACAAAAAAGTGCCTCGGTTTACAGCGCTGTCCAAGTTTCCATCGGTGCGTCGCGATATGGCGTTATTGGTTGAAGAAGGCGTTAAAGCCTCGGACATTGTTGATTGTGTGATGTCGGCAGGTTTCGAAAAACTTCGGGATGTGCATATTTTTGATATTTATCAAGGACAAGGCGTCGAGCCTGGCTATAAAAGCGTGGCATTGAGTATTGTTTTACAAGATTTTAATCAAACACTTACAGATTCTGAAATTGATGCTATATTTAACGGCGTGTTGCAATCGTTAAATAGTAAATTGAACGCGAAGCTGAGGGACTAACAGATATGGCATTAACAAAAGCCGATTTTTCAGAAAGATTGTTTGATGAATTAGGATTGAATAAGCGTGAAGCCAAAGAGATGGTGGAGCTTTTTTTTGAAGAAATAAAAGCTTCCCTGGAAAGAGGCGAGCAGGTGAAAATATCCGGTTTTGGTAAGTTTGAATTACGCGACAAGGCCAGTCGTCCCGGCAGGAATCCAAAAACAGGGGAAGAGATTCCCATTACCGCGCGGCGCGTGGTAACATTCAGAGCGGGTCAAAAACTTAAAGCCAGGGTGGAGTCTTATGCTGGAACCCAGTAATAATAACGAATTACCGCCGATACCGGCAAAACGCTATTTTACCATTGGAGAAGTCAGTGAGTTGTGCGCGGTAAAGCCCCATGTTTTACGTTATTGGGAGCAGGAATTCAGCGAACTGAAGCCAGTTAAAAGGCGCGGCAATCGTCGTTACTATCAGCGACATGATGTGCTGATGATCCGGCAGATTCGCGCTTTGTTATACGAGCAAGGTTATACCATCGGTGGCGCACGCGCGCATTTATCCAGCGATAATGCCAAAGAAGACTCTATTCGCACCCGGCAACTGGTTCATCAGATGATAGGTGAGCTAGAAGATATCTTGGAATTGCTCAAGTAATCTGACAACAGCGGAATAATATGCTATTATTCCGCGTCTTCGGCAACGTACGATGCCGTTGTATCCTATTCAACTCGGGGCGTAGCGCAGTTTGGTAGCGCACTATACTGGGGGTGTAGGGGTCGTGGGTTCGAATCCCGCCGTCCCGACCAATTTTTTGGGTTAAGTTGAATAGACCTCTCTTTACTAAACATCATTGATGTTTCAGTCATTTTGTATCCATGAAAACACTATCCGGTTCAGCGAAATATAATTTCAATAAGCTGCAAAAACGCTTGCGTCGGCAAACAGGTCAAGCAATCGAAGATTACAGGATGATTGAGTCTGGTGACCGGGTGATGGTGTGCCTTTCTGGTGGTGCCGACAGTTATACCTTGCTGAATATCTTGATGAGCCTTAAGAAAAGTGCGCCCATTTCATTTGATGTTATTGCTGTAAATCTGGATCAGAAGCAACCGGGATTTCCTGAGTATGTGTTACCTGAATATTTACAAGGTTTAGGTATCGAATACCATATTATCAATCGCGATACCTATTCCATCGTCAAGGACAAGATTCCTGAAGGTAAGACGACGTGCGGTTTGTGTTCACGTTTGCGGCGCGGAACCTTGTATTCGTTTGCTGAGGAAATTGGCGCTAGCAAAATAGCCTTGGGTCATCACAAAGACGATATTGTGGAAACCTTGTTTTTGAATATGTTTTATGGGGCTAAATTATCGGCTATGCCGCCAAAATTATTATCCGATGACAAGCGTAATATCGTTATTCGACCTCTGGCCTATTGTCGAGAAAAGGATATTAAACGGTTTGCCGATTTGATGGAATTTCCGATTATTCCGTGTAATCTTTGCGGTTCACAGCAAAATCTGCAGCGGCAGGCGATTAAGGCTATGCTGGCAGAGTGGGATAAAAAAGGCGGGCGCACCGAAGCTATTTTTTCGGCAATTCAAAATATTGCGCCTTCGCAACTGGCTGATAATGCTTTATTCGATTTTAAAAATCTTAAAATCGATCGTTCTGGTGAACGTAAACCCTATGCATTTGATGCGCAGCAGGAAGTTGATTCCTATATTCCCGTTACGGATCAGACGGGGCTGGATATTTTGGAGCAATAATGGCGATCGCCCTGTTTACTGATTTTGGATCAGAAGGTATTTATACAGGGCAGATGGAAGCGGTGATCGATACGATTGCGCCTGATGTGCGCGTGATATCGTTACTGAACAATGCCCCTAAAACCAACCCTTTTTTAAGCGCTTATTTATTGTGTGCCTTATGTCGACAGTTCCCTAAAAAAACGGTATTTTTGTGTGTGGTCGACCCTGGTGTAGGTGGCAATAGACGGGCGCTTGTGCTTAAAGCGGATAATCAGTATTTTGTCGGTCCAGATAATGGCTTATTCAATAGAGTGGCCAAGCAGGCTAAAAGCTGTCGATGGTTCGAAATTATTTATCGGCCTGAATATTGTTCACTGAGTTTTCATGGTAGGGATATTTTTGCGCCGGTAGCAGCGAAGATTGCCTGTCAACAAAGCGATGGTCTGTTGCGGCCTGTTGTGCCGCCCGATTGCTCAGCTTATCCCGACGATTTGAAAAAAATTATCTATTTTGATCATTATGGCAATGCGATGACCGGGATTCGATACCCCCCTGTGTCAGACTAGTTGTCGCCTCTATTAAAACAGAGGAATAAAACGATGTCCCAACGTTATAGTAAAGCATTTAAAGAACAAGCCATATCAAAAGTATTGCAACGTGGTGATAAAACGATACAGTGTATCGCTGATGAATTGAATGTAAACTTGTTTACCCTTAAAAACTGGCTAAAGAAACCTCGTACAACGCCTATGACAGACACCCCGATGAATAAACGCCCAGCTGACTGGTCAATGGCAGAGCGTTTTGCTTTATTAATGGAAAGCGTCGCTTTAGAAGGTGAGGCGTTAAATGCCTTTTGCCGTCAACACGGTATATTTCCGCATCATCTTGATGTTTGGAAAGACGAGTTTATCAAGAAAACCGACAAAGCAGAACAATCAGGAAAATCCCGATCAGACAAGTCTTTACGGGATGAGATAAAACAACTGGAAAAAAGAATTAAATCGCAAGGAAAAGGCCTTGGCAGAAGCCGCCGCCTTATTGGTGCTCCAAAAAGTGCCGAGCGTTCTGGGAGGAAAAGGCGTGATGATTTCTCTTGCAGAACGCGAACAATGGTTGGAATATTTTGATGAAGCCGTCGGCCTGGGCGCAAGAAAATCAAAAGCCGCCGAGATCATCGGCATCAGCTTACGCACTTTGCAGCGTTGGCAAAAACTGAAACGCTATCCGTCGATGGCCGGACACAGCGTCAGTTTACCCCGAGCCATAAGCTCAGTGACGAGGAACGAGCCGAGATACTTGCTATCGCTAATTCGGACGAATTTAAAGACTGTACGCCGCATCAAATCGTGCCGATATTGGCCGAGCGTGGTCAATATATTGCTTCAGAATCCAGTTTTTATCGAGTTTTAAGGGAGGCCAATCAATTATCACACCGGCATACCAGTCGGACACCTAGCTCGCGCAGCAAACCGAAAGCCTTGACCGCAACATCGCCCAATCAGATTTACACTTGGGATATCACCTATCTGGCAACGCAAGTCAAAGGACAGTTCTTTTATCTGTACCTGTTTATGGATATCTTTAGCCGTAAAATTGTCGGCTGGCAGGTCTACCAGGAAGAAAGCAGTCAGTATGCGGCCGATGTCATCACCGATATCTGCCAACGTGAATGCATTCAACGCGAGCAGGTGGTTTTGCATTCTGACAACGGTAGCCCAATGAAAGGCGCAACCATGCTGGCAACCTTGCAAAAACTGGGGGTAGCGACTTCACTCAGTCGGCGCTAAATGTCAACCAACCTGTCGCATTTTTTGCAATAATTTACGAAATGAATTTTATTAAGCTGCTTGACATTCTGTTGTGTTGAAATTTTCCTTATCCGGATTAAGATAAACATGGCCAATGGGCGTTAAATTTCGTGTTTGTCGTCCATTCCATCGCTCTGGATTGTCTCTTTTTGCTTGCTCGATGACTCGTTTTCTTTTTTCGAGTACGGCGCTGTCTAAGCCGTTATGGCGTTGGTTGGGTGTTACAAACTTGAGCGCACTGTGTTGATGTTCATTGTTGAACCAACAAACGAAAGCTTCAACCCAGTTCCTGGCTTCGCTTAATGTTTTAAAAGGGTTTTCTGGAAAGGTATGATGATATTTGACTGTTTTAAATAACGATTCTGAATAAGGATTATCATTACTGACACGAGGTCTGCTGAACGACGTGGCAATGTCTAAATCGACCAATTTGGCCCTTAATGTTGCGCCTTTCATCGGACTGCCGTTGTCAGAATGTATCACCAATTGCTTTTTGTCGATGTTTTCCCGGCGAGCGATATCTTCGATCAAATCAGCAGCGTGTGCGCTTGATTCGGCATCATGAACTTGCCAGCCTACGATTTTCCGACTATAGATGTCCATCACCATGTAGAGGTAAAAATACTGCCCTTTGACGGGGCTTAATAAATACGTAATATCCCACGAGTAGATTTGATTGGCCTGTGTGGCTTTGAGTGACTGCGGTTTATTATGCTGACCTGCGGCTCCTTTAGCTCTGTGCTTAAGCTGGTTGTGGGCTTTCATGACACGATAAAAGGTTGATTCTGATGCGAGATAGCAGCCCAAATCCAATAACCTCGGAACGATTTGATGCGGCGTTAAAGCGCTGTATTCCGGTTTATTAATCACGGTGATGATTTCTTGCTTGATGGCCTCGGATAATTGATTGTGCACAGGCGCTGTATTGTGCAGTCGTAGGTCTTCTGAGAGTCCTTCTCCCCGGTTCCAACGCTGATAGGTTCGAGCTGATATACCCACCAGTTCACAGGCTAATTTCTGCCGCGCTCCATTGTCAACGGCTTCATCAATGAGTGCGCTGTAGTGTTGGCGATCTGAGTAGGCGATTAATCGGCCGCCTTTTCCCCCCAGATCGCTTGGCACTTTTTTGATAACACCAGTAAAGCCGCTGTTTCTGATAACGCTTTCTCTTTGCGGTTTAGCTCCTTATGCAAACGCTTGTTTTCTTGTTTGAGTTTTGTTTGCGCCTGTTTATATACGGATTCTGTTGATTTAGATTCTGACAAAATTCCGCTTTCCAGGTATTTAGATGATGTAAGTAGATGCCTTGTTCACGACAATAGGCGCTAGCCTGATCATCGGTGAGATGATGACAATGAACAATGGCTTCAAAACGTTCTACTGTATTCCAATCTTGAGGGCTTTTTCTTTTGACATGTTTGACTCTGTTTTTCGAGTTGATTTTTCTTAGCTAACCGAATCCATTTTTGAAGTGTGGAGTAACCCACACCTAAAGTAACTGCAATTTGCTTTAGCGATTGTTCTGGTCTTCTGGATAATGCTTTTTCTACTGATTGTACTTTAAATTCTTGGCTAAATACGCTCATTTTTGTCTCCTGATTTAAAATTTCCTAGGCGACAGGTATGTTGACATAGGGGGAATTTGAAGCGTTGTTAGTAACAAATAACACGATTATATTAAAGTTTTTTCTACACATCAGTCCCGAAGAGCAACTCAATCGATTCAAAAACGCCTGCAAGACCCTAATCGTTGGTGGAAAATAAGTGAATCGGATTATAGCGAACGGCAATACTGGGCAGATTATCAACAAGCCTATCAAGATGCCTTACAGCACTGTAGTTCAGTGCAAGCGCCTTGGTTTGTTATTCCATCCGTGTCAACGGCCAAAATAATTGAGCCAGTTTCGGCCATTAATATTGAGCCACTTTTCCAGAGAAATAGTTATTTGTTAAGTTTAGATTTCAGTCGATAACTTTCGCCTCCCAGCATAAAAATGTGTGAATGATGGATGAGCCTATCTACAATCGGCACGGCCACATTGTTGTCGAAAAAGAACTCACCCCAATTCGTAAATTCTTTGTTGGTTGTCAGGATGATTGAGCGGTATTCATAGAGCGCATTGATCAATTGAAACAAGTTGTGCATACCTTGTTTATTCATCGGTAGATAACCGAGCTCATCAATGATCAACACATCAAATTTGAGTAGCTGATTGATTTTCTTTTCAACTCGCCTTTGAGTTCAGCTAATTCCAATATTTCCATAAGAGCCAAAGCCGTGTTGAAGCTGACTTTATAGCCTGCATCAATCGCTTTAAGCCCCAGACCAATAGCCAGATGCGTTTTACCCACACCTGGCGGCCCGATAAAGACGACGTTATCTCGATTATCAATAAAGTTAAAGTCACACAGGCTATTCATTTCACGCTTGCTGATCGTGGTCTGAAAGCGATAGTCAAACTCTTCCAGGCTTTTATGCAAGGGAAAACCTGATCGCCGTCTGTTTTGTTCAATACGTTTACTGTTGCGTTGATTTTCTTCATACTCAACCAGACTTTGTGCAAACTGTAGATAAGAACTTTCATTTGCCTCAGCTTGGCTTAATAACGGCTCAAGATGTTCTGCAATGGCTGACATGCGTAGGCTTCGGAATTTCTGGGTGACCTGATCAATGGATGACATGGCTCTCTCCTTGACCGCCAGGGTGGCCATTTAGCGCAGCATAATGCGCTAATGCACTATTACCCTGATTAACTTGATCCTGTGTGACTTGCTGACTCTGTGAGTCGTTATTTTTCTCTGGGTTTTGTTGGAAAGCCAGCAGACGTTCTCTTAACCCTGTTGCTGTTAAGCGCGGTGTATTGATCAATCGTGATAAATGTTCTGCTTCAATAGCACCATATTGTTTGCAATACGCGCTGACTATTTGTTTAGCGCCCAAAAGCTGGTCTTTATATATTTTGGGTGAGGTCGTTTTAAGTAAGGCGCATAAAGCCTGAGTCTGCTCTGTGTCACCTAAAATGTGTAAAAGCTCAGCTTCTAAGTCTTTTATCCTCTGGGCTTTATCACGGTAATGATCGGTGTTCTTGATGACTTGACCTTTCTCGATGCTGATCAGGTGTTCAGCAATTTTGTTACCTGTTTCTAAATCACTGATGATTAACTGACCTGTTTCGGTTTTGACACCGACACGGGCACTTTGATAGGCCATCGGCACGGAGTATTTATTGATTGCCAAGCGATAAGTCCTGTTTTATCGGCTTTACGTGTAGCGACAGTACTTGCTGAATAAGACGCTATACAGGAAGGTGTCAAATAAGGCTGCATATGAGCCTGTTCTGACTGATCATAATATTCTCTGGGTTTTTACCTGTGCTGCCATGAACACGTTGATTAGCGGTATTATCCAACCAGTCAGAAAAATACTGTTCTAATTCATGCCAGCTGGCAAAGCTTTCACCATAGAGCCCATTGTTTTTGGCATACTTTACACCTGCTTCAACCTTGCCCTTGCTTTCTGGGTCATAGCCTTCACAGGCATGAATACGAAATCCAGCGGCGGTTGCATACTGAAAAAAGCTGATTAAGGTTTAATTCCCTGAAGGTTTCACTGATAACCACCAGTTTAGTTTGATCATAAACACATTCCTCAGGCATGCCGCCAAAATAACGGAAGGCGACATCATGCTGTTTGATCAACATCTCGGTATTAATCGGCTTATTTGATAAAGATACATGCATTAAACGAGAATAAGACAATACGAAGACCATTAAATAAACGGTGGTTTCAACACCATTAATCATCACGCCACGCAGTTCACCGCCATCAACCTGACATTGTTCGCCAGGCACCATATCTATGACAGGCTCATAGTAACGGGCTTGCTTAAAACTGATTTCTTGCTTCAGTGCTTGAATATAGCGTCTGACAGAACGATCTGACACGCTCAGTGTTTCAACCTTGGCCTTCAGTTTACGTAACACTTTAACCGCTGATAAATCGGGATAGGTTTGCAGCAGTTGAATAATGTAGTCCCGATATTCATCTAGTTTCTTAGTTCTATCGGTATCGGACAATATCTCAGTAATTTCTGTTTCTGGCATGTTGAGATATTTACTGACGGTATTGCGAGAAACACCCAATTGTTTGGCAATCTTACGCTTCGATAAACCATTGCCTTGATTGTGTAATGCTTTGATCTGATGAATCACGATCCACTCCTTCATAACGTTCCCTAGATAAATAGAGGGACTGTTACAGCTTTAATATAAAAAAGAAAGTCTGGAAAAGTGGCTCAATATTAATGGCCAGTTTTGGCTCAGTTTAAATGGCCATTAACAATCCGATCATAAATGGTTCCGTAATCTTGCAATATCAAGGATTGTTGTCGAAACTTTGGAGAGTCTGGACATGTCATTTCCAGAGCCGAAGGTTGATATCGCCAAAATCAAACGTAAATACCATAAATGGTTTGAGTGATCGGCGTTGAGAAAAATTACGCAAAAACCTTGCCAAATTAAAAAAAAGGGTTATAATACTCGAATCAATCGCGGGGTGGAGCAGCTTGGTAGCTCGTCGGGCTCATAACCCGAAGGTCGTAGGTTCAAATCCTGCCCCCGCTACCAAATTTTAAAGCCTGGTTCTTATCGTATAGGAACCAGGCTTTTTATTGCCTCAATGTTTTGTTATTCAGATCGTATTCAAGATCGACCGCAGCACGGCCATTTATGCTTGGCGGATGTTCGAAATTCTTCGGCCTCATGTAAACTCCAGTTTCTAGGTAACATTTGCATACAAACTAGGGGCTGTTGCCGTTTTGAAAATCCCCTTGAAATTCAATAACTCCGCCACATAGATTGTTTATTTTGACTCAAAAACAAGCAAACTATGCCCCGACAAATGCTTACGGATGAACTTTGGGAGAAACTGAAGATAATTATGTTGAAAATGGGAATTTATGACAAACCTTGTCTTCGAAAAACAGTCGAAGGTATTTTTTATCGCTTGCGAGTAGGTTGTCCCTGGAGAGATTTACCCACGGCTTTTGGTAATTGGAATGCGGTATATAAACGATTCAATGACTGGTCTCGTAAAGAAAAACTGATGGGTATTTTTAACGCCTTGGTTGTTGATCCAGACCTGGAATGGGAATTTATTGATGGGAGTATTGTGAAAGCACATCAGCATAGTAGTGGTGCGGCCTGTGAACAAGAAACAGCGATAGGGAAATCTGTCGCCGGGAACACCAGTAAAATTCATATGGCCGTTGATGCCTGTGGTCTTCCTATTCATTTCTCAGTGACAGGCGGCGAAGTTCATGACTGTAAAGAAGCACCGAAATTAGTTGCAGAGCTCCCAAAAGGTGACTATATAGTTGCTGACAGAGGCTATGACAGTGAAGCATTACGTCTTCAAATTAAAGACAAAGGGGCTGTTCCTGTTATCCCAAGAAAAGAATTCAACTCGGGGAAATGATGAAATGGATTGGTGTCTCTACAAATATCGCCATCTCGTTGAAAATGTGTTTGCAAGACTTAAGCATTTCAGAGCGATGCGCCTTTTTATGGTTACCTATGTGAAATGGCAACAGCCCCTAGTAGGCCATAACGATTTTAAGCGATTGTCAATAAGCGTAACTATTATCTCTAAGGCGTATAGTGCGCACCAATATACTCTTTTGAGCCGCATTAAAAGCTATTTGTGGCATGCGCCGTAAGCGTGCTCTAGTGTCAGGATTAAAGTCATGTTCTGTTTTCGACTAAAGTGGCAAAATTTGGTACAATCAAAAGGATTTTTTACCCTATTTCTATGTGAGCGAGTGAGGCCTTAGCGTAGCTGTCAAGGTGTTTTAAGGACGCCCTGTACAGGGTGTTGAACGAACAGATTCAACACTATTGGCTTTTACTTGGGTTGCATGAGGTGTTTTGCGCGTTAAGCGTTTATGTCTGTTTTTGGATGCCACGGAGTTATGTCGGATTTCGCAAAAGAAATTGTACCTGTAAATCTCGAAGATGAGATGAAGCAATCTTATCTGGATTATGCCATGAGTGTCATTGTTGGCCGGGCATTGCCAGATGTCAGGGATGGATTGAAGCCGGTTCATCGGCGTGTCTTATATGCTATGCATGTACTGGGCAATGATTGGAATAAACCGTATAAAAAATCGGCCCGTGTGGTGGGTGATGTTATTGGTAAATATCATCCGCATGGTGATACGGCGGTTTATGACACCATTGTCAGAATGGCGCAGCCTTTTTCGTTGCGCTATATGCTGGTCGACGGACAGGGCAATTTCGGATCGGTCGATGGCGATTCGCCCGCCGCGATGCGTTACACCGAAGTCAGGATGTCAAAGATTGCGCATGAGTTGCTAGCGGATCTAGACAAGGAAACCGTCGATTTTATTCCCAACTATGACGACTCGGAGACAGAACCTGCGGTTATGCCGACCCGGATTCCGAACTTGTTAGCCAATGGATCATCCGGTATTGCAGTCGGTATGGCGACCAATATTCCACCTCACAATCTGACAGAAGTGATTACGGCGTGTTTGGCGCTGATTGAAAATCCGGATTTAAGCATTGCTGAGCTGATTAACATCATTCCTGGGCCAGATTTTCCGACAGCCGGTATTATCAATGGTGCATCCGGAATTTATGATGCCTACAGCACTGGCCGTGGCAAAATTTATGTGCGCGCACGCTGCCATTTTGAAGAAATCGGTAGTAATGGTCGACAAGCGATTATTACGACCGAGCTGCCTTATCAGGTTAACAAGGCACGCTTGCTGGAAAAAATCGCCGAAATGGTCAAAGAGGGCAAAATCGAGGGTATTTCCGGCCTGCGTGATGAATCCGATAAAGACGGCATGCGCATGGTGATTGAATTACGGCGTGGGGAAGTGCCCGAAGTCATTCTGAATAATTTGTACAAGCAAACCCAATTGCAAACCGTATTCGGTATCAATATGGTGGCTTTGCATCATGGCCGCCCACATTTAATGAATCTGAAAGAGATTCTGGTTGCGTTTATTGATCATCGGCGTGAAATTGTCACGCGGCGGACCCTTTATAATTTGCGTAAGGCACGGGAGCGTGCGCATATTTTAGAAGGGCTGGCGGTCGCTTTAGCCAATATCGATGAAATGATCGAGTTGATCAAAACATCACCAACGCCGGCCGAAGCCAAAAAGGGTTTGTTAGCGCGAAATTGGGAACCCGGCCTGGTATCAGCATTGCTAGATCGAGCCGATTCTGCGCGCTCCCGGCCTGAGAATTTGCCGGCCGAGTTTGGGTTGGTCGATAACTTGTATCGATTATCTGAAGCTCAAGCCCAGGCGATTCTGGAGTTGCGGCTGCATCGTTTGACAGGTCTTGAACAAGATAAAATCATCAACGAATACAAGCAACTGCTAGAACAAATTGATGAATATCTGCATATTCTGGCCAGTGATGAGCGTTTGATGGAAGTCATTCGCGAAGAGCTAGAAGAGGTGCGGGAGAAATATGGTGATGAACGTCGCACCGAAATCATTCAGGATTATTTGAATCTGACGGCCGAAGACTTGATTACCGAAGAAGACATGGTCGTGACGATGTCTCATGAAGGTTATGTGAAGTCTCAACCATTAGATGATTACAAAGCGCAACGGCGGGGTGGGCGCGGTAAATCGGCGACGGCAACGAAAGAAGAGGATTTTGTTGAAAAACTGATTATCGCCAATACCCACGATACCATCTTGTGTTTTTCCTCGACCGGTAAGGTGTATTGGTTGAAAGTTTTTCAGTTGCCGGTGGCCAGCCGCTCGTCTCGTGGCAAACCATTTGTCAACTTACTCCCACTGGAAGAAGGCGAGAGAATCAATGCCATGTTGACAGTGCGGGAATATAGTGCGGATAAATATATCTTTATGGCAACGGCCGCGGGTACGGTTAAAAAGACACCATTAAAGGAGTTTGAACGGCAGCGCGCGAATGGCAAGATTGCCATTGATTTGCGCGAGAATGATACGCTGGTGGGGGTTGACATTACCGATGGCAAACAGAATATTTTATTGTTTAGCAGCGATGGTAAGGCGGTTTGTTTTAATGAACGTGATGTTCGCTCAATGGGCAGGACAGCCGCCGGTGTTCGCGGCATTCGGTTACAGCCGGGGCAAAAAGTAATTTCCCTGATTGTCGCTAGCGAAGGTACTGTACTGATTGTCACTGAAAATGGGTATGGCAAGCGTACGCGACTGGAGGAATTTACCTTACATAAACGCGGTGGACAAGGTTTGATTGCGATTCAAACCTCTGAGCGCAATGGCGCGGTTGTGGGTGCGGTTTTGGTTAATGACGATGATGAAATCATGCTGATTACCAATGGTGGTACGCTGGTTCGAACTCGGGTGAGCGAAATTCGAGTGATGGGCAGAAATACACAGGGAGTTACCGTCATTAAACCGGATAAAGGCGAGAAAGTGGTCGGTGTTGATCGCATCGATGCCTTGCCTGACGATGAAACAGAACAACCTGATGAAAGCAACGACGGAGAACATGACTAATGTCGCGGATATTTAATTTTAGCGCCGGCCCTTCAACCTTGCCGGAAGCCGTTTTAAAACAAGCACAGGAAGAAATGCTGGATTGGCGTGGAACCGGTATGTCGGTGATGGAAATGAGTCATCGCGGCAAACAGTTTATGTCAATCGCACAAGAGCTGATGCAGGATTTGCGTGATTTAATGCAGATTCCAGAGAGTCATAAAATCGCTTTGTTACAGGGCGGTGCGACAGCACAGTTCTCCTTTATTCCGCAGAATATTTTGGGCGATGAAAACAAAGCTTGTTATGTCAATACCGGTGCATGGTCTAAAAAAGCGATTAAAGACGGTGGACGTTTTTGCGATGTAACCGTTGTTGCCGATGCTAAGGACAGTAATTATACAACGATTCCGGATGTCGCCGATTGGGAACAGGTTGCCGATGCCGGTTATTTGCATTACACCAGTAATGAGACCATTCATGGTGTCGAGTTTCAGGATATTCCCGATGTCGGTGATTTACCCTTGGTGGCGGATATGTCGTCCAATATTTTATCCCGCCCGGTCGATGTTAGTCGCTTTGGTCTGATTTATGCCGGCACGCAGAAAAACATGGGGCCTGCGGGGGTGACGGTTGTAATTGTGCGCGAAGATTTATTGGGCCGTACTCGCGACAGTGTGCCGCCGGTGTTTAATTATCAGCAGCAAATCGACAATGACTCCATGCTGAATACGCCAGCGACTTATAACTGGTATTTAGTCGGTCTGGTCTTGAAATGGTTGAAGCAACAAGGTGGTATTGCGGCAATGGAAACAATCAATCGTCGTAAGGCCGATAAGCTTTATCAAGCTATCGATCAGTCCAGCTTATATAGTAATCCGGTGGATAAGGCTTATCGTTCGCGGATGAATATCCCCTTTGTTTTGGCCGATAGTAGTCTAGATCAAGAATTTCTGGCCCTGGCCGAGCAAAACGGGTTAAGCAGCTTAAAAGGTCATCGTTCGGTTGGCGGTATGCGTGCCAGTATCTATAACGCCATGCCCGAAGCGGGTGTCGATGCCTTGATTGATTTCATGCAGGAATTTGAGAGAACGCATTAAGCCGATGACGGATATTATCCCGCTTTCACAATTACGCGAGAAAATCGACCAATTGGATGAGCAGATTCTGACACTGATCAATCAGCGTGCGCAGTGTGCGATGGAAGTTGCTAAAACCAAGTTGGCGCAAGGCGAAACCGGTAGTTTCTATCGTCCAGATCGAGAGGCTTTGGTGTTGCGCCGGATCGAACAGCTCAATCCGGGGCCGTTATCCAATGACACGGCAAAATATTTCTTTCGTGAAATCATGTCGGCCTGCCTAGCCTTGGAAAAACCACTGGAAGTGGCGTACTTAGGGCCGGAAGGCACCTTTACCCAACAAGCGACATTTAAGCATTTTGGTCATGCGGTCAAAGATATTCCTGTCGCTACCATCGGTGAGATTTTCAATGCGGTAGAAAACGGGCATTACCAATTTGGTGTAGTGCCAGTCGAAAATTCTACCGAAGGCGTCATTGCGCACACGCTGGATCGGTTTATGGGCTCCTCATTGAAGATATGCGGGGAAGTTGAAATACGCGTGCATCATAATCTGATGGGCAAGATGGAAAAATTGGCGCAGATTACCGAGGTCTATTCTCATCAGCAATCGTTGGCGCAATGTCGGCAATGGTTGTCGGCCAATTTACCCGGTGTGCCATGTACGGCGGTCAGCAGCAATGCAGAAGCGGCCCGCTTGGCCAGTCTCGAGCCAGGCAAAGCGGCTATCGCCAGTTCGGTGGCGGCAGAAATTTATCAACTTAATATTTTGGAAAAGAATATTGAGGATGATTGTAACAATACTACGCGTTTTATTATCATCGGCACCTTGCAGCCGGATTCTACAGGTTATGATAAAACCTCAATTCTGGTTTCGACGGGTAATCAATCCGGCGCCTTATATAAAATACTCCGGCCATTTGCCGAACATGGTATCAGTCTGTCACATATTGAATCGCGTCCTTCACGACAAGGATTATGGGAGTATGTATTTTTTATGGATATCAATGGCCACCAACAGGATGATTCGGTCAAAAAAGCATTGGCGCAGTTACGTGACAATGTACAGGTGTTGAAGATTTTGGGGTCATACCCTAAGGCAGCAATTTAATGACAACCTCAAGCGTGTTCGACCTGGCCTTGCCGGGCATACAAAAATTGATTCCCTATACGCCAGGAAAGCCGATTGAAGAACTGGAGCGGGAGCTGGGCTTAAGTGAAATCATCAAACTTGCCTCGAATGAAAATCCATTAGGTCCAAGTCCTCGGGTGACTGATGCGATTAAGCAAGCCTTACCTGAAATAACACGCTATCCTGATGGTAATGGGTTTAAGCTGAAAACCGTACTGGCTGAAAAATATGGTGTAGAGCTTAACCAGATTACCCTGGGGAATGGTTCGAACGAGATACTGGAGTTGGTGGCACGAACCTTTTTAACGCCGGACTTAAATGTCGTTTTTTCTCAACATGCTTTTGCCGTCTATCCGTTGGTCACGCAGGCTGTCGGTGCACAGGCGCAAGAGGTAGCGGCGCGTAATTATGGGCATGACTTGACCGCGATGCGGGCGCATATAAACGATAAAACACGGCTGGTGTTTATCGCTAATCCCAATAATCCGACAGGAACCTTATTGACGGCCGATGTACTGGAAGAATTTATTGCCAGTTTGCCGGCACATGTTATTTGTGTTTTGGATGAGGCCTATTATGAATATGTTGATCCTGCACAACGCGCGGATTCTATCGCCTGGTTAGCGCGTTATCCCAATCTACTGATTACGCGGACTTTTTCAAAAGCTTATGGTTTGGCCGGTTTGCGAGTCGGATTTGGTCTGGCTTCGGCTGAAATGAGTGATTTGTTAAATCGGGTCAGGCAGCCGTTTAATAATAATGCGCTAGCGCTGGTCGCGGCAGAAACGGCCTTACAGGATCAAGATTATTTACAACATAGCGTCGCCACCAATAATGCGGGTATGCAGCTGTTGACAGAGGTTTTTGATACACTGGGATTAAGCCCGATTCCATCGGCGGGTAATTTTGTGTCGGTCGATTTTGGCCGTGATGCCCAGCCGATTTATCAGGCGTTACTGAAAAAAGGTGTGATTGTCCGACCTGTGGCTAATTATGGTATGCCGACTTTCTTACGCATCAGTATCGGCACCGACGCTGAAAATCGCTTTTTTATTCAAGCGTTAAGAGACGTTCTAAATCATGTTTGATAAGCTTTGCCTCATCGGTGTTGGCTTGATTGGCAGTTCTGTAGCGAGGGCTGCGCGGCAGAATGGTCTGTGTCAGCACATCGTGGCATTTGGCCGAGAGCAGGATCAGGGCAATTTACAACGCGCGGAACAACTGGGCGTGATTGATGCGTTTTCCACCGATATAAAAACAGCCGTCGATGCTGCCGATTGTGTCATTATTGCAACACCGGTCGGGGCGGTTGAAGCTGTATTAACAGCATTGAAATCGGTTTGGAATGAAAATGCGGTGTACACCGATGTCGGTAGCACCAAGGGCAATATTGTTGCGGCTGCCGAAAATGTATTCAACACCGTGCCGGCTAATTTTATTCCAGCCCATCCTATTGCCGGTGCTGAAAACAGCGGGGTCGATGCCGGTCGCGCCGATTTATTTAACGGCAAACGTGTCATTATGACGCCGCTGCCGAATAACGCAGACTGGGCGATCGATAAAGTGCGTCGTTTTTGGCAGGGCTTGGGCGCCGATGTGTCTGAAATGGATGTGGATCATCATGACAAAGTGTTGGCGGCCACTAGCCATTTACCGCATATTTTAGCCTTTGCGCTGGTCGATTTGTTAGGCAGAAAGGATGAGCAGGAAGAAATTTTTAACTATGCAGCTGGTGGTTTCAAGGACTTTACTCGCATAGCATCTAGCGATCCAACGATGTGGCAAGATATTTGTCTGGCTAATAAACAACATATTATACCGCTGATTCAACAGCTACAGCTTGAATTGGGCGAAATAGAAAAATTGCTGGCTGACGACGATGGTCAGCAGCTCGCCGAAATTTTTACCTATGCCAATCAGGCAAGGCAACGTTTTCTTGATCAGTTAAAACCATAGAAATGACTCAAAAAATTACATTTACAGTACAACCCGGTGGTAGCCTTAATGGCAGTATCCGTGTGCCAGGCGATAAATCCATGTCTCACCGTTCCATTATGCTGGGATCGATTGCCGACGGCACCACACATGTCAAAGGTTTTTTGGAAGCCGAAGATGCCTTGGCGACGCTGAAAGCGTTTCGTGCCATGGGTGTTGAAATCGAAGGCCCTGAAAACGGCGAAGTCACGATTCATGGTGTCGGCAAGCATGGCTTGAAACAGCCGGAAGGTCCGTTATATCTGGGCAACTCCGGAACTTCCATGCGTTTGTTGTGCGGTTTATTGTCGGGCCAGGATTTCGATACCATTTTAACCGGCGACGCATCGTTGGAATCACGTCCGATGAGGCGGGTGACTGAACCCTTGGCTAAAATGGGGGCCGAAATCGAGACCCAGGCAGATGGCACTGCACCATTGAAAATAAAAGGCGGCCGCAAACTGAAGGGGATACATTATGATATGCCGGTTGCTAGCGCGCAGGTGAAATCCTGTTTGTTGCTGGCCGGAATGTACGCCGAAGGCGAAACCGTCGTTGCCGAGCCGGCGCCGACTCGCGACCATACCGAACGCATGCTAAATGGTTTTTCTTATCCGGTCAAACGGGAAGGCAATAAAGCGATTATCGATTCCAATGGTCGCTTGAAAGCCTGTGATATCGATGTGCCTAGCGATATTTCTTCGGCCGCATTTTTTCTGGTCGGTGCCAGTATTGCACCTAATTCCGATGTCACCTTGCGTCATGTCGGTATCAATCCAACGCGCACCGGTGTCATCGATATTTTGAAAATGATGGGGGCGAATATCGAAGTCTTCAACGAAAAGACGGTGGGCGGAGAGCCTGTGGCCGATATTCGTGTTCGATCAAGCCAGCTAAAAGGTATTGATATTCCTGAGCGACTGGTGCCGCTGGCTATCGATGAATTTCCGGTATTATTTGTCGCAGCGGCTTGTGCCGAAGGGCAGACTCGTTTGACCGGGGCGAAAGAATTACGGGTTAAAGAGTCTGACCGGATTCAGGTGATGGCCGATGGCCTGCAGGCCCTGGGTGTGGATGCGACGCCGACTGAGGATGGCATGATTATTAACCAATCTGAAATAGGTGGCGGTACGGTTGATTCGCATGGTGATCATAGAATCGCGATGGCGTTTTCTATCGCCGGGCTGCGTGCTAACGATACGATTACGATTCAGGATTGCCAAAATGTGAATACATCATTTCCTGAATTTAAAACATTGGTCACAGAATTAGGTCTGAATCTGACATGAATATCCCTGTTTTAACCATAGATGGGCCAAGCGGGGCAGGTAAAGGAACGGTGAGTCGTGCTATTGCTCGAAAGTTAGGTTGGCATTATCTCGATAGCGGTTCAATTTACCGAGCATTGGCTATTGCAGTGTTAAAGCAAGGCTTGAAATTGGATGATATTGCCGCCATTACTGAACTTGCAGGCCATATTCAATTGCAATTTATTTGCGAAGATGATGACTTGCAGGTCAACTTGAATGGCGAAGATATTTCTGCCCAACTCGGGACGGAAACGACCGGTAATACGGCCTCTATTATTGCCGCTTATCCCGAAGTTCGTGCTGTGCTACTACAAAAGCAAAAGGATTTCAAGCGTGCGCCGGGTTTGGTTGCCGACGGCCGGGACATGGGAACGGTCGTATTTCCCGATGCTGAGTTTAAAGTATTTTTAACGGCCAGCGCTGAGGAACGGGCAAAAAGGCGATATAAACAGTTGATTGAAAAAGGAATAGATGCTAACCTTTGTCAGATTACCAGTGAGATAGAGGCGCGTGATCGTCGTGATCGAGAACGCGCAACTGCGCCGTTAAGGCCAGCTGAAGATGCGTTATGTATTGATTCTTCTGGCCTGACGATAGAGCAGGTTATTGCGAAGGTAATGGATTTGATTCGTCAGTCAGGCTCAGCAATTGAATGAGACTGACTTTTGGGGAGGTCTGGACGCTCCAGGCTGCTTTTTTTTAACTTTATATATTTGATTAAAGCCTGTTTGCTTTAAAACGGGTTTGGGAAAGAAACAATGAGCGAAAGCTTTGCAGAATTATTTGAAGAGAGTTTGGCCAAGACGGAAATGCGTCCTGGTGCAATGTTAAAAGGTACCGTAATTGATATCGAAAATGAGTACGTTATTGTCAGTACTCAGGCTAAATCGGAAGGTATCATTCCGAAATGGCAGTTTTTGAATGCGGATGGTGAACTGGAAGTTGAAGTCGGCGACGAAATTGAGGTTGCGCTCGATTTGTTTGAAGATGGATTGGGGTCAACCATTCTTTCCCGTGATAAAGCGAAGAAAAACAAAGCCTGGGCTGAGTTGGAAAAAGCCTTTGAAAATGACGAAACTGTTGTCGGGCGTATCAACGGAAAAGTGCGCGGTGGATTTACCGTCGCTGTTGGCGCCTTGCGTGCGTTCTTGCCAGGCTCTCTGGTTGATGTACGCCCCATTCGTGATACTTCTTTCTTGGAAGGTCGCGACTTGGAATTTAAAGTCATCAAAATCGATCAAAAACGTAACAATGTCGTATTGTCACGTCGTGCTGTTGTTGAAAAAGAATACAGTGCAGAGCGCGAAGAGTTGATGAAAACGCTGGAAGATGGTGCAGTCGTTAAAGGTATCGTTAAAAACCTGACCGACTATGGTGCATTCATTGATTTAGGCGGCATCGATGGTCTGTTACACATTACCGACATGGCATGGCGTCGTGTGCGTCATCCTTCCGAGTGTGTGGAAATTGGCCAGGAAATCGAAGTTAAGGTTCTTAAATTCGACAAAGAAAAAACCCGTGTTTCACTGGGTATGAAGCAAATGGAAGAAGATCCATGGCAAAATATTGCCCGTCGCTATCCTGCTGGCAGCCGTGTATTCGGCAAGGTCAACAACCTGACCGATTACGGTTGCTTTGTTGAAATTGAAGAAGGTGTTGAAGGTCTGGTTCACGTTTCTGAAATGGATTGGACAAACAAAAACGTCAATCCTGCTAAAGTAGTCCAACTGGGTGACGAAGTTGAAGTCATGGTTTTGGAAATTGACGAAGAACGCCGTCGGATTTCACTGGGTATGAAACAGTGTCGCCAGAATCCATGGGATGAATTTGCTGCATTGCATAAAAAAGGCGATAAAATCACTGGCAAAATCAAATCAATCACCGATTTCGGTATCTTCATTGGTCTGGAAGGCGGTATTGACGGCTTGGTTCATACCTCTGATATTTCCTGGAATGAGAGCGACGAAGAAGCCATTCGTAAATACAAGAAAGGTGATGAAGTCGAAACGGTCATTCTGGCCATCGATCCAGAGCGTGAGCGTATTTCTTTAGGGATTAAACAGTTAGAGCAAGATCCATTCCAGAACTTTATTGTAGCGCATGAAAAAGGCAGCCTGGTTAAAGGTAAGGTTAAAGAGGTTGATGCCAAAGGAGCTGTTATCGAACTCGGTGACAATATTGAAGGCTACCTGAGAGCATCTGAAATTCAGCGTGATCGTGTTGAAGATGCACGGACGTTGTTGAATGTTGGTGATGAAATCGAAGCTAAATTTATCGGTGTCGATAAGAAAAACAAAACGATTTCTTTGTCAATTAAAGCCAAAGATCAGGAAGAAGAAAAGAATGCACTGAAGGATTACAGTCAGCAAGCTGCGGCTGGTTCAGCGACTTTAGGTGATCTTTTCAAGCAACAGATCGAAAAATAATGCCTGGAAAGGGGTATGGCTTAAGTCATACCTCTTTTTCTTTTTTCGGAATAGACTGTGACAAAATCAGAATTAATTGAAGCACTTGCCAGACAACAACCACATTTGGCATTGAAAGATGTGGAATTGGCCGTAAAATGTATCATCGATCAGATGAGTGAAACATTAGCAAGTGGTGAACGGATTGAAATTCGCGGGTTTGGCAGTTTTTCGTTACATCACAGGCCACCACGAATTGGGCGTAATCCCAAAACGGGTGAGTCTGTTTCGTTAACTGAAAAATTTGTGCCACACTTCAAGCCAGGCAAGGAATTGCGTGATCGAGTCGATGCCTCTCGTGAGAAATACAAAATAATCGATTAACTTTATTGGCGCAGCAAAACGTATGAAATTATTGGCAACACTTGTATTTATTTCAATCTTTTTTGTTGCGCTGGTATTTTCTGTTCTTAATTTTCAAAGCGTAGAGATCAATCTCTACTTCTTTAAGATTTCCTTACCTTTGACGGTTGCTTTGACCGTAGAATTATTTGGTGGCATCATTATTGGCTATTTGGTTGCCATGGTTAATATCATGAAGCTGAAAGCTCAATACAGTCAGTTGAGTCGTCAATTGGCTAAAGAAAAACACGCTGAATAGGATTTCAGGACGGCTTTTGTATTTCCTGCACGCCGTTTTCTGTTGCAAGTACGACAATATCAGCTTGGGGCGAAAAAATACCATGCTCTATGATTCCCGGCGTTGTATTCAAAATATGTTCAATCTTTTGAAGGTCTACTTGCTCAGGAAATTTCATATCAAGAATCAAGCTGCCGTAGGATGATACGGCCAATCCATTACCTTGTTGACGAAGCTTTCCTTTTGCACCCTGTTTTTCGAGTTGGTATTTAACCATTTGCCAAGCAAAGGGCATGACTTCGATAGGAATCGGGAATTTGTTACCGATAGAAGGTACTTGTTTGCTCTGATCGACCAGTGCAATAAATTGATGGCTTGCGGTGGCCAAGAGTTTTTCTCTAACCAGATCAGCGCCCTGGCCTTTTAATAAGGTATTATCTGGCGCTACTTCATCGGCCCCATCTACATAAATATCAATATGTTCGAGTTGTTCTAACGATACCAGTGGCAGTCCTAAGTCGCGTGCTTTGATCATGCTGACAATCGAGCTGGCAACGACATGGATATGCACATTTTCCTGTTTGTATTTATGCGCTAGTGCTTCGATAAAGCAATCGGCTGTAGAGCCTGTGCCAAGCCCTATTATCATATTGTCTGTTATCCACTGAAGCGCGTGTCTGGCGACACGTTGTTTGTTATTCATTGAAGCTTTTTGACTTTATCCAGAACTTCATTGGCGTGGCCCTCATGCGAAACACCGTACAGTGCATCTACGATATTGCCGTTTTTATCGATAATAAAGGTGGAGCGTAAAATAGCCATTTTTTTAACGCCATTTTTTTCCTTTTCACGCCAAACATCATACTTTTCACATAGCTCACCGCTTTCATCAGACAATAAGTCTACTTTAAGGCCATATTTTTTGATGAAATCAACGTGACTGGCGCAAGAGTCTTTGCTGACGCCTAGAATTACAGTATTTGTCGCGGCAAACTCATCAGCCAGGGCGGTAAAATCATTGGCTTCAATGGTGCAGCCTGGGGTGTCATCTTTAGGATAAAAATAAAGAACGACATTGTGTTTATCTTTAAAGTCAGATAAACGAACAACTTCGCCGTGTTGATTAGGGCAGCTAAAATCAGGAGCAGGCTGGTTTTTTTTTAACATGATGTATTCCTCGGGATGATGGAGCTTCGGTTTGATTATTACCGATGCGGCTCTGAAAATAAACCATAAACTTGCAAGGGAATCTATCAGGAACTGCAGGATATACTCTCCGCACATGAAAATAGAGCAAACCATCATGCACCGATAATTTGAAAATTCTCAGTTAAAAGTGAGCGCAAATTGTCGACATGCTTTTCTGGCTCAGAAAAGAATGTCTCGCAGGCTATTTTGAATTCTTTGAATGTTTCATAATACTGGTCATATAAGATTTCTTTCTTGAAATATCGCCAGTACCGTTCAATCAAATTAAGATTCGGCGCATACGGCGGTAAAAACACTAATTCAATTCGCGACATTTCAAGAAATTGTCTGACAGCCTTTGATCGGTAGTAGCGTGCATTATCGCAAATGATGTAAATAGTCCCAGCCTTCGGGTAACGTTCTTCAATCGCCTTACAAAGATCAATCGTTGCCTCGCCATTGATGGTGTCATAGAAGCGGCAGACAGTATCCAGAGAATCGATATTGACTGCACCGTTGACATTGAGACGTTGACGCCCGGTATTACTCTGAATCGTGAATTCCACACCACGCTTAATCCAACCACAAGCCATTACAGGATTATGTTGTGGATGAACACCATCCATGAACAATATCAAGTCTTCGGGCTGCTTGTCTTCCTTTAGTTGTTGATATTTCTCAAGGAACTCCAGTTGGGCTTTTGCATTAGCTTTGCCGGGTATCAGCTTGGGCTTTTTATAGACATAACCCAAGCGATGCAGCAAGCTGTCACACCGCGTTCACTATAGCGAACCTGCCAACGCTCTTTAATGTAAGCTGCAACCGATTTAGCGGTTAAGTGAAGATTTTTCTGCAGATATTCATCCAACTCGGTCGCTTCTGAAACCGATAAGAAACTGGCACTTCCAACATGCTGAGTTTGTAGGAGTTTAGCAAGACCACCTTTCTTATATTTTCGATAGTAGGTACGGATTGTATTGCGGTCAATGAGAAGTGCTTCGGCAACGTTTGTTGCTGACCAGCCTGAACCTAAAAGAATGATGGCTTTAACTCGGTCTGCATCACGTTTTTCTCGAAGCTCACCATGGGCTTCGCGCAAATCGGCTAATTCAGTCTCTGGAAGGGTGTAATTCGACATGGCCTTATTTTATATATTTCACTCCATTACGTCATCTTTTTATGCTAAATTCTCATTTGCGAAGAGTATAATTGCGAACAACCTGCTTTATTGCGTGCCCATTCCGGGCGTTTGGCGGCAAAATGTTGTTTATCGGGTTGCTCATCATACGGCCTGCGCATTACCTCTAACAATTCCTCTATCAGGGAAAAATCACCTGCTTCGGCTTTGTCAATGGCCATTTGTGACAGGTAATTGCGCAGAATGTATTTAGGATTGACGGCATTCATGCGTTGCTGACGGCTTTCGGTGGATTCATTATCCTGTCGGATGCGTTGGCTGTATAAACGTATCCAGTCGGCAAAGCGTTGACGATAATCCGGCGACAGTGAATCGGGCTGATACCAGGCATCAGATAACGGTGCCAAGCAGTCTGTATTCGATAAGGTCTGGTTTTCGACAGGCACATGGGCGAGAAGACGGAAGAACAGCGTCATATCGGTTTCGACTTCTGCAAGCAGAGTGAGCAAAGTCTGAACCAGCTTTGCATCGCTGTTCGGTTGCCAGTTTTTTAGACCTAATTTTTCCGCAAACATCGCCTGCCAGCCGTGTTCAAAGGTTGCATTGTATAAGGCCAGCGCATTTTGCAAGGGTTTGGCATCATTAATTAACGGGTAGATCGCATTAGCCAGTTGTAATAAATTCCACAGTGCAATTTCCGGTTGCTGGCTGTAGCGATAACGTCGATGCGTGCGGTCGGTCGTATTGGGTGTCCATTCCGGGTCGTAATGATCCAGCCAGCCATAAGGCCCATAATCGATGGTGATACCCAGAATCGACATATTATCGGTATTCATGACGCCATGTACAAAGCCTACGCGTTGCCAGTGTACAATCAGCTCGGCGGTTAAGCGGCAAACTTCTTCAAACCAGCAGATATAGGTGGCTTTTTCTATCTGTCCTGATTTAGGTAGTAGTTGTGGAAAGTCGCTGCGGATAGTGAAGTCTGCCAGTTGTTTTAAAACATTGAGTTCACCGCGCGCAGTGAATATCTGGAAACTGCCAAAACGGATAAATGAGGGTGCGGCTCTGCACACGATGGCACCTGGCTCAAGTTTTGCATCACCGTTGTAAAACATATCGCGCATTACTGTGTCGCCGGTCAGTGTCAGGCTGAGTGCCCGGGTGGTCGGTATGCCTAAATGAAACATGGCTTCACTGCATAAAAACTCGCGCACGGATGAACGTAACACAGCCAGGCCATCAGCCATGCGGGAATAAGGTGTCAAGCCGGCGCCTTTAAGCTGTAAGGTCCAGTGCTGGCCGTTATCGGCTAACACTTCGCCCAGATTGATTGCTCGTCCATCGCCTAACTGACCTGCCCACTGACCGAATTGATGGCCGCCATAGCACATGGCATAAGGCTGCATATCAGGTAACAGGCGGTTTCCACTCATGACCTGGGTAAAGCAACTTGATTCACAATCTGCCTCGCTCAAACCTAGGCTATGAGCCATTTCTTTTGAATAGGCGACTAATTGTGGCGCTTGTGTGGGCTTAGGACTCACAAAACTGAAACAAGCGCCGAAAACCTGCCGACAATGGTTGTGCATGTCAGGATCGGCCGGAAGTTGTCGGATGAAGCGGTTATCAAAAACCAGTTTATCTAAGCTGGGTAGAGCAGTAACGGTTGTCATACGTCGCATTCTAAAACAATAAACCGTTATTATTGGGCTAAGACTATGAAATATCTACCATAAAAAAATGATGGTTTAGCTGGATTATTCTTTGCTAGAGGGTTTCTGAGGACTAATCTGACTGTTGACTGCAATCGGCTTGTTGGGCATCGATTCGCCAGCGTTTGATGGTTTTATAGCGTGTTTGTATTTCGACCTTGATTTGTTTTTGTTTTAATTGTCGCGCCAGATTTTCAGCACGTTGTTTTTTGACAAACAAACCCAATGAAATAGCATTTTTCATCGGCCCTTTTCGGAACAGCCACAAGTTAGTGATCCCTTTAGCTTTAAGCTGTTGTTCGGTAGCTTGGGCCGTGTCGAAATCCTTGGCCGCCGGGATAAAAACCAGATAGGTCGAGGGTATGCTTTGTTTGATTTCGCGTATGTTCGAGGTGTCGAGATGTGGCGGCAATGCCTTTAATGCAGTCTGTTTACTAGCAAATGTTTTTGCTTCGATACAGGGGGCTATTACAGATTTTGGATTGGTTTTAGCGCGAGTATCTGAGTTGACTTCAGCTGTTTTATTAGGGGTGAGGGGGGATGTTGTCTCGGCTGTTTTTTCTGCAATTACTTTGGCGATTGTGGTTGCCGTTATTGCAGTCGTTGTCTCAGGAGGGACGACGGACTCAATAGGTTTTGATGGCAAGTCAGTCTTCGCGATAGCGGAAATTTTTTGTTCTATTTCGGATTGGGTTGTGGCTTCCTTTGTTTGGCTAGAGCTGATTTTATCTGTGGAACTTGAAGATAGCAGGGTTGTTTTTTCAGGGGCTTTAGTATCTGGTTCAGTCGGGCTATCTGTATGATCGGGTTCGATTGATTTCAATATATCTGGTGAGGTGAGATCATGTTTGGATTTGGCTATCGTTTCTGGTGTACGGGAGGCGATGATTTCATCCGTAAGTTTGGCTGGGACTTGGGCTGTTTTTTCCGAGACTGCTCCGGGTATTTCAGGAATGAGTGAGTGGGTGGGTTCAACAGACTCGGTTGGTGGGGTTGAATTGGCTAGAACGGTGGGTTTTTGTTCCGACTTTGTTTCAGCGTGCAGCAAGCGGTTTGCTGCAGGCGCTTCAGATAACAATAAAATCGTGGGTAAAGTTTGTTTTACAGAGGGGCTCTGAGATGTGTTGACGCCGGAGCCATATTGCAATTCCCACAGGAAAAAACTCAAGTTTGCGACGGCAATCAAGAAAAAGAAAAATTTTATCATTCAATCTTCGCAATAAAGGCTAAGGCCGGTTAAAACTAGGTTGGGTTCAATGTGGGTATCATATTTTAGGTGTGGCGCAATGCGTGAGGCATCGCCACCGGTTAAAATCAATCGAGCGTTTTCATCAAGGCTTTGCATGCTCTGTTCGATCAGTCCGCATGCGGCCAGTAAAGTTCCACTATAAATAGCCGCTTCGGTAAAATCCGCAAGGCCTGTCACATAATCCTGTTCTATGGCAGGCAAAAGTTGGGTGTTTTGGCTTAATGACTGCTGCATCATATGCAGGCCGGGGCAAATCAGTCCGCCTTTGTGTTGTCCATCGGCATGTAGATAATCCACTGTGATCGCGGTGCCGCAGTCAACCACCCAGCAATTCCCAAGCTGTTTATGGTGTGCGGCGATCAGCGCTAGCCAGCGGTCGATGCCGAGTTTTTCAGGTTGCCGATAAGCATTCTTGACCCCGTATTTTTCAGCCGAGGCCTGGGCTTGGATGATTTGAATGGTAGGCCAGAGTTGTTTAGCCAATATGATGATGCGTTCTGCAATGGATTGATGACTTACCGTGGCAATCGCCAGGCTATCGGCCGGGGGCAGGTTTTGCCAGTGTTGATACAGGTGATCGATAAATTGTGGTTGATGGTAATCTAACGCAGGTCGGCTGAAAAAATCATGCGCCTGTTGCCAAGCCCATTTAAGGCGACTATTGCCAATATCAAGCAGTATTTTCATGGCTGGGTCTGAAGCTGATTTCGCCGGAAGCGAAGATTTGCTGTTTGCCATCGGATTTGCGTAATAAGAGCTGGCCGTGCTCATCGATGCCCTCTAGAATCCCTTGGTGTTGCTGTTTGCCTTGATAGAGTGTGGCTGTTTTGCCATGCAGGCAATCGTGTTGCCGCCACTCTTCGATAAAAGGGGATAGGCCGGTTACGTCAAAATCGTGCAAGACTGGAACTAGCTGATTCAATAATTCAGCAGCCAAGCGATTACGCAGGCTAAAGGCCTTGTCGCCGATGATGCTGTACAGGTCGGTGCAGGGTTGGTCAATTGTTTGGGATAAGGGTTGTGGCAGAAAGCCGTTCAGGCCCAGGCCAATGACGGTATGGCAGGGACCTTCGGCTTCACCGCCGACCTCAATCAAAATTCCGCCCAGTTTTTTTTGTTGCCAGTAAATATCATTGGGCCATTTTAAACCGGCATCACGAATGTTTAAGCTGTTGAGTGCTCGAATCACTGCGACGCCAACAGCGAGGCTGAGCCCGGCAATGACCGCTGGGCCGGACTGGTAGTGATAGCGCAGAGATAAATAAATATTGCGACCAAAAGGCGATAGCCATTGTCGTCCGCGGCGCCCACGACCTTCTGTTTGATATTCAGCAAAGCAGGCCGTTGCGTGCGCGTTGTCGGCGTGCTGTAAATAGGTATTGGTGGAGGCTAAGCAGGGGTGAATTTCAAGTCGCTGTAACAGTGCCTTTGTGTTCCCATTGAGTGCCTGGCGGATAGAGTCTTCATCTAGTAGTTGTAATGGTTGGCTGAGTTTGTAGCCTTTGCCGCTGATGGCGCTATAGTGGAGGCCCAGCTTGTCGAGGTTTTGTAATTGTTTGCATACGGCCGAGCGACTGATGGCGGCGGATTCAGCCAATTCTGTGCCCGAATGAAACCGGCCATCGGCCAGTCGTGCCAGAATTTGCAGCAAATGTTGTGAAATAGCCATATTATCGGCAAATGGGTAAGAAAACGCGCATTATACCGTAGAAAAAATGCAGTTTGAGCAAAGATGCTGAAGGCGGACTGTAAAAATTTTAAGTTTTTCGCTTTACCTAGTAGAATGGTAAGTTAACTTTAATCTTATTCGGATTTTTTTCGGTAAGACATTGCTAATTCAGACGGTTTATTTTGAGGATAAAAAGTGGAACTCAGCGGCGGCGAAATCATCGTTAGATGCCTGAAAGACGAAGGCGTGGAGTATATATTTGGTTATCCGGGTGGCGCGGTATTGCACCTGTATGATGCTATTTTTCAGCAGGATGACGTCCAGCATATTCTGGTAAGACACGAACAGGCGGCAACCCATGCGGCAGACGCTTATGCGCGTGCAACCGGCAAGCCTGGCGTTGTGCTGGTGACATCAGGTCCAGGGGCGACCAATGCGGTTACCGGCATTGCGACAGCTTACATGGATTCCATACCGATGGTCGTCATTTCAGGCCAGGTTCCAACGGCTGTGATTGGCAGCGATGCATTCCAGGAAGTGGATATGGTCGGCATTACCCGGCCTTGCGTTAAACACAATTTTTTGGTGAAAAGGACCGAAGATATTGCCGAAACCATGAAAAAGGCCTTTTATGTCGCGACGACAGGTCGTCCCGGTCCGGTTGTGGTGGATATTCCTAAGGATATTACGGATCCGGGTTATAAGATTCCTTATCATTATCCTGAAACCATTCACATGCGCTCGTATAATCCTGCAGTGATGGGGCATAAGGGGCAAATCAAAAAAGCCGTTGGTTTGTTATTGCAAGCGAAACGGCCCATTATTTATGCCGGCGGTGGTGTTATTTTGGGTGAGGCCTGTGAGGAATTGAGAGAAATAACCCGGTTGTTGGGGTTTCCAATTACCAATACACTGATGGGGTTAGGCAGTTTTCCGGCAACCGATAAACAATTCGTCGGCATGCTGGGTATGCATGGCACGTATGAAGCTAATTTGGCAATGCACGAAAGCGATGTGATTCTGGCCGTCGGTGCACGCTTCGATGATCGTGTAACCGGCAAGATTGCCGAGTTTTGTCCCTATGCCAAAATTATTCATATTGATGTTGATCCGGCGTCGATTTCTAAAACGGTAATGGTTGATGTACCGATTGTCGGGCAAGTGAAACCCGTTTTGCAACAAATGATCGATTTGATTCAGGATAGCAAAATGAGGCCATCTGAAGATGCCTTATCGGCCTGGTGGAGTCAAATTGATAACTGGCGCAGTATTGATTGTTTAGCCTATGATCGTAACAGCGAAATCATCAAACCGCAGTATGTGATAGAGCAGCTCTATCAGGTGACTCAGGGTGATGCTTATATTACGTCAGATGTGGGGCAGCATCAGATGTTTGCCGCGCAGTTTTATCCCTTTGACAAGCCGCGTCGCTGGATCAACTCGGGTGGCCTTGGCACGATGGGGTTTGGATTGCCGGCAGCAATAGGCGTTAAATTGGCTTTTCCCGATGCTGATGTCGCGTGTATTACAGGCGAGGCAAGTATCCAGATGTGTATTCAGGAATTAGCGACAGCGCTGCAATATGATGCGCCGGTCAAAATTATCAACCTGAACAACCGGTATATGGGGATGGTGAGACAATGGCAAGAGTTTAATTACAGCGGTCGTTATTCGCATTCTTATATGGATACCATTCCTGATTTTGTCAAACTGGCAGAATCTTATGGCCATGTTGGGATTCGCATCGAAAAGCCAGGTGAGGTCAAAGAGGCAATAGAACAAGCATTTGCCATGAAGGACAGAACCGTATTTTTAGACTTTATGACAGATAGAGAAGAAAATGTTTATCCTATGATTGAGGCTGGGAAAGCGCATCATGATATGAAGCTACGGGTCGCGCCAAGTGCAAAAACCGAGAGGGAGTTGGCCTGATGAGACATATTATTTCTATTCTGATCGAGAATGAAGCAGGCGCTCTATCTCGGGTTGCCGGTTTGTTTTCCGCCCGTGGCTATAATATTGAATCATTGACCGTAGCGCCTACTGAAGACCCGAGTCTATCACGCATGACATTGGTGACGCGCGGTAACGATCATGTTATCGAGCAGATTACCAAGCAGCTGAACAAGTTGATTGATGTTGTCAAATTGATTGATTTGGCTGAAGCGGTACATATTGAACGGGAATTGATGCTGGTCAAAATTCATACGACAGAAAACAGTCGCGCCGAAGTGAAGCGCTTAAACGATATTTTTCGCGGTAAGATCATCGATGTCACGGCAACCAGCTATGTCGTTGAAATGACAGGTCCATCCGATAAACTGGATGCTTTTATTCATTCTTTGGATCCTGAAAGTATTATCGAAGTGGTTCGTTCCGGGCCGACGGGTATTTCCCGCGGTGAAAAAGGCTTACACTTATAACCCTTATATTAACTTTTAAAAAACGAGAAAAACCTATGCAAGTTTATTACGATAAAGATGCCGATCTTTCTATCATCCAGTCCAAAAAAGTCGCCATTATCGGTTATGGTTCACAAGGCCACGCCCATGCCAATAACCTGAAAGACTCAGGTGTTGATGTGGTTGTTGGCTTGAGAGCGAATTCTGCTTCCGTAGCGAAAGCGGAAGCGGCCGGCTTGACGGTAAAAGAAGTGCCTGAAGCCGTTCAAGGAGCGGATGTCGTTATGATTTTGACGCCAGATGAATTTCAATCGCAACTGTACAAAACTGTGATTGAGCCTAATTTGAAGCAAGGTGCTGCGTTGGCTTTTGCACATGGTTTCGCTATTCTCTATAACCAAATCGTGCCACGTTCCGATTTGGATGTCATCATGATTGCTCCGAAAGCACCGGGTCATACCGTGCGTTCGGAATTTGTCCGTGGCGGCGGTATTCCTGACTTAATCGCGATTCATCAGGATGCCTCAGGCAAGGCTAAAGATATTTGTTTGTCTTATGCTTCGGCTATCGGTGGTGGTCGCTCCGGCATTATCGAAACTACCTTCCGTGATGAAACCGAAACTGATTTGTTTGGTGAGCAGGCGGTATTATGCGGCGGTGCGGTCGAACTGGTAAAAGCCGGTTTTGAAACACTCGTCGAGGCGGGTTACGAGCCGGAAATGGCTTATTTCGAGTGTCTGCATGAGTTAAAGCTGATTGTGGATTTGATGTTTGAAGGTGGTATCGCCAACATGAACTATTCCATTTCTAACAATGCAGAATATGGCGAATATGTAACTGGCCCTAAAGTCATCAACGAGGAAAGTCGTCAAGCTATGCGTGAAGCCTTGAAAAATATTCAAACCGGTGAGTATGCCAAACGCTTTATTCTGGAAGGGATGACGAATTACCCTGAAATGACGGCTAGACGTCGGTTAAATGCCGAGCATCCAATCGAACAAGTCGGTGCCAAGCTTCGTGCCATGATGCCATGGATTGAAGCGAATAAAATTGTTGATAAGGACAAAAACTAATCACAGTATTGCAGACCTGGCGGGGCTATCGTCGGGTTGTTTTGTAATTGTTTTCTAATTTGAACAACATTTGAGCAACGCAAATCATGAGTAAACCAAAAAAAGTCGCACTATTAACTGCGGGAGGCCTGGCGCCGTGTTTGAGTTCAGCTATTGGCAGCCTGATAGAGCGCTATACTGAAATTGATCCAAGTATCGAAATCATCTGTTACCACGGTGGTTATAAAGGCCTGTTGTTGGGCGATTATTATCAAGTAACGCCTGAAATTCGCAAAAAGGCTGGCCTCTTGCACCGTTTCGGTGGATCTCCCATCGGTAATAGTCGGGTTAAATTGACCAATGTAGCCGATTGTGTGAAACGCGGTCTGGTTAAAGAAGGCGAAGATCCGCAAAAAGTAGCGGCTGACCAGCTGATTAAAGATGGTGTTGATGTGCTGCACACCATTGGTGGCGATGACACCAACACTGCGGCAGCCGATCTGGCGGCGTTTTTGGCTGATAATAATTATCCATTGACGGTCATTGGCTTGCCTAAAACTATTGATAATGATGTGTTCCCGATTAAACAATCGTTGGGTGCCTGGACAGCAGCCGAGCAGGGTGCGCGTTATTTTCAGAATGTTGTTGCCGAAAACAATGCCAATCCGCGTATGTTGATTGTGCATGAGGTCATGGGGCGCAGTTGTGGCTGGTTGACAGCGGCAACCGCGGTTGAATATCGCAAATTACTGGATCGTGCCGAATGGTTGCCTGAAATTGGTTTGGATCGGAATGCATTCGAGGTGCATGGCGTGTTTATTCCTGAAATGGACATCGATTTGGCGGCCGAGGCGAAGCGTCTGCGTGCCGTGATGGATAAACATGACGCTGTTAATATTTTCATTTCCGAAGGTGCTGGTGTCGAGTCGATTGTCGCCGAAATGGAAGCACAGGGTCAGGAAGTCCCGCGTGATGCCTTCGGTCATGTCAAACTGGATGCGGTTAACCCTGGCAAATGGTTTGCAGAACAATTCGCCGACATGATTGGAGCGGAAAAGACCCTGGTGCAAAAATCAGGTTATTTTTCACGCGCGGCGGCAGCAAATGTCGAAGATATTCGTTTGATAAAATCCTGTGCCGATTTAGCGGTCGAGTGTGCCTTACGCGGTGAGGCCGGCGTCATCGGTCATGATGAAGACAATAACGATATCCTGCGGGCGATTGAATTTCCAAGAATCAAAGGTGGTAAGCCATTCAATATTGATGAACCCTGGTTTAATGAGTTACTTGCGTCCATCGGACAAAGCAAAGGGGCTAAGGTCGAAACGAGCCATTAAACGTCGTCAATTGTGTGACAATAAAAAAGCCCGTCAATTGATGGGCTTTTTTTGTGGTCGAGCTATTCGGTTTAAGATTTGCTTCTGCCAAAATGAACAAATTGCAGTAAAATGACCTACTTAAATCATCGAGTTGTTTAAAATGAACGATAAAAAATTAACCATGCGTCGCCGAGGAATTTATTTGTTGCCCAACTTATTCACTACGGGCGCCATGTTTGCTGGTTTTTATGCGATTACATCGGCCATTAATGGTAATTTTCATAATGCCGCTATTTCCCTGTTTGTCGCGATGATCCTGGACGGTCTGGATGGGCGAGTTGCCCGGTTGACCCATACGGAGAGTGATTTCGGGGTGCAATATGACAGTTTGTCTGATATGGTTTCTTTCGGTATCGCGCCTGCCCTGGTGATGTATCTTTGGGCGCTAGGGTCATTAGGAAAATTAGGCTTGTTTGCCGCCTTTGTTCATGCCGCAGGCGGTGCGCTCCGATTGGCGCGTTTTAATACCCAGGTTGAAGTAGCCGATAAACGCTATTTTCAAGGGTTGCCTAGTCCAGCGGCAGCGGCTGTTTTAGCGGGAGGGCTATGGTTCTGTCTGGAGTTTCAATACGATCCGGCTGATTTTAAATATTTGGTTATGGTGGTCACAATTGCAACGGGCTTGTTGATGGTGAGCAATTTTCGTTATTCCAGTTTCAAGGAAATCGATCCTAAGCGAAAAGTACCCTTTTTTGTTGCCATCGTTATCATGTTGGCAGTCGGCTTTATTATGGCGCAGCCACAAAGCATGCTATTTGTATTGGCCGTAGGATATGCGCTGTCCGGACCGATTGTTACATTAGTGCTGAGAAAAAAATGGCAGCGGCGTAAAAGTGAAGAAAACAGTGAGTAATGCTTTATTTCTAGGAGGCTGTCGGGGTATGGAGGATTCTAGTTCGGCGGCCTCTTAGTAAGCGCTAATTGATGTTACGCAGTGACTTTATGGATTTCTTAGTTTCCACTGCGTTACCCCGGAATGACGATTCCCAAGAAATTTCGGTAAGCGGTGATGATCAGGCTCGAACGGGTCTAATGAATAGACACTTCAGACCATTGAGAACACAGAGAATGAAATCGTGCAGCAAGGATGAACAACAAATGTTTCTACAGGGGCGTTAATAACTGAATGAATCCAGATCAGTCAATGGAATTAAACGATACAATATAACGATGCGTGCGCTGTGATCTCTGTGTCGATAAAAGAGAGAGGCCAGAGATGACTTTTTCTTTCACAGTAATGATGAATGGAAGATTATGGGAATGAGGGAAGTGCCGCTGCGTAACATCAGTTGATAATGAAAAGTGGATGCGGTATGTGTTTCGGCTTGTTCGAATTAAGGCAATACGATATAGTTAAGACTATGGATTATCAAAAACCGTCGCAATTTCAATACTTATTCAATGTTGTCAACAGACGGCTGCGCCTGTTATCCCGCCTCTTGCCCTGATGGGCAATAAAAACTATCTCTTAAATTCGTAATACACTAACCCTTTTTTTAAAATCAACACAGGTTGTTGAAAATTCTTCATGACTGGAGTTTTCATGAAAGACAAATTGATTATTTTTGATACCACACTGCGCGATGGGGAGCAAAGCCCAGGCGCATCAATGACGCGAGACGAGAAAGTTCGTATAGCTAAAGCATTGGAACGACTCAGAGTCGATGTGATTGAGGCGGGTTTTCCGGCGGCTAGCGAAGGTGATTTTGAGGCAGTACAGGCGGTTGCCAACAGCATTGAAAATAGCACCGTGTGCGGGTTAGCACGGGCGCTGGATAACGATATTGATCGAGCGGGCGAGGCCTTAAAGGGCGCAAATAGTCGGCGTATTCATACCTTTATCGCGACCTCTCCGATTCACATGCAGCAAAAGCTGAAGATGAGCCCGGAGCAGGTGATTGAATATGCCGTCAAGGCAGTAAAGCGCGCCAGGCAATATACCGATGATGTCGAGTTTTCGCCGGAAGATGCTGGTCGCTCGGAAGAAGATTTTCTGTGCCGGATTCTGGAAGCTGTGATTGATGCCGGCGCAACCACATTGAATATACCCGATACCGTGGGTTACAGTGTGCCGCATGAATTTGGTGCAACTATCGCGCATTTGATCGAACGGATTCCGAATTCGGATAAGGCGATTTTTTCGGTGCATTGCCATAATGATTTAGGTCTAGCTGTGGCCAATTCCTTGTCTGCGGTGATAAATGGTGCGCGTCAGGTTGAGTGTACCATCAATGGCTTGGGTGAACGGGCTGGTAATGCGGCACTGGAAGAAGTTGTCATGGCTATCAAGACGCGGCATGATGTGTTTCCATGCGAAACCAGTCTGGACACCCGGGAAATCGTAACCTGTTCTAAACTGGTTTCATCGATTACAGGTTTTCCAGTGCAGCCGAATAAAGCTATTGTCGGCGCCAATGCATTTGCACATGAGTCAGGTATTCATCAGGATGGTGTCTTGAAAAACCGTGAAACATACGAAATCATGAAAGCCGAAGATGTCGGCTGGGCGGCTAATCGTATGGTATTGGGGAAACATTCTGGGCGTAATGCATTTAAGAGCCGCATGAATGAACTAGGATTTCAATTCAGTTCTGAGGAAGAGCTTAACGATGCTTTTGTGCGCTTTAAACAATTAGCGGACAAAAAACACGAAATCTTCGATGAAGACTTGCAGGCCCTGATTTCAGAAGTCAGCACCGATAATGATGAAGAAAATGTAAAACTGGTGGCCTTGAAAGTTTGTTCCGAAACCGGTGAAACTCCGTGTGCAACGGTCACTATTCGTATTGGGCAGGATGAAAAAACCGGCTCGGCAACGGGTGGTGGTGCGGTCGATGCCAGTCTGAAGGCGATTGAGGCCCTGGTCAAAACCGGTGCTACGCTTGAGCTTTATTCGGTCAATAATATTACCACAGGCACCGATGCGCAGGGCGAGGTTACGGTTAGGCTGGATAAGGCTGGACGTATCGTCAATGGCCTTGGTGCCGATACCGATATTGTGATTGCCTCGGCTAAAGCTTATATCAATGCCGTCAATAAGCTGCAATCCCAGGATTTTCGGCAACACCCGCAAAGTGGTGATGTCTGATACGGCAGATGATAATAAACGCTTGCAGTATTTGCAAGCGATGGGCGTCAATGTCTGGCAGCTAAGGCAGGCAGTCGACATCGATAGTGATGATCATGCCTTAATGACACAATATGATGGCGCGGTGGTTGGTGACCTGGACGCACAATGGGAGAGATTGCGACAAACTGTCGCCGAATGCCAGCGTTGTGAACTGCATCAAACTCGCACACAAACTGTTTTTGGTGTGGGGGATCGGAATGCCGACTGGATGCTGATCGGTGAAGCCCCAGGGCAGCAGGAAGATGCACAGGGTGAGCCTTTTGTCGGGCCGGCTGGTCAGTTGTTGACAGAAATGATTCGGGCGCTGGGTTATTCGCGTGAGCAAGTCTATATTACCAATATTCTTAAATGTCGCCCACCTAATAACCGGGATCCCCATAGCGAGGAGATTTCGGCCTGTTCTGATTTTCTTGAGCAACAAATTTCATGGGTCAAACCTAAAATTATTTTGGCGGTTGGACGTGTTGCTGCGCAAAACCTTTTGCACAGTAAGCAACCGCTGGCAAAATTACGCGGTGTCGTGCATAAATGGGATGATATTCCCGTTATAGTCATATATCATCCTGCTTATTTATTACGATCATTATTGGAAAAACGAAAAGCTTGGCAGGATTTGAAATTTGCCCGGCACGTTTACCAGGGTTTACAGGAAGGCTATGCGCAGGATATGGGAAAAAGTTAAAGATTTTGTGATTTATGATGCAGACAGAGAATTTTACGCCAAAGTGTTTCCCGGCTCGGTAAGTCCGAAAGATTTGATGAGAATTCGTTACATGGGGCCGGATGACCTTGATGCGGTGCTGGAAATTGAAGGCAAAAATTACAATTATCCGTGGACAGAAGCTATTTTTAAAGATTGTTTAAATGCTTCAAATTATACCTGCTGGGTAATCGAAGACCAGAACCAGAAGGTAATCGGATATTGTATTATTTCAATAGCGGCCGCTGAAGCACATATCATGAATGTCTGTGTTGACCCTGACGCGCAAGGCTTAGGGGCCGGTCGAAAGATGCTAGAGCATATGATTAAATATGTGCGAGGGAAGGCGCAAACGATTTTTCTAGAAGTCAGGCCATCGAACCGGAAGGCTGTTCATTTGTATCAGAGCCTGGGGTTTAATGAGATTGGCATTCGTAAAGACTATTATCCTGCCGCACATGGACGGGAGGATGCTGTCATGTTTGCTTTGGAAATCGTGGCGGAAATTTGAGTGTAAAAAAACTCCCAAAGCTAAATGGCTTTGTGGGAGTGTGAGATAAGCAGCCCATGCTGCTTTATTTTTACACAGGAGGAAAGGGTGAATTTAAGCTTGTTGTTGTGTTTTGTTGTTTGGATTGATGTTGCTGAAGATTGCGCAAGCTCCAAACAGAACAGTTGAAATAATGAATGCACCAGAAATGAAGCTAAAAATTCCAGTGACGAATAACAAGCCGTTGATAATGTCTTTTTGTAATGTGTTCATAATTTTGTCTCCGTTAATTTAAGATGGGCATAGTATAGTTTTGTGCTGAGTTATTGACAATATAGCTAACAGTGCATGGATTGTTTCTATTTTGTTGACAGTATTTTATGCAAATGTCATTTTTTCTGGCTATTTATCGTTTTACGCTGAGTAGTTATTGGGTTTTTTGTTTAAAATTGTTTTGCAGGTCGATAAGATAAGTCAGGTTCTTAGGGGGTAGAAGGAGAGTGCGCGGTGAGTGAAGAAAGAATTAAGGTTTTATTTGTTTGCATGGGGAATATTTGTCGGTCACCAACGGCCGAAGGTGTTTTTCGTGCATTGGTCGAACAGAGACAACTCCAGCATTTGTTTCATATTGACTCGGCAGGAACCCATGCATTTCATGTTGGGGAGGAGCCTGATCCTAGAGCGCAGAAAGCGGCTGGAGAAAGGGATTACGATTTAAGTGGAATTCGTGCCAGAAAAGTCATTTATGGCGATTTTGAGGATTTTGATCATATTCTGGCGATGGATAATGAAAATTTTGCCATTTTGACTGAAGCCTGCCCGGAGGAACATCTGCATAAAGTCCAATATTTTATGGATTTTGCACCGCATGTGGGCGAGCGCGATGTCCCCGACCCCTATTATGGCGGTAGCTACGGTTTTGAACGGGTACTCGATATGGTAGAAGAAGCATCCATTGGTTTTATCAATCACATTTTGGAGAAACACAGTCATGAAAAATAGCTATACAAAACTGGCAGCACTACTGATTTTATTGTTATTAACGCCTTTTGCTCAAGCGCAGGACAAGACTATCAGTCATGTTGTGATTGTCTGGTTAAAGGAGCCTGGTAATGAAGCTATGCGCCAGAAATTTATTGATGCCAGCCAGCAGTTATCAGGCTTGCCTGGCGTTATCAATCGCCATGTTGGTGTTGTTTTGCCCAGCAAGCGCCAACTGGTGGATGACACCTTTGATGTGGCGGTGACGGTGACGCTTAAAAATCGCGCGGCATTGAAAGCGTATTTGAATAATCCTAAGCATAAAAAAATTCTGCATGAAAAGATCAAACCTTTGGTTAATCGTACCGTCATTTACGATTTTGTAACGCCTTAAATAGCAGGAAAAACCATGACCATTATCAGCAATACAGTTGATTATCTTGATCAGGATACGCTTTTAGAGGGTTTTTTTGCCTTTGACGATCAGATTGAAGGACAGCGCCCTGTGGTTTTATACTCTCCGCACATGAAAATAGAGCAAACCATCATGCACCGATAATTTGAAAATTCTCAGTTAAAAGTGAGCGCAAATTGTCGACATGCTTTTCTGGCTCAGAAAAGAATGTCTCGCAGGCTATTTTGAATTCTTTGAATGTTTCATAATACTGGTCATATAAGATTTCTTTCTTGAAATATCGCCAGTACCGTTCAATCAAATTAAGATTCGGCGCATACGGCGGTAAAAACACTAATTCAATTCGCGACATTTCAAGAAATTGTCTGACAGCCTTTGATCGGTAGTAGCGTGCATTATCGCAAATGATGTAAATAGTCCCAGCCTTCGGGTAACGTTCTTCAATCGCCTTACAAAGATCAATCGTTGCCTCGCCATTGATGGTGTCATAGAAGCGGCAGACAGTATCCAGAGAATCGATATTGACTGCACCGTTGACATTGAGACGTTGACGCCCGGTATTACTCTGAATCGTGAATTCCACACCACGCTTAATCCAACCACAAGCCATTACAGGATTATGTTGTGGATGAACACCATCCATGAACAATATCAAGTCTTCGGGCTGCTTGTCTTCCTTTAGTTGTTGATATTTCTCAAGGAACTCCAGTTGGGCTTTTGCATTAGCTTTGCCGGGTATCAGCTTGGGCTTTTTATAGACATAACCCAAGCGATGCAGCAAGGCTGTCACACCGCGTTCACTATAGCGAACCTGCCAACGCTCTTTAATGTAAGCTGCAACCGATTTAGCGGTTAAGTGAAGATTTTTCTGCAGATATTCATCCAACTCGGTCGCTTCTGAAACCGATAAGAAACTGGCACTTCCAACATGCTGAGTTTGTAGGAGTTTAGCAAGACCACCTTTCTTATATTTTCGATAGTAGGTACGGATTGTATTGCGGTCAATGAGAAGTGCTTCGGCAACGTTTGTTGCTGACCAGCCTGAACCTAAAAAGAATGATGGCTTTAACTCGGTCTGCATCACGTTTTTCTCGAAGCTCACCATGGCTTCGCGCAAATCGGCTAATTCAGTCTCTGGAAGGGTGTAATTCGACATGGCCTTATTTTATATATTTCACTCCATTACGTCATCTTTTTATGCTAAATTCTCATTTGCGAAGAGTATAATTGCACATGCTTGGGGCGGACGGGATAGTTTTGTCGAGGGTAAGGCAAAAAACTGGCAGAACTGGGATACCTGGGCTTTGCGTTGGATATGTATGGTAAGGGCGTTTTAGGTTCCGGCCCGGAAGAAAACAGTCGCTTAATGCAGCCGTTCATAGAGGATCGGGCGCTGTTACAACAACGTATATTGGCGGCGCTCACGGCAGTCAAACAACTGCCGTGGGCGGATAACCATAAAATAGCGGCTATCGGTTTTTGTTTTGGTGGTTTATGCGTATTGGATTTAGCGCGGACCGGCGCCGATATTGCGGGTGTTGTTTCGTTTCATGGTTTGTTTGTTTTACCGGATAATCTGCCACAACCTGAAATCAAAGCTAAAGTGTTGATTTTACATGGCCATGATGACCCTATGACACCAACCGAACAGGTATTAGGCATTCAGGGTGAAATGACCAAAGCGGGAGCCGATTGGCAAATGCATATTTATGGTCAAACTATGCATGCGTTTACCAATCCGGTCGCCAATGATCCTGGTTTCGGTACCGTTTATCATCCCACTGCCGATAAGCGATCTTGGCAAAGTTTGTTGAATTTTCTGGATGAAATTTTTACAGATTGATTTAACTGTACCCTTGTGAACACAACAAAAACAGAGATTCTCGCTGAGTTTCCGCAAGGGTGTTTTGAATTAAAACGTTTTCCTTTCCAATCTAGCGATCCATTCCGAGCTTGGGATGCGGCCGATGAATATCTGCTACATGAGCTGGCCGAGAAGCCTTTGGAGCCATCGGCCCAGCTTACCCTGCTGAATGATACCTTTGGTGCATTGGCGATAGCCTTGTCTCCGTATCACCCTGTCAGTATTTCGGATTCCTGGTTATCACATCAGGCAACCTGTCAAAACTTGCGTAATAACAAGATTGCATTAGGGGCTGTTGCCATTTCACATAGGTAACCATAAAAGGCGCAAGCCAGAGCGATAGAGCCTTCAAAATTTCGTTTGAGTTTGTCATATCGCGTGGCGATCGCTCTGAAATGCTTAAGTCTTGCAAACACATTTTCAACGAGATGGCGATATTTGTAGAGACACCAATCCATTTCATCATTTCCCCGAGTTGAATTCTTTTTTCTTGGGATAACAGGAACAGCCCCTTTGTCTTTAATTTGAAGACGTAATGCTTCACTGTCATAGCCTCTGTCAGCAACTATATAGTCACCTTTTGGGAGCTCTGCAACTAATTTCGGTGCTTCTTTACAGTCATGAACTTCGCCGCCTGTCACTGAGAAATGAATAGGAAGACCACAGGCATCAACGGCCATATGAATTTTACTGGTGTTCCCGGCGACAGATTTCCCTATCGCTGTTTCTTGTTCACAGGCCGCACCACTACTATGCTGATGTGCTTTCACAATACTCCCATCAATAAATTCCCATTCCAGGTCTGGATCAACAACCAAGGCGTTAAAAATACCCATCAGTTTTTCTTTACGAGACCAGTCATTGAATCGTTTATATACCGCATTCAATTACCAAAAAGCCGTGGGTAAATCTCTCCAGGGACAACCTACTCGCAAGCGATAAAAAATACCTTCGACTGTTTTTCGAAGACAAGGTTTGTCATAAATTCCCATTTTCAACATAATTATCTTCAGTTTCTCCCAAAGTTCATCCGTAAGCAGTTGTCGCGGCATAGTTTGCTTGTTTTTGAGTCAAATAAACAATCTATGTGGCGGAGTTATTGAATTTCAAGGGGATTTTCAAAACGGCAACAGCCCCTAGAGCAAGTTACGCTGTTGGGCAGTCTGGAAAAGCCGGAAAACGCGATCGATGTTTTGTTGATTAAAATTCCTAAAACGTTGGCTTTACTGGAACATCAACTGCTTGAATTGCGGCCGCTACTTAAGCCTTCAACCCGTATTATCGCCGCAGGGATGGTTAAAAATCTGCCTAAAACAGTTTTTAAGCTGTTTCAGCGTGTGATAGGGCCGACGACGACATCGTTAGCGCGCAAGAAAGCGCGTCTGATTTATGTTTCACCTGATTTAGCTAAAAGTACGCCAAAAAATCCTTATCCTAGTCAGTATGTTTTGGAGAATAGCAACCTGGTGCTGCGTAATCATGCCAATGTTTTTTCCAGGGAGCGGTTGGATATTGGTGCACGCTTTATGTTGCAGCATTTACCGGTTAACCCGCGCTACCGCCAAGTGGTTGACTTAGGCTGCGGTAATGGTGTGTTGGGTTTAATGTTTGCGCGGCAAAACCCGGTGGCTCATATTCAGTTTGTCGATGAATCCTTTATGGCGCTGGATTCGGCTAGAATGAATTTTGAGCAGGCATTTGGCGTCAGTCGACGCGCCGATTTCATTGCTACGGATTGTTTAAGCGGAATTGCCGAAAACAGTGCCGATCTGATTCTGTGTAATCCACCTTTTCATCAGCAGCATGCAGTCGGCGATCATATTGCCCGGCGCATGTTCCGGCAGGCTAAAAAGTGTTAAAGCCGGGCGCAGATTTAATTATCATCGGTAATCGCCACTTGGGCTATCATGTTGTGCTGAAGCGTTTGTTCGGGCATTGTACAACCCTTGCAGCGAATAGAAAGTTTGTAGGGGCTGTTGCCGTTTTGAAAATCCCCCTTGAAATTCAATAACTCCGCCACATAGATTGTTTATTTTGACTCAAAAACAAGCAAACTATGCCGCGACAACTGCTTACGGATGAACTTTGGGAGAAACTGAAGATAATTATGTTGAAAATGGGAATTTATGACAAACCTTGTCTTCGAAAAACAGTCGAAGGTATTTTTTATCGCTTGCGAGTAGGTTGTCCCTGGAGAGATTTACCCACGGCTTTTGGTAATTGGAATGCGGTATATAAACGATTCAATGACTGGTCTCGTAAAGAAAAACTGATGGGTATTTTTAACGCCCTGGTTGTTGATCCAGACCTGGAATGGGAATTTATTGATGGGAGTATTGTGAAAGCACATCAGCATAATAGTGGTGCGGCCTGTGAACAAGAAACAGCGATAGGGAAATCTGTCGCCGGGAACACCAGTAAAATTCATATGGCCGTTGATGCCTGTGGTCTTCCTATTCATTTCTCAGTGACAGGCGGCGAAGTTCATGACTGTAAAGAAGCACCGAAATTAGTTGCAGAGCTCCCAAAAGGTGACTATATAGTTGCTGACAGAGGCTATGACAGTGAAGCATTACGTCTTCAAATTAAAGACAAAGGGGCTGTTCCTGTTATCCCAAGAAAAAAGAATTCAACTCGGGGAAATGATGAAATGGATTGGTGTCTCTACAAATATCGCCATCTCGTTGAAAATGTGTTTGCAAGACTTAAGCATTTCAGAGCGATCGCCACGCGATATGACAAACTCAAACGAAATTTTGAAGGCTCTATCGCTCTGGCTTGCGCCTTTTATGGTTACCTATGTGAAATGGCAACAGCCCCTAATCTTAAAGGTTAGCCGCTAAGGTTAAGTGACGCATATTGCGTCATGCCGCACAGGAATCTGATATGGAAAATCCAGTCAACAAAAAATATTCTTAACCAGCTTTGTCACTATATTGAACAAAAGTCTTCTGCTGACAGTGTTGAAGTCTTAAAAGATTTTGCCCGTCAGTATTACCAGAATGTCCCTTTCGATGACTTAGAACATATTGCGATTGAAGATTTGTACGGTGCGATGTTGTCGCACTGGAACCTGGCTTTGCAGCGCCAGCCGGATGAGCTGAAAATCCATATTTACAATCCCACCTTGGAAGACCACAGTTGGCAATCACCCCATACGATTATTGAAATCGTCATTCAGGATATGCCTTTTCTGTTGCAATCGGTCAGTATGGAAATCAACCGCCAGGGGCTGACCAATCATTTGGTTATTCATCCTGTTTTCAATGTGGTCAGAAACAAACAAGGCGAACTATTGCGCCTGGCAGCCGATGATGAGGCGGCAAGTCGGGAAAGCTTTCTGCATTTTGAAATTGACCGACAAACCGATGTGGCCCGTCATGCCTATTTAAAACAGCGCTTGTCAGCGATATTACGCGATGTGGCTGCAGCCACTGAAGACTGGACGCTATGTGTCAAAAAAATGCAGATGATTATTCAGGAATTAAGCCAGAAGGGAAATGTTGACCCTGAAGAGATCGCTTTTCTGCAATGGCTCCAGGACAATCATTTTGTATTTTTAGGGTATCGTGAATATCAGTTACAGGAACAGCCACCGTCTTCAAGGCTATTTATACCAGTCACCGAAACCGGCCTAGGTATTTTGCGTGACAGTATTGCAGACCCCGTTGCTGGGGCCCAAAATTCAATTTCAGCCGAAGCCTTTAAAAAATCAACGGCCCCAATGTCCTTATCATCACTAAAGCGACTTCACGTTCAACGGTTCATCGCCCGGTATTTATGGATTACATCGGGGTTAAACAGTTTAATACTGAAGGACAGCTCGTTGGGGAAAAACGTTTTTTAGGGCTTTATAACTCGTCTGCCTATTTGACAGAATTAAAAGATATTCCGTTGGTGCGCAATAAAATAAAAACGTCATTCAACGATTCGCCTTTCGACAAGGCTCTCATCAATCCCGCGCCTTGTTGTTTGTATTGCAAACCTTACCGCGTGATGAAGTGTTGCAGGCAGATGAAGACAGCTTGTATCGCTATGTTTATGGCGTGTTGCAATTGCAGGAACGACAACATGTCAAAGTCTTTTTGCGGCAGGATTTATATGGTCACTTTGTCTCTTTATTGGTTTTTGTGCCGCGCGAACGTTATCACACAACCTCCAGAAAAAGATTCAGCAAATTCTCAATGAGGTTTTTCAGGCTAAGCATATCGATTTCAGTGTTCAGTTGTCTGAATCTATTCTGGCGCGCGTGCATTTTATTATTCATACCGATATCGATGAAGAAATTGCGGTCGATGTTCGCGAAATTGAGCAAAAAATCGTTAATGTCTTGTCCGAATGGATCGATTCTTTAAAACAGGAATTGGTCAGCTATTACGGTGAAGCACGCGCGAATGCTTTGTATGAAAGTTATAAAGAGGCTTTTTCGGCCGCTTATCGAGACGAAGTATCGGTCAGAACGGCAATATTGGATATTGAAAAACTCGAAAGTCTGCTCAGCCAGGATTTAGAAGCTAAATCTTTACTCTATAGTCCATTGACCGCGAATAAACATAAGTCCTTACGTTTTAAAATTTTCAGTCGGGGCCAGGTGTCGCTGTCTAAAAGTCTGCCTATGCTGGAAAACATGGGGGTTCGGGTTTGTGATGAACGACCGTATGAAATTCGTAAAAAAGATGACCCCAAAAGTTTATGGATTCATGATTTTGGACTGATTATTGATAAGGACTTATCCGCACTTAATCTGGAAAATCTCAAAGCACGCTTTCAAGATGCCTTTGAACAATGCTGGATAGGGCGAGTTGAAAATGATGGCTTTAACCAATTGGTCTTAAAAGCCAGCGTATCTTGGCAACAGGTCAATATTTTACGCTGTTTTTATTTATATCTGCGCCAAATCGGGATTACCTTCAGCCAATCGTATATTGAAAAAACATTGGCCGACAATCCAGATGTTGTCCGCCTATTGATTCAATTTTTCAATCAACGTTTTGATCCGTCGCTTGAGATCGATGCAAACAGTGACGAAGCATTGATTGAAACGATCAATGCAGCGATCGACACCGTGCAGTCATTAGATGAAGACCGTATCTTGAGGCGTTACCTTAATCTGTTACTGGCTGCGGTCAGAACCAATTACTTCTGTAATCCGCTCGATGAACAGGGTATTCCGTATTTTTCCATCAAATTTGATTCAAACAAGGTACAAGATATTCCCAAACCCGTACCGTATGTCGAAATTTTTGTCTATTCGCCGCGTGTCGAAGGTATTCATTTACGCGGTGGACCAATTGCACGAGGTGGATTGCGCTGGTCCGATCGGCGTGAGGATTTTCGTACCGAAATTCTGGGCCTGATGAAGGCGCAAATGACCAAAAATGCCGTCATTGTGCCAACCGGTGCAAAGGGCGGTTTTGTCGTCAAAAAACTCGATGCTCTGACAGCACGGCAACAACGCGAACAGGAGGTCGTGCAGTGTTATCAGATTTTTATTCGCGGGCTACTCGATTTAACCGATAACCTAAGAGATGGCACGGCGATCAAGCCCGAAAATGTCAATTGCTATGATGGTGACGATACCTATCTGGTGGTTGCGGCCGATAAAGGGACCGCCCGATTTTCTGATTATGCTAACGCCTTATCGCTAGAATACCAATTCTGGTTGGGGGATGCTTTTGCTTCAGGAGGCTCGGTCGGTTATGACCATAAAAAAATGGGCATTACTGCGCGAGGTGCCTGGGAGTCGGTTAAGCACCATTTCACCCATCTGAATATCGATTATGCGAACAAACCGTTTACCGTCGTCGGCATTGGCGGCATGGTGGGTGATGTATTTGGCAATGGCATGTTGCTGTCCGACAAGATTCAGCTGCTGGCGGCGTTTGATCATGCACATATTTTTCTCGATCCTGATCCTGATCCGGCACTGAGTTTTCAGGAGCGTAAGCGGCTGTTTGAACTGCCGGCCGCAAAATGGTCAGATTATGATGTCAGTATTCTGTCTAAGGGTGGCGGTGTGTATTCACGGCAGAGTAAATCGATTCGATTGTCACCCCGGATGATGGAACGACTGAATATCATCAAAAACGAGTTAACGCCGAATGAATTGATTCAATGTATTTTGCGTGCACCGGTTGATTTGTTATGGAATGGCGGTATCGGTACCTATGTCAAGGCGCAACATGAAAGCCACCTGGATGTCGGTGATCGCAGCAACGATGCGGTCAGAATCAATGGCTGCGAATTGCGCTGCAAGGTCGTGGCTGAAGGTGGGAACTTAGGGTTGACACAGGCCGGGCGTATTGAATATGCCAAACAGGGCGGTAAAATCAATACCGATTCAATCGACAACTCAGCCGGTGTCGATTGTTCCGATCATGAGGTCAATATCAAGATTCTACTCAATACCCTGGTGATGCAAGGCGATCTGACCGAGAAGCAGCGGCGGGATATATTGTTGTCGATGACCGATGATGTCGCCAAACTGGTTTTAAATAACAATATTCTGCAAAATCAGGCGATTTGTACCATTGAGCAAACGGCAAAAAATGATATGCAAGGTGTGCAATGGGTGATTGAAATCCTGGAGCAAAAAGCGCATCTGGATCGGCAACTCGAAGTGATCCCCGACAATGACGAATTACGCCAGCGTATTAGCCAGGAACAAGGGCTTTACCGGCCTGAAATCAGTGTATTGTTGGCTTATTGCAAACAAATGCTGAAGCAACAGTTTGCCAAGGCACTGGTGACAGTTGATGAGCCGTTATTTCAACAGGAATTGCAGGATTATTTTCCACAGATCTTGCAAACGCGCTATCCGACTGAAATTCAGCAGCATTATCTGGCCCAGAATATCGTGGTGAACTGCTTGATCAATGCGTTGGTCAACCGAATGGGTATTGTTTTTCCGTACCGTGTTCTCGAACAAAGCAATGTTTCCATAACCAGTGTCGTCAGTGTTTATAAACGTGTTTGCTATATTTTCTCAGTGGATGTGTTGTGGCAGGAAATCGAAGCATTACAGACTCAACTCAGTGGTGAATTGTCTGAAACTCTGTTTGCGTACCTCAGGCGCTTGATTGAGCGTTCCATGTATTGGTTTTTGACTCAGACAAGCGAAACACAGACAGTCGAAATGCTGGATTTGTATTATCAAGGTATTCAGACATTAAAAACTGTGATGCCGACATTGCAAAATGAACAACTGAATAAAACAATTGACCAGCAAGTTGAAGCGTTCATCGAAAAAGGCGTGCCGGCTGTGCTGGCACTGGAGGTAGTTTCCACCGAAGTGTTGTATTTATGTCTGGATGTCGTCTGGTTGCATAAAAAATCCCAAAAACCACTGGAAGAATGTGCGCAGGTCTTTTTTACTCTGATCGAATCACTGGATCTTCTGTGGCTACGGGAAGAAATTTTCAAACTGCCGCAGAAAAGCCTATGGCAAGCTTTGGCAAGGCGAACGGCGAGAGAAGAGTTTAGCAGTATTATTAGTGCCTTGTCGCTATCAGTTCTACAACAACCTGGTCTTAGCGTTAAAGATAGAATAGAAAACTGGTATCAATGTTTTAATCAAGCGGTGGAGCGCTATCGGCAACTGGTAGCGCTGGTTAAATCGGAAGAAAGCATAGACCTGGAAAAAATTACGGTATTGTTGAAAGAATTACAAGATATTGCCGGTTTGTGGCAAGCATCTGAACAAAAGTTGATTTAAGTCAATAACAATGATGCAACTGTTCGTTAAACTATACCCATGTCGGAGGCAAACTGACATGTAGCACTATCCTCTTTAAAAAGATTGTGGATTGTTTTCAGGCAGATTCATTAGAATCTGCCTTTTTTTTATCTGTAGATATTAGGGAGCCCCTTTGTCTTTAATTTGAAGACGTAATGCTTCACTGTCATAGCCTCTGTCAGCAACTATATAGTCACCTTTTTGGGAGCTCTGCAACTAATTTCGGTGCTTCTTTACAGTCATGAACTTCGCCGCCTGTCACTGAGAAATGAATAGGAAGACCACAGGCATCAACGGCCATATGAATTTTACTGGTGTTCCCGGCGACAGATTTCCCTATCGCTGTTTCTTGTTCACAGGCCGCACCACTACTATGCTGATGTGCTTTCACAATACTCCCATCAATAAATTCCCATTCCAGGTCTGGATCAACAACCAAGGCGTTAAAAATACCCATCAGTTTTTCTTTACGAGACCAGTCATTGAATCGTTTATATACCGCATTCCAATTACCAAAAGCCGTGGGTAAATCTCTCCAGGGACAACCTACTCGCAAGCGATAAAAAATACCTTCGACTGTTTTTCGAAGACAAGGTTTGTCATAAATTCCCATTTTCAACATAATTACAACAGCCCCTAAGGACTGGTGTTATTTTCCAGTACAATCTTGCCGAGGGTGTGGCCCTGATTTAATGTTGTCAATGCCTTTTCCAGGTTCTCGGCATTCAATAGCCCCATGCATTGCTGTAAGGTAGTTTTTAAAATGCCGGCATCTACCAGTTGGGCGACTCGGTTTAACAAGCGGTGTTGCTCAATCATATCATCGGTCTTGAACAAGGGGCGGGTGTACATAAACTCCCCATGCAGTGACAGGCTTTTTTGTTTTAATAAGCCGATGTCGATGTTTTTCGGGTCATCAATCAATCCAAGCTTGCCTTGAGGTGCAAGACAGTCCACTAAATCAGCAAAGTGCGCATCGGTATGGGTCAGGCTAGCGACTAAATCGACACTATCAAAATCCAGTTGTTTAAGCTGTGTGACTAATGACTGTTGATGATTCAATATAAAATCAGCCCCCATCGCTTTAACCCAAGCTTGGCTTTGTTCACGTGAGGCTGTTCCAATCACCGTTAATTCGGTTAAATGATGTGCTAGTTGCGTCAACATAGAGCCGACACCGCCTGCCGCACCGACAATCAATAAACGCCCTATGTTATCTGTGCTGACAGCAAGCCTGTCGAATAACAATTCCCAGGCAGTAATACTCGTGAGTGGCAAAGCAGCCGCTTCAATAAAACTCAATGACTCAGGCTTATGGCCGACAATGCGTTCATCTACGCGGTGAAAATCGCAAAAACAGCCGGGCCTATCGATTGCGCCGGCATAAAAAACTGCATCGCCCGGCTTGAACAAGGTTACCCGCTCCCCCACTTCCTGCACAATACCGGCAGCATCCCAGCCCAAGACTTTAAATTCTCCTGCATCCGGCGTTATCCGCTGGCGGATTTTATTATCCACCGGGTTCACCGCAACGGCTTTTACCTCCACTACCAAATCATGCATGTCAGGAGAAGGCTTGGGTAATTCAATATCGCGAAGAATACGGTCGGCTTGATAGGCAATGGCTTTCATAGTCTGTCCAGGGTGTTGTTGAAACGGGTTTTTTGTAACACATACAGTAGTGGACTGCCAGGGCGGATTCGGGCCGATTCAATGACGTCGATTTGAAGCGGGTCGGAAGACTGGCTTAGCCAATGTTGTATGCTGTGGTATTCCGTATCGCCACCGCTGTGGCCGGGGTAAATCAACAGCGTAATCAGGCCGGTTGGGGCGAGTAGTTGCAGGCTGGCATGCAATGCTTTCAGGGTCGATTCTGCTTGGGTGATGATGCGTTTATCACTGCCGGGAAGATAACCTAGGTTAAAAGTAATCGCCTTAATACGTTGATGGAATTGTGACGGCACAGTTTCGGCAAGATGCTGATGGCCGGTGCAATACAGGCTGACTTTGTCCGTTAAGCCTTCATCATGGATACGTTTTCGTGTATTTTCTATCGCTTGTTTTTGGATGTCGAAAGCAAACACATGGGCGGCGTGTCGGGCTAGGAAAACGCTGTCATGGCCATTGCCACAGGTGGCGTCGATGGCGTAATCTTCCGGCATTAAATGGGCGCGAATGATTTGATGCACTTGTTGTGTTAAGGATAAGGGTTTAGTCATAGCGGCGAATATCGCAGTCTGGGGGCAAGGGCGTGTTGTGTAACAAATGGCGAATGAAGAACTGGCTGTAATAAGGAATCTGTAAACTGCCCTTAGCGCCAAAGCCATTTTAAGCCCGGCGATGAAAGCGGGCTGAAAGCGGTCAGAATTTCACCTTTGACTGGTTTTAACGGCAAATAGTTAAACCAGGGATTTTCCAGATTTTCATGGCCTTGGCAAAAAATAAGGCGTTTAACGGTTTGGCCGCGCCATTTTAAAGGTGTAGACAAGTTTAAAGCAGTCGGGTTAAAGCGGCTGTTTATCAGCGCGCCCTGCTGCTTAAACCATTGTCTTAAGTTGGCTAATAATGGAACGGTGGTTAAATAGGCGGTTTGTTGCTGTTGTAAGAACCCAAACGGACTATGAAATCTGTCGCCGGGAATACTGGATTAAAAAAATTCGTTGGCCGGTCATGGCAACTGTGGTCTTTTTTCGCTCATTTCTCAGTGACAGGCGGCGAAGCATATGACTCGATAAAAGGGCTGACCAAAAAACTGGGCTAGTTGACGGTAAAAATAGCGCGCTAGACGCAGTTGTTTTTCGGTATCCCCCTATGTCAACATACCTGTCGCCTAGGAAATTTTAAATCAGGAGACAAAAATGAGCGTATTTAGCCAAGAAAAAAGAAGTACAATCTCGGGAAATGATATCCAGAAGATTGGTGTCTCTAGCAAATATCGCCATACTCCACGTTGAAAAATGTGTTTGCAAGACTTAAGCATTTAGCACGGGTTCTTAAAATCAATAAAAAACAGTGACCCGCACTTTAAAAAAAATAAAAGAAAACAGTCTTGTTCAGGTGAACCCTCTTTTTCAGACCTTTGATCAAGGGAAACCATTGGAGGTCAGGTTAGAGCAGGTCTGCTGTGAAGAGGCCGAAGTGGATGAACAGTGGTCTTTGTAGGCAATAAAAGCAATCAACGCTGGCTATGGCACGCTGTTGATCATAAAACCAACACGGTACTCGCTTATGTTTTTGGCAAGCGTAAGGACATTGTTTTCAAAGAATTAAAAGCGTTACTAGCCCTTTAAATATTGGCCGTTATTACACCGATGACTGGGGGCTAGAACATGAGACCCGTCATCTTGATGCTGAGATGCACATGAAATAGGGAAGCAGAAATACCCAAAAAATTGAACCAAAAACCTGAATTTTTATGCACACATGGATAAATTACGTATTTATTAAGACCCGTCGAACAATCTGTTTCTCTACGATTTCTGTGGGTGATGGACAAAAATAGCGGAAAATTGTCCAGTGGTATAAACCAATGGCCATAATTGAGTAGTGTGTCGATTAAAGGAACCGGGCTGAAAGCGGTCAGAATTTCACCTTTGACTGGTTTTAACGGCAAATAGTTAAACCAGGGATTTTCCAGATTTTCATGGCCTTGGCAAAAAATAAGGCGTTTAACGGTTTGGCCGCGCCATTTTAAAGGTGTAGACAAGTTTAAAGCAGTCGGGTTAAAGCGGCTGTTTATCAGCGCGCCCTGCTGCTTAAACCATTGTCTTAAGTTGGCTAATAATGGAACGGTGGTTAAATAGGCGGTTTGTTGCTGTTGTAAGAACCCAAACGGACTATGAATGACATTTAGCGCACGTGAAGTGGTCAGTTTTTTTCCGAGAGTGGGTCGGCAGCAAAGTGAATGCCATTCCAGCCGGATTGCATAAAGCGGCGAATATTTTGATGATCTTTGCCTTCTGGACTTTCCAATACATGTTGGCGGTAATAGTCACCGAACAGATGCAGAGTCAGTTCGGGCGATAAGTTATGTCGCTTGGCGAAAGCAAAAATTTTGCAGGAGCCTTCGTTGGTTCCCGCCGCATTGATTAGCGCATCGTCACCGTCGCCATTTTGGAATTCGGTTGGTTGGTAATCATAGTGTTGTTCGATAACGGCCATGGTCTGGCTGAATTGAATGGTCTCAGGGTGTTGTTTTAATTGGGTTAAAAATTGTTCCAGTGTCATTGTATTGTGTTATTAGAGATTAAGGATATAAGGCAAGTTGTGTTAAACCGCTTGTTTCATCTCGGTTGAACATCAGATTCATATTTTGTATCGCTTGTCCGGCTGCACCTTTGACCAGATTGTCAATTACCGATAAAACGACGACGGTGCTCGCGTTCTGTGGGCGGTGAATCGCAATCTGACAGCGGTTAGTACCACGTACATTACGGGTATCAGCCATGCTGCCTTCAGGGAGTACATCTACAAATGCTTCATTTTGGTAAAAATCTTCGAAGATTTTTTGCAGATTTTTCTCGCTATCAAGCAATGTGCCGTACAGGGTGGCGTGAATACCACGAATCATCGGTGTCAAATGCGGTACAAAGGTTAATTGGACGACCTTTTGGCTTTGTGTTTGTAAACCCTGCCGGATTTCCGGTAAATGGCGGTGGCCTGCGACCGCATAGGACTTAAAGCTTTCACCGCTTTCACTCATCAGTGATGATAGCTGAGCCTTGCGGCCTGCACCACTGACGCCGGATTTAACATCGGCAATCAATGTGCTTTGATTGATCAACTGATGTTTCAGTAGGGGGAGAAAGCCAAGTTGTACGGCGGTGGGGTAGCAGCCTGGGCAGGCGATCAGCCGTGCCGTTTTGATGGCTTCCCGGTTGACTTCAGGTAAGCCATAAACCGCTTCAGCAACTAAATCCGGACAAACATGTTCCATACCATACCATTGACGCCATTCATCAATATCTTTCAATCGAAAATCGGCTGACAAATCAATCACTTTAACGCCACGTGCAAGCAGTGCCTCGGCCATAGTCATGGCGGTTCCATTCGGCGTCGCAAAAAATACCACATCACATTCGGCCAGCGTATCGACATTGGGTGCGCTAAAACAAAGATCGCAATAGCCTCTGAGACTAGGGTAAATCGTATCTACACGTTTGCCGGCATCGGCGCGACTGGTTACGACAGTGACCTCAACATCGGGATGTGGAATCAGAAGCCGTAATAATTCAACGCCGGTGTAGCCGGTTCCCCCAACAATACCTGCTTGTATCATATTTTTTCCATTTTTTTATAAGAACGTAAAGCGCGTATAATACGCCGTTTTAAACGGTTTTTTAAACAGTGATGCAAGCCATTGAAATTAAAACAACAGATGATGGTGGGCAATTACAGTTGACGCAAAGGCCAAAGCCTGAGCCTGAACCGCATCAAGTGTTAATCGAAGTGTATGCGGCGGGTGTCAACAGACCCGATATTATGCAGCGGCAGGGCGTTTATCCGCCGCCACCCGGTGCTTCGGATATTCCAGGGCTGGAAGTGGCCGGTGTGATTGTCGCTGTCGGCAATCAGGTCAATCAGTGGCAACCGGGCGATACGGTTTGTGCATTAGTTACGGGTGGGGGCTACGCCGAATATTGTGTTGCCAGTGCTGCGCTATGTTTGCCGGTGCCTGAAGGCTTGAGTTTGATTGAGGCGGCTGCATTGCCGGAAACGTTTTTTACAGTTTGGAGCAACGTGTTTGATCGCGGACAATTGCAACCAGGCGAATCATTGTTGGTACATGGCGGTGCTAGCGGCATCGGCACCACGGCGATACAGTTGGCAAACGCTTTTGGTGCAACGGTTTATGTGACTGCGGGCAGTGAAGAAAAATGTCAGTTCTGTGAGCAGCTCGATGCCGCGAGTGCGATTAATTATAAACAACAGGACTTTGTGACCGAAATTGACCGGCTGACGCACAAAAAAGGCGTCAACATAGTACTGGATATGATTGCAGGGCCATATTTCCCCAAAAATTTGAAAATTCTGGCCGAAGAAGGGCGTTTGTTGCAGATCGCCATCCAGCAAGGGGCAAAAAGTGAAATTAATTTATGGACTGTCATGTGCAAACGGCTGTTGATTACCGGCTCAACATTAAGGGCACGCAGTGATGAATTTAAGGCGGAAATTGCCCGGAAATTAAAGGAAAGGGTTTGGCCATTACTTGAAAGCGCGACAGTTAAGCCCGTGATTTATAAAGTCTTACCGTTGGAGCAGGCCGAATTGGCGCATCAGATTATATTGCAGAGCCAACATATCGGAAAAATTGTTTTACGGGTGAAAACATAATTTCTGGAGGGAGGAAATCTGCAATGGATAAATACCACTTGAAATGTAAGTTATTTTTTTTAAAGGATTTTTTGGAGAACTATGGTATAGTCCATGTGTGTTGTTATGAACACATGATTTAAAATTACACCCAAGGAATTATTAATGTCTTTACTGAAAAAACTCACTTTTATTTTGTTAACAGCTTCTATTTTTACCGCGGCGCCATCCATTATGGCCAAACCTGCCGGTAAAATTGAAAATCAAACAGAAGAACAATTGCTTGCAATCTTTGATGATGCGATTGAATCTGTAGAAACTGTTCAGCAAGCACTGGAAAACGGTGCGGCCGACAAGAAAGAAATGTTGGCGCTGTATAAAAAAGCAAAACAAAATTTGAATCGTATTGAAAGTGCAACCGTTAACCGTGAAAAAGAAAGAGCTAACGGTTACCTGAGAAAATCCCGTTCAGCCTATAAAAAAGGTAATATGGAAAAAGCTAAAGAACAAATCGCTAAAGCGGTTGAAAGCTTCAAAGGTTTAAAAACGTTGTACCTGAATTTCTAAACATTTTAAATGTTTGATAAAAGGGTTATTGCCAAGCAATAACCCTTTTTTTATGTCTGCAATTTATCTGGGCGATGCGTTTTGTGCCAGATAGGGTAAAATAAGGGTTTGATTTTTATTTGGGATTGACGTGACACAACACATTGTTCGTATTGCAACACGCAAAAGTCCATTGGCGCTATGGCAGGCTGAATATGTCGCACAGCGTTTGGAGCAGGCTTTTCCAGAACTGAAAACCGAATTGGTGACGATGGTGACTCGGGGCGACAAGCTTCTAGATTCGCCATTGGCTAAAGTCGGGGGTAAAGGGCTGTTCGTTAAAGAACTGGAGCAAGGCATGTTAGAGGGCGCGGCCGATATTGCTGTGCATTCGATGAAAGATGTTCCGGTTGAATTTCCAGAAGGGCTGCATTTAGCGGTTATTTTACAGCGCGAAGACCCAACCGATGCCTTTGTTTCCAATCAATATCAACATATTGCAGATTTGCCGGAAAATGCACGCATTGGTACCTGTAGTTTACGGCGACAATGCCAGATAAAAGCACGTTTTCCGCATGCCGAAATTTTAAATCTGCGTGGCAATGTCAATACCCGTCTAGCTAAACTCGACAATGGTGACTATGACGCTATTATTCTGGCATCGGCCGGTTTGAAACGGCTGGGGATGGCCGACAGAATTACTCAGCGCATCGACCCGAGCGACAGTTTGCCTGCGATTGGGCAGGGTGCGATAGGTGTTGAGTGCCGATCCGATGATGCGACTATCCACCATTATCTTAACGCACTGCATGATGAGCAGACCCATGTTCGTGTCACCGCAGAACGCGCCATGAATGCCCGTTTAAATGGTGGCTGTCAGGTACCGATAGCTGGTTTTGCCGAAATTATTGATGACCAATTATATTTGCGTGGCCTGGTCGGACAGCCTGATGGTTCGGTTATTTATCGCGCCGAGCAATCCGGCAGTTTGAACGATGCCGAAAAAATCGGTCAGGCCGTGGCGGAAGACTTGTTACAACAAGGCGCCAATGAAATTTTAACGGCCCTATATCAGGATTGAATGAAACAGGTTCTGTCGGGGCAAAAAGTTTTAGTGACACGCCCTGAACATCAATCCGCCGCGTTGATAAAGGCTATCGAACAAGCAGGCGGTGAGGCGGTGTCTTTTCCGGTTTTGGCGATAGCGCCAAGCATAAGGCTTGATCAGGCCAAGCAAAAATGGCAACAATTGAGTGGTTATCAATGGATTGTATTTATTAGCGCCAATGCAGTAAATTATATGGCAGATATGCTCGGTGGAAAAATCGAGCTGCCCGAAGCTATTGATGTGGCGGCAATCGGTAAGGCGACTGCGACAGCCTTAATGCAACACGGTATTGCGGTGGATTTAATGCCGCTAAACGGTTATAACAGTGAAGCCCTGTTGCAAATGCCAGAATGGCAGGATTTAACTGGGCAAAAGGTAATGATTGTGCGGGGGGAAGGCGGGCGCGAGAAACTGGCGCAGACGCTGAAGCAGCGGGGCGCCGAGACAGATTATATGGAAGTGTATCGCAGAATAAAGCCTAAAAGCGATCATCGAAAAATCAAGACTTTATTGGAGCGCAATGACTTATCAGCCATTGTGTTGATGAGTGGTGAAGCGGTACAAAATTTATGCACAATGTTGAACCCTGATGATACGTTACGCTCTATTCCAGTAGTCGTTATCAGTACTAGAATTGCTGAAATAGCGGCAGGTTTGGGGTTCAGGCGGGTTCTGGTGAGCCAGGACGTATCGGAACAGGCGATTGTCGATACATTGAAGATGTTAAACAACGGGGAAAAAAGTGGCTGAAGTTATTGAAGAGCAGCAACAAAATCAGACAGAAAAAGAAACGGTCAAGGTTGTTGAAAAAAAATCAAAAGCCGGCCTATGGTTCGGCATTCTTATCACCGTTGGTGTGATTGTCCTGGCCGGGGCAGGTTTTTATTTACTGCAACAATTGCGTGAACATCAGGATACCCTGAGCACGCAAGATAATCAGAAGTTGATTGAAATGAGTAGGCAAATCAATGCATTTCAATCGCAGATAGCGGCGATGCAATCACAGCTGGCGACACTTGATGCTGACATAACGGGCAAAGAAAATCATTTCAATAAAGCGCTGGCCGATTTTTCCAGTTTGCACGATGAAAAATTGGCCACAGCTAAAAAAGAACTGATGCAATCCATTGCACGGATAGAGCGCCAGTTAGGTAAGACGCGTGGAGACTGGCTGATTGCCGATGCTGAATATCTACTCAGTGTCGCTAATGAAAGGCTACATTTAGTGGGTGATGTCAATACCACACGTGAAGCCTTGGAAGCAGCTGATCAGCGTTTGCGAGAGAGTGGCGATGCGGCAGTTTTTAAGGTGCGTTCAGAAATTGCTAAAGAGCTGGCTGCATTACGTTCGGTACAAGTGCCCGATATTGTTGGACTCTATGCCAGACTACAAACCCTGAATGATAAAATTCCCCAATTATCGGTATTGTTGCCCTATGTTGGTAAAAAATTGTCGAAATCAGCACCGATTCATCAACATGAGAAAGCCAGTGGCGAGCATAGTGCCTTATCCAGTGTATTAGGGCAATTAGGTGATTACGTCGTTGTCAGGCACAGCGATAAACCGGTTGGCGAAATTCTGACCCCTGAACAGGCACAATTTATTCGGGAACAGTTGAGTGTAAAGCTGGAAATGATCAAAATTGCATTGGTGCAGCAAAATGACACTTTGTATCAAGCCGCTATTCAGGATGCTAAAAAGTGGCTGAAAGATAATTTTGCCCTGGACCGTAACGGCAAAGCCTTCCAGCAAGAGCTTGATATTTTGGCCAAGGTTTCCTTGCAAGGACAATTCCCAGATATCAGTAAGTCATTGAAAATGCTTAAAGATATTAGCAAGCTACGCTTGGAAAAAGATAAGGGGCTGAGTAAAGCCAATTCAGTCAATACCGTTGCGCCACAGCCGGTGAGTATTCCGGATTCAGGTACGCAGAACTCGATGAACTGATATCATGAAAAAATTATTGAGCTTTTTATTGCCCTTATTGATTGCCATTGCGGTCGCCTTCGCCATTCACAGCTGGTTATCCCAATATGATAATCCAGGCTATGTTCTGATCGGTTTTGGGCACTGGTCGATGGAAACTTCACTGGTATTTTTTGCGGTAGCACTGGTGATAGCATTCTTTGTTTTTTATGTGTTTTTTCGTTTTCTGGGCGCCTTGATGCGCTTGCCAGGGAAAATAAAAGAAAAAAGCAAAAAGATTAAATTTGATCGCTCTCAAGATGCACTGGTCGCGGGTTTGGTTGATTCGGCCGAAGGCAACTGGGAACGTGCCGAAAAAACCCTGATCAAGCATGCCGCTAACAGCGGTGCGCCTTTATTACATTATTTGACGGCGGCAAAAGCGGCACAATCGCGTGGTGCGGTAGAAAAACGTGATGAATATCTAAAAAAGGCGGCCGAAAAAGCCGGTGGTAGTGACATCGCTGTAGGATTGACCCAGGCCGAGCTTTATTTATCAGATGAACAATTTGACCAGGCTTTGCAAACCCTGAGTAAATTGCATTCTATCGATCCTAATCATGCCAGCGTGCTAAAAATGATGCATCAGGCTTATCGGCGCGTCGGTGATTGGGAGGGTTTGTCAAAGCTGATTCCATCCTTGCATAAAAATAAAATATTGATGGAAGCGGAAGTCAAATTACTGGAAACGGAAACCTATAGCAATTTACTGCGAAGGGAAGCCGAACAAAAAGATGCTGATGCTATTCAGGCCTGTTGGGAGAGTGTGCCAGAACATATCAAACTAGCACCAGGCGTCAATGCTATTTATTTTGCCGCCATGATTGAAGCCGGTGCAGGTGACAGAATTGAAAGTGACTTAGTTGATGCCATTGTTAAAAATTGGGATGCTACCTTATTGGTGTTATACGGCAATATCGATTCACAAGACCCTGAAAAACAATTACAAACTGCCGAAAAATGGCTGGCCGTTCATCCGAGCGATGCCGTTTTATTGCGCATGCTGGGAAAACTCTGCTTGAAATCCGGACAAATGGAAAAAGCCGAGCAATACCTGAAAAAGAGTTTAAGCATCGAACCTACCGTTGCCGCGTATCAATTATTAGGTGATCTATTATTGCAAAAAGGCGAACCGGAAGCGGCAAGTGGTGCCTATAAAAATGGTTTGGAACTGGCTTCGAGCGAAGTGGTAACACAGGCAGAAAAGATAGTTGGTGTTTGAGGTTGCTTGAGCATAGCTGTAAATAACGGATGAGATTGTCACTTACTGATATCAGAAATTATCCGATAAACAACGGGTGGCCACAAAATGGATACAGATCTGGTATTGATCCTAAGAATGCTGGAACGTTTGATGGTCGTCGGTTTTGGTGGGATGGCGATTTTCCTAGGCTACAAACTTTTTTTTCACTTGCCTTATCAGTCAGACCAGGAAGGGAAACTGGAACTACCCGGCATAAAAATCGTTTTGTCTCGTGTCGCACCGGGTACCTTCTTTCTGGCCTTCGGTGCACTTATCCTTAGTCAAAATTTAAATCAGGGCATCAGCCAAAGTATAAAACTAGCCGCTGACACCACGAACAATACTACAGAAACTGTTCAATCATTTGCCGGTGTAACGGGCGGCTTATCAGCAGAACACAGTAATATTCAACAAAAACGTATTGCAGCCATCGAGCAAATTGGCGAGATAAACTGTTTAAAAAAACTCCTGGCTGTTAAAAAGATTCAGTTGCAACCGTCTATTTCAATTGCTCTATCTGAAGCAAAAACAGCCTTACTCAAACCCGTTTGGAATCAATCTGCATGGGGAGACATCAGCATCCTGGATTTTGGCCTAGATAATATTAAAAATCCTAATTTACGAGGAGTTTTTTCCGATGTCTCTGTTGCATGCCCCTACTAAAACTCATATTCCGGCTGTCATTATCCTTAGTCTTTTGTTATTGTTTTCTGCCACCTTAAAGGCTAAAGATTTCAGTCACCTCTATCGTCCCGAACAACTTTTATATGTCCAGTCACATTACGGTAAAAATATAAAAATAGTCTTGTTCGATAATATTCGCAGATATTTATTACCCAACGAACGCAAGACTCTGTCTGAAATCACATTAAATATTCCACTGGTTGGAGAAAACCAGGATATTTTTGATTTCTATATGAATTTGCAGACCGGAGAAATGACGATTCCAGCTTTGTCAGTCAAATTTTTTGATGATATGAGTATTGCATTTGCCTGGTATGAAGCGAAACACAAAGATAAAACTGAAATTCTTCAATATGTTTTCAGACTCTATCAACAAAAAGACTATCTACAACCACCACTAAAAGCCTTAGGTATTCCTGAAAAAGCCTGGGAACTGGATGATTATGTAGATGATGTATCACAAAAAACGCTTAAATCAGGAATGGCCTTTTTATTACTACATGAACTCGGGCACTGGCATTATCGACATGCGGCTTATGACTCCATTTCTAACCGGCAGGCGTAGGAACAAGAAAAACAGTCCGATGCGTTAGCACTTGATGTGATGGGTAGGATGCATACCATTCCTTATGGTATGGTCACCTGGTTTATATTAACCGGTCTGCTGCAAAACACCCATCCTACGACACATCCCCTAACTGCTGACCGACTCTATGCAATTGCAGAGAAAATTGAAAATAACCCGGCTGTTTTTATCTCGTTAGAAAATGCAAATAACGCCAGTATTAATGAGATTTTATCCGTCGCAAAGAATATAAGAATCATTGCCAATCAAATGGCTATGGTTCACAAAAAACGCTGACAA
>NZ_JAEHGD010000002.1:577441-598305 GCF_016097405.1 methane-oxidizing endosymbiont of Gigantopelta aegis
CCACCCGCCATAATCGCCAGCGTTCCGCTTTCAGCACCCTTGGTACCGCCTGAAACCGGCGCATCCACCCAACGGGCACCCACCTGCTGCGCTTCATCGGCTAATTGCCGGGTGGCTTCAGGGGCTATGCTGGATAAATCAATCATCAGTGTGTTGGCTGTTACATGTGGAAAAATTTGTGTACGACTGATCATTTCGACCACAGCCGTATCGGCCAGACACAGCAACAACACATCCGACTGCCTGACCAAATCTGCCACGCTTGTGGCCGCCGTAGCGCCGGCATCAAGCACCGGTTTTAATTTAGCTGCCGAACGGTTCCAGACGGTTACTGAAAACCCTGCCGCCAACAGGCGTAAACACATGGGTTTTCCCATTAAGCCAATGCCGATAAAGCCGATCTTTTTTTGTCGATGTGTCATAAAGAATGTTTTGCTGGGTTAAGACGAAGTCAGTAGAGGAAATTCATGCATTGCCCCTACGCGGTGTGCGGATGAACCGTCCGCGTAACATCAGATACAAATATGGTACGGTAAGATGAAGCCCGGTAGCAAGCTGCACCGCGTGTTTTCAGAGAATACAGTGAAAGATTTATACACATAACGAAAAAAATACAATGTCAAGCCGGATTTTATAATTATTTTCACTGTAAAAAAACATAATATTCGATATAAGTCATTGATTTTTCGTTATAAGAATAAGTGTGTATAAAAAATAACCAATTTGAGAGAAGTATAGAAAAATAGCGCCATCAAAGGGCAAAAAAACATCTTATCAACAAAGTTATCCACAGAATTTGTGTATAAACATACCGTTTGATGAATGGGTTAAATAAATAAAATCACAACTCCAGCCAAGGCACTTACCGCTAACGGCAAACCGACTCGCAAGCCCATATAAGTCCCGCCAATGATGCTGGCCAAGCTGCCTTTTATTAACGTATTCACCACTGCGGCTAAGGTAATGCCGGTTGCGGCGACTTGAGCGTTTAAATCTTCCAGACTCATGCGCGATAACGACAGATTGATGGCATCGACATCCATAATGCCGGAGATGGCTGACAGTATCAAAATACCCGCATCACCAAATCTGACCTTTAGAATTTTACTCAACAACATAATAAAGGCCAAAAACAGGCCAAATATAATTGCGGGCTTCAGTTCCAATGGGTTTGAGATCGGTGAATGAGCTGATTGTGGTTTATGCGGCGTCGAGCGTAAATAAAAGATTATCGGCAACAGCAGACAAATTGTCATGACGAATGTCGGAAACCATAAATGATGTAATAACTTAACATTGATAATAGAGGCTAACAGCAGCATGCGTGGAAACATCGCCGAACAGGCGATTAAAATACCCGCCGCCAATGCATTCTGTATTGCCGGGTTATGTCGTGCCATACGCGAAAAACTCAAAGTCAACGCGGTCGAAGACACCAGTCCTGAAAATAAGCCGGTAAATACCGCACCTCGGCGTGGCCCGCCGATTTTTAAGGCGAAATACCCCACAAAAGAAACGGCTGCGATCAACACCACCATCAACCAGATTTCGTATGGATTAAGCGCTTGCCACGGATCGTAGGTTCTATTAGGCAATAAAGGCAAAATCAACACCGAAATCAACAGGAGCTGCATGATGGCATGTAATTCCTGTTCGTCGATTCTATTCAGCCAGCCATGAATAGACGACTTATAACCTAATAATAATGTCGTCACGACAGCTGCAGCCGATGCAATCGACACTTCGCCAAAACCTGCTAACGCACCAAACACAAAAGTCAGTAAAGCGGCTACCAGACTGGTCAGGCCAATATCCTTATGATGACCAAAAGTCGTCACCACATAAGCGGTTATCATTAATAAACATAAACCGACAAAAAATAAACCCAATAGCCAAGCCTGACTCAACTGTGCCAATATAGCCGAACACCCCCCTAGTAACCCTATCAAGCCATAGGTTCGGATACCGGCGACGCGTTCACCCTCGACTGCCTCACGTTCATGCCAGCCACGCTCCAGTCCTATCAGCAGACCCACCGCCAGAGCGACAAATAAATGGTAAACGGGTAACTTATCCAGCACAGAATCAATCATAAGTTTTTACCTTCCATAAGCGTTTGTCAGCAAACTAATGCCAAAGAAAATCAATGTAACATTTTATGGACTCCAAGTCTTAGCACTCAAGCTGTTGTCAGGTTATAGTGTATTGCTTTGAATTTTTAATCGAGAAGCGACATGCGTTTTTATTCTGTATCAAGTTATTGGGTCGTGCTGCTACTGGTTCTTGTGGTCAAGGCAGGGCCGATTGAGGCACGAGTAGCGATTGCCAGTGCGCATCCTTTGGCGACACAGGCCGGTTTTGAGATGATTGAGCAAGGTGGTAATGTATTCGATGCTGCGGTTGCTGTGAGTGCTGCGCTAGCAGTGGTGGAGCCGGCCGGTTCCGGTCTTGGTGGAGGTGGTTTCTGGTTGCTGCATGATGCTGAAAAGAACAACAGCATTATGCTCGATGGCCGAGAAAAAGCACCACTGGCTGCTAGGACAGATATGTTTCTGGATGAACAGGGGAACTTTAATCCACAGGCATCAAAAAATGGGGCATTGGCGGCCGGGATTCCAGGGCTGGCCGCAGCGCTCGTGCATTTGTCCGAGCGCTACGGACGCTTGTCATTAGAGGTATGTTTGCAACCGGCGATTCGATATGCCCGACAAGGCTTTGAGATTGGCCCGCGCCACCAAAAATTATTACGTTTTCGTTTGCGCGCCTTACAGAAAAATCCCACTGCTGCACGGGTTTTGCTGGATCACGGAAAAATTCCGGCCGTAGGATATGTGTTACATCAGCCAGAATTGGCCCGAACGCTTGAATTGCTAGCTCAAAAAGGCCGTGCTGGTTTTTATCAAGGTGAGGTAGCGGCTAAATTACTCGCTTCGGTAAAACGTGGAGGCGGTATCTGGACACAGCAAGATTTAGATCAGTATCAAGTCGTAGAGCGTGCGCCGATTCAAGGTGAATATCGCGGCATTAAAATTACCAGCGCGGCCTTGCCATCATCAGGTGGCATTGTTTTGACTGAATCCTTGAATATTTTATCGGCTTTTCCACTAGCGCAATTTGATGCTGTGACACGCATACATGTTGTAGCCGAAGCGATGCGCCGGGCCTATCATGATCGTGCTTTATATTTGGGGGATAGCGATTTTGTCGATGCGCCGGTTGCGCGATTGTTAAACCCTGATTATGCTGCAGGTCGCCGGCAAAACATTCGACTCGACAGGGCTTTGCCCAGTGCTTATCTAAGCGAAACCGGGTTTGAGGCGGACGCCGGAAAGCATACCACGCATTTTTCCATTATTGATGATAAAGGTAATCGGGTCGCGGCCACTTTAAGCGTTAATTTTCCATTTGGTGCCGCATTTATGGCCGAAGGTACCGGCGTATTGCTGAATGATGAAATGGATGACTTTGTCGCCCGGCCTGGAACGCAGAATGGTTATGGCTTGATCGGTGGGGCAGCGAATGCGATTGCGCCTGGCAAACGCATGTTGTCGAGCATGACACCGACATTTTTACAAGATGAATCACGTGTTGCGGTGTTAGGGACGCCGGGTGGCAGCCGGATTATTTCGATGGTATTGCTGGCGACACTGGATTTTGCCGCCGGATATGGGCCGGATAGCTGGGTTAACGTACCGCGTTTTCATCATCAATATATACCGGATCAGATTCAATATGAAAAAGGCGGCTTGACCGATGATGAAATAGTCGGATTGAAAGCGTTAGGGCATAGGCTTAAAGAAAAAGGTTATCGTTACGGCAATATGCAGGCGGTGCAGTGGAACCTTAAAACAGGACGACTCACTGCGGCAAGCGATCCGCGGGGTGAAGGTCTAGCACGGGTGCGCTAAATGAGCGATACAGTGATGTTATGGCACGGTTATTTACAAGGTAGAGCCGATGATAGGCTATTGAGTGAGTCTGAAAAATGCAGGGCCGCGTCGATTCGAAGGCCAGAGGCACGCCAGCAATTTGTGGAGATACGCACGCGGGTCAGACAAATATTAGCCGATTATACAGGCTGTACGCCGGCAGAACTGGTTATTGAGCGTACCGAACTCGGAAAACCCTGGCTACCGGATTTTCCAGAACTATTTTTTAATTTATCACATTGTGACAAGTATTGGGTGCTAGCGCTTGCAGCTCATAGCAGAGTCGGTGTCGACCTCGAATTGATAAGACCCCGAAAAGGTATGGCAGGGTTAGTTCGGCGTTGTTTTTCAGTCGCCGAACAGGTGGCGTGGAATGGTTTAAAACAGGAAAAAGAACGCCATTTTTATCAGTATTGGACCGCGAAAGAGGCATTTGTCAAGGCCGTAGGACGCGGCATTGCATTAGGGCTGGAAAAGGTACAAATCAGCTTTTTACCAGAGCCTTGTTTAAGAGATATTCCAGCAGAATTTGGTTTGCCTGAACATTGGCGCTTATTGTCACCGACACTTTCTGATAATCAGGTGGTGACACTTTGTCTGGAAACATCGTCAGTGCCAACATTACAGGTCAGGGTGTGCAATGCAGGTGCGGAGTGAATTTGCAGCCGCTCAGATGTTGAAGTCGCGACATCCCTGTCATCAATAAATACAGTCTATTCAGGCCGGTTGTTTGCTCTCGGTTGGGCCATTGACATCTTCCGGGTCGCCTTCATACGGGGTGGCGTATTTACAGTCCTTTTGTGGACAAACTTTTTCAGGGCCACGGCGCTTGGTTGTTTTCAGGGTTAAAATTGGCCAGTCGCATTCTGGGCAGCTTTCCTTGATTGGGGCATTCCACAAAGCGTAGTCGCATTTTGGATATTCCGAACAGGAGTAAAATATCTTACCGTATCGAGATTTACGTTTGAGTATGGTGCCCTGATTACATTTAGGGCATTCGACACCGGTATCCAGCGGTTTTTCCAGTGGTTCGATGTGTTTACAGGCAGGATAGTTGCTGCAACCGATAAATTTGCCATAACGACCGGTTTTAATCACCAGCGCCGATTTGCATTTAGGACAGTTTCGGCCTTCAACGACTTCGGGTTCTTGCGATTGTGTGCCATCATCATTCAGGTTGCGAGTGTAAGCACACTCTGGGTAATTGGTACAGCCAATAAAGCGGCCATTCCGGCCTAAACGAATGGATAGCGGATTGCCACATTCCGGGCATTTTTCGTCGATAGCTTCCTGAGTAACATCTTTACGTTGTACCGATTCTTCTTTTTCATGGACGAGTTTGATAAAAGGTTTCCAGAATGCGTCCATCAATGGAATCCAGTCTTTCTCGCCACGTGCGACCGCATCCAGGTCATTTTCCAAGTTAGCGGTAAAATTATAATCGACGTATTTAGTGAAATGTTCGGTTAAGAACTTGTTTACGATACGGCCGACATCGGTGGGGTGAAAGCGTTTACTTTCTAAGGTCACATAATCGCGGTTTTGCAGTGTGGAAATAATCGAGGCGTAGGTTGAAGGGCGGCCGATACCGTGTTCTTCCAGGGCTTTTACCAGGCTGGCCTCGCTGTATCGTGGTGGTGGCTCGGTAAAATGCTGGCTGGCTTTGATATCCAGCAAATCAACCGGCCGGCCTTCTTCCATCGGCGGTAAAAAGCTTTCTTTGTCATCGCTTTCCTTGCCATCATCCTGGCCTTCTAAATAGACGGACATGAAGCCGGGTTTGGCGATGGTGGAGCCGGTGGCACGAAAGACATTTTTGTCGCTGCCACAATGCAGATCGACTGCGACCTGATTTAAGGTAGCGTGAATCATCTGACAGGCGACTGTACGTTTCCAGATCAGGTTATACAGCTTGAACTGATCGGGGGTCAGTCGATTCTTGACAGTTTCCGGCAGACGGAAGGCATCCGTTGGCCGAATCGCTTCGTGCGCTTCCTGGGCATTTTTGGACTTGGTTTTATACGAGCGCGGTTGTTTGGGCACATTTTCGGCACCAAATTTTTGTGTGATCAAATCCCGCAGGCTGGCGATGGCTTCATCGGCTAAGTTGACCGAATCGGTACGCATATAGGTGATAAGGCCGACGGTTTCGCCGCCAAGATCAATACCTTCATATAATTGTTGAGCGACCATCATGGTCTTGCGAGTGGTAAAGCCAAGCTTGCGGGCGGCTTCCTGTTGCAGGGTCGAGGTAATAAAAGGCGCCGCTGGATTTTTTTTGCGCTGTTTTTTCTCCAGCTTAGCAACCATTAACTTGCCATCGGCAGCCTCTAACAAGGCTTTTTGTACCTCGGTGGCACGTTGTTCATCGGTGATGCTGAACTGTTCGAGCTTTTCACCATTAAAATGGGTCAGCCGTGCTTTGAACGGTTTGCCTTCGGTGCTGGCTTCGGCGGTATGGCGCCAGTATTCACGACTTTTAAATGCCTCGATTTCCAGTTCGCGTTCGACAATCATGCGTAATGCTGGGCTTTGCACGCGTCCGGCGGATAAGCCACGGCGGATTTTCTTCCACAGTAACGGCGACAGGTTGAAACCGACCAGATAATCCAGAGCCCGGCGCGCCTGTTGGGCATTGATCAGGGTGGTGGACAGCTCGGTCGGGTGGGCGATGGCTTCGGAAACCGCTTTTTTGGTGATTTCGTGAAAGACCACGCGATGTACGGGTTTGTCTTTGAGCAGTTTTTTTTCTTTTAAATACTCATAGACATGCCATGAAATGGCTTCTCCTTCGCGATCCGGGTCCGTTGCCAGATACAGGTTGTCGGCTTTTTTAATCGCCTTGCTGATTTCTTGCAAATGTCTGAGATTGCGTTCGATAACCTGATATTTCATGGCAAAATCGTGTTCAGGGTCGACCGCGCCTTCTTTAGGAACCAAATCACGAACATGACCATAAGAGGCCAATACCTTGAAGTCTTTGCCCAGGTATTTTTCTATGGTTTTACATTTAGCCGGTGATTCGACGATAACAAGATTTTTGCTCATATCAATGCAGTGCGGTGGGCGTCAGGTCGTAAACAATGTCTTCCATGCGCGAGAACGCGCTGTCATCACCTGGCTGACTGAGTAATATCATCAAAACCAGCCATTTCAGCCTGTCTAGGGTGATATTTTCATCTTTTAAGGCCATAGCCCGGTCAATGACAATTTCGCGGCTGTCGGCGGTCAAAATTTGGTTATGTTCCAAAAATAACAGCAGGTTGCGACATTCAATATCCAGCACCTTTTGTTCCTCATCACTGAAAATACGAAAAGCGGATGACAGGGTTGGAATAATGCCGGGTTCTTCCGACAGTGATTCCAGCCAATCGAATGCCTTGTTGATTTCGGTTGAATTAAAACCGGCTTGTTTCAGTTCGTCCAGTACGCTGTCGGCATCGGCCAGCATGTTAATTTCATCGGCCAGATAGTTTTCAAACAGGTAGATGAGTACATCAAAAATATCTTCTTTCATAGAGGGGGAATTGGGTTATTTGAGTCGAATATAGCAACTGCCAGGCCGTGAGTCTATGTAGCCTTGCAGTTCCAGCACCAGTAAGATGGATGATATGATTTCAATGGAAAGACCACTTTTTTCAATCAGATAATCTACAGTTGTGGGGCTGAATTGGACTAAATTCAATAGATTTTCCTGCTCCGGGTCAAGTCCTGTTTTTGTTTTTTTGTCGGTGTCTTGTGTAGGTTGTTGATTATATTCGCCTAATTCTTCAAAAATATCGTCGGTTGTTTCGACCAGTTTGGCACCTTCGCGGATCAAAGCATTACATCCTCGGGCCAATGGATTATGAATTGAGCCGGGAATGGCGAAAACTTCGCGGTTTTGTTCTAGTGCGAGGCGGGCAGTAATCAAAGATCCGCTTTGTTTGGCAGCCTCCACCACCAAAAGCCCTAAGCACAAGCCGCTGATGATGCGGTTTCGCCGTGGGAAATGGCTGGCCTTGGCGCTGGTGCCGGGCGGAAATTCAGAAATAAGCGCACCATGTTCAAGAATCTGGGTGGCCAGGTGTTTGTGGCGGGCAGGATAAACTCGGTCGAGTCCGGTACCGGCGACAGCAAGCGTACGACCTGTTGCATCAAGTGCACCCTGGTGCGCTGCCGCATCAATGCCTAATGCCAGCCCACTGGTAATGACAAAGCCATAAGCCGCTAAGTTTTTGGCAAATTCGCGAGCCGTTTGCAGACCTTGTTGTGAAGGATTGCGGCTGCCGACTATGGCAATTTGCGGTTGCATGAGTAAATCGATGTGTCCGCGGACAAATAACAGGGGCGGGGGGCTGTCGATTTGTTTGAGTTGTTCAGGATAAAATGGGCTGGTCAGCGGCACGATATGGTGTCGGTCGTGATCGGCCCAGGTCAGGTCTTTTTCAACTTGGGTCCAGTCCAACGCTTTAATGGCGGCGATGATTTTATCGCTTAACCCCCATTTTTTAAGCTGTGCCTGCGAGGCGCTGTAAACCGCCTCAGGTTCAGTTTGTTCCAGCAGTTTGCTAATGGTTTTGCTGCCCATGCCGGGGGTTCGCAGCATGGCCAGCCAATATTTTAAGGATGAATCAGACAAATGAATTAAGGTGTTTCAATTTTATCCAGAACATGAATCGCGGCTGATGCTTCCATCACTAATGCGTAGCTAACTCGTTCAAAAGGTCGAAATACCATTAGTTGACCGGCAATTTCATCGGGCAGTTTGACCTTACTAGCCTTGTCCGGGTTACCGATACGATCGATGACAGTACGTCCTTTTCGATAAATATCAAATACATGGCCGGTCTCGATGCCATCGGCAAGGCCTTTGTCAATGACGACGATATTATGTTGGCCAATTTGGGATACGCCATTCAACACGCTGATGATAGAACCTTGAATGGTTTTTTTCGGTGCGTGAGGGAAATAGTTTAAATCAAGGTCGCTGGCAGCACTAACCATAAGCCTATCACCCATGCGGATTTCGCTGTCAGATTTGATAATTGACAGAGTTGCCGGGTCGCCAGTATTTTCTAGTGTCGCATCAGCGATATAGAGCGCCTCATAGCCAAGGGTTTCATGGGTTGTTGGGCTGGTATACACTTTTCCCTTGCGATAGATAATATAACTTAGACTCTCAGGCTGAGTAATGGCGCGCACATAAATACGATCGCCGGCGCCGGCTAAAAGGTGTTCACCGGCAAAGTCGATGACATAAGGCGCTTTTTCTAGTTCATGCTTGGTGACGACTTTAGGGGAAGTCAAAAACTGGCGAATCGCATCGGACGGAATCATTTCAATCGCATTTTCCAGTGGGTATTGCCTGATTTGGGGACGCAAAGCATTATCCGATGGGCGCTTCAGGCTTAGTTGTGGTTGGCCGTTGACGATGGAGAAATACAATGTATCACCGGGGTAAATCAAATGTGGATTTTTGATTTGGGGATTGTTTTGCCACAATTTAGGCCATTCCCACGGGTTTTTAAGAAACTTGGCCGAAATATCCCATAATGTGTCGCCTTTAACCACAGTATAGCGGTCGGGATGGTTAGGATTTATTTTCAGACTGTCTGCCCAAACAGCCACCGATAATGTTAAACCGAGGATGAGTCCGGCAATTTTACGCAAAGCCATAATGAATCCTGAAGCGTGTAATGTAAGAGTCAAAGGAAAACACTCATGAAAAAGTAAATTTTCTTCTGTTTTGAAAGAGTGTAGATGAATTTGTTCGAAATACCAGTGTATTGGATGGGGGGTAAAGTCATTTAGTCTACGTCAGTCACAAAATTTTGTTTCGGCATGCCAAGATGAAAGCCTTGAGCAAAGTCAACTCCCATCAGTTTCAAGAGTTTCATGATTTCTTCGGATTCGACGAATTCAGCGAGTGTTTTCATGCCGAGCTGTTGACAGATTCGGACGAGGTTTTCGATTAAAACTAAATCAATCTTTGAGTTGAGAATATTGGCTACGAAGGCGCCATCGATTTTGACATATTCAAAATGCAGTTCCCTTAAATAATGAAATGAATTATAGCCACTGCCAAAATCGTCTAAGGCAAACGCAAAACCTTTCGCTCGGATGAGGGTTAAAAATTCACGCATATTGATCATATCGCCAATAGCTTCCCGTTCAGTGATTTCAAACACGAGTCGATCGGCAGGTATATTGTTTTCGTGACATAATTGTTCGGCAAAATTTAGAATTTGGCGACTTTGGATTTCCTGCGGTGTCAGATTGACGAAAACACGGGGAATTGAATGGTTATCAGCTTGATGCTGTGCCATAAATTCTATGGTTTTTTTCAGCATGATATGGTCAAGATCAATATTGATGTTGTAGCGGTCAGCCGCTTCGATGAATAAGCCGGCTGGAATGATTTGACCGTCTTCGGCTTGGAGCCGTGCCAGGGCTTCGTAGGCATAGATTTTATCGTTTTTACAATCGATAATAGGTTGAAAATAAGGGACGATACGTTGATCTTTCAGTGCCTTTCGTAATTGCGACGACAAGGTGATCATGTTTTTGTATTCATCGACAGAAACTTTAGACTGTGCAGCAGTACAAACGAAATTTCTGCCCGATGTTTTGGCCTGGTATAAGGCAATATCCGCTTTGTTGAGTAATTCTTGAAATGACTGTCCGTCAAGTGGGAAGTTAGCCTGGCCGATTGAAATGCTTAAATTGACAGGTTCCTCATGTTGAGTAATATGGAATTCATGTTCAGCAATCGATTGCCGGAAGGCATTGGCCACGATGTTGCCACTTTCCAGGTCGGTTTCGGGTAAAAGAATCACAAATTCATCGCCACCCATGCGGGAAATAATATCGCCCTTACGAATTTTATGGCGTAAGACCTGTGCTATTTCACTGAGCACTTGGTCGCCGGCCAGGTGGCCATAAATATCGTTGATGGATTTAAAGTTATCCAGATCAATCGAAAGCAGGGTAAATTGGTGTCCGTGACGACTCGAACGTTCAATTTCGTATTTCAGCAGATGTTCGAAATAACGACGATTATGTAAACCGGTCAGGGGGTCATGTTCAGCATAGTAGGTCAGTTTTTTTAACGATCGACTTAACGCTTTGCTGGAGCCTACCACCATGACCATAACTGCAAGCAATGAGCGGATAATGCTTTGTTCCTGCGGTGTTAAAGGATAGGCAGAGGCATAGCCTAAACCCAGAATACCGCCGAGGTTGCCTTGATCGCAAGGTACATCCATGGTCAGAATTTTTAAGTTTTCAGCTTTGATGGCATGATTGCTGTTAGGAACGGAAAATGTTTCCAGGCTAATAGCGGCATCTGCAGGCAGACCTAATTGCTGGGTTAAATCCCGGACTAAATATTGACTGGCTTTTTCTTGAGTTTGTTTGTCATATTGCCCTAGACAATAGATATAGATACTCAGGCCTTTTTCATCGTTAAAAGCGATGGAAAAAAAGTTGAATGGAAAAAATTCGTGAAATTCACATAAAATGTCCATGACAAATTCTTTCCATTCGGCTACTTTTTCATGAGACAGAATAATATTTCTTAACACGCCGGTTTGGCGTTCTAATAACGACTTATCAATAATGGCATTGGATAAGTGTTCGCTTAATTCATGCGTGTCGACAAGTAGTTTTTGTAAATATTTGAAATTAGTGTGATCATCCTTAGCTTGCAAGTTGCGCAGTAAGCCTAAATTGGTTTTGATATTTTGATAGCGTTTCGCCAATGCTTCTGGCTGCTCTAAAGTTGATATTTGTGCCAGTTTGTCTAATTCATTTTCAGTATGTTGAAAAATACCTTCGTTAAATTGTTGCAGGCGAACATGGGATTCTAATAAACGGGAGACGGCTTTGATGATATGCGAATAAAACGCATCAAGTTGTGAATTGGTCTTCAGAGTATGTTTCATTTTAGTCTAACTCAAGTAGATCACTGCCACACGGGAGATCGTATAACCAATCTAAGAATTCATCCTTAACCTGTCCCCGATACAATAGGCCGTGTTGGGGCGCGATAATATCAACATCCAGTTTTCGAACCTGTTGCACCCAGTGACGTAAGGCACGATTACTGGCCATATAGCGTTTATGAAATCCTTCGGTAAATTGAAGATGTGTTGAAAAATTGTGGGCGAAGACATCGCTGTTGTCGGCGTTTTCATCTAAAGGAACCAAGGAGGCGCCGACATCACCACTAAATAAAATTTTTGATAATGGATCATACACATTGATTTGCCCAGGAGAGTGCAAAAAATGAGCCGGGACAAAAGTGAGTGTTAGCCCTGAGTTTAAGGTTATGTTGCAACCGTCATCAGGAATATCAACAAAACGTTGCATGTGGGTGATGCCGTAATGGGGCAGGAACCGGCGCCAGATACGAGACACATAAATCTTGGCCGAAGTGAGTTTCATCCAACTGCTCAAGCCACCCACAATGTCAGGATCCTGGTGCGATAATACGATGGCCTCAATATCCTGGGGCTGAATGTACTGTAGCATAACATTCAGAACCTGTGGCATTACGCCAAATCCGCCTGGATCTAACAATGTTCCTTTGCCGTTATGTAAAATTAAATATTGGTTGGACGGAATGCCGTCTTCATCGCTAGGATCACTTTCATTGAGCAAAATAAAACGGTGGGATTCGGCATTAAAAAGAGTGATGTTGTTATGCATAACCTTATTTTTTGAAAGGAGATTGAAAACGATTATAGCAGCCTTCTTAAAGCATTTAAATTTGAAGCAATGAGCCGAGTGAGATTACATATAAAATAATGATGAAAGGATATGCTTACAAATTTGTAAGTTTTGGATGGGAAATGGTCTAAATGGCGCTCATTAGGAGAGGCAGCTTGCTAATGGTGTGTTTTTATTCTTGTGGACGCTGTAACATTCTGCGTAAGATAAGGCTGCTGGGGAACAGGAACTCAAAAGCGCTTTCCTGGGATCTTTTCAACAAAACTCAACTTAGCCTTGTTGTCGTGCCATAGTTTTTTATCAATAGTTTATTTTGAGTTGGCTAAGCTGAGTGTATTTTACAAGAGGAAAAATCGATGTCGGAGCATGTTTATAAAAAAATTGAACTTACAGGGTCTTCAGCTGAAGGTATGCAGCAGGCGATTGAAAATGCCATCAACAAGGCCGCTCAAACGGTTAAACATATGCGATGGTTTGAAGTTGTTGAAACCCGAGGGCATATCGAAGATGGTAAAGTAGCGCATTGGCAAGTGACGGTCAAAGTGGGTTTCACTATCGAATAAGTGGTGAAACACTACCCGTAAGTCTGACGTGAGCGGCCGTACCTGTACCGCTCATTTTTTAAAACGGATGTATCGGCGCAGTGGTGAGTCTGCCGTCCAGATAAAAGACTCGGTGTAATAATGCATCAGCGCAAGATAGCCTAATAGCCCTAAGCTGATAGCTTTGTGTATTTCGGTGCCGAACAAGGTACGGCTGATCAGGTTAATGGCATCATCGCCATAAGCTTGTAACAAAAATGTCAAGCCGAATGATAAAACGGGAAGCACGATAAAAATCGGCATGTGAATGCGGGATGTGACTTGATAAAGCCAATTCTTAGGCTGTTTGGCATGTTTATTGTAGTCGTGGGTGATATAAAAAATATAGGCCGTGGCGTCATGAACTAAACGCGGAATCAGGATGGCCAGAAAATAATACTGTTGGGAATAGAGATAAAAGCTGCTGACAATTAAAAAGCTATTGGCCCACATAAATGCTTTTCCGAAAGCGGTCGGGATATAGCGTTGGCAAAATACGCTGGCACCGATTAACCCCACCGTAAGAATGGCCGCTATTTGTTGGGTTAGAGCGGATTGTTGTGGACTCAGGCTGTTTTTTAGGAAAATACCCATGTAAATTGCGATGCCGGCGGCAACACTTAAGCCTAGCAAAAGGTAAAAAGCATGTGGTGGCAGGCGGCAGACGCCTTTACCGATACCATGCTGCTGTTTAAGCACATGGAAAACTGTCCAGCAGGCGCTGATGACATACAGCACTGTGTAGGGAATAAATAAACTGCCAATGCCAAAAAATAAGATGATAAAGCCTGTCATCAGTAGAATTTTGGAACGATAGTGGTGTAAGTAGTCCCGGTTGCTGATGAGTAAGAGGGCGCTGGCAATGATATGCGGAGTGCCAAATAAAATCTGAAACAACAGGAAATGACTGGGACTGCTGGGCAGGTGATCACGCAAATAGTGATTCCAGAGATTCAGGTCGGCCCAATAAAGCAGCAAGCAAAACGGGATAATGGCATACAGCCCCATCAGAATACGAAAAGAGACAGCGAGCGGCGTATCGGGAGTATTGTCTGAAAAAGTTGAACTACGAACAGCCATAAATTGAAAACTTTGCGAGTTGAGTTTGTTGTTATTGTTGTCAGACTGATGTGTTTTAAAAAAACTTGTAACTACTCGCACGGTAATCATTTAGTGGCCATAGGGTATTGATTTTTCAGGCTTGTGCAACATGGATGTTGCACAGAGCTACATGGATGTATCTACGCGTCCTTAAAAATCAATACCCTACGGCCAGTGTTTCTGAAGGGGTGAGTAGTTGCAAAAAACATATCAAAGCCGATAAGGTTAATTATGGCTTCTTTTAGGGTTTGAATACAAGTTATGATATTTCAGCTTCATCCTCAGTTACAGCGCGATTGTTTTTACGTCGGGCGATTTTCGTTATCTCAAGTCTTGATGATGAATGACAGTCAGTTTCCGTGGTTTATTCTGGTGCCAGAGCGGGATGGCGTGACTGAAAGTTATCAGTTAGCCGCCCAAGAAAGAGTTTGTTTACAGGAAGAATCCTGTTTTTTGGCTCAGGCATTGGCGGATATTTATCGGGCCGATAAAATGAATATTGCGGCAATCGGAAATGTTGTGCCGCAACTGCATATTCATCATATTGTGCGCTATCGAACCGATCCCGTCTGGCCGGCACCGGTTTGGGGGCGCCTGGCGGCTGTCCCATATAGTGACAGCGCCAGAGATGAAGCAATTATAAAAGTCAGGGAGGCTGTGGCCGCTTTGTTAGTTGACTAGAAATTCGGTAAAGTAAACATCGCGGAAGCCATCTTTGTTTGCATATTTTTCCAGTGCTTTTTCGATGGCTTCTTTGGTTTTAGTGCGCAGTGCTTCACGCTGTTCCATCGTTTGTACTTCAGCCGAAGGTAAGCCGCTGTACATCATGATTAAGGTATGGCGTAGCATTGGCATGTGTTTTTCAACTTTTTCCTTAGCTTTCTCTCCTTCAACTAATAGCTGGACATTGACGACCATATATTTTTTAGGCTCGGCCAGATTGACGGTGATTTTGGGTTTCATTTCCAGGTAAATCATTTCAGGCTCGCTGCTTTCTGCATCGTCGCCTGCATAGGTCAGTCCGGAAAACATAAATAAACTCAATAATAAAACAAAAACTTTCACATCATTTCCTCTTATAATAATGGGTTCCTGATAAGTATATGCCATCCTGAAACATTTGCCAGATGACGAAAAAAATTGATTTTGGTCCTGTAATGCTGGATCTTGAAGGCTTTTTTTTATTGCCTGAAGAGAAAGAAAAGTTGGCCCACCCTAATACCGGTGCGGTGATTTTGTTTGCCCGCAATTATGAATCGCCCGAGCAAGTTAAGGAATTGATTCGACAAATAAGAGCCGCTCGCCGTGGCGATATTTTACTGGCGGTTGACCAGGAAGGCGGACGGGTTCAGCGTTTTCAACAGGGTTTGACCCGTTTACCTGCCGCACGATTCTATCAGGATCACCCAGAGTTAACGCAGGCTTCCGGCTGGCTCATGGCATCTGAATTGCTGGCTGTGGGCATTGATTTCAGTTTTGCACCGGTGTTAGATGTGGATAGCGGCGTTAGCGAAATTATCGGGGACAGGGCTTTTTCGGAGGATTGTCGACAGGTTACAGAACTGGCAGGCAAATTTATGCAGGGCATGATGACAGCTGGCATGGCGGCAACAGGAAAGCATTTTCCAGGGCATGGCGCGGTCGCCGCCGATTCACATCTGACGCTGCCTGAAGATCGGCGTGATTTAAGTGAGATTGAACAACACGATTTAGTGCCGTTTAAAGCATTGATTAAACAGGGTATGGCGGCTGTAATGCCGGCGCATGTCGTGTATTCTGCAGTAGATGCGTTGCCGGCAGGTTTTTCGACGCTGTGGCTGCAGCAGATATTGCGGCAACAATTAGGTTTTGATGGGGTTATTTTCAGCGATGACTTGAGTATGGAAGGAGCCAGTCTAGTCGGCGATTTCAAAGACCGGGCAGATGCAGCATTAGCGGCAGGTTGCGATATGGTTTTGGTGTGTAATCAGCCGCAGGCTGCCGAACAGGTATTAGAGCACTTGCCTGTTCAGGAAAATCCAGATCGGCAGCGTCGGTTAGAAAAAATGCGTGGGCATGCGAAATATTCGCGGCAGGAATTGGCAGTGTTGCCACAATGGCAGGAGATTTCACGACAAATACAGGCTTAAATGGGTGAGTGTAAATCGGATGGTAACTAATGGATAAAAAAGAAATTTTACTGGGTGTTAATATTGATCATGTGGCAACGCTGCGGCAAGCGCGGGGTACGGCCTATCCAGAGCCGCTACAGGCAGCATTGCTGGCAGAGCAAGCGGGTGCTGATGGTATCACTGCACATTTGCGAGAAGATCGGCGTCATATTCAGGACCGGGATATCGAATTGCTGCAAAGCATGTTACATACCCGACTCAATCTGGAAATGGCTGTAACCGATGAAATGGTCGGTATAGCTTGTAAATTAAAGCCTGTTGCCTGTTGCCTGGTGCCGGAAAAACGGCAAGAATTAACCACCGAAGGTGGCATGGATGTGGCGGGTGATTTGGCGCGTATAAAACAATCCTGCCAGGCCTTGTCAAATGCCGGTATCGAGGTTTCTTTATTTATTGACCCGGAAATAGAACAAATCGATGCGGCATTAGCCTGTAATGCGCCGGTGGTTGAATTGCATACGGGGCGTTATGCAGATGCGAAAACCAAAGTTGAGCAACAGCAGGAGCTGGAGCGAATTCGCCAGGCGGCGCATTATGCAGCAGCGCATGGCTTACAGGTGAATGCAGGGCATGGGCTACACTATCATAATGTTGCCGCAATTTGCCGTATTCCTGAGATTGTTGAGTTAAATATTGGGCATTCGATTATTGCTCGGGCTGTTTTCTGTGGTTTGGAGCAGGCAGTCAGGGATTTGAAAGTGATAATGCAGCAAGCACGGTATCAGCAAATTTGAAAAAACTGGATTATTATCAATTAACGACGATAGGCGACCGACAGGTCAACCAAGACTGTATGGCGAATTATGTATGTGATGATTTCGCCATTTTTATGGTGGCTGATGGCTTAGGAGGGCATCATGCGGGTGAAAAGGCATCGCAATATTTTTGTCGGGGGGTATTGATGCAGTTACCGCATTTTCAGCCATTATTGGTCCAGCAGAGTAATCCATGGGCTATTGTGGCACAATGGATGGATGCGGCTGTCGCAGAAATGAAAACGTTGTTTGCCGGGGATGATAATGCCGTTTCAGCACATACCACCTGTGCCATTTTATATTTGGATAGACAGCAGACCATTACCATTCATTGTGGCGATTCTAGAATTTATAAATTGAATCAACAGCAATTATTATGGCGTACACGCGACCATTCATTAACTCAGAAGCTATTGGATGAGGGTAAGATTACAGAAGAAGAAATGGCTAAGCATCCGGAGCAAAATCAATTAACGCGCAGCATCAGTATTTTAAATGCGCACAACATGGATATTCATGTGTATCCGGCCATTGTTGAAGGCGAGTGTTTTGTGTTGTGTTCCGATGGCTTTTGGGAGCATGTTAAAGAATCAGAATTGCATCAGTTGTCGATTGCGCCGTCGTTGCAGGATTATTTGAAAAAACTGGTTAAATTGACGGTATTTCGCGCTGCGGGTCGTAGCGATAACGTGACGGTTCAGGTGGTTAGGGCATTTTCAAGTATATAGACATGATGCGGTTTAGAATGATCCGCATCATGTTATTGAAAATGAGAGTTTAACCCGGGTTAATGGGTCGATAGGCCGTATTTTTGAATGCGGTATAACAACGTATCACGTGAAATACCCAACAAGCGTGCAGATTTGCTGCGGTTGCCTTTCGTTCTGGTTAGGGCCTGGTGAATGATACTGGCTTCTAGGGTTTCTAGCTGTAGGCCATTTTCTGGCAGGATAAACGTATCCATATCGTTGTCATTGCTAACTTTGCCAATAAATTCGATAGGCAGATTCTCAGCTTCGATTGTCGTACCTGGCAAGAGAATACTCAGGCGTTCACATAAATTGCGTAATTCACGGATATTGCCAGGCCAGCCATAATGACGTAATTTTTTAATGGCTTGCTTGCTGAACTGTGATCTAGCGACAGAATAGCGTTCGGAAAATTCCTTGAAAAAATGTTGAGACAGTGCTTCGATGTCTTCCGTACGTTGTCTGAGCGGCGGGATTTCTAGCGGTACCACGCTGAGGCGGAAAAACAAATCCTGGCGGAATTTGCCTTCATCGATTTGTGTGAGTAAATCGGTATTCGTTGCAGCAATAATGCGAACATCGGATTTATAGGGCTTAGTTTCGCCTATCGCCAGACATTCGCCAGATTCTAGAAAACGTAATAATTTAGCTTGAATAGCTAACGGTAAAGAATTGATTTCATCCAGAAACAGGGTGCCGCCATTAGCGACTTGTAACAATCCTTTTTTGTTGTTAATTGCGCCGGTAAACGCGCCTTTTTTATGTCCAAACAGCTCTGATTCAACCAGGTTTTCAGGTAATGCCGCACAGTTTAAGGTAATAAATGGTTTTTTTGCTCTTGGGCTACCCTGTTGAATGGCGTTTGCCATGACTTCTTTGCCGGTGCCGGTTTCGCCTTTAATCAATACAGTGACATCGGTTGCGGCGATAACCTGTGCGCTGCGCAACAGGGATTCAAAAGCCGGCGATTGTCCGATAATTGAATTAAATGTTGTCACAATATTCCCCGCATTAAATGTGTTGTAGCCTTAAAGGATAAAGCCAAGGGAATGCAGCAAAAATAGCGACGACGATCAGTAAAATGCCGACAGCCTGTTTAAAACGCTGCATTCTGGATAGCTTGCTCAGAATTTCAGTCATTATACCGACTCCCATGACCGCGGGTAAAGTACCAATTCCGAATGCAAGCATGGTCAGGCTGCTGCGTTGAACGTCACCACTGGTTGCAGCGATGGCTAGCGACGAGTAAACCAGGCCGCAGGGTAGCCAGCCCCAGACCATGCCAAACAAGAATGCCTGAAAGCGGTTTTTCACCGGGATAATTCGGCGTCCAAAAGGTTCAATTAGCTTCCACAGGCGGCTGCCGGCTTTTTCAATATAGGCGAAACGAGGAAACCAGCCGGCGATATACAAACCAGCGCTGATCATGAAGATAGACGATAAAATTTGTAAAATGCGGTGTCCTACAGCTTGCCCTAGCGGCCAGGTTAGGGCATATTGAGCGAGGCCGACCAATGCACCGGCAATGGTATAGCTGAGGATGCGGCCAAGATTGTAGTTGAGAATGAAGGGGAATAATTTACGTTTGTTTTTATGGATTTCTGGGCTGATGCTAAAGGTCAATGTGCCGATAATCGATCCGCACATGCCAATGCAATGCAAGCTGCTGAATAATCCCATCGTAAATGCGAAGAAATAGGAAGTTGCAAAAGTCAATGATTCGTCCATGCCGCAACATTACCATATTCAGCTTGTATTGAGTAGTTGCAGAATCCTAAATCAATTGTGCAAAAAGCATATGATTTTATCGGGACGTATTTTATGTGTGAGTCGAATTCAACACCTTAAAGAGATATAACCCGGTTTCGGCCACATTCTTTGGCTTGATACAAGGCTTTGTCGGCTCGGGCAATGACAGTCTCGACAGAATCTTCAGGCTGGACGCTAGTTGCGCCAATCGACACCGTAATACGACCGATACTTTGGTTACTGTTTTTTTGTTTTAAGCGGCTTTTTTCAAGGGTGGAGCGAATCGTTTCGGCGATAGCTGTCGCCTTGTCGATCGGCGTTTCTGGCATGATGATGGCGAGTTCCTCGCCACCATAGCGGGCAGCTAGATGATGAGGGGCTTTTTTTTCCTTAATCAGGTCTGCGGTAAAGCGGATGACCTTATCACCCACGAGATGACCAAATGTATCATTAACTTTTTTGAAGTGGTCTAGATCCAGAATGAGCAGGCTATGCTGAGTAGTGCTTTGCGTTGAAAGTAGAGTATTAATTTCCATATCAAATGCGCGTCGGTTCAATAAGCCGGTCAAGCCATCGGTTGCCGCTATTTTGCGCGTATTTTCCAATTCAGATTTTAGCTGAGCCATATCTTTTTGAGCTTGCTCTAGTCGCGCATTTAAACTGCGCGTTTCTTTTGACAGTTGCTTAGCTTGATGCACAATTTCAGATAATAAAAATTGCGCATCAAGCATTTCTGTCGTGTTTTCCAATTTTTTTGAGTTGGAAAGCAAGCTGTTTTCGGTTTCAGAAAATTGATCGCTTGAGTGTTGGACTTGATCGAGCGTCCCGCTTACTAAGCTCGATAAATCATTATTGATTTGGCTGAATTTTTCCAGCGAAGCATTACAAATGTAGCGGGAGTATAAATCAAGGCTGATTTTTTCATCGAATGGCGTGTTGTTGTCGAGCAATTCGTCAAGCGCTTGATTCAGAGCTGGATTATTCTTGCTGAAATAGTCATACCAGATGGCATAGTTGATAGGGTGCGGGGTTATTTGATGTTTGACCATCAATGGAATACACTGCCTTAAAATTTGCGTACTGAAATCCGGCTCTTGTTCGTATTGCGGTAAAAAAG
>NZ_JAEHGD010000002.1:599824-603620 GCF_016097405.1 methane-oxidizing endosymbiont of Gigantopelta aegis
GTAAAAAAGTATCAAGACTATTCATAAGAAGACAGAATTAAAATGTTTCTTGTAAGAATAGACTGACCTGTTAAAAATGCAAGGTTTTTAGCATTAAAAAACCGGTATGAACACCGGTTTTTTTTGCAGAATCGAAGTGGTAAACTTATTTTCCGGAGCCTTTAAAAAGAGCAATAGCCTGATCAACTAGGTTGGAAATGGCCGATTCGGTATCACCGTGGGGTTCAGTTTCACCGAAAGGCTCGGCATTTTTTATCGTGTACATATATATGAAATAGCCTAACGGCGCAAATGAAGCGAGCGCTAAAAGCCACATAAAGAAAGTTATTTCAAGAATTTCACCGAACATGGTTGTTTTCCTCTTTTAGAATCAAAATAGTTAACTGATTTTTTCATATACTGGAAAGAGGTGCAAGACCTAAAGGTAATATAAAAAAATCGGAGCATGCTCAAAGCCTACTGAATGTAAGTTTTTTAGAATTTGCCAAAAAAAAAAGTTCATCGTATACTTGCCGGTAGCTTACTTGATCAAGCTAGCTTAAATAAAACTTCTGGAGGTAATACAATGAAATGGGAAACACCAGCTTACACCGATCTGCGTTTTGGATTTGAAGTGACTATGTATATTTACAATCGCTAAAACCGGATGGATAAAGAGGAAAGGGGCTTGCTTTAAGCCCCTTTTTTTTGCCTGTAGCTTTTGAATCCCGTATTATTAGCGCTTTATCACACAAACAAAAAACCAAATTATCTATGAAAATCAGAGTACTTGGGTCAGGTGCCGGCGGTGGCTTTCCGCAATGGAATTGTAATTGTCACAATTGCCACAGATTGCGGCATAATCAGATGAAGGGGCAAACCAGGACACAGTCTTCAATCGCCGTTAGTAGTGATGATAAAAACTGGGTATTGTTCAACACATCTCCGGATATCCGTGCCCAGCTTGAATCATTCCCTGCAATCCAACCTAAAGAAGGCGTTCGGGACACCGGCATTAAAGCGATTATTCTGATCGATAGCCAGATTGACCACACTACAGGCATGTTGATGTTAAGGGAAGGGGAACCCTTAGATGTGTATTGTACAGAAATGGTAAAACAGGATTTAAGCACGGGCTTTCCAGTGTTTAAAATGCTAGAAGATTATTGCACGGTTAAGCATCATCCCATTCCCTGCGATGGTAGTTCGTTCACAATTCCAGGTATTGAAGATTTGCGGTTTTACAGTCATGCCCTAAAAAGCAAGGCGCCGCCGTATTCGCCGCACCGGCATGATCCACATGAAGGGGATAATGTAGGCGTCATTATCGAGCAGATTTCAAGTGGTAAAAAAGTGTATTATTCACCGGGTTTGGGCGAGATTGAGCCGCATGTTATGGATGCGATGCAGGCGGTTGATTGCTTGATGGTGGATGGCACATTCTGGACCGATGATGAAATGTGTGCGCAGAATATCAGTCCTAAGCGTGCACGTGAAATTGGTCATTTACCCCAGTCCGGCCCAGGCGGTATGATAGAAGTATTAAATGGTGTTAAACAAACACGTAAGATTTTGATCCACATCAATAACACCAATCCGATTTTGGATGAAGATTCGCCGCAACGTAAAACGCTGGACGATGCGGGTATCGAAGTCGCCTATGATGGCATGGAAATTAATTTATAGAGAGAGGCAACATGAGCTGCTGCGATCACGATAAAAAGGCTTGGAGCCGGGAACAGTTTGAAGCCAAGTTGCGGGGGATGGAAAAGTATTATCATATCCATCATCCAATGCATACCTTGATGAACGAAGGGAAATTGACCAAACAACAATTACAAGGCTGGGTGGCGAATCGATATTATTATCAGATTATGATTCCGATCAAAGATGCCAATATTCTGGCTAATTGTCCGGATCGTAAAACGCGTGCTAAATGGATTCAGCGTATTTTGGATCATGATGGCAGTCCCGATGACCCTGGCGGCATTGAAGCCTGGATTCAACTGGGGCTAGCCGTAGGGCTCAGTCGTGAAGAAATCACTTCACAAAAGCATGTCTTGCCAGGGGTTCGCTTTGCAGTGGATGCCTATGTGAATTTTGCCCGTCGCGCCGATTGGCATGAGGCGGCAAGTTCCTCATTGACAGAGTTGTTTGCCCCTAAAATTCATCAACAACGTTTGGATAACTGGCCGGAGTTGTATCCATGGGTTGAAGATGAAGGATATACTTATTTCCGCAAGCGCCTTTCTGAAGCCCGGCGCGATGTGGAGCATGGCCTTGAGCTGACGCTGGATTGGTATAAAACGCGTGAACAACAAGAGCGTATGCTGGATATTCTGAAATTCAAGCTGGATGTGTTATGGAGTATGGCGGATGCGATGTATTTGGCATACATTGTTGAAATGCCCCCGTATTTTAATATTGACAGGCAGGCATAATGGCGCTGGAAAAGGATAAGGCGATCAGTTTCTCACCGATGCATCGGTTGCAGTGGGAAGATGCGCAAGATAAATATGTTATTCTCTATCCGGAGGGGATGGTTGAACTGAATCAGAGTTCTGCTGAAATCCTCAAGCTTTGTGATGGTCAACGTCACGTCAATGATATTATTGTCGAACTGGAGCGGAAATTTTCAACTTCAGGGCTTGGTGACGATATTACTCAATTTCTGGAAATTGCACTGCAAAATGGCTGGATCAAACAACCCTGAAGTGACCCCACCGCGATGGCTATTGGCTGAGTTGAGCTATAAATGTCCGTTGCAGTGTCCTTATTGTTCGAATCCTTTGGATTATGCCCAATATACGGAAGAACTTGCGACCGAAGACTGGAAGCGCGTGCTGACACAGGCCCGAAAAATGGGTGCGGTGCAATTGGGCTTTTCTGGTGGTGAGCCCTTGACCCGGCAGGATTTGCCGGAGCTGGTCAGGCATGCGCGTGAATTAGGTTATTATTCAAACCTGATTACCTCGGGGTATGGTTTGGAAGAAGACAAAATTGTACAGCTCAAAGAAGCCGGTTTAGATCATATTCAAGTCAGTATTCAGGCCAGCACGCAGGAATTAAATGATCATCTGGCGGGTACAGCGTCTTATCAGCATAAGCAAGAGGTTGCCAAGCTGGTCAAAAAGCATGGCTACCCAATGGTGCTGTGTGTCGTGATTCATCGAGAAAATATCCATCAGATGCAGCAGGTTCTGGAAATGGCTGAATCTTTGGGCGCGGATTATCTTGAGTTGGCCAATACTCAATATTATGGTTGGGCGCATTTAAATCGAGATCTGTTACTGCCGACCAAGGAGCAGTTTGAAGAAGCTGAAAAAACTGCGCAGGCATTCAAGAAAAAGGTCGAAGGGCGGATGAAAATCTATTATGTGATTCCGGACTTTTATGAAGACCGTCCTAAGGCTTGTATGAACGGATGGGGAACAACATTTTTGACCATAGCGCCGGATGGGGTCGCGCTGCCGTGTCATTCGGCACGTGAATTACCCGGACTGTGTTGTCCGAATGTCAAGGAATACAGTATCGAACAAATCTGGTATGAATCAGAGGCCTTTAATTTTTTCCGAGGCTTTGACTGGATGCAAGAGCCTTGCTTGAGCTGTGATGAAAAAGAAAAAGATTTTGGCGGCTGTCGTTGTCAGGCTTATTTAATGACTGGCGATATGATGCGGACCGATCCTGTTTGCAGTAAATCACCCGATCATGCGGTGATTGACGAGGCGATTGAATCTGCCCGTAAAGCGGCCTTACAAGGAACGGAAAAACCGCTCGTTTTCAGAAACAGTAAAAATTCTAAAAAATTAGTGTA
>NZ_JAEHGD010000003.1 GCF_016097405.1 methane-oxidizing endosymbiont of Gigantopelta aegis
CTATCGGCATACTGGTAAGCAAGCGCGTGAATTGAACGTTCTGATTTTAAATGTCCAAAATCGACCAGATACAGTCCGCCACTAGGCTTTAAGATACGACTGATTTGCGTAAATGTCTGTTCGAGTGCTGTCGTATCGGGTAAGTGATGTAACACGACGGTACTCATGAAAGCATCTACACTGTTGTCTGGGAATGACTGTAATTGGGTAATATCTTCTTGTCGAAACTGGATGTTGCTCAGACCTTTTTCCTGGGTATAGGCTTTTGCTTTGTGCCGCATCTCATTCGATAAATCAATGCCTATAAATTGAATATCCGGATTCAAGCGCGCAATTAAACCCAGCCGGGTGGCCGGGCCGCAGCCTAAATCCACGACAGTGTCCCCTGGTTTGATCACTTCACAGATTTGACTGCAGTGGTAAAGATAAACGGGGTGCATGACACCGTCCTCGCGTCCTGCTCGGGTATAAGCTGTAACTTTGTCAGGGTTATCCATCACTAAGTCGGGCTCGGTTTTGCGAACAGCTGTGGGCTTTGAGAAAAATTCGCGTAAAAAAAACTTGATGGCGGTAGGGCTGGGCATAATGTTTATTTATCTGAAGGTGAAAAAATATAAACAGCAGTATAAGTCTGGCCGATAGCGATTGATGTCAACTTCTTCACACTTAGTGGTCATAAAGTGTGAACTCCTTTCAGGTGGCTCTAATAAAACTCGTCTAAACTAAATGGTACTTAAACAGACTAGGGTGTTCCTGATGAAAAAATATATTTTTTTATTTGTTATCGGCATTGCTGTGCTGGGCTATTTTATGCAGGCAAATGTGCCCGTTGCAGCAGACAAGATTAGCAGTTTGCCTAAGCAGGTAGCTCGTTCTAAAACGCAAACTAATCAATTATGGCAAAACGTCGCTGATCCGGCACAGCTCCAGTACAAGGATTCGTTAGATTCGGTGATTGAACTGGCATATATCCAGACAGATCCGGATAGACTGGCGAATTTGACTGAAGGTCAAACCGTTAATTTTGAAATTCCGCAAACGCAGAAGACCTATCAAGGCGTGGTTGAAAGCCATTATCAACAGTTTGATGGCAAGGTTAATGTGGCTAAAGGCAAAATCACCGGGGGTGATGCCTTTTCATCGTTTTCTATTACGAGTGGCCCGGAAACAACACTGGTAATGGTAGCGACAGAAGACAGTGTGTATCAAATTGAAATTGATAATCGGACAGGGTACGGCACGGTGATAGATGATCGTGCGTTAGATTATTTTCGTAAGCAGGATGATGCGCAACTGACACCACCCGAAGGCTTGTCTTGAAGATATTGGAGATGACGGAATGAAAATTAAAACATCTGTTCGTATTATGTTGTTAGTTTGCTTGGCTGCGATAGCCCATAGTAGCTGGGCGAAAATTCATACATTGGATATTCTGGTATTGCATCCCCCAAAAACGACGTTGAATATTGATGCCTTGACGCGTGCAGCCAGTATGGAAACTTATGCCAATAAGGCATTGGAAAACAGTCAGGCTGAGATTCGGTTTCGTGTGGTCAAGGTCGTGGAATTCGATTTACCTAATCCAAAAACCGATGTCGCTACTTTGAAGGCGTTGAAAGACAATACTCAGGTGCAGCAGCTCAGGTCACAATATGGCGCCGATATCGTCACGATGATTACACCGACGGGACCTTATTGTGGTGTAGGTTATGTATTGGGCGGGCGTAATGATACGATTTATGCTGGCCTGAAAGGCTATGCCTATAATGTGGTGGGTGACCGTTGTATCAGTTCATTTGCACATGAAGTCGGCCATAATTTAGGTTTGGGGCATTCGTATAAACAAAATAGTAATGGCGGGCTTTATACCTGGGGGCGCGGGCATGGTGTCGATAATGATTTCGTTACGACCATGGCTTATACCTCGGCCTATAACGCCAGACGCGTGCAGTTTTTTTCCAATCCCGCTGTTTTGGAATGTCATGGCTTGGCTTGCGGTGTCGATCCCCCCCTATGTCAACATACCTGTCGCCTAGGAAATTTTAAATCAGGAGACAAAAATGAGCGTATTTAGCCAAGAATTTAAAGTACAATCAGTAGAAAAAGCATTATCCAGAAGACCAGAACAATCGCTAAAGCAAATTGCAGTTACTTTAGGTGTGGGTTACTCCACACTTCAAAAATGGATTCGGTTAGCTAAGAAAAATCAACTCGAAAAAACAGAGTCAAACATGTCAAAAGAAAAAAGCCCTCAAGATTGGAATACAGTAGAACGTTTTGAAGCCATTGTTCATTGTCATCATCTCACCGATGATCAGGCTAGCGCCTATTGTCGTGAACAAGGCATCTACTTACATCATCTAAATACCTGGAAAGCGGAATTTTTGTCAGAATCTAAATCAACAGAATCCGTATATAAACAGGCGCAAACAAAACTCAAACAAGAAAACAAGCGTTTGCATAAGGAGCTAAACCGCAAAGAGAAAGCGTTATCAGAAACAGCGGCTTTACTGGTGTTATCAAAAAGTGCCAAGCGATCTGGGGGAAAAGGCGGCCGATTAATCGCCTACTCAGATCGCCAACACTACAGCGCACTCATTGATGAAGCCGTTGACAATGGAGCGCGGCAGAAATTAGCCTGTGAACTGGTGGGTATATCAGCTCGAACCTATCAGCGTTGGAACCGGGGGAGAAGGACTCTCAGAAGACCTACGACTGCACAATACAGCGCCTGTGCACAATCAATTATCCGAGGCCATCAAGCAAGAAATCATCACCGTGATTAATAAACCGGAATACAGCGCTTTAACGCCGCATCAAATCGTTCCGAGGTTATTGGATTTGGGCTGCTATCTCGCATCAGAATCAACCTTTTATCGTGTCATGAAAGCCCACAACCAGCTTAAGCACAGAGCTAAAGGAGCCGCAGGTCAGCATAATAAACCGCAGTCACTCAAAGCCACACAGGCCAATCAAATCTACTCGTGGGATATTACGTATTTATTAAGCCCCGTCAAAGGGCAGTATTTTTACCTCTACATGGTGATGGACATCTATAGTCGGAAAATCGTAGGCTGGCAAGTTCATGATGCCGAATCAAGCGCACACGCTGCTGATTTGATCGAAGATATCGCTCGCCGGGAAAACATCGACAAAAAGCAATTGGTGATACATTCTGACAACGGCAGTCCGATGAAAGGCGCAACATTAAGGGCCAAATTGGTCGATTTAGACATTGCCACGTCGTTCAGCAGACCTCGTGTCAGTAATGATAATCCTTATTCAGAATCGTTATTTAAAACAGTCAAATATCATCATACCTTTCCAGAAAACCCTTTTAAAACATTAAGCGAAGCCAGGAACTGGGTTGAAGCTTTCGTTTGTTGGTTCAACAATGAACATCAACACAGTGCGCTCAAGTTTGTAACACCCAACCAACGCCATAACGGCTTAGACAGCGCCGTACTCGAAAAAAGAAAACGAGTCATCGAGCAAGCAAAAAAGAGACAATCCAGAGCGATGGAATGGACGACAAACACGAAATTTAACGCCCATTGGCCATGTTTATCTTAATCCGGATAAGGAAAATTTCAACACAACAGAATGTCAAGCAGCTTAATAAAATTCATTTCGTAAATTATTGCAAAAAATGCGACAGGTTGGTTGACATTTAGCGGTCAGTGAGGTTCGAAGAGAGGTTTTTCAGGTTAAATCAGCCAATGAATGAGCATCGTAACCGACCGATGTCAGTTTCGTGCGCCTTGGATTGTGTGTTTTCACTGGGGCAGGTGTTTTTCACATATCAATTTCCTTCAGCGGGAATTGCTGTGGAAACTCCCTATAAGTGGCCAGACGCAAATCGAGTTGTGTAAAATAGTATTTTCTACCCTCACATAATCTATGCCAATTCAAGTCATCATTGAATTAACCGAAATCGAACTGGAAACACTAGAAAACATTATCAAGAAAGGGAGTGATTGGTGGGAGCGAGAGCGTGCAATGACCATAAAACTGCTTTACGAAGGAAAGAGCACTGCCGAGATAGCGAAACAACAAGATTGTCACGTAGAAACGATTCGGTAAAGGCGTCGCCGTTAGCAAAAGAAGGATTTGCCAGTTTACCTGACAAGCCGCGTTCGGGGGCTCCCGGAAAACTATCGGAAGAAGACAGAGAATTATTAAAGTAAGTAGGTGACGTTAAAGTGAGCGATCGTTGTTTACACAGGACACTAAAAGTTATGGGGTTTGTTTGGAAGCGCACGCGCTACAGTCTAAAAAAGCGTGATGAAAAGCCTTTGCCAAAGCTCAGCAAGAAATTAAACAATTAATTGAACAAGCTCAGCGTGGTGAGATTGAACTGGCGTATGTTGATGAAGCCGGATTCATGCCACAACCACCTAATCGTTCAGCCTGGACGGTACGGGGTCAAACCCCATAAGCGCTAACTTAAGCCCCGAACCCATTGATTAAACACGACTTACGCCCAGTTCTCTGCATTGTCGAATCATTCCCAAAACCGGTTCAGGCAGGCTCTGCAACGAACGTTTTCTCGGGCGTTCGCTAACGCTTTTCAAATAATCACGCTGAAAGCGTTCTTGCTTCGGAAAACAGGCGTTCAATCCTGATTTAATGTCCTCAGCAATCGTTTTATACAAACGCCAGGGTGTCAATGCACGCGGCCCATCCATTTTCGTCAAGGCCTTGGTAAAACACCGCTGCGCGATCTTTTCCGTAACCACCGCATACAGAAGTTTGCCCTGTAAATACAATTCGGCCAATTGACTGTCTTTACGGGCACGTAATTGATTGATCGCCAACAGGCTTTTCAGCCGTTTGATCACCAATTCCACCTGCCAGCGTACACGATAGAGCGCGGCAGCCGTTTCGGTGCTGAGCAACTCGACCGGCACGGACGTTAAAATTAAGACCCATTCACTGAGATAGAGCGTTTTTTCCTGGGCTGTACGTCCTTTGTTCTGCGCTCTGAGTTTCGCTTTACGCCGGGCTTGCGCCGCTTTTTCGGCAGGTAACGGAACCGCATGTACCGTGCAGGCGATTCGTTTATTGTTATGGCACAAGTAAACCGGGATAGCACCCGCTTGTTTTCCAAGACCTTGTAATCGCGTTTCCCAGTCAATTTTTATCAGCTTGCCGTGGTCGTCAAGCGCATATAAATTCATGCTGTGCGCGTTATAGCGCAGCACAATATCGCCGCCCCGGTCGATAAAAGGCACCAACGACCTGGGCTGATTGTAGCCGCGATCGATCAACACGACATCGCCCGATTCCAACACATAATGGTCAAGGCTTTCACCAATCTTGTCCGTACTGACTTCAACCTGGCGCAATGTCAGTGAAATCAAATCTATCGCGATATGTAGCCGATACGTAGTTTCTGTCGCACCGGGCTCCTGCACGGTCGAACCATCAATAATAACGAAGCTTAATGAACCACTGTCAACCACCTCCTGCAACCCAAATACGCTCGATAGTAAGGATTTTACCCAAGGAACGCAGGCCGCCAGTCTTTTTTTACCGCCGTATCACTTAAGTGAGCCCTATAAGTGAGCCACCTCGCCGGCGCAACTCCGCAAGGAGAAATCCAGACCACAGTAGAGCATCACCAACTGTAACAGTTGTAAGGGCGAACGGGATCTTGCGCGCACGCGCGAAGGCTTTAAATTCATAGGCTTGTTGTTGATAATCCGCCGGAAGTTCTTGCACAAATTGTTCAAAACGTGTATCTATGGGATGTGGCTGCTTTTTCATAGGGTTTTCACTTTTGTTGGTAAAAATACGCTATGTGGTGGCCACACCTCTATTTTTCAACTCATAATCAATGATTTAATGGCAAAACTTTGGCGAAGCGTGACAGGGTTATATTTTTTGCCTTTCTGATGGCGATGATCGAAAAAATGAAAAAACCAATCACCGTTATTTTAGACAACGCGTCTATCCACACCAGCAAAAAGTTACAACCTTATTGGGATTTACTTAAGGAAAAAGGCATGAGCTTTTATTTTCTACCGCCTTACTCGCCAGAACTCAATCGGATCGAGGTGTTATGGCGGAAAATGAAATACGAATGGTTACCTTTTAAACAAATGAACCCAGAAGAGCTGGAAAACGAGATCGACAAAATTCATAAGGGATTTGGCAAAGAATACAAGCTAACTTTTTTCTAAGTACTTAATTAACGGTTTTGTTGCATAATTATTCTTAATTATTTAATTTTAAATAGTTTTTTATGGTTTTGCAATAAACCAGTAACCGTTCCAGCAATTCCCGCTGAAGAAATTTATATGTGAAAAACGCCCCATCAAGGGACAGCACACAATCCAAGGCGCACGAAACTGACATCGGTTGGTTACGATGCTCATTCATTGGCTGGTTTAACCTGAAAAACCTCTCTTCGAACTGCACTGATCACGGCACACATTCAGGATGTGTCAATGGTTATCATGGATGGCTTGAGCTTGTAAGCTAAACTGCCATAGAGACTTTCCCAGTCCATAATCAGATAGCAGGTAAATCTTTCCCGCAGTGCGGCCCAAAAGCGTGTCTTGCTACCCATCTTTTCGAGACCTCGTTGAAACAATCGGCAACAACGCTGTTGGATTTGATCGATCAAAAAGGCCAGTATCATCATCTGCATCAGCACGGTCACCAGATTCTGGTTGCCATGACCATTGTATGTTCGAAGTGATAGCCTTGGTTTTTCAGGGTGTTAAAAGTTTCATTTTCAATCCGCCAACGCGCGCGACACGTATGATGGGTATCATTTAATGGTGCATCGTTGTAGTAATGAAAACGGTGCTCAATACTTTGTTCGCCTGTCTGTTTCCATTTTCGGGTGGCTTCATTGCTGTCGATCCATTCGAACAAAAAGGATGGTCACCTTTTTTAGCGCTGTATCTGGATCAACAGGCATTTGGCCGCATTGCGCTCGCAGTCGTTTTTCGTTTGTCCGTCCTGCTTGAGAATAGGTTCTGGCGCTACGGGGAAAACTTAGTGATGTTCAGGATGAACTAACTACGTAAATATTTTCTGTTTTAGGGAACTGGTGACGGAATCATATATAATGCAAGCTTTGTCTTAACGAGCCGAGCCTAAAAAACCATGTTTGAAATCGAATACGAATTGCGTGAGCAAGACCTGGTTCATTTTAATGAATTATTGCTACAAAAGAATGTTGAATTGCAAAATACAATCCGTCGAAATCGTCTACTGGTGCCGGGGATTATGTTGTTTATCGGACTGTTTTACTACATTTTTTATGTTGATATGACAACTACGGCCTATATCACGGTGTTAGCACTGATTTGGGGTATTGTATCGCCATATTATTTGAAAATGGATATGCGCCGGCAGATTTTAAATCACTATACCGACGAAGAAAAAAAGGCTTTGTTCGGTATCCATAAGTTGAAAATTGAACCGGAATATTTATTGGAGCAATCCCCTGGCGGCAAGCATAAAACGCCGTGGTCAGAGATGCTGCGGGTTGACCGTTTGAAAGATTATGTACATATTTTTGTCGATTTTGATGCCGCTATTATTATTCCAAAAGAAACCGTTAAATCGGGAAATTTGGACAAATTTGCTGAACAAGTCGAAAAAATGATTGAGCGTCATTCAGACTGAGTCGGTTTTTGACGGTTGTTCCAGAACACCGTCCCGGCGCTGGATATAGAGCCGACAGGCATCCACGCATTGCGGTTTGCTGGCATATGGGCCTGAAATCATGTCCACCGTATAAAACCACCAGCCGTATTGGTTTACATAATAGCGATCCTGCGGCTTGAATAATGCGTTTTTAGGTTTAGTGGGGCGGATTTTCATGCAATTATTCTACCGAACAGATGTTGAATTTTAAAAACATAAGCTTAAGGCGCGGGACGCGTGTGTTGTTTGAACGTGCAAATTTTACTATTCACCAAGGCCAGAAAGTGGGCTTGACGGGTGCTAATGGTACGGGAAAGTCCAGTCTGTTTGCCATGATTTTAGGGCAATTAACGCCTGATGAAGGCGAACTGAGTATTCCTCCTAACTTGGAGATTGCACATGTAGCACAGGAAACACCGGCGTTGGAAACAAGCGCTATCGATTATGTCCTCGATGGTGACAGGGAGTTACGGCGTTTACAACAGGCATTGGCCGAAGCAGAACAGGCACATGATGGTTTGAAAGTCGCCGAGTTGCATGAAAAACTCAGTGTTATCGGCGGTTACAGCGCGACGGCGCGAGCATCTAGGCTATTGAATGGCTTAGGATTCAGTCCCGAACAGGAATCTCACTCTGTCAGCGCATTTTCAGGGGGCTGGCGGATGCGCCTGAATTTGGCGCAGGCCTTGATGTGTCGTTCCGATGTGTTATTACTGGATGAGCCGACCAATCATCTGGATTTAGATGCCGTTATTTGGTTGCAGGATTGGCTGTTACACTATCCGGGCACGTTACTGTTGATTTCGCATGATCGCGATTTTCTGGATGCGATTGCCGACCATATTTTACATATTGAACACCAGCAAATTACGTTGTACAGCGGTAACTATTCGGCCTTTGAAACCTTGCGGGCAGAAAAGTTAGCCCAGCAACAATCGGCTTATGTGCGTCAGCAACGTGAAATTGCTCATATCCAAAGCTTTATCAATCGATTTAAAGCCAAGGCGACTAAGGCTAAACAAGCACAAAGTCGGGTCAAATCTTTAGAACGCATGACCCTAATCGCACAGGCGCATGTCGACTCTCCCTTCTCTTTTCAGTTTACAGCGCCGGGCCGTGCCCCCAATCCTCTGCTGAAATTGGAACGAGCCTCATTAGGTTACGATGGCAACATTATTCTGAAGGATATATCTTTCAGTTTATCGCCTGGTGATCGTATTGGCCTGCTTGGACCGAACGGCGCTGGAAAATCGACCTTGATTAAAGTGCTGGCCGGCCAAATGATGCCTTTAACGGGTCAGTTGCAAACAGCAGATGGCTTGCGGATTGGTTATTTTGCCCAGCATCAGCTCGAACAGCTGCATTTGGATGAAAGCCCGCTTTGGCATTTTCAGCACCTGGATAAACAGGCGACCGAGAAAGATTTACGCAATTTTCTCGGTGGCTTCGATTTTCGTGGTGATAAGGTCAATGATCCGGTTGGTCCGTTTTCTGGTGGTGAAAAAGCGCGGTTGGTGTTGGCGCTGTTGGTTTACCAGAAACCAAATTTGTTATTGTTAGATGAGCCGACCAATCATTTGGATTTGGAAATGCGGCATGCGCTCATTATGGCATTGCAGGATTATGATGGCGCCATGTTGATTGTTTCTCATGATCGACACATGTTGCGTTCGGTCACCGATCAGCTTTGGTTGGTGGCAAATGAAAAGGTCAAGCCTTTTGAGGGCGACCTAGATGATTATCGGCAATGGCTGAGCGATCAAAAAAGGACCGAAAGCAACGAGAACATAACATCGGCTCCAACACCATCACGCAAAGATCAGCGCAAACAAGAGGCGTTGCGTCGGCAGCAATTAAAACCTTTGAACGATGCTTTGAAAAAAGCTGAGCAACAGCTTGAACACTATCAACAAAAACAAGCCGAGTTGGAACAACGCTTAAGCGATCCTAGCCTTTACGAGGCTGAAAACAAACAACAACTAAAGCAGCTGTTAGCCGACAAACAGAGCATCGATCAGGCTTTGTCAAAGGCTGAAGAAAGTTGGATGAATGCGGCTGAACAACTGGAGTATGCTCAAAATGATTAAACTGATAACCCTGTTTATCGAAATCTGTGCGTTTAAAAAAGGCCCGCAGGATGTCCCCGCCTCGCAAACCTTATTGTCGTTGCTGACATTTTTATATTTAGTGGTCAGTGCATTGATTTTGGCATTGAATATTCCAACCCATGAAGCCTTATTGCAGGCGTTGGTTGAAACCTTGTTGGTTTTGACATTTCCTTGGTTGATGTTGAGGATTGCACATAAACCGGAACGCTATCTGAAAACAGTTTCCGCCTTGTTGGGCAGCGATATTTTAATCAGTCTGTGCGCATTGCCGGCGCTGAGTTCGCTGTCGGTGCAAGTGACGCCGCTGGGATTTGCTGCGGTTATCATTTTGATGTTGTGGAATTGGGCGGTAACCGGCCATATTTTCAAACATGCCCTATCCCAGCCTTTTCTATTTGGATTGGGCGTGGCTTTGTTGTATTTCCTGTTATCCTATCAGATTATCGGAATGTTATTCCCAGCCCCAGTCACTCCCGGAGGATAATCATGCAACTGTATCAACATATTCTATTGGCCGCCGATTTTTCAGAACATGGTAAAACGGTCAGCGCCAAAGCGAAACAATTGGCCGAACAAAACCAGGCACGCTTGAGTCTGATTCATGTGGTTGATTATCTGCCGATTACCGATGTCACCTATGGCCCGATTATTCCATTTGATGTTGATTTGACCGAAGAATTGGTTGCCATTGCCGAGCAACGTTTGGCCGACCTGGGACAAGAATTGGATGTGGATAAAGAACGACAATGGTTGGAAGTTGGCAGTCCGAAACTCGAAATTGTCCGTATGGCCGAAGAAAATGATGTCGATCTGATTGTGTTGGGGTCACACGGTCGCGGTGGCTTGGCCGTGTTGTTGGGCTCGACTGCAGACGGTGTTTTGCATCATGCTAAATGTGATGTGTTGGCCGTGCGTCTGAAAGATGATTGAACTGGTACTCGGCGGCGCCCGTTCCGGGAAAAGCCGGTATGCGGAAAAGCAGGCGCAAGAAACCGATAAGCCGGTACTTTATATCGCTACGGCCGAAGCGCGTGATGCTGAAATGCAGGCCCGCATTGCACGTCACCGACAAGACCGGCCAGGCCATTGGCAAACCTTAGAAGAGCCCGTTGCTTTAGGGCAAGCCATCGCCCGACATGATAACGCCGAGCAATGCATTCTGGTTGATTGTTTGACCTTGTGGTTGAGCAATATTTTGTTTGACCGGGAAGGTAAACTCACAGAATCGCGCCTGCAGCAGGAAAAAGCCGAACTGCTGGCGGCCTTGTCCGCCTCGAATGGTGATATCATTCTGGTCAGTAATGAGGTGGGGCAAGGTGTTGTTCCGATTGAGAAAACAACCCGCCGTTTTGTTGATGAAGCCGGTTTCCTGCATCAGGACATTGCTCGCATCAGTGCCAAAGTGACATTGATTTGCGCGGGACTGCCACTAAGCCTGAAAGGATAATGATGCTGGACTGGCTTGAGCAAACGATAAGTCCTCCGGATGCCTCTGTTCGGGAACGGGCGCTGGCACATCAGGCACAATTGACAAAACCTGCTGGTGCGTTGGGGCGGCTGGAGCACGTTGCCGTTCAGCTGGCCGCCATGCAGGGATGCTTGCGGCCTGAAATCAATCGCATTCATGTCAGTCTGTTCGCAGGGGATCACGGCATTGCTGCCGAAGGTGTTTCTGCCTTTCCGCAGCAGGTTACCGTTCAGATGGTTAAAAATTTTATCGATGGTGGCGCGGCGGCCAGCGTGTTGAGTGGGTTCCTCAATGCCACGCTTGAGGTTATCGACACCGGTATGGCAACCCCTGTGGACGATAAGCGTATCATCGCTGCATCAGCGGGCAGAGGTACGGCTAATTTTTTGCATCAGGCTGCGATGAATCTACAGCAATTGAAACAATCACTCGATACCGGCCGCGCCGCCGCGTTGCGCGCAAAGCAATCGCGTAGTGATTTATTCATCGGTGGTGAAATGGGGATTGCTAATACGACCTCGGCGACAGCATTGTCCTGTGCGTTGCTATCGTGTGATACGACACAGTTGACCGGTGCGGGAACCGGCTTGAATACGGCACAAATTCAGCATAAGGCGGCGTTGATTGAACAGGCTTTGATACACCATCGAGCGATGTTACATTCCCCCTTGAACATCCTGCAAACCGTAGGCGGGTTTGAAATTGCTGCGCTAACGGGGGCATATATTTCGGCAGCAAGCTGGCAATTACCGGTTCTGGTCGATGGCTTTATTTGCACAGTTGCGGCATTGTTAGCTATCCATATCAATCCTGGTGTTAAGGCGTGGTTGTTGTTTTCCCATTGTTCGGACGAGCAAGGGCATCGTTACCTGCTTAAGGTATTAAATGTTAAAGCCTTATTAAATCTTAATATGCGATTGGGTGAAGCTAGCGGTGCTTTAAGCGCAGTCCCGCTGCTGCAAATGGCTTGTCAGTTGCATAATAATATGGCAACGTTTGCCGATGCAGGTATTAGTACCGAATAAATCCAGCACCTCGCTCTGAAGGGCAAGGTTTTCTTTAGGAAAATAGTGCTCCTTTGCATCCTCGCCGTTAATGGCGAGGTATTATGAGGTGCTGGATAAAGTTTCATCAATCAACATAACAAAAGAAAAATTATGATTGGACATATTGAAAGTTATAACGAAGACACACAAACCGGTGTGATTAAACACGAGGATAAATACTACGAATTTCATATTGAACAATGGAATAATGCCTCTCCGCCACAAGCCGGTGACGATGTCGATTTTGACGAAGAAGATGGTGTTGTTACCGAGGTAGAACCTGTCAGCGCGTATTTAAAATCAGCCCTGCAGCCCGTTAAAAAACGTTGGATTGCAGCCACTCTGGGCTTATTGTTTGGCGCTTTAGGGATGCATCGCTTTTATCTTGGTTTTTACAATATCGGTGTGCTGCAAATTCTGGTGACATATCTCAGTGGCGGCTATGGTGTGATGTGGGGCTTTATCGAAGCGATTCTGATTATCACCGGCCATATCTATAAAGACGCTAAAGGGCGTCCTTTGAAATAAGGTGATGCGAAACGCATTACTGTTAGCTGTACAATTTTTAACCCGCATTCCAGTACCGATGCAAATTCAGGTCAGCCCGCGGCAGTTAGGGTATTCGGTGTTGTTTTATCCTTTGGTGGGTGGTTTGATTGGTGGGGGGCTTTATTTGCTTGGGTCGCTTTTGGCAGCACAGCCGCCGCAGCTGGGCGCGGCACTTATTTTAGCTATCTGGGTGTTTTTATCGGGTGGCTTACATCTTGATGGTTTGGCCGATTGTGCCGATGCCTGGGTTGGTGGTACTGGCAATCGTGAAAAAACGTTAGCCATCATGAAAGATCCGGCAGCCGGAACCGTAGCGGTTATCGTCCTGGTTTTAGTGTTGCTGTTGAAGTGGGTTGGGTTGAGTGTGTTGATTACCGAACAACGGCTTGACAGCTTGTTCTGGATACCGGTTTTAGGGCGTAGCAGCCTGTTGTTGCTGATGATGACGACGCCGTATATTCGGAAAAATGGCCTGGGTGAACAATTGGTTGAGAATTTGCCGGTTTCTGCGGCGAAGGTCATTTTGGGTTTGGTTCTAGCAATTGTGTGGGTGGTATTAGGTTTCATTCCTGTGCTCGCAGCCTTAAGCTGTTTGTTTCTGATTCGACGGGTGGCGTTGCATCGTCTTGCGGGTATGACCGGGGATGTTTATGGTGCCAGCGTTGAACTGGTTGAACTGGTTGCTTTGTTGAGTTTGGCGTTATATGTCTGAGCATCGTTTCAGCGAGGCCGAAATTCAGGCGGTTTATCGTGCCATTGGAGAACGCCGTGATATGCGGCATTTTCTGTCGACGCCCGTTGATCCTGACATGCTGCGACGCTTACTGCAGGCAGCAAACCAAGCCGGCAGCGTCGGCTTGATGCAGCCCTGGCGTTTTATTCGTATTAGCAAACAACCATTGCGACACGCTATTCATGCGCTGGTGGATCAAGAAAGGCGACTGACAGCTAAAGCCTTGGGCGAACGTGAAGATGAATTTATGCGGCTGAAGGTTGAAGGAATCCTGGAATGTGGGGAATTGTTGGTAGTGGCATTGGCGGACAAGCGGGAGCGGCATATTTTTGGGCGCCGTACAATGCCGGATATGGACTTGGCTTCAGTGGCCTGTGCCATACAGAATATGTGGCTGGCCGCACGCGCCGAAGGCTTAGGTATGGGCTGGGTGTCTTTGTTTGATCCTGAAGCATTGGCTCAGTTGTTGAAAATGCCGATGGGCAGTCAGCCAGTCGCTATTTTGTGTTTGGGACATGTCAAAACTTTTTATAAGCGGCCGATGCTCGAAATAGAGCAATGGGCGAGTTCTCAGCCGCTGGAAAACCTAGTATCGGAAAATAGCTGGCCGACACAGGAGTGAAGTTTCCACAAGCGGAAGTCTTTATAGTAGAATCATCGGTCTTGATCTTGTCATCATTAACGCATACCGAGGAGAAAAAATGAAAGCTTGTGAATCCTGTTCCGATCGTGTCCATATTGGGTGTAATCATAAAAAAATGCCGGTTTTGGCGCGTGCGCTGGGCTTGGTATTGATTTATCTGCCTATTTTGACGCTGCCTTTCGTTTTTCTCAGTGCTTATATGACTTATTTCAGTTTAAAGTTGTGTGGCGCGCAAGATGTGAAAAAATTAAAAGACTTTCTGCCAGATCGTGCGAGTCATCGCTATGATTTGAAAAGCCAGGTTACTATGGATGGCTCGTTTAGTTTGAGTCTGGCGCAATCTAAACTGTATTGGATTATAAATTGCACCTGGTATTGTCCGGTCAGTGTCGGCTTGTTTGAATGGCATGCCTATATGGTGAAAGTGGTTGAAAATTGGTGGTGTCCGTTTAACCATTCACGTAAAAATCAATACACAGACGGTGCAATCGACCAATCTTTCTGGCATATTTATCCAGAAGATAAAGCAAAATTACACGAAGAAGACAAAAATAACCCTATTTTTACCGAAACGCCGGAAAAATAAGCCGGTTTAGTCGTTCCGGCGTCGTTTTGACGCCGGTCAAATTTCCATGCAAACTGCATGCATCTTTTATCAATTTAGGCTAGAATAGCGCCCCCGTAATCGTTTTGGCCGTGTGCATGCAAATAGGTCCCTACACTTTAAGTAACCCCTATATTCTGGCGCCTATGGCGGGTATTAGCGATCGGCCGTTCAGAATTCTATGTAAGCAGTATGGCGCGGCGTTGGCATTTAGCGAAATGGTTGCCTCGCAGCCACATTTGCAAAAACATCGTCGTACCCTGCAAAAAACAGATTATCAGGATGAGCCTGGTTTGCGCGCAGTACAGATTTTAGGAACAGAACCTGAACAAATGGCGCATGCGGCTAAAGGCAATGTCGAACGTGGCGCACAGATTATCGATATCAACATGGGGTGTCCTGCCAAAAAGGTTTGTTCGGTAGCGGCAGGCTCTGCCTTGATGCGCGATGAAAGACGGGTCGATGCTATCTTATCGGCTGTTGTCAAAGCGGTTGATGTACCCGTCACCTTGAAAATACGTACTGGCTGGGATAAGCAGCACAAAAATGCACTGAATATCGCCAAAATTGCAGAACAAAATGGTATTGCAGCATTGACCATACATGGTCGTACGCGTGCTTGTAAATTCAGTGGCCAGGCCGAATATGACACAATAAAGCAGGTGAAGAAGGCCGTTAGTCTGCCAATTATCGCCAATGGCGATATCGATTCGCCGCAAAAAGCCGCCTTTGTTAAAGCCTATACCGGCGCCGATGCGATCATGATTGGTCGGGCGGCTCAAGGGCGGCCGTGGCTATTTGCGCAATTGTCACAGACACATTTTGATCGACCTGATTTAAATGAAATTCAGCAGGTGTTAAATACGCATCTTGAAAGCCTATACAGCTTTTATGGTAATATCGGGGGCGTACGGATTGCGCGTAAACACATCGGCTGGTATTTTCAACACTTAGGATGTCTTCCCGCTGCCTGGAAAAAGCAAATCAATCAGGTGCAACAACCCGACCAGCAATTACATTTGGTGAATCAATCTTTTAACTTTTTCAGTCAACAAAGCCCGGTATAACAATGGACGCATTTTCTACCGATCAATATCGCTCTGATCCAAATCAAGACGGCAATAACGAGCCACCTTTGTCGGTGCATGTCCGCTATGCGATCGAAAGCTATTTTGAGCAACTCGACAATCAAGACTCATCTGGCTTGTATGCCTTGGTTATGGCCGAAGTGGAAAAACCGCTGTTGGAAGCGACTCTGAAACACGTCAATTACAACCAGACCCGAACGGCAAAAATTCTTGGCTTAAGTCGCAGTACGCTGCGCAAAAAAATGGCATTTTACAATATTCGGTAATTGTTGTTGTGTACAGCATTGCTGTTTCATCTTTTTAGAGGTTTATATGAATAAAAAAGTCACCCGCGCGCTGGTGAGTGTATCCGACAAAACCGGTATTCTGGAATTTTGCCAACAGTTGGATCGTTTAGGAATCGAAATCTTATCCACTGGCGGCACCGCGAAACTGCTGGCCGATAATCAGGTTGCGGTGACCGAAGTCTCTGACTATACCGGCTTCCCTGAGATGATGGCCGGTCGGGTTAAAACCTTGCATCCGAAAGTGCATGGCGGTATTTTAGGGCGTCGTGGCATTGATGATCAGGTGATGGCGGAAAACGGCATCAAGCCCATTGATATGGTCGTTGTCAACCTATATCCGTTTGAGCAAACCGTTGCCAATCCCGATTGTGATTTGGAAACTGCAATCGAGAACATCGACATCGGCGGCCCCACCATGATTCGCGCTGCGGCAAAAAATTATAAGGATGTTGCTGTCATCGTCGATCCTGCCGATTATCAGCCCGTTTTAGACGAATTAGTACAGCAGCAAAATCAGCTCAGTTCAGAGACCCGCTTTCAACTAGCGATTAAAAGTTTTGAACAAACCGCACGCTATGATAATGCGATTTCGCAGTATCTTCGCAACACACTGCAGCCTGACTTTCCAGACACGCTGAACCTACAATTCCAGAAGCGTCAAGTGATGCGTTATGGTGAAAATCCGCATCAGAAGGCCGCGTTTTATCAGGAAAAAAATCCACCGGCGGGAACCATTTCCTCGGCGCGGCAATTACAGGGTAAGGAATTGTCTTATAACAATATTGCCGATGCCGATGCCGCTTTGGAATGTGTTAAGGAATTTGACCCACAAGCGGCGGCCTGCGTCATTGTCAAACATGCCAACCCGTGCGGGGTTGCTATCGGTGATGATGTACTGGAGGCATACGATTTAGCTTATACGACAGATCCGACCTCGGCCTTTGGCGGTATCATCGCTTTCAACCGGGCACTGGACAAAAACATTGCCGCAGAAATTATCAACCGTCAATTTGTGGAAGTAATTATTGCGCCGAGTATTGATGCGGATGCAAAAGTGGTATTGGCTGAAAAGAAAAATATCCGAGTTCTGGAATGCGGCCAATGGCCGCAGACAGCGGTTTCCGCTTGGGACTTCAAGCGTGTTGCTGGTGGTTTGTTAGTGCAGGATAAAGACAATGGCCACATCAGCGGCGATGACGTTAAGATCGTCAGCCAGCGTGCACCGACAGCACAAGAGCTAAGCAATTTATTGTTCGCTTGGAAAGTGGCTAAATTTGTGAAATCCAATGCCATTGTCTATGTCAAAGACCATCGTACCATTGGCATTGGTGCAGGCCAAATGAGCCGGGTGTATTCGGCCCGAATCGCAGGCATTAAAGCGGCCGATGAAGGGCTAGAAGTGAAAGGCTCGGTAATGGCCTCCGATGCCTTTTTCCCTTTTCGCGATGGTATTGATGCCGCCGCTGAAGTGGGTATTACCGCGGTGATTCAACCCGGTGGTTCAATGCGCGATGAAGAAGTTATCGCAGCGGCTAATGAGCATAATATTGCCATGGTTTTTACCGGAATGCGGCATTTTCGTCACTAAATTATCAAAATTATTATGAAAGTTTTAATCGTAGGTAGCGGTGGCCGGGAGCATGCCCTGGCCTGGAAAGCCAAACAATCAGCTGGCGTTGAGACAGTGTTCGTCGCTCCTGGCAATGCAGGAACAGAACGGGAAGCCGGTATTGAAAATATCGCCATCAGTTCGGATGATATACCGGCACTGCTGGATTTTGCCAAACAACAAAGGATTGATTTGACGATCATCGGCCCTGAAGCACCGTTAGTCGCCGGTATTGTCGATCGCTTTAATGAAGCTGGCTTGCCCTGCTTTGGGCCGACGGCAGAAGCAGCGCAACTGGAAGGCTCTAAATCATTTTGCAAGGATTTTATGGCGCGCCATAAAATCCCGACGGCGGAATATCAAACCTTTACGGACACCGCAGAAGCCATTGCCTATATCCATGAAAAAGGTGCGCCGATTGTGGTGAAGGCCGATGGTTTGGCAGCCGGTAAGGGTGTTATTGTCGCCGAAACGGAACAACAAGCGATAGATGCCGTTAACGACATGTTGGCCGGTAATCGTTTTGGTGAGGCAGGTCATCGTGTTGTCATCGAAGAATTTCTGGCCGGTGAAGAAGCCAGTTTTATTGTGATTGCCGATGGTGAACATGCGCTGCCGATGGCGACCTCACAAGATCATAAAGCCCGCAATAATGGGGATACCGGACCTAATACCGGTGGTATGGGGGCGTATTCGCCAGCTCCCGTGGTGACTGAGGCTGTTTATCAGCGGGTGATGGACGATGTGATTACGCCAACGCTTAAGGGTATGGCCAAAGATGGCCATCCGTACACTGGTTTTTTATATGCCGGCTTGATGATTTCACCTGATGGTACCGTTAAGGTACTCGAATACAATTGCCGTTTTGGTGATCCGGAAACCCAGCCGATCATGATGCGGCTTAAGAGCGATTTGGTGCAATTGTGTCAGGCCGCACTGGATAAAAAACTGCAGCAAACCAAGACCGAATGGGATTCACGCCCTGCCTTAGGTGTCGTATTAGCGGCAGGCGGTTATCCTGATGCCTATAAAAAAGGCGATGTCATTGAGGGTTTGCCGGAAAAAGAACAGGATGACCTGAAAGTCTTCCATGCCGGCACCGCCAGTCAAGGGAACAACATCGTTACGGCAGGCGGTCGTGTATTGTGCGTCTGTGCCTTAGGCGATGATATTGCAGATGCCCAGAAAAAGGCTTATCAAGGGGTTGAAAAAATTCATTGGAATGGGGTCTATTATCGGACCGATATCGGCTTTAAGGCGATTAAATAAATATTTGCTACGCAGCGGCGCTTCAAGCGCATTAAGCGCGCCCACGCCGGAGCGTGGACGCGGGAGGAACCCGATTTACGTTAGATATAAACATATTGAGATTGGTATTAAGCTTTCTTATGGCAAGCGTTTTGTTGGTGTCACAGTTTGAATTGCTTGACTAAGAGCGCAAGATCATCGGTTATTTGTTTCAATTTTTCAGAGGCTACATCTGCGAGCTTTGCGCTATCGGCCGATTGGTTGGCGGCTGACATAATGGTATCGATGGACCTAGCGATTTCAGTCGTTGTAGCAGATTGCTCTTCGGTGGCGCTGGCGATTTGAGCGTTCATTTGGCTGATGATAGCGACGGTTGAGCTGATTGACGATAGCGTTTCGCCAGTTTTGTTTGATTGTTCGACGCTTTGTGCCACTTTGTCTTTGCTGCTATTCATGACTTTGACCGCTTGCTTGGTACCTGCCTGCAAACGTTCAATCATATCCTGAATTTCTTGGGTCGATTCCTGAGTGCGGCTGGCTAGGGTGCGAACCTCATCGGCGACAACGGCAAATCCTCGGCCTTGTTCGCCGGCTCGTGCTGCTTCAATAGCCGCATTTAAGGCGAGTAAGTTGGTCTGTTCGGCAATACCTCGGATGACATCGAGGACATTGCCGATGGTATCGCTTTGCGCTTCTAGTTGATTGAGTGTTTCCGTCGCATTGTCGACTTCATTTGCTAATTCCTGAATGCCCTGAATCGTTTGCTTAACAATGTCCATACCTTCATGCATGGCGCGGTCGACAGCTTGGGTTTCTTGTTCGGTATTGGCCGCATTACTGGCAACTTCGTTGACAGATTCGGTCATTTCTTGCATGGCTGTGGCGACTTGCTGAGTTTCTGTTTTTTGTTGGTTGATGGCGGCGGCTGTTTTATTGGAAATGAGTTCAGTATCTTTTGCTGATGCTATGAGGAGATCGATTTCATTACGAATATTGAGAACCATATTATGAAGTTTGTCGATAAAAGCATCAAAAGTGCGGGACAGATGGCCTAATTCATCATCACTGGGATCATTGATTCTGCGCGATAATTCTCCCTCGCCTTCTGCAATGGAGCGGATACTTTGATAGGTTTTCTGAATACGCTTAAATACCACAATTTTAAGATATATCGCGGTGGCGATAAGGATGGCCAGAATAAGCACCACCATGATAATGGTCGAATATAAAATACGACTGTTATTTTCATTGGCGATGTCTGTGTAGAGCAATACCAAATCATTGCTGAGTTTTCGGAGCTGATTGGATTGTCGTGGAATATCGACTAAGGTTTGACGGTATTTATTCGTACCCGCTTGTGTGGCAATAAATTGCTCAATGGAGTGTTGAAACTGGTTAAACAACCGTTCAATTTCAGTAATTTTGTTTTGAATAGCATCATTCTCTAGCCGTTCAAGCTGACCATAGCGTTTTAAAGCTAGATCCAACGGGTATTTTCCACCGGATTTTACGGCATGCAATGTTTCTGCAAAAATCGTTTTTGCTTGTTCATATTCGTGTAAATTCGTTTTGCTTAAAGCCTCGTTAGTTTCATTTTTGGCGGCAGCATACGTTAATACCGACTTTGCCATGGCTTGCGTTAACATGCGTTGTCGACCGAGGGCATTGACGATTTCGGCATCTTGTTTGGATTTTTCCAAAGCCATAAAAATCAGGGTGGCGGCAATTAACATAATTATGCCGGCAAAGGCTAAAGCAAGATAGGTTCTGAATTCAATTTTTCCGGTCGACATAAATTATTCCCCCGTAGGTAAATAGAAATAAGAACAAGCCGGTTAAGTATAGTGTATATTTTTCAGGCAGGGCGGAAACATAAAGTCATCGGGGAACAAGAAAAGGGGTGAGATAACGACAATGTGTTGGCTGCGACCGCATAAAAATGGCTTATGACTTCTTATGGATGCTGCTTTCTAGTAGCATGAATGCGACGCCTACACAAATGGCGGAATCGGCGATATTAAAAGCGGGCCAGTGCCAGTTCTGATAATAGAGGTCTAAGAAGTCGATGACATAACCATAAAGCAGACGGTCGATCAGGTTGCCGATTGCACCGCCTAAAATTAGCGACAAGGCTGCCGCCATCAAGGTTTCATGCTGCTTTAAGCGCATCAACCACAGTGTCAGAATGACACTGATGGCTAAAGCGATGAAGGCGAAAAACCAGCGCTGCCAGCCTCCTGCTTCGCTTAATAAACTGAAGGCCGCGCCGGTGTTGTGAACATAGGTCAGATTAAAACCGGGCATCAGCGGGATAGACTGATACAACTGCATACTCTGAACGACCAGCCATTTGCTGGCCTGATCGAGGATCAGCACCAGCAAGGACAGGTTTAGCCACTTCAGCATGGGATTTAGGCGGTCAGGCATAACGACGTGTTTCCCCTTCGCCGTCAATATTTTCGACACAGCGCCCGCATAATTCAGGATGCTTAGGATGCTGGCCGACATCTTCACGCTGATGCCAGCAGCGGACACATTTGCTATGCCTAGAAGCGATAACTTTCAGTTTGAGGCCGTCGATGTCGGTGGCTGTTGCATTGGCGTCGGCATCGCCTAGCGTTTGTACACAGGCTTCTGAGGTAATAAAGACGAAGCGTAGTTCATCGCCTAGTTTGCTGAGTGCCGTTAGGTAATCGGCATCGGCATACAGAGTCACTTCGGCATTCAGAGAGGCACCGATAGTGCCGGCTGAGCGCAGGCTCTCGAGTTCCTTGGCGACAGCCGAGCGTACCTGCATGATTTTTTCCCAGCTTTCGCGGTCGATTTCGCTGGCCTCATCCAGCGGAAATAAATCGGTGTACCAGCTTTCCAGAAAAACCGATTCGCTGCGTTGGCCAGGAATATAATGCCAGATTTCATCGGCGGTATAGCTGACAAGGGGAGCTAGCCAGCGCACCAACGCTTCGATGACATGATACATGGCGGTTTGTGCCGAACGCCGCGGCAGTCCATCGGTTTTGGTGGTGTATTGACGATCTTTAACAATATCCAGATAAAAACCGCCTAAATCCAGCGTACAAAAATGCAGGATTTTTTGGTAAATATGCTGAAATTGATAGGCGTCATAGGCGTCAATGATCTCATTTTGTAGTTGATAAGCACGGTCGACAATCCAGCGGTCGAGCGCTAACAGATCAGTGTTGTCAACTCGATCACAGGCCGGATCAAAGCCATGTAGGTTCGATAACAGAAAGCGTGCGGTATTACGTAGCCTGCGATAGCCATCGGTCGTGCGCTTTAAGATTTCATCAGAAACATGCATTTCCCCGCGATAATCGGTGCTGGCCACCCACAAGCGCAAGACATCGGCGCCAAGTGATTTCATCACTGTTTGCGGGGCGACCACATTGCCTTTAGATTTAGACATCTTTTTGCCTTCGGCATCGACAGTAAAGCCATGGGTCAGCACGGCCTTGTAAGGCGCAGCATCATTCATCGCCGCCGAAGTTAACAATGAGGACTGAAACCAACCGCGGTGTTGGTCGGAGCCTTCGAGGTAAAGATCAGCCGGAAATGTTAGCTGTTCGCGTCGTTTCAGCACGCAGGCATGGGTGACACCGGAATCAAACCAGACATCTAAGGTGTCCTGAACCTTATCATATTGATCAGCTTCATCGCCCAATAATTCAGTCGTATCCAGCTCAAACCAGGCATCAATGCCATGTTGTTCGACTTTTAAAGCGACTTGTTCAATCAACTCAGGTGTGCGTGGGTGCAATTGGCCGCTTTGTTTGTGAATAAACAGCGTAATGGGTACGCCCCAGGTGCGTTGTCTTGAAATACACCAGTCCGGCCGGTTGTTGATCATGCTTTCGATGCGAGCCTGTCCCCAGTCAGGAATCCACTGAACTTTTTTCACTTCGGCCAGTGCCGTGTCGCGTAAATGGTTTTTCTCCATCGAGATAAACCATTGCGCAGTAGCGCGAAAAATAATCGGCGTTTTATGGCGCCAACAATGTGGATAGCTGTGCAGCAACGCTTCATGATGCAGCAGTTTGCCTTTTTCTTTGAGCACTTCCAGCACATGGTCATTAGCGCTGAAGACATGCTCGCCGGCGAATAATTCGGTATCAGGCAAAAAGACGCCATTTGAGCCGACAGGGTTATCCACCGGCAGATTGTATTTCATGCCGACAACATAGTCTTCTTGGCCGTGTCCAGGTGCGGTATGCACAGCCCCGGTGCCGGCATCGACAGTGACGTGATCACCGAGGATGATGGGGACTTTACGGTCGTAGAATGGATGCTGTAATAGCTGGTTTTCCAGTGCCTCGCCTTTGCAATAGGCAATGACATGGTAATCGTCAATGCCGTAACGCAACATGGCGTCTTTGAGCAACACTTCGGCAATCAGCAAGCGTTCTTTCTGACCGTCTTTGTTACATTGTACGATGGCGTATTCCAACTCGGGATTCAGCGCGACACCCTGGTTGGCAGGGAGTGTCCATGGCGTTGTCGTCCAGATAACGACTGATAGCGGACCTTCGCCTTCATGTTCGGGAACATGATGACAAGCTGCCATGAGCGCTTGTTCATCAATCACCTGAAAACGCACATCGATGGCTGGCGATGTTTTATCCTCGTATTCAACTTCGGCTTCAGCTAGCGCCGAGCCACAATCGGTACACCAATGCACAGGTTTAGCACCCTGGCTTAAATGGCCTTTTTCGGCGATAACACCGAGGGAGCGGATAATATCGGCCTCGAATTTATAATCCATAGTCAGATAAGGATTGTCCCAATCCCCTAGCACGCCCAGCCGGATAAAGGCCTGTTTTTGCATGTTGACTTGTTTGCCAGCGTACTGACGACATTCTTTGCGGAATACGGCAGGAGAAACTTTGGCACCGGCTTTGCCAACCTTTTTTTCTACCATCAGCTCAATCGGCAGGCCGTGACAATCCCAGCCAGGTACATAGGGTGCGTCATAACCGCTTAACGATTTTGATTTGATGACAAAATCTTTCAGAATCTTATTGACGGCATGGCCAATATGAATATCGCCATTGGCATACGGTGGGCCATCGTGCAGCACAAATTTTTCTTGCCCTGCATGTTTTTGTCGAATCTTCTGGTACAAATCCATATCCAGCCATTTTTTCAGCCGCTCTGGTTCGCGTTGCGCCAGATTGCCTTTCATTGGGAAATCGGTTTTCGGGAGATTGAGTGTTTTTTTATAATCCATAGCTGATGATTTGAGCGTGAGTTAACTGTTCTTAGAAGGCTGTTAAAATCTGTTTAGCCTGTATTACATCATAGTTTATTTGTTGTTTAAGCTGTTGCAGGGATGAAAAACGAATTTCATCGCGAATTTTTTGTTTAAAATGGACTTCCACATAGCGGCCATATATTTCCTGGTCAAAATCAAACAAATGTGTCTCTAGAATAACCCGTGTACCACCTTCAATTGTCGGCCGGGTGCCCACATTGGCAACGCCTGGGTAGGTTTTGTCATCAATGCCACTCATGGTAACCGCATAGACGCCTTCAATCGGTGTGTTTTTACGGAACATTTCGATATTTGCCGTTGGAAAGCCCAATGTCCTGCCGCGTTTATCACCGTGAGCAACCCTGCCACAGACCGAGTAATCGCAGCCTAACATGCGCCGGGCGGTTTCTAAATCACCTTCGCCCAACGCGTCGCGGATTAAGGTACTGCTGACGCGGTGACCGTCGATTATTAGCGATTGCGTGTCTTCCACCGCAAAGCCTGCTTGCTGGCCAAATTGCTGCAGCATGGAAAAATTGCCACGTCGAGCTTTACCAAAATGAAAATCATCCCCGACCACTAAATGTTTTACCCGCAGTTTGTCGATTAAAACATCCTGTATAAAATCTTCGGCTTCGTAATTTGCCAAGTGACGGTTAAATTTCATCACCAGCAGTTGGTCTACCGGCAAGTTACTCAGTCCGATGGCCTTTTCCCGTAGCCGCATTAAACGCGATGGCGCATTATCTTTCAAAAAATATTCCAAAGGTTGCGGCTCAAACAGCATCACCACCACCGGAAGATTTAATTCTCGCCCCTTCTGAGCCAGTTTTTCAATCACCATGCGATGACCAATATGCAAGCCATCAAAATTACCAATCGTTAAAACACAACCCGCCGGCAGGGTTTCAAGATGAGCCAGTCCCCGGATTAAACGCATATAATTTAAGCAATTATAAAACCTCCCATTCTATCATTAACTGATGTTACGCAGTAACTCTTCCCTCATTCCCACACTCCTGCGTAGGAGCCCATATAGACACTTCAGACCACAGAGCGCACAGAGTTATCGTTTGTATCGTTTAATGCCCTTGAGCATGAACTTAAAATGTTGATATACCCTATCCTTGATAAATATACCGTGGTAACGGAGATTAAATATGCAAAAAACGCGCGTAGACGACATGTTGGTCGAGATGATAGCGCCTAAAATTAAGGAAATAGAAGAAAAATTCTCGAGCGGTGGAGCATTAACGCAAGACGACATCAATACCTTACTCTTGAAATCACAATACAACCATATCAATCACCTGGATGCAAAATTAGATGAGGTGGCTGGAAGTGTTGTTGCATTGGAGCAGAAGTTTAATCAACTAGAACAGAAATTTAATTATCTGGAGCAAAAATTTAATCAGTTGGAACAAAAATTCAGTCATTTAGAACAAAAGTTGTCTAGTGATATGGATAATCTGGAACAAAAACTATCCAGTGAACTGTATAACCTGGAACAAAAAAATTGAAGTCACGATACAAAAAGCACTGAATAAAAATATGATGACCTTGATTGTTGTTATCGGCGCTTTTCTGACACTATCAAAAATTATTGATAAGTTTTAGGTTGTCGTTTCACAATCAATTACACTTTGGAGTTGAGTCTGCGGAATTTATTATGGCATTAGCAGAAGAAGATATTGAACAAATTCAATCCATGATCCGGCAAGCAATTGCACAAACGCCTGCGGTTGGCAATGCCAATGTGCGTTATGAGCTGGAGTTACGAGAACGTACTGTTCGGGTTGAAGAAGAATTAAAACATCAACGGGAGTTGATGTTGAAAGGGTTTGCGCAAACGGAAAAGCGTTTTGAGCAAGTAGAAAAGCACTTTGAACAGGTAGACAAACGTTTTGAGCAAGTAGAAAAGCACTTTGAACAGATAGATAAGCGTTTTGAGCAAGTAGAAAAACGCTTTGAACAGGTAGATAAGCGTTTTGAGCAAGTAGAAAAGCGCTTTGAACAGGTAGACAAACGTTTTGAGCAAGTAGAAAAGCGCTTTGAACAGGTAGACAAACGTTTTGAGCAAGTAGACAAGCGACTTGATCAGGTTGATAAACAATTAGAAAAGCTCGCTCAGGGAGTTTTTGATATTCATCAAGAAATTAAACAACAAATGAAATGGACATTTGCCATGATGATTAGCGTTGCCGGTCTGATTATCGCGATTTTAAAAATAACAGGCTAGTGTTATATGAAGGAAGCTTGAGTCGTTAACCCAGCCGGGTTAAATGCCTTCAATTACTTGTAGAATTCAAGATTATTGCTAATCTGAAGCAAAGGATATTTGAATTGATAAAAGGATGTATCCAGAATTTATACGAGGAATTGAAAATATGAAAAAACTTGGAATTCTTTTGATGCTATTGGCTTTTAATGTCATGGCTAAACCTGTCAATATCAATACTGCCGATGCCAAAACCATTGCCGGCTCACTCCAAGGAATAGGTCAGAAAAAGGCAGAAGCAATTGTTCAATATCGCAAAACCCACGGTAAATTCAAATCCATCAAAGACCTTGTCAAGGTAAAAGGCATTGGGCCGAAGACATTACAGAAAAACAAAGGCGACATTCTGATTAAAGGCAAAGCAAAAGCCAGCAAAAAACAATCAAAAACCAAGAAAAAATAACTTGTATACTCTTCGCAAATGAGAATTTAGCATAAAAAGATGACGTAATGGAGTGAAATATATAAAATAAGGCCATGTCGAATTACACCCTTCCAGAGACTGAATTAGCCGATTTGCGCGAAGCCCATGGTGAGCTTCGAGAAAAACGTGATGCAGACCGAGTTAAAGCCATCATTCTTTTAGGTTCAGGCTGGTCAGCAACAAACGTTGCCGAAGCACTTCTCATTGACCGCAATACAATCCGTACCTACTATCGAAAATATAAGAAAGGTGGTCTTGCTAAACTCCTACAAACTCAGCATGTTGGAAGTGCCAGTTTCTTATCGGTTTCAGAAGCGACCGAGTTGGATGAATATCTGCAGAAAAATCTTCACTTAACCGCTAAATCGGTTGCAGCTTACATTAAAGAGCGTTGGCAGGTTCGCTATAGTGAACGCGGTGTGACAGCCTTGCTGCATCGCTTGGGTTATGTCTATAAAAAGCCCAAGCTGATACCCGGCAAAGCTAATGCAAAAGCCCAACTGGAGTTCCTTGAGAAATATCAACAACTAAAGGAAGACAAGCAGCCCGAAGACTTGATATTGTTCATGGATGGTGTTCATCCACAACATAATCCTGTAATGGCTTGTGGTTGGATTAAGCGTGGTGTGGAATTCACGATTCAGAGTAATACCGGGCGTCAACGTCTCAATGTCAACGGTGCAGTCAATATCGATTCTCTGGATACTGTCTGCCGCTTCTATGACACCATCAATGGCGAGGCAACGATTGATCTTTGTAAGGCGATTGAAGAACGTTACCCGAAGGCTGGGACTATTTACATCATTTGCGATAATGCACGCTACTACCGATCAAAGGCTGTCAGACAATTTCTTGAAATGTCGCGAATTGAATTAGTGTTTTTACCGCCGTATGCGCCGAATCTTAATTTGATTGAACGGTACTGGCGATATTTCAAGAAAGAAATCTTATATGACCAGTATTATGAAACATTCAAAGAATTCAAAATAGCCTGCGAGACATTCTTTTCTGAGCCAGAAAAGCATGTCGACAATTTGCGCTCACTTTTAACTGAGAATTTTCAAATTATCGGTGCATGATGGTTTGCTCTATTTTCATGTGCGGAGAGTATAGAAAGGGGTGGGTGAAGCCATAGCAAAGCCCATCCTCTTTTTACATCTAAATTTCGGTAATCCTATGCCGGTTTGTCCCAAGGTTGTAAGAAGATGTGCCGCAATTACAAAAATAATAGAATGGATCAAGCTGAAACATAGCGAGTCGACCAAAACAAAAAACTCCACATAAAAATATTGGGCGCTCACCTGTAAATATACGGACAAATGGAATTTAAACAGATAAAAAACCAGATTATTCATCTGGCTGAAAAAAACAGCGAGATTGAACTACTTTGGTTGTATGGTTCTTATGCTAAAGGGACTGCGCATGAAAACAGTGATATAGATTTGGCTGTTGTGTTTAAAAGCTGGGAAAAGGATGTGGTTGAGCGTCGATTAAGGCCAGAACTTCTTGCGCTGGAATGGCAACAGTATTTAAATTTAAAAGAAGGACAGTTAAGCATATTGGATATGAACATTGCCCCCATTCCTCTGGCTATGGCAGTCCTTGAGAGCGGCCAATTACTACTGAGCAAAAATTACTCCCGCCAGCTTCAAGTCCAGCAACGGATCATGTCTAAATGGGAAATAGATTACCTTTACCATTACCAGCATTATCAGGAAAATTATGGATAATACTTACTTATTTTCCATGCAGGAGCACCTTACTGAGCTAAAAAGTGAGCTACAAGGATTGACAGAAATAATCACCCAGCGTGATTTAAATCGCTATGAATACCGGGCATCGGAAAGAACATTACAAATGTTGATAGAGGCCTGTATCGGCATAGCTAAACATTGGGCTAACGATTTGAATAAAACAGCACCAGCAGATGCCTATTCTGCTTTTGAGGCTTTATCACAGCATGGGGTTGATAGCGCTATGGAAATTAATTGGCGAAAAATAATCGGCATGAGAAATGCCCTGGTTCACGATTATCTTAATATGCAACCGGAGATTATCAGGGCGATTATAAAAAACACAAGCTATCATCCTTTATTTATCTTTGCGGAACAGGGGTTGATTGCCTTGAAAAAATAACGCATAGGAAAATACTAAGGATAGGTATGGCGGCTGCATGCATAGAATTGTTTATCAATGATTTATGGCTTGTTGGCAGTAAGGCAGGGTTAAGCGGATATGGTAGAAAATGAGCAATAAAAAAGAAATTCTTAAAAAACGCTTTGATAAATTAAGGCAGCATTATGAGGCTTTGAAAGCTTATAAGCAATTGATTGACAAGTTATCAGCACAGGTTGATATTTATCAGCCTGAAAACTTCAATAAACTTGAAATTCAGGACAAGGCTGTTTTTGATGCCTATTTAAAACGATTTGCTTCAATACAGGATTTTTTGGGTGCTAAAATTTTCCCGATGATATTGGAACTATCCGGCATTAGCTATGGGAAAATGACAGAAGTTTTGTACGCAGTAGAAAGAGAAGAAATCATTGATAGCCTGGAACATTGGATAGAATTGCGAGAAGTGCGGAATGACCTGGAGCATGATTACCCGGATAACTTATCAGCCGCATTGAAAGACTTAAAATATTGTGTGGATAACTTTGAAACATTGGAAAGTTATTATTTAAAAGCGTTAGACTTTGCAAAACAACAAGTACATGCGCCTGTCTGATTACTTGAAAAACAAGATTAAACGCGGTATTCAAAACAGTTTTGGCAATGTTGATGTTTATCTTTTTGGAAGTAGGGTTGATGATGCTAAAAAAGGTGGAGATATCGATATAGCTGTTGATACAGATTTATCACCGGAGCAATTTAAAAAATGTAAAATACAATTTATTACTGAAATGATGAAGATGGGGCTGGATTTAAAGATTGATGTTGTACCACTAAATTGTGCAGACAAGCTGTTAGAAGATGAAGTGCATAAGACCGCAATAAAATTATAAAGAAGAGTGAAAATTAAGGGCTACCATAAAGTGGACCCCACCATCCATCAATGCAGTAAAAACAGGCGGAAATTGAAAAAACATCCAGAACAAAATCCAATCATCAAAAGCCTGATTGCCTTGGCAAATAATCATACCGATGTGGAAATCCTGTGGCTGTATGGCTCGCGCGCAAGAAACACCGCTAATCTGCACAGTGATTATGATCTGGCGGTAGCCTTCAAGCATTATCTTGAAGACCCGGTTGAGCGGCGTTTGAGACCTGAAATGCTGGCATTGAAATGGGCGCATGAAACAGGCGTGGAAATTTCCGTCATCGATATCAACCAAGTCCCCCTGCCGTTAGCTTATACGGTGGTACAAGACAATTGCCTGCTTTACAGCGATAATGATTATCGCAAAATGATAGAAGAACAAAAGATCATGTCGAAATGGGAATTAGACTACTGCTATCCTAAAAAACACTATGCTTGATAGTTATGTTGAGGCCATTCAGCAACATATCAATGAAAGTGTTGAAGACCTGGATACCCTTTACACTATTTTGCAAGAGCGCACCTGGACAAGAGTAGAGCGCAAAGGGGCGGAACGGTTATTGCAAATTCTAGTGGAAGCCTGTATCGGGGTGTCCCGACATTGGCTGAAGAAGCAGCATAAAGTGATCCCTGCTGATGCCTATGCCGTTTTTGAAAAACTGATGGAATTACAGTTAATCCCTGCTGACGATGCGCAGGAATGGCAAAGAATTATCGGCATGAGAAATGCTATCGTGCATGATTATCTCAATTTGGATGAAAAAGTCATTAAAGCGATAGTTGTCAATAAAATGTATCTTAAACTCCAATCATTTGCTTTAACGGTGAGTGTTCAATTAAAAAACTGACCAGTGCGGTTAAACTCGATCATGGTAAGGGATTGTTTGATAGTATGGATGTGTGCCAAAAAGATTTCACACCTTCCTATTCCAGAGCAGCGAGCGGTTACAAGGGCATGAGCGATTATCAAATAACAGAACTGGAGAAAAATATCGTCTCTGCCATTCAGTCGGCAGTGCCCGGGCTCAAAGCCGTTTATCTTTTTGGTTCGGCAATAAAGGGCGATATGCATGACAATAGCGATATTGATTTGGCTATATGGACTGAGCAGCCTTTGTCTGCATTGGCGTTGTGGGACTTGAGGCAATTGATGGAAACGATAGTGCAACGACCAGTTGATCTGATTGACTTAAACAAAGCGACAACGGTAATGCGGATGCAGATTGTATCGCAAGGCAAACGCTTGTATTGTCAAGACTTTAGCGCTTGTGAGCAATTTGAAGATTTTGTTTTTTCTGATTACGTTCGTTTGAATGAAGAAAGGCATGAAATACTGGAAAGCATTCGCCAGCAAGGACGGATTTATGGATGATGTGTTGTTAAACAAAGCAGCTATCATAGAGCGATGTTTGATGCGGATTAGGCAAGAATATCATGGACATGAAACAGAATTGGACACAAATTTCACCCGCCAGGATGCGATTGTGTTAAATCTGCAACGGGCCTGCGAATCATCCATTGATGCCGCAATGCATTTGGTCAGGGTACACAAACTGGGTATTCCACAACAAAGCAAAGATGCTTTTTCATTGCTTGAAAAAGCAGACTTGTTGCCATCGGAATTATCTCGACACCTGCAAGCTATGGTTGGGTTCCGAAATATTGCTGTTCATCAGTACCAAGACTTGAGTCTAGATATTTTGAGGTTTATTCTGGAAGAACGATTAGTCGATTTTCAAGCCTTTTCGACCCTGCTTTCGCGCTTGGCGTTACAATGATGCAAATATTGATCATAACGGCCGTGCAGAAAAGCCAATTTTTAAGTCAAGATTCTAATGACGATTGTTGTTGCTTGGTCTTGTCAAGAAAGCCAGCAAATAATGCAGGGTAATCGCATTAAAACTATATTTATCTTGTAAATCAATGCGTTAAGATTGAATTGCAAAAAGATCGTAGTCTCGTAACATACTGATTTACTGGTGCTTTTCCGTTTTAATGCGATTGCCCTGGCAAATAATGCTGCAAAAACTCCAGCGAAGAGCCCTAATACAATAGTAGTAGTCAACCAAATTTGTTGAGGTGGATTGATTGAACTCTACCATAAGAACAGTGTTTTTATGACAGGGTAACGGTGTAGGGGTATAATTTCTGCTTCAGTGCTGATGTGATCACTTTTGGTTGTTTTTTGCTTGGTATGGCTTACTTAGATAGCCGTACCAAAAAGTTTACAGTAGGCAAATTTAGTACCGCACTTTGAGAATTAAAATTGAATAAGGAGGTTTAATGAAAAAAGCACTCATAACAGGGATAACCGGGCAGGACGGGTCATATCTAGCCGAATTTTTATTGGAAAAAGGCTACGAAGTGCATGGCATCAAGCGCCGTGCCTCACTGTTCAATACCCAGCGGGTTGATCATATCTATCAAGACCCCCATGTCGATAATGCCAACTTCATTCTGCACTATGGCGATCTTACCGACTCATCCAACCTGACCCGCATTTTGCAACAAGTCCAACCCGATGAAGTCTATAATCTGGGGGCGCAATCCCATGTGGCGGTTTCTTTTGAGTCCCCCGAATATACGGCTGATGTCGATGCCATGGGTACGTTGCGATTGCTGGAAGCCATCCGCTTGTTAGGGCTGGAAAAGAAAACCCGCTTTTACCAGGCCTCAACTTCAGAACTCTACGGGAAAGTACAGGAAATCCCCCAAAAAGAAACCACGCCTTTTTATCCACGCTCGCCCTATGCCGTGGCCAAACTCTATGCCTATTGGATAACGGTCAATTATCGGGAAGCTTATGGCATGTATACCTGCAATGGCATCTTGTTTAATCACGAATCTCCCCGCCGAGGCGAAACCTTTGTCACCCGTAAAATCACTCGCGGTCTGGCCAATATTGCTCAAGGTCTGGATGATTGTCTTTACTTGGGTAATATGAACGCCCTGCGGGACTGGGGACATGCCAAAGATTATGTGCGTATGCAATGGCTGATGTTACAACAAGACAAACCAGAAGATTTTGTGATTGCCACGGGCGAACAATACTCTGTGAGGCAATTTGTTGAATGGTCAGCAAAAGAACTGGGGATAACACTACGTTTTGAAGGTGAAGGCATCAACGAAATTGGTATCGTCGAAACCGTAGAAGGCGATAAGGCGCCTGCCGTAAAACAAGGCGATATGATTGTCCGCGTTGATCCGCGTTACTTCCGTCCGGCAGAAGTGGAAACCTTATTGGGTGATCCCTCCAATGCCAAACAAAAACTGGGCTGGGTACCAGAAATCACCGTACAGCAAATGTGCGCCGAAATGGTGGCGGAAGACCTAAAAATTGCGCAGCGCCATGCTCTACTAAAAGCGCATGGGCATGATGTTCAGATTTCAATGGAATAACGTGAGTTAAGGGATTCGAAGGCGTTTTAACAGAAAAACCGTCATTCCGGCAGGGATTGCCGGAATTCAGGAGCCATGGATGGTTTTTTCTTAAATTAATGGCATGGCGCTCCCGCGCGGGAATGCATCCGGTGGCGATGTACGACACAAGAGTGCGGGAGCAAGAAAAATACTGAAATTGTGTAATGCGGATTCTCTTTTAAAGGTCAGCTAAATGAGATTAACAGAGGCAATGCAACAAATAATCAAAACAGAAGTTTATAAACTTTTGGGGCCTGATAGCCAAATTATCTTGTTTGGTAGCCGCATAGATGACAGTCAAAAAGGGGGCGATATTGACTTGTTTATTCAAACCCCTCAGCAGTTAAGTAACAAGATTGAAGCGGAGTGTCGATTGAGTGCGCGTCTTTATATTAAATTAGGCGGGCGGAAAGTAGATGTCTTGATAAAAGATAAACACAGCAACATAGCACCCATCTATCAACATGCGATTGATTATGGTGTGGCTTTATGAAACAAATGACGCAACAAGAACACTGGTTTTTGGTTAATCAACTTCTTGCGGTGACAGAAAAAGAAGCGAAGCATCTCAAATTAACAGCAACACGAATCAATGCCTTAAAACCTGATTTAAAATGGGTTGAATCGCTTGAAGAAAGAGTTGAGCAAGGTGAAATGTTAGATGCGTTTGTATCGAGATTCAGTCGATTACAAGATACGTTAGGCGATAAATTATTGCCCGCATTATTGCGAGCAAGCCTTGAAAGGACGGGTTCCCAATTAGATAATTTGTTGAGAGCAGAAAAGATGGGATGGCTTGTTTCAGCCGAAAGCTGGATTGAAATTAGAATGCTTAGAAATAAATTAGTTCATGAATACATGGATTCTCCGGCTGGTTTATTACAAGCTTTAATGACAGCACTTGAAAGCTATGAGATATTAATCCAAACACAGGAAAATTTAGCGAAATATGCAAGAAAATTACAGCAAGAAATTCAGTGTCGATGAAGAGCTCAAAGATAACAAACAGCGACTGAAAAATACGGCAGGGCTGTTACAATCAAGAAATATTGATCCAATAATTCGAAGGCTTTTTTAACAGAAGAACTGACATTCCGGTAATCCTTGCCGGAACCCAGGTGTCATAAATAGTTTTCTGCAATAAAACTATTCGGGTTGCATCAGTGAATAAACAGGTGAGAATGTATGCTGAGTATAAAAATCGATAACCCAGAGCTGGAAAAAAGTATTCAGCACGTGTTTGGTGAATGAACATGCAATGGTCAATGCGTTTGTTGAGTTCATCCATCTACAAACATTGAAAAAGGATGTGGCAATTTCAATTGAGCAGTTAGATTCAGGGCAAAAAAATTATTACAGGATGTAATAAAGGATGTGCGCATAGGCATGATGCTTCTAGCATAGTAAAATAGAAGTTACGTTGTTTTTTACAGGTATTATTGATTATGATTAGGAAAATTATAAAACCGTCGAGTGAGTATTATAGCGTGCATATTCCGAAAGAATATATGGATAAAAGGATTGAAATTTTAGTGTTGCCTTTTAACGATGATCTCGAAGACAATAATAAAGAAATAAATAAAAACAATCAGTTACTTGAAAAAACGGCGGGTTTGTTGAGAACAAGAAATATTGACCCCGTAAAGTGGCAGCAAAGCATTAGAACAGAATATGAACGATAAACAATTTCTGGTCGAGTCTAATATTTTTATTTACCACATCAACAATGAGCCGGTTGCCACGCAATTTCTAACAGAGTATTTTTGTCAGTGTTGTATTTCCCAGCTCAGTTTTATTGAAGTATTATCATTCGATTTTACTCACGAAGAACGACAAGCAGTGCAAGAATTGTTAGAGGGTTTTGAAATAATCGATACCACAAAAGATATTTCTTTGCAGGCTATTTCTAATCGAGACAGAAAAAAGATAAAGATAGCAGATAACATTATTGCTTCTACCGCACAAGTTTATTCTCTTACCTTAGTAACCCGTAGTATCAAGGATTTTCAATCATTGGATATCAAACTTCTTAATCCATTTGGACAATAAGAGCATGGATGATAGAACTAAAATTTTTATCGCTGGCCACAACGGCATGGTTGGCTCAGCCATCATACGACAATTGCAAAAAGATGAGCGCAATCAACTGATCACGGCGAGTAGAAAAGAACTGGATTTGACCAATCAACAGCAAGTCAACCAATTTTTTGCCGACAACAACATCGATCAAGTGTATCTGGCGGCGGCCAAAGTTGGCGGCATCCACGCCAACAACACCTACCCCGCAGAGTTTATCTATCAAAACCTGATGATAGAAGCCAATATCATCCATGCCGCTCATCAGAATAATGTTCAAAAGTTACTATTTTTAGGTTCATCCTGTATTTATCCCAAACTGGCTCAACAGCCCATGAAAGAAGAAGCCTTGCTGACAGGAACACTGGAAAGTACCAATGAACCCTATGCCATTGCCAAAATAGCCGGTATTAAATTGTGCGAAAGCTACAATCGCCAATATGGCAGAGATTACCGAAGCATTATGCCCACCAATCTTTACGGCCCAAATGATAATTTTCACCCCGAAAACGCCCATGTTATCCCAGCCTTAATCAGACGCTTTCATGAAGCCAAAATCAATAATAAACCTCAAGTGACAGCATGGGGGAGTGGCAAACCCATGCGAGAATTTCTCTACGTTGATGATATGGCCGAAGCCGCTGTTTTTGTGATGAACTTAGATGCTGAAAAGTATAACCAAGAAACCAAGCCGATGCTTTCACATATCAATGTAGGAACAGGAACAGATTGTACGATCAAAGAACTCGTCGAAACCATTGCAAAAGTGACAGGCTTTCAAGGAGAAATACAGTTTGATACATCCAAACCGGATGGCACACCGAGAAAATTGCTGGATGTCTCGAAAATTGAAAAGCTTGGTTGGAAAGCGAAGACCAGTTTGGAAGATGGGGTGAACCAGACTTATTCTTGGTTTGTGCCGCTAAATGTCAACCAACCTGTCGCATTTTTTGCAATAATTTACGAAATGAATTTTATTAAGCTGCTTGACATTCTGTTGTGTTGAAATTTTCCTTATCCGGATTAAGATAAACATGGCCAATGGGCGTTAAATTTCGTGTTTGTCGTCCATTCCATCGCTCTGGATTGTCTCTTTTTGCTTGCTCGATGACTCGTTTTCTTTTTTCGAGTACGGCGCTGTCTAAGCCGTTATGGCGTTGGTTGGGTGTTACAAACTTGAGCGCACTGTGTTGATGTTCATTGTTGAACCAACAAACGAAAGCTTCAACCCAGTTCCTGGCTTCGCTTAATGTTTTAAAAAGGGTTTTCTGGAAAGGTATGATGATATTTGACTGTTTTAAATAACGATTCTGAATAAGGATTATCATTACTGACACGAGGTCTGCTGAACGACGTGGCAATGTCTAAATCGACCAATTTGGCCCTTAATGTTGCGCCTTTCATCGGACTGCCGTTGTCAGAATGTATCACCAATTGCTTTTTGTCGATGTTTTCCCGGCGAGCGATATCTTCGATCAAATCAGCAGCGTGTGCGCTTGATTCGGCATCATGAACTTGCCAGCCTACGATTTTCCGACTATAGATGTCCATCACCATGTAGAGGTAAAAATACTGCCCTTTGACGGGGCTTAATAAATACGTAATATCCCACGAGTAGATTTGATTGGCCTGTGTGGCTTTGAGTGACTGCGGTTTATTATGCTGACCTGCGGCTCCTTTAGCTCTGTGCTTAAGCTGGTTGTGGGCTTTCATGACACGATAAAAGGTTGATTCTGATGCGAGATAGCAGCCCAAATCCAATAACCTCGGAACGATTTGATGCGGCGTTAAAGCGCTGTATTCCGGTTTATTAATCACGGTGATGATTTCTTGCTTGATGGCCTCGGATAATTGATTGTGCACAGGCGCTGTATTGTGCAGTCGTAGGTCTTCTGAGAGTCCTTCTCCCCGGTTCCAACGCTGATAGGTTCGAGCTGATATACCCACCAGTTCACAGGCTAATTTCTGCCGCGCTCCATTGTCAACGGCTTCATCAATGAGTGCGCTGTAGTGTTGGCGATCTGAGTAGGCGATTAATCGGCCGCCTTTTCCCCCAGATCGCTTGGCACTTTTTTTGATAACACCAGTAAAGCCGCTGTTTCTGATAACGCTTTCTCTTTGCGGTTTAGCTCCTTATGCAAACGCTTGTTTTCTTGTTTGAGTTTTGTTTGCGCCTGTTTATATACGGATTCTGTTGATTTAGATTCTGACAAAATTCCGCTTTCCAGGTATTTAGATGATGTAAGTAGATGCCTTGTTCACGACAATAGGCGCTAGCCTGATCATCGGTGAGATGATGACAATGAACAATGGCTTCAAAACGTTCTACTGTATTCCAATCTTGAGGGCTTTTTTTCTTTTGACATGTTTGACTCTGTTTTTCGAGTTGATTTTTCTTAGCTAACCGAATCCATTTTTGAAGTGTGGAGTAACCCACACCTAAAGTAACTGCAATTTGCTTTAGCGATTGTTCTGGTCTTCTGGATAATGCTTTTTCTACTGATTGTACTTTAAATTCTTGGCTAAATACGCTCATTTTTGTCTCCTGATTTAAAATTTCCTAGGCGACAGGTATGTTGACATAGGGGGTGCAGAACCAGCGAAGTTTTAGAATATCCTGAATGCAAGTTAAAGCCACTAATGAGTCTTCCAGGTGCATACGGGGACATAGGAGCGATGTTTCCTCAAGGGACAAGATGTTTTAAAAACGATAGGAATTTAATCTTTTGAAAACACCAATTTATGTAACAAAATCACTGTTACCTGACCGAAATAAATTTCATAGATATGTTGATCGCATATTGGATTCGGGATGGTTGACTAATCGTGGCGAATGTGTGCGTGAATTAGAACTAAAGCTACAACATTACCTTGGAGTAAAAAATGTAGTGTTGGTGAGCAATGGAACAATGGCTCTACAGCTAGCGTATAAAGCTTTGAACCTTAGTGGAGAAATTATTACTTCGCCATTCACCTTTATTGCCACAGCAAGCTCGGCCAAATGGGAAGGGCTGGATATTCTTTTTCGGATATCAATAAAAAGACTTTCAATATTCCTCCCGAAAAGATTGAACCACTCATTACAAGGCAAACTAGTGCACTTGTACCTGTGCATGTATTCGGTAATCCATGCGATGTTGAAGGGATTGAGAAGCTGGCAAAAAAACATGGGCTGAAGGTTATTTATGATGCGGCGCATGCGTTCAGTGTTCAATACAAAGGAGAAAGTATTCTCAACTGGGGGATATTAGTATTCTCAGTTTCCATGCAACTAAGCTTTTTCATACCATTGAAGGCGGTGCGCTGATCATCAATGATGATACGTTATGTGAAAAAGTGCGTAAGATGATAAATTTTGGTATTACAGGGCAAGAGAGCATTGAGTGCCTTGGTATCAATGCGAAAATGAATGAGTTTCAGGCAGCAATGGGGTTATGCCTTTTGGATAATATGAATGAAGAGATTGATAGGCGGACTCTGTTGGCTGCATTGTATGATACGCTTTTGCCGGATAATCTGATTCGCCAGCAATGGGCGGATGAGGCAATGTCAAACCATGGTTACTACCCTATCGTGTTTGATCGTGTGGAAACACTCAAACAGGTTCAGAAAGCTTTGAATGCCGAGAATATTTTTCCGCGCCGTTATTTTTATCCGTCATTGGATAGCTTGGATTTTCTTGTAGAAGGGCAATGTACCCCTGTATCGCGTGATATTGCCAGCAGAATTCTCTGTTTGCCGCTTTATGCTGATCTGGCAATTCGCGATGTCGAGGTTATTTCGGAAATCATCTTGGATGTACAGCAGGGTAAGAGATGCGTTTAGCGATTATGCAACCTTATTTTTTTCCTTATATTGGTTACTTTCAACTGATTTATGCCGTTGATACTTTTGTGGTTTATGATGATGTGAATTACATAAACAGAGGTTGGATTAATCGGAATAATTTACTTGCTAAGGATAAGCCTGAGCTTGTAACGCTACAGTTGATGGGGGCAAGTCAGAACAAATTGATTAATGAAATACATGTAGGTCATAATCGCTTGAAATTGCTGAAAAATATTTCTCAAAAATACTCAAAAGCACCTTGTTTTCAGCGTGTTTTTCCTGTTATAGAAGATATTATGTGCTACCAAGAGGATAATTTGTCGTTATTCCTAGATTACAGTTTGCGGGCAGTTTGTGATTACCTATCAATTCATCCTAAGTGGATGTTATCCTCTTACATTGAGAAAGATAACGCATTGAAAGGGCAAAATAAGATTTTAAGTATTTGTAAATCATTACATGCTACGCATTACATTAATCCGCCTGGAGGGAGGCACCTTTATGATCATGAATTGTTCGAGGAGCAAGGTATAAAGCTATCCTTTATTGAAACAGAGTGTTCGCCTTATAAGCAGTTTTCAGGTGATTTTGTTTCTCATTGTCAACGGCCAAAATAATTGAGCCAGTTTCGGCCATTAATATTGAGCCACTTTTCCAGAGAAATAGTTATTTGTTAAGTTTAGATTTCAGTCGATAACTTTCGCCTCCCAGCATAAAAATGTGTGAATGATGGATGAGCCTATCTACAATCGGCACGGCCACATTGTTGTCGAAAAAGAACTCACCCCAATTCGTAAATTCTTTGTTGGTTGTCAGGATGATTGAGCGGTATTCATAGAGCGCATTGATCAATTGAAACAAGTTGTGCATACCTTGTTTATTCATCGGTAGATAACCGAGCTCATCAATGATCAACACATCAAATTTGAGTAGCTGATTGATTTTCTTTTTCAACTCGCCTTTGAGTTCAGCTAATTCCAATATTTCCATAAGAGCCAAAGCCGTGTTGAAGCTGACTTTATAGCCTGCATCAATCGCTTTAAGCCCCAGACCAATAGCCAGATGCGTTTTACCCACACCTGGCGGCCCGATAAAGACGACGTTATCTCGATTATCAATAAAGTTAAAGTCACACAGGCTATTCATTTCACGCTTGCTGATCGTGGTCTGAAAGCGATAGTCAAACTCTTCCAGGCTTTTATGCAAGGGAAAACCTGATCGCCGTCTGTTTTGTTCAATACGTTTACTGTTGCGTTGATTTTCTTCATACTCAACCAGACTTTGTGCAAACTGTAGATAAGAACTTTCATTTGCCTCAGCTTGGCTTAATAACGGCTCAAGATGTTCTGCAATGGCTGACATGCGTAGGCTTCGGAATTTCTGGGTGACCTGATCAATGGATGACATGGCTCTCTCCTTGACCGCCAGGGTGGCCATTTAGCGCAGCATAATGCGCTAATGCACTATTACCCTGATTAACTTGATCCTGTGTGACTTGCTGACTCTGTGAGTCGTTATTTTCTCTGGGTTTTGTTGGAAAGCCAGCAGACGTTCTCTTAACCCTGTTGCTGTTAAGCGCGGTGTATTGATCAATCGTGATAAATGTTCTGCTTCAATAGCACCATATTGTTTGCAATACGCGCTGACTATTTGTTTAGCGCCCAAAAGCTGGTCTTTATATATTTTGGGTGAGGTCGTTTTTAAGTAAGGCGCATAAAGCCTGAGTCTGCTCTGTGTCACCTAAAATGTGTAAAAGCTCAGCTTCTAAGTCTTTTATCCTCTGGGCTTTATCACGGTAATGATCGGTGTTCTTGATGACTTGACCTTTCTCGATGCTGATCAGGTGTTCAGCAATTTTGTTACCTGTTTCTAAATCACTGATGATTAACTGACCTGTTTCGGTTTTGACACCGACACGGGCACTTTGATAGGCCATCGGCACGGAGTATTTATTGGATTGCCAAGCGATAAGTCCTGTTTTATCGGCTTTACGTGTAGCGACAGTACTTGCTGAATAAGACGCTATACAGGAAGGTGTCAAATAAGGCTGCATATGAGCCTGTTCTGACTGATCATAATATTCTCTGGGTTTTTTACCTGTGCTGCCATGAACACGTTGATTAGCGGTATTATCCAACCAGTCAGAAAAATACTGTTCTAATTCATGCCAGCTGGCAAAGCTTTCACCATAGAGCCCATTGTTTTTGGCATACTTTACACCTGCTTCAACCTTGCCCTTGCTTTCTGGGTCATAGCCTTCACAGGCATGAATACGAAATCCAGCGGCGGTTGCATACTGAAAAAAAGCTGATTAAGGTTTAATTCCCTGAAGGTTTCACTGATAACCACCAGTTTAGTTTGATCATAAACACATTCCTCAGGCATGCCGCCAAAATAACGGAAGGCGACATCATGCTGTTTGATCAACATCTCGGTATTAATCGGCTTATTTGATAAAGATACATGCATTAAACGAGAATAAGACAATACGAAGACCATTAAATAAACGGTGGTTTCAACACCATTAATCATCACGCCACGCAGTTCACCGCCATCAACCTGACATTGTTCGCCAGGCACCATATCTATGACAGGCTCATAGTAACGGGCTTGCTTAAAACTGATTTCTTGCTTCAGTGCTTGAATATAGCGTCTGACAGAACGATCTGACACGCTCAGTGTTTCAACCTTGGCCTTCAGTTTACGTAACACTTTAACCGCTGATAAATCGGGATAGGTTTGCAGCAGTTGAATAATGTAGTCCCGATATTCATCTAGTTTCTTAGTTCTATCGGTATCGGACAATATCTCAGTAATTTCTGTTTCTGGCATGTTGAGATATTTACTGACGGTATTGCGAGAAACACCCAATTGTTTGGCAATCTTACGCTTCGATAAACCATTGCCTTGATTGTGTAATGCTTTGATCTGATGAATCACGATCCACTCCTTCATAACGTTCCCTAGATAAATAGAGGGACTGTTACAGCTTTAATATAAAAAGAAAGTCTGGAAAAGTGGCTCAATATTAATGGCCAGTTTTGGCTCAGTTTAAATGGCCATTAACACTCATTTGTCAATCATTGATGTCATGATGTTTAACGATCAGGAACAGTGTCGACAGATGCTTGGGGAGTATTCTCTTGTCTGAGAAGAGAACAGAAACGTTTAAGAGAAATGCGTTGCTTGAGGAATTGCTGTATGGACTAAATGGTGATTTACAGCCATCTGAAAAGAAACTTGTCGAAAAATATGCAGGTCAAACGATGAGCCAGCCGTTAATTTTGGTCATGGGGCCGCTCCGTAGTGGCACAACCCTATTTACCCAATGGTTGGCCAATACTGGACTGTTCGCTTATCCAACCAATCTGTTGTCGCGTTTTTATCAAGCTCCGATTCTTGGAGCCAAGATTCAGTTGTTGTTGACTGATCCACGCTTTAATTTTCGTGATGAGTTGGGTGAGTTCGTACAACAGGCTGAGTACAAGTCAGAAAATGGTAAAACCAAAGGCGTGCTGGCGCCAAATGAATTTTGGTATTTCTGGCGCAGGTTTTTGGCTGATCCGACGCGTGATGTGTGGTTAAATGATGAATTGAAGCAGAGTATGGATGTGCAGACCATGAAGGCAGAACTGGTAGGTATGATGGATGTGTTTCAAAAACCGTTTGCCGCAAAAGGGATGCTCTTTAATTATAATATTCCCTTTTTGGATACTGTGCTGGATAAGGCCATATTTGTGCAGATCAAACGTGACCCGTTGATGAATATACAATCTGTGTTAGGTGCTAGAGAGCGTCAATTGGGCAGTTGTGAAGCATGGTATTCGTTTGAGATTCCCGAAAAACAAGAACTGATGAAACTTAGTGCGATTGAACAAGCGGCAGGGCAGGTAGCAAGTATTAATAAAGCCGTAGAGGAAGGTTTGCAGGGTGTGGCTGAAGACAGAAAGCTTGTCGTGCAATATGAAGATTTTTGTGCGTCACCCGAACATTATTTTAATAAACTGATGAGTTGTATGTATCAGCAAGGCGTAAAAATAGAAGCTAATTATTTAGGTAGAACTCAATTCTCATGTAAAAATAATTTTCATATGTCAGAATGTGAAGCGAGTTTGGCAAAAAATATTTACAGAAAAATTTTTATGGGCTGATAGGAAGATGCATGATTATCAATAAGCTAAAGAAAATAGCAAGAATTTTCTCTGGAGAAAGAAATAACTTTGTTGAACAGTACAGAAATTTATTAGTGAGTGAACCATTAGACTCTAAGTTGCACTTTCAGTTTGGTAAAGAAGCCTTGAATCAAGGAAACTATCCATTAGCGATAGCCGAATTAAAAACTGCTATCGCGTTGGGGAGATCTGTGTGCACTGTTCAGAAATACCTTGAAAGAGCCCAGAAAAAAGTTCTTCGCTGTTTTCTTTGGATCATAATACTTATTATCGTTTTAATAGTTTGCGACTTGAAATTGAGAAAATAGTTGGATGCATGGAAAATTATTCAATTTTAGATATTGGAGGTGGGGAGGGGTATTTAGCATAAGCGCCAACTTAAGCCCCCAACCACTTGATTAAACACGACTTACGCCCAGCTCTCTGCATTGTCGAATCATTCCCAAAATCGGTTCAGGTAGACTCTGCAACGAACGTTTTCTCGGGCGTTCGCTAACGCTTTTCAAATAATCACGCTGAAAGCGTTCTTGCTTCGGAAAACAGGCGTTCAATCCTGATTTAATGTCCTCAGCAATCGTTTTATACAAACGCCAGGGTGTCAATGCACGCGGCCCATCCATTTTCGTCAAGGCCTTGGTAAAACACCGCTGCGCGATCTTTTCCGTAACCACCGCATACAGAAGTTTGCCCTGTAAATACAATTCGGCCAATTGACTGTCTTTACGGGCACGTAATTGATTGATCGCCAACAGGCTTTTCAGCCGTTTGATCACCAATTCCACCTGCCAGCGTACACGATAGAGCGCGGCAGCCGTTTCGGTGCTGAGCAACTCGACCGGCACGGACGTTAAAATTAAGACCCATTCACTGAGATAGAGCGTTTTTTCCTGGGCTGTACGTCCTTTCTGCGCTCTGAGTTTCGCTTTACGCCGGGCTTGCGCCGCTTTTTCGGCAGGTAACGGAACCGCATGTACCGTGCAGGCGATTCGTTTAGTATCATGGCACAAATAAACCGGAATAGCCCCCGCTTGTTTCCCGAGACGTTGTAATTTCGTTTCCCAGTCAATTTTTATCATTTTGCCGTGCTCGTCAAGCTCGTATAAATTCATGCTGTGTGCGTTATAGCGCAGCACAATATCGCCACCTCGGTCAATAAAAGGCACCAACGACTTCGGTTGATTGTAGCCACGATCAATCAACACGACATCGCCCGATTCCAGCACATAATGGTCAAGGCTTTCGCCAATCTTGTCCGTACTGACTTCAACCTGGCGCAATGTCAGTGAAATCAAATCTATCGCGATATGTAGCCGATACGTGGTTTCTGTCGCACCGGGTTCCTGCACGGTCGAGCCATCAATAATAACGAAGCTTAATGAACCACTGTCAACCACCTGATGCAACCCAAATACGCCCGATAGCAAGGATTTTACCCAAGGAACGCAGGCCGCCAGTCTTTTTTACCGCCGTATCACTCAGGTAGCCCTGTAAGTGAGCCACCTCGCCGGCGCAACTCCGCAAGGAGAAATCCAGACCACAGTAGAGCATCACCAACTGTAACAGTTGTAAGGGCGAACGGATCTTGCGCGCACGCGTGAAGGCTTTAAATTCATAGGCTTGTTGTTGATAATCTTCTGGAAGTTCTTGCACAAATTGTTCAAAACAGTATCTATGTGAGGTGGCTGCTTTTTCATAGGGTTTTCACTTTTGTCGGCAAAAGACTCTATGTGGTGGCCACACCTTTATTTTTCAACACGTAATCAATGATTTAATGGCTTAAGTTGGCGCTTATGGGGGTATTTAGCGCAATTCATATCGACAAACAACTATTGTTTAGTTGAGCCTAACATTAATGGGATATCTGGAGTTGATTTGCCTTTTGAGGATAAGTCATTTGATGTTGTTGTATCATGTCATGTATTAGAACATATTCCAGTTGAAGATAGAGATGTATTCTTAGAACAACTTTGTGCCAAGGCAAAAAAATCAGTTGTTTTACTTAATCCATTTCAGGTTGAAGGGGTAAATGAAGTGGAAAGGCTACAATTGCACATTGATATTATAGGTGCTTGGTGGGCAAAAGAACATTTAGAATGTTCGTTGCCTTTAGTGGAAGATGTTGAAAAATTCTCAAAACAAAGAGGCTATAAGTGTGAGGTCAAACCTCATAAGCGCCAACTTAAGCCCCCAACCACTTGATTAAACACGACTTACGCCCAGCTCTCTGCATTGTCGAATCATTCCCAAAATCGGTTCAGGTAGACTCTGCAACGAACGTTTTCTCGGGCGTTCGCTAACGCTTTTCAAATAATCACGCTGAAAGCGTTCTTGCTTCGGAAAACAGGCGTTCAATCCTGATTTAATGTCCTCAGCAATCGTTTTATACAAACGCCAGGGTGTCAATGCACGCGGCCCATCCATTTTCGTCAAGGCCTTGGTAAAACACCGCTGCGCGATCTTTTCCGTAACCACCGCATACAGAAGTTTGCCCTGTAAATACAATTCGGCCAATTGACTGTCTTTACGGGCACGTAATTGATTGATCGCCAACAGGCTTTTCAGCCGTTTGATCACCAATTCCACCTGCCAGCGTACACGATAGAGCGCGGCAGCCGTTTCGGTGCTGAGCAACTCGACCGGCACGGACGTTAAAATTAAGACCCATTCACTGAGATAGAGCGTTTTTTCCTGGGCTGTACGTCCTTTGTTCTGCGCTCTGAGTTTCGCTTTACGCCGGGCTTGCGCCGCTTTTTCGGCAGGTAACGGAACCGCATGTACCGTGCAGGCGATTCGTTTAGTATCATGGCACAAATAAACCGGAATAGCCCCCGCTTGTTTCCCGAGACGTTGTAATTTCGTTTCCCAGTCAATTTTTATCATTTTGCCGTGCTCGTCAAGCTCGTATAAATTCATGCTGTGTGCGTTATAGCGCAGCACAATATCGCCACCTCGGTCAATAAAAGGCACCAACGACTTCGGTTGATTGTAGCCACGATCAATCAACACGACATCGCCCGATTCCAGCACATAATGGTCAAGGCTTTCGCCAATCTTGTCCGTACTGACTTCAACCTGGCGCAATGTCAGTGAAATCAAATCTATCGCGATATGTAGCCGATACGTGGTTTCTGTCGCACCGGGTTCCTGCACGGTCGAGCCATCAATAATAACGAAGCTTAATGAACCACTGTCAACCACCTGATGCAACCCAAATACGCCCGATAGCAAGGATTTTACCCAAGGAACGCAGGCCGCCAGTCTTTTTTACCGCCGTATCACTCAGGTAGCCCTGTAAGTGAGCCACCTCGCCGGCGCAACTCCGCAAGGAGAAATCCAGACCACAGTAGAGCATCACCAACTGTAACAGTTGTAAGGGCGAACGGATCTTGCGCGCACGCGTGAAGGCTTTAAATTCATAGGCTTGTTGTTGATAATCTTCTGGAAGTTCTTGCACAAATTGTTCAAAACGAGTATCTATGTGAGGTGGCTGCTTTTTCATAGGGTTTTCACTTTTGTCGGCAAAAGACTCTATGTGGTGGCCACACCTTTATTTTTCAACACGTAATCAATGATTTAATGGCTTAAGTTGGCGCTTATGAGGTCAAACCTAATGGTTCATTGGCACTGTCTTTTGCGAGCGTATACATTGATTATTTTGCTAAAAAACAGACGATAGTGAAAATCTGATGAAAGTAAATGAATTTATGAATAGAAATTTTATTGATATTGCAGTAGCAGAGAATTACCCTAATGCATATATTATCAAATTAAAGGTTGATTCATGAGTAAGGGTAAAAATCCTTTAGTCAGTGTCTTAATTCCGGCTTATAAAGCAATATTTTTGAGGAATGTTTAGATAGTGCCATTGAGCAAACCTATCAAAATATTGAAATTATTGTAAGTGATGATTGTCCTAATTCTGAAATTGAAGATATTGTTAAATCTAAAAAAGACTCCCGTATTCTATATTATAGAAACACTCCCGCTAAAGGGCCAGCATTAAATTATCCAGAGGTATTTAAGCTAGCCAAGGGTGATTATATTAAATTTTTAAATGATGATGATATTCTTCATCCCAGATGTATAGAAAAAATGCTTCCATATCTGTTCTTGTCATCAGTAAAGGTTGTGACTACTTATAGGCAGGAGGTGGATGATAACGGAAATAGTTTGCCTGATAGGCTGCATAATACACCTTTGTTTAAAGAAAATATTTTGATAGAAGGAGCGTCTTTAGTTTGTGCTATGCTAGCAAATCAAATTAATGTGGTTGGTGAGCCTTCGTGCATTTTGTTTAGAAAAAAAATATTGAGAGTGTTAAACCTCATTTACTATGTTTTGGGGGGTATGGATATCAACGTTCAGGTTTGGGTGATGTTGGGTTAGTGCTAAATCTACTAAAACAAGGCGATTGTGCATACTTGGGAGAAGAGCCGCTTGTGTGGGTAAGGGTTTTTGATGGCCAATGGCAACAATTGTCAGGTGCTAGAGAATGGTCATTAAAAACTTGGAATATTTTTAGAAAACATGCTATTGAAAGCGGGTTGATGCGGAGAGTCAGCTTTGGTCGAAGCCTTCGATGCCGGTACAGTGAGGGTGATGCTTTTCATCGTAAATCCTTTATTGCCAAACGTCATTTTAGGTGGTTTTTATCAAAACCATATTGTTTTGAGAAGTAAGGTGTAAATGAGAGTAGAACGATCGTACAAACATATGTTTGGGTGGAGTGCATTTGAGCAATTCTTTCGTATGGGGATACAATTTGCTGTTATGTTGGTTCTTGCACGGATTCTTACCCCAGAAGATTTTGGGTTGTTTGCAATGCTTGCTATTTTTATTGCAATCACTTCTACAGTTGCGAATGCAGGGCTTCCTGATGCGATTATTCAAAGTAAATCGTTAACGATTGAAGAAGTGTCTAGTATTTTCTTTTTATCTCTTATAATACTTGTCATAAGTTCATGCCTGTTAGCTACTTCCGCACCGTTGATTGCAATATTTTTCAAGCGTTCACTTTTAGAAAACATTACCTATGTTATGGCCTTAGCTGGTTTTGTTGGAGGTTTAGGGATGATTCAAAGTGCACTTTTATCTCGAGAGTTAAACTTCAAAGCACAAGGGATAATTTCAGCTATATCCTCCTTGGTTTCTGGAATGATAGCTATTACTTTTGCTTTGAATGGTTGGGGGGTTTGGAGTTTGGTCTATGCTACACTAATTGGAGGAGTTGTAAGCTCGGTATTACTTTGGTTTTATCATCCTTGGCGGCCGCGACTGTTCTTTAATGTGTCATTAATTCAGTCCCATATTAAATATGGGACTAGTTTGTTATTTGCTCGTTTGATTAATGTTGTGATAGCTAACCTTCCTGCTACATTGTTGAGTAAGTTTTATACTCCACAGGAAGTAGGGTTATTTAACCGAGCAAATAGTTTGCAAAACCTATCAGTTAACACATTGTCAGGGATTGCTGCCAAGGTTGCATTCCCTCTGTTTGCGCATGCAGCAGATGACTCCAAAAGGCTTGAGCGTGGTATGAATAAAGCCTTGAAAGGAACATTGTTAATCACAATGCCTGTAGCAGTGTTTATGATTTTGTTGGCTGAGCCTATTATAAAAATACTTTTGGGAAATCAATGGCTAGAATGTATTCCATTATTACAAATATTAAGTTTTCAAATTATTATTTGGCCTCTGCATTTGCTGAATGTAAATTTATTGATGGCTGTGGGGCGTAGTGATTTGATTGCAAGAGGAGTTATGATTAAGTTTGTTGTAGTGATTGCTAGCCTTTCGCTTGGAGTTAAATATGGATTGTTAGGGTTGGCTATAGCAATGCTTTTTTTCAAGTGTCGTGAATCTATTTATAAATATATTCTATACGAAAAAAGTAATTAGTTTTGGTTTTAACAGACAGTTGTTAATTTTGTTGTCGAACCTGCTAACATCTATTCCAGTAATCTTGGTAGTATTAATTACGAATAACTCACTTATTAATGATATAGCAAGACTAAGTGTGGGAATTTTATTGGGTTTGGGGGTGCATTTCCTTATTCTTTGGCTGAAAGGGTTTCGTCTAAATAACTTTATGCAAAATATTTAGGTATTTACCTTTCGATTTTGTAAAGTTTTTGTATAGATGAAAGTGAAGTTATCACCTTACACGCCAGCTACTCATCTACAAACTGTAAAATAGACCGATTTAGTCCAAATATGACGTATTGGCATAAATGGAGTTCCAATACGAATGAATTTCAATAAGTATTTTTTTAATTGGTGAAATGTCTAGCATTGTAATTTTATTATCCACATATAATGGTGAGCGTTATTTGCAAGGATTTGTTGAGAGTATTCAGAAACAGAGTTTTGTAGATTGGAAGCTGCTTGTGCGTGATGATGGATCAAATGATCATACATTGAAATTGATTCGTTCTTTAGCGCTAGAAGATAAACGTATTCATTTGATGGGTTCTCATGGGAATGTAGGAGTAGTCAAAAGTTTTTCAGCTTTATCAGAAGAAGCGCTTCAGATGTTTCCAAAAGTCAACTATTTTATGTTTGCTGATCAAGATGATGTATGGTTGGATTTTAAGATTATAAAGACATTTGAAGAAATGAAGAAACAGGAAAGAGATGATGATCTTCCGGTGCTAGTTCATACCGATTTGAAGGTTGTTACATCTGGATTGGATGAAATTTCTTCATCGTTTATGAGATATCAACAGTTACGACATGAAAGAAAGCAACCTTTAGGAGTTTTACTCATTCAAAATTTTATTACTGGTTGTACTGTGATGGTAAATAGGCGATTGTTAGAGCTGGCAGTTCCATTTTCTAGTGCAGTTATAATGCATGATTGGTGGTTGGGGCAATGCGCGGCGGCAGCTGGTTCTATTGGTTTTGTTAATGAATCAACGATTTTGTATCGGCAGCATGAAAATAATACACTTGGTGCAATTGGCTTTAGTAAGAAAGTTGTTAAAGTGTTGAAGCGAAGGTTTTCGTTAACAAAACAAGAACGTTATAAACTAAATTTACAAAACTTGAAAGATTTAATAGATCAATCAAATCAGCTATACCGCGTTTTAAAACAACAAGAAACATTGGTTGAGGAAGAAACATTACTTATGTTGGAAGAGTTCTCTGATATTTTATATCAAAACTCATCGGCTTTGTTGCATAAATCATAAGGATCCCCATATTATAGGGCATGGACAAGAAAAAGAAACAACGCTACAAACTAAAGAATTGGTCGAATTACAATCAAGCCTTGATCAATCGAGGTTCATTAACGCTATGGTTCGAAGAATCCATGATCAAGCAATGGCATCAGCCTGAAAAGACAGGCTATAGAGGAAGCCCGATGACGTATTCTGATACTGCTATTCAATGCGCATTGACCCTGAGAGAACTCTTTAAGCTGCCGTTGAGAGCGACACAGGGATGTTTGTTGTCGTTAGTCCAGTTATTAAAGCTGTCTATCCAGATTCCTCATTACAGTACATTAAGTCGCCGCCAGCAAACTCTGGAGGTTCGGCTGCCTCGTTCAAGCAGTCGAACGCCAAGACACTTAGTCGTCGATTCGACCGGCTTAAAAGTCTACGGTGAAGGCGAGTGGAAAGTTCGCAAACATGGTGCCAGCAAGCGCAGAACCTGGCGTAAACTCCATATCATGGTTGATGCACAAACGCAGGAAGTCGTGGCAGTTGAGATGACGGCTAATTTTGTTGGTGATTCCGAAGTCTTGCCGGATTTATTAGAGCAGCTGGATGAACACGACCAAGTTGCCAGTGTGGCGGCGGATGGCGCTTATGATACGATCCAGTGTCATCAGGCGATTCGTAACAAAGGCGCCGATGCATTGATACCGCCGCGGGAAGGGGCGGTGGAATGGCCGAGTGATGAAGATGGGAGAACTCATCCAAGAACAGCGATTGTTCAACGTTGCGCTGAAATCGGGAGAAAGGCATGGAAACAAGAAAGTGGTTATCATCAACGCAGCCTGGCTGAAACGGCTATGTTTCGCATCAAAACGCTCTTTAGTGGCCAATTAAAAAACCGGACCTTTGCGGCTCAGATGGTTGAGGCGTATCTCCGCGTCGGCGCAATGAATAAAATGACAGGCCTGGGTATGCCTGAAAGTTATTCTGTTTCATGAATAAAGACTGGAATTTAAGAAAAGAGTACGCTGTGGATTATTTATGCAACAAAGCCAAACTCATCTATCCGGCGCAAAGTTTTAAACCGATGGAATATTCGAAGACAGTTTTTTTTATATAATAAGGCTTTTAGGCTTTTTTTGTTGAAAAATTCAATACTTTCATCGCGGGATGCAAAAATATCTAAATAAGTACTTATATTCCTAAGTACTGATAATTAGAGATATAATTCCTACATAAAAGTATAACAATTTTAATAAACATTGGAAGTTGAAAAATAAAAACGAAAATTTATGAACGATTTGAAGTTGAGAATATTCTGATTCTGTAAGGGCATATGAATACTTTGGATTTTCCAAAAGTTGCAGTTTTGTTGGCTATATATAATGGAAAGCCATTTATTAATAAGCAACTAGACTCCATACTTAATCAAATTAAAGTTAATGTACAGGTATTTATCAGTATTGATTTGTCAGCAGATGATAGTTATGACTATTGCAAGACCTTAGATCGAGAACATATTAATTTAACGATTCTTGGGTATGGAAAACGATTTGGAGGGGCTGCTAAAAACTTTTTTCGATTGATTCGCGATGTCGATTTTTCTGGTTATGACTATATTGCTTTTTCTGACCAGGATGATATCTGGTTTTCAGATAAGTTGATCCATGGAATAGGGCAGATGGGAAAGCATCATGCAGAAGCTTATTCAGCGAATGTTATTGCTTTTTGGGAAGATGGACGAGAAAAGTTAATTGATAAAGCTCAGCCACAAAGAGAGTTCGATTATTTATTCGAGGCAGCAGGGCCTGGGTGTACCTATATCTTCACTAATAAAGCAGCGAGTCTAATAAAATATTATTTAAATCAGTTTCCTGAGTTGGATAATTTTATTCTTCATGATTGGTTGTCTTATGCAATTTTAAGGCATAACCAATATAAATGGTTTATTGACTCAGTTCCTAAAATGAAATACAGGCAACACGATAATAATCAAATAGGTGCTAATACATCTTTTAGAGGGAAATTGCATCGAATACAGACTATTTTGTCTGGTCAAGCCTTTGATTATGTAGCTATGCTAATCAATGTCCTGAAGATTTATGACCTAAATGTTTCATCTAGAATAGGAGTGCTTAAGTTAGCTGTTAAAGCAAACCAATTACGACGTCGAAAAATAGATCAGATTTTTGCTTTTATTGCATTGCTTATTTATGCCATAAAAGGTCCTGATAAATGAACATTTTAGTAGCAGGTGCAACAGGGTTTGTTGGTAGTGTTTTGGTTAATTATTTAATTAAAACTGGTCAAAAAGTCATTTCATTATCGCGACAGCAAACAAATCTGTTACCTACAGAAGTAGAACAGCTTATTGGTTCTATGGAGTCATTAATTGATGATGCGCAATCATCAAGAAAACAGTTAAAACATCAATTACAGAATATTGATGTTGTGATTCATCTTGCTGCTCGGGTTCATATGATGCAGGAAAAGTCTGAGAATCCTTTGCATGAGTTTCGTTTAGTCAACTGCGATGCAAGTCTGGCTTTGGCAAAAATGGCGGCTGACTCGGGTGTGAAGCGGTTTATTTATTTAAGTTCAGTCAAGGTGAATGGTGAAATGACTGAGCTAAACAAACCGTTTAAACCCGATGATTTTGTTGAACCAGACGACCCTTATGGTTTATCCAAATATGAAGCTGAGCAGGGTCTGTTAAAATTAGTCCGGGAAACGAATATGGAAGTCGTGATTATTCGTCCGCCATTGGTGTATGGTCCCGGCGTTAAAGCTAATTTTGCCGCAATGATGAAATGGGTGAACAAAGGTATTCCCCTGCCTTTTGGTGCCATTCATAACAAACGTTCACTGGTTGCTTTAGATAATTTGGTGAGTTTTATTATTCATTGTATCGATCATCCGAAGGCGGCCAATGAGATTTTTTTGATTTCAGATGGCGAAGATGTTTCGACCACGGAGCTATTACGAAAGGTTGCCAAGGCACTCGATAACCCCCCCCGGCTTGTACCGGTGCCGGTCAGTTGGATGCGGTTTGTGGCCAAATTATTGGGCAAGGAGCAGGTGGCCAATCGCTTGTTTGGTTCATTACAGGTCGATAGCGCCAAAGCGCGGGAGTTATTGGGCTGGAAGCCGGTGATTACGATGGATGAGCAGTTGAGGAAAACGGCAGAAGTTTTTTTGAACAAAAAGGCATCCGTTAATGAATGATATACGATATATTTAGTGCTTTGACAATGGCAGTATCAGCGGGGGGTAAGGGCGTAAAATTATGACGACCATGATTACAGAAGTTTATAACGCATTTAGAAAGGCTGGGGTTGATGAAGAAACAGCAGAAAAAGCCGCGATTGCCTTAACAGAAGAAAAAAATAAAGAACAAAAAGATGTTGAGCAAAAGATTCATGATATTGACCTACGCGTAAACAGCATAGAGAAATTATTGTTTGAAATAAAAGCGGAAAACAAAATCAACAGGTGGATGTTAGGCCTTATCATAGCCATTCAAGTTATTCCCTTTTTGCGGGAAATTCTGAGATAAAATATAGCATTCAATAAGGTAGCTCCAAAGCTTGGGCGTTATTGGGCTGGAAGGTGGTGATTACGGTGGATGAGCAGTTGCAAAAAACAGCAGATGCTTATCTAAAAATAAGGTGTGAGTGAATGGACGATGTACGCTATATTCAACGCTTTGAGAATTTTGATAAATCTTTTTTATTGTTAAAAGATGCGTTGGCGATTAATAACCCATCAATCGTGGAAAAAGCAGGATGTATCCAGTTTTTTGAAACGACTTTTGAACTTGCATGGAAATTGATGAAGGATTATCTGGGGTTTTTGGGGTATGACGCAAAGTCTCCACGAGAGGCGATAAAGCAGTCTTTCAGTATGGGCTTGATTGAAGATGGAGGCAGATGGTTGGATGCATTGATGGACAGAAATCTTACTGTACATACTTATGATGAAAACATAGCCAATGAGGTTTATCAAAAAATCAAGAATGACTATTTTTTATTGCTTGAAGCATTACACAATAAATTCAGAGATATGATATGTTCGGATTCACAGAGGATGAACTAGCGACTATTCTGGAGATATTAAGGAAAAACAATATTAAAACCTGCATTTTATTTGGCTCTCGGGCAAAGGGTAATTTTAAAAAAGGCAGTGATGTGGATATTGCAGTTCTTGGCGATGACAGAAAGCTGGCTTATTGTTTAAATGAAGAGAGCAACTTGCCTTATTTTTTTGATGTGGTTAATCTGGAGACCCTGAGAAATCAAAATTTAAAAGAGCATATTCGTCGTGTCGGTAAGCGACTGGATGAATTATTTTAGGGATGAGCATTTATTTCCCTTGATGATGGGGTGGCAGGCATGATAAATCGCAGTCGGGAAATTCAGCTTAACGCATGATCACCCGAATTTATATCGAACAAGCGATTAAACAGCATCCACGAGTGCAACAAATTTGCCAGCGTTTTCCGGAAGCCAGGCAGATTGAATGTGAACGCTATGGTGAGGTGTTTAATCCTAAGGCGCAGAATTTCCGTATTCAAAAACAACAACCGGCCTTGATTTTGGCGCGTAAGCATAAAGGTTATGCGTTGCCCGCGCCGGCGGGTTATGGCATTGGTGCGCAGCAGAATTATTATTTCTCGCACATGCTCAATTGTTTGTATGATTGCCGCTATTGTTTTCTGCAAGGCATGTATCAATCGGCCAATTATGTCCTGTTTGTCAATTATGAAGACTATATGGATGACATCAGGGCAATCAGTGCACAACATGCGGCACAGCCGGTGCATTTTTTCTCCGGTTATGATTGTGACAGTCTGGCGCTGGAGCCGGTGACCGGGTTTGTCGATTATTTTTTACCGCAATTCGAAAAACTGGATAATGCCTGGCTGGAGTTGCGCAGTAAAAGCACGCAGATTCGTCGGTTATTGCAGTATTCGCCTTGGCCGCGTTGTATTGTGGCGTTCAGTTTGTCGCCGGAGGATGTAGCGGATAAATTAGAACATAAGGCTCCGCCTTTGCAAAAACGGTTGGAAGCGATGGTTAAATTGCAGCAACAGGGCTGGCGTCTAGGCTTGCGCTTTGACCCTTTAATTTATCAAGAACATTACAAAGACACTTATCGACAGTTATTTGAGCAGGTTTTCAGCCGTATTGATGTTGCGTCGTTACATTCGGTGAGTTTAGGCGTGTTTCGGCTGCCGGAAAAATACTATAAAAAGATCTACAAACTTTATCCTGAAGAAAAGCTGTTTGCCAGCCCGTTACAGCATGCGGCGGGTATGGTCAGTTACCGGGACGATCTGGAGCAGGAAATGATGGCGCAATGCAGCCGGATGCTGCTGGACTATATTCCAGAAGATATCTTTTTTCCATGCACAGTATGACACGGACGGTATTGGTGATCGGTGCGAGTTCGGGCATTGGTCGGGCCGTCAGCCGGAAATTGTTGCAACAGGGGCATCGGGTGATTGGTTGTAGCCGTGATGTGAGCAAATTCAGCCAGCCGCATCCGGTGTTTTTTCCGGTTGAATTGGATTTAAGTCAGCTGGAGGCGATTCCAGACACATGCCGCCAAATTCAAGCACAGCATCCGCAGCTAGATGCTGTGGTGTTTGCCGCAGGCTTTGGGCGCTTTGCCTCGTTAGAAGAATTTTCCGGGCCTCAGATTGAGCAGTTGATGACGGTGAATTTTACGGCCCAGGTTTTTCTGACCAAGGCGTTGCTAGCTAAATTGAAGCAAAAAGCGCATGCTAATCTGATTTATATTGGTTCGGAGGCCGCCTTGCGCGGTGCGCGTAAAGGCACGATTTATTGTGCCAGTAAATTCGCCCTAAGGGGGTTTTGCCAGAGCCTTGCCGATGAGTGTGGTAAAAGTTCGGTACGGGTTTCTCTAATCAACCCGGGGATGGTCAGAACGCCGTTTTTTGACGTGTTAGATTTTTGTCCGGGTGAAGCTGAAAAACAGGCATTGAAGGCCGAGGATGTCGCCGATGTCGTCGCTTATGTCTTAGCCGCTCCCCGTCATGTTGCGATGGATGAATTGATTTTGAATCCTGTGAATAAGGTGATTCAGTTTAAAAAATAGAATCTGCGTGTTTTTCCGGCTACACTGTTCATTTGTTCCCCAAACTTTTCAGCGTTAATGCTTGCCAGATTTCTTGTTTATATCGCGTATTTTTTAAAAAACTCCATACGTTACCAACACTGTAAGCGGTTTTTTTATGACCTGCTGGAAAACCCGAAGAGCAAATTAAAATCCCGCTTCGATATGTTCATGATTGTGCTGGTTATCGCCAGTGTATCTTCTTTGGTGTATGAAGTAGAGCATGGTTTGGGGCAGTGGAGTATCTATCTTGAGCATTTTGTCGTTAGCGTATTTATTGCCGAATATTTACTCAGGATGTGGATTTATTCAGACAGCCATCGTTTGATTATCGATTATTACGAACACTGCGAATATTTATCGATTCGTTTCCGTTTTATGACGGCACTGAAAAAGGTTTTCGCTAAAAAACTGGCCTATATGGTTACGCCGTTCGCCATTATCGATTTATTGGCGATTTTACCGAGTTACCGACCACTCAGAATTCTCAGGGTATTTCTGATTTTCAGGTTGTTTAAAATACTGCGCTATTCGCAAAGCTTGAAAATGTTTGCCGATATTATCAAGAGCAAGCGCTTTGAGTTACTCACCCTGCTGATATTCCTTGGCTTTTTGGTGTTTATTTCTAGCATCGCTATTTATTTGTTTGAAAACCGCAGTGCGGGTGGGACGGTCGATGACCTTTATGATGCACTATATTGGTCGGTAGTGACGATTTCGACCGTCGGTTATGGGGATATTACACCGCTAACAACGGGCGGACGACTGGTGACGATGGTGTTAATTCTGAGTGGATTAGGTGTGCTGGCCTTTTTTACCTCTATTATCGTCGCAGCCTTTAATGATCAGATCGACAGCCTCAGAACGTCGCGTACTTTTTCTGAATTGGAGAGCCATAGCGAACTCATTATCATCTGTGGTTTTGGCCGGGTTGGGCAACAATTAGCGGCTTTGTTGGCGGCAGACCGACAAAAATTTGTTATCTTTGATATTTCAGAACAACGGGTGGAGGAGGCTAAACAAGCGGGCTATTTAAGCCTTGTGGCCAATGCCACGCAAAATGATATGCTGGAAATGGCGGGCATAAAACATAATGTTTCCACTATCATTTGTGCAACTGGAAATGATGTCATCAATGTCTATATTACCCTTACCTGCCGCCATTTAAATAAAGAGGTACAGATTATTTCCCGCGCCAATCGGCATGAAAATGTGGTCAAACTCTATCAAGCGGGTGCGGATACCGTGATTGAGCCGTTTATTATTTCTGGGTTACTCGCGGCTGAATATATTGGTCAACCCGTGGCCTTTGAAGCGATTACCGGGATTCTTCATGGTCAGAAAAATATTTTGCTAGAAGCAGTCAAGGTCAAGCCAGGCAGTTTGCTAGAAAAAAAATCAATTTCTGAAATCGACTTTCATGCCCAGAAATTAAGTCTGGTGGGGGTAATCAGTCATAACGCCAAACATCTAAAGCATAAAAATAAATATGTCATTAAACAGCAGCATTTTTACTTTAATCCACCGATGGATTTTAAACTGCAGGCGGGTGATATTTTGGTGCTGTTAGGGCGCTCGACCAGTATTAGCCATTTTCGAGATCGAATTGAACAAAGCCATTTACTGGGATAAGCCATGATTCGTTATGCTGTTTTCGGATTTAATCGTATGTCTGTGGAAGCCATTAACCGGCTCGACTGTAACTGTGTGATTGTCGTGGATCAGGCACCTGAACGCTTGAAACAGGCTGAAGAAAAAGGATTGACGACGGCACCTATCGATTTTCGTAGTGATGAAGATTTGAAATCCATCGGTATTGGCAAGGATATTAAAACCCTGTTTTGCTTTTTTCCCGAAGACTCCGATAATGTCTTTTTGACCCTGTCGGCACGCGCTATAGATCCGGAACTTCACATTGTTTCGATTGTCGATGACCCGGATGCCGAAGACAAGTTACTGGCCGCAGGCGCGAATAAAGTCATCAATCCGTATCAAATTTGTGGACGTAAAATTTATGAGTGGATTAAAAAGCCGGATATTACCAATATTATTGATCATACCGTTTTTGGTCGCCAAGATTTGCACATTGCCGAGGTAGAAATCCCTGTAGGGTCGCCACTGGAAGGCGCGCTCAGCAGCGAATTGCAGCTAAGTACACGCTATAATCTGGTTTTGATTGGTGTTGTCGATAAAGAAATCAATGAAGAACTACATTTTGCCATCGGTGAGCGGGATTATCGACTGGACGCCGGCGATATTTTAGTGATTCTCGGCCCTGCGCGTGAAATCAGACTCTTTAGAAAGGATGTGAGCAATGTTGGAAAAAATTAAATTAACCCCGCGAATCTGGTTTGCACTAGGGGCTGTGGCGTGTTTCAGTATGTTGGGTATTGGCGCTTATTTTCAGTTTGTTGAATACTTAGAACCTTGTCCGTTGTGTATTTCGCAGCGCATCATGATTTTATTCACCGGGCTTGTGTTCCTGATTGCCGCCATTCATAACCCGGCTGCATGCGGGCGTAAGATATATGCAATTATCGGCACAATTACAGCATTGATGGGTGCCGGAATCTCTGCGCGCCATGTTTGGCTACAGCATTTACCACCTGATGAGGTGCCGGAATGTGGGCCTGGCTTGTCTTATGTGTTTGCAAACTTTCCACTCACGGAAACATTGAAACTGATGCTGAATGGCACGGGTGAATGTGCGGATGTGCTATGGACGTTTTTAGGCTTAAGTATTCCCGGCTGGACCTTGGTTGCTTTTTTGCTGTTAGCGATGTTAAGTCTGTTACAGTTCTGGAATCAGCCTGCTGAAGAAGGTATAGGTAATGAATAAACTGGTTTTAACGATATTTTTAATGACTTCTTTGTGGTCTGTGGCGGCAGCGGAAAAGGACAGACTGGATCAGATTCTGCAATCGCCACACCGTTCCGAAGCGCACAAGGCGCGTGATCAATATCGACATCCAAAGCAAACCCTGGAATTTTTTGATGTCAAGCCGTATATGACCGTGGTGGAAATATGGCCGGGGGCTGGGTGGTACACAGAAATTCTGGCGCCGTATCTGCAAGCTGAAGGAATCTTATATGCCGCGCATTTTTCAGAAGACTCCAGCGTGCCCTACTTCAAAAAAAGCCTGGCCAAATTTAAACAAAAACTGGCCTCTGAACCCAAAATATACGGCCAGGTGAAAGTGACCGTTTTAAATCCGCCGGAACAGCTTGCCATTGCACCAGAAGGCAGTGTTGATCGAGTTTTAACATTTCGTAATGTCCACAACTGGATGAAGGCGGGTACCGCGAAGCAAGTTTTTGCCGCCATGTTTAAAGCCTTACGTCCGGGCGGATTGCTGGGCGTTGTCGAACATCGTGCCAATCCGGAAACAGCCGTTGATCCACAGGCTAAATCAGGCTATGTACATGAACAAACCGTCATTGCATTCGCTAAACAAGCGGGTTTTGAGTTATTGGATAAATCCGAAATTAACCGCAACCCCAAAGACAGTGCGCAGCATCCTAAAGGTGTCTGGACCTTGCCACCCTCATTGCGGCTTGGGGATCAGGACAAAGAAAAATATCAGAAAATCGGTGAAAGTGACCGGATGACGCTGAAATTTATTAAACCTTTTAACAAGCAAAGAGCATTATGAAAAAACATACTTTTTTACTCAGTTTTATGATTGCCGTCAGTTTGACGCTGGCAGGTATTCCCGATGTCGAAGCGAAACGCTTTGGCGGTGCGCGCTCGTTTGGCAGTAAGCGCAGTTATAGCTCGCCATTTCGACGTTCGGCGCTGCCCTCAAAAAGCACACGTTCTGCCAGCCAGCAACAGGCTGCTCAGAAAAATCAGGCAGCCCGACAAAATATGTCACGACGGGGTGGTATGTGGGGTATGTTAGGCGCATTGGCGATTGGCGGCTTGTTAGGCTCCATGTTATTCGGTGGCGCGTTCGAAGGGTTAAATCTGATGGATATGTTGATATTCGCTGGCATTGCCTTTTTGTTGTATCGTCTGTTTGTCGCGCGCAAACCCAAACCGGCTTATCAGCGAAATACCCTGGATGATAACATGGGTGATTTTTCGAATTCATCGGCTTCTCATCATGATGCGCCGCAGGCTGGGCGTACTGCTTCGCCATTCAATACCGATGTGTTGTTTGGGAATAAACAGACGCATGGCGCCGCTTTTGATGATGCTGATTTTGAACGCAGCGTAGTGCCTGAGGGCTTCGATGAGCAGGATTTTCTGACCGGGGCAAAAAACGCGTTTTACCAATTACAAAAGGCTTGGGACAATCGCGATCTGGCGGACATTCGTGCCTTGACTACCGATAAAGTATTTTCAGAAATTCAATCGCAATTACAGGCGACAACGGAACAGAATCAAACTGAAGTGCTGCATTTGGATGCTGAATTGCTGGATGTGCGCGAATTGGATGATGAATTGGAAGCGGCGGTGATGTTTGATGCCGTTATCCGCGAAAACCCGGATGAGCAGGCGAATCAGATTCGTGAGGTGTGGCATTTTGTAAAACCTAAGCGGGCGATTCAGCCTAAATGGTACTTAGATGGTATTCAGCAACTGGAAGACTGATTGCGATGGTCAGCGAAGATAAAACCCGGCAGCGTTATGATCGTTTAGCGCCCTATTTCGATGCACTCGAAGGTGTGTTGGAAGGGGCGTTTTTTAAAAAATGGCGACAAACGCTGTGGCAGCAGGCTAAAGGGCCGGATATTCTGGAAGTTGGCGTCGGTACCGGTAAAAACTTCCCGTTTTATCCGCCGGATGCGCGGATTACAGCGATTGATTTCAGTGAAAAAATGCTGCAACGCGCCATCGAGAAAAAGCAGCGTTATGGCGTTAAGGTTGATTTATATTTACAGGATGTTGAGTCATTACCGTATGCCGATAACAGTTTCGATACCGTGGTCGCCACTTTTGTTTTTTGTTCTGTGCCGCATCCTAAAAAAGGCTTGATGGAATTATATCGTGTGTGCAAACCGGGCGGACAGGTATTGTTATTGGAGCATGTGCTCAGTTCCAATAAGGTGATGGCGATGATGATGAATGCGCTGAACCCATTAGTTCGGGCAGTTTTTGGCGCCAATATTAATCGTGAAACGGTAAAAAGCGTACAATCTTGTCCGTTTCAGAAGGTCACGTTAGATCCTGTTAGCAGCGATATGGTGAAATTGATTCGGGCGGTTAAATAGTTTATTTCAATCCCCAAATCTGATGTAGATTCAGCGTTAAGTTATCGGGCCTAGGGATGACTCGACAAATTGCATAGGGGGTTTCCGGTTTGGCTTGTTTGCGTTGTGCTGAGGTGTAATGCTCGCCATGCGCGGAAAGAATGGGCAGAATGATGGGTTGATTGGCCTGGCTGTGACCGCGGTGGATGACGATGGCGGTATCACCATTTTTCAGGGTGACAAAAGCGCCTGGCGGATAAATGCCGATTTCCTGAATCAGCAGCTCAGCCAAGGTTTTATCCACGCTGGAGCCGCGTTGTAAAAAGATTTCCCGTAATGCCCTTTTGACAAAAAAACCATCGCGATATTTGCGCGGCAAGACCATCGCGCTATAAATATCGGCCAATGAAAGTACCCGCGCATAAAGACTGATTTCAGCCTGTGTCAAACCTTTGGGATAGCCTGAGCCGTCGGGTTTCTCATGGTGATTTTGCACGCTGTCCAGCCAGTCTTTGTCTTGAATGCCATGTTGCTCTAAAATTTTTCGACTCAGGGCCGGATGTTCCTGGATGCGTTGTTTTTGCGCTTCGGTCAAGACTGTCTTCTGCCGGGTGAGAGATTCCTGTAATTCCATCATGCCTAAGTTTTGCGTCAAGGCGGCGGCAATCACCGTCTGGCGGCTACTTTCCGGTACATTCTTTTGTCGTAGCAGTAATTCGGTCAGCAGGGCGCATAAAATCGGGTGAACCTGCGTATAAAGGCTTTTTTGATCCAGAATAATCGCGCCCAGTACCGCGTCTCGGTTTTCTGTGCATAATTTCTGGATAACCTTGCATATTTTCAGAATACGAAAACGATAGTCGGGGTCTTTTTTTCCGGCAAGCATCGATAATAAAAGACGATGGGAATTTTGGCGGATGGTGTCAAGCACATGAAACGGTGTGGCTAAGGAAGTGCGTTCCGTGCTATTGATTTGACGGGCTTCCTGCAAGGTGGCTTCGCGAAACACGCCGCGTGTCAGTAGGATGTATTTTTGGTGTTCACAGCCTATTTTTTCGCCTTGATTTAACAGCAATTCGTCATCCGGCCCATAAACGGACCAGGGTAAGGGCTGATTGATTAACAGTTCTTGCGCGTCTAGTGGAATTTTAGGGATGTCTGACATAAGCCGGAATTAAAAAAACGAAAAACCTGTAACAGTAGTAAAATAGGCACATATAACACGACAATCAAGCTGTTGCTTGTCGGCGTCAACTTTATAAAATCAGGAATAGTCGGTGATGCACGATTGCTTGAATCAGCTTGAAACCAATTTCCTAAGGTTTGCATAGATTATAGTGAAAGCACGTATTCAAAACTTGGTACAAACTCGCATTCCCACACAATATGGGGAATTTATTCTGCACTATTACAGTAATACGCTTGATGATAAAGAGCATATTGCTTTTGTCAAAGGCGATGTGTGTGGAAAATCCAATGTACTGGTGCGCATTCATTCCGAGTGTTTTACCGGTGATGTGCTGGGCTCATTGCGTTGTGATTGTGGTGAACAGCTGGATATGGCGCTGGAAATGATTGAAAAAGCAGGCTCGGGGGTTTTGATTTATATGCGTCAGGAAGGCCGAGGCATTGGTCTGCTCAACAAACTGAAAGCCTATAATTTGCAGGATCAAGGCATGGATACCGTCGATGCCAATATTCATTTAGGACACGAAGCCGACGAACGGCAATATGATATTGCCGCATTGATTCTGGACGATTTAGGGGTCGAATCGGTTAACTTAATGACCAATAATCCGCATAAGATTGATGCGTTAAAACAACTGGGTGTCGATGTTGCGCAACGTATTCCGATCCAGCCCAGTATTCACAATGATAATCGGCATTATTTAAAAACAAAAGTTAACAAAATGCGGCATATGTTATCGATGAAAAAACAGGATCGGCAGGATTGATGGAAAAATTACCGGTTTCAGCACTTAAGCTGAATATAGAACTGACTGCATTGGGCAGCGAGGCCGTATCTGGCCGTAATTCGACGATTCTGGGGCAGGACCGGGCTAAATCAGCCTTAGTTTTTGGCGTTGCCATGCAAACCCCCGGGTATAACATCTATGTGATGGGCGAGCCTGGCACCGGACGGTTGTCGATGATCACCGACCATCTCAGCCAGCATGCGCACCAGCAGGATGCGCCGGCCGCTTATGCTTATGTTGATAATTTTGAAAATCCGCGAGAGCCGATTGCAATCCGGCTTGCGCCAGGGCAAGGCAATGCCTTCAACAAGGATATCGAAAAACTCATCGACAACCTGCTGGCGACCTTCCCCGCTGCGTTTGAAAGCCCGACCTATCAGCAGAAAAAGACTGCGATCGAGCGCAATTTTAACCAGCGCTACAATAAAGCCATAGAGCTGGTCGATAAAAAAGCCCGCAGTATGAATATCGCATTGTTCCGGGATAATGAGGCCATCACCTTCCTGCCCATACGCGATAATAAAGCGCTGGATGAGGATGAATTCATGCTGTTGTCGGAGGACGAGCGGGAAACATTTCTTCAGCATGTCGAAGAATTGGAAGAATATTTAAGTGACGTCCTGTTGGAATTGCCGCAGTGGCGCCGCAATCTGGTCGATGAATTACGCCAGCTCGATAGCCAGACCATTGAGCAGGCTATCGCGCCGCTGTTTGATGAATTGAATAAAAAATATCAGGACACGGAAGATGTCATCGTTTATCTGGCCGAACTGAAGAAAAATCTGACCAGCTCCATCAGTGACTTTTTAATGCCCGGCAGAACCCAGGATGCACTAGAGCTTAAAACCAAACGCGCCTTGCTGACCGAGCAGTTTTTGCCGAATATTCTGGTCGATCACAAAGTCGATGCCGGCGCACCGATTATTTACGAATCGCATCCGATTTATTCGAATCTGTTTGGCCGTATCGAATATATCAGCGACCAGGGCACGCTGGTCACCAATTATCGGCGTATTTGTGCCGGTTCTTTGCACCGGGCCAATGGTGGCTATTTAATTCTGGATGCCGAAAAAGTTTTGACTTATCCCTTTGTCTGGGAAGGTCTGAAGCGGGCATTGAAGGCTGGGCGTATTGAAATTGAATCGCCTTTTACCGAGCTGGGTGTCAATACCATTACCTTAAAGCCTGAAGTCATTCCGCTGGATGTCAAGGTGATTCTGGTTGGGCCGCGTGATATTTATTATCTGTTGGAAGAAATGGATAGTGAATTTAACGAGATGTTCCGAATCCTGTCAGATTTTGATGATCATATCGAACGTAATGACAAAAATATCCAGCAATTTGCCCAATTGATGATACAGCAGGCCAAAGACATCGGCGCTAAGCCCTTAACCCGCGATGCGATTTTACGCCTGATTGAGCACAGTTGCCGCTTGGCCGAAAATCAAAACTATTTGTCGGCCCGTATCAATGATTCGCTGGAAATTATCAGTGAAGCCAATTTCATCAGTCAGCAGGAAACTCAACAAATTGGCCAAGCAGAAATTGATGCCGCCTTGAAGGGGCGCGACGTGCGCAATGGCCGGATATCCGAAGAAATTCTCAATGAAATTCTCGATGGTACTATTCTGATTGATAGCGAAGGTGAAAAAATCGGCAAAATAAATGGCTTGACGGTATTGGAAATCGGCGGCAGCCGGTTTGGTGCGCCGGCAAGAATTACCGCAACCGTTTATCCAGGCTCACGCGGTATCGTCGATATTGAACGGGAGGCTGAGTTAGGTCAGTCGATTCATACTAAAGGTATCATGATTTTAACCGGCTATTTGGGCAACAGCTATGCACAGCAGTTTCCGTTGGCGATTTCAGCCAGTATTGCTATCGAGCAATCTTATGGCCATATCGATGGCGACAGTGCATCGCTGGCCGAACTCTGTTGTTTGATTTCGGCATTGACCCGCACGCCGATTAAGCAAGGGTTTGCGGTAACCGGCTCAATTAACCAATATGGTGAGGTACAGGCTGTCGGCGGTATTAACGAAAAGATAGAAGGGTTTTTCAATCTCTGTCAGGCGCGCGGCTTAACCGGCGAGCAAGCGGTGATTATTCCGGCTTCCAATAAACGCAATCTAATGTTAAAACAAACGGTTATCGATGCCGTAGCGGACAAGCGTTTTGCGATTTATACCGTGGAGACTGTCAATCAGGCTTTAGAATTGTTGACTGGCATGGATGCAGGTGAATTGAATGACAATGGGGAATATCCAGACAATTCAATCAACCAGAAGGCCGTACAGCGTTTGAAGGAAATTTCCGAAATGGCGGAAAAAGAACACGCCCACGAAGAAGGCTAGAATTAGCCGGATTTTTCTGGTGGGTGCTGAGGGGATCGAACCCCCGACCCTCGCCTTGTAAGGGCGATGCTCTCCCAGCTGAGCTAAGCACCCACTTAGAAAAAACAGGCATTATACAGATTTTAGACTGAAATAAAAGACCTAAGATAATAAATTTAACAAATATGACCGAAAAAACAGCCGATAGCCTTGTTTGTGATTGCGCCGGAGTTCGTCGGCACAAAATTTTACAGCTTATCGCCCAGGGCGTAACGACATTGGAGCGCATTGAAGATATAACCGGCGCAAATACCGGCTGTGGCTCCTGCGATGCTGAAATTCAGGCGATACTGGATGAGCAGATAGAAAAGTCACGTCAATAACGCTACCTGATTGAAGCGAAGAGCCTTGCGAGCTGGCATCGGTATCTTAACTTTGAGAAAAACCAAACCATTGATCTAAGATGGAATGAACGTCATCGATGCCGGTTTTTTTCAAGGCAGAAAACAGTTGCAGCGTAATTTCTATGGAGGCTTCGCCTAAATCGCGCTGCACTTTCAGTAAGGTATTTTTTGCGGCGCCATATTTCAGTTTATCGGCTTTAGTCAGCAAAATATGCAAGGGTAGTTGTGCATGTTCACACCAGTGAATCATCTGCCAGTCGAATTCGGTCAATGGGTGGCGGACATCCATAACGAGAACGATGCCAACTAGCGCCTTGCGTTCAGTTAAATAGGTGGTCATCATCGATTGCCATTTTTGTTTAACGGCAATCGGTACCTTAGCGTAGCCATAGCCTGGCAAATCAACCAATTTACGCTGCTCATCGAGTTGAAAAAAATTAAGCAATTGCGTGCGGCCAGGGGTTTTACTGATTCGAGCCAATGAATTTTGTCCGGTAAGCGTGTTGATGGCACTGGATTTACCGGCATTGGAACGGCCAGCAAAGGCGACTTCCCGGCCGGTATCTTCCGGTGCGTTGCTCAAAGCCGAAGCGCTGCAACTGAATTGAGCCTGATGATACAGTGGATTCATGCTTATCTCGCGTCCTAAAAGCAAATAGAGTAGAATCGGGTCATTATAGCGTCTGGCGACCTGAAAAGGCGTCTTTTACTTACCACATTCCTGATATAAGGGGAAACTGATGATAAAAAAAATACTGACAGTTTCAATTTCATTGTTACTGACTGCAACATCGACACTCGCAGCGGCCGAGGGTAATGTCAGCTTAGGGAAAACACAGGCCGAGTCTTGTGCTGGCTGTCATGGTGCCGATGGCAACAGCCCGTCGGGCATGTTTCCGAAATTGGCTGAGCAACATGCCTCATATCTGATCAAACAACTCAATGATTTTAAACAAGGTCGACGGAATGCGCCAATGATGGCACCTTTGGCGATGGGCTTGAGCGATGAGCAGATACAGAATATCGCCGCCTTTTATGAAAGCAATAAAGTAAAGCCTAATACGAGTCTGCCCGTCATGGATTTTGACGATGACGACGAAGATGAAATGGATGAGGCGGCGAAAAAAGCGGCAGCCGAAAAAAAACAAGCCGAACTCGATGAATTACTGGCCATGGGTGGCGATTTATATCGAAATGGTGACTTAGAGCGCGAAGTTTCCGCTTGTATCGCCTGTCACGGGCCTTATGGCGAAGGCAATAAACCCGCAGCATTTCCGGCTCTGCGCGCTCAGCATGCCGATTATTTGATTAAAACACTGACCGACTTCAAACAGGGTAAACGACAAAACAACTCTGAAAATATGATGCGTATGATTGCCGATGGCATGACCGAGGAACAGATCAAGGCGGTGTCATACTATATTTCCATGATGAAATAAGGAGTCTGTAATGTTTAAAAAGGCTGTTTTTGTATTTTTAATGGCGTTGGGCACTATGGGTTTGAGTCAGGCTGAATCTATGCCCTATGAGCTGTTGTCCCCGGCGCAACCGACGCAAAATCCCGATAAAATTGAAGTCATTGAGTTTTTCTGGTACGGCTGTCCGCATTGCTACAGCTTTGAGCCTATGTTAGCAGAATGGCTGAAAAACAAACCCGACAATGTCGAATTTATTCGCCAACCGGCTGTTTTCAGCAAATTATGGGAATTGCATGCGAAAGCGTATTACACGGCCGAAGCCTTAGGCGTGCTGGATAAAGTGCATGCCGACTTTTTTGATGCCATTCAAAACAAACGACAAAAATTGGTGGACAAAGATGAATTGGCTGAATTTTTTGCCCAACATGGGGTAGACAAAGCCGCTTTTGAGGCTGCGTATGACTCCTTTTTAGTGGATGCCAAACTGCGGCAGGCGCGTGCGATGGCGCCGCGTTACGGGGTTTCCGGCGTTCCTGCCATCATTGTGAATGGTAAATATAAAATTACCGCACGTTTGGCGGGGTCGCAAGAAAATATGATCAAGGTTATCAATGATCTGATTGAACGTGAATCCAAACCCGCAGCGGAGTAGCCTGGCACAAGGGGCATGGATGTAATGCGGAAAAGCCGATATGTCTTTAACGTATTGATTATTAATAGTGATTGTAAGACTGTTTGTTAATAAAAATCAATGGGTTATATGAATTTATGGGTGCGGAATTCCGATTCATATGCGTTTGCCTTGCCCCATCCTTAGTACAGACACGGCATTCTAAACTTTTCGTCTATGAGCTTATTTAATTCAAAAAAAACGGAAGACAAGTGGGAAAAGAAATATTTTTCCCTCATTGACGAGCACGAAAGGCTGGAAAAAGATCAGCAGAAAAAAGAACAACTCTTGTGCAAAATTATTACCCGGCTGGCGTTAGTTGCCACCGGCGTCAGTCCACAATTAGACCCTTACCTTACGCAAATCCGTAAACAGCTCAAAAAAGGCCTGATCAATGATACTCTGAAACAGCAGCTTGAGCAGTTTTCCAATACCTTGTTAAAGCTGGATGAAACATCGGACAAGCAGGATCCTAAGTTTTTGATTCAGTTTCTTCAGCGCCAGTTTCCAAGGCGTAAAACAGAATTTGAACGGGTCTATAAATTATGGCAACAGGGTAAATATACCACCCAGCATGATATGTTATTGGCCTTGCATGAACTGGTTGATGAAGAGCAGGCTGTGGTATCCGATATCCCTCAGCAACAGCTCGATGTCGATCTGATTTGTCGGCAACTGTTGAAATTATTGGAAAATACCGAAATACCCGAACCATTCAGTCAACGTGCCGAAACCTTAAAAATACAGTTGCAGGATGGTGAGCCGTTACCGTTTTTATTGGAAGAAACCTTGACGTTACTATCAGATATTAAAAAATATCTGCTGCGGGAACGGCAAGACATGGCGCGTTTCCTCAGCCAAATAAGCAGCCAACTCAATGCACTGGGAAATCAAACCCAAGGTATATCCGACGCCTTCGTGCAAGGCAATAAAAAACGGAATCTGCTGGATCAATCGTTTGCTCAACAAATGCAGGATTTACAAGAAAATTCGGCCAATGCAACTGAACTCGACAGTTTGAAAAAACTGGTCAGCAGCAGTCTGGAGAACATTACGCAGCAGTTGCAGCAGCATCAACAGCAGGAAAAAGCAGCACAACAGCAAACCCAACAAAAGATTGACCAGCTCAGTTCTGAAATCAAGCGGCTTGAAAATGAATCTTCCATGCTGGAAACGCAATTGCAACAAGCACGGCATCTGGCTTTTAAAGATCCGCTGACGCAATTGCCCAATCGGTTGGCGTATGATGAGCGGCTGGAGGCTGAATTAGCACGTTTTCGCAGAACCGGCACACCGTTGTCGATGGCGATCTGGGATATTGATTTTTTTAAGAAAATCAATGATAGCTTTGGTCACAAAGCGGGCGATAAGACCTTACAGATTATTGGTCGCTTGTTGCAGCAACATTGTCGGAAAATGGATTTTATTGCCCGATTTGGCGGCGAGGAATTTGTCATGTTATTACCGGATACCGATAGTCAGGCCGCCTTGGTTATTGCCGAGAAATTGCGTAAGACAATTGAGAAGACCGGGTTTAATTCAGGCGGACATAAAATTAGGATTACCGTATCCTGCGGCATCAGCCAATTTAACCCGGATGATACGGCGGAAGCGGTTTTTAAACGAGCCGATGCCGCCCTTTACAAGGCTAAAAACAATGGCCGGAATCAATGTGTTATCGAGCCGGTACCGGCACAAATGACTTAAATAGGGCTATGTCTACTATCAATAAAAAGTTTCTCTATAAACTCATCGTTCAATTTATGCGTTTCGTGTCAGGCCAGAATAAAGTACTCGATGAGTATATCCTGCCCATCACAAAAAAATTAAAGCAGGGCATTAAAATTGAGGACTTGCAGCAGGATATGCAGGCACTGTCTAAAGCTCTCGATCATAGCCTGCGGATGAGGCAGAGTTCGATGCAGGAAGGCGGCGCCACATCAAACTTATTTATTCAGCAGCTTTGTGTTTTGCTGGATACGATTGAAATTCCAGATAAATTCGTGGCAAAAAGCTTAACCATCAGGAATCAACTGATCCAGAATCAAAATGGGGAAGCGGATAATAACCTGGTGCAATCAGCCGTTACCTTGATTCTGGAAATCAATCAGTATTTTTTATCGGAGCAAAAAGATACAGAAAAATTTCTGGATAATATTTCCAGCCAATTAAGTTTGCTCGACAGCATGACGCAAAAAGCGACCGCTTCGAGCCAGGCAAGTTATGACAGTCACGCCCAACTGAATATGCTCATTTCGACGCAAATCGAGAACATTAAAAACAGTACCATCCGTGCCGATGATTTAAATGCCTTGCAGGAAAATATTACACTTCATCTGCAAGACTTGACTACAAATTTACAGCGACATCAGAATCATGCCGATTCAAAATTATTGGATACACAGCGGCAGCTCGCTGAAATGTCGAAAAAAATAAAAGACTTGGAAGCTGAATCGAAAATACTGCGAGAGACATTAAAGCAGGCGCATAATAAGGCATTTCTCGATCCTTTGACTGAATTACCGAATCGGCTGGCCTATAACGAAAAAATTGAAGCGGAGTTTAAGACGTCTAAACGCTATCAAACGCCGATGAGTTTGCTGGTCTGGGATATTGATTATTTCAAGTCAATCAATGATACTTACGGCCATAAAGCAGGGGACAAGGTTTTATGTATCATCGCGCAGCTCATCAAAAACAATTGCCGGGAAACCGATTTTGTCGCGCGTTATGGGGGCGAAGAATTTGTGATGATTTTACCGAATATCAATGCCCAACAAGCCTGGGTAGTGGCTGAAAAGATTCGCAAAATTATTGCCGATAAACGCTTTTCTTATAATGATCAAATGCTACAAGTCACTATATCCGGCGGGCTTACCGACTATCAAAAAGGCGATAGACACCCTGATGATTTGTTCGAGCGTGCAGATAAAGCGCTGTATCAAGCAAAAGAAGGGGGGCGCAATCGCTGTGTGATTTATGGCGAGACCGCTTAAAGGCAGCTGTATAAAACCTTTATTTTTTAATGGTAATATGATTTCATAAGTGATTTTTAAGAGGGAAAATTATGTGTTTTAGCGCCAATATGTCTTTAGGCTTAGGGGTTGTCGGCCTGGTTGCGGCAACAGTGACTTATCGCGACAAGAGTGAGCCGTTTTGGGTGAGGTTGGCGCGAGCCTATGCCATTTTTCATTTTTCCTTGATGGAATTTATCCAGTATTTCGCCTATCCTGTTGCCGATCAATGTGGATTCGGGACTAATTTATTCTTAAGCGAGCTTTCGACTTATCATATCAGCTTGCAAGCCTTTGCCATCATGCCTGCACTAGCAACTTATTCGTCCGATAGAAATGCACTGAAAAAAGCCACTTTGTTAGGGGTTACCTTGAGTGGCTCCTTTCTGATTTTCAGCTTTTTACCGCGTGAATGGCAGTTATTCGGCATTCAACCGAATTTTATCGGCGACATGGTGTCCTGCTTGTTTATGGGGAAATATCATATCGGTTACCATATTGGCAGTGCTTTTGGTTTGCTAGTCACGCATGGCTCATTATTTGCATTGGCGTTAAGTGGCTTTTTATGGAAAGACTGTTGGAAAATTGCCAGCTATCATTTTGCGATGGCTATTTTGACCCTGTTTGTCCCTCAATGGTTTTTTGGCGTCAGCACCGGTGAAGCGGCGGCAATTTATTGTTTTTATTCGATTCCGATTACCGCCAGCTTTATGCCACAATTCAAGAAATTCTTCACCGTACATTCACTCGTTCGGCAACAACCTGAAGAACTGGCCTACGAGCGAGAGTAATGTACATGTCAACGGATGATTTTGTAACATGGCTGGTAAACGCTGCCAGGCAGTTTCATCCGTTTCTCTCTGACAAACGACGCTAACAGATTATCGACGGCGGCCATAATGTCGCTGTCGCCACTGATTTCGAAATGTCCGGATTCCTCGATGCGGCGAATTCCCTCCTCTTTGACATTACCGGCGACGATACCGGAAAAGGCCCGTCGTAAATTAGCTGCTAATTGATGCGGTGCTTGCTGTTTACTCAAGTTTAATTCGGCCATGGCCTGATGGGTCGGATCGAACGGTTGCTGAAAGACAGGATCAATCTTTAACGACCAGTTAAAATAATAGGCGTCTTTTTGTCCTTTTCGATATTCTCTGACCTGGTGCAGGCCTGCCAGCATTTCCCGTCCAACCCGGGCAGGATCGTTGATGATTATTTTATAACGCTGCTGGGCTTCAAAGCCTAGCGTGTCGCCAATAAAATGATTGATTTGTTTAAAATAATCAGCCGAGCCTGCAGGCCCGGTAAAAATCAACGGAAATGGAATTTCAAGGTTATCAGGGTGCAATAAAACCCCGAGTAAATACAGAATTTCTTCAGCCGTACCGGCACCGCCGGGAAACACAATAATGCCGTGGCCACAACGGACAAAGGCTTCCAGCCGCTTTTCAATATCCGGCATGATAACCAGTTCGTTGACGATAGGGTTGGGCGATTCTGCGGCGATAATACCCGGCTCGGTAATGCCGATATAACGACCATTTTTCATGCGTTGTTTGGCATGTGCAATGGTCGCACCCTTCATCGGCCCTTTCATCGCGCCCGGCCCACAGTCGGTGCAAATATCCATATCACGCAGCCCTAAATGATAACCGACCTCTTTGCTGTAACGGTATTCAACGCCCGAAATAGAATGGCCACCCCAGCACACGACGAGCTTAGGTTCAATATGCTGGCGAATAATATCGGCATTGCGCAGAATATGAAAGACCGCATCGGTAATGGCATCCGAGGCTTCAAGATTGAAGGCCGGATTGCCGATAATTTCATTTTCGACATAAACAATATCGCGCAACACGGCAAACAAGTGCTCGCGAATACCGGCAATAATTTTGCCATCGACAAATGCTTCGGCAGGTGCATGTTGTAATTCGAGCTGAATACCGCGTTCTTCAGAAAATACTCGAATATCAAAATCGGGATAACGCTCGAGTAGAGCTTTGCCGTCGTCTAAATCACTGCCGCAGTTTAAAACGGCCAGCGCACAGTTACGCAGCAGGCGATACAAGCCACCTTGGCTGCTGTCGAGCAAATTATGAATTTCAGCGCGTGACAGGATGGCCAGGCGATTTTCAGGCGCAATTAAGGTATTGAGAGTCTGAGTCATGATTGTTTACAGCGGATAGAATATTTTTTGATGGTTTTGCCCAATTTGATTGCTGTCAATTCGCCGCCCCACAAACAGCCGGTGTCGATAGCATAGCAATTATAGCCATGATAAAAACCGAGCGTTGACCAATGGCCAAAAATGATGGTGTCTTTTTGAGTTTTACGATCAGGTACCATAAACCACGGCATTAAATGATCGGGTTGGCTGCCGGGCGGGCCGTTATAATGGAAGTCCAGCCGACCCGAGGCATCACAGTATCGCATGCGGGTAAAGCAATTCACCACAAAGCGTGTCCGATTGAAGGGTGACAGGTCTTCAGACCAGATATCGGGTTTATCACCGTACATGTGTTTAAAGAAATCGGCATAATGCTTGCCTTGCAATATGCGTTCAACCTGGCGTGCCAGTTTTTCCGCTTGTTTAATGCTCCATTGCGGGGCAAGCCCGGCATGCAATAAATTGAATCCTTTGTCTCGGTGCAGCAGGGGCCTGTGGCGGAGCCAATGAATCAATTCATCACAGTCGGGCGCGGCCAGAACCGGGCCGAGTGAGTCTTTCGCTTTCAGCTTGCGCTGATTGACGGCGGTGGCAATTAAATGTAGATCATGATTGCCAAGTACACAGATAGCTGCATCACCTAATGATTTAATAAAGCGCAAGGTTTCCAGCGATTTTGGCCCGCGGTTAACCAGGTCACCGGCAAACCAGAGTTGGTCATGTCCAGGATCGAACGCAATTTTATCCAACAGGCGACGTAACGAATCATAACAGCCTTGAATATCCCCAATGGCGTAAATTGACATCAGTGCAGGACACGCGGAATAGACAAGGTGAATTTTGGAATGGCTGTATTAAACTGCTCGCCGTCGCTGTTTTCCATTAAATACTGTCCCTGCATGACGGCGACCGGTGTTTCGACAACGGCGCCGCTGCTATAGCTGAAGGATTCACCCGGCTGAATCAAGGGTTGCTTGCCAATAACGCCCTCGCCGGTGACTTCCTGTATTTTACCGTTGGCGTCGGTAATCAACCAGTGCCGACTTAATAACCGGGCGCTAAGCTGGCCCTGGTTTTCGATGTGAATGGTATAAGAAAAGACATAGCGATCATCATCCGGTGATGATTGCGCTTCAATATAACGGGGCTTAGCCGTGACAATTATTTTATTTTTTTCGCTCATAAAGACGATGTTCAGCTATTTTCTGATAGGGTTTATACTGTATTTTAGCATTATTCCCGAGACGAGCTGTTTGCCGACCCTTAAAAATGAAAATTCTGTTTTATAGTCTGATCGTTATCTACGCACTGAGTGCCAATGCCGAAGACTTTAATGATCTGTTTCGCGCTGCCACCGATGGCAATACCGAACGCCTGCAATCATTGCTGGCACAGGGGCTGGATGTCAACGCGAAATCGGCGACCGGCCGAACGGCGTTGATGGGCGCTTGTTATAATGGTAATCTTCGTAATGTTAAGGTATTGCTTAATTATGGCGCCGATGTGAATGCGGCGGATAATACGGGCAATACCGCACTGATGGATGCGATTCGATTTGCCGATAAAGCCTTGATTCAGATATTGATTGCAGCAGGGGCCGATGTCAATGCGGTGGATAACAATGGCCTGACCATTCTGGCGCGTGCCAAAAAGATAGCCCCGGCAGCGATTATCAAGCTGTTAGAACAAGCCGGCGCTAAGGAAACATTAAAAACAGAGACCGAAACAGAAGACGACGCAACTGAAGAAAAAAAAGACGATAATGCCAAGGACAACCCCCCCAAAGAGGCTGACAATGCACAATAAACAACCCCCTTACCATCATATCCATATTTTAGGTATCTGCGGTACCTTTATGGGGGGCCTGGCCCTGATCGCCAGGCAATTGGGGTATCACGTTACCGGCTCCGATCACAATGTTTATCCGCCGATGAGCACGCAACTGGAGCAACAAGGCATCGCACTGATGAATGGCTATCGTGCCGAAAACCTGGATAGCAAGCCCGATCTGGTCGTCATCGGAAATGCCTTATCACGCGGCAATCCAGAAGTCGAAGCGGTATTGAACCGAGGCTTGCATTATGTGTCAGGCCCGCAATGGTTGTCCGAACATGTGTTGCAGGACAAATGGGTACTGGGCGTCGCCGGTACTCACGGCAAAACGACTACCACCAGCATGTTAGCCTGGATTCTCGAAGCTCAGGGTTTCAATCCCGGTTTTTTGATTGGTGGCGTGCCATTGAATTTTGGCTTGTCCGCCCGCCTGGGTGAATCGGATTTTTTTGTCATCGAAGCCGATGAATATGATTCGGCCTTTTTCGACAAGCGTTCTAAATTTGTTCATTACCGGCCACGAACCGCGATATTGAATAATTTAGAATTTGATCATGCTGATATTTTTCCCGATCTCGAGGCGATAAAAACACAATTTCATCATCTGGTGCGCACCATTCCCGGCGAAGGCTTGATTATCACGCCAAAAAATGAACAAAACGTCGCTGATGTGCTGGAAAAAGGCCGTTGGACACCGGTGGTAAAAACCGCTATCGGACAGCCCGCCGATTGGCAGGCAAAATTGCTGAAAGTCGATGGCAGTCAGTTTGAAATCATCTTCGAACATCAGTCGCAAGGCATCATTGACTGGGCTTTAACGGGCGAACACAATGTTTACAACGCCCTGGCGGCTATCGCAGCGGCACGCCATGTCGGCATCCTGCCCGCGGCGGCAATTAGCGCCTTGCAGCGATTCAAGAATGTCAAACGGCGGATGGAAAAAATTATCGAGACCCAAAATATTACGGTTTATGATGATTTTGCTCATCACCCTACCGCCATCGAAACCACCCTCACCGGATTGCGTAAGCAGGTTGGCGACGAACGTATTATTGCCGTCCTGGAGCCGCGCTCCAACACCATGCGCATGGGTATTCATACGAAAACGCTGGCTCATGCTTTGAAAACGGCAGATCTGGCATTGATTTATCAGCCGGAAGGATTGGACTGGGACTTATCGTTGTTGCTCAATTATGCCGATAATATTCAAATTTGCAGTCGGCTGGATGATATTACCGCCCAGCTACAAGCTGAGCGAAAAGCGCACGCTGTATTGATGAGCAATGGTAGTTTTGGGGGTATTTATCAAATGCTGCGTGCATGTTTGACATAAAGCTGTTTGTTTTTCCTGTAAGCGGTGATGATTGGGCTCGACTGAGTATAAATAAATAGACACAGAGACCACAGAGCGTACAGAGTTATGCGGTTGGCACGGTTTCATTCTCTGTGTTCTCAGTGGTCTCTGTGTCGATAAATGAGAGGCCAGATTGCCTGTGAATAATGAGAAGTTACCCGTTATTAACATAAGCCATTGATAAACAATATATAAATAGTTTTATGGCACTGCAATGGCAAGGCTGGGTTAATGGCTGTGACACGCTGGAGATTATCATGCGTTTTTTCATTCTGTTTTTTTTAATCATATTTAACGCAACAGGATACGCATTGTCACCAGAACAGGTGCCGGAACCGCTGAAACCCTGGATAGACTGGGTGATCGATGAGGATAAGGATTTCCAGTGTCCGTTTTTTTATCACCGCTTTAAACAAAAACAATGCCGCTGGCCGGGGCGTTTGCAATTGACGCTGAATGATAGCGGTGGCCGCTTCAGTAGCCGGTGGACATTATACCGCGATGCTTGGGTCATCCTGCCGGGTGATGACAAACATTGGCCGCAGAAGGTGCGTGTTAATCAAAAGCCATTGCCAGTGGTGAAAAAAAATGGCAAGCCTGCCGTATTTTTAAGCGCGGGTCAGCATCACATTGAAGGCCAGTTCCGCTGGGGGCGATTGCCGGATCACTTAGGATTGTATGCCGACACCGGTTTGATTGAGATTGATGTGAATGGCAAAAAATTTGTTGATTATAGTCTGAAGCAAGGTGCAATCTGGTTACATCAATCTAAAAAAGCCGGCCTGATGCCACCTGAAAACCGATTGCAATTACAGGTTTTTCGCAAATTGATTGATGATGTGCCTCTACAAATGGAGACTGTGCTCCAGCTCAATGTCGCCGGGACACCTAGAGAAGTCGTTTTGACACATGCTTTGTTGCAGGGGTTTGTCGCCGTCGATTTAGGCAGCCCGCTGCCGGCGCGGTTGGAAAACACGGGCAAACTGCGGATTCAAGTCAGGCCAGGACAATGGACAGTCCGACTTAAAAGCCTACATCCTAAAGACATCAAACAACTCGGGCTGGCGTTTCAGGATGCTGCCTGGCCGGATTATGAAATCTGGTCATTTCAACCCAATCGTGCCTTGCGCTTGCTGGAAATTAAAAACGTTCCTGCGGTTGATCCCTCACAAACCAGGCTCCCAGTCGCCTGGCGTCATTTACCTGCTTATCGTCTTGAGCAAGGCGATGCCATGGTGTTTAAGGTGTTGCGACGCGGAAATTTACAGCCTGAGCCCGATAAACTCACACTAAAACGCAGAATCTGGCTGGACTTTGCGGGTACAGGATATACCATTCAGGATGCTATACAAGGGCAGCTACGCCGGAGCTGGCGCTTAAAGACCTGGCCTGAAATGCAACTGGGGCAGGTTAAAATAAACGGTAAAACGCAGTTGATTACCCGGTTGCATGAACAGGATCCGGCCGGTGTTGAAGTTCGCCAAGGATATCTGAATCTAATGGCCGATAGTCGGATTGAAGGGAATATTAGTGATTTGAGTGTGAGTGGCTGGATGCAGGGTTTTCAGCAGGTGAGTGCTGAATTGAATATTCCGCCGGGATGGCGGTTATTTTATGTCAGCGGCGTGGATAACCAGCCTGACAGTTGGGTTGGGCATTGGACCTTACTCGATTTTTTTATGGTGCTGATTAGCGCATTGGCGGTTAGCCGGTTATGGAATAAACGCTGGGGTGCATTGGCCTTGTTGATGCTGGTATTGACGGCGCATGAACCCGGTGCACCACATTTTATCTGGTTGAATTTACTGGCGGTGATTGCCCTGTTACGGGTATTGCCAGAAGGCAAGTTTGCCCGCGTACTACGCTATTATCGGCATTTAAGCTGGCTGGCCATGCTGGTTATTTTAATTCCGTTCATGATACAGCAAGTGCGGACGGCCTTTTATCCGCAATTGGAAAAACCGTGGCAGCCGGTCGCGCCGCAAATCAGGGCGCTTGATAGCCGTTCGGTGGCCGGTATGGATGAAAGCCGCGTTGCCATCAGCGAAGCAATGCCGAAGCTCAGTACCCGGCCGCTCAAAAAATCAAGGGATTTCAGTGCGGAAAGGAAGGATAAACAAGCTCCACTGGCGCAATTTGACCCCAATGCCAATTTACAAACAGGACCGGGGCTGCCGCAATGGCAATGGCATAAAACGCAGCTGACCTGGAATGGCCAGGTTGATTCCAGACAGCGGCTGCAACTGTGGTTTTTATCGCCGAGCATGATGTTTGTGTTGAAATGGGTACAGTTGTTGTTAATTATCGCTCTGCTATTACGCCTGCTCGATGTCGTGCGTAAGCCGGAGAATTGGCCCCTGTCTGGCCTTAAATGGATGTTGATTCTACCGTTGCTGTTCGGCTCTGGCAGCGACAGTTTTGCTGATTTACCCAATCAAAAATTATTGCAGGAATTGAAAAACCGTTTGCTGAAAGCGCCGGAATGCTTGCCCGCCTGCGCTCAGATTGTTCGTATGAGGTTGTCCATTGAGCCTGAAAAGCTCGCGATTGATCTCACAGTGCATGTGCAGTATGACACCGCGATACCCTTACCCGCACAGGCAGGACACTGGATGCCGGGGCATGTCAAACTAGATGACCAGGAAAGCCAGGTCTTGATGCGGGATAAGAACGGTGTGCTATGGGCTTTTGTGCCGGCGGGCATTCATCAACTGCAACTGACCGGCATCTCGCCACGGCGTGATAAATTCAGTCTGCCATTGACATTGAAACCCCATTATGTGGAATCCCGGCAGCAAGGCTGGCAAATTCAAGGCGTGTATGCTGATGGTCAAAGCGATAAAGTGTTGCAGTTCAACCGCTTGCAACGGCTTGAAAAGTCACCGGAATCCCGCTTGCAGCCTAGCGAACTACCGGCCTTTATTCGCATTGAACGGACCTTGAATTTAGGTTTGGACTGGACGATTACAACACAGCTTGTGCGATTAAATAACAGCCATGCCGCAGTCCATATTCGTTATCCGCTCCTTGCTGGCGAATCGGTTACAAGCGCAGGTATTCGGGTTAAAAATCAGCAGGCTGAGTTGATACTATCCGGTGAGCAGCGACAGCTGATTTGGCATTCGGTTTTGGAAAAACAAGACAAAATTGAATTGAAGGCGGCGCAAACCACACAGTGGACAGAGCTTTGGCGTGCTCGCATCAGTCCAACCTGGCATGTCGATTTATCGGGTATCGCCGTGATTCAACAACAGAATGCACGTGGAGAGTGGCTGCCCGAATGGCGTCCTTGGCCGGGCGAAAGCGTGTTGCTGAGCATCCGTAAACCACAGGCCGTTGCCGGCGCAACGCTGACCATTGATGAATCGAGGCTTAAAATAAAGCCGGGAAAAAGAACCGAACAGGTTGAGTTTACGATGCAGGTTAGAAGCTCCAAGGCCCAGCAGCACCGAATTACGCTGCCGCCACAGGCTGAGCTGCAAAGCGTGTTGATCGATGGCAGGCGGCAACCCATCCGCCAGCAAGGACGCGAACTGCGCCTGCCGATCAGCCCCGGAGAGCAAACCATAGCGTTAAATTGGATGACGCCTTCAGGTATCGCGCCCATCTATACAACACCGGTGATTGATTTGCAGCAAGCCAGTGTCAATTACCATATCAATCTGCAACCTGGGCAAGATCGCTGGATATTATTAACCTTAGGGCCAGATTTCGGCCCGGCTACCCTGATTTGGGGTGTCGTCATCGTATTGATTTTTTTAGCCTTCGGTTTGGGCCAATCGAGACTCACTCCTATCAAATCCTGGCAATGGTTTTTATTATTGCTGGGTTTAAGCCAGGTTCCGGTTGCAGCGGGTATATTGGTGGTATTTTGGTTATTAGCATTGGGCGTCCGCGGCAGGGCTAATGTGTTAGCCTTACCTTATTTTAATTTTATTCAAATCTGTTTAGGGTTGTTGACTTTATTGGCGTTGGTGCTGTTGTTTTTTGCCGTACAACAGGGCTTACTGGGTGTACCCGATATGCAACAAACTGGGAATCAGTCTACTGCATTCAATCTGAACTGGTATCAGGATCGCAACCCGCCTGTTTTGCCTGTTGCGACGATTATTTCCGTGCCATTGTTAGTTTATCGCGGTTTAATGTTATTGTGGTCGTTATGGTTAGCGCTTTCTTTGCTGAATTGGCTGCAATGGGGATGGCAATGTTTTTCAGCACAGGGTTTGTGGAAAAAACCGCCGCTCAAGCCTAAAAAGCCATTGGTGGTTAAAGATTCGATAGAGAAAAATCATGCTGATTCGGATAAAAATCACTGGTGATGCGCAGCAGGTTTCAGGCAACATTAAAGGGGAAAGCGATATGTCACAATTAACATTCAATATGCAAGCCACAGGGTATGATCCACAAAATGCCTTGTCATTAGCGCGCTTATCGGAATTAGCCTATGAAAATGAGCCCGCTATCTATGCACAACTGACGCAATGGAGCTTTCCGAAGCAGTATTTTTTTAATCATGCGGGTAGTGGAACTCAAGGGTTTGTCGCGGCAAATGAGCAGCACTTGGTTATTGTATTCCGAGGGACTGAAATGACAAAAATCAAGGATTTGATTACCGATGCTAAAATCAAGTTGATTCCCGGGCCATTTGGTCAGGTGCATCGTGGTTTTGAGGCGGCATTGGATTCGGTTTGGGCTGAAATTTCGCAAAAAATTGCCGAATTCCAGCATAATCAGCAAGCTATATGGATAACTGGGCATAGTTTGGGTGGCGCATTGGCCACATTGGTCGCCAGCCAGTTATTGGCTGACAATAAACTTTTCCATCAGCTATGCAACTTTGGCTGCCCGCGTGTGGGGGATGTTGAATTTGCATCGAACATGAACCAACTCGCCCAAGGTCGCTGTTTTCGGGTGCGTAACAATAACGATATCGTGACCCGCATTCCGGTTGTCGGTTTATTCTTTTACCGTTATCGGCATATTGAAAAATTGATTTATTTTGATAGTGACGGTAATCGGTGGGATAGCATCGGTTTCTGGGGACTCTTGAAAGAGCATTTGTCGGGGCATATCAATGCGATTGGGGAGTTTGGCGTAGATGATCTTGATGACCACAAAATTAAAACGTATCTGGATGTTTTGCAGCGCGATAACATGGTTCAGTAAAAAAGCCGGTCATCATTGAAGACCGGCTTTTGTAAGGTCAGGATTGGTGTTGATGTTTTTCTTCAACCATTTGGTCGATTAGCTGCATAACATCATTACTGGCTTGCTCGGTTTGTTGCATGGCACCCAGAATGTTTTGGAGCAGTGATGCATCTTGCTGCCAGTTTTGTCGTGAAAATTGATAGGCTTGCTGGGTGAATGAATGCACCTGTCCATGTGGCCCAGAGAGCTTGCTATAGGCAACGGTGTGGCGGAATTTCTCGTAGCCGACGCCGGAGTCATACCATTTGCCCAGCCGACAATTGTGATGATCAACCTGAATGGCCTGAGCCTGAGGCAGATCATCCGGCCCTTCAATTGCCATATAACCATTTTGTTTAAACACAATGTGATCAAGTTTGGTCAGCAAGGCAAAGCATTTATCCTTGGCATAACTGATATAGCCGACCGATTGTTGAGCTGAGTGTGATAGATCTGCAAATTGTTGTTCGAATTCACCGACCTGAGTCATGATTTCCTGTGATAAGCGCGTTGAATTTTCCGCTTCCTGGAACATTTGTTCAACCCGGCGGTTAAAGGAATTTAAGGTTTGAGAGACTTCCAGCGCCGCATTTTTAGTGTGTTCCGACAGGTTTTTGACTTCATCGGCCACTACGGCGAAGCCGCGGCCGTGTTCACCCGCTCGAGCCGCTTCAATCGAGGCATTCAGCGCTAAAAGATTGGTCTGGTCGGCGATGCCGGTAATCATGGATAAAGAATCGGTGACTTTTTTACTGTCTTCAATCAGAGCAGCAATGACGCTGCTGACTGACATGATATTGTCATTGATATGGGTTAAGGAGGTACCGATGGTGTTGACGGTGGCCAGGCTGTTTTCGGCATTACGCCCGGTATCGGTGGCGATTTCCTCGACCTTTTGCATTTGTTCGGTAATATTGATCAGATCATTCTGATTGCCTTTTAAGTTGTCGAGTAAATTACCGGTGTTGAGGCTATGTAAGCCGGCAGACAGACGATTTTTAATAATGAGCGTTTCATTTTCTTTAATGTGCTGAACTGCCAGATTGATCTGTTTGGCTGATTTCTGTAATACGCCGGGAAAGCCATCGGCCAGAACAGGACGGATATGATTTCCCTTGGCTACCTGATCAAAACAGGTGGTGATTTCTCTGAAATAAGATTCGACAATATCCAGAAATTCATTCAGCTCCCAGGCGATTTTGCCCATTTCACCTAAGCCTTTGGTTTGCGTGATTCGATGGTGCAATTCGCCGTGATTGGCTTTAACCAAAACTTCCTGAATCTGGTTCAAAACCTCAAGATGTGGAATCGTCATGATTTTAAACCAGAGCGCAATGCCTGTAATCAGCAACATGAATATCAAGTCGACCCAGGAAAAACCATGCAAATAGGTATCGGCGCTAAATTGAAGGATATTCAAAATGATGATAATGCTTACAGCAAGCGTAATTTTGGTCTCAAAAAAGGGAATGTTTGCACTTTGTGAGTTCATACCACACCTTCAGGTTTGTATAGATTCATGACGAGACTGGCATAATCTTTAGCCCCACTTTGCTTGACTACATCAACCAAGTAGGCGATGGATTTTGATGGGGCATCTTTAGCTGAGTTTTGTCGTTCGATAGCCAGCATTTCCTGATAGATCGGCGTTATGGTGTTAATTGCTGATTGCGGGGGCTTACGTCGCACAGAATAATAGCCGACCAATTTACCATTAATATCGTAATCGGGTGTTATATTGGCGAAAACCCAGTAATATCCCCCATCAGCGCATAAGTTTTTTACGAAGCCTGAAAATTCTTCCCCGGCTTTTAGGGTGTCCCATAAAAAACGGAACACGCCTCGCGGCATATCGGGGTGGCGGATAATATTATGTTGTACACCGAGCAATTCAGATTCCGGATAACCGGCAATTTCCATAAAAATGCGGTTAGCATAGGTGATTCGGCCGCTGGTATCTGTTTTGGAAACAATAAAATCATCCTCACCGAGGCGGCGCTCATGTTGGGTCGGCGTAATATTGGGTTTCATAGTGCTAGCCTTTATTTTTTAAGTAAATTTAGCGTTATTGCGATTTTAAATTAGGGGCTGTTGCCATTTCACATAGGTAACCATAAAAAGGCGCAAGCCAGAGCGATAGAGCCTTCAAAATTTCGTTTGAGTTTGTCATATCGCGTGGCGATCGCTCTGAAATGCTTAAGTCTTGCAAACACATTTTCAACGAGATGGCGATATTTGTAGAGACACCAATCCATTTCATCATTTCCCCGAGTTGAATTCTTTTTTCTTGGGATAACAGGAACAGCCCCTTTGTCTTTAATTTGAAGACGTAATGCTTCACTGTCATAGCCTCTGTCAGCAACTATATAGTCACCTTTTGGGAGCTCTGCAACTAATTTCGGTGCTTCTTTACAGTCATGAACTTCGCCGCCTGTCACTGAGAAATGAATAGGAAGACCACAGGCATCAACGGCCATATGAATTTTACTGGTGTTCCCGGCGACAGATTTCCCTATCGCTGTTTCTTGTTCACAGGCCGCACCACTACTATGCTGATGTGCTTTCACAATACTCCCATCAATAAATTCCCATTCCAGGTCTGGGTCAACAACCAGGGCGTTAAAAATACCCATCAGTTTTTCTTTACGAGACCAGTCATTGAATCGTTTATATACCGCATTCCAATTACCAAAAGCCGTGGGTAAATCTCTCCAGGGACAACCTACTCGCAAGCGATAAAAAATACCTTCGACTGTTTTTCGAAGACAAGGTTTGTCATAAATTCCCATTTTCAACATAATTATCTTCAGTTTCTCCCAAAGTTCATCCGTAAGCAGTTGTCGCGGCATAGTTTGCTTGTTTTTGAGTCAAAATAAACAATCTATGTGGCGGAGTTATTGAATTTCAAGGGGGATTTTCAAAACGGCAACAGCCCCTATAGACCGCAATCAGAATAATGTAAGAAAATGCTGATTTTTTCAGGTGGATGAACACCAGAAAAGAATGGGACACATCCGTGTGTCGGCAGGGCGTTAATTAACAACGTAGTGTCCACGATGGCGCATGCAATTTATATAGGCTCTGCGGTATTGCTCGTCAGATTCAAAGCCTTGTTTGGATGCACCGCCAATACCGCCGATTGTCGCACCATAGGCCGCGCCTTTGCCTGGGTCACCGGAAATAGCGCCTAATGCCGCACCAGCGGCTGCGCCGACCAGACCGCCGACCGCTGCACCTTTTGCGGTTTCGGTATAAACATTACCCGATGCACGTGCGGCCAGTTGCTGGCATTCGGCCATGTCTTGATTGAGGCGATAAGCGTTCGGGTCACCATAAGGGTCCACCGTAGGACTCCATCCGGTTTGACTGGCGCAAGCCGATAACAAAAGGCTGCTGATAAGCACTAAAAGCGATTTTTGTTTCATAAGGTTCTCCTGATAGATGGTTGACGCGACAAATTTGCCATAATACAGCTGAACCAATGCTGACTTACATTAATACCATTAAAAATGGATGTTAGTTTATGATTATTCAAGTATTTTATCGGGATATTCGCATAAATCTTCAATCACACAACTGCCACAACGGGGCTTGCGGGCAATGCAGGTATAACGGCCGTGCAAAATCAATAGGTGATGAGCGTCTTTTTTATGTTCTTTAGGCGTCACTTTTTCCAGTTTTTTTTCCACTTCGAGCACGGTTTTTCCGGGCGCCAGGCGGGTGCGGTTACAGACTCTGAAAATATGCGTATCCACAGCAATAACTGGGTGGCCAAATGCGGTGTTTAAAATGACATTGGCTGTTTTTCGGCCGACACCGGCTAATGCTTCCAGCGCATCTCGTGTGTCAGGCACTTCGCCGTTATGCTTTTCAAGCAGGCGCTGACAAAGTTTGATGATATTGGCCGCCTTGCTGTTAAACAGGCCGATGGTTTTAATGTAGTGTTTTAAGTCCTCTTCACCCAGTGCCAAAATAGCTTCTGGTGTGTTGGCATGTTTAAACAACTCTTTAGTTGCTTTGTTGACGCCCTTATCCGTTGCTTGTGCCGAAAGTACGACAGCTATCAACAATTCAAACGGTGTGCTGTATTCCAGCTCGGTTGTCGGTTCCGGGATTGCCTTGGCCAGACGGTCGAAGATTTGTTGGCGTTTTTTTTGATTCATAGGTTGAGAGTTTAAGTTTCTAGGAGGCTGTCGGGTTTAGGGGTTCGTAACGAGACGAGTGGAAAATCGAGGGCAGTTTTTCGATCTTTTGAGGCGCATAGTGGTGCTACGCAACGAAAAAGATTGGAAAAATGGACCGATTTCCCACTGTCGCAGTAGAATTTTCCTAAATCCGACAGCCTCCTAGCATGGTCTTTAGTTGCGCCAGGCTTTGTTTACCACGTTTTTTCACAGCTTCAGGATCTAATGGTTTCTTCTGTGGCCATTCCAGATCGTCTTCCGGTAATTCAGATAAAAAACGACTGGGCTGGGTTTCTTCCACTTCACCATAGCGCTTCCTGTGCGTACAGTAACTGAAGGTACAGGTTTTTTGTGCCCGAGTGATGCCGACATAAGCTAAGCGTCGTTCTTCCTCGATTTGGCCGGCTTCAATACTGCTCGAATGTGGTAACAGGTTTTCTTCAAAACCGATTAAAAACACATGGGGAAATTCAAGCCCCTTGGCCGCATGCAAGGTCATCAAGCTGACCCGGTCGCCCGCTTCTTCTTCCTGTTGCCGCTCCAGTACATCCATCAGCATGATGCGGCTGATGACATCGGCCAGCGACTTGTTTTCACCGGCATCCGATTCGGCGATGCGCTTTAACCAGTTGACAAGGTCGTCGACATTGCGCATGCGCCGTTCGGCAGCGGCCGGAGTTTTACTGTTTTCTTTCAACCATTGTTCGTATTGAATGTCGCTGATAAAACGGCGGATGCGGGTAAAGCTATCGTCGCTTTCGATGGCACGGGCAGTGTCACCTACCCACTGGCAAAAGCGTTGCAAACGCTGCACTGCCTTGTCGTTCAATTTCTGTTGCAAGCCTAATTCAGAGCAGGCACTGAACAGGCTGATATGACGGCCTGTCGCGTAATCACCCAGCTTTTCCAGGGTGTTTGGGCCAATCTCCCGCCGTGGGGTATTGACGATACGCAAAAAAGCGGCATCGTCATCAGGATTCACAAATAAGCGCAAATAAGCGAGGATATCTTTGACCTCCTGACAGGCAAAAAATGAGGTGCCGCCGGTAATAAAATAGGGTACATTGTTTTCTCTGAGGCAGCGTTCAAACAGGCGCGACTGATGGTTGCCCCGATACAGGATGGCGTAGTCAGAAAAATGGCCGCCGTGACGGAATTTATGATGAATGATTTCCGATACGATTTGTTTGGCCTCGGCTAAGTCATTGCGGTGTGCCAATACCCGTAATGGTTCGCCATAGCCCAATTCGCTCCACAACTTTTTTTCAAATACGTGCGGGTTATTGGCAATCAAATGATTGGCTACCTTTAAGATACGACTGACAGAGCGGTAGTTCTGCTCCAGTTTAATCACTTCCAGACGCGGATAATCGCGTTGTAATTGTTGTAAATTTTCCGGTTGCGCGCCGCGCCAGGCATAAATGGACTGGTCGTCATCACCGACCACGGTAAAACGTCCCAGGTTACCGGCTAAAAGACGTACTAACTGGTATTGGGTAATATTGGTATCCTGATATTCATCCACCAACAAATAGCGAATCCGGTTTTGCCATTTTTCCAGAATATCGGGATGCTGTTGAAACAAAAACACCGGCAGCAGAATTAAATCATCAAAATCCACCGCATTATAGGCCTTCAGACTACGGCTGTACTCCTGATACAGATGGGCCGCCAATAGTGTTTCATCGGTGGCATTGGAAATCGCTTTTGTAGCCGGTAAGCAAGCATTTTTCCATTGGCTGATTTGCCAGCTATAGTGCTCAACCGCCTCTAAATCACCGTCATTTTGGCCATGTGCAATTAGGCTCCGTAATAGGGTGATTTTATCTTGCTCATCAAACAGGGTGATACCGGCTTTATAGCCTAAGGTCTTGTGTTCACGGCGTAAAATATCCTGCCCCAGAGCATGGAAGGTGGACACTCTCAATCCCCGGCTGGCATCGCTGTCCAGTAATTTGGCCACACGCGCTTTCATTTCCCGCGCTGCCTTGTTGGTAAAGGTGACGGCGGCGATATGGCGGGCGGCGATGCCCTGTTGTTTAACCAACCATGCGATTTTTTCGGTAATCACCCGGGTTTTGCCGCTGCCAGCACCGGCCAGTACCAGTAAAGGCCGGTCAATCAGCGTCACCGCAGCGCGCTGTTGGGTATTCAATCCTGCCATGGTTATTGACGATCCAGTTTGCGGTAGCTCAGTGCCTCGCTGATATGCGCTAATTCGATATTATCGGCATTCGCTAAATCGGCGATGGTACGAGCGACTTTTAAAATACGATGATAGGCGCGATGCGATAGGCCAAATTTTTGCATGGCTTGCTCTAAGACAGTATGCGTATGATCATCAAGCTGGCAAAAGCGATTGATTTCTTTGACCGTCAAGTGGTCATTGCTTTTGCCAGCGCGGTTGACGGCACGCTGCCTGGCTTCGATCACACGCTGACGGATAACGCGACTGGATTCTTCGTGTTGATTGTCATTATGGCGTAAAACATCTAGATCAACCCGGGGTACTTCCAGGTGCATGTCGATTCTGTCCAGCAGAGGGCCGGAAACACGGGCGCGGTAACGTACGACCTGTTCGGAGCTGCAATGGCAGCGACCGGAGGCATCACCAAGATAACCGCAGGGGCAGGGGTTCATGGCGGCAATCAATTGAAAGCGGGCAGGAAAATCGGCCTGGCGAGCGGCACGGGAAATCGTAATATGGCCGGTTTCCAATGGCTCGCGCAGCACTTCCAACACTTTACGGTCAAATTCAGGCAGTTCGTCTAAAAACAAGGCACCATGATGTGCCAGTGAAATTTCTCCCGGCTTAGGGTTGCTGCCGCCCCCCACCAAAGCGGCGGCCGAGGCGGTATGATGTGGTGCTCGAAACGGTGGTTTACGCCAGTTACTCACGTCAAACCCTTGATCGCTGATCGAGGCGATGGCGGCTGACTCCTGTGCCTGCTGTTCGGTCAATTCGGGTAAAATCGACGGCATTCGCGAAGCCAACATTGATTTTCCGGTGCCCGGCGGGCCAATCATCAACAGGTTATGCTGGCCGGCGGCAGCGATTTCAAAGGCACGTTTGACTTGGTACTGGCCTTTGACATCGGCAAAATCCGGTGCATCGAACGGCGTTGTCAGTGTCGAAGCATCCTGGCTGAAAAAGGCAATCGACTGTTGTCCGCTTAAATGACCGCAAACCTGTAACAGGCTGCTTGCCGGTAGTAATTGAGCATCACGGATTAACGCGGCTTCGGTTTGGTTTTGTTGGGGTAAAAACAGTTTACGCCCGGCATCTCGACACTGCATGGCAACCGGTAAACAACCATTGATGCCGCGCAGCTCGCCACTGAGCGATAATTCGCCAATCAGCTCGTATTCGGCCAGTTGTTGGCGTGGAATCTGTTGTGATGCGGCCAGAATACCGATGGCGATGGCCAGATCAAAACGGCCGCCTTCTTTGGGTAAATCAGCCGGTGCCAGATTGATAGTGATGCGTTGCATCGGAAATTCAAATTGCGAGTTGATAATGGCGCCGCGTACTCGGTCTTTGCTTTCTTTGACGGCTGTTTCCGGTAAACCGACAATATTGAGTGCCGGCAGACCATTGCTGACATGAACTTCCACCGTTACCAGCGGCGCATGAATGCCACTGCGTCCGCGGCTGTAAACAATGGCAAGAGACATAAGGACAATCAGGCTCCGATGTAAAAGGGCTTATGGTATCACTGTAAGGGGTAATTTTGTTATTTTAGCGCGTCTTGCCAGCGTGCGATCATTTTCGGGTAATCTTGCAGAAGCTGTTTGATTTGAACAATATCGACGCTGTCTACCGCATTCTTCAAGCGTGCGCTATAGTCGGCTAAAACATTGACCGGATACGTTTTTCCCAGCTCTTGCAGTTTTTGGCTGAAGGTCATGATCTGGCTCAGATTGTTATTTTTATTGGTGCTTTCCCATTGTGTTTTTAAAGCCTGTAATTTTTCCAGCAGTTCAGGCAAAATGCGTATGTCGGCTTCAGATAGGGTGACAGGTGAGGCTGTGCGGCTGTGGGCGGATATGGTTTGATACGGTAAATAGCGTTTCAGTAGTGCTAACAAGTCCTTTTTTTGAATCGGTTTATGTAAAAAGCCATCAAACAGGCTATTGTCCTCGTGTTTATCATCGCTGGCGAGAAAGGATGCAGATAATGCAATAATCGGTGTGGTGGTGTGTTTGCCTATGTGTTGATCGGCTTTACGGCCATTCATTTCCGGCATTCTGATGTCCATCAGGATGAGGTCGAACGGATGTTGTTTTATGAAGATAATTATGTTGAAAATGGGAATTTATGACAAACCTTGTCTTCGAAAAACAGTCGAAGGTATTTTTTATCGCTTGCGAGTAGGTTGTCCCTGGAGAGATTTACCCACGGCTTTTGGTAATTGGAATGCGGTATATAAACGATTCAATGACTGGTCTCGTAAAGAAAAACTGATGGGTATTTTTAACGCCCTGGTTGTTGACCCAGACCTGGAATGGGAATTTATTGATGGGAGTATTGTGAAAGCACATCAGCATAGTAGTGGTGCGGCCTGTGAACAAGAAACAGCGATAGGGAAATCTGTCGCCGGGAACACCAGTAAAATTCATATGGCCGTTGATGCCTGTGGTCTTCCTATTCATTTCTCAGTGACAGGCGGCGAAGTTCATGACTGTAAAGAAGCACCGAAATTAGTTGCAGAGCTCCCAAAAGGTGACTATATAGTTGCTGACAGAGGCTATGACAGTGAAGCATTACGTCTTCAAATTAAAGACAAAGGCCAAGAAAAAGAATTCAACTCGGGGAAATGATGAAATGGATTGGTGTCTCTACAAATATCGCCATCTCGTTGAAAATGTGTTTGCAAGACTTAAGCATTTCAGAGCGATCGCCACGCGATATGACAAACTCAAACGAAATTTTGAAGGCTCTATCGCTCTGGCTTGCGCCTTTTTATGGTTACCTATGTGAAATGGCAACAGCCCCTACTTTTTCCAAGGCTTGTAAACCATTTTCGGCTTCGTCGATTTGTAGCGCTGTATCGGCTAAAAATGATTTAATCAGCTGCCGGTTATCGGCGACATCGTCTACCACTAAAATGTGGCCGCCGCTGAAGACATAAGTGGAGTCGGAGGCTGCGACAGCGTTGTAGGTATTGGGTTCTGATGACGTGATGGCGACATTTTTTAACAAGATAGAGAAACAACTTCCTTTGCCTGGCTCGCTTTTTACCCATAATTGGCCTTGCATCATTTCGACGAGCTGTTTGCTGATGGCAAGACCGAGACCGGATCCACCAAATTTCTTCAGGTCTTGATTGTCGGGTTGTTCAAAAGCCTTAAAAATCAACGACTGGTTTTCTTTTGAAATGCCAATACCGGTGTCACAAACAGATAGGATTAGATCAAGGCTCTGTTCAGACTTCGAGCGGACTGCCGCTTTCAGGCTGATATTCCCTTCGGCGGTAAACTTAATGGCATTGCCAATTAGATTTAGCAACACTTGCCGTAAACGGATTTCATCGAGCATCAATTGTTCTGGAATAGTTGGGTCAATATCCAATTTGAACGTCAGTTGTTTTTGTTCCAGGTCCGGTGTAAAAATAGTATGCAATTCTGCAAAAACGGCACGGATGTCACAGGGTGTTTTTTTGATACTTAGTTTTCCAGTTTCAATACGGGATAAGTCGAGAATGTCATTGATCAGGGTCAACAGGTTTTGTCCTGCAGAGCGGATGGTTTTAACGAAGGCTTTGTGTTTAGAGTCAGTCAGCTGTTCGTTTAGTAATTCGGTAAAACCTAAAATGGCATTCATCGGCGTGCGGATTTCATGACTCATGGTGGCCAGAAAGATAGATTTTGCACGGTTGGCTTGTTCGGCATTTTCCTTGGCGACTAAAAGTTCCTGTTCAAGTTGTTTACGGTGGGAAATTTCAGTCGCCAGTTTCCGATTCCAGTAGAAGATAATTGTTAAAATAACCAGAAAAATACTGATGGTGATGATCAGCGTGGTGTGATCTTTTTTCTCAAGTACTTGCGGCCCGGCCCAAGCTGTGAAAATCGCATTTTGTTGTTGTTGGGACATATTGGCCAACGCTTGGTTGATCAAGGGCATGATAGGGCTTAAATCTTTACGTACGGCAAAGCTTAATTGGCTATCGACGCGGGTTCTGCCGACAATACGAATATTTTTGATGCCAAGGCGACTGAGATAATAGCTGGCTTGCGCTAAAGGTAGGAGTAAGGCATCTATTTGGCCGCTAGAAACTGCCATCATCCCCTGTTGAATGGTGTTTATAGTCTGAAACTTGATATTAGGATACTGCCCCTGCAGAATGCTGGCATTATCATATTCAGGTACAAAACCGATTGATTTGTCCTGAAGCATGGATAGATTATCAATATAATGAAAGGGGTCGCGCATGATGATCACAATCGGGTTGGATGTGATCGGCCGACTATAAAGCCATGGCGAGTTTGGATTGGCGGATGGGGCTTTAATGGTCATGTCGATGGTTTTTTGGGGTGATTCCGAAGGCGGGACGAGTTCAACCGGCAGGTCAAGGTGGTCCTGAATATATTTTAAAAACCCGGCGACGATTCCGATGTAATCGCCTTGTTCATCCATATGTTCATAAGGCAACCGGTCACGGGAAATAGCAAACCGTATTGTCCCATGCTGCTTTAACCATTGTTTTTGTTGTGGAGTCAGCGTCTGTTTTGGCGCATTGATTTCGGGCAACAACAGCCATTTTCGATAAATTTTTTGTTTTTCCAGTGGCGTGATCGCAGCTAAGCCCTTATCGATAATTGCAGCGAGTATCGGTTTGTCAATGCGGGTGGCGATATGAATCGGATTTGTGCCAACAATATCGCGGGTTGATTTAAATGGCACAATGGTGTTGATCCCTTGTTGTTGCAGGGTGTAAATCAGCGATCCGTAGGTGTCATAAAGTAATTCTGCCCTATCTTCCAAGACAGTATCAATGGCCTCACCAAATGTATCAACCAGAATCAGTTTTATGTTTGGAAAATACTGTTTTAAAAGCTGAATATGGGCGTAACTTTTAGGGATAGCGAGGCGTAAGCCATCTAAGTCGGCGAAACTTTGCGCGGGAATGTCGTCACGGATGAAAAAATAATCTAAAACCTCAAAATAGGGTTGCGAAAAAATCAGATAGTGACTGCGGTCTTCGGTGTAATAAACGGCAGGTAGTATATCGAGTTGACGGTGGCGGATTTTTTCCAGATTGTTATGCCAGGTATCAATATGGATAATAAACTTTAAACCCGTTTTTTGGCTAATGAGTTGCAGAAAATCGTGTGCGACCCCCTGATAGCGGCCTTTATAATCGGCAAAATTAAATGGCGTCCAGTCGGGGCTGCCGCCTACGAGTACAGTCGGGTTGTTTTTTAGCCAGGTTTGTTCCTGCGGGTTTAACTCGATTTTCGATGCAGCCAGGCTGCTGCTGCAAATCAAACAAAGCAGAAATAGTCGCAACAGAGAAGACATGAATTAGCTGAGGTTGACGATTTCAATGAATTCATCAATATGTTCCTGAAGGATATCGACTAATTCTGGATCGAACTGGGTTGCGCGGTGGTCATGAATGTAACTGATTGCCGATTCCACCGACCAGCTCTCTTTATAGCAACGTTTATGGGTAAGCGCATCAAACACATCGGCTAGGGCGACAATACGGCCATAGATGTGGATGTCATAGCCGCGTAGTTGTCTTGGATAGCCTTTTCCATTCCATTTTTCGTGATGTTGATGGGCAATGATGGCAGCCGATTTAATCAACCGGCGTTCTGAGCGCTGTAATAATTTCCAGGCATTGGTGGTATGTGCCTGCATGATTTTAAATTCTTCTTCGGTATAACGGCCAGGTTTATGCAAGATGTCGTAAGGGACGGTGAGTTTACCGATATCGTGCATCGGCGCGGCATGAAATAGAATGTCCTCATCCTCTTTTGTCAGGCTGGGATGGTGTTTTGCCAATAGCGCCGACATTTCTGCAACCCGGCGGATATGTTTGCCCGTTTCATCGGAAGTCGATTCCATCAGTTCGGTAAGCATCCAGATAAGCTCTTTTTGATTTTCTTCCAGTTCAGAGAGCAGGCGGTGGTGCTCAAATTTTAATTTGCTTTCAAGCGATAGGTTATGTTCCTGGAGTAATTTTCTGGCACGATATAGCTCTATATGTGTTTTGACTCTAGCAAGTAACTCCTCGGCACGATAAGGTTTGGTAACGTAATCGACGCCACCGGCTTCAAAACCTTTACGGATGGAGTCAATATCGGTTCGTGCTGTCAGAAAAACGACTGGAATATCCCTCAATAAAGGGTTTTTATTGATTTCGCGGCATGTTTCATAGCCATCCATGACGGGCATCATGATGTCCAGTAAAACTAAGTCAATTGGGTTGCATTTTTCGTTGAGTATGTCTAGTCCCTCTTGACCATGGGTGGCGAAAGAAAACTCATAGCCTTCTTCACGCAGGATATTGACGGCAACCTGGATATTATCGACATTGTCATCGATGATGAGAATATGGAAGCGTGCATTCATAGGAAACTGCAGATTGTTGGATGCACTGAGTATAATAGGGAATCAGGGGCGTTGTCTATCATGTCGAGTGAGGATAATCGCGATGTTTTTAGGGTTATAGGATTTTCATGCTGTCTTTACTAGTTCGGCTTTCTATTCGTTTTGCGCCGTTGATATTGATTCTGGCATTGGTATTGTTTGGCTATGGTGGCTATCGCTTTAGTCAGGCCGGACTTGATATTTTTCCGGAGTTTTCGCCGAAACAGGTCATTATTCAAACCGAAGCACCTGGATTGTCGTCTGAACATGTCGAAGTATTGGTGACACAACCGATTGAAACGGCGTTAGCGGGTTTGATTGGCTTGAAATTTATGCGTTCTGAGTCGATCCAGGGCTTATCGGTCGTAACGGTCGTATTTAGTGAAGACAGTGATATTCGAGTCAATCGACAGCAGGTTGCCGAGCGTTTGCGCACGATTGCTTCACGACTGCCTGTAGGGGTTCAGCCACCGGTACTGGTGCCATTGTCGTCGTCATCGGCGACAGTGATGACGGTAGGGATGGAAAGCCGCGATAAAAACCTGATGCAATTGCGAAGCTTTGCCGATTGGACACTGGTGCCGCGCATCATGGCGATTCCAGGTGTGGCTGATGTCAATGTTTTTGGCGGACACATCCGGGAATTACAAATTCAGCTCGATCCCGTTAAATTACAGCGTTATCAGTTATCTATATCTGATGTGATCGAAGCTGCGCGAGCAGTCGGACAGCTGGGTAGTGGCGGTGGTTTTATTGAAAACGCCAATCAGCGATTTAGTCTTAATGTCAGCGATATGGCGCAAACACCAGCGCAACTGGCAAAATTGATTGTTCGCCGCCAGCAGGGGAAAAATATTGTATTGGGTGATGTTGCACATATTGAATACGCGCCAAAACCGTCATTTGGCGCGGCCCAGATTATGGGACAGCCTGGTGTGGTGATGATGGTCATTGGCCAATATGGGGCGAATACCTTATCAGTTTCAAGAAGGGTGGAAGCGGTATTGCAGGAATTTGAACCGTTATTCCAGAAACAGAAGATCCATTTTTATCCGCATTTATTCAGACCCGCCGATTATATCGAAACCTCGTTTTCCAATCTTTCCGGCCATTTGCTGATCGGTGCGGGTTTTGTGATGCTGGTGTTAGTGTTGTTTTTGTATAACCTGCGTACGGCATTGATTTCGACCTTGGCGATTCCGGTGTCATTGATGGCGGCGATTGTGATTTTGCTGGAAGCTGGCGTGCATTTGAATGTCATGGTGCTGGGCGGGCTCGCGATTGTGTTGGGTGAAGTGGTGGATGATGCGATTATTGATTGTGAGAATATTTTTCGCCGGCTGCGAGAAAATAACAGGGTCGCAGAGCCACAAGACCCGGCCCAGGTCGTTTTGAATGCTTCGCTGGAGGTGCGCAGTTCGGTGGTTTACGCCAGTTTTATCGTAGCGTTGGTGTTTGTGCCCTTATTGACGCTGGATGGCGTCGCGGGTCGTTTGTTTGCCCCTTTAGGTTATTCCTATATTTTGGCTATTCTAGCCTCATTACTGGTTGCCTTGACGCTAACGCCGGCATTAAGTCTTTTATTATTAGGCAATGCCTCTTTATCGACGGCAGAGCCGCCATTGATTCGTGTGTTAAAACCCGTTTACGCGGTTGTTTTAAGCCAGGTTAAACATCATTTTAAAGCTGTGTTGGGGGTTTTACTCATTGTCAGTTTGCTGGCACTGTATTTATTGGAGCAGGTCGAGCATAAGTTTTTGCCGGAATTGCGGGAAGGACATTATATGGTGCATACCAGCAGCATACCGGGAACATCTCTGACTGAATCGATTGCCATGGGGCAAGCGCTGACGGTGCAGTTTTTGCAGATCGAGGGGGTTGCGTCGGTTTCGCAATGGGCTGGTCGTGTCGAGCGGGGTGCAGATACTTATGGCACACATTACAGCGAATTTGAAGTACGCTTGAAACCGTTATCCGGTAGCGAGCAACAACAGGTGCTTGAGCAGCTGCGCCGTGTGTTGCAGGCTTTTCCAGGTATTGTGGCGGAAGTGAATACATTTTTAACCGAACGTATTGATGAAACAATTTCCGGTTACACAGCACCCGTGGTCGTTAATATTTACGGGAATGATTTGCGCGAGTTGGACCGGAAAGCCGTCCAGGTCGCCACTATCATGCAGTCGATTGAAGGGGCGGAAGATGTGCAACTGAGATCACCGCCGGCGACGCCCGATATTCTGATCGAACTGGATGAATCGCATCTGGCACGTTTTGGTTTGCGTCCGGCAGAGATCCGACAAGCCATTGAAGCAGCTTATCGGGGGCGGGTGGTTGGCCAGCAGGTGCAGGGTAATCGCTTGTTAGACATTAGTGTCACTCTGCCACCTGAAATGCGTGACGATCCTGAGTCGATCCGGCATATTCCGATTAAAACACTCGATGGCGCGGTGATCGAATTAGGTCAAGTGGTCAGCATTCGCCATGGTGAGAGTCGGTATAATATTTTGCACCAAAACGCTCAACGTAAGCAGACGATTACCTGTGCTGTCGATAACCGCGATATGGATGACTTTATGCGTGAGCTTAAACAGCGTGTGTTGGAGGAAATTGATTTTTCTAGCAATAGCTATCCTGAATTTACCGGTGCGGCAATAGAGCAGATTCAGGCGCGGCATAACCTGATTTTACATGCACTATTGGCCGGTATCGGAGTGTTGATTTTTATTTATTTGGCGATGAACAATGTGCGCAATATGTTGTTGACACTGACTAATCTGCCATTCGCCTTGTTAGGCGGTGTCGGTGCGGTGTTGATGACTCACGCCAGCCTGTCGGTCGGCGCGGTGGTAGGCTTTATCACCTTGTTCGGTATTACCGTGCGCAATAGTATTATGTTGATTTCGCATTATCAGCATTTGGTGCAGGATGAAGGCTTGCCCTGGGACTGGCAGACCGTGGTGTTGGGTGCGCAGCAACGTTTGCCGTCTATTTTGATGACCGCGCTGGTGACTGCCTTGGCGATGTTTCCTATTGCCTTTAACAGTGATAACCCGGGGCGGGAAATCATGGGGCCCATGGCGGCGATCATTATCGGGGGTCTGGTGTCATCGACATTTTTAAATTTACTGCTGATGCCGGTGATTTTGGCGCGCTACGGTCAATTTAAGGTAAAGTCGTATCTACTCACCCCCTCTAAAAAGCAGGTGTAGGTTGTTGATTTATCAGGCTTGCATAACAGGGATGTTATGCAGAACTACATGGATGTATTCACGTGTCCTGATAAATCAATGACCTACTCCGGCTAAAACACAACCGGGTGAGCAGTTACGTAAAGTCTTAAATTTTGGGTCTACCCGCCGATACTCTGTTTGTTATAACTTAAAACAGAGTAGAAACATGGCGCAAGCATATATTCCAGGGCCTATGCGGGTGATTTGGGGCAGCATGGGGGCATGGTGGGTTGGGCACATTCTTAATCCCGGTTTTTTTTCGATTGCTGTGTTGATGGCGTTTTGGATACCGGTGTTGTTTGTCGAGCTCTATTATCATCTGCCCTTGAGCAAAGGTGCAAAAACAGAAGCACTTAGTCCTGAATCATCCGAACCTGAATTGATGGCACAGGCTGAAGATGTGGCGATTGAAAAGACCGAATCGGCATAATTAGCTTGCATGTGTCGCGAGTGTGACGTTATAGAGTGCGGAAATTAAATCGGCCTGATAGACCATGCCAACCAGACGATTGTCGGCATTGACAATCGGGATTTGGCGATGCCCTTGAAGAGACATTAATGGAATCAGTTCGACAATATGGGCCGTATCGGGCATGACCACAACCGACGATGTCATGATTTGTCCGACAGCTTCAGGTTTATGGGCGGAGATCTTAGCTGTACGACGTATAAAATGACGAAACTTATCCTGAAAATTGGCATATGGGTTTAGGTCGAGAAATTTAAAAAAATCGTGCCAGGTAATAATACCGATAACATGACTGGCGCGATCTGTTACAGGTAAGGCTTTCAGGTTTTGTTGGTACATCATCGTCCAGGCTTCTTCCACCTCGGTGCCAAATTCAACTGTGCTGACCTCGCGGCGCATAATATCGGCTGTGCAGATATCGCCCCGAATACGTTTGAAGGTATTCATTTCGGTTCGGGTCAGGATCTTGGCTAGATCGGCGGGCGTCATATCAACAAAAACATCCATCTCTTTTAACGCTAGCGTCATGTCCTGTTCTGAAATGCCGATTTTATATTCGGGCCGGGTTATCGTGCTCGATGGCAATTGAGCGTTGGAGTCAGCCGGCAGCGGGCTGGGATAATTACGTTTCATCAGTAGGCGATTGATGAGAAGTGATAACAGCAGCATAAACCCAACATTGATGGCGACAGGATGAAGGACAAATTGATAACCCAACGAAATGACAGAATCGCCCGCCATGATCGGCGCTAGGCTGGTTGCCGCACCGGGTGGGTGTAGACAACGTAATAGCACCATGACTAAAACCGAGCCACCTACGGCGACGGCTGAGGCTGATGCGATTTCATCGATATTGAGCGCGCAACTAACACCAATCAAAGCGGAGCTAATCTGGCCACCGACAAAGGGCCAAGGTTGAGCTAGCGGACTGTTTGGAATAAAAAATAAAATAACGGCAGAGGCCCCTAACGAAGCTATAATCATCGGGTATTGCGGTCCAAGCCCAACAATATGCGTGCTTAAGGCGACAAAGAAAATAGAGCAAAAACAGGCAATGGTGGAATAAGCTTTTGCTTTAAGGCTTAAATTGACCGGATCAACTGTCAGGAAGCGTAAAATTCTCATGGACGTAAATATACTACGCTTCACACATGCGTTCATCATCCTAATCATCCTTTTTCGCCTTGTTTTGACAAAAATGACCCTGGATTGTTTCTGGACTTTTAGATTTTGTGCCATGTTGTAAATTGGCAACATGGTCGTCGCTTTTCAGGTAAAATGGCGTTTTTTTATCTTCAGATGCTATGAATCGCTGTATTTCATTTATTGAAACGCTTAATAACGGGCTGGGCAAAGCAGTGTCCTGGTTGAGTTTATTGATGGTGCTGACAACCTTTGCTGTTGTTGTGTTGCGTTACGCGTTTGATAGTGGCTGGGTCGCGTTGCAGGAAACGGTCACTTATATGCACAGCATGGTGTTTATGCTCGGGGCGGCTTATACCCTAAATTATGATGGTCATGTTCGGGTTGATATTTTTTATCAGCGCTTGAGCAAGAAAGGCAAGGCTTGGGTTGATTGTCTGGGGGCATTGTTGTTATTACTGCCGGTGAGTGGATTTATCGTTTGGGCAAGCTGGCATTACGTTACTGAGTCATGGTCGGTGTTGGAAGGTTCGCGGCATTCCGGCGGCTTGCCGGGACTGTTTTTGCTCAAAAGCCTGATAATTGTGATGGGTATACAGCTAATTTTACAGGCGTTAGCCATGTTTTTTAAAAACCTGTCGATAATCCTAGCGACAGATAATAAGGAGCCTGGCTGATGGAACAGTATCTGGCGTTATGGCTGTTTGCTGCCGTGTTTATCGTTTTGCTCAGTGGCTTTCCAGTTGCATTTGCATTGAGTGGAACCGCCTTGCTATTCGCCGCCGTCGGCATTCAGTTTGATGTATTTGATGATGCTTTTTTAAATGCATTGCCGAATCGTTTGTTTGGCATTATGAGCAATCAGACGCTGATAGCGGTGCCGTTGTTTGTGTTTATGGGCGTTATTCTGGAAAAAGCCCGCATTGCTGAAGATTTGCTAGAAGCGATGGCGGAATTGTTTGGCGGTCTGCGGGGCGGGCTGGGTATTGCCGTAACATTGGTTGGCATGCTGATGGCGGCGAGCACCGGCATCGTCGGTGCAACTGTGGTCACTATGGGCCTGTTATCGCTGCCGACCATGCTGCGCAATCGCTATGATCCGGCCATTGCCTGCGGCACCATCTGCGCTTCAGGGACATTGGGGCAAATCATTCCACCGTCCATTGTGCTGGTGTTGTTGGGCGATGTGATTTCCAGCGCCTATCAGCAGGCCCAGCTGGATATGGGTATTTTTGCACCAGAAACGGTGTCGGTGGGTGACTTGTTTGCCGGTGCCTTGATACCTGGTTTAGGCCTGGTATTGTTTTATTTGCTTTATATCGTCAGTATCGCCTGGTTTAATCCTGAAACGATGCCGGCTCCTAAGAATCCAGCGATGCGGAGTCGTGCGTTTTATTGGCGAATCATGAAAAGCCTCAGTGCTCCGCTGCTGTTGATTTTTGCCGTGTTAGGCTCGATCCTGGGCGGTATAGCGACGCCTACCGAGGCTGCGGGTGTCGGTGCGGTCGGCGCGATGCTGCTGGCTGGATTCAAGCGCCAATTGAATTGGCAAACTTTACGCGAATCCTGCCAGAATACGACGCAGGTCAGCAGTATGGTGTTTATGATTTTGATCGGCGCAGCGTTATTTTCGCTGGTTTTCCGTGGTTTTGACGGCGAAGCATTGATTGTCGATGTGTTATCTGACCTACCGGGTGGCAAATTTGGCGCGATGTTCAGCGTTATGGCGGTGATGTTCTTTCTCGGTTTTGTGCTGGACTTTATTGAGATTACCTTTGTTATCGTGCCGATTGTAGGTCCTGTATTATTGGCGATGGGACTTGATCCTGTCTGGTTGGGCATCATGATTGCAATCAATTTACAAACCTCATTTTTAACTCCGCCATTTGGTTTTGCTCTGTTTTATCTGCGCGGCGTGGCGCCGGCTGAAGTCAGTACCGGACAGATTTATAAAGGTGTGATGCCGTTTATTTTGATTCAGATAACAATGCTGGCATTATTGGCGTTCTGGCCACAACTGGCAACTTGGTTGCCGAGCATCGTTTATGGAGAGGGCTGATGAAAATCAAAATTCTGCTACTTTTAATGCTGCTGAGCAGTGCTTGTGGGCAGACTGGCCCATTATATTTGCCGGATAACCCTCCCCCAATTTACGTTCCTGAGGAAGATCAATAAAATGGACGCATTTACCGTTAAAAACGGCCAGCTTTATGCCGAAAACATTGTCGTCAGCGATTTGGCCCAGCGGCATGGTACACCGTTGTATGTTTATTCCCGCGCCACGCTAGAGCGGCACTGGCACGCATTTGACAAGGCTTTTGCCGATCATCCCCACCTGATATGTTATGCGGTCAAGGCTAATTCCAATATTGCCTTGTTGAATCTGCTGGCCCGCTTGGGATCGGGGTTTGATATTGTATCGGAAGGCGAGTTGGCACGCGTATTAACGGCAGGTGGAGACCCCCAAAAAATTGTATTTTCGGGTGTTGGTAAACGAGAGCCGGAAATCGTGGCGGCTTTAAAAGCCGGAATTCGCTGCTTTAATATTGAAGTGTCGGGTGAGTTAGATCGCATTAATCGTTTAGCTGGCGAGATGGGTGTGGTCGCGCCGATTTCGTTTCGGGTCAATCCCGATGTTGATGCTAAGACGCACCCTTATATTTCGACCGGTCTGAAGGAAAACAAATTCGGCATCGATTTTGAAACGGCGTTGGGCGAATATCGACGCGCTGCAAAAATGGATCATGTGGATATTGTCGGTATTGATTGCCATATTGGGTCACAGCTGACTGAAACTGAGCCATTTATGGCGGCACTAGAGCGGGTGCTGGTTTTTGTCGATCGCTTAAAAGATGAAGGCATTAACCTGCATCATCTGGATTTAGGGGGAGGTTTGGGCATTCGATACCGTGATGAAACGCCACCTGCTCCAGCCGAATACATCACCCAGTTACTCGAACGTTTGGCCGGCAGCGATTATGAAATTTTGTTAGAGCCGGGCCGAGCGATTGCGGGTAATGCCGGAATTTTGGTGACGCGGGTGGAATATTTAAAATCGACTGCGGAGAAAAATTTCGCCATTGTCGATGCGGCCATGAATGACCTGGTGCGGCCGTCACTTTACAATGCCTGGCAAGATATTGTTCCGGTCAAACAGAATAATAATGCTGATCTCAAGCTGTGGGATATTGTGGGTCCGGTCTGCGAAACGGGTGACTTTCTGGGTAAAGATCGAAGTCTGGCATTACAGCCGGGGGATTTATTGGCCGTTCGTTCCGCCGGCGCCTATGGCTTTACCATGAGCTCTAATTACAATTCACGGCCGCGTGCGGCCGAAGTTTTGGTTGATGGGGACAAGCACTGGCTGATCAGACAGCGCGAAAACTTGACTCAACTCTGGCAGGGTGAGGCCTTGATTGCGGAAGACAAGTGATGAAGTTTACTAAAATGCAGGGCTTGGGAAATGATTTTGTCGTGATCGATGCGATCAATCAACACATTGCGCTTCAGCCTGAGCAGATTCGATATATCGCCGACCGACATTTTGGCGTTGGCTGCGATCAACTTTTATTAGTGGAATCGCCACAATGCCCTGAGGCCGATTTTAAATATCGCATTTTCAATGCTGACGGTAGTGAGGTGGCACAATGTGGCAATGGTGCGCGCTGTTTTGCCCGCTTTGTCCGCGACAAGGGGTTGACGGACAAAGATGAAATCAGAGTCGAAACCGAAGCCGGGCAACTGGTTTTATATGTCACAGAAGATGACTTGATCACTGTTAACATGGGCATTCCGCGTTTTGCACCTCATGATATTCCGGTTCGCACCGAGCAGGAATCACGCTTTTATAGTGTAACGGTTGATAATGTCGAAAAAGCCTTTGGCGCGGTGTCTATGGGTAATCCGCATGCGGTGCTGCAAGTCAATGATATTCAATCCGCGCCGGTAGCGACGCTGGGGCAGGCCTTAGAAAATCATGTGTTTTTTCCAGAACGCGCTAATATTGGCTTTATGCAAGTGCTGGATCGCCAATATATCAAGCTGAGGGTTTATGAACGCGGCGCGGGCGAAACCCTGGCCTGTGGCAGTGGTGCTTGCGCGGCAGTTGTTATTGGAATCGAGCAGAATTTGCTGGATGATACCGTTACGGTGCAATTACCCGGCGGTAAGCTGAAAATTCATTGGGCCGGTCGAGGTTACCCTGTAATGATGACCGGCCCCGCTGTAGGTGTTTTTGAAGGAACGATTGATTTATGACAGATATTGAAAGATTGCCCGATAGTGGGTCGGCGCTGGATTCACAGCAAGTCGCTGATTTTTTGTACGAACATCCAGACTTTTTTCATGAACATGAAGACTTACTGGAGCATCTTTATGTGCCTCATCCTACGGGGAAAGCGGTTTCGTTGATTTCCCGGCAATTGGAAATGTTTCGCAAAAAACACCAGGAACTGGAAAATCAACTCGCAACCCTGATTGAAATTGCGCACGAAAATGATACTGTCTTCAGTCGCATGCATGAATTGACATTGGCAATGCTGGAAAGTCAATCGTTGGATGATGTGTGTGTCAATCTTGATCATGTGTTGTCGGAATGTTTCAATACCGATTTTGTTGCCATCAAGATTATTCGGACACACGATGTGTCAGAAGAACCCGCGCATGAAGCGGTTTTTGTCGCGCCTGAACATCCTGAATTGAAGCATTTTTATTCCATCTTAAGTCGAAACCAACCACAATGTGGGCATATCACACTGGCTCAGGCACGATTTCTGTTTGCCGATCAGGCTGAACAAGTCAGGTCATGCGCTATTATTCCGATGGCATTTACGCAATTAGAAGGGCTTTTAGCCATAGGCAGTCGTGATGAGAATCGTTTTCATGCCAGTATGGGGCATTTGTTCTTGACCCAGATGAGCGAAATTATTGGAACGCGGCTGATTGCGATGTTGACTGAAGAATGACTGCGGACATTGATGCTTTTATTCAATTTCTTAACGTTGAAAAGCGTGCATCAGCGCATACGCTGAGCAATTATCAGCGGGATTTGCGTTATTTTATGCAGTTTTGTCAGACACTTGCGCTTGAAAACTGGCAGCAGGTACAACATGAGCATGTCCAGCAATATATCGCACAGCGCCACCGTGAAGGTATCGGTAGCCGTTCGTTGCAGAGAATGCTGGCCTCGATTCGCAGTTTTTATCGTTTTTTGATGGCCAGGCAGCAGGGTACGCATAATCCGGCTAAAAATGTCAAAGCGCCTAAGCAAAACAAATTATTACCGGAAACCCTGGATATTGATCAAATTACCGCGCTATTAGAGGCGAGTCCAGACTCAGTACTGGAAATTCGTGATCTCGCTATGTTTGAATTATTTTATTCTTCCGGTTTGCGGCTCAGCGAGCTGGCGCAATTGAATCTTGAAGATATTGACTTAGATGCAGGTCAACTGCGGGTACGGCAAGGGAAAGGTGATAAAGCGCGTGATTTGCCGATTGGCAAAAAAGCGGTTCAGGCGATACGGCACTGGCTGGAATGTCGTTTTGACAGTGATGATTCAGCCGTATTCATCAGCACAAAAGGGAGGCGGCTCGGTCAGCGCAGTATTCAATTACGGCTCGATCGCTGGTGCAAAAAGCATGGCTTGGAGCAACATGTTTACCCGCATATGTTGCGACACTCTTTTGCCAGTCATTTATTGGAATCCAGCCAGGATATTCGAGCTGTACAGGAACTTCTTGGTCATCAGAATATCTCAACAACACAGATTTATACGCACCTTGATTTTCAGTATTTGAGTAAGATTTACGACCAGGCTCACCCCAGAGCACATAAAAAAAATAAATGACCCGGTACGATTTTGCCATTGACAAAATGGATTCTATGGTTGCCCATGAAATCATGCTATTATTTGGCCGTTATATGCTTGTGTTTGGGAGCATTGGGGGGCTAAGCTGAACTTCTATGTGTAATCAGGAACAATCTTCAGACACCATCGTTAAAAACCCAGCGTATCAGATCGTTACATTACCCAATATTGTAGGAAAACCAAGACATGTCAGAAAATTCAGTAGAGCTTGAAGACGCTAAGTCTAGAGGGATATTATGGGGCTTTGCCAGCTTTACGGGCCTTATCCTTATTATTTTATTTGTTCTCGGTGCTTGGTGGGGCTCAGAGCCTGAGCGATTTAATGTGCAGGAAGAAGCCGTTAAGCGCATGGAGGCCACGCATGCTGATGCGATGCCTGTAGGCTATGTTTATACCAACACATTGGCACATATTGCCGAAGTTTTGATGTTTAAACCCGGTGGTTATATTTCCAATGACGTGGCTCCCCCCGGTGTATTTCTGGATAACATCCAAAACTGGGAGCATGGCGCTTTGATTATGTTGCGTGATGGCACCACGGCACTGCGGAATCATTTTGCGCGAGACCAGTCACAATCTGCCGAAGATCCTGATCTGGCTATGGCCGAACCCTATTTTTACTATGAGCGTAATTCCTGGGCATTGCCATCGACTGAATCTGAATATATGAAGGGCATTGATGCCTTACATCGTTATATGGACCGCTTGCAGGATCCGAATGCAAAAAAACCCGCACAATTTTATTCGCGAGCCGATAATCTCTGGCAATATATCGAAATTGTGATTAAACGATTAGGCGGTTTATCGACCCGCCTATCGGCGAGTACAGACCGTTTTGCAGGGGCTGCGCATGGTGCGCCGACGGATCCAAATAACCCGAATTTGCCGACCTTGGGGAAAACACCTTGGTTAGAAATTGATGATGTTTTTTATGAGGCACGGGGCGCTTGCTGGGCATTGTTGCATATTCTGGAAGCTGTGAAACACGATTTTGCCGATATTTTATTGGATAAGCGAGCCATGAATACCGTGGATAATATTATCCATGCTTTGGAAAATGCCATTGAACCGATTTTAAGTCCAATGATTCTGAATGGTGATGGCTTTGGTATTTTTGCTAACTATTCTCTAACTATGGCAAATTATATTGCGCGTGCTAATGCCGCATCACTGGATTTGCGTGACATCATGAATAGAGGTTAACCATGACTGAACAACCCTTTAATGAACATATAAAAAAGATCAGTACCTGGAAACGTATATTTTTTATGCTGATCTATTCGGTCATTGTCGGTTTGGTGCGTATTCTGCTGTGGACTGTAATCTTGTTGCAAGTCGCCTCTGCCTTGTTGACCGGCGCACCAAACGCCAATATTCTGGATTTAGGTAAAAAATTATCGGCCTATCTGTATCACATTTTGTTGTTTTTAACATTCAATACCGAGCAGCTTCCATTCCCTTTCTCTGATTGGGATGAAACCGAAAAGCTGGAACTTCCTCCGCACAAATAATTATTCTTTTCTCCAATACCTTAAATTTCTGCTACTTTTAAGGTATTAGCCGCTTGTTGAAAAAATTCAGATAGACAAATGACCTTGAAAAATAGACGTAACTTTTTGAAAACAATGGGAGTGGGCAGCGCTATGCTAGCCTTTCCCATACTTGCCAGATCAGCTGTCAAAACAGAGACTTCGGTGCGCCATTTAGCGTTTGCTAATCTGCATACGGGGGAAAAACTGGCCGTGACGTATTTTGAAAATGGCCGATATATTCCAGAAGCATTGAACGAAGTCAATTATTTACTGCGGGATCATCGTACCGGAGATAAACATGCCATGGATACGGGGTTGCTGGATTTGTTGCATGATGTGCAAGCCCGCCTTGCTGTCAATAAACCTTTTCAGGTAATTTCGGGTTACCGTTCGCCTAAAACGAACGCTATGCTACAGAAAAATACCCAAGGAGTGGCGAAAAAAAGTCTGCATATGCAGGGCAAGGCCATTGATGTCTGTCTTGAAGGCGTGGATTTAAAAAATATTCGAGATGCGGCATTACTGTTAGGGCGTGGCGGCGTCGGCTACTATCCGACCGGGTTTGTGCATCTCGATACCGGCAATGTCCGCTCTTGGTGATAATAAAGCATTTAATTTGGCGTTGAGTTTTTGTTGTAAGGGGAGCGCGTCTTGTTGTAAGCGATGGCTTAAAACCTTATCGAGACGATAAACATCATCAAAAAAATACATATCTTCGCCAACCACCTGCGCAGTATTGTAAAACAATAAAACCTGAAATCGCTGTTTTAAGCGTACTCTCCAATTCTTCCGCTGCTGGAAAACTTTATCAACCTCTGTACTGTGCCAGTTATTGGCACGTCTCAATATATAGTCTGCCAATTGTTCAGGTTTTTCGACTCTGATGCATCCATGACTTAAATCCCGGCGTGGTTTGTTGAATAATCTTTTAGCCGGCGTGTCATGCAAATAAACAGCATGGCTGTTGGGAAAAATGAATTTGATTTGTCCCAGAGCGTTAGAGGGGCCCGGCCGTTGCCGAATATGAATCTTGCCATGAATTAGATCCGTTGCAAACGTCTCCGACATGGGGATAACCTGGGTATTGGTATGGAAGTCAGACACCAGCTCCATGTTGTGTTTGCTCAAGTAATCCGGATCGTTTTTCAGTTTGGGTAAAATCTCTTTGACGGCGATACGTAAAGGAATATTCCAATAGGGGCCGAATTCAAGATATTGCAATTGCCCCATGAATATGGGTGTTTGGTTTTCCTCAGCCATACCGACGATGACTTTCATATCCAGGTCTGGTGGCTGACGTAAGTTGCCTTGTTGAAATATCCATAAATGGTAAGCAGGAATATTGACTAGAATCAAAGGCATCTCAGTGTTCAACGGTGGTAGCCAACGCCAGCGTTCCAAGGCGTATTCGATTTGCCGCAGACGTTGTTCAGGCGTCACATTGAGTGCCGCTAGGGTTTTTTTACCGATGACGCCATCGGCTGTCAGACCATGTTGATGTTGAAAACGTTTAACGGCATCAATGACAGCGCCGCTATAGACAGCATCAAGTGGCGTATCCATAGGTAAAAAACCCAGCTTTTGCAGTATTTGCTTTAATACGCTGATCTGTGGGTCAGAGGTGTTTTCATCTACGGCTTGAGAAAACAAAAGATGAGGAAATGTATTTTGAGCTAATGTTCGATAGCGCGGCAGTTGTTTTTTGAGATCCTGATAGGGCTTGTAGGCAGGTTCAGCCTGAGCGGGTAGTTGCGCGACCTGGTTTGTTGCGATGCCGGATAATAACAACTTGACCAGTTTATCCATTGAAGGATCTGGCTCGAGGTCAAATTGTGCGTTTTGTGGCCGAATTCGGCCATAGCGTAAGTCCGATAAATAATGTAGTTGGGCAATACTTAAGGCCAGATCAAAACGGGCATAATTGCCCCAATTGGCCTGTTTGGTACAAAGCAGATCGTGCCAGTGTCGTGTCAATTGCAGGGCATTGTAGTCATCTGCCCGAAGGCCGCTGTTTTCAGCTTGTTGCAAATTTTTAAGGGCATTAGCGACCTGTGTTAGGGTTTGGTTGTGGCCCAGCCAAACGAATGTGGTTGGCGATAAAAAATAAAGGTCTTCAATGGCACGCCAGAAATGCTGTTCAGAAGGCGATAACGGGGGATTGTGTTGTCGATAGGTTGCGAGTGTATGACGCATGGCTTGGGCTGCAGACGCAACCTGTGCATTCGCGATACAACTGACGCTTAATAGCAAACAAAATGCAATAACACAACGTGGAAGTGATCTGTGGGGTAAAGGTCGTATTTTCATGGCATTGACCTGAGGCTAAAAGCAAGCATTTTGACGACTGACGTCAATCTTAACCCGGCTTTGCTAACAATAATGTAAGGGGTTATATGCTGGCAAGCTCGATTAAGCTAATCTTAATAATAGCACGCCTGTAAAATTCACTCTAAAATAGCCTACATTATGTGAGGAAAGCATGGTTCACAATGGCGGAAAAACAGATTATCCGAAAAATTATTCATGTCGATATGGATGCATTTTTCGCCGCGGTCGAGCAACGTGATCATCCGCAATACCGGGGGAAACCGGTTATCGTTGGCGGATTGCCTGATAGCAGGGGTGTCGTGGCGACGTGCAGTTATGAGGCGCGTCGGTTTGGGATTCATTCTGCCATGCCGTCGTCGCATGCCTATCGTTTATGCCCACAGGGCATTTTCATTAAGCCCCGATTTGAGGCCTATCGCGAAGCGTCGGCTATTATTCATCAGGTTTTTGCCGAATTTACCGACCTGTTCGAACCATTGTCACTGGATGAAGCTTATCTGGATGTCACAGGCCAAGGTTCTGCAACGCGTATTGCAATGGCGATCAAACAGAAAATAAAACAGCGCACCGAACTTATCGCCTCGGCGGGTGTTTCGTATAACAAATTTCTGGCTAAAATCGCTTCCGATATGGATAAACCTGATGGCTTGTATCTGATCACACCAGAACAGGGGCCTGCGTTTGTTAGAGGTTTGCCGATTGGCAAGTTTCACGGCGTGGGGAAAGCCACTGAAGAAAAAATGCATCGCTTAGGTGTTCGGACAGGTCAGGATTTACAAAAATGGTCGCTTGCAGAGTTGTGCCGCCATTTTGGTAAATCCGGCAGCTATTATTACAATCTGGCCAGAGGGGTTGATGAGCGGCCGGTGAAGAATGACCGCTTACGAAAATCAGTCGGTGTGGAAACCACCTACGAACAGGATATCAGCGATTATTCCGTGGTTTTTCAGCAGTTAATGCGGCTGTTACAGCAGGCGCTGAAAAAAATGGCCGATAAAAAACTTGTCGCCCATACCATAACGATTAAAATCAAATACTATAACTTTGTGCAGATTACCCGCAGCCGGACTTTACCGACACGCATCGAGACAGCACAAGGGCTAGAAGCCGTGTTTGAGGCATTACTGCAAGATACCGAGGTGGGCAGGCGAAAAATCCGCTTGCTGGGCGTTACCCTTTCCGCATTGAATCAACAAAACCCTTCTGAGTATCGACAACTGGACTTATTCCGCATGCTCGATGAGCGCTCTGATTTCCTGGTATAGCAGGCGGGCAGACTTAGGCGGCTTGCCGGCTTGTGTTTCTTTTTGTGCATTGCGTTGCAGTTGCCGAATATGCTGTCGGTCCGCCTGTGGAAATTGCGCGAGCAGATCGGTCAACGCATCCTGTCCATTTTCCGATAGCAGCTTGTCACGCCATTGTTCAGCCTGATGATGTTCGCGTGCCGCATGAATGCTTTTGCTTTTGATACGGGCAATTTTTTCTGTAATCGGCTCAAGGTCAAGTGTTCTTAATTGTCCTGTCACAAATTTCAACAGCCGCTTTCTAGCCGCTTTAGGTGGCATCTTGCGCGCCTCCAAAACCGAGGCCTCAACCCTCTCAGGCAATTCCAGGCTTTTTATTTGATTTTCCGTTAGCGCACAGATTTGTTCCGCTAGGTCGGCAATACGCGCAATATCCCGTTTTATCGCCGTTTTGTTCGGCCGGATGGCATATTCAACGGCTTCTTCGTCATCATCGTATAAATCGTCAATCATGTTGGTATCTGTCTCAAAAAGTAACAAGGCAATTAATTGGCTGCCATGTAAATTAAAAAAACAATAAACAGCGCAACGGCCGCCAGTGGAATTAAAAAACCCGGCCAGTCTTTTTCGGCCTGTTGGCTTTGTGCCATAGTTTGTTTAACCCCAGGCCACATCCAAAATACGATACCGATGGCCAGAATGCCGACGATGATATTTTCCCAGTTTGTAGATTCCATAGTATTTAGTCTGAAAGATAATATTCAATGGTTGAAACGACCCGGATTTTTTTAATATGCGGGTTATTTTGATCACGCGGGCTGATCGAAAAACGCCCTTGTGACGCGGTTTTTATTTTGCCTAAGAGACTGTTCGAGTCTTCCGCGAATTTTTGCGCCACTTCGCGGGCTTTAGTGGTGGCTTCTGCTATCATCGCCGGCTTGATTTGATTCAAGCGCGTGAAGAGATAGTTGACCTGGGATTGATAATCACCGGCGGTAAAGGCAATGCCCTGTTTGCCTAACTCGGACAGTTTATTCATCAGCGAACGAACCTTTTTGACCTGTTTGGAATAAACGGTGACCGTTTGGGTTGCGCTATAGCGAAACTCGGCACGTTGTGGCCCGTATTGATTAGCAACTCTATCCACAATCATCGGCGGTGAAAAGCTGATTTCCTCATCGGTTATACCATTCAATAATAAAAAAGCCCGGATTTTAGCGTTGTTTTTCTCAATCGTGTCATATAACCTCGTCAGCTTATTATCGGCTGCGACAAATTGAATGGGCCAAATGACAATATCGGCCGGGTATTCGCGCTCTGATAGGCCTTTGACTCGGACGCTGCGTTCAAATGATTTGAAATCCAGGGTTGCCTGAGTTATGAAAAAGCCCAGTGAAGCTAGACCTAAAAAAATAAAGAACCCCAGAATGAAGGCCTGGTTCGCTGGTGACTGTGATTGTTGCATGATGACTTCGAATTTCGATTAAGTCATCAGCTTATCATATTTGTTGGATGGCAAAAATTGCAATATGGTACGCCACTGATTTAACTTGTCATTAAAAGATAAAGCGGCATGAGCAGGGCTGGTTGATGGCAAACGTTGAAATGTTAGTTTTTGCAATTCTGATGATAAATGAGGTAAAACACGTTTCTGAAACACCGATTCGGCTTTTTGACCATTAAAGAATACCGCCTGAATTTGGGGGTGGCACCGAAAAAAATGATTAAAATCATTTATCGCTACGCTGCTCATGTCGATAGCACTATCGAGACTACCGGGACGAATACAGCTTTGCAGCACATCCCAAAGAGCAATGTAATGCTGCATTAAGGCCTGTGTTTTTTCAGAGTAGCTCAAATCAGATGGCAGCTTGAGCAGGTTCAACATAATCGGCCAAAAACTGTTGCGCGGGTGGGCATAATATTGCTGCCGTTCAAGTGACATGACGCCGGGCATGGAGCCTAGAATCAGAATTTTAGCCTGAGGATCTGCAATGTATGAAAAACTTTTGACGTTCACGGGATAAATTTTGCGATAATACGCGCCCTTTTAGTTGCTGGAAATGATGATGTGGTTTAAGAACCTGACAGTTTACCGTTTTAACGAACCTTTTACACTCACTGCGGATGATGTGGAGGAAAAACTGGCAGACAAGCGTTTTCATCCCTGCGGAAAACAGGATATGAGTCGGTTTGGCTGGACCTCCCCATTAGGCGGCATTGAGCAGCCATTGGTGCATGCAAGCAATGGGTTTATTATGCTGTGCGCCAAAAAAGAAGAAAAAGTAATTCCGCCTGCGGTAATCAATGAAATGTTGCAGGAACGTGTAGCAGAGCTGGAAGAAAAAGAAGCGCGGAAATTATCGGGCAAGGAAAAATCGCGCTTGAAGGACGAGCTTATTTTTGAATTACTACCCCGCGCCTTTGCGTTTTCACGAAAAACCTATGCTTATATCGACCCTAAAGGCGGCTGGATCGTAGTGGATGCGGCAACGCCAAAAAAGGCCGAGGATTTACTCAGCTTATTGCGCCAATGTCTGGGTTCCTTGCCGGTAGTGCCACTGACAACGGCGGAAAAACCGGCATTGATTATGACCGATTGGTTGCTCAATCAAACCGAACCGAGCGATTGGGTGATAGAGGATGAGTGTGAGTTACGTTCGCAATCGGATGAAGGTAGCATTATTCGTTGTAAACGGCATGATTTACGCGCGCCGGAAATTCTCAATCATCTGCAAAATGACAAGCTCGTGATCAAGCTGGCGTTAAGTTGGGCGGACCGACTCAGTTTTGTGCTGGATGAAAACCTGGCTGTAAAGCGTTTGAAATTCCTGGATTTAATTCAGGATCAGGTCGCCGATGTGGAAACCAACAGCGATGCAGAGCGCTTTGATGCAGATTTTGCCATCATGTCGATGGAGTTATCACATTTTTTACCGCGTCTGGTTGAGGTGTTTGGTGGCATCAGTACCGCCGTCTAAGCCTTGTGTCGGTATCAGCGCTTGTTTGCTGGGAGAGCGGGTACGCTATGACGGTGATCATCAATATCAAGCTGATTTGATTGGCGAATTAAAACGCCATTTCCAACTGCAATCATTTTGCCCGGAAATGGCGGCGGGGATGGGGGTTCCACGGCCAGCGATTCACTTGGTCGAACAGGCAGGATTGGTTCGCTGTGTGCAAGTCGATCAGCCGGAGCGGGATATGACAGACGCTCTGCGACACAGTTTTGAGCAGCGCTTTTCTATCTTTCAGGCTTTAGATGGCTTTGTATTGAAAGCTCGTTCGCCTAGTTGTGGACTGGCGGGTACCAAACTGACGGGTAAACTGGGCCAGTATCGAAATGGCCGCGGTCTTTTTGCGGCTTGGCTGCAAGCGTGTTTTCCGACTCTGCCGCTCATCGATGAGAATGCCTTGCAGTCGCCCTTAAGACTGGCTGATTTTATCCGCCGCGTTGAAAGTCATGCTTCGGGTTCGAAATAAGCAGTCTGCATGCTAGAATCAAGTCTTTAACCTGAGTGAAGAGCGCATAATGAAAGCAGATATCGGATTGATTGGCCTGGCGGTCATGGGGCAGAACCTGGTCTTGAATATGAATGATCATGGTTTCAAGGTAGCGGTTTATAATCGGACAACGGCCAGGGTAGACGAGTTTCTTAACGGGCCGGCTAAAAATACCCAAGTCATCGGCTGTCATTCGCTGCAACAATTGGTCGATAAGCTAGAATCGCCTAAGCGCATCATGTTAATGGTTAAAGCCGGTGAAGTCGTCGATATTTATATCGAAAAGCTACTGCCTTTATTGTCAGAAGGCGATATTATCATTGATGGCGGCAATTCTTTGTTTACCGACACCAATCGACGTACTCAATATTTGCGCGAAAAAGGCATTTTATTTATCGGCGCGGGCGTTTCAGGTGGCGAAGAAGGTGCGCGTCACGGGCCTTCGATTATGCCAGGAGGCAATAAAGACGCCTGGCCTGCGGTCAAACCCATCTTTCAGGCGATTAGCGCCAAAGTAGACGGTGAACCCTGTTGTCACTGGGTCGGCGAAAATGGCGCCGGGCATTACGTCAAGATGGTGCATAACGGTATTGAATATGGTGATATGCAATTGATTTCTGAAGCCTACCAACTGATGCACGAGGGCTTAGGGTTAAGCATCGATGATATTCAGAAAACGTTTTCCGAATGGAACAAGGGGGTGTTGGATTCATATCTGGTCGAAATTACCGCCAACATCCTGGCTTACAAGGATGAAAATGGACTCCCCTTGGTTGATAGTATTTTAGATACGGCTGGCCAAAAAGGTACCGGAAAATGGACCGGTATCAATGCGCTAGATTTAGGGATTCCGCTAACTCTGATTGCAGAGGCGGTGTTTGCGCGCTGTCTGTCTGCGCAAAAAGATGAGCGCGTCTATGCCGCATCGGTATTGCCCAAACAGCCTGCCGCCTTTGCAGGGGATGTTGAAACAGCCGTGGCGACGATTCATGATGCGCTGTATGCGTCTAAAATTATTTCCTACGCCCAAGGTTTTCAGTTGATGCGGGAGGCGGCGAAAGAATATCAGTGGGCGCTAAATTATGGTGAGATTGCGCTGATGTGGCGCGGTGGCTGTATTATCCGCAGTCGCTTTTTAGGTGATATTAAAGCCGCTTATGATGCTGACCCTGAATTGAGCAATTTACTGTTGGCTGATTTTTTTGCCGATGCTATGCGCGCTGCCGATACTGGCTGGCGTAAAGCGGTCATTCTCGCGATTGAGTTGAATGTACCGACACCGGCATTCTCTTCTGCTCTGGCTTATTTTGACGGCTATCGCAGTGAGCGTCTGCCGGCCAACCTGTTGCAGGCGCAGCGGGATTATTTTGGTGCGCATTCTTATGAGCGGATCGATCGGCCACGCGGTGAATTCTTTCATACCGATTGGACTGGACATGGCGGCAAAACTGCATCGACCACTTACAGCGTTTAGGGCAATGAAAATGAAAGCAGAAGCGTGTACTTATGTGATTTTTGGTGCGACTGGTAACTTGTCTCAGGTAAAACTGATGCCTGCGTTGTACCACTTAGATTGTGAGGCGTTATTGCCTGAAGGGACGCGCATTGTGGCTGTCGGGCGGCGCGACTGGACGCAGCAGCACTGGTGCGATGAAGTTCGTAAAATGCTGGAAGCTAAAGTGCGTCAAGGCCTGGATGAGGTGGTTTTTCGTCGCTTTTGTGAACGCATGGTGTTTCATAAAGGCGATTTAAATCAAGCCGAATGCTATACCGGCTTGGCTGAATTATTGAGCCAGAGTGATTTTCCCGTTAATCGGGCATTTTATCTAGCCATCAGTCCCTCGGATTTTGGTGCCGTCATTGAAAGCCTGAGTCAGGTCGGCTTGCTGGACGAAGATGGCAACTGGAGCCGTATCATTATCGAGAAACCTTTCGGTTATGATTTGTTAAGTTCGCAAGCCTTACAGCGACGCATCAGTAAATTCTTACGCGAAGAACAGATTTACCGGATTGACCATTATCTAGGTAAGGGCATGGTGCAAAATCTGTTGGTGTTCCGCTTTGCTAATACCATGCTGGAGCCGTTATGGAATCGGCATTATATCGATCATATTCAAATCACCCATTCCGAAGAGCTCGGTATTGGCAGTCGCGCCCATTATTATGAAGGTGCGGGAGCTTTACGGGATATGTTGCAGAGCCATTTAATGCAGTTGTTGGCGCTGGTGACGATGGAGCCGCCAGCATCGATGGAGGCCGAGGCCTTGCGCGATGAGAAAGTCAAAGTATTGAAGTCGATTCGGCCGATTAGCAAAGAAGCCGTGAATGCATGCGCCTTTCGAGCACAGTATGGGAGCGGCAATATTCATGGTGAACGGGTAAAAAGCTATCGGGAGGAGGATAATGTCGCCGAAGACAGCGTCACCGAAACCTATGCGGCATTGAAGCTTTATGTGGATAACTGGCGCTGGAAAGATGTGCCGATTTATATGCGTACCGGAAAACGCATGGCTAAAGCGCAATCGGTGATTTCTATCTGTTTTCGTCAGCCACCGCTACAGTTTTTTCGTGACACTCAGGTGCGTTGTCCCAATCCGAACTGGCTGTTGCTGGGGATTCAGCCGGAAGAATGCATCCGTATGGAAATCGTGGTGAAAGAGCCGGGGTTGGAAATGAGTACGCGGGTGACCAGTCTAGATGCCGGTTATCGGAATGATAATGATCACCATACCGACGCTTATGAAGATTTATTGTTGGATGTTATTCAAGGCGACCGTTCTCTGTTTTTACGCTGGGATGAAGTCGAGTGGTCCTGGCGTATCGTCGATCCAGTTCTACAAAAGTGGTCGGAAGAACGGGATTATATTGCAACTTATCCGGCCGGAAGCTGGGGGCCGATTGAAAGTCGTCGTATCTTTGATAAAGAGTCACATTACTGGCGTCATTCATTAACGCCAAAATGCGATTAGGGGCTGTTGCCATTTCACATAGGTAACCATAAAAAGGCGCAAGCCAGAGCGATAGAGCCTTCAAAATTTCGTTTGAGTTTGTCATATCGCGTGGCGATCGCTCTGAAATGCTTAAGTCTTGCAAACACATTTTCAACGAGATGGCGATATTTGTAGAGACACCAATCCATTTCATCATTTCCCCGAGTTGAATTCTTTTTCTTGGGATAACAGGAACAGCCCCTTTGTCTTTAATTTGAAGACGTAATGCTTCACTGTCATAGCCTCTGTCAGCAACTATATAGTCACCTTTTGGGAGCTCTGCAACTAATTTCGGTGCTTCTTTACAGTCATGAACTTCGCCGCCTGTCACTGAGAAATGAATAGGAAGACCACAGGCATCAACGGCCATATGAATTTTACTGGTGTCAACAGCCCCTAAGCAGATTCAGCGAATATAGGCTAATAGAGCTAATCAGCCTGCTATTTCAGCTTTTTGTTCCCGTGTTAGCAGGTTATGTACTGCCTGCTTAGGGTCGAGATTTTCATACAACACGCGGTAGGTTTGTTCTGTAATTGGCATTTCAACCCTTAGTTTTTGCGCTAGATGCCAGGTTTCCTGTGCAGCAGAAACACCTTCAACATGCTGTTGAATCTGTTCGAGCGCATCTTGTCGGCTGACCCCTTTTCCTAATGCAAGCCCCAGGCGACGATTGCGGGATTGATCATCCGTGCAGGTTAAAATCAGATCGCCAAGGCCTGCCAGGCCCATAAATGTGTCGGGTTGCCCGTTTAGCTTCAGGCCTAAACGAATCATTTCATTCAAACCACGGGTAATGAGCGCCGAGCGGGTGTTAGCGCCAAATCCTAAGCCATCGGCGATACCTGCGGCAATCGCTAAAACATTTTTGACCGCCCCGCCGATTTCAACGCCAATGATGTCGGTGCTGGTATAGATGCGGAAACTGGGGTTATGTAAAAGAAGGGATAAATGATCGGAAAATTCAGCCGAATCTGATGCAATAGTGACTGCCGTGGGCAGGCCAAGCGCCACTTCGCGCGCAAAGGTCGGCCCGGATAAAACCGCTTTTGCCAACGTTGGGCTTAAAACCTGCTCAACGAGTTGGTGTAAGAGGGAGCCATCTTTTGGATTGAAGCCTTTTGTCGCCCAGGCAATTTGACTGGTTTGACTTAAAAAGGGTTTGATGTGTTCCAGTGTTGTTTTAAAAGCATGACTGGGGACGACAATCAACAGTGTTTGGCTAAAATGGGTCGCCTGCTCCAGGTTAGCGGTTAGCTGCAGGTTTTTGGGAAACGGAATATCCGGTAGATAACGCATATTGGCGCGATCTGAAGCGAGTTTTTGGATATGCGCCGGATCGTGTCCCCAGAGTAAGGTGTCGCAGCCATTTTTTGCGGCCTGCAGAGCCAGCGCCGTTCCCCATGAACCGGCACCTAGAACGGTAAGGCGTTTACCCATATCAATTCAGTGTATCGGAACCTGCGGCTTGTTTCTGCGCTTGTTGCAGATGTTGTTGATAAAGGGCATCAAAATTGACTGGTGCCAGAAGCAGTTGAGGAAAACCGCCTTTGGTAACCAGGTCAGACACCACTTCACGCGCGTAAGGGAATAGAATGTTTGGGCAGAAGCTGGCAAGCATAGGCCCCATCTCCTGCTCAGAAAAACCGGCTAATGAGAAAATGCCGGCCTGTTTGACTTCAACCAGATAAGCGGTTTGATCATTGGTTTTTACGGTAACCGTAATCGTCAGGTTGACATCGTACATCGAGTCTTCTAGCGGCTCAGCATGGGTGCTGAGGTTAAAGTCAACAGCAGGCTCCCATTGGCCGGTGAAAATTTGTGGCGCGTTGGGTGTTTCGAAAGAAATGTCTTTGGTGTAAATTTTCTGAATGGAAAATTGTTTTTCTTCGTTTGTGGTATTTTCAGCCATGATTTTACGTTGATGTGGTTAAAAAGGTTTAAGAAGCTTTTTTACTTTCCAATCGGATTGGAAGCTTGTTGTCTTCCCAGGACTGCATGCCACCTGTCAAGCTGAAAACCTTGTTGAAGCCAGCTTTAATCAGGCTTTTGCAAGCCGGTGTAGAGCGGGTGCCAGACTGGCAAACAACCAGAATGCTTTTGTCTTTGTATTTTTCTAAGGTGTTGATTTTTTCGTCGAATTTGCCCAGCGGAATATTGATCGCGCCTTCGATATGACCTTTAATGAATTCGTGAGGTTCTCTGACATCAATAATAATGACCTCCTCACTGTTCATTTTTGTGACGGCCGTCAACGGCGAAATCCGTTTGAACGGCGCGAGGGTGTTGTCGATAAAGTCCTGAATTAACAGGAATGTCACGGTGGCAAGTGCTAAAACCAATAAGTAGTGATTGGAAGCAAATTCAATATATTGATCCATGATGTTAAATGAATGTTGGTTAGGTGTCTGGAAAGGAAGTTCAACGGACGTGTTGGTCACCCTATTGACGAGCGCCCTTCCTGTTCAACGAGCTCACGAAGTATAACGAGAATAGGCTAAAAAGCCTAGTGTGGCATCCATTTTTCTTTGTTGGATGATATGCATAAAGTTGCTGAAATAGTCGTTCTAACAGGTTGTACAGAAAACTTCCCGCATAAGCCGTATCAACTGAAGCATTCTTTCATCGTCAATATAGTAATAGACCCGGTTAGCTTGTTTTTCGCAGCCTAAAATATCTTTTTCCCGTAAAATGGCAAGATGCTGGGAAATATTACTTTGACTGGTTCCGACATGTTCGACGATTTGTTGAACGCTGATTTTCTGACTGCCCAATACGCAAAGAATTTTGAGACGTAGTGGGTGCGACATGGCTTTAAGGCAGCGCGCCGCGCGATTGATATCTTCATCGTTATATAGGATTGGGTCGTCTAGTTTTTCGGCCATAAAGTTTCCTGATGACATAAATTTGAAAGTGTTGTTAAAAAAGTAACCGGCTGATTTTCGGCAAGTCGAGTGATTTATAGGGCTTGAAAGAGAAATCAGACGCGGGTGTTGCTATAATAAAAAGGATTTGGCGCTTTATTAGCTTATTAACGGTCTATTATATACGAGAATGCTTATTTTATGTAGGCATTTGCCGTAATGCGGTGTAATAGAACAAAATGAATGTGTTTTTTGTGTTTTTGTTTCTTTCATGTCGAGCGTGACATATTTTAATTGGGAGTTTATACATAATGTCTAACAGACCTAAACCGCTATTGTTATTAATTTTAGATGGCTTCGGTTGCAGGCAGGAGACGGATTACAATGCGATTGCGAATGCCAACACGCCATGCTGGGATAATCTGAAAGCCTCCAGTCCGATGACAACCCTGGATTGTTCAGGTGATGTCGTGGGCTTGCCTGACCAACAAATGGGTAATTCCGAAGTCGGACATTTGCATATTGGTGCGGGACGGTTGCTGAGACAAGAATTGTCGCGCGTGAACCAGGCCATTCTCGACGGCAGTTTTTTTGAAAATCCAGTCTTATGCGAAGCTGTAGACCAGGCAATCAAAAAAGATAAGGCACTGCATATTATGGGATTGTTGTCGCCGGGCGGTGTGCACAGCCATGAGGGCCAGATTTTTGCGATGCTGGAGTTAGCGGCAAAGCGCGGCTTGAAAAAAATCTATTTACATGCGTTTCTCGATGGTCGGGATGTGCCGCCTAAAAGCGCTGCAGAATCTATTGAACGTGCAGAAGCCAAATTTTCCGAATTAGGCGTTGGGCGTATTTCGACGCTGATTGGTCGCTTTTATGTGATGGATCGCGACAATCGCTGGGAACGCGTCGAGCAGGCCTATAAATTGCTGGTGCGTGGCGAAACCGATTATCGTTATCATTCTGCGCTGGATGCTTTGCAGGCGGCATATGATCGTGATGAAACCGATGAGTTTGTCTCACCGAGTGCCATTCTTGATGAAAATGAGACTATCGCCGTGATTGAACCGGATGATTCTGTTGTCTTTATGAATTTTCGCGCCGACAGAGCACGAGAGATTTCACGCGCATTGACGGAAGTTGACTTTAAGGAATTTGATCGTAAGGCCGAACCATTACGGGGCTATTACGCCACGTTGACCGAATATCATCAGGATTTTGATTTTCCTGTCGCATTTCCACCGATTGATGTCAAAAACAGCATCGGCGAAGTCTTGTCGCTTAAAGGAATGACGCAGTTGAGATTGGCAGAAACCGAAAAATATGCCCATGTCACATTTTTTCTCAATGGGGGGCGGGATCTGGCTTTCGATGGAGAAGAGCGGATTTTAGTGCCTTCGCCACAGGTGAGAACCTATGATATGCAGCCGGAAATGAGCGCGCCGGAAGTGACGCGGCATCTGGTCGATGCCATTAAAGGGCAAAAATTCGATGTGATTATCTGTAATTATGCCAATTGCGATATGGTGGGGCATACGGGTAATTATGAAGCAGCACTGAAGGCCGTTGAAACAATCGACCAGTGTTTGCAGCAGGTTACCGACGCCTTGACGGAAGTCGGTGGACAAATGTTATTAACCGCTGACCATGGCAATATCGAGCAGATGATCGACCCTGTCACGCGGCAACCGCATACGGCGCATACCACCAATAAAGTGCCATTGGTTCATTTTGGCGGTAAAGGGCCATTGGCCGAGAATGGTAATCTGGCTGACCTTGCGCCAAGTATGCTGGCTATTTTAGGCATTGAGCAGCCTGTCGAAATGACCGGTAAGTCATTGGTCAGTCTGTAGCCGACTTGTCTGTCGAACCACAACGCTGGGAAAGGGATATTCCAGCGTCGGTACTTTATTTCTTTCTATGAGCTACGTCCCAGGCAATCGTGTTGAGGAGGTCGAGACAAGGCAAACCTCGATACGCGTTTATTTTTATATTCTATTATTGTCAGCCTGTTTATCGTCTGCGTTGGCAGCAGACAGTCTCGGTGAGAAACAAGAGGCATTAACGCAACTACATAAAAATATCAAACAACTCGATCGTGATGTTCATCAGTTACAAGCACGACAAAAGAAACTGATTGCGTTGTTACGACGCCAAGAAAAGGACGTCGGGGTTGTGTTCAGAGAGGTGCGACAATTAAAGCAAAACATTGCCCGTCAGCGGAAAAGGCTGAAACAGATCGGGTTGCAAATGGCGGAGATACGACGTCATATTCAAGATGAAAAAAATGCATTGGAAAAACAGATACGGGCGGCCTATGCCATGGGGCGGCATGAACGACTGAAAGTGATTTTCAATCAGCAAGACCCGGTATTATCCAGTCGAATTCTGGTTTATTATGGCTATTTGAATAAGGCTCGATTAGACAAAATTCGCTTTATCGAGACACAAGTCAAGCAGTTGCAGCAATTACAAGCCGAGCAAGCGCAAAAAAAGACAACGTTAGCCAAGGCATTGGTTCAGCGTAAGCAGGATCTGGAACAATTGCGTCGGCTTAAACGGCAACGAGAACAAACGCTGGCCGAAATTAAACGCCAATTCGTGTCAAAAAAAGCTGAATTAGCGCAGTTAAAACAGAATGAGCAGCAATTAAGGGCGTTGATTGAAAAGCTGCAGCGACAACAAGATGATTTTCCGTTTGAGGAAGTGCCGGGTAAACCGTTTGCTCAATTGAAGCACAAGCTACCGTGGCCGGTGCGGGGTAAAATTATTCATAAGTTTGGCGATAAGCGCGTGGAAGGTCGCTGGGATGGTGTCCTGATTGGGGCGCGAGAAGGTGCTAATGTTCATGCGGTGACGCGTGGGCGGATTGTCTATGCGGATTGGCTGCGGGGGTATGGCTTGTTGACGATTATTGATCATGGGCAAGGCTATATGACATTATACGCCTTCAATCAGAGCCTGTTTAAGAGTAAAGGTGACTGGGTCGAGGCCGGTGACGTGATCGCGGCTGTCGGGCAAAGTGGCGGGCGCAGCCAGTCTGCGCTATATTTTGGTATCCGGAAAAAAAAGCGGCCGCTTAATCCGGTTAAATGGTGTCGCAAATTACACAAAGGAAATACAACTTAGGGGAATGTCGAGTTCATCGCATATCCTTAGTCAATCATCAGGGTTATGGAGTTTTTTACATGCTAAATCGAAATAATATTTTAATTATAACGCTGAGCTTTTTACTGGGCGTTTTTATCAGTACCTGCAGCAGTGTGTTTGCCGATAAAGAAAATACGGTGACCTCGAGTGAAGCGGTCGATAGCTTGCCTTTTGAGGAGTTGCGAACATTTTCAGAGGTGTTTGGCCGGATCAAACGCGATTATGTTGAGCCTGTATCGGATAAAAAACTGCTGGAAGGTGCGGTCAGAGGCATGTTGGAATCATTAGATCCTCACTCCGCATACCTGGATGCAGAGCACTTTAAAGAACTTAAAGAAGGCACCACCGGCCAATTCGGTGGCTTAGGTATTGAGGTCACTATGGAAAATGGCTTTGTTAAGGTCGTTTCACCGATTGATGATACCCCGGCTCAGCGGGCAGGTGTCAAGGCGGGTGATTTAATCGTCAGGCTGAATGAGAAGCCGGTTAAGGGCATGACCTTGGGTGAAGCGGTCAAAATCATGCGCGGAGAACCCGGTACCGATATCGAGTTGACGATTATTCGGGAAGGTGAACAGGCACCGCTTAAAATAAAAATCACTCGTGCGATTATCAAAGTTAAAAGTGTCAAGCAGAGAATGTTGGAAAAAGGGTTTGGTTATGTGCGAATCAGTAGTTTCCAGTCCAGAACCGGTGAAAACTTGCTCGAGGCGATTGATGCCCTGAAAAAAGAAAATAAAGGTGCATTGAAAGGCTTGGTGCTGGATTTGAGAAACAACCCGGGTGGCGTGTTGAATGCTGCGGTTGATGTGAGCGATGCCTTTTTGGACAAAGGGTTGATTGTTTATACCAAAGGCCGAATTAAAAATTCAGAAATGCGGTTTAACGCAGAGCCCGATGATGTGCTCAATGGTGCGCCAATCGTGGTATTGATCAATGCAGGGTCGGCTTCGGCCTCTGAAATTGTTGCGGGAGCTTTGCAAGATCATCATCGTGCCATTATTATGGGCGAAAAATCATTTGGTAAAGGGTCGGTACAGACTATTTTGCCAACCAGTAATGGCGGCGCGGTAAAACTGACGACAGCGCGCTATTACACACCAGCGGGGCGTTCTATTCAGGCTGAAGGTATCGAACCGGATATTACTTTGCCCAGAGTCAAGCTGGAAACATTGGGCGAATCCAAGTTTGAGCCGATTAAAGAGTCAAATTTATCGCATCACTTGGCAAATCCAAACAATAAGGATCATAAGGCTGATGTGGATAAAAACGACGATAAAAAAGAGTCTGAGGTGAATGTCAAAGATTATCCGCTGCATGAAGCGCTGACTTTATTGAAAGGAATCGCTATTTTGAAAGCAAAATAATTATGCTAGGGGGGTTGTCGGGTTTAGGGGGTTCATGACGAGACGAGTGGAAAATCGAGCACAGTTTTTTGATTTTTTGAGGCGCATAGTGGTGCTACGCAACGAAAAAGATCGGAAAAATGGGCTGGCTTACCACTGTCGCAGTAGAATTTCCCTAAATCCGACAGCCTCACAGACAAGCGATAAACGCACCGTTCAGTGTTAGTACTGGACGGTGCGTTTTACATTGTATATCCCCCAAAGGTTGATTATGTTGTTGGATTGGACGCAAATCGATACTGTTCTATTAGATATGGATGGCACGTTACTGGATTTGAATTTCGATAATCATTTCTGGAAAGAATTTGTGCCACAGCGCTATGCTGAGCAGTATGGCCTCAGCCTGGCGCAGGCTAAGCAGCAGCTTGTGCCAAAATTTGCCGCGATGGAGGGGCGACTCGAGTGGTATTGTCTGGACTATTGGAGTGAGCAGTTGGCGCTGGATATTGCCGGCTTGAAACAGGAAATCTCGGGGTTAATTGCCGTGCTGCCGCATGTTACTGAATTTTTACAGGCGGTGCGTGATTCAGGGCGCAGGCTTATCCTGGTGACCAATGCTCACCGCGATAGTTTGGGGTTAAAAATGGATAAGACCCGGCTGCATTTGTTTTTTGATGCCATCGTGTGTTCACATGATTATGGCTTTGCCAAAGAGCAGCCAGGTTTTTGGGCGGCATTGCAGCAGGCGTATCCATTTAAGACTGAGAATGCTTTGTTGGTGGATGACAGCCTTGCTGTGCTTTCAGCCGCCAAAGACTACGGATTGCAGCATCTAATCGCGATCAGCAAGCCAGATAGCCAGGCAGAAAAAAGACTTATTCAGTCGTTTCCTTCGATTGAGGACTTTCGATGTTTGTTGCCGCTACCGGCGGTTTCGTAGAGCGGGGCTTTTTTCTTCGCGCCTGAGCAGGTTTGTTGCCCGGCTGTTTTCGGTATTCGCGGCGCTTTTCTGCAGCAGGTGGTTTCAGGTCTTGGGCTAAAATATCATCCGTAATAGCCGATACCGGAACTTTTTCACCGATATAGTCTTCAATGTCCGGCATTGAATAGGCATATTCCTCGCAAATAAAGCTGATTGCAACGCCTGATGCGCCAAATCGGGCTGTCCGGCCGATGCGGTGGACATAATCTTCGACATCTTGCGGCAGATCGTAATTAAATACATGCGAGACATCGGGAATATGCAGTCCGCGTGCGGCGACATCGGTCGCAATCATAAGATTGACCCGGTCTTCCTGAAAGTCATTCAGCAAGCGCTGGCGTTTGTCCTGAGGCACATCGCCGCTGAGCAGGGCCACCCGATAATCATTGCCTTGCAGATAACGATTTAACAATTCACCACAGCGCTTAGTGTTGACAAAAATAATACTGCGAAGTGGTTTTAGTTGTTGTAACAACCCAATAAGCAAGGGTATTTTTTGTTCATTAGATGGGCAATAGGCGATTTTCTGTATCGCTTTCGAGGTGACTTCTTCCGTTTCTATTTTGACAATAACGGGGTTGTTCATATGCTCGTAAGCTAATTCTGTGACCTTGTAGGATAAGGTGGCCGAAAACAGCATATTCAAGCGTGTCTCAGCCGGTGGCATACGGCGCAGTAAAAAGCGGATATCTTTAATGAAGCCTAAGTCAAACATACGGTCGGCTTCATCCATAACCATGACCTGTATATTGTCCAAGGTAAATACTTTTTGTTTGTAAAAGTCGATAATCCGGCCCGGTGTGCCAATAATAATATCGACATTTCCTTTCAGGTTGTTAAGTTGTTTTTGGTAATCGGTACCGCCATAAATCAGCGCGAAATTCAGGTCGAGATAAGCGCTCAGCAGTTTTGCATCTTTATGAATCTGGATGGCCAGCTCCCGGGTTGGTGCCAATATTAGGGCTCTAGGGCCTTTATTTTTTTTGTTT
>NZ_JAEHGD010000004.1 GCF_016097405.1 methane-oxidizing endosymbiont of Gigantopelta aegis
TAAACTTGTTTTTATCGAATCATGACTTGAATTTACTCTGCGGAGACCAAAATGCGCTTGATGAATATCCATTCTGTTGGCACAAAAGTTGTTGCCATTACTATGGGAGTGTTAACACTACTCGGTATCGGTGTCGTTGTTTTATACGCCAATATGCAAAAACAGCAAATGCTTGATCACAAATTTGACTCGGCCAAACAATTGCTTATGGTTTCCGAGTCAATTCGGGATAAAGTGGTCGACAATTGGGATAAAGGCATTTTTTCTGTTGAACTACTTAAACAACTAACTCATAACAAAAGTCATAAAGAAGCCGCGCAAATTGTTTTCGCTTCGGTCCCCGTCGCAAACGCATGGTCTGTTGTTCAACAAAAGGCTAAAGAAGGCGGATTTCGTTTTAAAGCACCTCGAGTAAACGCCCGCAATCCAAAAAACGAAGCCGATGAATTAGAAAAAAAAGTACTAGCTTATTTCAAACAAAACCCTGCGGCCTCGGAATATCGTTATATCGATAAAGAAAAACAGGAAATACGCTATTTCAGACCAGTCACTCTGCAAAAACAATGTGAGATTTGTCATGGTGACCCGTCCACATCGCAAGCCATCTGGGGTAATAACCGGGGCCTGGATTTATTAGGTTATAAAATGGAAAATAACCGAGCCGGCCAACTGCATGGCGCATTTGAAATCATTACGCCTTATACTGTCGATGCTGAAGTTCTCAATCACAAAATATTGAGTGCCGTTGGCTTTTTAGCGCTGGCTCTGTTCATTATCGGCGGCACCGGTTATTTTGTGATGAATAAAATCATCATTGCTCCTTTGACCGATCTAGCCATAAACCTACAAAATATTGCCGGTAGCGAAGGCAATCTCCGCGCCCGCCTTAAAGTAGAAGGAAAATCCGAATTTGCCTGGGTTGCTGCCAGCTTTAATTCATTCGTCAAAAAGATTGCCAAAACGGTTGATGAAATCATGTTTACCAGCGAAAAAGTTGCCCAAGCCTCACATGAATTGGCCGATATTTCGCAAAATACAGGACAAGGCGTTACCCGTCAGCAAGAAGAAACCACACAGGTCGCCACCGCAATGGAAGAAATGACGGCAACGGTACAGGAAGTCGCCAGAAATGCAGTTCAGGCCTCTGAAACAGCCTCAATTGCCGACCAGGAAGCCTCCACGGGTAAGGAAATCGTCAACAAGGCAGTACAAGGGATTAACAACCTTGCCAACGAAGTTGAAAATGCGGCCAATGTCATTCATGAACTGGAAAACGACAGTAATAGCATTGGCGAAGTGTTGGAGGTCATTCAGGGGATTGCCGAGCAAACCAACTTGCTAGCACTTAATGCGGCGATCGAGGCGGCACGGGCCGGTGAACAAGGCCGTGGTTTTGCCGTCGTTGCCGATGAAGTCAGGACATTGGCCAGCCGCACACAAAACTCCACCCAAGAAATTCAACAAACCATCGACCGCTTGCAACAACGCGCCAAACAGGCCGTATCGGTGATGGAAAATGGCCAGAAGCAGGCTAAAATCAGTGTCGAAGAAGCCGACTCAGCCGGCGAATCCATCAGCCGTATCAGCGAACGAATTGATACCATCAGCGACATGAATAACCAAATTGCCGAAGCGGCAGAAGAACAAACTGCCGTGGCTGAGGAAATCAACCATAATATCAATAATATCAATCAGGTTTCCAACCAAACGGCTGAAGGTGCCAAGCATATGACGGAGGCCTGCCAAAACCTGCAAGCCCTTGCCGACCAGCTTCGTGACGCCGTCAGCAATTTTAAAACCTGATTTTTTCTTTAACCTCTATAAAAAGCCCGGTAGATCCGGGCTTTTTTATATCTGATTTTTTTTGGCCTCTTCGATCGCTAACTCAAGCTCTAGACGTTGTTTCTCCAACACCGCAAGTTTAGCTTCTGTTTTCAATGCCTCGGTTCGTTGTTTAGATAAATCTTCCCCGATAAATTTATCGAGTTTCTGAAATGGCATCACTAAATGCTTTTCTTGCTCTTCCTTTTGCAATCGTTTAAATTCAGCTTCGACTTCCGCTTCTATTTCCTTTTCTTTCTGCTTTAATAAAAGCTGCTTCTGATGCACTCTAAGCTTGGCTTCACGCCAGATTTCCTGTTGTTTTTCATAGCGTGCAATCTCGGCCTGGACTTTTTTATCATGCAATAAATTCTGAAAATTTTGCTGGCGGTCTTGTCGATCTAATTCTGCTTGTTGTCGTTTTTCCATCAACTCGGTCTGATGCGACAAGACTTCGCTTAGGTCCTGACTCTCAGCCTGACGTTTTTCGGTCTTTTGTTTTTGCTTAAGCCGGACCTCATATTCTATCTCAAGCTCTTTCAGCGCCTGTTTATGACGTACTTTTTCAGCATGTATTTTTTTCTTCAACGCCAGTTTTTCGGCCAATTTTTTTTCTTTTTCCTTTAACAACAAAATTTCTGTTTCAGCTTCTATAGCACGCTTTTGTCGTTCGATTTCAGCATATTGGCGTACGGTTTCAAGCTGTTTTTGCTTGTGCTCAAGTTTTTGTTGCCGCAAGGCACTCTTTTGTCGAAAATAAGCCTTGTTTTTTGCTTCCTGCTGTTGATAATTACGCCGGATAACGTGGAGAAAAACATTATCCTTGCCAGGCTTAATATTTGGGAACTCACTGAAGCGCGCCTTTATAGAACAAATCGCGCGTGGCAAAATATTCTGCATCATCAAACGCTCATTGATATCCTGAGCTATTTTTTGCTCGACCGCCAATAAGCCTTGATCCACCCATTGTCCATCGCCAAGCTGCTGGATATGGTGATGAACAATATCTTTCAGAACAGTTTGAATCTGTCCTTTGATATGCTGATTGACCGATTCTATCGCTTCGAGATTACGTTGCACATAAGCTAATGTCGCCTGAAAGCGCAATTCAATATCAACTGAAAAATGACAAAAGCCTTCGTATAAATCCAGTTCTTCTTGATAATGCCAATCTTCGATAGGAAGCGGATAAATTTCGTGATAAAAGCGTTTTACAAAATTATCTGGCCGCAAAAAAATCTTTTGATACAGTTTTCCAACCTGCATCACAACGACCTGTCGATCAATTTCAAACCCAGGGTCCCACTCTTGCTTCTGTAACTCTGTGTCTGATGATAACCATTCCCCCTCAGTCAGCCATTGTTGTACTTCTTTTTTGGAATCAGCCATCGGTTTTCTCCCGCTGTTGCTTGCCCCGTTCCGCCTTAGCCTGAATTACAGCAAACTTATCGGCCATCTTCTCGGCCAATAAAGGATAAAGGTTAGGCGCAAATTCCACCGTTCGCTCATCCACTTTTCTTAAAAATCCGCGACTTAACAACAAGCCAACAGCAAACATCCGCGACCAGTCGGAATAATTGCGTGCCTTTTCCAGTGGTGTTTTTTCGATGATCATTTCCAGTTCATCATTTTCATTGATGCGAAACTGGCTGAACTGGCGCAAGCATTCAAAAACCAATTCTTCTTCTTGCGCTGTCAAAGGCCCCGGCGCGGTAAATTCCAGACGATACGATAAAAGCACGGTAAAAAAATCAACCATTGCCGCACACACGAAGGCGAACAGGGAAAAGCCCTGCCACATGGAAAATGACGGCGTAACATCGGCTACAAATTGTTGATAAGTCATCAACAGTGGTGCCTCGGGTAAGTTCTTGCCGGTATCGCTGAAAAACTGACTGACCAAAGATTGCACCTTTTGATAAGCCGACAATAATTGATAAAAAGTTTTTTCGATATCGGTACTGATGTCTAAGGCTGCCAGCGCTGTTTGCAGTTCTGAAATTGCCGTATCCAGTTTGGCAAAGTCATTTTCTTTTTGCGCCAATGCTTTTTTCTTGTCCTGATAAATTTGATTGAAATGTTTCCAGAAAGGCCCTTCCCCAACCTGGTGGCGTAATGCCGTTGGAATTTCATCATGGGTTCCAAAATAGGCCTTGGAGACATCCTGACTGGCCTTATCGAGTTCCTGCTTGTAATGTTGCAAGGTCTCGGCCTTCAACTTTAGAATCTGTTGCAGATAGCCTTTGATATCCTGCCGCACTTGATTCAGGCGGTTGGTATGCAAATGGCTTTGTTCGGAGATTTCATAAAACTTGAAATACGAAAAGGAAATTGATGCCGCCAATGCAATCAACAAGGATGCCACCACGCTGAAATAGCGCATACGATTGGCTTTCCAGTGAATCCCCGCCAGTTCCAGTGAACAAATCACAATAATGGACTGAATCGCAATGGTAATAACTAATGCAATCCAGGGTAAAATGAAATGTGATAAACCATAATAGGTGGTAAAACCGGAGCACACACTGAGCATCAATACGATAGGAATGGTCCAGACGCGTAACAAGCCAACAAACAAAGTTTGAATCTGGTTGATAAAATAACCTAATCCCGAGGACTCAAGTGGTTTAGAATGCATGGTCTTAACCTGAATTATTTCGACAATTGTTGTCGAAATGCGACAATCGTTTCGTCGGTTAATGGCTGGCGCTGGTGATCCAAAATCACGCCATCCAGATCAGCCGACAAAAAGCGCATGGTCTGGATAAAATTTTCAAATACAGGCACAGGATCATCCAACAATCGAGGCTGCATAAAAAATACAATCCCCGGACAGCTGAACGTTTCTAAATTATAAGCTGGAAAAGTACCGGGGTTGACCATGCTGGCAACCGTAAAATCAACCAGATTGTTGTCATCGAGTCGCTCGAAAACCTGCACGCTTTCACCATAAACCAACCCGACCCTGTCAAATGCCGCTTTCAACTCGGCACCATTAAAGCCGTCATCCTTACGCGCTACGATACTGAATTGAATCAATTGCGGTAGTTCCGGATGCGTCATTTCGGCAGATTCAGGCTCGCTCAATTCTGACTCAGTTTGGGCCGTTTCATCAATACCAGTATCAGACTCAAACTCTGCCCTATCATCGTCTTCAGGCTTAGCTGAACCAATAGGCACAATATCGAAATCATCATATTCGTTACTGATGATCAAGGATTCATCAATATTATCCAGCGGATCACCCTCGTCATAAAAATTGATACCCCGGTTTTTATGCCGGCTTTTATACACATTCCACAGTATCATGCCCAACACAACGATACTGCCCACAACAATAATTGCAATTCTCAATATATCTTTATCCATCAGCTTTCTGCCATCGTCACTGCTTCTTCCAAATCAACTGCTACCATCCGGGAAACACCCGGTTCTTTCATGGTAACACCTGTTAATTGTTTTGCAATTTCCATTGTTACCTTGTTATGTGAAATATATAAAAATTGCACGGATTCTGACATTTCCTCTACCATCTTGGAAAATCTTGAGACATTTGCATCATCTAATGGCGCATCAACTTCATCTAACAAACAAAACGGTGCTGGGTTCAGTTCAAAGATGGAAAACACCAACGCTACGGCAGTCAAGGCTTTCTCGCCACCCGATAATAAATGAATCGAACTGTTTCGTTTACCCGGCGGCCTGGCGATGATATTGACGCCCGCTTCCAATAAATCATCATCGGTCAGTTCCAGATAAGCCTGGCCGCCACCGAATAGTTTTGGGAATTTCTCCTGCAAGCCCTGGTTGATTTTATCGAAGGTTTCCTTGAAACGCTGCCGGCTTTCCCGGTCAATTTTACTGATAGCCTGATCCAAAGTATTTAACGCATCGACCAGGTCGGCATGCTGTTCATTTAAAAAGTCCATCCGTTCTGATTGCGACTTATACTCTTCGATTGCCGTCAGATTGATCGTACCTAAACATTGAATCTGCTGACTCACCTCATCCAGTTTTCGTTTCCAGCGCGCTTCGTCCGCATCATCGGGCAGACCGGCCAAAACACGTTCAATATCGGCGGCAATTTCTTCCAGTTGTTCGGTCAGGGTTTGTTGCCGCACCAGACTGTCTTGCTGTTGAAAACGGATTTCATCCAGCTTTTCTTTTTGCTGTTCTTTTTGACGCTGAATCTGGTTATGTTCTTCGGTCAACTCAAGCAAGCGTTGTTCGATGCCCTGTAATGTTTCACGCAGGCCATTCAATTGCTGTTCCAATTCAAGCTTGCGTGCTTTCAATTGCTCAAGACGAATCTTTTCATCATCCATTGGCGCCAAGGTCGATTGCAATTTTTGCTCTAATTCATCCAGCCGCACAGCGGCCTGCTGCTTGTTCGTAGCCAATCTCTCAAGCTGCCTTGCCAGCAGATTTTCTTCTGATTTCAGGCTACTGATATGGGCTTCAAGTGTATGCAGCTTGCGACGCGCCTCATTGACAGATTGCTCACTGCTTTGTTGCAGGGCTTGTAGTTGCTCGCTTTGCAACTCCAGCTGATGACGCTTTTCCTGCAACCCTTGCAAGACTCGCTCTGCCTCCTGCTGTAGAACCTCGGCTTGAGTACGCTGTTCGGTACTTTCGACCTGTTGTTGCTGAATATCCTGCAATTCGGCTTCAATTTGCTGTAAACGTCGTTGTTGTTGCTCAAAATGGGCTGATTGTGCGCTATATTCGGACTGTTTCCGTGCCAATTCCGCCGCCAGTTGCTTATCTTGCTGCTGTAACTGATCACGCAGCGCCTCGCTGTCTTTCAAGCGCTGTTCGGTTTGCTCTAGTGTCGATTCGGTTTGTTCTAATACCGTATCTAATTCCTGCTGCCTGGAAATTAACGCTTTTAATTCCTTACTCCGCTGTAAAATGCCGGTCTTACCATCGACAACCCGATCAATCCGCAACCAATTTTTGCCAAGGCGCGTACCATCTTTCAGCACCACCATTTCCCAATCCTTTAAGTCAGCCAATAATGTTTGCGCCTCAGCCAAATCATCGGCCACATAAACGCCACTCAATAAAGCCGATAAATCCCAATCACATTGAATTTTGTCGCTGAGCTGATTTTTAGCGTGTATTGTCATTTGATTTTTCCGGGTTGCAAAAAATGTGACCGTTTCATTCCCTAAAGATGACAACGTGGCGAAAATATCGCTTAAATCATCGACACAAACGGCTTCCAGATAATCGTGCAGTACCTGCTCGACAGCCGTTTCCCAACCATCCTGTACCGTCAAAAATTCAGCCAGCCTAGGCTTTTGTCCCAGTTCATGCTGTTCTAGCCAGGCTTGTAATCCCTTTTTATCTTTCCCCATAGCATGCTGTTGCAACATTTCCAGCGAGGTAATTTTTCCCTGCACATGATGCATTTCTTCGCGCTGTCGATGTTGCAGTATCTGCAACTGTTTCAATTGCTGGCGTAACTGGCCAATATCCTGATTTTTCTGTTCCAGTTGTTGATGGCCATTTTCTCGCTGTTCTTCGAGTATTTCGATTGACTCAGCCAAGCTCTCGATAACGGCTTCTAATGACACATCCTGCAACTCGGCCTGCTCTATCTGTAATTTTTCCGCCCGTGCTTGTAATTGCTGCAATTGGCTTTCCAATTGCGTCAGTTTGACGCGCTGAATTTCATTTTGCTCGCGAAAACGCCCCTGCTCGGCTAAATAAGCTTCCCATTCCTGCTGCCATTGCTGTTTTTGTTGCTGTGATTCATACTGAAACTGTTCGGTTTCTTCGGCTTGTTCTTGTGCAACCTGTAGGTCTTCTTCCGCCGCCATCAACGATTGACGAATCTGCTCCAATTGTTCCACATCGTGTTGATATTCCGCACTCATCTGCTCTAACTGCTGTCTGAGGCGGTTGATTTCGGCAACCGTTTCCTGATGACTCTGTTGCTGATGGGCCAGGGTTTGCTCCAACGCACTAACATCAGATACGACCTGATAATACTGGCTCTGTACCGCATCGACTTGTTGTTGAGATTGTTTTTGTAAGCTGCGCTGTGCCTCAATTTGATGATCAATTTCACGTAACCGCATAAACAAACGGTTATGTTGCTCGGCGACATCCTGTAATTTTTCTTCTAGTTGCTCGGCCAACTGCTGGTAATGACGCCAGCGCATTGCTAAATGCTGTTCTTTGATTTGCCGCTCTTGTTTTTTCAAAGCGGTATATTGCTCGGCCTTTTCCGCCTGTTTTTTTAAATGCGCCAACTGTTTACTGACTTCTTCGCGCAAATCATCCAGCCGCTCCAGATTTTCCCGAGTATGACGCATGCGCGTTTCGGTTTCATGCCGCCGTTCTTTATATTTGGAGACGCCAGCCGCCTCCTCGATATGAACGCGTAATTCATCCGGCTTCGCTTCAACCATACGCGAAATCGTACCCTGTTCGATAATGGCATAACTTCTAGAGCCTAAACCGGTTCCTAGAAACAAATCAGTAATATCTTTACGCCTGCAACGGCTGCCATTAAGCATATAGAGTGACTGCCCGTCACGACTGACCTGGCGTTTAATAGACAAGGTATTGTATTTGGCAAATTCACCGCCTGCCCGGCCTTCGCTGTTATCGAAAATCAATTCCACCGATGCGGTGCTGACAGGTTTTCGGCCGGATGAGCCATTAAATATGACATCCGCCATGCTGCCACCGCGTAAATGTTTAGCAGAACTCTCCCCCATCACCCAGCGTACGGCATCAATAATATTCGACTTACCGCAACCATTTGGCCCGACGATAGCCGTCAGGTTGCTCGTAATCGGCACCGTAGTCGGATCAACAAATGATTTAAAACCTGAAAGTTTGATTTTTTCCAGCTTCATTACTGGTAGAATAGTGGTTTAGAAGGCGAGTATTATGCCCGATTATGGTAAAAAAATCCGCGCTAAATCCTATGCCTTTTTTAACTTAAGCTTTGCCGATGGTTAATAAAAAGCCACATTCAAGGTAAAGCCAGATTAACATTTTGTGGCAAGCATAGCAGACTAGGCTTTCAAATAACTTAAACTTTGCCGTCAATAACATAGGCTACGGGTAAAATATAAATAGTTTATGGCACAACAATGGCAAAGCAGAGTTAACGCTGGCTTTGCATTACATCTAACTTCTAAGCATTCGATTTAATTTGAAAAATATGACAACACAACCGAGTAAAACACTGGAAATTTTTGATAATCCCAATCCCGGCCGCGACTACACGATTCATATCGACGTTCCTGAATTCACCTGCCTGTGTCCTAAAACAGGTCAGCCCGATTTTGCCACCATTCAAATCGAATATGTTCCGGACCAGCACTGTGTAGAACTCAAATCGTTAAAACTTTATATGTGGTCATTTCGTGAAGCCGGCGCGTTCCATGAAGCTGTCACCAATGAAATTCTCGACGATCTGGTAAACGCCACCCAGCCCAATTTTATGCGTATTCGGGCCGAATTCAATGTCCGCGGCGGTATTTACACGACTGTCGTCGCCGAACACCGTAATCCAGATTGGCATCCACCACAAATGGTCGTACTGCCTTAATTCATGCCTGGAAAAACCTGGTACACCAGCGATCTTGCCATTGCCTTGAAATACGATGGCAAGAATGTGCCTAAAGTTACCGCTAAAGGCGATGGCTTAACCGCCCAACAAATTCTGGAATTGGCTGAAAAACACGGCATCCCTTTGCAAAACCAACCTGAACTGGCGCGTATTCTGGCACAAGTCCCTGTCGGAGAAACCATCCCCGAAGAACTCTATGTCGCCGTAGCCGAAGTCATCGCTTTTGCCTGGTTTCTCAGCGACAAATCTCCTGATAATCAATCTGAAACATGAAAATTAAACACGTTCTGACTACATTACCGCAATATATTCTGCCCCATCACTGGCTTTCAGGCCTGATGTCAAAACTGACTCACTGCCGTGTTCGCTGGTTTAAAAACGCCTTTATCAAACTGATTATCAAGCTCTATGGTGTCAATCTGAGCGAAGCAAAAAGCCAAAACCTTGATGATTACGCCAGCTTTAACGATTTTTTTACCCGCGAATTAAAAGCCGGCGTCCGCCCCATTGCGCTTGAAAAAGACGCCGTTGTCAGCCCTGCCGATGGCGCGGTCAGCCAAGCAGGAACGATTACCGACGACAAAATATTCCAGGCCAAAAGCATGACATTTTCCACCGTTGATCTACTCGGCGGCGATGCCGAACGTGCCGCAGCATTTAAAGATGGCGTATTCAGTACCATTTATCTGTCGCCTAAAGACTATCACCGTTTGCACATGCCATTAGATGGCAAATTGACCGAAATGGTACATATTCCTGGCCGCTTGTTCAGTGTCAATGCGGCAACGGCCGAAAGTGTGCCCGGCTTATTCGCGCGCAATGAACGTGTCGCCTGTCTGTTCGATACTGAAGCCGGGCCTATGGCATTGGTTTTAGTCGGCGCCATTTTTGTCTCGAGTGTAGAAACTGTCTGGCAGGGCGTCGTCACACCACCGACCGCATCTTCCGTTCGAAGTTGGCACTATGACGATCAAAATATCCTATTAAAGAAAGGCGAAGAAATGGGCCGCTTTAATATGGGATCGACCATCATCATCCTGTTCGGTAAAAACAAAGTCGCCTGGGAAAAAGATTTTTTTGCCGGAAAACCCATTAAACTCGGTGAAAAAATAGGCTATTTATTGAATGCTCATGGGTAACATTTAACCCATAATGAGTTAACTCAGCTTTGCCTTTGTAGACCACAAAACAAGTTATTCTTTATTTATCAATACCTTACTAGTTATCAACAGCAAGGCTGGGTTAAAGTTATGACCCTGCACCCTCATCGTTTCAACCTCTACCTTTCAAAAACTTACCTCATAAATTCATCGCCCCTTTTTAACCTGATTTTAAGATTAATTTTATACAGTGCAGATACAACACTTTGCCAAAAGGGGATTTGACCATGAATATAAAGCCCATACGATATCTGCACACACTATTGTTTCTATTTTTAGCGCTATCCTTATCATCTATCGCCTTAGCCGGTGATGATAAGGAGGAACACCACAAAAAATATGCCAGCAAACTCACCATAAAAAAAGCTAAATACAACACTAAAAAACATTACGTTAAAATCAAACTTAAAATCGATGGTAAAAAACCTTTTCATTTTAAAATCTTTGACGCTAATACCCATCAATTACTGAGCGAGCGGACAACCCGCGATGATTCACCTGAAATCAAATTAAAAGAACTTGCTGAAAATGAGGTTCCTTGTGAAATTCAGGTTATTTTAGAACCCTCGGGACTGGAAAAAAATAAAGCCATCAAACATGCGCCCGATAACTGCTCGAGTACCCCCCCCGCCGCCGTCTAATCAACCGCCTGTTTGCAATATTCTGCTACCGACTACGGACGTATCTATTAATTTAGGCGGAAGCGTTTACTTTAAAGCTGACGCATCTGACCCTGAAGGCCAGCCTTTACGGTATGAATGGGACTTCAATGGCGGCGCCGACCTCAGACCTATAGCTAGAGCATTATAAATTAGCATAATTTAAGTATTTGTAAAATAACGTATCGACATCACAGCGATGCTGCCGTCGAAGCGCTTTAGCTTGTGCCCATTTACGTTCAATAGGATTAAGGTCTGGACTATAGGGCGGAAGAAACTCAAGAGTGCATGTTGTTTGCTTGATGGCATCTAAAATATCCGCACGTTTATGGAAAGCAGCATTGTCCATAACAATGACAGTCTGCTCCGGCAGTTTGGGTAACAAATCCTGGGTTAACCAAGCATAAAAAGTGTCAGCATTAATGCTGCCTTCAAATAAGCTGACTGTTACCAAAGCGGACCCCATCATAGCGCCAATCGCATTAATTCGCCCTTTCGCATGCCAATCATGGACATCGTAGCACCGCTCGCCTACCGGTGAATAAGCATGCGTTCTCGGCATACTTTGCTCAAAACCACTTTCATCCACATAGACAATAGGTCGCTCTTTGGACGCGTAGTCCGCAATTTTCGCTTGGAAATCAGACCGTGCCTGTTCGTCCGCTTTTGGATGTTTGAGTGTTTTTTTTATTGCTGAAACCCAAACGCTTTAAGGCATAACCAATCGCCCGTTGACTCACGTTAAAGCGTTTCGCTCTTTCCCATTGATAGTCATCAGGGTAACGCTCAACATCTTTCTTCAACGCTTCCATATCAATTTTTGTGGCCGGTTTATTTCGAGTCAAACAGGGTTCAAGCTTTTTTTGCCAACGAAATAAGGTGCGTATCGGCACATCAAAACGTTCACTGGTCTGTTCAAAGGTCAGGCCATATTTTTCTTTGACCGCAAAGACTTTTTGTCGAAATTTAAGAGGGTATGTCATGGGAATATATTATGCCACATAATCTTGCTTTAGCTATAGTACTCTAGAACCTGGTAATGTCGTTTTCGATGTCAATAATGGTCATTTTTTGGTCCATTTCATTGCTACCGACGACCAGGGCGCACGCTGTACCGATAGCGTCAATATTACCGTCGGCTCTATTACCCCGCCGCCTACTACCGACATGGCGCCACAACAACCCGAACCTGGCAGCACGGCGGCTGGGGATGGAAAGCATGTTGTTTTACCGGTAAATGATTTAGGCATGCATTGTGCTGACCTAGGCTCTTATCCGTTCAATATTTTGCCGCCATTCAATACCATTAACGCCTATGCCATAAAAAAAGGCAGCATAGGTGCTAATAAGCCTTTGATCTTAGACGCAAGCTCTGTCGCAATGCGTTATTCGGCCGCATCCAACCCCAATGATCCCGTTGGCCCTGGCTCCATCAATTCGACCAGTCAGAATTATCCACTTGGCAGCTCGTTGGCTGATGCTACAATTCGTAAAACAGACTTTTGGGATGATTTTCAGAATACGGGCAGCACTATAGCTTCGTTATTATTTCCAGGATTGGATCCACTGCCGGATGAAGGGTTGTTGACACTGGACAACATTGACCAAGGCCACGGCCGTTTTATGCCGGGAATTCGAGATCCTTATGTTGCCAATGATCCACAAGCATTCAGTAAATTTATTCCTGCAACTGGCTGGCATACTGCGCAAGGCATTCCCTTGACCAATGTCGATGATAGCGGTCGTTTAAATTCCTATCCCTTGCTCCGTATTCAAGCGATTGACAATCAAACTGGCCAGGTTCTGGCCACGACCGACGCCGTTGCACCGGTCTCTGCCGAAGTCGATTGCCGCGACTGTCACACAGCCGGAAAAGTCGGCGCAAATTCGACCGCTCGAAACAATGGTCCGCAATTTATTGCGCCTGCCTCAACTGATCGACTCGATGTTGAACTAGCAGCCAAGAAAAATATTTTGATGCTGCACGATTTCAAACATAACACCGACTTTATACAGCAAGATAAACCGGTATTATGCGCCGGCTGTCATCGCTCCAACGCATTGGCCTCTGTCGGTGGGCCGGCAGGCGACCCTACGATCAAAAACATGTCCAATGTTATGCACGGCTTCCATGGCCGCTTACAAACCAATGCCAATGGCGAATTATTACGCGATTTTCAGGGCGAACCTATTCTGATTGATCCCCCTCAACAAGATCAGGCCATCGCCCTGATCCCTTTCGGCGACAATGTCCCCATGGAAGAAAATTGTTTCCTCTGCCATCCTGGTAAAGTGACCCAATGTTTCCGTGGCGCTATGTACACAGCCGGACGGGAATGTGATGACTGTCATGGTAATTTACTAGCCATGGGCGGTGAATTCAGTTACCAGGATGGACACACGCGCGAACCTTGGGCAGAAGAACCCAAATGCGGATCCTGCCATAGTGGCATCGGCCAGGAGCCTGTTGCGACCATAGCCTATAACCCCGCCGACCCTGCGGCCGAACCATTACCGCCAAAGACCCATCGTTTTGCGGAAAATCCCAATACCTTGTATCGCAACAGCCTTGATAATCATGCGCAACTAGGCTGTGAATCTTGTCACGGCAGTCCGCATGCAATTTGGCCAAACCGTAACCCGGATGCTAATGACAATGTTACCGCCATGCAGCTGCAAGGCCATAAGGGCACCATTACCGAATGCAACACTTGTCATGAGCCCGGCAGTTTCCCAAAAGGCACTTTAAACGGCCCACATGGCATGCATCCGGTTAATGATCCAGACTGGAATGATGAAGATGGCCATGGCCATTTTGCCGAAAAAGATAACAGCCAATGTAATAATTGTCATGGTGACGACCATTTAGGTACCCGATTGTCAAAAACACCGGTTGATCGCGTGCTAAAAGACAAACAGGGGAAAATACTGGCTACACTGAAAGCAGGTGATCAAGTCGCCTGTAATTTGTGCCATAGCTTACAAAAAAGCTTTTCCGACTAACCTCCCTTCATCATCAAACCTGATCAGGCTATTTGTCTGATCAGGTTTTTTGTGTTGTCAATGGCTAAAATTATTGCCCC
>NZ_JAEHGD010000005.1:0-3252 GCF_016097405.1 methane-oxidizing endosymbiont of Gigantopelta aegis
CATTATCGGATGCCGCCGAAGATAATTTGCAACGGGCTGAGGTGTTTTGTGAGCAGCTACTAAACAATGCAAATTTGGACTATTGGCAAAAAATGACAGCGGTGGTATGAAATAGAGAATATTAGCCGGATAGAACGCTAATCAAAATGAATCAATTCCGTTGGTAGTATCGGTTCCCGTCCAGCAATAACATCGCTTAAAAAAGCCCAGAACACATCGGCCGATGGTGGGCAGCCGGGCAGAAAATAATCCACATTGACAATCTCATGAATCGGATGAACCTTGTTCAGTAACAACGGTAATTCCGGATCATTCGGAATGACTGGGTTTTCGATGCCGATGCCATCAATATAGGCTTCGGTTAAGCATTCTTCTAAAGGGACTTCATTACGCATCGCCGGCAGGCCACCATTGATGGCGCATGCGCCTACGGCGACCAGCATTTTGCATTGGTCGCGGAACTCGCGTAATACATGGACATTGTCGGCATTACACACGCCCCCTTCAATCAGGCCGATATCGCAGGCGGTACATTGTTTAATATCGGTAATCGGCGAGCGGTTGAATTCGACAGACTCAGCTAACTGCGTCAGGCGTTCATCAATATCCAGAAACGACATATGACAACCAAAACAGCCCGCCAGGGACGTGGTTGCAATTCTGATTTTTTTAGACATCGGGCGCTTTCTCCTGTTGCAGGCTGACCTGTTCAATGTCCTGGTGGTCATATTGTCGTTGACCGATGGGCGTTTTGTAGGCCTGACCCCGACGCAACAGGGCGCCGGTCGGGCATACCTCAATCGCCTTGTCTTCAGCGGCAATGTCGCTGTCTTTTAAGGTGCCGGATTTGGAGTTAATGATCAAATGCTTATTTATACCGCGACCGCTGAGGGCGAATACATTTTTACCGTCGGCTTTCTGGCTGGCTCTGACGCAAAGCGCGCAAAAAATACAGCGGTCATAATCCAATAGCACATCTGGGTGTGTTGCATCTAATGGGCGCTGCGGGAAAAATTGCGGAAAATGGTTGTCCAGCATATTTAAATGGTAGGCCAACGCTTGTAATTGGCAGTCGCCGCTTTTTTCACAATAAGGGCAAAAATGATTGCCCTCGACGAACAGCATCTGAGTGATTTTTTGGCGGCGCGCATTCAAGTCGGCAGTTTCGCTCAGCACTTCTAGGCCATCGCTGGCAGGGAAGGTGCACGCCGAGCAGATTCGGCCATTGACTTGGACGCTGCACAGCTTGCAACTGCCATGCGGAGTGAAATCTGGGTGATGGCATAAATGCGGAATATAAACATCTGCATCGGCTGCCGCTTGAATAATCGTTTGTCCAGGTTGGTATGGAATCGAACGGCCGTCGAGTTTGAAATAGCCCGTCATGAGGATTCTCCGGTTTGTGACAAATGGGCGCCGGGATCATCGCGCCCGGTCAATTGCCGGGCAATTTCAAGTTCGGCATCGAGATCAAATCCCGGCTCGTAACGGATGGCTTTTAAGCGCTGTTCATAGCGTTCAGGATAGCGTTGCAACGTTGTCAAAATGGGATTAGCGGCCGTTTGCCCTAGGCCGCAATGACTGGTGGACTTGACCAGTTGACACAATTTTTCCAGTTCCGCCACATCGCCGGCAGAACCATGACCATCACAGATTTTATCCAGCTGTTTTTGCAGCAAGCGGGTGCCGACTCGGCAAGGCGTGCAGAAGCCACAGCTTTCATGGGCAAAAAAATGCGTGAAATTCTGCACAATGTCCAACAAATCGCGTTGCTGATTGAAAATGATAAACGAGCCGCCAGTGGCTAAGTCTTCAAATGCCAGTTTTCGATCGAATTCGTCCGCACTGATAAAACTGCCAGAGGGGCCGCCGACTTGTACGCCCAAAACATCCCTGGCACCGCAGTCATTCAAGATCTCTCGGATGGTGACACCAAAGGCATATTCATAAATTCCGGGGCTGGCACAATCACCACAGATACTAAGAATTTTGCTGCCGGGCGATGTTTTGCTGCCGCAGGCTGTAAACCAGTCTGCGCCGTAAACCAGGATGGCGGCGGCGCTGAGAAAAGTTTCCACATTATTGACCACGGTTGGTTGGCCTAAATAGCCCTGTGTGACCGGATAAGGCGGGCGGTTTCGCGGAATACCGGGTTTGCCTTCCAGCGATTCAATCAATGCCGATTCTTCGCCACAAATATAAGCACCAGCGCCTAAGCGAATTTCAATGTCGAAAGCAAAGTCCCGGCCTAAAATGGCATTACCAAGTAAGCCCTGTTGTCGACGCTGTTGCAGGATATTTTGTAATTTTGGATACAGAAACAGATATTCGCCGCGTAGATATAAAAATCCTTGTTTGGCACCGATAATGGCTGCACATAATGTCATGCCTTCAAATACCTGGTCGGCAAAACGATTCAATAGCACACGGTCTTTAAAGGTACCGGGTTCGCCTTCATCCGCATTGCAGACGACAAAGCGTTCCGTGCTATCCGTTTCGGCGCAAAATCGCCATTTAAACGCAGTCTTGAAGCCTGCACCACCGCGCCCCCGCAAACCAGAGCGCTCAATTTCGGCCAAGCCTTTTTCCAAGCCGCACTGAAGCAAGGCTTTCAGGCTATCGCCTGCCGTAATGGGCTGCTTCATCACCAAGCCCGGCTGTTGAATATTATCCTGTATCTCGAATAAAGACGAGGGCCATTGCGATAAGGGCGTTTCGTGTTGAATCAGTGCCGTAATCTGATCGATTTTTTGTCGGTTTAATTGTGCGATAGCATGGCCATTGATCAAGGCGGCCGGGCCTTGGTCACACAGGCCTGTGCAGGACGTGTTATTCAGACTGATTTGAGTGTTATGTTGTCCAGGCTGTATGCCTAATTTATCGGCTAGATAATCGGTTAGCGCTTGTTTACCCAGCATGTGGTCAGTAATGGAGTCGCTGAGCAGAATTTCATAGTTGCCCTGATAGTGGCGATGTAAAAAACTGTAAAACTCAATACAACTGATAATTTGAGTGCGTGGAATAGCAAGCTTTGTGGCCAGCAGAGCAATGGCGTCATCAGATACATGATTATATTCGGCCTGAATTTCCCGCAGCATTTCCAGTAGGCGGGAGGCCTGTTTTTCATGGCGTTCAACCACCACAGTAATAAAGGATTCCATTGCCTGGCTCCTGTTGACGTGATTTAGTCTATTTGTAACACAATTCAGGCTTAATTTGCAGCATGATATTTTTTAATCTAGGAGTTTAAGC
>NZ_JAEHGD010000005.1:5282-10285 GCF_016097405.1 methane-oxidizing endosymbiont of Gigantopelta aegis
GAAATGGAAATTTCATATAGGACCAAGGTTTGACGGCTTCATGAATATAGTCGTTATACTGGCAATAATCGACCTGATCGAAAATCATGTCACCGTGCTTATTTTTTGCCCGCAAACCGCCATGATAAAGCTCCAGCCGGCCATCGGAACGACTCAAACTCAAAAAATGACTGGGTACGGTGGCAAATTGATCATGATACGGTAAATTAGATTCATACACTTTTTGCACCAAGGCAACGGCCTCATCAGCCCATTGAATCACCGCATCGATGTCTTGCCGTAAATAATCACACTCTTCCTGGCTGAGTGACTTATTCATGCCGCCGGGTATTGCACCGGTACCATGAATCCGTTTACCGGTAATCATACAGATAACTTCCTGGCCATATTTTCTAAGTTTTATACCTTTGAGACCGATATCCGGAAATTCCTCCAACACAGCGATGATATTGCGCTTGCTGACATCGCTGTCAAACCCAAACAACAAATCAGGACTGGCTAGATGAAAGAAATGCAACGCATGTGACTGTAATACCTGACCAAAATGCAGTAAACGTCGAAGCTTTTCGGCTGTAGGTGGCAAACTGTCGGGATCAATACCGACCAGTTGATCAATCGCCTTAGCCGCCGCCAGATGATGACTGACCGGACAAATACCGCACAAGCGCTGCACCAGAACTGGGAGTTCCCAATAAGGACGGCCTTGTATGAAACGTTCAAAGCCACGAAACTCGACGATATGTAAGCGCGCCTGCCTGACCTTATTATCCTCATCCAATAACAAGGTGACTTTTCCATGCCCTTCCACCCGTGTGACAGGATCAATCACCACCCGCTTCAGGTTTTCAGTAGAGTCTGCCGTTTCCAGGTCTTCGTACATAATCAATTTGAAGTCATGTAAAGGGAATTTCCTTTATACCATATAGAAAGGCGGGGAATAAGTATTTTTCAAGGCCTCGCCCAATAATATAAATTGACAAAAGTCGATTATTTACCGTATTATTGCCGATTCTCTAATATCTCGTATTTTGTTAATTAGGCAGAGCAATGAAAAGAACGTATCAACCCAGCAAAATCAAACGCGCAAGAACACACGGTTTTCGTGCAAGAATGGCAACCAAAAACGGTCGTAAAGTGCTGAATGCTCGTAGAGCGAAAGGTCGCAAATCGCTGACTGTTTAATTTGTCAGCGCAAAACTTTGCGTTTCCCGTTCAGCTCAGGCTACGGACGGCCAACGATTATAAAAAGGTCTTTTCGAACGCCAAACGTTCGACAGATCGTTATTTTACCGTATTAGCAATCGAGAATAATTTGGGGCACCCCAGACTCGGCCTTGCAATCGCTAAAAAAAATATCAAAAAAGCCGTTATCCGAAATATTTTAAAACGCGCTGCACGGGAAAGCTTTCGTTTACAGCAACATAAGCTCAAGAATATTGATTTTGTTGTTTTAGCCCGCAAAGATTCAGCAACGGCAAGCTCCGAACAATTAAGAAAATCATTGGAAAAGCACTGGCGTAAACTCAACAAACAACTCGGCAGCGTAAATTCTGTGCCTTCAGGCACAGATTAATCTCAAAAAAACCGGTGGGATACACTATTTATTACACTTTTCCACAGTATCTTTTATCAATTAAGCCCTGCCGTTTTATCCTTGATTACCTCTCCGTTCATCATGCTTTGTGTAAAGCACACAAAGTTTCTTAACGCATCTTACAATGCCTGATAAAATGCCCGTTTGTTTTGCATCGCAACCCGTTTTTAGAATAATTTTGGTAAAAAATAATGGATAATCTTAGATTTGTACTCATCATGGCTTTCGTGATGATTTCCTATATGATTTGGGAAGCCTGGCAGTTCGATTACGGCCCTAAACCGCAGATTATTGCCTCTGAGACACCCGTTATCGCCGGGCAGGGTGGAAATCAGAATAATGCAATTAACAGCGACACCACAACGCCTGTAAAAGCCGGCATGGAAGAAAATGCGCCAAAAAATCAGATTATTCGGGTTAAAACCGATGTTATCGCTATTGAAATCGATACCGAAGGGGGCACCTTACGCAACCTAGATTTACTGCAATACCCAAAAGAAAAAGAAAACACCTGGGTCAATAAATTGCGCGAAATGGTGGGACTCGACCCTGTCGTTGTCGACAAATCACCCATTCGTTTGTTCGACACCCATCCAGATCGCCTTTATCTGGCGCAAAATGGTCTGATTGCTGCCGATGGCTCATCAACAGCCCCCAACCATCATGCTATTTTTAAAGCGGAAAGTTTACATTACGAATTGAATCAAGGCGCTGACACACTGGTCGTCCCTTTAACCTGGACTAATAACCAGGGCTTGACGGTCACCAAAACCTACATATTCAAAAAAGGCAGTTATGACGTCACCCTTGAGCACAAAGTCAATAACGACACTGACACGGCCTGGTCTGGCCGTCAATACAGCCAACTGCTGCGCGTGCCTTATACCGATAAAAAAGGCAATAATTTCATTCGGACTTATGCGGGTGGCGTGATTTATACGCAGGAAGACAAGTACCAGAAAATTGACTTTGAAGACATGGCCGAACAAAATCTCGATGTCGCCACATTAGGCGGCTGGGCAGCCATGGTACAACATTATTTTGCCGCCGCCTGGGTGCCACCGGCCGACCAGGAAAATCACCTGTACACCAAAGAACTTAAAGGCTGGCGCTATGTGATTGGCACCTACTCACCCGCTTATGAAGTCGCTCCGCATGATAACCATGTCTATACGGCGCATTTATTTGCCGGACCTAAAATTCAACCGCTGATGGAACAGGTTGCCGAAGGCTTAGAACTCACCGTCGATTATAGCTGGCTGACCATCATCGCCAAACCTATTTACTGGCTGCTGAATGAAATCCATGACTATGTCGGTAACTGGGGCGTCGCTATTTTGGGCGTGACGCTAGTCATTAAATTATTGTTCTTTAAACTGTCACAGGCCAGCTACCGGTCAATGGCAAAAATGCGCAAAATTCAGCCTAAACTGAAAGCGCTGCAAGAAAAATACAAAGACGATCGTCAACGCTTCAATACCGAAATGATGGCAATGTACAAACGGGAAAAGGTAAACCCTCTGGGCGGCTGTTTACCGATTATGGTGCAGATTCCGGTCTTCATTTCGCTGTATTGGGTATTGGTGGAAACCGTGGAACTGCGGCAGGCCGAATTTGCGCTCTGGATTCAAGACTTATCGGCACAAGATCCGTTCTATATCTTGCCAATTCTGATGGGGATTACCATGAAGATTCAACAAAGCCTGAATCCGGCGCCAGTCGACCCATTACAGGCGAAGATTATGAAAATGTTCCCGATAGTGTTTACCATTTTCTTCCTGTTCTTCCCGGCAGGTTTAGTGCTGTACTGGGTCTGGAACAACACGTTGTCCATTCTTCAGCAGTGGTATATCACCCGACAAATTGAAGCCGAAAAATAAGCATGTCCTCTTTTGATACCGACACCATTGCCGCCATAGCCACTCCCCCTGGAAATGGTGGCGTCGGTATCATCCGTATCTCAGGCCCGGCAGTGCAACAGATTGCAGGGCGCATCTCACCTAAAAAGCTCACCCCCAGAATGGCGATTTTTTCGCCTTTTCTGGACGCTGCGCAACAGACTATCGATTCCGGCATTCTGCTTTATTTTCCAGGACCTGCGTCATTTACCGGTGAAGATATACTGGAACTTCAGGGTCATGGTGGCACCGTAGTCCTTAATATGTTGCTTAAGCGAGTGCTAGAATGTGGCGCACGCCTGGCAAAACCAGGTGAATTCAGCGAACGAGCCTTCCTCAATAACAAAATTGACCTAGCCCAGGCCGAGGCTATTGCCGATCTGATTGAAAGCAGTACCGAGCAATCGGTTCGTTCTGCACAAAAATCTTTACAAGGCCTTTTTTCTGAAAAAATTAACGCGCTGGTCAATGAACTGACCGAACTCAGAATCTATGTCGAAGCCGCCATTGATTTTGTCGATGAAGAAATCGACTTCCTCAGCGACGGTATCGTCCAGACAAAACTGCAAGCCTTACTTGACAGCGTAAGGCAAATTCTACAAACAGCCCGACAAGGCCGCCTGCTGCGCGAAGGCATGACCATCGTATTGGCCGGCAAACCCAATGCGGGGAAGTCCAGCCTGCTTAACGCGCTGGCAGGGCACGATGCCGCCATCGTCACTGACGAGGCCGGCACAACCCGCGATATCTTAAGAGAACATATTCAACTCGACGGCATGCCCCTGCATATTGTCGATACCGCAGGCCTCAGAGAAAGCCGTAATGCCGTGGAGCAAGAAGGTATTCGCCGTGCGCATCATGAAATAAAGAAAGCGGACAAAGTGCTGCTATTGATCGACAGCACAGACCCTGATGTCGATGACATTATGAAATCACTGCCACCTGATATTGATGTCACAAAAATCTACAATAAAATCGACTTGCTCGGCATTGAACCCGAAATTGTCGAAACCTCGCAGGATTGCCAGATTTATTTATCCATTAAATCTGGCGCAGGAATGGATTTATTGACCGATTATCTGAAAAAAAGTGTCGGCTTCAATGCCGCCAGCGAAGATGTTTTTATCGCCCGCCAGCGCCACATCGAAGCCTTGAAACAGGCCGAACAATCCATCAGCAATGCTTTAGCTCAACTCGAACAGCAATCCGGCGAACTGGTCGCCGAAGACCTGCGCCTAGCACAGAATGCCCTCGCCGAAATAACCGGCGAATTCACCGCCGACGACTTGCTCGGCAAAATCTTCTCATCATTTTGTATTGGTAAATAAATCGGCTGACTTTTAAGCGTTTATTCATCCTTGGCTTAACTTAGATTGTCGAAACATAAAAAACAGCATAATAATGATAAAAACAGCCGGGATAATAAGCTTTAAAGCGCCAATGTAAGATTTTCCCTCTTCTTGACCGATAAAAATAGGCAGATGGTTGTCCTGTTTTTCACCATCACTGAC
>NZ_JAEHGD010000005.1:13461-20856 GCF_016097405.1 methane-oxidizing endosymbiont of Gigantopelta aegis
ATACTGCCATCAGATTGCAGATAAGCCGTTCAGGTGATTATTTGCCATTCTGTATTTGTATTGATTTATTTTAAGGAGTTCTCCAAATGGCAACGGGTACTGTTAAATGGTTTAATAATTCAAAAGGTTTTGGTTTTATTGAACCGGATGAAGGCAATGAAGATGTATTCGTACACTATTCAGTAATCAGTGGCGATGGCTTCAAGACATTATCACCTGGACAGGCGGTTGAATTTGACATTGAGACCGGCCCTAAAGGACTGACAGCAGCCAATGTACAACCGCAATAACATACACTAAAAGGCGCATTCTGCGCCTTTTTTGTACGCGGCATTTTTCGCTATGGCTTTATTCAGCCGCTTGAAATCAAAATAACGCTCAACCGCATCGGCAATCATATTGATGCCCTGCTCGCGTTTTTCATGCAAATCGAGCTGTGTTGTGCCGCGATACCCCGCCCAGGCCAACAACTGCTGGCGGGCTTCGGCCTGATCGAACAGGCCGTGCAAATAACAACCCATAACCTGATTATCTTCTGAACGCGCACCATCCTGGCTGGTGCCATAATCTATAACCGCTCTTTGCGTATCCGGGCCGGTTGAAAGACCGGCATGAATCTCGTAACCGACTACCTCAATCTCACCACGCCACAGACGCCCTTGCCGCTGCATCAAGCATTTTTCGCGATGTAAAACGGTTTCAATATCTAGCCAACCCAACCCTGCGCTGACACCCGCCTCACCTTCAATCCCTTGCGGATCATGAATTTGGCTCCCCAGCATTTGATAGCCACCACAAATACCTAATACTTTTCCACCATAGCGCAAATGCCGGTTCAAATATGCCGGCCAACCTTGCTGTTTCAGCCAATACAAATCATCCCGAACTGATTTACTGCCGGGCAAAATGACAAGATCGGCCGCCGGCGCCGTATCGGCATGTTTGACAAAATGCAATTGCACATCCGGTTGCAAGTGCAACGGGTCAAAATCGGTATGATTACTAATGCGCGGCAAGGCTGGAATGACGATATTGAACGATTGCACATCGGCATGCTGGCTGACCGCAATCTGTTTCAAGCTGTCTTCCGCTTCCAGGTAAAAATCCTGCAAATAGGGCAATACCGCCAACACCGGCTTCCCGGTTTTCTGTTCCAACCAATCCAGCCCGGGTTGTAAAATGTCAATATCGCCCCGAAAACGGTTAATCACAAAGCCTACCACACGCTGCCGCTCGCTTTCTGACAACAGCGCCAAGGTACCAACCAAGTGAGCGAAAACGCCGCCTTTATCAATATCGGCAATCAATATCACGGGACAATCAACACTCTCAGCAAAGCCCATGTTAGCAATATCGCCCTCACGTAAATTGATTTCGGCGGGGCTGCCTGCACCTTCTACGATGACTTTGTCATAACACTGACTCAAACGCCGCCAGGATTCTAAGACCGCCCGCTGCGCCTGTTTTTTGTAGGCATGGTATTGTTGCGCACTCAGATTTTTATAAGCCTTACCATGAATAATGACCTGCGCGGTTTTATCGGAATTTGGCTTTAACAAGACCGGATTCATATCGGTATGCGGTTTTAAATAGCAGGCCGCGGCCTGTACCGCCTGCGCCCGGCCAATTTCGCCGCCATCTTCGGTAACAGCGCTGTTCAAGGCCATATTCTGCGGTTTGAACGGCGCGACGCGAATATTCCGGCGCGCATAATAACGGCACAAGGCTGTCACTAGGGCACTTTTTCCAGCATCGGAGGTAGTGCCTTGCACCATCAGGGTTTGAGCCTTCATTCTTGTGCAACATCCTTTTTCATTGTCGATTACGATCCTCTAAAAAACGATTAAAATATCATAACTACCCACACGGTAATCATTTAGTGGAGATAGGGTATTGATTTTTCAGGCTTGTGCAACAAGGATGTTGAACAGAGCTACATGGATGTATCTACGCGTCCTGAAAAATCAATACCCTATCTCCAGTGCTTCTGAAGGCGTGAATAGTTACAGAATATCAAAGAAAACAGTAACACGTTAAATTGTTGGGAGAGCCTTAAGCCATTACTTGTTAATAGGGTGATTGCACTTTATTCCATTTGAATTTAACCCCGGAATATGGCATTGTGCGCTTCCCATGACGATAACCCTGACTATTATACTCGCGATTATTCTGGATTATCGCCTCGGTGAGCCGAAGCGATATCATCCGCTGGTGGGCTTTGGCTGGCTGGCAAACAATCTCGAATCACGCCTCTGTCACCCTGAACACAGCCCTGCCCGACAGAAACTTCTGGGTATGCTGGCATGGGCGCTGTTGACCCTACCCTTGCCATTGTTAATGCTGTCTTTCCATTTACCGGCAACAACCGAACTAACCGTCAATAGCCTGGTGCTGTATTTATGCATTGCACCCAGTAGCCTGAAACAACATGCCAACAGGGTGTACCAGGCACTGCAAACCCAGCCAATCGAACAGGCTCGCGCCGCTGTAGGTTATATGGTCAGTCGTAACACAGACCAAATGGACGTCCGACAAATCCAAAATGCCGCAATTGAATCGGTTCTGGAAAATGGTGCCGATGCTGTGTTCGCACCTCTCTTCTGGTTTGTGCTGGCAGGGCCTGCCGGCGTAATTTTTTATCGCTTGAGCAATACACTCGATGCGATGTGGGGGTATAAAAATGCTCGCTATCGCTTTTTTGGGCGTTTTGCTGCCCGTATGGATGATAGTCTAAACTACATCCCTGCGCGCTTGACCGCCTTGTCCTACGCGTTGATGGGACAGACACGGCTGGCGTTGTCCTGTTGGAAAATGCAAGCCCGTCTGCTGGAAAGCCCGAATGCCGGGCCGGTGATGACCAGCGGCGCCGGTGCATTAAACAGACAGCTTGGCGGACCGGCGGTTTATCATGGTCGCTTTCGACAAAAACCCTGGTTTGGCAGCCAACACTTAACGCAAAGCGACGATATCGTTAAAGCCAATCAGCTCGTAGAGCGATCGCTGCTATGTTGGTGCGTCGTCATCGCTATCGGAGATTATTTTGCTTGACCATGGCGGCCAACTGCAACAAGCGGCTAAACACTATCGCATCCCATTAGCCGGCTGGCTGGATTTATCTACCGGCATCAATCCTGATGGCTGGCCAGTACCGCCGATTCCGGCGCATTGTTGGCAACGTTTACCGGAAGATAATGACGGCCTAATTCAAGCGGCGGCATCCTATTATGGCAACCCGGCTATTTTACCGGTTGCAGGAAGCCAGGCCGCCATTCAAACCCTGCCGATGTTACGTCCACCTTGCCGCGTCACCTTGTTGACGCCCGCCTATGCCGAACACGCCGCGAACTGGCAGCAGGCCGGTCACAAAATCCGTCAGGTCCAAAGCCAACAAATCGATGCGGTATTACCGGAAACCGATGTTCTGGTCATTATCAATCCAAACAATCCGACTGGCGAAATCTTTAGCCGCTCCCGCCTGCTTGACTGGCACAGGCAACTGCAAAAACGCAGTGGCTGGCTAATTATCGATGAGGCCTTTATCGATTGTCAGCCTGAATACAGTCTGAGCACGGAGCCAAGCCGGAAGGGACTGATTATTTTACGCTCTATCGGCAAGTTTTTTGGTCTGGCCGGGATTCGTTGCGGCTTTGTCATTGCAGAACCGAATCTCTTATCTCGATTACAGCGCCAGCTTGGCCCCTGGCGCATCAGCCATCCCGCTCGCCATGTGGCAAAACTGGCCTTGCAAGACAGCGACTGGCAACAACAAACACGGCATCGACTCCGACATCAGTCGCAGCAATTAAAATGTCTTCTGACGCAGCATGGTCTAACCCCTACCGGCGGAACTGACTTGTTTCAGTGGGTTAAAACTCAAAAAGCTGAGAGCCTGTTTCAGCATCTGGCGAAACAAGGTATTCTGATTCGCTTGTTTGAATCGCCTGAGAGCGTCCGCTTTGGACTGCCGGCAACGCCAGAACAATGGCAAAGGCTTGATGTCAACTTAAGCAACTTTGTATAACTATACACAGGCTAAAATCAAACACTTACCACGCACCTTTAAAAATTAAATCAACATCTCGCTATAAATGATAAGGTATTGTTTTATAAAATCTTATTTTACATTGTCTATTTTCTGTACGATTTATGAACACGCCTGAATATATGCCTTTTTCAGGGCAAAACAAACACCTCATCCACAGAGTTATCCACAGTTTCTGGGGATAACTGCTCATAGTCTGTTAATGATTGCCATACAATGTCATTGCATTGTCATATAGTTCTGTTACTTTTATCTGTTGCATAAACATTCGAGAAAGCCTCATGCAAAAAACCATTCTGTTAGTTGAAGATGAAGAAGCCATTCTGGAAATGCTGGAAATGATTCTACAACAAGCGGACTTTTCAACCTTGTCTGCAAATACGGCAGAACAGGCACAAGAAATTCTAGCTGACAATACGCCGGATTTAATGGTGCTGGACTGGATGCTACCTGGCATCAGTGGCGTCGAACTTGCCCGCCGCCTGAAAAAAGACCCTACCTTGAAAAAACTGCCCATTATCATGCTGACCGCCCGCGGCGAGGAAGATGACAAAGTCAGGGGGCTTGAAATTGGCGCCGATGATTATATGACTAAGCCATTCTCACCGAAAGAGTTAGTGGCGCGTATTCATGCCGTGTTACGCCGCACGTCGCCAAACAACAACCAACCACTTCTGCAACAAGGCGTGTTTCAACTCAATACGGATAAACATATTCTAACCATCAATAATCAAATCCTGGATGTTAGTCCCCTGGAATTTAAATTGATACACTTTTTTATGCAGAATCCAGACAAGGTATTCAGCCGCACCCAATTATTGGATCAGGTCTGGGGCCGCAGTGTGTATGTCGAAGAACGCACAGTCGATGTGCATATCCGGCGTCTGCGCAAAGTTTTGGCTGAACATGGCTGTAAAGAGGCCATTCAGACGGTTCGCGGCTTCGGCTATCGCTTTTCGGCAACAGAAGACAAATGAATCGCTGGACCCGTGAAATCAAAATTGTCAGTTTCTGGCTGATCATGGCTATTGTGGCCAGCCTGTTTATCGGCCATTTGACTCTACTATTATTGTTGCTTGCCGTTGTGTTATTAATACAACAGAGTCTTCTGATCAATAAACTGGAGCGAAATTTAAGCGTCGGCTATCTGACCGATAATAAACAGGCAAAAGGCATCTGGGAAGAAATTTATCTTCACCTGTATAAAATTCGCAAACGCCAAAAACAAAGCAAGAAAAAGCTCAGCAAAATGCTGGAGCGTTTTCACCGCTCCACCGATGCCCTGCCGGATGCTGCTGTCGTTTTAGGCAAGCATGATGAGATTGAATGGAGCAATAAAGCAGCTCGACAAATATTGGGGCTGAGAAAAAAAGACCGAGGCCAACGCATTATCAATTTGTTGCGCACACCTGTCTTTATTCAGTATTTATTGTCCCGAGATTATAAAGATCCCATCACGATACCCTCCCCTCTCACCGATGAAGCTTTGTTACAAATCAAAATCGTCCCCTATGGTGCAGGGCAACGCCTATTACTAGCAAATGATATTACCCATTTACGTAAACTGGAACAGATGCGTAAAGACTTTGCCGTCAATGTCTCACATGAATTACGAACGCCGCTGACGGTTTTAAAGGGCTATCTGGAGACTTTGAAAGAACAACCTGCACCCAGTCCTTTTTATGCGCGCTGTTTTGATAAAATGGCCTTGCAGACCGAGCGTATGCAAAGCCTGATTGATGATTTGTTATTACTGACCCGGCTGGAAACCCGGGAAAAACACCAGGACTGTGTCGATATTCCAAAACTGTTACGCCAGATTTGTCATGAAGGTCAAATCATCGGTAAAAACGCCCAGCGGATTCAGCTCAATATTCGCTGCACAGATAATCTTCTCGGCGATGAACAGGAGCTGCGCAGTGCCTTCAGCAATTTGCTGGTCAATGCTTTGAAATATTCGCCTGCCGACAAACCCGTTATCGTCACTTGGTCGCGCAGGGACAAGTATCTATGTTTATCCGTGGAAGACCAGGGTGAAGGCATTGCCGGGGCCGATATTCCGCGCATCACCGAACGCTTTTATCGTGTAGATCGAAACCGGTCTAAAAAAATTCAAGGCACAGGACTTGGCCTTTCCATTGTCAAACATGTGTTGGTGCGCCATGATGCCCAATTGAAAATTGAAAGCCAACTGGGCAAGGGCAGTCATTTTTATTGTCTGTTTCCGTTAAGCCATCGATGCTGATTATTGGCGGCCATAATCATCCTGGAACCGGATAATATCGTCTTCACCAAGATAGCTGCCGGATTGAACTTCAACAATTTCCAGTGGAATCACGCCGGGATTGTGCAAACAATGCGTCACCCCTAATGGAATATAAGTGGATTCATTTTCGGTCAACAGAATCTTTTCATCATCGCGCGTCACCATCGCCGTCCCTTTCACCACAATCCAATGTTCGGCGCGATGATGATGCTTTTGCAGCGATAATTTCGCCCCTGGATTAACCACAATGCGTTTAGTCTGATGGCGCTCACCCTGCTCAATGCAATGATAATAGCCCCAAGGCCGGTAAACCTTACGATGCAAAGTCGCCTCGGGCCGTTGCCGTTGTTTTAATTGCTCTACAGCATCCTTGACATCTTGCACGCGATCTTTGCTGGCAATCATCACTGCATCATCGGTTTCAATCACGACCAGATTTTCGACTCCGACAGTCACCAGTAATTTATTACCCGCCATCAAAAATGAATCACGTGTATCAAGTGCTATCACATCACCGCTGACAGCATTGCCGGCCTCGTCCTTATCGGTGATATCCCATAGCGCCGACCAGGAGCCAATATCGTTCCAACCGGCATCGAGTGGAATCATAACGGCGCGATCAGTTTTTTCCATCACCGCATAATCGATAGAATCGGCAGGACAGGCCAAAAAGGCCTCTTTATCTGGCCGTAGAAAATCTCTATCTTGTTCGGTTTTTGCAAGGGCATTTTCACACGCTTGCAGAATATCCGGCCGATAGTTTGCCAGTTCCTCAAGATAGCGCCCGGCCTTAAACATAAACATGCCGCTGTTCCAGAAATAATCACCGCTATCCAAATAGGTTTTAGCCGTATCCCTATCCGGCTTTTCGACAAATGCTTGAATATGAAAACTCTGCTCATCAGCCGCAGCCCCAGTATTGATATAACCATAACCTGTTTCTGGTGCAGTCGGCACAATTCCAAATGTCACCATGTAGCCCTGTTCAGCTAGGCTATTTGCTTTCGCCACCACCTGTCTAAATACCTCAGGCTGCGTAATCACATGGTCGGCCGGCAGTATCAACAAAATATCTTCCGCATCACTA
>NZ_JAEHGD010000006.1 GCF_016097405.1 methane-oxidizing endosymbiont of Gigantopelta aegis
ACCTTAAAAATTGTCATATTGTTTATTCTTTTTTGAGACCCATCTCTTAGCTATGAATATATCAGCACTGCAGAAAATCCTAGACTACCATCAGCAAACCAAACATCATTTTCAGCGTTATGCATCAGGTCCTGAGGGCTTGGACTGGAAAAATCAGCCGGAGGCGTTTAGAACCTTCAAAGGGTGTACTGAGCTGGAACTCCCATTACTTGTACAGCCGACGAGGGTATTGTATAAAGATTTAGACCATCCAGAAACAATTCCATCACAACCGCTTTCATTAAACAGTATTGCTCAATTATTGGAGTTGTCACTGGGGCTTTCGGCATGGAAACAATATGAGGATACTCGCTGGGCGCTTCGTTGTAATCCATCCAGTGGTAATTTACATCCTACTGAAGCTTATGTCATCATCGAAAACTGTGAGGCTATGTCAGAGGGTGTCTATCACTATGTGAGTCGGGATCACATTCTTGAACAACGTTGTCAATTTAGGCATAAAAAATCAATACTTCCCGACCATTCTTTTCTCATCGGTCTGTCTTCAGTCCATTGGCGAGAAGCATGGAAATATGGTGAGCGTGCCTATCGTTATTGTCAGCTTGATGTCGGCCATGCCATCGCAGCAATTCGTTATGCAGCCGCTACATTGGGCTGGCAAGTAGATATTCTAACGTCTGCCAGTGACAAAGACATTGAAATACTTTTAGGTCTGGATCGAGAGGCAGATTTTGCCGCAGCAGAACGTGAGTTTTCGGACGTGATGTTATTGATAAAAACCCAGAAAAATGACTTTTATGATGATTCTTTGCTAGTAAAAAACGGTGCTCTAAAAAATAGTACCCTAAAAGAAATAATAGCACAGTCAGCAAAAGGGCAGTGGTTCGGTCAGGCTAATGTACTTTCATCACAGCATCTTGATGATTGGCCTATTATTTCTGAAGCATCACTGGCAGCGACTAAACCTGAAACCGCTGAGCCTTTATGGCCTGCTCCCGTCTTGCCGGAACTAATATCTGAATCCTATTCTGATAAGCCAGCCAGCACGATCATTAAACAAAGACGCAGTGCGCAGGACTTTGAGGCGAATACGGGGTTGACGAACAAGCCATTGCTGAGCAAGCAAATGCTATATCGACTGCTAGATTTAACCTTGTCGCGTCAAGGCGTACCAGCCTGTGATACGATTGCATGGCGACCTAGGATTCACCTGCTTATTTTTATTCATCAAGTTGAGGGATTGGAACCCGGCTTGTATTGTTTTTTACGCACTGATGACATAGAAAACAAATTTAAAAGCAGTTTAAATCAGGACTATGAGTGGCTTAAACCCGATGACTGTCCAGAACATTTAAAGCTGTTCCGTTTAATGGCAGGCGATGCGAAGGAAGCTGCCAAAACATTATCCTGTCATCAAGATATTGCTAGCGATGGGGTGATAAGTTTTGGCATGATAGCTGAATATGAACTTCACTTGGCGAAAAATATGACGCAAAAGCCCTGGCTTTATCGACAATTATTTTGGGAAGCGGGTCTTATTGGTCAGGTGCTTTATCTGGAGGCTGAGTCCATTGGGCTACGCGGTACGGGCATTGGTTGTTTTTTTGATGATGGCGTACATGACTTGATGGGCTTAAATGAAGGCAATCAGGCGTTTCAGAGTCTTTATCATTTTACTATCGGTAAAGCATTGACGGACAATCGCTTACAGACTTTGCCACCGTATGCACACCTACAGCGAAATAGTCAGGTATAGGCATTTTAAACATTTAAAACACAAGGCTTATTGAATTTATGGAACATTTTTTAAATATAAGTTGCCAGTATGACGATGCTCAGGCGGTTATTATGGACTGTCTTAAGCAACTTGAAGCAATCCCAGATGAGTATAACTTTGGTTTCATTTATGTCACTGATGCGATGGCCGATGCCTACCCTGATTTATTAAAACAGTGTAAGAATAAAACCGGTATTGAGCATTGGCTTGGAACCATTGGTGTTGGTATTATTGCGACGGGACAGGAGCTTTACGACCGACCTGCCGTGAGTATTTTATTGGCCAACTTTGATCTGAACGAACTCTCTATGCTGCCACTGATTAAAGATGTGAAAGATATGGCATTGTTTAATAAGACAGATCATTTTTTGACTCACTTTGGTATTATTCATGGTGATCCTTTTTATCAGCAAACACAAAATCTTATTCAAGATATTCAACAACAGGTACAGGATTGCTTTCTAGTGGGTGGCTTGACATCCTCCAGTGATAAACAATATCAGGTGTCTGATGAAGTATTCACGGGAGGTGTTTCGGGTGTTTTCTTTTCAGAAAACATTCCCGTGTTAAGTAATTTGAGCCAAGGATGTCGGCCCATTGCTGTTAAACGAACCATTACTCGTGCCAAAGATAACGTGCTTTATACGCTGGACAATCAGCCTGCCCTTGATGTTTTGATGCAGGATTGTGGCATCGCTCATATTGACGCGTTAAAGGATCGTGCCAATGAAATCTTTACCGGATTGTGTGTTAATGGCAGCGATCAAAGTGATTATATTGTGCGTAATCTGGTGGGTGTGGATGTTGGAAAAAAACTCTTTGCCATTAATGATAAGCTCATTGAAGGGCATGAGATGATATTTTGTGAACGTAATGAACAAACGGCCATTGATGATATGCAGGACATGCTTGATAAAATTGCCAGCCGTCTGAAACAAAAGCCTAAAGGAGGGATTTATGTTTCATGTTTGGGGCGAGGGCGGGAGCAGTTTGGTAAAGATTCTGAAGAAATTAAAATGATCCATGATACGCTCGGTGATTTCCCTCTGACCGGCTTTTTTGCCAATGGTGAAATACACCATAATAAATTGTATGGCTATACGGGTGTGCTAACGCTATTTGTATAAGCGAGTGTATAAATATGAAGTATAGTAATAAACTCAGTAATGAAACCAGTCCCTATTTACAACAGCATGCTCATAATCCAGTCGCATGGTATCCTTGGAATCAAGAATCACTGGATCTTGCTAAAAGAGAGAATAAACCGATCTTACTCTCAATTGGTTATTCTGCCTGTCACTGGTGTCATGTCATGGCTCATGAATCCTTTGAAAATGAAGCGATTGCAGAAATAATGAATACGCATTTCATAAATATCAAAGTAGATAGGGAAGAGCGTCCTGATCTGGATAAAATTTATCAAACTGCACATCAACTAATGCTTAAACGAGCAGGAGGCTGGCCACTAACGGTCTTTTTGTCAGCGGATGATCAACTGCCTTTTTATGCTGGCACTTACTTTCCTGCTGAGGAACGGTATCAAATGCCGGCCTTTCCTGAGTTACTAAAACAATTGTCTGATTTTTATCATAGTCAACCAGAAAAAGTCATAGCGTCTAAAACTAGCTTAAAACAAGCGCTCAAAGATTATGAAAAACCGCATCAAAATCAGGATGAAATTAATGCCGAGCCATTTAACCTGTTCAGAGAAGAGCTTAAACAAGCCTATGATGCGATCAATGGTGGTTTTGGAAAAGCCCCTAAGTTTCCGCACCTAAGCAGCCTTGAAGGTCTATTGCATTATCAAAATTTGACAGCACAGCAAGGTCATGAAGACATCGCTGGACTTGAAATGGTGCTTTTTAGCCTGAAAAAGATGGCCTCAGGTGGTGTCTACGATCATCTAGGAGGTGGAATCTGCCGTTATTCAGTCGATGACTATTGGATGATCCCTCATTTTGAAAAAATGCTTTATGATAATGGTCCCTTGTTAAGCATTTATTGTGATGCCTGGCAGTTATTACAAAATGCATCAAAAAAGACCGGAGATGATGCTTCGGCGCTGTTTAAGCGTACGATAGAAGAGACGGCTGATTGGGTTATTCGAGAAATGCAAGCACCCGAAGGGGGATTTTATTCGACTCTGGATGCGGATACGGAAGGGCAGGAAGGAAAGTTTTATGTCTGGAATAGAGACGAAGTGAAACACATACTTCAGTCAGACGAACAACTGTATCCGATCCTAGCTGCGCATTATGGTCTGGATAGATCCAGTAACTTTGAAGGTGCCTGGAATCTGCATATTTATACAGACAGGAATGAACTGGCAACGCAGTTTTCTTTGCCCATTGAAACGGTCGATTCCTTATTAGATACAGCACGAGTGCTATTATTCGAACAACGTGAGCAACGGATAAAACCCGGTCGGGATGAAAAAATACTGACGGCCTGGAATGCACTAATGATTAAAGGCCTAGCCAAAGCAGGGCGGCTTTTTCAGCACGGCTTAAACATGCGCTCAGACAAGCAATCGGAATATATTGAAGCGGCTGAAAAAGCAGTCGAATTTATCAAACAGACTTTATGGCTTGATAATCGTCTATTGGCTACCTATAAGGATGGTCAGGCTCGTTTAGCGGCCTATCTGGATGATTATGCCTTCTTATTGGATGCCTTGATTGAATTGCTGCAAGTGCGCTGGAAAACTGAAGACATGCACTTTGCCATGCAATTGGCTGATGTGCTTCTATTAGAGTTTGAAGACAAAGAAAATGGCGGGTTTTTCTTTACCGCCAACGACCATGAAACGCTGATCACTCGCACTAAGTCGTTTTCAGATGAGTCTATTCCCAGTGGTAATGCGGTCGCAGCCTTTGCTTTAGGTCGATTAGGCCATATACTGGGTAATACTCAATACATTGATGCGGCAGAAAGAACGGTTCGTGCCGCATGGCCAAAATTGCAACAAATGCCTTATGGACATGCTAGTTTATTGTTGGCCTTAGAAGATATACTCTTCCCACCAACAATCATTGTACTGCGTGGTTCAGAAAGTGTGGTGAAAGAATGGCAGAGTCTTTGTCAAAAGAAATATGCGCCCAATCAGCTTTGTTTGGCCATTGATAATACCTATAATGACTTACCAGAAGGTTTAGCTGAACGCTTACCAAAGCGCTTATCTGAACACTTATCTGAACACTTATCTGAACACTTATCTGAACATCGAGCTCAGGACGAAGGGATTGCCTATATTTGCTCCGGTTTTCAATGTGCTGCACCTATCCATTCTTCAGATGAGTTGCAGGCAAAACTTTCGCTGTAAATGGGAACATTCAGCAATTAATAGTTCAAGCTAAAGACTTATAAAATATGTTACTATCAGCTACAAAGCAGTCACCTACAAAGCAAGAGTCAAAGTTGTTAGCACCTTTTGACGGCCTTCTTTTGCAGCAAATATTTGTCCCTAACTCAATAGAAGCCTTTGTTACAGCGACAAATGAAATTATAAATTCTAAAATAGTCGGTTTTGATACTGAATCAAAGCCTACTTTTGCCAAAGGTGAGAAAAGCGAAGGTCCGCATGTCGTTCAATTTTCATTATCGAATAAAGCCTTTATTTTTCAGCTATGTCATGAAGATTGCCGGCAATATTTGCTGGAGATATTTCAATCAGATAAAGTACTTAAAGTGGGTTTTGGGTTAAAATCTGATAAAGCACATATTTATAATAAATTTGGTGTTAAACTCAATGCAGTACTCGATCTTTGTACTGTGTTTCGTGAAAAAGGCTATCGTGATCAAATAGGTGCCAGAGCTGCCGTTGCCATAGTCTTTAACAAGAATTTTAATAAATCAAAACATATATCAACATCCAATTGGGCAATGCCTAAGTTGTCTGACAATCAATTATTGTATGCGGCGAATGATGCCTATGTCGCTTTGCGTATATATAATGAATATAAAAATATAACATAGAGGTGAATAATAATTGCAAACACTCGTTAAAAAATGGTTTCAAGACAAAGGCTACGGCTTTCTTGAAAATGGCACCGCCCCGGATATTATGGTGCGCAAAGCAGAACTGATTAAGTGTTCATTTTTAAAAGTAGGTGCAATGG
>NZ_JAEHGD010000007.1 GCF_016097405.1 methane-oxidizing endosymbiont of Gigantopelta aegis
AAACTCATCTATCCGGCGCAAAGTTTTAAACCGATGGAATATTCGAAGACAGTTTTTTTTATATAATAAGGCTTTTAGGCTTTTTTTGTTGAAAAATTCAATACTTTCATCGCGGGATGCAAAAATATCTAAATAAGTACTTATATTCCTAAGTACTGATAATTAGAGATATAATTCCTACATAAAAGTATAACAATTTTAATAAACATTGGAAGTTGAAAAATAAAAACGAAAATTTATGAACGATTTGAAGTTGAGAATATTCTGATTCTGTAAGGGCATATGAATACTTTGGATTTTCCAAAAGTTGCAGTTTTGTTGGCTATATATAATGGAAAGCCATTTATTAATAAGCAACTAGACTCCATACTTAATCAAATTAAAGTTAATGTACAGGTATTTATCAGTATTGATTTGTCAGCAGATGATAGTTATGACTATTGCAAGACCTTAGATCGAGAACATATTAATTTAACGATTCTTGGGTATGGAAAACGATTTGGAGGGGCTGCTAAAAACTTTTTTCGATTGATTCGCGATGTCGATTTTTCTGGTTATGACTATATTGCTTTTTCTGACCAGGATGATATCTGGTTTTCAGATAAGTTGATCCATGGAATAGGGCAGATGGGAAAGCATCATGCAGAAGCTTATTCAGCGAATGTTATTGCTTTTTGGGAAGATGGACGAGAAAAGTTAATTGATAAAGCTCAGCCACAAAGAGAGTTCGATTATTTATTCGAGGCAGCAGGGCCTGGGTGTACCTATATCTTCACTAATAAAGCAGCGAGTCTAATAAAATATTATTTAAATCAGTTTCCTGAGTTGGATAATTTTATTCTTCATGATTGGTTGTCTTATGCAATTTTAAGGCATAACCAATATAAATGGTTTATTGACTCAGTTCCTAAAATGAAATACAGGCAACACGATAATAATCAAATAGGTGCTAATACATCTTTTAGAGGGAAATTGCATCGAATACAGACTATTTTGTCTGGTCAAGCCTTTGATTATGTAGCTATGCTAATCAATGTCCTGAAGATTTATGACCTAAATGTTTCATCTAGAATAGGAGTGCTTAAGTTAGCTGTTAAAGCAAACCAATTACGACGTCGAAAAATAGATCAGATTTTTGCTTTTATTGCATTGCTTATTTATGCCATAAAAGGTCCTGATAAATGAACATTTTAGTAGCAGGTGCAACAGGGTTTGTTGGTAGTGTTTTGGTTAATTATTTAATTAAAACTGGTCAAAAAGTCATTTCATTATCGCGACAGCAAACAAATCTGTTACCTACAGAAGTAGAACAGCTTATTGGTTCTATGGAGTCATTAATTGATGATGCGCAATCATCAAGAAAACAGTTAAAACATCAATTACAGAATATTGATGTTGTGATTCATCTTGCTGCTCGGGTTCATATGATGCAGGAAAAGTCTGAGAATCCTTTGCATGAGTTTCGTTTAGTCAACTGCGATGCAAGTCTGGCTTTGGCAAAAATGGCGGCTGACTCGGGTGTGAAGCGGTTTATTTATTTAAGTTCAGTCAAGGTGAATGGTGAAATGACTGAGCTAAACAAACCGTTTAAACCCGATGATTTTGTTGAACCAGACGACCCTTATGGTTTATCCAAATATGAAGCTGAGCAGGGTCTGTTAAAATTAGTCCGGGAAACGAATATGGAAGTCGTGATTATTCGTCCGCCATTGGTGTATGGTCCCGGCGTTAAAGCTAATTTTGCCGCAATGATGAAATGGGTGAACAAAGGTATTCCCCTGCCTTTTGGTGCCATTCATAACAAACGTTCACTGGTTGCTTTAGATAATTTGGTGAGTTTTATTATTCATTGTATCGATCATCCGAAGGCGGCCAATGAGATTTTTTTGATTTCAGATGGCGAAGATGTTTCGACCACGGAGCTATTACGAAAGGTTGCCAAGGCACTCGATAACCCCCCCCGGCTTGTACCGGTGCCGGTCAGTTGGATGCGGTTTGTGGCCAAATTATTGGGCAAGGAGCAGGTGGCCAATCGCTTGTTTGGTTCATTACAGGTCGATAGCGCCAAAGCGCGGGAGTTATTGGGCTGGAAGCCGGTGATTACGATGGATGAGCAGTTGAGGAAAACGGCAGAAGTTTTTTTGAACAAAAAGGCATCCGTTAATGAATGATATACGATATATTTAGTGCTTTGACAATGGCAGTATCAGCGGGGGGTAAGGGCGTAAAATTATGACGACCATGATTACAGAAGTTTATAACGCATTTAGAAAGGCTGGGGTTGATGAAGAAACAGCAGAAAAAGCCGCGATTGCCTTAACAGAAGAAAAAAATAAAGAACAAAAAGATGTTGAGCAAAAGATTCATGATATTGACCTACGCGTAAACAGCATAGAGAAATTATTGTTTGAAATAAAAGCGGAAAACAAAATCAACAGGTGGATGTTAGGCCTTATCATAGCCATTCAAGTTATTCCCTTTTTGCGGGAAATTCTGAGATAAAATATAGCATTCAATAAGGTAGCTCCAAAGCTTGGGCGTTATTGGGCTGGAAGGTGGTGATTACGGTGGATGAGCAGTTGCAAAAAACAGCAGATGCTTATCTAAAAATAAGGTGTGAGTGAATGGACGATGTACGCTATATTCAACGCTTTGAGAATTTTGATAAATCTTTTTTATTGTTAAAAGATGCGTTGGCGATTAATAACCCATCAATCGTGGAAAAAGCAGGATGTATCCAGTTTTTTGAAACGACTTTTGAACTTGCATGGAAATTGATGAAGGATTATCTGGGGTTTTTGGGGTATGACGCAAAGTCTCCACGAGAGGCGATAAAGCAGTCTTTCAGTATGGGCTTGATTGAAGATGGAGGCAGATGGTTGGATGCATTGATGGACAGAAATCTTACTGTACATACTTATGATGAAAACATAGCCAATGAGGTTTATCAAAAAATCAAGAATGACTATTTTTTATTGCTTGAAGCATTACACAATAAATTCAGAGATATGATATGTTCGGATTCACAGAGGATGAACTAGCGACTATTCTGGAGATATTAAGGAAAAACAATATTAAAACCTGCATTTTATTTGGCTCTCGGGCAAAGGGTAATTTTAAAAAAGGCAGTGATGTGGATATTGCAGTTCTTGGCGATGACAGAAAGCTGGCTTATTGTTTAAATGAAGAGAGCAACTTGCCTTATTTTTTTGATGTGGTTAATCTGGAGACCCTGAGAAATCAAAATTTAAAAGAGCATATTCGTCGTGTCGGTAAGCGACTGGATGAATTATTTTAGGGATGAGCATTTATTTCCCTTGATGATGGGGTGGCAGGCATGATAAATCGCAGTCGGGAAATTCAGCTTAACGCATGATCACCCGAATTTATATCGAACAAGCGATTAAACAGCATCCACGAGTGCAACAAATTTGCCAGCGTTTTCCGGAAGCCAGGCAGATTGAATGTGAACGCTATGGTGAGGTGTTTAATCCTAAGGCGCAGAATTTCCGTATTCAAAAACAACAACCGGCCTTGATTTTGGCGCGTAAGCATAAAGGTTATGCGTTGCCCGCGCCGGCGGGTTATGGCATTGGTGCGCAGCAGAATTATTATTTCTCGCACATGCTCAATTGTTTGTATGATTGCCGCTATTGTTTTCTGCAAGGCATGTATCAATCGGCCAATTATGTCCTGTTTGTCAATTATGAAGACTATATGGATGACATCAGGGCAATCAGTGCACAACATGCGGCACAGCCGGTGCATTTTTTCTCCGGTTATGATTGTGACAGTCTGGCGCTGGAGCCGGTGACCGGGTTTGTCGATTATTTTTTACCGCAATTCGAAAAACTGGATAATGCCTGGCTGGAGTTGCGCAGTAAAAGCACGCAGATTCGTCGGTTATTGCAGTATTCGCCTTGGCCGCGTTGTATTGTGGCGTTCAGTTTGTCGCCGGAGGATGTAGCGGATAAATTAGAACATAAGGCTCCGCCTTTGCAAAAACGGTTGGAAGCGATGGTTAAATTGCAGCAACAGGGCTGGCGTCTAGGCTTGCGCTTTGACCCTTTAATTTATCAAGAACATTACAAAGACACTTATCGACAGTTATTTGAGCAGGTTTTCAGCCGTATTGATGTTGCGTCGTTACATTCGGTGAGTTTAGGCGTGTTTCGGCTGCCGGAAAAATACTATAAAAAGATCTACAAACTTTATCCTGAAGAAAAGCTGTTTGCCAGCCCGTTACAGCATGCGGCGGGTATGGTCAGTTACCGGGACGATCTGGAGCAGGAAATGATGGCGCAATGCAGCCGGATGCTGCTGGACTATATTCCAGAAGATATCTTTTTTCCATGCACAGTATGACACGGACGGTATTGGTGATCGGTGCGAGTTCGGGCATTGGTCGGGCCGTCAGCCGGAAATTGTTGCAACAGGGGCATCGGGTGATTGGTTGTAGCCGTGATGTGAGCAAATTCAGCCAGCCGCATCCGGTGTTTTTTCCGGTTGAATTGGATTTAAGTCAGCTGGAGGCGATTCCAGACACATGCCGCCAAATTCAAGCACAGCATCCGCAGCTAGATGCTGTGGTGTTTGCCGCAGGCTTTGGGCGCTTTGCCTCGTTAGAAGAATTTTCCGGGCCTCAGATTGAGCAGTTGATGACGGTGAATTTTACGGCCCAGGTTTTTCTGACCAAGGCGTTGCTAGCTAAATTGAAGCAAAAAGCGCATGCTAATCTGATTTATATTGGTTCGGAGGCCGCCTTGCGCGGTGCGCGTAAAGGCACGATTTATTGTGCCAGTAAATTCGCCCTAAGGGGGTTTTGCCAGAGCCTTGCCGATGAGTGTGGTAAAAGTTCGGTACGGGTTTCTCTAATCAACCCGGGGATGGTCAGAACGCCGTTTTTTGACGTGTTAGATTTTTGTCCGGGTGAAGCTGAAAAACAGGCATTGAAGGCCGAGGATGTCGCCGATGTCGTCGCTTATGTCTTAGCCGCTCCCCGTCATGTTGCGATGGATGAATTGATTTTGAATCCTGTGAATAAGGTGATTCAGTTTAAAAAATAGAATCTGCGTGTTTTTCCGGCTACACTGTTCATTTGTTCCCCAAACTTTTCAGCGTTAATGCTTGCCAGATTTCTTGTTTATATCGCGTATTTTTTAAAAAACTCCATACGTTACCAACACTGTAAGCGGTTTTTTTATGACCTGCTGGAAAACCCGAAGAGCAAATTAAAATCCCGCTTCGATATGTTCATGATTGTGCTGGTTATCGCCAGTGTATCTTCTTTGGTGTATGAAGTAGAGCATGGTTTGGGGCAGTGGAGTATCTATCTTGAGCATTTTGTCGTTAGCGTATTTATTGCCGAATATTTACTCAGGATGTGGATTTATTCAGACAGCCATCGTTTGATTATCGATTATTACGAACACTGCGAATATTTATCGATTCGTTTCCGTTTTATGACGGCACTGAAAAAGGTTTTCGCTAAAAAACTGGCCTATATGGTTACGCCGTTCGCCATTATCGATTTATTGGCGATTTTACCGAGTTACCGACCACTCAGAATTCTCAGGGTATT
>NZ_JAEHGD010000008.1 GCF_016097405.1 methane-oxidizing endosymbiont of Gigantopelta aegis
ATGTAAACACAAACATTAACGTGACCGGCAACCACACCAATAATTGAATTTTTTGTTTTAAACCGAGTGAATGACGTAACATTGAGCTGATTTTCTGTATGAAACGTAGAAATATCTTTTAATCATAGCAAACCCCAGGCCGCTGTCGATAAACGGTGATTCGGTAAGTTACCGCTGAGTTATTTTTTTCGATCGTTAGCAGCAGGTTATCCGGTATTTGGGAGCTATCAAAGAAGTGGCTTTAATCGCTTGGATAAGACTAAATACTGGAGCGGTATAATTTTCTCATTTTCAGGCTAAAGCTGCTAAAATAGCGGGTTTATTCCATCCTTTGATAAACCCGACGCATGAAAAAAATACTGATTTCCGACAAGCTGGCCGACGATGGCATCAATTTTCTGAATGAACAGTCCGATATTCAGGTGCATATTCAAACGGGCCTGAGTGAAGATGAATTATGCGAATTGATTCCAGAGTTTGATGCCTTATTGATTCGCAGCGGTACCACGGTGACCGCTAAAGTCCTGAAAGCCGCTAAAAATCTCAAAGTTGTCGGCCGTGCCGGGATCGGTGTCGATAATGTCGATATTCAGGCCGCAACCGAACAAGGCGTGATCGTCATGAATACGCCGGATGCTAATGCCACGACGACTGCCGAATTAGCCATTGCACACATGTTTTCCTTGAGCCGGAATCTGCCAGAGGCGAATGCCTCGGTCAAGGCGGGGAAATGGGAACGTTCCAAATTGATGGGAGCTGAAGTTTCACACAAGACCTTGGCGATTTTAGGTTTCGGCACGATTGGCCGTATCGTTGCACAACGCGGCAATGGGCTTAACATGCGCGTTATCGCTTATGACCCTTTTGTTACGCCGGAAATTTTTGCCGAATATGGTGCAGAATCGGTCAGCTTGGAAGAACTGGTCAAGCAAGCCGACTATTTGACCTTGCATTGTCCTCTGCTGGAAAAAACCCGTCATATCATCGGTGCTGAGCAACTGGCGGCGATGAAAAAAAGTGCCATGTTGATTAACTGCGCGCGCGGTGGCCTGGTGGATGAAGCGGCTTTATATGATGCCTTGACTAATGGTCAAATCGCCAAGGCGGCGTTAGATGTGTTTGAACATGAACCGCCGAAAGATTCGCCTTTACTGACATTGGATAATATCGCCTTTACACCACATTTAGGCGCATCAACCCGTGAAGCTCAAGTGGCGGTCAGTGTTGAAATCGCACGTCAGGTCGTTACCTACCTAGAAACCGGCGAAGCCATTAATGCACTGAATATTACCCGACTGTCAGCCGATGCGCTGAGAAAGGTCAAGCCGTTTATGGGGCTGGCACATATTCTGGGCAAAATGCTAATCAACCTGATCGATGCGCCGATTAAAACACTGGATGTGGTCGCTTGTGGACAGGTGGCTGATGTCGAAATCAGACCGATTTCGGTTGAAGTTTTGGTGGGCATGTTAGTCGATCAGTTTTCGACGCCCGTGAATAGCGTCAATGCCGAGAATATCGCCAAGAAGCAGGGCATTTCATTGGTCGAAACCCGGACAGATGAGGCGGAAGGCTATTTGTCGGTGATTAAAGTGAAAGGCCATTGCGATAATGGGGAAACAGTTTCACTAGAAGGCACTTTACTCGGCGACAGTCATCCCAGAATTATCAAAATCAATGATTTTGAAATTGAAGTCGTGCCGGAAGGCGTTTTACTGGTTACCAAACATGAAGACAAACCTGGCGTCATCTCTGCGATCAGTTCGGTATTGGGCGAATCCAATATCAATATTTCCCGTATGCAGGTCGGTACGGCTGACAGTCAACAACAAGCCATGGCTGTCATCAGTATTTCAGAACCTTTAGATGATGCTCGGCTACAAGCAGTTTGTGATATTCCGGCAGTTAAAACGCTCAAGCAAATTCAATTATGAGTTTTGACGTCATCTGTTTTGACTGCGATAGTACCTTGAGTACGGTGGAAGGTATCGATGAACTGGCACGAAAAAGTGGTGCTTTTGATCAGGTGGCCGCATTGACCAATCAGGCCATGAATGGTGAAATTGCATTGCAGGAGGTTTATGGCAAACGCCTGCAATTAATTAAACCAGACAAACAAGCGATCGATTGGCTGGCGCAACTTTATATTATGCAGATGGTGGACGATGTCGATACGGTGATAAGCCGCTTGCAGCAGGCGGGTAAAGACATTCATATCATCAGTGGTGGTATTCGGCAGGCGATTTTGCCGCTGGCGGAAAAACTCAATATTCCCGCTGCCAAAGTTCATGCTGTCAATATCGTGTTTGATGACGAAGGGCGTTATCAAGGTTTTGATACGCAATCACCGTTGGCCCGAAGTGGCGGCAAAGCGGAAATTTGCAAGCAGCTTTCAGCAGATAAAAAAACTGCAATGATTGGTGATGGTAATACCGACCTAGAAGCTAAACACGCCGGCGCTGTGGTGATAGGCTTTGGCGGTGTTGCCGCACGCGAGCGGGTCAAACAGGAAGCTGATTATTTTGTGGACGGTCCCTCGTTGCGGCCGGTTCTGGATTTATTAATGAATAAGCTCTGAATGCGGTAGAAAACATGATGGGCGTGTAAATTATTGATTTTACGATGTAACTACTCGCACGGTAATCATTTAGTGGCCGTAGGGTATTGATTTTTAAGGACGCGTAAATACATCCATGTAGCTCTGTGCAACATCCTTGTTGCACAAGCCTGAAAAATCAATCCCCTACACCCAGTGTTTCTGAAGGGGTGAGTAGTTACTTTACGATTATGTTTTTTGTAAACAGAGCAATGATAATTATTCAACGGATTAAATGAGAGAAAACAATGGCAGGACATAGTAAGTGGGCAAATATCAAACATCGCAAAGGCGCACAGGACGCCAAACGCGGTAAAATTTTTACTAAACTGATTCGAGAAATTACGGTGGCCGCTAAAAAAGGCCCGGATCCGGCGAACAACCCGGCGTTACGAACGGCCATTGATAAGGCGTTGGGCGCTAATATGAAAAAGGATACCATCGAAAATACGATAAAAAAAGCTTCAGGGACGATGGATGGTGTCAATTACGAAGAAGTTCGTTACGAAGGCTATGGACCAGGCGGTACAGCGGTGATGGTTGATTGTTTGACTGACAATCGCAACCGTACCGTGGCGGAAGTTCGTCATGCTTTTTCAAAGGCTGGCGGTAACTTAGGCACCGATGGCTCGGTGGCCTATATGTTCCGTAAAGTGGGTATTATCAGTTATCCAGCAGGCGTCAATGAAGATGCTGTGATGGAAGCGGCCTTGGAAGCGGGTGCTGAAGATGTCATCACCAATGACGATGGGTCTATTGATGTATTTACCGATCCGCAAGAGTATTTAAATGTCAAAGAAGCGATGGTGGCGGCAGGCCTGGAGCCTGAGAATAGTGAAGTAACCATGCATGCGGATAACAAAACCGATTTGGATGAAGCCACCGCCGAAAAAATGATACGTTTGATTGAGCGTTTGGAAGACCTGGACGATGTGCAGGAAGTTTATTCCAACGCCGATATCAGCGACGATATCATGGAAAAAATGGCAGCTTCCTGATTTACGCTTTGTTGATTATGTATTATGGCTTGAATATCTTTTTTGTAGGATGGGTGGAGCGCCCGCGAAACCCATCGCATAAACACTTGATGTTTGTTATGACACGCCCCGGACAAAGTTCGGCTGACATAAATGACAACGGCGGAGATAGGTTTTGAGCCGAATTCTAGGGATAGATCCTGGCTCCCGTATCACCGGCTACGGTATCATCGAAGCCGGTGTAAACAGTAGTCGTTATATTGCCAGTGGCAGTATCCGTATTAAAGCAGATACTTTTCCGCAACGCCTAAAACAGGTCTTTGATGGCATCACAGAAGTCATTGCCATGTACAGTCCGGAACAAATGGCAATCGAGCAGGTGTTTATGCACAAAAATGCCGACTCTGCCCTGAAACTGGGGCAGGCCCGAGGCGCGGCTATCTGCGCCGCGCTTAATTGCGACCTGCCGGTGCATGAATACGCGGCGCGGCAAATCAAACAGGCGCTAGTAGGCAAAGGCAATGCCGATAAGGCTCAGGTGCAGCATATGGTCAAAATTCTGTTAAATATTCAAGGCACATTGCAGGTTGATGCGGGGGATGCATTGGGGGTTTGTCTGTGCCACAGCCATCATCAACAAACTCAACAACGCTTGAGTAGAGCTGGGTTATGATTGGATTTTTACGCGGAAAATTGCTGTCTAAAAATCCGCCGCAATTGCTGTTGGATGTCCATGGCGTCGGCTATGAAATCGAAGCACCGATGACCACCTTTTACGACTTGCCAATGGTGGGGGATGAAGTGGCCTTATATACTCACCTGGTGGTGCGGGACGATGCGCATATTTTGTTTGGCTTTTCGAAAGAAAGCGACCGCTTGATGTTCAGAACCCTGATTAAAGTCAATGGCGTTGGTCCCAAACTGGCCTTGACTATCTTGTCTGGCCAAAGTGCTGAAGAGTTCCGCCGCTGCATTGAAGATAATGATACGCAATCGTTGATACGTTTACCCGGTGTCGGCAAAAAAACCGCCGAACGCCTGATTGTAGAAATGCGTGATAGGCTGCCGGCATTAAGCGAGAATTCAGAGACAGGGATTAAGATAAACCCCGGTCAGTCGTCAGGAGCAAATCCGGGCAACCCAAGGCAAGAAGCCATCACCGCCTTATGTGCACTCGGCTATAAGCCTGCCGATGCCAGTAAAATGGTGCAAGGTGTTACGAGTGAGGATAAAAGCTGTGAAGATATTATTCGCCTTGCGCTGCAAGGGACGATCAAGCGTTAATTTTTTGAGAGGGCGCTGACGTTTTCGGCTGTCTGGCCCAATGGCGCAGACTTTGCCTCGGAGTCTCGTAACTGCTCACCCGGTTG
>NZ_JAEHGD010000009.1 GCF_016097405.1 methane-oxidizing endosymbiont of Gigantopelta aegis
TAAGGACTGGTGTTATTTTCCAGTACAATCTTGCCGAGGGTGTGGCCCTGATTTAATGTTGTCAATGCCTTTTCCAGGTTCTCGGCATTCAATAGCCCCATGCATTGCTGTAAGGTAGTTTTTAAAATGCCGGCATCTACCAGTTGGGCGACTCGGTTTAACAAGCGGTGTTGCTCAATCATATCATCGGTCTTGAACAAGGGGCGGGTGTACATAAACTCCCCATGCAGTGACAGGCTTTTTTGTTTTAATAAGCCGATGTCGATGTTTTTCGGGTCATCAATCAATCCAAGCTTGCCTTGAGGTGCAAGACAGTCCACTAAATCAGCAAAGTGCGCATCGGTATGGGTCAGGCTAGCGACTAAATCGACACTATCAAAATCCAGTTGTTTAAGCTGTGTGACTAATGACTGTTGATGATTCAATATAAAATCAGCCCCCATCGCTTTAACCCAAGCTTGGCTTTGTTCACGTGAGGCTGTTCCAATCACCGTTAATTCGGTTAAATGATGTGCTAGTTGCGTCAACATAGAGCCGACACCGCCTGCCGCACCGACAATCAATAAACGCCCTATGTTATCTGTGCTGACAGCAAGCCTGTCGAATAACAATTCCCAGGCAGTAATACTCGTGAGTGGCAAAGCAGCCGCTTCAATAAAACTCAATGACTCAGGCTTATGGCCGACAATGCGTTCATCTACGCGGTGAAAATCGCAAAAACAGCCGGGCCTATCGATTGCGCCGGCATAAAAAACTGCATCGCCCGGCTTGAACAAGGTTACCCGCTCCCCCACTTCCTGCACAATACCGGCAGCATCCCAGCCCAAGACTTTAAATTCTCCTGCATCCGGCGTTATCCGCTGGCGGATTTTATTATCCACCGGGTTCACCGCAACGGCTTTTACCTCCACTACCAAATCATGCATGTCAGGAGAAGGCTTGGGTAATTCAATATCGCGAAGAATACGGTCGGCTTGATAGGCAATGGCTTTCATAGTCTGTCCAGGGTGTTGTTGAAACGGGTTTTTTGTAACACATACAGTAGTGGACTGCCAGGGCGGATTCGGGCCGATTCAATGACGTCGATTTGAAGCGGGTCGGAAGACTGGCTTAGCCAATGTTGTATGCTGTGGTATTCCGTATCGCCACCGCTGTGGCCGGGGTAAATCAACAGCGTAATCAGGCCGGTTGGGGCGAGTAGTTGCAGGCTGGCATGCAATGCTTTCAGGGTCGATTCTGCTTGGGTGATGATGCGTTTATCACTGCCGGGAAGATAACCTAGGTTAAAAGTAATCGCCTTAATACGTTGATGGAATTGTGACGGCACAGTTTCGGCAAGATGCTGATGGCCGGTGCAATACAGGCTGACTTTGTCCGTTAAGCCTTCATCATGGATACGTTTTCGTGTATTTTCTATCGCTTGTTTTTGGATGTCGAAAGCAAACACATGGGCGGCGTGTCGGGCTAGGAAAACGCTGTCATGGCCATTGCCACAGGTGGCGTCGATGGCGTAATCTTCCGGCATTAAATGGGCGCGAATGATTTGATGCACTTGTTGTGTTAAGGATAAGGGTTTAGTCATAGCGGCGAATATCGCAGTCTGGGGGCAAGGGCGTGTTGTGTAACAAATGGCGAATGAAGAACTGGCTGTAATAAGGAATCTGTAAACTGCCCTTAGCGCCAAAGCCATTAAAAATATAAAGGTTTTTATGCACAGGATGATGGCCTATAAAGGGCTTCCTGTCGGCTGTAGTGGGCCGTATTCCGGCCTGGTGCTGATGGATTTCAGCTTTTGTTGCGGCAGCGGGGTAAACACGTTTTAAGCTGGCCAGAAGCTGGTTCTTGACGATTGCTGTGGTGTGGGTGTCGCGTGTTTCGCGGTCAAAGCTGGCGCCTGTTTTAAAATGCTGGTTGTCCAGTGGTATAAACCAATGGCCATAATTGAGTAGTGTGTCGATTAAAGGAACCGGGCTGAAAGCGGTCAGAATTTCACCTTTGACTGGTTTTAACGGCAAATAGTTAAACCAGGGATTTTCCAGATTTTCATGGCCTTGGCAAAAAATAAGGCGTTTAACGGTTTGGCCGCGCCATTTTAAAGGTGTAGACAAGTTTAAAGCAGTCGGGTTAAAGCGGCTGTTTATCAGCGCGCCCTGCTGCTTAAACCATTGTCTTAAGTTGGCTAATAATGGAACGGTGGTTAAATAGGCGGTTTGTTGCTGTTGTAAGAACCCAAACGGACTATGAAGACCAGCATAATGCATCTGAATACTGGATAAAAAGCGTTGGTATTGTGGGTCATGGCAACGCTTTTCGGCAATTTTTCGCTCTTTTTCATCAGATAATAGGCGTAGCATAGGTTTTTCGATGAAAAAGGGCTGACCAAAAAACTGGGCTAGTTGACGGTAAAAATAGCGCGCTAGACGCAGTTGTTTTTCGGTAT